>CAWIDK010000003.1:0-457879 GCA_963834865.1 uncultured Gemmataceae bacterium
CGCTCCGGCGTGAAACATCTAGCGCCCAGCGGGCATCCCCAACTCAACGACGCACAAATAGAAACCGCCCGCAGCTCGCTCGGTGAGTCGCTGGAGCCGCTGTTGCCAGGCAACTTCGAAATCACTGGATCGGGATCATCCCGGCGACCTCCAACAGGTGCTGGGAGGCATCGACCAGGTAGTCTGCCCCGCTGCCGCGCAGCACTACGTCCACGATTTCATGCCCACCCCCATGATAAAGTCCCAATCCGGCCAGGGCAATGGCGGCCGATTCGACCCGGCGGGACGGCTCATAGGTTCGGCGGACGCGGGCGACGTGCTTCGCCGGAATCCCGCGGCGGTCGATGAGCAGCCGCAACGACTCGCTGCCGAACCCGGGCACATCGATCAGATCGAGTTGAAACTGGAATGGTGCTTCCAGCCCGCAATCCTCAACCGTTGCCGCGGCGATTTCCCGCCACTCCAGCTCCGGTGCATTTCTGCCAGGCCGACAAGAGAAGTCGATGTCGCCATCTACTGCCACCATCCGCTACTTCGGCCGCGCTTCCAGCCGCCACCGCGCGGCGGCCGCCTCTGTGGTCAGCCGCGCGGCGGCGCTTGAGCCAACTCTTCAACAGCCGCAACGCATCCGCATTGCCGACTCCCTCCAGCACCTGCACGGCGCGGGTGATCCGCAACGCATCGGCCGTCAGCCCGGTCGCGTCAAGTTTCTGCAGCAGACCGTCGATGCGCCGCCGCGCTTCGAGGGACGGGCGCGATCTTCGCTTGCGCAGTGCGGGGGCGGCCAATTCGCCGAGGCGGTGCAGCTCATGCTCGGCCTCTTGCCGTAGCTGGAAATCCTCGCTGTCGAGTTCGGCGACCCAGCGGGCGACTTGCTTCGCGTCCAGCGCGGCCACCGGCTTCAGGCATCCCTTAGCATCGCCACCGCCTGATCCGCTCCAATCAGCGTCTCGACGGCGCGACGGCCTTTCGCAGCATCAAGGCTCCCCAGGTCGGTCCATAGCTCGGCCAACGACTTCAAAGCTGCCGGCCCCGTGATGCGGGTTAGGTCCCAGGCCAGGATCGGCTGGTGCGTTCCGACGGTTGCCAGCGTTCGGCCATCGGGGGACATGACCAGGCCCTTGACGTCGCCCCAGTGTCCCGCGCGGCGGGCAAGCTCGCCGCCGGTTCCACCTCCCAGAACTGAATCAGCCCGCCCACCGCCGTGACTAGTGTCCGGCCATCGGGCGTGAACGCGGGCGGCGTTCGCAACTCGCCCTGACCCTCGCCCAGCGTCTTGACCGTGCTGCCCGTTGACGTGCTCAACAAAACCAGGCGGCCGTCTGAACGCATCGCGGCCAGCAGCCGGCCATCGGGCGAAAACGCAAGGTTTTGCAAGACGAATGCGTCGCCGCGCAGAACCGGCGGCAGCCGCTTGCCGGTCGCAACATCCCACACGAACAAGGCGCTCCATCCGCGCGGGTCGTTGGCATCCCCAGCGGCAAGGAGCAAACGGCCGTCAGGGGAGAAGGCCGGCATAACGAGCGCAGCGTAGACAACGCTTGTTCCGGGCAGGGTGCGTCCATATTGGACCTGCCGCCGATAACCAGGCAACGCCTGCATTTGCTTCCCGGTTGCGGTGTCCAGCAAGCGCAGGACCTGCACCGTGGCATCGGCGACGGCAACGGCTTGCAGTCCGGGAGCAAGGACGGCACTTTCCCATCGCTGTCGCTGCTTGCCGGACGCCACGTCCCAGACCGCCAACGATCGGCCATTGCTGGCCCACACGTCCTTGCCGGCCATGAGTGATCCGCCGTCAGCGGAAAACTCCAGGCGGTCCACCATCTCGCGGTGCGGCAGCGAGCGCAGCACCCGACCTCCAGGCACTTCCCATAAGACGATGCGGCCGTCGCTGGTCCAGCCCGCGAGAGCCTTGCTGTCGGGCGTGAACGCCAGCGGCCGCCCGAGCTGCATTGGCGCCGGCCAGCGGCCGACTTCCTTGCCGGTCCGTGCTTCGGCCACGACCACCGCGCCGTACTCCGGCCACGCGATCCAGCGCGCGTCCGGGGAGAAGAGCACCTGGTCGTCGGGTCGGGGCAGTGGGCACAAATCCTTGCCGGTATCGACATCGAATAGGCGGATGGTGGATTGCCGGCCGCGCGTGGCCATGATCTTGCCGTTCAGGAAGAGAACGGGGCCCCAGGCGTCGGCATAGGTCTGTATCTCCTCACCGGTACGCCAGTCCCAACGCACCATCCGGCCACGGCCGGTGGAGAACAGCGAGGCGCTATCGGGGGCGAAGCTGCCGTCGCACCAGCCGTAATAACTCACGTTGGTGCGGTCGTCGGTCTTCCAGCGGATACGTTCCTTTCCGGTCGCGGTGTCCCAGACGCGCACCGTGGAGTCGTTGCTGCCGGCCGACAGGGCCTTGCCGTCGGGGCTGAACGCCAGGCGGCTCACTGCCGGATCGTATACCGGCCAGCGGCGCAATTCGGCGCCGGTGACGACATCGTGGAGCCGAACCGTCTGCTGCCCCGTGGCCGCGTCGGTGGCGAGCAGCGCCAGGTGCTGGCCATCGGCGGACAGCCAGGGCGTGATCGTATCGTTGGCCGGTGCCTGGGCGGGCGGCGCCGCTGGGACAAGCAACTGCGTGAGCGGCTTGTTCGTGGTCAGGTCCCAAACACAGATCATGAACCGCCTGGGATCGCTGCTCGCCTCCAACGCCGTCACAGTCTTGCCGTCGGCCGCAAAAACGACGGCGAAGGCAGGCGTATCGCGCAGCGTACGGAACTGGCCCGTGGTCCGGTCGAACAGGGACAGGGCGTTGGCATGGTTCAACGCCAGGAGTTTGCCGTCGGGCGAAAAGGCGACGAAATGGTGCACGGTCGCGGCCATGGGCAGGCGCACGATCTCCCGGCCGGTCGGCACTTCCCAGATCGCCAGCGCATTCTGACTGGACGCGGCGATGAGCTTGCCGTCAGGCGAAGCCGCGAAGGCCCAGATATACTCATCGAGCTGAAAGCGGCTGGTGCCGATGCGGAACAGCGCTCCATCCGGCAACGGATCGCCGAAGCGATCGACCCGCGGCTTGCCCGTGAGCGGCTGGGCGGTGAGCGCACCGGCGCTCAGAAGCGTTGCCGCGAGCGCGAGGCAGAAGCGCACGGCCGGCATGGTGTCATCTCCGCGTGGATCGTGTGGACGGGGCAGCCGTTATTGTCTTCCCCGATGTAGCCGCCGGTAAGGGGCGCTGTTTACGTTTAGCGTTCGTATGCCGACTGCGAACGCTAAACGTGAACACCGATGCGCAGCGCCTCATATAGGCCTTACAGGTCCAGCCCGTGGAAGGATAGACAGGCTTCCCTGCGCATCGCGAGGTACGCTTCCACCTCCATACCGGGATACCATTCGCGGAAGAGGGCAGCCGCGACGCGCATGTCCTTGATCTGCGCCGGCAGACACTCTTTCGCAGGCCGCTCCAGCCGATGGCCGTAGTACGCGCAGCCATAATGCGTGATAAGGACGAGCTGCTGTAGCTTGTGGGCGTGGACGAGAAAGTCGAGCTGTCGGCGCGCCGCCTCGCAGTAACCTGGTTCGTCGGGCGCACCAGGCAACCGGGCCCTCCCGGCACGGCCCATCGGTCGTAGCGCGGTATTTGCAGGTGCTTGTGGCAGAAGTCGTCGAATGCCTCGCCCCAGCGGCCGTCGCTGCAATAGAGCGCCAGCGCCACCGATCCGGTCCGGATGCCACCGCTCCATGCTCGTGAACACCGCCATCGTCAGATCCGGGCCGAGATCGATGACGCTGGCGTCGAGGCTGGACGCCGCGGGTGATGCAGCCATGTAATTGCTCCTCGTAGGCGACGCTGCCAGCGTCGCCGGCTGCGGCCCAAGGACGACGCTCGCAGCGTCGCCTACGAAAAACCGCCCGCTACCCGTCCTTCTTCACCGACGCCACCGCTTCTTCCGCATGTCCGTTGCCGGCGTGGCCCGGTTTGGCGGCGGCCTTCGCATCCGGCGCGAAGCGCGCGATGTACTCGGGCAATTCCACGCCGCCGATGTCCTTCATGATCTGCATCATCGGCGGCAGGGTGCGGGCCAGGCTTTGCAGGAAATCCGTCGTGTTGCTCGTGCCGTTGGGATGCGCGCCGCTGCCGTTTTCCCACACGATCACCTTATCGAACTTGATGTTGGAGATCGCCTGGGCGGCGGTCTCGGCGAGCTTGTCGAGGTGCTCCAGCATCAGGAGCTGGAACGCCTGCGGGGCGCCGCCGCACGCGTCGATGATGCGCTTCAGACCCTCGCCCTTCTTGGCGAGCATCTCGAACTGGCCGCGCGCCTCCGCGTCGAGCTTGGCGAAGATGGCCGACGCCTGGCCCTCCGCCTCGATGCGGCGCTTCTCGGCCTCGGCCTGCGCCTCCACGACCACGCGTGCCTTGGCCGCCTTGGCGGGCGCCTCCAATTCAGCCCGCTTCTCCGCCTCGATCAATAGCGCCTTGGCGAGCGCTGCCTGGGCCATCGCCTTGTTCTGGGCCTCCTGCACCGACGCCTCGGCTTGCCGTTTTCTCGTCTCGCCCAGCTGATACGCCTCGGCCTGCTTGACCTGCAGGTTCGCCTGCGCCAGCGCGATCTCGGCCTGCGCGCTCGCCTCGCCGGTCACCGCCTTGGCGTTGGCGTCGGCAATCGCGATACGCATCGCGCGCTCGGAATCCTTGACCTTGGCCTCGCGCTCGAAGGCGGCCGTCTGCTCGCCGATCTTCTGCTCCTTGTCGAGCTGCGCGATCCGCACTGCCTGCTGCCGCTGCGATTCCTTGATCTGCGCTTCGCGTTCCAGCGCCGCCGTCTGCTCGCCGACCGCCGTCTCTTTCTGGAGCTGCGCCAGCCGCACCGCCTGCTCGCGCATCGCCTCGCGGGTGCCGATCTCACGCAGCTTGGTGGCGTTGGCGACCTGGATCACCCGGTCGCGCTCCGCCTCGGCGACGCCGATCTGACCGCTCTTCTCTTGCAGGGCCACGTCCACCTTGGCCTTCTGCACCGCCTCGGCGGCGGCCTTGCGGCCGATCGCCTCGATATAGCCCGATTCATCCGTGATGTCGGTGATGTTGACGTTGATCAGCACCAGGCCGATCTTTTGCAGCTCGGGCTCCAGCAACGTCTGGATGCTATGCAGGAACTTCTCGCGATCGCGGTTGATGTCCTCGATCCCCATCGACGCGATCACCTGGCGGAGCTGGCCGAAGATGATGTCGCCCGCCTGCTGCTTGACGTCGTGGGTGTTCAGGCCGAGCAGGCGGATGGCCGCGTTGGCCATCGTCGGCGCGTCGGTGCCGATCGCCACGGTGAAGACGCTCGGCACGTTGACGCGAATATTCTCCATCGACAGGCGCCCTTGAGCGGAATCTCGATCTGGATCGGCTCCAGCGACAGGAAGTCGTAGTCCTGCACCAGCGGCAAGACGAAGCGGGCGCCGCCGTGGATGCACCGCGTCCCCGTCGGGCTGCCGGTGTACTTGCCGTAGACGACCATCACGCGGTTGCTGGGGCAACGGCGGTAGCGCTGAAACAGCATCAGGGCCGTGCTGCCGAACGCGAGCACAACGATGCCGACGAGCACGGCCCCATAGATCGCCGGCTCGGACCACCCGGTGTGCTGCGGGAACTGAGCGAATAATGCGAGGCTAGCCATGGTGGACCCTCTCGGTGTTTTCGATGTTTTCGGTTGGCATGACTTCAACAGTGTCGGCATTGACGATCGCGACGACCACCACCTTGCTGCCGGTCGGCAGGTCGTCCTTCTCGGTGACGGCCTTGTATTCGACGAGCCGGCCGGCGACGGTGACGTGGACCTTGCCGGCCCCGGCCTTGTTGGCGGGAATCGACAGGTACACGGTGCCGGCAGCGCCGACGGCCTTGCGCAGCGGCAACGTGCCGTCGATATTGAGCTGCGACAGGTTGCGCATCAGCCAGCTCACGGCAAAGATGGCCGCCAGGCCCGCCGCGACGGCGCCCGCCACCTCGATCTCGGTCCTGACGTCGCTCCGGTTCAGGATCAGCCCGGTCAGGCCGAAGAAAGCGACCCCGGCCGTGACGGTCCGAAACGTCAGGACGCCGAGGAACCAGTTGGTCCCGTGCGCCTCGCCGTGATGCTCGGTATCGTGCTCTGGGGCGTCATGGCCCCCGGCATCGTGGCCGGCCATATCGTGGCCGCCGCCGGCGTCATGATGGCCGCCCAGGCCCACGAGGGTGAGCAGGAACTGGCAAGTGATCAGGGTTCCGCCGACCAGGGCGCAGATCAGATATGCTGTATCCATGAACAGCCTCCGTCTCGATGCGGGGAGCGGAAGTGCGGTGCCCGACTCACCTGGTACTTCGTCCGTGGAATATGCGCATTTTGACTGGCTCCTATCCTGACGGAGTCGGCGGCGCATGTCAACGGGCCGTCGCATTTTTCCCAGAAGTTGTTGCAGGTGTAATCGACACGACCGGAACGAGCGGATCCGGTGCCCCTTTACGACGGTTGCTCCGATAGAATAGTGCCAGACGCGTGCGCAGCTGTCGTCCGGCGTGGTGTCAAGGAGCCATTGCGATGCCCTTTGGCGGGTTCAAGAGTCTTGGCGACGTTGCGCTGACCTATCAGATCGTGTTGCGCCCTGAGCAGTTCGTCGACCCCGTGCCGATGACGGTTGACCCAGCGTTTCGCCGGCGGCTGGAATTCGATCAGCTCAATGCTCCGGTCAGCGTCTCCGAGCAAGCGATCTCCGAATTCCTGATCGCGCCGGTCCTGCAAGAGATGTGGCGAGCGTACAGCGATGCGCTGATGATCTGGAGCCACGTCCAGTTTGGGCACGCGCTGCCGCTCAAAGGCTTTCCCGATTACTTTTTCTCGAAGCGCTCGCCGCTCGGTCGCGTCGTCGATCAACCGTATGTGCTGTTCGTCGAAGCCAAGAGTGCCGACTTCGATGCCGCCTGGGCCCAATGCCTGGCGGCGATGCTCGCCGCGCAAAAGCTCAACCAGCAACCCAACCAGGCGATTTTCGGCAGCGTTTCCAGCGGTGAAACATGGTACTTCGGCAAGCTGGAAGGAACGACCCTGGTCCAGGATCCACGATCTTTCACATTGACCCATCTGGACGAGTTGTTCGCTGCGCTAAATTACGTGTTCCAGCAAGCGAAACAGCTGGCGCTGGCCGCAACGGGAGGACAGCCATGAGGCGCAGAAACTGTTCGTGCTCGTGTCGGCGATGGAGAACGCTTTGCTGGGGCACTGGTCGTTTCGGGCCGAGGACGAACTGGCCGTGGCTCGACATATGCTGCGCGATCCCTGGGAATACCAGGACGTGTTCTGGGCGCTGCGCGCTTCGGTGCAAGAAGTCGAGCGTGCCACTCCCGAGGAGCTGCTGCAAGCGATTCGTGATTCGTATCCCAATCCGCACGTTCGGGCCGCACTTTACTTGCTGCCAATCGCAGACCCGGCCGATTGCACCACGGGGGTCAGTGCCACCCATGAGTGAAGTCACCCGCATCCTGTCCGCCATCGAAGCCGGCGACACGCGCGCCGCCGATGAGCTGTTGCCAATGGTTTACGACGAGCTGCGCAAGCTGGCGGCGTACAAACTCGCCCACGAGAAGCCCGGCCAGACTCTCCAGGCGACCGCACTGGTCCACGAAGCGTATCTGCGGCTGGTGGACGCGGCGACGGTGCAGCCGTGGCGCAGCCGCGGCCATTTCTTTGCCGCCGCCGCCGAGGCGATGCGCCGGATTCTCGTCGAACAAGCCCGACATAAGAAAAGCACCCGCGCCGGCGGTCAGTGCCAGCGCGTCGAGCTGCACGAGGAGCACGCGGCGGCTCTGGGCCGGAACATCGATCTGATCGCGCTGGACGAGGCCCTTGACCGGCTGGCGGCGCAGGACCGGCGCCAGGCGGAACTGGTCAACCTGCGCTTCTTCGCCGGCATGACCATGCGCGAGGCGGCCGCCGCCCTTGGGATCGCCGAATCAACGGCCGATAGAGACTGGGCTTACGCCAAGGCATGGCTGCGCGTGGAGCTGGCCGATTCGTCGGACTAACGCTTCCAAACTTCCGAAGTCTCCGAGACTTCGGAAGTTTTTCGGAAAAAATCCCTTTTCTATCGGGGAAATTGCCCCCGTTTCTCGCACTGCCATTCGAGGCCACACGCGAGGAGATTTTCATGGCCGCCGTGCATGTTGGCGAACAGCAGATTTTCGAGGTCGTGCGCAAGATTGCACCACGCGAGGGGCGTGAAGTCTATTTGCGGCAGGTCTGTGGCGACGATGACGCGCTCGGGCAAAGGGTTCGGGCGCTGCTCGAGGCCTATGAGGCGAGCGCCAGCTTTCTGGAGGTTCCCGCTGCGGGACGGGTCTCGCTCGTTGGGCAAGACGCGCACGGGGACAAGATGATAGTCACTCGGGACGAGCCGGTGCGCGAAGGCCCCGGTGTCGTGATCGGCCCGTACAAGCTGCTGGAGCAGATCGGCGAGGGCGGTTTCGGCGTCGTCTTCCTGGCCGAGCAGACGCAGCCCGTCCGTCGTACTGTCGCCCTCAAGGTCCTCAAGCCGGGCATGGATAGCCGGCACGTGATTGCCCGCTTCGAGGCCGAGCGCCAGGCGCTGGCCCTGATGCACCACCCCAGCATTGCCCACATCTTCGATGGCGGCGAAAATGGTAAGGTTTGGAGAGAGGATGCTGGGCTGATGGAGTTTCTGCGCACTCTCTAGCTCGTTCGGTTATGGTGCATCGGTCGATGGGTCCGGAGCACTTTAGCGTAATCGCGATGCGTGCGGAGGTGGGGCGGACGTGTGTCCGACGTGTGTCCGACCGACGCGCGCAAGGTTGTGGGGGAGTTAACCTGCCGTCGTTGACATTTCGAGCAATCAATCGCCGCCGGAAAATGGCAGGCCCTTGCTGTTCCACCCATTCCAAACGCCGCGCGGAGCATAGGTTCGTGACGCGCCCAATTCGAGCTCGACTTGTCGATCCCCTGTCAGCGACGAAAATGCAGGCATGGGCAGCATAACTTGTCGTTGCCACAGAGTGTGTTTCGCCGCGAGGTGCAGCGCTCGTGAACGATGTTACCCGTATTCTGTGTGCCATCGAGCAAGGCGATCCCCACGCCGCCGCCCAGTTACTGCCGCTGGTCTACGAGGAGCTGCGCCAACTAGCGGCCCAGAAGCTTGCCCAGGAAAAACCCGGGCAGACCCTCCAGGCCACCGCCCTGGTTCACGAGGCGTACCTCCGCCTGGTGGACGTGGCTGAGGCGCAGAGCTGGGACAACCGCGGCCACTTCTTCGCCGCTGCCGCCGAGGCCATGCGGCGCATCCTCGTCGAAAAGGCCCGCCGCAAGCAGCGCCTGCGACACGGCGGCGCGGCCCAACAGCGCCCCCTTGAGGAGAACGAGCCGGCCATCGCCGCTCCGGTGGACGCCATCGACGTGCTCGCCCTGAACGAGGCCCTCGACCGCCTCGAAGCCGTCTCTCCCCGTCGGGCCAAGCTGGTCAAACTTCGCTACCTCCTCGGCCTCACCCTGCGCGAAGTGGCCGCGATGCTCGGCGTCTCCCAGTCCACCGCCGAAGCCGACTGGACCTATGCCAAGGCCTGGCTGAAACGCGAGATCGACAAATCCTGAACAATCTTGAAAAATCCGTCGGGGGTTTTGCCGGCGGACGGCGCATTGAAAGCAGGAAGGAGAGACCCCATGAACGAGAGTCAGCTCTTTGCCGACGTCCTGAAGCTGGCCACTCCCCAGGAGCGGGCCGCCTACCTCGACGAGGCCTGCGCGGGCAAGCCCCAGTTGCGCCGACCTGGCGGCCTTGCTGGATGCCCACGCCAGCGACCCGGACTTCCTCGAACAGCCCGCCGGTCCGCTCGGGGCAACGGTGGACGTGCCAGCAGCCCCGCGCTTGCCGGGGGAGAACCTCCCAGGGCCCGGCGGGGCACAGCCCGGCGTGGTGCTGGCTGGCCGGTACAAGCTGCTGGAACAGATCGGCGAGGGCGGTTTCGGCGTTGTCTTCATGGCCGAGCAGACCCAGCCCGTCCGCCGCAAGGTCGCCCTGAAAGTGCTCAAGCCCGGCATGGACACGCGCCAGGTCGTCGCCCGCTTCGAGGCCGAGCGGCAGGCGTTGGCGCTGATGGACCACCCCAACATCGCCAGGGTCCTGGACGCGGGCCAGACCAGCAGCGGCCGGCCGTATTTCGTCATGGACCTGGTCAAGGGCCTGCCCATCACCGAGTTCTGCGACCAGCAGCAGCTGACGCCGCGGCAAAGGGTGGAGCTCTTGGTCCACGTATGCCGGGCTGTGCAGCACGCCCATCACAAGGGCATCATCCACCGCGACCTCAAGCCGTCCAACGTGCTTGTGTCCCGCCATGATACGACGCCGGTAGTCAAGATCATCGACTTCGGCGTGGCCAAGGCGCTCGGGCAGGAGCTGACGGACAAGACCCTGTTCACCGGCATCGCCCAGATGGTCGGCACACCGCTGTACATGTCCCCCGAACAAGCGGGCATGAGCGATCTCGATATCGACACGCGCAGCGACATCTATTCCCTGGGCGTGCTGCTCTACGAGTTGCTCACCGGTACGACGCCGTTCGACAAGGAGCATTTCAAGAAAGCGGGTTATGACGAGATTCGCCGCATCATCCGCGAAGAAGAACCGCCCAAACCGAGCACGCGCATCAGCACGCTGGGGCAGGCGGCGACCACGTTGTCCACCCAGCGGCAGAGCGATCCGAAACGGCTGAGCCAGCTGTTCCGCGGCGAGCTGGACTGGATTGTCATGAAGGCTTTGGAAAAGGAGCGCAGCCGGCGGTATGAAACGGCGGCCGCCTTCGCCCGGGACATCGAGCGTTACCTTGCCGACGAGGCGGTGGCGGCCTGCCCACCATCGACCTGGTACCGCTTCCGCAAAGTTGCCCGGCGGCACAAGACCGGCCTGCTCGCCGCGGCGCTGATTGTTCTGGCGCTCGTGGCCGGCACGGCGGTCAGCCTGTGGCAGGCGATCCGGGCCACGGAGGCAGCAGAGGCCCTGGCCGAGCAGCAGCAGGCGACGCAGCAGGAACTCGGCCGCGCTCAGCAGGCCGAGGCCAAGGCGCTGGCCGAGGTCAGCCGCGCTCAAGCCGCCGAGGCCAAGGCCAGCCGGCAGTTGTTTGAGTCGCTCGTGGCCGGGGCTCGCGCCAAGAGCTTGAGCCGGCACCCGGGGCAACGTTTCCAGACGCTGGACATCCTGCGCCAGGCCGTCGCGCTGGCCCGCCAGCTCAAGTTGCCGCCGGAGCGCTACCTGGAGATGCGCAACGTGGCCATCGCTGCCCTGGCCTTGCCCGACCTGCGCGTCGCCCAGGAATGGACCGACACTCCCACCGGCAACATGGTTTTTGCGCCTGGCCTGAAATACTATGCGCACGCGGCCCGGAACGGTACCGTGTCCATTCGGCGTGCCGGCGACGGTGCGGAACTCTGCCGGTTGCCCGGCCTTGTTCCTGGGGAACGTCGGCTGCGTTTTAGTCCGGATGGCCGTTTGCTGGCCGTGATGCATCCTGGGCGGGTCCAGGTCTGGAAACTGGCGGGAAACGAGACTGGCGAAGCCTTCAAGAATTCCGACGTGTTGCCGGGAAAGAAGCCGGCCAAAATCCTCGATGAAGCAGGCAAATGGGACTGGAGTTCCAGTCTCGATAGTTTCAGTCCCGATAGCGGGCAGTTTGCCGTCCAGCATCCCGACCTTTCCATCGGTATCTTTGATCTGGCGACCGCGAAAAGAGTCCAGCATCTGGCCCTGATTGGCGGTGCCGCCAAGCCCGTTTTCAATCCCAAGGGCCGGCAGCTGGCACTCTTCTCCCAAGGTGCGGCCCAGGTCCATGATCTGCAAACCTGCGAAGTCGTATGGCGGCAGGCTGTTTCCGGCAGCGATCCTTGGTTTGCGTGGCATCCGGACGGAAAAACGTTGGCCGTGACCGAGACGATAGGCAGCGGCACCGTCATTTCCCTCTGGGACGTGGCTACCGGCAAGCAAGTCGGCAAGCTGGAGGGAACCACAAATGCCGGCGTAAACTGCGTCTTCAACCACGCCGGCACTGTGCTGGCCAGCGTCGGCTGGGAGGGGATCATCCGGCTGTGGGACCCCTTGACCAGCAGACAACTTTTCAGCACCCACGCCCAAGCGCACTTCATGCGCTTTAGCCCAGATGACCGTTTCCTGGCTGCAACGGAAGAGGACAACAAACTGCGCATCTGGGAGATTGCCGCCGGGAACGAGTACCGGACCCTCACTGGGAATCCCGTCAACGGCAAAAGACCGTATTTCTGCTCCGCCGTCAGCGCGGACGGCCATTGGCTGGCGGCCGGGGGTGGGGGCGGCGTGGATTTCTGGGAATTGCCCAGCGGCAAAAACGTGGCCTTCCTCGAAGCCTCGCCCGGATTGAACTTCGTCCTCCGGGAACCCTCCGGCGCCCTTCTTACCATGGGGCAGAAAGGTCTGTTTCGCTGGCCGATCCAGCGCGAGGCGGCAACCGGCTCGCTCGACGTCGGGGCGCCGGAAAAACTTCCGGTTCCTGGGGTCCAAAACATGATCGCCCAAAGCGCGGACGGGCGCGTCTTGGCCTCCGCTCAATTCAACGGCGCCGTCGTCCTGCACGCGGATCAGCCGGATCGGCTTGTCCCCCTTGGACCTCATGTGGATGCGCGCTACGTGGCCGTCAGTCCGAATGGTCAATGGGTAGCTACGGGAGGTTTTCACCCTCCAGGAGGTGCAAAGGTCTGGGCGGCCGGGAGCGGCAAACTCGAAAAGACTCTGCCGGTCGGCGTTGGTTGCTGGGTCGTTTTCAGCCCAGACGGTAAACGCTTGCTCACCAGCGCCGCCGCCACCGGTAAGGCCCACCAGATTCGTGTTTGGCAGGTGGGCAGCTGGGCGGAAATTCTCCTCAAGGAACCGATCCAAGGAATAGTTCCCGCTTTTTCTCCGGACGGCAAACTCCTGGTGGTGGAAACCGGTACCGGCGTCGCCCGCCTGCTCGATCCCAACACCGGCACGGAATATGCGCGGCTGGAAGATCCCAGCCAGGATCGCACATTCGCTTTTAGCTTTTCTCCCGATAGCACGAAGCTGGTGTGCGCCACCGTAGACGGCTGTTGCGTCCACGTTTGGGACCTGCCGGCCCTGCGCCGGCAGCTGGCGGAGATGGACCTGGACTGGGAATCGCCGCCCTGATTTGGTTGCGAAGGAGCCAGACACGAACAGAAAGCGGCCGGTGAGCCTCGCCGCCAAGCAGAAGTCTCACCGGCCCGGCCGGCCCCTGGCGCTTAGTCTGCCGCCGGGGAACCTGCACCGGCATCCCATCGCAGACGGCTCATAGTGGCCGCCGATTTGAAGTCGGCCCTCACAAAGGAAATTCACCATGTGGTTCCATTCTTTGCTGGCGCTATGGAAATCGGGCCTCTCCCGCAGCCGGCGTCCGCAGCCACGGCCGGCACGCCGGGGTACACCCCTGGTCCTGGAGCATCTCGAAGACCGCAGCCTGCCGTCGAGTTACTCCGCGGCGAGCGTCTCGGCGCTGATCGCCGACATCACCGCTGCCAACACGGCCGGCGGAGCCAACACCATCACCCTGACCGCCCCGACCACGTCGCCCTATCTCTTGACGGCCGTCAACAACAACGTCCCGGGCTCTAACCCGCAGGGCCCCAACGGCCTGCCGATCATTGCCGCGAACGACAGCCTGACCATCGTCGGCAACGGTGACACCATCGATGCCCAGCAGCACGGAAGACTGTTCGATGTGGCTGCCGGGGCGTCGCTGACGGTCGAGAACTTGACGCTGCAAGGCGGCTCCGTCGAGGTTCTCAAAGCTGGGCAGCTAGCGGCCGGCGGGGGCATTTATAACCAGGGCACGCTCACGCTGAGCGGCGTGACCGTGCAGGACAACGTCGCCGCGGGGTTCCCAGAGCCAGAACCTGGGCAGATCGCGGAGGGTGGTGGCATCTGCTCCACCGGTGCCCTGGAACTGGAAAACGGCACCGTGGTTCAGAACAACCAGGTGCTCGGCAGCCCCGGGCCGCTCGTGGGTGTAGGCGGCGAGGCCTTCGGGGGTGGAATCTGCGTGGCCGGCGGAACGGCGACGCTGAGCAATGTTAGCCTGTCCTCCAATACGGCTCAGGGCGGCGCAGGCGAAAACGACCCCGGCCCTGTGGCTTCCAGTCCCTACGGCAGCCAGGGCGGCGCCGCCTACGGGGGTGCCCTTGCGGTGCGTGGGGGCACGGTCACCCTGACCAGTGTGACCATTTCGTCCAATACCGCCCAGGGCGGCCTCGGCGGCAACAACGGCACCATCGTCGGCTACAGCTCCTACTACTGGAACTACGGCCCCTACGGCGGCTCAGGGGGCTGCGGCTACGGCGGCGGGATCTACGTCGGTAGCCTGGTCGGGCCGACGGCGACGGTCACCCTGACCAGCGTCACCGTGACCGGCAATGACGCTGCCGGCGGCCTGAGCGGAACCCCCGCCGGGGGCGCTAATGGCTATGGGTATGGTGGCGGCCTGTGCATTATCAGTGGCAACGTCTACCTCGACGCGTTCACGCTGGCGCATCTCATCAACAACACCGGCAACTTCCCTCCCGGGGGGCCATCGAACATCTTCGGGACGTACATCTTGACGTGATCGTTGAGGGAGGGCGGCGCGTTCAGAGAAAGCAGCAGCCGGTGAGCCCTCGCCGCCAAGCAGAAGTCTCACCGGCCCGGCCGGCCCCTGGCGCTCAGTCTGCCGCCGCGGAACCTGCACCGGAATTCTATCGCAGACCGCTCATGGTGGCGGCCGATTTCGAATTGGCCGCCACAAAGGAGGTTGACCATGTGGTTCCATTCCTTGCTGGCGTCATGGAAATCGGGACGCTCGCACAGCCGGCGTCCGCAGCCGCGGCCGGTATGCCGGGGTACACCCCTGATCCTGGAGCATCTCGAAGACCGCAGCCTGCCGTCGAGTTACTCTGCAGCGAGCGTCTCGGCCCTGATCGCCGACATCACCGCTGCCAACACGGCCGGTGGAGCCAACACCATCACCCTGACCGCCCCGACCACTTCGCCGTACACCTTGACGACAACCAACAACACCACCAAATACGGCGCCAACATTTTGCCGGTGATCGCCGCCAACGACAACCTGACCATCGCCAGCGACGGCGACACCATCAATGCGGAGCACGGAAGACTGTTCGACGTGGCTAGCGGCGCCTCCCTGACCTTGGAGAACCTGACTCTGGAGGGAGGCGACCCGCTTGACGTCACGGAAGGCGGAGGCCTCTATAACCAGGGCACGCTCGTCCTGAATGGCGTGACGGTTCAGCAGTTCTGGGTCGAGGCTGGAGACGGCGGGGCCATCTACAACCAGGGCACGCTCGTCCTGAATGGCGCGACATTTCAGAGCAACCGGGTCGAACTGCCGCCGACCGTTGATGGGGGGAGCGATGCTGCCGGCGGAGCCTGTACATTGCCGGTGGCACCGCCAACATCAGCGACACCACCTTCACAGAGAATCTGGCCGAGGCCTCGAGCAGACCCGGCTATTTTGTCGGCACGGCCTGGGGTGGCGCCATCTACGTTGCGGGCGGACAGGTTGTTATGAGCAACACGACCATCAACGGCAATTCTGCCAGTTGCCTCCTCACCTCCCTAGGAGACTACGGTGGCGGTCTGTACGTCGCCGGTGGCACAGTGACACTCACCAATTGCGCTGTGGATTCCAATACGACAAATGCCCAGGTGACTTACGGCGGCGGTTTGTACGTTGCCGGCGGCTCGGTTACCCTCTCGAACACCACCGTGGGCTCCAATAGTGCCGAATACGGCGGCGGCCTGTACGTCGCTGGCGGCACCGTGACGCTTGCCAACGACACGGTGGAATCCAACTGGGCTGATTCCGAGGGCGGCGGTTTGTGCATCACCGGCGGCACGGTAACTCTTACCAACGACACGATCGAATCCAACTTGGCTACCGACTCAGGTTTTTCCTCGGGTCCTTTCGCTGGTTACGGCGGCGGCATCCTTATGGTTGCGGGGGCCGCCGTCTCCTTGGATTCGTTCACCGTCGCCAACACGATCAACAACACCGACAGCACGGGTACGAACGGCAGCACGGCAAACAGCGCCATCGCCTGGGATGGTTCGTACATCCCCGCGCCGGCCGCAGGCCAGCCGCCGATTGTGCTCAATGCCGCCAGCGCCGATCCCAGCCCCGTCACCGGCACCACGACCAACTTGAGCGTCCTGGGGGCCGACGCCGCCGGTTTCGCATCGCTTACTTATACCTGGGACGTCACCAGCTCACCATCCGGCGCCAGCACGCCGACCTTCAGCAGCAACGGCAGCAACGCGTCCCAGAACACCACGGCTACCTTTTACCGCGCCGGCACCTACACCTTCCAGGTCACGATCACCGACCCGTCCGGCCTGACCGCCGTCAGCAGCGTCACCGTGACCGTCGTTCAGACGGTTAGCGGCATCAGCATAACGCCCGGCAATGTGACGGTGGCGGACGGGGCGAAGCAGCAATTCACGGCCACGGCCATCGACCAGTTTGGCCAGGCGATGCCCTCGCAGCCGACGTTCTCCTGGCAAGTCCTCAGCAGCAGCGGCGGCACGGTCAGCAGCAGCAGCGGCGGCACGATCAGCAGCACCGGGCTGTATACGGCCCCGAAGCACGGGACGGGCAGCTTCGACGTGGACGTCTCGGCCGAGTTCCCGGGCGAGGGCATAAGCACCTATGTCATCGTCACCCTGGTCGCGTGAACGGCCCGCGCAAAAGAAAGTGGCCGGTGAGCCTCGCCGCCAAGCAGAAGTCTCACCGGCCCGGCCGGCCCCTGGCGCTCAGTCTGCCGCCGGGGAACCTGCACCGGCATCCCATCGCAGACGGCTCATAGTGGCCGCCGATTTGAAGTCGGCCCTCACAAAGGAAACTCACCATGTGGTTCCATTCTTTGCTGGCGTCATGGCAATCAGGCGTCTGGCGCAGCCGGCGTCCGCAGCCGCGGCCGGCACGGCGGGGCACACGCCTGACCGTGGAGCGCCTCGAAGACCGCAGCCTGCCGTCGGCTTACACCGCGGCGAGCGTCTCGGACCTGATCGCCGACATCAACGCCGCCAACACGGCCGGCGGGACCAACACCATCACCCTGACGGCGCCGACCACTTCGCCCTATGTCTTGACGGCGGGCCAGCTGGCTCTTGCCGCCAACGACGACCTGACCATCGTCGGCAACGGCGACACCATCGAGGCACAGCAGCCGTTGAAGGGCTTGTCTTTCCGCCTGCTCGACGTGGCCAGCGGCGCCTCGCTGACCCTGGAGAACCTGACCCTGGAGAGAGGGAGGGCGATTGATGGCGCGGAGGGCGGGGCCATCGACAACGGGGGTACGCTCGTCCTGAATGGCGTGACAGTTCAGGACAACGTGGTCGAGTTGAATGGGACGGCGGAGGGCGGGGCCATCTACAACCAGGGCACGCTCGTCCTGAATGGCGCGACAGTTCAGGGCAACGTGGCCGAGGGGGTTCCCGGCGAAGAAGATACGAACGCTGCCGGCGGTGGCATCTATTCCAGTGGCGGCTCGGTCACGCTGGAGGGGGGCACGATCGTCCAGAACAACGCGGCCGAAGGCTCCGCCTATGGGGGTAACGCTTCCGGAGGCGGGCTGTATGCCGTCTGGGGTACGGTCACCGTGACCAACGCGACGCTCAACAACAATACGGCCCTGGCCGGGGATTACGAGGGACTAAGCGGCAACCTGGGCTACGCTTACGGCGGTG
This sequence comes from uncultured Gemmataceae bacterium, assembly GCA_963834865.1. Classification (GTDB taxonomy): domain Bacteria; phylum Planctomycetota; class Planctomycetia; order Gemmatales; family Gemmataceae; genus CAWIDK01. Next base: position 17,782 of record CAWIDK010000003.1, read on the forward strand.
GGCTGTATGCCGACGGCGCTACGCTCAACCTGACCAACGCGACTCTGGACGCCAACGCCGCGACGCTACCCAACGACAACATCTACGTCGGCGGCGGCGCCTACGGGGGCGGCCTGTTGGTGTTGGGCGGCACCGCCACCCTGACCAACTGCACCGTGCAGGGCAACTCGGCCTCGGCCGCCTACACCAACCCCGGCGAGGGCGGCGGCATCGCCACCGAAGCACTCATCTATTCTGCATATGGCTATGAGGACGTGGTGGATACGACCGTGTCCCTGGATACGGCCACGGTGGCGCAGGTGACAGGCAACACCGCGTCCAGCGGCGCCGCCTACGACAACATCTTCGGCCCCTACGTCCTCACGCCCGCCGCGGGCCAGCCGCCGATTGTGGTCAATGCCGCCAGCGCCAATCCCAGCCCCGTCACCGGCACCACGTCCACCTTGAGCGTCCTGGGGGACGACGCCGCCGGTTTCGCGTCGCTCACTTATACCTGGGCCGGCACCAGCGCACCGTCGGCGCCGCCACGCCAACCTTCAGCAGCAACGGCAGCAACGCCGCCCAGAACACCACGGCCACGTTCTACCTCGCCGGCACTTACACCTTCCAGGTCACCATCACCGACCCGTCGGGCCTGACCGCCGTCAGCAGCGTCAGCGTGACCGTCGTTCAGACTGTCAGCAGCATCGGCATAACGCCCGGCAATGTGACCGTGGCGGACGGGGCGAAGCAGCAATTCACGGCTGTGGCCCTGGACCAGTTTGGCCAGGCGCTGGCCTCGCAGCCGACGTTCACCTGGCAAGTCAGCAGCAGCAGCGACGGCACGATCAGCAAGACCGGGCTGTACACGGCCCCGAAGAAGGGCACGGGTACTTTCGAGGTGGAGGTTTCAGCCGACGGCCTGAGCGCCGAGGCCAACGTCACTCTGGTGGCGTGATCGATCCACGCCGCTTGGCGCGGCACACAGGCCCACATTTTCGCCGAGGAGTGTGACCATGAGTCCGAGCTACTTGCAGCGAGTCCGCAACTTTCTCAAGCGCCGCCGCAGCGCCAGATCCGCAAACCCGACTCCCGGCGTGCGCTTGTACCGGCCGGGGCTCGAACGGCTTGAGGATCGGCTCGCACCGGCAACTTACACCTGGAACAACCTCGCGGGCGGCGACTGGGACACCGTCAGCAACTGGAGCGTCGGCGGTGCAACGGCCACCACGCTGCCCGGTGCCAGCGACGATGTCGTCATCAACAACCTGAACGCGGGCGCCACCGTGACCCACACGCAGGGCAGCGTAGATTCCGTTGCCAGCGTGACGGCGACCGCGCCGATCACGCTGTCCAACGGCTATCTCGAAGTCAGCGGCAGCTTCAGCGACAGCAACACGGTGACCTTTCCGGGCGGCACCATTTCGAACGTGACGGCCGCCGCCGGCACGCAGTTGTCACTGGGAGGGGGTCCCTCGCTGATTATGACCGCGGTGACGCTGTCGGGCATGTTGGCGTTGAATTCCAAGGACAGTCCAGGGGTGACGATCAACCAGGGCTTGACGCTCGATAACGGCACCGTGCAGTTCAACAACTCGATACAAGGAGTGACGCTGGCGGGAAACGGCGCAGACCCTGGGCGGCACCGGCACAGTAATCTTCGCAGGCGGCGATAACGAGGGTATCGCCAGCAGCAGCGGCCCGCTGATTGTAGGCTCGGGCATCACCATCAGCGACACCGGTGGCGGCGACACTCTGGGCAGCTCCAACGCAGCGCTCACGATCGACGGCACCGTCACCGTCAGCGGCGGCCAAACTCTGAACGTCATCGGCTCCTCCGTCACCAACAACGGTCCCCCAGGCAGCACTTCGCCTTCCCTGCAAGCCAACGGTGGCACTCTCGTCGTCACCGACCTGCAGAGCAACGCTGGCGGAATCGCCGCGACCGACGGCGGCACGCTGACCTTCGACGGCACCTGGCAGAACACGGGAACCATCAGCGAAAACGCCGCGACCGTCAACCTCAGCGGCGCCTTCACGAGCGCCGGCATGGGCACGCTCACGACCACGAACGGCAACGTGGATATCACCGGAACTCTGACCAACACCGGTACCCTGACGGTGGGAGCCGACGGCTCGGCCTGGAACATCGGCGAAGGCGGCGTCATTGTTGGCGGCGAGGTGTCGGTTGTCAGCGGAGCGCAACTGACGGCAACAGCATCGGCCAGCTTCGCGAATAACCCCACGTTCACCGGCGTGACGCTCGCGGGCACGCTGGCCCTGAACTACAATAACGTGACGGTCACGGTCAACCAGGGCTTGACCCTCGACGGCGGCACGGTGCAATTCAACAACTCGCAGGACGGCTTGACGCTGGTCGGCAGCGGCACCCAAACCCTGGGCACGGTGACCGGCACCACCGGGCAGGTGAACTTCGCCAGCGGCAGCAATGACGGCATCGCCAGCAGCAGCGGCCCGCTGTTGGTGGGCTCGGGCATCACCGTCAGCGACACCGGCGGCAGCGGCACCGTCGGCAGCGGCACCGTCGGCAGCGGCACCGTCGGCAGCTCCAGCGAACCACTGACGCTCGACGGCTCCGTCGTTGCCGGTGGCAATGGCGCGACCATCACCGTCACCGGCTCGTCCGTCACCAACAACGGCACCGTGGAAGCCGTTAGCGGCGGCACATTGACCGTCAACCCCACAATGTTGACGAACTTTTCCTCCGGGACATTGACGGGCGGCACCTGGGAGGCCATGAGCGGCGGCGCGTTGCGGCTGATCGGCGACACCATTACGACGAACACTGCCACCATCCTGATCGACGGCGCTTCTTCGCAGATTGACAGCGACACGGGCACCACCAACGCCCTGAGCTCGTTGAGCGCCAACGCCGCAGGCGGCAATTTCACCATTCAAAACGGTGCCAATCTGGCGACGACGCAAGCATTGGGCAATGCCGGCACCGTGACCATCGGCGCCAACAGCACGCTCACCGTCGGGGGTAGCTACAGCCAAAGTTCGGCCGGCACACTGATCGTCGAGATTGGCGGCACGACGGCCGGCACGTTCGCGCAACTGGCCGTCGCCGGTAGCGCAGCGCTGGCCGGCACCCTGACCGCCACCTTGGTCAACGGCTTCAACCCCGGCCCCGGCGAAACGATCCCGATAATCACCTACGGCAGCACGAGCGGGAGCTTCACCACGTTCAATTCCCCAACCAACAACGGCGGGCCCTTATTCACGACCCAAACCGAGCCGACCGTGCTGAACCTGCTGTCGGTGTCGGTGCCCGCGGCTCCGACCAACTTCCGCGTGACCGCCGTGACCGCGACCTCGATCTCCTTCAGTTGGACCGCTAACGACCCGAGCGCGACGAGCTACGAGGTTTGGCTATCGACGAACTTCGCACCGGTGGCCGGCTCACCCTTCGGGCCAGGCACCGACAGCGCCACCGTGACCGGACTCACGAGTGACACGACGTACCGGTTCCAGGTGCGGGCCGACAATGCGGCGGGTGGCAGCGCCTGGCTGCAGAGTGGCAACATCCAAACGCTCGCCCTGGCGCCGGTAACCATTGCTCCCGGCGACGTGACCGGCCTAATCGAGGCCATCGACGCGGCGGACCAGATTACCAACGAGCCGAATGTTATCGACCTCGCCCCAGGCTCGACCTACGTGCTGTCGGCGCCGGATAATTACTGGTACGGGCCCAACGGCTTGCCGCCCATCGCCAGCAACATCACCCTCAACGGCAACATCAATCCCGATGGCAGCTCAAGCACCAGCGGCGCTGTCATCGAGCGTGCGCCGGGCGCGGTGCCGTTCCGCATCTTTTACGTGTCCGGCGGCTACGACACACTGCCAGCGGGACAGCTGACCTTGAACAATCTGACGATCGAGGGCGGCCTGGCGCAAGGCGGCAACGGCGGCGCCGGTGGCGGTGGCGGCGGTGCCGGACTCGGCGGCGCTATTTTCAATCAAGGCGCTCTCCATCTGGTGGGCGTCACTTTCACCGAGAATACCGCCCAGGGCGGCAACGGCGGCGCCGGTCCCATAGAGCTATACGGCAGCGGCGGGGGCGGCGGGGGCCTTGGTGGTGACGGCGGCAGCGGTGTGCTTACTACGCTTCTTGCCGGCGGCGGTGGGGGCGGCGGGTTTACCAGCGCCGGCGCCGCGGGCACAGCCTCTTTCGGCGCGGCGGGCGGTAACGGCGTGCAAGGTGACGAAGGCGCGGGAAACGGGGCCGTTAGCTCCTTTGGTGGAGATGGCGGTGCAGCTAACACCGACGGATTTGCTGACGGTGGTAGCGGCGGCGGCTTTGGAACCACCGATACGAACTTCGGGTCGTACGCCGGCGCCGGCAAAGGCGGCTTCGGCTCAGGGTCAGGTGACGGCGGCGATGGCGGTGGCTTTACCGAGTCCGGTGACGCTGGTGGTGGCGGTGGTGCGTTCGGCGGCGGCGGTGGCGGTGGACTCGACGGTAGTGGTGGGGGAGGCGGCATCGGTGGCGGCGGGGGCGGCGGCAGCGTCTACTTTACCGAGCCCGGCGCCATCGAGGCGGCGGCTGGAGGCGGCGGCGGGTTCGGTGGCGGGGGTGGCGGTCTCGCCGGCGCTGGGGGCTTCGGTGGGGGCGGCGGCGGCGGGCCCGTCATCGGTGGCATCCCTGACGCTGGTTTCGGCGCCGGCGCCGGCAGCCAGAGCGGTGGCGGCGGAGGCGGCGGTGGCGGCGCGGGCCTCGGCGGCGCTGTCTTTAATATGTTCGGCACCCTGAATGTCACGAACTCCACGCTCGCCGTCAACACCGCTCAGGGGGGTATGGCCAGCTCAGGCGGCACGGGCGGCAATGGGTTTGGTGGCGCCGTCTTTAACCTCGACGGGGCGGTGACACTGATCAACGACACCCTCGCCGGCAACCATGTCGGTGGCGGGACCGACAACAGCGGCGACGCCAACGATCTGTACAATCTCGCCTTCGGCAACAACCTCACCACCGGCGGGCCCCTTTCGGCGAATGTCAGTCTGACCAACGACATCCTTGCCGGCGCGAGCCCAGCCGGCACGAGCGGCAGCAACGACCTCGTCTACGACCAAGAAAGCGCCCAGGACTCGGGCATTATCACCGCGAAGGGCCTGAACCTCATCCAGGACGGCGACAACCCCCTCCTCTCGGGCCCCAACTATATCAATGCCAATCCCATGCTGGGCCCCTTGCAAAACAACGGCGGCCCAACACCCACGATGGAAGTCCTCGCCGGCAGTCCGCTCCTCCTTCCGGCGTACTCGGGTGTGCTCCCTTCGTCCGATCCGACCTCTTTCGGTTACGGCGTGCCCAGCAGCGATCAGCGCGGCGTTTCCAGAGGAAACACCACCAATATCATTGGCGCCTACCAGGCCACCACGGCCACCCAGTTCGGCGTCACCGGCTTCCCCGACGGGCTCAACAGTCAGCTGGCCAGTGCTGGTACGGCGTATCCCTTCACGGTCACGGCCGAGGACCCATTCGGCAAAACCGTGTACGACTACGCGGGAACGGTGTCGGTGCAGTCCACCGACCCAGCCGCCAGCTTCTTGCTCAGCTCCCAGACGATCACGGCCGCCGACGGCGGCGTGGCGACATTCGAGGGTACGCTGGCCACCCCCGGCGTGCAAGCGATTACCGCCGAGGGAGGCACCATCACGGGCGACGAAGCGCCCATCGTGGTCATCGCCGCCGTCCCGGCCACGCAGCTGGCTTATCCGACGGCTGCCCAAACCGCCGCGAGCGGCGACATCGCGCCGCCGCCGGCGGTCACCACGGGGCAGGCGTTCGGTTTCGAGGTCTATGCGGAAGGCGCCAACGACAGCGTGGTCACGAGCGGCAGCTCGACGGTGATCGCGACCATCACCGGCCCGCAGTTCCCGTCGGGCGAGTCGATCCCCGAACCGGTCACGGGCGGCAAGGCGAGCTTCAGCGGCCTGTTATTCTCTCAGACGGGCACGTATACGCTGAGCCTCGCCGACGCGGAGAACGGCGGCTTGACCCCGCCGGCGCCCGTGACCATCACCGTGGGGCTGCCGTCGGATATGATCCCCGCGAAGCTGGTGATTGTCGGCGCCGACAGCCTGAACAGCCCGATCAACAGCTCTGCTCAAACTGCGCTGGTGGTCGAGGTGGAGAATGCCGAGGGCGACCCGATTCCCAACCTGTATCAGGTCCAGTTCACCGCGCCGACCAGCGGCGCCTCGGCCACGTTCCCGACTGCCGTTGTGCCCGCCGGCGCTGGCGGTGAAGCAGCCGCCCTGCCGACCGCCAATGGCGTACAGGGGATGGATTACACGGTGACGGCCAGCCTGGCGAACGCCCCGCCGGGCGTAACCGTCCCGACCGCGCATTTCATGATGAGCAACACCGCGGTGCCGAAGTCGATCACGTTCATCGGCGCTGTGAATCCGCTGGCGCCGGCCGGGACAGATTTCGTCAGCCCCGAGGTAGAAGTGCTTGACACCAACGGCAATCCCGTGGGTGGCGTCACCGTAACCTTCGCCCTGCCCCCCATGTTGAGCGGCGTTGCGGGTGCCACCGCCAACGGCTCGTTGGCGGTCACCACGGGCGCGTTGGGGAGCGCGTCGTTTGGCAAGGCGACCGCGCCGACGTTAGTGGCCAACATGTATTCGGGGACCTGGACTCTCAACGCCTCCGTCAGCGATATACCGAGCCCAGCCACGCTCACGATGACCAACGGGCCGGCGCCCATCAAGACACTGGCGGTGCTCGACTCCTCGGGCCAGCCACAAACGCTCGAAAGCTCACTGAACACTGTTGTCGGCACCGCCTTCGTCACGCCGCTCATCGTCCAGGTGGTCAATACCTTCGGCAACGGCGTGAACGGCATACCGGTGAAGTTCAGCGTCTCCCCAGCGGCGGACGGCGCCAGCGCTACCTTGAGCAACACGACCGTTACCAGTGCCTCGATGTTGCTCAATGGAAAGGTCGTCGTTGGCGTCGCCGAGGTGACGGCCACCGCGAACCTGGTGGCGAATCCGTTTTCGGCATATACGGTTACCGCCAGCTACGGACCCCTGCAAACGCCCTTCGGCCTGGGCAATAGCCCTGGGCCGTTCGCCAAGCTCGTCTATGTCAGCGATTCACCCCCTACAGCGGTCGGCACTGCCTTCCCCGACCCGTTGATCGTCGAGGCCGAGGACCAGTATGGCAACGGCATCTACAGCAATCTTCCCACGGTGACATTCACCGCGCCGAGCAAGGGCGCCAGCGCCACGTTCACCGCAAACAACTTTGTCGAGAATCAGCCCGGTCAGATCGACGTGACCGCCACGGCGAACGATATCGCCAGCGCCATCAGCGGCTACACCGTCTCGGCGTCGGCGACCTTGCCGTCCGGCAAGACCATCACCGCCTCACCGAGCCCGGGGTTCTCGCTTTTCAACACGCCGGGAACGCCCACGATCAAGTCGATCCAGTTTTCCAGCCCGGAAGTCGGCCCTGGACAGGCGTTTGGCTCACTGGCGGCCACGATCGACGACCCATATGGCAACTTGGTCCCCGACGCCCGGGTCACGTTCACCGTAAACGCGGCCAATGGTGTCTTTTATGCCTCGTTCTCTGGGGGGACGGAAACGCAAACCGTCACAACCAATACCCAGGGCGTGGCAAAGGCACCAACTCTCACCGCCGCGACGTTCACAAAAAAACACGCCAGCGGTGCCTTCTCCTTCACGGTGTCTGCCTCCATCGGCGCTTCGACGGCAACATACAACCTGCAGGAAATAATCAATGACCCCGCGGTCAGTCCGCCGCAGAGCGCCACGGTCGGCCGGCCGTATGTCAAGGCACTGGATGCTGTCGTTACCAACCCGGATCACATGCCCGTGGCCGGCGTGCCGGTGACGTTCACCGCGCCAGCCACCGGACCAAGCGGCACGTTCAACGGTGCGCGGTGCGTGACCGTCCGCACCAACGCCGACGGCATCGCCACCGCCCCGGCGTTCACCGCCAACACGCAGGCCGGCAGCTTCCAGGTGACGGTCGCGACCCAAGGCGTGCCGAACCTCGACTTCATCAGCTTGACCAATCTGGCCGGCCCGCCGGCCAAGCTTGCCATCGCGAGCGGCCAGGGCGAGCAAGCCGCCGCCAACACCGCCTTCGCCGTGCCGCTCGCCGTGTACGTGACGGATGCGTTCGGCAACCCGATTGCGGGCGCTCCGCTCACGTTCACCGTGCAGCCCAATCCGACGATCGGCGCCGCGGCGGTATTCGGCAGCGTGACCGCCTTGGCGGTTCGCACGGACGCCAGCGGCCTGGCCAGCGCCCCGACGCTGGCGGCGAACAGCAAGCGCGGCAGCTTCCGCGTGACGGTGTCGATCGCCAGCGGCGCCGCGCAGGCGACGATTGACTTGACGATCGTGTAGCGGCCGATTGTCAACGAGCCGAATAATCGACGGCCTGAGCGCCCTGGCCGACGTCACCGTGGTCGCGTGAACGGCATCGACTCAGCCAGCCCCGGCAACGGATCCGCGCCGGGGACCGCTGGCCTTGCGCGGATCGCTTCTCTCCCAGAAGGACGTGTATCATGTTGTTGGCATCCTTGTTTCAACGGTTGACTGCCACTCGGTCGCGGCGCCGCGGATCGGGCCCCGCCCTCTCGCGGCGCTCGGTCCTACCGCGCCTGCAAGTGCTGGAGGACCGGAGCTTGCCCAGCACCTACCCGGTGACCAACCTGCTCGACGGCCCCGCCGGCTCGCTGCGGGCGGCCATCCTGTCCGGCGACGATACCATCGTCTTCGCGCCGGGGCTGCACGGCACCATCACGCTGGGCAGCGAATTGCCGATCAACCACAGCGTGACCATCAACGGCCCGGGGGCGGTTCGGCTTTCCGTCAGCGGCAATGGCGCCGGCCGAGTCTTTGATATCAGCGGCAGCGCCAATGTGAACATCTCCGGACTGACCATCACCGACGGCTTGGCGACCGCCGGGGGCGGCATCCTACTCGACGGCAGCGCGGCCCTCAGCATCAGCCATTGCACGTTATCCGGCAACGAGGCCAAGGGCAGCTTGGCCGGCAGCGTGACGGTCCCTGATGGGGACGGCGGCGGTATCGAGGACAACTCGTCAGCAGCGCTGACGGTCACCAGCTGCACCTTCGACTCCAACATGGCCGTCGCCCGCGGTCCCAATGCTCCGCTCGTTCCCGGCTACATCCTCGCGCTGGGCGGTGCCATCGACCTGTCGGCCTACAGCACCGGCACGGCCACGATCAGCGACAGCACCTTTACCGGTAACCACGCGCTCGGCGGCGTCGCCGGCGCCAGTGCCGGTGGCGGTGCGCTCAGCGATTCCAGCATCACGATTGGTGCGACGGCGAACATGACCGTCCAGGGCTGCACGCTCAACGGCAACTCAGCCATCGGTGTCGCCGGCGGTGTCGGCACGGCTGCTTCGCCGAACTTTGGCTCCGGACAGGGCGGCGCGATCAACAACTTCGCGAACCTGGTCGTTCGCGATTCGACGATCACCGGCAACTGGGCCCAGGGCACGCCGCTGGCCCCTGGCGTCGCTCCATCGCAGAGCAGCAACAGCGGCAGCTCGGTCGCCGGCGGCGGCATCTTCGAACTCTCCAACTTCCTCCCCAACGGCACCCTCCTGCCCGCCAGTATGACCGTTGCCGATTGTACGCTCGCCGGCAATCAGGCTGTCGGCGGCGCCGGATCGGCCGGGGACGCCGCGAATCCCCCCAGCGCCGGCAGTGTCGGGGAAGGGGGCGGTATCTCCGTCGTCGTCTTCTCTTCGGCTCAGGTGTCCGGCTGCACGCTCGTGGACAACGTCGCTCAAGGCGGCGCCGGCGGCGGCCACGGCGCCGTGGGCGGCGACGGCGTGAGCGGCGGCATCGACATCGCAGTCGACTCGTCCGTAATGGTCAGCAACACCACTCTCATTGGCAACCAGGCCATCGGCGGGGCCGCCGGCGCCGGCGCCGCGGGCGGGGCCGGCGTGGGCGGCGGCATCGACGTCGGCAGCGGCGCCCTCGTAGGTTTTAACCCGGACAATTGTTCTCTGACGCTGACCGGCGGCATCTTCCTTGGCAATCAGGCCATCGGCGGCGCCGGCGGCGCGGGCAGCAACGGCGGCGACGCCTGGGGCGGCGGCCTGTCGGTCTTGACGGGCAGCACCGCCGGCATCAGCACCAGCGCGCTTACCCTCAACGTGGCCCAGGGCGGCGCCGCTGGGACGGGCGGCACCGGCGGCGACGGCCTGGGCGCCGGCGCCTACAACGGCACTGCCGCGACCCTGACGCTGACGACTGATCTGGTGACCCTGAACGATGCCAACGGCTCGCCGGGCATCGGCGGCGGCGTCTACACGATTGGGACGTTCACCGATTCCCTGACCCTCATCGTCTTCAACCACGCCTCCACGAGCCACAACGACATTGGCCCGTAGCGCGGTCGTTGCCAAATGCCAGGCCGGTCCTCGCACGGAAACACCTGGACCGCAATCAGCGGTGGCGTGTAACTCGGCGCACTGCCGCAAGCTCTTGGTACTTCATCATCTGGATGGCAGAGTTACACGCCAACGCCTCGGCGTGTAACTCCCCCGGTCCGCCTCAGGAAGTGCGATGGGCGTGACAATCGACTCGACGGTCACGAACTGAGTGGTTGGCCGGCACCTGACTCGGTTCAGGTTTGCCCACGTCTTCCTCACGCGCATCTTTCTGATAAACTGCCAGCGCCCGATCGGCTTGCGACCTACCTGCACTGGCAGGGTCAAACGCCGACAACGGCAGACAACCGCCCCCAACACGTCAAGGGGGTCATTCCCCAAGCATCGCTGAAGTCGCTTCAGAACAAGGCGAAAAAGCCCATCGGTGCCATAATCCGTGCCCATCGCCAGAATCGTCTGCATCTGCTTGGCAAGCGTTCGGCTGTCGTCGGCGATTACTTTCAGTTGCTCGGCCATCAGGTCGGCGACGCGCGGGGAGAGATCGGGCCGATCGCCATCCCTGGGTTGGCGCGCCCGCGGGCTCCGTTTCGCGGCGAAGCGCGAGGGCGGCCTCCCCTTGAAGCGTTCATTTCCACGCACGGGGAGGGCGGGGAGCGTCGGAAAGCACACCCCGGCTTCCATCGGCCGCATACAATGGTGACGTCACGGAACTCTCGGCCCGTTGTTGGCAATCGCTGCCAACGGGCCAACGGGCCGAAGCGTTGACAAACTCGTTGCGATGCGCTAAGATTCGCACATAGGGCATTATTCACAAACGCGACGGGTTCCGTGACGGCACCTCTCGCCTCTTGGCGGCAAGTTCCCAAGAAAAAATGAACCAGTGATTCCCTTTTTGCGGCTCGCGCGCCCGTCGCTCGCTCGGCTTCAAAAGAAGCATCCCGCAGGATTCGTGAGTTCGGCGCGGACAAAGGTGCGAGAAAAACGCTCCGGTTCCACCTGTCCAACGACCGGGTACGCCGCAACCTCGCGTTGTTCGACGCGGCGCTGGCGTCAGGGCATCGTGCGGAACGGGCGACGCGCTCAGCCGCCGCCGTGCGGGCATTGGGCCGGGCGGAGCGACGGCACGGCCTGGCTGCGTGGGGCTCGCCGAGCGGCTGGTCGTCGCCCGCACTGTGCACGCAGGCATAGGGGCGGATTCCAAAAAAATCTGCAAGAAAGATTTGACAGCGGCACTTTCGTCAATTAAGGTAAAGTCTGCCGATTTCCCACATTTTGCTGCCGGGTCCGGAAAAGGACCCACTCCGGGCGGAGGGTGATGAGGCGAACCCTGCCTGGTGCCGGCGGTGCTGTCGCGCGTAGCCCGCATTTCGGGGCGAGTGCGGTGGCATCGAGACTTACCTGCATTGACGCCCGAGTGTGGGAGGGGGATCGATTCCGTCACGTCTGACCTTCGGTTCGGCTTCCTACCAGCGTATGCGAGAAGGTCGGCAGCAGCACGGAACCGCTGCCTGGGCTTCTTCTTAATTCGCCCCAACTATTGACGGCCGCCGACACTTGGTATGGTGCTGGCCGGACGTTTACCAGGAGCGACAACATGTGGATGCGCAACTTTCTCCGCACGTGGCTTGGCCGCCGGCAGAGCCCGATCCAGACCAGGAAAAAAATCACCGCCCGCAGAAAGGGCAAGCCGACGCTGGAGATGCTGGAAGATCGCCTGGCCCCGGCGACGGTCAGCTACAGCTCGGACGTGCTGTACTTTGTTGCCGCCGCCGGCGAAACCATCACCGTGACGGCGCCCAGCAACAAGATACAAATCCAGCTCAGCAACACCAGCGACACGATAACTCGTGGCAGCGGCGCTACTAACACCAACAACTTCGCGCTCAGCGACGGCAACCAAACGCTGACGATCAGCAACGTCACCATCACTACCTTCAACGTGGACCTCGCCAACCAACAAAACACCACCGACACGCTGACGTTTGGGCTGGGGGCCAGCTCCGGCGTTCCAAATGTGAACATAGGCGCAGGGGCCACCGCCGGCATCCCCCAGACGGACACCGAGGACACCGTCACGCTCACCAGCACGACGATCAGCGGCAACCTGAACGTGTCTGCGGGGACGATCGACTTTCAGGGGGCGACGAGCGACGTGGCCGCGGACAACGTATCCCTGTCCGCCGTAAACAATCTGACGGTCCAGACGGGGGCGGTCCCCTATGTAGGGTCCGCGACGATTAACGCCGCCTCCGGCACGGGACAATATGGCGATGATCAATACATCACCGGCCCCGACTGGGCCGAGTATGGCTATGTGGTTGGCGATACGGTTGCCGTCTCCGGCGTAAACGATGAGTCTGGCTCCGAAGACTTCACCATCGCAGCCATAAACGGGGACAACCTGTATCTCATTCCCAACGCTGCCTTCTCTCTCCCGACAGGGACCGACGCCGATGTCACCGTGCAAAAGCCTACTAGCCCCCCTTCCCAGGCGTCCCAGGCGGCCACCTTTGAAGGGAACGCGACGATTATCAACCTCAATGTCGGTATTATACAAGGCCTTGATGAATTCATCAGCGGCCCCGACTGGGCCTCATATGGCTTTGCGGTTGGTGATACGGTTGCCGTCTCCGTAAGCGGTGAGACCGAAGACTTCACCATCACAGACATAAACAGCGACGACCTGTTTCTTGACACTTCCAGCGCTCTCACGCCAGGGACCGCCAATGTCACCGTGCAACAGCAGGCTGCTACCTTCACTCCCCAAATCACAGCCACCGACACCCTCACGCTGAACCTAACTGGAGCGGGGAGTGCGTTCTCAGGTGGAATCCAGGCGACGACTCTGGCTGCCACGACCAACAATGGCAACATAACCATGGAAGACATTAGCAGCCTTAGTGCATTGGAGTTACAGACCCTGAATGCTGGCACTGGGCAGATTCAGCTGGAACGTCTCGGGCACGATCGAGTCGGCGGCAAGCCTGCCGACGGGGGCCGTCAACCTGACCGCGGGCAGCGTGGAGCTGTATGCCGCCGATTTGGACAACGCGAGCGGCAGTACAGCCGACGAAATTTCGATCGGCCCCCTCACGACCAACATCGGACAGTTAACGGCGACGACCCCTGACGGGGGCGTCGCCATAACCAATTTGGGTTCAGGACAGCTGACGATCGAATCCATCGCGGCCGACCAGTATGGACAGGCTCCGACCGTAGACAATAATCAAGTTGTTTACAACAGCACACCCTACAGTTCCAGCAGTTCCAGTCCCACACCAACTTACAGCCTGGCTCGAGTGACGTCACGATCGCCAGCACGGGGCCCATCGGACTCAACTCGATTAGCGCCACCGGTTCTGTCACGGTCACCGGTGAGTACATCGTGGAGGGCGATGGCACATCGCAAGACATCGACGCCCAGAGCGTGGACCTCGATGCAGTCGGCGCTGTGATTGGCGCCCAGGCGGAAGTCACTTTTACCCCGAACGCTACCGGCGATACGATGGCCCTGGCCACCGGAACCTGGGCCTCGCTTGGCTTTGCCGCGGGTGGTCTGATTACCGTCACCGGCGACGCCAACGCGGCCAACGACGGCACCTTCACCATCGCGAGCATCTCTTCGGACGGTTCCACCCTGACTCTGACGGTCAGCAACGTCCTCACCTCGGAGCAGAATGCCGAAGTTGAGGTGGAAAATGGGCCGACGGGCAATTACGCGGCGGGCAATTACCAGGGGCAAGTGACTTTTGCCAACAGCTCTACCGGCGATACGCTGACGCTGCCGGACACCGGGCCCACCTGGGCCGAGCTTGGCTTTTTGAGTGGTATCGCGATGGCCGGTGATGCGATTGTCGTCTCCGGCGCCAGCGAAACGGCCAACGACGCCAGCTTCACCATCGCGAGCGTCTCCGGTTACACCCTGACCTTGCAGCAGAGTTATGTCCTTTCCCCGGAGACGGAATCGGACGTTTCGGTGTCAAACGGCATGATCGGGCTGGTTCGCTCTGCGAATTCTACGAGCACAGCGAGCTCCCCCATTGATCTATATGAGACCAACGACTTCACGGCCACGACGACCAACGGCAGTATCTACCTGTCGCTGGGTAGTTCTGTTGACAGCACGGCGGTGGACGTCGTTGCGGGTGGGACCGGTAATGTGTCCGTGACGAGTTCGGCCAGCTCCCTGACCATTGAAAACATCACAGCGAATGGCGCCACAGTAGCAGGCACTTGGATGCTGGGCGGCACCGCTGCCGTGGACGCGAGTGAAGGGTCGTTGCTCGAGTCCGGAAGCCCCGGCACCATCACCGCCCAGATCGTTTCCTTGACGAGCGCGGAAAACCTCGGCACTTCCTCGTCTCCCTTTCTGACAAGCGCCGTCAGTGGGGTAACCGTGGACGAGACTGCCACGTCCCCGTCTTCCCCTAGTCCGGTAAACGTGGGGGGTGCTGCGTCCCCGTCTTCCGTCTTCCTCGAAAACACTTCCAGTCTTGCGTCCGTCGGGGTCAGCACGGACGACGGCACCGTGGCAATAAGCTACCAGAACAACGGCACGACCACTCCCCTGCTCTCGTTCAGCAATAACCAGCTTTCGGAAACATTGTCGGCAACAGAAAGCGCGATCGTGACATTCGCGAACACCGACACCAACGGCGGCACGGCCGATAACGTCGATGTGCGTGGCACGATCAACGCGCTCAGCATCAGTGCCGGCGGACAAATCCTGGCCGTCGTAAACGCAAATGCGCTGCTTGAAGACACAGTCCTGTCGATGCTCACGCTGAGCGCGGACAACGGCATCGGCAATCAGGCAACTGCAATCGATACGGAGGTTATGGGCACTCGATGCGACGACGAGCACGGGGAGCATCTTTATCGACCAACCTGGTAGTGGCGCTACGGTGACGTTCACTGCACCGAATGGGGCCATTAACTCGGTAACATCCGTGATCGGTAGTAGCTATCCAGTAAACTCGACGTTTGACCTTTTGGTCACGGGAGGTGGGGGCACTGGTGGTATCGTCCAGGTTACGACGAACACCTCTGGCGGCATCGCTTCGTTCGCTCTCGTCAGCGGCGGCAGTGGGTACACCAGCACGAGCGGCGCGTCCACGTCGACCGTGCTCATGCTGAGCGCCTCCACGTCGAACGGGAACATCGATGTGACCACCGCTGGGGACCTCTATCTGGCCGACCAGACGAGCAGCAAGGGCAGCACGACGGCCGCCATCTCCACCAGCACGAGTGCCACGGTAACACTCGACGCCGGCAACATTTACAACCCGAACACGAACGCGAAAGTCGCGACGGTGGTCGCAGGCACGCTCGTCCTGACGGCAAACGAGGCCGGCACGGCCAGCGACCCCCTGGAGACCTCGGTCACCAGTCTGACGGTGGACAATGGGGTAGCCGGCGGGCTGTTCCTGAGCAATAACACGTCGCTCACGGTCACCGAGGACATTGACGGCAGCGGGGACGTTTCCATCTCCACCGAGGGAGACCTGGCGCTCGATGGTTCCATATCGGGCATCAACGTCACCTTGACGGCCACGGGCGGTGGGTTAACTTCGACGTCGACCACCACCGCCGGCACCCCCCCCGTCGTAACCGGCATCCCCCCCGTCATAACCGCCACCGGCACCCTCACCCTCAGTGCGGAGCAAATTGGCGACTCTTCTGCTTATTCCCCGGACGGTTCTGCTGACGCGGCGACCGAAGTACTTCAAACGGACGCAACAACCATCAATGCCGAGGCGGATTACGGCGGCATTTCTATCAGCAACGACAGCACCGCGGCGTTGACGCTCACCGCAGGCGCGGTTGGACCGGAATCTGACGATCTACCGACGAACAATATCGAAATCTACAGCGCGGGCAGTATCATCATTGATCCGCAAACGACCACTCTGACCGCCCTGAACGGTTCGCAAGCGGTAGGGGTCTTCAATTTGGGCGGTACAGCAACGCTTGTCGCAGGCGCGACGCTGAGCTATGACGGTTCGACGACGACGCCAGGTGTCTCGAACTCGACAATCACCAGCGCCGCGACAACGGGCAGCGGGGCTCAGGTGTCGTTCACCGCAGCAGGAGGGATTATCACGTCGGTGGTTTCTGCGCCCGTGGCCGGCGGCAGCGGCTACCCGGAAAGCTCGACCTTCGACCTCACGGTCACGGGTGGGGGTGGTTCCGGCGGCGTGGTGCAAGCCACGACGAATTCCGACGGCGTCGTTACATCGTTCAGCCTCGTTGCGGGAGGCAGCGGGTACACCACCACCACTGGGGCCGCCACCAGTCAGAACGCGGTCGTTGCGACAACGGGCAGCGGGGCTCAGGTGTCGTTCACCGCGGTGGGAGGGGTTATCACGTCGGTGGATTCTACGCCCGCGGCCAAGGGCAGTGGCTACCCGGACAGCTCGACCTTCGACCTCATGGTCACGGGTGGGGGTGGTTCCGGCGGCGTGGTGCAAGCCACGACGAATGCCAACGGCGTCGTTACTTCGTTCGGCCTCGTTGCGGGAGGCAGCGGGTACACCACACTCACGACCGCCAACACCGCCACCTACGACGACGTCGTCACCGGCACGTTGTATATTGATGGGTCCACCACGCCGGTTCCCACCTCCACGGCGGCGACCGGCACCGACTATGGTCCGCTGGTAGTCGAAACGAATACATCGGCGAGCTCAGCCACCGGGTCACAGACTTCCACCGCGCCGCTGGAACTCACGGCCGGCGAGCTCTCGGGCGGGGGCACGTTTACGGCCCCGTCCATCATCATTGACAACCTGGGCGTCAACGGCCAACCCGGCGTGCTGACCATTTCCAGCTCCCTCACACTCGATGCGACCGATGGGTCCGTCGTATTTCTCAATCCAAACGACACGATTGACGTTACGGGCACAATCACCGTTTATGCCGGCACGACCAGCACTAACGGAACGATCAGCAGCACTAACTCCGCGGCGACTTCCAATGACGTGACCGTGCTGGGCAACCTTGAAACCAGCGGCGGCAACATCAGCATCAGCGCCGTCGGCAACGTCATGATCGGCACGATCAACGCCGGAAGTGGGCAAGTCTTCCTCACATCCATCACTGGATCCATCCTCAGCAGCACCGGGACAGCTCTGGCAATCACCGGCGCAACCATCCTGAAAAGTGCGCCCCAGTCCGCCAGCGGGTCCCAGAGCGCCAGCCTGGTCCAGCTCAACGCAACCCAGGCGATCGCGGCGGCGACGCAAGCGGTCGCGGCTTACGACGCCGCCGTTGCGGAGGAGGCCGCGGATTCGGCCACGGCCGCGGCCTTGCAAGCAGAATTGACTTCCATCGACACCGCGGTCACGGATGACACGACGACGTATGACTCCGATGTGAAGGCCACCGATCAAGCGACGAGTGTGGCCAACGCCGAACTATCAGTGGTAAACCAATTGACCACCGACATCAATGATATCAATGAGTCGGCAGCGACTACGGCGCTTGCTGGCGATGTCCTTATAGTCGCTGGAACCCCCTTGCTCAGCAACGTCTTCTCTGCACCAGCTGGTGCCGTGCTTAACGAATCGGGGGCCGTCCTGGAGGTTGCCGCGGGTACGCTCAGCGAATCCGCAGCTAGCCTCACTTTAGAATTGCAAACCGACTCCAATACGTTGAGCAATGACGCAAGTACTGAGGCGAGTGATCAGTCCGCTCAGGACGTGGCGCAGGCTCAGTTGCAAGCGGATACAGATACACAGACGGCTGTGCTGTTAGCATACACCAGCGTGGAGTCAGCCCACACCAGTGCAGAGGCGGCCGTCGCGGCGGACGCGGTGATCGTCACGGCGGCCCAGGAAGCGAGCGCGCAGGCAACCGCGGCCGTCGTCGGCACCGCCACGCCTCTGCCCTTGACCGTGGCCGGGCCAGTCAACATTTCCGATGCGAGCAGCGGGGCGAGCAGCGGGGCGAGCAGCGCGGGCATCGTTGTAAACACTCCGATCACGGTCGCCGAGCCTGCCAGCGGGGCTGAGGTGTCTGTTCACTGCAGTGGATGGGGCTATCACGTCGGTGACTCCTACGCCTGCGGACGGCGGCAGCGGCTACCCGGACAGCTCGACCTTCGACCTCACGGTCACGCTCACGGGTGCTTCCGGCGGCGTGGTGCAAGCCACGACGAATGCCGACGGCGTCGTTATCTCATTTGCCGCGACGCCCATTTCGGGAGGCAGCGGGTACACCACCTCCACCACCCCCACCGGTCCGACCGCGGTCGTTGCGACAACGGGCAGCGGGGCTCAGGTGTCGTTCACCGCGGTGAATGGGGTTATCACGTCGGTGGATTCTATGCCCGCGGCCGGTGGCAGTGGCTACCCGGACAGCTCGACCTTCGACCTCACGGTCACGGGTGGGGGTGGTTCCGGCGGCGTGGTGCAGGCCACGACGAATGCCGACGGTGTCGTTACTTCGTTCGGCCTCCTTGCGGGAGGCAGCGGGTACAATGTGGCGACCGCCGGCTCAGTTACGGGCAGCGGGGCTCAGGTGTCGTTCGCCGCGGCGGGAGGAGTTATCACGTCGGTGAATCCTGCGCCCGTGGCCGGCGGCAGCGGCTACCCGGACAGCTCGACCTTCGACCTCACGGTCACGGGTGGGGGTGGTTCCGGCGGCGTGGTGCAAGCCACGACCAATTCCGACGGCGTCGTTACTTCGTTCAGCCTCGTTGCAGGAGCAGGAGGTAGCGGGTACAACAGCACTGTGGCGGCCGCCGACTCAATTACGGGCAGCGGCGCTCAGGTGTCGTTCACCGCAGTGGGAGGGATTATCACGTCGGTGGATTCTATGCCCGTGGCCGGCGGCAGTGGCTACCCGGACAGCTCGACCTTCGACCTGAGGGTCACGGGTGGGGGTGGTTCCGGCGGCGTCGTGCAAGCCACGACGAATGCCGACGGCGTCGTTAC
Organism: uncultured Gemmataceae bacterium; assembly: GCA_963834865.1. Taxonomy (GTDB): domain Bacteria; phylum Planctomycetota; class Planctomycetia; order Gemmatales; family Gemmataceae; genus CAWIDK01. The sequence goes on from CAWIDK010000003.1 coordinate 37,139, forward strand.
TTCGTTCAGCCTCGTTGCAGGAGGTCTCGGGTACACCAACACCGGGGTGACCGCCGGCTCAGTTACGGGCAGCGGGGCTCAGGTGTTGTTCATCGCCGTGGGAGGGATTATCACGTCGGTGGATTCTACGCCCGCGGCCGGCGGCAGTGGCTACCCGGTCAGCTCGACCTTCGACCTCACGGTCTCGGGTGGTTCCGGCGGCGTGGTGCAAGCCACGACGAATGCCGACGGCGTCGTTACTTCGTTCAGCCTGGTTGCAGGAGGTCTCGGGTACACCACCACTGGGGCGCCTGTGGCCACAGGCCTGGCCGGCGTGACGATCAACGCCAATAGCCCGCTCACCGTCAGCGCCAACATTACGGCCCCCGGCGCCATCGCTCTGACGGCGGACAATGTGGATATTGCGGCCGGCACGACGATCGACTCACATTCCACCATCACCATCAACGGCGACGCCAACGACAACGGCGGCGCCAGCGTGACTATCGACGGCAAGCTCGAGGCCCAGTCGGCCTCGATCGACATGGACGCCGGTTCCCCAGGCGATGACACCTTTAACATCACCCCCTCGGCAACGACGCCGATCACCGTGACCGGGGAAGGCACGGACAACACGCTGAACTTTAACGCCCTTGGCCTGGCCGTGACCATCTCGGAGACCCCCTTGGGCGACACGATCACGGCGGCAGGCATGCAGCCCGTGATGATCACGAACATCGCATTCGCCCATATCACCAACGGGGCCAGCGCCCAATTCGCGAGTTTCTCCCAGGGGGCGGCCAATTTCACGCTCAACTCCGTCCCCCTCTCCGCCAGCGGCGCCTGGGTCGAACAGTCCGGCAATTTCGCTATCAGCGGAAGCACGGACACGGCGCAGGACTCCATTGCCCTGGCCACGATCAACGGCATCAGCAATGCTGCCAACGAGGCGGTCGATCTCACGATCAACACGCTCACCACCGGAGAGCAGGCCGGACTGGTGGCTCGCTACAGCAGCTCGGGCCTGGCCAACACGTACCACGGCCCGATCACGGCGAAAGAGGTCCTCGGTATCGCGGGGATCCCCAGCTCGGTATCGCACGTTGCCAACATGTACTATGGCTCGATCATGGCCACCTCCGCCGACACGTACACCGCCTACATCTACCTCAACGTCAATGGCGCCTCGACGCCGCTGTTCAGCCAGAACTACACGGGCACGGCGACCGGCGAGACGCTGGAATTCGACCTGGTGGGCGACTCATTGCAGTTGTTCCTGAATGGTTCGCTGGTCGCCTACACCAATGACAGCACCCTTACCACGGGCGGCGTCGGTATGATGACTTCGGGCGGGGCGGTCGTCGTCAGCAATTTCAACGCGGCACCGATCGCGCAGCAGTCGGCTTCGAACAACTCCTACAGCGACACCTTCAACTCGCAGGGCAGCAGCGCGATCACGAGTATCGCCAACGGCCAGCTCGACGATTACTGGGTCGACCAGTACGGTGCTTTCACCACCGGCGGGATGGGTACGGCGGAGGCGGCGACCACGCGCACCCTGGCCACGGTCAACGGCACCCAAACGGCCACCAACGAGGCGGTCAGCCTCACGATCAGTTCGCTCCCGACCGGGGCGCAAGTCGGGCTGGTGGCTCGCTATTCGAAATCCACAGGAAACCCCGTAGCCAGCAGCGAAATCAGGCAATCTCCAATAGACTCTAACGGTTCTGGCCTGGCCAACACGTACTATGGCTCCATCGTGGCCACCTCCAGCACGACCTACACCGCCTACATCTACCTCAACGTCAATGGCACCTCGACGCCGCTGTTCAGCCAGAACTACCCAGGCACGGCGACCGGCCAGACGCTGGAATTCGACGTGGATGGCGACTCATTGCAGCTGTTCCTGAACGGTTCGCTGGTCGCCTACGCCAATGACAGCACCTTTACCACGGGCAGCGTCGGCATGCTGACCTCGGGCGGGGCGGTTGTCGTCAGCAATTTCAACGCGGCACCGATCACGCAGCAGTCGGCTTCGAACAACACCTACAGCGACACCTTCAACGCGCAGGGCAGCAGCGCGATCACGAGTATCGCCAACGGCCAGCTCGACGATCACTGGGTCAACCAGTACGGTGATTTCACCACCTTGGGCACGGGCACGGCAGAGGCGGCGACCGCGCACGCCCTGGCCACGGTCAACGGCACCCAAACGGCCACCAACGAGGCGGTCGGCCTCACGATCAGCTCGCTCCCGACCGGGGCGCAAGTCGGGCTGGTGGCTCGCTACAGCGGCTCGGGCCTGGCCAACATGTACTATGGCTCGATCGTGGCCACCTCCAGCAATACCTACACCGCTTACATCTACCGCAACGTGAATGGCGCCTTGACGCCGCTGTTCAGCCAGACCTACACGGGCCCGCTGAGCACGGCCGTCGACGGCCAGACGCTGGAATTCGACCTGGTGGGCGACTCCTTGCAGTTGTCCCTGAACGGTTCGCTCGTCGCCTACGCCAATGACAGCACCTTTACCGCGGGCAGCGTCGGCATGCTGACCTCGGGCGCGGCTGTCGTGAGCACTTTCAACGCGGCACCGATCACGCAGCAGTCGCCTTTGAACAACGCCTACAACGACAACTTCACGACTGCCAATAACGGCCAGCTCGACGATTACTGGGTCAACCAGCACGGTGCTTTCACCACCAGCGGGACGGGTACGGCCACCGCTGTGAGTTCCGTCAACCTGGCCACGGTCAACGGCATCACCAATGCCGACGAAGCGGTCAGCCTCACGATCAACACGCTCCCGACCGGGGCGCAAGTCGGGCTGGTGGCTCGCTATGACGGCTCGGGCCTGGCCAACATGTACTATGGCTCGATCGTGGCCGCCTCCAGCAATGCCTACAGCGCTTACATCTACCGCAACGTGAATGGCGCCTTGACGCCGCTGTTCAGCCAGAACTACAACGGCACGGCGACCGGCCAGACGCTGGAACTCGACGTGGTCGGCAGCTCATTGCAGCTGTTCCTGAACGGTTCGCTGGTCGCGTACGCCAATGACAGCACCTTTACCGCAGGCAGCGCCGGCATGCTGGCCTCGGGCGCGGTTGTCGTGAGCAATTTCAACGCGGCACCGATCACGCAGCAGTCGGCTTCGAACAACACCTACAGCAACAACTTCAGCACGCAGGGCCAAGACGCCATCACGAGTGCCAACAACGGTCAGCTCGACGATTACTGGGTCAACCAGTATGGCGATTTCACGACCAGCGGGACGGGCACGGCCACGGCGGCGACCAGAATCGCCCTGGCCACGGTCAATGGCATTATCAATGCCAACGAAGCGGTCAGCCTCACGATCAGCTCGCTCCCGACCGGGGCGAAGGTCGGGCTGGTGGCTCGCTATCACGGTTCGGGCCTGGCCAACATGTACTATGGCTCGATCGTGGCCACCTCCGCCGACACGTACACCGCCTACATCTACCGCAACGTCAATGGCACCTCGACGCCGCTGTTCAGCCAGAACTACCCAGGCACGGCGACCGGCAAGACGCTGGAATTCGACGTGGATAGCTCCTCATTGCAGCTGTTCCTGAACGGTTCGCTCGTCGCCTATGCCAATGACAGCACCTTTACCACGGGCAGCGTCGGCATGCTGACGTCAGGCGGGGCGGTTGTCGTCAGCAATTTCAACGCGGCACCGATCACGCAGCAGTCGGCTTCGAACAACACCTTCACGGACACCTTCAACTCGCAGGGCAGCAGCGTGATCACGAGTATCGCCAACGGCCAGCTCGACGATTACTGGGTCAACCAGTATGGCGATTTCACGACCAGCGGGATGGGCACGGCCACGGCGGCGACCAGAATCGCCCTGGCCACGGTCAACGGCATCAGCACGCAGCAGACGGCTTTGAACCCCTTCACGGACACCTTCAGCACGCAGGGCAGCTATGCCAACGAAGCGGTCAGCCTCACGATCAGCTCGCTCCCGACCGGGGCGCAAGTCGGGCTGGTGGCTCGCTATAACGGTTCGGGCCTGGCCAACAGGTACTCTGGCTCGATCGTGGCCACCTCCGCCGACACGTACACCGCCTACATCTACCTCAACGTCAAGGGCACCTCGACGCCGCTGGCCAAGGAGAACTACACAGGCACGGCGACCGGCAAGACGCTGGAATTCGACGTGGATGGCTCCTCATTGCAGTTGTTCCTGAACGGTTCACTGGTCGCCCACGCCAATGACAGCACCTTGACCACGGGCGGCGTCGGCATGCTGACGTCGGGCGGACAGGTCGTCGTGAGCGATTTCAATGCTAGCGCCACCACGGGAGCCAGCGACGGTCAGCTCGACGACTACTGGGTCAACCAGTATGGCGATTTCACGACCAGCGGGACGGGCACGGCCACGGCGGCGACCAGAATCGCATTGGCCACGGTCAACGGCATCAGCAATGCCAACGAAGCGGTCAACCTCACGATCAGCTCGCTCCCGACCGGGGCGCAGGTCGGGCTGGTGGCTCGCCATAACGGTTCGGGCCTGGCCAACATGGACTATGGCTCGATCGTGGCCACCTCCAGCACGACCTACACCGCCAACATCTACCGCATCGTGAATGGCGCCTCGACGCCGCTGTTCAGCCAGAATTACACAGGCACGGCGACCGGCAAGACGCTGGAATTCGACGTGGATGGCTCCTCATTGCAGCTGTTCCTGAACGGTTTGCTGGTCGCCTACGCCAATGACAGCACCTTTACCACGGGCAGCATCGGCATGCTGACGTTGGGCGGGGCGGTTGTCGTCAGTAATTTCAACGCGGCACCGATCACGCAGCAGTCGGCTTCAAACAACACCTACAGCGACACCTTCAGCACGCAGGGCCAAAGCGCCCTCACGGGCGGCTACAACGGTCAGCTCGATGATTACTGGAGCAACCAGTACGGCGATTTCCGGGTCAACACGACCAACCAGACGGCGACGGCGCTGGGCTCCACCTCCCTGGCCACGGTCAACGGCATCAGCAATGCCAACGAAGCGGTCAGCCTCACGATCGACACACTGGAGACCGGAGAGCAGGTCGGGCTGGTGGCTCGCTACAGCGGCTCGGGCCTGGCCAACATGTACTATGGCTCGATCGTGGCCACCTCCAGCAACACCTACACCGCCAACATCTCCATCAACTTCGACGGCGTTTGGACGTCGTTGTTCAGCGAGGCCTACTCGGGATCGGCGCGCACGGCGCTCGACGGCAAGACACTGGAGTTTGACGTGGTTGGCAACTCGCTGCAGTTGTTCCTGAACGGTTCGATTGCCGCGTACGCCAACAATAGCACCCTTGCCACGGGCGGCGTCGGCATGCTGACGTCGGGCGGGGCGGTCGTCGTCAGCAATTTCAATGCTGTAGCCATCACGCCGCCGACGGCCAGCTATCCGTTCTCAAACATTGCGACCGGCAGCAGCCCCATCACAGGGCTGAGCAACGGTCAACTCAACGGTTACTGGAATATTCAATCCGGCGATTACGTGGACAACGCGGACACGCTCACCGGGCAGAGTTCGGGCGTCAATCTGGCCACGGTCAACGGCGTCAGCGAGACGACTGAGAACGTCAGCGCCACCATCACTTTGACGACTGGACAGTACGCCGGTCTGGTGACTCGCTATGCCGGGCCGGGTGTTCAGAACATGTACTTCGGCGAAATCGTGGCGGGTTCGGGCACCTACACGGCTTCCATCTACCGCATCGTAAATGGCGTCTGGACGCAATTGGCGTCTCAAACCTACAGCGGGTCGGTGACCGGCGCCGTTCTGGAGTTTGCAGTCGGCGGCACGTCACTGACTCTGACACTTGCCGGCACCACGGTAGCCACAGCCACCGACTCGACCCTTACGGGCGCTGGCTCTGTGGGGATTCTGTCCTCGGGCGGGGCCACGATCAGCAACTTCAGCGCCGATTAATAGATCAGCTGGAATCTCCTGCATTATTTCGTGCCAGGGCCACTAGCAGCAAACGGTTTTTCGGGCGCCAAGTGCCAATGGTCCGAAAACGGGTAGTTGAGCGTACCTGCCGCCCGGACGAGCCGGTCGTAGTCCTCCATGTCCCCGCGACTCGACGCCGCCAGGATCAACCGGAACCGTTCGCCGTTAGCCCGACGCGCAAGCAAGGCGCACCCTCGCTTGCGCGTCGGGCTAACGAACCGTTCGCCAGGGGTCAGCTTGTCGTAGTGCTTGGCCAAGCCGTTCGCGTTCATGCTTTGCCGTCTCCGTTGCGGTGTTTGAGAACCGATTCGAGCGCTTCGAGGCGGGCCGCCAGGTTGCCGGCTTCGATTGCCCGCAGCGCGATTGCGGCCAGGTAGCCGATGGCGCGCGCCTTCTCCAGGGTCCCCGCCTCTTTGTCGGCGCGCACGGCGGCCACTTGCTCGCCTAGCAGGTCGATTACGTCCTGCGCGGTCTGCAACCGGAACTCGACCGGCAGGGTTGTACAGACGGATGTACAACTCTCGCCCGCCCGTCGCTCACGGCGGTATTGGCGTTGATACTGGTTGGCGCGGTCCGGATCGGCAAACGGCATGGGCTCGTTCTCCATCACCATGTTACCGTGTACCCCGGCGGCGCCGCGCGTTGCATGAAACCAGGCCCGCACGTCGCCGGTGCCGCGGACAGGTGCGGATCAAGCCGACGGCTTGCCTGCGCATCCGTCCAACAGCTTCGCGGCCAGGGCAGCCCGCTCGGCCAAGGGCAGCGTTCGCAGCTCATGGGCCAGCGCGTCCAGGCCGGTCCGCCGCTCGGCGTCCGGCAGCGCAGCCAGAGCGGCCGCAGCGACGGCCAGGTCGACGGCGGTTGCCGGGGCAGTTTCCGCTGAAATGCGCAAGCGGGGCGCAAGCCGAGAATCGGGCGCTTCGCCTGCCTTCGCGCAAGTCGTGACAGGATTGGGCTTGTGTACGTCTACCTCACCAGCGTCTTTCTGATAAACTGACAGCATGTCGTCGGAAAGCGAGCGACTGCTGGTTCAGCAAATCCGCCAGGGCGACGCCCGGGCCTGGGAGCATCTCATTGCGCGCTATGAGGGCCGGTTGCTCGCGTTCGTCAATCGGCGGCTGCACGATCACGCCGCCAGCGAGGACGTGGTGCAGGAATCGTTCCTCGGCTTCCTCAACAGCCTGCCCAACTTCGACGATCGCCGCGAATTGCAGACGTATCTCTTCACGATCGCGTCGCACAAGCTCACCGACCATCTGCGGAAGAGCGGCCGGCATCCGCTGCAGCTCGTGTCGGAAGGGCCCGGCGATCTGCTGCACCTCAAGCTCGACGAGCACGCCGGCGCCTCGAGCATCGCCCGCGGGCAGGAGCAGCAGCGGCTCGAAAGCGAGGCGATCGCCCGGGCGCTGGGCCAGCTCCTCGATCACTGGCGGACGCAGGGCGAATTCGTGCGCATGAAGGTGCTCGAGCTGCTGTTCGTCAAGGGCATGGCCAATCGCGACGTGGCGGCCTTCCTGCAGGTGAGCGAGCAACACGTCGCCAATGTCCGTTTCGCCGCGGTCAAGCGGATCACGGAGACGGTCCGCCTGTCCGGCCTGCCGGCCGACGTGTTTCCGGAACTCCAGCCCGAGGTCGAGGGGTGAGCCGATGACGCCCGTCACGCGTGAAGTGCTCGCGAGCTACCTCGACGACGCCCTGAGCGATCGGCAAATCGCCGACGTCGAGCAGCAGCTCCGCCAGTCGGAGACGCTCCGGCAGCAGCTCCGCCTGCTGCTGCAGGAGCGCGACCGCGGCGAGCACAGCGTCGGCGCCATCTGGCGCCGCCAACGCCTGAGCTGTCCCGGCCGCGAACAGCTCGGCAACTTCCTGCTCGGCGTGCTCGGCGAGGATGAGCAAGACTACATCGAGTTTCATCTCAAGACGATCGGCTGCGCGTTCTGCCAGGCGAACTTCACCGATCTGCAGAACCAGCAAAAGGACGGTGCGCCGCAGGTGCAGCAGCGCCGCCGGCGCTATTTCCAATCCAGCGCCGGGCTGCTCAATCCGGCGACGGGCAAGAAGAAGGGGAAATAGCCTGGCCGACCCCGGACGGGTCGGAGAACCCGACCAACGCCCATGCTAACCCCAATCTTCCGTATCGAGATACTGCTCGCCGGTCGGCGACAGCGGTCGTATTTCTTGCGTTGGATTTATGCCGCACTACTGCTCACCCAGTTGCTGACCACACTGGTCGGCGCGAGCACCTCAAACAACTCTTCCAGCCGGGCCGCCGCTATCCCCGTTGGTGGAAGGCCGACACGTTGGCGCTGGACGCCAACCCGGTGTACTGGTACGAGCTGGAAATCCAGGGCATTGCGCCCCTGGTCTGGTTGCGGCGCTGCCCGCGTTTTCTCGGCGTGTTCGGAGCGGCGCTGCTAAGTGCCGGCGTACTCAGTGCTGGTGCTCGACGCGCTAGTACCCAACGTAACCCTCGCGGAATTCCTTCAGGGTCAAGGCCAGGCCGAGCTCGCCATGGCCCTGCGCAAGCGCCAGAAATACGAAGACGCACTCGTGCCGTGTGTCATCATGCATCACATGGCGATGCTGCTGCTGTTTACGCTGCTGGTGGCGGCCCGCGCGTCGGGCTGCATCACGGAGGAGCGCGAGCGCAGGTCATGGGAGGGACTGCTGCTGACGTCGCTCAGTACGCACGACATCATTCACGGCAAGCAGCGCGGGGTCATCCGAGCGTGCGTCCCGTATTTGATCGCGCATGCCCTCCTCATGGTCGTCCTCACCTCATGGCTCGGCGGCCAGGTGATCTGCGCTAGCCTGATTGTCTGTGTCGGCACGTTTATCACCATCAACTGGGTTGTGGCAGTTGGCATCTGGTGCTCGGCATGTCTGCACAGCAGTTGGCGCAGCTTGCTGATAACCCTCGTGGCGTGCGGCATTGCATCGCAGATGATACTGTCGATCGTTGGATTGCTAAGCGCGCCCGTGCTTGTGGCTGTCGTCAGGTGGGCGAACGACTGGCCCCTGTTCAGGAATCCAGGGCCGGCGATGGTGTTGTTCGCGATTGCGGCGATCTTGCTGCTCGCCATCTACGGTACGACGACCTGGCTCGTGGCGAACGCATGTTTGTTCCGCGCCATCGATCGCATCAACCAGACGGAACGGGGCCGGCGGCAACGCACGAGCTACTACTACCTGACCTGACTCGCGGCATGGACTCGTTGACTTTCCGTCAACGCACGCTAGAATCAAACGCAGGCGGCTGAGGATGCTGTCGGGGGCAAGCCATGGATGAACGGCGGGTTCAGTGTGAGTTCTTCGTTCCCATCGTGCGTGATGCCGACAAGATGCCTCACCAACCCATCGTGTGGAACCTGCTCGTCAACGAGATTCGCAGGTGCTTCCCGGCGGGGCACAGCGGGCCCGAAACATTCTACCGCGGCGATGCCCTCGTGCCCGGCGAGTACGAAGCGAACACGCAGGCGCCGCCCATCAAGGACATCAGCCGCCGTTATCTCCTGGCGATCCCAGAGAGCAAGGTGAACGACCTACGCTTGCTTCTCCGGATGGCCGCGCATTCGTTCGATCAACAGGCGATCTATCTTTCCGTTGCCGGCCAGGTCGAGTTCGTGGCACCCACGGACGCGGACGGCTATCTCTAGCCGGACGCCAGGCCGACGAGCAGGAGACCCGAAGATGGCGAAACAGACCAGCCGCGTGTATAAGACCATCACCGGCCGTCACATACCTCTCTCGAAGCTCAGCAAGGTGGAGAAGAGCTTCCTGGCACGGGTGGGTCAGAAGTACCAAGCGCGCCAGGACTGGACGCGCTTTGCCGCGTGGTGGAATGCCGAATTCAACGGGACCGGCCTGACCACGGCGTCCCCGGTTTATCGCATCTGCCAGGATCTGGAAGCGCGTCTGGGCATCGACCAGCAAAAAGTGTCGCCGCCGGATTATCGCGATTTCCTTGCCGACCTGATCGACACCCAGTTTGGCTCCCGTCAAGAGTTTTGCACGGCGACCGGGGTCGATCCCGGCCAGCTCAGCCGCGTCTTCGCGGGCCGCGCCGATCTGTCGATCAAGGCGCTGCAGAAGGTGCTCGAAGTGCTGCATGCCCAGCTGGTCATCCAGACGGCGGAGCAGGCGCGCGAGCAGACCAGCATTGCCAGCGCCGCTCAAGCCCTGGCGCTGGCGAGTCGCTGATCCGCAGCTGCCCGCGGGATCGCAGATGCCGCGCGCGGCCAGGCGACGCCTGCCCGGAGGTCCGTCAGCGTCTATATTTCAACTTCGGATTTCGCCTTTGGAGCTTTTCTTGGATGCTCGAAACAACCCCTACCTTGCCTCTTTCACGATAGCGTGTTCAGCACCTTATCAATATCGCCAACCCGGTGAACAATCGCGTACTGCCATCGGCCGTAGTTCCCCTCGGCGTTCACCGCGTTCACCCAGCGGTGGGCGGCCGCCGTCTTGACCTCTTCCAACGGATCACCGTGGCCCTTCGTTTCCAGAATCAGGTGAAGCATCGGATCCGTCTTCAAGCGAACGACAAAGTCCGGAAAGTATTCGTGCATGTGGCCGTTGTGCAGGTACGGGATCGCGAAATAGAGTCCGGCATTCTTGACCCACGCGTCCACGAGCGCATGACGGTCAAGGTGATACATCGCCGACTGTTCCCAGCGCAGCGTGTCGGCAACGGCGTAGTTCAGATGGCAATGAACGACGTCGCGAACGTCCTTGCTCGTCCAGAAATCAACGTCGGCCGTCGAGCCGGCGGCGCGATTCGCTTCATAGCGTGGAATCTCCGCGACCTCGCCGGCCCCGGTGTCGGGACGAATCGCCTCGATAAGCCGCTCGATGACCCAGCCGTAATAGGGCGACAAGAACGCGTCGCGCTGGTCGGCAGGCGCCACCGGCTTCACCTTTTCGCGCACGTAGCGGTCCACGATGGCGACGATCTGCGGAAACAGCACGTGCGCCGGCACCTCGCAGGTCCGCTGAGCCACGTAGTCGCGCGTCAACGCGCCGGCCAAATCGAAAATCAACTCTTGCAGCCGGCGGCCTGAGCGGTACGGATTCAGCGTCACGTTTTCCAAACGGCCAGGCCCGGTCAACGAGGCGCGCCCGCGATTGTTCGGCAGCGACGCTTTCATCTCCACTTCCGGCGGAATCTGCATCGGATCAATCACGAGGGGCGCGACGGTGCGCCAATCCACGACAATGCGGTTGCGGATCGCCTGGGCGTAACCGTCCACGCGCGGGAAGGTGATTTCATACTGCACTTTGCCCGGCAGCGCGTGGACTCTTCGCCTTCGCGGATGTACCAGTGATGCGCCGGCTCCGCGAACGGTCCGTTGAGGATCGGCTCGGGGACTTCGAAGGAGTTGGACATGGGCGCTAATCCTCTGGAAGCCGGGTCGCGAAGTCGTCGAGGGAAATGATCTCCACATCCTGAACTTTGCCGAGCGCATGCATGGCCTTGTCGGCTGTAACCACACAATCCGCTTTCCCGGTCAGAGCCGTTTGGATATTCGGGTTGTCGCCCGGATCCGCGGTGACGTACGACTGGATGGCCGGGGGTAGCTCCACGACTACGGCCAACCGACGAATCATCCGCAGGCAACGGCGGACGAAAGAACGTGGCAGGTCTTGGCGGTCGCCGAGTACACGTTCCACTTCGTCGCGAATGTACGCCGACGTGAACAGACGAGCGCGACTCCGCAACGCACGGTCGATGACGCGCCCGCGGCCCATCCGCGTGTGTCGAGTACGAGACCCACATCATCGTGTCAGGGACGACCTTCATAGCGCAGTTTCCTGACGGCCTCGTCAATGTCATCGTCGCGAAGGCCGGCATCATGAAAGGCGCGCGTCGCCTCCGCCCGCTGCTTGTCCCATGTCTGCTGGTCGAGATCTTCGAGCAATCGGAACAACTCGTCGCGCTCCGCGTCCGTCATTCGTCGCACGATCGTCATGACTTCTTCGACGGCGGGCATGTTGGTCCTCCGTTAAATGTTTCCGTCGGCTTGTCGCCACCGCCATTCTACCAGGCGCCGGTTGCCGGCCGCCTACCGGGCTTCGGATAACTTCCGAACCACAACCAGCTCATTCCCGCGGTCGTCAATCACCTTCACCGCGATCTGCTTCTGATCGCCTGCTTCAAAGGGGGCACTCACCGTGCCGGCCAGATGGTCCCAGACACTTTCGGAGTAATCGCCCTTGAGTGCCTTCTTGAGGTTGTCCCAGGCGCTCGTGCGCGGGAAGAACGCCTGGCAAACATGGAAGCAAAGGTCATTGTAGTCCGTATCGAGAAACCACGCCGGCACGTCGTCGCCGCGGCGATGGTGCGTTTCCATCGACGTTGGGTCGAATACGTCCAGGCCCAGTAGCTCGACTTCGTACTGCGTCTCGTCGCCTTTGCCGTTCTTCTTGCGCTGCGCACTTCGACCTCCGGCAAGCCGCACACGCTGAAAATCTGGCTCGACCGCATGTTCTCGAGCAGGTCCCCCATGAGCAAGTCCGGCGTCGCCTGCACGTAGGTCGCGGGAATGTCCATCACCGCTTCGGACTGCTCCACCAGCTGCCGGGCGTGCGGCTGAATGGCGAAGCCGATCACGTAAAGATGCGCGAAGCTCTTCGCCTTCGCCTCGAACGCGGCTTGCTTGACGAGCTTTTCGCTGACTGCCGCGTTCTCCGGGCCGAACACGAACGCCACCGGCCGGTCGGCGCCGTTCTTCACCAGCGCCTCGGCCGAAAGCGAAAGCGATTTCGTAGGCGGGCGGATGTTGTGGAGCGTGACGGTGCGGTTGCCGTCGAGGCGCAGCACCGGGCTGCGGCGGAGCACCTCCAGCATGCGATTGGCGTCGTGCTGCGGCTGCGAGACTTCCGAAGTCTTGGAGACTTCGGAAGTCTGTCCCACGTTCAAGTCGCCCACCGTCGGGATCGTCGCTTCGAAGGTGAACGGCCCGGTCACGCGCGTGATCTTCTCATTCTTCTCCGGCCGATCGACCAGGACTACCTCGGCGGGCGGCTCGTTGTTGGCGATGCTCTTGAGCGTGACGTGCGGCACGATCCCGCCGACTTCCTCGCCCTTCCTGTTCTGCTTGCGTTGGTAGACGAACCCGCCGGCCGGCCCGCGCTCCTCGTCTTTCAGGTCATACCAGGAGAACGTGGCGGTGAGCAGCCGCTGCCGGGCAAGCGCGAGCGGCACGCGGCTGACATCCGCCGTGATCCAGCGCCGCCCCCACTGCTCCGCGACATACGCCGTCGTCCCGCTGCCGCACGTCGGGTCCAGCACCAGATCGCCGGGGTCCGTGGTCATGAGGAGGCAGCGCTTGATTGCTTCGACGTTCGTTTGGACGGCATAAATGGTATCGGTTGCAGTCCCCAAGTCTGGCCAGAGGTTATTCAGGGGAGAAACCGGGTAATCCGAATGAAAGAGCACATATCTCAAGGTGTTTCCATCGGCGTATGGTTCTAGCCTGTTGGCGGCGACAAGACCCTTCATGCCACTGGGGCTGGTTTTCCAACTCTTACCGGAAGGCGGCCGATAGGTTTTCCCCTGAAATTCGACATCAAACAGACCTGTCGCGTTAATGCCGGCCGGATAGAGGATGTGAAGCTGATACACCTTTGAACCATGCGGGAGTAAGCGGTGGTCGTTGATTTCTTCCTTCGTCAACTTCCTTCGCTTCCCATCGGGTAATTCTACACGATCCCAATGAGAGTCGCCCTCTACGGACTTGAATTGGAATATCTTGCGGTACTTGACGTGATTGCGGTCTTTGGCAAACCAGAGAAGATAATCCACCGTGCCTTCCAAGAATTGAGCACCCAATGGCATGCCTTTCTTTCTGAAAGTAATCATGCCCATGAAATTCTCTTCGTGGAATACTTCCTCTACTACTTGTCTGACGTAGTGTACATTCTGGTCACCAATCTGCACAAACACGCTGCCACTCGAATGCAACAGATCTCGACACAGCAACAAGCGGTCGCGCATGCAGGTGAGATAGGAATGCAGGCCGAACTCCCAGGTGTCGCGGTAGGCTTGCACCATTTCCGGCTCGCGAGTCAGGTCGTCGTCGTCGTTGTGCTTCACGTCGCGGCGGCGGACGAACGGCTGGAAGTTCGAGCCGTACTTGATGCCGTAGGGCGGGTCCATGTAGATCATCTGCACCTGGCCGCCGAGGCCTTCGAAGTGCAAGAGCGAGTTCATCACGACCAGCGAATCGCCGAGGATCATGCGGTTGGTCCACTGATCGCGGTATTCGTAGGCCTTGAGCACCTGATCGGCGATGGACCGCTGCGGATCGGCGAACAGGTCGAAGAGCGAGCCTTGCACGACGCCGCCCTTGCGATGCCCGCGCAGCGTCTGGATGATCGCCTCGGTCGAGAGCCGTTCGTGAACGAACAGGGGCAACGTCGGTACGTCGAAGGAAAGCCGCTCGGCCTTGCCGGCCCAGTTGAGAAAGGGCTTGCCGAGGGCTTTGAGCTTGCGCACGGCCTCGTTCAGCTGGTCGGCGAGCGCAGCGCAGTCGGCGGTAGGTGCCGCGAGCCGAGCGGCACCCGAAGCCTCCGGTCCGGCTCGGCTCGCCGGACCTACCGCGGCCTTGAGCTTTTCGGACAGGGCGAGGATTTCCGCGATGAGCGCCTCCCCCTGTTCGCGCGGAGTTCTGCCCGTCCCATTCGAGCGCCGGCGACAGGGACGAATCGTAGCGGTAGCGCTGGCTCGGCTTTTGCTTCTTGAATTGCGCCTGCGTCCCTGCATCGGGCCGAAGCGCAACGGTTGCGTCCGGGTGCTCATAGATTTCGGTGGCAGGCGGAGGTTTCGGTTGCGCACGCGACAACGTCGATTTTTTCGGGCGGTTTTTGGCCATGGCTGCGCCAGGAATTATGGCGCGTGTTCACGAGTGCGAACCGGGGATAGGGTAACGCATGAGCGGACGTAAAACCAGCAAAATCGAGAAGGGAAAGCCCGGCGTTCGGTCGGGGACTCGGCCGCGGATTCAGCAGCACGGTCTCCATGTGAGAGGTCGGGTTCCCACGATACCGAAATTACAGCCGACGCCCGCTTCCTCGTCGCTTGGTAACCGACCACTCGCGCGGTGGGCTACTTTCTGCTGCCTCTGCCAGTGCTCCCGATGGTGAAACGCGGACGCATTCGCCACCGAATTCACGTGTTGCGGCGAAACTGGTTCCCCGCGTTGCAGTTGGAGGGGTGTCTCGTGCAAACGTGAAAACGTGAGATGGGGCCGCGGTAGCTGTTGCGTGGCCAGCTGCCCGGCAGCGACGACGGCGGCACAAAACGCCGCAGCCAGCTGCCGCGCGCCTAACGCCCCACCGGTTCGAGTTCCTGTTCCGCGGGCTGGCGCTGCTTCCGCTGCGGCCAGAAGTAGAACGGCAGTCCCACCAGCAGAACACCCAGGCCGAGCACCGACTCCCGAGGCTTGTATTGAACCGCGCCAAGAACCATGAACGCGCAGCAGCCGCAAAAGATCGCGGGCAGGATTGGGTAGAATGGCACACGGAAATGGCGCGGCAGCTCCGGATCCTTGTGGCGCAGGACGAACAGGGCGATGCCGGTCAACAAGAAAAAGATCCAGAACACGGCGGCCGTGTAGTCGATCAGCATACCGAAGGTATCGCGATTGCCGCCCCAGATCCACACGCCGAGCAACAGGATGACATTGGTGACGCCCTGAACAACCAGTGCGCGCACCGGCGTGCCCATGCGCCGGCTCCAGTGGCTCAACTTGGAAAACAGCCGATGATCCTTGCCGAACTCGGAGTAGATGCGCGCGGTCGTGAAGATCATACCGTTCATTCCGCCCAGTGCGGACACAATGATCAACAGGGACATGGCCCTGGCGCCGAACCGCGGCGAGGCGAGACTCACCACCTCGGCCGCGAGGGTCGCGGACCGCGCGCCGTCGAGCCCGAGGCCGGCTATATAGGCGAGGTTGACCAGCAGATAAATCACAATGACCGTGACGGTTCCCAGCACGAGGGCCAGCGGAATGTTGCGCCGATTATTCTTCACCTCCGCCACGATGTAGGCCGCCTCGTGCCACCCGGCATAGGTCCATAGCACGAGAATCATGGCGCCGACGAACCAGCCCAGACCGCCGGCACCGGCGTGCGGCGTGCTGAACTCGTCGCTGCCCCAGCCGAAGCCGACGACCACGAGGGCGATCAAGCCAAGCACCTTGAGCAGCGTCAGGATGTTCTGGGTAGTCGATCCCAGCACCACGCCCAGGATGTTGATCGCGGTCAACACGACAACCGACGACAGCGACAGCACCAGCACGATGTTGGCCCCAGCCTCCTGAAGCAGGCCGCTCGCGTAGAGGGCGAAAATGTACGCGAGCGCTGCAATGCTGCCGGAGCGAATGACCGTGAGCTGCGCCCATGCGAACAGGTAGCCGACCAGCGGTCCGTAGGCACGGGTGAGATAGACGTATTCACCGCCGGAGCGCGGATAGGTCGTGGCGAGCTCGGCAAAGCAAAATGCGCCGATGAGAGCGAGCAGACCGCCGATCACCCAGACGCCCAGTGCCGCCCACGGCCCAGGAGCTTCCTTGAAGATGTCAGCCGGCGTCTCGAAAATCCCCACGCCGATGATGATGCCGACGATGATGCTGACGGCATCCCACAGGCCGAGCTTCGCCTCGACGCCCGGATTGCTGCTGCGCGTCGGCTCCATGATGCCCTCACTCCGGAAAAATCCGAAATCCGAAGCTCGAAATCCGAAGCAATTCCGCCAGGGGTCAATACACTGCTTCCCGTGATCGCGAACTGATTTTCGGATTTCGAGCTTCGGATTTCGAGTTTCCGGGCCGCGCCCGGGAGAGGTTCCGCCTCGGCCCGCGCGGCCGTGCGCGGCGGAGGTCGGTGCGATGCTTCCCGTCCTGGAGCGTTACTTCCGCCTGTCCGAACATCGCAGCGGCGTGCGAACCGAAGTGCTCGGCGGCCTCACCACATTCGCCACGATGGCCTACATCATTGTAGTCAACCCCGCCATTCTTGCGAACGCCAGTCTGCCGCAACGGCCGAGCACGGTGGCGACCGTGTTGGCGGCCGTCTTCGGCTGCCTGCTGATGGGCCTGTATGCCAACCGCCCGTTCGCGGTCGCGCCGTACATGGGCGAAAACGCGTTCATCGCCTTCACCGTCGGCCTCGGCATGCAGATCGCCTGGCAAAAAGCCCTCGGCGCCGTCTTCGTCAGCGGCGTCATCTTCCTCGTGCTGACGCTGCTCGGCGCCCGCGCCTGGCTCGCCGCGGCCATCGCTCCCAATCTCAAGCATAGCTTCGCCATCGGCATCGGACTGTTCCTATTATTCATCGGCCTTTTCGAAACGGGCATCGTCGTCAGCTCCCCCGCGGGTGTGCCGTTGCAGATCGGCGACTTTCGGCAGCCACGCGTGCTGCTCGCGATCGGCGGCTTCACGCTGATGGCGATCCTCACCGCCTGGGGCCTGCGCGGGGCGATGCTGCTCGGCATGGCGGTAACCGCGACCGCCGGCTATTACCTCGGTGAGGGCGCGGCTCCGGCCGGCGTTTTCGCCTGGCCCTGGACATACGGCCTGGAGGAGGTCGCGTTTCAGCTCGATATCCGCGGCGCGCTGCAGGTCGAATTCTTCCCAATCCTGCTGACTTTGTTCCTGATGAGCTTTCTCGATACATTGGGGACGCTCTATGCGCTCGGCTCGGCGGGAAACATGCTCGACAAGGACGGCAACCTGCCCGATTTGCAAAAGCCGATGCTGGTCGATTCGATCGCGTGCATCTTCGCGGCGCTGGTCGGCACGTCGACCAGCGGCGCGTTCATCGAGTCGGCGACCGGCATCCGCGAAGGGGCGCGCACCGGGCTCGCCGCCGTCATCACGGGACTTCTGTTCGCCGTCGCCCTATTTTTCTTGCCTTTGCTGGAGCCCTTGCAACAATTGAAGTACGCTTACGGTCCGGCGCTGATGCTGGTCGGCGTGCTGATGTTCGCGTCGGCTCGCCAGCTCAACGTGGATGACTTCACCGAGCTGGCCCCCGCGGTCATCAGCGTCGTGATGATGGTGTTTACCTACAACATCGCGAACGGGCTGACGGCGGGCCTGATCGTGCACCCGCTGCTCAAGCTGGCCACGTTCCGCTGGCGTGAGATCCACCCCGGTGCGGCCGTGCTCGCGGCGCTGTGCGTGGCGTATTACATCTTCGGCCGGCCGCATTGAAGCTCGCTTGAAAACTTCCGAAGTCTCCGAGACTTCGGAAGTTTGAGGCCTCCTGCGACAGGGATTGGTACGATGCCCGTCACCCCCGCGACCATGCAACAGCTGCAACAGCTCATCCAGCAGCACTGGGGCTTCCGCTCGCTGCGCCCGCTGCAGGATGAGGCGATGCGGGCGGTGCTGGACGGCCGCGATTCCGTCGTCGTGATGCCGACCGGCGGCGGCAAATCGCTTTGCTATCAGGCCCCGGCGGTGCTGACCGGACGCACCACCGTCGTCGTCTCGCCGTTAATCGCGCTGATGAAGGACCAGGTTGACGGCTTGCAGGCGTGCGGCGTGCCGGCGGTGCAGATCGACAGCTCGCTTTCGCCGCAGGAGCGCTTCGCCTATGAAATGGACGTGCGCGACGGCGCGGTCCGGCTGCTGTTCGTCTCGCCTGAACGGCTGACGGTGCCGGAGTTCTGCAACCTGATCCGCTCGATCGACGTGAAGACGTTCGCGATCGACGAGGCCCATTGCATCAGCCACTGGGGCCACGATTTTCGCCCCGAATATCGCCAGCTCGGCAAGATCAAGGAGATGTTCCCCGGCTCGACCGTCCACGCCTACACCGCGACGGCGACCGAACAGGTGCGGCGCGACATCTGCGCCGAGCTCGGCCTGCGCGAGCCGTTGATGCTGGTCGGCAACTTCGATCGCGCCAACCTGACCTATCGCGTGTTGCCGCGCATCGACCTCGGCAAGCAGGTGCGCGAGGTGATCGAAGGGCATCCGGGCGAAGCGGGCATCATTTACTGCCTGCGCCGCCGGGACGTTGACGACGTCAATGCAATGCTGCAAGGGCTCGGCCACAAATCGCAGGCGTATCACGCGGGCATGGCCGGCGACGATCGGCGGCGCGTGCAGGAGGAGTTCGCCGAGGAGCGCTGCGACCTGATCGTGGCGACGGTCGCGTTCGGCATGGGCATCGATCGCTCGAACATCCGCTTCGTGCTCCACACCGCGATGCCCAAGTCGATCGAGCATTACCAGCAGGAGACGGGCCGGGCCGGCCGTGACGGGCTGGAAGCGGAGTGCGTGCTGCTCTATTCCGGCGCGGATTGCATGACCTGGAAGAACATCTTCGAGAAGTCGGCACAGGAAAACGAGGTCGCGCCGGACTTCCTGCCCAACGCGATCAAGCATCTCAATGACATGGACCGCTACGCGCGCGGCGCCGTCTGCCGGCACCGGGCGCTGGTGCAGCACTTCGGGCAAACGCTTGCCGGTACCGGATGCGGCGCCTGCGACATCTGCCTGGGCGATGCGGAGCGCGTTCCCGATTGCACGGTGATCGCTCAGAAGATCCTGTCATGCGTCGCGCGGGTGCAGGAGCGTTTCGGCATCAGTCACGTGATCGGCGTGCTGCGTGGCGAGAACACCGAGCGCATTCGCAACCTCAAGCACGACCAGCTCAGCACCTACGGCCTGCTCAGGGAGCACGCCAAGCCGGTGCTGCGCGACTGGATTTTCCAGCTCATCGGCCAGGGCGTGCTGCGGCAAGAGGGCGCCGAATACCCGATCCTGAAGCTGACCGACGCGTCGTGGCCGGTGATGAAGAAGCAGCGCGAGGTTTCGCTCATCCAGCTCGTGCGCCGGCAGAAGGGCGAGAAGGCGAAGACGTTGCCGGCGGCGGCCACCTCGTGGGAAGGCGTGGACAGGGACCTGTTCGAGGCGCTGCGGGCATGGCGCGGCGAGCGGCGCGTGAAGCCCAGAAGCCGGCGTACATCATCTTCAGCGACGCGACCCTGCGCGAGCTGGCCCGCACCCGGCCGACCACGCTCGAGGCGCTGCGCCTGGTGTACGGCATCGGCGAGGCGAAGCTGCGGGAATTCGGCGAGCCGGTGCTGGCGCTGATCAAGGCGCACTGCGCCGCGCACGGTTTGCCGACCAACGTGGTCGCCCCGCTGCCGCCACCCGCTCCGCCCAAACCGCGGGCAATGACCCCGGCACTCACGCTGGCGTTCTCGCTGTTTCGGACGGGGACGTTGGTCGAGGACGTGATGCACCAGATGAAGCGAACGCGGGCGACGGTGTTCGATTACCTGTGCGAATTCATCCGCGCCGAGAAGCCGGCGTCCGTACATTGCTGGATTGAGCGGACGAGCTACGACGTGATCGCCCAAGCCGCCCGCGCGGTCGGCACCGAGCGACTCAAGCCGATCTTCATCAAGCTCGGCGAGAAATACGATTACGATGCGATTCGCGTCGTCGTGACCCACCTCACCATGAACACGCGCACGTCACAGCCGTAACCGTCGGCTAGCGCGGGTGGGGGCCGACCCGTGCCGGCTTGTCCGGTCGGTGCCGCTTTCACGGCTCCAATTTCGGCAGTTGCCACACCCGGACGCTTCCGGGGGGGCCCTTCGCGAAGACGAATCGGCCGTCCTGAGAAAATACCACTGGACCACTCGTGTCACGGTCGCCGCTAGCTACCAAATGGGCAACGACCTCGCGCTTCTCGACTGACCAAAGGCTGACGCCGCTTCCTGTGAGGCCACAGGCGATTAGCTTGCCGTCCGGCGAGAAAGCGATGCCATCGGACGCACCGCCGCGCCTCTCCCAGGTGCGTTCGCCGCTTGCGCTGTCGAAAACGGAAGTCGCGCTACGCGGTCCGACAACCACGAGGGCCTTACCGTCTCGGGAAAACGCTAGTTGCGGTCCAAGGGGGTACAGGTATTTCGAATCTAAATCGCAGCTCCATAGCTTCGTGCCGCTCGCGACGTCCCAGACGATCAGGTGGGGGCTGGCGCCGACGGTCGCGACGCGCTTGCCGTCGTCTGAAATCGCCGCCATGTCAATCTCGCCCTTGTCGGTATGGCCGGCCAACGTGACGGCGTTCCCGGTCCGCAGGTCCCATACCTGAGCCATTTGCATGGAGAGACGCTTTCCTGGGCCTAGCGAAGCCGGGTCAGGCGTTAAGGTCAACAACAGCATGGCGTCGGGCAGCAGCGCTACAGGGCTAGCCCGTACGTCCATAGCAAACTCCTTGAATAGTTTTCCGTTAGCCATATCCCACATCATAACATGGGTTCGGAGCTTGCTGTCCGCCCCCTTGATGGCAGAGACTGAGATCAAGGTCTTTCCGTCCCGGGTGAATCCAAACGTCGTGACACGGTAGCGAAAGCCCTCTAGAACGTGCCGACGCTCGCCGGTCTTGACGTCCCAAACCGCAATGACGTTAAGTTTGCCTTCCATCACGGCACGTAAATCCTTGACGACTGCATGGTAGCTGCACGCCACCAATTCCCCATCGGGCGACAGCGCCATCGTATCAATGGCTTTCGCGAGAGCGATGACCCGCTTCTCCGGGACTTCGAGAATAGGCGTTTTCTTTCCGTGCTGCGCAGCGACGGTCGCTTGTAGCACTGTGGATAGGAAAAGGCCTCCAAAGAAACCCCAGCGTCGCCATAACATTCGGCACCTCCGGTCTTGATTGCAGGCGCGAACGGCACATCGATCCATTGCGGAAGCCACGGGGACTAACGAGTGCGTCCGAGGTCAAACGGGTCGCCCGTTTAGAGTGCCTGGACCGTAAAGGTCACCCTCGTTAGAGAATCCGTTCACCGTCGTAAGCGTCCCGCCGTCGAAATAGATTGCGTTTCTCACATTGCCAAGGTTTTCGCAATCCATGGCCTCACCGACGTTCAGAGAATTACCGCCTAGGTACATATTACAGCCCCATAAATCAACCCAACTGGTGACTGAGAGATTTCCTGTGAGCCAGATTGTGCAGTTGCTCAAACGCAGGCCACCCGAGACGCTACCGGCGAGCTCAAATGTGGTATTCTGCGACGTGGCAGATGTGAGCCCGCCAAAATTGATCATCGTACCGCCCATCATAATGAACATCCCGCCGAGTGAGGCGGAAGTGTTAGTGAACTGGTACGTGCCGCCGGCAAGCTGGCACATGGCGTTTGCCCCGGTCTGGCTGAAGCCAGCGCCGAAGTTGCCGTCGCCACTCACTTGTAAAGTGCTACCGGTATTCGTGAAGGCGCCGCCGAAGTTCCCGTTGCCACCCACTTGTAAAGTGCTACCGCTATTATTGACAGTGCCAGAAACCGTCAGGTCACTGGTCGCTTGAAGCAGACCGCCCGAATTATTATTGAGATTCCCAGCGACGCTGGCGCCCCCAAATAGGTAAACCTGCCCACCATTATTTTGGAAGTCGGCACCACACCAAGTTGTACCATCGACCTCGAGGTAGCTGCCGTTATTCACGAATCCTCCGACGAAACTGGTATTGGCTACCTGAATCGACGCAAGCGTGCTCACTAATTGGGCCGTGAAATAGGTATCAGCCGTCGCGTAGATGGACCCGCCCGCGTTGACGACAACATTAACTTCGAAGGCAACCAGGCCGCCGCTCACCGAGCCGTAGGCACGCAGAAGGCCTCCGTAGCCGACGGTAACTCCAAGGCTCGGCATCATGGCGTTCGCGTTTAAGATCGTGGCATCGGTGAACGCGTCGAATGTGCCGCCAACGATGTTGATCCAACCGTTAGGCCCAAGTGCAATGTTACCGGCTGTCGCCTGCCAAGCTACGTAACCGGAATCCTGCAGGGTACAGCCGCTGATAGTGGGGGTGGGTGCCTGGATGGATAGGTAATCGCCGGCCGCCACGAGCGTCGTCCCCCCCGTCATCGTTCCGTCTGACCAGACGAAATCGTGCGCCTCAAAGGTTCCCGGCCCGCTTAGGGTGCCGGAAACAAGCTGGAAGTTGTCTGCACCCACAGTTACTCCCGCGTCCACTGCTACGGTGCTACCCTGGGCCAGATACCACCCGGCACCAGTAAGGACCCTGTCGCCTTGGTCGTTGATTGGATTATGAAAGGTGAGTTGTACCGTTTCAAATACGACGCTTGTATCGTCGGCAGCTACGAAAGTTCCCGCGCTATCTACTTTATACGTATTTTCGCTAAATGGTGGTGGGCCACCCAAGAGCAGCTCGCCGCTGTCAACCTGCACTACCCCGTTGTTGGTGAAGGTGTTGAGTTGTATTTGGGCCCCGTCCCCGAACCCGGATTGTATGACTGTCCCGGAGATCGTATTGTCGAAACCCCCGCTTAAGCTCATTTGATTCCCTTCGGCCATAATGGATTCAAATCCCACGTCGGTGACGATTTGAAAAATGCCGCCATTCACGATGGTTGCGCCATTCTGAAGATCCCAGGTTTGGGACATTGCGTTCGCGCCCCGCCACGAAACCGTTCCTGAATTCTGAAGCGTCCGGCCGTCCATGGTGAGGGTGGTCGAGGACACGACGACCATGTGCGCCGGCGCGGTGATCCAGGTGGTGCCGGCGCCGGACATCGTGCCGCCACTCCACACCATGCGGGCGGTCACGTACAGCGTGCCTGGCCCGGTGATCGTGCCCATTGGGCGAAGCCTGACCTGCGCCTCGGTCGTCCCGTCGGGACCGGCGGCAACGTCAAGGTTTGGAACGCCGGTCGCGCCACCGATGATGAGCGGCCCTGGCCCTGCGCCTGCAGGCCATCCAGCGCCTGGAATGTGCCGTTATTGAGAAGAACGGCGCCGGCGCCTGCGATGCTCATGTTCCCGCCGAGCTGGCCACCCGCGTCCAACTGCAGCGTTCCCGTGTACACGTTCACATTGCTGACGGTGTAGAACGGCACCTGAATTTCGACCGTCGGGGCGGCCACGACATTGACTGCGCCGCCCATGTTATTCTGGATCGAGGCGGTCGGCATCAGGTCGGTCCACAACACATTGCCGCCCGCGTTAAACGTGCCGTTGTTGGTGAAGGTGACGCCCACGCCGTTGAAGTTGCCGGCACTCCAGTTGACGGTGCCGTTATTGAGGATGTTCAGGCCGGAGTCCGGCAGATCTGTTGACCAGGCGCTCGCCATGTTCAGCGTCGCACCCGGATCAATCTGCAGGGTGCCGGCGCCCGACAAGTTGCCGCCCAACCAGTCGTAGGTGGCGCCCGAAGCGATTTCGATCGTGGCGGACGTGCCGCCGCTACCGCCGCCGCCGCCGCCGCCGCTACCGCCGCTACCGCCGCCCAGACCACCGCCGCCGCCGCCGAGACCGCCGCCGCCACCGCCGCCGCCACCGCCGCCGTCGGTGCCGGCATTGATGGTGCTGGTGGCCTGGAGGAGGTAAGTCGTCACCGTGAGCGAGCCGTCGAGCTGGATCGTGCCCGCATAGCCGTTCTGGATCAGTAGCGACGCTATGGTCCCGCCAGCCGCCGCGTCGAACTCGGCGGGTTTGCTGCTGGTGTCGTTAAAGATAAGGGTATCCGCAGCCAATGGCGCAACCCTATTGGGGGTCCAGTTCTGGGCGTCGCTGACTAAATCGTCGAGGCCGCCCCCGCTCCATGTGTAGCTGGCCGGCACCGTACGGGTTTCGAGCCATTCAACCGCCAGTGCGGGCTGGCGTCGGGTGATGGGGCGCACGGGGCGCGCAAAGGAACCGCGGAGGGAGCGAAGGATGTGCTGGAGCATGGGGATCCCCGGGAGAGGTGGGGCAAGGACGAAAGGACACGCGGGGATCTTATCCCTGCGATGTGGGATTTCAAGGTAAGCGCGGATCTTTTTCCGATATTCTTCGGAGTCGATTGAGGAGGGGGGTCGTGGCAAGTGCCTCGCCAAGCCTTGATTTTGGGGTAGCCGCATTCGTGAGAATGCGGGTGATCGCCCGCATTCTCACGAATGCGGCTACAATCACAGGGATTGACCATTCCACAATCGTTGTCAGCTCAGCGGAGGCCCTCCCATGTCGTCGGCTCAGCAAGCGGGCGCGCGCTGCGGGACGCGCAAACCGGCATGCCCAATTTCCTGCCTTTTGCCGTGTTCGCGATATTGCTTGTCGTCACCGTGGCGCTCGCGTTTCTCGTCGGCGCTTATTACCCGGTGGCGGGCGCGCTGGTCGTCGCGGCCGGGGTTGTCCTGTCCGGCCTGATCGCCGCGTCCATCAAGGTGGCCAACCAGTGGGAGCGCGGGATTGTCCTGCGCGTCGGCAGCTTCACCGGCATTCGCGGGCCGGGTCTGTTCTTCCTGACCCCGATCGTCGAGCGCGTGCGCATCATCGACATGCGCGTGCAAACCGAGGACATCCGCCGGCAGGAGGTCATCACTCGCGATAACGTGCCGGTGGCGATCAACGGCGTCCTGTTCTTCAAGGTGGTCAAGGTCGAGGACGCGGTGATGAAGGTGCACGATTACCTGTTCGCGGTGAGCCAGCTCGCCCAGACCGCCCTGCGCGACGTGGTCGGCGGCATGACCCTCGACGAGGTGCTCGCGGAGCGGGAACGCATCGGCAAGATGATCCAGGACGTGGTGGAGAAGGACGCCCAGGCGTGGGGACTGGAAGTGACGGGCATTCGCCTGCAGGACATCGACATGCCGGAGGAGCTGAAAAAGATGATCTCGCGGCAGGCCGCCGCCGAGCGCGAGAAGCGGGCCACGATCACCAAGGCCGAGGGGGACAAGCTCGCCGCCACGAACCTGGCCGAGGCCGCCGCGACCATGGCCGCCAGCCCGGGCGCCATGCAGTTGCGCACGCTGCAAACGATCGACGGCCTGGGACCGACCGCGTCCAACACGGTCGTGCTCGCCGTGCCCATCGAGGTCATGGAGACTCGTACGAAGGTTTGGCGGGCAGCAAACCACCTAGAATCGCGTAAGAAACTGAACCACGGATCACACAGATGGCACGGATAAGAATTGCCTTTATCCGTGCCATCCGTGTGATCCGTGGTTCAATGTTTTGGGCGGTTATGCGGTCTAAACTGCTTGACCTGTTTCGGCGGGGTGTCTAGAATTGGGAAGTTGGGTCGCGCTACCGTGGCGCGATGGACTAGAGCCTGCGGGCGGTTGTGTTGGTTGCCGACCGGCGCAGGGCGTCTCTAGCGAAAGGAGGTGGTCTAGTGTGTAGTGGTAACCAGAGGTGGCTGCGCTGACGCAGCCGACGGGCTGCCCGTCGGGTGCAGCCACAATTCTTCGTAAGGAGCCCCGGCGCGTATCTCGCCGGGGCTCCTCTCGCTTGCGGTTTACGTTTAGCGTTCGTAGGCTGCCTGCGAACGCTAAACGTAAACGCGGTTGTTTCCCCGCCGCCCTGCCGGTTGTATCGGCGGGGACATTCATGCTCGGGAGTTGTCCCATGATCGTCGTCATGAAACCCGGCGCCACGCCGAAACAGGTCGAGCATGTCATCGACCTGGTTCACGGGCTCGGCCTGCGCAGCCATGTCATCGTCGGCACCGATCGCACCGTCGTCGCCGCCCTGGGCGAAAAGCGCGACGGGGCCAAGCAGGCGCTCGAAACCGGCGAAGGAGTCGAGAAGGTGGTGCCCATCCTCGCTCCCTACAAAATGGCCAGTACGGAAGTCAAGCAGGATCCGACCTGCGTCGAGGTGCTCGGCCTCAAGGCCGGCGCCGGCCACATCGGCGTCATCGCCGGGCCATGCTCGGTGGAGAGCCGTGAGCAGATCCTGGAGACTGCCCAGGTCGTCAAGGAAGCCGGGGCGGCCGGCCTGCGCGGCGGCGCGTTCAAGCCGCGCACCAGCCCGTACAGCTTCCAGGGCATGAAGGAGAAGGGGCTCGAATTGCTCGCCCTGGCCCGCGACGAAACCGGCCTGGCCGTCGTCACCGAGGTCATGGCTCCCGAGCACGTCGCCCTGGTCGCGCGCTACGCCGACGTGCTGCAGGTCGGCGCCCGCAACATGCAGAACTATCCCCTGCTGGAAGCGGTCGGCGAAAGCGGCGTGCCGGTGCTGCTGAAGCGCGGCCCGGCGGCGACGATGGACGAGTTCCTGCTGGCGGCCGAGTACATCCTCAAGACCGGCAACCACGCAGCGTCATGCTGTGCGAGCGCGGCATCCGCACGTTCGAGGACCACACACGCTTCACGCTGCCGCTCGCGTCGGTCCCGTACCTGCGGCAAACGACGCACCTGCCGATCGTGGTCGACCCCAGCCACGGCACCGGCAAGGCGAGCCTGGTCGCGCCGATGGCCGTCGCCGCCATCGCCGCCGGCGCCGACGGCCTGATCGTCGAGGTGCATCCCGATCCGGAGAAGGCGGTCAGCGACGGCTACCAATCGCTGACGCCCAAAGCGTTCCTGCAGATGATGGCCGACTGCCGCAAGGTAGCGCAGGCGCTGGGACGTCGCATGTAATCATGACTCCAAGCCCGTTGGCGAGTCTTCGAGCCTGCGGGGTTCTGCAACGCGCACCGACACCCAGCTCGCAACGAGCCCGACCAGGATCGGCTGGCAAATCCAGAAGCTTCGCAATTCGCGAATCTGACCGCGCACCGCCACGATGACGCCGACGAGCAGCGGTAGGTAAAGTAGCCAGCACAGCCAGAAGCGATCGATGCGGCGGCGCGCGATCACGATGTCGCCGAGCACCGCGCCAATCGGCCCGACCCACACCAGCCATTCGACGGCGGCCAGCGGCAGCGTGTGCACGAAGTCTCCCCACGTCTCATGCGCGTAGACGCGCTCGGCTTCCGGGAACACCAACCGCCAGAAGGCGAAACATGAAAGCGTTGTGGCGAGCGCCGGCAGCGCGGCAAAATCGCCTTGCCAACGTCCGCGCGGCTCGATTCCCACAGCAAATAGAGAAACGGCACGAACAGCGTTTTCTCCCACAGCATGCCGGAGACCAGGCAGAGCACCGCCAGACGGACGAACTGCCCGCGCTGCGCGGCGAGCAGGATGAAGAACATCAGCCCGGTCCCGTAGAAGTCCGACGGATGATAGAAATGGTGCCGGTACAGCAGCAGCGGACTGGTGCCGCCGAGCCACAGCAGGCCGCCTAGCCGGCTCGGCAAGTCCGCACACGACACGCGGAGGAACCAGCCCGCGCAGCCGAACAGGAACACGACGCCGGTGAAGTCGATCAGCGCGAAGCAGCGGCTGTCGGTCAGCGGCGTGTGGTCGACGAGGAGGCGCTGGACGTTGGCCAGCACATAGGTCGCGTAGAGATAGTCGGATTTGACTTCGCGATTCAGGATCTGGTTGAGGAAACCGCGGCGGCGCTCGACGGCCTCCGGCGACGGCTGGCTGATCAGCTCAACGTAGAGATAGCCGAAGGCGACGCCGAGCCACAGGCCGAGCGCCAGGGGCGACAGCAGCCAGCCGGGGCGCGTGTCCTTCGCCGAATCGGTCATGGAAGACTACCGGCGCGTTCGACCATTTGGAGTGCGGCGCTTTCACGCCGCATTGGTTTTTTCTTTGCACGGTACCTACGGAAAAAAGCAAAAGCGGCGTCAAAGCGCCGCACTCCAAATGCCGTCACGACGAGGTTGCCGCCTCCTGCGGCTCGGCGTTGAGGCGTTGCGGCACCAGACGCAGGCCGGTCGCGCCCACCTGCTCGCCCGCCTTGCCGGCCTCGTGATACTCGGCGTCCTGGTTCACCTGCCACAGATCGAACAGCGCCGCGCCGGCCACGATGTTCTTCGCGCACAGCATCGCCGTCATCATCGCGTGGTCCTGGTTGTTGTACTTGTGCATGCCGTTGCGGCCGACAAGGTGCAGGTTCGGATAGTTCGTCTCCAGCTCCTCGCGGATCGTGTTGACGTGTCGGGCATACTCATCGTCGTAGACCGGGTACGCCTTGGGCTGGCGCACCACGCAGCCGTCGACCACGTCCTCGGGCTGCGCCAGGCCGATCTGCGCCAGCTCCTGCTTCGCCTGCTCGATCAGGTCGGCGTCAGACGAGGTCCACAGGCCGTCGCCCTCGAAGCAGAAGTACTCCAGGCCGTAGCAGGTCATCGACGGATCGGGCACCATCTCGGGTGACCACGACTTGAAGTTCTGGATGCGGCCGACCTTCACGCTTGGGTCGTGGATGTAGATCCAGTTGTCGTCGAAGGCGTTGCGCTCCTTGAGCATCAGGACCACCGTCAGGAAGTCGCGGTACTTGAGCGAATCGGCGGCCTGGACCACGTGCTCGGGCATGCGCGGCGTGATGCCATTGACCAGCTGCCGCATCGGCGCCGATGAGATGACGTGACGGCATTCGATCTGGTTGCGGTGCTTCTGTTGATCCTCGTAGGTGACCGTCCAGAGGGCGCTGTCGCGGTCGTAATGGCAGCCGACGACCTTCATGCCCATCGCGAGATCGCCGCCCAATTCCTGGATACGGTGGGCGGCGGCCTCCCACATCATGCCGGGGCCGCGGCGCGGATAGCGGAAGGTGTCGATCAGCGTCTTGATGACCTTGCTCTTGTCCTGGCCGGCCGCCGGGGTCTTCGGCTTGAACAGCGCGTTCCAGACCGCCGACCAGAGCGACAGGCCCTTGATGCGCTGGGCGGCCCAGTCCGCGGAGATTTCCTTGCAGCTCATGCCCCACACCTTTTCGGTGTAGGTCTTGAAGAAGATGTTGAAGAGTCGTTTGCCGAACTGGTTGCTGACCCAGTCCTCGAAGCTGCGCGGATTCGGGGTCGGGAAAAGCCGGGCCTTGAAGTACGACAGCATGCAGCGCGTCGATTCGACGATGCCGAGCTTCCAGAGCGCCTCGCCGGCCTTCAGGGGGTAGGCGAAGAACCGATTGTTGTAGAAGATGCGCGACGAGCGGGGCCGATCGAGCATATCGTCGGGCAGCAGTTCGGACCAGAGGTCCTCGACTTCCTTCGATTTCGAGAAGAAGCGATGGCCGCCGATGTCGAAGTGGTAGCCCTTGTACTTCGCGGTGCGGGCGATGCCGCCGACGTATTCGGGATCGGCTTCGAGGATGGTGACGGGGACGTTGTCCTTGCTGAGCAGGTAGCCGGCGGTCAGGCCGGCGGGACCGGCGCCGATGATCGCGACGGAGTTGCACTGGGACATGCTGCAGCGTCCTTTCGGTTAGCTGTGCGGTTCGAGTCAACCATAGGTCGCAAAACGCGCGCGTGCATCTTTCTGTTTACGTTTAGCGCTCGCTCGCTGTGGGGGATCGCTAACGTAAACAGACATTACGCCGAGGCCCCCGCGGGCTGGGCGGTACCCGCGGGGTTCGAAGACTCACCCCGCGGCGTGGGGCGGCGAAATAGCAGGAACTTGCGGCTCAGGAAGTTCCAGGTGAATGCCACTCCCACCGCGGCGATCTTCGCCAGGAATTCGTTGACGTGCACCAGGTCGTGGACGACATACACGACGGCGCACGTGATCCCCAGCCCCACCAGGGAAAGAACCGTAAAGGCGACGAAGCCCACGGCGATGTTGCTCGGCGACGCCGGAAAGACCCACAGGCTGCACAGCACATACTGCACGATGCCGCCCGCGAGGTAGCCGACGATGGCGGCCGGCACCACCGGCACCGCCAGCTGGCGGATGAATAGCTCATAGAGGCCGACGTTGAGCACCAGCGCGAGCACCGAGACGACCAGCGCCCGCGGGACCTGCAGCAGCGTGCTTTCGACCGGGGCCGTGACCCATTGGCGTAGTTGACGGACAGCAGACATATGTACACTCCACGGCTCAAGGCCCGGGCAATCGTAGCGCGGCGCAGCCAAAACGGCGAACGGCGACCTCGTGGGCGACTCAACTATATGTCAAAACCGCGGACGCGAGCAAGACGAGCTGGAAGTCGCTCGTGGCGCTTCACCGCTGTGCCGCAGCGACGGGAGCGCCCGGCGCCTCTGCAGTGTAAGACGAGCGGCGGTAGCGGTGGACGGGTGGCCCAACGCGGCCCGGA
Source organism: uncultured Gemmataceae bacterium (assembly GCA_963834865.1). Classification (GTDB taxonomy): domain Bacteria; phylum Planctomycetota; class Planctomycetia; order Gemmatales; family Gemmataceae; genus CAWIDK01. The sequence goes on from CAWIDK010000003.1 coordinate 67,997, forward strand.
CCCTTCGGCAATCGTAAATGTAGATGCGGCCATTGCTGGCAGCGCAGGGCACGTCGAAGGCCTCCGGCACTGCCACGTAATCGACGCCCTCTTCCTGGCATACCGCCGCCAGATCGTCCAGCGTCGGCGGTGCCTCGTCCAGCGGGGCCTCGAACAGTTCCTCCTGGTTCCGCTTCACCGCGTCCGGCCAGAGCGTCACGTAGCATCGCGTGCGCTCCTGCTCGAAGCGTCGCAGTAGCCGGGCGCGGCGCTGGCCTTCGAGGGCCGTCTCGCGGAAGAACAGGTTGCCGCAGATTTGCTGGCGAGTGAAGTAGCTCTGGGCGCGGACGATCAACCACACGTCGCCCGCCTCGCCGACCGAGCAGTAGACGGTGGGAAGCCGGCCGCCGGCCTGCGCGCTGTTCCTGCAGGAGCGCCCGACGAACTGGAGGTCGCTCGTGGGCCTTGCGGGCACCTCCCATGCGTTGAGCATGATCAATGCCCCCGTCTGCAACGCCAGGTAGGCGCCGGCGGCGACCGCGCCAAAGCGCCGGCCCAGGCCGAAAAGCCGGGCGCCCAGAAGGACCGCCGCCCAGCCGACGGCTGCCCAGCCCATGAGGCCCAGACAGCCCAACAGCGCGGCAGCGTACTGCATTGGGTTGACGACCTGGAACAGATCGTTCGCCAGCTCCACCAGCGCGCAGCAGCGCAAAGCGCCCAGAGCGCGGCACCGACGACGATTCCCGCCAGCAGGCTCCGCGGCAGCCAGTCCGGCCTGCGCGGAGCCGGGGAAAACGCCCGGTAGTAAAACTGGGCTGTTGCCACCGCGGCAAAAGCCATAATGCCGATTTCCAGGGGGACGAAGTACACCGCGGCGAAGTAGGCGGCGACGCCGACGGCCGCCAGCTGGCCGCGGCCGTCCGGCTGTCGCCACAGGTTCGCCGCCAGCTGGAGGCCGAACGGCGCCTGCAGCAGGCGCAGCAGCCACAAGGCCCGGTAGAACTGGAGCTGCACCGGTAGGGCATACGGCAGCCAGGCGGCCACGATTGTGGCGACCGCAGCCATGGCCGACGCCGCCGCGATCACGAGCGCGAAGCGGGCAAGTCGCGTGTCCTCCGCCGTGCGACCCGGGGACAGGCCAAGCAAACAGGCGAAGGCCAGGCCGGCGCTAAGGTGCAGCCAGTCGTGAAACGACCATTCCGAGGGGAAGTTCATGGGGACGGCGCGGCGCGCGTAGTCACGCCACTCATCATCCAGTGTGCCAAACAACCACGTCGCAAGCGTGCGGTACGCAAGCAGGGCCGCGGCCATTGCCGCAACGTCCGCGCAGACGAACAATGTCCGTCGCCACCCGAACCGCTCGACCGCCCAGTAGCCGGCACACGCCATGACGCCGCCGAACGCCATCAGCGGGTGCATGAGGCTGGCGACAGCGAGAAGCAGCACACCCGTGATGTACCGCCTCGTGAGCACTTGATCGATGGCGAATACCGTGAGGGCGACCGCCAGGATGCGCGGCGTGACAAAACTCTCATTGACGACAAGGCACCCAAAGGCCGTGTAGCAAAGCGGCGTCGTGGCGAGCACCAGCAACGATAGCGCAATGACGACACGGTCCTTGAACAGCGTCATCAACAATCGTTGCGCGGCCAACATTAGCAGCGAGTTGAAGACGAGGTAGAGCACGAAGAAGGCGGCTTGTACTCCGACGAGGCAGACCAGCGGGGCGACCGCGATGGAGAATACGGAGTACCTGTCCTGGGAGCCGTAGCAGAAGAAGAGGTCGTCGGCGTAGACGCCGTTCTCGACGCGGTTCATCACCTGGACGGCGTAGAGTTCGCTGTCGTGAACGATGCCCCGGTAAGGCAGGGCGACGGCGTTCACGGCCAAGAGAGCGAAAAATAGGCTCCAGGGACGGTCCACCACCGCGCACACCTGAGCGACGGCCTTGTCGAACCCGGGAAGGAAAGCGGAACGCATAGGCAGGATTCGCTCCAGGGCGCCGTACAGCGGGGGCCCCAGCCGCGCGCTGCACACCAAAATGTAGAACACTTTTTCCGTTGGGGCGCGAACTATATGGATTGCGGCAATGGCGCCGCCGGACGATTCCAACCTCGAGAAAGCTGACAAATGGACAGGGGCGTCAGAATCGCCAGCACGGCCAACAGCACCAGGCGCATGATCAGTGCCGCCATCACATTGGATACAGGGTTGAGGGCCACCGCGGAGCTCGCGAATGCGACCATCGCCTCATACAACCCGAGGCCGCTCGGCGTCAGCCCAACGATGGATGTCACAATGCCAAGGGAGCTGATCGCAATGGCTTCCGCGGCGCCAAGCGGTGCGCCGATCGTCGCGCAGGCCGCCCAAAACGACAGCACCTCGACCGCCAGTTGCAGCGCGACCAGACCGACCATGCTCGCCAGCAGCCGCGGTTCGGCACGCAGCGTGTGCCAGCCCTGGGTGAATGCGGCCAGACGATTCACCAACCAGTGTCGTGTCGCTGGCACGCGCGGCAGACAACAGGCGGCAACGGCCACCGCGAGACAAAGCAGTACGCCGGCCGCAATCGGCGCGAGTCCTTCGCGGTTCTCCCCAAGGGCCATCCACAACACGGAAACAGCCGCGCCGAATGTACACAGCAATACCCGCAACACCTGGTAGCCGTAGAGTGTCGCCAGGAAATCGCAATAGTTCAGTCCATGGCGCTGCTTCAAATACATCGCGCGAACGCCGGCGCCTCCTTGAAATGGCACCACCGTGTTGACGGCAGTCGTCAAGATGGAGAGTGAAACGCATTCCAGCAAACCAACACAACGTTGTAGCTTGTTGATCATCAAATAGAAAAGAGGCCCCGCCGCCAGCAAGCTGCCAAGCATCGCGCCGGCACAGAGACCGAGGGCCGCGGGCGACACCAGCGCGATCGATCCAACTTCATCGCGATGCAACCAGACATACAATGCCAGCCCAGCGAGCGTGCCGCTGGTAATTACTACGTAACCGATCTTCTTGACCATCAGGGTAGCCCTCACGCCGGTAGAGCGGCAGTTGACTGGAGCCCCGCGTCCTCCTGCCGAACCACCATGCCCTGGCAAAACGCCTGCTCACCCGGGGGATTGTAGCGCACGCTTACCCGTGCTCGATCCAGGTCGGTTGTAGAAACGTCCATGTGGTCAGGCTTGGTATCCCCCGTCAGGTGAACGATGCCTAACGGCGTATGCGGAAGATAGGGTTCGACAAGGCGGCGTTCGGCCTTGTCCCACGCGGGCAGGCCAATATGACACGGCCAGTTGCACCATGCCGGGAGCATTTCGGTGCGATCGAAAAGGCCGTGTTTATACACGATCACGTTCAACGCACATTGATCCGTATAAAGGTTGCTACCTTGCCGTACGCCGATGAATAGTTGTCGCGCCCATGCATCCCAATGTGGGGCGCTCGCGGCAAGCGCGAACACACCCGCGTTCAGCAGCGCGTGGCTGTGGAGCTCTCGGGCAACTTCTTTGCCGAAGGAACTTTCGTATTGCCGGTAGCAGAGATCCCAGTACGCCGGCAGACCGCCATATTGCAAGTGGCTACCTCGGTCCACTTCCGGCACGATCGCCAGGCCGCGGCGACTTGCGCCGCGCACGAGCAGATCGATTGCACTCCAGTCCTGGACCCAGGCGTCGCCGTCAATCCACACGTATACATCGAAGCCGGGAAAGTATTGCTGCAAGAACGGCCGGACGAATAAACCTTTCAAGTATTGCGGAATTGCCTCCCGGCCCGCGAACGAGAACTCCCAATGTGCCGTCTTGATAACATCCACGTGTTCTTCGAGCCACGCAAGCTGCTCGGGGGTGCAACCGAGGTCGAGAAAGGCGAGGCAGACCTCGCGACTTTGCGGCTTATCGCGAATGGACGCTACTGTCCCTTGCGCCAGGGGAAAGTACTTGGCATCACCGCCGGTGATCAAGATTGCACAGGGAGCCATTATTTCCTCGATGCGCAAGAACAGGCAGAAGCGGTGAAGAAGTCGCTAGTTCCTCGTCCGGTAGCTGCGGTGACATTTGGTGGAGGGCGGCAGAGGCCATGCGGCCGTCGGGAAGTCGTCTGGAAGCCACGATTGGGATTATTTCCTGATCGAACTGGCAATAGACCTCAAGCACCACCGGACCTTGGAGCGCGAATGCCCCAGCCAGCGATTCGCGCAGCGTCGCACGACAGCGGCAGCCGATGTATGGCAAGCCATATGCCGCAGCGAGCTTCGCCAGGTCGGGCATGGACACTCCGCTGTCCGGTGTCGAGCCGATGTGGTGACCGTCAAAGAACCGCTGCTGCGTTCCCCGAATAGATGCATAACCCCCGTTATTGATCACAACGAGCTTGACATTGAAGCCGTTATGCCGGAGCGTTTGCAGCTCATGGATATTCGTTTGCAGGGAGCCGTCACCGATGATCGACACGATGACCCGATCAGGCTCAGCGGCAGCGGCCCCCAGCGCCGCGGGCAATGCCCACCCCATTTCGGCAAGCGACCCTGGAGCAAGAAAGCGCTGGCCGGCCTTCAAGCGTAAGGCCTGAGGCACCACGTAGGTCGGCTGCCCGGCATCTGTTAGGATGACCTCGCCGCCGGTGAGGATGTCGCTCAATGCGTCAACTAATTCATACAGATTCACTCGCCCATCTGGCGGTCCAAGGCGGTGCGGTTCGTTGTTCGAGGCAAATCGTTGTTTCCAGCCCGTGACTTTTTTGCACCATTCGCGCTGGAGAGGTCCGGACGAGACATTATCGACGGGGATCGCCGCCATTGCAGTAAGGAACCGGTCGACCGGGCACTGCACTTGCTCTGACACGATGGAGTGCGTCTTGCGCAGGATCGCGGCGTCCGGGTCGACGTGAATCTTGCGGGCCGTGGCGCAAACTGCTCGGCTTCCCACCCGATGTTCTGGATGTGCAGACTTGAACCGACCACCAAAATGACATCGGCGGCCTGAACGGCCAGGTTGGCGGCCCGGTCGCCCTTGATTCCCGGATGGCCAACGAACAGGGGATGCGTGTGGGGAAGCAGATCCTTGGCAAGCTGAGTCGTAACTACCGGTATGCCCAATCTGTGGACCAATGAGTGGAAGGTATCGACTGCGCCGGCGCAACGAATGCCATGGCCGGCTAGGATCAATGGCCGCCGCGCCCCGGCCAGGGCGATCATCACTTCGAGGGCTTCGCTCATAGGCAGATCACTCGTCTCATTCAACGGATCGAAACCACGTAGGGCAGCTGGATCGATCATCGCACCTTGCACGTCGAGTGGCACGTCCAACAACACAGGGCCGGGGCGCCCGGTAGTGGCCAGGTGGTACGCCTTTTCCATGTGGTAGCGTGCGTCGGCGGGCACATCGACAAAGGCGGCATATTTCGTCACGGAGTCGACGATGGAAACGATGTCGACTTCAAACATGCCCATCTGCCGTAGCCCTGTCAGAGAGTTGCCGCGAATGGTATCGCGCACCTTGCACTGGCCCGTAAGAAAAATGACGGGGATCGAGTCCTGGTAGGCGCCAACAAGGCCGGTGACCACATTGGTCCCGCCGGGTCCGCCGGTGGCATAGCAAAGCCCGACGTGGCCGGTCAGGCGCGCGTAGGCGTCGGCCGCCATGGCGCTGGCCTGTTCGTGGTGGCTGCAGTAATAGCGGACCGAGTCCACCCGGCCGATGGCATCGATAAGATGCATCATCTGGCCGCCCGCCACCATGAAGGCCGCCTCGACGCCCCGGTCGGCAAGAAATTGCGCGAAATAATCAGCGACTCGGATCATAGGGCTTCCCATTCTTCCGCTGAAATGAGCATCGCATCAGGACGCATGGCACGCCTCGGTTTCGAATAGCCAGGGGCGTTCCTGCAGTGCCAGGGCGTTGACAGCATCCAGGTCGCGCTCGCCGTCGATCGCCTGCCAGTACCCGGCATGGAGGTATATCGCGACGCGGCGTTCCCGCGCCAGCCGCGTGAAGGTATCTGCTTCGAGGCAGCAATCTGCCGCTGGCTCGACATGGCGGAATATCGTTGGCTCCATCACCATGTAGCCGCCATTTATGTAGCCGCAATCGCTCACAAGGTGCGGCTTGGCAGAGTAACTGACGACTTCGTTTCCCGTCGTGCGGAACACGCCGAATCGCCATTGGGGCTGCACGCCGGTCACGGTAAGCATTTTCCCATGCCGTTCGTGATAAGCAACGAGGTCGTCGACGCGGATGTTGCACAGGCAGTCCGCATAGGTCAGGAGGAATCGGCTTCCACCCAGATACTGCCGGCATTGCGCGAGCCGGGAGCCAGTCTGCACATCGGTTCCCGTGTTGACGCACTCAACACACCAATCCTCGGCGTGCAGGCGACGATCGAAGTAGTCGCGAATCGACTCGCCCTGCTCGCCAAGTGCCAGCACAAACTTGTTCACACCACCGAGCGCAATGGTTTTCATCACGTGCCAGAGCAGCGGTTGATCGCCGACCATGGCCATCCCTTTCGGGATGCGCACGCCGCTCTCGGGATCGATGAATCCACGCCCACCACAGAGAATGACAGCCTTCATGTTGTATTTCTCCTTGCAAATGCCGCATTGAGCCGAGCATTAAATTCCGAGAACATTTTCGGTCGCCGCGATTCCTGCGCTGTGGGTTTCGGCGGCTTCAGGCACCATGGCCGGGGCGGTCACAAAATTGACGCGCTCGCTTTCGATGACGAGCGGTCGCTTTTGAACCTGGGTGTGAATGGCGCCGATGTACTCGCCGAGCAGTCCCAGGAAAAACAGCTGCACCGAAGAAAAGAAGAACAGGCTGATGATCATCGGCGCGGTGCCGACCGTGAACCAGTCCCAGAAAATAAGCTTGGCTGCCAGGTAACCGAACGCCATCAGCAGGCTCAGAGCGGACATGGCGAGGCCGCTCATGGTCGCGACGCGGAGCGGCACCTTGGAGTGATTGGTGATACCGAGCATCGCCAGGTCGTAGAGCGTGTAGAAGTTATTCTTGGTAATGCCGCGTTTACGGCCTGGCTGTTTGTAGGCGATCTTGTACGACTCGAAGCCTATGTCCGCAATTAGGCCGCGGAAATAAGGATAGGGGTCATCGATCTGCCGCAGCACCTCGATGACGCGCCGATCGTACAGTCCGAAGCCGGTGACGTGCTGCAGGAGTTCGACCTCGGACAGGCGGGCCACCAGCTTGTAGTAGATCGACCGCAGCGTCCACATCAGGCGCGACTCCTCGGCCGCGGTCTTGACGCCGAGGACGACGCGATAACCCTCTTCCCACTTGTGCAGGAAGTCGGCGATCAGCGCCGGCGGGTCCTGAAAGTCGGCGGCGATCAGAAGCACCGCGTCCCCGCCGGCCTGGAGCAGCGCGTGGTAGGGCGAGCGGATGTGTCCGAAGTTCCGGGCGTTGACGATGATCTTGACGTTCTTGTCGGTGTGGGCGATTTCCTTCAGCACCGCGACGGTGCCGTCCGTCGACGCATTGTCGATGAAGATGTGGTCGTAGGTATACCGGCCGAGTCGGGCAAACTCCTGCTTGACGGCCTCGACCAGCGCGCGAACGTTGCCTTCCTCGTTGTAACAAGGCGTGACCACGCTGATATGCTTCAGGGCCCGGGCGGCCGGCTGCGGACTCGTCGATTGCATGCTGGTTCTCCGGTGATCGTCGGTGCTGTCAGGCGACAGCGGCCGGCACTTCGGCGGCGGCGCGATGCCAGCGGCTCGTTCGGGCGATCGCTTCCTCAAGCCCGATGCGGCTGCACAATCCTAGCTCGCTCCGGGCTCGCGTGACGTCCGGAACATAGCGTGCGGGCAGTTTTCCAGGGACCGCCCCGCGAGCGATCGACACCGGCACGTCGAAGTAGTCGGCCATCTGCAGCGCCAATTCGCCGATGCTCACGGCCCGATCGCAGCCGACGTTGTAAGGTCGAGCCGGCGTGCCGCGCGCAGGATCGTCCACAGCCAGATTGCGAGGTCGGCCGCGTACAGGTACGAGCGATACGGCGTCCCATCGCCCGCCACGCGGATCGGCCCCCCCGCGAGGCCGTCACGCAGGAAATTACCGCACGCGAAATGGGCGTCGAGCGGCAGATAGGGGCCAATGAACGCAAAACACCGGGCGATTTTCGTCTCAAGCCCGTGCCGCCGGTGTGCCAGCGCACACAGGTGCTCGGCCACACGCTTGCCCTCGCCGTACGCCGAGGCGGGATCCGTCGGATCGGGGGCGCCGGCGTATTCTTCGGGCACACGGGTCAACGTTGCGGGTTGCCGCCCGTACACCGCGCCGGAGCTGGTGAGCAGGAATTTGTCGGCCCCGCATCGGCCGGCGAACGCCAGCGCGCGCTCGGTGCCGCGGATGGTCGTGTCGAGCATCGCCAGTGGGTCGTCGGCGTTCAGCGTGGTCGCCGACTCGGTCGCCGCATGAATCACGCAGGCGAACGATCCGCGTGGGAAGTGGAAGCTGCGCACATCGCCGGCCAGCAGCTCGATGGCCTGGTGTTCAGCCAGGTGCGGCGCCGTGCGTGCGAAGGCTTGCGGATTGCGCGTGAGCACCACGGCTTGCGCGTCCAGGCCGAGGCGATCGTTGGCCCAGAGGAACGATTCGAGCAGCCAGCACCCGAAGAAGCCTGTTCCGCCGGTGATGAAAAGCCGCCGGCCGCGCAGCTCGTCCCAGATCGGCCTCGTGTGGGCCAGGACATGATCCAGGTCCGCGGCCAGGGGGTTATGTAGGTCAGGCTTTCCAGCCAGACAGGGTAGGTCGGGCTTTCCAGCGTGACCGAGTACGTCAGGCCGGAAAGCCTGACCTACGGTGTTGTTAGCCATGGTGAGCCTCCCGGCAGAATTCATGTACGGTCTCCGCGACGAAGTCGAGCATGGCGGGTGTCAGGCCGGGATAGAGTCCGATCCAGAGCACCTGGTTCATGACGAAATCGGAATTCTTGAGGTCGCCGACGACGCGGCGGGGAACGTCGCGGTAGGCGGGCTGGCGAACGAGGTTGCCGCCGAACAGCAGGCGGGTGCCGATGCGCCGGCCCTCGAGATGGCGGACCAGCTGATCGCGGGTGAACGGCGCTCCGGGGCGAACCGCCAGCGGGAAGCCAAACCAGCTCGGCTCCGAACCGGGTGTCGCCCGCGGCAGGATCAGATGCTCTTCCAGGTCGCGCAGGCCGTTTTCGAGGTGGGTGAAGTTGCGCCGGCGAGCCGCGATGAAACCCGCCAGCTTGTCGAGCTGGGCCACGCCGACGGCGGCCTGCATATCGGTCGCCTTGAGGTTGTAGCCGATGTTGGCGTAGGTGTACTTGTGGTCATAGCCGCACGGCAGCTGGCCGAGTTGGCAGCCGAAGCGCTTGCCGCAGGTGTTGTCCTTGCCCGGTGCACACCAGCAATCGCGGCCCCAGTCGCGGAACGATTCGGCCAGCTTCTTGAGGCCCGGCCGATCGGTCATGACGCAGCCGCCCTCGCCCATCGTGATGTGATGGGCAGGATAGAAGCTGCAGGTGGCCAGGTCGCCGAAGGTCCCGACCGGACGCCCGCCATAGGTCGCGCCGAGGGCGTCGCAGCAGTCCTCGACGAGCCACAGGTTGTGCTGCTTGACAAACGCGGTCACGGCGGCGAGATCGAAGGGATTGCCAAGCGTGTGCGCAATCATGACGGCTCGCGTTCGGTCGCTGCGGGCCGCGTCGAGCTGGGTCACGTCGATGTTGTAGGTCGGGACCGTGACGTCCACGAACACGGGCACCAGGCCGTTCTGCAGGATCGGGTTGACGGTGGTGGGGAAGCCCGCCGCGACGGTGATGACCTCGTCGCCGAGCTGCAGCCGTCGCTCGCCCAGGGCCGGCGCGGTCAGGCACGACAGGGCCAGCAGATTAGCGGAGGAGCCGGAGTTGACGAGCAGGGCATGGCGGCTGCCGAACACGCGGGCGAAATCAGCCTCGAAGCGGTCGGCATACGGCCCAGCGGTGAGCCAGAAATCGAGCGCGCTGTCCACGAGCATCTGCAGGTCGCGTGCGTCGAACACCCGCCCTGCGACCGGCACCGGCGATTCGGAAGGTATGAACGCGCGCGGCGCGAATGCTTCCTGGTGATATTCGGCCACGAGCTCCAGGATGTGCGCGGAGATTGCGGGCCTTTTCAGACACGTGTACTCGTCCTTTCGGTAGCCTGGCGATCTCCGCGGGGAGACCCATGGCTTTCCGCCCCCATGTCACCATGAGTTCGGCTTTTCGAGGACCGGCCACGATTCAGTGCCGCGGTCTTCTTCTCTGCTTGCTATTTAGCTTACATTTCAATCAAGTCAACCGCGTCTGTTAGTTTGCACGCGAGTTCCTTGCATCGCAGGCTCCGAGTGTTAAGGCAGCTTTACAAGCCGTTTGCATCGGCTAGCCAGAAGACTTCCTATCACGCTTGCTGCAAGTTCAGGTACCAGGTCAATACACCGCCGGCAGTTCAGCGCGCCGCGCTTGTTCGTGGCAGCTCTGTGCGATTCCGCTTGGTCGTGAATTGGCACCCGGAGGCCGATAATGAGAAATTATCGGGAGATTACTGGGAAAGCTGAAATAGTGTTGCAGCAGAGCAGTCGCTCGGGGATCCTGGGATTCCTGCAATACTCGGAACAGATTCAGCAACCGCTGACGCGCTTGCGTGATTCGCGGACGAGCCAGCTGGCAAATCTCGATCAGTTCGCAGCCCTGGGCGGTCAGCCCGTGGATGGCGCCGTCAGCAAGAACCTCGAGATGGTGGCCGTACGGTTGCTCACAGGGATTCAAGACACACAGCGCATCGCTTTTCACGGCGTTACAGCGGCAACACGCATAAAGCAGATTGTCGTAATCGCAGATGCGGCTGGGTGCCTCCGCGCGCGCTTCCACATGTTCCACGCTGAAGGCGTCCTCGCCCACCGAATGCCACCGTTCGCGCCACAAGCAGTAAACGCAACGAAACTGGAATTCATCCCGCAGCCATGGTTTATACGACTGGTAGTTTAGATATCCCAGCGGGCCGTGACGACGGACGTGTACCAACAATGGATACTGGAAAGCCAGCCGGACGGCATCAAGGAGTTGAGGCATCAAGAGCCTCCGCCCCTGCCTTTTCCATTTCGGTAACGTCGCTGAGCATCTGGGAATCCAATGACTCCAGGTGCCGGTCCGCCCGGTCCTGAAGCTCTTGAAGTTCCGCTGTCTCCGCCGCGGTCAATCCATCGGCAAATTGCTGCCGAATCAGGGCCAGGCGACGCCGGTTGGCAATCGCCCATTCATCGGTTTGCACGGCCTGCCCCAGTACTTGGAGAGCGAATTGCTCGACAGAGATCTTTCGTGTGGCCGCCTCGCATTGCAGCTTGACTGCCAGCGGGTCGGTTACGGTAATCGTCAGCGGCATGGTCCATTTCCGCCTGCGTTGAAGCAGCAGCTTGAGGCGCCGGTCGGTGCCCCATCCGGTTCCCGAGAAACGATCGTCCATCAACCATTGTAGCTGGTGGCACCCACCGACGCCAGCCATTCGGGGGCTGCTGATCTACGACGCTGCTGGCTCCAACAAGGGATTCTTCGACAAATGGCGTGTCCGCAAGCGGATTCGGTGTAGAGCCCTTTGTCCCGCGAACACCAGCAGCGCCACAGCGACGACCAGCGCCGTTGCCCCGGCGGCCCAGGTGCCGGCGATGAACGCGCGCGGCCGATATTCCAGCACGACGTGGCTCTCGGTTCCGGCCGGCACGCGCACGGCGGGGAGGATCAGATCGAACAGCTCAACCGGGAGCGGCCGGCCGTTACAGAATGCCTCGTAGCCAGGGAACCAGGGCCGGGTGAACACGACGAGGACGTCGCCGTCGCCCGGACTGCTCCTTACCTCCGCGACCGCGCGGTGGCGGCCGTCCTCGACCAGCGTCACCTGCGCCGGGGCAAAGCGGCGCGTGCCGGGCGCGCCGGTTTGTTTTTCGTCGAGCAGGAGCAAGGGAACCGGCGTGTTCGCTTGCCGGTCGCGCATCCGCAGCACGGCCTCCGCGCGGGTGTGCACGACTTCCGCCGTCTCGATGGCGCGGATGCGGGCGCTGGCCGGCCCGGCGCGGTGGTACACCGTGCCGCCGTCGACCTTGGCCACCTCGTGCCAGCCGTGTTCGGACAACAGCGGCCGATAGGATTCGAAGCGGTCGGCCACGATCAGGCCGTCGACGCCGAGCAGGGCGAGCAAGCCGTGGGGCCCGGTTTCCGCGGTGAGGATCCGCGCTGCCGCCTCGGGCTGCATGAAGCCGTGGTAGCGGAAGCTGAAGATCTCATCCAGGCCGCGCGGGCCGAACGGGCTATAGCCGTTGATAAATTGGACACCCGAGTACAGCGACGTGCTCCCCAGGTACAATCCTGAGCCGACGCCGGTGGAAAAGTGGGTGAGACTCAAGGGTTGCCACGCGAGAATGTCGGGGTCGAGGTACACGCTCAGATAACGGACCTCGGGATCCAGCGGCCCGGTTTGCCGGACACGCTCGTCGAGCTGCCAGCACGGCACTTCGCAGAAGTGCTCGTTGGACGCATACGTCAGGAAGGCGGTACACAAGACCGCGCCGGACGGCAACCAGACCCGGCATGTGGGACCAAGCCGCTTTTCCAATTCGGACCAGAGGAAGCAGAGGGCGAGCAGCGCGATGCCGAGGTTCATCGTCACGGGGGTTGGGTCGTCGTTGACGATGACGGCGCGGAGCCAGACGGCGAAGAGCAGCAGGAACGCGACGATCCCGAGCTGCGGCATTCGGCCTTCGGCGCCCGCCAGCGCGCCGACCTGGGCACGCCAAAGAGCCAAGGTCTGGGCGGCGACGACCGCGAGTGCGAGGAAAAACAGCGGCAGCCAGCGGAAGCTCCAGCGGAAGTTGCCCAGCGACGGCAAGGTGGCCAGCAGCAACGCCGCGGCCAACAGTCCCCACTCCCAGCGCAGCTCGTAGACGAAGGTCCGCAACCGTCCCTTCAAGCAGACCGCGAGGATCACGATGGGGACCAGCCCGCCGCACAATTCGGCGGCCTGGTGAAACTTGTGGGCTCCGAAAACGTTCCAGTGGCCGACAAACCCCGGGAAGATCAGCGCCGGCAGGCTGGTCCACGGCACCATCCAGGTGTTGTCGCGGAACAGCGGATCGGTCTGCCCGCGCACCGTCTCGGGCATGTAATCGAGCAGCATCAGCCACGCGGGCGCCGACAGCCCCAGACCGACCGCCCACGCGGCCGCCATCGGCCAAAGGGAGCGGAAGCTGCGTTGTTCCGCCACGATCCGCGCCGCCAGCCAGACCGTCACGAGGCCGGCCATGAGGACCGTGAGCGGCCAGCCCGCCGTGATAAGCAGGAAGAGGAACAGGCCCGCCGGCACGAACCGGATCCAACCGTGCCGCGCTTGCCGTGCGTACTCCAGACCCCACCACGCCCAGGGCAGCCAGGTGAAGCTGAACAGGCAGACGCCCCAGCCGCGCAGCCCCAGAGGATGATCCAACCGTTCAGGGACGCGACCAGCGCGACCAGCATTGCCAGGTCCACGGTCAACCCGCGCTGGCGGGCGAGGCGGAAGGCCCCCGCGGACAGCACGGCCAGGTGCAGGATCGAAATCGTCGCGGCCGCCAGCGGCAACGGCATATCCAGCCCGAAGACGAGAAGGATGCACCCGGCCAGGGACGGGGAGAAGACCCCGGCCGGGTACTCGCATCCCGGAGCGCCGGCCCGCCAACTGCTGCGATTGAGCAAGGGGATTTCGCCCGATCGCCACGCGCGAGCCATCTCACAGTAAGCCGGCATGGCGCCGCTCTGTGAATCGTCGATCCAGAAATATCCAGGGTCCCACAGCAGCAAGGCGCCGCCGAACAGGACGACCACACCGGCAGCCGCCAGAGTGTATATCACCTCGCGCCGCAGCGAGGCGACAGGCGTCATTGCAGGAGACGGCGCCGGCGACAAGGGAATGCTCCTACATGTTCTATCTTTCTCCCCTCGCCCCTTTGGGGGAGAGGGGTTGGGGGTGAGGGGGAAGCCTATGCACGGCCCGTCCCCTCACCCCTAACCCCTCTCCCCCTAAGGGGGCGAGGGGAGACAACGCGTCAGCCGCTTCGTGGTCCGCGAAAAACTCTTCATACCACGCCACCGTGCGGCGCAGCCCCGACTCCAGGTCGAACAGCGGCGTCCAGCTCAGCCGCTGCCGGGCCTTGGCGGCGCTGAGGTACTGATGGCGGATCTCGTTGCTCGCCTCGTTGCGCACATCGGGCCGCAGCGCGCTGCCCATGAGCTGCAGGATGCGCTCGACCAGCTCGAGCACCGTTACCTGCAGCTCGTTGGAGAAGTTGAACGCCTCGCCCACCAGTGTCCGATCGGCGGCCAGGCGCTCGGCCAGCTGCATGTACGCGGCCGCCCCATCCTCGACGTAGAAGTAATCGCGCACGCTCTGCCCGTCGGAACGGATGACGGGTCGTTGGCCGCGCAGGACCGAGCGGATGGTGCCGGGGACGATGCGATTCCAATTCAGGTCGCCGCCGCCATAGAAGTTGCCGCAGCGCGTGATCACGACCGGCAAGCCGTAGCTGATGGCATAGGCCTGGGCGATCAGGTCCGCGCAGCTCTTGCTGACGTCGTAAGGATGCCGGCCCTGAGGGAGTCTGCTCGTCGTAGGGCAAGTGCACCTGGTCGCCGTACGCCTTGTCCGAGGACGCTACGACGATCTGGCGCACCAGCGGGCTGCGCCGGCAGGCCTCCAGCAACAGCCAGGTGCCGCGGATGTTGGTTTCGTAGGTCGAGAGCGGGTTGCGGTTCGCGATGCCGACGATGGTTTGGGCCGCCAGGTGAATGACGGTGCGGACTTCGTGCTCGCCCAGGGTTCGCTCCAGGAGCGATTGGTCGCAGAGGTCGCCGCGGACCAGCACGACGCGGTCGCCCAGGCCGGAGCGCACCAGCTCGGAATGCGGCACCCAGTCGCGCACCAGGCAAATCACCTGGGCGCCGGCGTCCACCAGGTGGCGCACCAGCCAGCTGCCGACCAGCCCGGTCGCGCCCGTCACCAACGTCGCGTGATCCTGCCAAAAGGTCGAGCTCATGACCACACCTTCCATGGGGCCTGGCCGCTCGCCCAGAGGTCGTTGAGGGCCTTGTATTCGCGATAGGTGTCCATCGCGTAGAAGAAGCCCTGATGGCGGTAGGCCATCAGCTCCTTTTGCTCCGCCAGCCGCTCCATCGGTGCGCGCTCGAGAATGCACTCGTCGCCGTCGAAATACTCGAAGATGCGGCGGTTGAAGACGAAGAAGCCGGCATTGGCCCAGCCCTCGATGCGTGGCTTTTCGCAGAACTGCGCGACGCCGCCGTCCTCGCCGACCTCCAGGATGCCATATCGCGAGACCGGCGACACAGTGGTGACGGTGGCGAGCCGGCCGTGCTTGCGGTGGAAGGCCAGTAACTTGCGCACGTCAACGTCGGCGACGCCGTCGCCGTAGGTCAGCATGAAGGTGTCGTCGTCGCCGTCGAGGTATTGCCGCACACGTCGGAGCCGGCCGCCGGTCATCGTGTCGAGGCCGGTGTCGGCGAGCGTGACGCGGAAGTCCTGCTCGTGGTGGGCGCCGTGGTAAGCCACCTGGTGCAGCCGGCCGAGGCACATGGTGAAGTCGTTGTTCATCGCCTCGTAATTGAGGAAGTAGTCCTTGATCATGTTGCCGCGGTAGCCCAGGCACATGACGAAGTCGCGCAGGCCGTGATGGGCATACAGCTTCATGATGTGCCAGAGGACAGGCCGGCCGCCGATGTCCACGAGCGGCTTGGGGCGGTATTCGGTTTCTTCCCGCAGCCGCGTGCCCTGGCCCCCGCACAGAATGACTACTTTCATCGCCTGACTCCTCACTACGGATCTGCTCGACAGGCCCCGGTCGAGGTCATCGCAAACGTAGGTCAGGGAATCAGGGAAAACAAAAAAATCTGTTAATTCCGGTTTACGCTTAACGCTCGACCACTGTGGCCGAGCGCAAAACGTAAACCGGAATGAGAGGGGAGATGGTTTTTTGGTCTAATCGGGCAACGGCCGGCTGACGCCCTGGATGCGCAGCTGCTCGCGGCGCTGGGCGATCTGCGCCTGTTCCGGCTCGCGCTCCAGGATGCGTTCGTACAGCACATACGCCCGCTGCGGCATGCCCATCAGCTCATACAGCTGGGCGAACTCCGCCAGCGCCCGGCGATTGTGCGGATCGATGTCGAGCGCCTGCTGCAGCCGCCACTGGGCTTCCGGATAGGCCCGCGCCTGCCGCTGCCGCCAGCCCTCGAGGACATACGCGTCGCTCGACTTCGAATCTTGTTGCAGCCATTCGTCGATCAGCTGGTCCGCGCGTGGCTTCTGGCCTGTGCGATAGAGCAGGGCGACCAGCGCCAGCCGGGCGTCGGCATGCGCCGCGCGCGCATCAGGCAGGAGCCGTAGAACTTCTCCGCGTGCTGCACGTCGCCGAGGCGGTCATAACATTCGGCGACATTGAACAGCAGGGTGGGATCCTGGGGCCGCAGCGTGAGCGCCAGATCGAAGGTATCGAGGGCACCGGTGTAATCGCCCTGGCCAAAGAGCAGGACGCCGTCCTCGTTGAACAGGCGCGCGCGATCCTCGCCGACCGTCGTGCAGCCGCCGCTGAACGCGAGGGCCAGACCGATGAGCATTGCCGAGACGGGGCGAAACACCCCGGATTGCGCAACCCGCTGCGCCATGGTAAGCCACCTCCGTACGGCTGACACGATACGCGACTGCCGGAATAAAAGGAAGAGCGGTCTCAGCCCCGGCAGATGCAACGTTGAAAGTCAAGGGCGTCGGGCGTGATGACGCCGTTTTTTTGTACTGGTTCACGAGTGGCTCTCCAGGCGTTGGCGTCGTGTGATAGACGGGTTCCCGTTACGGGTTTCTCTTCTCTGTTCCCGGGCGCCCAGGTGCACGGAGAAGGAACGCTGCCGTGGCCCGTTGCCCGCCGTGCACGGGGCACGGACCGCGTTTTTGCGGATCCACGCCGTGCAGCTGGCTGAAGCAGCCCAGGTGCGTCAGCACCCGTTCCATGGTGACCTGGGCCCGTAGGGCGGCAAGATCGATACCGTCGCCGTCGGCGGCCCCCGCGCTCGCGTCGGGCGTGGGTCGGATGCCGTTGTGTGGCGGCGACTCGGGGGTTATCGTGGGAGGTACCGCGGTGACCACTTTTCCTTCGGGGTCTTGGCCGCGTTCCACAGGTATTTACGCGCGGCCTCATCATTTACGACGGTCGCGGACGAGAAAAGGTTGGAAGCACGAACGACCGCTCGCGCTGGTACGCCGGAGTATCCCCAACGAACCGACTGGAATACAGGCCAAAACCCGCGATGGGCACGTCCGGCAGCGAAAATGCGCCGTGCGGATTCAGAAACTCGTCCACATAACCGGCGCGGACCTGCGCCTCGCACCTGGCAAGGGTGACGTGTGGAGTGTACCGCCGGCCTTCCGGCATGAACCCGGCCCCGGCCAGCGCGGCTGCGCAGTGAGCGTGCAGATCCAGCAGCTTCGGGGTCGCGCGCACTCCTGCCCAAAGAGTGACCGCGCCGTCGGCCGACGGGAATTGCCCGACCCCCTCGAAGGCCACCGAGAACGGCGGAGCCGCGACGGCTGACAACGCAGCCGCCAGCCGCTCGACATCGGCCTCGCCGATGTAGTGCAGGGTCAGGTGCATCTGACCCTGCTCGACGAGGCGCACGCCGCTCGTTGGCGGTGGTTGGATGCGAACCAACTCTGCCGTCGCGGCCGCCGGCAGTTCAACGGCGAGGAACAACTTCGGCATCAACGCCTCCCCAATCCTTCGGCAACTCCAGCGACCACACTTCGCTGCATAACGGCTGGGCGTGACCGCCGGCGACCCAGATCTTGTCCTGAAAGACGTACGCCGAATGCTCGTGCCGGGCCTTCCAGGTGGTCTTCGATTGCAGCGCCGTCCATTGCTTGCCGTCGCGCGAGTGCCAGACGTCGCCCCAGTTCTTCGCCGGATGGTTCGACCAGCCGCCCAGGATCCACATGCGATCGCGATGCACCACCGCCGAGAACCAGATGCGCGGATGCCACGGCGCTGCCGCCGTCGTCTGCTCCCATCTTATGCCGTCGGCGGAACACCAGACGTCGTTGAGCGCCTCGTACTTCGGCACGTAATTGCCGCCGCCGAGTACCCACAGCTTGCCGTCGTGGACCAGTGCCGCGTGATAGGCGCGCGGCGACCACGGCGCGTGCATCGTCTCCGGCTTCCATTCCTTGCCGTCGGCCGACGACCAGACGTCGTTCTTCACGCTCACGTCGCCGCCGAAGTAGTAATCCTCGGTGCCGCCGAGGATCCACATGCGATCCTTGAAGACGACGGCCCCGGCGGCGATGCGCGGGCTCCAGCCGGCCTTCGGCGTCACCTGTTCCCAGCTCGCCCCGTCGGCCGACGACCAGACCGCGCTCGTCGCGCCGTTGCCCGCCAATCGGCCGTTGTACCAGCCGCCCATGAGCCACATGCGGTCCTTGAAGACCAGCGTCATCGGCAAATCGCTGTGCTTCCACGGCGCCTCCTTCGTCACCTGCGTCCAGTGCTTGCCGTCAGGCGAACTCCACACGTCGCGCGGCGGCGCATGGAACGAATCGAACCAGCCGCCCATGATCCACAGCCGGTCCTTGAAGACCACCTCGCCGCTCGAGTCGCGCGGCTGCCACGGGGCCTTGTCCGTCACCTGGACCCAGTCGGGGCCCGCTTCCTGAGCGAGCGCCGCGGCGGTAAGCGACAGTGCGAGCGGCATGACGATCGACCAGCGCATGGCGGGATTCTCCGGGGTTGGACCGATTTGGATTGTGGCGCATCGGCGGGTCGTTCGTAGTTCCGCCTTCAGGCGGTTTTCGCGAAAACCGCCTGAAGGCGGAACTACGAACGACCGATGTTCGCCACGCGGTCACTTCTTCGCCGGTGCCGGCACCACCGCGCGGATCGGGTCGGCGGGTCCGTCGATGATCGGGATGGTCACGCCCTCAATGCCGGAGGGGTAGCGGCGCGTCAGGTCGACGCCGACAGTGCGGTAGATCGTCGCGAATAATTCGGGCACCGTCACCGCGCGCTCGGCAATGCCAATGCCGTCGTCGTTGGTCTTGCCGATCACCTGCCCGCCCTTGATGCCGCCGCCCGCCAGCACCACCGTGAACGAATTCGGCCAGTGGTCGCGGCCCAGCTGGGCGTTGATCCGCGGCGTGCGGCCGAACTCGCCCATCCATACGATCAGCGTCGTGTCGAGCAACTTGCGTTCCTTGAGGTCCGCCATCAGGGCGCTCCAGCCGGCGTCGAGCGTTTCGCTCAGCCGCTGGACGGCGGTGAAATTGTTCGCGTGAGTGTCCCAGCCGCCAAGCGCGATCTCCACGACCGGCACCCTTCGTTCCACCAACCGGCGGGCCACCAGGCAATGGGTGCCGAACGGCTGCGTACCGTAGGCTTTCCGGACCGCATCTTTCTCGGTCTTGAGGTCGATCGCCTCCGTCATCGCCTTGTGCCACGCAGCGGCCTGATCGTTCGCCATGGTCTGGAACATGGCCTCCTCCGGAAGCTCCAGCCCGTTGGGCCCGTTATAGAGGTTCAACGGCCCATAGCGCGCGCCCAGCTTGCCGACGAAATCGGGATGCGACTTGGCGGTCCGGACATAATTGGGGACGTTCGTCTTGTCCCCGCCAAGCTCCCTGGCCAATACCTCGGGAAGCGTCGCATATTGCAATCCTGGCTGCGGCGAGTACCCGGTCAGCATCAGGTGCGTGCCGCGCGTGTGGTCGGCCTCCCGGTGCATCACGCTGCGGATCAGCACCATCTCCTTCATGTGCCGGGCGAGCTTTGGCAGGTACTCGCTTATGCGAATGCCCTTGACGGTCGTATCGATCTCCCTGAATGGACCGCCGTTGGCCTGGCCGGGTTTCAGATCGAACGTGTCCAGTTGGCTCGGCCCGCCGCTCATCCACAACAGGATGACCGAGTGCTTGCGCGGCGGCGTCTTGTCCGGCCCGGCCGGCGTGGCCGCAACTTCCAGCTTCGCGCCGGCCTGCTCCGCCGCTTCCGGCGCGGCCACAAAGCCGCTCCCAGCAGCAGGAGCCCCAGCGCGACGGTCAGCACGATTCTCGGTTTTGTCGTGGTCATGGTGTTCAGCACTCCTTCGGTGAAAACGGCCATCGGCGCCAATGCTGCGCTGGCAACCGCAGTCGCCATCCCCGCCCGCACGGTCGCGCGCACCAGCGCCGGCGGCACTGCATCGGCCCGGCCCTCGGCCAGCGCGTCGGTCAACGCGGCCGCCGACAGCAGCAGGCCGCGCCGGCTCAGAAGTCCCGCGAGCATTTGGCGGCCGCGTGCCAGCCGGCTCGACACGGTCCCTTCCGGCACGCCCAGGGCTCGCGCCGCCTGCTGCCGGCTGCGGCCCTGCAGCTCGCAAAGAACCAGGGCCGCACGGTACTTTTCCGGAAGTCGATTCAGCGCGTCGTCCAGCAGGCCGCGCAGGTCGTGGCCGGTCTCGCGGTCGCGGCTCACGGGTTGGTCCCGTTCGGTAAGCGATCGTTCCCGGCAGCGCCGGCGCCGAACAAGGTGCGCGCATTGCGGGCGATCCGGCAAGCGACGACGTGCAGCCAGGGACCGAGCAATTCGGGCCGAGTGATGGTGTGCGCCTTGCGCAGCAGGACCAGGAACGTGCCCTGAACCGCGTCCTCCGCGTCCGGCGCCGCCAGCAGGATGCGCCTGCAGGTCGCCAGGACCATCGGCCCATGGCGCCGCACCAGCGCCTCGAAGGCGGCCTCGTCGGCGTTCGCCCGAAACGCCTCCAGCAGCTGCCCGTCGGACAGGTTCGCGTGCCCCGAAACCGCCACGCGGCGCAGGTGGCCAAGGACCCGATCAAGTCGGCCGACTGCCATTGCTTCGCCTCCCGTGGAATCGCCGTCCCGTCAATCATATAGTGCCCGCCGTGCCGCCGGCGCGTCCCTGATTTCAGGCGATTCAGGAAGCATGCCGCAAGCAGATTCGTGCGATGGTCAACGAGACGCTGTGCAAACTCCTGTGCTTCAACCTGACGTACCTTGTTCACGAGCAAGAGAAGCTGGGCATCGCCCCGGTGTTCTGGAAAGACGACCGGGCGCCGGTCGTCTGCAAGCTGGACCCGCTGCCAATTCGGAACGCGGTCGAAGTCGCGCCGGCCCCGGCACCCGCCGCGAAGGAACCGGCCATCGTGATTCCTACCGGGACGTTCGTTGCCGGCTGGGGAGTGTAGAATAGGGCAGGCAAACGCAAGGAGAACGCCAGTACATGAGGCTACGCCATGCACTTTTCTTCGGACGACCCGTCGAAACTTCCCGACGCGGAAACGATAGCGGCGATGGCACGGCAAGCGGTCCTTGACATGTACACGCCGGCCGGAGTAGAAGCGGCGGTCAAACAGGCCGTGATTCTGTGCTGGCTAATCCAGCCGGAAGAGAAGCGTACCCCCACACATGTCGGAGCGCTGGTGCGTGCCGCCCTTGGCGAAGTGGAATCACTTTCCAGGTAGAAGCGCCAGGCGCCGTCGCTAATTTTCTCTGCTCCCCAACGGCGAAACTGCCGCAAGAATCGCAAGCCGGCGATCCCGTGAACGCCGGCAGGAAGGACCAGGGGAGCAATGTCAGTCAAGATCGCTACTGCTTCAAAGTGAACAGCAAGAGCCGGAATGGCACCCACTACGACGCTGCGTTTTTGGCTACCGTGAAGCGCTCCTGCAACTTGCGAATCTGTCGCCGGCGCATGTTCCAAATCAACTGCATTTTCCGCCAAAACGAAGCAACTGTCACCCGTAAAGCCGGAATCGACGAGCAGGCGCACCGGAACTTCACCACCACTGGGTTTGGCGAAAACGATGTCCAGCGTGTCGCCTTGCTCAAGGCTCGGAAAATACGCGATGGCCATGTAGTTCATACCGGATCACGTCGACAACCGGAGGACCGACCTCGCAGATCATCCCGCGGTGAGGGTTGGAATCGATACCGCGCAACGCTCGGAGCGCAGCGCCGAGATCCTTGGCGACAGCGACCACCTTGCCGTCGAGAAGGGCCACGCATTCTCCGCTGCGGAATTCCTGCCCGTTCAAGCGAAAGCCATTGCAGATCTCTTCGGCGGCTTTCTGATTGATGTCTCTTTCGCTCATCGAGATACCTCCGGCTGATTGATCCAAATCCATCTACTCGCCGCCAAGCCGGTCGACAAGCGCCAAGCATCCACGCGCGAAGCTCAGTGCCCAGCGCGAACCGTGGTCGGCACGCCGAACTCGATGCGCAGCGGCACGAGAATAGGCGGCGCCTGCGCGGCCAGCGGCGGCAGCGTCTCGACCGGTTCGGCGGGCGCGTCATCGTTGGCCGCGAACAACAGCGCCGGTTGCGCTGCAGCCAGCGGCGCTGGTGCGGTCGGCGCCGGCAGCGCCGGACCTGCACCCAGGTCGAGCAGTGACGCGGCACCATAAAGCGGCAACGGCGGCAGCGGCGAATTGGTCGCGGGCCGCAGGATGTGGTCGGCAACCTTCTCGACCACCCGGCGATGCTCCTCCTCCACCGCCCGTTCGGCGCACGGCGGCACCGGCGCCTCGGCGATGCTGACCCGGCTGTGATGCATGATCGTGCCGCGCGCGAATTCCAGCGTCGCCAGCGCAATGTTATAGTCGACGATCGCCTGATACTCCTGGCTCAGCGCCGCGGCGAACTGCTGCTGGGCCGTCAGCAGGAACTCCACGGGGCTCTGCTTGTTGCCCTCCTCGAACGCGACCGAGCGCACGCGCAGCTGCTCCGCCGCGGCCTCGCGCTGGAGCCGGCGAATCTCCAGCACTCGCTGCGTCTCGATCACCTTGCTGTACGCCCGCGCTCCGAACGTCGTCGCCTTGATCTCCTGGTTCTTGAGGAGGGCGTATCCCTGCACGAGTTGCAGCCGGGCGTCGCGCAGTGAGGCGAATTCGTGGCGGAATCCCAGCGGGACGTTCAGGTTCACGCCAATGGTCCAGTCGTTGTAGTGGTCGCCCACCAGCGAGCGCAGCGCATTGTTGGTGACGGGCAGGCCGTTGACGTCGAGCATTTGGCCGTTGCCGTCGAGCCGCGTACCCAGGCCGACCGTCGTGTGCGTGGCCTGGAACCGCAGGTCCGGCAAGAGGAAGTTCTTCTGCAGGACCACGTTTAACTGGCGTGCCTTGACCTCTTCGCGGGCCATGATCAATTCGGGCCGCAGGTTCAGCGCGTCGTGCGCGACGGCCTTCCAGTCGGCCTGCACCGGCGCGGTGGTCGGTGCATCGACGGGAACGAGGCGTGTGCCGTCCTCGACGCGCATGCCGAGGAACTGGCGCAGATCGCGCTCGGCGTTGAGGATGGCGCCGATGGCGCGCATGCGATCGCCGCGGAATTGCTCATACTGGGCCTGCACCTGGGCGAGCTGGCCGATGCCGATGCCCTGGCCGACGTCGGCGCGATTCTTGAAGATCACCCACGCCTCCTGAGCCTGCCGCAGGCCCTGCTCGGTGGCGTACAGGTTCACATACGCGCCGTAAAGGTTCCAGTAGGCCGCCTCGACGTTGAGCAGCAGGTAATTGACGCTGCGCTCGAAGTCGGCGCACTGTTGATCGAAACGCAGCCGCGAAATCAGAATGCCCTCCGGCGCGGAGCCGTTGGCCCGGCCGTTGAGCACCGGGAACAGGCTGCTGCCGGGCAGCTGCGGCAAGAGTTGGTTGATATCGGTGCCGAAGCCGCGCAAGAGCGGCTGCTCGAAGCCGATCGTCAGCTTGGGGATGTACGACGGGTTCACGACGCCGAACTGACCGACGGGCGGATTGATCAGGTACAGGTAATCGGTGCTGTAGGTGACGCCGACGACGCCGCCGGTCGGCAGCGGTTTGGCCAGGGTCGAATAGAAATTGGCCGCTTCACCGTTGGTGAACGAGAGCAGTCCCTGGGTCGGCTCGTCGGTGTTGGTCCAGCTGATGCCGGTGTTGAATTGCGGGTCGAAGCGCGAGAGGGCAGACTCGATGGCGGCGCCGGCGCGCGCCGGCTGCAGCGAGAGCACGCGGACGCTGTCCGAGCCGAAGACGGTGTTGCCGCCGAAGCTCACCAGGTCGTCGATCGGCACGCCCGGCGAGCGCGCGGACTGCGAACCGACCGTGCCTTGCTCCAGCGCCACGGCAAACGCCTCGCCCAGCGACAGGTAGTGCGGCGTCCGCTCCGGATCGAGCACGGTGGCGGGATCGGGGAGGTCGGGCGCCGGGGCGCGAGGAGCTGGTCGAGCGCCGCCGGTTCGCAATCGATGCGCGGCGGCAGCTGTTCATTGGCGTACAACTCCTTCCAGCCGCAGTCATTGCGCACGCACGTCTTGGTGCAGCCTGCCAACCCGAGCACCAGCGCCGTCAGCGCGAGCATGCGATTCACGCGCCACCCCCGGGTCATCGTGGCCAACCCTCGAAAAACGGCGAGTAGCCGTCGGCACTGCACTCGTAGGGCCGGCAGGGCCAGAACATCGCGCGCAGCGGAAACGCCAGCACGTCGTAGTAAAAGACCCCCGCCGACACGAACGGCTGCATGACGCCCAGGCTGCGGCCGTAACGCTCCGCCTGGGTCTGCTGGAAATAGAGCCGGCCATAACAGAGATAATTCGGCTCGACCAGACGCGTGTGCCAGGGCCAGAATCGCGGTGTGACGACGGCCGGTCCCGGCGAGCGGTCCTCGGGGAACTCGGGCCGCGGCAGCTTCGGATCGGCCAGCGCTTCCTTGCGAATGCGCTCGCGCAGCGCCGTTTCGGGCTCGAGTCGGAACAGCACTGCCGGAGTCGGCGGCGTGAGCCGCAGCCCCAGCGCAGACGGCTCCTTTGCCTCGCCAACCGGCCCCTGCGGTGCAGGCAGCGCGATGGTCATTGCGGGCAACTCTGCAGGAGCCGCCGGCTCATCCGTCGCCTGCGGCGGTCCGAAACCGGGTGTCAATGACGGAGCCGGCAGCGCTTGGCCGAGTTCGACCGTCGATGAAGAAGTGGGCGGCATCGGATCTGTGGTGAGAAGCGGTTTGCCGAACAGCGCGCTGCGACACGGGCTCGCCCTCACGTCCCGACGGGCCCGCGACGCAGACGCTGGCCAGCACCAGGCACAGAACCCATGGGCCAGCGCAGCGGCGGATCGATATGGAGCGGCTGTCCGCGCAGGCGTGCATGCCTCCCCCTCGGCAAGGCGGCGCCATCGTGCGTCCGCGAATAACTTTCCCCAAGAGGGGAAGGGAGATAGCGAATGTGCGAATCGCTGTCAATGCCCAAAAAAAGCCCTGCGCTGTGGAAGCGGGATTGCACGTGGCATTATCTCGCCCTTTTTTTGCAAATGGACCGAGACCTCGCGGATGATGTTAAGCGAGCCTGCGTTGTAAACTTGCACTGTACACTTGTCAGTGCTTGTTTAGCGGCCTAGGCATCTTCTTGCAAGTCTCCAGCACCGACAACGTCACTACCTGCGCATGCACCCCGGTGTCGGTGCGGTTGCCGCCCCAAACTTTGCGGTTGACGATCGGCGTCTTCAATGCCTGTTCGGCACGATGGTTCGTTGCCGGGATGTCCGGGTCTTCCAGGAACTGCAACCACTGTTCGCCGTGATGGTACAGATGGGCCTCCCAGAATTTGGCCACCTGAGCCCCCGAAAGGCCGTTGCCGATCAAGGATTTAGGCGCCGCGGAAGATTCCGCGCAAATCTGGTTTTCCGGCCGCACTGTCCGAGGCATGGTTCAAACCTGGGTGGCACGCCCTGAGTCTGCGAAGGGCGTGGGGGGGCACCCCCACGCCCTTCGCAGACTCAGGGCGTGCCACCCAAAAACGGGCCTTATTGAACCATGCCCTGTCCGACGCAGACACGTACGCATAACTCGCGTTCGGCGACAGCTTTCCGTCTACTATCCCCGACAGGAGTCGAACCTGTAACCTTCGGCTCCGGAGGCCGACGCTCTATCCAATTGAGCTACGGGGACGCACCACCCGAGATTATACAGCTCGCCGCGCCAGTTTCCAGGGAACCGTTTCCACGCGTGCCCGTATAATGAGGTTTTGCACACGCCCGGACGATCCAGGTACGCGTCCATGCGGAACACCTTCCTTGCTGCTAGTGCGGTGTGGCTGCTTGCGATGCCGCTGTACGCCGCCGATGGCGACTGGTTCCTCGTCGACGGTAAGCAGCAGCCGTCGACGAACAATCCCAGGCACGCCGCTTACCAGAAATTGCTCGAGCGCAGCAAGGCGGGCCGGCCGCTCCTCGGCCTCGCCTTCGCGCCGAACGACGCATGGGTCGCCCTGTGCGGCGGCACCGAGTCGTGGGGCAGCGACACGCAGCTGCCCGTCGGCGTCAAGATGCGGCAGCTGTCCAAGGATCCCGCGGTGCGCGAATTCCACGGCGTCGCGTTCAGCCCGAACGGCGGCTGGGTGCTGCTCCACGACCGCAACCGCTTCGTCGCGGAGGGCATTCCCGACGGGACCGCCCGCAAGCTGCGCGAATTGGCCGACGCCGGCACGGCGCTGCGTGCGGTCGTGTTCCCGCCAACGGGCGGCTGGATCATTCTTGGCGGCGCGAACGGCGTGTGGGCCGAGGGCGTGCCCGATGCTGTGGCTCAGGAACTGGCCAGGTTGGCCAAGAAGCCGGCGCGCATCACCGGCATCGCGTTCACCAGTGCCGGCGATTGGTTCATTCTTACCGACCACGATGGCGTGCATGCCAGCCGGCCCGACCATCCGGCGGTGAAAGCGCTCGCTGCGGGCGGCGGTCGTTGGCTCGCCTTCGCGCCGGGCGATTCCGCGACCGGCTACGTCCTGCGTGCCGTGCCGGGCCGCCGCATTCGGGCCGTGCTGACCACGACCATCACGATGCCGAACGCCGCCGTCGAGGAGTGGTACGTCTACGCACCGCACGCGCCGACGTTCGGCGGGCAGCGCAACGTCAAGACCACGCTGAAGCCCGAAGGCCAGATTGTCCACGAGCTCAGTCCGCTGCATCGGCCGATGCTGCTCAGCCGCGTCAAGGTCCGTGGCACGGAGCTGCGGCCGGTATTGTCGATCGAGGCGACGTTGGTGGCGCGCCGGCTGCTGCCGCGCCCGCCGGGGACGCCGGCGCCGGCTGTGGCCGATCTGAGCGCCGATCAGGCCAGGCTCTACACTCGCAGCACGCCGACGCTTGACACCGCGGCAGCGCCGTTGGTCGATTGGCTCGAGCGGCACGAGCTGCGCCGCGGCAAGGCCGAGGACGAAATTGCGTTCGCGCCGGATCTACTCGTTCATCAAGCATCATTTCGAATACGATGGCCGGCCCGAGCAGGACCCGCGGCCGGCTGCAGTCTGCCGGGCGGGCAAGTCGGACTGTGGCGGGCTGTCGGCGCTATTCGTGGCGGCCCTGCACCGGCGGCGTCCCGGCGCGGCTGCTCCAGGGCCGCTGGGCGAAGTCCGAGCAGGCCGGCGACACGCTGGGCGGCGTGGCGTACAAGCAGTGGCACGTGAAGTCGGAATTCTTCGCGCGCGGCGTCGGCTGGATCCCCGTGGACATGTCCAGCGCCATCATCGAGGGCAATCGCAGCGAATTTGCGAGTTTCGGCAACGACCCCGGCGACTTCGTCACCCTGCACCTCGATCACGACCTTCGGCTATCGACCTTCGTCGCCGGCACGCACACCGTGTTTGGCATGCAGAGCCATATGTACTGGTGGCGTGGCACCGGCTCCGCCAAGGGGGAGCGGGCGGAGCAGACGTGGAAGGTGGAGTCGCTGGCGGATTGAGAAGCCTTGCGGCACGCGCAGGGATAAGAGCGCACCACCAGGGGAGTGACCGATGGCGCGATCTGGTGATCTTCCAACAACGTCAAACCCGAATTCGTCACATGAGTGCAAAAATAGTGTCGTACAATGATTACGTCGCTGGTTGGCTCGATAGCTCCATCCACGACTTTCTCGAAGACCTTTCGCCCAGTGCTGCAAGCATCAAATACGCGCTGATCACCTGCCTGGACAGCAATCCGGACCCAGCCTCTCTGCGCAACAAGAGCCCGGAATTGAAGTCGATAGCAAAAAAGCTGCAGATTCTCGGACGTGGTCTGCTCGTACCGACCGAGCTGCTGCTGGAAACCGATGCAGACCATCAGTTATTCTTCGGGTTTGATGAGGTATGGTTCTTCCCAAACAAAAGCATTCTGCCGAAACCGCCATCCGCATCGCTCGTTGGCCCAGCACGTCTCAATCAAGCAAGATTCAACAATCTTGGCAAATGGATGGCAGACAACTCGTGCTCTTTGGCGCTTGGCGGTGGTGAAGGACTGAATTTTGTGGTTCGGCGCGTGGGCTGGTTAGATTCTTGCTCGGGTACTCCATCGAACAACCTGAACCCGCTCTTGCCTCCGTTTGAGAACGTATCGCATCATCGCGCCATCATCTCGGCGAGCTGGTCGTGCAGCGTGGCATATTGCTGCTGAAGCGCTAGCTTTTCCGGACCGGCCGGCGTCTCCTCGAGCCGTTGCTCGACATCCTGAATCTGCCGTACCAGCGGCCAGACGCCGAGCAGCTTGTCCATGCCGGTCAACGCACGCATCTCGGAGCAATCATCGCAGGTGCAAATCCACTTGCGCCGGCGTTCATGTCGCGTTTCAGGTGCGCCTCGGCGGTCGCCTTCATTTGCCGCATCGGGTTGCTCATCGGGTCTCCTGGATCAAACGAGCGGCAGGGTGATCCGCCCGTCGCTGAGTTTTTCCCACTGGCCGCCGCTGCCGAGCCGATCGGCCGGGTCGGCACGCGATTGGTCGAAGATGCCTTTCGCCAGGACGTACCAGCAGAAGGTGCAGTGATTGCTCGTGGCGCCGGGCAGGGCGTCGGGGTCGCGGGCCAGGATTTCGTCGCGGATGGCGGTAAGCCCCTCGCGGAAGAGCTTGCCCACGTAGGGGTGGCGCCGGCCGCGGCGGATGATCTGCGCGACCGTGTCGTGGTGGATGTTGCCGATCGTGAGCTGGTCGAGGTCCGACGCGAAGCCGCAGCATGGCTTGACCTCGCCCCGCGGATTGACGATCAGCGCCTGGCCGGGGCCCTCGCAATAGTCTTCCGCGAACCAGTTGCCGTCCCAGGCGCCGGCCAGGTGCTCGGCCCGCTCGACCGGCGCAAGGTGGTTCCAGTTAAGCGTCATCGTCAGGTCGGGCGCAACGAGCAAATACCGGCCCAGCAAATCCGACCACTCGACCACCGCGTTCAGCTCCTTCGCCAGGGTG
This sequence comes from uncultured Gemmataceae bacterium, assembly GCA_963834865.1. GTDB lineage: Bacteria > Planctomycetota > Planctomycetia > Gemmatales > Gemmataceae > CAWIDK01. The sequence goes on from CAWIDK010000003.1 coordinate 97,220, forward strand.
TGTACCGGCTCCAGTCCCGCGTCGGGCCGGCGGCTGGCGTAGGTGAGCGACAGGATATCGTCGCGCGCGAACACGGCCCGGGCGGCCCGGCAGAACTCGACAAGCTGTGGCGTGTGGCTGCCGTGGAACTTGTCGACGCTCAGGCCGAGCTTGCCGGTGAAGCCCGCGTCCGCCAATGCGCGCAATGCGGCGCAGCTGACGGCGGCCGGCGTGCCAGACGCCGTTGGTCACGAGCTTGTCAAAGCGGAAGCCGTGTTGGGACGCGCGGCGCGTCAGCGCGACGAGGAACTCCGGGTAGAGGAACGGTTCGCCGCCGGTGAAGCCGAGGATACGGATGCCGTGGCGGTGGGCGTCGTCCAGGAAGCGCAGGGCCACGTCGATGGCGAGCCGGTCGGTCCACTCAATCGGCACGCAGCAGTGCGGGCAGGAGAGGTTGCACTGGTAGGTGCCGGCGAAGGACAGGTAGTTGGGCCGAAACGTGCGCGTACGGCGGCGCACAGGCCGACCGGTGCCGCGGTCGCTGGAAGTCGGCAGAGCTGGATCGAGTGTCATCGCAGGCCCGTGGTCGGTCGCGCGTGGAGAGTTGCCGTGAAAACCATCCCTGCAAGTATACGATAAGAAGCACGCCGCGATTGGCGAGCCGGCGCGGGAGGCCGTGCGCATGGCACTTCTGGCAACGCGCAGCGTTTGCAAGGTCTATCGCTCCGGCCGCGGCGAAGTGCGTGCGCTGATGGACGTGTCCCTGGCGATCGCGCCGGGGAGCTTCGTGGCGCTTACCGGGCCCTCCGGGTCGGGCAAGACGACGCTGCTGGCGCTGCTGGGGGCGCTCGAACGACCGACGAGCGGCCAGGTCCTTTGCGATGGACGCGACCTTGCCCGCTGCGCCGACACCGAGCTGGCCCGCATGCGCCGCCGGATGGGCTTCATCTTCCAGGATTTCGCGCTGATCGCCAGCCTGCCGGTCGGCGACAACATCACCTATCCGCTGATCCCGCGCGGCGTGCGCCGGGCCCGCCGGCAGCAGATCGCCGAGGCGTTACTGGCACGGCTTGGGATCGCGGACAAGGTCGGCGCGTGGCCGGCGCAGCTGAGCGGGGGCGAGCAGCAGCGGGTGGCGGTCGCGCGTGCATTGGCCGGTGAGCCGGAAATGCTGTTCGCCGATGAGCCGACCTCGAACCTCGACCCGGCGGCCAGCCGAGAGCTGATGGAGCTGTTGCGCGAGTGCCACCGCGCCGGCAAGACCGTGATCGTGTCGACGCACGACCCCCAGATCGCGGGTCTGGCCACAGAGGTACACAGTCTGAGCGGTGGCCGGCTCGTCAAAAGCGGAACAGCAGACCGAGGGTGAGTCCCTGGGCCCAGAAATCGCTTTCGCGAATCGTCGGCAGCGCCGGCCGCGCCGGACCGCCGCCCATGCCGAAGCCCTGGTCGGTCGGCACCTGGATCGGGTTGACGGTGCGGTCGATTTGGTTGCCGGGCCGGGCAACGTCGCTCCAGTACAGCAGCGTGTAGCCCAGGGTGGCTCGCAGCCGCGGCGTCAGCTGATAGCCGAGCTCCAGACCCGTCTCCGGCACCACGCTGAACGTGCTGCGATAGAACTGGCCGCTGTTCGACGGTTGAGCCAGAATGCCGCCAACCGCTGTGGCGGGCGTGGTGCCGGGCAGGAACAGCGTGCTGCTGCCGTTGATGTTGACGATCTCCTCGGTCGCGCCCAGGGCCACCTTGGCGACGGCAGTGATGCTGAAGCGGTCGCTTTGCCAGCTGAGACGGCCGCCGACCTGGCCGCCATAGAAGTGGTTGGCAGCGCGGAAGATGTCGCTGTCGGTAGCCTGGCTCGGCGTCGGCACCGCCGCCCCGTTGAACGTGAGGAAGCCGGCGGCCAGCGGCATCAGGTCGTCGGCGAGGGACAGGCTCTCGTTGAGGTCCAGGGCACGGAAGCCGGCCAGCACATCGAGCCGCAACGGCCCGCGGTCGGCGAGGTTGGCGGCAAGGTTCAATTCATAGCCTTGCAGATGGGTGCGCGATTCCACCGCCGCGCTGCCGGCGAGGAAACCGGGGAAGGAATCGGTATAGGCACTCTGCGCCGGTCTGGGCATCGATCACCGGCCGGGCGATGAGCGGGCTGCCGGCGGCATTGGACGCCGTCGTGAAGTTGGCCGCCCGCTGTTCGAGCACGAAGTAGCCGCCCTCGAGGCTGAGGCTGGTGCCGAGCGGCAGGCCGGCGCTCAGGCGCATGCCGGAGAACGTCCCATAATTCATGGGCGAATCGCCGAACAACACCCGGGTGCTGGGGCCGCCTAAAACGCCGCCGTCAGCCGGCGCGCTGGTGGTCACCAACGGGCCTCCGGTCGGCCCGCTGCGCACCCACCACAGCAGGTAATCGGCCCGAAACCACGGGTCGTTCGTCGACGCCGCCTCGGGACAGAAACAAACAGTCGGCGCGCACGATCCGGTGCTCGGGACAGCTGATCCGACGGCCGCAGCGGTTGGCACCGGTACCGACGGTGGCGACGGTGGGCCGGCGGGCATGCGCTGGGTGGTGGTGGGCGCGGGCTGCGGGGCACCAAACACCGTCTGCCGTGCGACCGGCCCTGTCGGCGCGACCGGTGCGCCAAGCATTGGCGGCACCGGCGCGATCGACGGCATCGGCAAGACCGGCACCGCCGGCGCGACGAGGGTGCCTTGCAGGACGGGCGGCAGCGTAGCTGGCGGCGTCGCGGGTGGCATGACCGGCGGATCGCTGGGAATCGGCAACCCGAGCACCGCGACCGGCGCCGAGGGCGCGAGGGCGTCCGGGGCAGGCAGGGTAGCCGGCAGCGACTGGGCATGGGTCGGGTTCGTGCCCGTCAGCAGCACGGCCAACGCAAAAAACGACGGATTTCGCATGGACAGTCCTCGTTCTCCGGAGAGGGACGGCGAGCCGCTCGCGGCACGGGTTCGACGCGGCAGGGACGACTGGCGTTCTCAGGCAGTATCGGCAAACCTGGTGAATCCCAATTACCCGGAGCAATCGCGCAGACCGGCATTACCCGAACCTTTGGGAGAACCGTAACGATTGGGATGTTTGCCGGCTGCCGCACCCTTTCTTTCCGCTGAGTCTCCCGCTATGGTGAAGCACAGGACGTAACGCCAGCGCTGTCGCGAGGAGACCGCCGTGGATCCCGTCGCATTGAGCTTTAGCATTGGTCTGGCCGCGCTGCTGATCGGCATCGCGATCTACTTTGGACTGCGCCAGCGGCAGACGCTCGCCGACTTGCGGCACGACACGAGCCTGGCCCGCGATGATCGGCATTACCTGCATCGCCAGGTGGTGCGGCGGCTGGTCAATTCGGCGCTGCTGTGCCTGCTCGGCCTCATGCTGGTCGGCGGCCTCATTCTGGATGCGAACCTGAAAGAGCTGCATCCGGACGAGCCGATCGCCGAGCCGGCGGTCGAGCTGCCCGAGAATGTCAAGGAATCGCTGCGGCTGCTGGCTGGCTACTGGATCGCCTTCATGATGATGTTCCTGATGATGATGCTGCTCGTCGTGTTCGACATGATTGCGACGGCGCGTTACGGGGCCCGCAAACGCCGGCAGCTCGAAGACGAACGCCGTGCAACGCTGGCGGACGAGGTCAAGCAGATGCGCCGCGATCGGCATGGGCTCAATGGGGGGTTGTGAGCATGTCGCCCGCCGATCACACCCTCCCCGTCGAGCCGTGGAGCGCGTCGGTGAGCTGGTCGCGCAGCCACTCCAGCTCCGCGCGGCAGCGGATGGTCGAGCGTGCCGCAGATCACGCGGTAATCGCGCGGCGTGACGGCGCTGAGATGGCCCAGTGCGATCCGCAGCTCACAGAGGTCGTCGCGGCGCATCGTGCGGTCGCGGCTCGCAAAGGGGCCGTCGGCGCGGAAATGCAGGCCGGCCGCCGTCGCCTCGACCACGCGCCGCTGCGCGAGCTGCGGCAGACTGCTCAGGATGATCGCACACAGGATCACGAACAGCATGCCGACCACGATCGCCGCCGCGATCAGCGGATCGAGGAATACGGGCGAGTTCGTATCGAAGAAATGGGCATACGCTCCCAGTCCGATGCAAGCCGGCGCGAGGATCAGGAAGAGCGCGAGCGGTAGGCCGAGCCGTTGGGCCCAGCGTACCGGCCGGTCCTCGATCACGAGCGTGGGCCCTTGCCAGGCGACGCGACACTCGAGCGCGGTCGGGCGCGGTACGCCGGCGCCGGCGCGGGGCAGGGTCGCCGCGCTGTGAATGCCGGTCCCGGAAGCGTCGGTCAGCGGGAAGGACAGGAACGCCGATACCTCCTCGGCCAGTCGTCGCGCCGTGGCGTAATCCGCATGCCAGTGCAGCAGGAACGGCTCACCCACCTCGCCGTGCAGGCCGACCAGATAAACCGTGCGCGACGTGTAGCGGCGTTGCACTCGGCCCATGCTCAACAGCACGGTCCAGAACTCGCCCAGCTCGCGCGTGGTCGATGATCGCCGTACCAGGACGCTCCGCCACGTCGTGACCCGGCCAGTGCCCCGGTCCAGGATGATTCCCGAGCGGCGCAGCGAGTACGCCACGGCGATCGTACCGCCGAGAGTGAAGCCGACGCCGATCAGGCCGAGCAAGGCGATGGGCATCGCTGCATTACGCGCGACCGTGGCGGCGACCTGGAGCAGCCCCAGTCCGCCCAAAGCCGCCAATGCCGCCAGGAACGTGGCACCGAACTGTCCGGCGCGGTAGGTCAGCACGTCCGCGCCGGCGGTCGGCAGCTGTTGCATCCGCATGTCATCGCCGTTGCACTTCCAGCACAGCCACCTTGCGTCCGTAGTATTTGCCCGCCGCATGCCAATCGGCCAGCTCTGTGTAGCGGCCCAGGAAGATCTGGATGAAACGCGGCCAGTCGTCGGGCGTGATGGTAACGCAGCCTTCCGAGGACCGCTTGTCGCGGAACCCATTGTGTACGTGAATATAGGTGGAGGTTTTCTTGTCGGGATTGAGGCTCTCGACGGGAACCGGCCCATCGGCGTTGACAATAAGCGCGGGCCGCAGCCATCCTTGACTCTTGACGACCAGGTCGGCCTTGGTCGGCGTGAGGGCCTTGCCGTCCTTGCTGCGGCGGTGCAGTCCCAGGTACAGGTCGTAACGGCCATCCTTGAGCCGGCCGCGGACGTTCATGTCGTCCGGGAAGATCGAGCCCGTGAAGGTGCCAACCACCTTCTCGGTGCCGTCCTGCTGCCGTTCATACACCGACAATTCAGATTCGTAGTCCTTCCCCGACGTGGGACCGGTGGCGCGATACTTGACGACAATCCGGTAGTCGGCCGCGGTGCCTTCTGCCTGCGGTTCATCGGTTGCCGGCCAGCCCAGCATGAAAACGATGAACAGCGGATTGAGGATGTGGAGTGCCATTGCGACCTCGACACCGATGACTTGGTACCCGCGCCAGAGGCGGGACCAGGGATTGCGTCTGTTGCGGATTTTCGCGGATTATCGTGGAAAGTCAACTTGTTTTCATCCGGGACATGACCCCCTTCTTCGCTCTGGTCGCGCGACGCCACCGGGAGACGCTGGGCAACGGCCCGCTAACAGGGCCTGCCGCCAAGGTCGTTCCTGGCTGGCAAGACACACCCGATTTTCGGCATGCGCCGCCCGCCGCACACGATTTGCCAAGACCGCAACGACATGCCAGACATGCCAGACATGCCAGACATGCCAGACATGCCAGACATGCCAGACATGCCAGACATGCCAGACATGCCAGACATGCCAGACATGCCGGAGAGCGTTGGCAGGCACCACTTTACGCTGCCGACGGCCGGTCCTTGAGAAGGACGGCCAGGTTCTGGCGCGCTTCCGCATTACTCGGATCGAGCGCCAGCACGTCGCGCAGCGCCTGCGCCGCGGCATTGGGGTCGCTCCCCTCTTGCAGCAGCACACGGCTGTAGAGAAGGCGCGCCCAAATCTCACGCGGGTGCTGCGCGATCGCGCGCCAAGCCAGTCGCGCGCGGCGGCGTATTCCTTGAGCGCGAGGTGCTTGCGGCCGCGCAGCACCATCGCCGGCAGGCTGTCGCGCAATTGCGCCTCCAGCTCGGCTACGAGCCGGTCGAGCACCGGCCAAGATGATTGCTCCACGTACAGGTTGCCCAGCCCTATCACTGCCGGCATGTACCGCGGATGCTCCGCCAGCGCCGCGCGCCATTGCGCTTCCGCCTCCTCCAGCCGGCCCACCCCCATGTACCGCACCGCCAGCTGATGTCGCGTCAGGTAGCCGCGCATGCCTCCTGTCCCCCTTCCCGAATTACCTGCCACTTTGGCGGCTTAATCGTCTAGAGGAATTGTCTCCTCTCAACTTGCGGGAATACCCCGCAGAAAGGGAGGACTCATGTCCGACGAGCAATTAACCCCCGGCGCCCGCGCCACCCCAGTGCCGACACGGCGACCCCGCCGCGCGCGGCACGCCGCACGACGCCAACGCCCCGGCGACGCCAGCGCGCGACGCACAGCGCCCGGGCTGCACCGAGGCGCCTGCGCTGGCGGACCGCAACGCGGAGGGGCCGGGGCCGGCTCCGCGCAACGAGCGGTCGCGCAGCGACGGCGAGTGGAGCGGAGCCGGCCCCGGCCCCTCCGCGTTGCGAACGGTCTTGACCCAGGGCGACTCCAGCGTCCGCCCCGATGCGCTGGAGACCACGGCCGATGACCCGGCCGCGGACAGCGATGCCGACGGCAGCGGTTCGATACCCCCGGCCACTCCGCGCGATTGCGCGGCCGTGCCCGGTCTGTCCGGACGCGGCAAGCGCGGCCGACGGTTGGTCAAGCCCGATGACATCCGGCCGACGAGTACCACGCCCGAACAACGGCTGTTGCTGTTGGATACCTGGCAACGCAGCGGCCTGCCCGCCGGCGACTTCGCCGCCCTGGTCGGCATCAGCAAGCACACCCTCTATGCGTGGAAGAAGAAGTTCGACCAGGACGGTCCGGCCGGCCTGATGGACCAACCGCGCGGCGCCGCGCGGCAGCCGGCTGCCCGAGTTGACCCGCCGCAGCATCCTCATGCTCAAGCAGGCCAACCCGAACTGGGGCTGCCAGAAGATCAGCGATATGCTCCTGCGCGGTCCGGCGTTGCCGGCCAGCGCCGCGGCGGTCGCCCAGGTGCTGCACGAGGCCGGCTACCAACTCGAGGAGGTCACGACCCGGCCCCACCCCGACAAGGTCCGGCACTTCGAACGCGCCACCGCCAATGCGCTGTGGCAGACCGATCTGTTTACCTTCATCCTCAAGCGGCAGAATCGCCGGGTCTATCTGGTCGCCTTCATGGATGACCACAGCCGCTTCATCATCGGCTATGGCTTGCACGCCAGCCAGTCAACGGCGTTGGTGCTGGAAGTGCTGCGGGCGGCGTTGACCAGTTACGGCACGCCGCAGGAGATCCTCACCGACAACGGCACCCAGTACGTGACCTGGCGGGGCAAGAGCGCGTTCAGCAAGGAGCTGGACAAACGCGGCATCAAGCAGGTGGTCGCCGCGCCGCGCCGGCCGCAAACGCTCGGCAAGATCGAGCGCTTCTGGGGCACGCTGTGGCGCGAGTGCGTCGAGAGCGCGGTGTTCGTCGACCTCGGCGATGCCCAGCGGCGGATCGGACTGTTCATCGACCATTACAACTTCCAACGGCCGCATCAGGGCATCGACGGACTGGTGCCGGCGGATCGGTTCTTCGGCGCGGCCAGCGAGGTGCGGCAAACGCTGGCGGCGCGGGTGGCGGCCAACGCGCTGGAGCTGGCGCGGCAGGGGGTGCCGAAGACGCCGTTCTACCTGACCGGCCAGGTGGGCGGCCAGCCGTTCAGCGTCCATGCCGAGGGCGAACGCGTGATCTTGACGCGGGCCGAGGGGGCGCGTCAGGAGATCGACCTGGTAGCGCCGGCGGCGCGGCCGGCGGTGGCAGGAGATGCTGGTACGGAATTGCCTGTGCCGGTTTGTCCCGTCGGGGAAGTCACGGGGCTCGGCACCGAAGCCTGCAACGCGGCCGAGCCGCGCCGGGGACCTCGTCTCTGGACGCCGGGCTGCAGGCGCTGGCCGATGGGTTGGCCGGCGTGGAAGGAGTCGACGCATGAACCAGGATTTACCTACAAGCCTGTCCTGAAACCCTGCAAATGTTGCGAGACAAGAACATCCGTGTGTTCGTAGAGGAAACCACGGCTGCCGTGGAGATTTATAACCAACTGGCAGAAAAGCACGAATTGGTAGGTGGTCTATTCCATTCAACGTGCTGAACGCGGTTGGTGACAGCCTCGCATGCCGCCCACGGCACCCAGTGAATTTGGGGGAGTTTGGTGACAGGGGTAGTTTGGATAGTTTGAGTTTGGTGACATTTTCCGTATGTCAAGTAGAGACAACGGTTTACAACGAAATTGAATGTCGGGCGGAACGCGTAGCTTCGCCCGGCAATTAGCACGAACCGAGGAGAGCACCCCATTGGGGGAATTTGGGGGGGAATTTGGGTAATTTGGGTTGAATTTGGTGACAGTTTTCGTATGTCGAACGGGGACAACGGTTTACAAGTAAATTGAGCGTTACGGCGAGCGCGGCTTCGCCGCAATAGAGGCACGCACTGAGGAAAGCACCCCATGAGCACCGAACCCGAACGGCCCTCCAATGCGGATCCCACACGCCCGCGAACAACCTTCGAGAAATCGGGCGAGAAATCGGGCCGGGTCGGAGCGGGGGTTGCCCCCCGCCCCTCCCACAGATCCGTACTTGCCCGATTAAGGCATACGGCTCGTCAAGGCTACGGACTCACTGCGCACGGGGACACCCACGCGGACGGCCACGGCAACCGAAGAACCTTCAGCAACCGATTGAACCGCTCCCACGGATACTGGCCACGCCGTTTCCGGCGGGCCAGCCACTTCCGCCACAGACGCATCACCTCATATCGGAACCGCTGCTGGCAACGCACGTTGCCGATCACGCCTCCGTAATAAGCGAAGTGCCCCTGCAGCTTCTGACAGAGTGTCGCGTACTGCTCCCGGATCGGTAAGTGACGGTTCAGCCGGCACCAGTGCGAATCTTCTTGACCGCGCGCTGAAACCGACTGCCGGCCGTCTTCCGCTTCACCACCCAGCGCCCCGACTTCGCGCGGCTCCAGTAGTGCGTGAACCCCAGGAAGTCAAACGACCCCTCACGAGGTTCCGACCCCGAGCTCGCCGCCGACGGGTGGCGGCCGGGCCGCACAAACGGCACCAACCGCGTCTTGTCCGGATGGATCGTCAGCCCGTACTTGCCAAACCGTTTCGGCAGCACGGCCAGCACGGCGCGAGCATCCGCCTCACAGGCAAAGCCCATGACGAAGTCGTCCGCGTAACGTACCAGGAAGGCGCGACCCTTGAGGCAAGGCTTCACCATCGCCTCGAACCACACGTCCAGCACATAGTGCAGGTACACGTTGGCCAAGAGCGGCGAAATCACACCCCCTTGAGGCGTCCCGGCCTCGGGGTAGGTGAGGAGCTCGTCTTCGAGCACGCCCGCCGTCAACCACTTGTCGATCAGACGGAGCAGCACCCCGTCACACACCCGCTGCCGTAGCAGCGCCCGCAATTGAGCATGATCCAGAGTGTCGAAGAACTTCCGGATGTCCACCTCCAGCAACCAGCAGCCACCCAGATCCATGACCTGCTGCCAAATCGCCTGCACGCGCCATGCTGCGCCGATCGCCCCGGTCGGAAGCCGTACGAGCAGTTCAGAAAGTCCTGTTCGTAAATCGGCTCCAGAGCCATGACGACCGCCCGCTGAAGGACCTTGTCCTCCTGGGTGGGAATCCCCAGGGGACGGGTCTCAGGACCGGTCCCTTTCGGGATGTGCACGCGACGCACCGGGGGCGAAGTAGGTGCCCGACTTGGCACGATCTTGCAGCGACGTCAGGTTGGCCACGAGGTGCAACCCGTAATCGTCGGCCGTTTGACCGTCCACGCCAGGAGCGCCGTTCTTGCGCGTCCGGTTGTAGGCCTCAGCCAGCCAGGGCAGGTCGAGGTGGTGGTTGAGCGAAGTGAATCCCAACTGCGGCGACTGCTTCGCCAGCTTCGCTATCCGTTGTTGTTTCGTTGACACGGAATCCAGTTTCTGAGCACCGGCCATGTTTCCTCCCAACGGTTCCGCAACCAGGCGCCCCCTTCCCTCCGCCGGGTCCCCGCGGGTTGGGTTCCCCGACCTCAACGGTACTATGAGGCACTCCGATTCCCTGCCCCCGTCTCGCCGCGCTTCCTTTTGGTTCGCTCGGCAATACCACGATGGGCGTCGGTGTTTCGCTCCCGCCGGTCCCGAACGCGTAACCGACAGGCCGGGGCTTGATGATCCGGTTCCCCACCGGAAAGGCACCGTGGAGGGCACAGGGCGTCCCAAGTTCCTGGGGAACCCTGATGTGCTTATGCCGTGTTCTTCGACCCCGGCGAGACCGAATCCACCAGGCCATTGCGATGGTTCGGCGCGGCCCCCGCATCTGTCCAGGTCAAGGGCTCTCGCGGGTAATGCTCTCGAGGCTCAGTAGCACGGCCTAGGCACTGGCTGTCTACGCTTCGTGGTGTGGGTTACCCCACCGCTGCACGCAAGACTCGCTTCCGGCTGCCGGCCAGGCTCTGCCGGGTGGGATTGGCTGCCCACAGGGTTCCTACGAAAGGTTTTGATGGTGCATTCTCTTACATCATCGCCTCCTCCCCCAAGCTTTGCTTGGCGCAAGGACAGTTCACACAGGTAATTGAGCTGCCCAAGGTTGTGGAATAATTCGCGCATATGTCCACCCCTCACCAAATACGGAAAGCACACTATGAGCACCGAACCCGAACGGCCCGCCGACTCGGATCCCATCGATCCGCGATCAAGCTTCGTTTATGACGGCGAGGGAACCACCACCCGCTGGACCGCCGACGCGGATGGCGTCCATACTTTTCAGGGGAGAAATCGGGGACAGTTCACACAGGTAATTGAGCTGCCCAAGGTTGTGGAATAATTCGCGCATATGTCCACCCCTCACCAAATACGGAAAGCACACTATGAGCACCGAACCCGAACGGCCCGCCGACTCGGATCCCATCGATCCGCGATCAAGCTTCGTTTATGACGGCGAGGGAACCACCACCCGCTGGACCGCCGACGCGGATGGCGTCCATACTTTTCAGTACGACGCAGACGGCAACGCGGCCAGCACCACGCAACCGCCGCCGATTCGAGGGCCCGAGGGGCGGGCGCAGCCGGTGCATTTGCAAACATTCGAGTTTCGCCTGACCGCGTCCGAGGCGCAGGAGCAATGCGTCGCCGTGGGCAGCCCGCGCTCGGGCCATTACATCGCCGCCACGCGCTGCGTGCGGGCCTACCTGACGCGCACCGGCGATCCCAGCGCCGCCAGCAGCGTGATCGGCGGGGTCGAGGTCCAAGCCGAGCTGCGCGACGGCAACCTCGTTTGTTCCGCGGCGCTCAGCGACTTCGGTCCCGGCGACCTCGTCGTCGTGCAGGTCAAGGTGGCGCTGTACGAGCGCGGCGGGTAGAGCGGGAGAAAACCAATCTCGCGAAAGCGCGAAGGGCGCCAAGGAAGTCGTGCCGGTCTGGCCGGTCGTGCCGGGCGTTGCTACGGCTTGGACAATCTGACAAAACCCCCTCGCAGGGGGATTCAACAAAAGGGACAGGTGCCACCCGATAGACGATCCGGATCTCCTTCTCGGTGACCTCCACACGCTTCACCAACGCGCGGATTACGTGCCGACGCGTTGCCCAATCGGCAGCGTCTAACCCTTGTTCTACTCGGGCTGCGAATTCCTGTAAACACGTCAGCGCCAAACGCAGCTCGGCGTGCTCGGCTAATTGGTTGGCCTGGCTCTGCGCCTCTTGTTCCAGATGCTGAAGGCGTTCGTGCGCCGCCTTCAACCGCGGGTCCAGTTCGCGCTTGTCCAGCAAGCCCTCGGCGTACAGGTCGATCAGCCGCGCGATTGACCGTTGGACCTTGGCGATGACCCGCGTCAACGGCTCGATGCCGCGCTGTGCCGTCTGCCCCGGCGCTTCGTTCAGCCGACGCTGGTACTCCTCGGCGATTTTCTCGGGCTGCCGCACTAAGGCGCACACGTCCTGCCAGACGGCCGCCTCGAAACGGTCGGCCTGCAGCGAACGCACCGGACAACGGGTCTCGGCTGGCGCCGCGTCCTGCTGAGCGCTGCCGCAGCGATAGTAGCGATAGGCACGGGGGCGCTTGGGCGGCTGGTCGTCCCGCTGCGCGACGACAAAGGCGTAGCCGCAGTGACCGCAGACCACCAGCCCTTGGAGCAGATGACACGCGCCCCGCCGATGCTGGCGCAGGCGGCGGCGGTTTTCCTCCAGTTGCTCGGCGACGGCCGCAAACTCGTCGGCGCTGACCACCGCCGGCACCGGCACGTACATCGGCTCTTGGGTCGCGCGGACGACCGAATGCACGCGCCGGGCACCTCGGGGCGACCCCGGGCCACGCGCAACTGGGGCAGGCGCGGTACCACCTGGTGGCGACCGTAGGCAGCCTGTCCGCGATACGCCGGGTTATTGAGAATGTGCGCGATCGTACTGGCGTTCCAGCGCGATTGGCCGCTCGGGGACGGCTCACCGCGGGCTTGCAAGCGTCGACACACCGCGCGGAGCGCGAGCCGTTCGCGGGCGACCCAGGCGAAAATCTGTTGCACCACCCGCGCCTGCTCCGGGACCATTTCGTAGCGTGCCTGGCCGCCGCCTTCGTGTTTGCGGATATAGCGATATCCGTAGGGAGCGCCCACGAGCACACTGACGTGGCCGGCGCGGGCCGCGTGCAGCTTGCCGCGCCGACTGCGCTCGCGGATCTTGCGCGCTCGTACTCCGCGATGACCCCCTGCATTTGCAAGAGCAGGTCGCCCTCGGCACTTTGCCCAGGCGGCTGGTTGAGGAAAATGACCTGCACGCCCGCACGGGCGAATTCGTCGAGCAACAGAAACTGGTAAGCATAATTACGCGCCAGGCGGTCGGGGCAATGCACGTACAAAACGTCGAGTCCGCCTTGGGCAATCTGGTCGCGGAGCCGTTCCAGCGCTGGCCGCAGTAAGGTGGCGCCGCTATAGCCGTCGTCAATGAACTCGAGTTCGTCCGGCACACGACCGCCATCGGCCGCGACCCGCTGGCGCAACGCCACCAGTTGACTGGCGATCGTGCCGTCTTCGGCCTGCTGGTCGCTGGACACCCGCGCATACAAGCCGATGCGCATCATTCGAGCTGCTTTCATGCACAGATCCCTCCCTGAGGTTGAGAATGGGCAGTTGACTTACCTACATGCATTTTCTTGCCTGCCAGCGCCTCGATGCGCGTCGCTGGCCGACGCCGTTGCGGTGGCACCAATTGGGCGTACGCTTCCGACCAGAGTTGTTGTTCCAGGCGCTGGTTTTCAAAGTGCCGGCTGCAACGCAGTGGCGGGTCCGCTGTCGAACCACGACGGGACATCGTGAATACCTCCTTGCAAGCGTCCCAAGATCAACAAAAGAGGCCGGCCCACCCAGTTGGGCGGTACCGGCCTCTTCTGCTATCCCGCAAAATCCTTCAAACGGTCCCTGGAACAGACCGTTTCGAACGCTATGCTAGGCGGTTTTGTCAGATTGTCCAAGCCGTAGCCGGTCATTCCTGTCGGTGCAGGTCGTGCATGTCATTCCTGTCGTTGCAAGTCGTGCGGCGCATGCCGGAAATAGACTGCCATGTAGGAATTCGGATTACGGCGGGGTGCGTACCGCGAACGCGGCCGTCGGCGGACGGTTTTCTTGAGAACCGTCAGAGTCAGCCGGCCCTCGCGCGTGGCGTTCTCTCCCGGTGGGTTGCGCACGGTCTCGCCATACTGGTACATCAGGGGAGGACCCCACCCTGCCGTATCAGGCGTTGGTGCGGCGAGAGAGCGCCAGGCTATTTCAAGGGTTTGCCCCTTGGGTGTGTTAAGGCGTTCTGGCCACGCGCGACCGAGCCGGCTAGGTGCGGTCCGATTCCCCTGACGGTGTTGATGGTACGGCGCCGACCCCAAGACGTGCTAGCACAATCGGCAGAATTTCGCCGAGCAGCTGGGGGCCGCGCTTGCCGCCCGAGCGGGCGGCACGTTGACGGTCAAGCAGCGGACGGGCTTCGTCGGCATGATCCTTGACCGGCACCTGGGCGGTGGCGAGGTGCAGATCATGCATGATTTGCTTCATGGGCGTTTGATGATCGAGATGGAAGGCGAGCAGCTTGTCGAGGATGTAGCCGCGTTCGCACAGGCTGGGATGGCGGAAGACCTGCCGACCGGCAACCATGTGAAAGGCGATGCGGCAGAAGCGGACGGCGATTTTCACATGGGTGCGGCGTGGGTCCTTGCCGGCTGCTTTCCAGGCGGCGCTGAGCAAGCGAAAATGGGCGTTGCAACCGATGAGATTCTCGGCGATGGTGAGGATGACGGCGCGGAGGGCACGGTTGGCGCGGCGGACGAGGGGGCCGCTGGCGCGATCGACGCGATCGCTCTGGTAACGGGACGGGAACAGGCCGGCGCGGCCGGTGATCGAGCGCGGACCGGCGTAATTCTCCATGGGTCCCATCTCACCAGCGAAGTCGGCGGCGGAGACGACGTTGATGCCCGAGAAGGACAGCAAAAGAATGTAGGGCGTTTGCGCCAGGCGGTGGGCGATGTCGCGTTCGAGGGCGAGAATTGCGTGGTTTTTGCGTTGGCGGTCTTCTTCGTAGGCGAGGGCGATCTGGTGGTGCAGACCGGCAGCGCTGTCGGGAGCAGCGGCGGTTTGCGCCCAGGCAAGCACGGCATCGAGGGTGCGTGTTTGGAAGCGGATGGATTGCTGGCGTAGGTATTGACCTAGGCCTGTCAATCCTTGCTGGAGGAGTTCGGCAGCGCTGGTGAACTTGCGGAGGAGGACGAAGGCGACGTTGCTGTCCCAGAGGTTCGCGAAGCAGGCCGCGTAACCGGGCAGGGCGGCCTCGAGGTGTTCGCGGATCTGGCAGGCGAGCGCCGAGCACTTGCGGACGAGGTCGCGGCGATGGCGGATGGACAGTTGCAGCTTGCGCCAGGCCTCGGGGAGCGGGGTTTCGAGCAAGGCGAAGCCGTTGACGGCGACGCGCTGGATGGCGGCCAGGTCCGTGTCGTCGGTCTTGTTGTCGGGGTCGGCGGGCTGGCGGAATTGTTTGGTGGCGTACGGGTGGACGAGGCGTGTCTCGAAGCCAGCACGGGCGAAGGCATTCTTGATGGGATGGTGATAGCGGCCGGTGCGTTCAATGGCGACGAGGCCATCGAGGACGGTGTGTTCGCTCATCGCGGCGCGAACCCGGAGGACGGCGGCGTCGAATTCGACGCGATTGTGCGCGACCTCGGTGGGCGGGATAAGGACTTTGCCATAGAAATCGGCGAGCATCCATTTGGAACGTGCCTTGGCGCAATCGACGCAGACGATCCCGAAGTGTTCGGGACCGACCACTTGGACGCGGGGATGCAGGATGCCGCGCGGCTTTTGCAAAAAGTCGCGGGCGCGGGAACGGGATTTCTTGGTAGAACGTGTGCCTGCCATGAGGACTGCCTCCCGAAGGAATGAGCCTGGATCGTCCAAGGCTCTTTTATCGGCAGTCCTGTGATTTCTTCACCTAAAACCACATACCAGGGTGTGTCCGGCCAGCAAGGACCGACCCTGGTTGGCAAGCGCACCCATACGGTTGTGGACGCTTCAACGGCTCGTCGTCCTACCCAGCGAGCGAATCCTCTGCCGCAACCTCTCGACCTGGCATTTTGACCGCCTGGATATGGCCCTTCGACGCCGCCGGGCTGTTGACCATAACAGCGATCAACCCAGTCACAGATCACTGGCGAGCCATCTCAACCGGGCGTGACCATCGAGGTCTTCGCGGTCGCCGGCGCAGCCCAGCGACAATCGGCACGTCGGCTCACCGCAGCTGGCATCGGGGCGCCACTTGCCACAAACAACTTGCCGGATATGACTTACGTTGTCAGCATCGTGATCGACCGCGTCGGCCATGTGCGTACCGCGTTTGTATTTCGTCAGAATCCAGGGACAAACGGGGTCCCTGCGCATATCAAATCCAGAAGTTCATTCACGCACGCCCCGGTTTGGCGATGCGGCGGACGATGGTTCACCGCTCGCGATGAGGAGTCGAAAGCCCTGTTTTCAGGGTGCGGCAAAGGAGTTGGATCAACAGGTCTATTTATGGAGAAAGACGAGCCATGTTGAAAGTAACCGATCTGCAGCAGTTGGTTAACGGCCTGGCGCAGCCGATGCGCAACGCGGGCGCCAGCCAAAAGGTGCTGGAAGACCTGGGCCGGCTGACCCAGGGCCTGGAGCCCTTCAAGGAGCGGACCATGCAGGAGTTCAACGAGTTCCTGCAAAAGGCCGACCAGTGCGTCCAAACGGGGGAATGGCCCGCGCCCGGCAAGCGCGCGTCGAGCCGCCGCTCCGGCCAGCCGAAGATGACCGTCAATGAAGCCGCTCAGCGCATCGCGTCGCTGTCCGAACGGGCCGCGGCCGACGGCAACCTCGATTACGCCGCGATCGAGGCCGAGGTGATGACGCTGGACCCGATGAGCATGCCGCAGCTCAAGGAAGCCGCCGAGCAGGTGCACATCGTGGCGCGCGGCCGCACGAAACCGGACCTGCTCAAGTCCATCGCCGTCGCCATCAAGGAGCGCAAGACCTCCTCGGAGCGGACGGGGCGGCCGGACGAATCCATGGCGGGCCAGAACGAGCCGCGCCGTGAGTCGCACGGGCACGGCCAGCATGGCCACGGCCAACCCGTCGGCGCCGCCGCTCCGGGCGATGCGTAGCCAATCGCCTAGATAACGCTATGGGCCGCCGGTCTCCCAGGATCGGCGGCCTATTGTTTTCTGACTTGTTCGCCGCAAGAACTCATACCGTTCCAATCACCGCTTACGAAGTGGTAGAATAATTGCAACGCTGGCCAACGCAGGTGCGCAATCCCGCTAGGGCAGGACCGTCACCCCACCTGCGATGGCCCCGCTGGTGGGCGGCATTGGGAATCCGCCGATGAGCAACGGAAACGGTTGGCCGGCAAAATACCCGTGGCGACTGCTGCCACGCAATGGCAGCCATCCCTACGTGCCGCCGCGTCCCGATTGGTTGAAGAATCGCCCGCGCGGTCCACAAGGCGGCTACATCGATGCGGGCGGGAACGAATGGGTTCCGCATCCGAGCGACCGCCCAGAAGACTTCCATTGGGACGTACAGCATCCAGACGGGAACCACACGAACGTGCGACCCGATGGCGAGATTCACCACGGGGACGACAGTTTTTGAGACGATCGCCCAATCGGGGGACTTGCAGATGAGTGTCATCCAGGAAGCACAGGCCGGCGACGAGATCATCATCATTCAGGAGTTTAATGCTTCACCCGAGGGCCAAGGGTTCTCGTGGGACACCAGTCGCAGGTTTCGTGTCGGCGAACGAGTCCGCATGGCGCGGTTCTTCCAGGATCCCCATGTCCGTGACATTCCGGGTCTCGGCTGGACCGTCGTTTTCGAGACGGCGGACGGCACGCGCTACGCCGCGACCCAAACGCACTTCGTGACCGAGGATTGCTGGCACACCATGAAGCGTTTCTTCGCGCGTCGCCTGATGCGCGATCCCAACCGCCGCAAAGCCTCCAGTTCCTGATGCCGTGACGGAGGGTCGGGGCTTCTACCGAGCCTGGCCCTTCCGGCACCGCTTTTTGCTTTGGACCTACCGCACTATTTATTTTAGAATTGGCTCTTGGCTGCATGAGGCGGCGGCCGATGCGCGCAAAGTCCTTGCGAGGCGCCTTACTCACGGAAGAGAGGAAGCGATATGCAACTGACCATGCGGGACGTGGGCGAGATGTTCAAGGTATCGGAAGGCACGGTGACGCGGTGGATCAGGCAACAGGGGCTGCCGGCGCAACGGGTGGCCGGGCAATTCCGGTTCAACCGCGTTGAGGTGCTCGATTGGGCGGTCGATCACCAGATCAAGATGGAAACCAGTGCGGCGGACCAGCCGGCTGATTGCCCGCCCACCGTGGGCCTCACCGATGCTTTGGAGGCTGGTGGTATCCATTACAATGTGCCGGGCGACGACCGGGACGCGGCGCTCGGCGCCGTGGTTGCCCGGCTGTCGCTTCCGGAGGACTTTGACCGTCAGGCGCTTCTCCGGCTCTTGCAGGCTCGGGAAGCGCTCGGCTCCACGGCGGTGGGCGACGGCATTGCCATTCCGCACGTGCGCTATCCGATTGTCCTGCACGTGCGGGGTTCGCTGGTTACCCTGTGTTTCCTGAGGCGACCCATCCCCTACCAGGCCCTCGACGGCAAACCGGTGCGGATGCTCTTCACCGTCATCAGCCCGACCGTCGCGGCCCATGTGCAGGTCCTCGCCCGCCTGTCCCATGCCCTGCACGACCCGGGTTTCAGGGCCAGCATCGTCGGGATGAAGCCCCGCCAGGTGATCCTGCGGGAAGCGCGGCGCATCGAGCAGTCGGAACTGGCGCCGGATGGGACCCGTCCGTGCGCCGCCTGAGGTCGCAACCGTCAGTCTGCGTCATCGGTCATTGAGGAGCAACATGCAACTGAGCATCCGGGATCTCACCAAATTACTCGATGTGACCGAGGCCACGGTCGCACGCTGGATCAAGCAGCGGGGCCTGCCCGCCCAGCAGCTTGGGGGGCAGTATCGCGTCAATCGGGCCGAATTGCTGGAGTGGGCGACGGCGAATCAGGTCCGGGTATCGCTGGAGCTGTTCGATCACCTCGAAGCGGACGCCGAGTCGGTCCCATCGCTGGCCGAGGCTCTCGAAGCCGGCGGTATCCACCACGGGCTCGCGGACACCAACAAGGCCGGTGCCCTGCGGGCGCTGGTGCAGGTTCTGCCGCTTCCGGACGGCGTGGACCGGGAACTCCTGCTGCGCCTGTTCCTCGCCCGGGAAGCCTCGGCCTCGACCGCCATCGGCGCCGGCATCGCCATCCCGCACGTCCGCAACCCCATCGTCTTGCACGTGTCGCGGCCGGCGGTCACGCTCGCCTTCCTGTCGCAGCCGGTCGAATTTGGGGCGCTGGACGGCAAGCCGGTCCACGCGCTGTTTTCCATCATCAGCCCGACGAACCGGAGTCACTTGCAGCTGTTGTCGCGACTGTCCTTCGCCTTGCACGACGGCAAGCTTCGCGCGGCGGTGGCTCGCCAGGCCCCGCGCGAGCAGATCCTGCCGGAGCTGCGCCGCGTGGAGGCGTGCATGGGCGCGCCCGCCGTCAAGGGACCGGCGGCACCGTAGCCTGCTGGGCGCGATCACCTGTAGGTGGTTGCGGAGTGACGGATTCACCGTTTGATGTAAGATACGCTATTCGCCCACTTCAATCGCTGCCGTGCCGGGAATTGACGATCGGTCATGCCATGCAGGATTCATGGCACCAAAACGGGGTTGCGGCCGCACAGTCAACGCGGACAGACCCAGCAAGGCGATTGCGTTGCAAAGGGTTGAGCGAGTAACAAAGGAAGTCGCAAGGACACCGCTCGTACGCCCAAACGAGTGTTTTCGGCGTAGGAGCAGGCGTATGGTACAGAAGGGCACCTGTCCGGCGTGCGCGACTGCCCTGGCGGATGATCTTCGCGGCAAGACAGCGTTCTGCCCCAGTTGCGGTCAGGCCCTGGATCCCCACGCTGCCGCGCAACTCTTGCCCCAGGTGTACGACGAGCTGCGCAAGCTCGCCGCCCAGCGTCTGGCCAAGGAGGGACCGGGTCAGACACTGCAGGCCACCGCTTTGGTGCATGAGGCGTATCTGCGGCTGGCCGGTACGCAACCGGCCGTGCATTGGAACGGTCGCGGCCACTTCTTTGCCGCGGCAGCCCAGGCCATGCGGCGCATCCTCGTCGACAACGCCCGCCGTAAGCGCCGCCTCAAGCGCGGGGCGGCGCAGCCCGCGAAGAACTTGACGAAGCGAACCTGGTGGCGCCCGAGGTGTCGCAAGACATGGTGGCGCTCGACGAGGCCCTTGGCGAACTGGCCGCAGTCGATCCCCGCGCCGCCGAGTTGGTGAATCTGCGCTATTTCGCGGGACTCACGATCCCCGAGGCGGCCGAGATCCTCGGCATCGCGCCGCGCACTGCGAACTTCCTCTGGGCATACGCCCGGGCCTGGCTGCTACGGAAAATCGAGGCAGCGCCGCCGGGGACTGCGGGGGACGAGCACGGCGGCCTGCAACAATCGTGAGGTTCGGATGCGCGAAGATTCCGGAAATGGCGCACTGATAGGTAGAGGCCTCTGTGGAGCCCCCCGACCATGAACGAACGCGATGTCTTCATCGCGGCGCTGCAAAAAGAATCGCGCGCAGCGCCAGCAATACCTCGACGATGCCTGTAGTGGCAACGAGACGTTACGGCGTCACGTGCAGGCCCTGCTGGACGTGCACGACCGGGCGGGCAACTTCCTTGAAGAACCGCTACTCGGCGAAGGTTTTCCGCAAACCGAAGCGAACGGGTCCCAGGCCGGTGCAGACAAGGAAAAGCTAACAGAGACCCGCGCTGAGGCGACCTGTCCCGAGCCGCCGCTGGGGTTCCTGGTCCCGCCGCAAGAATCGGACGAGTTGGGCCGGCTGGGGCACTACCGCGTGCGGCGCTTGCTCGGCCAGGGCAGTATGGGGATGGTCTTCCTCGCCGACGACATCCAGCTCCAACGGCCCGTGGCACTCAAGGTGATGCGGCCGGAACTGGCCGTTAATCCCGAAGGTAGACAGCGGTTCCTGCGCGAAGCGCGGGCGGCGGCCCAGGTTCGCAGCGACCACATCGTCACCATCTACCACGTCGATCAGGAGGGCGACCTGCCTTTCCTGGTGATGGAGGTGCTGCGTGGCCAGTCGCTGGCCGAAGCGCTGGAGCAGGGGCGCGAGCTGCAGCTTGCGCTGTGCCTGAAGATCGCCCGCGAGACCGCGGAGGGACTGGCGGCGGCTCACGCCGCAGGGTTGATCCACCGCGACGTCAAGCCAGCCAACATCTGGCTGGAGGAACCCAATGACCGGGTCAAGTTGCTCGACTTCGGACTGGCCCGAGCCCGCACGGGTCCGCTGATCACCCAGCGCCACACCATCCTGGGCACGCCGGCGTACATGTCCCCCGAGCAGGCTGCCGGCCGGCCGCTCGACGCGCGCTGCGACCTGTTCAGTCTGGGGGCCGTGCTCTACCATCTGCTGACCGGCCGGCGACCCTTCGCCGGCGAGGACATGATGACCGTGCTGTCGAACCTGGCCAACGAGGCGGCGCCGCCGGCCGCAGACCTGGTGCCGGGGCTGCCCGGGGGCGTTGCCGACCTCCTCGACCGCCTGCTGACCAAGGATCCGGCCGGCCGGCCCGCCTCCGCCGCCGCGGTGGCCAACGCGCTACTAACCCTGGAGCAGGAGGCCAGCGGGCACGCGCGCTCGGCCGACCGATTGCCGGGGCCGACTGCTGCAACCGCGGCCAATTTCTGCCGTTGGCGGCGGCTGGCGCTGGCGGGCGGCCTGGGATTGGCCGGCCTGGCGATTGGCTTGATCGTGGCCGTGCTTGCCGGCGCTTTCCACCGCCTGGCCTCGGAGGACACCGTCCCCGCAATCGCGGCGATCCCACCGGCCACGACGCACGCTCGCCCCGAACTCCCGCCGGTCCGGGAGTTTTCGCTGCACGGCCACGGCCCCCAGGTCCAGGCCATGGCGTTCACCAGCGACAGCAAAACTCTGGTCAGTGCCGAGTACGGCGTGCCCGGGCGAGGCGGCCACGTCATGTTCTGGGACATGGACCGCCGCGAGCAGTCGTTCGATCTCATGACGCAGACCGCAAGCCTGTGGTGTCTCGCGGTCGACTCCCAGCGGCAGTTGGTGGCCGTCGGCCACCTGAACCGCGAGATCCACCTGTTTCGCTTCGGCCAGCGCCAGGTGGCAGCGGTGCTGAAGGGGCACACCGACCGCGTCGCGCAGCTCGCGTTCCTCAAGAATGGCGAGCTGCTCGAGCGCCGGCTACGACGGGTCAATTCGCCGTTGGGACGTTGAGACGCGGCAGGAAGGCAAGCCGCTCCGGGCCGGCGGTCCTCGCCTCGACTCCCTGGGCGTATGGGAGGACGGCCACGGCGGCTTGCGTCTGGCCCTCGCCGGGTTGGAACGGCGCGGCTTCGTCAGCGTCGACGACAACGAGTTGGAGCGTCCGGTCCGCTACCCCGACTGCGTCGCCCTGTCGCCCGACGGCGCGCGGCTCGCATGCACCGCCCAGGAAAAGGACGGCGCGGCCCTGTGGGAACTACCCGGCCGAACGCGCCTGGGCCTCCTTCCCGACGCGCCGTTCCCGTGCGGGTTGACGTTTACGCCGGACGGTAAGCACGTCGTCGTCACGGGCCTCGATCACACACGCATCTTCGAGACGGCCGGCCGGAAGCCGGTGGCCCGCGTCGATCATCCCGAGAAGGCCGGCTCGCTGGCCGTGTCCCCGGACGGCGGCTGGCTGGCCGTCGGCACGCTGAAGGGCCCCGTGCGCGTCTGGCACCTGCCGTCGCTGCTGGCGCTCCCCCCGGCTGAGATGCCCCTGTAGCGGTCCTTCCGGCGTCCGCGAGCGCAAATCCCGAAGATTCGGTTGCGCGATCCGCGCCGGACGGCGCACTGTCTGGTAGAGACGATTTCACTGTTTTCGCCCCCTCTCCAAAGGGCGTGCCTGCAATGACCGCGAGATTGCGCAGCTTGGCCGAGCGTATCCGATCGTGTTTTCAAATAATCCGATTGTCGCGGTCGCGGGCTGTCAGATCGCGCTGCCTCACGGTCGAGTTATTGGAGGACCGATGCCTGCTCAGCGGCTTGACAGCCAGCCAGGCACAGGCGGCGTATGGCCAGATCCCGCTCAGCTTCCAGATCAACGACGGCCAGGCGGCCGCCCAGGTCAATTTCATTTCCCAGGGCCCCGGCTATGGTCTCTTCTTGACAGACGACGAGGCCGTCCTGAGCCTCAGCCAAGGGACGGGCACGAACGGCCAGGCAGCCGGGGGCAATGTCGTGACGATGGCTCTCGCTGGTGCCAATGGCGATGCGCCGGCGATCGGTCTGGGCAAGCTCGCCGCGAACACCAACTACTTCATCGGCAACGATCCCGCGCAGTGGCACACCAACGTCGCCAATTACGGACAGGTCGAGTACCAGAACGTCTACCCGGGCATCAACCTGCTCTATTACGGCAATCAGGAGAACCTGGAGTATGACTTCCAGGTCGCTCCGGGAGCCGATCCGAGTACCATCCAAATGACGTTCAGCGGCGCCAGCGCGATGTCGCTGGACTGCGCAGGGCGACCTGGTGCTCGAGACCTCGGGCGGGAATGTCGTGGAGAAGGTGCCGGTCCTCTACCAGCAGGACGGCGGCGTGCGCCAGAGCGTGGCCGGCACGTACGTTCTCGAGGGAGGCGATCAGGTCGGGTTCGCCGTGGTGCTTACGATGCGGGCCAACCACTGACGATCGACCCGGTGCTGAGCTACTCGACCTACCTCGGCGGCAACGGTGAGGACGAGGGCTTTGCGATCGCCGTCGACTCGTCGGGCGACGCCTATGTCACGGGCGAGACCCCGTCCACCAATTTTCCGACGCTCAACCCGTTTCAGGCGAATAACAGCGGCGGCGCCGCGTTCGTGTCCAAGTTCAATGCGTCCGGCACCCTGGTTTACTCGACGTACCTCGGCGGCACCGGCAGCACCGAGGGACTGGGCATTGCCGTGGACGCGGCCGGCGATGCCTATGTCGCGGGCGCGACCTATTCCGAGAACTTTCCGACCAGCACCGGAGCGTTTCAGACGACGCTCGCCGGCGATGACGATGCATTCGTGACCAAGCTGAATCCGTCCGGTTCGGCGCTGCTCTACTCGACCTACATCGGCGGCGATAGTCAGGATTATGCGACGGCCATCGCGATTAACTCGGCCGGCAACGCCTATATCACCGGCTTGACCCAATCCGAGAACCCAGACCAGGCATTCCCGACTACCGCCGGTGCGTTGCAGACGACGTTTCACGGCAGTGCCGTGGCATTCGTGACCGAGTTGAACACCGCCGGCACGGGCCTGGTCTACTCGACGTTCCTCGGCGGCAGCGATTACGACCACGGTTCGGGCATCGCGCTGGATGCGTCCGGCGATGCGTACGTTACCGGCTACGCTGAGTCCCCCGACTTCCCAACGACCGCTGGCGCCGTGCAGCCGACTTTCAGCGGCGCCAACGACGATGCCTTCGTGACCGAAGTGAATCCGTCCGGCACGGCCCTCGTCTATTCGACCTTCCTCGGCGGCAACGACAATACCGAAGGCAATGCGATCGCGGTGGACTCGTCCGGCGACGCCTATGTCACCGGCTGTACGGAGTCCACGAACTTTCCGACCACCACCGGCGCGTACCAGACCACGTTTGCCGGCGGCAGCGGCCAGGGCGGTTTCGGCATCTACGGCGGCGATGTCTTTGTGTCCAAGCTGAATCCCGCCGGCACCGCCCTCGACTACTCGACGTACCTCGGCGGCGATAACGATGACATCGGCAACGGCATTGCCGTCGACGCGGCCGGCGACGCCTACCTCGCCGGCGAGACCGATTCGACCGACTTTCCAACGACCGCGAGCGCCTGCAGCCGGACGGCTCGGGGCGGGTTGCTGAGGGCTTCGTGACCGAGTTGAATCCAACCGGCACGGCTCTGGCCTATTCAAGCCTACTCGGCGGCACCGACGGTTTCAGCTTTGCCAACGCCCTCGCGCTCGACTCGTCCGACAACGTCTACGTGACGGGCTACACCATCGCGAGCAACTTTGCCACGGCCAACCCGCTGCAGGCGGCTCCCGGCGGTGCCGGCGATGCCTTCGTGACCAAAATCGGCGATCTCGCCCCCGACGTCACCGCGGTCGATGACAGCTACACCACCATCGTCAATACGCCGACGACTCTCAATGTGCTGGCCAACGACACGAACTCGCAGGGCACCGGCTTGCAGATCGTGTCCACGACGCCCGTATCGCCCAGCGGGCCGAGCCTGACCCAAAATGCCAATGGTACCTTGACATACAGCAGTCCTGACACCGGGGTGTACACGTTCGACTACACCGCCACGGGTGCGCAACAAGAAGTCACGGCCGGCGACGGAACTGCGAACGATAATTTTGGCGACAGCGTCGCGATCAGCGGCGACACGGCCGTCATTGGGGCGGATCATCACAAGGTGGGCAACAACGTGGACCAAGGCGCGGTTTACGTGTTCACCCTGGCCAGCGGCAAGTGGACTCTGCAACAGGAGATTACCGACGCCAACGGCGCGGCCGACGAAGAATTCGGCGACAGCGTCTCGATCAGCGGCGACACCCTGGTCACTGGCGCAATGCAAGGCGCGAGTGGATTGGGGGCGGCTTTTGTGTACACGTTCTCCGGCGGGACGTGGAGTTTGGAGCAGGAACTGACCGCGTCCGACGGCGCGGCCGGCGATCGTTTCGGCAACAGCGTAGCGATCAGCGGCGCCACGCTGGTGGTTGGCGCTCCGGACCACAAGGTAAGCAGCAAGGCCGACGCGGGGGCTGCTTACGTTTACGCGCTCTCCGGCGAGACCTGGAGTCTCACGCTGGAGGTGACCGCTTCCGACGGCGCGGCGGGCGATCAATATGGTTGCGCCGTGGCCACCGACGGCGATCTCGTCGTCGTCGGAGCGGTCGATCACACGGTGCTGGCCAACGGTCAGGGTGCGGTGTATGCGTACGTCCTGTACGACAACTCGTGGCTGCTGCAGCAGGAGCTCACCGCCGCCGACGGGGCGCCGCACGATGCATTCGGTGCCAGCGTGGCCGTCGACAGCTACTCAATCGTGGTTGGAGCGCCCGATCACAAGGTGGGCAGCAACGCCAGCCAGGGCGCTGCCTACGTGTACGCGCTCGGCGACTCCACCGGCGGCTCCAGCTGGACTCAGCAACAGGAGCTGACCGCTGCTGACGGTGCGGCCGGCGATGGTTTTGGCGACAGCGTGGCGGTTGACGGCGACACGGTCGTCGTCGGGGCAGCGGACCACGCGGTCAGCGGCAACGCCAACCGGGGAGCGGCCTATGTCTACACGGTCTCGGCCGGCGCCTGGAGCGAGCAGCAGGAGCTTACGGCCGCGGACGGCGTGGCGGACGCCTTCTTCGGCCAAAGCGTGGCGCTGAGCGGCGAGACCGCCGTGGTCGGAGCGATCGAACAAACGGTCGACGACAACAGCGACCAGGGAGCGGCGTATTTCCAGGATGTATCGACCTCGTCGGCTCTCGTGACCGTGACGGTCGATCAACCGCCGGCCATCACGAGCCGCAACAATACGACCTTCATCGTCGGCGACGGCAGTTTCACCGTGCAATCCACCGGCTTCCCCGCCCCCGCGCTTAACGACGGCGACGCCACGCTGCCGAACGGCGTAACCTTCCGCGATAACGGCAACGGCACGGCCACGCTCGCCGGCACGCCCGCGCCCGGCACCGGCGGCACCTACCCCGTCACCATCACCGCCAGCAACGACGTCGGCAATAACGCCACGCAGAGCTTCACGCTGACCGTCGATCAGGCCCCGGCGATTACGAGCGCCGCCGACACGACCTTCACCGTCGGCCAGGCCGGCAGCTTCACGGTAGACACATCAGCATTCCCGGCGCCGGCGCTATCGGACGGCGGCTTTCAGCTGCCGGCCGGCGTGACGTTCCACGATAACGGCAACGGCACGGCAACACTCGCCGGCACGCCCACCGGCAATGTGGGTGGCACGTACAGCTTCACGATCACCGCCGATAACGGCGTCGGCAGCGATGCCACACAGACCTTCACACTGTCGGTCGACCAGGCGCCGGCCATCACCAGCGCCGACAGCACGACGTTCGCCGTCGGCCGCGTCGGCAGCTTCACGGTGCAAACGACGGGCTTCCCGATCGCGTCGCTCAACGACGGCAACTTCGCCTTGCCGAGCGGCATGACGTTCACCGACAACGGCAACGGCACGGCCACGCTCGCCGGCACGCCCGCCGCCGCCACGGACGGCACGTACACGTTTACGATTACCGCCGGCAACGGCATCGGCACCAACGCCACGCAGAGCTTCATGCTGACCGTCGATCAGGCCCCAGCCGTCATCAGCGCCGCCGGCACGACGTTCACCGTCGGCGCACCTGGCAGCTTCACGGTCAACACCACGGGTTTCCCTGCACCGGCGCTATCGGACGGCGGCTTCGAGCTGCCGGTCGGCGTGACCTTCCGCGATAACGGCAACGGCACGGCCACGCTCGCCGGCACGCCCGCCGGCAATGTGGGTGGCACCTATGCGTTCACCATTACCGCCGGCAACGGCGTCGGCAGCGATGCGACGCAGACCTTCACGCTGACCGTCGATCAAGCCCCGGCCATTGCCAGCGCCGACAACACGACCTTCACTGTCGGCCAGGCCGGGAGCTTCACGGTGCAAACCACCGGCGTCCCAATCGCGACGCTCAACGACGGCGACTTCCCCTTGCCGAGCGGCGTGACCTTTACCGACAACGGCAATGGCACCGCCACGCTCGCCGGCACGCCCGGGACTGCCGCCAGCGGCACGTACACGTTCACCATCACCGCCAGCAACGGCGTCGGCAACAATGCCATGCAGACCTTCACACTGACGGTCGATCAGGCGCCGGCCATCACCAGCGCCAACAACGCGACCTTCTCCGTCGGCCCGGACGGCACTTTCACCGTGCAAACCACGGGCTTGCCGCTGCCGGGGTTGTCGGACGGCGGCTTCAATTTGCCGTCCGGCGTAACTTTCCACGACAACGGCGATGGCACGGCCACGCTGGCCGGCACACCCGCGGCCGCCACCGGCGGCACGTACTCGTTCACCATCACCGCCGACAATGGCGTCGGCAGCGATGCCACGCAGAGCTTCACGTTGTCCGTCGATCAGGCCCCCGCCATCACCAGCGCCGACAACACGACCTTCACGGTCGGCCAGGGCGGCAGCTTCACGGTGAACACCACAGGCTTCCCGGCGCCCGCGCTGTCGGACGGCAATTACAGTCTGCCGGCCGGCGTGACCTTCACCGACAACGCCAACGGGACGGCAACGCTTGCCGGCACGCCCGCCGGCAATGTGGGCGGCACGTACTCGTTCACCATCACCGCCGACAACGGCGTTGGCAGCGATGCGGCGCAGACTTTCACTTTGACCGTGGATCAGGCCCCGGCAGTCATTAGTGCCCGCAACACAACTTTTACCGTTGGCCACGCCGGCACTTTTACGGTAAAAACCGCTGGCTTCCCGGTCGCGGCGCTTGACGACGGCAACTTCACTCTGCCGAGCGGGGTGACCTTCCAGGAAAACGGCGACGGGACGGCAACTCTCGCCGGCACACCCGCGACTGGCACCGGCGGCACGTACACGTTCACCATCACCGCCAGCAACGGCGTCGGCAGCGATGCCACGCAGACTTTCACGCTGTCCGTCGATCAGGCCCCGGCCATCACCAGCGCCGACAACACGACCTTCACGGTCGGCCAGGCCGGCAGCTTCACGGTGAATACTACTGGCTTCCCGACGCCCGCGCTGGCGGACGGCAACGACAGCCTGCCGGCCGGCGTGACCTTCACCGACAACGCCAACGGGACGGCAACACTCGCCGGCACGCCCGGCAATATGGGCGGCACGTACACCGTTACGATCACCGCCGACAACGGCGTCGGCAACGATGCCACGCAGACCTTCACACTGACGGTCGATCAGGCACCGGCGATCACCAGTGCCGACCGCACGACCTTCACCGTCGGCCAGACCGGAAGCTTCACCGTGCAAACCACGGGCGTCCCGGTCGCGACGCTCAACGACGGCAACTTCGCGCTGCCGAGCGGCGTGACCTTCCACGACAACGGCGATGGCACGGCCACGCTGGCCGGCACACCCGCGGCCGCCACCGGCGGCACGTACACATTCACCATCACCGCCAGCAACGGCGTCGGCAGCGATGCCACACAGACTTTCACGTTGTCCGTCGATCAGGCCCCGGCCATCACCAGCGCCGACAACACGACCTTCACGGTCGGCCAGGCCGGCAGCTTCACGGTGAACACCACAGGCTTCCCGGCGCCCGCGCTGTCGGACGGTAATTACAGTCTGCCGGCCGGCGTGACCTTCACCGACAACGGCGACGGGACGGCAACGCTCGCCGGCACGCCCACCGGCAATGTAGGCGGCACCTACAGCTTCACGATCACCGCCGACAACAGCGTCGGCAGCGATGCCACGCAGACCTTCGCGCTCTCAGTCGACCAGGCGCCGGCCATCACCAGCGCCGACAGTACGACCTTCAGCGTCGGCCAGGCCGGAAGCTTCACCGTGCAAACCACGGGCTTCCCGGTCGCGACGCTCAACGACGGCACCTTTGCTCTGCCGAGCGGCGTGACCTTCCACGACAACGGCGATGGCACGGCCACGCTGGCCGGCACACCCGCGGCCGCCACCGGCGGCACGTACACGTTCACCATCACCGCCGACAACGGCGTCGGCAGCGATACCACGCAGACTTTCACGTTGTCCGTCGATCAGGCCCCGGCCATCACCAGCACCAGCAACACGACCTTCACCGTCGGCCAGGCCGGCAGCTTCACCGTGAACACTACGGGCTTCCCGGCGCCGCGCTGTCGGACGGCAATGACAGCCTGCCGGCCGGCGTGACCTTCACCGACAACGGCGACGGGACGGCAACGCTCGCCGGCACGCCCACCGGCAATGTAGGCGGCACCTACAGCTTCACGATCACCGCCGACAACAGCGTCGGCAGCGATGCCACGCAGACCTTCGCGCTCTCAGTCGACCAGGCGCCGGCCATCACCAGCGCCGACAGTACGACCTTCACCGTCGGCCAGGCCGGAAGCTTCACCGTGCAAACCACGGGCGTCCCGGTCGCGACGCTCAACGACGGCAACTTCGCGCTGCCGAGCGGCGTGACCTTTGCCGATAACGGCAATGGCACCGTCACGCTTGCCGGCACACCCGCGGCCGCCAGCGGCGGCACGTACTCGTTCACCATCACCGCCGACAACGGCGTCGGCAGCGATGCCATGCAGACTTTCACGCTGACCGTCGACCAAGCCCCGGCCATCACCAGCGCCGACAACACGACCTTCACCGTCGGCCAGGACGGCAGCTTCACGGTGAACACCACGGGCTTCCCAGTCGCGGCGCTCAACGGTGGCGACGTTGCCCTGCCGAGCGGCGTGACCTTCACCGACAACGGCAACGGCACGGCCACGCTTGCAGGCACGCCAACTGGAAACGCCGGCGGTATCTATTCCTTCGCCATCACCGCCCACAACGGCGTGGGCAGCGATGCGACGCAGAGCTTCACGCTCACGGTCGACCAGGCGCCGGCCATCGCCAGCGCCGACAACACGACTTTCACGGTCGGCCAGCCCGGCAGCTTCACCGTGCAGACGACCGGCTTCCCGATCTCGACGTTGAACGACGGCAACTTCAGCCTGCCGAGCGGCGTCACGTTCACCGATAACGGCGACGGCACCGCGACCCTTGCCGGCACGCCCACGGGCAACGTCGGCGGCATCTATCCCTTGACGATCACCGCCCACAACGGCATCGGCAATGACGCCACGCAGAGCTTCACGTTGAGCGTCGACCAGGCGCCGTCGTTCACCAGTCCCGCCGCCACCACGTTCATCGTCGGCACCCACGGCGCGTTCACCATAGCCACCGGCCCCGAATTCCCGACCGCCACGTCGCTGAGCGAGACCGGCAGCCTGCCTGCCGGCGTCACCTTCACCGACAACGGCAACGGCACCGCCACGTTGAGCGGCACGCCGATGCCCGGCAGCGGCAACAGCTATCCCATTACCCTAACCGCCCACAACGGCGTCGCCCCCGACGCCACGCAAACATTCACGGTGACCGACGATGAGGCGCCAAGCGTGGTCAGCCTTCCCACCGGTACGTTTGTCGCTGGTCAAGCAAGTTCGTTTACGGTGCGCACCCTGGGGTACCCCAGGCCGGCGCTGAGCGACGGCAGTGCCACCTTGCCGGCCGGCGTCACCTTCGTCGACAACGGCAACGGCACCGCCACCCTCAGCGGCACACCCGCCATGAGCACCGGCGTCTACCCGATCGTGTTGACCGGCGGCAACGGCGTCGGTCCGGCGGTCGCGCAATCGTTCGGTTTGACGGTCGTTGGAGCGCCGGTGTTCACCAGTGCCGACGATGCCACCTTCATCGCGGGGCAGGTCAATACCTTTGCCATCATGACCACGCCCGGCATTCCGACGACGACCACGGTGACCGAAACGGGCAAGCTCCCCGCGGGCGTTACGTTC
Organism: uncultured Gemmataceae bacterium; assembly: GCA_963834865.1. Lineage (GTDB taxonomy): Bacteria > Planctomycetota > Planctomycetia > Gemmatales > Gemmataceae > CAWIDK01. The sequence goes on from CAWIDK010000003.1 coordinate 128,544, forward strand.
ACGAGAGGGGCCAACGGCACCGCCACGCTCCGCGGCAAGCCCCAGGCCAGGACCGGCGGCATCTGGACGATCGCGCTGACCGCCAGCAGCGGCGCCTTCAGCAGCACGCAGAGCTTCACGCTAGCGGTCGACCAGGCGCCGGTCTTCCCCACCGCCAAGGCCGCCGCCACCATCGGCGTGGGCCAGACCACCGGCCTGCCGGTCTTCACGGCCACCGGCCTGCCCACCGCCAGCTACCGCATCACCGGCACGCTGCCGGCCGGCATGAAGTTCCAGGATGACGGCGACGGCACCGCGCAGTTGATCGGCAGGCGCAGGCTACCGGTAGCTTCCCCCTGACCATCTTTGCCACGAACGCGCTGGGCACCAGCAGCGAGACCTTCAATCTGACGGTGGCCCAGCCGCTGACCATCGCCCTGGGCAACGCGGCGTTCACGGTCGGCCAAACGGCCTTGGCCAACATCAGCACCAGCCCCGCGGTAACCGGCAAAATTACCTTGACCACGAAGAGCACACTGCCGGCTGGCGTGACCTTCCACGACAACGGCAACGGCACCGGGAAGCTGAGCGGCAAGCCGGCGGCCAACCAGAACGGCACGTACCCCATCACGATCACCGCAACCAACGGCGGCCTGGCGACATCGCAGACGTTCACGCTCGCGGTAGCCGCGACCAGCCCGCTGCCGACGTTCAACGTCAGCAGCGTCACGTTCACCGCAAAAGTGGGCAGCACCTCCGCCGTCCTGACCAGCCCCGCCAATGCCAGGGTGACCGAAAAAGGCGCTCTGCCGACCGGCGTCTCTCTGAAGGTTGGCCCCAACGGCACGACCCTGAGCGGCACGCCGGGCCCGAAGGCCGGCGGCAACTATCCTATCACCCTGACCGCCACCAACGGCGGCGCCAGCGCGAGCGAAATGTGTACGGTAACCGTGGACCAGGCGCTGGCCATCACCAGCATGGCCGGCACCACCTTCGCGACCGGCCAAACGGGTTCGTTCACGGTCACGGCGACCGGCTTCCCGTATGCGCAATGGAGCCTGGCCAACGTGCCCAGTGCATTGGCAGGCATGCTCGACCTCGCGGACAACCAGAACGGCACCGCTACGTTGAGCGCCCTGTTGCCGCCCGGCATCGCGGACACGTTCCAGTTCAACATCGTCGCCACCAACAGCGTCGGCAGCACCAGTCAGCGGTTCACGCTGACGGTCAAGGACTCGCCGATTTTCACCAGCTCGACCAGCGCGACCTTCAGCGTCAACCAACCCATCGCCCCATTCACGATCCAGACCATTGGCATGCCAACGGCAACGCTGACCTATGCCGGGACGTTGCCCAGTGGGCTCAAGTTCAAGAACAACCTCAACGGCACGGCAACGTTGAGCGGCACGCCGACGCATGCCGGCACCTACAGGATTGTCATCACCGCCACCAACGACGTGGCACCGGCGGCGCTGCAGTTGTTGACGCTGGTGATTCAGTAATGCGGCGGCCTGCCCTGACGTCATCGGAAGACGATGCGCCTGGCGGTCGGCGACTCTCACAGACCCACGCTCGCAAGATTCTCTCGGACTATTTGGCCCCACCCGACCATTTCTTTTAGAATTGCCTTTCGGCAGATGCAGCGATGTGCACAAAGTCCCTTCAAGGGCCTTATTCATGGACGAAGAGGAACGAGCATGCAGCTGACCATGCGGGACGTGCGCGAGATGTTCACGGTATCGGAAGGCATGCCGGGGGTTCGCCGCGTGGAGGCGCGCATGGCCGCGCCCGCCGTCCAGATTGGAAAGGCGGCACCGTAGCATGGATCTCCTGCTCGGCGCCGTCGCCCTCCAGGTACTGGCCGGAACCGCGGCCCTTCTGTTCTCGAAATGGCCCCGCGCGGCGACCGCCCTGGGTGCCGGCGGGGCAGCGCTGGCTTGTCTCGTGGGGCTGGCTCCGACAATGCGCGTCCTCCTGGGGGGTACGCCGGAGTCGCTGCGCCTGCCCTGGGACGCTGTGCACGGGGCCTTCTGCGTGGAAGTAGACGCCCTGAGCGCCTTCTTCCTCCTGCCGGTGCTGGGATTGTCGGCTCTGGCGGCGGTTTACGGTGCTGACTACCTGCTCGCCTACCGTCACAAGAAGTGGCTCGGGAGTCCGTGGTTCTTCTTTAACCTGTTCGTCGCCGGCATGGTGCTGGTCGTCGTCGCCCGGACCGCCTTCGTGTTCCTGCTGGCCTGGGAGGTCATGTCCCTCGCAGCCTATTTCCTGGTGACCTTCGAGCATGAGCAGGCCGAGGTGCGCAAGGCGGGCTGGGTGTACCTAATTGCGACCCATCTCGGCGTGGCCTTCCTCTTCCTCGCCTTCGTGCTGCTGGGCCGCAACGCCGGCAGCCTGGAGTTCGAGGCGTTCCACCGCATGCCTGTCCTTGGCGCCGGCTGGGCGGGACTGATCTTCCTGCTTGCCCTGATCGGCTTCGGCGCCAAGGCGGGCTTTGTCCCGTTTCACGTCTGGCTGCCCGAGGCGCACCCGGCGGCGCCGTCCCACGTGTCCGCCCTGATGTCCGGCGTGATGATCAAGATGGGCATCTACGGGATATTGCGTGTCGTGACTTTCCTTGGGCCGCCAGCGCCCTGGTGGGGGTTGACGCTGGCCGGGCTCGGCCTGCTGACGGGACTGGTCGGCGTTGCGCTGGCCCTGTACCAACGTGACGTGAAGCGCGTGCTGGCCTACTCCAGTATCGAGAACATGGGTCTGATCGGCCTGGCCCTGGGCGTGGGCCTCTGGGGATGGGCCAGCGGGCTCGCTGCCGTGGCGGTGCTGGCAACGACGGCCGGCTTGCTCCACGTCTGGAATCACGCCCTCATGAAGGGGCTGATGTTCTTTGCCGCCGGCAGCGTCCTGCACGGCACCGGCACCAGGGACATGGAAAAGCTCGGCGGGTTAATGAAGCGCATGCCCTGGACGGCGAGCGCCATGATGGTCGGTGCCGTGGCGATTGCCGCCCTGCCGCCGCTGAACGGCTTTGTCAGCGAGTGGCTCATGTACCTGAGTCTGCTCAAGTCCGGGTTCGCGACCAGCGACAGCCGCAGCCTGGCGGCCCTCTTCGCCGTCGGCTTGCTTGCTCTGATCGGTGCTGTCGCCGCCGCTGCCTTCGTGCGCCTCACCGGCATCGTGCTGCTCGGCTCGCCGCGGAGCGAGGCCGCCCGGCATGTGCACGAGTCCTCGCTGTGGATGCTCGGGCCGATGGTGGTCCTGGTCTTGCTATGCCTGACCGTGGCCGTTATCCCGCAAGCGGTTGCCGGCTTGCTGCAGAGCGTTCTGACTCAGCTTCTCAGTCCGGACGCCGGCCAGGGGTCGCTCGGCCTAGAATCCTCGGATGCACCACTGCACATCCTCGGCAATCTCAACGCCGTTATGCTGGTTGCCATTGCTGGGCTGACGGCCCTGCTTCTCGCCTGGGCGCGGATTACCCGGCAGGCGGAGGGTCCGACGTGGGGATGCGGTTATGTCAAGCCGACCGAGCGGATGCAGTACACGGGCCGGTCGTTCGCGGAGCTGCTGGCCGAACACCTGCTGCCGCGCTTCCTTCGGCCGCACACGACGAAGCGCGCACCGCGCGGCCTGTTCCCTTCCAAGAGCGATTTCGGGACCGAAACCCTCGACCCGGTCAGCGAGAAGATATACGAGCCCTTCTTCCGGCGCTGGGCGGAGCGATGTTCGCAGCTCCGCATCCTCCAACAGGGGAAGGTCCACGTGTACCTGGTCTACATTCTGCTCGTGGTCGTCCTGGCTCTGGGCTGGGTGTCGTTGCGCACGTGGTGGGCAGCGTCATGAGTGAATCGCTGACACTCTGGGGGATCGCTATCGCCGGATCGAGCGGTATTCCGGGCCTTCTTGTCGATCGGACCTCAATGACCACACAGTGGATGACCACGTCGCTGGCCGTGTCCGGCGCGGTTCTTGGCCTGGGAGGTGTCGGTTGGTTTTGGGCGACCGGGGACAGTCAACCGATCGTACGGGTGTGGCCCATCCCCGGTGCCGAGTTCAGCGTGGCTCTGGACGGGTTGTCGGCCATCTTCCTGATGCCGATCTTCCTGATCTCGCTCTTGGGCAACGTCTATGGGCTGGGCTACTGGAGGCAGACCGAGCACCCCGAGAATGGCCGCAAGCTACGGGTGTTCTACGGCACGCTGACCGCTGGCATGGCCCTTTTGGTGATCGCCCGCAACAGCATCCTGTTCCTGTTCGGCTGGGAGATCATGGCGCTATCGGCGTTCTTCCTGATCACGACTGAAGAGTATGACAAGGAGGTCCGCGAAACCGGCTGGCTTTATCTGGTCGCGACCCACACGGCGACCTTGTGCCTCTTTGCCGTCTTTGCGTTGCTGCGTGCTGCCAAGGGCTCATTCGCGCTGGCGCCCTTGAATCCGGACCGCCTGACGCCGGGACTGGCGACGGGACTGGCGACGGCGATCTTCATCCTGGCACTGATCAGCTTCGGCCTGAAGGCCGGCATCATGCCGCTGCACGTTTGGCTGCCCAGCGCCCACGCGGCCGCGCCTAGCCATGTTTCCGCCATCATGTCGGGCGTCCTCATCAAGATGGGCATCTATGGCCTGATGCGGGTGACGTCCCTGATCCCGAACCCGCCGGTGGAATGGGGCGCGGTCGTGCTGGGACTCGGTGTCGTCTCGGGCGTCCTCGGAGTCGCCTTTGCCATCGGCCAGCACGACCTGAAGCGGCTCCTGGCGTACCACAGCATCGAGAACATCGGCATCATCGTCATGGGCCTCGGCCTGGCCCTGATCGGCCGTTCCCTGGGCCGCCCAGACTGGGTCATTCTCGGGCTGGGCGGCAGCCTGCTCCACGTCTGGAACCACGCGATCTTCAAGGCGCTGCTGTTCCTCAGCGCCGGCTCCGTCATCCACACGACCCACACCCGCGAGATCGACCACCTCGGCGGCCTCGCCAAGGGGATGCGCTGGACGGCGCTGTGCTTCCTGGTCGGGGCGGTCGCCATCTGCGGCCTGCCGCCGCTCAACGGCTTCGTCAGTGAGTTCCTCGTCTACCTCGGCCTGTTCGGCACCCTCGGCGATGGACCGGGGCCGTCGTTCGCCGCCGCTGCGTTTGCCGCCCCCGCCCTGGCCTTGATCGGGGCGTTGGCGTTGGCGTGTTTCGTCAAGGTCTATGGGGCGGTCTTCCTGGGGACGGCTCGCTCGGATCACGCGCGGCACGCGCACGAAGCGCCGCCGACCATGCTTGTACCGATGGCGGTGCTGGTGGCCTGCTGCTTCCTGATCGGGCTGGCTCCGGTCCTGATCGCGCCCGTCATCGGGCAGGGCGTTTCAGCATGGTCGCCGGGGCTCACGGACGCAGGGCCCCGTCTCGCCGCGCTGGCCCCGCTGGGCTGGATCACGGTCATGGGCGTGGGGTTGTTAGCCTTCCTGATCGCGGTTGGGACGGTGCTGCGACTACGGCTCCGGTACAGCATCGTGGACGAGGCCGCCACCTGGGGCTGCGGCTACGTCGCCCCGACGCCGCGGATGCAGTACACGTCGTCCTCCTTCGCCCAGATGCTGGTGGGGCTCTTCGGCTGGGCGCTGCGCCCGCGCGTCCACAAGCCCCGGAATCTGCCGCTGTTCCCGCAGAAGACGCGCTTTCCACAGCGAGGTGCCCGACACCGTGCTCGACGAGGCGGTGCTGCCGGCGTTCCGCTTCGGCGCCTGGCTGTTCGGCTGGTTCCGCGTGTTCCAGCAGGGGAGCATCCAGACCTACTTGCTCTATATCTTCATCGCCCTGATTGCATTGCTGCTTTGGCGGTAGTGTAGTCCTCACGCTCCGCGTGAGGACCGTCGTCACGCGGAGCGTGACGACTACACAAGAGGGATACGATCATTCATAACACCATCCACGTGCTGCTGGCGCTGACGTTGCCGCCGTTGCTGCTGGGCGTCATCACCAAGACCAAGGCGCTGTTCGCCGGCCGGGTCGGCCCGCCACTGTTGCAGCCGTACTACGACCTCATCAAGCTTTTCCGCAAGGGCTCGGTCTTCAGTCACGACGACAACCTGGGTGTTTCGGGCCGGGCCGGTGGTCGGCCTGGTGACGGCGGCGCTCGCCGTGCTGCTGGTCCCGCTCGCCGACGCGACGGCGCCGATCGCGTTCACCGGCGACCTGATCCTGCTGGCGTACCTGCTGGGCCTGGGGCGGTTCTTCACGGCGTCGGCGGCCCTCGACACCGGGTCCGCATTCGAGGGGATGGGGGCCGCACGGGAAGTCAGCTTCGCGTGTCTGGCTGAACCGGCGCTGTTCCTCGGCCTGCTCGTCCTGGCCAAGCTGTCCGGCTCGCTCCACCTGGCCGATCTCGTGGTTCAGGGTGACTTCCAGCCGGGTATGCTCGGCAGTGAACTCGGCTCCCACTGGCCGACGGCGGGTGCCTCACTCGCACTGGTCTTGCTGAGCTGGTTCGTCGTCCTGCTCGCGGAGAACTCGCGCATTCCCTTCGACGATCCGAATACGCACCTGGAGCTGACCATGATCCACGAGGTCATGGTCCTCGACCACAGCGGCCCGGCTTTCGGCATGATCCTCTATGGGGCGGCGCTCAAGCTCTTCGTCTTCGGGGCACTGGTCGTTCGCCTGGCCTTCCCCTGGACGACCGGCTCACCCTGGCTGGACTGGCCCCTCTTTGTCCTTGGGATGCTCGTCGTCGCGGCGGCGGTCGGCGTCGTCGAATCGACCATGGCACGCCTGCGGCTGACGCACGTGCCGATCCTCCTCGTCGCGGCCTGCCTGCTGTCGGCGTTCGGCGTCATCCTGGTGGTGAGGTGAACCGATGGAACAATTCCTCGATCCCCTGCTGATCCTGGCCCTGTCCCTGAACTTCGTCGCCCTGGGGGTGAGCCGTATTCGCGCGGTCATCAACACGGTCGCCCTGCAGGGGATGCTCTTGGGGTTCTTGCCGCTATTCATGCCCCAGCACGAGATCGGTCTGCGGAGCATTTTGCTGATGGTCGTGACGGTCGGTCTGAAAGGATTCGTTATCCCCGCCTTTCTCGTCCGCGCCATGCGCGAGGCGAACATCCAGCACGAGGTGAACCCGATCGTGAACTACATGAGCTCCCTCCTGCTGGGGGCCGCCGGCACCGGCCTGGCACTGGTGTTCTCGTACACGCTTCCCCTGGCCGAAAACGACACCGGCTACCTGGTCGTGCCCGCATCGCTCGCGACCGTGTGGACCGGCTTTCTCCTGCTGACGGCACGCCGCAAGGCCATCACGCAGGTGCTCGGCTACCTGCTCCTGGAGAACGGCATCTTCCTGTTCGGCCTGTTGCTGCTGGAAGCGATGCCGTTCCTGGTCGAGGTCGGCGTGCTGCTCGACCTGTTCACCGGCGTCTTCGTGATGGGCATCATCATCCACCACATCAGCCGGGAATTTTCGTCGATGAGCACGGAGTACCTGACGGAGCTGAAGGAGTGAGTGGTGGTCTGGTGAGTGAGTGGTGAGTGGTGAGTGGTGAGTGAGGTGTAGGGTGGGTGGAGTCTTCGGAACCCACCAATCGGCAAGGGGATTGGTGGGTTCCGAAGACTCCACCCACCCTACACCACTCACCACTCACCACTCACTACCGTAGGAATAACGGATGAGCTACGCGCTGATTCTATTCCCTCTGGTGATGGCGGCAGTGACGCTCGCCGTGCCTTCGAACCGTTGGCGGCCATGGCTGCTGCCCGTCGGGGCGCTCGGGCACCTTGGGCTGGTGGCGGCTGCAATCTTCCGGGCGGAGGGGGCCGACGTCGAGGGTCTGGGAGGCTGGTTGCTGCTCGACGCGCTTGGCAAGGTGGTCCTCGGCTTTCTCAGCGTCCTCTTCTTTCTCTGCTCACTCTACGCCCCGGGGTACCTGGCCCTGCGAGCGGACCGGCCCAACCGCGTCTTCTGCGCCAACCTGTTCGCCGTGCTCGCGATGATGACGCTGGTCACGCTCTCCCACCACCTGGGGCTGATGTGGGTGGCGATGGAGGCGACTACGCTGGCCAGCGCCCCGCTGTTGTATTTCAACCAGAACGCCCGCTCGTTGGAGGCAACCTGGAAATACCTGCTCATCGGCTCGGTCGGCATTGCCCTGGCCCTCTTCGGCTCGTTCTTCCTGGCCTATTCGGCGATCAAGGCCGATATGGAATCGACACTGCTTTTCGACCAGCTCGTCCAGATCGCGCCCAGGCTGTCGCCGCCGTGGCTCCATGCGGCGTTCGTGCTGCTCTTCATCGGCTACGGCACCAAGATGGGCCTGGCACCCATGCACACCTGGAAGCCCGACGCCTATGGCGAAGCGCCGGGCATTGTGGGAACGCTGCTCGCGGGCGGGATCACCAGCTGTGCCTTCCTGGCGATCCTGCGCGTCTACCAGATTTGCCGTGCCGGGGCCGAAGCCGAGTTCGCTCGCGAGATCATGATCTTCATCGGCCTGTTGTCGATGGCCGTCGCCGCGGTGTTCATGGCCCGGCAGCGGGACTTCAAGCGCATGCTGGCCTACTCCAGCGTCGAGCACATGGGCATTCTCGTCCTGGGCATCGGCATCGGCGGCCTGGCCGTCTACGGTGCCCTCCTGCACCTCATCAACAACGGCCTGACGAAGGGCGTGCTGTTCCTCTCGGCGGGCAACATCCACCGGGCATACGGGAGCAAGCTCACCGACGACGTGCGCGGCGCCATCCAGCGCGTGCCGCTCTCGGGGGCGTTGTTCCTGGCGGGCTTCCTGGCCATCACCGGCTCGCCGCCCTTCGCGCCGTTCGTCAGCGAGTTCACCATCGTCAACGCCGCGGTCGGCAGCGGCCAATTCCTGGTCGGCGGCCTCTTCCTGCTTCTTTTGGCCATCGTGTTCATCGGCATGGGGGCCACGGTCCTCGCCGTGGTGCAGGGGAATGCCCCGGAACAGAAGACCGGCGTGACGGACGGCCTAGGAAGGCCGTCCTACACGGCGTTTCACGACAGCATCGGCACCGGCGTCCCTGTTTTGCTTTTCATGGCTCTGGTCCTGCTCCTGGGCCTCTATGTGCCGCCGCCTCTGGAGTCGCTCCTGCACGAGGCCGCCGCGTTCCTGGAGGGACAGCGATGAACGACAACGGCTTTGCAGTCCTTCATCCAGGGCAGGCGATCCCGCGCGGGCAGGTTGCGCAGGTGTCCTTCCAGGAGTTCCGTCGGACCATCGTCAGTGCCGTGGCCAACGGGCAGCGCGCCCTGGCCCTGTTCGGGGACGCACCGGCCGGGACGGACCGGGTGGACCTGTATGCCGTGCTCGCGGACAGTGCCCGCGGGCTGCTGCATGTCGGCAAGACGACTTTGGACTCAGAGCAGTTCCCCTCGATGACGACGGACTGCCCGCAGGTGCATCTCTTCGAGCGGGAGATCGCCGAGCAGTATGGCGTCTGCCCGGAAGGCCACCCGTGGCTCAAGCCGGTGCGGTTCCATGCTTCCTATCGGCCTGGCCACGATGCGTGGGGAAGGAAGCCGAACGAGGCCCCGGTTATCGGCGTCACCGATTTCTACCGTGTCGAGGGGGACGAGATCCACGAAGTGGCGGTTGGTCCGGTCCACGCCGGTATCATCGAGCCGGGGCATTTCCGCTTCCAGTGCCACGGGGAACAGGTCTTCCACCTGGAAATCTCGCTCGGCTACCAGCACCGGGGTGTCGAGCGCGCGCTCCTCGGCGGGCCAACCAAACGCACCATGCCCCTGATGGAGGCGGTGGCCGGCGACACCACGGTCGGCCATGCGACGGCCTACTGTCAAGCCATCGAGGCGCTGAGCGGCGTGCCAGGTCCCCATCCGTGCCGAGGCATTGCGCGGCATCGCCCTGGAGCTGGAGCGTCTGGCCAACCACACCGGCGACCTGGGCGCCCTGGCCGGCGACGTGGGATTCTTGCCGACCGCCTCGTACTGCGGGCGTATCCGCGGCGACTTCCTCAACCTGACCGCCCTCCTGTGCGGCAGCCGCTTCGGCCGCAGTCTCATCCGTCCGGGCGGAATCGTGTTCGACCTGGAAGACGTGCGGAGAACGCAGTTTCGGGATCGCCTCGAAGCGGCGTTCCGGGATGTGGCCAACGCGGCCAACCTGCTCTGGGACTCGGCGTCGGTGCAGGCCCGGTTCGAGGGCACGGGGGCGGTGGCGCCGGCGGATTGCCGTGCCATCGGCATGGTCGGACCCGCGGCCCGCGCCTGCGGGTTCGAAACCGACGCGCGGCAGGATTTTCCCTCGGGTATCTACCGCTTCGCCCAGATCCCCGTCTCCACCTGGCAGACCGGCGACGTCTTCGCCCGCGCCTATGTGCGCTGGCTGGAAATCCAGCGGTCCGTGGCGTTCATCCGCAGTCAACTGCACGAACTCCCCGGCGGCCCGGTTCGGGCGGACAGCGCGGCTCTGAAGCCCGACCGTTTGGTCGTCAGCCTGGTCGAGGGCTGGCGCGGGGCGATCTGTCATGTGGCGATCACGGACGGTCAGGGCCGCTTCGCCCGCTACAAGATCGTGGACCCGTCCTTCCACAACTGGTACGGCCTGGCGCTGGCGCTGCGAGATCAGCAGATTTCGGACTTCCCGCTGTGCAATAAGAGCTTCAACCTGTCGTACTGCGGCCACGACCTGTAAACTTCCGAAGTCTCCGAGACTTCGGAAGTTTCGGGTTAAGGAGAATCTATGCTAGGAGTCTTGCTTGCCCGTCTGCAGCAGGGCCATCGGACGATCGCCTACCCCGCCAGCGTGCCGCCGTTACCGGACCGGTTCCGCGGCCTGCCGATGGTCGACACGTCCAGGTGTCCGGACGGCTGCCGTGCGTGTGCCGAGGCGTGCCCGACGGACGCCATCGCCATCGACGGCGGCGGCTTCCGGCTCGACCTGGGGCGCTGCCTGTTCTGCACGGACTGCGTCGAGGCATGTCCCGAAGGGGCCATCCGCTACAGCCAGGACCATCGCCTGGCCGTGCGGACGCGCGAGGATCTGGTCTACGATGGGCGCACGTTGAAGCTGGCCGCGGCCCTCGACGCGAAGACCCGCCGGCTGTTCGGCCGCTCGCTCAAGCTCCGCCAGGTGAGCGCCGGCGGCTCCGGGGCGTGCGAGGCCGACCTCAACGTCCTGGGCACCGTCGTCTTCGACCTGGGCCGCTTCGGCATCCAGTTCGTGGCCTCGCCGCGGCACGCCGACGGCCTGGTGATCACCGGCCCGGTAAGCGAGAACATGCGCTCGGCGCTGCTGGAGACCTATGCCGCGATCCCCGCCCCGAAGTTGGTGATCGCGGTCGGCGCCGAGGCCATCAGCGGCGGCGTGTTCCGCAGCCACCCCGAGGTGCACGACGGCTGCAGTTCGCTGCTGCCCGTGGACCTGTTCATCCCAGGATGGCCGCCCCATCCGTTGACGATCCTCGACGGCTTTCTGCGCCTGCTGGGTCGCTTGGAAGAAGCGGGAACCCGAGCGGTGTGAACGTGGTAGCCGCATTCGTGAGAATGCGGGGACGTCACCCGCATTCTCACGAATGCGGCTACCCCAAGATCAAGACTTGGCGACCCACTAGACGTTTCGGAAACGGCCCCAGACGGTGCCGATCAAACCTGTTTGCATCCAGCCGGGCACACCCCCCTTTTCGTTTTGCAACGAAGCGCAATCCCGCGCAACGAAAGCCTCCGTCAGCTGCGTGAAATGTCCTTGCCGCCCCGCCCCGCCCCGCCAAAAAAAGAGGAGCACCGACAGGGCCGCTCCCAAGGCCACCGCAACGAGGCGCAGCAGAACAGCACCTGGCCGACGCCCCTTACGGGGCGCGCCAAGCACTGCCTCTGCTGAATACAAGGGCCTCTCGGCCCAGGGTTGCGGTTTCTTGGGAAGCAGGACTTGAAGCTCGGAAGCTTCGTCAGATTGTCGCGCGGCCCTTGTCCGGCCCACGGTTATGCCCTGGCCGTCTCCTGCGATTGCACCGAGGTTACAGCGGCCCCGCACGATGCCAGCCGCCCCTGTTGAGTTTATCGCGACGCGTGCAGCCTTGCCACTCGCAACCCGCGCCACGACGGTAACGCCCACCCACATTCGTGCGGCGCGACCCCATGGAGACCGGCCGCATTTAACTTCAGGAATAGCCGTTGCCAAATGCTCCTCGTCACCTACAATGATTTCCAGAATCTCTCGGTATGCGTGCTTTTCCATAGTCCGCAATACCGCGAACTGCCGGGGGACCCCCGTGTTTCAACGGATGGAGCTGCTCCTAGGCGACGAGGCAGCCTGGGAACTCGCCGCCGAGGAACCATTCGGAGACGCCCAACCGCCCGCAGGCAGTGGGTCCGAACCGCTCGTCGCCGCCGGCCTGAGGGAGGGCGAATGATGGCCTTCGACCAGCAGCTGCTGTCGCGAATCCGTAATCGCTACGCCAAGGAGTCTCCCGGCGCCGGGCCGGTCCGCTGCCCGGATTGCAAGCCAGTGCCGGCGACAACGGACGCGCCGGCGAAGGAGCCGCCCGAGCTCATCGCTAACGCTTGGTGCCCTCAATGCAACCGCCTCGAACCCGCCGAACTGTGATCGAGTTGACCGGCCACGATCGGCGTTTCCGGCCGTAAACCAAGCGGTCAACCAACCCGACTCTTAAGGATACGCCCCGCGGGAAGCGGATTGCGGCTTTTCGGGGCGTGTAGTATTTGCAGCCGGCCCCGACACTGCGAATGACGCAGGCAAGTTGATCGTCCAGATGGCCGCTGAGATCGAACGTCTCGCCCTGGAAATCAGTCAAGTCAAGGAAGCGTCGCTGCGCCTTGTTGAAGGTCGAGTGGCGGGTGCTCATGTTCAGGAGAAGCTGGCCAACGCCTTGATCTCGGTGGGGTGACGGCGAGGGGAGTGGAGCGCGTGAGTGTTCCTGTCAGCGGAATCGCGTGCCAAGTCAATCTCGCCAACTACACCCCAAACCGCGACATCGCAGGGCACGCATTCGCCGGTGCTCAATACTGCCAAGTCGCCCGCACTGATCGGGTGACCTCCAGATGGCTCCGCATCTACCACGGCGCGCTCAATGGTAGCATTTGCGGTGCCCAATACTCGGGCAAGGTGTTCATCGACATCCAGTGGGCCTAACGCAAGAAGGAACAATTATGGCCACCGTGTTGAAGGGTAAGTTGGTCGCGTCAAAGGTCTACGATTCCGCGGAGCCAGTCAAGCTCCGGTTCGACCTGACGAACAACGGAGATGAAGACCTGTACGTCTTGAAATGGTACACGCCGCTGGAGGGCCTGAACAGCGACTGCCTGACAGTGATTCGCAATGAAAAAAGCAAAGTCGGCTACGATGGGCCGATGATTAAACGCGGTCGCCCTGGCCCGGATGACTATGTGCTGGTTCCCGCGGGCGGAACCGTGAGCGCCGATGTGGACGTCAGCGCATCCTACGCGGTTTCCCTACCGGCGGATTATCGGGTGGAATTGAACATCCAGGCTCTGGAACACATTCCTGCGCCGGCGGCAGCCAAGAAAAGCGCGGCGCTGGCTCTCGCGAAAAGCACGCCCAAATTGCAGACCGTGACGGGCGGCAAGACCAAGTTCAAGGTGAAGCAGGGGGCGCTAAAACTACCGACACGGGGTGAGACGGCCCGCAAGGTGTCGAAGGCCCTGGCGAAATCGACAGGAGCCGCTGTCTCCGTGGGGGCAGTCGCGGCCGCCGCCGGCGCACTGCCCCCAATGATCACCGGCGGCACCGCCCCACAGCAAGCTACGGCCAAACAAGGCCATATCGACGGCTTCCATCTGTGCGCGGCGGCCCTCGCGGCGCTGGCCAATAACGCCCAATACAAGGAATGGTTCGGAGTCCATACCGCGGCTCGCTTCAACAAGGTGAAATCCGTCTTCACCAAAATCCGTAATCGTATGAAAACGGTTGCTTTCACCTACGACCTGAGCGGCGCCGGTTGCAAGAGCGGAGTGTATGCTTACACGTACAAAGGGGGCACGAGGATATGGTTCTGTGGTGCTTTCTGGACAGCGCCGGCCCTCGGTACCGACTCTAAGGCGGGGACTGTGGTTCATGAACACAGTCATTCGGACGCCAACACCGACGATGTGACTTATGGTCAGACCAACGCGCGGGCCTTGGCCACAAGCAAACCGGATGAAGCTGTGAGAAACGCGGATAACGATGAATACTACGCGGGCGGTTGAGAGCCAGCCATAGGGAGTCGATTCCAGAAAACAGTCATCACTGTCGCGGCATTGGGGTCCGGGTATTGGGGACATTCAAGAACTCCGTGCCGAACCGGACGGGGCCGGCATCAGGCGCCGAGGAACCACTATGTCTACGGCATCCTGCACCATCCTGGCTACAGCGCGAAATTCGCCGACAATCCAAAACCCGACTCGCCGCGCATCCATCTCGCCCAGGACTTTGCGGCCTTCGCCAAGGCGGGCGAGCAGCTGGCCCGCCTGCACATCGCAATTACGAGAATCTGACGCCGTACCCGCTGTAGTTGATCGAAACCGAAGACATGCCGCTGTCGTACCGCGTCGAGGACAAGATGCGGCTCACCAGCGACAAGACCCGCCTGCACGTCAATCCGTCCTTGACCCTGGCCGGCATCCCGCCCGAGACGTTCCAGTACCGCCTTGGCAACCGCAGCGCCCTGGAATGGGTCATCGACCAGTACCAGGTGAGCGAGGACAAACGCAGCGGCATCCGCTCCGACCCGAACCGCCCCGACGACGAGGAGTACATCGTCCGCCTTGTCGGCCAGGTGGTCTACGTCAGCGTCGAAACGGTTCGCATCGTGTCCGGCCTGCCCGAGCGTATTCGCCGTGAACCAGCGTCCCAGGCAGCCAACCGCATCGAGAGGCGCCGCAAAAGATTCTGACAACAAAACACTTGACACCGAGCCACCGCCGTGTTCTCTTGACGCGATTGGGGAAATGCATCGTTCGGTTGATGCCGTTCGGCCGCGGGAGTGGTTGCACCTTACACCTTACCAACGGAGGTCTTCATGTCTGCACGTGCTGTTCTCCCATGCGTCCTCGGTCTGCTGATCGCAGCCGCCACGCCGGCGCAGGACACCAAGAAGGAAATGGATAAACTCCAAGGCGAGTGGACAATGGTCTCCTTGGAGCAGAGAGGGAAGAACGCCTCGGACGAAGTCGTGAAGCAGTACAAGCTCACGATCAAGGGAGACCAGTGGGTCGTCTCGACCGGGGGCGGAGAAGCCACGATGACGTTCAAGATCGACCCGTCCAAGAACCCCAAGACGATCGACCTGACGTCCGAGGGCAAGCAGGCCGTCTCGCGCGGCATCTACAAGCTGGAGGGTGATACCTTGACCCTGTGCCGCACGACCGGAGACATCGATCGTCCCATGGAGTTTAAGACTACACCCGAGGCAGGAATATTGGTCGTGTGGAAGCACGCCAAGAAGTAAGTGAATCCGCGGGGGACGAACCAGCCGTTGCACTGGACCCGGCACCACGGTTTTCCGACACACGGCGAAGTGCTCGCGGCTTACCTCACCATCAAGAAGGTTGAACTGGACCCGGCGCCACGGTTTTCCGACACACCACGTTCCTTGCAGCCGGCCCGGCAAGTGAACGCCGTCGTTCGGGATTGGCATGAGATAACCGAGCGCATGTCGCTGCTCGGGCGGTGAAGGCGAAGATCCCTGGGGGAAGATCCGACAAAGGAGATGCCGATGTCCACACCGCCGCTGGTGAAACACCTCTGCCTGCTGCTGGCCGTGGTGGCGCTGGCGCCGCCGTGGTCCTCGCCGGCGACGAGAAACTGCCGGCTACCGAGCAGGCAGAGCCGGCCATCGATCCGGCCAAATTGGCTGGCGATGCCGCCTTGCGCGTCAAGGACGCCAAGAACCGTGCTACGAGCGCCAATAACCTCAAGGAACTCGGTCTGGCGCTGCACAATTATGCCGGGACCTATAACGGCAGGCTTCCCGGTAACATCGAGTCGAAGGAAGGCAAGGCCCTCCTGAGCTGGCGCGTCAGCCTGCTGCCGTATCTGCAGGAAGTCAAGCTGTACAAGGAATTCAAGCTGGATGAACCCTGGGACAGCGCCAACAACATCAAGCTGCTGGAACGCATGCCCAAGGTGTACGAGTCGCCGCGCAGTCACGGTGAAGAGGAAAGGCTACACCGTCTACCAGACCTTCTTCGGTCCCGAGGCGCTGTTCCGCGCAGGCGGGCCGAAGTACAGATTAGGCAACATCCCCGATGGGACGTCGAACACCCTCTTTGCCGTCGAGTCCAGCGCCGCGGTGCCCTGGACCAAGCCAGCGGACATCCCGTTCGACGCCAAGAAGGACCTGCCCGACTTCGGCAAGGCGTTCGGCCAAAAGCCGCTGGGCGCGCTGGTGGACGGGTCGGCGCGGACCCTCGACCTCAACAAGCTCAAGGCCCAGACGCTCAAGAACGCCATCATGCCCGACGACGGCAATCCTCTCGGCACCGACTGGTCGGATTGAAGACGCTGGTTCCTGCCGGGTCGCCCCGGGCGGCTGCACATGACATAAGAATCAATCGGGGACATCCACAGTTTTCGAGCCGTACCCAGCCGTTGCAGCAAACAGGGCCGGCATTGGTGCTCGAAGCTCATTGCTGCCGGCCCCGCTGCTGAACCGGGTTGTTCGGCGGCTTCGCGAGGGCGCTATGGAATCACGCCAACCTATCGACGAGGGTATCCGCCAGGGCGATCCGCCTCTTGCAGCGCGGCCGAGCGAACCGCTTTGCAACATTGAGGTTGTTCCTGGGGATGCGAGCAAGGACCGCTTTTTGCGTTGGTGTTCGACAATCTTATTGGTTTGGTTATCGGAATCGTGGTCGCGGGCGCAATTCCGAACAACCAGGTTGTGCTTGGAGTCACAGCATGGGTCGCAGTATACCTTGGGTATTTTTTCCTGTTCGAGGCGCTGGTCGGGAGTTCTCCGGGCAAAATGATCTTTGGGCTGTGGGTCCGTCGTGTTGAAGGCGGGCGGTGTTCGTGGCTACAAGCTGGTGTGCGGACGCTCGCTAGACTCATCGAGGTCAACCCACTGTTGCTTGGTGCCCTACCCGCTGCGATAGCAGTACTTGCCTCCAAGAACCGGCAGCGATTGGGCGACATGTTGGCCGGGACCACGGTGCGCAAGGGACGCAGTGTGTAGGCCTCAAGGGCAGGAAAATGGGAAAAATGGTGACAGTCTACATATCCCATTGGATCGCTTGGATTGGCGGGATAGATCGTTCTTACCCGCTGCATAGGCCGCGATTCGGCCGCGGGAGTGGTTGCACCTTACCAACGGAGGTCTTCATGTCTGCACGTGCTGTTCTCCCATGCGTCCTCGGTCTGCTGATCGTCGCCGCCACGCCGGCGCAGGACGCCAAGAAGGAAATGGATAAACTCCAAGGCGAGTGGACAATGGTCTCCTTGGAGCAGAGAGGGAAGAACGCCCCGGACGAACTCGTGAAGCAGTACAAGCTCACGATCAAGGGGGACCAGTGGGTCGTCTCGACCGGGGGCGGAGAAGCCACGATGACGTTCAAGATCGACCCGTCCAAGAACCCCAAGACGATCGACCTGACGTCCGAGGGCAAGCAGGCCGTCTCGCGCGGCATCTACAAGCTGGAGGGTGATACCTTGACCCTGTGCCGCACGACAGGAGACATCGATCGTCCCAAGGAGTTTAAGACTACACCCGAGGCAGGAATTCTGGTCGTGTGGAAGCACGCCAAGAAGTAAGTGAATCCGAGGGAGCCCCAACCAGCTGTTGCAGGAGACGGGGCCGGCATGCGCACTCCACAAGGCATACATTCCTCTCACCACCACCGCGCACCGGAGGTCACGTGAAGCGAGTTACTGGCATCGGCGGCATCTTCTTCAAGGCCAAAGACGCTCCATCACTGCAGGCTTGGTACAAGCGGCACTTGGGAATCGATGTCCAAGTCTGGGGCGGAGCTGCCTTCCCTTGGACCGACGCCGACGGCAAGCCGGTTGCAGGCACAACTGTCTGGTCCATCGGTCCGCAAGAAGGTGATCACTTTGCTCCGAGCTCTGCTCCCTTCATGGTCAATTACCGAGTGGAAGACCTTCACGCCTTGGTCAAGGTCTTGAAGGAAGAAGGCTGCAATGTGCTCGAGAAGATTGACGAATCCGAGTATGGGAAGTTCGCCTGGGTCATTGATCCAGAGGGAAACAAGGTCGAGCTATGGCAGCCGCCTCAAGGCCAATGAGCAGGCTCGTTGGTCACGGCGCCGCGGCCGGGAAGGAGGCACTTGGCCGCGCCATCCTGGCCGGTGGTCGCGGCATCCCTAGAATCGCAGTCAGTGGCTGGAGGCGGTCCGCGTCGGACGGCTCCCCGCCCGCAACTTCTTGGAGGCAAACATGAAAACGATCCTCTCGGCGGCGTTGGTACTCGGGCTCTGCGGGCTTGCGGGCGCGCAGGGCGAGAAGGCAGACCCGGTCGGGACGTGGAAGTGCGAGTACGAGATCGGCGACCAGAAGCGGACGTCCACACTGACGATCAAGAAGGACGGGGACAAGCTCGCCGGGACGATGAGCTGGCCGGACCAGAAGGAGACGAAACTCAAGGACGTGAAACTGAAGGAAGGAGATCTGACCTTCTCCGCCGTGCGGGTGTTTATGGATAACAAGATCCCCATCGAGTACAAGCTCACGATCACCGGGGACAAGCTCAAAGGGAAAGGTGCAGCGGATTTCGGGGGCAAGAAACAGGAGTTCGACATCGAGGGGAAGCGGGAGAAGAAGGACAAGTAGCGGTTGGGCAGGTGGAAAGATTCGCTCACCATGCACCAGGAGGGAGGAAAAGATGACTAACCGTCTCGCTACTCTGGGCTTGCTCTTGACCCTTACTGTGCTCACCATGCCAGCGGGCGCGATCGCGCAGAAAGAAGGGGTCGAGTACCTCATCATCAATGTGCAAAGCGGTCGCCTGCTGGACGCGGACCTCGACACCATCAAGGATGACGGGACGATCGTACAACTGTATGGAAGGGACACCACCGACCGCCCGAACCGTAAGTGGAAATTCGTGAAGGCCGACGAGGGCACGGTGCTCATCGTCAACGTGCAGAGCGGCCGCGTGCTGGACGCCGATCTCGACACCATCGACAACGACGGCACCAAGGTCCAGCTGTTTGGGACCGACGCGACCGATCGCCCCAACCGCCGCTGGAAGATCGAAAAGGATGGTGAGGGCAGCGTCCGCATCGTCAACTTCCAGAGCGGCCGACTCCTGGACGCCGACACCGACACCATCAAACGCGACGGCACCAAGGTGCAACTATACGGTAAGGACGCCACCGACCGCCCCAACCGCCAGTGGCGCCTTGTGGCGGTGAAGAAATAGCAACTGTTGCAGCAGGCGGGGCCGGCATGGCGCTCGACAACGGGTCAGATGATTGCCGCCGGCCTGCTGCTGAACGGAGTCGCTAGAGCGCACTGCGCCGATTTAAAGCGCGCACCGGCGCGCTAATCAGCTAAAGCGCGCATGCGCACGCGAATAAGAAGTTAGATGCCAACGGAGCGTTTCTCGTGGACGCAACCGCAGATACGATTTGGGAAGTTCCGGTTTACCTGCCGTACCTCCAGCCCGCGCTGACAGATGAAGCGGTCTGGTCTGCGGAGGAGCAGATCGGTTACGTACTCCCCAAGGAATACTTGGATCTGCTCCGGAAACAAAACGGGGGCGGCATTCGCTACTGCCTGCCGGAAAACGTCCACAACCTCATCGCCGGCATCGGCCCGTATTACCCCTCCTTGACCGCGTTTGACTGGGACGAATTGCAGGAGCAAGTCAGCTACCCCCTTCACGGCCTGGTCCCTTTCGATGGCGACGGGCATTGGTATCTTTGCCTGGACTATCGGACGAATCGACGGGCTCCCACGATCACGCTTGCGGATATCGAATGCGACAACGAGACCCACATTGCCGACTCGTTCGCTGCCTACCTCGCGCTCCTCCGAATCCGCGTCGAGGATGAATACGTCCTGGAGGCGGTATCCGACATCAAAAAGGTGAAGAAGGATTTGTCCCGATTGCTCGGCGTCCCGTTCGATGCTCCCGATACCTTGGCGCCCGGCTACACGACCGAGCACGCCCGCTTTGGGACCGAGCAACACCCGCAGTGGCTCTGGATCAGCCCGAATACGGTGCCACGTGGGTTCGTTCGCCAAAATGATCCGCGCTATTCTGAGCTGAAAGACCTCATGCCAGGGTTTGCCGAGCGATTCCCAGAGCTCCCTTCTGGCAGTTATATTCTGAGTGCACCAGACGGCGTACGCGCGAGGGTGCTCGAAGCTTGCGAGAAGACCGGGCTGTTTGTCCGCCCGCTGCGTGAGTACGTGGCAGGCATCTAACCAACGGCTGAAGCTGACCGGGGCCGCCATCCTAGATTTCCGACCTTCAACGTTCCTGCTGGCGGCCCCGGCAGCTTAGCCGAGTGGTCGCCCTGGGTTTTTCGACCGAAAACAGCAACAATTCTCGTATCCCAGCCCGGGAGAGATCACCATGCAAGACGATGTCGTGGCGTTGTTCGCGTACGATCGCTGGGCCAATACCAAGGTCTTCGACGCCTGCCGCAAGCTGACCGCCGAGCAGTACGTCGCGGAGCCTGTTCCTGGCTGGTCGTCGGTGCGCTCGACCATCTACCACATCGCCCTGGCGACCGAGTTCAACCTGCGCACGCTGGCCAGCGATCCGGATGACCGCATCCCGACCGAAGCCGATCTGGCCACGGTCGACGACGTGGCCCAGTTGCTGGAACGCGCCTACCGCCGCTTCGAGGAGCTGCGTCCCACGCTCACGCCGGAGCGGCTCAATACCGTGCTAACGTTGCGCCGGTCGGCCGCACTTTCACCCTGCCGAGGTGGGCGATACTGCGCCACATTGTCAATCACTCCAGCTACCACCGCGGTCAGATCGCCTCCAAGCTCAAACGGTTCGGGATCGAACAATCGATCACGGACTTCTTCTGGTGGGTGATCGAGCAGATTCCGCAAGAGAAGTGAACGACATGGCCGGGCGGCCCGGTGTCGACCCGCCGGTGAAGCTGCCGAAGAATCTGCTGCAGCAGACGGCGGCCTCTTTTTCGGTTTCGCAAGGTATTCTGCCCAGCAGGCCGCCGCTGCTGAGCTTTGGCACTACGCTCCAGGGACATTGACGTGAAGAGTCTCCTGCGTTTCCTGGTCATTTGGTTTGGCGTCTGGGGCGCACCGTTTCTCTTTTTTCCCCACCTGGAAAGCACCCCGACCCTCAAGAATATCTTTTATTCACCAGAGTACATATTGGGCATTGGGTTCCTGGTCCTTGTGAGTTTCTTCATTGAGGATCACCGCAGGAGGAAGAAACGTGCGCGAGACGCCCTCCGCTGCAGGCAGGCGAGCGGAAGAGAGTGCGTCCCTGATGCTCACGCCGAACCAGGGGCCGAGCGAACAGGCCAGGGCTTGATCGTCGTTCACGGGCCCACGACGCCGTATAGCGGCAGTTACCAGGTCTGGATCGACGGCGAATGGGACGGCGAGATCCGGCCTTGGGTGGCGAACGAGTTTGACGTCGAGCCCGGGGAGCACACGGTGGCGGTGTCGATGGGCTGGTTTCGGTCCCGTCCGGTGCCGGTTACGGCAAGGCCGAGAACCCGGACCGAGCTGAAGATCGGCGGCCCATCTTGGGGCATTCCTCTGAAGTTGTTACTGCCCATCCTCGTCTGCCTGGTAGTTGGTGCGCTGATGCTGGGTGGCCTGAATTGGGCCGGCGCCGTCCCGACTTTCCAGTTCTTCCTCGCTATTCAAGTCGCCGTACTCGCGGGCTACTTCGTCCCGGCTTCGCTGCTGGTCCGCGATTACTGGGCGGTATTTACATTGGAACCGGTGAATGGGAGTCCCGCGCAGCAGGGCGAGCCCGAACCAGCCGCTCCAGCGGACCGGCCACGCCGTTGACGGTTGTGCGCGCTTCAGCGTATTCTCCCGCCTGAGCCCGCCGCAGCGCTGTGTTATTCGGCGGCAAACACGATGTCATCTTTGGAGGGCAGTCCGATGTCCCGTCTGATTTGGTGTCCGCTGGCCATTCTTCCCGTCCTGGCTCTCGTCGGCCCGGTTCCATCCGCAGCACCTGCCGGCGAGAAGCCGGTCAAGGCGGTCAAGGAGTGGAAGGGGAAGTTCCTCGCCAAGGAGGACGAGCCGCTTATGAAGGAGGCCCCGAAGAGCGGCTACCTCACCGACCAAAAGTCGTGGGGCAAGCTGTGGAAGGCGTGGCGCGGCAAGGAGGAGCTGCCCAGGCTCGATTTCGAGAAGCAGCTGGTCCTCGTCGGGGCGGCGGAGTGTGGCCGCAACACGATCGGCGCGGACTTCAAACTGGATGACAAGGGCGACCTCAAAGGCGGTTTCATGGCGACGGAGATCGGCGGCCCCGGCTTCGTCTACGTGATCGTGGTGGTTGACCGGTCCGACATCAAGACCTACAACGGCAAGGCGATCAAGAAAGACTGAAGCCAGCGCAAATCTGTCAAGCGAAGGAGCAACCTCATGACCGGTCTCCCCGTGTTACAGCCGTTCGCCGTATTGACGATGTGTCTGCTAATCCTAGCCTCCGCCCGCCTCAACGGCCAGGACCGTCAGGAACAGGGCAAGGACGCCGCCGTCCTCATGAGCGGCAAGTGGCGGGGAACGTGGTTCTTCCTCTCCCAGGAATCCAGCGGCTACGTTTTCTCGGCAGACCTGGAACTGTGGGCGGACGTCCCGTTCAAGTGAAAAGAACCATACGCTGCAGCAGCCCTCGGGAGCAGCCGACAAGTAATGGCGAAATCGTCGAAAACGATCCTCATGGACGTTTTGAATCAAGGCCTCTTGCCCCTTCTGGCCGCGGACGACTTCGAAAAATCCGCCGTGCGCGACCCGAGCAGTTTTTTCCAGTACCACCGCCTCGGCGAAGATGGCTATCAACTGGTCGATTTTCAGAAGGACAAATGGTGGACCGCCCAGGGCGGGAAATTCGCCGTCAGCCTCGGCCTTTATTTTCCGAAGTGGGTGGAAGCGATGGATCAAAAAGTGCTCAAAGGAGTCCCGCCCGCCGGCTACTGGATCGTCAATGAACGACTCGGCATGTTGACGACCCGAAAAGACAAATGGTGGTGGGAAATCGGCGCCAACACCAACATCGAAAAACTAGCGCCGAACTCGTCCAAACCTGGCAAGCCTTCGGCAAACCGTGGCTGGAGAAACACCGCAATCTCAAGAGCCTCTTGGACACGAGATTCTGCAACGCGGCGCTCTATTTGCTTCTTGGTGACAAGAACAAAGCACGGCAAACAGTTTTCGCCGGTTTGCTCAACCGCTTCGGCGACGCCGATGTGCGTCTCGAATGGCCATTGCGTCACGGCTTGATCGACGAACCGGCGGCGGCCCGGATTACCGAGGTTTGGAATTGGACGACGGAAGCCTTCGAAAAAGCCGTCAAGGAAGAACGCGCCCGCTTGCACGGCTGATCCGGCGTCCACGCGAATGAGGTTCATCCAGGTTTAGCGCTCGGCCCGCGTGAGCCGGCTGCTGAGCGTTGCGTTCGGCCAAGCGGAGAACCTGCGATGAATCATGCTGAGCAGGAGCAACAACGTTCGCGGAACCGAGCAGCACCGGTGTGGAGCGCAATCGCGCTGTCGGCGCCCTTCTTGGGGTTCGCTTGTGGCCTGGTAGCGGGCGTGTCCGCCCCCCACTTCCAATGGTTCGAATGGGGCTTTCGTGTCTGGCTCGGGTTCGGCGTTGCTGGTCTCCTCGCTGGCGTGATCGCGATTGTTCGTGCTGAGCGGCTGTGGGGTCTTACGTTGGCTGGTCTCATTCTCAGCACGGTGCTCGTCTTCTTGCTTGTGGCCTGGTTCATCACCAGGAACCCGTCATTCAACCACAATACCGAATCGATAGCTTCGCGCACCTGGTCCAGGTACGTCGCGGTGGCCTCGTTCCGCAACAGGACATTGGTTACGGTACGGCGATCGAACCGCAGCAGCGCTCCGTCCAGGTGATGGTCGCACCACAAATGCGTGGGGTTGCCATGCACCGTGCCATCTTCCGGTCTTCCTTCGTGATCCTTCGTGTCCTTGGTGGATGAACCTTTGCCGGAAATGGTGACCATGACGCCCTCCCGCACACGGCTCGTGCGGTGACGAATAAGCCGTGCTTAGGCGCCATTGTATGGCCAAAGGAAGATTACCGCCGCTGCGACTGCTCCTGCTTGCTCTTGGGGATGTAGTTGAGCCAGTGGCTCAGGCCGCCGATGAAGAGGATCGCCGACAAGGTCAGGGCCAGGCCCCAGCTGCCGAAGTACAGCACCGCGCACATCCGCGGCAAACGCTTGAACACCAGGCCATAGAGCCGGAACGGAACGACTGCGTCGCCGGCGTGCAGCGCGGGATCCTCCGGCGCGATGCGGATCAGACCGTAGCACTGGCCGATGAACATCAACAGCACGCCGCCGACGATCTGCAGCGTTGTCCACAGGGCACGATGCAGCGGCTGGAGCTGGAGGTAATGACCAAGTGCCCATGAGCCGGCCACCACGACCATCACGCCCAGCACGAGCCAGACGACCCAGCGCGGGAACGCTCCCGCGGCCGCTGGCGGCAGCGCTGCCGCGGCATAACTGGGGGCGCCGGCGATGTTTTGCGTGGGCTGGGGACAGTGATCGTCGCCGAGGGTTCGGCAGTAGCCGCACGCCTGGCACCAGCCGAGGCCGTGCGGATCCACCAGCCGCTTCTGGCAGCGCGGACAGAGACTTTCGGGCAGGGCGACGTCACCGGATGAGGGCACGGCAGTCGTGGCCATGATGATGGGGCCTCGTGCAAGAGGGGAAGTTATCCGAACAGCAGCATGATCGAGTAAGGGGGAGTTTTGACGAAGCGGCAGCCGATCTCGAAGCAGTCGTCACTGGGCCGGCAGACGCACACCTCGACGTCGACCCAGGGAATGATGTCCTCGGCCTTGGTCGGACGGATCGACAGGATGGTGCCGACCGGCAGCTGCTCATGGCTCACCAGGCACATGCCGCCGATGGAGCGGTCGAGGACGCTGGCCTGCACCGGACCATCCTTCTGCCCGGGATACTTGTACAACAGGCCGATCGAATTGCCGCCGCGCCGGAAACTGCGGCGCTGCTCGGCGGCATATTTGGGGGCAACGGGTTCCGCGGCGTCGTGATTTTGGGCTGGAGCGGCGTCGACGCCCCGCGCGGGCATCACCAGCCAGATCACCGGCGCGGCGACCACGAACGCCGCCGCAATCGGGAGCCAGTAACTGATGTAGGGGAGATGCAGCAGTTGATCGATCATGGTAGTACGGCGCCGATTCCGGAGAGGGGGTGTCACGGAAAAACGCATTCTGAGCAAACCTAGCATCCGTTTTCGGTCCGAGCAAACGAAAGTGGCGGTTTGGTGGGTGGTTCATTGGCCGCGAGCCGCCGGGCTTGACCCGGTGGTCTACACGGCGGGGACAAGCCCCGCCGCTCGCTCGAACCCCTTGCGGCACGGCACGGCGGCGGTTACGATAGACCATCGAGTGAGTCGTTTACGGGGGGACCGTGCCATGCTGAGCCTGCAAGTATCCCGCGGCGCACGTCACTGTGACGGCATTTCTCGACGCGACCTGCTGCGCGTCGGCGCCCTCGGCCTGACACTGCCCGGCTTGCTGCGCCTGGAAGGCGGTGCCGGTGCAGCCGGCCGGCCGTGCGCACGCTCGGTCATTGTGCTGTTCCTCTCCGGCGGTCCGTCGCACCTCGATATGTGGGACCTCAAGCCCGACGCGCCGGAAGAGATTCGCGGCACCTTTCGTCCCGCCGCCACCCGTGTCCCAGGCGTGCGTATCTCCGAATTTCTGCCGGGCACCGCGTCGGTCATGGATCGCTGCTGTGTCATTCGCTCAATGCAGCACGGCAACAACAACCACCCCGCCGCCTCGTTCTGGATGATGGTCGGCATGCCGATGACCCGGCCGGCGCCGCAGATCGTGACGATGAGCCGCGAGGATCGTCCGCATCCCGGCTCGGTAATCGCGCGGATGCTGCCGTCGAGCCCGCAGGTGCCGCCGTTCGTGATGGTGCCCGAAGCGATCTCGCCGGTCGGCCCGGAACGACCTGGCCAGCACGCGGGCTTCCTCGGCGCCGCCTACGATCCGTAACGCGTCAACAGCGACCCAAGCACCGACGCCTATTCGCCCGGCTCGCTGCAGCCCGGCGCCGACGTGCCCGTGGGCCGTATCGACACCCGGCGAGCGCTCCTTGGGCAGGTCAGCGAACACGCGCGCTTCCTGGACGCGACCGCGCCGGCCCAGGTGCTCGACCCGTACTACACCCGCGCCTTCGACCTGGTGTCGTCACCGGCCGCCCAGCGCGCCTTTGACGTTGCCGCCGAGCCGGCGCATGTCCGTGATCGCTACGGGCGGCACATCTTCGGCCAATCGGTGCTGCTGGCGCGCCGGCTGGTGGAAGCGGGCGTGCGTCTGGTCCACGTCAACTGGGTCCGCCACGACAACGGCGCCGGCGGCCAGGGCTACGACAGCCACCGCAATCACCTCGATTGGTGCCGGACCGATCTGTTGCCGCCGACCGACCGTGCCCTGGCCGCCCTGATCGACGACCTGGCCCAGCGCGGCCTGCTCGACGAGACGCTGGTGGTGATGATGGGCGAGTTCGGCCGCACGCCACGCTTCAATGCGGCCGGCGGGCGCGACCACTGGGCGAATTGTTTCAGCGTGTTGCTGGCCGGCGGCGGCATCCGCGGCGGCATGGTGCATGGGGCCAGCGACCGCATCGGCGCCTATCCGTCGACCAACCCGGTGCATCCGCAGGACCTGATGGCGACCATCTATCAATGTCTGGGCATCGACCCGCACACGACGATCTACGACCTGCAGCACCGCCCGCTGACCCTGATGGAAGGCGAACCGGTTGACGCGATCCTGGCGTGACGGGATCAACCATAGGTCCGCGTCCCGGCCGTCAGCTTGGCGGCTCCTGCGTTGCCTGGATCCAGAGCTGCGCAAGCGCGCCCAGCACCGCCTGGGGGCCAGCCGCAATCACGCCCGCAGTCTCAACCGCCGTCCCGTCGGCTTCCAGCGTGCCGGCCCACGACCCGTCCGGCCTCCGGGTCAGGCTTACCCGCGTTCCCGGAGGCAACAGCTTGACCGCCGTTGCTTTGGGGGGCGGGAGGGCCTTCTGCTGCTCCTCAATCAGCTTCGCGACGCAGGCGGGGCAACGGCTCTGCTGGAACTTCGCCAATCGCTGGGCGCGATACTTGTCGACCTTGTAATGCTGGAACTCCTGCTGGCAGCCGCACGTGCGCACGACCATCGGCCGGGCCACGATCTCGCCTGAGGGCGGCATTCCCATGTGTCATACTCCCTGCACGGTCATCGCGGCGCCGTCAGGCTGTCGGCCTGGCCTCGACCACGGGCTTCGCCGCCGGCTTGGGCCGGGGTTTGACCGCCGGCTTGCTGGGCATGATGAGGGCCGTCATCTTCTTGCCGTCCATCGCCGGCGGCCGCTCCACCTTGCCCACCCCGACCAGCTTCTCCAGGACGGCGTCCAGCACGCGCCGGCCCTCGTCCTGGTGCTGCATCTCGCGGCCCCGAAAGATGACGGTGATCTGGACCTTGTCGTTGTGTTCGAGGAACTTGCGCGCCTGCACGACCTTGGTGTCGAGGTCGTGGTCGCCGGTCTTGGGGCGGACGCGGATCTCTTTCACTTTCTGCTGGCGGACCTTCGTGGCCTTGTTGCCCTTCTGCGAGTTCGCGAAGCGCATTTTGCCGTAGTCGAGGATTTTGCAGACCGGCGGGCGCTCGTCGGCGGCCATTTCCACCAGGTCCAGGCCCGCCTCCCGTGCCTTCGCCAGGGCCTCGGCGGTCGGCACGATGCCGAGCTGCTCCCCGCCGGTGCCGATCAGGCGGATCGGGGTGATGCGGATCTGCTCATTCATGCGCGGTCCACGGTTGGGTGGCGGTTGCCGGTCGAAAAGTCGAATACGCGGTCTCCTTAGAAAGGTGGTCGGGGACGCCGCCGTCAAAGTCGAAGGCCGCGTCCCCTCTATCTCAGCACCTGCGGGTGACCCGCAGGGGGCGGACCGGTTGACCCGCCCTCTCACATTCTAGCGGCAATCCCAGCCGGCCGCTACGCCGGCTCCTGCCCTGCGCTCCTCACCCCGCGCCAGCATCGCGCGAAACTCCTCCGGCACCTGGCAGTTCTCGCGCGACCCGCCGAACATCGGGCCGATACACCGATTCGTTCACCTACCAGGCTACCGACAGCACGGACCTCGACAGTGCCACCGCCACCGTCACGATCTTCGTGCTTTCGCCGGCCCCGGTCGCAGGCGACGATTCGGCCAGCACGCCGGCCAACACGGCAGTGACGGTCAGCGTCCTGAGCAACGACAGCGATCCCAACGGCTACTCGTTCAGCGTGACCAGCGACACCACGCCGGCGCACGGCGCCGCGACAATCAACTCCGGCACGACGATCACCTACACGCCGACCACCGGGTATGTCGGTACGGATAGCTTCGGATACACCATCACCAACAGCGCCGGCGGCACCGCCAGCGCGACGGTCACAATCACCCCGTCAACAACGTCGTGACGCGAGGAAGAGTCGCAGCTTGCAGATTTCGACGGCCTCTTCCATGATGTCGACGCCGTACAGGTTGTTCAGGATGATCGACTTCAGGATGAAGTAGCGGTGATTGGGATGCCGCCGGGCGTCGTTCGCCTCGAACAGGATCTTGCGGAAATCGGCGAAGGTTTCGGGGTGGGGCTTGTGCTTCGCATGCTCGAGATCATCCAGGAATGCCTGCATCCGGACGAGACAGGCGTCGTAGAGCGGCTCCAGAATGTTGAGGGCGGCGAACAGGAACGCGCCGGAGCCGCAGGTCGGATCGAGCACGGATACATTGGTGATCGACGTGCAGAAGGCACGCAAGATCTCGGGACCTTCGCAGCATTCGATGGCATCCTCGGCGACCTGGAAGATGTCGAGGTTGTACGTGATAAGGTCGATAATCTTGTTCGCAGGGTCATCGGGTCGAAAGAGGAGGTAGAGCTTGGCATGCAGCGGATGGCGCAGGAACAGCTTGACGACGACCTTCCTGGCCTTGATCTGGCGGGCCAGACGGCGCAGACAGGCTTCGTCCTCGTTATTGGGTGTGCCGATGACGAGCTGGTCGCGGAATTCCTGGGCGAGCTGCTTCTTCATTCGCAGCGCGGTCTGGTTGTCGAGCTGGCTATTCCCATCGGACGGGCTCAATCCCGCCTGCCGCTCCTGGATCGGCAGCCGCTGCATTCCGACCAGCAACCGGCAGCAGTGGTCGTCGCCGCCGGGCCACTGCTCGACGAAGTGGTCAAGCTGCTTCCACCCGCGGAGGTTGAAGTAACCGACGCAGACATCGGCGTGGTCGGTGATCTCCAGGGTTTGTTGCAGCGCGGGGAGGAGGTCCTGTTCAATATTGTCGAAGATGCGGGGCATGGCGTGGTTCTTCCAGCGATGTCGGAGCCCGCAGCCGTGACGCGCCGAACGCGGCAAATCTCACAGCCCGGTGACGTCCCACCCCTTGCGATACCGGCGGCGGACCAGCGCGTTGGCGTCCTTGCTGTTGGTGATTTGCAGCTTGGCGCCGTCCCAGTCGAGCGTCGTCTTGACGAAGCGCGTCGCCAGGCAGCCGAGCAGCACCGCCTCGGTGAGGTTGCCCGCGTAGTCGAACGATGTCGAGGTGCGGCCGTTGCCGCGGCACGCCTCGACGAACTGCAGGTAATGATTCTCGCTGCCGGGCCGCGGCATCTGGTAGTCGCGGAATCTCTCCTCGGGCAACAGAATAGGGGCGGCGATATACGGAGAATAGAGGACGCCGTCCGCGCCGATGTAGATCGAGCCCTGGTCGCTGAGCTTGCGATTGCCGATGCGCTTCTGCACTGCCATCGGCGGGCGCGCGGCGCCGTCGTACCACGTCAAGGTCAGGCGGTCGGCCGTCACCTTGGTGCCGGGGAACGTGTAGCAGACCTGGCAGTCGAGGCCCCAGCTATCCGCGTTCGGCGCGCCGCTCTCGGCACGCACCGACAGCGGGGTGGTCAGCGCCAGCGACGCGAAAACCGGATCGAGGATGTGGCAGCCCATGTCGCCGAAGGTGCCGGTGCCGAAGTCGAGGCGTTTGCGCCATTCGCTGGGGTGGTAATAGCGGGCGATGAACGGCCGCGACGCCGCGACGCCGAGCCAGTGGTCCCAGTGGAGGTTGGCGGGCACGGCGTCGGTGCGCCCGGGACGGGGATTGCGGTCGCCCCAGGTCTTGTTGCTCCAGCTGTGGACCTCGCGCACCTTGCCGATGGCGCCGGCCTGGAGCAGGGCGACCACCGTACGATGAACTTCGTGCGAGTGAATCTGGATGCCCATCTGCGAGACGATACGGCGCTCGCGCGGCGCGCGTGAGCTGGCGTGCCTCGTAGATCGTCTGCGTTAGCGGCTTCTGCGTGTAGACGTTCAGGGCCATCTGCATCGCCCGCATCGTGATCGGCGCGTGCATGTGATCGGGCGTCGAGACGTTGACCGAATTCAAGCCCTTCTCCTTGTCGAGCAATTCACGCCAGTCCTGGTAGACGCGGACGTTGGGGAACCGCTTGCGCACCTCGGCGGTGCGGTCGAGATCGACGTCCGCGACGGCGACCAACCGTAGGTTCTTGCTGGCGGTCAAGGAGTTGATATCGGACAGGGCCATGCCGTTGGCGCCGAAGCTGGCATGGAGCAGCGTCTCGTTGGGCCCGGCGGCGGCGCAGTGGCGGAAGACGAACGGCGCAACGCCGCAAGCGGCCATGGCCTTAATTGCGTTGCGGCGCATGATGCGCGTGATGCGCGTGATGCGCGTGATGCGCGTGATGCGCGGGGTCATAGGGATGTTCCTCGAAGCGGCGGCAGGATCGTGATGCAGCCACTATAGCGATCGGAACGGGCGATCGCCAATGGATTCAAGCACGGGCCACGACCGCTGATCGACGGACCGTCGCGCCCTATGACCGTAGAATAATCCGGGTGCCGGCCGGTGCGGTCGGCGCAGCATGACGTGCGGCACGGAATCCCGCGGTGGCGACGCATGACACGTTACCTCATCGGCATCGACCTGGGCACCACCAATAGCGCCCTGGCGTACCTCGATCTGCACGGGTATCGGCCCGGAGCGAAGCCGCCCGCGATTCGGCCGTTCGCGGTCACGCAACTCACGGCGGTCGGCGAGGTCGGCGCCCGCGATCTGTTGCCGTCGTTCCTCTATCTGCCGGGGCCGCACGACCTGCCGGGCGGAGCGACGGCGCTGCCGTGGGATGCCGAGCGCGCGTACGCCGTCGGCGAGTTCGCCCGCAACCACGGGGCGCGCGTGCCGGGCCGGCTGGTGACGTCGGCCAAGTCGTGGCTCTGTCATGCCGGCGTCGATCGCTCGGCGCCACTGTTGCCGTGGGCCGCTCCGCCCGATGTGCCGCGGATTTCGCCGGTCGAGGCGTCGACGCGTTACCTGCGCCATCTCGTCGATGCGTGGAATCACAAGATGGCGGCGGGCAAGCCCGAGCATCGGCTGGAAAAGCTGCCGGTCGTCTTGACCGTGCCGGCGTCGTTCGACGACATGGCCCGCACACTGACGGTCGAGGCGGCACGCAAGGCGGGGCTGGAGAATGTCACACTGCTCGAGGAGCCGCAGGCCGCGTTTTATTGCTGGCTGGCGACGCACAGCGCCGACGAGGCGGGCCGCCTCAGGCCGGGCGATCACTGTCTGGTCGTCGACGTCGGCGGCGGCACGACCGACTTCAGCCTGATCCAGGCCGTCGAGCACCAGGGCGAGCTGACGTTTCGTGCGCCAGGCGGTCGGCGATCACCTTCTGCTTGGCGGCGACAACATGGACCTGGCGCTGGCCAAGTTCGTCGAGACCAAGCTGCCCGCCGCGGGCCGGCTCGATGCCGCCCAGTACGGCATGCTGACCCAGGCGTGCCGGCAGGCGAAGGAAGCGCTGCTCGGCAGCCATCCGCCGGCCTCGTACACGGTCACGGTCATGGGTCGCGGCCGGCAGGTCATCGGCGGGTCCTTGCACACGACGCTGGGGCCCGACGATGTCCGCAAGGCGATCCTCGACGGCTTCTTCCCGATCGTGCCGCGCGAGGCCGAGCCGCAGCGCGGCGCGCGCACCGGGCTGCACGAGATGGGCCTGCCGTACGTCAGCGACCCCGCGATCAGCCGGCATTTGGCGAGTTTCCTCAACCGCCATCGACCCGCGCAGGCCGGCGGAGCGCCGCTGCAGGCGGTGATGTTCAACGGCGGCGTCTTCACCGCGGCGTCGCTGCGCGAGCGCGTCGTCGCGGTGCTGCACCACTGGTACGACAACGTCGAGCCCGGCTGGCGGCCGCTGGTGCTGACCAATCCCTCGCTCGACCTCGCCGTCGCGTGGGGCGCCGCATATTTCGCGTTTCTCAAGCAGACCGGCGGCCGGCGCATCGGCGGCGGCATCGCGCGCTCGTACTACCTCGGCGTGCAGGCCGATGGCGCCGCGCCCGCAGCCCCAGGCAAGGCGACGGTCCTGTGCGTGGTGCCGCAGCGGCTCGAGGAAGGGCAGGAGGTGGCGCTGCCGAAGCCCGAGCTGGAACTGGCGCTCGGCCAACCGGTGCTGTTCCCGCTCTACACGTCGACGGTACGCACCAAGGATCGGCCCGGCGATCTGCTCGAGGTCGCGCCGGAGCAGCTCGCCCAGCTGCCGCCGCTGCACACGGTCCTTCGCGGCGGCAAGCGCAGCGGCACCCGCAGCGTGCCGGTGACTCTCGCCGCCCGCGTCACCGAAATCGGCACGCTGGAGCTGTGGTGCGTTGCGAAAGACGGCCACAATCGCTGGCGGCTGGAGTTCAACGTCCGCGACGTGGTCAAGCCGGCCGAGGACGCGGAGGCCGACGGTCCCGCCGCCCCACCGGCCGTCACCGACGTGTGGCCGGAGACGCTGG
Source organism: uncultured Gemmataceae bacterium (assembly GCA_963834865.1). Classification (GTDB taxonomy): domain Bacteria; phylum Planctomycetota; class Planctomycetia; order Gemmatales; family Gemmataceae; genus CAWIDK01. The sequence goes on from CAWIDK010000003.1 coordinate 161,511, forward strand.
TCCAGCAAGCCGCCGCCCTGATCCGCGGCTGCTATGAGCGCACGCCGGACGCGCCCGAGCCGGCGCAGCTCACCAAGGCGCTGGAGGCGGCCCTCGAAGCGCCGCGCGACAAATGGCCGACGGGCCTGTGCCGCCGGTTGTGGGACTTCCTGGCCGAGGCCACCGATCGTCGTCGCGCGTCGCCGCAGCATCTCGGCCGATGGTACAACCTGGTCGGCTTCTGCCTGCGGCCCGGCTTCGGCGACGCACTCGATCGCTATCGCATCGATCAGCTCTGGAAGCTGTTGCACGCGGTTCCCAAGGGGGCGAAGACGCTGACGCAGCCCGAGGGTGGGGCGGACTTCTGGATCATGTGGCGGCGCGTTGCGGGCGGGCTGAGCACGCCATTGCAAAACACACTGTTCACGCGGCTGCGGCCGGTGCTGTTGCCGGGCAAGGGCAAGATCAACAAGCCGGGAGCCAACGAATACGCCGAGATGTGGCGTGCGGCGGCCGGCCTGGAGCGGCTCGACGTGAAGGTGAAGGAGCAACTCGGCGAGGCCGCGTTGAAGCTATGCCGCCGCAGTCCGGTGCCGCCGCACGGATTCTGGTCGCTGACGCGCGTGGGGGCGCGGGTGCTGCTCTACGGTCCGCTCAACGGCGTGGTTCATCCGCAGGTGGCGGAACGCTGGATCGACGCGCTGGCGGCGTTCGAGCCGGGCAACGACAGCGAGCGGCTCGGCTGGGCGTTCTGCCTGGCCCAGCTCGCGCGGCGCAGCGGCCAACGCGCCATCGACGTCGACGACAGCCATCGCCGCACCGTGCTCACCGTGCTGCACAGCTTGCAGGTGCCAGCCCACTGGGCCAAGATGGTCGAGGAGGTGACCGAGCTGGAAGCGGAGGAGCAGAGCCAGATGTTCGGCGAGGCGCTGCCGATCGGTCTGCGGCTGGCCCGTCCGGAGGAATGAGGGCGGAAAGGAGCAAGGGCGGGAGCAAATCATGAGTATCGAATTGACCGCAGAACCGTTGGTCTGCGACGACAGCCCCTGGACCGAGGAGGAGGCGGATGCCTTGGCCTGGGAAGCAAGCCAACTCGCTGGCTGGAACGACTCGCGCATGGACGAGTACAACGAATACGATCCTCAACGGAAGAAAGAATGACGCTCACACGCGGCGACATCGGACTGGCCGTGCCACGGGCTACCGCCAGTGGTTAAGGATGTGAAACTCATTGGCTACGGATACGCCGGCTCGCTCAAGATTTCCAATCGCTCGGCCAATGTCGCCGTCCTTCATGTCGCGGCTGGGATCATTATCCGAGCGTACGACAAACAGGCCGGGATGTTTCCCGCCGGTCGCTTGAACCAGCAAATGCAAATCTTCGAAGTCGTCGTGGTTCCGGGTGAGTAGCACGAGGTTCTGCTGGACCGTGTGCATGAAATGCCGCGGATCGGACACGCCGCTGAGACCTGCGTCGGCAGGCACGACAACCTGATGGCCGAATCTCCTCAAGAGGCCGGCCAGCGATGCCTTGGCGCTGTCATCGTCCAGGTAAAGATTCATGCTATGTGCTCGGAATCGCGAGGGCTGTAAGGCCACTTATCGCGCCCCGCGGCCTGGATGCGGGCTGACTCACGAGCCCGTTCGCGGTCGAGCAATTCCTGGTTGCGGAGGCTGTAGTCAATCGCCTCCAGAACGGCATCTACCGGAAGCCCATACTCTTTCGCAACTTCCTCTGGCGTGAGCGGCTCGGTCCCGACCGTTTCGCGGTAAAGGATCTCCGCCTTGATTCGGCCATTCACAAAAAGCTGGCGGTAGTTCGATCCAGGTTTTGGCCTCAGATACTTGTAGTCCACGCGCTCGGTCATGGTACTTTCCCTCGACTGAGTGACGGTCATCCCTACGGAAGCAGCCCCAGCCAGCGCAACTCGTCGCGCGGCTCGTCGAAACTACAGCTGCCGAACGAAAGCACCCAGCGCCGCGCCGCACGAATCTGTTCGGCTGTGCATTCCCAGTCACGCCAGCGCAGAGAATCGTCGGTGAAGCGAAATGCGTCGATCGCCTCCTCCTCTAGCATCGTCGCGATCTGCGCCGCAATCGCCATCATTTGCACCTGGTCGATCGCATGGACGTGGGCGAGCATGCCGGCGGCAAAGACGTTGAGGAAACCGTGCATCATGGCGCCCGACTCGCGATCGCGGTGGCGCAGCGGATGGTGCAGGCCTGCGGTCGCCTTCCAGGGCACGCGAAAGCTCTTGCAGCAGGTAATGAAATTAGCGAGCTCTTGGGGTGTCGGGATGACCGCGGCAGTCGCGCCCCCACAGCGGACCTTCAGGCCAACCGTGCCGACAGCGAACAATGCGCGCCACCGAGCAAGGTTCAGGGAGAGCGTCGACAGGTGCTTCAGCCAGTCGGCTCCATAGGTAATTTCACAGAAAACGTGCAGACCCGCCCCAGCGAGGCGCGGCAGTACCTGTTGGACCAGCTCACCCGGTCGTGAAGGGAACTCCGCCGGCAGCGGCAGCTCGATCACATCCACGGTTGCCGCGCGCCGGGGCCAATACGAAACTCCTCGATTGCCCGTAGATCGGCGTGCGCGTTATCCGCGAACTCGCTCACGTCGCTGCCGCCGCGACCGAGTGCTGCGATGCTCAGGCTCTCGGGAGCTCCGTCGGCGTCAATCGCCGCCCGCAACTCCCCGAGCTTCGCGGCCGGGCAGACGAATCGGCCGAGCATCCATGCCTCGGGCGTCGCCGCCGTGCGCGTATAATGGCGCAGCGCCTCGCGCAGTGGGAGTCGGGCCGGCGGGAACATGCCGGCACAATCGATCAGGTGCTCCATCAGGGCGCGAACCGTCGCAAGCATGATGCGCTTCTCTCCGGCGAACCGGTAGTAGACTGTAGTATTGTACCCGGAACCCGCACGTCCCTGAGACGCGAGCGGCAGATGAACGAGCAACCTGAACCGCTGCCCCCCGTCGTCACCCTGGCCGAACCGCCGCCGACGGTGCTGCTCGTGCCGCACAAGGGATGGACGAAGCTGTCGTGGCTCGTGATCCTCAGCGTGGTCGGCTTGATCCTCGGCTACCGCATGCTGGCCACGGAAGCGGCCGAGAAGAAGGCGGACCTCGCAGCGCGCATCGACCTCAAGGTGATGCGCCTTCAATTACAACTGTTTGTCGCCGTCCGGTCGCTGGCTCCCGGGGCCGACCCCGCCGACTTCTTCAATGCGGCCGAGAAGGTTGGCGAGGGCGATCCTGCCAAGGTGCTGCGCATCAGTGCATTCGCCGACGACATGATCGGGCCGAAGGAAGCGCTCAAGCAACTCGACGACCTGCAGCCCGACAAGCTTACAGCCGACGAGCGGCGCCTCGCCGAGGTGCTCCGCCGGCTTTATGGCGATCAGCTCCGCGGGGCTTTCGAGCATCCGTCGGTCAGCGACGAGGAAGCCGATGACCTGCAGGCGCAGCTCGGCTGGTTGGGCTCGCTCGCACTCTTTCCGGCCGTGGACGAGGACACGCTCCAGGCGGCGCGGCCGCCGCCGGGGCACAGGGCCCCGCGATGCTGGAGAAATATCGAGAAGGCCGCCAGCGCGTCGTCGATCAGGCGATGGCGGCGCTAACGGTGCTGGCCGTCTACGCGGGGGTTGGGTTGCTGCTGCTGATGCTCGGGTTCGTCCTCGTACCAATCTTCCTTTCGCTTTGGCTTGCGGGCATGATCCGCGTCGGCCTGCGTCCCGGCGTCCCGCACGGCGGCGTCTATGCCGAGACCTTTGCGATCTGGTTCCTGCTGTACAGCGGCCTGCTGTTTGGCGGCGAATTATTGCTACACGACTGGGGTTCGGCGGTCGCACGCGGCAGCATCGCCATGCCGCTGAGCCTGATCGTCGTCGCCTGGCCGGTGCTGCGCGGCGTTCCGTGGCGGCAAGTCCGGCAGGACATCGGCTGGACCGCGGGGCGCAACCCGGTGCTCGAGCCGGGCTGTGGATTGTTCTGCTATGTGGTCAATGTGCCGATCGTGCTAGCCGGGTTCGTTGTGACCGTCACGCTTGCGGCCGCCTTTGCTGCCCTGAAGAGCCAGGCGGGTGGCGGCGAGCCGTCCGCGCCGACGCACCCGGTGCTGGAGCAGCTATCGCATCTGGATTGGCCGAGCCTGGTGCTGTTCTTTTTTCTGCTGAGCGTCGTGGCGCCGGTGGTCGAGGAGACGATGTTCCGCGGCATTCTGCACCGGCACTTGCGCGAGGTGTTCTTTCGCCGCCATCCGTTGCTGGGCGGCCTGTGCACCGCGTTCGTCGTGAACCTGATCTTTGCCGCCGTCCATCCGCAGGGCCTGCCCTTCATTCCGGTGCTGATGGCGCTGGCGTGCGGCTTCAGCCTGGCGCGCGAATGGCGCGGCACGCTCATCCCTGCGATGGTGGCGCACGGGACGAACAACTTCCTGGTGGGCCTGCTAGGTGTCTTGTTGCTGTCGCGGTGACTTACACCGCCGCAAGCGACGCCGGCACGCTCAACAGCGCCGCGTGTACCGCCTGGATTGTCTCGTCCAATGTCGAGGTGCCGGCGGTCAATCCCACTATATCGACGCCGTCGAACCACTCGGGACGCAAATCCTCGGGCCCCTGGACGTGGTAAGCGGGCAGCCCGCGCTCCCGGCAGCGCACGACCAGCTGGCGGGTGTTGTTCGAGTTGCGCCCGCCGACGACCACCACCGCTTCGACCTGGTCGAGCATCCGTTCCAGCGCTCGCTGATGTTCCTTCGTGGGCAGGCAGATGGTGTCGATGAAGCGAATCTCGGCGTGGGGGTTTTTCGCGGCGACGGCGACGCGAATCTCCTCGGCCAGCGCGACCGGCGTCGTCGTCTGACACATGATGCCGAGCCGCGTGTGCGGATAGGCGCGGACGTCGTCAGGAGATTGGATGATGGTATAACTGCGTAGGTCCTCGATGACGCCCTGCACCTCGACGTGGCCCGGCTTGCCGATGACGAGCACATGACAGCCGTCGGCCTCGAGCTTCTGCGCCGCCTGATGGGCGCGGACGACCAGCGGACAGGTGGTGTCGATGAGCTGCTTGCCGGCCTGGCGCAGACGTTCGCGCTCCACATTCGAGATGCCGTGGGCGGTGACCAGCACCGTGTCGGTGAGCGGCAGCGGGCGGCGGCAGCTCTCCTTGACCATTTGAAAGCCGCGGGCCTCGAGGCGGGCGAGGACCTGCTCGTTATGGACCAGTTCGCCGTGAATGGTCACGCGCTCGGGCCGGTCGACGTCGGCGATCAGGGCCAGGGCGTCGCGCACGCCGAAGCACATGCCCAGGACCTCCGCTTGTATCACGTTCATGGCAGATCCTTTTCAAGTTCTCAGCATGAAACCGCAGGAACCAGCGGTGGTTAACCGGTCCTGCACATCCTTTGCCGCGGCGACAACTTTGTGGCGACAATCCGTTTGCCGGGCAAAGCGGCCCGGCAAAAAAAATCAAGCTCAGGTCGGCGACCAGCCCTCCGACAGCTCGGAAGAGGCCGCGGCCTGTTTCTTCGGGCGCCCAGGGCGTCGGTGACGACATTCTCGAGCACGTTGACATATTCCACGAATCGGCGCCGGCCCTCCTCGGAGAGCTGGCACAGCGTCTGCGGGCGATTGTCCTTGAAGCCCTTCCAGATCTGGACCACGCCCGCCTCCGCGAGGATCTGCAGGTGCCGGCTGAGGTTGCCGTCGGTCAGGGAGCAGAGCTCCTTGAGGTCGTTGAAGAGCAGGCCGCCTGGATGCGTCGCCAGCGAGGCGATGATGCCGAGGCGGGCCTTTTCGTGGATGATGCGGTCGAGCCCCTCGTAGGCGAAGCGCCCGGGGAATCGCCGGGTCGCGTTTTATTTTTCGCCATGGGGCCGCTCCAGGGTCCAGTAAAGGATGCCCGCCGCCAGCAGCTGGCCGACGCCGAACGGCAGCGCCATCGCCCAGGGGGAAAACTTGTATTCGCCTCCGGCGAGCATGAGACAGAGGATGCCCGCGACGAGATAGTAAACGGCGATCCAGAAGGTAGCCTTGGGCAACAGCCGCCACGATGCGAAGATGCCGAGGCTGAACAGGATCGACCACAGACCCGGCAGCATCCACAGGGCGTCCGGGACGTGGGAATACAGCACGCACAGCAGCAGGCCGCCGGCCGCCAAACACGGGACGAACTGGCCGACGGCCAGCGTGGTGTTGGAGCGCGTCAGCATGAGCCGGGATTGCCAGCAGTGCAGCCACATGAACACGCCGGTGACGACCATGCTCAGGAGGGCGGCCCCGACCCACAGCGACAGGTAGGCGAGCGGGTCGCTAGCCGGGGCCGGCATCCAGGCGTACTGGCAGAAGGCCGCGGTCCAGGCGACGACGCCGGAGAATGCGACCGGAGCGGCCCGGTAGCCACGGAACGTCTCGGTCCGCGCGACCGACTGGCGGATTTCCGAGATCTGCGTCAACGCTTCACGAAGGTCCATGCCCATCTCCATCGGTTGCTTTGCTTTGCAAAGTTTAACTCATCTACGGAACGAGTCAAGTCGAATCTTCTCCCTCTCCCCTGCCGGGGCGGTCCTTGCGAACGCTGCCCCCTCACCCCCGGCCCCGCTCCCCGGAGGGGAGAGGGGAGCAAGAGAGTACGCCCCCTTGCAACGTTTCTTACAATAACGGCGTGAAGTCCTGATTTGCGTGCCGCGAGACTTGCGCATGAAATACCGCTTGCTGACCCCTGGGCCGACGCCGGTTCCCGAGGAAACGCTGCTCGAATTGGCCCGTCCGGTGCCGTACCATCGCACGCCGGAGTTTCGCAAGCTGCTCGGCGAGGTGCTTGCGGATTTGCAGAAGGTCTACTGCACCCAGAACGCCGTCATTCCGTTGACCTGCTCGGGCACCGGGTCGCTGGAGGCGGCGCTCGTCAACAGCGTGCCGCCGGGCGCAAGGCGATTTGCCTGATCGCCGGCAAGTTCGGCGAACGTTGGAAGAACCTGTGCGCCGCTTACGGTATCGAGGCGATCAGCGTCGCCGTGCCGTATGGCCAGGCGGTGCAGGCCGCGCAGCTCGAAAAGGCGCTCGCGGACCATCCCGACGCCGTCGCCGTCTGTGCGACGCTCAGCGAAACGTCCACCGGCGTCTGGCACGATATCGCCGCGTTCGGCCAAATCGTCGGCCGCACGCCGGCGCTGCTGCTGGTCGATGCGATCAGCGGCCTCGGGGCGATGGAGTGCCGCACCGACGCCTGGCAGATCGACCTTTGCTGCACGGGCTCGCAGAAGGCGCTGATGATGCCGCCGGGCCTGGCGTTCGTATCGGTCAGCGACAAGGCGTGGAACGCGATTGAGAAGAACGCGAACCCGCGGACGTTTTACTTCGACCTGAAGAAGGCCCGCGCCGCGCTCAAGGACAACGACACGCCGTACACGCCGGCGCATACGATGTTGCGGGCGATGCGTGTCAGCCTCAGGAAGCTGCTTGCGGAGGGCATCGAGCACGTCTGGGCCGTGCAGGCGCAACGCCGCTGCGGCACGGGCCGGCCTCACCGCCCTGGGGATGTCGATTTTCCCATCGCCGCCGAACAATGCCCTGACCGCGGTGAAGATGCCACCCGGTATCGACAGCACCGAGCTGCTCAAACGCCTAGAGAAGCACTATGGGTTGAAGCTCGCCAACGGGCAGGAGCAGCTCAAGGGCAAGATCATTCGCCTGGCGCACATGGGCTACATCGACCAGTTCGACATCCTCGCCGCGATCTCCGGCATCGAGTTGGCGCTCGCCGACCTGGGGCATGCCGTCGAGCCCGGCAGCGGCGTCGCGGCGGCGCAGCGGGTTTTCGCAGGAAAATAGCAAACCACGGATTACACGGATAACACGGATAGGAAATACGATCGCGGCCGACGGGTTTTCCTTATCCGTGTAATCCGTGGTTCTCGGGAGGACACCGCATGCCACGCGTCTTCATCAGCGACCCCCTCGGAGCCGGCGGTATCGAGCTGCTGAAACAGGCCGGCCTCGAAATCGACAGCCGCGATCTGAAAAAGGACCCCGCGGCTCTGCAGGACGCCATCCGCGCGGCCGACGGCATGATCGTTCGCAGCGGGATCAAGGTCACGCGCGAATTGCTCGACAGCCCCGGCAAGCTCCGCGCCATCGTGCGGGCCGGCGTCGGCGTCGATAACATCGACGTGCCGGCCGCCACCCGCAAGGGCATCGTCGTCATGAACACGCCCGGCGGCAACACCGTCAGCACTGCCGAGCTGACCGTCAGCCATCTGATGTCGCTGGCCCGCCATCTGCCCGCCGCCGACGCGACGATGCGGCAAGGCAAATGGGACCGCGCGAAGTTCACCGGCACCCAGCTCGCCGGCAAGACGCTCGGCATCGTCGGCCTCGGACGCATCGGCCGCGAGGTTGCCCGCCGCGCCGCCGGGCTCGACATGAAGGTGATTGGCTTCGATCCGTTCCTGGCGCCGGACCGCGCCGCTCAGCTCGGCATCGAGGCGGCGCCGGACCTCGATACGCTGCTCGGGCGCTGCGACTTCCTGACGGTGCACACGCCGTTGACCGCGGAGACGACCAACCTGATCGGCGCCCGCGAGCTGGGCCGGATGAAGAAGGGGGCGCGGGTGCTCAACTGCGCCCGCGGCGGCATCATCAACGAGGAAGCGCTGGCGGAGGCGCTGGGCTCGGGACAGCTGGCCGGGGCGGCGCTCGACGTGTATGTGCAGGAGCCGCCGCCGGCCGACCATCCGCTGCTGAAGCTGGCCAACATCGTGCTGACTCCGCACCTGGGCGCGTCCACGGTCGAGGCGCAGGAGTCGGTGGCGCTGGAGGCGGCCCAGCTCCTGATCGACTTCCTGACGCGCGGCACGATCCAGTTCGCCGTCAACGTGGCGTCGGTGGATCGCGCCGAATTGCAGGAGGTTCGGCTCTACGTCGACCTGGCCCGGCGTCTCGGACTCTTGCACGCGCAAATGTGCCAGGGGGCGATTCAGCGCGCCGAGCTGCACTATCGCGGCGAGGTCGCGCGCCGCAGCACCCGGCTCATCACCGCCGCCTTCGCCGCCGGGCTGCTCGAATATCGGCTGGCGGAGCAGGTCAACATCGTCAACGCCGAGCTGCTGGCCCGCGAGCGCGGCATCGAGCTCGTCGAGCAGATCAGCCCGAAGAAGGGCGATTTCAGCACCCTGATCCAGGCCCACGTCACCACCGACAAGAAGCAATACACCGCGGCCGGCACGCTATTCGGCCACGATCTCTTGCGTCTGGTCCAGGTGGGCCCCTATCACCTCGACACCTACATCGACGGCATTTTGCTGCTGTTCACGCATCACGACGTGCCGGGCCTGATCGGCTACATTGGCACCATTTTCGGGAAGCACAGCGTCAATATCGCGCAGATGACGGTGGGCCGGCAGGTCCCCGGCGGCGAGGCGATCGCGGTGCTGAATCTCGACAGCGACCCGCCGGAGGAGGCGCTGAAGGAGGTGCGTTCGCATCCGCAGATCAGTAGCCTGTGCGTGGTGAAGCTGCCGCGCGCCGGCGAGATGCCGTCGTGGTTTTAGCCGGTCTGGTCGTTTACGTTTAGCGCTCGCAGGCTGCCGGGCGGGCGGAGTCGCCCACCACAGATATGCAGGAGAAAAATCATGTTTGATCGCATCACGTTTGATTCGAGGATATTGGGCGGCCGGGCTTGCATTCGCGGCATGCGGATTCCCGTGTCGGTCATCGTCGGCCAGATTGCTCACGGTGCAACCTGGGACGAGGTCCTGTCCGGCTACCCCGATTTGGAGCGCGCGGACATTCAGCAGGCGCTCGAATATGCAGCATGGCTGACGCAGGAAGAAGTGCGAACCGCCTGACGAAGGAGCCAACGTGCACTTTCTCGCGGACATGGGCGTATCGCAACGGGTAGTCGAGTGGCTGCGCGCCGAAGGCCACAACGCAGTACATCTGCGCGATGAGGGACTACACACCCTGCCGAACGGGGAAATCTTTCAGAAGGCCGTCCAAGAGCAACGCGTTGTGCTGTCCTTCGACCTCGACTTCGGTGAAATCCTTGCTGGCAGCGGCGGGCAGATCGTCAGCGTAGTTTTGTTTCGGCTGCGGAACACGCGGGCCGATTTCGTGATCCAGCGTCTCCAGGCGGTGTTGATTCAGTCGAGCGCCGAGTTGTCCCAGGGCGCCATCGTGGTTGTCGAAGACGGCCGGCATCGCGTGCGCAAGCTACCGATTGGCAGTTAGCGAGGAACAAGCCGAGGCAGCGTCGCAATAATCGTCTCCCGTGACGCCATCGCCCCAACGCCAACATCATCGCACGCCAGCCGCTTGCTCACCGGCGCGACGACACGTAGCGCCGCCGACTGCCGGTTGATGCACTCCACCAGATCGGGCAGCGCCAGCGCGGCGGGTGCGGCCGCCCCCATGTCCTCGGCAATCTGCCGTAGGTGCCGCGCCGTCGCCGGATGCTCCCACATGAACGTGTTCATCGCCGGCACCAGCACGACGGGGCGGCTGCGGTCCCAGGCCCGGTACACGCATGTCAAGCAGTTGTCGGCCAATCCCAGGGCGAGCTTGGCCAACGTGTTCGCGTCGAGCGGCGCAATCAGCAACACGTCGGCCCAGCGGCGCAGCTCGATGTGCAGCACCGGGTCGCCGCGCTCATAGCGTTCGCCCGGCCATTCATCAGCATCGCGCACCACCGACGGCGCGAGCGCGGCGGGGTCGAAGAAATACAGCGACGCGGCGGTCGCCACGATCTTCACGTCATGGCCCGCGGCACGCAGGTCGTCGACGAGTTCGCGCGTGTAGATGGCGGCGACCGAACCGGTCACACCCAAAAGGACGTTAGCCATGCTGCCCCCCCTGGTATTGCAGCTCCACCGCGTCGATGATGCGGGCAGCGAGCTCGTTGCGATTGATGCGTTCGTAACCGCCGGCCGAGCCGAGGTACGCCCACTCCGCCGCGCCTTCGAGGGTGTTGGCGACCATCCAGTCGGCGTCGGATTGGCGGCGGGAGCGCTCGGCGATGGCGAGCAGCTCGGTTTCGGTGACGCCGACCTCCAACTTGAACTTCACGAGGATGCCGCGAAAGCCCCATTCACGGCGGATGAGATCGACCAGTTTCGACGTACGCACGAGCCGCAGCCATAGCTCCGGTTCATCGCTCCTGACCTTGCCGGCGGCACGGTCGAGCAGGATGGGCGGCTCACCATGCCACGTGGCATCGCCCACCTGGAAATGGGTGCCGGCCGCCGGGGCAAAGACGCCGGCAACCTGGTGGTCGCTGACGGCGGCCGAGTGAATGACGGCGTCCGGCGCAAGCCGCACTTCCTCAGCCATCGCGACGTGCAGCTCGTTGAATGTGCGGTACGCGATGCAGCGCCATCGCTGCGCGTCGACGGGCTCGGCCACGGCTTCAGGATGCGAGGTCAGCAACGTGACGGCATGACCGCGGCGATGTGCCTCCAGGGCGATCGCCGCGCCGGTGCGGCCGGTAAAGATGTTGGTGATGCAGCGGACGCGGTCGATTGGGGCCTGGGTGTTGCCGGCGGTGATCAGCAGGTTCATAGAGGCAGCCCGTGCGTCGCTCGTGCACCGTCTATTGTAGCTGGACGCAGCATTAAGCACCCTCGACATGGCACTTGGGGAGACACTTCCGAAGCCTCTTGGCGCCCTCGGATCGTCACCTGGGTTGCATTGATATAAACCTCCTGGAGGTTGGTCATCGTCTCCAGTTGTTCCAGCCCTTTATCGGTGATCGCGTCGCCGCAGATGATCAGGACCTTCAGACGGGTCATCTCCCTCAAGGTAGCCAGGCCCTTGTCCGTCACCTTGGAAAAGGTCCGCAATTTTTTCCGATACAATGAGCCCACCTGCGCCGCACACGGCAGCCGCCAAGGTGGGCGCCGACCCTCTGGAGGATTCCCACGATGAGTCGCCGTGCTTTGGCCCAGCTCGTGAGCCCGTTCGGACTGGTGACGATTGCCTTCCTCGGCCTGGCCCAGGAGCAGCCGGTGCAACCGCCGGGCGTCGAGGTGCAGGCGCGCGGCCCAGTCCACGAGGCGTTTGCAGCGCCGATCGCCGATCGGCCGGAACAGGGCGCGGTGATCCCCAAGGCGCCGCCCGAGCCGATCGAGGAGCTGCCGCCCGAGCAGAAGCCGGACGGCGATAACGTCCAGTGGATCCCGGGTTACTGGGCCTGGGATGCCGACCAGAGCGATTTCCTGTGGGTGAGCGGCTGCTGGCGCGTGCCGCCGCCGGGCCGGCACTGGGTCCCCGGCCATTGGCAGGAAATCGACAAGGGCTGGTTGTGGGACAGCGGCTTCTGGGCGCCCGACAATCTGCAACAGGTGCAATACCTGCCGCCACCCCCGCCGCCGCCCGACGCGGCCGTGCCGCCAGCCCCCAATCCGGAAAGCACCTATGTCGGCGGCTGCTGGGTCTACCAGAACGCCCGCTATCTCTGGCGGCCCGGATTCTGGCTCGCCTATCGGCCCGGCTGGGTCTGGATTCCCGCCCACTACATCTGGACGCCGGTCGGCTGCCTGTTCGTCGACGGCTACTGGGACCACCCGCTGGACGAGCGCGGCCTGCTGTTCGCCCCGATCCGTTTCGACATGCGCGCGTGGCTGGCGGCGCGGCGGCCGTTCATTCCCGAACTGGTGATTCACACCGATTTCTTGCTCGGCGCTCTGTTCGTCGGTCCGCACACCCGGCACTATTATTTCGGCGACTATTTCGAGGATCGTTACGCCAAGCGCGGCTTCGTCGCCTGGACCGATTACCGCCCACGTAAGGATATGTTCGATCCTAATTTCGCCTATTTCCGGCACCTGCACGCCGCCGAGCCGCGGTGGGAAGCCAGCCTGCGCGAGTTGTACAACGGCCGGCGCACCGGCGCAGTCCTGCGCCCGCCGCACACCTTGATTGAGCAGGTGCGGGCACTCAAGACCATCGCGGGCGACAAGACCATGAACGGCGCCGTTACCAGGAACATCAACCTGACCCATGTGCAGAACGTGACGGCGCTGGCCCCGTTGCGCGAGGTCCCCAATTTCAAGATGACCAGCCTGGGCGCCTTGAGCCCGGGACGCGAGACCAAGGTGGCGCCTCACGAGGTGAAGCTGGTCGCGGTGCCGAAGGCCGAATACGTCCGCGAGCAAAAGGTGGCGGCGCAGGCGCGTGACCTGGGCCTCGAGCGCCGGGCTACCGAAGCGAAGCTGCTGGTCCAGGGCGGCGTCCCGGTCAAGCACACCGATCCGGCAACGGCGGTCAAGTTCGCGTTGCCGGCGCCGCCGCCGCACGTGACCGCGCCGCCGGCCGCGCGCGGGTCGCGCCGCCGCTGCCGGCCATGCCGGCGCACGTGGAGCATGCGATCCCAAAGTACGAGCCGCGGTTGCCACCGGGGCCGCCGAAGAAAGAACGCAAGTGAACAAGCGAGGGGCACGTTGCCGATTCGGCAGCGTTTGTGGGGCACGTTTTTTACGTGCCCGATGCCCGACGAAAACCGGGCACGTAAGAAACGTGCCCCACAGCAGACGTGAGCTGCCATGCACCTTGAATCACTCGACGGCGAGAACATCTTCACGATCCACGGCCTGCTTGCACCCCACGAATGCGAGCAGCTCATCACCCGCAGCGAAGCGATCGGCTACGAGACGGCCGGCGTCAACGGCGAACCGATCCCGGAATTTCGCAACAATGGCCGCGCCCTGCTGGAGGATGCCGGCCTGGCAGCCGATCTCTGGTTCCGGGCCGCGCCGCTGATCCCCGCCCAGCGCGACGGGTGGACGGCGTCCGGTCTGCACGAGCGCTTCCGCTTTTATCGCTACCAGGTGGCGGAACAGTTCAAGGTGCACGGCGATGGATCGGTCCGCCGCGGCGAAGTGGAGATAAGCAAGCTCACCTTCATGGTGTATCTGAACGACGTGACCGAAGGCGGCGCGACGGTGTTGTACGGCCGTGGATGCGTCCGCCGATTCGAGGTGCGGCCCGAGTGCGGCAAGGCGCTGGTGTTCGAGCACCGGCAACTGCACGAAGGGGCGCCCGTCATCTGCGGCCGAAAACATGTCCTGCGCACCGATGTCCTGTTCCGCCCGCCGGCGCCGCCTAAACGGCGCCGGTTGCCGAACGAATAAACTCGTGGCAAGCGCCGCGTCCGCCGTCTTGCCAACACGTCCCTAACGGAGGCTTGCACATGGACCCGACACCGCGGAACGAACCGGTTCCCGAAACCGACCTCGAGGCCCAGCATCGCGCCCATGAGCGCAAGGAAATGCTGGCCGCCGGCATGCTCGCCTTGCCCAACCTGTTCCTGCGCTCCGCGTTCACGCTGGCCCTCCTGTACGGCATGCTCGGGCTGGTGCTGATCTCCCTGGTGCAGTTCGACGTGCTCAGCGCCGGCTTGGCCGTCGGTCTCGGCAGCGCCATCATACTCCTGCAGTTCGCGATCGGCCCCTTCATCATGGATCTGATGCTGTCGTGGCTGTACCGCATGCGCTGGGTCGGGGCAGACGAGCTGCCGCAACACCTGGAACAATTCGTCCGGCGTGTCTGCGACGAGCACCGCATGCGTTTCCCGAGCTTCGGCATCATCGACGACGGCGCACCGCAGGCGTTCACCTACGGGCACCATCCGAGCAACGCCCGCATCGTCATCAGCCGCGGCACCATGCGCCTGCTTGGGCCGGAGGAGCTGGAGGCCGTCGTCGCCCATGAGCTGGGTCATGCCCGCAACTGGGACATGGCGCTGATGACGCTGGCCAATCTGGTGCCGCTATTGCTCTTCTGGATCTACGACCTCAGCATTCGCATGGGCGGTCGCGGCAACCGGAACAGCAGCTACAGCTGGGTGGTCGCCCTCGGCGCCTACGTTCTCTACGTGATCAGCGAATACATTGTCCTGTGGTTCAGCCGGACGCGCGAGTATTACGCCGACCGCTTCGCCGGGCGGGTAACCGGCAACCCCAACGCCCTGGCCAGCGCCCTGGTCAAGATCGCCTATGGCCTGGCCGCGCAGGATAGCCGGGAACAGGTCGCGGCCGCGGCGAACAAGGACAAGGAGCAGGAGACAAGCACGTCGTTCACCGCCGCCGGCGCGATCGGGGCACTGAACATTTTCGACCGCAAGTCGGCCATCACGACGGTCATGACCGCGTCGGCCACCGGCGGGGACGCCTCGGCCCAGGTCAACCCCGAGCGCGTCAAGAGCGCCATGCAGTGGGACCTGTGGAACCCGTGGGCCAGCTGGTACGAGCTGAACTCGACGCACCCGCTGGTCGCCAAGCGGCTACTGCACCTCAGCGACCAGGCGGCGACCGTCGGCCATGAACCCTACATCGTGTTCGACCGGGCCAAGCCGGAATCGTATTGGGACGACTTCTTTGTCGATCTTTGCGTACTGGCATTGCCGTGGATGGGCCTGATCGCCGGATTGGCGCTGCTGGTCGGGCTTGGCCTGGGCACCGGCGTCTGGCACTTCTCGCTCATCGGCCTGGCGGTCGGCCTGATGGGTGCCGGGGCGTTCATCAAGAACCGGCGCAGCTACCTCGGCAAGATCTTCGAGCATCGCACGGTCGCGACGCTGATGGGCCAGGTCAAGGTGTCGCCGGTACGGCCGATACCCTGCACGCTCCAGGGCAAGATCATCGGCAAGGGCGTGCCCGGCCTGATCTGGAGCGAGGATTTCGTCATCCAGGATTCCACCGGTATCCTGTTCCTCGATTACACGCAGCCGCTCGCGCTGTGGGACTGGCTGTTCGGCCTATTGCGGGCTGGGCGCTACCAGGGCAGAGAAGTGCGCGTCACGGGCTGGTTCCGGCGGGCGCCGATGCCGTATCTGGAAATTTACCGCCTCGAGGTGGTCGACGGCAGCGAGCCGTCCCGCACCTGCTACACCTATTGGGCGACGCTGATCGGCTGCGCTGCGTTCGCGCTGCTGGGCGTGGGCGTCGCGGCAGCGCTGTTTGCGGCCGGAATGTGATGCGGCACGACCGGTGGTTCGTAGTTCCGCCTTGAGGCGGTTTTCGCGAAGACCGCCTAATGGCGGAACTACGAACCACCGGCTCGCCATCCAGCGTGCGCTACGCCCCGTCCTCGGTCTTGGGGATGTTCTTATCCGGATCGGCGGGCAGGTTAAGGACGGCCTCAGGGAAGAATTCCACCACGAAGTTGACGATGTCCTTGACGGACAGGACGCCGATGGCCTTGCCGTCGGGGTCCACGATGGGGAGGTGCCGGAAGCCGTCCACGCTCATTTTGTTGAGGGCGAGGGCCACGCTGGCGCCGGGCGGCAGGGTTTCGGGATCGGGAGTCATCACCGACGCGACTTTCCAGCTGCGATTGCCTTCGCGGAAGGCGACCCGGCGCAGCACGTCGCGTTCGGTGAAAATCCCGGTCAGGGCGCCGTCCTTCTGCACCAGCACGCATCCGGTATGGTGCTCGTTCATCGCGTTGACCGCCGCGACCACGGTGGCGTCAACGTCGACCACAATCGGTTTGCGGGCCATCAGCTCGCTGACGGGCGTCTTCGAGCACGGCCCCGCGGATCGGTGCCAGGTCTTCGTAAGAGTCTTCGAATTCGCTGAAGTTCATGACCGCCTCCCGGTGGAGATTTGTTATTCCGGGAGTTTATCACAGCCCCTCGAACAATGCCAGGGTCAGTTGGCGAGATTCGGCTGGCTGGGTGCGGAGTGCCGCAATGCGGTCGCGTCGCTCGCGGCTCGGGTTCCGAGTGCGTGAGCCGAAGCCCTCCCGTATAATCGCACCATCGCATCGACCCCTACTCGCCGCGAACCCAACCATGCCCGACAACCCTCTCCGCCGCGTCGAATCCGACAGCGTCATCACCGGCTGGGACTTTAGCACCAGCGGCGTCAAATGCCTCGCCTTCGACGTCGAAGGCGACACGCTCGCCGAGGTGCGCCTCCCAACCGACCTCTGGACCGACGGCGGCGTCACCGAGCTGAACCTCGCCCAGCTCGAAGGCCAGGCGCGGGCCAGTGTCCGCGCCATGGCGGCGCGGCTGCGCGAGCTGGGCCGGCTCGACCGCTGGGTCGCGGGGGGCATCTCGGCGACGCACCATACCGCCGGCCGCATCGATCGTGATCGCTGCCAGGTGCGGCGGGCCATTTGCTGGAACGACGAGACGCTGCATGATTACCACGCGATCGGGCTCAACCGGCTCGGCGGCCAGAAGCGCGTCCGTGAATTGATCGGCGGGCCGTGGGCGGTGCGCTACGGCCTGAGCCATCTCGTCAAGGACGAGGAGACGCTGCCCGAGATCGGCTGGAAACAGACGCAGCGCGTCCTGCCGCACGGCCCACTCGCGGCGGGATATCTGACCGGCAATTTCGACGTCATCAGCGTCTCGGCCGCGGCGTCGACCGGAATCATGGACCTGCGCACCAACCAGTGGCGGCGCAGATGCTCGACGCCCTGATGCGCGAGGACTACCGCGCTCTCGCCTGGGAACAGCTGCCGCGAATCGTCGATCACTTCGAGCCGATCGGCCCGTTGCACCGGTCGCTGGTGATCGAGGCCGGCCTCGATCCCGAGCGCGTGCCGCTGATCTTCCCCACCTCCGACGATCAGCAAGCCGGTCTGATCGGCGGCGGGGCGGTCGACGCGGGACAGATGGCGGTCATCCTTGGCACCTCGGCGGTGGTCAACGCGTCGGCCGCCCAGCCGCCGGCGACGGACGACCTTGACGCGATGAAGCTGAACTGGGGCCCGTACCTCTGGATGCGCTGTTACTCCAACGGCTCGGCGTCGATCAATCGGCTCGTCGGCGATCGGCCGTGGACCGAGCTGGAAGAGAAGGCGCGGGCGTGCGAACCGGTGCCCGGCGGGACCGTGGCCGTGCCGTTCTATGCGCGGGAGCCGTCGCTAGGGGTCAAGGAGAAACGCGTCGGCTGGGAGCCGCACAAGCTGGGCAAGGCCGGCGCGCGGCGCGCGTGGCGCTGGAGTCATTGGCGTATCTCATCAAGCTCGGCGTCGACCAGCACGAGGCTGCCGGGCAGGCGGTCACGCAGATCTCGCTCTCCGGCGGCGTGGCACGCAATCGGCTGATGTGCGAGATCCTCGCGTCGGTGCTAGGCCGGCCGGTGTGCCTGCTCGCCTCCGACGAGGGCCCGGCGCTGGGCGCGGCGGTGACGGCGTTGGCCGCGCTGGAGAGCCACCGTCGCCGACAGCACGGCGATGCCGGGGCGTACACGGTCGGCGACGCGGTGGCCCAGATGGTGCGCTTTCGCGAGACGGTGGAACCGAACCCCGAGTGGCAAGAGGCGTATGCGAAGGGACTGCGCAAGTTCGTGAAGGCAGCGGGGATCAAGAAACGGCGGTAGCCCAGGTTGGGCATTTTGATGACTTAGATCAATGTATCCCATCGTAACTGGTTAGTTGATTAAAGCCATATTGACTTAGATCATTGCGCTGCTAGAATGCCAATGGCGTTCTCGGGCGTATCCTCAAGAGCGATTGCCCCGCAAATCGGCTGCAGCGAGGGCGACAAGGAGCGGCCAGTGGCGCTTCCCGACGACCGAGACGCAAGGTTGCGATGCTACAAGAACGCCTTGCGGAACGGCCGCCAGTACGAGGGATTCGTGGTACCCAAAAAGGGGCTGCTCGAGCGGGTGAGAAATGAACTGCCTGGATACCCAGGGGCCACGCGTCAAACTCCACCCGAATTGTTGCAGCGGAATTGACGTTGACAAGTGTACAGACATAGGATTCTCTGGATATTCGCCCGCTTTCCGGAGGAACGCATGGCTGCTACCCCTTCCGTGGCGTCGATTAAGAAACACTTCCGGCGCATCTATGACCCCCGTGTCGCCGGCCGTACCAAGCACTTGCTCATCGACCTGCTTGTCATGGCCCTCTGCGGCGTCATCGCCAACTGCGACGACTGGCCCGACATCGTTCAATTTGCGCAGCAACGCGAAACCTGGTTTCGACGCTTCTTACGTTTGCCTGGCGGCATCCCGTCGCACGACACTTTTGAACGCGTCTTCGCGATCCTCAATCCACGGGTCCTGGAAGCCTGCTGCCTGGCCTGGTTGCGAGACGTCGCCGGCTTATCCGGCGTCGAGCACATCGCCATTGACGGCAAGACTTTGCGCGGCTCGGGCAATTCGAAGCTGGGCGCCCTGCATGTGGTCAGTGCCTGGGCCACCCAGGCCCAGGTTTCGCTGGGCCAGGTCGCCGTCGAGGGTAAAGGCAATGAAATCACAGCCATTCCGAAGCTCTTGCAGTTGCTGGACCTTGATGGCGCGCTGGTGACCATCGACGCCATCGGATGTCAGAAGAACATCGCCAAGAAGATCCTGGACCGCGGTGGCGATTACGTCTTGGTGGTGAAAGCCAACCAAGAACGGTTGATGAGTGACATCCAAGAAACCGTGATGAAAGCGCTCGACGGCGCGTTGCCGGCGGGCCGGGTGCGGCAATGTACGACGACGGAACGTGGACACGGGCGCGTCGAGGAACGCGGTTGCGTGATCGTCGAAGACGTCAGCGGTATTCGGGATCGCGCGGCGTGGCCGCACCTGCGGACAGTGGGGATGTGTCGCCGCGAACGGACGGTCAACGGGCAGCAGACGACGGAGGTCGTTTACTTCATTGGCAGTCGGCGCATGGCCGCGCGGCGTTATGCGGCGGCGCTGCGCAACCACTGGGGAATCGAGAACAACTTGCATTGGCAATTGGATGTGAGCTTTCATGAGGATGCGAGCCGGGTGGAGAACCGCCACGGGGCGGAGAACCTGTCGTTATTCCGCAAGCTCGCGTTAAGCTTGCTCAAGCAAAATCCACGTAAAACAAGTATGGCCCGTAAACGCAAGGGAGCCGCTGTAGACCCTGGTTATCTTGCCGAAATCCTCACTGGGGCTACGAAACTAGAGAAAGCTTAATGCGTGGCACCTGCCTGGATACCAGTGGCGTGAAATCTGTCGTCTCTTATACGAGTACGTGGAAACCGGCGGAGAAATAGACGAACAAGTGGAGAAGCGGCCGACGTATATGCATTACGAATTCCATTATGACCTACGTGTGCCAATTGGCGAGCGCCGCGTGTACTTTGAGACGGTCCTTGAGATCCGTAAGGATCCCGACGACCCAGATGATCCCATGATCGTTGTCGTGAGTGTGCACGATGTCTAACAAGATTCCTCCCGTTGGGCGCGATCGTCCTTATCCCTGGCGCTGCGTTGAGTGCAAGGCGGACGAAGTGTACCCACAGGTCACCGATTACACGACGACCGTCAAGCATGACGGACGGTCCTACACGATTCAGATCCCGGACCTGGCCATTCCCACCTGTCGCAATTGTGGCGACCAAACGTTCACGATTGCCGGTGACGATCGAGTCTTCGCGGCACTGCGTGTGCAGCTTGGCTTGCTCACGCCGCAGGAGATGCAAGAGCGGCGTGGCCAGCTCGATCTGACCCAGCAGGAATTGGCCGAGCAGCTCGGCGTCGCGAAAGAAACGATTTCGCGATGGGAAACCGCCGCGCTGATTCAGTCGCGCGCGATGGACAACCTGCTGCGACTGTTCTTTGAGTCGGAGGAGGTTCGCCGGCTGCTACGACAACGGTTTGCGGCGCCAGCGCGAGTGGCTCCCGAGCGCATTAAGCTGAAACACGTCAGCGCGCGAAGCTGCGCTGCAATGGAATTCAGCCTATCGTGCCCGAATTGACCGAGGCCAATCTTGTACGTCATCACATTCTATTCGTTCAAGGGCGGCGTCGGCCGCACGATGGCCCTCGTCAACGTCGCCGCCGAGCTGGTCCGCCGTGGCCGTAAGGTGCTCGTCGTCGACTTCGACCTCGAAGCGCCGGGGCTGGAGACCTACAAGCACCTGCAGCCGCCGGCAGAGCCGCGACAGCGGCCGGGCATCGTTGAGTACGTCACGAAGTTCCGCGAAAACTACGAAGTGCCAGACCTGCTGGAGTACGTCTACGAAGTAAAACCGATTGGCAAGCGAGGCGGTCGCTTGTGGGTGATGCCCGCGGGGCGGCGTGATCGGGCCTATCGAGTGGCCCTGACCAAGCTCGATTGGCAGCGCCTCTATTCCGAGGAGCAGGGGTTTCTGCTATTCGAGGACACCAAGAAGGGATGGGAGGTGGAGCTGCAACCGGATTACGTGCTCATCGATTCGCGCACCGGCGACACCGATGTGCTCGGTATCTGCACGCGGCAACTGCCGGATTCGGTCGTGCTGATGTTCACGCCGAACGAGCAGAACCTAGCGGGGTTGGAAGGTGTGTGCCGTGACATTCGCCGCGAGGAGACGGCAGGGCTGAAAAAGGAGATTCGACTACATTTTGTGGCGGCGAACGTGCCGGACTTGGATGATGAGCATCGCATTTTGCGGCGACAGTTGCAGGAATTCCGGAAGCGATTGGATTTTGAGATGCTTTCTGGCGTGATTCGGCGCTACGAGAACCTGAATCTTCTGGATCAGAGCATTTTCGCCATCGATCGCCCACATAGCAGACTGGCTCGTGCTTATCGCCGGCTACTTCGAAAGTTCCTGATGGATAACTTGGGGGATCGCGACGGCACCATGTTCTACCTGCAACGATGCCGGAAACGAGTCAAGGCACGGCTCGACAGCTACCCCACGGAACAACCGGAACGGGAGAATGGCCAGCCCGACGAGAAAAAAGGGCGTTTCAGGGTCACCGTAGGTATTGCTGATTTGCGGGACGACAATCGTCGCGAAGCATTTGTAAAGACGCTAACGAGCGCGGCTGACACTTGGCTGGAGGAGCACGAGCATTTGCTCAAGATTGCGCAACAATACCATGCCAACGTCGAAATCCTCGCAAATGTTGCGGATTGCTTCATCTTGAAGGAGAGCTACCAGAGCGCCATCGGCCCCCTCAATCGGATGTTGGAGCTAAAGCCAGATGTGGCTGCGTACCTCTTGAAACGGGCATCGTGCAAGATCAACCTGTTTGATGTCGATGGAGCCGCAGACGACTTGCTAACCTGTGTTCGTACGCTGGGCCTGCCGAATGAAGCGCATCGGGACCAGCCTGCGCTGTCGCCCGCACAACGTCTAACACTACAGCTGACGTGTCTTGAGCGATTGTGCGCGATGCCGCCTACCAAGCTCGTGAAACTGGCCGAGATGGTTGAGGCGAAAGAAATCCAGGAAATTCCACTGGAGTCTGTCGCTTCTTGCCTCTGTCGTAGAGAAGAAGGTGTTGAACTTGCTGCTCGGCTGCTGCGCCACCATGTTGCTCGCTTGGATCAGCAGGCGAGTATCGACGGTGGAATTCTGTGGGCCCTCCTAGGCGCGCGTTGCTGGAGAGAAGTCATTCAGTTGCACGAAGCTCGACGATTTGACGAAGGCGGAGCCCGCACAGCTCTTGGTGTTGGCCTGGCTCATTGGGGTGAACATGGGGCGATGCCGGAATTGCTTTGCAGGAATGCGTTAGAGGAAGACGACCAACGTCTGCGCTGGTGGGCGTTCGAGGCCAGGAGTTGGTTGCTTTGGCGAATTGGTAACGTGGCGGATGCAATCGAGTATCTCGACAAGGCGACCAAGAGAGCACGCGAGGAGGTGGATGAAAAACCCTTCTCGTTGTGGCAGCTGCGCAGGGTGTCTGTTCAAGAGTATCTCGTGGACTGCAGCTTCGTGCGCCGCATGTTCCAGGGCGAACCGCTCCGGCCGGCCTTCCTCGGGCCTGCTTCCTCGTAATCCGACACCGCGACGCATACACTATTCCTCGTCCGATGGCCGCCACAGTAGCCAAGTCGTCGCATAGATCACGAAGAACACCAACGGCCCGCCCGTGGCACCAGCGCCGGCCCCATACATCGCTCCGGTGAAAGCCGCCTCATACTCCCATACGACTGCCAGCGCGAACGATCCGACCAAGCCGCCGGCGACCGCCCAGAGCAGCACCACAACTGTCGGGGCGTTGCGCTTGGCGACCATTCCACCCATGCCGCGGATCAGCGCCCTACGAGGCCGCCGATCAATGCGCCCGGATATGCGGCGACCAGCATTCGAAGCGCTGCGCCGGCGAGCGCGCCGAGCAGCGCTCCGCCGAAGATGCCGACCAGGGCGCCAAAGACCCGAGCAACATTGGTGCTGGGGGTGCGTCCGGCAAAGCGACGATTCGTCAAGCCGATCAGGCAGCCGATCAGGCCCAACAGCGCGGCCCCGATTCCCGCCGCCGGCCCGGCTTGTTCGACGGCACCGAGGGCGGCACCCAGAACCGCGCCGTAAAGCGTCCCGCCGATCAGGAAGGTCAGCAGCAGGTAGACGAATGCCCGCGCCGGCGACGGGGGCGTGGCAGTGTCGACCCACTCCAACTCATAATCCTCGTCCGCCGCGTCGTCGTCGACCGGCGCATTTGTGAACCAGAACTCGTAATCGTCGATCGGCACACGATTGGGGTGGCGTTGCGGGACGTTGAGCCAGGCCACCGGCACCTCGCACCGCTGCCCTTCTTCTTGCGTTTCGCAGAGTAGGCCGTCGTCCTCGTCCGCGTCATCTGGGTCACACAGCCCGGTCACCTCAACGCGATGCTCGGTCAACTCGACCCGCGGGCCACTCACGACGACGACATAACGGGCGGGGAAGGGGAACGACAACTTGCCGGTCAGGAATGCGTGGTAATGCCGGAGCGTCGCCGGATTGGCCGGCGGCAGGGTATCGTCGCTCGTCAGGCCAAAGACGGCGCGAATGCGGTCCTCGCGATTGCGCATGCGCAGCGGGCGCGTGATGATCTGCGTCGGTTGCTCGATCGGAGCCGGCGCGCCCGTATCGGGATCCAGGTCGGTCTCGGCCAGCCACATGCTGTCGAATTCCAGCCCGTCACGCTCGCAGCGCTTGCGGTACACGGGATGCATCTGCTCCAGGGTCGACTGATTCCATCGTACCAGGTAGGTCGGCGGGCGCGAGCGGCGGCTGACTTCCTCGATCGTGCCGGCCCAACCGCCGAGGGGGATGTCGCCGAAATCAGGGTCCGCGGTGCCGGGCCGGACGCGCACCGCGGCACCGAGGGCGAACCGCGCGGGAACCGGAGCCTTGTGCCGCTTCATGCGGTGCTTGCGTCGTCGGCTTGCCATGACGATGGGCTTCCATGAGGTACTAAGTTCGCATCCGGGCGAACCATCATTATAATCAACAAGGCGTTTGCGTTCCGTTCAGATTTCTGGTATGCTCTCCCCTGACAGAGGCCTCCTTTCTTATCTGCCTGCTCCGCCTGCCGGGAACAGCCATCTAATCAATCAGGCCTGCTCCATGCGGTTGCGCCGCCGCGGTGCTGCCGGATGGGCGGAATCTCCCTGAATTCGGCAACCCGGCTCCCCGAAAGGCGCAGCAACATGGCCGTCCAGTATTTCTTCACGCATGACGAAACCCAGCATGGACCCTATTCGGCCCTGGAGATGCAGGGTCTCGCCGCCGCCGGCAAAATCGAGCAAACCGACCCCGTCTGGCGGCAGGGAATCGGCAAGCCCATCCCCGCCGGCCGGGTAAATCTCCTGTTCCAGAGCCCGGAATCGCAGCCCGTTGCTCATGAAACCGATGCCGCGCCAACCGCCCTTTCGGAGGCGGCCCCGGACGACGAGGCGACCGCCGAACCCGTGGCGGCGTCAGCGTTCACACCAGCTCAGGAGCAGACCCCACGCAGAACGGCCGAGAAGGATCGGCCCCGAAGGGTGGTCTCGATCACTGGCGGCGTGCTGGGCGCTCAGGACGGCCGGCAGGTGAACTTTCGCAAGAAATGCGACACGTGCGGGTATGAAGATCAATGCCGGACCACGGCAATCATCCGGCCCGGGTCGATGAAGTTTCCGTTTTTCTGTCGCAAGTGCCGTAAGGGCCGGGTGACGCAAATGATGGGCATTAGTTGAACCTACCGCGGCGTAACGGTAATCCGAATCAGGTCCAGACGGACCTTCTTGCCCGCGCCCCGAAACACCCGGCCGTTGCGCAGGTCGTCCATGCAGGTCGGAAATCGGCGCGGATCGAAATTCCGTTCCTCGACGGTAAGCCGGATCGCGACTCCTCCTCGCTCGGTGATGCCCGCCGTGAGTCGCAATGTCCCCGTATGTGTTTCCGTAACCTGCACCAGGACATCCTGAAAATGGGGATCTTCCGTCGGGATGGCGGTGACGGTGGGCCGAATTCCCTTCTTTTCGTCCATCTCGAAAATGCCGAGCGCGGCCAATCGTTTCTCGGCCAACCGCAATTCGGAAACGCAGAATTCCTGCCCGGAAAACAGACATAGGGCGTCCCGAATGACTTCATCCTGGGTGACAGTGTTGCCGGCGATAATGATGCGGCTGATACAGGGGCGCGGCGTTTCCCTCTCGGCGCGCGAAGGCGAGATTGCTGGAACGGTGAGACAGGTCGCGAGCACTGTTAGACTCAAAGACAGGCCGTCCATTGCTCTTCTCCATTCCGGGAAAGATACCCAGACTGCCAGCTGGCCGCGACACCATATCCATTTCGTGATGCGGTGTAAATGCCGCCGACCGACTAGCTCAAGGGCCGCGTCGGCCTGATTCCCTGAGATGCCGCGGCGCCGGTGCGGTCGCTGGCCGCATCAGGTTCCGGACCGAACTCATACCAGATCGAGATGACGACCTTGGTCGTATCGAAGCTTCCGCCGTTGGACGACTGCTTGATGTCCATGATCCGCACGTCCGGGTTGGCGGCGAGCCAGCGGTTGATATCGTCCTCGAAGTCCTGCGTGTGCCGATGCCAGCTCCGGAACGACGACTTGTCCTTGATGAACAGCTTGACCTTCATGACGGTTGGCCCCTCGTGCTACAACGGCCCGCCCAGGTGCTTCTGCAGGAATCGGGCAATGCGGCCGTGCAGGTTCTCCATCACCACCGGGTCGGGCACCATGTGCGTCAACCCCGAAAGCGGCAGCATCTCGAATGACTTGCCGTGCCGGAATAGCCCGTCGGCCAAACGCAGCGAATGGCGGAAATACACGTTGTCGTCGGCCGTGCCGTGCATCAGCAGCAGCGGCCGTTTCAGGTTCGGCGCGTAGCTCAAGAGCGAATTGGCCTGGTAGATTTCGTCGTCCGGCGCGGGCGGCACGCCGAGGTAGCGCTCGGTGTAATGCGTGTCGTAATCGAACCAGTCGCACACCGGGGCGCCTGCGACGCCGGCGTGGAACACGTCGGGCCGGCGCATCACCGCGAGGGCCGCGAGGTAGCCGCCGAACGACCAGCCGTCGATGCCGACGCGATTGAGGTCCATCGCTGGATATTTCGCGCCGAGCGCCTTGAGACCTTCCACCTGATCGCGGAGCGGGATCGTCGCAAATCCCTCGTAAATCGCCGACTCCCAATCCGCGCCCCGTCCCGGCGTGCCGCGGCCGTCGACGCTGACCACCAGCAAGCCCTGGTCGGCGTACCACTGGTCGAGCAGCCAACGGTTCATGCTCGCCGCCACGTGCAGATGGTGCGGGCCGCCATATACGTCGACCATCACCGGGTAGCGCTTGCCCGCGTCGAAGTTGCGAGGCCGAACCACCGCGGCGTGAAACTTGCTCTCACCCACCGTCGTCAATTCCACCTGCGGCACGTCCTTCGGCTCTTCCGCGACGGACGGCAATTCGCCCACCAGCTTGCCGTCGGCGCGGTACACGGTCGTCTTCGGCATGGAGCGGAGGAGGCGCGCCGTGCGGACATAGAGGCCGTGATCGCGCCGAAGACGGCGGTGTACAGGCCGGGCTCCTTCGTCAGCGGCTCCGGGTCCGCCCACACATCGTGGAATTTCAGACGATAGAGGTGCGATTCGGTCGGGTTCGTGCTGGCGGTGAAGGCGATCTGCTCGGCCTTGTCGTCGAGCGACACGAGGCTCTGGAACCCGAGCTCGGGCGGCACCAGCACGCGTTTCAGCCGGCCCTCGGGGTTGCGCTGCTCGAGCTGCGGCGCACGGTGCGCTCGGTAATCCAGAGGAAGCCCTTGCCGCCGGGCAACCAGCGCGGCGCATCCTGATGGATATTCACCCACGTCTTGCTGCGCTCGGTCACGAGCGGCCGGGTCTTGCCGGTCTTGGCGTCGGCGGCCAGGAGCACGAGCTCTTTCTGATCGCGCGTCTGCACGGCCAGGACCAGCGGCGCTTCCTTCGGCCAGCGCACCGTCGTTAGGTAGGGATATTTCTGGTCATCCCACGTGATCCAGGTGGTCGCGCCGCCCTGCGCCGAAACGACGCCGAGCTTGACGCGCGCGTTGGCCTTGCCGGGCCGCGGATAGAAAAACGGCGTCGGCGTCCGGCCGGGATTGGCCGGGTCGGCGACGTACCAGATCTCGACGCCCTTGTGGTCGGTCTGCTGATAGGCGAGCTGAGCGCCGTCCGGCGACCACCAGTAACCGTCGAAGCGGCCCATCTCTTCCTGGGCGACGAATTCGGCGAGCCCGTGCGGCACCAGCTCGGTGCCGCCGGTGGTGACGCGCACCGCCTTTTGCGTGGCCAGATCGAGGACATGGACGTCGTGATCGCGGACATACGACACCTTCGACCCGTCGGGCGAAAACCGCGGGTCGAGCAACGGCCCCGGACCGGTCGGCAATTCCTGGACGGCGGCGGTGTCGTGCGCGACGAGATAAAGGCGACCCGAGAGCGCGAGGAGGATGCGTTTGCCGTCGGGCGCGAGCTGGAAGTTGGTGAAGCCGCCGACGCTGACGCGCATGCGTTCGCGCTGGGCCTTTTCCTCGGGAGAGAGTTTTTCGCCGCCACCCTTGAGCACCTGTGCAGGCGTCACCAGCTCGCGCGTTGTGCCGCCAGCCACGTCGAATTCGAACAGCCCGAGCTTGGCGACGCGCGGCTGCGCGCAGGAAGAGGACGGCCTTGCCCTCGGGCGTCACCTGCGGCTGGACCGGCCGGCCGAGCATGAACGCGCGCATCTGCGCCAGCGTGCGAAGGTAGCTCGTGTCCGGCGGCGCCTGGGGGTGCGCCGCGGCGACGGCAACGGCGAACAAGGCGAGCAGGGAAAGTTCGTAGGGACGACGGCGGCGCATGGCAAGCTCCCGCGGCTCTAAGGTGCGGCACGGCGTTCAGTCTATCCGCGGTGAGCAGCGCACACAAGCAGGACCCTCGGGAGGTTCGCCGCGAACACGGGGTGTCGTACAATGCACACGAACCCGAGCAGACGAGGGATTAATCATGCCAACCGCGACAAAGAAGCCGTCACCCAAACGTAACGCCTTCTGCTCGTTTTGCCGCAAGAGCTACAACGAGGTCGGCCCGCTCGTCGAGGGGCCGTCCGAGGTGTATATCTGCGGCGAGTGCGTCGAACTCTGCCAGGCGATCATCATCCAGGAGCGGCGCCGTCGCAGTCCCCCCGCCCCGCCGATTGGTCCCGCACTTCTTCGGAAAAAGCTGGACCAACTCGTGAGTGGCCAGGATGAGGCAAAGCAAGCCCTCGTGCAGGCGGCAAGTCTCCCCGAGGGAAGGCGGACAATCCTGCTGCTCGGTCCGAGTCGCAGTGCCAAGAACTTTCTAGCACGGGCCTTGGCCCACGCCCTGGAAGTGCCGTTCGCCACAGGTGCATTGCGTAGCCTCAAAACCAAGCATGGCTCGGAGGTCGCATCGCCCTTGCTCCTCAGCCTGCTGCACGCCAGCGATTTCGACCTTGAAGCGGCTCAGCACGGCGTCGTCTATCTGGACGGCGTAGACCAGCCCGAGGTTCAAGAAGCGTCGTTGCAGGCGTGGCAGCAACAAGTTGTCGAGCTCGCGGGCCAGCTCCGCTTCGACATCCGCGGCGTCGTGTTTGTTTGCGGCGGCACCTTCGCCGAGCTTGATGAGGCCGTCGCGCGTTCCGGCCGCCATCTGGAGCAGCCCGTCACAACGGAGGCGCTGGTTGCAGCCGGGGCCGGGCCGCAATGGGTCAGACACCTCGCAGCGATTGCACGCGCGCAGCCGTTGGATGAAGAGACGTTGACGCGAATGGCAGCCTGGATTGATTTCACTCGGGTAGACCGCGAGCTAGAATCCGCCTCCCACTCGGCAAGCCGCTCCATGAACGCCACGTTGGGGCGGACCAGCGGGCGCTTCGTCCGGACGAAGTCGAGCGCGTCGTCGCGTGTCCAGGCGTGCTCGAACATGAGGTACGCGACGACGACCATCCCGCTACGGCTGACGCCGGCCCGGCAATGCACGAAAACGGTGCCGCCGTCGCGCCGCTGCACGTCGATGAACTGCACCATGCGCCGCAGCCAGACGAGGTCCGGCGCCGGCGCGGCATCGCGGATGGGCTCCCATTGATGCGTCGCGCAGCGATAGCAATCTTCGGTTTCGCACAGGTTCAAGACGGCCGTGGTGCCGGTCGGCGGTTCCGCGACGTAGCCGCCCATGTACAGGCCCGACTCGATGAGCGAGCACTCGATGCCGGAGGATTCGTCGGCCTCGGTGCGGTAGGTGCGTTCCACCCACGCCAGCACGAGCCAGGCGGCAAGGCAGGCGATAAGCGGCACGGCGATCAACACAAGCAGGCGGCGACGTTGTTGTGACATGAGCTAGCGAGACCCGAGGGACCTGCGGTCAAGCCCGCGGCACCGCATAGAGCTCATTGATGA
This sequence comes from uncultured Gemmataceae bacterium, assembly GCA_963834865.1. Classification (GTDB taxonomy): domain Bacteria; phylum Planctomycetota; class Planctomycetia; order Gemmatales; family Gemmataceae; genus CAWIDK01. The sequence goes on from CAWIDK010000003.1 coordinate 191,037, forward strand.
GTCTCGCCAACGGCCGTTACACGGAAAAGCGGCCGGCGGTAGCGCCCTACCACCGGCCGCGAAAGATCGGTCCTGGCAAGCAGCTCCGCAAAGGAGCCGATCTGATCGCTCGTCGTGAACGCCATCGGTCAATGCCGGAACAGGAACTCCTTCGAATTGATCAGCGCCCAGTGCACGTCTTCCCACGCCTTGCGCTTGTCCATCTGCGCCGGTGACGTGCTCCAGCATCGCCGAAACCTCCGCATCGGTCGGCGGGCGCGACAGCGTCGACAGGATACAGCTCGTCCAGAATTTCGCGGTCGGTCTTCTTGGCCGCGAGCAGCTTGCCGATGCGATTGGTCGGGTTGCGCAGCTTCTCGTTGACGGTCGGCCCGTTGATGAGCTGCAGCGCCTGCGCCAGGTTGCTGTCGCCTTCGCGCTCGCACTCGCAGGCCAGCTCGCGGGCCGGCTGGCCGAACGTCTTGAGGAACGGATGGTTCGCCTCGCCGTCGGGCAACTGCACCGCGCGCGTGCCCAGCCGGCATGCCCGGCGAACTTCTCCGGCACCTCCGTCACGTAGCACAGGGCGTCGAAGCAGTTGCTCGGCCGTGCAGCAGCTTCGTGACCGCGTGCGAGAAATACTTGTTGTCGTCCTTGTTGAACGTCGTTGGCCTGGGCACTGAGCTGATAGGTCCGCGAGTTCATGATCGTGCGGATCAGGTGCTTGACGTCGAACTTGTGGTCGACGAAATCCTTCGCCAGCGCGTCGAGCAGGTCGTCGTTGGCCGACGGGTTGGAGTCGCGGAAGTCGTCCACCGGATCGACGATGCCCTTGCCCATCAGGTGAAACCAGATGCGGTTGACGACCGACTTGGCGAAGAACGGGTTGTCGGCCGACGCCATCCAGTTCGGCCAGCACCTCGCGGCGATCCTTGCCCGGCGCGATGTCGGGCACGGCGCCGCCCATGAACTTCGGCGGCATCATCTTGCCGGTGCGCGGCTGCGTCACCTCGCCGGCGCGGTCGACGTAGATGACCTCGGCGCCTCCGCGCCTGCGGCTTGGCGCCCGGCTCGATCGGGTCCTTGCTTCTGCTTCACGCGGGCGAAGAACGCGGCCATGCTGTAGTAGTCGTCCTGCGTCCAGCGCTCGAACGGATGGTTGTGGCACTTGCAGCACTGCATGCGGATGCCGAAGAAGAGCTGCGCCGTCGTCTCGGCCAGGTTCTGCGGATCGCGGGCGATGCGGTAGTAGTTGGCCGGCGGGTTGGCGAAGGTGCTGCCGCCGGCCGTCAGCAACTCGCGCACGATCTCGTCGAACGCCGTGTTGTGCTCGATGTGGCCGTGCAGCCATTGCTGGAAGACGTGCGATGCCCTTGACCTGGATCGTCTTGCGGTTGCAGCGGAAGACATCGGACCATTTGAGCGTCCAGAAGTCGGCGTACTCGGGCCGCTCCAGCAGCTCGTCGACCAGCTTGGCCCGCTTGTCGGCGTCCTTGCTCGGCGAGGAACGTCCGCACCTCGTCGGGCGTCGGCAGGATGCCGCACAGGTCGAGATAGGCCCGGCGGACGAAATCCTGGTCGGTGCACAAGTCGCGAAGGCGGGATGCTGAGCATCTTCAGCTTGGCGAAGACGTGCTTGTCGACGTAGTTGTTCTCCGGCGGGTTGGTCCAGACGAAGCCCTTGCGCGGCTCGAGGTAGGTCAGGCGGACCGTCTGCAGCTCCATCGAGGTAGCGGCACAGGATGGCGACCTCGCCGGCCTGCGTGAACTCGACCAGGCCGTTGGCGTTGACGTCGGCGATCGCCGTGGTCGCTGCTGCTGAAGACCGTCAGCGGGTGACGTCGCGGACGCTGCCGTCGGCGAAATGGGCCAGCACGGCCAGCTGCTGCCAGCGGCCGGCTCGTTCAGCACGCGGCTGCCGGGCAGGACGTCGATCTTTGTGACGTTGGCCAGGGCGGGCGGATCGTCGTGCCAGGCCTTCGCCGAGCCAGCCGCGGATGGTCTGGGCCGGCACGCTGCGTCAGGGCGAAGCGCGGCCGCCCTCGTGCGGCACCCGGCCCAGGGCCTTTTGCAGCATCAGGCTGGCCTCGGGGTCGCAGCCGATCGGTGCGCCGGCCGAGCACGTCGCGGGTGAGCTGGAGTAATCGGCCGCCGGATCGTAGCCGCGCAGGCTGACAGCTTGAAGCCGTTCTTGCCCGAGGGAGTGCCGTGACAGGCGCCCGTGATTGCAGCCGCCGACGTTGAGTGACGCGATCACTTCGTTGCGGAAGCTGACCGGCTGCGGCTTGTCGAGGTCCGTGACGGTCACCGGAATTTTGACGACGTGGGCGCCGGCCTTGACGATCAGGTGGGTGGTGCCGTTTTTCTTCGGGCGCAGGAAGCGGTCGGTGTCGAGCGTGGCAATATCGCCGGCCTCGACGGCGACCTCGGCAAAGTGCGTCAGATCGCGCAAGTTGCCGTCGGCGTAGCGTCCACTGATGACCAGTTGCTGCGTCGCGCGCGGCCCGCTGAGCGTAATCTTGTCCGGCTGGACGGTGATGGCGGCGGGTTGGCCGAGCACCTTGGCGCGAACCTCCGGGGCAGTGGGGAGGTCGCCATAGGCGGGAGTGGCGGCAACGCAGCCCAGGCCCAGCGCGAAGAACAGACGGCACAGCGAAACGGTACGGCGGAGAATGGCCATGATTCAGGAGCCCCCCCTGGAGTGTGGCTTGAGAGCGTCGTGGCAGGAACTTACACGGGCGGATCGTTCGAGGGAGAGTGCCTGAGCGTGCACATACCCCTCTGCCTCGGTAGGACTAACCATCCTTGAGTGTATCCACTCCGGGGCGGAAACGCGACAGAAATCTTCCTTTTTGTCAGGAAGATCTCGACGCCATGATTTTCTTCCATCGCGCCGGCCCCGAGACGGCAGGAAAAGATGGGCACGGCAATTGCACAACCTGCGGTGGCATGCCGCAAAATCCGCGTTCTCCGGTGGCGAACAAGAATGTAGGCATTGACGGCCCCCGGCGCGAAAATTCGCGTCTCATCGAAAAATCATGACCCCCGAGGCTGCATAAGTCGTCTTTAATGGTAAGCAGCGAGATTGCTCGCCGCGACCCACGCCCGGTGACGCAACCGCCGGGGTGAATGGAAAATGACCATGACACCAACCACCAGCGATCGGGACCTGTTCCTGCAGCACGTGCGGCAAAGCCGGCTGCTGTCCAGCGCACAGCTCATTGGCGCCGAGCACGCGGTCGGCCGGCACGGCGACGCCGTCGAGCTGGCGCGCGCGCTCATCCAGGGCGGCTTGCTGACGCGCTTTCAGGCGCGGATGCTGCTGCACGGACGAACGGACGGCTTTTTCCTCGGCGCGTATCGCATCCTCGAACCGCTCGGCAAGGGCGGCATGGGCCGAGTGTACAAGGCGCTGCACGAGACGATGAACCGAACGGTCGCGCTCAAGGTGCTGGCGCCGAGCCTGGTAAAGACGGAGAAGGCGCGGGAGTTTTTCCGCCAGGAGGTGCAGACGGCAGCCCAGCTGAATCATCCGCACATCGTGCACGCCTATGACGCCAACGCGGTGGACGGCCGGCACTACCTGGCGATGGAGTTCATCGCGGGGCCGACGCTCGGCCAGCTCGTGGCCCGGCGCGGCCCGCTGCCGATCGGCATCGCCTGTGAGGTGATCCGCCAGGCGGCGCTGGGCTTGCAGCACGCCCACGTTCATGGTCTGGTTCATCGCGATATCAAGCCGGCGAACGTGATGCTGTCGTTGGTCGCCGGCAACAGCGCGGCAGCAACGGCGCCAGCGTCGCCCCGCCAGCTGCGGGCGACGATCCTCGATTTTGGCCTGGCGCAGCTGCACCAGCGCCGCAAGCGCCGGTCGGCGGCGGACGCCGACAGCGGCCAGCACACGGTCACCGGCACGCCCGACTTCATGTCGCCCGAGCAGGCGCGCCACCGCGACGAGGTCGATATCCGATCGGATCTCTACAGCCTTGGATGTACATTCTATTACGTGCTGACTGGCCGGGTGCCGTTCCCCGGCGGCGGCGTGCTCGACAAGTTGATTCGCCACCACGGCGAGGTGCCGACGGCCCCGGAGAAGCTGCGCCGCGCGTGCCGCCGGCCGTCGCGGCCATCGTGCTGAAGCTCCTGGCCAAGGACCCCGCCGACCGCTTCCAGACGCCGCAGGAGTTGGCCGACGCCCTGGCACCGTACGCCTCGACCAACTCGTTCAACCGGCGGTCCCGGCGTGGCCGCCGAGCGGAATCGGCCGTGCCAGCCGCAATGGCGGCGGAGAAAACCCTGGGCCACGGACGCGACGACACCTCGCCGCACATCTGCATCCCGGCCGCAGTTCGCGCCGAGCAGGAGGCGCTGTCGTCGTGGGTCGAAACCCGCCTCGACGACAAACGCCGAATGCGGCGCCGGGTGCTGTGGCTCGCCGGAGCCACCGCCGGGCTCGCCGGCGCCATTGCGACAGCAGCGCTGCTGTGGGTGCAGCTCGGGTAAGACGAAAGAGGGAGTGCGGCGATTCATCGCCCCGTTGGCGGGTCGTGCACAGCGGCGATGAATCGCCGCACTCCACAGTCATTTTGGCCGCCCCTGCAATTTCTCCGCGCAGGTGACGCAGTACGGCGTGTACGGCACCACATCGAGCCGTTCCTTCGGGATGGGCTGTCCGCATTCCTCGCAATTGCCGAACGTGCCCTTGTCGAGCCGCTCCAGTGCCGCGGCGATCTGCTCGAGCAGCTGGCTTTGATTTTCCAGCAGTCCCACGGCGACCTCGTGTTCGGCAGTGTCATTGCTGAGATCGGCGATGTGGTACGGAACGTTGGAAAGGTTGCCGCTTGCCTCTCCGCCGGTGCCGCGCAGCGCCTCGCCGGCCACGTCGGTGAAATCGCCCTGGATCCGCTTGCCGATCGCCAGCAATAGCCGCCGATATCGGTTCAATTCGCTCTTGGTCATGGTGGTGCCTCCTAATGGCGTGAACATGCCGTCGGGCGATGGGGAACGCGCGGTTGGGTGAAGGGAGCAACTCCTGTGCCGGCAGCTGCCGGCGCCTTACACTATCGAAGCGAAGCTGTCTTCTCCCTGAACCTGGAACACGCATGAGCGAGCCGGTTGCTCTTATCACCGGGGCCGCCAGCGGGATCGGCCGCGGCCTGGCGCTGGCCCTGGCGCGGCGCGGTTGGGCCATCGCCGCACTCGATTGCCGCGAGGACGGTCTGCGAACCCTGGCCGCCGAGCTGGCGGCGCAGCCAACACGCTGTGCCTGGGCCGTCGCCAACGTCACCCAGATCGACGCATTGCACGACGCGATTCGCCGGCTGGAGCAGACCGTGGGCCCGACTGACTTGCTGATCGCCAGTGCCGGCATCGGCCTCGAAACCTCCGGCCACTCGCTGCGGGCGGCAGACGTGGCGCGGGTGATCGACGTGAACCTCACTGGCGTGACCAGCAGCATCGCCGCCGTGCTGCCCGGCATGCTTGCGCGGCGGCGCGGCCACCTGGTCGCGATCTCCAGCGTCGCGTCGTTTCGCGGCCTGCCGCGCCTGCTCGCCTACAGTGCCAGCAAGGCCGGCCTGAACGCGTTCATGCAGGGCCTGCGCACCGAGCTCAAGCCGCTCGGCATCAACGTCACGACCATCTGCCCGGGTTGGATCCGCACGCCGATGACCGCTCCGTTGCACGCCCGCTTGCGCGACATGCTGGATCTGGAGCCGGCGATCGCGCACATGCTGCACGCCATCGAGACGAAACGCGCATTCTACGCGTTCCCGCGCGCCTCGTCTGGCGGCTGCGCTTCCTGAGTTGGCTGCCGCGCTCCTGGCAGGACGCGATGCTCGCACGGATGTCCCGGCATTTGAAAGGATAGAACGCCCGTTTAGGCGACGGCAGGAGCAAACTCCCGTCGACGCGTTCCGTCAACGGTTCGTGCATCTGACCCGCCCTCCACTTGAGGCACCGGTAAAGGCCCCACGGGGTTCGCTGCGGCCGAGCGCTCAGAGCCTGAGCACCGCGACAAACTCCTCGATCGAAGTGGCGACGACCGCTGCGTCCAACCAATCGTCAAGCAGCGCCAGGCTGTCCTGCTGGCCGATCAGGCGGGAAAGGTCCCCCGATACAAGCCCCGGAAATTTGCGTGCCAGCACGTGAAGCAGGTTTTGCTGGTAAGCTTGCACCTTGCCTTGGTTGATCCACTCATTGACCACCTGCGATTCGGTCATTTTCAAACCCTCCAGTCCATGTTTCCAGGCCGGCCTCGGCCAGCCAACTCGGCGAACACCATTGCGATAGCCGCCAGATTGCCCCGCGTCTGCAGATCCGACACGATCGCGGCGACAACTTCCTTCCACCGGCCGATGAGCGCGTCGTCGCCGCCACCGGCCATCAGCGCCACCCAGAACAACAGGCCCCACGAACTCCGCCCGCTCGCCACGGCTTCGAGGGCTTGCCGGGCGTCGTCGTCCGCGACGTTCCAGACGAGCGGGGCGTGTCGTGTGCCGGAGCCGTCCGGCAGCGTCATGTCGAGCACGGCTTCGGGGCACCGGCCGCGCAAGTACACCAAACCGGCAGTGACATTGTACTTGCCCTTGCGGTCCTCGCCGTGCCGTGCCCGGCTGCGCAAGACGGCCACCTCTTCCAGCGTCACGTCCAGCTTGTCGGCATCGACTTGAGCCTGAAACTCCAGCACCAGCAGCCACGGCTGGTCCGCGGCACCAACGTCATCCAAGGCAGCGATCAGATCGGCGGTGCGCTCCGGCCCGCCCGGCAATGGCAGGCTGCGCGTGTCCAACCACGCGCGGAAGCGCAACGCTGCATTCTTGCCGGCGAGCAATCGTTGCGGCACAGTTACCGGGTCGGCCTGCGCCGCGAACCGCGCTGCTTGATCGTACACGCCCATCGGACACTCGCTTCCGTCCCTGGCGTCGCCAGGTCTTCCGCCCCATCATATCGTTTCAGGCCCGATGGGTGAACGCCATCCGCAACTGCGAAAACCGTTCTCGACACAAATCTTCCGCTGCCGCCGACGAATCATTTTGAAAGCGCCTTGCCGTGCCGTTATGCTATTGACGGTATCTTTGGCATGGGTGTCCTTGTAGCTGGAGCACGACCGCCATGAGCCTCTTCGGCGCCATCGTCAAATCGCTTGTCAAAAACATCGGCAACTTCGCCAGCGGCTTCGTCGGGGTTCCCATCGCGGGCGACATCGTCGTCGACGCCTGGGAGAACTGGCAAAAGGAAACCGACGACCGCCAGCGCAAGGTCGAGCTGGAAATGTACGCCAAGCGACGGATGGACCAGGCCGTGGCGGAGGCGGTTGCCGCCGTCCAGCACGAGGCGCCGCAGCTGCCGCCTGGGCAGCGCGAGGCGATCGTCCAGTACCTGTCCCAGGTGCCGGCCGCAATCCGGCGCAGTCTGCGCCGGCCGGCCGACGACACCGGGACCACCGTTCCCGCCGGCCTGGCGTTGCGCTCGGCCAGCGACCTGCTGGCGTTTCTGCCGCCGCGGTTGCCGCGCTTCAAGCCCGGGGACCAGCCGTTGCCCCAGGGCGATCTGGAATTGGTGGAATTGCTCGGCCAGGGCGGCTTCGGCGAGGTGTGGAAGGCGCGCCATCTCGACCGCCCCAAGCTGCCGGCGGTGGCGCTCAAGTTCTGCCTCGACGCCGGCGCGGTGCGCTCGCTGGAGCGCGAACGCGACCTGCTCGATCACGTGGCCAGCGCCGGCAAACACGAAGGCATCGTGCAACTGCTGTACACGCACCTCCGCGCCAACCCGCCGTGTCTCGAATACGAATGCGTCGAAGGTGGCGACCTCACGGGCGTCTTCGCCGAGCTGCACGCCAACGGCGTGCCGTCCCCCGAATTGGTCGCCAAGATTGTGCTCAAACTGGCCCGGATTGTCGGGTTTGCCCACGGCCAAAGCCCCGCCATCGTCCACCGCGATCTGAAGCCGGCCAACATTTTGGTGCGCCGCCATGAAGGCAAGTTCGCGTTCAAGATCGCCGATTTCGGCATCGGCGGCCTCGCGGCGAAAGAAGCGATCCACAAGCTGAACACCGGTCAGACGAAGGCAGCGGATCGCCAACTCGACACGGTGCTCGGCGCCTACACGCCGCTGTACGCGTCGCCGGAGCAGATGCGCGGCGACCAGCCCGATCCGCGCGACGATGTTCACGCCCTGGGCATCATCTGGTTCCAGTTGCAGACGGGCTTCTTGACGCTGATGAGCCTGCCGAGCGATTGGCGCGACGATCTGGCGGAGGCGAAAATGCCCGCGCCGCTCCTGGACCTGCTGGCAACGTGCATCGGCAAGCAGGCGCGCCGGCCGGTGGATGCGGGCGACCTGGCCAACCGGTTGGCGACGGCGTTAGGCGGCGACAAGGGGGGCGGCGGGACGGGCGCTGGTGGCACGACGGGCGCCGGCGGCACGACGGCCTTGCCCGCTTCCTATGCCATCGCCCAGGTCGGCATCAACATGCGCCTGATTGCCCCGGGCCGCTTCTCGATGGGTTCGCCCGCGGGGGAAGAACGTCGCTCCGACGACGAAACCTTGCACACGGTGGTGCTGAAAAAGCCGTATTACCTGGCCGTTCATCCGGTGACGCGCGGCCAGTTCCGGCGCTTCGTCGAATCCGATCATTATGCCACGGAAGCCGAGCGCGGCGATGGCGCCTATGGCTGGACCGGCAAGGAGTGGAAGCAGGACGCCAAATTCAACTGGAAGAATCCGGGTTTCAAACAGGACGATGATCATCCGGTCGTGTGCGTGAGCCACAACGACGCGGTGGCCTACTGCGAGTGGCTCAGCCGGCTTACGGGCGCAACGTACGGATTGCCGACCGAAGCGCAATGGGAATACGCTTGTCGCGGCAGGGCTCGTCCTTCCGGCGGCGTCGAGATCACGACGGACCCGTATCATTTCGGCAAGGTGATCAATCCCAAGCTCGCCAATTTCGACGACAGCAAAATCGGCGGGACGGCCAAGGTTGGTTCGTACGCGGCGAACGGCTTCGGCCTGTGTGACATGCACGGCAACGTGTGGGAATGGTGTGCCGATTGGTATGGCGAATACTCGACTACCGAAAGCGATAACACGGACCCGCAGGGCGCAGCATCGGGGCCCCGCCGGGTGATCCGGGGCGGCGGCTGGAGCGGCACGGCCCGGTACTGCCGGGCGGCGTACCGCGGCAGGGTACGCGCCGTCGTACCGGCGCAGCGACCTGGGCTTCCGGGTGTCCCGAGTTCCGTCCGGGGGATAAGCAAGTCGAGCCCGGAGTCCGCGGTTAGCCCTCCGCTCGGGCCGAAGGTCGGCACGAGCGGAGCGAAGTTGCCGGCCTTCGTGCCGGAGCGGAGGGCTCCCCGCGGACGGGCCGGCAGGCTGGTATTGGGGGTCCAGGGGGCGAAGCCCCTTGGCGAAAAATTCCGCTGAAATAGTGTACAAATAGACATATAAGCGATGGCCTATCAAGTTTTTACGGTACCGATCCACGACGCTGCGGGGGCGGCCGCCGAGATGAATGCGTTTCTGCGCAGCCATCGGGTGTTGTCGGTGGAGCGGCGTTGGGTGGAGCAAGGGAGCAGCTCGTTTTGGTGCTTTTGCGTGGATTACCTGGAAAGCACGGGCGGGCAAGGATTGGGGAATGGGCGCGCCAAGCCGAGCCAGGGCAAGATCGACTACAAGGACGTGCTGACGCCGGACGACTTTGCGGTGTTCGCCCGGCTGCGCGAGCTGCGTAAGGAGATCGCCCAGGCAGAAGCGGTCCCCGTGTACACGATCTTCAACAACGAACAGCTCGCGCAAATGGTGCAAACGCGCGCGACGACGAAAACCGCGCTGGAAAAAATCGCTGGCGTCGGCGATGCACGGCTCGAGAAATACGGGCAACGGATGTTGGCCGTGTTGAGCACCGCTTGGAAGGACAACCATGAAGCGGGCGGGAAACCTGTTTGAACAGATCGTGGATCGCGAGAACCTGCGGCTGGCGATTCACAAGGCGCTGCGCGGCAAGCGGGACCGACCCGAAGCGGTCGAGTTCCGGCGCGGGCTGGATCAACGGCTGGCGGACATGGCGGAGCAACTGCGGGCCGGAACCTATCCGATCGGTGTGTACAAACAATTCGTGATTCACGACCCCAAGGAGCGGATCATCACGGCGCCGTGTTTCACCGAGCGCGTGGTGCATCACGCCATCATGAACGTGTGCGAACCGGTGTTCGACCGCTGGCTGACCGCCGACACCTTTGCCTGCCGCACCGGCAAGGGCCGAATCGCCGCGTTGCTGCGCCCGCCAGTTCGCCCGACGACATGGCTTCTTCTTGAGGTTGGACATCCGCAAGTATTTCGACAGCATCCCACACGACGAGCTGCTGGCGCGCCTGGCACGGCGTTTCAAGGACCGGCCGTTGCTGCAGTTGTTTGCGCGGATTGTCCGCTCGTTTCGGGGCGCTGGGACAGGGCGTGCCGATCGGCAGCCTGACGTCGCAGCACCTCGCCAATTTCTACCTGGGCTGGTTCGACCGATATGTAAAAGAGACCCTGCGCACGGCGGGCTACGTGCACTACATGGACGACATGGTCCTTTGGGCGGAATCGACGGCCGAGATCAAGGACGCGCTGACTTCGGCCACGGCGTTTATGCGCGGCGAGCTGCGGCTCGAATTTAAAGCGTCGCCGTACTGGAACCGCACGCGCCACGGCATGGACTTCCTGGGTTGCCGGGTGTTCGACCATCGGCTCACGCTGAACGGGCGGAGCCGCCGCCGCTTTGGCCGGCAGCTCGCGGACCTGGAACGGCAGCACGAAGCCGGAATCATCGACGAGCGGCAGTTGCAACGGGCGCCACGGCGCTGGTGTCGTTCACGCGCACGCCGGGCTTGTCGAGTCGCCGTTTTCGGTCGGCGGTCCTAAACCGAATGAGGGTGAGCGGTCATCAGGCCCCAACCGGGTGATCCGGGGCGGCAGCTGGAACAACACGGCCCAGAACTGCCGGGCGGCGAACCGCAACAGGAACGCGCCGTCGAACCGGAACAGCAACCTGGGCTTCCGGGTGTCCCGAGCTACGCGGGTGAAGCCGACGCTTCGCCGGACGGAACCGACCGCTTTCCTGTTCCAGCACCCTCGCCGGTGCGGACAAAATCTCTGCCGAAGCCACCCGGTGCTGGTAGCACATGCGAACGCTCCGGGTGGTCCTTCTCCGATTACAAACGGAGGATTGCCAGGCTCATGCCAGTCTTTTCATTCGCTGCGCGTGGGAACAGTGTCGCTTCCGATTTTCGGGATTGACCCCGGTTTGTCAACCGCCGGCCGCGTGGCCACCGCCAGTTTCAAGCCGGCCCAGACGCCGCCAAGGCCCAGGCTGCTGAATTCGACCGTGAAGCCATGCCGGTGGAGCAGCCGCGACACGCCCGGAAGCATGAACGTCAGATAATACATGATGAACGGCGGCTCGACGAGCCAGTTGCGCAGCCACATCACGCCGTTGAACGCGCGGGCCATCCACAACACCGGCGACCACCACGGCGGCAGCGTCGCGGTCACGAACACGAAACGCCCGCCCGGCCGCAACACCCGTGCCACCTCCGCGACGAAGCGATCCTCATCCTTGCGGAGGATGTGTCCGTGCGCCCCGAAGCAGACGGCAACGTCGAATTCCGCGCCGAATGGCATGTGCAGCGCATCGCCGAGGACGCATTGCAGCGCCGCCGAGCCGCGAGCGTCGGCGGTGCGTACCTTGCACATTTCGAGCATGCCACGGCTGAAGTCGATGCCGACCACGCGTTCGCGGCAGAGCGGCCGCAGCATCGCCATCGCCACGCCGGTGCCGCAGCAGATATCGAGACCGGTGCCGAACGGGCCGAGCGCCTGCAGGTGCCGGCCGACCGCGTCGATGATTTCCTGCGGCGTGCGAAACGGCGTGTAGTCGAACTTCGGCGCCAGCAGGTCGTAGCCGCGCTCGGTCGAGGACAGGGCCTGCACCATCAGTTCATAGAACGTCGGGCCCTCAGGATGGAACATCATTCGGGCTCTCCAGCGCGCTCACGGCCAGCACGCCCACGGCCGAAAGGCCGTGGGGTTGTGGCACGCCGCAACCCCACGGCCTTTCGGCCGTGGGCGTCGGCGTTCTCTTCATGAATGCAGTTTACCAACCTGGACGCCGGCGCCGAGATTGGCCGGCCCGGGACCGTGGTACGCATCCGGCTGGTTGAGCGGCAGGATCATCGGCTCTTCGAACGGCCGATACGGCACCAGGGCCGCGATCGCGTCTAGCCGGGCCAGCACGTCCGGCGGCAACAGCCCCTTGGCGACGGCAGCGACCGATTGCTCGACCTGCGCCGCGGTCTTCGGCCCGATCAGCACCGTGCTGACATCGGCATGGGCGATCGCGAAACGCAGGCACAGCTCCACGATCGGCATGCCCAGCTCGTCGAGCAAGGCGTACAGCGCCAGGAATTGCTGCTGGCGCGCGCGACAGCCACATCGTCCGCGCCCCCTGCTGCAACACGGACCCGAGCACAATTCCCATCGCATGCGCTTTCGCCGCGGGCAGGACCTCGGCGGCCGCCTCACGGAACAGGGCGCTGTAGTTGAACGCGGTCAGCACCACGTCAAAGCTGCCGGAGCGCACCAGGTGGAAATGGGGAATGGGGAAATGGGGAATGGGGGGGGAAATGGGGAATGGGGACATTCACGATTCCTTGAATGCCCCCGGCCCCCCGGCCCCGGCCCCTCGTTCTGGATTCTTGCCCATCAGTGCGGCAATCGTGGATTCCCACCGTCGTTCCTGCACTCGAACTTTACGGCGTTCCTCGTCGGGCCGTCCATTCCCATAGCTTGGCTAGCAGCCAGAAAGGGCCCAGGATCACGGGCCAGAATTCGGCCCAGCCAATGTTCTCCCGCAGGGCCGGTTTATCGCGAAAGTCCATGGCGAATGCGAGCAACCCGCTCACGAACCAGCCGATAAGTACCCACCAATACCATTCGAACAACATCGTTTCTCTCGCTTTCTGATGGTTCACCAGCGCGGCAGCTCGGCCGATGCGGCCTCGCTTGACCATGCTCGTGACCGAAAGGCCAAAAAAAACCGACGCGGCCGAATACCCGCAGGTATTCCGCCACGTCGGCATACTTATCAACGGGTCCCCCGGTCTGGCCGAGTTACCCTTATCTAGTCATCCGACGACTAACGCGAACTGCGCTCCCGAGCCGCTTTCGAGTTCACCAGCGGCGCTCGCACTTAGCATCATACGGCTGGCAACGGGGAATGCAAGCACATTCCGGCTCTCTTGGGTAGAAAAAGCCCGTCCCCGTGGTCCGTCGCTGCGGTCCGTCTAGCGCCCGCTGTCGCGCCGGTCGTAGAGATCGGCTCCACGCGGCCGGTCGTCGAGCAGGTGCTCCGCGAAATACTCCCACATCCGCTCCGTGAAGTACGGCTGATACTCCTGGAAGGCGTGCGCCTTGCCGGGCAAGATCAGCAGGTCGAAGCGCTTGTTCGCCTTGATCAGCGCGTCGGCCAGGCGGATCGTGTTCGCCGGGTGCACGTTGTTGTCCATGTCGCCGTGTACCAGCAGCAGCTTGCCCTTGAGGTTCGCGGCCAGCTCGGGGTTCGTCGGCACCTTGATCTCGAAGCGCGTCGCCTCCTTGGCCTTATCGTCCTTCATTTCGTCCTTGCCCTTGCCGGCGTCCTTCTTCTCCTCCTTGGCCTTGTCATCCTTCACGTCGTCCTTGCCCTTGCCGGCGTCCTTCTTCTGGTCCTTGGCCTTCTCGTCCTTGCCCTTGAGGGCATCCTTCTTCTGGTCCTTGGCCTTCTCGTCCTTGCCCTTGGCGTCCTTCTTTAGCTCCTTGCCGTCATCATCGTCGTCGGGATCGAATTCGCCCGGGGGAAGCCGCCGCCCTTTTTCCTGAATCCGCCCTTGGGCGGGTCCTTTTTCGCGTCCTCTTGCTTCGCGTCTTCCTTGCCGGCGGGGACCTCCTTCAGGCCGTGATAGCGCTCGGCCCAGCTGTTGTTGTAAACGTTGTTGTCGTGGTTGCCGGCCGAGGCGACCGCGACCTTGAAGAAGTCGTTGTACGGCTTGACCAGCAGCGCGGCGGCCGACATGAAACCGCCCCCCGAGTGACCGTAGATGCCCACACGCTCCATGTCGATCCACGGCGACCGCGCCGCCAGCTGCTCGATGGCGGCCTTCTTGTCGGCCAGGCCGTAGTCGCGCATGTTCCAGTAGCTGTGCGCCTGATAGGCCTTCGACCGGAGCGGGGAGCCGCCGCGATTGCCGACCTGGATCACGATGAAGTTGAGCTGGGCGAGCTGCTGCGGCGGCGTTATCGCCTGGAACGTGTGCGTCATCGACTCGGTCTGCGGCCCCGGGTAAACGTTCGCGATGATCGGGTACTGCTTTTTCGGGTCGAAGTCGAACGGCTTCCACAGGTGGCCGTACAGGTCGGTGACGCCGTCGGCCGCCTTGACGATGAACGTCTCGGGCATCCGCCAGCCGACCTGGGTCAGCTTCGACAGGTCGCATTGCTCCAGGTCCATGAGCTTGTTGCCGCGGGCGTCGCGCAGCACCGAGGTCGGGGCCGCGTCGAAGCGCGAACAGTTGTCCACGACAAACTGCCGCGACGGCGCGAGGTGCGAATCGTGGTTGCCGTCGCCGGGGTCCATGAGCGTCAGGCCGGTGCCGTCGAGATGGACGCAGTAGAGGTGGTTCTGGTAGACGTTCTCGCCCGGCTCGCGGGCGTTGCCGCGGAAATAGCAGGCGCGGTGCTTGGTGTCGACCGCGACGATCGCGCTGGCGCGGCAGTCGCCGGCGGTGATGGCGTTCTTCAGCGCGCCGCCGCGGTCGTACAGGTAGAAGTGGCCCCAGTTGCTGCGCTCCGACCACCAGATCATCTCGTCGGACTCGTCGAGATAACGCAGCGGTTGCGTCACGAGATTGGCGTTCTCGAAGCCCTCGAGGACCAGGCATTTGGCCGCGCCGGTCTGCGTGTTGAACGTGCAGAACTCGGCGCTGCGCTGCATCCGGTCGTGGCGAACAAAGCGCAGCTCGTCCGACGATTTGCCCCAATGGATGTCCGAGTAAGTCTCGTCCTTCCACGTCGGCTCGACGCGGATCAGCTTCTTCTGGGCCACGCTATAGACGTACAGCTCGGTCTTGCGGATATTCTCGTCGCCGGGCATCGGGTAGGGATAGCGGCGAATGGTCGGCCGCGGCACGTCGATCGAGTTGATCAGGAACAGCTCCTTGATGCCGCGCGTGTCGCGGCGCGTGGCATGGAAGGCCTTGGAGTCCTTCGACCAGGTAACGGCGGGCCGCAGCTTCTTGTCCTTGGTTTTGTCCTTGTCCTTGTCCTCGATGGTCTGGTCGCGGTTGGCGCCGAAGCCGCCGGCGCCGAGGGCGAAGGTGTAGAGTTCGGCGCCGTCCTTGGTGATCTGGAGCGCGTCTTCCTCCTTGCCGGCCTCGGCCAGATAGAGGTTGCCGTTCATGGAATAGGAGAACATCTTACGATCGGGCGAGTAGACGCGCGGATCGCCGCCCTTGAAGCCACCGCCCTTGCCGAAGCCCTTCTTTTGCTGAGCGGTGTCGTCGCCGACGGGCGGCCGGGCTTCGCCCAGGGCAGCCAGCGCGTCCTGGACATACATGTCCAGGTCGGCGAAGTCCTCTTCGAGGCTGGCGCCGTCGTCCAGCTTGTCGTCCATCTTGTCGAGCTTCTGCTGCTTTTCGAGCCAATCCTTGTAGCGTTCTTCGCCGAGCGTGTCCTTCATCCGCTGCAGCTGGGTGGGGTCCATGCCGGCAGGGCCCGGCGGCACGGCCGGCGCCTTGCCGAGCTTCACGAGCTTGTCCGCGTTCAGGTCGTATTCGTATTGCATCTCGCCGGTGACGAACTTGAGCTTGGTTCCCTCGTCGTTGAGCGCGACGCGCGTGAGCGGCAGCTGCTGCGGATCGAAGGGCTTGTGCGCAGCTCGGACAGCTGCGCCCCGAGCTTGACACGATTGAAGAGCGGCTCCTTGACGACCGCGTGCGGATGGACGCGATACCACTGCTTGCCCTTGCTGGTGGTGTACTGGTACCAGAACGAGTCGCTCTTGCCGATCCAGATCGGCGTGACCGACGTGCTGTAGACGAACTGGCGGAGGAATTCGTTGCTGTACTTGTACGCCTGCTTGAAATTGGCGCCGTGGACGGGCCGCGGCGCATCGGCCGGCGTTTGGGCCAGTGCGGGGAGCATCCCGCCGCCGGCCAGCATGCCGAGGACCAGGAGTGCGAGCCACTGCGGACGGGACGGCAGACGAAGACGGCGGACGACGGACGACATGGTAGGATCCTCGTTGTGGGTCAATCGGGCAGCGCACGGCGCTGCGTGTGCAATGGAGCCGTGGATGCGACTTTGCGACATCGTAACGGCCCGCGCGGCATTTTGCTAGAGGGTCAGCGCGCTTTCGCGATTTCCATTTCGCGGAGCTGGCTCAGCGACAGGAAAAAGTAACCGCAAACTCGCTGCTGGCGATCGAGCAAAAAGTAGACCGAGACGCGCTCGTTGTCGATCAGATTGATCGCCTTGCCGACCGGGCTGCGGCGGAACGCGGTGGTGCGCACCACGCCGCCGAGCTGGTCCGCCGGAACGCCGGCCAGTTCGGGCACCGTCCGCCCAACCCACCGATCTCCGCTCACGTCGCCATTGAACATCGGAATGACGCCGTAGGTCCGCTCGGCCCAGCTCTCCGCGTCTTGCCGGCTTGATCCGAGCGGCACGCCGGCGCGCACTTCCGATTCCACGCGCTCGACAAAGCCGCCCGAACCCAGCCACGCCGTAATCGCCGCCACCGCCGCAACCAAAATCGCGCCGGCCAAGCACCAGGCGGGGATGCGGCGTCGGGCCCGCATTGTCGGCACTGCCTGCATCATACTACCCATCCCTTTTTTGCTGCACGACCAGCAACGTCATCCCTCGTAAGCGCCGGCGTTCCATTCTGCTATCCTACATGACATGAACCCGATCGTTTTTGCCCTGCGCCATCCCGTCGCCGTCATGGTCGCGATCATGGCGCTTGTCGGCGGCAGCGCCCTGGCGGTGCAGCGGCTGCGCGACGACACCGGCGTGGAGGTATTGCAAGTTCAACGGACCAAGACGGCCGGCGCCAAAGCGGCCGAATGGGTCAACGTCACGCAGGACCACCTGTTCGTGCGCGAAATCGTCGCTGGATTATCCGATGGCCAGACACTGCAGATCGCGCCGGCACGGCCCTAGCCTCGCGTTCGCCTGAACACATTGCCAGGATCCCCGTCAGCCGCGACCAGGTCAACCAGCGGAACGACTTCCACGCGGTCGCCCAGACGGTAACGACGCTCGCCGGGGTAGACCACGAGCAGTCGATCCAGCTTCAGATCTTCGAGAGCTATCCGCATCGATGGCGTCATCGTGGGCGCGTCCATGCGCTTGCACTCGATCCCGACGCGCCGGCCATGCTTGAACAGCACCAGGTCAATCTCGGCGCCCTGGTGCGTTGCCCAGTAATACGCCTCATCGGGGCGCAGGGCCTTGAGCACTTCTTCGACGGCGTAACCTTCCCACGAGGCGCCGACCTTGGGATGAAGCTCGAGGTTCCGCTGATTGGTGACGCCGAGCAGTGCGTGCAACAGGCCGCTGTCGCGCACATAGACCTTCGGCGCCTTCACCTGTCGCTTGCCGAGGTTCTCGAACCAGGGCGGGAGCTGGCGCACCATGAAGACGCCGGTAAGCAAATCGAGGTAGCGGCGTATCGTGGATTCACTGACGGCCAGGGCGCGGGCCAGTTCGGCGCCGTTCCAGGTCTGGGCGTGATAGTGCGCCACCATGTTCCAGAAGCGCCGCAGCGCGACGGCCGGAATTGCGATCCCAAGCTGGGGGATGTCGCGTTCCAGAAAGGTCTGGAGAAATTGGCGGCGCCATGCCTCGGAATCGTGATCGCTGCGAGCCGTGTACGCCAGCGGGAAGCCGCCGCGCAGCCAGTGCCGGCGTTGGGCCTTGGCACCGAGATCGGCCAGGCGCAACCCTTCGAGCAGCACGGTTTCAACGCGTCCGGCCAGGGATTCCGAGGATTGGCTGAGCAGATCGGGCGACGCGCTTCCCAGGATCAAGAAGCGCGCCGGGAGGGGCTTGCGATCCGCCAGCACGCGCAACAGCGGGAAGAGGTCCGGGCGGCGTTGGATCTCGTCGATGGCCACCAGTCCCTTGAGCGGGCGCAGCGCGGTCTGCGGTTCGCTAAGGCGGGCCAGGCTCTGGGGGTCTTCGAGGTCGAAGTAGTTGAGGGAATCTGCGGGAACGAACTGCCGTGCCAATGTCGTCTTGCCGCATTGCCGCGGTCCGAGCAGCGCCACCACGCGGCTGCGCTCGAGCGCGGTGCGCACCAGCCGGACATCGGTCTTCCGATCGATCATGCCCTGATGGTACACCATGAAATCCTGGCAGGGAATGCGAGAATTTCATGGTGCTCACGTGCGGCCGCCAAGGTGTGCATAGGGCGCCAACGTCCGCAACCGTGTGTCCTCGACGGGCGCGCCTACAGCGAAATGGTAAAGCACCTGGAAGCGGTCGCCGGTCAGCCCGAGCAGGTCGTGGACGGCGTCGTCGAAGTAACAACCGATGCCGGTGCCGCGCAGCCCCGCCGCCTCGGCCTCCAGGTACAACACGTGGCCGAGCATCCCCGCTTCCCAGAACAGGCGCCGATACCACCATGGTCCGCGCTGCCGGATCGTGTCGCGAAACTCCGCCACCATTCCCAGACTGAACGCCCCGTCGGCCGCGATGTCTTGATGACAGCTCACCGTGCGCGCCTGCGCTCGCAGGTCGCCCTCGGCCAGCAAATACAGCGGCAGGTGTTCCGGGCAGCCGACCGGCCGCGACCAGCGAAACGGCGGCCGACATGCAGCCCGCAGCCCGGCGTGAATCGCCGGGTCGCGCTCGAATAGATACAGACCTGGCGTCAGGCCGCGGACTCGATGCACAAACAGCGCCACGTGCACATGAGGCCGCCATGGGAGCATGTCCCAAGGCGCCACGCCGGCCCGCGGCCGCAACCGATCCAGGACGCGCCACAATGCGCCGGCCTCGATCGGAGTTCGGCCATCCAGGTCGAGGGCGCTGCGCCGCTGCCGAATCAGCGTCGCGGCCGGCACTGGCACGGACGGACCGCCGGCCGGCGCGTGTTGGCGGCACGAAAGCTGCGTCAGGCTCCGTCGCGGGTTTCCAGGCCGCGGCCGCCGCGTCATCGATCGCTTCCCAGCGAACGTGTTCCCGGCTCAGGGGGTTGGCTTCCCCGGCCCACGTGCCCGCAATCGGAAATCCGGTAACAGCTGGCATCCCCGACGTCGGCGCCGGACCAACCACGACCAGGGTACCGGGCGCCTCGCGGTCCAGCGGGTCGATGCCGGCGAAGTCCGTGTCGCGGTCCAGGCCGAGCGCATGGGCCACGTCGGCATCGCTGAGCTCGCCGAGCAATCGCGCCGACCAGCCGAGCGCAGCCGCCGCATAGCGTACCGCGGCCAGGGCGTGGCCAAGGTCGTGCTGGCAGTACCGGTAAGCCCGCTCGCCGTACTTCCACGCCTCCCGCCAGTGAATCAACGTCAGTCCAATCAGGAACGACTCGGGCGGCAGCAGGGCCGCAAGCGTCGCCGCGGCCGCGTCGTCCAGCGCGCAGCGGCATTCGAGCCGGTGCCGTAAGGCGTCATAGTGATAAACGCCGGCGCAGGCCCGACAGCGCCGGCACGATGGCGTACCCTTCTGTCGGATGCAGGTTGCCGCTGGAGGGATTGCAGCGCAGTGCCCAGCGCTCGCCACGATATTCCTTCCAGGCGGACAGGCCCAGCGCCAGTTCGAAGAGCACCGCCATCGTCTCCAGGCGCGGACGACGCCGGCGGCCGTTGGGCGCATCGTACAGCTGGTCGAAGGAGGTCGCGAGACCATCGGCGAGCAGCGGTAGCTCGACCGCCGGGGCGCCGGCAAACGTGCGAAACGGATCGGGTTGGTTGGCCCAGTCCAGCCCGTCGGGACCGCGTGCATGGTGCGCGAGATGGTGCTTCGTTCGTTCGTGATAAGACAGAATCTGGTCGGCCTGCTCGGCCCACGCGTCGCTCGCACCGGTGGCTGGATGATCCATGAAGTCGTATACCGTTAATTCCGGATGTCGCCGTGCAGCCTCAGCACCGGGTAATCCGAGCCTTCGGTTGACTCGGCGTCGAAAAAGTTCCACGTGCCTAGGCCATCCTCCGACTCCGGCTCGAGCAAGAACGCCGCCAAGGTGCCGAGCGGTTGATCGGTCCGGATCACGACGGCCCCGACCGGTAGTTTCCGCTGCGCACTGCGAATCTTAACGTCCATGGTCACGAGCTTATGTCCCTGAAATGCCTTGGCCGCCACGGTCCGCTTTGCAATGCGGTAGACGTCGACCGTCGCCTCGGTCGCGCGCTTGAGTTTCTCAATCACGATGCCGTGCCGCACAAGCGTCTCCACTGCCGATGTGCAGTCAGCTGGCAAAATGTAGGCCGGTGGCCGCGTGACTTCCAGCGTTGGCTCGCACTTGCCCAGGTAGGTGACCAGGAACTCCTTGGTTGTGCCCGGCGGAACCGTCTTGCCGCCTTCAATGCCGGCGATCGTTATGTCCTTGGGCAGCGCGGCCGTTTTGTGCCGCAGCGCGACCCGGGCACGCGGAGCCGTGGCGTCCTTCAAGAGCTTGCGCAGCGTGTCCTGGTTGTCCGCAGCATACTCGAAGCACGAGAGTACGAAATCCCGCGATGCCAGCACACGCTCCTTGTACGGGGCATAGACGTAGGATTCGCACAGGATGCCGATGCGATTGCGCAGGCCGACGTACTGGGTGCCATAGCGCGGCTGAGCCGGATACGTTTCCCAGACCTTGTTCCCCTGGGCGAAGTTGCCGTAGTAGCTGGCGAGGTAGCCGCCATGCTGCTTCAGGCGCATGGCTACGTCCGGCAAGAGCGAGTCGCGCGTGCAGTCCACGAGCCGGGCAGCGCACGCAGGATGGCGCGGCCCATCATACGTGATGGCGAAGTTGTGATACGATCCGTTCGTCGTATGCGTATCGATGACGATGGCCGGGTCCCACTGATTGAAGGCGCGCACCAGGGCGCGCACCTCCGGTGACTCCAGCTTGACATAATCGCGATTGAGGTCGAAGCCCTGGGCGTTGGCGCGCGTGCCCACTTCGGGCGGGCCGTTCTGGTAGGGACGGTTGGTCCTGGCCATCCGGTCGCCGCCATCGGCGTTGAAGTTCGGCACGAAGAGCAGGACCAGGTGCTTGAGCAGGGGCCGATCCTTGGCGAGCGCCAAATCGCGCATCAGCATCAGGAGTGCCTCCTTGCCATCCACCTCGCCGGCGTGAATATTCCCCATCGCGAGCACCACGAGCTTGCCGCTCGCTGCCGCCTCGTCGGGTGTTGCCACCGGCGGGTCGGCCACGATCACGAGGGGTATTTTGCGACCTTCGTGCGTGGTCCCCAACTCGGCCACGCGAACCAGGGGCGATCGTCGCGCCAGATCCTTGCAGTAGTCGATGACCTCGGAATTTCGGGCGGTGGCCTCGAAGTTGGTCCGCTCCGCGATGGTGCGCGGCGGCTGGGCCAGGGCGGGGCCATGCATCAAGACCAGGCCGGTAGCAGCAAGCGTGCAAACGCGCAGTATCATGCCACCCTCCTTACGACCACGAACCACGCCTTCGGCCCGCGCTCGCTGAAGCTCGCCAGGGCCCTTCTCCTTTCTTACAAGAATCGTGCCTGCGACGCCGCCAGCAACACCGACCGAGGAGCCTCCCGAGAACAATCAGCGTCTATTGGTGAACCTCCAGGCCGGTGCTGGCGTCCAAAAGAGGGTTGGCGAACCGGCCATCCTGACTGTTTGCCTTGTAGCTCAAATGGTAGAGCGGCCCGCTGTTAACGGGATGGTTGCAGGTTCGAGTCCTGCCTGGGCAGCTGATCAACCTCGGACGGTGTTGGCTTCCTTGCTAGAATAGCAATCGTGCGCCATGCGGGTTCGGTATGCCGAATTTCAACCGCTACGACGCCTGGCGCCCGGCCAACCATCGCAGGTCCGAGGAGTCGCGCCATGGACACGCAAATCGCCGCTACCGAAACCGCGGTGACGGCGGTCCATGTCCATCCCGTCCCGCTCAAGCCGGAACGTCTTGAATCGGTGGACCTCGTGCGCGGCGTGGTCATGATCCTGATGGCGCTCGACCACGTGCGCGACTTTTGGTCCAACCGTCTGCTGATGGATCCCACCGACCTCAATACGACCACCGCGGCGATCTTTCTGACGCGCTGGGTCACGCACTACTGTGCGCCCACTTTCATCTTTCTTGCGGGCACGTCGGCGTTCCTGGCCGGGACGCGCGGCAAGTCCACAAGCGCCCTGTCGTGGTTCCTGTTCACGCGCGGCCTGTGGCTCGCCATCTTTGAAGTGACCATCAACCGCGCGCTGTGGATGTTCAACTTCGACCTGCAGCACCATGGCGCCGGCGTCTTCTGGGCCATCGGTTGGGCGATGGTGCTGCTCGCGGGGCTCGTGTATTTGCCGACGGCCGTCGTCACGCTGGTCGGCTTCGCGCTCATCGTGCTGCACAACCTGCTCGACGGCGTGACGGCACAGCTGCTTGGCCTCCCCGAGTGGCTGTGGATGCTGCTGCACCAACCCGGCGATTCGCCGGTGCTGCAGGCTCCCGGTTGGATCTGGGATGTCATTCCCAGTCCCGGTCACGTGCCCGGCAGCGACAACGTCACCTTTGGCACCGCGTACTGTCTTATCCCGTGGATGGGTGCCATGGCGGCCGGCTACGGCTTCGGCTCGCTCCTGCAGTTCCAGCGCCTCGAGCGGCGGCGCCTGGTGTTTTTGCTCGGTGCCGTCGTCACGCTCGCCTTCATCGTCCTGCGCCTGGAACCATTACGGCGATCCGCATCCCTGGCAAACGCAGTCGAACCTTTTCTGGACCTGCTTATCGTTCCTGAACTGCACCAAGTATCCTGCGTCACTGCTCTATTTGTTGATGACGCTCGGGCCCGCGCTGCTGGCCCTGGCGCTCTTCGATCGGCCGCTTGGATTCCTGGGCCGGCGCGTTGTCGTCTTCGGCCGGGTGCCGTTTTTCTTTTACTTGTTGCACATTCCGCTGATCCACGGCGGGGCGGTGCTGTGCGATTACCTGCGGTTTGGCTGGTCGCCGTTGGCGAACAACGGTCCGTGGTTCCGCCCCACGGACGTCCCGCCGAATTATGGCGTGAGCCTCTCGATCGTGTATCTCGTCTGGATCGCCGTTTTGCTGATCCTCTACTTGCCGTGTCGCTGGTTCGCGGCCGTCAAGCGCAGGCACAGCGAAGGGTGGCTCAGCTATTGTTGACGGTATCGCCTCAATAGGCCATAAAGTCCCCCAGGCTGGCGCCCCGGCCTGCATCCAGACCCACGGTGCCGCTCGTCAGGGCGGTGTCCGTGGCCTCGACCAGCAGAGTGTCGCCCAGGAACAGCTCCAGGTGCGAACCGAGCGCCTCGAACGTCGGCGTGCCGGTGCCGCTCTTGGCGTTGCCGGAAGCCAGCGTGCGCCACTGGCCGTTCAGGCTTCGTTCGATGACGGCCTCGATACCGCTGGGCGTGTCTTCCAGGACGGCAAGGTACATGTCGTCGTCGCCCGGTCCGCCGGCACGAACGGCCAGCCCGGCCCACTGACCCGCGCAGAGCCAGGTCGGCCTGCACGGTAACATCGGACACGTTGATGCCGTTGAGTGTGGCCAGGTTGGTCGCGCCGAGACCCACGGCGGCGCCCTGCGAGACGCCGAAGTCCCCGGAACTGTCCGCCCAGTACGCGCTCAACTGGGCGCCGGCGCTGGGCCTGCTGAAGTCGTCGCTGAACGGCAAGGCAGCGTCCTCGGGGATCACGGCAGTGGCCTGGAACTGCCCCAGCGACGCGCCTTTACCGAGACGAATGCCCACCGTCCCGCTGGTCAGGGTTGTGTCGTGAGCGAAGGTCGCCAACTGGCCATCGAAGATCAGGCTCAGCGACGAGCCGACGGTCTCGAATTCGAGCGTGCCGGTGCCGGAGCTAACCACCGGTCCCGTCGCCAGCCTGGTCCAGGTGCCGTGAAGGTTGCGCCAGATGACGGGTTCGAAGCCGGCCGGGGTGGACAGCAATTCTCCGACATACATGTCGCTGTCCAGCGGCCCACTGTAACGCGCCACCAGACCGGCCCATTGCCCGGCGGCCAGGCTCACGTTGGCCTGCACCGCGACATTGGCGGCGTCGATGCCGTTGACCGTCGCCAGGTTGGCGGCGGCCACGCCGACTGCCTGCCCATTGACAACCGTGACGTCGCCGGCCTGGTTGGACCGAGACGTCGGCGAGCTGCGCGCCTTCGTTGGTCTGGGTGAAGTTGTCGCTGTACGGCAGGCTGGGGTCGCCCGTGACGGCAGCGCGGGCGAAGAAATTGGCCACGGTGACACCGAAGTGGCCGACTGTCATGCCCACGGTGCCGGCCGGCAGCGGGCTCGCGTCCGTGGCCATAGCCACCACGCTGCGGTTGAAAAGCAGTTCCAAGGAGTCGCCGCCATTCGGCAGCGGCAGGACGTCCAGCTGCAAGTTCCCGGTGCCGGTGGTGCTGATCGTCACCGGCCCTGCCAGCGTGGTCAGCGTGCCATTCTTGTCTTTCAAGATGCTGGCCTGAAAAAGACCACCGCTGTACTTCATTTGTCCCAGGTACATGTCTTTCGCGTCGCTGTAATCTGCCAGCAAGCTTCCCGTCAGGCTGGCCACCCCAAGACTGGGATCTTGCTCTATGGTGAAGGTTGCCGCCACGACCTCGTTGGGCTGCGTAATGTTGTTGACCGTGGCCGTGTTGGTGGTCGCCGTGCCAAGAGCATAGAAACCGCCACTAACGTCCGGGTAGGCCTTGAATAACGGAGTGCTTGTCCACACGGAGGCGCTCAACGTGCCCCCACTACTGCTGGACTCGCTGCTGAAATTGTCGGCAAAGGTCACGGGGAAGGGAAGGCTAACAGTAGTGGGGTCGGTCAAGCTGTCGTTGGCGTCCGTGGCAGTCAGGGTGTAAGAGTTGTCCATGACGTCGGGCACCCGATCGGCGAACGTCGCCACACCCTGGCTGGCCGCCAGGGTGGTGATGCTTCCGGAGGCAAAGAGAACCTTTCCGACCGCGTTAGTCGCGGTCACTGAGATGCTGGAAGTGTCGCTGGTCACCACGTTGTCGAACTCGTCCTCGACCGCCACCTCAACCGGCTTGATGGGTTGCCCTGTCTGCTGTGACGCAAATTCGCTGGGTTCCTCCAAGAAAGACAGCTGGTAGGAGGCCGCCGGGGTGATCGTGAACCTGCTGGACACTGCCGCGGCCCCAACCGCATCGCTGGCCGACAGCGTGTAGGTTCGCGCCACGTTGATGGTGAGAGTGCTGAAGGCCGCGATGCCGTTTTGAGCCTGGGCCGTCACCGTGTTCTGCCCGGAGGCGAAGGTTCCGCTCGACAACGTCAGCGTGATCGGGCCTTCGTAGTTGGTGTCCACGCTGCCGTCCGCGGTCCCGGCGGCAACCTCCACGGAATTGAGGATGGCTCCGGCGCTGGCGTTGGCCGGCTGCGTGAGGAACAGGGCCGGCGGCGGCGTCACCACCAGCGGGGCTGTGATGGTGGAATCGCCGAAGGAAGCCTGCACCGTGTAGTAGCCGGAGGTATCGAGGGCCAGGTTGCTGAAGTTGGCTGTGCCAAAGACGGCGTTGGTCTGCGTGGTGGACGAGGCGGTGAAACCCGCGGGCCCGGCAGCGATGCTCATGACCACCGGACCGAAGTCCGAGGAGGCAGGCAGACCGTTGTCGTCCAGGACGACGGCGGTCCAGGACATGGGCACGCCGGCCTGGACCGTGGCCGGCCCTTGCAGCTCCAGATGCGTGCCGACTCCCCCCGGCTGGACTTCAACCGCGCCGATATCGACCGTGCCCCCCGAGGTGCGGCTGAAGCCGCGCTCGTCGGTTTCGCCGTTGGTCACGAAGGCCAGGCTGCCATGGTCGATCGCGAGACTGCCCGGAGCGGGCGGCATCGTGGGGGTGGGCCCGCCCCAGCGTGCTCCAGCGCGTGCTCGGCCGGGGCGGTTCCTCGTCCCGGATAATCCGCCGAACCTCGTCAAAGTCGGCCGCACGCAGCCGTTCCTGGTTAAACGGCGTCGTCCCGGTCAAGAGTTCGTACAGCAACACACCCAGCGAGTAGATGTCGGTGCGCGTGTCGATGTCGCGGGTCATCGCCGCCTGCTCGGGGCTCATGTACAGCGGCGTGCCCAGCAATTGGCCAGCGCCGGTCAGCAGCGTCTGGTCCGTCAGCGGATCGCCGAGCACCTTGGCGATGCCGAAATCGATGACCTTGACCGCCGGCACGGCCGCTGTGCCGTCATCTGCGCCGCCCTCGACCAGCACGTTCGACGGCTTGAGGTCGCGGTGGATGATCCCCTTGAGGTGGGCGTGCTGCACCGCCTGGCAGAGCGTCACGAAGAGGTGCAGCCGCTGACGCGTGTCGAGGCCGTGCTGGTCGCAGTAGTCGGTGATCGGCACGCCGCGGCACAACTCCATCACGAAATAGGGCTGGCCGCTGGTGGTGGTGCCGGCGTCGTGCACCTTGGCGATGTTGGGGTGACCCATGAGCGCCAGCGCCTGGCGCTCCGCCTCGAAGCGCGCGATGACCTGCCGCGAGTCCATGCCGGGCTTGATGACCTTGAGCGCGACCCGGCGCTGGATCGGCTCGTGCTGCTCGGCAAGGAAGACGATGCCCATGCCGCCTTCGCCGATCGGCTCCAGCAGCCGATATGGGCCAATCGCCGTGCCGGGCCGTTCGGTGATGCGCAGGTCGGCGGCGGCGTTTGGGCACGGACTGCGCTCGTCCAGGAAGGCGCCGGCGTCCCGATAGGCCTGGAGCAGCGATTCGACCTCCGCCTGCTTCTCGCGATCGCTGCCGCACGCCTGCTGCAAGAACGCTGCACGCTCCGCGGCCGAGGTCAGGGCCAGCACCTGGCCGAAGATGCTCTTGACGTCATTGCCGGCGGCACTCATGCGTACGCCCTCCCCAAGCTGCTTCTATTATCCAGTGCGACGGCAGCAGGCCGCGACTGCCAATGAAAGGAAAGATATTCCGCGACGATCAGGCTTCGGCGGGCGGCTCGGTGCCGCGGAGCGCGCGGTAGAGCCAGGCGCGGGCGAAGGCCCAATCGCGGTACGCCGTGCGCGGCGAAACATTGAGGACTTCGGCCGCCTGCTCGATGGACAGGCCGGCGAAGCAGTGCAACTGCACCAGTTGGGCCAGCGGGGGGTCGCGCTCGGCGAGGGCCGTCAGGGCCTCATCCAGAGCAAGCAGGTTGTCAACGGGCAGGTCCACCGCGAGCTCCAGGCCGTCGAGGGGGACGCGCCGCCGGCCTGTGCCGAGCGTTTTCCACGAGAATTCGCCGCATGGCCTGGGCCGCCGCGGCAAAGAAATGGCCGCGGCTGTTCCAGTGCGGCGCCGTCTGGACGTCCACCAGCCGGAGGTAGGCCTCGTGGGCGAGGGCCGTGGCCTGGAGCGTCTGGCCTGGCTTTTCCTGAGCGAGCTTCGCCGCCGCCAGCTTGCGCAGCTCCTCGTAGACCAGCGGCAACAATTGCTCGGCAGCGTGCGGATCGCCCTGTTCGATCGCGGACAGGATGTGGGTGACTTCACTCATCGGCGGCTCCAGGCCGGTAGCCGCCGTCCATCTTACGTGGGCCTGGGTCGGGCGTATAGGAGCCCCCGCAACTGCAATGCGGGAGGCTTCCGTGAAGCCAAAACGATATCGGCACGAGCGATACGTCCACATTTCACCGTTGCGTCCCAGTTTGGCACCTGGATGGTGCCGAATCGCCGGCCATGTTCGGGAACTCTCGTGGTCGCCAAGGTCGTTTCGGGCTGGCAAGGCACACCCGATTTTCGGCATGCGCCGCCCGTCGCACACGACTTGCCAAGACCGGCACGACATGCCAGACATGCCAGACATGCCAGACATGCCAGACATGCCGGCGAGCGTTGCCAGACACCACTTTACGCTGCCGAGGGCCGGTCCTTGAGAAGGACTGCCAGGTTTTGGCGCGCCTCGGCGTTACCCGGATCCAGCGCCAGCACGTCGCGCAGCGCCTGGGCGGCCGCAGCGGAGCGCCTCGCCTTTGCGGCCCAGCTCGCACTCGCAGTACGTGATTGCCGCATACAGCTTGCGCACAATCGAGTCGCCCACCGGCGAGGCACGCAGGCTTCGCCGGAAGAAGTCCCGCGCCTCGGCGAGCTTGCCCATCACGCGATACGTCAGACCCAGGAGCCAGTAGGTCCGGCTTGCCGAGCCGGACCTGGCAGCGCCGCCATCTCGGCGCAGCCAGTAGGTCCGGTTTGCCGAGCCGGACCTGGCAGCGCCGTAATCTCGGCGCAGGTTGCTTCGGCGTGTTCATCCGTCCCTGGAAGCGTCAAGGTCCCGCTCGGCAAGCCGGACCTACTCAGCGCCGCCAGTCGCGTCTCCGCAATCGCCCGCCTGGGCCCATGTCAGCCGCCCGCGCACGTGTTCGCGTGCCCTGGCCCCGCGCTCGCGCGCTTCGTCCGGATGCTCGTAGACATGCCGCAACAGCAGCCGTAGCATGTCCTGATTCGGACTGGCCCAGAACGGCGTGTCCACCGTCTCTACTTCGCCCACGCGCTTGCTGTCGAACGGCACGACGGTGGAGGTCAGCAGGTACGCCGTCTCGTCGGTGGCGTAATCGAGCACCGGACCGCGGCCGGTCACGATGAGCGGCTTGCCGCTCGCCATCGCCTCCGCCGCCGGCAAGCAGAAACCCTCGCCGCGGTACGGCTGCACCACGACATCGCACGCCCGGTACAGCCCCGCCATCTGCTCGTCGCTCAATTCCTCGGCGATGTATTCGATCGCCGGCGCGTGCGGCAGCCGGCCCACCTGCGCGATGTCCGCCTGCGCGGTCTGCCCCTGGTAGAACGTGCCGACGCCCATGTCCTTGACGACCAGGCACACGTCATCGTTATCGCTGTCCCCCTTCCCGAATTACCTGCCACTTTGGCGGCTTAATCGTCTAGAGGAATTGTCTCCTCTCAACTTGCGGGAATACCCCGCAGAAAGGGAGGACTCATGTCCGACGAGCAATTAACCCCCGGCGCCCGCGCCACCCCAGTGCCGACACGGCGACCCCGCCGGCGCGCGGCACGCCGCACGACGCCAACGCCCCGGCGACGCCAGCGCGCGACGCACAGCGCCCCGTGGCGATCGTTCGGAAGCTCGCATCCAGGAGGGAAGCACCATGCGTGGACGACGCCCCGCGGGCCCGGAGTATGTGGAACGATTCGATGGATCGGCCGAGGCGAAGCGCCGGCTCCAGACGATCCTGGAGGTGATGACCGGCCAACTGCGCGTGCACGAGGCGTGTCAGCGCCTGGGCATCTGCGAGCAGCGGTTCCACCAGTTGCGTGATGAGGCGATTGTCGCGGCGCTGGCGGGACTGGAACCGGGCAAGCCGGGCCGGCCGCCGCGGACGCCTTCACCGGAGCAGGAGCAACTGCACGCCCTCGAAGCGCCATTGGCCGCCAAAGAAGTCGAGTTGCGGGCGACGCAGGCGCGCGAGGAAATCGTGCTGACGCTGGCGCGCGTGGTGCAGGAGCCGGAGCCGGAAAAAAAAACGACACAGCGGCGGCCGAGCCCGCGAGCCCGGCCGCCTGGGAAGAAACGGAACACATGAACACATGAAGCGTCTCGAAGAACTGTTGGAGCGGTCGCGGCCCGAGCCCACCATCGCGAACCGGCGTGGCCCGGCGCGGCAAAGGCAGCGGCGCGAACGCGAGCAGCGCTTGCGGACGCACGTCGTCGATTTGTGCCAGTGGACGCAGGCGCAAGGCTGGCGGCCGGCGGCGATCGCCGAGTTGTTGCGCTTGGCGCCGCGGACGCTGCGGCAATGGTGTTGCAACGTCGAGCAAGCGCGGCTGCGGGTGTCGATGCTGGGACGGACGGTGCTTCGCACGGCGCCCAGCGAGCGCAATGAAGTGATCGCCCTGCTCGACGAGCTCGGCCCGCGCCGCGGCGTCCCGACGCTGCACACGCTCTTCCCACGCATGGCTCGCGCCGAGCTGGCCGATCTGGTGCATCGTTACCGGCGTGTCTGGCGTCAACGCCACCAGCAGCCGCTCTGCGTCTTGCACTGGCAGGTCCCCGGCACCGTCTGGGCGATGGACGTCGCCGAGCCGCCGATTCCCATCGACGGCATCTATCCCTATCTCCTGGCGGTGCGCGACCTGGCCAGCGGCGCAGCTGCTGTGGCAGCCGCTGCGCGAACCGACCGCGGCCGAAACCATCCTGGCGCTAACGCCGCTGTTTTGCCAGTACGGTGCGCCGCTGGTGCTGAAAACGGATAACGGTTCTCCGTTTTGCGCCGACGCCTTGGTGGCTTTTTTCGAGCAGTGGCAGGTCCTGTCGCTGTATTCGCCGCCGTACACGCCACAGTATAATGGGGCCATCGAAGCGGGCATCGGTTCTTTGAAAAGTCGGACCGCCGAACACGCCAGCCGCGCCGGTCGCGGCGCCTGCTGGCGCTGGGACCATATCGCCGCGGCGCGGCTGGAGGCGAACGCCACCGCGCGACCGCGGGGCCCCAGTGGACCGACTCCCGACGAGCTATGGAATGCCCGACAACCGACTACGCCGGCGCTGCGAACGCTCTTTGGCGTCGCGGTGGAACAGGCGCGACTTGAGGCCCGCCACCAGGGCGGCTGGCCAACCGAAGGACCGTTGAGCGAGCGCGATGCTCGCGCCCTGGACCGTATCGCGATCCGTCGTGCTCTCGAGGAGCACGGTTTTCTTTTGTACTCGAGGAGGCGAATTCCTCTACCGTTTCCACCACGAAAAGCGGCAGATATTAGCTAGGGGGCACATGCCTTAGTGGGTCCCTTGGCGCATCATTCGCGGTAAGCAGGCCGTTTGCCATCATCCCACCATCATATTTTAACAAGTCCTGGATCCAAGTAGGACCCAACGGCATTACGGTGAACCAGGGGCGCATTATAGAGTATTACCAGGCAAGCCCGCCTAGCGGGTTGCAAATACTAACCCAGCTTGCCAACAACCAGACCCTTTATGAATACGGCTGGGTGAAGGATTTCACCAACGCCATTAAGAACCTGAAATTATGAAAGGAAAGGTAGCATGCCATCAACGCAATCTGTCAAGTTCTTAATGATTCTTGTTCTGGGAGTCGCGCCTGCGTGCCAACAGCGGCGCGATAATCCGCGTACAATTCCCGAAGTGAAATTAGAGGAGGATGAACCGGCCCCGACCCTTGATGTGGAAACGGCCCGGCGCACCTCGTTAGCTCGCTCGAAAAACGTGACATAGCGATGCCACCGAATGACGCTGACTTTATCATGTTGCTACTTGTCGATCCAGTACGCATTCAGGGCCTGCGGACGAACCAGCCGGTTGCCGAGGCCGACCAATTTACGATAGGGGAGTTTTGCTTGTGTCCTGCACTTAAGCGGTTCTCTCTCATTGTTGCGTATGAGGATGGGCTGAAGTGCGATATCTTAGGTACGTTCTTTTTTGAGAAAAATCAATGGCGGACCAGGGTTGATAGTCTAACTTATGGCCACGGGCCTCCGAGATTCGACAAGCGAGCCCGACGCTGATCGGCCCCGGCAAGCCCCGGCAAGGGCAGCCTGGAAAAGGGCCCGGAGAAGGAATCCGCCTCGGACCCCGGGCTCGGACCCCGGGACATTCAGAGTATTTCGGGGGGAAGTCGAGCGCCGTTCACGCTCCTCCGGCAGCTAATTGATTTGCGAGAAAATTGGTACCGGCTGCGGAGGCGCGTGCATCCGGCAGCACTGCGGCTTCCGTAACCGCCGCTGGGATCTCGATTCAAGGCACGAGCGATGACCGTGACCGTGGGGGCAGTTTGCGGATTGGCCACAACCACCATGCGAGGGCTTCCATGAGCAGCGATCCGAGCCACGATTCCTACCGCGATCCGTTGGGATCCGTAACCACCTTTACGTACGACGGGGAGAGCGGCATGACCTGTGTCGGCCGCGAAACGTCCACCTTTTATTACGACGCGACCGGTGCATCCGTGGAGGGCCCGCGGGCCGTTCACGCCGAGCCGCCGCCCGCGCGGACGCCGGCCCAACCGCGGTTGACGCGCACGTTCGAGTTTCGGCTCACGGGCACGGAGACGCAGGAGCAATGCGTGCCGCTCGCAGCCGCGCGGGGGCCGGCCGCGTGTTTTCTCACCACGACGGCCGTCCGCGCGACCCTGACGCGCACCGCGGACCCGGCGGCCGGCAGCAGCGCGATCGGCGGGGAGGAAGTCACCGCCGAGCTGGGCGCCGGCGGCATCGTCTGCCGCGCCGGCCTGAGCGATTTCGGCCCCGGCGATCTCGTCGTCGTCCAGGTCGATGTGGCGCTGTTCGACCGCGGCGAGTCCCGGTAGGGACGGCAGAAACGCACGCCCGGCGCTTGCTCTACCGTCCCTTCCGGGACTCAATCCTGTTGCGTAGGCTAATCCCAGGACTTACGTCCGACCGGGACTAAGGCGCTGCATTGATTGCGCAGCAGCGAAAAAATGGCTACGCCGCCTTCGCCGGCGGCGGATCGACCTCGGGGTACTTGATCCGCGCGTGAAACAGCGCGATCAGCGATTTGCTCAGACTCTCCTCGATCCGGTGCAATTCGGTCAGGCTCAGGCCGCTCTCCTCGAATTGGCCGTCGAGCAGGCGTTTCATCAACAGGTCGTGTACCATCTTGCGCAGGCTGCCGGGCGTCGGACTCGACAGCGAACGGCTTGTGCTCTCGACCGCGTCGGCGAGCATCAGGATGCCGTTCTCGCGCGTCTGCGGCCTCGGACCGGGATAGCGGAAGCATGCCTCCAGGTCGGCGCCGCTGCCGGTCATTTCCTGCATTTTCATCGCCTCGCGGTAGAAATACTCCACCAGCGTCGTGCCGTGGTGCTGGGCGATGAAGTCAATGATCGGCCGCGGCAGGTTGTACTGGTGCGCCAGCGCCAGGCCGTCCTTGACGTGGCCGATGATGACCAGCGTGCTCAGGGCGGGCTCCAGGTCGTTGTGGCGGTTCTCGCCGGACTGGTTCTCGATGAAGTACTGCGGCTTGAGCATCTTGCCAACGTCGTGGAAGTAGCTGCCGACGCGCACCAGCAGCGGGTTGGCGCCGATCACCTCGGCGGCGGCCTCGGCGAGCGTCGCCACGGTGATGCTGTGCGTGTAGGTGCCCGGGGCACGGCGGACCAGCTCTTGCAGGAGCGGGTGCGAGCCGTCGGCCAGTTCGAGCAGGCTGATGTCGGTGACGATGCCGAAGCAGCGCTCGACGATGGGCAACAGGCCGGTCAGCACGAAACCGGCGAGCGCGCCCCACATGCAGTTGCGGAGCGCGTTGACGACGATCAGCGAAGCGTACTGGCAGCTCAACAGGCCGGTCGCGATCGTCATCGCCAAGTACGCCACGCCTGCGAAAGTGGCGACCTGCACGAGCTGCGTACGGGTGCGGACGTTGCGCAGCAGCAGGATTGCCGTCGCGAGGCCGCCCATTTGCACAAGCAGCGGCTCAATCGCCGTACCCTGCACCACGGTCAGGCCCAGCAACAAGGCGAACGACATCATCAGCGCGAACTGCGGATTGTACGCCAGCGTCAGCACCATCGCCGTGAAGGTGAGCGGCAACAGGCCCGCGTGCCACGGCGGTTGGTTGAGCGCGGTGCCCGCAACGCCGGTCACGAACACCAGCACGCAGACGCCGGCGATCATCGGCAGATTGCCCGCGAGGCTCGTCTGGAAGCGGGCGGAATAGATCACCACCGAGCCGGTGAGCAGGCTGAAGATCAGGAACAGCGCGATGCCGCGTCTGAGCAAGTCTTCCGGAGTTTCGCTATCGAGAAAGGCGTTATGCTCCGCCTTGAGCAATTCAAGCTGCCGTTCCTGGATCGGCTGCCCGCGTTCGACCAGCAGCAAGCCGCGCTCGTACTTGCTCAGCTTGGGCAATTCGCGCTTGTCCGACCGCACGGGCCGGCCGGGCTCGGCGTCGGGCGAGGCGATGTGGTTGACGATCTCGAAATCGACGCGGGCGCGGAAATCGTGACGATAGATCGCGCCGCGCCGATAAGACATCGGCTCGCCCCACCAGGTCGCCAGCACCGTGACCACCGTCGTGGTCAGCCAGACCACGCCGATGCGCAACAGCACGCGGCGCTGGCCGAGGCGGCGAAAAAACGGTTCCTGTCGGGTCGAGCGTTTACGGCCCTTCCACTGGCCCAAACGCGCCAGCTTCTTGACGGGTCCAAACATAAACTATCCGTCGCTCCGTCTCCTTCGCGGCTTATCTTCCTCATAAGCCTTGACGATTAGCTGGACCAACGGGTGCCGTACAATGTCCTGCTCGCCGAGGTGAATGATGCCGATGTGCTCGAGGTTCTCCAGCCGGCGCACCGCATCGATCAGGCCGCTGCGCATGTTCTTGGGCAGGTCGACCTGCGTGATGTCGCCGGTAACGATGATCTTTGAGCCGTGCCCCATGCGCGTCAGGAACATCTGCATTTGCGGCACGGTCGTGTTCTGGCCTTCGTCGAGAATGATGACCGCGGAGTTAAGTGTACGGCCACGCATGAAAGCGAGCGGGGCAATTTCGATGATGTCGTTTTCCATGTAACGCTTAACCTGCTCGGGCTCCATCATGTCGTTGAGCGCGTCGAGCAGCGGCCGCAGATACGGATTGATCTTCGCCGCGATGTCGCCCGGCAGAAAGCCGAGCTTTTCGCCGGCCTCGACCGCGGGGCGCACCAGGACGATCTTCTTGATCGCGCCCTGGCGCAACAGCGTCACCGCGATCGCCACGGCCAGATAGGTCTTGCCCGTGCCCGCGGGACCGATCGCGAGCACCACGTCGTTCTCGCGCATGGCGGTGACGTATTTCGCCTGGCCCGGCGTGCGCGGGCGAACGTGTCGGCTGCCGGCGATGGCGGGCAACGGCGGCGGCGGACCCGCAGGCGCCGGCTCGGTTTCGCGGCCGGCGACGGCGACGGCCGTGCGGACGTTTTCCGGATTGAGGCTGCCCTGCTGCTGCAGCATTTGCCGCAGCTGCGTGAAGGTACGTTCGGCGCGCTCGACCTGCGCCGTCGGGCCGTTGATCTGGATCGTGTCGCCGCGGGCGATGATCTTCAACTCGGGGAAGGCTTCCTTGACGATGCGCAGGTTGTGGTCGCGCAGGCCAAATAGATGCACGGCCTCCTCGCGGTCGGCCAGGGTCAGGGTCAAGCTCAAGGAGGTCTCGTCGTTCATGGAGTGTCCGTCAGCCGAATCAGGGTCAACCAGCCATAGGCGACGGGCGCGGCGAAGACGACCGCATCCACCACGTCGAGCACGCCGCCGAAACCGGGGACGGCGTGCGAGGCGTCCTTGCGCTGACAATCGCGCTTGATGAGCGACTCGGCAAGGTCGCCCAGCATGCCCGCCAAACCGACCGTCAAACCGAAACCGATCTCCAGCAACCATTCTCGTCGCAGCAGCGCCGCCGGTCCGAGCCGGTCGATCGCCGCCGCCGCCACGACCGCCGCCGCCAAGCCGCCGGCCGCTCCTTCCCACGTCTTCTTCGGGCTCAGCACCGGCGCCATCTTGTGCCGGCCGAGCAAGCGCCCGGTGAAGTACGCCCCGATGTCGCAAGACTTCGGCACGAAGATCGCCATCGCCAGGGCAACCGTCGCGCTGCTCGCCGGCACGAGCCAGCGGAGCTGAGCGAAGAAACAGGGCAACAGGCCCAGGTACATCACCACCCACAGAGTCAGGGCCATCCGTTCAACGGATCGGCCCGATCCTGTGAATTGGGCCATTTCATATAAGAAAACGACCAGCACCAGTCCAGTCAGGATAGCCAGCAGCCACGGCCACGGCTCGGGCCGAGAAGCTGGGAGATGTACGAGCCAGTTGGCAAGCCCCAGGCCGAGGACGCCGAGGTAACACAGGGGAACCTGCGGAGCCCGGGCGGGACCGAGCAGCAGCACACACTCCCGGCACGCGGCCAGCGCCAGGCCGACCACGAAGACGAACAGGAACGGATACCACGGAGGAAGATGCTCATCGGCGAGCAGCATGCCGACGGCCAGGACGATCAGCAGCGAGCCCATCCACAGGCGCGTCGTCAGCATTCGATCAGCCCTTCAGCCCGCCGAACCGCCGTTCGCGCTGGGCGAAGTCGCGCAGCGCCTCCTTCAGCGTATCCTCGTCGAAGTCCGGCCAGCACTTCGGCGTCACCCACAATTCGGCGTACGAAATCTGCCAGAGCAGGAAATTGCTGATACGCATCTCGCCGGCGGTGCGGATCAGCAGATCGGGGTCCGGCATCCCTGCCGTGTACATCGCCTCGCTGACGACGTTCTCGTCAATATCGTCCGGCTGCAGTTCACCGCCCCGGGCCCGCTCGGCCAGGACGCGGACCGCATCGACCATCTCGGTCCGCCCGCTGTAATTGATCGCGAGGCACAGCACCATGCCCGTGTTCTTGCTGCTGACGCGAATGTTCTCGTCCATCTCCGCGAGCACGTGCGGCGGCAGCCCCTCGCGCCGGCCGATGACCGTGAAGCGGATGTTCTGCTCCATGATCTCGGTCCGCTCGAGGATCAGATATTCGCGGAGCAGGTGCATGAGGAAGTCGATTTCCTCCTGCGGCCGCTTCCAGTTCTCGGTGCTGAGGCAGAACAGGGTGAGCTGCTCGATGCCGAGCCGGCAGCACTCCTCGATGGTGCCGCGCACCGACTGCACGCCGCGCTTGTGCCCCTCGACGCGCGGCAGTCCGCGCTGCTGCGCCCAGCGGCCATTGCCGTCCATGATAACGGCGACGTGCCGCGGCAGGCGTGCCGGATCCAGTCCCGCGTCGGCGAGACGCTGCAGCGTGTCGGGGGTCAAGGTGGGTGGTGACAAGTCCATTGTCCTCCGGTTGCTTGTTTACGTTTAGCGCTCGCTTGGGGCCGTGCGGGCGTTCGCCCCCTATCCTTCGCTGACACCAAGCTCGTCGAGCGCCTGGTCAATCTCTGGGTGAATGCGCCGCAGGTCGGTTCCGTCCATGTCGCAACTCTGGAAGAAATCGATCAAGTGCCGCATGAATTCTGCCCTAAACTCCCTGTCCGGAACGTGGGTCTGAATGAGCGGCCACATATCGCGGAACAGGGTCGCGCCCGCACGCCAGCTCATATTTCGAGTCTCCGGAAACGGCTCACTTCAAGGACTCGCGGCCAACTCGGCGGGGTGAAACGAGAGATACTCACGCACCTCCAGCTGCATTCGGTCGATCTCCGCCAGGAAGCCCGACGAAGATAGGTGGTAGTTCGTGGGATTCGTTTCCACTCTGCGCAGATGGGCCACCTGGGCCTGGAACCGCTGAATTCTTTCCAGGGTAACGTTCAGTCCCTGGTCGTTAGCAATCATGGGGACTCCGGTACATGCCCCTCACGCGTTCGGCAACAATTCGATAAACGTGTCGCCCTTGAGCAGGCGAAGCACCTTGTCACGCGTCAGCGGCTTTGTCGCGGTCCCTTTCGCACGGAACGATATCAAAACACCTGGAGCGCAGTCCACCGGCTTGGGTTCCGTTGTGCGAACACCACTGCGCCCATTGACGGCCTCGCGAACATGTTGCGCGTCCGACAAGTGGCCGAAAACCACCACTTCTACGGCTCCGCCAGCCCGTTCGCGTACGCGGGAGACTTGAATACGCCGGCCCACCCAATCGAATTCTTCAGGCGTATGTGCGCTTATCAGGACGACTTGACGCCGGTCCAGCAGGCTAAGCCCCACCGACGGGTGGCGCAGCAGGTCGTCAATAAAGCGAGTTCGAGCGGCGCTAGACATTCGCTTGAATCGAGGCGAAACGACCTCTCCCAGGACGCCGTCAGCGTCAACGTCCAGTCGGATGCATGCATCGGGCACGGCGCTTTTCAACGCTTGGGCGATCTTCTGCCTGAGATCCAGAGTTGCGTGCCCACTCGGGTCACCGTTTGCGCGGCTGTCAGGAGGGACCGCGTGTTGCGTCTTAGTGGGTCCCCTTTGCTGCCGCGCAGCCGTCCGAGGCGTTTCAGGTGTGCCTTGAGGCTCGCCTCGGAGGCGTAACGCAGGTTGTTGTGCCATAAAGTCCCGACCTCATTTATTGCTGCCCGCAGTTCCATACTCGACGCATCAATGTCGTCTTCGGACGCGCCGCGTTCGCGCATGTACTCGTCGTTCTTGAGGAGCATGCCGCTGCCCTTGAACAACTCCGCCAAGTCGTGCCGCCCTTCGAAGCTCGTATCGCGCGTCCAGCGGTGGGCACGCAGCATGCACTCCACCGCTAGGCCGCCACAATACATCGCCCATGCCGAGTTGCCCTTCTCCCGCTGAATCTGCAGGGCCTGCCGCATGCGCTCCAGGCTCGCCTGATAGTATTCTTCGGCGCGAAATTGCATGGCGCTAACAAAGGTTTTACTTACACATGATCGTCTGCTCCCGGTCCGGCCCCACTGACACTATTGTAACCGGCAACCCGATCAGCTCCGCAATCCGATCCACGTACCTCCGCGCCGCGTGCGGCAGCTCGCTGGGCTTGCGGGCGTGCCCGATCTCCTTCTTCCAGCCCGGCAGCGTCTCGTACACCGGCTTGCAGCGCTCCAGCAGGAACGCGTCCGCCGGGAAGTCGGCGACCTTCGCGCCGTCCAGCTCGTACGTGGTGCAGATCTTGAATTCGTCCAGATCGCTCAGGACGTCGAGCAGCATCACCGCCAATTCGTCGGCGCCGCCCAGCGCCGCCGTGTAGCGCACCGCGACGGCGTCGAACCAGCCGCAGCGGCGCGGACGGCCCGTCACCGTGCCGTACTCGCGGCCGGTCTTGCGAATCTTCTCGCCGAGGCCGTCGGGGCCGTCGGTCAGCTCGGTCGGAAACGGGCCACGGCCGACGCGAGTCGTGTACGCCTTGATGACACCGACGATGCGCGTCAGGTTCCGCGCCGGCACGCCCGAGCCGCTCCAGACACCCGCCGTCGAGCTGTTCGAGCTGGTCACGTACGGATAGGTGCCATGGTCCACATCGAGCAGGCTGCCCTGGGCGGCCTCGAATAACAGCCGCTTCTTCTCGGCCAGGGCCTGATGCAAGAGCCGCGTGGTGTTCTTGATGTAGGGCCGCATCGCCTGGGCGTGGCCGAGGTACTCGTCGCACAGCGCGGCGGCGTCGAAGGTGCGGGCGGCGGGCAAGAGCGCGCGCAGCATCGCGTTCTTGCGCGGCACAATCTGGCGGAGGCGTTCGCGCAGGTGATCGGGATAGAGCAATTCGCCGACGCGGATGCCGGTGGAGCGCATCACCTTGTCGGCATAGCACGGACCGATGCCGCGGCCGGTGGTGCCGATCGCCGCTCCGGCGTCCGCTTCGCCGAGGCGTTCCTCCTCGACGTGATAGGGGAAGATCAGGTGGGCGTGATCGCTGACGGCGAGGTTGTGCTCGCCGACCGCGACACCAGCGGCTTGCAGCGAATGGACCTCTTCGAGGAAGCGCACCGGGTTCACGACGACGCCGTTGCCGATGACGGCCCGCATGTGCGGCGAGAGGATGCCGGTCGGCAAGAGCGAGAGCTTGTAGGTCTTGCCGCCCTTGACCACCGTATGGCCTGCGTTGGCGCCGCCGTTGTAGCGGACCACAATGTGGTGGTCGGCGGTGAGCAGGTCGACGATCTTGCCCTTGGCCTCGTCGCCCCACTGCAGACCGACGACACAGGTAGAGGCCATGCGATTCCCCAATGTGGCGCGGGTTCGTCCTGCCCGGCCGATGCCACAAAAAACCAGCCCGGGCCGCCCAAACGGCCGCGGGCTTCGACGGGGGCAACGTACGGTTGTCCAAATCCTATAAATATCGGCGCTTGCCGCGGCGCGTCAAGGTCAGCCCGGCAACCCAGGCACCGTGCGAATGCGGTACAATCTGTTGGAGAAGCGCTGCCGGTTCGTGTATCATGGGCGATGCAGTGTCGTGGGGCAGGCGTCCCGCCTGCCGCCAGTGGCAGGCCGGACGCCTGCCCCACGAACGGTTCGCACCACACAACGCGGAGGTCGGCGCGATGACCGGTCGGCGATTGCTTCTGGCGACAATGCTCTTCGGCGTCCTGGGCAATGCCGTCCGCGGCGGCGGAGGCGGCGAGTTTGCGGGTAAGTCGGCCGGGGAATGGGTCAAGATCCTGCGCGAGCACAAGGAGCCCAAGCTGCGGCGCATCTCGCTGCTCGCCCTGGAGACGATCGGGCCGAAGGTCAACGGCGTGACCGCTGGGTTGTACGAAGCACTGCGTGAGGATCCGGAGCCGGAGATTCGCCGCGAAATCGCCATCCTGCTCGGCCGCATGGGTCCCGACGCCAAGGGCTCCCCCGACGCGCTGGGCGAACGACTTATCAACGACAAGTACGATCTAGTCCGTCAGGCGTCGGCGACCGCCCTGGGCGGCAAGCTCGCGAAGATCGCCGACGGCCAGGTACCCGCTCTCGCCAAGGCGCTCAAGGACAAGCACGAGGGCACGCGCCGGGCGGCGGCGGAGACGCTCAAGAACATCGGCGAGCCGGCGACGGCCGCGGTGCCGGAACTGATCGAGGTCGCGAAGGACACCGCCGCCGATCGCTTCACACGCGTCTACGCGCTGCAGGTAATCAGTCTCTGGGGCAAGGACGACAGGGGTACTGCTCCGGCGCTGATCGCGGCGCTCGGCGAGAACAATGCGAACCTCGCCGTGCGGCAGGCGGCGGCCGAGGGACTGGGCCGGCTCGGTGGTGACGATCCGGCGACCGTGCAGGCGCTGGGCCAGGCGCTGGAGAATGGCCCACCGGAGCTGCGCCGCACCGCCGCGGCGTCGCTGGGCCAGCTCGGTGACAAGTCGAGCCCGGCGTGGCCGCAGATCAAGAAGACGCTGGACGACCGCAAGGGCGATAGCGCGACCCGCTATCCGCTGATGCGCTCGGCGGCGGCGTTGGCGCCGGCGCACGCCGACGCGGTGACGGTGCTGGCGAAGCTAGCCCAGGACGATGACGCCGCGGAGAACCGCCTGGCCGCGATTCAGGAGCTGGGCGAGCTGGGCACGGTCGCGGCGAAGGTTGTTCCGGTGCTGCAGGAAATCGCCCAGGGCGATGCCCGCGCCACGCTGCGCGAGGCGGCGCATGCGGCGCTGAAGAAGATCAAGGCCGCCGCGGAGAAATGAGCGGTCGGCGGACCCGCGGGGTTCGCTGCGCTCACCCCGCGGCTTGGGAATTCACCCCCGCGCCGAATGTTCGACCAGGGGGGCTCGTTCGTCTGTATTATGGTTCTGCATCTGCTGCACTGACCCGACGGAGGCCTTGACTATGTATTGCCGGCCACTGGGAATCGTGCTTGTGGGCTGCCTGGCGATCGCCTTGTTTGCCGGCCTCGGCCAGGCGCAGGGCCCCGCCGCGCCCGGCTACAAGGAAGACGTCCTCAAACTCAGCAAGTGGATCGACGACTACCTCGAACGGCAATGGAAGAAGCTCGACGTTCAGCCGGCGCCGCTCGCCGAGGACGCCATCTTCTATCGCCGGCTCAGCCTCGACCTTATCGGTCGAGTGCCCGAATTGCTCGACATTCGCGACTTCATCGACCCCACCAACAAGCGGCCCGACAAGCGCTGGGACGCGGTCGAGCGCTACCTCGCCAGCGACCTGTCCGCCAAGCATTTCGCCAATTTCTGGCGGACCACGATCATCGGCCGCTCGTCGAACCAGCAGTTCCAGTTTTTCTATCCGCAGTTCGAGGCATGGCTGGAGGACCGGATCAAGAAGAACACGCCGCTCAACGCGCTCACCACACAGATCCTGACCGCGCAGAACAACGGCAACCAATTCCAGCCCGGCTTCGGCGGCCCCGGCGGCAATCCGATCACGCCGTCCGCCTTCTTCGTCGTCAACGAGGGCAAGGCTGAGAATCTGGCCGGCGCCAGTGCGCGTGTCTTCCTGGGCGTGAAGATCGAGTGCGCCCAGTGCCACAAGCACCCGTTCGCGAAGTGGTCGCGCGAGCAGTTCTGGGAGTTCGCCGCGTTTTACTCAGGCCAGAACGGCTTCGGCCAGCCGGTCCCGCAACCCAAGGGGGCCAAGCAGGTCAGCTTTACGCCTGGCCG
Source organism: uncultured Gemmataceae bacterium (assembly GCA_963834865.1). GTDB lineage: Bacteria > Planctomycetota > Planctomycetia > Gemmatales > Gemmataceae > CAWIDK01. Next base: position 233,186 of record CAWIDK010000003.1, read on the forward strand.
GGAAATCGTGATCCCAGAGGTCAACAAGGTGGTCAAGGCGAAGTACCTCAACGGCCAGGAGCCGAACTGGGGCGCCTTCACCGATGCGCACAAGGTGCTGGCCGAATGGATGACCTCGAAGGACAATCCCTACTTCGCTCGGGCGATGGCCGATCACCTGTGGGCGTACTTCTTCGGCGTCAGCCTGCTCGAGCCGATCATCGAGCCCAACGACGACAGCCCGGTCACGCATCCGGAACTGCTGGACAAGCTGGCCCAGGAGCTGGTCGCGCACAAATTCGACCAGACGTTCCTGATCCGCGCTCTGGTACACACCCGGGCGTACCAGCGCAGCAGCGGCGGCCCCGAGCTCGCCACCAAGGAAGATTACCACCTGTTCATTCGCATGCCGATCCGCAGTCTCACGCCCGAGCAGATCTACGACAGCTTCGAGGCGGCGACGCGCAATTCGGACCCGGTCCACAACAACACCTACGATCCGCGCTTCAACGGCAATCCCTTCGCGATGAACAACACGCCCAAGGGGCAGTTCCTCGCCAAGTTCGGCACCCAGGATCGCCGCTACGACCCGCAGACCTCCATCCTGCAGGCGCTATTCATGATGAACGGCAAGTTCATGAACGACCGAACCCGCGTCGACGCCAACAAGGACCTGCGGACGCTGGTGCACCAGGGCACGGCAACGAAGAAAAAGATTGAGTCGCTGTTCATGATGGTGCTGTCCCGTCCGCCGCGCGAGGCGGAGTATGATCGCCTCGTCCCCTACGTCGAAGGCGGCGGCCCATCGCGCAACGTCGAGCGCGCTTTCGAGGACGTGTACTGGGCGCTGCTCAACAGTCCAGAGTTTTTGCTCAATCATTGAGCGAGGTCGGCCTTCAAGCCCGCAGGCGAGTCTTCGAGCCTGCGGGGGGTAACCCTGGGGTTACCCCGCAGGCTCGAAGACTCGCCTGCGGGCTTGGGCATCTTAATGCGTGTGCGGATAGAGCGTCCGGTTCGCCCCGAAAACCTCCTCGAGCATCTCCGGCCTCATGATCTCCGCCGGCATCCCTGGCAGCGCACGTTGCCGTCACGCATGCACAGCACGTGATGCGCGTGCCGGCTCACGACCGACACGTCGTGCGATACCAGCAGCACCGTCACGCCACGTTCGCGATTCAGCCGGGCGATCAGGTCATAGAACTTCTCCTGATCCTGAAAATCGACGCCCGCCGCGGGCTCGTCCAGCAGCAGCAATTCCGGGTTGGGCTGCAGCGCCAGCGCGAGCAGCACCTTTTGCCGCTCGCCGCCGGAGATCTTTTCCATCGGCCGATCGAGCAGGTCGGCCGGCACGCGGACCTGGGCGAGCATCTGCTCCATTTGCCGGTTAAGGGCTGCGGGGATGCCGAAGAAGATCGGCCGGCGCATCAGGGCGAGGGCGAACAGGTCGCGCACGGTCAATGGCAGGTTCATGTCGATGTGCAGTTTCTGCGGCACGTAGCCGATGTGCTCCGGCGACGGCTTGCTGTGGTCGTGCCCGCAGTGGAAGCGGATACGGCCGGCCGAGGGGACCTCGTTGAGCAGGGCGCACAGCAGCGTGGTTTTGCCGGAGCCGTTCAGGCCGAGCAGGGCAGTGATCTGGCCGCGGCCCAGTTCGGCGTTGAGCCCGCGCAGGATCGGCCGGCCGCCGAGCGTCACGCGTAAATCCTCGATCGTCACCAGCGGATTCATGGCAGCGCCTTGGCCAGGTTATCGATATTTTCCCGCATTTTTTCGAAATAGAAGGTCGGCGCCGGGTTGACGCCGTCGGGACCGAGCGGTGCCGTCTCCAGCGGATCGAACTCGGTCAGGCGCACGTCCAGGCCGTTGCGCTTGAGATAATCCCGCAGCATTTCCGCTTGCTTTTTCGGGTACTGCGGCTCGAAGGTGATGACGAAGAAGTTCTTGAGCTTCGCCAGCTTGGCCAGGCGGGCGTGGTCCGGCGGCACGTTAGGCTGCGGCTCGATGCTGCCGGCGACCTCCAGGCCGAACGCCTTGGCGAAGTAGCCGAACGAGTCGTGCATCGTCAGGACTTTCTTGTTCTTCTTGTGCTTGAAGCGTTCCTTCCCTTCTTCGTGCAGCTTCGCGAGCTTTTCCTTGAGCTCGCCGGCCCGCTTGGTGTAGCCCTCCGCGTGGGACAGATCGATCTCGCCCAGCTTCTTGGCGATGGCGTCGCTAATCGCCATCGCCTGCGGCGGCCCGAGCCAGATGTGCGGATCGACGGCGCCGTGATGGTGATGCTCTTCTTCCTTCTCGTGCTTATCCTTGTCTTTTTTGTCCTTTTTGTCGTGCTCATCGTCATCGTCATCGTCGCCCAGCGGCTGCAGCATGTCCTTGGGGAGGGTCGCGCCGACGCTGAGGATGTCCAGCTTCTGCCGGGCCTTGATCTTCTTGACGAACTCGTCGTCCAGGTTCAGGCCGTTGTGGATCAGCAGGTTTGCCCCCTGCGCCTTCACGGCGTCGACGGGATTGAACTCATATTCGTGCGGCCCCACCGAGCTGAGGTAGCACAGCACATAAGCGTCGTCGCCGGCGACCGCGTGCGTGAGGCAATAGAGCGGCGGGAAGGTCACGAGGACGCGTTGCTGTCCGGTCTTCGCGTCCTTCCACGGGTCCGGCGCCCGCGTGCATCCCACAAAGCCGATCCCGAGCAGCAGCATGCCGCCGAGGATCCAGACGAAATGGCGGCGATGGAGAGCGGTGTTCATGCGATGGCTCCGGGTGAGTGGAAATACTTTGTAATACCGGAGCTATCATACACGGCGGTGCGCGGAGGTGCAAGGGGCGGTTCCTGTTTACGTTTAGGCGATCGGCAGGTGAAAGCATACCCTCGCTTGCACGTCGGGCTTGTGTCAGTCACAAGCCCGACGCGCAAGCGAGGGTAAGTTAACTCCTGCCGCTCGCCTTAGCGCTCGCAGGCCCCGTGCTCGACGCAGTTTGCGTCGGCCACGGGGCCTGCGAGCGCTAAACGTAAACAGGAAGCTCACCCATGATGCTTGAACATCACCATCCCCAACGGCGGCAGCGTCGCGTTGAGTAGATAGGGCCGGCCATGCCAACCGCCGCCGGACGCGTCGACGCCGCCGAGATTGCCGATGCCGCTGCCGCTATACAGCGGCGCGTCGCTGTTGCAAATCTCGTCCCAGCGCCCGCCCTGCGAGACGCCGATGCGATAGTCGTAGCGCGGCACCGGCGTGAAGTTCAACGCGACGATGACCTGCTCGTGCGGCTCGCGGCCGCGGCGGATGAACGTCAGCACGCTGTTGTCCGAATCGTTGGCGTCGATCCATTCGAAGCCGGCCGGGTCGCTGTCGCGCTGGTGCAGCGCCGGTTGGCCGCGATAGATCGTGTTCAGGTCGCGCACGAATCGCTGCAGACCCTGGTGCGGCGGCCATTGCAACAGGTGCCAGTCCAGGCTGCTGTTGGAGTCCCATTCGTCCCATTGGCCGAACTCGCCGCCCATGAACAGCAGTTTCTTGCCCGGCTGCGTGTACATGTAGCCGTAGAGCAGCCGCATGTTGGCGAACTTCTGCCAGTCGTCGCCGGGCATCTTCGACAACAGGGCCCGCTTGCCGTGCACCACCTCGTCGTGCGAGAGCGGCAAGACGTAGTTCTCGGTAAATGCGTAGAGCATGCGGAAGGTCAGCTCATTGTGGTGGAACCTGCGATGGATCGGCTCGTGCTCGAGGTAGCGCAGGGTGTCGTGCATCCAGCCCATGTCCCACTTGTAGCCGAAGCCGAGCCCGCCGGTGTAGGTGGGCCGCGACACGCCGCCCCACGCGGTCGATTCTTCCGCGAACGTCAGGATGTCGGGATACTCGCCGTAGACGCGCTCATTGAACTTGCGTAGGAAGTCGATCGCATCGAGGTTTTCCCGACCGCCGTAGCGATTGGCGAGCCACTCGCCTTCCTTGCGCGAATAATCGAGATAAAGCATCGAGGCGACGGCGTCGACCCGCAGGCCGTCGATGTGGTAGCGGTCGAGCCAGAACAGCGCGTTGCTGATGAGGAAGTTGCTGATCTCGCGGCGACCGTAGTTGAAGATGAACGTGCCCCAGTCCTGGTGGGCGCCGAGCCGCGGATCGGCGTGCTCGTAGAGGTGGGTGCCGTCGAAGTACCCCAGGGCGAACTCGTCGCGCGGGAAGTGCGCCGGCACCCAGTCGAGGATCACGCCCAAACCGCGCCGGTGCAGGCAGTCGACCAGGTACATGAAATCCTGCGGCGTGCCGAAGCGGCTGGTCGGCGCGAAGTACCCCGATGTCTGATAGCCCCACGACATGTCGAGCGGATGTTCGCTGACCGGCAGAAACTCCACGTGCGTGTAACCCAGGCCGGCGACGTAGTCGGCGAGCTTGCGGCCCAGCTCGCGATAGGTGAGCCAGCGATTGCCCTCTTCCGGCATGCGTATCCACGAGCCGAGGTGGACCTCGTAGATGGCGATCGGCGCGTCGTAGGCATGGGCCCGGCCGCGGCGGGCCATCCACTCCTGGTCCTGCCAAGTGTAGCCGCCGATGTCCCAGACCTTGGACGCGGTGTTGGGCCGCGTCTCCGCAGCGAAGGCGAACGGGTCAGCCTTGACGACGCGGTAGCCCTGATGATTCGAGGTGATGGCGTACTTGTAGAGGGCGCCCTGGCCGACGCCGGGAACGAAGCCTTCCCAGATGCCCGAGACGCCGCGCTGGTGGAGGAAGAAGGCGCCGGGTCCCAGCCATTGAAATCGCCGATGACCGCGACCTCGCGCGCGTTGGGCGCCCAGACGGCGAAATGGGTGCCGGCCAGACCGTCCTGCTCGGTAAGGTGGGCGCCGAGCTTTTCGTACGCGCGGTAGTGCGTGCCCTCGGACCAGAGGTGCAAGTCGAAATCGGTCAGGAACGGCGAATGGGCAGGAGTCACGGTTGCCACGAGGCGGTCCTTTCGTCGGTGGAGGCGCGAACCGGCATCCTAGCTATTCTCGCAAGAATAGCGCAGAGGTCCAGCTGTGCAGACGCGTCGGCCTACCCGAAAAACTTCCGCTGGAGCAGATCGCGACTTCCGAGGCGGTGCGCCTGCGTCGCCTTTTCCTTGCCGGTTTCAACGTCATTCTTTGCGCGTCCAGCGGGCGCCGCCGAAGCCGTCGCCGACGAGCCGTTCGCGGCGCAGCTCGACGACCTTGCCGTCCTGGACGCGGAATGACAGGGTCATGCTGCCGCTGCCCATGTTCTCGCCGCGCGGCACATCGGCCCAGTCGCCGACGATCTCGCCCTTCTTGATGACTCCCTTGAATGTGTTGGTCCACGTCTTGCCGTCGTCGGGGCTCATGCCGATCCACCAGACGGTCTTGCCGATCTGGCGCACGTAGTACGTGCCCTCGTCGTCGCAGGTCCAGGTGCCGGTGAGGTTGATCTCGTCCTGCGGAGTGGCAAGCGAATGGTTCGCGAGCACGGCGACGCAGCCGAGCGCGATCATTCCCGCGGTGCAAATCAGGCGGCGCATGGGCAGTCCTCCATTGTTCGTGTTGAATTCCATCCACGACCAACGAACGCAGTGCCTTCGACCACTTGCGCCCCATTGTCACCCGCCGTCGTGGCCGCTGGAAAAGGCATTGGCCGCGTATAGTAGGCGCATGCCTCGTCTTGTCGTGCGTCTTCTGTTCGCAGGTGCCCTGACCACGTCCGTAGCCGGGGGCGATTGGCCGCATCTGCGCGGTCCGAAGTACGATGGTGTGTCGGCGGAGACCGGGCTCGCGGAGGCGTGGCCGGCGGATGGGCCGCCGCGGCTCTGGACGCGCGCGCTGGGCCAGGGTTACTCCGGCTTCGTCGCCGTTGCAGGCAAGGTCTACACGCAACGGCAGACTCTCGGCGGACAATACCTCCTCTGCCTCGACGCCGCGGACGGGCACACCATTTGGGAATATCGCTACGATCTCGCCTGGCAGCCCGGCGGCGCGTATCCGGGACCGTATGCGTCGCCGACCTGGTATCGTGGCCGGGTGTACTTCACTTCACCGACCGGGCTCGTCGGTTGCGTCGATGCCGCTACGGGGGCGCTGCGCTGGTCGCTGAACGTGCGTACGAAGTTTCAGGGCAAGGGCAGCGACTTCGGCTACGCGGCGACACCGCTCGTGGAGGACGATCGCGTGATTCTGCCGGTCGGCGGGCCGGATGCCGGGCTGGTGGCGCTGCACGCCGACGATGGCCGAACTGTCTGGAAGGCGGGGTCCGACCCGGGCAGCTATTGTCCCGTCATGCCGATCACAGTGCACGGGCGGCGCCTGGTGGTGGGATACCTGCAAAACGCGCTGGTGCTTGCCGACCTCGCGAGTGGCGCAATCGTGCATCGGCAGCCGCTCTCGACCGGCTACGACGAACACGCCGCGTGGCCGCTGTACGCGGAGCCGCAGCTGCTGCTGGCGGCGCCGTTTCGCGCCGGCGGTGTGCCTGCGGCTGGAGCCGGGCCCGGACGCAACCGTACGCTGTATACCGCAGTGGACGAGTCGGTCGCTGGCCAACGACGTGGTGTCGAGCGTGCTGTACCAGGGGCACATCTACGGTTTCGATCTGCACCAACCGCAGGCCAGCCGGCATCGGCCGTCGCGCGGGACGTTCCGCTGCCTGGAGTGGTCCACCGGCAAGGTGCGCTGGTCCAGGGACGCAATCGGCCAGGCGGCGCTGCTTGCCGCCGACGGCAAGCTGCTGCTGCTGACCGACGCGGGCAGTCTCGTGCTTGCGCGGGCGGATGCGTCGGAGTATCGCGAGCTGGCGCACACAGCTGTTCGAGAACGAGGTTTGTTGGACGCCGCCCGCGCTTTGCCGGGGGCGCCTGTTCGTGCGCAGTCCTACTCAGGCGATCTGCGTCTTCGTCGGCCGGCCGGAAGACGCGCCCGCGCCGACCGCCGCCGAACCGCCGGCGCGGATGGCACTTCGACCTTGCCTGGCTGGTCAGCCGCGAGCGGGACTATCCCAACGATTCGTTCTCGGACGAGGAATTGGCGGTGTGGTTTGCTGCGTGCGTGGGCGACCTCGCGGCGGCCGTGCTGATTGCCGGCCTGGCCCGGCTATGCGTACGGCGCTGGTGCAACCGCCAATGGCCGGCCACACCACTCGTCTGGGGCGGCGCCTTCGTGCTGGGGCTGGTCGGTCCGGGCATCGTCAGCGCCTTGGTCGACCGGCTGATCTTTACCTGGCCGTTGGCGCTGTACGCGGCGTTCCACGGCACGATGCTGATATGTTGGTGGTCCGAGCCCGGCCCAGCGCGGCAGCGCAAATCCTGGCCGGGGCGCCTGGCGTGCGCCGGCCTGGTGCTGGTCGCTTATGGCTATTTCGAGCTGTGCCGTGCCGCGGGCATGTACATCAGCTGGGCGTTCCTCGCCGGCTTCCCCGTGGCGTTTCCGCTGACGCTACTCGCCGCGCATGCCGAAATGCACGGGCAGCGCGCGTGGGTCGTGGTTGCCTTGACGCTGCCCGCATTCGCGTTGTTCTTCGGCAGCGGCCCGGCGCTGTTGTGGTGGAAGTCCGTTTAGCGATCGTCGGCAGTGGGCGAGCGCTAAGGCGAGCGGCAGGAAAAAAGTTCCCCGTAGGACGGCCTTCCTAGGCCGTCCTATTTAAGCAGGGACGGCCTAGGAAGGCCGTCCTACGGGGAAGCGAACTCCTGCCGAACGCCTAAACGTAAACGGAATTATTGAGCCGCAATCCCGGCCGCCTCCGCCTGCTCCAGGGCCTGCAGCCAGGCCTCGGTCTGGGTTTCGCCGATGGCGCGGACGGAGTTGGCGCCGTCGGACCCGGTGACGATCCAGGCCGGTCCGTCGGCGGTTTCAACCAGCACGTCGGACACGGCCCAGCCGGCCCGGCGGAGCCGTTCGTAACAAACATCGACGGGTGACCAGTCGTCGGTCTGTCTCATGTCGTGGAGAGTCAAGGCTGGATCTCCTGCGGATCTCCGGCGGCGGAGCATGGAAGAGTGTGCCATTCCCCAGGCGGCAGGGTACCGCGCCGCGGCGCCCCGGTCAGCATAAATTTCAGATTCCTGCGAAAATTGTTCCGCTTGACTCTGGCCCCCGCCCCCTGACCCCTGACCCCCCGCCCCCGTATAATGGCCCTTCGCGAAGGACGAAAACCGCCCAGGCGGGGTGTCCGCCGGGCTTTCGTGCGAAGGAGCTAAACGCATGGCCGAGGAGCATGTCGGGCCGCGGCCCGCGGCGTGGACGAAAATCTTCACCGGGTTCAAGGTCGCGCTGGACCTCAAGAAGCTGCTCCTGGCCGCAGCCGGGATCCTCGCGACGGCCCTCGGCTGGTGGATCCTGTCGGCGGCGGCATACAAGCTCGTCAGCATGCCCGACTGGGTCACGGATTACGCTCACAAGGCAAAGACCGACACGGAAAAAAACACCTCCTGGACCGACTTCAAGGCCCGCCGGGCTTCGTGGAACCTGTTGCACGAGCTGGCCGGCGATGGACCAATGGCGCTTGACCCTGGCAACGTCGCGACCAGCTGGGAAGAATTCGAGGCGCTCAACGAGCTGCAAACGAGCTTGCAACTCTATGACAAACCGCTCAAGATCACGAGCAAGGACAAGGATGGCATCGTCCTGAAGGTCCCCTCCGGTAAGGAATATCTCGGCACAATCGACAATCCCAAGGCGGTGTTCAAGGAGCGCGACCAGGAGAAAACCTTTCTCGTACGCGATCTGATCCACGAGGCCGAGAACCAGTTCCGGCTCGACACCGCGACGATCAAGATCACGCCGCCCGCCAGCGCGGAGGAGCTGCGCAACTATCGGCATGAGGCAGCCAGCCTCGCGGAGCTGGAAAACCGCATCCGGAACTACGAGGCGTCGAAACGCAAGACCTACGAGAGCGCCATCGCCACGCTCCGCGAAAAACTGCTGCCCGGCGAAGCGGGGCCGCCGCAGAAACCCGGCGGCCGGCTGCGCACCTTGCCGTGGTCCGAGTACCGCGGCGAAAACCCGTTCCTGCTCATCAGCCGCCTCATCACAGACATGTCGGCCGGCTTCATTCCGATCCGCTACACCCTGAGCAGCCTCGTGGAGCTCATCCCGGTGCTACTGGAGCCGATCGTCAAGATTCTCACGCCGATCGTCTATCTCTTCCACACCCGCGACTGGTACGTGCAGATTTACCTTATCCTGGTATTACTGTACGCGCTCGCCGTGTGGGGCTTTTTCGGGGGTGCCATCACCCGCCTGGCGGCGGTGCAGGTGGCCCGCAATGAAAAGATTCCCCTGCGCGAAGCGGTGCTGTTCGCCAAGGATCGTTTCGTGTCGTTCTTCGCCGCGCCGGCCTTCCCGCTGTTGCTGCTGGGCATCCTGGTGTTTTGCCTGTGGGTATTCGGCTGGGTGGAGGGCTTCCTGCCGATCTTCGGCGACATCATCGTCGCCGGCCTGCTCTGGCCAATAGTCCTTGTCGTCGGCCTTATCATGGCGGTGGTTCTGGTTGGCCTGGTCGGCTGGCCGCTCATGAACGCCACCATCAGCACGGAAGGGAGCGACAGCTTCGACGCGCTGAGCCGGTCCTACAGTTACGTCTACCAGGCCCCCTGGCACTACCTGTGGTATGGCCTGGTGGCGACGGCGTACGGCATCGTGCTGGTCTTCTTTGTCGGCTTCATGGCATCGTTGCTGGTGTATCTGGGGAAATGGGGCGCCAGCGCCCCCGGCATCAGCAGTGCCGATCCCAAGCGCGACCGCGAGCCGACCTACCTGTTCATTTACGCCCCCAAGTCCATGGGTTGGCGCAACCTGTTGATCCACAATAGCCAATTCGCCGTAGCCGAACGCAAGGTCACGCCGAGCGGCGTGATCACCGACGAGTACAGGCTCAAGGCGGAGTATCTCAACGAAATGTCGTGGTACAACTACACCGGCGCCGTGCTGGTGGCGATCTGGATTGGGGCATTCTTCCTGCTGGTGGTCGGGTTTGGCTACAGCTACTTCTGGACCGCGGCGACGATCATCTATTTCCTGATGCGCCGGCAGGTGGACGACACCGACCTCGACGAGGTGCACCTGGAGGAGGACGAGGCGCTCGACCCGTTCGCGCGCCGGCTTCGACGCCGGCTGTGCCGCCGGTCACGCCGCCCAAGACGGACAAGGTCAGCCTGTCGATGGTCGAAGCGCCGGCGCTGCGCACGGGCATCACGCCGGCGACGACGCCGCCAGTGGTGCCGCCGCCAGCTGTGCCGCCGCCGGCCGTGACGCCGCCTCCATCGGCGACGGCGCCGTCGGTGGCGCCGCCGCCGTCGGTGGCGCCGCCCAGCCTGACAACGTCGGCGCCGGTGGAGACGCCGGCCGCGGGACCGGTCGAGACCGCGACGCCGCCGCTGCCGGACAAGGACCGCGGTGAGCCGCCGCCGGGCACGCCGTGAGGAAACTAACAGCTGATTGCAGGCCGCGGGATGAGCGCAGCGAATCCCGCGGGTCGAGCCCCGGAACCCGCGGGATTCGCTGCGCTCATCCCGCGGCTTGCAATGTGCCGCCACTCAGCGAGGAGTCCCCATGCCCCGGCCGGTGATCCTGTTCAGTGGCGGCTGGGCCGATGTGCCCCTCGAGGAATTGGCCGCGCGGGCCGGCGAGTGGGGCTACCAGGGACTGGAATTGTGCTGCTGGGGCGATCACTTCGAGGTCCAGCGTGCCCTGAGTGAGGACGATTACTGCCGGCAAAAGCTCGACCTGCTGGCGCGCCATGACCTGCAGCCGGCGGTGCTCGGCAACCACCGCGTCGGTCAGGCGGTCGGCGACGCCATCGAGCTGCGGCATCGGCGGATTCTGCCGGACTATGTATGGGGCGACGGCGATCCCGAGGGCGTTCGCCAGCGCGCCACCCAGGAGATGCTGGCCACCGTGCAGGCCGCCCAGAAGCTCGGCGTCGGCGTCGTCAGCGCCTTCACCGGCTCGCCGCTGTGGGCCGCGGTCACCGGCTATCCGCGGCCGACCGCCGAGGAAGTGGCCGACGGGCTGGAACAGTTCGCGCTCCTGTGGACGCCGATCCTCGACGCGTGCCGCGAGGCCGGCGTGCGGTTCGCGCTGGAGGTGCATCCCGGACAGGTGGCCTTCGACCTGTACAGCGCCGAGGCGGTCCTCGACGTGCTCGGCGGCCGCGAGGAGTTCGGCTTCACGCTCGATCCGAGCCATCTGCACTGGCAGGGGGTGGACCCGGCCCAGTTCGTCCGCCGCTTCCCCGACCGCATCTATCACGTCCACGTCAAGGACCTGGCGCTGATGCTCGACGGCCGGGGCGGTGTGCTGAACGCATACCACGGCCCCGGCGACAGCCGTCGCGGCTGGGAATTCCGCGCTCCGGGCCACGGCGGCGTCGACTGGGAGTCGCTGATCCGCGCCTTGAACGCAGCCGGCTATGACGGTCCGTTGTCGGTCGAGTTTTCCGACGCCGGCATGCAGCGCGATGCGGGCGCCGAGCAGGCGTGCCGTTTCGTCCGGCGGCTCGATTTCGAACCCGCACGCTGACCACTTGCGGTTTCGCGGCCGGCCAAGCCGGATACAATGCAGTTACCAAGGAGTCGTCGCATGGACCAGTTCACGGAGATCGACGAGCTGCGCCGCCAGTGGGTCGACCAGTACGTGGTCGTCAATCCCACCTGTCCCGAGCTGAAGCGCTTCGGCGACACGGTCGGCCGCGTCGTCACGGTCAACTACAACGGCAAGGCGCTGGTCGATTTCCAGGACGGCGGCTGGTACGACATCGCCGCCTCGGCCGATTTCCTGCGCCGGCTCGACCCCGAAGACGGCAAGAAGAAATACAAGAACGTCAACTGCGCCCAGCCGATTCCGGATCGGCAGAGCTAACCCAAGCCCCGGAGTGAGTCCGCGAACCCCGGGGGTTCGCGGACTCACCCCCGGGCTTGGGGTTTGCAATCATGATCCTGCTCATCGACAACTACGACTCGTTCACGTACAACCTCGTCCAGCGGCTGGGTGAGATGGACGCTGGCATCGACCTGCGCGTCTTTCGCAACGACAAGATCACCATCGTCGAGATTGCAGCGTTGGCGCCGACGCACATCATCATTTCCCCGGGGCCCTGTACGCCGCGCGAAGCCGGCATTTCCAACGACGTGTTGCGACGCTTCGCACCGGCGATCCCGATACTCGGCGTCTGCCTGGGCCATCAGTGCATTGGGCACAGCTTCGGCGGCGAGGTCATCCGCAACGACCGCATCATGCACGGCAAAACGTCGCCGATCTACCACGATGGCAAGGGCGTTTTCCGCGGCCTGTCCAATCCGTTCGAGGCGACGCGCTATCACAGCCTCGTCATCAAGCGCACGACGTTCAGCAATCCCGACTTCGAGATCAGCGCCTGGACCGCCGAGGACGAGATCATGGGCGTCCGCCACAAGCGCTGGCCGCTCCACGGCGTGCAATTCCATCCTGAGAGCTTCCTGACGATCGAGGGCCCGCAGCTGCTCCGCAACTTCATCCAGGCCGCGGCGTAAGCCCGCGGTAACGTCTGAAGATTGCCTGCGCTGGTTGGCTACTTTCTCCCGCCCCTCCCGGGCTCTCGATGGTGAAACTCGGGCGCACTTGCCACGAAATGCAAGGTAAGCTGAACTTGACATAATGTAATGTATACATTACATTGCTATCAGGCCGGTTCAACCGTCTTTCATCATCGCCCGAGGAGGTACGTCATGTCGGCAACGCAGAGGTTCGCCTGGTTCAATTTGGCCGTCATCACCTTGACAGTGGTGGCCGTATTCGCGCTCCTGCCGTTCATGGGCAAAGGGGCGCTCGGCGGCTTCGGGTTCCTCGGCCTCAGCGGGTTTGGGCCGCTCTTCTTTCGCAAGCAGCCGGGCCAGGTGCTGATCGACGAGCGGGACGCTCTCATCCAGCGGCGATCCTGGGTTGTGGCCTACTCCTTGTTTTGGGTTGTCTTCGTCCTGGCCGCGGTCGTTCTCACGACCGTGGTTTATGGGTGGGAGGGCTCTGTGCCGGTGTGGATCATTCAGAGCAGTGTGTTCTGCAGTTTCATGCTCGTCTATGCCCTGGCGTCCATTGCCATGCTGGTCCAGTACGCGGGAGGGTCCAGGGATGCCGAGTAACAACGAAGAAAAACTCCAGAACCGGATTCGTCGCCTCCGCTTCGACAACGGGGAGCTGACCCAGCAGGCACTTGCCGAGCTGGTCGGCGTCACCCGCCAGACGATCATCGCCCTGGAGGCCGGGAAGTACGTGCCGTCCCTGGTGCTGGCCTTCCGCCTTGCCGGCGCATTTGGCGTTCGGGTCGAGGACGTGTTTCAGTACAACGGCGGCTCGTGATTCGCCGTTGCTCACGGTTTTTTTGCACGGGCTGGGTCGATCTTGCGTATCGCGTCACGAGCGAAGTCCCGGATAAGCGGGTTGGTGACAGCCAGGAGCGCGGGAAGCGCGTCCCTGGCGGCCGGCCCGATTTCGCCCAGTGCCGAGGCGCCGTTTGCGGCCGGTATTTCGTCGATTGGGGCCTGGAAGATGGGCAGCAGCGATCGGTCGAACGGAAATGTCCGCGCCGCGTGTCCTGCAGCAGGCCGATGAGCAGCGGAACGGCGTCCCTGGCACTCGGACCCATTCTGCCGAGCGCCGTGGCAGCGACGCAACACTCGCGCGTCGAGCGATCTTTGAGAAGCTCCATCAGCGCCGGCACCGCCGCTGCCGCATCGGGGCCGATGCGGCCGAGGACTTCAGCGGCGATAATGCGGTCGGTTTTCGTGGTGGATTTGAGCAGCGCGGTCAACGCGGGAACGGCCGGCCGAGCGCCTTCGCTGAATCGGCTCAGGGTGGCCATGACCCACGTGCGGTATTCCTGGTTGGCGTCCTTGAGGCCGGCGATGAGCAGCGGCAGCGCCGCGTCGCTGACCTTGCCGGCTAACTGGATAACGGCCGTCTCACGCACCTCGTCGTCCGTGTCGCGCAACGACGCCATGATGGTCGGGATCAGCGCGTGATCCACCTCGGCGATTCCACCCAGAGCAATCAACGCTTCCTGCCGGTATTTGGGGTCGCGGTCGCGCAGGGCCTTGACCCAGAAGGTCGCCGGCTTGCCGCGGAAGAGCACCTCCGGGCGGTCGCGCTCCATCTCGGCCACGCGGGCCTCCAAAGTCGCCGCCTTTTTCCGCAGCAGCTGCAGCTCCTCCTGCAGCCGTTGCAGCTCCGGCCGCGCGTCTTCCTGCTTGGTTTGCGCGAGGCGTGGCGCCGCGGCATTGCCAACCCGGTCGTCGACGGCTTGTGCGGCCGCCATCTGGATGTAAAGCGTCCCGGCGGCGGACCCCAGAATCGCCACGACGAGCACGATCGCGCCGAGCTTCATCAGTTTTTTTACGAGCATAGTTCTGCACACTCCTTGCACCAGAGAAGCGACTCTTGCCGACACCACGCCGGCAGTTCCCGCCGCATGCGCAGCAATGTGTTGCGCCGCCGCGAGGGTCGCGGGCAGCCACGATGGCGGCACGCAGGCAGACGCCTCGGCGGCCAGTGCCGTGCCGAGCGCGGCGGTGGAGAGCGTCAGGCCGTGACGGGCGAGGCGGGCCGCCAGTAGCGAGCGCGCCTTGGCGAGCCGGCTGGCGACCGTTCCCTCCGGGCAGCGCAGGCGCCGGGCAACGTCCTTACGCCGTTGGCCCTCCAGGTCACACAGAACAATGACTTGCCGGTAACGTTCGGGGAGGCGGGCCAGTTCGAGGTCGAGCACATCGCGCAGGTCGGCCAGGAAGGCCTGGTCGGTCGTCGCGGCCCGGGGCGGCGCCTGTGCTTCTTTCGCGCGTCGTCTCGCCATCGCTCGGCGCACCTCCAGGGCGGTCCTGTGGGCAACTCCGTACAGCCAACTCCCCACGCTCGCCAGCACGCGCAGCGACTGCGCTTGACGCACCAGCACGAGGAAGGTCGCCTGGAACGCGTCTTCGGTATCGTCCACGTTGCCAAGTACGCGCCGGCACACGCCGTAAACCATCGGGCCGTGTCGGCGCAGCAGCGACACAAACGCCTGTTCATCCGCATGGCGGATGAAGCGCTCCATCAGCCGTGCGTCACTGTCGCCCGCTTCGGCGGACCCCATCGTCCGCTGAAGTTCGTCGAGCACTCGGCTCAAGGGACCGCGCGTCATGTCGTTGCCTCGATCCGCGTTGCCTCAGTTCCCTGTATAGTGGTCGAGGACGGGCATTTTGTTCAAACTTTTTCCGGATCGGCGCTCGGCAGGCGTTCGTAGAGCGCCCGATGGATGGGCCGGCCTTCCTTGCGGTATTTGCGCTCGAAGTTCGTGAGATAATCCGCCTCGTCCTGGGCGTCCGTCGGGGGCGGCCATGCAACTGGCCGCCACCGACGCATGTCCTGGAGCATGTGATTGGTGGCCGCGAAGTACTCCGCCACGTCCGAGGCGAAATGCAAGCGGCCGGCCGGGCGCAGCACGCGGCGCACTGCAGCGCGAATTCCAGGGTGAACAGCCGCCGTTTGTGATGCCGCTTCTTCCACCACGGATCGGGAAAGTAGACGTGCATCGCCGCCACTGATCCAGCGGCGACGCGTTCGCGCAGCAGCCAATGCGCGTCGGTGCAGGCAAGCCGCACGTTAGCCGTCGCGCCGCGCGAGCCGGTCGGCGGAGAACAGGACGTACTTGCGCTCGATCTCGATGCCGAGGAAGTTGGCGTCGGGGCGGCGGCGACTCTCGTTGCAGAGGAACAGGCCCTTGCCGAATCCGACCTCGATCTCGACCGGGTGGTCGTTGCCGAAGAGCTCGTGCCAGTCGAGAGGCGTGGCCGCCGATGCCGCGAGCTGTTCACGCAGCAATTCGGGCGGCGTGCGTGGGTGCGGCACGTCGAGCAGGAATGGACGTAATTGCTCGGTCGCCAGCCGTCCGCGGCGGGGCACGCTCAGGCCTCCTGCTGGCGGCTTAACGACATGCCGATGATATCCGCGTGGAAAACCATGGCGTCGGCGACGAAGCCCTGGACGTTGAAGACCAGCTGCCGGCGGTGGAACTTGAGTCCCTTGCCGACGAGGATGAGGCGATCGCCGGGCCGCACCTGATTGCGAAAGCGCACGTTCTCCATGCCGCCGAAGCCGAGGAAGTCGCCGTGGACGATGCCCTGGGTGCGCGAGTAATAGCAGCAGAGCTGGGCCGACGCCTCGCACATCAGCACGCCCGGCATCAGGGGATAGTCGGGCATGTGGCCGCGGACCCAGAACTCGTCGGGGCGCACGTCCTTGTAGCCGACGATGATCTTCTCATGCGGGTCGAGGTAGACGACGGCGTCGATCTGCTCCATCTCGAATCGCTGCGGATTGATCTTGCGGATGGCTTCGCGATCCGCCAGCACGCGGCTGAAATCGACCGTCGCCAGGTTGAAATGCACTTCGGGAGGCATGAGATTCATTTCCGGTCTGGACGGGCACCCCCGGCAGCAGGCATGGGATCCCCCTCGCCGTATTCTATGAACTCACGATCTGGGCGATTTGTCCCAGCTCGGTGATGAGCGCGTCCGGCTTGGTCGCGGGGCTCTTCAGCTGCTCGGCCGTAACCTGGAGCGCTTCCTTGTCGCCGGCAAACAGGGCGGTGCGCATGCCGAGTTTCTTCGCCGGCGCCAGGTCCTGCGGGATGCGCGAGCCGACGTGCAACACTTGGTTCGGCATCAGGCCTTGCGGAGCGACCGCGGCCAGCAATTGCTTGAACAGACGTTCCGAGGGCTTCTTGCCGACCAGCTCGTGGGACAGGGCGCAGGGCGCGGTCGAATCGCGCATCGACGGTAGTGGTTGCCCCGTCCTGGGCCAGGCCGCGCTGCAATTGCGCCAGGGTGAAGCACTGCGCATCGGCGATCAGCCCCTGGGCCAGCCCCAGCGACTGCACCTGCTCGAGCGCCTGGGCCGCCCCCGGGTAGCACGCGGTCCCCTGGAGGCTGGCGTGGAAAAAGTACGCGATCTTGCGGCTGAACTCGTTGAGAGAGCCGTAAAAGCCGTGGTCGAATTTATAGTCCTTCTGCAACAGCTTCTTGACGATGCCTTCCCAGATCTTCTCCGACAGGATCTCCGGGTACTTCTCGCCCGGCGAGGGGGCGAGCTTCTGCTCGTGAATGACTCGGTCATAGATCTCGCGCATGTAATCGGCGGGCTGGCCGGGCTTGCGCGACATCGAGCCCCACATCTTGAATTCCTGGACGGTCTTGTCCAGGGCGATATCCATGACGAACTTCTGCGGGTGCTCGAATAGCACGTTGCCGGTGGAGATGGCCAGGAGCGTGCCGTAGATGTTCCAGGTCACGAGGCGCACCTCGGGCATCGCGACCAGATGCGGCTTGGCGCGGGGCGGCTGCACGGCCGGCGGCGCGGGCCAGGGCAGATCGCGCGTGTCCAGATAGTTGGCGTACTGTTCAAGCGTCAACGGCATGGGCGGTTTCCACTCGATGGGCGCGGATGCTGTGGTTCAACCTAGCAGTCAGGCGCAGCGAATGTCAAGGTGCGCACCGCCAGTCCGTGCCTTGTGGGTTCGCGTTTCGTAATAATATTGGTGACGAGACGACGGTTTCTTCCCCTACAAAGGTGACGTGGTCCAATGCATCCCGGGGAATCGCATCCTTCCCTTCCGCCCGCCGCTGCGGGCTTGCCGCCGGTGGAGCCGCCTTCCGGGCATTTCATCGTGCAGCTTTTCGTCGTGCCGGGGCTGATCGTCCTCGTGGTGGTCATGATCCTGATGGGATTGTTTTACCTCACCGCGCGGCAGTCGCCGGAGTATTTCCTGCGCCAACTCGATAGCGATAACGCCGACATTCGCTGGCGGGCGGCTAGCGACCTGGCGCAAATCCTCAAGCGACCCGAGAGCGGCAGCCTCCGTTGGAAGGCGGACACGCGTTTCGCCCTGGAATTGGCGACGCGCCTGCGCGGCGCGCTCGATGAGCTTTACGAGTCCGAAAAGACGACCGCCGACAACGTCGCCCGCCTGGAGCAGCAGGAAAAGGCAGCTGGCCGTTCGCTCACGCCGGCCGAATTGGATGTCGGCTGGCGCAAGGTGGCGCTGGTGCGCAACCACGTGAGCTTCCTCGCCTCGGCCCTGGGCGACCTGCACGTCCCTGTCGGCGTGCCGCTGTTGGCCGAGATCTGCCTGCACGCGGATTCGGCGGACGTGAAGGGCAACACGATGCAGCGGCGCAAGGCGCTGTGGTCGCTGGCCAACCTGGGCGCCAACACGCAGGCGTTCAAGAAACTCGCGTCCGAGAAGCAGGCGGAGGTGCTGGAGGCGCTGCGCGAGGAAGCTATCGGTCCTTCGCCGCGCCGGTTGGGCGCGAACGGCGCTGTGCTACCTGGAGCCGGCGTCGGCCAAGGGCGACGACGTGGTGCGCGTCGATGAAGTGCTGGCCCGCTGCGCCAGGGCGCAGGACCGCTATCTGCGCGAACAGGTCGCGCTGGCCTTCAACTTCTGGGACGGCCCGCAAAAATTGCCGACGCTGGTGGCGCTGCAAAATGACGATGGCCACGGCACGCTGCTCGCCGTGACCGAGCCGGACTGAAGTAGGTCAGGCTTTCCAGCCTGACTGTCAGGCTGGAAAGCCTGACCTACCTCATTCTTCTGGCGATTTTGGGAGGCGGTTGCACCTGCAATGGCTCAAGAACCTGATACCGGGCTGGTGAAACGCGGCCTGGTCTTGCTGATCGTGATGCTGCTGCTGGTGAGCAGCGTTCTATTCATTCTTTTCCAGGGGCGGCCCAACGCGACTCCAGCGGAAGGGGCGCGCACCGAGGATTACGCCTGGTGCATTGCGGTGCCGACTGCCGCGTTTCCAGCCGGAGTTTCCTGGGGCTCGCTGTACGCCGTATCGGGCTACCTGCCAAGTCCCGTGGGCTGGGAAATCCGCCATAACGCGGCGGCGACGCTGGCGCGCAGCGGTAGCGATGACGTGCGCTGGCCGCTCTTCCACGAGATGCTCGATCTAAACCGGAACACCGCCAACGTCCGCTTCCAGCTGCAGGGCGGTCAGGAATCGCCGGAGGGCACGGCCCGCGCGCTCGTGATCGTGGCGATGAAGGCGCTCGCGGACTGGCACACGAAACGCCGTGAAGCGAACAAGACCGAGGTTCCCGTCGAGCTCGCGTCCATTTACGACCTTATCGATCGGTTGGCTGAAAGCTCCATTGCCGAAATTCGCGAACAGGCACAGAAGACGCAGGCCACCTTTTTCCGTCAGCCGTCCGCGGTGAGTGCCGCCGGCAATTCTCGGTAGCGCTCGCCGTGGGCGATCAAGTCGACGCGACGCGCGGTTTCGCCGACCACGGTCATGCGAATCTCCAATCGTTGTGCCGGCATTGCGTTGGGCACGCGGTCCGCCCATTCGACGAGGCAGACCCCCGATCCCTCGAAATATTCGTGCGCCCCGAGGTCATTGAATGCCGCCTCGTCCGGTAGCCGATAGGCGTCGAAGTGATAGATCGGCAGTCGTGCGTCGTATTCCTGGATCAGTACGAACGTCGGGCTATTAACGATCCGCGGGTCGGCGATCCCCAGGCCGCCCGCGATGGCGCGGACCAGGTGCGTTTTGCCCGCGCCGAGCGGACCGATCAGCGCGACCACGGCGCCCGGGAACAGCAGCCGCGCCAGCCGCTGGCCGAATGCTTCGGTATCGGCGAGGCTTGCGAGATCGATCGTAAGCAGCGACATGCACGTCATTATGCCGGGGCGGCCATGCTTTCGCAAGCCAGCCCGCCCCGGCTCAGCCATCAGCGATACTCGTGGAACGGCACGCCGAGCACGAAGCGCGTCCCGGACGTGATCGGCGCCACGCCGTGCTTGACGGGTTGCAGCCCGTAGACGCCGCCGATCGATACCAGCCGGTCGCGGGTGCAGAACAAGATCGCGTCGCCGAGGCCGGCCGCGATTTGCCCGCGGCGGGCTTTTTTCACCTCCGGAACATCACATAGGAGAAACTCGCCGCCGCGGAAGCCGGCCGTCTGCGGGTCGGTCGGGTCGGCTTGGGGGCTGAGGACCACGGCCATCTGGATGGGGAAATACACCGTGCCGCGCAGGTCGCGGTGCAAGGCGTTGAACCCGCCCGGACCGTACTTCAGCAGGATCGGCGTCGGCACGGTCTGGCCCGCCCGGCGGCATTCCTCCCGAAACGCCTGCCACTCCGCCGGGTAGCGTTCCGGCGCGCCCAGCCGTTCTTGCCAGTCGTTGGCAATGCACGCCGCGTGCGGATAAACGGCCCGGCGCAGTTGGTCCACCATGTCGGGCAGCGGTGCCCGGAAATAGCGGTAGACGCCCTTGCCGAACTCCGGCCGATCCATGACGACCGTCTTCGCGAAGAGCGTGTCGTCCTCGAACAAGCCGCGCAGCCAGTCGCAGGTTGGCATTGTCACGAGGCCGGCGATCACGACGCAGCCGTCGCGCGTCAGCCGCTCGCCCAGCGCGTGCCAATCAATCGCCCCGAGCCGGTTCGCCAGGTCGCCGCCCGGATCGCTCGCTGGCGCCGCGGCCGTTGGCTCGCCGGGAGATCGCGGCGGCGGCGCGCTCCGCTGAGCCGCCAACGAACGGTAAGCCTCCAATTGCTCGGCGTAGACGGCGTTCTCGGGCGCGTGCTTGACTGCTTGCGCCTGCAATGCGACCGCCTCGTTGGCGAATCCCTGCCGGATGCGCTGCGCGGCCAGGCGCGCGTAGGGTTCGGCGAAGGTCGGCGCCAGGCTGAGCGCTGCGCTGAACGATTCGGCCGCCTCGGCCTCGTTGTGGCGCAGGCCGAGCACCACGCCCTGGTCGTTCCACAGCACCGGGTTGTCCGGCTGGGCCGCGACGGCGCGGCGAATGATCTTCTCGGCCAGATCGAGATTGCCGGCGTCGACGGCCTCCCAGGCCTCGTCCGCGAGCTTCCGCGCTCGGCGGCGGTCTTTCACTTTTTGCTTCTTCGGATTCATGGCGTCTTCCCCTGTGCGCAGCCGATGCACGTGTACGCTGCCGGGACAAGCCCGGCGGCTCGCTGCATTGGTTGCGTGGTATTAGGTAGGCAAAGGATAGAGCACGACATTGTCCGCGTGGGCGCGCGGATTAAACCCGCTTGGGGTCGGCAATGCTCTAACTGAGGAAGACCTGATGAATCACTCGCATACCAGGGATTTTACACGCGTCGCCGTATCGGGACAAGTCCGGTCCCCATGACATTAGGAGCCGCTCGCCACACGCTCCCGTTCCAGCGCGACTCCGTCACCGCGCTGCGGCACCGTCACGTCGGGCAGGCCCTCCGCACGCAGCATCGCGGCGAGCGCGTTCGCTTGGTCCGGCTCGCCGTGTACCAGGAACACCCGCGGTTGACGCTCGTGCAGCGGACGAAAGAGATTGCGCATGTCGTTCTGGTCCGCGTGGCCCGAGAAACCGTTCAAATCGACGACCTCGGCCCATTTGTTCCACCAGCGTCCCCGAAAGCGCACCCTGGGGCCGCGGTCCATCAGCTTGCGGCCGAGGCTGCCGGGGGCCTGGTAGCTGACCAGCACGATCGTGCAACGCGGGTCGTCGACGTTGTGCTCGAGGTGGTTGACGATCCGTCCCGCCTCGCACATGCCGCCGGACGCTACCAGGATGCACGGGCCGCGGTGCGTGCTCAGCGCCCGGCTTTCGCGCGCGTCGCGGATGTAGCGGGCCAGCGGGTTGGCGACCTCGTGACGGAACGGCTCGGCCAAGAGCTCGGGATAGAGCCGGTGCACCTCGGTAATGTCGGCGGCGAGCGGGCTATCCATGAACAACGGCACCTCGGGCAATTCGCCGCGGCGCATCCAGTGCTGGATGTACGTCACGACGAGCTGCGAACGGCCGAGGTTGAACGCCGGGATGAGCACCTTGCCGCCGCGCTCGACGGTGCGGCGAACCACATCTTGGAGTACGCGCGCCAGGTCGGCGACCGACTGGTGGGTGCGCCCGCCATAAGTGCTTTCGCTGACGATGACGTCGGCGGCGGGCAAGGGAGCGGGCGGGCGCAGGAAGTGCAGGGCGGGCCGGCCGAGGTCGCCGGTGTACGTCAGGGAGTGAGGCCGGCGCGGGCCATCGACGGTGATGTGCGTCATCGCCGAGCCGAGCAGATGGCCCGCGTCGGCGAAGCGGGCGGTGACGGCGGGCGCCAGGCTGAAGGCTCGATCGTACGGCTGGGCGACGCAGCGCTCCAGGGCGATCTGCACCTCATGGCCGCTGTACAAGCTGCCGGTGGTACACTCGTCGGACAGGCCGACGATGCGGCCGACCTCGGCCTGCTCTTCCTGGATGCGAGCCGAGTCGCTGAGCATGATCGCCATCAGGTCGCGCGTCGCGGCCGTGCAGTAGATTGGCCCGGCGAAGCCCTGCGCCACCAGGTTGGGCAGGTTGCCGCAGTGATCGACGTGAGCATGGCTGACCAGGACCGCGTCGATGCTCGACGGCGGAAACGGGAAACGCCGATTGCGTTCGACCACGGCGGCGCTCTTGCCGAGGATAATGCCGCAATCGAGCAGGAAGCGCCGGCCGTCGGCCTCCAGGAGGTGCATCGAACCGGTGACGAATTGGGCGGCCCCGAGGAAGGTCAAGCGAGGTCCTGGCGCGTGTGCGATCATGGACCTATTGTATCAGGCCGGTGGCAGAAGCCTCGCTTTCGGTAGAGCCGCCTATTTCAGGAGCTTGCCCACCGTCTTGACCATCTGCTCCTCGTCGGGGAACTGGCCGGTCTTGAGCTTGGAGTAGACCAGCTCGCCGTTGAGCGACAGCTCGAAGCAGCCGCCGCTGCCGGGGATCAGCTTCAGCTCCTTGATTTTCTGCTTGTAGGTTGTCAGGATCTTGCTCGTCAGACTGACGGCCTTGGGTTCGTAGCCTCACATCGCACAGTACTTCAACTCCACGTTCATTTCGTTACTCCTGGAGGATGGCCGGGCGAAGCACCTGCTCCCATATAATTCTATGGACGCCAGCAAGATCCGTGACGGCCGTGGGGCAGGTGTCCCGCCTGCCAGGTTCAGGGGCGACGCCTGCCTCACGTCAGGGTCGGCAGGCGGGACGCCTGCCTCACGAGGCCCGCCGATGCCGCCGCCGATCACGATTATCGTTCGTCATCCCAAGGAAAACCCCAGGAAGTGTTCGGTACTGCCGGTCAAGGGCCGGCCCGACGTGCTGTTTCTGAACTACCCGGTCGCGCACATGCCGCCGCTGGAGGGATACATCCGCCTCGCCGCGGAGGGGCCGGCGCTGTCGGCGGCGGATCGCGACGCGGGCATCCTGCTGCTCGACGGTAGCTGGCGGTGGGCCGACGCGATGACCGCGGCCTTTGCCCACGTGCCGCCGCGCTCGCTGTGCGGCTATCGCACCGCTTACCCGCGTGTGTCGAAGCAAGGCACCGATCCGGACAACGGGCTCGCGTCGATCGAGGCCCTGTTCCTTGCATACCACCTCCTCGGCCGGCCGACCGACGGGCTGCTCGACGCGTATCGCTGGGCCGCGGAGTTCCTCGAGCGCAACGGCCTGGCGGCGCCCAACTCACCTTGACCGCACTTTTCGCGAACGGTTACGCTCCACTGTGGGGCACGTTTTTTACGTGCCCGTCTTGCCCCGGCACGTAGGAAACGTGCCCCCCAGGGAGAGCATCGCCAATGATCCCGTCGCTTGCTCTGCACACCCGCCGACTCCTCACGCGCTTCGTCCGCCGCGACGAGCCACCGATCGACATTGCGCTGCCGTTCTGGTGCCCAGCGATGGCGCGCCGCCATAGCGCGATCGATCGGCAAGTTCGGCCGTACACGATGACGAGCCGCGAGCGCGTGATGGCGTTGTGCCAGAGCATCGCGTACCTGGAGGCGGAGGGCATCGCCGGCGCGGTCGTCGAGTGCGGCGTCTGGAAGGGCGGCAGCATGATGGCGGCGGCGCTGGCGCTGCTGTCCCTCGATTCGACGTGCCGGCAACTTTACCTATTCGACACGTTTGCCGGCATGCCGCCGCCGGGCCCGCTGGACCGTGACCTCGACGGCCGATCCGCCGCCGACTGGCTGCTCGACGACGCGCCGGCTGCCGACATGGTACGTGCGCGCTGCAGGTACGAGGATGTGTGGCAGGCCCTGATGCGCACGCGGTATCCGGCCGATAAGCTGCTCCTCGTGCCGGGTCGGGTCGAGGAAACGCTGCCGGCTCAGGCGCCCGCCCGCATCGCCCTGTTGCGGCTCGACACCGACTGGTACGAATCGACCGCCCACGAGCTGGAGCACCTTTGGCCGCGTCTCGTCCCGGGCGGCGTGCTGATCGTGGACGATTACGGCCACTGGGAAGGCGCGCGGCGCGCGGTCGATGAGTACTTCGCCCGGCATCGGCTGCAACTGCCGCTGTACATGATCGACTACACGGGACGGCTGGTCGTTAAGCGGCTAGCGCGTGATCGAACAGTGTGAAAGGGTAACCGTCGCTGCCAAGCACGTGGAGGGACTGTGGAGGGTCAGGCGCTCCGGCGGTTTCAAGAGGAAGTTGCCTCGCTGGTCCCGCCGGGCGCTAGCATGGTAGACGAATTCATCGTCGAGCGTCACTAGATAACAGCGACTACTCCGGCAGCGTTTCTTCTCGCATAGGTCTGAGCTACGACGCCCGTGGCAGAAAAAGCGACCACCTCTTTTCGTTTTGTCACTGCCCGATCTTCCACACCACCGCGTTTCGCGCCCGACGCAGGAGCCCGATCACGTCATGTAGGCCTTCCCGGTCCGTCTGTCGTGCCATGGTCAGGCACTCGTCGATCTGGAACTCCAGTGCCTCCAGCTTGCTGCTGCCGGTCACTTTCCTTGCAACGGGTGCTGCTGGCTGGCTCACCTGCCCGTTCGGCATAGCTTCGGCTCGGCGGGCAACCTTCTTGCGTTTCTTGCTTCGCAGCACGCTCTTGAGGTTGGACAGGTTTGCCTTGACGTTCCCAGGCACCTCGGCATGGCCAGGGTGATCGGCCAGCCATCGTTTGAGCAGCGTCTCGTTGCTCCGCTCACCGAGCAACTTCGGATTCTCCTTGAATAGCTTGCGGAAGTAGCCGGCGACGGTTTCGCCGCCATCACCAGCGCTCTGCACAGCGGATTTGGCCTGCGCGGAGATGGCACCATTATCCGCGCTCCAGCCGCATTGTTCATGCTTCTTGCTCTTGATGTGAATGGGTTTGCCGCACTTCGGGCACGGGCGGTTCGGGAATGACGGTTTGTTCTTGGCCATGTGCTTCTCCCTGGTGATGCTGTTGGCGGAAATTGTACACGTCTTCATTCACATGGCCAGCGACCTTGCTGGGCTTGCACTACATTCTCCGACGAACTGGTCCGTTTCCGAAACGAACCCTGGTAGTCCCAACCACTATCCACTGGCCGGCAAGCATGCCGATCAAGGCAGCCCAAACCGGCTCGGTGGCGTAGATGACCGTCGCCCGAGCCGGCGACACGGTGCGTTGAGCCCAGTTCATCGCCGCCAGGATGAAAGCTGTGCCGATCACGCCCAGCTCCAGAGCCGCACCCACGATCGTCGGTGTCAATGCCGGCAACGGCTCACCCACGATGGGCATTGCCACGAGGCAGAGTACGGCGACGACGGTGATCTGCACGAACGCCAGCCGCAATGGATCGGTTCTGGGCGCCCCCACCGACCCACCAGAATGATCTGCAGCGCGCAGGCGAAGGCAGCACCCAGCGTCAGCCATTCGCCGGCGCCGAAGCCAACTTCGAACCCGCCTTTGGCCTTTCCCCAGTCCACCTGCGTATCCCCGTACTGTCCAGCGATGATTTTTCACTCGGACACATTTTTTTGTCCGCTTGGCTGCGCCGTCCCGATTGTTTGGTTGAGGACGAGGCACGTGGCCTGGGAATGACGAACAAGCAATCAACCGAACAACTCGAATGAGAGGGTGCAACCATGAACCTCCTCGGCAACTGGTTCACGAAGCGTCTCGCGACCTGCCAGCACCGGTCCAACCCGCTCCGGATGAAGCAGCCTGACGCCCGCCCGGCCAGGAGGTTCGCCTTCCGGCCCAGCCTGGAGTTGCTGGAGGACCGCCTCGCGCCGACCGCCAACATCGCCATCACCCATGCCCTCGTGGTCGACGGGAATGACCACCCCCTGTCCGTGCTAACCGCCGGCGAATCGGTATTCATCCAGGCCGACTTCACTACTCGGGATCTGCCGAGCAATGCCTCGTACCGCGTCAGCTTCACGGTCAACGGCCAAACCCTGGACAGCAGCTACGTTACCTGGGGCGCCGGCAGCCCGGGGACAGGGTCTTGGTATCTCTATTGGGGCACGTTTCTCGCCACGCAGGGCACGAACCAGGTCACGGCCACCGCCGATCCGGACCACGATGTCCACCAGACGAGTTACGCCGACCGAACCACGAGCTTCGCCTTCAATACGACGCCGCCCCCGCTCGCCATGAATCCCTGGACAAGCCGGGGCGGTGCGGCGCTGTCCATTGGTACCGCCCTTGACGCCAACGGCAACCTGGATGTGTTCGCCATCGGCAGCAACAAGGCTGTGTACTATCAATCGCAGACACCCAACGGCGCCTGGAGCGGCTGGATTGGCCTGGGCGGCGAAGTGCTGTCCATCAGCGCCATCCGCGACAGCGGCGGCGACATGGATGTCTTCGCCATCGGCTCCAACAAGGCTGTTTACTATCGGTCGCAGGCGCCCGACGGCGCCTGGAGTGGCTGGATCGACCTGGGCGGTGCGGCGCTGTCCATTAGTACCTCCCTTGATGCCAAAGGCGACATGGATGTAGTGGCCATCGGCACCAACCGGGCTGTTTACTATCAATCACAAGCGTCCAACGGCGCCTGGAGCGGCTGGATGGGCCTCGGAGGTGCGGCGCTGTCCATCAGCGCAGGCCGTGACAGCAATGGCAACCTGGATGTCTTCGCCATCGGCACCAACCACGCCGTTTACTATCAATCGCAACTGTCCAACGGCGCCTGGAGCGGCTGGATTGGCCTGGGCGGTTGGGCGCAGTCAATAACTACCGCCCTTGATGGCAATGGCAATCTGGATGTGTTCGCCATCGGCGGCGACCAGGTCCCCTACTATCGCTCGCAGGCGCCCAACGGTCAATGGACTCACTGGACGAGCCTGGGGGGCGCGGTGTTGTCCCTTAGTGCCACTCTTGATGCCAATGGCAATCTGGTGCTCTTCGGCATCGGCACCGACAACGCCGTGTACTATCAAGTGCTGCCGGCCAACGGCGCCTGGAGCGGCTGGATGGGCCTGGGCGGCGGCGTACTGTCCATCAGTGCCACCTGTGACTGCGAGGGCAACCCCGATGTGTTCGCCATCGGCACCGACCGCGGAGTGTACTACTCCGACGACTCCGCGTACAGCCCCGCGAGCGGCACGCTCTTCAACCCCCAGACCAACCAACCGTCCTACCTGGACGTGGAGCAGGGCGACCTTGCCGACTGCTGGCTGCTTGCCGGCCTCGCCGAGGTGGCCTGCGCAGCGCCGCAAGACATCGTGAACATGTTCACCTACGATGGCACCCAAGAAGACAACGGGTCCGTCGTCGACGTTTATACGGTCCGCTTTTTCAACAGCAGCGGCGTGGCCCAGTACGTGAGCGTGGACACGGAACTGCCCGACGGCGGTGGCTTTTATGACCAGCCGGTCAACGGCGTCCTGTGGGTCGCCCTCGCCGAAAAGGCTTACGCCGAGGCCAACGGCGCCGGCATTGTCAGCAGCAACGTGGTCGGCGCCAACGACTACGACGCCCTGAACTATGGCTACCCGTCCTGGCTGTTTCAGGCCATCACCGGGAAGCCAGCCAGCTCCTTCAACATCGATCTCACCAACCTCGCCGCCGCCTGGAACGCGGGGGACCTCATCTGCATTTGCACAGGCACCCCGACCAGTCCGAACATTGTGGGCAATCACTGCTACGCCGTCGTTGGCTATGACGCATCGAGCAGCACTCCCTTTGAAGTCCTCAACCCCTGGGGAGGGACCACCTCTTCGGTGTGGTGCCCGCAAGACAACCAAGTCTACGGCCTGTTCTACGCCGACGCGACTTTCCTGTCGCAGAACTTCACCTGGGAGTCCCAGGGAAGCGGGCAAGCTCTGGGGCAATTGGGGACAGAGCTTTCGGTCGCTCCAAGCGCGGAGAGCCAGGCTAACCAGGTAGATGCGGACTTCGCAAACGTCGGCGGGCAGTCGCCAGGGAACCTGACGGTAAACTCGAAGCCGAACCAGACCCAGCTCGATTGCCTCTTCGCGATGCTCACCCAGCGCATGACCGATCGCGACGGCTGGGCGGCGAACGACGACGCGTCTGCGGCTCTAGCAATGCATGCGCCCACAAGTGCTCTGGAAGCGGTCTTCGCTGACTGATTCTCCCCAGGTCCGCGACGGCTACCTCAAGACCATCGACAACGGCGCCGTCGAGAGGAACACGCTCTATACGTCGAAGATTCACCTTGCCCACCTGGAAGGCACCCGCGGCGATCGGTTGGCGATCGGTTGGCGATCGGTTGGCGATCGGTTGGCGATCGGTTGTCCGACGCGCAGGTAACCGGAGGCGTCCGATGGCGGCGCACGCCGATTGTGCCCGATTGTCCTTGAATTGACCTACCGCAAAGCGCAAGCTACCATTGACAGTCTGCCGCGCGGGCGGGGTCGATTTGCGGTCATGCTTTTCATCGAGGTGGTTGCCATGCACAGACCTTCGCGTACGCGATTTTCAGGGTTCACGCTCATCGAACTCCTGGTCGTGATTGCGATCATCGCGATCCTGATCGCGCTCCTGGTTCCAGCGGTTCAAAAGGTCCGTGAAGCAGCTGCGCGAACGCAATGCGTCAACAACCTGAAACAGTGGGCCCTGGCGATGCACAGCTACCACGGCGTCTACAACCACTTCCCTTTTGCTGAGCGCAACAGCCCTGCGCGGCAGACCTGGGTCATGTGCCTCTGGCCTTTCATAGAACAGCAGAACCTGAGCAACCCAATCAACCTCAACACGCAGAACTTCTACACCCCACCGTGCACAATTTATAACACGATGAACGGCCTGTGCGGGCAACAGGTGCCGCAGTATCGCTGTCCCAGCGACTTCGGGTCAAACATTGATGATCCATCACAGACCTATTGCCGCTGCCGCGGCAACTACGTTGTCTGCTTTGGCGAATTATACCAAGATGTCACCGCGTCCGTGAGCTTGCCAGACCCCATGTTTGGCGAACTCAATGGCAACCGGAGTACGCCAATCATAACCTCAATACATCGCATCACCGACGGTACGTCGAACACGCTCATGATGTCCGAGTATCTCATGGCAGCGAGCCACGACGACAACGACTGGCGCGGCGACATCCACAACGACGACGGCACCAACCATTTCATGACCTTCACTACGCCGAACTCAACCGTACCGGACGTGGTGAGCTTGGCAATTCCTAATGGCGATCCGCTTATGCCAGTAAGCGCTGCGGGTAACCAATTCAATGCGGCCCGCAGCCGTCATGCGAGCGGTGTCACGGCTGCTATGGCGGACGGTTCGGCCCGCTTCGTGTCGAACACCATTTCGCTGGCGACCTGGCAAGCAATGGGCACGATTAATGGCAATGATATCCTCGGCGCGGACGCGTACTGACCCTGGGAGCACACTGAATACACGCCACCCACGAGGTTGAGGACATCCTTGGCGGCCCGGCGCGCGACGAAGCTTCAGGGCCACAGACGCCAGCGCCGAATGCCTTGGAGCTACTGGCGAAACATCAGGGCCGACGACAAAACGTTCTGTTGTGGCGGTCTGATCGTGTCATTATCGCGGTGGCGTTTGATCTCGATGGGCGCGTGACCAATCACATCTCTGTCTGATCTTTGGCACGTCCTGCTCTGCGCTGCCGAAGACGTGCTCGCAGCCCTTGCGTCGAACGTAAAGACCTTCTGCTGCTGTTGGTAGTCGCCCAGGTCCAATCAGCCCGCCAACTCGACATCCACCAGGATCGAGAAATGGTCGGAAGGAAACGTACGGTGCGGCTTCACGTCAAGGATCAGATGGTTGCGGACGCGCCAATGCCGATCGACCAGGATGCCGTCGATGCACTGCACACCAATGCCGTACAGCTGGAATGTGTGTTGACCGACGGGCTTGCCGGCTCTCTTGGCGCTATCTTCCAGGCCATCGCGGAGAAACATCTGCCGGCTCGCGGCGGACGGTGAAGCGTTGAAGTCCGCGGTGAGCAGGACAGGGTCCACCGGCTCGCGCCGGGCAATGTGATCAAGGACAATTGTCGCCGCCGTCACCCGCGGCTGCTCCGTCAAATACAGGTGCGTATTGTACACTCGAAACGTTCGCCCGGTGAGTTTGTCGCGCAAGCGGACCCAGGTGCAGATGCGTTTGATGTCCAGGAACGAGCCGGCCCGCGGCTGGTCGATGGGTTCTTCGAGCCAGAACGTGCTGCCGGCGAGTTCCTCGAAACGCTGTTTCTGGAAATAGATGGCACAGTGTTCGCCGGCCGCTTTGCCATCGTTGCGCCCGGCGCCGACGCGGCGGTGATCCGGCAGGGCTTTTTCCAGGAACGCGACCTGTTCGGGCCGTCCTTCCTGAATGCACAGGATGTCCGGCTTGGCCTGCTCCAGGGCGGTCTGCAAGGCGTACTTGCGCACCGGCCAATCGAATTGCTCCCACGGCCAGCCGTCATCCTGCCCGCAATGGATGTTCCAGGTGATCACGCGGATCAAGGCCGGGTCCGTCTTCGCGGGCGGCTCGAGTCCACCTGGACAGATCGCCAGCCAGACGATCAGCCCAAGCCAGCTCGCCAGCACTCCGATCAGCACCAGCCGGCCCCATCCACGGATGCGGCCAAACCAAAGTTGGCGTCCCGTCGATGGGGTCGAGCCGGGATTGTCTGCCCGGCGAAAACTGAACAGCAGCCCCGCCAGGACGATGGCAATCCCGGTGAAGGTCCACCAAATAAAACCAAAGGCCGACACAAAGAGTATCCCCAGGATGCACATGCCAACCAGAAGGACAAGCCCGATGACCGCCAGCGCGATCGCCAGCAGCGTCGGTTCCTGAATGTCCAGGTCGTGCATCTTTCGGCGTCTTGTCAGGAGACTGATTGGCATGGCTCACCACAGCAAGGTTTTTTTGGCGCCCAATCGTCCACAGCCACATGACGACGTTGTGTCGCACCCGAACGCCAAAGTTCAGTTGCGACGGCCTGGCTGAGGTTGTGCCGTACACCGGAAAGCGGCCAGCGGTCCACCGCAACGCTTCGGTCGGCGGTTCATTTATTTTGGCGCAGCGGCCTTGACCGTTACCGTCAGCCTGGCCCAGCGCTTCATCCCCTCGCTGCTGCCTTGGCAGAAATGGCCAATTGTGGCGAGGATATGGTCGCGCGTTTGCCTGGCGCGTCCGATGAGCACGATGGCGACGACGGTGGTCAACAACGGGCAGGGACGCATTGAGGAAATCGTTGACACGGTGCATCTCCGGCGTGAGGAAAGCGGTCGTGAACGCGCACCACACTGACAAGCGTAACCGATGGGCCGGCGCGCCGTCCACAAAAAGACACCGCGAATTCAGCTGGTTGGGTCTTTTGTGACAAAATACGCGCCGATCATGGCCGGCGTGATGTCTGCGAGAATGATCACGATGCTGCCGGCGCCGGTGACGGTCAGCTTGTTGCCGTTGACCGTGCCCGGCCCGGAGATCACGGAGAATTTGATCGGCAACGTGGAGCTGGCGCTGGCGCTGGCGCTGGCGCTGGCGCCGAGCGCGATCGGACTGACGCCGAAGGTCACGGGGCTGGTGGGCTGGGTGAACGTGATCGTTTGCGCTGCTGGACTGCACGACCACCGTGGACGCCCCGGCGGTAGTGGCCGGCGTCGCGGTGCTCAAGGTGATGTTTCCCGTCTGGTTCCGGTCGCCGATGGTGATCGTGCCGGTGGAGGTCGTGAAGATGCGGCCCAGCTCGGCGGAGGTCAGATTGATGCCGGCGCCCGAGTTGCTGTTGCTGCCGCCGATCAACATCGGCCGCGATTCGACCGAAGACTGGATGGTCACGGAGCTCGTGGCGACCGGGGCCGCCGTGATCTCGCTCACCGTAGAGTTGGCCCCGTTGGCAATGTACAGGTTGCCTTGCCGGTCGAACGTCAGCGCGATGGGGGAATTGAGACCGGAGGTGATGTAGGGCGTCTCCGGCGTGCTCCCTGCAGGGACGCCACGAAGAGGCCCCTTTATTAAGCTCGAAGAAAATATCTTGCACGTTCGCGCCGGGCAGTGGTGCACGGGTATTCAAGGCCCGCCGCTCATGCCGACGCCTTCCAATGGCATCAGCGAAGGAGCTGGAGGGCACCGAAACAGCGGTTTTTTCCCTCCTATCATCTACCATTTTTCGCTGGGAGGTGACGGACCCGCGCACCAAATTGACGGCGCTCGTGGGGTACATGCGGGTTCAGCGCGGCGGCGGCTGAGCGATTCGCCGCCGCGGCTCGGTTAGACAAGCGACTCTCGCCACCATTGCGCAAAAGAAGAGAACTGCGCAGTCGTATTTCAGGGGAAATGGCCTTCCGCGCTTCCAACTTCGCGGCGGCGTTTCGCCGCTTCCCGATGCTCGCGCGTCTTCGCCACGCAGAAATCGGCCCGGGAGGATGGCAGCCGCGCGGCGGGGCACCCCGACGGTTAGTCACGCTTCGACGCGGCTATCTTCCTGCTGGCCGGCGCCGCTTCGCTCGCCGAACAGCCACGCCCGAACATGCTCCGCCACGTCGCGCAGCCGTTCGCTGGAGATTGTCTCGCGATAGGCGGCGCTGATGTTGGGGATCTCGTGCCCCATGACGTGATCGGTCGCTATCTGGTCCTTCGCTTCGTCGGCCACGGTCCTGAACGTGTGCCGCAGTGTGTAGAACCCGAGTCCCTTGCGTCCGTTGATGCTCAGCGAACGCAGTAGCTTGCCGAACTCCTTAGCCAGCGTCTGGTCCGCCGTGTCCTTGGCCCACGGCAGCCCGTACTTGGTGATGAAGACCAGCCCATCGTCGGCCGAGTCTTTCGGCGTCGGCCGCTTTGCCGTGGCGGCCTGGATTGCGTCGATGGTCTCGGGCCAGAGGGCGCCCTTTCGGGCGATGCCCGTCTTCGGCCGCGGGAAATCGACGAAGCCCGTCCCGAGGTTGACCGCGACCAGTGGCAGCCGGCCACAGTCCGCGTTTCCGAAACCACAGTTGATGCCCAGCAGTATCATCGCCCGCATTTGCACACCGGCAGCGTCCAGCAGCTTACGCACTTCGTCGGCGGTGAACAGCTTGGCGCCTTTGTTCGCCTTGTCGATGCGGAGGGTCTTGCGCGATCGGCGCGCGAACGACGAACCGTAGCGAACGGGCCGGTCGACCAGCTCGTTATCGCTGGCGTATTTGAACACGACGCGGATGCGCTGGATGACGTTCCCCAGGGTGACGGGGCCCCACTTCTTGGCCAGCTTGTTCCGCAGCGGACCGAAGGCGTCGGGGCGAATGTCGGAGACGACGCGGCCCTTGCCGAAATGGCCGGCGATGATCTTGCACGCGGCCTCATAGTCCTGCCAGCTCCGGCGCGTAAGCTCGCCGACATCGACCGCCTCTTGCTTCTTCGCAAGGAACGCGTTGATGAGGTCCTTAACCGTAAATCCGGCGGCATCGCCCCGCGGCTTGCGTCCGGCGTGCAAGGCCTCTTTCACGGTGAGGTACTTCGCCAGGGCGCCGTCGGGATCGGACCACGGCCCGAAGTAGTGCATCTGCCCGCGGATTTTCTTCGCCCAGCGCTTCGTCGCGTGGGGGAACAGCGGGAACTCGGGATACGGTTTGCTCGGCGCCTCAGTGTGGGTCGCGTCCTTCCGGCGCCGCCGTGCCTTCGGTGCTGTGACTACCTTGGCACCGTCGGTCGCGAAGGTCTGGTATCGCTTCAGCGCGCCCGCCGGGTCATCCCAGGCGCCGTAGTACATCATCTTCCCCTTGACCTTCTTGGCCCAGCGGCCGGTCGCGTGCGCGAACAGGGGAAAATCCGGTGACGGTTTGGCAGGCTTGCCGAGCGAACCCGGCGCGGTAGAATTGGTGTCAGACATGGTCACTCTCCCTCAACAAGCGGGTGACTGTGTTTCGGCCAGCCGTTACGAGCGGTTGGCCACTTTTCATCGCTTACGCAGACGAGGCGATGGTGTCAAGGAGAGTCAGAACTGGAGTCAATCGACTGACACCCGCAGAATGGAATCGACACAAGTGCAAGCAGTGCAAGGTCGGGGGCGTAGCTCAATTGGTTAGAGTACCGGACTGTCGATCCGGTGGTTGCGGGTTCGAGTCCCGTCGCCCTCGCTGACGAAAAGAGCCGCATGTCAAAAGACTTGCGGCTCTTGCTGTTTACAGGCTGTAAAGCATGCGCAAAGTACTTGGGGACATTTTGGGGACACGCCATTGCTGACATTGGAGCCATGTTGCGGTTCTTGCCAGAGTGCGGTGGCACATGGATCGGATTCATTCGACAGCCTCGCTGAGGTCGTCCGCAGTGCACCCAGCATGGGCAGTAGTCGCGCATAGTCGCAAGGCTCGATGGAGTGCCCCACGCGACGCTCGCAGCAAGAGCACGTGATCATGACGGCTCGCTCCGTTTCCAGTGCCCACCGCGGTTGCAGACGCCGCGATGCTTCTTGAGCAGCTTCGAGAGCGACGAGCCGCCGAGCAGGCCGCGCAGGGCCCCCAGGGGCGGCGACCGGGGCACCGGACCTGCGGGCTTGAAGGACGATTGCATGGCGGCTGGGTATGAAATCAAGGTAGTACCCACAAAGGACGGCAAGACCGCCAAGGACGTGTTCTTGCCAGTGCGCAAGTGAGACAAGCAGCCGCAAGGCAAGACGGCAGCGCCTGAAGCAATGCCGAACGAATCTTAAGGTGCAACCATCGCTGAGACCACCTTGTCGCAGGCGCCGATGATCGAAGCCAGCGTCCCCGCCCTGGTCCTCGCACCGATGCAAGGGGTGACCGATGCGCCGATTGCGCGCTGATGTCGGAGTTTGGCGGCTTCGCCTTCTGCGTAACCGAGTTCTTGCGGATCGCGCAGAACGTCCCCGGAATACGAGCCTTCCATACGCACGCACCAGAGTTCGCCACCGCGTGCCGCACGCCGGCCGGGCTGCCGGTACAGGTTCAGCTGCTTGGCGGCGACCCAGAGAGGCTCGCTCGGGCGGCGCAAGTCGCAGTCAAGGCAGGCTGCCGCGCGGTGGACCTCAACTTCGGTTGTCCCGCGCCGACGGTCAACCGCCACGACGGCGGCGCCATGCTGCTGAACCACCCACGCCGCATCCGCACGATCGTCGAGGCCGTGCGCGGGGCGCTCCCCGCAGAGATTCCCGTCAGTGTCAAGCTCCGCCTGGGCTGGGACGACGCCCGCACGATCCATGTCAACACCGGCCAGGCCGCCGAGGGCGGCGCAGCATGGGTCACCATCCACGGGCGGACCCGCTGCCAGGGCTATCGCCCGCCGGCATTCTGGAAGCCCATCGGGCAGGTACGAGCGCGGCTGGGCATCCCGGTCGTGGCCAACGGCGACATCTGGACAGTCGAGGACCTGCGCCGCTGCCGGGATGAAACCGGCTGCCACCATTTCATGCTGGGCCGCGGTGCGCTCGCGTCGCCGGGGCTGGTTTGCGCGGCAGCCCGCGAGTTGGGGATTCCCGTCGTGGACGAACCCGGCCGGTTCGGAAAGACACCCGCGGAGTGGCTGCCGCTGGTGCGGCGCTTCGCCGCGCTGAGCCAGCCGACAGCGAAGTCCAGCGCGTACACCGCCCGGCGAGTCAAGCAGTGGCTGGGCGTGGCCAACCACGACGGCCGTATGCCCTGGTTCGACGTGCTGAAGAAGCGAGAGAGTCTGCAGGATCTATTGGTCCACCTGACAGCTCTGGCCGCCGTGCCGGTCGCTCATGCAGCGCCGTGAGAGGGACCGAGCCTCGCGTCGGCCGTCCCGCCGCGACACCGTGGCGCCTCGTCGAGGCCCGCGCCGGCGGTGCAACCCTGCGCCGGGCCGCGGTTGCTGCCGGCATCCACCCGGCGACCGCTTGCCGCCAGGTGCCTGGCTTCGGAACCCGGCAGACGAGCGGCGGCGCTGGACGCGGGTCCTTGCTGCACGTCGTCCTTCAGCGTCTCGATAACGATGGCGTCCATGCCTGCTACCGTAGAAAATCACTGGCCCATCAGCTGCGCCAGTTTTCCGATCTTTCAAGATTTTCGGAAGCTTCGCACGGGCAGCGCCGACCAGTGGCGTCGCCACAAGCGGCTCGCTTGTGGGTGTGAGCGGCCGAATCGTGCGCCGTCATCTAGTAACTTGTGCTGCTTGCCTCGAAGCCGAGCGAGGTGGCCAGTGGTTGCGCGGTGTCCCGAACGAATCGCATCTCGATCTCCTTGGCATCCATCCCAGGCGTGCGGTGAAGCTGAAAGAGTACGTGGCCTTTTCGTGGCAGATTCAGCTTGCCCACGTAGAGGTGAATCGCGTGGCGAACCGCCTGACTCAACTCGCCATTCTCCCATTGGTCTGACGGGGGCAGGATGTCCACAACGCAATCGGCACCCGTCAACGCCCGGCTTGTAACCGTCCGCACCGCGTAGACCGTGACGAGTTTGTTTCCAGTCGCGGTCTCTTCAGCAACCACTTCTTCCTTGCTCGCTGCCGCAACCTGCGCTTTCCAGTCGTAGTGAACCGAATAACTGACCATGCCACTTGCCGTTGCAAACCCCTCGCGTCGCGCAAAGCCTTCCAATGCCCAGTAGAGAATGTCGATTGCGTGTCGCTCATCGCCATTGGGATTGCCAAAACAGGCCGTCAGAACCACGTGGCCTTTGCGGTCGAAGCCCTTGAGCGCCTCCCCGAGCTTGCGAAAATCGAGGGCTTTGCCATCGAGGGTGCCGTCGGCCCGCACAACCGATGCACCGTCCACGAGAACAAGCGCCTTGGTGGCGGCCCCAAGCCGAAATCGCTGCAGGTCCGTGGTGACTGGAAAAACGAGGTAGTTGTCGCCGACGATGATCTTGGGCGGCGAAACCGTCGGCCTGGGTTCGCCAGCGGCTTGCTCCAGTTTTGCCTCTTGCTGCGTCGGCGGCGTCGTCGGGGTTGCACCGGCGAACACGCACCACCCGCCGACGGCCGCTGCGACAACCAACGCCATGATCGCGATATTCCTGAGCTTGCGAAGCAACATGGCCTTGAGCACTCCTTCCACCAAACTCGTTACTCGGGCGGAGACCAATTCAGTCCCCAGCCCGCTGGCGGCACCAACCGTGGAGGCGATCAACCCAGCCGAGGCCGCCGCTGGCGTCGCCAGTCCGGCCAGGGCGGCTGCAGTCAGGACCAGGCCGCGGCGCGCCAGCCGCTGGGCGAGCATCGTTCTAGCCCTGGACAACCGGCCCGAGAGCGTGCCAATGGGCCAGCCGAGTTGTCGCGCCGCCTCCTGATGGGTCTTGCCGTGCAGCTCGCACAGCAGGACGGGCACACGGTACTTTTCGGGCAGCCGGCTCAATTCCAGGTCGAGCAGGGCTGCGAGGTCGCCATCGCTGCCCTCGGCTGCCGCCATCTCGGGCAGGTGCTCGACCTGCTTCTCCCGAGTTCGCCGCTTGCGGTTTGCAGCCGCTGCCTTGCGTGCGGCGTTGCGTGCAACCCCATGCAACCAATTCGCCAGCAATTCGCGTGAAGCGATCGAGGCGGCCTTGCGTGCCAGGACGAGAAACACGGCCTGGAAGCAATCTTCGGCGTCGTGGTGATCCGCAAGCGTGCGGCGGCACACGCCCCAAACCAGCGCACCGTGGCGTCGAACGAGGGTCGCGAACGCCACATCGTCCCGGTCGGAGACAAAGCGGCCCAGAAGCTGGCTGTCGGTCGATTCCGCCGACAAATCGCGACGAATCTGCTCGATGACCTGGCCGATCTGACGGATTGCCATCGTCGTTCCCTTCGATGCGCGCCCACTATCTACTTCCCGCGAGACCGCTGTTTCATACACATTTTTTGATAACGAGGCCTACGTGGCCTCACGCGTCCGACGAGGTCGCTGCCAGGAGTTGTTGCTCCACCGTCGCCGGAAACTCCACAACCACAAAACGCTGAGCCGGATAGAGATAATCCTCTCCCGAGTCGTCCACCACGCGCAGATAGCCCTCCTTGGCCGCGGTCGCGTCGGGCAGCACCTGGTAGAGCTTCCGGGACGACCGACATCGCTCACCTCACTGCGCACCAATTCTTCCTGAAACGCATGGCTAACCCCTTATGATCGGTTTGGCGCCGGCGTCGTCGAGGAAGAATTCGGCGTGCCCAGGGGTTTTCGTTGCTGTTCCCAGATACGTTGGATTTCCGTGTTGCGCCGCAGGACCGACTCTCGGTCTGTCCACGGGAGCGGCGGTGCAACATCAGCCGCATGTCCCCATTCGAAAGTGGAGCGGGGAACCTCGTGATTGTAGGCCCAGGCGATGTACGAAATGTCCCGGTACTCGACGCCGATTGCGTAGAGGGTTTTCGTGGCCGGCCCATTGAAAAACGGCGAGGTCGTGGCCTCGTGGAGGAACACGTCCAGGAATTCCTTTTCTTCTGGGGTTAGAATGTTCATGGTCATGGCCCCTGTTTCTTTGCTTTCTCGTTCGCGTCCGCTTGTTGGACCTCCTGGGCAGTCCAGTAGTTCGCATACTGGCTGCCCGGTCCGGATGTTGAAATGTACCCGAACAGCGTTCCACCGGCGTACTGTGCGCCTAACGGTGCCCAATCGGCCGCCTTCTCCGCGTACCGTCTCACTAACGGAACTCCAGGCGGCGCGGGCCCGATCCTTCCTTGTTGAAAGCCGACCGGTTGCCCACATAAAGGACAGTCCATCGCCGCCAGCCCGTGAAAAAGCGTTGGTCCTTCGCTCTTGTACCACTCGACGTGCCAATCCTCGACTTTTCGATGGCAATTCGGGCATTCTTCGTTTGGGGGCATCGCAAGGGTCGCCTTCGCCACTCGCTCGCAGCGTGCTCTCATTCTACGCAGGCGGAGGAACAGTGCTACCGTTCTGCGCCCGGTCGCGCACGCCATTCTCCGCGAATCCCTGCCGCCGTAACACGCACGCGTCGCAGCGGCCGCAGGCGGTGCCGTCGGCGGCTGGGTCGTAGCACGACGTCGTCAGCGCGTAATCGACGCCCAGGGCCAGGCCGCGGCGGATGATCTCGGCCTTCGTCAGGTGCAGCAGCGGGGCGTGGATGCGAAAGCGACTGCCCTCCACGCCGGCTCGGGTCGCGAGCCCCGCCAGCCGCTCGAACGCCGCCAGGTACTCCGGCCGGCAGTCGGGATAGCCGGCGTAATCGAGCGCGTTGACGCCGATGAACAGGTCGGCGGCGCCGAGCACCTCGGACCAGGCGAGCGCGAGCGACAGGAAGATTGTGTTGCGTGCCGGCACATAGGTTGCCGGGATGCCATGGCTCATCTCCTCCGGGCGCGATCCCCGGGCATGGGCAGGTCGGCGGTCAGCGCGGAGCCGCCGAACGGACGCAAGTCGATCGGCAGCACGAGATGATCGGCAACGCCTTGCGCGGCGGCGACGCGACGAGCGGCCTCGATTTCGATCGCGTGCCGCTGG
This sequence comes from uncultured Gemmataceae bacterium, assembly GCA_963834865.1. Taxonomy (GTDB): domain Bacteria; phylum Planctomycetota; class Planctomycetia; order Gemmatales; family Gemmataceae; genus CAWIDK01. The sequence goes on from CAWIDK010000003.1 coordinate 272,706, forward strand.
CCGTATTGCAGCGTGAGCGCATACGGGACGAAGCCGTCGGCACGCGCGATGGCCAGGGCGGTGGCCGAATCGATGCCGCCGCTGAGCAGCACAACCGCACGCGGTTGGTCGGGCATGGCGTCCTCCTCCGGCATGTTAGCCCGACGCGCAAGCGAGGGCGAGCCTCGCCCTCGCTTGCGCGTCGGGCTAACATTCGGTGCCCCCGTTCCGATTACTCCTCCCGTGACAGCGTCTCCCACTCCAGCAGCTCCTCCGCGAGCTGCGCGAACGACACCGCCACCGCCGGCACGGGCACTGCGCCTCGATCAGGCTGCCGAGCGCCGAGGCCGCGTCGCGCACCCGGTGCAGCTCACCCTCCAGCCGCATCAGCCACGGCGGCACGTCCAGGCCGACGCCGGACGGCGCGTCCGCCAGGGGACGCAACTCTTCCTCCAGTGGGCACGGCTCGTCGCGATCGAACCGCTCGCGCGCCTGCTGCACCGCCGGCTTGACCAGCGCACAGCCGATCGATGGTCATCGGCTTGACGAAGCGCTCGCCGAGCCGGTCGGCAATCGTGGCGAGGCGGATGCCATGCTCGCGCTCCAGCCGTGCCATCTCGTTCAGGTGGTGCTCCGCCGGCTCGTCGGTCAGCTCCTCGACCTGCTGGCGCCAGAGCGCCGCGGCCGCGCCATCCTGGCGGGCGAGCACCTCGTGTACCAGCGTCAACGGCCGCAGCTGCCAGGCGGTGCGCGCGTAACTGACCTTGAGTCGCAAGAAGTCGAAGAGCTGGTAAAGGTTGTCGCCGTAGTCCGACTGGGCGGCGGTCTGGAGGAAGTCGCGCAGGTGGTCGTAGTTGTCGTTCTCGATGAGCGTCTGCAGGATCACGAACATCATGCGTTCCGCGTCGGCCTTGGAGATGTCGCGGTCCAGCTCCTCGGCGAGGCGGACGCTTTGTGCCGTATCGGCGTCATTGCGTAGCTGGTCGAGCCAGACGCCGATGCCGCGATGGCGGATGCCGCGCAGGTTGCCCAGCGCCAGGAAACGCGGCGTGAACAGGTCGCGGCCATAGCGGCGAATGAAGTTGCGCAGCCGTTCCCAGTCTTCCTCGTTGCGAAGCAGCTCCAGCGTGCCGAGGCTCACGGTCACGTTGTGGTCGATCCAGGTGGCGAGGAACGGCTCGACGGCCACCTCCAGCGCGTCAACCACGCGTTCCGGGCCCACCGCGTCCCGGTGGCCGGCGGCGACAATCACCTCGGTAATCGTCTGCAGCCCGGTCTGGAAGATGCGGTCGAACTCGGTGATGCGCGGCGCCGGAGCGCCTGGCCCGCCTCCATCGACCGGGCCAGGCGCACCAGGCGATACGTCTCGCGCAACAGCCCCAGCCGCGGCAAGCTTTGCACCAGGCCGCGCAGGATGCGCTGGGCGATGCTCGCGCAGGATCTGGTGCGGATGGCCGCCGTGGCTCAGCGGCGTGTACAGCAGCGGCTCGTGACGGAACGAGGCCGTGAACTCCGGCAACAGCGCCCGCGATTGGTCCACGTCGCCGTGCATCAGCGCCCGCTCGAGCCGCAGCCCGGTCCGTTCCCAGGGCGTGCCGAAGAGACCCGGCGGCGCGTCGGGCGCGGCGTCGAATGCTTGCAAGGCGCCGACCGCCATCGCCTGGTCCAGGCAGGTCGCCAGCGTGATGGCGAGCAGGCGCTCCTTGAGCGCGGTCCGCCGGTCGTATTCCACGATCGACTCGAACGCGCTGGTCGGTCGCGGAATCTCGTGAGCATGGATGCGATCGAGCAGGGCGAGCAGATCCTGGTAATTGCGCCGCGCTTGCACCAGCCAGCCCGCCGCCGCCGCGTGCGCCTCTTCGCGGCGCTCGTCCGGCGCGGCGCACGGCGCGGGTCGCGAGGTTCCACAGCCCGGCGACCGCGGCAATGAAGCGCAGCCGGCTTTCGATGCGCTCGGCCTCGTGACGGAGGTCGAAGTCCTTCTGCGGCATGATGTCGAGCACTTCGGCCTCGACGTCGTCGTCGGTGCTATCCTTGTAGGTCATTTCCTCATAAGCCGCGGCGAACGGGTCTTCGTCCTCATCGGGAGCGGCCGGCGGTTGCGCCTCGGCCGCCTCCTCGCCGACGCCGAGCGTGTCAAGGCGCGGCACCTGCCAGTAATCCTCCGCGTTGGCCTCGAGCGCATCGAAGAAACGCACGACCAGGTCGAGCGTCGGCCCCGCCGCTTCCGGCGTTGCCGCTGACGCCGTTGCGGCGCCGGTGACGCCGAGCATCCAGCGTAGGGTGAGCTGGTGAAACGAGTACTCGCGCTCGACCAGCGGCACCTCGCCGGCCTGGCTGAGCCAGGTCATGAGCAGGCCCACCGACGCCCGGTAATCTTGCTTGGTGAGCAGCGCATCGAGGACATAGGCGAAAGCCTTGGGCGTGCAGAACCCTTCGAGCTGGTCGCGCCAGAACTTGAGATCGACCGAGCCCATGCCGCGCTCCCACCAGCGCTCCAGGGCCTGGGCAACGTGCTGCGCGGACTGCACCGCCTCGGCCCCCTGCACATGCGGGATGTCGCTGACGGTGGTCGTGGCGAAGCGGTCCCACCAGTCGGCCAGGCGGCGCATTTCGCGCGCCAGTTGCTGGCTGCCGGTCAGGCCGCCGCGGGCAGCCCGTTCGGACAGCAGCCGGGCATAAAGGTTGAGCAAAAGATCGACGGTGCGCGCCACGTCGTGGATGCGGACGTCGTGAACGCTGTCCTCGACGGCCTGGGAGCGCGGAAATTGGCCCTGAAAGCCCAGCACATTCCACGGGTCCACCAGCGCCCCGCAGCCGATGCCGCGCTTGAGCAAATCCTCGACCTGCGCCGCCTGGCGGGCCGCCGCGTCGAGCTCGCCGCGTTCGATGTGAAAGGGCGCGGTCGCCAGCAGGATGTGCATTTCGGTGAGCATGCGCACCGACGCGACCGCGATCCGCGCGGCTTGCCGGCGGCTCGCGGCCGGATAGCCCATGTCGGCCAGCAGCAGCGCCAGATGGCGTTGCTGCAACTGCAAGGCGCGGTGGTGCGCGAGCGCCTGGTTGAGATACCGGCGCGGCGCCGAACGGTTGCGCGCGACCTGCGCCTCGGCTCGCAGCCGTTGTCCGTGCGTTCCCGGCACGCGCTCCAGGAGCTGCGCGTAAAACGCCTCGCGGCAGCGCGCGATGCGCGGCATCACCGTGGCCATCGTCACCGACGAGTCGTAGGCCTGCGGTGCGCCACCCGTGACGCCGGCCCCCATCAACAGCGTCCCCGCGAGCACGGCGCCGGCCTCGAACAGCACCTCCGCCGGATCGAGATCCTTCACCATCTGCACGCGATCGAGCAGCGCGTCGAGCGTGACCTGCCGGGCGACATAACGGCGGAAGCGGCCCTGGTTGTCGAGATGGTGCGGGTCCCATTCGCCGAAGCAGTAGTTGGGCCGCTTGTCCGCGGGATGGGCGAAATCGTAGCCGCGCGGATCGAACGCGAGCTCGTCGAGCAGGGCCAGGTTGAAGTCGGCGTCGGCGAGGATCGCCAGGTCGGTCTTTTCCAGGATCGCCAGGGCTTGCGCCAGCATCGCCTGGTATTTGCCCCAACCGATGCCGGCGCCGCGCACGAACAGCGGCACCGGGCGGACGCGCTCATGGTCGTACAGCTCGCCGCGCCGCCGTCCCTCGAGCACGGCGATTGGCCGATAGCCCACGAAATCGTTGAGCTGCCGCAGCGCCCCGCTGACGATACGGCCGCCGTCGTCCCACGGCCCCCGCTGGGCCAGCACCGCTTCGCAGGCGCGGGCCAGGAACAGCGGCTGGTACAGATCGGCGTCGCTCTGGTGAAACAGGAGATCGGCGTGGTGCGTGCGGTAGGCGGCGAGCAATTCGCCCAGCGCCAATCGCAGCACCGCCTCGGCCTGCGTCGCCTCCTTGAACGCGGCGCTGCCCGCCTCCTGGAGGCGCTGCAATTCGCCGAGCAGGGTATCGCGCAGCACGTCCCACGGCCGCGGCGCGGTGGCGAGCAACGCGAAGGCGTCGCTCAGCTGTTTCTGGAAGCGTGGATCGGGCCGGCCCTCGGAGAAGTTGAGGTAGCCGAGCAGTCCCTGTGCGGGAAAGCCCTCGGGCGGGTTCGAATGCGTGTCGGCGGTTGTCATTACTATGTCCCAGTGATGAGTCGCCGTTTCATTGTCGTTCAAACCTATCGGGATTGCCATACGAACCGCGGCCAGACTCGTGCGAGCCAGGCCGCGGGCGAAGGCTTGCGTCCTAGTGCCGCGTCAAGTCTCGAAGAGGGGTAGCTTCGTAGCCGCATTCGTGAGAATGCGGGCGACGTCACCCGCATTCTCACGAATGCGGCTAACCCAAAAATATAGGCTTGACGATGCACTAGAGCCCGCTCATGGCTTGGCGAACACCGAATCGTCCAGCTTGCCGACGGCTTTCATGTCCTGAACGTCGGCTTCGACGAACATCTTGCCGTCGCGCTTCATCACCAGCCGGGTCGCCACCTGAGCGCCGTCGATTTCCTGATGCTTGCTGTAGTACATGGCCATGGTCACGTCCTTGAATTGCTGCTCCCCCGACTTGCTCGGCCATTCGCACTTGACCAGCAAATGCGTCTTCTTGTCGAAGTACAGCTTGACCTCGGGAAAGTTCTTGCGCGTCACCTTGATGCCCGCGGCCGGCCGATCGTCGACCTTGCTCGGCTCGATCGCCGTGAGCGTGAATGCCTTGTTCTTCAAGGGCAGGAGCGACGCGATCCAGCCGGCGCGGTGATCGCTCTTCTGCACCTCCAGCTGTTCCTTGGTCATCTCCTTGGTTTCGCCTTTCTCGTGGATCCAGCCCTTGGTGCCGGCAAAGACAATGACGAACACACCCTCGATGTCCATGCGAAACTTGTCGGGCATCTGCACCGCGTATTTGCCGGTGAAGGGTTGGCCCTCGCCCATGCCGTAATAGGTGCCTTTCTCGGTCCAGGTGGCCGCCTTGTGCTTCTCCAGCTTCGCCTCGCCGCCCATGGCCTCGATCGCCTTGGCGACCAGCGCCTGCGGGTCGCCGTCATCGCCGGACCAGGCCACGCCGGACCATGCCAGCACGAGCGCACCGGCGCTCAGCACTCCCAGGGTTTTCCGCATAGGTTGCTCCTCGAATGATGGTTCCGCATGCCCGAGCCGCGACGGGCACGCACCCATAATGTACGCGCCAGACATGCCGAAGACTTCCGAAGTCTCGGAGACTTCGGAAGTCTATGTGATGTGTCGCTACAGCAATGAACGGCTCGGGGAGCGGACTAACCTAATTGCATGAGGATGTTGACCGGCGGGGTGCGCTGGAATTGGCAGCCGAGAAACCACTCCTTGCCCTTTTGCCGGCAATGGCGGACCTCGACCTCGACGGAGACCGTCTTATCGTGCGCGTCGCGGGGCCGCACCTTCAACAACGTGCCGCGCACAAAGGACATGGGAATCAGGATGCCCAGGCCGCGCAGCGAGCGATCCACGACCAGGCCCTCGATGCGCGTGCCCTCTTCGCGCCACAAGACCACGGGCACAGTCAAGCCCTTACGGCGTGCCGTGGAGCGCTTTTCACCCGCGCTGCCATCCAGGAACGGATCCACCGGCGCCGAGGTTTTCGCCGGCCCTTCTTTCGGCGGGGCCGGCGCCGCCGCCGCTTTCCTGGACGACTCCAGCAGCGCTTGCAGGTCCTGCGCGCTCAAGGGCGAGCTAAACGAGCAGCCCACCACATAGGTTGGCGTCCCGTCCTTCGTCGGCGGCAGCTCGTTACACCACTGAGCTTGCAACAGCATCGGCTCGGCAAGACGTGCCACCACCGAGTCAAACTGCACGATGACCACGGTCCCTTTGCGGCAATACTGGTCCACCTGCATGGCCAGGCCGTCAGTGCTGATGTCGCGCAACGCGGCGGCGCCGTAACTGAAATCGCGATTGCCCAGCACGCGCCAGGAAATCCGCAGGCTGCGTGGCTGCCGTCGCGCCTTGCGTTGTTCCGTCGATTTGGTTGAGGTGGTGGCCATTGCTACCCGGCGTCAGTAAGTGTTCGAAGAATCCCAGGGTTCCTCAAGGATAGGTCACGGGGGCGCGGAGTCAAATCGTTCTGCGTTACCGGCCGCAAGCGTGGGGGCCATCGGGCCATCGGGCCATCGGGGCCATCGGGGCCATCGGGCCGATCGCCGCTTGCAGCAGCCGGTCCTGCCTGCGACAATAGACCGCACCAACCGTCGAGATCAGCGAGGAGGAACGCGCGATGCCAGAAACGCCAGGGCCCAGCGAGCCGGCCGACACCGATCTGGGGCCGCCGCTGGAGCCGGCCGAACCCGATCCGGAGTGGGCGCCGGTTGCCGAACCGCCACCCATCGAGAAACCCCGACGCGCCAGGAAGCGGGGAGTCGTCGGCACCTGGCTCCTGGCCACGGGCGGTTGCCTGGTGCTGCTGCTGGTGCTGCTGATCGGCGGCGGACTCGTTGCCTATTACGGGCTGCGCGAGGACGGCGCGCTGCACTGGGTGGTGGCGGGCAAGGATCTGCAGAACGCCCTCATTGAGCAGGAAAGACCGGCCGGGGTCAAACCGCCGCCGCCGGACGCGGACAAGGCGCTGCCGCCGGCTGCCAATCCGCAGGCTCCGCCGAGCGGTCCCACCAGCGGCAATCCGGCGTTCCTGCCGATGGTCAAGCGGCTCTGCGAAGGCCGCTGGATCGGCAAGCTCGCTGACGGCGGCACCATCACCTACGACTACCGCGCCGACGCCGGCTTCACCCTCCGCGTCGACGGCATCCCCGAGCCGATCGAGGTCAACGGCCGATGGCGGGTGACCGGCGTCGGGCTGGACAGCGTCCGCATCGAGCGCAAGGCGAAGGTGAAGGCCAGCGCCTGGTTCCAGGGCGATGACCATACCAACATTTCGTTCCCCGGCCCCAACCTGATGCGGCACGCGCTCAAAAAAGGCTCAGTGCTTTGTGCCCGCGAAGGGAGCGGCGCCAAGCCGGAGCTGCCCGCCGATCAGGCGAACCAGGAGAAGGTCACCGCCGCGGTCGAACGCCTTGGCGGCAAGGTTGACACCGGCGATGGCATCCTTGGGATCAACCTGAAAGGAAGAAACGTCACCGACGACGACCTGGCGATCCTGAAGGACCTCGCCAACCTTACCGCCCTCGACCTGACCAATAACCCGCAGGTGACCGACGCGGCGATGCAGCACCTGCAAGGGGTACGCGGCCTCGATCAGCTGTTGCTCAACGGCACGGGGATCGGCGACGCCGGACTGGCCCATATCAAGGGGCATTCCCGGCTCCGCGACCTGTACTGCGGCAACCCCAGCGTCACCGATGTCGGCATTGCGAATCTCCACGTCTTGACCGACCTCCGCAGATTGGACCTCTCCGATAGCCGCATCACCGACGAGGGCCTTGTGCACCTCGGCAAGCTCAGCAATCTGAAAGGTCTGCTGCTGCAGCGCACCGAGGTTACGGACGCAGGCCTCGCGCACCTCCACGGGCTGAAGCTGCAAACGCTATCGCTCGCCGGCACCAAGACCACCGACGGCGGCGTGGAGGCGCTGCGCAAAGCCATTGCGGGGCTGAATGTGATGCGCTAACGGGCGCGCCGGCCAAACGTCTCTGCGGTTCAAACCCTCTTCGTTAGCCGCGATCGCTTTTGCCTTAATGTCGGAAGCCGCCGTTGCGGGTTGCTTCGACGGGCTGCGGCGTGCCGTGCGCGAAGGTGCGTGTACCGAAGTGGTGGATGAACAGGTCGCGGCAGCATGTCAGCTTGAAGCCGGCTTGCCGGGCCTTCGCGCTCAGAATATCGCTGTCGAACAGGCTCAGGTCCGTCCACTCGTTCAGCCCCGGCCCGACGCGGTCCAGCACCGCTCGCCGAATCAACAGGCAGAAGCCGCCGAGCCGTTCGCTCTCGACCCATTTGCCGCGGTTCGTGCCCGCGAAATCGCGCACGAAGATCTGCACCGCCTCCACATCCACCAGCGCCTCGCCGGGCCGGGCTCCCTTCTTCGGTCCGAGCCGGTACGGCACCGTCTCGACCAGCTGCGGCGGCGCCGCGTAGTTCGACATCGGCCCTACCAGCCCGATTCCGTCCGACATCTTCGCCAATGCCGTCAGCGCGTCGAGCCATTTGGGCGTCACCACCGTGTCGTTGTTGAGCAGGCAAACGAATTCGCCGCGCGCCTTCGCCAGCGCCTCCTTGCACGCCGTCGAAATGTCCAGGTCGGTCGCCGCCCGGCAAATCTCGACGCGCAGCCGGCTCACCAGCCCATCGCGCAGCCCGGCCAGATATTCCGCGGTGCCGTCGAGGGAGCCGATGTCAAGAAAGATCAACTCAAAGGGTTCTCGGCTGTGGCGAAGGACGCTCGGCACGCATATTCGCGTGTATTCCAGCATCCCGCAGCACGGAATCACGATCGAAGTCACCCCGGCGGCGACGTGATTGAAAGCGTGTTGTTGGCCATGGCAATTCCTCAAGAGTTCAAACCACGGATCACACGGATGGCACGGATACGGGGTATTCTGATCTTATCCGTGCCATCCGTGTGATCCGTGGTTCATTTCTTGTTTTCCTATTCGTGTTATTCGTATTATTCGTGGTTTTGTGTCTTTGGCTCGGAATCCGGTTTCGCGTATTTGCTCACCAGATTGATCAGCAACAAATACTCCTGCTGGTGCCGGCGTGCCTGCAGGGCCACCACTTCCTGCTGCTTCTGCAAGAGCCGGTCGCGATACTCGCCGGTCTTGTCCAGCGCCAGCGCCTCCGCGATCCGCACCAACGCTTGTGGATACTCCCGCTCCCGCGCATGCACCCACGCCAGGTTGTAGCGCGCTCGCACGTCGGCCGCGTTCACCGCCAATGCCTTCTCGTACGCCGACCGCGCCTCGCCGGTGCGGCCCCATCGTACAGCGCATCGCCCAGCGCGTTCCACAATTCCGCCGAGCAGCTCGGATTGAGCGCCAGCGCCACCTTGGCCATGTCCGCCCCGCGCTTCGGATCGCGGAAGGAGAAGGTGAGGAACTGGCTGACTTCACATAGCAGCACCCAGTTGCGTTGCTGCAAATGGACTGCCTCGCCGTAGAACCCGCGCCAGCTCGAATCGCCCAGCCTTGGCGCAGGCCCGCGCCTTCTGGATCGGTTCCTGCAACCGCTTATGGGCCGCTTCGCCGAACCGCTCGTGGAAGCGCACGAACACTTCCTCCGCCACCGCCGGTGCCAGCAGCCGCGCATGGATGCCGCGCCCTTCCTCGTCGCCCGGCTCGATGTACTGGCAGCGTTTGGCGTCGCCGAAGAACGTCCGCAATAGTGAGAAGTTGACGCCGACGAACGTGGCCAGGCTGAACCGCTGGTGCTCGAACTCGTCATCGCGGGTGATCTGCGTCTGGCCATAGTCGTTCACCAGGATGAACCCGCCCTCGGCAAGCATCCCGAGCAGTTTCTCCAGGCACTGGATCGCCCCGTAGCTGTGCAACAGCCTTTTCGTCATCTTGCGGCCAAGCTCCACGGCAAACGTGCCGTGCGGCAGCGTCTGCGCGTCGACGGGCCGATAATCGTACTCCGAGGCGAACAGGCCGTAGACCTCCAGCAGCTCGTCCTTGCGCGCGGATTGTTTGACTGCGCCGCTCGCGCAGCTGCTCCGCCGTGAGGTCGGTGTAATCCGCCAGCCGCACATTGCGGGCAACGCAGGTGCGGACGCACAGTTGGCGGACCTGCGCGTCGTCCAACTCCAGCACCGCGGCCGGCAAGCAATCGAGCAGGTAATTCAGAAACACCGCCCGCAGCCTCCCGTTGTGGGGCACGTTTCTTACGTGCCCGTCTTTCCCCGGCACGTTGAAAACGTGCCCCACATCCGCGGCACCGTTCACCCCAAACCCCACGTCGGCGAGCAGCGTCTCCGGATGCAACGCATCCACCTGGCGGACTCGGTAGCGGCCGGGATGCTCGGCCAGCACCCCGTGGCGCAGCAGGTCGTGGAGCATGCGTTCCGACTTGTCGGCGGCGATGTACGTGACCCGGCTGTAGTAGTCCTTCTTGTGCTGGCGGCACAGGTCGCGCAGCGTGTCGAGGAAGTAGCGTGCGAACAGCCCGACGCCGATGCCCAGCTCCAGCACGAAGATTTCGTCTTCCAGCTGCCCGTCCTTGTCGGCGGCGACGAGGCTCGCGAAGAAGACATCGGCCGCATTGCGTGAGAGGGAGCCGTCGTTATTGACAACGAAAGGAACCGGCGACGTATCCGATAGAAACGCCTTGTTCCCGCGTTGGCGTAAATAGGTCTGTCCAAGATCCCATTCGAGGCTATTTGCGAGCGGGATAAAATCTTGAATAATTTCGCGCCCCGCCTGGGCGTGCGCCAGCACCTGCTCCGCCGGCGACCCGGTATGCATGGGTATGCATGCCGTCATCGCGTGTTTCCCGACCCCGGTTGTTGGCCATGTTGGTGATCCCTTTCGTTTGTTGCCCCCCGGCCCCTGCCGGCTTGTCCGGCAGGTGAAGCAGTTTGGGCGGCTAGCCAGCCCCGGCCCGCCGACCGCAACGACCCCTGCCGGCTCGTCCGGCAGGTGAAGCAGTTTGGGCGGCTAACCCGCCCCGGCCCGCCAACCCAACGACCCCTGCCGGCTTGTCCGGCAGGTGAAGCAGTTTGGCCGGCTAGCCAGCCCCGGCCCGCCGACCCCTGCCGGCTCGTCCGGCAGGTGAAGCAGTTGCACGCTCGCTCTAGCTAGCCGTCAAACTTCTTCACCTGCCGGACAAGCCGGCAGGGGTCGTGCGCGTGGTTCGTTCGCCTCACTTTAGCCGTCAAACTTCTTCACCTGCCGGACAAGCCGGCAGGGGTCGCACGCTCGTACAGCGCCACGTCAACCTGGACGACGACGAGATCGCCGGGGCCGAAATCGCTCAGGCTGGCGCGGCAGACGATGCCGGCGGCGCCCAGCTCCGCGGCAACTTCCACGCCACCGATCGCGCTGCTGCCGGCCGCCGGGTCCGCGGTGCGCGTCAGGTACACGCGGACGGCCGTCGTGGTGAGAAAACACGCTGCCGGCCCCCGCGCGGCGGCGCGCGGCACGCATTGCTCCTGCGTCTCCGTGCCCGTGAGCCGCAACTCGAACGTGCGCGTCAACCGCGGTTGGCCCGGCGTCCGCGCGGGCGGCGGCTCGGCGTGAACGGGCCGCGGGCCCTCTACGGGTGCCCCGGTCGCGTCGTAATAAAAGGTGGACGTTTCGCGGCCGACACAGGTCATGCCGCTCTCCGCGTCGTACGTATAGGTGGTTACGGTTCCCAGTGGATCGCGGATGGAATTGTTGCTCGGATCGCTGCTCATGGAAGCCCTCGCATGGTGGTTGTGGCCAATCCTCATGATTCGTGTTATTCGTCTAATTCGTGGTTTTCCGCCTTTGGTTGTCCGCGGCGAGTTCCGAGGGGCGCATTCCAAAAACGTGCTTATGCCGCTGCGCCATAGCTTCCTTTGGTACCTTGGAGTTGTGGCTCCGGCGGTTTAACGGGGACGTCCGAGTTCAGTGCGTCAAGCATGTCTGGCGACTGCCATGCCCAATCCAATCGGCGGTTGCTGGCCATGCTCTCACACACCCGCGCAAACGTTTCCTCCCAGCGATTGCAGAGCACGTTGGCACGAATCACCAGTAGCGCCTCCGCGTTATCCTCCAGCCAGTAGATGCCGTTTCCCTTCAGCCGCAGGTTGATGACCCGACGGATCGCGCTCTCAATCGCCCCGCTTCCCGACGGCAGACCGCGACGACGGTAACGCGCGTAGTCCAAATGGCCCCCTTCGCCGTGGCGCTCCACATACAGGATCGGTGTCCACACCGCATGGTCCAGCGGCAACTCCTGCGCCCACGCCATCCCCGTCAACTCGTTGGCCACCCGTTGCCAGCTGCCCTGACGCAGCCACTTGCGTAGTTTCTTGAACACCCGCTTGCGTTCCGCGCTGTCGGCGATCAGGTGCGCCAATGCCAAACTGATCTGGTGCACGCCGTGGCACCAATCCAACGTCTTCACCACACGCTCGGCAGGCAGGCCGACCCGCTGCACCACCCAATCGAGCCGATCCCAAAACCACGGCGCTCCGTCCGCCCCCAGCGAAATCACGGTTGCCTTCGCCGCGCCCAAGCGATGCAAGTGCATCGCCAATAATTCCATCAACTCATCCGGACCGCCAAACGTGCCGTCGACGATCGGCCGCGTTGCCGGCACCATCCGCCCTTGGTCATCCACCTCGTAGATGATCAGCAGCTTGGGTTCACGCCAGTCTGCCTTGTAGCGGCGTTTTTGCTTTTTGTGCTGGCCGCGGCCGCGCTGCTTGCGCGTCACCCGCCGCAACCGCGTGCGGCCGCCATCCACAAACGCCGCCAACCGTTTGCCCGTAAACTCGGTCCCCGCCGGCAGCGCGCCGTCACGATACCTCTGCAATTCCCGCGTGCGCCACGCCAGCGTCGCCGCCCCCACCTGGCCCGCGATGCCATGGACCACCTTAATGTCCAGGGGCACACCACGCTGGGCCAATTCCTGCTGGGTCATGGCGTACGATGGCAGCAGCGCCGTCGCCCGTGCCACCAGGCTGCACAACGCCGGGCTGTCCCCTTCCTGAAATCTCAGGACCGCCAACTCCGGGTACAGACCAGCGCCTTCGCGACCCCGGCCCTTGCCACCACGGGCCGCCGGTCCGCAGTAAATCGTGCTCACCCACAGCACCAAGCCGCCCAAAAGTCGCAGCGTCAACGGCCGAACTTCTCCCGAGCGAAGTTTCGTCGGCGACGCTGCGACTACGCTTTTTTTGATTCGCGGGCCCACTCGGCGGGCTTGGTCGCTTCGGCCAGCAGGCCGGCAACCACCTGGTCGGCCAGCTGTTGAAAGGCGCCATGAACCTTGCGCTCCAGCTCGGCAAACGTCTCGGGACGGTCACGGAGTTGCTCAAGCCACTCGGCCTGCTGCGTCGGCAGCTGCCGCTGCATCCGGGCGACAACTTCCGCGACCCCCGTGACCGGCGATCCTGCCTTCGCCATGCGAATCTCCATTGGCTGCCTCGCTTCCTTGCTGGAAAAGTCCGTCCATTGCTGTACGATAGGTTAGCCGAAACGCAGGAAAAACCCACCACTTTTTGGGAATGGACCCAGTTCCGAGTGGATCGCGGTAGGAATCGTTGCTCGGATCGCTGCTCATGGAAGCCCTCGCATGGTGGTTGTGACCAATCCGCAAACTGCCGGCACGGTCACGGTCAGCGCTCGTGCTTTGATTCGAGATGCCAGCGGCGGTAATGCCGACGGAGCTTGACTTTCGACGGTACATCTTTTTTGCTGCCCTCTGTTGCTCCGAAAGTTTCCTCGCCGGAACTGCCCAGGATTTCCGATTTCTTCCTACCTAGAAAACTTGATATTCGGCCAAGCTTCTGATAGCCGTGACACGCCATCGGCTGACAGCGATGTTTTCGATACATTGATCTCTCTAAGCTTTCTGAGACTCTGCAGGAGGCGATCAATCTTCTTTACATCCGCAATGGAGGTTCGAGACAAATCGAGTCGCGCCAAGTTCTTGAATTGTCGGATTTGCTCGAATGCCTCATCTGTAATTTTTGTCCCACCTAGGTTAAGTTCTTCCAGACGCGCTGCTAGTCTGTCCTTTGTTGGACTACTTGCGAGGGCTTTAACGAAACCGTTGCCGATGGAGGAATTGGTCAGGTCAAGCCTTCTTAAGCGCGTGTCCGCGAGTCGTGGTGCGGCGGCATCTTCGAGACGGGTGTCTCGGAGCAATAGTGTTGACAGTAACTCCATCTTGCCGATGTCCGCGAGGCAGCGGGCGTCCACTGGCAAGGCGCCAAGGTCCAACCAGAAGAGATTGCGATGTACAGTTAATATTTGCTTGATCCCATTGCTCGTTACTCCCGTACAAGAGAGGTCCAGCGTGTATAAGCCGCCGACAAGCAGATCAGCCTCTTTCGGACCAAAAGGAATTGGCTTACAAAGATTCAGCGTGTCACATATCTCATCTCCGATTTCAGTTTTTCGCAAACGTACCTCGATTACGGGGGAAGAGCGGTCCTTTTCCCGGATGGTCGTGATGATAGACTTGATTTCTTTGGCGAGTACCTTTGTAGATGAAAAGTCAAGCTCCCAAACATAGTGGCCTTCAGAGAACATGAGATAACGAGTTGCCTTTCCGCCTACCTTTTTTGCAGAGTCAATGATGTCCCGCGCATTCTTGGATTCGGCTGCTGCCCTTGGCGCATCGGTTTGATCTTGTTTTGCAATTGAGCCGGACATGGCAGATGTCCAGTTCATTAACACGACTGCTATTAATAGGAGCACAGATGCACCCTCCAGCTGCGGTTTCCCAAACATTTGCAATCCAGCTATTTACATGCTTTAATAGACGTAACCTTCACGGCATGAACGGGTGTGCCGCCGAAATTACGAATGATGACGATGTCGCCGACTTGACGGTCCGCGAGATCCGGGATCTTTTCGCATGTTGCGGCAATAAGTTTCTCCGCATCCTGGTTAGAAATAAAAACTGGCCCCAAGCCAAATGCGTTCCCGTAGCAATTCCCCCCGGCGACAGTCTTGTAGGTGACAGTCTTGCCGTCATCAGTAGTAGGGATTTTGCATCCAGGCTGCCAGAGGATGATTGTGCTGCCGTTCGGCAACTCGACAATTTCATAAGGGCCCGAAGGGCGGATATTGTCTGGATCCGGTGCAGCCTCGCCGTCCTTAATAATTTTGAGGTTCTGGAAGGAAACTCGGGCCGGGTCGGAGCGGGGGTTGCCCCCCGCCCCTCCCACAGATCCGTACTTGCCCGATTAAGGCATACGGCTCGTCAAGGCTACGGACTCACTGCGCACGGGGACACCCACGCGGACGGCCACGGCAACCGAAGAACCTTCAGCAACCGATTGAACCGCTCCCACGGATACTGGCCACGCCGTTTCCGGCGGGCCAGCCACTTCCGCCACAGACGCATCACCTCATAACGGAACCGCTGCTGGCAACGCACGTTGCCGATCACGCCTCCGTAATAAGCGAAGTGCCCCCGTAGCTTCTGACAGAGTGTCGCGTACTGCTCCCGGATCGGTAAGTGACGGTTCAGCCGGCACCACTGCGCGATCTTCTTGACCGCGCGCTGAAACCGACTGCCGGCCGTCTTCCGCTTCACCACCCAGCGCCCGACTGCGCGGCTCCAGTAGTGCGTGAACCCCAGGAAGTCAAACGACCCCTCACGAGGTTCCGACCCCGAGCTCGCCGCCGACGGGTGGCGGCCGGGCCGCACAAACGGCACCAACCGCGTCTTGTCCGGATGGATCGTCAGCCCGTACTTGCCAAACCGTTTCGGCAGCACGGCCAGCACGGCGCGAGCGTCCGCTTCACAGGCAAAGCCCATGACGAAGTCGTCCGCGTAACGTACCAGGAAGGCGCGACCCTTGAGGCAAGGCTTCACCAGCTGCTCAAACCACACGTCCAGCACATAGTGCAGGTACACGTTGGCCAAGAGCGGCGAAATCACACCCCCTTGAGGCGTCCCGGCCTCGGGGTAAGTGAGGAGCTCTTCTTCGAGCACGCCCGCCGTCAACCACTTGTCGATCAGACGGAGCAGCACCCCGTCACACACCCGCTGCCGTAGCAGCGCCCGCAACTGAGCATGATCCAGAGTGTCGAAAAACTTCCGGATGTCCACCTCCAGCAACCAGCAGCCACCCAGATCCATGACCTGCTGCCAAATCGCCTGCAGCGCCATGTCGCCGATCGCCCCGGTCGGAAGCCGTACGAGCAGTTCAGAAAGTCCTGTTCGTAAATCGGCTCCAGAGCCATGACGACCGCCCGCTGAAGGACCTTGTCCTCCTGGGTGGGAATCCCCAGGGGACGGGTCTCAGGACCGGTCCCTTTCGGGATGTGCACGCGACGCACCGGGGGCGCGAAGTAGGTGCCCGACTTGGCACGATCTTGCAGCAACGTCAGGTTGGCCACGAGGTGCAACCCGTAATCGTCGGCCGTTTGACCGTCCACGCCAGGAGCGCCGTTCTTGCGCGTCCGGTTGTAGGCCTCAGCCAGCCAGGGCAGGTCGAGGTGGTGGTTGAGCGAAGTGAATCCCAACTGCGGCGACTGCTTCGCCAGCTTCGCTATCCGTTGTTGTTTCGTTGACACGGAATCCAGTTTCTGAGCACCGGCCATGTTTCCTCCCAACGGTTCCGCAACCAGGCGCCCCCTTCCCTCCGCCGGGTCCCCGCGGGTTGGGTTCCCCGACCTCAACGGTACTATGAGGCACTCCGATTCCCTGCCCCCGTCTCGCCGCGCTTCCTTTTGGTTCGCTCGGCAATACCACGATGGGCGTCGGTGTTTCGCTCCCGCCGGTCCCGAACGCGTAACCGACAGGCCGGGGCTTGATGATCCGGTTCCCCACCGGAAAGGCACCGTGGAGGGCACAGGGCGTCCCAAGTTCCTGGGGAACCCTGATGTGCTTATGCCGTGTTCTTCGACCCCGGCGAGACCGAATCCACCAGGCCATTGCGATGGTTCGGCGCGGCCCCCGCATCTGTCCAGGTCAAGGGCTCTCGCGGGTAATGCTCTCGAGGCTCAGTAGCACGGCCTAGGCACTGGCTGTCTACGCTTCGTGGTGTGGGTTACCCCACCGCTGCACGCAAGACTCGCTTCCGGCTGCCGGCCAGGCTCTGCCGGGTGGGATTGGCTGCCCACAGGGTTCCTACGAAAGGTTTTGATGGTGCATTCTCTTACATCATCGCCTCCTCCCCCAAGCTTTGCTTGGCGCAAGGACAGTTCACGCAACCACCTGTGAACTCACAAGTTATGAACTAATTCGCCCCTTCATCCGCCGCCCGGGCAGTGGCAAGAGGCCGGCCGCGGCCGGCGCCATGGGCCGTGCACCTGGGCACTGCAGCCGCTTCCGGAACGCCGGGCCGCCGATCGCCCAGTCCGCCCTGCGGATGGCCGGTTCCTTGGGATCGTCGCCCAGCAAAAATTCCTGCCACCGGCGCGCATGCGCCGCGGCCTCCGATGCCAGACCTTCGTACCACGGATTCGGCGCGAGCAGGGCATCCGTCTTGCCCAGTGCATACGCGGCACAACTCGACCAAGGGTAATGCCACGGCTCGACAATCATGCCCGCTTCGAGCGGATTGCGTTCGATGTAGCGCCCGCAACTCAAGAGGTAACTGTCCGCCTCAATCGCCGGACTTTTGAAGCGGCCTTGAAACAAATGCCCGACCAGGCCGTAGCGTCGCCGATAGTGATGCCAGTAGGCCACGAGCAAGCCGGCCACACAGCGAGATAGTTGCTTGACCTCGGGAATCTGCAATAGCAGATGAAAATGGTTGCTCATCAGGCAATAGTGGTAGATGCGCAACTCGAAGGCGTCGCGGTAGCGCACCAACAGCTTGAGAAAGTACGCCCGATCGTCGTCATCGTGAAAGACCCTTTCCCGGGCATGGCCGCGGTTGATGACATGGTAACACGCGGCTTCGGTAAACACCCACGAGCGGGCACGGCGCGACATGATATCACCTCGGGATTTCGCCGGTTCACTTGCGAAAGGGCCTCTGCGCTACCGGGTATGGTACGCACATTGTGGCCGAATTCAATCAACGGGCAGTGCGAGGGACATTTTTGTCGCAACCAGTTTCTGCAAACCATGTTGCGTGAACTGTCCTTGCGCCAAGCAAAGCTTGGGGGAGGAGGCGATGATGTAAGAGAATGCACCATCAAAACCTTTCGTAGGAACCCTGTGGGCAGCCAATCCCACCCGGCAGAGCCTGGCCGGCAGCCGGAAGCGAGTCTTGCGTGCAGCGGTGGGGTAACCCACACCACGAAGCGTAGACAGCCAGTGCCTAGGCCGTGCTACTGAGCCTCGAGAGCATTACCCGCGAGAGCCCTTGACCTGGACAGATGCGGGGGCCGCGCCGAACCATCGCAATGGCCTGGTGGATTCGGTCTCGCCGGGGTCGAAGAACACGGCATAAGCACATCAGGGTTCCCCAGGAACTTGGGACGCCCTGTGCCCTCCACGGTGCCTTTCCGGTGGGGAACCGGATCATCAAGCCCCGGCCTGTCGGTTACGCGTTCGGGACCGGCGGGAGCGAAACACCGACGCCCATCGTGGTATTGCCGAGCGAACCAAAAGGAAGCGCGGCGAGACGGGGGCAGGGAATCGGAGTGCCTCATAGTACCGTTGAGGTCGGGGAACCCAACCCGCGGGGACCCGGCGGAGGGAAGGGGGCGCCTGGTTGCGGAACCGTTGGGAGGAAACATGGCCGGTGCTCAGAAACTGGATTCCGTGTCAACGAAACAACAACGGATAGCGAAGCTGGCGAAGCAGTCGCCGCAGTTGGGATTCACTTCGCTCAACCACCACCTCGACCTGCCCTGGCTGGCTGAGGCCTACAACCGGACGCGCAAGAACGGCGCTCCTGGCGTGGACGGTCAAACGGCCGACGATTACGGGTTGCACCTCGTGGCCAACCTGACGTCGCTGCAAGATCGTGCCAAGTCGGGCACCTACTTCGCGCCCCCGGTGCGTCGCGTGCACATCCCGAAAGGGACCGGTCCTGAGACCCGTCCCCTGGGGATTCCCACCCAGGAGGACAAGGTCCTTCAGCGGGCGGTCGTCATGGCTCTGGAGCCGATTTACGAACAGGACTTTCTGAACTGCTCGTACGGCTTCCGACCGGGGCGATCGGCGCAGCATGGCGCGTGCAGGCGATTTGGCAGCAGGTCATGGATCTGGGTGGCTGCTGGTTGCTGGAGGTGGACATCCGGAAGTTTTTCGACACTCTGGATCATGCTCAGTTGCGGGCGCTGCTACGGCAGCGGGTGTGTGACGGGGTGCTGCTCCGTCTGATCGACAAGTGGTTGACGGCGGGCGTGCTCGAAGAAGAGCTCCTCACTTACCCCGAGGCCGGGACGCCTCAAGGGGGTGTGATTTCGCCGCTCTTGGCCAACGTGTACCTGCACTATGTGCTGGACGTGTGGTTTGAGCAGCTGGTGAAGCCTTGCCTCAAGGGTCGCGCCTTCCTGGTACGTTACGCGGACGACTTCGTCATGGGCTTTGCCTGTGAAGCGGACGCTCGCGCCGTGCTGGCCGTGCTGCCGAAACGGTTTGGCAAGTACGGGCTGACGATCCATCCGGACAAGACGCGGTTGGTGCCGTTTGTGCGGCCCGGCCGCCACCCGTCGGCGGCGAGCTCGGGGTCGGAACCTCGTGAGGGGTCGTTTGACTTCCTGGGGTTCACGCACTACTGGAGCCGCGCGAAGTCGGGGCGCTGGGTGGTGAAGCGGAAGACGGCCGGCAGTCGGTTTCAGCGCGCGGTCAAGAAGATCGCGCAGTGGTGCCGGCTGAACCGTCACTTACCGATCCGGGAGCAGTACGCGACACTCTGTCAGAAGCTACGGGGGCACTTCGCTTATTACGGAGGCGTGATCGGCAACGTGCGTTGCCAGCAGCGGTTCCGTTATGAGGTGATGCGTCTGTGGCGGAAGTGGCTGGCCCGCCGGAAACGGCGTGGCCAGTATCCGTGGGAGCGGTTCAATCGGTTGCTGAAGGTTCTTCGGTTGCCGTGGCCGTCCGCGTGGGTGTCCCCGTGCGCAGTGAGTCCGTAGCCTTGACGAGCCGTATGCCTTCATCGGGCAAGTACGGATCTGTGGGAGGGGCGGGGGGCAACCCCCGCTCCGACCCGGCCCAGTTTCTTGCAGTTTCTTGACGACGCTAACGAGCGCTCCGCTAAGAAGCTCTCGGACGCTTTCAATTGGGTGCAGGCTGAAACGCCAACACGGTTTTCTCACGCTGCCACCGTCAGCTTCATCGGTTGATTGGTCAATACCTTGCGGCGTTGTCCCTTCTTCAGGCGAGCGCGATTCTGCCGTTCAAACCAGTTCACAAACTTTTGCCAGTCGCCGTTCAGTTCGATGCAGCGCAGGTGGAGCAACGCCTCTGCCTTGGCGCGGGTCCACCGCATGCCTGCACAGTCGAAACGCTCGCCGACCAGGTAACGCACGGCACCTTCCACCTGGCCTGTGGCGATCACCAAGTCTTGCGCCATCCACTCCCCGTAACGCAGCATCGATAGGCGTGGCTGTAGGTAACCAATCTCGCTCCACGGTTTGCTGTGTCGCGTAACAACTCCTGCAGATGCTGCACCAAGGTCCGCGCCCGCCCTGCGTACAGCAGCGCCTTCAGCTTTTCCACCCAGGCCTTCAGGGCGTCGGTGCCTTCCTTGTGATAGTGACGCCCCAGCCGCCATAGCCTCTCCACGACGTGACAGACATCCAGCGTGAAGATGGCCTGGGGGAATAACGCCTCGAAGTGCTTCTTCAGGCTCTTCGCCCCGTCGAGGACGATCTGCACCCGCTTGGTCGTCTCCGGTCCGAAGCCACGCTTGGTCGCTTCCGCACGCGCCACAATGCCGCCGCCTTGCGACCCGCAAAGGTGGCATACAGTTTCTTGTTCAGCGGCCCGTGCAGCAAGCCGTCCGCGCCACGCTTCAGCGTGTACATCACTACCACGCTGACTTCCTTGCCATTCTTGCTCTTGTCGCCTTTTTTCCGTCGTTTCTTGCTGCCACGCGCTGCCCGTTTGGCTCGGCCCCGGTGACGTTGGCAGCCGCAAGTGCAACCCGACCCATGGCGCGGCTTCCGCTTGCCGCGACGCTTCGCCAACTCCGTTTCGGTGGCGATGGGCGGACACTTGCCATCGACTTCGATCACCAGAACCTCGCCATCGTCGGACGGCGCGGGCAATTGCTTCATGAACGGCGCCGCCTCGCGTCCCATGCCGAGCACCACTTGCTCGATGGTCTCGGGGGCCGGCGCCCAGTTCAGCACCGCCTTGCACACCATTTGCGTCGCTTTGAAACTCATGCGCGTCGCCAGGCGTGCGACCCATTGCCTCACCCACGGCGACAACCGATCGCGGGTCAGTCCCAGGACCACGTCGAGCGGAAACAAGCCGCTGCCGCCGGCCCGCGACATCAGATACTGCCGGCCATAGGTGACTTCGCCGTAGAAGGTCTTCAACGTCCGCTCGGCATAGGCGTTGCCGGGCCGGTACTTGTCGTTGGCCAGGAACGGCTGCACATCCAAGCGTTGATGCCGTGCGGTGAGGAACACGCGCAGCAGACAGCAGCCCAGGACGGCGATGCGGACGAGCAGTTCTTTCTCGAAGGCCGCGAATGGCAGCTCGCTGGTTTGGCAGAACTGCAACAGTTCGTCGAGGATCGCGTGGGCCTGCAGCCGCAAAGTCTCGGCGGTCACTGGACGCACAGGAGTGCATGGCTTAGATTGTCTCTTCATGGAGCAGACTCCGTACCGCTTTGTTCAATAACGGTAAGGATATGCTCCATGTCCTTTTTCAGCTGCGCCTCACCTGAATATTCGCGAAAAACGGGGCGATTCGGCCGAAAAACCTAGGGAAAACGCTTGTAGAACCGCCAGTTGCACCCCTTTCAATTGAAGGGGAAACGGAACTCCAAACTGCAGGAGCGAGGATCTCCGCCCTTGCGTTTCTCGCCGTTGTTCGCCAAATCCCGCCGCCAGCCGACCCGTTAAAGAGCGCCGTCAAAGCCGATCCACCGGCCCGAGGCGGCGGATTAATGTCCGGCGAATATGCCAAAGCCTCTGTACGCCCCGAGATCGGGCCATCAATATCGCCGTTCCCTGGCACGGTTGCTCGCCTAATCCCAATGCGGCTATTGTACTGTGGCGTCGGGCCGATTGAATTCCAGACCATTACCAGATCCTCTAGAGACGCCAATGGCTTTGTTCAGCTGCGTTTAATAATCTGGCGGTTGTACCGCACGCCAGGCACGCGATAATACCGCACGGCGGTTCCCAAGCTGCTCTCTGCCGCCGCCAGCGCTATTTGCCCGCGGGCCCCGCCATGAGGGTGCGGATTAGCTTACCCTCATCGACGTTCCAGAGCTTAAGCGTTCTGCCTTGGCCGCCGGTAAGAGCGAGCTTTCCGTCCGCAGAGAAGGCAATTCCCGCTACCGCATCGTCTGGTTGGGCACCGCCCCGGCCCCACTTCGCCAGCTGCTTTCCATCCTCAACATTCCAAAGTGTTAGCTTGCCGTCGGTTCCTCCAGTTAACGCCCGCTTGTAATCCGGAGGAACAAACGCCATGGCGGTCTGAAGCCCGGCGGCGTGTTCGAGGACGTGTAGCTCCTTCTCATTGCCCGCCCAGACTAGCAAACTGTGGTGGCGCTCCGATATCAAGAGCCGGCTTCCGTCTGGGTTGCTGGCAAGGTTGGAATACTCCGGCAAGTCACGTTTCCAAACCAGTTTATCATTATCGAAATCCCATAACATCAGGGTCTGTCCCAATCCAAGCAGGAGCACATGGGGTGCCCGAATAATAGGGATTATTTGGCACTGCATGCTCGACGGTCCAATGTCAATGTGGGCAAAACTCTTGACCAGCTTGCCACTTGTCAAGTCCCAAATCTTGGCCGCTGCCTTGGCCCCCCTTTCCCTTCCCGACGAAAAAAGGCGACGGCCATCGGTCGATAGCGCAAGCACACAATTTCCAAAATAACCGTACGAAGGATGATAGTCAACGGCCTGAATTGTCCGAAGGACTCTTCCGGCCTCCAAGTTCCAAACGCGCAGCTTGCCCTCGCCATCGCCGGTAACGGCTACTCCGGATTTCCAATCCACGACAAGGGCGGTGACCAGCAGCGCCGAATAGGCCCATATGTCCTCGAAATCGTCGCCCACCAATGGATGGTCCGGGTGCGATTCGAACTTACGTCGTACCACACCGTCCGGTAAACTCCAAAGGGTGAGGGTGTCTCCCGTAACTGAGAGGGCCCGTTTGCCATCGGGCGACAAGGATACGCCGCTTACCGCGAGGCCGCGCGCTTTGGGACGCGCACCCGGTTTTCTTTCCGGCAACCCACCGCCGGGCTCTTGGTCGAGTGCCGGTAGCGCCGGCTCGCGCTCCTCCGGGTGCGAAGTCGGTCCTTGCGCTTCTAGCACGGCTGGCTCATCGTTTTTGGTCGGCTCGGGCCCATTTGTTGCCGTGCATGCAGAAACAGCAAGCATTCCTAATACCAGAAGCGGTAACCGAGTATTCATTTAGCGCTCCCAAAAAAAGGCTTTCAGTGGCTCACGCCTCGTGAACCTGGTCCGGGGTCGCTCGCGTCGTCCCTCGAAACTGCAATTCAAGGGGCCATTCAGGGTACTTTGTTCACGAGATGACGCACAGCCACCCTCGTATTATCCCGCAGATACGCGCCCGCGGCGCGGCGTGGCCGGTCCGGCCCATTTTTCGGAAGCCGCAGGCGACGCACTGAATCAGCAGGTCGAGAACGAACCAGGTGGCAAGAAACGCCCGGCATTCCAGAACGAAGCTATGGAACTTGTAGAACGCCTCCGCAATGCAAGCCGAGCCGACAAGTGCCGGCAGCTGCTCGGTGAAGCACTGCTTGAGGCTGATCGAGCGGACCAAGCGAAACATCAGTCAGTCCTTCCGCGTTTTCAAAAAAGTCGCCGTCCGGCCAGTGTCACGTTCACACCTCGGGTCGCCCAGCCTCCGTGGCTGGCGACACCCCGATCATTCAGCGTACCCGCTCCGGTCTCCCACGTCATTCTATTTCCAGCCGCATTGCAGAATTGCACCAGCGTCTATGGATCGGTCAATCGCTCGCGCCGTCGGTGCTCGCCTGGCCGGTTGGCTTGCGAACGGCGGCGAGGATCTCGCTCGTCGACACGCCCTCGATCTTGCCGGTCACGCACACGCGGCCGCCGTACGCCTTCACCAGGTCCGCGCCGACAACGTCATCGATGCGGTAGGTGCCGCCCTTGACCAGCACCTCGGGCCGCAGGCGGTGCAGCAATTCCAGCGGCGTGTCGTCCTCGAAGATCAGCACGTGACTCACGCAGGCGAGGGCCGCCAGCATCGCGGCGCGGTCGGCCTCCTTGATGACGGGGCGGTCCGGTCCCTTGAGCCGGCGCACACTCGCATCGGAATTGACGGCCACCACCAGGATATCGCCCTCCGCAGCCGCTTCGCTCAGGTAGTTGACATGGCCGACGTGCAGCATGTCGAAGCAGCCGTTGGTGAATACCAGCGTCTTGCCCTGCCGCCGATAGTCCGCGGCCAGCGCTTCCATCTCCGGGAGCGCGACCAGCTTGTGGGGAAACGCTCGCGTCGAGGCGGCCTGGAGTTCCGCGCGGCGAAGCATCGATCGGTCCTTCCGCGCTCAAAAGATAGGCGTCCGAGGCGTTTTGAACGGTCTCGGGAAGTCCGCAGAAGTTGCAAGATACGCCTGCTCAGCCTAGGATGGCCGGAGGAATTCGTCAACGAGCCGAATCCGACGTGGAGCAGCAGTCGTGGCGAAACAGCCGAAGGGTAAGCCGGTCGTGCTGGCATTCGATTACGCGCTCGTCGGCGATGCCGCCGACAGGGTGCGGTGCCGCCGAGAGAATCCGCCGCACAGTGCAGAAGACCGTCGGGAACATCATCGAGATCGGCCAGGAACTGCTGGCCGCCAAGGAGTCCGTGGGTCACGGTCACTTCGAGCCGTGGCTGCGGGCCGAATTCAGCTGGACCAAGCGCACGGCGCAGAACTTCATGAGCGTCGCGGAACGGTTCGGCGGAAATACGCAATTGATTTCGCATTTGCCCATCGACCCCACCGCCGCCTACCTGCTCGCGGCACCGTCGGCTCCGGACGGGGCTCGCCAAACGGCGGTCGAGCGTGCGGAGGCCGGCGAGCGGATCACCACGCCGGTCGCCAGGGAAATCCTCGCCGCAATGAGGAACCGGCCAAAAGGGACAGATATGGTGGTGGCGCGGCTCGGGCGGTCGCTCAAGCGTTATCGGGCGCGCTGGAACCCCAAGGAATTCGCCGGGCTTGCCCAGCAGCTTCGGGCATTCGCCGACGAGCTGGAGAAGCCGGAACCGGGCGGCCGGAAGAAAGCCAGGGGTTGATTCTACAGCGCTAGGCTGGCTGTCCGTCACCTGCTCTACCGCCCCGAAGGGGCAAAACATAACAGCCCAGGGCAGCGCCCTGGGAATCGGTGTAGGTGTAAGTCTGTAGCCCTGAAAGGGCGAAACAACCGTCGGTTGCCCCGGTTGGTTACGCCCTTTCAGGGCTACAATCCTTGACCGGCCCGTGACCCAGGGCGATGCCCTGGGCTGTTATGTTGCGCCCCTTAGGGGCAGCGCTGTTGGCCGGTTTCGCAAGCTCGCGCGATGGAGCTATTTGCGCCACAATTTACAACGGGCCCCGACAGATGGGAAATGCTCGCCGGCTGCCAGGTGCCCGGGCCGCTGACGCCGGTGATCGCCAGGCCGGAGCGTTGTACCGTTGTCCGCATCGGGACGGGAGCGGCGTCCTGAGGGATTACGTCGAAACGGCGCGCCGAATCCGACAGGCGCACGGCGCATGGCGGCAAGTTGGAAGCGATCGTAGAATCAACTCGATATCATGCCGAGGTTACACACATGAATCCTTCTGCACTCTCCGTCAAAGCCGTCTTCGATCACGCGCTCGAAATCGAGTCGCCGGCCGAACGCCAGGCTTACCTGGACCAGGTCTGCGCCGATGCTCCCCCGTTGCGGCAGCAGGTGGAGGCGCTGCTGCGGGCGCACGCCGAGGCCGGCAGCTTCATGGAAACGCCGGCCGGCACGGCGCCCTCCGGCGCGGCGCCGGAGACACTTGCGTACCAGGCCGGTGGCAAGCTGCCTCCCGCCGCCGACGCGGACACGGTCGCCCCGGCACCGCGCCTTGACGGCCCGCCGAGCGAAGGCCCCGGCAGCTGGATCGGGCCGTATCGCCTGGTGCGAGCGCTGGGCGAGGGCGGCATGGGCGCCGTCTACCTGGCCGAGCAGGAGAAGCCCATTCGCCGGCAGGTGGCGCTCAAGATCATCAAGCCCGGCATGGACAGCGCTCAGGTCATCGCCCGCTTCGAGGCGGAGCGTCAGGCCCTGACCATGATGGAGCACGCCAACATCGCGCGGGTCTTCGACGCCGGCACCACCGAGCATGGCCGGCCCTATTTCGTTATGGAGGTCGTCCAGGGCGTCCCCTTGACGCAGTTCTGCGACGAGAACGCGCTGACGATTCGCGAGCGCCTGCTGCTGTTCGCCACGGTCTGCCAGGCCATCCAGCACGCCCATCAGAAGGGCATCATGCACCGCGACATCAAGCCGTCCAACGTGCTGGTGGCGCTGCAGGACGGCAAGCCGGTTGCCAAGGTCATCGACTTCGGCCTGGCCAAGGCAACCGAGCAGCCGTTGACCGAGCAGACGCAATTGACGCAGGCCGGCGCCATCCTCGGCACGCTGAAATACATGAGTCCGGAGCAGACCGGCTTCAGCGACAAGGGCGTCGACACGCGTACGGACATCTACTCGCTCGGCGTCGTGCTCTACGAGCTGTTGACCGGCACCACGCCGCTGGAGTTCGGCAAGGTGCGCGGCGACGGCTATCTGCAAGCGGTCCTACGGATCTGCGAGGAAGAAACGCCGAAGCCGAGCACCCGCGTCGCCGGCCTGGGCGCGACGTTACCGGCGATCGCGCAGGCGCCGGAGCGAGCCGGCCCGGCTGCCAAAGCGGCTGCGCGGCGAGCTGGACTGGATCGTGATGAAAGCGGTGGAGAAGAAGCGCGAGCGGCGCTATGAAACGGCGAACGACTTTGCCAGGGACATCGAGCGCTATCTGGCCGACGAGCCGGTGGAGGCATCGCCGCCGTCGATGCGCTATCAGCTCGGCAAATTTGCACGCAAACACCGCGTGTTGAGCGGCTTCGTCGCTCTGTTGGCGCTGGGCGTCGTGGGGCTCACCTGGGGCATTGTCCAGGTGAACGACGCTCGGCAGCGCGAGAAAGAAGCCGGGGAAAACGCCGTTAGCGCATTTCTGCGGGAGAAGGATGAGCGGAAGAAGGCGGAGAATGCGGAAGGGCGGGCGCGCAAGGTGGATGCCATATCGTGGGCAGCGATTCGGGCGATGACGCGCAGCTCCGAAAAGCTCGACGAGACGCAAAAGACCATCTTGCGCAGGCTGCAGGAGGCATACAAACAATTGCAGAGCGAGCCCGGTGAATCGGAGGTGAGCCGCTTGGCGGCCGCTGAAACGGAATTTCGTTTCGCCAGTCTTGCCGCAGCGCAGGGCGCGGCCGATGCTGAGACGCGCTATCGAGATGCAATCAAGCTATACAAGAGCCTGGCCACCGAGTTCAAAGACTTGCCAGAGTACCGCAATGAACTCGCACGATGCCATTTCGACCTGGCTCATTTGTTACGGAAGGAAGGCAAGAAATCGGAGGCCGGAAAGGAGTTTGGCCGCGCCATCGCCTTACACAAGACGGTGTCCGACGATTTTCCGGATGTACCGGCTTTTTGGATTGAGCTAGCCAGGGATTACAACAATTGGGGCACGTTGCTGCGCGACGAAAAAGATCTCGCCGGGGCGGAGAAAGCCCTGCGCGACGCCGTTGCCCTGGGCGAAAAGGCGGCCGCCGCGGCGCCAGCTGCGCGCCAGGATAAAATCAACCTCGCTGCGGGATACCACAACCTGGGCAACATCGTGCGCGACCAACGCGATCCCAAGACTGCCTTGACGTGGTACGCCAAGGCGGTCGCCGTGCTCGAGCAAATCAATCCGCGCCCCGCTGACGCCACGGAGTATCTGCGCAACGCGCATTGGGACCGTGCGAACGCACTGGGGCAACTGGGGCGGCATGCGGAGGCGGTTAAGGACTGGCAACGCGCCATCGACCTCGAACGGGGAGCCGCTCGGGATCATCTCAAACTCTTCCTGGCAACCTCCGAGATGGCGGAGAAACTCAAGACGCAGGCCAATCCGTCGGGGGCCGTGCTTTATGAAGCAGCGGCCCTGCACGCCCGCGCGGCGGCGGCGGCCAAGGCGGAGGACGAGACCGATCTCCAGACGCGCTATGGCCAGCGCGCCCTCGAACTCCTGAAGGAGGCGAAGAGCGCCGGCTGGTTCCGCGAGCCGCAACGGATCAAGCAGCTGAAAGAAGACGCCGACTTCAATGGGTTGCCACGGACCGACTTCACACCGTTTCTCGACAGCCTGCAAGCCGGCAGCGCCACGGCACCGTGATCCGGCCGGGAGATAGTGGGCGCATGGGCGCGAGGCTCGGCGGACTCCGCAAGCGCCTTTGGCCGACACAGCTTACGTCGCGACGCTCGCGCCCACGAAACTTGGCGCGAGGGACTCACGCCCACCGACTTTCGGCCTGCGCCGCGCTACCAGCCGTCCACATTTTTCGCACTCATGGCACAACTGGCGCGCAACGGCGCTTTGAGATGGGGTGCCCTATTCGGCGAAATGCGTGGATTTTGATTGCGTTAGTCCGCAATCACGGATAGGGTCGTTAGTGCCGTTTGTTTTTGAGCAGAGTTTGCAGACGAGGATCGGCGTGGCGGTGCGCACGGGCGGGCGGCCTGCCTGCACAGTCACGCTTTTTTTGCCAAGGCTACCCGAGGACTCTCCATGACCATCAAGTCCTGGTTGCGACGCTTGCGATTCCCCAGGCCCGTTTCCCCGGCCAAACGGCCGCGGCAGCCGAGCGGGCAAAGCGGCCGGCACGCGAACCTCCTGCTGGAGCCGCTCGAATCCCGGGTTGCGCCGGCCGCGATTTCCTGGACCGGCGACGCCAACACGCTCAACTGGGGCGACGCCAACAACTGGTCGACGAACTCCGTGCCGGGCAGCGGCGATGACGTGACGATCAGCAAGTCCGGCGTCGGCACCATCACCGTCGCGGGAACCTTTGCCGTCGACTCGCTGAACGATACGACGGCCGTCCTGTCGATTGCGTCGGGCGCGTCCCTGTCCCTGGCGGCGGTCGCGGTAACGTCCACGTTCGGCCAAAATGTGACGGTGCAGTCGGGGGGTACGCTGACGGTTGGGGCGGGGGCGACCGTCCAGATCGCGATCACGTCGCCCACCACGTCGGTGACGCTCACCGACAACGGCGTGCTGTCTTTCGGCACCAATGATACGGTGAACCTCAACAGCAGCAGCGAGTACGGCACGACGGCGCAGATCGTGGCCAGTGGGGGCGGCGAGCTAAAGGCCAGCGGCGCCACCTTCGCTGCCGGCGGCACGGGGGTCTCCCAGGTCGTCATCAACTCCGACGCGGTCGTCAACCCGGGCGATCTGGTGGGCAATGCCTTCAACGTGACCCTGGTCGTCGCCGCCATCGACGTGCAGTACCTGTCCGGGTCGGGCAACAACAACCTGCAATTCAAGGACATCGACATCCAGCCAGGCACGCTCACCAGTGGCCAGAGCGTTGCGCTGAACGCCATCGGCACGGCGACCACGGCGCACCTGCGCTACCTGTTCCTGAGCAACTTCACCGTGGGCTCGGGAGCCACGCTGAGCGTCGGTGCCAACGTCAACGTCCAGATCGCCAATCCCAATTCAACGCCCGAAACGTCGGTGACGCTCACCGACAATGGCGTTCTGTCGTTCGGCGCCAACGACACGGCGACCCTCAACAGCAGCAGCGAATACGGCACGACGGCAGAGATCCTGGCCAGCGGCGGCGGCGACCTACAGGCCAACGGCACTACGTTCGCTGCCGCGGGCAATGGAGTCTCTCAGGTCGTCGTCAATTCCGATGCGGTCCTCAACGCGGGCGACCTGGTGGGCAACGCCTTCAACCTGCCGCTGGTCATCCCCGCCATCGACGTGCAGTATCTGTACGGATCGGCCAACAACAACCTGCAGTTCAAGGACATCGACATCCAGGCGGGCACCCTCACCAGCGGCCAGAGCGTGGCGCTGAACGCCATCGGTACCGCGACCACGGCGAACCTGCACTACCTGTTCCTGAGCAACTTCACCGTGGGCTCGGGAGCCACGCTGAACGTCGGTGCCAACGTCAACGTCCAGATCGCCAATCCCAACTCAACGCCCGAGACGTCGGTGACGCTCACCGACAATGGCGTTCTGTCTTTCGGCGCCAACGACACGGTAACTCTCAACAGCAGCAGCGAGTACGGCACGACCGCCGAGATCCTGGCCAGCGGAGGCGGCGACCTGAAGGCCAACGGCACCACCTTCGCTGCCGCGGGCAATGGAGTCTCTCAGGTCGTCGTCAATTCCGATGCGGTCCTCAACGCGGGCGACCTGGTGGGCAACGCCTTCAACCTGCCGCTGGTCATCCCCGCCATCGACGTGCAGTATCTGTACGGATCGGCCAACAACAACCTGCAGTTCAAGGACATCGACATCCAGGCGGGCACGCTTACCAGCGGCCAGAGCGTGGCGTTGAACGCGATCGGCACGGCAACCACGGCCAACCTGCGTTACGTGTTCTTGAGCAACTTCACCGTGGGCACCGGAGCAACGCTGAACGTCGGTGCCAACGTCAACGTCCAGATCGCCAATCCTAACTCAACGCCCGAGACGTCGGTGACGCTCACCGACAATGGCGTTCTGTCTTTCGGCAGCAACGACACGGTGACCCTCAACAGCAGCAGCGAATACGGCACGACGGCAGAGATCCTGGCCAGCGGCGGCGGCGATCTGAAGGCCAGCGGCACCACCTTTGCTGCCGCCGGCAATGGAGTCTCTCAGGTCGTCGTCAATTCCGATGCGGTCCTCAACGCGGGCGATCTCGTAGGGAACGCCTTCAACCTGCCGCTGTTCATCCCCGCCATCGACGTGCAGTACCTGTACGGATCGGCCAACAACAACCTGCAGTTCAAGGACATCGACATCCAGGCGGGCACGCTTACCAGCGGCCAGAGCGTGGCGTTGAACGCCATCGGCACGGCGACCACGGCCAACCTGCGTTACGTGTTCTTGAGCAACTTCACCGTGGGCACCGGAGCAACGCTGAACGTCGGTGCCAACGTCAACGTCGAGATCGCCAATCCCAACTCAACGCCCGAGACGTCGGTGACGCTCACCGACAATGGCGTTCTGTCTTTCGGCAGCAACGACACGGTGACCCTCAACAGCAGCAGCGAATACGGCACGACGGCAGAGATCCTGGCCAGCGGCGGCGGCGATCTGAAGGCCAGCGGCACCACGTTCGCTGCCGCCGGCAATGGCGTCTCCCAGGTCGTCATCAACTCCGACGCGGTCGAAAATGCAGGCGACCTGGTGGGCAACGCCTTTAACCTGCCGCTGTTCATCCCCGCCATCGACGTGCAGTACCTGTATGGGTCCGCCAACAACAACCTGAGCTTCAAGGACATCGACATCCAGGCGGGCACGCTTACCAGCGGCCAGAGCGTGGCGTTGAACGCCATCGGCACGGCGACCACGGCCAACCTGCGTTACGTGTTCTTGAGCAACTTCACCGTGGGCACCGGAGCAACGCTGAACGTCGGTGCCAACGTCAACGTCGAGATCGCCAATCCCAACTCAACGCCCGAGACGTCGGTGACGCTCACCGACAATGGCGTTCTGTCTTTCGGCGCCAACGACACGGTAACTCTCAACAGCAGCAGCGAGTACGGCACGACCGCCGAGATCCTGGCCAGCGGAGGCGGCGATCTGAAGGCCAACGGCACCACGTTCGCCGCTGCCGGCTCGGGGGTCGGCCAGGTCGTCATCAACGCCGGCGCGGTCGTCAACGCGGGCGACCTGGTGGGCAACACCTTCAGCCTGCCGCTGTTCATCCCGGCCATCGACGTGCAGTACCTGTCCGGGTCCGCCAACAACAACCTGAGTTTCAAGGACATCGACATCCAGGCGGGCACGCTCACCAGCGGTCAAACCGTTGCGCTGAACGCCATAGGCACCGCGACCACGGCCAACTTGCACTACGTGTTCCCGAGCAATGTCACCGTGAGCACCGGGGCCACGCTGACGGTGGCGCCCAGCCTTCCGGTCCTGATCGCTGCGGGGGTGACGCTCACCGACAACGGCACGCTGACGACTGCCTCCGGCGACGCGATAACCTTCGCCTACAGCAGCGGCACCACGACACAGATTGCCGTCGGCAGCGGCGGCGTGCTCAACGCCGGCGGCACCGCCTTCACCGCCGCCAGCACCAGTAACACCACCCAGGTCAACATCAACGCCGGCGGCCAATTCACCGCCATCGGCGATACGTTCAGCGTGACCACCGTGACCCTGAGCAGTGGCTCGAACGACACGCTCCAGTTAAATACCTTCTCCTCGCAGCTCGCGATCAACAGTGGGGCGACGTTCGCGATCCACTACAACGATCTGACCAACGTCCCCGGCAGCAACAACGGCATCATCGCCAGCGGCACTTCCACCGCCACGATCGACCTGACGAACAATTACTGGGGCACGACGAACACCGCGCTGATCGCGGCCAAGATCAAGGACCACACCACCAACTCCTCGCTGCCGACCGTGCTTTACACGCCGTACCTGAGCCTCGAACCGGCTCTGACGACGGCGTCGGCTGCGAGCGCCGCCTACAGCACCGCGGCTCAAACCGTGACCCTGACCGCCACCGTCGCCAGCCCAGCCGGCGTCGTCAGCCAGGGGACCGAGAGCTTCACGGTGTTGACCGGCTCCACCACCATCGGCAATCCGGTGACAGCAAACGTCTCCAGCGGCGTTGCCACCGCGGCCTACACGCTGCCGGCCGCAACCGCCCCCGGCACGTACACCATCCAGGCCGTCTATAACGGCACGAGCACCTATACCAGCTCCACCGACAGCAGCCACTCCTTGACCATCGGCACGGGGGGCACCACAACGGCCGCCGCCAACGCGTCCACCACCTATGCCGTCGGCAGCCAGTCCGTGTCCCTCAGCGCCACGGTCAGCAGTTCGAGCGGCACGGTGAACGAGGGGACCGAGACCTTCACGATCCTGAGCGGCAGCACCACCATCGGCAGCCCCGTCACCGGCAACGTCGCCAGCGGCGCGGCGTCCGCCAGCTACACCCTGCCCGCCGGCACGGCGGTTGCGACGTACACCATCGAGGCGGTCTACAACGGCACTGCCAACTTCGTCGGCTCGACCGACACCAGCCATTCGCTGACCATCGGCGCCGCGACCACCGCGACCACCGCCGCCAACGCCGCCACGATCTACACCGCCGCCAGCCAATCGGTGTCCCTGAGCGCCACGGTCACCAGCTCGGCGGGCACCGTCAACGTGGGAACCGAAACCTTCACGATCCTGAACGGCAGCACCCCCGTCGGCACCTCGGTTACGGTCAACGTGTCCAGCGGCGCCGCGTCCGCCAGCTACACGCTGCCGGCGGCAACCGCGCTTGGCACGTACACCATCCAGGCCGTTTACAACGGCACCAGCAATTTCGGCGGCTCGACGGACACGGGCCACACCCTGATCGTCGGTCCCGCCGCGATTTCCTGGACCGGCAATGCGGGCACGCTCAACTGGGGCGACGCCGCCAACTGGTCGAACAACGCCGTCCCGACCAGCATGAATGACGTGACGATCAGCAAGTCGGGCGTCGGCACGATCAACATCGGCGCGGCGAGCTATGCCGTCCACTCGCTGAACGACACGACGGCCAGCCTGTCGATTGCCTCGGGCGGGACCCTCTCCCTGGCGGCGGTCGCAGCGCCTTCCACCTTCGGCCAAAACGTGACGATCCAGTCGGGAGGTACGCTGGCGGTCGGGGCGGGTGCTAGCGTGGTGATCGGTCCGCCACCGCAGCAGACGACCCAGACGCTCGCCGACAATGGCACGCTGACCTTCGCCGCTGGCGACACGGTGACCCTCAACTCGATCACCTACGAATCGGTATCGCTCATTCTGGTCGGCAGCGGCGGCATTCTCAACGCCAGCGGCACCACTTTCAACGACACTTCCGCCGGCGACAGCCAGATTGTCATCGCCTCCGGTGGCCACCTCCAGGCCAGCAACAGTACTTTCAACATTTACCAACAAGGTCAGCTTAACCTGAACATCGGTGCCGTCCTCAACGCCGGCGACCTGACCGGCAATAGCTTTAACTGCCCGCTGGTGATTCCCGCCATCGACGTGCAGTACCTCTCCGGAAGTGCCAACAACAACCTGCAGTTCCAGAACATCTTCATCCAGCCGGGTACGCTGACGAGTGGCCAGAGCGTCGCCCTGAACGCCATCGGCACGCAGAGCACGACCAACCTGCAGTACGTCTTCCCCGGCAACTTCACCATCAACCAGGGAGCCACGCTGTCCGTGGGGCCCAACGTCCCCGTGCTGATCGGACCGGCGCCGTATGAAGGGACGCAGACGCTCACCGACAACGGCACCCTGACCTTCGGGGCCAGCGACACGGTGACCCTCAACGCCACCGCCTACGAATCGGAAGCGCTCATTCTGGTCGGCAGCGGCGGCCTGCTCATCGCCAGCGGCGCCACCTTCAACACCTCGACCAGCAGCAACAGCCAGATTGTCGTCGCCTCCGGCGGCCACCTCCAGGCCAGCAACAGCACATTCAACATCAACCAGGTCAATCTGAACATCGGCGCCGTCCTCAACGCGGGCGACCTGGTCGGCAACGCCTTCAACGTGCCGCTGTACATCCCCGCCATCGACGTGCACTACCTGTCCGGCACCGGCAACAACAACCTGCAGTTTCAGGCCATCGACATCCAGCCGGACACCCTCACCAACGGCCAGAGCGTCGCGCTCACCCTCATCGGCACGCAAAACACGAGCAACCTCAGCTACGTGTTCCCCGGCAACTTCACCATCAACCAGGGGGCGACCCTGTCGGTTGGGGCCAACGTCCCGGTGCTGATCGGACCGGCGCCGTATGAAGGGACGCAGACGATCGCCGACAACGGCACGCTGACCTTCGCCGCCAGCGACGTGGTGACTCTCAACTCCATCGCCTACGAATCGGAAGCGCTCATTCTGGTCGGCAGCGGCGGCCTGCTCACCGCCAGCGGCGCCACCTTCAACACCTCGACCAGCGGCAACAGCCAGATTGTCGTCGCCTCCGGCGGCCACCTCCAGGCCAGCAACAGCACATTCAACATCAACCAGGTCAATCTGAACATCGGCGCCGTCCTCAACGCGGGCGACCTGGTCGGCAACGCCTTCAATGTGCCGCTGTACATCCCCGCCATCGACGTGCAATACCTGTCCGGCACCGGCAACAACAACCTGCAGTTTCAGGCCATCGACATCCAGCCGGACACCCTCACCAACGGCCAGAGCGTGGCGCTTACCGTCATCGGCACGCAAAACACGAGCAACCTCAGCTACGTGTTCCCCGGCAACTTCACCATCAACCAGGGGGCGACCCTATCGGTTGGGGCCAACGTCCCGGTGCTGATCGGACCGGCGCCGTATGAAGGGACGCAGACGATCGCCGACAACGGCACGCTGACCTTCGCCGCTGGCGACGTGGTGACCCTCAACTCCATCGCCTACGAATCGGAAGCGCTCATTCTGGTTGGCAGCGGCGGCCTGCTCACCGCCAGCGGCGCCACCTTCAACACCTCGACCAGCGGCAACAGCCAGATTGTCGTCGCCTCCGGCGGCCACCTCCAGGCCAGCAACAGCACATTCAACATCAACCAGGTCAATCTGAACATCGGCGCCGTCCTCAACGCGGGCGACCTGGTCGGCAACGCCTTCAATGTGCCGCTGTACATCCCCGCCATCGACGTGCAATACCTGTCCGGCACCGGCAACAACAACCTGCAGTTTCAGGCCATCGACATCCAGCCGGACACCCTCACCAACGGCCAGAGCGTCGCGCTCACCGTCATCGGCACGCACAACACGAGCAACCTCAGCTACGTGTTCCCCGGCAATTTCACCATCAACCAGGGGGCGACCCTGTCGGTTGGGGCCAACGTCCCGGTGCTGATCGGACCGGCGCCGTATGAAGGGACGCAGACGATCGCCGACAACGGCACGCTGACCTTCGCCGCCGGCGACGTGGTGACCCTCAACTCCATCGCCTACGAATCGGAAGCGCTCATTCTGGTCGGCAGCGGCGGCCTCATGAACGCCAGCGGAACCACCTTCAACGCCACCACCTCCAGCTATAACACCCAGATTGTCGTCAACTCCGGCGGCCAACTGACCGCCAACGGCGACGCCTTCAGCCTGACGAGTGTGACTCTGAATTCCGGCTCCGCCGGCACCATCCAGCTCGATGCCTTCTCTTCCCAGCTCGCGATCAACAGTGGGGCGGCGTTCACGATCAACGCGAACGATCTCGCCAACGTCCCCGGCAGCAACAACGGCATCATCGCCAGCGGCACTTCCACCGCCACAATTAACCTGACGAACAATTACTGGGGCACGACGGTTGCTGCGCAGATCGCGGCGAAGATCAAGGACCACACCACCAACTCCTCGTTGCCGACTGTGTCGTACACGCCGTATCTGAGCCTCGAACCGGCACTGACGACGGCGGCCGCCGCCAGCGCCATCTACAACGCCGCCGCTCAGAACGTGACCCTGAGCGCCACCGTGGCCAGCACGACCGGCGTCGTCAGCCAGGGGACCGAGACCTTCACGGTCTTGAGCGGCTCGACCACCATCGGCAATCCGGTTACGGTGAATGTCTCCAGCGGCGCCGCCAGCGCGAACTATGTCCTGCCGGCCGCAACCGCGCCCGGCACGTACACCATCCAGGCCGTCTACAACGGCACGAGCACCTATACCGGATCCACCGACACGAGCCACTCCCTGACCGTCGGCACGGGGGGCACCACGACCGCCGCCGCCAACGCCACCACCACGTATACGGTCGGCAGCCAGTCCGTGTCCCTCAGCGCCACGGTCAGCAGCTCGGGCGGCACGGTGAACGAGGGGACCGAGACCTTCACGATCCAGAGCGGCAGCACGACCATCGGCAGCCCCGTCACCGTCAACGTCGCCAGCGGCGCCGCGTCCGCAAATTACACGCTGCCCGCCGGCACCGCGGTTGCGACGTACACCATCGTGGCGGTTTACAACGGCACCGCCAACTTCGTCGGCGCGACCGACAGCAGCCACACGCTGACCGTCGGCGCCGCGTCCACCGCGACCGCCGCCGTCAACGCTTCGACCACCTACAGCGGCTCTAGCCAATCAGTGTCCCTCAGCGCCACGGTCACCAGCTCGGCGGGCACCGTCAACGTGGGGACCGAAACCTTCACGGTCCTGAACGGCAGCACGCCCGTCGGCAACTCGGTGACGGCCAGCGTGTCCAGCGGCGCCGTGTCCGCCAGCTACACGCTGCCGGCCGCGACCGCTATCGGCACGTACACCATCCAGGCCGTTTACAACGGCACCGCCAACTTCGGCGGCTCGACCGACACGGGTCACTCCCTGACCGTCGGCAGCATCGCGATTTCCTGGACCGGCAACGCCGGCACGCTCAACTGGAGCGACGCCGCCAACTGGTCGACCGGCGCCGTGCCGACCAGCCTGAATGACGTGACGATCAGCAAGTCGGGCGTCGGCACGATCACCGTCGGCGCGGGCACCTATGCCGTCCGCTCGCTGAACGACACGACGGCCGTCTTGTCGATTGCGTCGGGTGCGACCCTCTCGCTGGCGGCTGTTTCGGCGACCTCCACGTTTGGCCAAAACGTGACGGTGCAGTCGGGGGGCACGCTTAACGTCGGGGCAGGGGCCAGCGTCACGATCTCGAACTACCAGACGCTGACGGACAGCGGCACGGTGACCTTCGCCGCGGGCGACACCGTGACGATCCTCTACGACAACACGACGCAGATCGTGGTCACCAACGGCGGCCTGCTGAGCGCCACCGGCACCACCTTCATCGACCCGCCTAATAACGGTTACGGCCAGATCATCGTCAACGCCGGCGGCCACCTCACCGCCAGCAACTGCAACTTCTCCACCATCGACAACGTCTACCTGAACAACGGCAGCGTCCTCAACGCCACCGACCTCACCGGCGACACCTTTGGTTGCGCGCTGTATCTGCCTGAGGCCGACGTGGCGGACCTGTCCAGCACCGGCAACACCCAGAACGTGCAGTTCCAGAACATCTACATCCTGTCGGGCAGCGTGCCGACCGGGCAGACGCTGGCGCTGAACGCCATCGGCACGTCGACGGCCAACCTGCTCTACAGCTTCCCCGGCGCGTTCACTGTGCAGTCCGGGGCGACGATGAGCGTGGCGGCCAACCTCCCGATCAAGATCTGGAATTACCAGACGCTGACCGACAGCGGCACGGTGACGTTCGCCGCGGGCGACACGGTGACGATCCTCTACGACAACACGACGCAGATCGTGGTCACCAACGGCGGCCTGCTGAGCGCCACCGGCACCACCTTCATCGACCCGCCGAACAACGGTTACGGCCAGATCATCGTCAACGCCGGCGGCCACCTCACCGCCAGCAACTGCAACTTCTCCACCATCAACGAAGTCTACCTGAACAACGGTAGCATCCTGAACGCCACGGACCTCACCGGCGACACCTTTGGCTGCCCACTGTATCTGCCTGAGTCCGACGTGGCGGACCTGTCCAGCACCGGCAACACCCAGAACGTGCAGTTCCAGAGCATCTACATCCTGTCGGGGACCGTGCCGACCGGACAGACGCTGGCGCTGAACGCCATCGGCACGTCGACGGCCAACCTGCTCTACAACTTCCCCGGCGCCTTCACCGTGCAGTCTGGGGCGACGATGAGCGTGGCGGCCAACGTGCCGATCAAGATCTGGAACTACCAGACGCTGACCGACAGCGGCACGGTGACCTTCGCCGCGGGCGACACGGTGACGATCCTCTACGACAACACGACGCAGATCGTGGTCACCAACGGCGGCCTGCTGAGCGCCACCGGCACCACCTTCATCGACCCGCCGAACAACGGTTACGGCCAGATCATCGTCAACGCCGGCGGCCACCTCACCGCCAGCAACTGCAACTTCTCCACCATCAACGAGGTCTACCTGAACAACGGCAGCATCCTCAACGCCACCGACCTCACCGGCGACACTTTTGGTTGCCCGCTGTATCTGCCTGAGTCCGACGTGGCGGACCTGTCCAGCAGCGGCAACACCCAGAACGTGCAGTTCCAGAGCATCTACATCCTGTCGGGCAGCGTGCCGACCGGCCAGACGCTGGCGCTGAACGCCATCGGCACGTCGACGGCCAACCTGCTCTACAACTTCCCGGGCAACTTCACCGTGCAGTCCGGGGCGACGATGAGCGTGGCGGCCAACGTGCCGATCAAGATCTGGAACTACCAGACGCTGACCGACAGCGGCACGGTGACCTTCGCCGCGGGCGACACGGTGACGATCCTCTACGACAACACGACGCAGATCGTGGTCACCAACGGCGGCCTGCTGAGCGCCACCGGCACCACCTTCATCGACCCGCCGAACAACGGTTACGGCCAGATCATCGTCAACGCCGGCGGCCACCTCACCGCCAGCAACTGCAACTTCTCCACCATCAACGAGGTC
This sequence comes from uncultured Gemmataceae bacterium, assembly GCA_963834865.1. Lineage (GTDB taxonomy): Bacteria > Planctomycetota > Planctomycetia > Gemmatales > Gemmataceae > CAWIDK01. The sequence goes on from CAWIDK010000003.1 coordinate 312,030, forward strand.
TACCTGAACAACGGCAGCATCCTGAACGCCACCGACCTCACCGGCGACACTTTTGGCTGCCCGCTGTATCTGCCCGAGTCGGACGTGGCGGACCTGTCCAGCACCGGCAACACCCAGAATGTGCAGTTCCAGAACATCTACATCCTGTCGGGGAGCGTGCCGACCGGCCAGACGCTGGCGCTGAACGCCATCGGCAGCTCGACGGCCAACCTGCACTACATCTTCTCCGGCGCCTTCACCGTGCAGTCCGGGGCGACGATGAGCGTGGCGGCCAACGTCCCGATCACGATCTCGAACTACCAGACGCTGACCGACAGCGGCACGGTAACGTTCGCCACGGGCGACACGGTAACTATCCTCTACGACAACACGACGCAGATCGTGGTCACCAACGGCGGCCTGCTCGAGCGCCAGCGGCACCACCTTCAACGACCCTCCTAACAACGGTTACGGCGAAATCGTGGTCAACGCCGGCGGTCAACTGACTGCCAGCACCTGCACCTTCAGCACCCTCGCCACAGTAAGCCTGAATTCCGGCTCGAACGACACCCTCCAATTCGATACCTTCTCTTGCCAGCTCGCCATCAACAGCGGGGCGGCGTTCACCATCAACCAGAACGATTTCAGCAACGTCCCCGGCAGCAACAACGGCATCATCGCCAGCGGCAATCCCAGCGCCACCATCAACCTAACGAACAATTACTGGGGCACGACGGTCGCCACGCAGATCGCCGCCAAGATCAAGGACCAAAATAATCCATCTTTTAACGCTTCGCTCCCAATCGTGCTTTACGGATCCCCTGTGAGTGGGGAGCCGGCACAAACGACGGCGTCGGCCGCCAGCAGCACCTACAACACCGGTGCTCAGCACGTGAACCTGAGCGCCACCGTGACCAGCCCGTCCGGGGGCGTCAACCAGGGGACCGAAACCTTCACGGTCCTGAGCGGCTCGACGACTATTGGGACTGCCGTCACGGTGAACGTCGCCAGCGGCGTCGCCACCGCCAGCTACGCGCTGCCGGCTGCCACCGCTCCCGGCATCTACACCATCCAGGCCGTCTACAACGGCACCGCGAATTTCAGCGCCTCGACCGACACGAGCCACTCCCTGACCGTCGGCAGCGTGGGCACCACGACCGCCGCCGGCAACGCCTCCACAACGTATACCGTCGGCAGCCAGGCCGTGTCCCTCAGCGCCACGATCAGCAGTTCGGGCGGCACGGTGAACGAAGGGACCGAGACGTTCACAATCCAGAGCGGCAGCACGGCCATCGGCAGCCCCGTCACCGTCAACGTCTCCGGCGGCGCTGCGTCCGCCAGCTATACGTTGCCCGCCGCCACCGTCGCTGCGACGTACACCATCGAGGCGGTCTACAACGGCACCGCCAACTTCGTCGGCTCGACCGACAGTAGCCATTCGCTAACCGTCGGCGCCGCGTCCACCGCGACTGCCGCCGCCAACGCCTCCGCCCCCTACAGCACCGCGAGCCAGGCGGTGTCCCTCAGCGCCGCGGTCACCAGCTCGGCGGGCGCCGTCAACGTCGGGACCGAAACCTTCACGATCCTCAGCGGCAGCACGCCCGTCGGCAACCCGGTCACGGTCAACGTGTCCAGCGGCGCCGCGTCCGCCAGCTACACGCTGCCGGCCGGCACCGCGCCCGCCACCGATACCATCGAGGCGGTCTACAGCGGCACCGCCAACCTCGTTGGCTCCACAGACACGAGCCATTCTCTGACGATCAATGCCGCGCCCCAGGCCGCCGTTGCGATCAGCCTCGACGGCAACAGCGACTCTGGGGCACCGGATCATCCCGGATTCACCAATGTCAATACGCCCACGTTCGACGTGCAGGTGAACCAGGCCGGCACGATCACTACGGACTTCGACGGCAACGCCGCGCACGATCAGACGCTGACGGTGTCCGCCGCCGGAACTTACACGTTTGCCGCCCCGACGCTGGCGGACGGCGCCTATACGGCCACGGCGAGCTTCAGCGCGGGCATGTCGGGAAACGCCCAGAACTCCGTCGGCTATACCATCGACACCGTTGCACCCTATGTCACGGCGTTCGCGCCCACGGGGACGGTGAACACGCGCGTGTCCCAGGCGACCGTCAGCTTCAGCGAGCCTGTGGATTTGGGAACATTTACCGCTTCCGCCGTCACGCTGACCGGACCGGCCGGCGCCATCTCCGTCAACGCGCCGCAACTGATATCGGGCAGCACGTACAGCATCACGTTTGCAGCGCAGACGACCCAGGGCAATTACAACGTGGTCATCGCCGCCAGCGTGACCGACTTTGCCGCCAACCCGCTGGGCCAAAGCTTCGACCAGTCGTTCACGATCGCGCTGCCGGACCTGGCCGTCACGTCCACTTCGGCACCGTCGACGGCGGCCGCGGGCGCGAGCATCCCCGTCGGCTGGCAAGTCGCCAATGTCAGCGCGACCAATCCCACTGCGGCGACGTGGAACGATGCGGTCTACATCAGCACCCAATCGACACTCGACAATACGGCCATCCGGCTAACGACGCTTGCCGGACCAACGTCACCGTTGGCGCCGGGCTCAAACTATTCGCGTAGCACCTCCGTCGTCATTCCCAGCACCTTTGCGGGCGGCAACGCGTTTCTGCTGTTTGTCGCCAACGACAACAACGGGCAGGCCGAAGCCGATGCTGCGAACGATACCAACGACGTTGTTGCCGACGCCATCGCCATCACCGCCCCCGACCTGCAGGTGACCGGAGTGTCCGGGCCTACGAGCGGCATCACCGGCCAGACCGTACAAGTTACGTGGACGGATAAGAACACCGGCTCGGCGACAGCGACGGGCCCGTGGGTGGATAACGTCTACACGGCCACCGACGCCCAGGGCGACAACCCGACGCTGCTCGGCAGCTTCACCTTCGACGCGAATCTGGCGGCCGGCGCGTCGGCCCAGCTCATCCAGCAGGTGATCCTGCCGCCGACCGCCGGCACCGACTGGTTCATGGTTACGACCAACGCCACCCAGACCGTGCCCGAAGGATCGGACACGTCGGTTGCCGCCAACTCCGTCACCATCGCGGCGGCACCGTTGCCCGACCTGGTCGTCACCAGCATCACGCCGCCCGCCAACGGCGTCTTTTCCGGCACCACCGTCCCCCTGTCGTTTGTCGTCCAGAACGAGGGTCAAGCGCCGACATCCGTGCCGGTGTGGCAGGACTGGGTCATCCTCTCGCAGGACGCGACGCTGGGTCAGACCTACCAGGGCCAACTCAATGCCACCGGTCCCGGTGGCGATCAGACGCTCAACAATCAGCCGATCGTCCTGGGCTTCACGAATCCAAGCTACCTCGGCGTCGGCGACAGCTATCAGCAGAACGTGAGTGTGCCGTTGCCGATCAACGCTCAGGGAACGTGGTACGTCTACGTCGTTCCCGACGGCACCGGGGCGCATCACCCGTTTGCCATGCCGGAAATGAGCCGCACCGACAAGCTGGCCATCAGCGCCGCCTTCACCATCACGCTTAGTCCGCCGCCCGAGCTCGCCGTGACCGCGGTGCAGGCGCCGGCTGAGAATTTCTCCGGGCAGCCGATGACCGCGAGCTGGACCGTGACCAACAACGGCACCGGCCCGACCGCCACCGGCGCCTGGACCGATGCGCTGTACATGTCCACAAAGTCGACGCTGGATGCCAGCGCAACCCTGCTGGGCACGTTTGCGCACCAGGGCGTGCTGGCGGTCAACGGCAGCTACACCGACAACGAAACCGTGACGCTGCCGGTCGGCGTCAGCGGGTCGTTCTACTTCCTGGTCAAGACCGACCTGAACGGCCAGGTATTCCAGAACGGCGACACGGGCGACAACATTGCCGCCACGTCCACCGCCGAGACGGTGAACCTGACGCCGCCACCCGAGCTGGAAGTGGCCGCCATTTCCGCGCCGGCCACCGCTCTGGCGGGCCACGATTTCACCTTCTCGTACACCGTTACCAACGCCGGCGCCGGCGCCACGCCGAATTACACCTGGAACGACGCTCTTTATCTATCGCCGACTGCCACCTTCAATGCGAGCACCGCCATCCCACTCGGCCCGCAAACCCACCAGGGCAGCCTGGCCGCCGGCGCCAGTTATACCAACAGCGTCACCGTCATGCTGCCCCCCGCCCTGGCCGGGTCGTATTACGTTGTTGCAATCACGGACACCGGCAACGTCGTTTTCGAGATCGACAGAACTAACAATACCGGTGCCTCCACGAGTCCGGTCACGATCTCGGTGGCGCCGGCCGACCTGGTGGTAACTGCTGCCACCGCGCCCGCCGCGGCCGTGCCCGGGTCCGCAATTCCGCTCAACTGGACCGTTGCCAACCAGGGCGCCGGCGATACTGCCGTCACGACATGGCAGGACAGCGTCTATGTCGATACGAGCAGCACGCTGGATAGCAATGCGATCTTGCTCGATTCCTTCACGCATTATGGCCTGCTGGCCGCCGGCAGCTCCTACAACCAGTCGCAGCTGGTAACGCTGCCGATCGACTTGCTCGGAAGCTACAACCTGTTCGTCGTCACCAACTCCGCCGGCAACGTCTACGAAAGCAACACGACCAACAACACCTCGGCCGCGATACCGCTCACGATCAGCCTGCAAGTCACCGATTCGCAGGGCAATACGCAACAAGCCGCCGTGGCGGATTTGGAAGTCACATCCGTCAACGCCTCCACAGTTACCAACGGCAGCGTCACCGTCCAGTGGACTGTGCAGAACACCGGCACGGGCCCGACCAACGCCACTTACTGGAATGACAACGTCTGGATGTCCACGAATACGACGCTGGGGAGCGGCGGCACCAACGTCTACCTTGGGACTGTTCAGCACACCAACCCCTTGGCCGCAGGCGCCAGCTATTCAAGCTCCGGCACCTTCACGCTGCCGGCATCGTTCGACGCTGCCAATTATTACTTCCTCGTCGCTACCGACCGGCCGGTGCTGCCGCCAGGTGACATCGGCGACCTGGGCTCCGATCTCGTTTACGAATCCAACAATACGAACCAGGAGGCGGCCAATACCACGACCACGCCGGTTTCCCCCGTGCCGCTGCCCGATCTGACCGTGGCCAATGTCAGTGCGCCGGGGACTGCGACCAGCGGCGGCCAGCTCGCGGTTGGATGGGAGGTCGACAATGGCGGAGCCGATACCGGAAATGTAGCCATCACCGATTCCGTTTATTTGTCGCTGGACCAGGTGTTCGACCCCGGTACCGACAAATACCTTGGCTCGGTGACTCATCAAGGGGGAGTGGCCGGCGGGTCAAGCTACACCCAGAACGCCAATCTCACGCTGCCCTCCGGGCTTGGCGGTACTTATTACGTCATTGTCGTAACCAACAGCAACAACGCGGTGCCTGAACAGGACACGACCCCTATCAGCGGTAGCAGTGCAACGCCGGTGCAGATTCAGCTATCACCGCCGGCGGACCTGGTTGCGGGAACCGTTACGATCCCGGCCAGCGCGGTCGCCGGCGAGGACATCACACTGACGTATCAGGTGAGCAACAACGGCAGCAATCCGGCGAACGGTTCCTGGTACGATGCGTTATACCTGTCGCCGACACCGACGTGGAGCATCAGCGATCCATTGCTGCAGCAGGTGCCGGAAACCCAGAACCTCGCGCCCGGCGGCAGCTACACGCAGAACGTGACGGCGCCGCTGCCGGGTGTCGCACCGGGCTCCTATTATGTCATTTTGCGCACCAATATCCTGGACAGCTTCCCCGAGCAAAACCTAAGCAACAACGTGAGCGCCTCGCTGACGCAAACGGCGATTGACGCGCCGGCCTTGACGTTGGGCACTCCTACGAACGGAACACTCAACCAGAGCCAGGCGGCCTATTACAAGGTCGTGGTGGGCGCGGGCCAGACTCTGCAAGTGACCCTGACCGGCCAGGATGCGACCGCCGGCAACGAGCTATACGTGAGCTACGGCACGATGCCGACGCGGTCGCAGTACGATTATCGCTATAGCCAGCCGTTCGAAGCCGACCAGCAGATTACGGTGCCGACAACGCAGGCCGGCGCTTACTATGTCCTGGTGTACGGCAATACCGTGCCTACGGCGCCGGAAAGTTATTCGATTGAGGCAGCGATCATTCCCTTCTCGATCCAGGCAGTGACGCCGACTCAGGCGGGCACCGGCCCGGTTACCCTGCAGATCAGTGGCGCGCAGTTCGATTTTGGAACGTCGTTCCAGTTGCGCAATGCCGATGGGACCACCGTCGATGCCGCGCGCACGCTGTTACAGGACTCGGCCACCGCTTTTGCCACGTTCGACTTGACGAATGCGCCGCTGGAGTCGTACGACGTGTGGGCCGTGCAGTCGGACGGGACGAGCACCGAGCTGCCGGCCGGCCTCAGCGTCGTGGCGGCCACGCAGCAGAACAGTGTGCAGCTCGGGCTGATCGTGCCGGACGTTGTGCTGGTTGGCCGGCCGGGCACGGTCACGGTCACCTACTCGAACCCGGGAAATACCGACCTGCCGGCGCCGCTGATGCTCCTCACGAGTCCCGACGTCGCGTTTCAGGTGCCGGGTCAGACGGGCGAGACGAGCACATCGCTGCAGCTGTTCGGCATCAATCCCACGGGGCCGTTCGGAACGTTGCCGCCGGGCTTTCAGGGGAGCATCACGTTGTCGTTCGCGCCGATAACGGCCGGCAGCGGGATCGTGAACCACTTTACGCTGTCGGCGCTGGCGGACCCCAGCGAGCCGTTCGACTGGAACGCCGTCGCCGTCAACGATGTGCCAGTGGACACCTCGCCGCAAGAGTGGGCGAGCATGGTCGCGCAGGCCGCGCCGCTCATGGGTTCCACGTGGGGGAGCGTGGTGTCGTTCCTCGATAACGATAGCGTTCAGCTCGTCAAGAACAGCGCCGCGTCCGTCGATCCGAGCGCGCTGAATAGTCTCTATAACTTCGACGCGCTGCTGCAATACGCCATCGGCATTTACGGCGTGACGCGCCCCGCCGCCACGACGCCGGCGTTTCCCGTGATTGGATCGCAGGGCGAAGTGACACTCTATGACGGCAACGTCGATGGCTCCGGCAACCCGATCCCGCTGAATTCCAGTTATCCAACCTTCGTCATTATTCCCGGCTGGAACGGTTATGGCGACGATCTTGGGAACCTGGCCCAAACGATCGCGACAGATACTAATTGCTTCCCCAGCGGCCACGTCAATGTGGTCATCGCGACATGGCAAGGGGCGTCGGCCGGGCCCACCGTTGACGGGATTGACGTACCGTGGATGGCCGCACTGCACATCGACACCGCCGGCACCGACCTGGCCGCCTTGCTTAATGGGCTCGATCAACAGGGCATGATCGCCCCTGCCACCACGACCGTCATCGGCGAGGGACTTGGCGTCTACGTCGGCAATGAGGCCGCCCAGCTCATGGGGGGCCTTGGCAGCGCGATCGCACTCAATCCGGCCAGCACGTTTGGGGGTTACTTGCCGCCGTCGTTGCAGACCTATTTCCAGCAGTCGATCGCTTATGAGACCAGCTCGCTGTTCGACACGCAACTGAGCATCGCTGCGTCCAACCAGACGCTCAGCACGGGCGACATCAATGATCCCTTGTTGCTAAGCAGCTTTGGCGTGTCGTGGCTGACGGAGCAGATCCAGGCTGGAAATTGCGATGTATTGGCACCAGCCAACACCACGGCTCCCGAGGTCGTGGTGCCCGCCAACGATCCCGCGCCGCCGTCGGATCCTGCGGGCGTGGTCATCAGCTCCACGCAGGTTGTGCAAATCCAGTCGCATGATCCAAATAGCATCATCGGGCCGGTGGGCTCCGGGACCAATAACATCGTTCCCGTCACGCAACCCTTGCCGTACACCATTGACTTTACCAACGTGCCCACGGCGCCGGCCCCGGCCCAGGAGGTAGTTGTCAGCCAGACGCTCAGCTCCAATCTCGACTGGGGCAGTTTCCGTCTGAGCAGCTTCGGTTTCGGCGGCCAAAATTACTCGGTGCCGGCCAATTCCGCTTACTACAATACGACCCTGAATTTAGTGCAGCAGTTCGGCTTCGACGTGGACGTCACGGCCACCATCAACGAGCTGACGGGCGTCGCCACCTGGACGTTCACGACCATTGATCCCACAACGGGCCAGATACCGCTCAATCCGACCGTCGGTCTGTTGCCGGCGAACATTAGCAACGGCATCGGCGAGGGCTTCGCCTCCTACACGATCATGGCCAAGCAGTCCGACGCGACGGGGACCGTTGTTGCCGCCCAGGCGGCGGTCACGTTTGATACGCAGCCGCCGCTGAGCACCGGGACCATCTATAACACGCTGGAGGCCGACACGGGCCTGACCAGCTCGGTGACGGCATTGCCGGCTTATGAGAACTCCACGGGGTTCACCGTGGCGTGGTCGGGCACCGACGCGAGTAACGGCTCGGGCGTCGGCAGCTATGCCGTCTATGTTTCCGACAACGGCGGCCCGTACACGGCGTGGCTCCAGAACACGACATTGACCTCCGCGCCCTTTGCCGGCCAAAACGGGCATAGCTATCGCTTCTATAGCGTCGCGACCAGCAACGCCGGCAACGTCCAGGCGACGCCGGCTGCCGCCCAGGCCAGCACTATGGTCGACACCACGCCGCCCACCACCACGGCACTGAGTTTCCCCGCGGCCGGAGCAAGTTATGATCCAGGCCGCTGGACTGGCACGATTCGCGGCTCGGCCAGCGACAGCGTGTCGGGCGTCGAGGGCGAGCAGGTCAGCATCCGCGACACGGCAACAGGAAAATACTGGAACGGCAGCAGCTTCGCGGCCAGCACCGAAACCTTCGTTACCGCCACGCTGGCAAATCCTGGGGCAACGACCACGACCTGGAGTGTCCTGTTCGCTGCGGGCAGTTTCCCAGCCGACGGTGGGTACACCGTCCATGCCCTGGCGACCGATGCGGCCGGCAACAAGGAGGCGACGGGCCTTTCGGCAAGCTTCACTTACGACGCCACGCCACCGCTCACGACCGACAGTCTCGCGGGCACCACCGGGAGCAATGGCTGGTACCGCAGTGCCGTAACGGTAACGCTGTCGGCCACCGACGCCGTTAGCGGCGTTGCCGCCACCTACTACACCGTCGACGGCGGCAGCCAAGAAACGTATACGGGCAGTGCATTCACCATCACCGGCAACGGCACTCACCAAATCACCTTCTGGAGCGTGGACGGGGCCGGCAATACGGAGGCCACGAAGACAGCTAGCTTCAAGATCGACAGCGGCAAGCCGAGCACCACCGCCAGCGTGTCCGGCACGCTCGGCAGCAACGGCTGGTATACCAGCACGTCCGTCAGCGTTACCTTGAGTGCCACGGACGCCACCAGCGGGGTCGCCGCCACTTATTACACGATCGATGGCGGCAGTCAGCAGACTTATTCCGGCAGCGCCGTCGCCGTCTCCGGCGATGGCAACCACGCCATCACCTTCTGGAGCGTCGACGCAGCCGGCAACACGGAGTCCACGGAGGCGGACGCGTTCAAGATCGACAGCGCCAAGCCGACCACGACGGACAGCCCATCCGGCACGCTCGGGAGTAACGGCTGGTATAACAGCACCTCCGTTAGCGTTACCTTGAGCGCGACGGACGCCACGAGCGGAGTCGCCGCCACTTACTACACAATTGATGGGGGCAGTCAGAAAACCTACAGCGGCAGCGCTTTCACTGTCACCGGCGACGGCACGCACAATCTCACCTTCTGGAGCGTCGACGCAGCCGGCAATACGGAGGCCGCCAAGACCGACAGCTTCAAGATCGACACCGGCAAGCCGACCACCACCGCCAGCTTGTCCGGCACCCTTGGCACTAACGGCTGGTACACCAGCACCTCGGTAAGCGTTACCTTAAGTGCCACGGACGCCACCAGCGGGGTCGCAGATACTTATTACACAATCGACAGCGGCGGCCAGCAGACGTATTCCGGAAGCGCCTTGACCGTCACCGGCGACGGCACTCACGCCATCACGTTCTGGAGCGTCGACGCGGCCGGCAACACCGAAGCCACGGAGTCGGACGGGTTCAAGATTGACAGCACCAAGCCGACCACGACGGACAGCTTGGCCGGCACGCTCGGCACTAACGGCTGGTATACCAGCCCATCTGTTAGCGTTACTCTAAGCGCCACGGACGCGACGAGTGGGGTGGCTGCCACTTACTACACTATTGATGGCGGCAGCCAGCAGACTTATTCCGGAAGCGCCTTCACCGTCACCGGCGACGGCACGCACGCCATCACCTTCTGGAGCGTGGACGTGGCCGGTAACACGGAAGCGGACGAGTCGGACAGTTTCAAGATCGACAGCACCAAGCCAACGACCACCGACAGCCTCTCAGGAACGCCGGGCAGCAACGGCTGGTACCTCGGTAGCTCGGTCAGCGTCACGTTGACCGCCACCGACGCAACAAGTGGGATTGTGGGCACTTATTACACCGTGGACGGGGGCAGCCGGCAGACCTACAGCGGCGCCTTCACCGTTGCCGGCAACGGGATCCACCCGATCACGTTCTGGAGCGTGGACGCCGCCGGCAACACCGAGGCCGCCGAAACGGCCAATGTCATGATCGACAACGGCCAACCGACCACGACCGACAACCTGGATAGCAGCGGTTGGTATACCAGCCCGTCGGTTAGTGTTAACTTGACCGCCACCGACGCGGTCAGTGGAGTCGCGGCCACCTACTACACCGTCGACGGCGGCAGCCAGCAAACCTACAGCGGCAGCGCCTTCGCGGTGTCCGGCGAAGGCACGCACCACATCGTTTTCTGGAGCGTCGACGTGGCGGGCAACACCGAAACGCCCACGTCGGACAGCTTCAAGATCGATAGCGTCGCCCCAACCACCACGGACAGCCTCTCGGGGACCCTCGGCAGCAACGGCTGGTTCACGAGCGCCGCGGTCAGCGTCACCTTGAACGCCACCGACGCCATCAGCGGGGTTGCCGCCACTTACTACACGATCGACGGCGGCAGCCAGCAAACCTACAACGGCAGCGCGTTCTCAGTTTCCGGCGACGGCGCCCACCATATCACGTTCTGGAGCGTGGACCAGGCCGGCAACATCGAAACGGCCGAATCGGATACCGTTAAGATCGATAGTATTGGGCCAAGCACGGCGGACAGCCTCGCTGGAACTGCTGGCAGCAATGGCTGGTACACCAGCGCCACGGTAAGCGTTACGTTGAGCGCCACGGACGCCACGAGTGGGGTCGCCGCCACTTACTACACGGTCGACGGCGGCAGCCAACAAACCTACAGCGACAGCGCCTTCGCCGTCACCGGCGATGGCACGCACCATATCACGTTCTGGAGCGTGGACGTTGCCGGTAACACCGAAGCCGCGCAGGCGGATTCCTTCAAGATCGATAGCGTCGCGCCGAGCACCACGGACAGCGTGTCGGGCACGCTCGGCAACGACGGCTGGTATACCAGCACCGCGGTCAGCGTTACCTTGAGCGCTACCGACGCCATCAGCGGGGTTGCCGCCACTTACTACACGGTCGATGGCGGGAGCCAACAGATCTACAACGGCAGCGCTTTCTCGGTTTCCGGCGACGGCACACACCACATCGCATTCTGGAGTGTGAGCCTGGCCGGCAATACCGAAACGGCCGCGTCGGACAATTTCAAGATCGACAGTACGCCGCCGAGCACCACGGACAGCCTGTCGGGCACGCTCGGCAGCAATGGCTCGTACACCAGCGCCACCGTAAGCATCACGTTGAGCGCCACGGACGCCACCAGTGGGGTCGCCGCCACCTACTACACCGTGGATGGCGGCAGCCACCAAACCTACAGCGGCAGCGCCTTCGTGGTCACCGGCGATGGCACGTACCATATCACGTTCTGGAGCGTGGACGTTGCCGGTAACATCGAAGCGGCGAAGGCGGACAGCTTCGAGATTAGCGTCACGCCGAGCACCACGGACAGCCTTTCCGGCACGCAAGGCAACGGCGGGTGGTACACGAGCGCCGCCGTCACCGTGACCTTGAGCGCCACGGAGGCCACCAGCGGAATCGCCGCCACTTACTACACCGTTGACGGCGGCAGCCAGCAGAGTTATTCCGGCAGCGCTTTCTCAGTTGCCGGCGACGGCACGCACCACATCACGTTCTGGAGCGTCGACGTCGACGGCAACACGGAGGCTCCCGAGTCGGACACCTTCAAGATTGACAGTACGCCGCCAAGCACGACGGACAGCTTGGCCGGGACGCTCGGCAGCAACGGTTGGTACACCAGCACGGCGGTCAGCGTTACCTTGAGTGCCACTGACGCCACGAGCGGGGTTGCGGCCACTTACTACACGGTCGATGGCGGCATCCAGCAAACCTACAGCAGCAGCGCTTTCTCAGTGTCGGGCGACGGCACGCACCACCTCACCTTCTGGAGCGTGGACGCGGCCGGCAATACCGATACGGCCGAGTCAGACTCCATTCGCATCGACAGCGTCAAGCCAAGCACGACCGTCAGCTTATCGGGCACGCAAGGCAACAATGGCTGGTACACGAGCACCTCGGTGAGCGTCACGCTCAATCCGCGCGACGCCACCAGCGGCGTCGCCGCAACGTATTACACCATCGATGGCGGCAGCCCACAGGCCTATGCGGGCAGCCCATTCTCGGTTACCGGCGCCGGCGTCCACGAGCTGACCTTCTGGAGCGTGGACGTGGCCGGCAATACCGAGGCCGCCGAAACCGACAGCTTCACCATTGCCGGGCCGGCTGACTATTTGGCGTTCAGCGGCCCACCGGTGCAAGTCACCGCGGGCGGGAATTTCGCCGTCACCGTCGACGCCGACACGTCGTTCGGTGCGATCGACCCGTATTTTCAGGGCTCCGTCGCCCTGAGCTTGACCAGCGGGCCCAGCGGCGGCAAGCTCACCAGCGTCACGATCGTGCCGGTGCAAAACGGCGTTGCCACTTTCAGCAACCTTGCAGTCAACCTCGCCGGCAGCAGCTATCAGCTGGTCGCCGCCAGCACGAGCGATCTGCTCGCCGCCACCACGACCCTCAGCGTGGTGCAGGCACCGCAGTTCAAGGTCACGCTCACTCCGAGCCAGGCCGCTGCGGGGCAATCGTTCAACGTCACGATTGTCGCCCAGCTCAACAACAAACCCGACACCGGCTATCAGGGTACTGTTCAGCTCCTTAGCAGCGATCCACAGTTCGTGCCGCAAACTCTTGTCTTCCAGCCCACCGATGGTGAGATGATCGTTCCGCTAACACTGCGGACGCCCGGCCGACAAACGGTCACCGTGATGGATGCGAGCCTCGCGAGTGCCAGGGGAACCAGCAACGCCGTCTCGGTGACCGGCAGCACTCTGCCCCTGAAAATCGACCACTTCACGGTTACGGGCATTCCAAGCACCGACGTATCCGGCGTCGCCCATAATGTCACCATCACCGCCGTCAATGCCGCGGGCGCGACGGTCACCAATTACTCCGGCACTGTGACTGTCACCAGCAGCGATGGAACCTTCACACCGCCAAGCACGGTCGTCTTCATCAAGGGCGTGGCACATTTCATGGCGACGCTCAGCTCACCGGGTACCCAGTCGCTCACCGTCACCGATACAAACGCCAAGACCGGCACGGAAGCGAACATCCATGTCGTCTCGCCGGCGACCCATCTGGGGATCACGGCCTCACCCACGACGCCGGTCGCCGCCGGCAGCACGGTGGTGATCACGGTCAGGGGTCTTCTGAGCGCGACCGCCGTCGATACTCAATTCACCGACGCACTGCAATTGACCACGAGCGATCCGCACGCCGCGGTGACCGCCCAGCCGATGATCAACGGCGTGCAGAAGTTTGACATCATGTACAAGACGGCTGGCACGTGGACGATCGCGGTGACGGACACCACTCGGCCCACAATTCAGGGAACGGCGCCGAGCATCACCGTGACTGGCGGTGCCGCGACGCAGCTGAGCGTGACGGGATTGCCGTTGTTCGCGGTGGCCGGGACTTCGGAGCGCTTTACCGTGACGGCCGAGGATCAATTCGGTAACCGGGTCGTCAACGGTTTCACCGACACCGTCCAGGTCGCGGGCCAAAGCTACAGTTTCAAGCCGGGCGACCACGGCACGCACACATTCACGGCGGCGTTGCCGGCGGGAACGCAGTCGTTGACGGCGACGGACCACGCCGAAGCGAACGTGCAGTCCGGCACTGAGGCGATCAACGTCGTGAGCGCAGCGGTGGGCCCGGCAGCCGACCCGAGCGACCGCGCGGAGCAGGCGTTGGTCGTCGTGGCGCCGACCGGCGGCACGATCGTCATCACTCCGACCAACGCGGCCGGCACGTCGGTGTCGGTCAGCATCAACGGCAAGCTGGTGTCCACCGTCCCGTTCACGCCGACGGGGCACATCATCGTCTACGGCCAGAACGGCAGCCTTACCGTACACGAAAACTCGGCGATGATCGGCGGCCAGTTGGCAACCGTTGCGATTCCGGCGATTCTGCTGGGCGGCACCGGCAGCAACACGCTCTCGGTCGCGGGAAGCAGCGCCGACAACATCCTGGTCGGCGGCCCCGGCGCCAACACGCTGACGGGCGGCACCGGCCGCGACATCCTCATCGGCGGCGGCGGCGCCGCCACCCTGCACGCCGGCACCGGCGACGACATCCTGATCGGCGGCAGCACGACCTACGACGCCAACATCGCCGCCCTCGTATCGCTGATGACGGAGTGGAGCCGCACCGACCGCAGCTACCAGGAGCGCATCCAGGATCTGTTCGATGACGCGAGCGGCGGTTCGCAGAGTCCCTACCTGCTCGACGCACAGACCGTTTTCCGCGGCACGGCCGTCAATCAACTCGTTGGCGGCACGCCGGGCGAGGATTGGTTCTGGTTCGCCGACAGCGCGAAGTCGGCCGACAAGATCAGCGTCGTCGCCGCCGGCGACGCGGCCACGTTCGAGTAGGGTTCGCTAAATTGCATTGCGAGCCGCGGCAGCGCGATTTACAATCGCTTCTCATGAGCGATGCCCGCCAGGTTCTGGAGGCCGCCGAGCAGGGCGACCCGCAAGCGGCCAGCCAACTCTTGCCGCTGGTCTATGACGAGCTGCGCCAGTTGGCCGCGAAGCGCCTCGCCCTGGAGCAACCCGGACAAACGTTGGATGCCACCGCGCTGGTTCACGAGGCGTACCTGCGGTTGATCGGCGGCAAGGGCGAACGGCCGTGGGCCGGCCGGCGCCATTTCTTCGCCGCGAGTGCCGAGGCGATGCGCCGCATCCTGATCGAGCGGGCCCGGCGCAAGCGCCGACTCCGGCACGGCGGCGCACACGCGGCTGCCGCTGGACGACGCGCACCTCTCCGAGGACGCGGCCGATGATCGGCTGCTGGCGGTGGACGAGGCTCTCGACCGACTCGCCGCGGAGGAGGCGCAGGTGGCCGAGGTGGTCAAGCTGCGTTATTTCGTCGGGCTTACCATCGAACAAGCCGCGGAAGTGCTGGCCATCTCCGTGCGAACGGCCAACCGTCACTGGTCGTATGCGCGCGCCTGGTTGTACCAGCAGTTGCGTTAGCATGGGCGCACGTGTGCGTGTGCTCGAAAAAGCGTCGCCGCTCACCGATCCTTCCATTCGGGAAGCCGTCCCGGCGTCCATGGCACGCCCGCCGCGTCCAGCGCACGTTCCAGGTCGCGCAGGTCAACGGTGATGAGCGACCGCAGTCGCGCCAGTTCCCGCGAGAGTTCCTTACTGGCGATTTCATAGGACTCTTGCTGCGTCGCGGTCGGACGGGCGAGCGAGAACCGCTGACTGCTCACCAGGTAGCCGACGCGATCGACGATCGATTCGGGCGCGTTCTCATTGCGTGCGCAGGATCACGTCGCCGCGCAGGCGCGGAGAATCTCGCGATTCTGCTTCTCCAGGCGCGCACCGCCTCCTGCCACTTCGGCTCCACGCCCGGCGTGTGGTCGAGCGCTCGCTTGATCCGGTCGAGGCGATCGCTCAATTCATTGGCGGCTTCCAGCGTGCCCGTGACCGCCCGTTGCAGCCGGCTCACCTTCTGCTGGAACGCCAGCAGCGCCTTGCTGTCCTCGGGGTTGATTCCCTCGGCTCCCGCCACGACGACCGTGAACTGCTGCTCCCCCGCGAGCGGCGTCACCACGCCGCCGACGCGCCTGGCCAGCGATACCTTGTAAACGCCCGGCAGCACCAGGTGCCCCTGCGGTTCCGGGGAGAACACGTCATCGTCGGCCTCCTTCGGTCGCGGCTTGGGCACCACCGCCGAGGGAACACGCAGGTCCCAGGCCACGCGATGGATGCCCTGCGTGACGGGCCCGGTGAGCGTGCGCACCACCTGGCCGCCCGCGTCGGTGACGGTCACGAGCATGGCCGGCGGCTCCTCCTCGGCCTCGGCGCGAATTGGTCTTTCGTGCCAGAAACACTCTTGCCGCCCTTCTTTTCGGCTTCTTTCTCGAGGTCGCGCCGCTTCTGCTTGAGAGTCTTGACGCTGTCCTTGAGGTAATAGGTAAAGGTCGCGCCGAACGGCGGGTTATCCGCGGTGTAGAAGGCCGAGCCCTGAAACGCCTTGCCGCGCAATCCATATTGCCGCGTTTCGATGTAAAGCTGGGCGGTACGAACCGGAAAGAGCACGCTCGCGCGCTCCAGGGTTTCCGGTCGGAGCCCGCGGAGAGGCGTGTAGTCATCCAGGATGTAGATGCCGCGGCCGAAGGTGCCCACGGCCAGGTCGTCCTGCTGCCGTTGAATGGCCAGATCCTTGACGGCGATGGTCGGCAGGCCGCCCTTGAGCCGGATCCACTTCTTGCCGCCGTCGGGGGTGAAATACAGGCCGAACTCCGTGCCGGCGAAGAGCAGGTTCGGATCCTTGTGGTCTTCCACCAGGGCCAAAACCGATCCGCGTGCCGGCAGGTCGCCCTTGATGCTCGTCCATGTCCTGCCTGCGTCGGCGCTCCTGAGCAGGTACGGGGCGAAGTCGCCGCTCTTGTGGTTGTCGAACGCGGCGTACACCGTCTCGGCCTGATGCCGGGACGCGACCACTCGGCTGACGTAAGTGCGATCCGGGATGCCGGGAAAGGTCTCGATCTTCCGCCACGCCCCGCCGCCGTTCTCCGACACCTGAATCAGACCGTCGTCGGTGCCGGCGTAGAGCAAGCCTTCTTTGCCGGGCGACTCCGCGAGCGCGGTGATGTTGCCGTAGAAGGAGGTCGAGACGTGCCGCGCCACGGCATCGGGGTTCCAGAGCTTGCCCATCACCGGCAGCTTGTCGCGGTCGAGTTGGCGGGTCAGATCGCCGCTGACCGCCTTCCACGAGTCGCCACGGTCGTCGCTGCGGAAGAGCTTGTTGGCCGCGAAATAGAGCCGGGTGTTCAGGTGCGGGCTCAAGATCAGCGGCGAATCCCAGTTCCAGCGCAAGGGCGGATCGTTCGCGCCGGGTTGTGG
The DNA here is from genome assembly GCA_963834865.1 of uncultured Gemmataceae bacterium. Classification (GTDB taxonomy): domain Bacteria; phylum Planctomycetota; class Planctomycetia; order Gemmatales; family Gemmataceae; genus CAWIDK01. The sequence goes on from CAWIDK010000003.1 coordinate 329,482, forward strand.
CTGGATGCCGGTGTTCTGGCCAGTCCGGCGATCGAAGCGCGTCAAGACCCCGTACTGCGCCTCACAGTATACGGTGTTCGGGTCCTTGGGATCGACGCGGCTGTGGAAGCCGTCGCCCCCCTGCGTGACGAACCAGTCGGCATTGGTGATGCCGTGCACGCTGCGCGTCCGCGCCGGGCCGCCGAGGGTGAAGTTGTCCTGGGTGCCGCCGTAGACGTGGTAGAAGGGGCCGCTGTCGTCGACCGTGATGTCGTAGAACTGCGTGATCGGCAGGTTGCCGTGGAAGCGCCAGTTGGCTCCGCGGTCGAACGATTCGTAGATGCCGCCGTCGCAGCCGACCAGGTAATAGTCGGCATTGTTGGGATCGATCCAGATGGCGTGGTTGTCGACGTGCTTCCATTTCTCGCCAAGGCGGCGCAGCGTCTTGGCCCCGTCGTCGGAAACCTGCATGAATACGCCCATGACGTAGACGCGGTCCGCATTCCTGGGGTCGACGACCAGGTGGGCATAATACTGTGCCTGCTGGTCGAAATCGTTCCGCCGTTCCCAGGTTTCACCGCGGTCGGCCGATCGGAAGATGCCGCCTTTCTTGTCGATCGACTCGACGCTGGCGTAGATCACGTCCGGACTGGTCGGAGCCATGGCCAGGCCAATGCGCCCAGGTGCTCGGTGGGCAGACCGGCGCTGAGCTTGCGCCACGTTGCCCCGCCGTCGATCGATTTGTAGAGGGCGCTTTCCGGCCCGCCGTTGATGAGCGTCCACACGTGCCGGCGGCGCTGGTATGCGGCGGCGATCAGCACGTCGGGATTCCGGGGATCAAGCACGACATCGGTGACGCCGGTGTTCTCGCTGATGGCCAGCACGCATTTCCAGGTCGCGCCGCCGTCGGTGGTCTTGAACAACCCGCGGTCGCCGCCCGGACTCCACAACGGTCCCTGAGCGGCGACATAGACGGTCTGTGAGTTGCGCGGGTCGATGACGATCTTGCCGATGTGCTCGGAGTTCTTGAGGCCCAGGTTTTTCCAGGTCTTGCCGCCGTCGTCGGAGCGGTACACGCCGTCGCCATAAGAAACGCTGCGCTGGCTGTTGTTCTCGCCGGTACCCACCCAGACCACGAACGGATTCTTCGGGTCGAGCGTGATGGCACCGATCGAGTACGACCCCTCATTGTCGAACACCGGCGTCCACGTGACACCGGCGTTGACCGTCTTCCAGACGCCCCCGGAAGCGCCGGCCACATAATAATGTCCGCGGTCGTTCGGATGCACGGCAAACGCCGCCACGCGCCCGGACGTGACGGCCGGCCCGAGCGAGCGCAGCTTGAGCCCGGCGAAGGTCGTGGCCGAGAGCGGCCCTTTTTTCTCGGATGGTTTGCCGTCGCCGTCCTGAGCGGGTGACGAGGCTGATTGGGAGAGAACGCAAACCAGCAGGAGGATCAGGCCCAGACCGTGCCGGCACATGGTCGACCTCGCTTCGAGGAAGGGGTTCGGCGGTTCTGGAGAGAGTGTATCGGAGCCCGCATCTTTTGTGCAACTATCTAATTGACAGCACCAGTTGCGATGATATTACAGAGACTGCCCAATTCGCCATCCTGCTGCAGGTCGCGCATTGGCGACCTTTCTCGGTGGCTGTGATCGGACACCATCGGGGCATCTTCTGAGTAGAAAGGCCAGGTAGACCATGATCTTCGGCAAGATCTGGGCGCATTCCGGGCGCAGCTCAACAAGCTGGCCAACTTGTTCTGGACCGCCGACCCCGTCGCCCAGATGCAGTACGAATACGACAGTGCCGTGGAGCAGCTCAAGGACGGTCGCCAGGGGCTGGAGCAATACCGCGCCCTGGTCGATCGCGTCGGCCGCCAGGTCGCCGCGGGCAAGGCGCGCGTCGCCGAGCTGGAGGCCAAGACCAGGGCGTATCTTCAGGCCGGCCAGCGCGACGGTGCCGCCGAGTGCGCCTTGCAGATGCAGCGCGTGCAGAAGGACGTGGCCGAGAACGAGGCCCAGTTGAAGATGCACGAGACGGCCTACAACAACAACCTGACCAAGATCAAGCATGCCAGCAAGAAGCTTGGCAACGTCCGCGACAAGATCCAGAAATATGACGCCGAGCTGAAGATGAGCCAGGCGGAGGCCGAGATGGCCAAGCTCGCCCAGGACTTCAATTTCGATGTGACCACCGACTTCGGACAGATCGAGCAGGTTCTTCAGGACAAGATCGGCCTCAACCGCGCCAAGGCGCGGGTCTCGGCCGACCTGTCGGGCCAGGGAGTGGAGGAGGTCAAGCAGGAGCAGGCCGTCGAGAAGGCGCAGGCGGAGATGGCGTTGCAGCAGTTCGAGGTGCAGATGGGCCTGCGCACTCCCGAGACCACCCAGGTCGCCCCCGAGGTCAAGGAGCTGGGGCCTGCCAAGGAGGCGGTCAAGCAGAGTTGAATCCCCTTGCGGAGATGCCATCCATGAGTTCACCCCAGTGCTGCGGTGCGGGAACCCGACTGTTCGCTCTCGCCGCGCTGCTCGCCCTGATTGCCGTCCCCGGCTGCTGCTGCGGCACGATGCAAAGCGCGAAGCCGAAGACTCAGAAGCCGGGCCCGGCGGACGCGGGCAAGGCTGCAGCCCACCACATCGACCTGCCCCAGGTGGAGCAGCGTCCCGGCACGGCCATCGTCATCCTGGTCGATACCTCGGGGAGCATGGCCCAGGTGGTCCCGGATGCCGACCGGACGCTGAAACCCAAGAACCAGATCGCGGCCCGGGCCCTGCACGGCATTGTCGATTACACAACTCAATGGAAGAAAGACCACGCGGGATCGCACCTGCAACTGGCCATCTACAACTTCTCCAGCCGCGTAAACGAGGTGCTGCCGATGGGGGAGTTCGACGGCAAGAAGGCCGAAGCCGCCCTGGCCCGCATCCCCGGGCCCAACGGCGGCACCGCCATCGGCCTGGCCATCGAAGAGGGCTACAAAGCCCTTTACCGCTCCGGGTGTACGCGCAAGTTCATCGTCTGCGTGACCGACGGTGAGAACACCGCCGGCATCAGTCCCGACGTGGCGGCCCGCCAGCTCCATGCCCAGACCGGCGGTGCGGTGAAGTTGAACTTCGTCGCCTTCGACACCAGCGCCAACTTGTTCGGCTTCGTCGGCGCCGTCAATGGCCACGTCGTCGAGGCCGCCGACGGCGGTAAACTGCAGGCGGAACTGGCCACGATTTACCAGAAACGCATCCTCGCCGAGGCGCCGGACGATGCCGCCAAATGATGGGCCGCGACCCACGATGTAAACGATCGGTTGATAAGAGCGAATAAAGTAGGTCAGGCTTTCCAGCCTGACAGTCAGGCTTTCACCTGACAGGTCAGGTTGCAGCCTGAAGAAAGTCAGGCTGGAAAGCCTGACCTACCTGAGCCCCAGGGTGCCGCGCTGGCGGTGCCGCTTCGCCCCTGAGAGGACCCCCATGGCCGGACAACCCAAGCCCGCATTTTACGTCATCGCCGGAGTGGTGGTGGTTGGCTTGATCGCTTTCGCCGTCTGGCGATTGTCACCCAAGCCCACGAAGGAGGGGCCCACCCCCGACATCAAGGCCGCTCAATCCGGGAAACAGGTGGAGGTTGGCCCCGCCGCGGGTGAGCCGGCCATCGACCTGACCGAGAAGACTTACGAATTCGTCCCCACCCAGGTGCTCTTACCCGTCAAGGGGGCGTCCAAGTACAAGCAGCTGAAGGAAACCAACGGCGCGGTCCGCTTCGCCATCAACGTCTGGGCGGGCTGGGGCCCGATCATCCTCGCCAACGAGGGCTTCAAGCCCGGCAAGGTTTGGAAAACGCCCGATGGCCAGGAGTTCAAGGTCGAGCTGGTGCTCATCGACGATCCGGGGACCATGCGCGCCGCCTACACCAACGGCAAGGTCCATATCGGCTGGGCCACGCTCGACATGGTGCCGCTGATCCTGGAAACACTGGTGGACGCCAAGGGCCAGCCGATCGACACCCGTGCGATGCCGCGCATCTACCAGCAGATCGACTGGTCCAACGGCGGCGACGGCATCGTGGTCCGCGACACGATCAAGACGGCGGCCGACCTCAAGGGCAAGAAGATCGCCCTGGCCCAGGACTCGCCGTCGCACTATTTCGCGCTGAACATGCTGGTCGCCGCCGGGGTGCAGCCGCGCAACGTCACCTTCAAATTCACGCAGACCGCGTTCCAGGCCGCCGCCGCCTTCAACGCCGAGAAGGACCTGTCCGCGTGCGTCTCGTGGTCGCCCGACATCTACACGCTCACCAAGGTCAAGGGCAACAAGCTGCTGGTGACCACCGCCCAGGCCAACAAGCTGATCGCCAACGTCTGGTTCGCCCGCGCCGACTTTGCCCGCGACTATCCCGGCATTATCGAGGGGCTGGTGCGCGGCATTTTCGACGCCATGGAGGACATGGCGGACAAGGAAGAGGCGCAAGAAAGCCGCTCAGCTCATGGCCGACAAGGACGCCTACAATGTCCCCCTCGAAGTCGCCACCGACATGCTGGGCGACGCGCACAACACCAACTGGGCCGAGAATTTCCAGTTCTTCCTCAACCAGAACAACCCGACCAACTTCGAGCACGTTTGGAAGAACGCCTACGCCCTGTACAGCCATCCCCAGATCAACGCCATCAAGCACCAGCCCCACGTCCCCTTCGACCAGGTGATGGATTTCACCGTCATCAAGAAGCTGGGGCAGGACGCCAAGTATTCGGGGCAGAAGGACCGCGGGCGCATTACGAGCGTGGCCCCCCTGCCAGTACCCGCGGAGGGGACGCCCGAAATTCTCGGCAGCCGTTTCTCGATCCTCTTTTATCCCAACAGCGCCGACCTGCACAAGAAGGTCCTCCGCAAGAAGGACGGCAAGGAATTCGAGGAACCGAATGACCCCAACGTGGATGAGACCCTGGGCAGGATCGCGCAACAGATCGAAACGTTCGGCGCCACCCGCGTCGTCATCGAGGGGCACACCGACAACTCGATGAAGAGCCAGGTCCCCGCTGCCGATCTGCCGGCCCTTGCCGACGAGGTCAAGAAACTCTCGGAGGAGCGGGCGAAGGCCGTGAAGGACGCCGTGGTCGAGAAGTACAAGATCGATGCCAACCGCCTGAGCGTGCGCGGCATGGGCTGGGACCGGCCGGCCGACCCAGCCGATCCCTACAACAACAGCAAGAACCGCCGCGTCGAGGTGAAGATCTATCCTGCCGAATCCAGGTAACGTTCGTTTGAGCGAGCTGCAGGAAATAGGTTTCCCCGTAGGACGGCCTTCCGAGGCCGTCCCGGATTGACGAGGACGGCCTAGGAAGGCCGTCCTACGGGGAGGCGAACTCGCTAAACAGTGGGACCTCCCTCCATGCCCGACAACGTGCCCGTCCCCGCAACGGAGCCCCCCGGCCCGCCGCCCGCCGAGCGGCCCGGCCGGCGCCGCGCGCCATTTCCGTGACTTCATCCGGGGATTCCTGCGGCTGCGTACCGACATCCCCACCTGGCAGACGGTCGCCTTCGCCCTGGCCTGCATCGCCGCCTGCCTCGGCCTGTGGTGGTGGGTCACTCGCGGTGTCGAGGACGACGAAGGCGGTGAGTCCGCCCTCGTCTCGCCGCTTGTGCTTCCCAGTCCCGAGGACACGTTCGCCGACTTCCCCAGCCTGTGGTCCGACCGCTACCTGACCGTGAACACGGTCGTCACCCTGCAGCGCGTGGCCCTCGGCTTCGGGATGGCGGCTGTGCTCGGCGTTCCACTCGGGATCCTGTGCGGTTGTTTCCCACGCCTCAACGCCTTTTTCCTGCCGCTGACCATCTTCGGCCGCAACATCCCGATCGCCGCGCTGATCCCGCTGACCTTTGCGCTGTTCGGCGCGGGCGAGCTGCAAAAGGTGATGTTCATCTTCATCGCCTGCGTGGCCTTCGTCGTCTCCGACGCGGCCCGGTCGGTGGCGGAAGTGGGCACGCCTTACGTCGACACCGCCTACACGCTGGGCGCCAGTCGTTGGCAGGTGATCCTCAAGGTGCTCGTCCCCCTGGCCTTGCCAAGCATCTTCAACTCCCTGCGGCTGCTGTTCGGCCTGGCATTCGGGTACATCATGCTGGCCGAGGTGGTCAAGATGGGAGCCGTCGGCGGCCTCGGCGACCTCATCGCCATGTCCGAGCGCCGGGGGCTGCGCGGACATCATCCTGATTCTGCTCATTATTCCCGTGCTGGCGCTGCTGATCGACCGCGCCCTGTTCTGGGTCCAGAGCCAGTTGTTCCCGTATCGCTATGGCGGGGCCGGCATTCTCCACCAGGCCGTCGGCGCCGTGCTGCACGCCTGGGATGATCTTAAGTGCCTGCTGTTCCGATCGTCCGTCCCGGCGCTGGCGGCCCCCCTCACCCCCAGCCCCTCTCCCCCGGACGGGAGAGGGGAGCAAGGGAAGCAACCATGAGCGAAGCCGCCGCCATCGCTCCGATTCCCGCCGGCGCCAAGGCCGTCGGCATGAGCGCGGTCCTCGACAAGGTGCGCCGCCCGGAAGATGTGCGCTTGCCGAAGGTCGTCGAGTTCAAGAACGTCACCAAGACCTACAACGCCGGCCAGCCCAATGCCTATACGGCCATCGCGAACGTGAACTTCGTCGTCGAGGACCTGCCCGCCAAGGGCGAGTTCGTCTGCGTGCTGGGCCCGTCCGGCTGCGGCAAGAGCACCATTCTGCGGCTGATCGCCGCCCTGCCCCCGCAGCACCCGCCGAGCTGGGGCAACGTGCTGGTCCTCGGCCAGCCGGTCACCGAGCCGGGGCCGGATCGCGGCATGGTCTTCCAGGACTACACCAGCTTCGATCACCGCACCGTTCTCGACAACGTCGTGTTCGGCCTGGAGTGCCGGGGCGTGCCGCGCAAGCAGCGTTACGAGCTGGGCCGGCATTTCGTCGAGCGCGTCGGCCTGAACGTGGACCGCGACCAGTACAAGTACCCGCACGAATTGTCCGGCGGCATGCGCCAGCGCGTGGCCATCGCCCGGACGCTGATCCTCCGGCCGCGCATCATCCTCATGGACGAGCCCTTCGGCGCTCTCGACCCGCAGACGCGCATGCACATGCAGGATCTGCTGCTCGGCCTGTGGCGCGACGTCGAGGCGACGGTGTTCTTCGTCACGCACTCGATTGAGGAAGCGGTTTTTCTTGGCGATCGCATCTACATCTTGAGCAATTCGCCTGGTACGATTCTCAAGGAGTTGAAGGTCGAGCCGTCCGACCGCCCCTCGCGCGAGATGCAGCGTTTGCCGCGCTTCCAGGAAACGGTGTTTTACGTCCGCGATCTGATAAGTGAACTCGAAGAGAGCCGCCGGGCGGGAACGTGAAATCGCGCGTGGCGGCGATCATCGTAGGGTGGGTGGAGTCTTCGGAACCCACCACTCGGCGAGATTGGTGGGTTCCGAAGACTCCACCCACCCTACGTGTTGGCCGCTAAACTGAGGCCCTTCCCATGAACCTGCTACGGTCGCTGAAGCCGGCCTTTCTGTATCACTGGAACCTGCTCGCGTTCGGCGCCGCTGTGGGGTTTGCTGCGCTGAGCGGGCCCTTGGCCGGCGGTCTGGTGCCGCTCGTCCTCGCTGGGGAGCTTGCCTACCTGGGATTCCTCGGCACGCACCCGCGCTTCCAGAAATACGTCGCGGCTCAGAAGGCCAAGCAGGAGCGCGAGCAAGAAACGACGACCGGCGCGGACGGCCTGGAACGCATCCTGACGGCGCTCCCCCCGAAGGCGGTGCAGCGCTTCGAGACGCTGCGCGCCCGCTGCCTGGAGTTGCGGCAGATTGCCGTCGGTCTGAAGGACCCGAGTCGGGCCAACGCGCCGATGCCGCTGGAGGAGCTGCAGCTGGCCGGTCTGGACCGCCTGCTGTGGACCTTCCTGCGGCTGCAGTTCACGCAGCACATGCTGGAACGCTTCTTTCAGCGGACCAACGAGGAAGCGATCGGCAAGACGATTCAGAACCTGGAACAGAGCCTCCGAGCCCAGTCCGCGGGAGCGGACGACCCGCAGAAGCAGAAAATCAAGAAGGCGATCGAGGACAACCTCCAGACCAGCCGCGAGCGCCTGGCGAATCTGCAGAAGGCACGCAGCAACAGCGAATTGGTGCAGCTGGAGATTGACCGGCTGGAGAACAAGATCCAGTCGCTGAGCGAGATGGCGATCAACCGCCAGGAACCCGATTACATTGTCCATCAGGTGGACCAGGTGGCGTCGAGCATGGTGCAAACGGAACGAACCATGAACGACCTGCAGTTCGCGACCGGCCTGGCGGCCGAGGAGGAGGTGCCGCAACTGCTGCAGCGCCAGACGATCGCGGCGAAGAAGTGAGCGGCAGGCTCGACACTTTCTCAAACAAGCGATTTGTCGCAAGAACTTGTCGCAACCCACACACCTATTGCTGCGACAAATCCGCAATTGGCTGCGACAAAATCGGCCTGTCGTCGCAAACACGCGGAGCCTTCCGCTCCGGCACGACGGTGATCACTCCGTTCCGCTCCGCTCCACTACGTGCTCCCCGTCGGCCTGCGCTCCAGGCTCCGCTCTTGCTTACTTGCTTTCCACCTCGACGGAACTGCGGGCCAGCCGGAAGCCCAGGAAGTAGTTGCCGTTCGACGGCGCGTACCTGTTACGCTGCGCCGACCGGCAGAACCTGGCCTCGTTGCTCCAGCAACCGCCCCGCATCATGCGGGCGGAGCCCTCTTTCACGTCACCACCGTCATTGTCCTTGTCGGCAGCCGTATTGTTGAAGCTGGTCTGCGTCCATTGCATAACGTTGCCATGCATGTCAAAGAGCCCCAGATCGTTCGGCTTCAACGATCCGCACGGATGCGTCTTGCCGAACGAATTGCTAATAAACCACCCGTACTTCTCCAGCAATTCCTCCGGCTCCCCAAAGCTGTAGCCTACCACCGACCCCGCCCGACAGGCGTACTCCCACTCCGCTTCCGTCGGCAAACGGTAGCCCTTCAGACCCAGATAACCCGCCCTGATCTTCATCCCCGCGGCGTACTTGCCGTCCTGGTTTGGTTCGTAGCACCACTGCGCTTCCGCGATCTCCTCACGCTTGCTCAGCCAGTTGCAATACTTCGCCGCCTCATACCACGACACCTCGATCGCCGGACAATCCTTGGTGGGCGCCCATTGCTGGGCGAATTTGTACGTTCTGCCCGTTTCTTTGCAGAATTGCAAGAACTGCTCGACCGTCACATCCGCCGACGAGAGCGCAAAATCATGATCCAGGGGCTGCTGGTGACGCTCCTTGCCCTCCCCCACCCAGAACATGCCCTCATGCGGTTTCGCAATCAGCACCATCGCCTGGCCCTGACCGTTGACCGACCAGCCGCGCTTCACTCCGGGCGCGGACGCAACCCGGCTCGCCGCGTCGATTTCCTTGATCTTCTCCGCGGCGCCCCACTTCTTGAGTAGCCAGCGAGCCGCGCCGTGGATGCCAGGATCGGGATCGTTCCGATACAGATCCAGCATGCGCAACACCAGGTTTTGCTGCTCCGATTGCGGCAGCGGCAGCCGGTCCAGACCGTAGTCCCCGAGGCTCAACAGCAGCGCCCGCCGGATGCTCGTGTCCTGCTCCTCAGCCAGCCGCTTGAGGAGCATTCTGGCATCGACCCCGCCTGGGCTCAATCGCTCCATCAGATAGCTGCGCCGCGTGGGGTCGGGGCTGTGCTTCAACAGCGGCCACACCTTGTCACCGCGGTCCATCACCAGCAGACCCACCCCGATGTTCGCTTGCTTCTTGGTCAGCGCAAGCTTCTTCTCTGCCAGCGCATCCGGCGCGCTTGCGTCCGCTAGCCGCTTTTCCAATCGGTCATAGGCGTCCGGGACATCGGCGGCGTAGCTGCCATAGATGTTGGCAATCAGGCCGCGCTCTGCCGGGCTGCGTCTGTCGTCTTCGAGAAAAGCGGCCAGCGGCGGCAACAGCGCTCGCCGCACCGGTTTGAGCAGCTCCGTCCAGCGGGCGATTTCAAAGGGCTTCTGGGCGGCCAGCTTGCCCGCCACGTCGTCACGAGCCTTGTCCCAGCGCGGATCGTCCGGTGCAAACGCCGCCAGCGCGCAGGCCGCGCGGAAGCGCTGATCCGCGTCGTTCGCCGGATTCTCCAGCAATTCCCACAATCCAGCGGTGAGATTCTGCCCGTGTTCGAACAACGCCTGCCGAACGACCAGGACCTCCTCCGGGTCGCCATGCAGCAGCCGGCCTTGCAGGTACTTCACCTGCTCGGGTTCCACCGCCACGAGAGCAAGACTGGCATGCAGTTGCCGGCGCGGGTTGCCGTCACGCTCCGCTTCGGCAAAAGCTTCCCGGAGCAGCGGCATGGCCCAACGGCGGTACGGCTCCAGACCGCAAACGATGTCGAGCGCGTCGGCCGTCTTGGCGGTAAGCAGATTTTCCACACCTCTACGCGCTTCCATGGCTCCGTAGGTCCACCACCCGGCAAAGGTCAGCACGACCAAGGCCAGGACAAGCAGGCCGACGCGAACGGCATGATAGCGCCCGGCCCGGCCCATCATACGCCGTTGCGGCGCTGTCCAATGGCGTTTGCGGGTGTACAGCCGTAGGTTCGCCCATTCCCACCACGCCGGCAGGTGGCGATTCTCCGGCTTGCTGTTCCACGCGGCGGCTCGTTCGGCAAGGCGCAGCTCAGCGCGGCCGCGCCGCGTCTCCCGCCGTTTGCGCGTCAACCAGTCCCGCAAGGAGTGGACCAGATAATCGTGCGTGAGTTGATAGTATTTTGTGCAAGCTGTCGCTGTAGTAGCTGTAGGGTGGGTGGAGTCTTCGGAACCCACCAACGTGACCGCGGTGGGTTCCGAAGACTCCACCCACCCTACTTCCTTGCCTTCCGGGTCGGTGGGCGTGATGAGCCGGATTTCGCTGTCCAGAATGCGGATTAGCTCGTCAAAGTCCCTGGGGCGACTTCGGTAACCGGACGCTTCGAGCAGCTCGTCATACGACCGCATGTGGCCCTTGATGTCGGTCCCCGATTCGGGCAGAAAAGCCTTCAGTACGCCGCGCGCTGCGCGTTGGTGATAGCGGTGTTCGGGCGGGGCAGTGGCCGCACTGAACATCTCTTCAAGGAAGGTGACGCCGACGCCTTCCGTGCCGCCGACCTCCTGAAGCGTTGCAGGCGTCCAAACCTTGCCTTTCATCATCTCCGCAAACAAGGCCAGCCGCACGCAGACGACCTTGCCTTCCTGGGCCAAGCCGGACACGGCCTGTTTCAAAAACTCTTTTTGGACTTTGTTCGTGTCGCCGGGGTTCTCAGGAAGTTTGCCGAAGGCCCGGCCAAAAGCCGCCAGCACTTTTCTGGCGTGGTCCAGGTCGAAGAGATCGGCCAACGCACTGTTCTGCCCCTCGACCAGTCGGATTTCCAAGTCCCGCATGAATCGGCTCACCGCCAACCAGAAATCATCCCGCACCATGACCATGCACTGCACCCGGCCACCGTCGCACTGCCGCAGGGCTTGCACGAGTTCGGTGTTTTGTTGTTCTTTCTTGGCGTGCAGCCATTGCTCGAATTGGTCGAGGACGATGACAACCTTTTTCCCCGCGGGGATACCCTGGCCCCGACGTAGTGCCGCCAGCGTTTCTTTCAGGCCCAGGTTGTCGGGCAGTGCAGGACAGCGTTTCCGCAGACCGTTCAGTAGTCGTGTCTCTGTTTCCTCGGCGGTCGCCTCGATGTAAACGGCGATCACGTCCTCGGACAGATGGGGCAATAAACCAGCTTTAACCAGCGACGATTTGCCACACCCCGATGGTCCGTAAATGAGGCCCACCGTGAACATGCTGTCGGCATCCCTTTCTTCGATCCGGGTCTTCCAGAACCGGAGGCTATCAGGCAGTCCCTCCCGGTCACGAGGTCCAGGCAACAGTTCGAGGAAGAAGTCGGCATCGTGGACATCAAACGACCGCAAGCCTTTCGGCACAATCTTCAAAAGGGTAGCGTGTGGCGTGTGATGGGTGGTGGGTGGCGTGTGATGGATGCCGAGAGATTCCATAGCCGGAGATGTTTGCGGGGCGGAAGCCGTCCAAATCGCTTCTCCCGTCACCCGCCATCCATCACCCGCCACCCGTTGCAAGAAGTGCCGCAGATCGTCGGCCATGTCCTTCGCGGTTGGGTATCGCTCCGTGGCCCGCTTCGACAAGCTTTTCAGGCAGATGCGTTCCAGTTCCTTCGGGATCGTGTCATCCCATTGGCGGGGTGGACGAACTTCTCGGTTCGTAATCTGCTCCAGCAGTTCCTCTCGTGAGTCCGCATGAAACGGTCGTTTGCCTGTGAGCAGTTGATAGAAAACCACGCCCAGGCTGAAAATATCCGAGCGGCCATCCACCCGATGCCCTTCGCCACGAGCCTGTTCGGGACTCATGTAGGCGGGTGTCCCGGCGTAGCGTGGCCCCTTGCCCACGTCCTGCTCGCGCAACGCCAGCCCGAAATCCGCCACGAACGGCACCGGGGGACTGACATCCCCCGCTCGCCATTTGAGCAAGATGTTCCCCGGCTTGATGTCCCGATGCACCAGCCCTTGCTTGTGGGCGTGGTGCAATGCCTCGGCTACCGTCGCCACCAGCTCGACCGATTCGTGGAGCGACAGACGGGACTGCTTGAGCCTTGTGGCGAGGTCGGTCCCGTCGATGTACTTCGAGACGACGAAGAAGGGGCAGTCCTCGGTGCTGCCGACATCGTGGACCGGCACGATGTGCGGGTGATCGAGGTTGGCGACGGTACGGGCTTCGGTCAGGTAGGCCTGGGCGGCTTCCGGGCGATCCACCAGCTTGCGATGCGGAACTTTGATCGCCACGGGCCGTTGCAACTGGTCATCGTGGGCGAGGTAGACGAGGCCGAAGCCGCCCGCGCCGAGCAGCCGCTCGACGCGGTAGCGACCGACGTGCGCCGGCAAGGGGCTGGCGGCGGCCGGTGCGGCAGCACTGCGGTGCCCTTCACCCTCAGTCGCAGTCGTCAATGGGTCGCGATGTTCGTTCATGGAGCCTCTCGTCGGTCGTCCACTTCCTGAATCACTTCCTGCGGCTCGATGGTGCGCGGCGCAAACGGCGGGATCGGCTTCGGTTCAAACGGCTGCACCTGCCGCCGGCCTGCGGTCACATCTCGGTTCCAGCCCTCGAAGAATTCATGCCAGATCGGGGCCATGCCGTCGCGGTGGAACGCGACAATGGTTTCGATGTCGGCGCGGGCAAAGTTGGTGAACGCCGGCAGCGCAGCACGATTGCCGGTGTCCGCCAGCAGCCAGGCTGCGTACGCCGATGCCTCCTCCTCGTAAGCGCGGAAGCGCAGCAGCACCTGTTCCAGGGTTGCGGGGTCGGCGGCTTTGTTGGCCTTGGCGGCGTGCAGATCGTCGTAGAGCCGCTGCCGGGCGGGGTAGTCGAGGCTCCACTGCGCGATGTGCCCGAAGGAGTGGGCGATGTTGTGACAGCGCGTTTCCAGGTCGTAGGATGTATTGGTGGTGATGCTCAGACCATCGAAGATGCCGGTCGTCTCGAAGCCGAGCGGCCTGGCCAGGACGCGCACGCCACACGCTTCGATGCGTGCCGTGAGTCGTTCACAGACGTTGGCCCAATCCACCATCATGGCGTCGCGCACCTCATCAAGGACCCGATTGCTTACCGCCCCGCTCCTCCCTGGCACGAGATCTCGACGTGGCGGGCCGCGTACCCTCACGAGCCAACATGTCAAGGAACGCCGCCGGCCTTAGGATCGGGATGCCGCGGAAAGGATGCAGCACCAGGAAATCGGGATCACCGGTGACCAGGCAGGCGGCGCGGCCGCACACTGCGAGCTCCAGGAACTTGTCGTCCTTGACGTCGCGGCAGGCGCGAATCTCCTCGGTAATATCCACAACGGTTGCCTCACGCAACACTTTGGCGAAAAACTCCTCACGTTCCTCCCGCGTGAGGTACCGATCGAATTTCGTGCGGCCCAGCACCTCTGCCAACTCGGTGAGGCTCGCCCACGAAACCAGGAGTTCACCGTGGCTAAGCGCCGCATACAGCGCCTGCCCCGGAGGAGAATCCTCGAACAGCGCCGCGCTGATCGTCACGTTCGTATCGAAGGCGTAGCGAGGCTTATCGCTCATTGAGGATGGACTCCAGAATCTCCGGCGTAAGACCGCGCTGCTGTGCCTTTTGGCTCAGCTCGCGCAGCAAGTCCTGGAGCGACCCGGACGGGTGTAGCGCGTCCTGCAGGCGCAAGCTGAGCAACAGGTCGAGCTTTCGCCGCTCGTGCTCCGAGGCGGCGCGGTAGGCGCGGGCCGCCTCGGTGTCAACGCGGATCGTGATTTCTTCGGTCAACATGGCTTCCCTCCACTGCTGTAGAAACTTCCTCGGCTATTTTACATCACCTGCCGTTCACTCCACCCTGGCGCGAGAATTCGACGCGGCCGGACCCGACCAGCGCTTCCAGCTCGCCCTTCGCCACCGTCGCGGGATTAATGCGGAAATCTTCGCCCGCCTTGAGCCGCAGCCAACGGCCGGCGCCGTCGCGGATGTAGACGAACACCGGGCACGTCCCGCGCGGTGCGCCGCAGCGCCGCGGCCAGCGATTCGAGCAGGCGGCTGTCGCGGTCCGCGTCGGCGCTCAGGTCCAGCGTCACGACCATGCCGGTGGTGCGCTCCTTCATGCCCTGCTCCACCGTCAGCACGCGCGTCATCTGCACGATCATCTGGTCCCGGCTGCGATCCACGGTTCCCACGACGAAGCAAACCTGGTCGTCCTGCACCAGGTCCTTGTACTTGACCAGGTCATCGGGCCAGATCAGGCACTCGACGGCGCCGGTGAAGTCCTCCAGCTTGCAGCGGGCAAAGCGCGTGTTGCCGTTGCGGGCCTTCTTGGTGTTCTGGAAACGCACCTGCGTGAGCATGCCGCCGAGGAAAATCTCCTGGCTGGGGTCGCAGCTCGCCAGCATGTCCACGCGCTGGCCGGCAAAGCGCTCCAGCACGTCGCGGTACTGCGTCAGCGGATGGCTCGTGATGTAGAAGTCCAGCGCTTCCTTCTCGTACTTTAGCTTCTCGACCGCGGGCCATTCCGGCACGTCGGGGAGTTGCTCCGCGGGCTTGTCGGCGCCGTTGTCGCCGTCGAGCGACTCGAACAGGTTGAGCTGGCCGAGCCGGCGGTCGCGCTGCATTTCCTCGACGGCGGCGATGGCACGCAGCATTGTCTCCATGAGCTGGCGCCGCCGAGCGCCGAGGCAATCGAACGCGCCGACCTTGATGAGCCGTTCCAGGGCCGACTTCGGCAGCGCCTTGTGATCGACGCGTTCGCAGAAATCGTAGAAGTCGCGGAACGGCTTGTCCGCGCGGGCAAGCACCACCGCGTCGACCGCGCCGCGACCGACGCCCTTGACCGCGAGCAGGCCGAAGACGATTTGGCCGTCCTTGACGGTGAAGTTCGCCTCGCCTTCCTGGATGCTGGGCGGCAGCACCGCGACGCCGAGCCGGCGCGCGTCCTCGATGTGCTCGACCATGATGTCGCGTTTGTTGCTGTCCTCGATCTCGCTGGTGAGCAGCGCCGCCATGAACTCGGGCGTGTAGTGCGCCTTGAGGTACGCCGTCTGAAAGCCGAGCTTGGCGTACGCCGCGGAATGGGCCTTGTTGAAGCCGTAGCCGGCGAAGTAGCAGATGAGGTCGAAGATTTCGCGCGCGGTCGCTTCGCCGACGCCGCGCTCCTGGGCGCCTCGGAGGAAGTCACTCCGGCGGGCGTCAATGATGTCGTGCTTTTTCTTACTGATCGCCTTGACGCAAGCGTACGCGCTGGCCAGCTCGATGCCGCCGAGCTGGTTCAGGATGCGCATGCATTGTTCCTGGTAAACCAAAACGCCGAACGTCTCGCTAAGGACTTCCTCCATCACGGGATGTACGTAGACCGGCTTTTCCCGGCCATGCTTGCGGTTGACGTAGGCGTCGACCATGCCGCCGCCGAGTGGGCCGGGACGGTAGAGGGCGTTGGTGGCGATCAGGTCGCGGATGCTGTCGGGCCGCATCCGCTTGAGCAATTCGCGGATGCCGTCGGATTCGAGCTGGAACACGCCGCGCGCCTCGCCGCGCTGCAGCAGCTTGTAGGTCGCGGTATCGTCGAGCGGGACGCTTTCCAGGTCGAGCCGGAGGCTGCGTGTCTTCTCGATCAGGCGCAGTGTGTTGTCAATCACCGTGAGTGTGCGCAGGCCGAGGAAATCCATCTTGAGCAGGCCGATCTGCTCGATGTCGCCCATGACCCATTGCGTGGTGGTGATGGGCTCGGCCTCGCCGTTCTCGCGGCGCTGCACGCGCTGCACCGGGACGTAATCGGTGATGTTGCCGTTGGCGATGACGACGCCGGCGGCGTGCGTGCCGACGTTGCGGTTGGTGCCCTCCAGCTTCAGGGCGATGTCGATGAGCTTCTTGACCTCCGGATCGCTGTCGTATTCGCGGCGCAGCTCCGGACTCTGCGCCAGCGATTCCTCGAGGCTGATGTTCAGCACCTTGGGCACCATCGCCGTCAGCCGATTGACGTGCTCCAGCGGCAGGTTGAGCACGCGGCCAACGTCCTTGATCGCCGCCTTGGCCGCCATGGTGCCGAAGGTAGCGATCTGCGCGACCGATTCCGCGCCGTATTTCTCGCGGACGTAGGCGATGACCTCCTCCCGGCGGTCCTGGCAAAAGTCGATGTCGATGTCGGGCGCCTCGGATCGGTTGGGGTCGAGGAACCGCTCGAACAGCAGGTCGAACTCGAGCGGGCAAACGTTCGTAAGCCTCAGCACGTAGCTGACGATCGCGCCGACGCCGGAGCCGCGCGCCCGGCCGGGATGCCCTTGCTCAGCGCGAAGCGCACGAAGTCCCAGACGATGAGGAAGTAACTGGCGAAGCCCATGCGGCAGATGACACCCAGCTCGTGGTCGAGGCGTTGGCGGGCCCGCGCTTGCCGCTCCGGAGTCGCGTTGCGGTAACGCTCCGCCAGGCCGGCCAAACACAGCTCGCGCAGGTAGTCTTCCGGCGTCTTCTGGGCAGGCGTCGTGAATGCGGGGAAATGGCGCTGCTTCAGGTCGAGCTTGAGACAGCACTGGTCGGCAATTTCCTGACTGCGCTTGACCGCCTCCTCCCGGCCACGGAACCGCTCGTACATCTCGCCGGGGCCGCACACGTAGAACTGGTCGATCATGCGGCCGTCGCCGTCGCCGTAGCGCATGCGGTTGGGGTCGTCGAGGAGCTTGCGCGTGTTGATGCAGAGCAGGACGTCGTGGGCGTTGGCGTCCTCGCGGCGCAGGTAGTGGGCGTCGCTGGTGGCGACCAGCGGCAGGCCGAGCGCGTTGGCGACGTCGTAGGCTCCCTCGGCACACGCCGTCTGAATCTTCAGGCCGTTGTTCTGCACCTCGATGTAGAAGTCGGCGCCGAAGAGCCGATGGAACCAGCGCGCCAGCTCCTTCGCCTGGTCGAGGTTGTCGCCGAGGATCGCCTCGCTAAACTCGCTGGACGCGCAACCGGACAGGCAGATCAGCCCGTCGTGGTGGGCTTCGAGCAGCTCCTTGTCGATGCGGGGGACATAGTGAAATCCCTCGGTATAGGCGAGCGAGGCCAGCTTGAGCAGGTTCTTGAAGCCGGCGTGGTTTTTCGCCAGCAGCGTCAGATGGTAGCCCGCGTCGCCGCGCCGCTTCGCCTCACGGTCGGTGCGCCGGCCTGGGGCGACGTAGGCCTCGTAGCCGATGATGGGGTTGACGCCGGCCGCGCTGCACTCGCGGTAGAATTCGATCGCGCCGAACAGGTTGCCGTGGTCGGTGATGGCGACCGCGTTCATGCCCTGGCCCTTGACGTGCGCGACCAGCTCCGGGATGCGGTTGGCGCCGTCGAGCAGGCTGTAGTGCGTGTGGCAGTGCAGGTGAACGAAGGGACGGTCAGGCATGGTTGTGTTGGTCCGTGAGAGTGGTTTTGCCTCTCTCACAGGATATGCGCTGGCGATCGACTTACATCAGGATCCAAGCTCAAGGGCGAGTCTTCGAGCCCTCGGGGTCGCTGTCTTGCACAGGACCCCGAGGGCTCGAAGACTTGCCCTCGGGCTTGGATCCTGGGAAACGTGCTCAATCCCCGACTTCCGGCGGCTCGGAAATCATGCGCAGATAGCGGGCGAGCAGCATCTGCACCGACAGGGCGCGTTGCCAGTCGGCGTATTGCAGCGTCACCTGGCTGCCGTCGTCACGTGCCTGGATGTTCTCGGTCGCCTGGCACAGACCCTGGTGCAAAAAGTCGAGGATCTCCGCCAGCCGGGCGGCCTGCGACGGCGCCAGCTTGAGCGGCAACGGCGGCAGCTGCTTGTTGCCGATGAACAACGCGTCGCGCGTGAGCTGCACCGGCTCGATCAGGTTGAGGTCGAAGTGCATGTTCTCGTCCACCTGCCCGGCCAACGTCGGCGGCTGGATCGTGCGCGGGCTCGGGCTGGGGACGTTGCCGGCGGCGGAGGACAGGCCGGTCATGGGCTCCTGCACGCCGGCCGCCGTCAGCGATTGCAAGCGCGCGTTGATCTGCTCATTGGAGCCGAACAGCAGCACCGACCGGCCGACCCCGACGCGATCGCCGAAGCGGAGGCGGCGGATTTGCACCACCGCGCCGTTGACGCGGGTGCCGTTGGTGCTTTCGAGGTCGGTGAGGATGTAGTCGCTGTCGTCGAGCTGGACCTTGGCGTGAAAGCGGCTGACGCGCTCGTCGTTGAGACGCAGCTGGTTGCCTTCCTCGCGGCCAATGGTCACCGGCGTCGGCAGATCGCGGAACATGCGCCCCTTGTCGATCCCTTCGAGGATCTGGAACGTGACGGTTCCCTGCGCAGAACGCTTTGGCTCGGCCATGTCCGCTCCCATGCCTGGCGGCGCGCGGCTCCAACAGGGGACGGCCCCTGCGGACCGATCGGCCCCTGGGTGATTGGACTCAGGTAATCACCCCTTCATTGTGCGGCACCAGAGCGTTGCTGTCAATTCTTTCGTGGCCGGACGGCAGCCCGGCAGATGCCGAAACCACGTGAGCTGCCGTTTGGCGAATTGCCGGCTGCGCGTCTGCACTTGCACAATCGTCGCGACCTGATCGGACCGCCCGTCGAGCAAGTCGCACACTTCCCTATAACCTAGGGCTTTTGCGGCCTCCCGGCTCCACGGCCGCTCCAGCGCGCGCAGCCGCCGCACCTCGTCGACCAATCCCGCGGCAAACATCGCCTCGACGCGCCGCTCGATGCGTGCATACAATTCGGCCCGCGGCAGATCGAGCCAGATCACCGGCGTCAGGGACGAGTCCAAGCCGCGGGATGAGCGCAGCGAATCCCGCGGGTCATCCACCGCCCGCCATTGCGTCTGCCACGCGCTCAAGGGCGCCCCGTCAGCTCCTGCACTTCCAGCGCCCGCACGATGCGGCGCAGGTCGTTGGGATGGATCCGCCGCGCGCTGTCCGCATCGAGCTCCGCGAGCCGCGCGTGCAGGCCCGCCGATCCGATGTTGACGGCTTCGTCTTCCAGCCGCTGCCGCAGCATTGCATCCGCCGGCGGCCCATCGAATAGCCCGCACAGAAGCGCCTTGAGATAGAGCGGAGTGCCGCCGACGAACAGCGTTCGTTTGCCGCGCGCGTCAATGTCCCGACAGCACTCGGCGGTGCGCTGGAGCCACCATGCGACGCTGGACGATTCCCACGGATCGAGCACGTCGATGAGATGATGGCGCACCAGCGCCCGTTCGTCGCGCGTCGGTTTGGCCGTGCCAACGTCCATGCCGCGATACAGCGCCATCGAGTCCATCGACACGATCTCGGCATCCAGCCGCTGCGCCAGCTCGATGCCGAGCTGCGTCTTGCCCGAGCCGGTCGGCCCGGTCAGCACCAAAGCGTCGTGAAAGGGAGGCGCCAGCATGTCGGCCACTCGCGCGAAACCGGATAACTCCTCTTGATTGTACCGGCTGGTTTACCGTTAAATGTTCTGATGCCCCAGTACAGCACTTGCCTGGAAATTCCTCGCCCCGTCGCCGAAGTCTTCGACTTCCTCGCCCGGCCGGCCAACCTCGTTCAGCTGGCGCCGCCCGATTTGAACCTGCAGCTCGTCCAGGCGCCAGAGCGGCTGCAGCTCGGCGCGCTCCTGCACTGGAAAGGCCGGCGCATGGGCGTCAGCCACGCCCTGGTGCAGGAGGTGACCGCCTTCGAAGAAACGTGCCTGATCGAGGAACAGCAGCGCCAGGGGCCGTTCAAGCGCTGGCTCCTCGTCCACCGCTTTGACGCGCTGGAGTCGGGCACCCGCATTGTGGAAGAATTAACTTACGAGCCGCCCGGCGGACTGCTGGGATTGCTCCTGCGCGCGGAGGCCGTCCATCGCGAGGTGGAGAACCTGTTCGCCTATCGGGCCCAGAAGCTGCGCGTGCTGCTGGGTTGACGCGTTGGCGTCCCGGCGTTGGGCGGAGCAGACGCTATATAATGGATTGAGCCCTACCGATTGGCGAGGACCAGAGCATGCAAGCCAAAGCCACGCTCGATGACCTGTACCGCACCCCGGAAAAGGCGGAGCTGATCGGCGGAAGGATTGTGGTTTATATGGCTACCGGACGCAAGCCAAATCGCGTCGGCGGTCGCATCTACCGAAGCCTGGATGACCACGCGGTGCAGACGGGCGTCGGCGAAGCGTTCATCGACAACATCGGGTATGCGGTTCCGATCCTGCCGTCCGGACGCGAATCGTTTTCGCCCGACGCGTCCTATCACAAGGGGCCGTTCCCCAAGAATCCGATGCGTTTCATCGAATGCGCACCAACATTTGCCGCGGAGGTGCGCAGCGAAAATGACTACGGGCCGGCGGCGGAATCGACAATGGCCGAGAAGTGCGCCGACTATTTTCAGGCAGGCACCGAGGTCGTGTGGGACGTGGACACGGTGGCGGAGTGCATCCACAAGTATCGCGCTGCCGACCCGAATAATCCGGTCACGTTTGGCAAGGGTCAAATGGCGGATGCGGAGCCAGCCGTCCCCGCCTGGCGCGTGGCCGTGGACTGGATCTTTGCTTAGATGACCGTCAAAAAACCATGAACCACGGATTACACGGATCGCACGGATAAGAACACATTTGTCTTATCCGTGCGATCCGTGCGATCTGTGGTTTATAGTTCTGAGGCTGTTAGCGATCAGCACACTTACGAAGCCCGCGGCCGGCGGTTTTCGTAGCCCGCGCGAAGGGGAACCGTCGCGGCCGTTCCAGCCGCTCGAAATCGCGGCAGGTCATGCGGATCGCCTCAACGTGCCGGCCCGCCTCGAACACCATCATGCTGTCCAGCGCGATCGACGTGTCGAGCAAGGTCTTCATGCCGTAAAGATGGCCGAACGGCGTGACCGCGCCCCATTCGCAATCGCTGAACAGCCGCACCAGCTCGTGCTCGCCGGCCAGCCGCGCCACAATGCCCAGATGCTCGCTAACCGCCGCCAGGTCTACCCGCAGCGCCGCCGGCAGCACGGCCAGGTAATAGTGGGTGCCGTCGGCCAGCACCACGCTCTTGGCGACTTGCCGGCCGGAGACCCGGAGGTGTTTGGCGAGCTTCTGGGCGGTGTACGACGGCGGATGGACGACCGTCTCGAAGCGCACGCGCTGATCGATGAGAAACTGCGGCACTCGCATGGCGACCTCGACCTGAGACGGACGATGGCGACAACCGCCCCATCTTAACGTCCGCCCGACCCGCATTTCGCGGCCAGTTTGCCAGGCTTGCCACGCTTTTCTCGTGCCGCTGTTCCGGCCGTGCGGACAGTACCGAGATTGCCGCCCCGGTATCACGGAGTGCCCACGATGCCGGCCCCAAACTCTGCACGCAACCGCGCCGCCGCCTGGGCCAGCGCTTTCAGCTTGGCGTACGGTTCGTCGAGCGGAATGGGATTGTTGCCGCTTGGCGCGAAGCCGCAATCGGGGTTGAGGGTCAAACGCTCCGGCGCGACATGGCGAAGGGCGGCGCGGACGCGGGCGGCGATCGTCGCCGGCGCCTCGACCGTGGCCGAGCGCACGTCGACACAGCCGAAGCCGAGCCGTAGCCGCGCGGGCAGGTCGGCGAGCACATCGAGACTGCCCGCTTCCGGCAGCGCGAACTCCAGCGCCAGCTCGTCCACCTCCGCACGGCACAGCGCCGGCCAGATCGGGCGGAAGTCGCCGCGCGCGTCGCTGCGCCGCTCGATGTTGCCGCGGCAGATGTGCAGCACGACAATGGCTCCGCGGGCCCGCAGCGGCCCGGCCAGCCGATTGATGCTGTCGACCCCAAGACGCAGCTCCGCGTCCACGTCGGCGAATTGTCCCGTGCCCCAGTGTTCGCTGCGCTGCGCCCGATAGGCCGGGTCCACGAAATAACCCAGCATCGGATCGTCGAACTGAATCGCGTCGGCGCCAGCGGCCAGGATGTCCTGCGCTTCCTCGAGCAGCACCGCCTCGACGGCACGCAGGAACGCCTCACGCGTCGGATAGGCGCCGGCCGAGTGCTCCGGCGACCAGAAACGGCGCAGAATGACGTACGCGCTGGGCAGGCCGACGCGGATCGCGCGCGTGGTCTGCCGCCGGAGGAATCTCGTCCCGTCCGCGACGATCGGGCCGCGCCGGCGCAGCGGCGCGACCGCTGCCGGCCACAGCCGGGTGCGTCCGCGAATGAGGTCCGGCGCAAAGCCGGCGACGCGTTCGTAAAAGACCTGGAAGTAGCCCTCCCGCCGCCATTCGCCGTCGCTGATGACGTCGATCCCTGCCGTCTCCTGCAGCGCGACCGCGAACGGAATTGCCTGGTCGCATGCACGATCCCACTCGGTCCGTGATAGCCGTCCGGCCAGATACTCCGTCAGCAAAGCGAGCAGCCACGCCGGCCGCGGCAGGCTGCCGATCACGGCGGTTGGGAACAGCGGGAGCGCGGCCATCGGAGGAATCTCGGAATGGAGAGCGAGTGCATCGTCAAGCCTTGATTTTGGGGTAGCCGCATTCGTGAGAATGCGGGTGGTCGCCCGCATTCTCACGAATGCGGCTACCAAGCAACCTCTTTCGAGACTTGACGCCGCACTAGTGCTCTTCATTCTATCCCGCCACCGGCACGCTGCTCTTGGGAGCGGCGCCGGCGTTGTCCGCGGCGCCGCGAACGGGCAAGCTCCGGTAGCGCTGCTCGATCTGGTCGCGCGACGGCAGGCGGAAGAGCGCGCGCAGCCGTGGATGCGGTAGGCCCATCAGCTTGAACAGCGTGGCCCAGGCGATGCGCACATCCAGGGCGGCGCTGACCGCGTGGATGTAGTGCAGGTCGTACGCCGTCTTGATCCGCACGCTGTCGAGGTCGCTGTCCGGCGGCAACTGCACCTGCGCGAGTCCCGTGACGCCCGGACGCACTCGCAGCCGTTGGCGGTAGTGCGGCACCGCTCGTTCCA
This sequence comes from uncultured Gemmataceae bacterium, assembly GCA_963834865.1. Lineage (GTDB taxonomy): Bacteria > Planctomycetota > Planctomycetia > Gemmatales > Gemmataceae > CAWIDK01. The sequence goes on from CAWIDK010000003.1 coordinate 352,868, forward strand.
GCTTCGGCGCGAACTCGGGGCGTTCCGGCCGCGGACCGATCAGGCTCATATCGCCACAGAGCACGTTCCACAACTGCGGCAGCTCGTCGATGTGCGTACGCCGCAGCCAGCGGCCAATCGGCGTGACGCGCGTGTCGCCGGGCGGCGACCAGCACGGGCCGGTGAGGCTCTCGCAATCGTGCATCATCGTGCGGATCTTGTAGAGCGTGAAGGGCCGGCCGTGCCGCCCCAGCCGCGTCTGCGAGTACAGCGCCGGGCCGGTCGAGGTCAGCCTCACCAGCAGCATCGCGACAAGGATCAGCGGCGCCGTGAGCACGAGCAGCGTCAGCGCCGTCACAAAATCGAGGCCGCTCTTCAGTGCCAGATAAAACGGCGCGGACGGCGCGAGGAAATCCTCCGTCGATGGACGGCTCGGCGGCGGATAGGTGCTCGTGGGCGTCGAGTCGGTGAAGGACAGCGTGGCCATGATCTCTCGGTTCCGTCGATCCAGTTAGGCGCTCGTAGTGACCCGCTTTAGCGGGTCTCCGCCTCTGCGACCCGCTGAAGCGGGGCACTACGAACCTTCTTGCGGGGCCAGCACGTCCTTGAGCACCGGCAGCAGCTGCGCAGGAATTCCGTCGCCCGATCCGCCGCGCTCGGGTCGCTTAGCTCCTGCGACACGTACAGCTTGTACAGATAAGGCCGGCCGCGAAATTCCCAGCGCGGGTTGGCCGGCGCCTGCCAGCCGTCGCCCGCGTCCCAACCCCAGTACAGCTGCAGATCGCTCGACGCATCGCCCTGCTTGGTGAAGCGGGCGCTCCAGAGAGTACCGGCTTCCACGTCATTCTCGTCACGCACCAGCGCCGGCGCCGGCGTCGCCCGCAGGTCGTAGCCAGCACCGCGGTAGCAAACCTCCGGCGTGTGGACCGCCATCCGCCCCGATCGGCCGCACATCAGGATCGCCAGCACGCTGCCGCTGCCGTCGCGGTGGGTGTAACTGCGCGCCCAGTAGCTGCGGCGCCGGCCTGGGCAAACGACTCGGCGTCGGTGTCGATGGCCTTGCCCTGCCAATCGCCGATCTCCAGCGGCACCTGCTCTAGCCGGACCGCCGCCGCCTCCAGCGCGTCGGCCGGCCGCCAGCGTTCGCTCCACAGGCCGTGCAGCACCCCGGCCGCGACCAGCAGCGTCAGGGCGGTGATCCAGGAAAGGAGTCGTGTCATCGCAAATGACCGCCGCTTGTTTTCTCCCCTCTCCCCTCTGGGGGAGAGGGGTTGGGGGTGAGGGGAAGTCGCCGCACAGGCCCCCCCTCACCCCCAACCCCTCTCCCCCGCAGGGGAGAGGGGAGCGGGATGTCAACTCGCTGCATACTGGTACGCGCGCTTGCTCAGCTCGCTGGTCATGCCGATCACCACCGCCCCCAGCATGCGGACGCCAAGCGGCGAGAGGCGCTGCTGGGCGGCATACACTTCCGGCACCCGGCTCACGTCGCGCAGGATCGAGAACAGCACGCCATCCGCCTGCTGAGCGAGCAGCAGCGAGTCGGCCACCGGCAGCACCGGGCTGGAGTCGACGATGATGAAGTCGTACTGCCCCTTGAGCCGCTCGAAGAGCGTGTGCACCTTGTCCTGCGCCAGCGCCTGGATCGCATGGGCATCCCACTGGCCGGCCGGCAGCACCCACAGCCGGCTCACCGGCGCCGGGCGAATCGCGTCCTCGGTCGCCACCTCGCCGCGCAGCACCTCGCTCAGGCCGGGATCTTGCGGCAAATCGAACACGCGATGCGCCGCCGGGCTACGCAGGTCGCCGTCGATCAGCAGCGTCTTGCGCCACGAACGGGCCAGGCTCGCCGCCAGCTGGGTCGCCACCGACGTTTTGCCCTCGCCCGCACAGGCGCTGGTCACCATGATGACGCGCAGCGGCTCGGTCCGTGCGGCGTGCAGCAACATCGTCCGCACGCCGTCGACCGCTTCCTGTAGCTGTGATTGCACGGCCAGGTCCTGCGCCGCGCGGGTTGCGCCAGGGCTGTGCGGGCCGGTGCGCACGGCCGGCAGCGCGCCCATGACGTGCAGGCCCAGGCCGCGGCTCACCTCGTCGGTCATGCTGATGCGCCGGGTGCGGAATTCCCAGAACGCGACGCCGAACAGCATCAGCGCGAACGCCGAAACGCCGCCGGCGCCGGCCAGCTTGATCTGCCGAGTGTAGTCCCGTTCGGTCGGCGGACTGGCACGCATCTGGAACGACACCCGCGAGTTGGATTGCTCGATGCCAAGCATGTCGATCATGAAGCGAATCTGATCCACGGCCCGCTCGGCTGTCCGGATCTGGTCCTTGAGGTGCGCCAGGTCCGGCGGATCGTTCATCAACGACGGATCGAGCGCCGCGATCTGCTTGGCCAGCGTGTCGGCCTGGTTGCGCAGGCTCTTGATCTGCGCGTCGAAAAATCCGTGCTTGCGCTCGGCAGTGTCGATCTTTTCGGTGAGCTCCGCCTTGAAGCGGGCGCGGAACCGCGTCTCGACCTCCGGCAGGCACGTCTTGCGACGCTTTTCGAGCTCCCTCGCGAGGTCGGCACGCTTGGCCTTTTCGGGCCGGGCCAGCTGCTCGGCACGCTCCTCGTCCGCGGACTTTTCGAAGATATCGATGATGCGGTCGTCGATTTCCTCAATCCGTTTTTTGAGCCCGAGCGTCGCGCCGTCCGTGCGGAGGAAATCCTCGACCTGGTCGACCGGCACGGGATAGGTGTCGACGTTCTTGAGCTTGGCCCGCCAGTCGCCAAGGTCCAGGTCGTTTTCGCTCGTGCGCGCCTCCATGCTCTGCAGCAGCAGCTCGCAGGTGTTCAGGGCGCACTGCGCCTGTTCGAGCTGGCGTTTCCTGACATTGATGTCCTTGGCCTCCTCGGGCAGATTCCTGGCATTGAGCTTGGCGCGGAGGCTGCTGAGCTCCTGCTCCTTGTGCTTGAGGTTCTCGCGATAACCCTCGATCCGCTCCTTGCGCCGCGCCTTTTCCTTGTCGTCGTTTTCCTTGACGAACGCGCTGCCGATCGCGTTGAGCAGGTCGGCCAGCCCCTCGGGATCGTCGCCCGTCAGGAAGGCGCTCGATGATCTCCGGCGCGAGCTTGAATTCGGCCTTGAGCGCGTGCTCCATCCAGTCCACGGCGTCGTTGCCCAGGGCACGCACCACCGGCAGGTCGCGCGCCTCGCGGCCGCCGCTGACCTTTTCGTTGAGCGCTGCCGACAGCACCATCGGCGCATGGATGAGGGCCCTCTCGTATTCCTTGAACACGGCGAACTCGGCGTGCGGATCCTGACCCGGGTCGAACGGCTGGTTGCCCGGTGCCGCCATGATGTTGAAGCGCGCCTCGACGAGGTAGCGCGGCGGCAGGCAGACGAAGACCACCGCGACCGCCGCGACCGCCGCCGCCGAGGCCAGCGCGAAGCCGAGCAGCCAGCGCCGCCGCAGCGCCTGTACAAGGCCCGACACGGTCGGCGCCGCGGTCAGGCCCGGCGGGCCGTCGGCCCCGTCGCCGCCGGCAAATGCCAGCCCGCCGTACAGCCCCGGCGCCATCGGCATCACCGGCGCGTCGGCCGGGTGCGCCGCCGGCGCGGACAGGGCGTGATTCGGTTGATTGGGGTCCATTGGCGTCTTCACAGCATTCTCCGCAACGCGATCATGGAATGGCGGGCCGGGAGCTCAGCGACACGAGGGTGCATCCTCCGATCGCTGACCCTCCCGGCTCGCCGGGGGATTCGCACGTTTATGAGCGAACAACGGCAACGGCCGCGCCGCGGCCTGCTCCACGAACAGCCGGTCGAGCAGGCGCAGCTCCAGCCACAAGAGCGCCAGCGCCAGGGGCATCATCAGCCAGCCCGCCAGGTCGTGGAAGATGGCGTGCGCCGCCGCGCTGTGCTGGCCCCAGGCGTAATAAGCCAGCCCGGTTGCCGTGATCCGCGCGACATTCGCCGCCACCGCGACCGGCACGGCACTGCCGACCAGCACCAGCCGATCCGCGCGGCCGCTGTACGACCAGGGCGAAGGCCGTCGCCAGCGCGAAGAACGTCAGCAGCATGCCGAGCCCGCTGCACGCCTCGGCGACGCCGAGCCGATTGTCCTCGATCAGGATGACGTTCCCTTCCGCGAACGCGGGGCAGCCGAGCGTCTGCAGCGCATAGGTGCTCACCACCGTCGCGAGCCGGCGCAACGGTTGGGCCAGCGCCGCCTCGATGGTGAACGGCAACGGCAGCATGAAGCCGAGAAACGCGATTGCCGGCCAGCACCAGCGCAACAGCGACGGGCCGCCCGCCAGCAACACCAATCCCGCCAGCGCCGGCAACAGCGACAGCGCGTCGAGCGCCTCGATATCCGAACGGCCCGCAAACAGCCGCACCGTCAGCGCGGCGGCGAGCACCGGCAGGCCCCACCAGCTGGGCTGCCAGCGCGCCGCGTCCCAGCCGGCCCGGCGCGACCACAGCACCGCCGCGGCAAACGCCGGCACCAGGAAGCCGTGCGAATACTGCGGGTCGGACGACCAGCGCTCGACCATCGTCGCCAGCGTCGGCCAGTAGCTCCAGAGCAGGGCCGCCCCCAGCGAGCCGGCGGTCAGCGAACCGGCAGTCAGCGACCCCGCCGTCAGCGCGGCGCCGCCAACGGACGCGGCCGAGGCCGGCGGCGCTTGCGGCGCCGGGGGAGTGATTCCACGCTTGCCATGCCGTGGTCCTGGTGAGCCCGGTGGGCCAGACGCGGCCCCTCCGCGCTCGACCCGCCGTTGCGAACGGAGGCTCACTCGACTATAGGTCAGAAACCCGTTGCGGGACGGCGATGTTTTTTTGAGCGGCGCCAATTCCCGTTTGCACTCGGTTGCAAAAGCTTAACGTGCGAACCCATTCGGCGCACGGCGCATCTAATTTCTACCTTCCTCCGGACTGAGCACGCTCGGCAATCCGCTTCGCCCGCAGCGCATCGAGCCGCGGCAGCTCGATGCCTAGCACCCCCGGCAAAGAAAGAGCAGGGCGCAAAACACTTGGTTCTGCGTGCTGGCCGCGACCTGCCCGTTCACCGCCAGGTCCGTCAGAAACATTTCGATTTCCGGCCCGCCCATCGTATTGGGATGGCGCGGGCGTGGCAGCAGCTGAAACGCGCCGCCCATTCCAAATCGCATTCCTCGGTGCGCGGCGCGTAGTGCCATAGGCGGATCGCATAGCGGACAGGTCGAGGAACTTCGGCAGCGGCGGCAGCGCCACCTCGCCCAGCGGCCGGTGCAGAACATCCCGATTGAGAAACTGCAGTGCCTCGTGCGCCTGTTCAACTCGGTTGACGGGATCTTTCTCCGTCTTGTACGTCGAGATGAGACGACTCCTCCGGAAATAGGGCCGCTTTGAGGATCGCGCCGACTAATGTACACATGAACACATTCGGCCGCCACGACGCCTGCCCCGGGTCCACGCTCTTCGGGCGGCATTTCCTGACCCGGCGCAGCCGCTTGCTGCCGTAACCGGTGAAGCTTCTTGCGGGTGCGGGCGCGGTGAAGTAAAGTAATTGACAGGCCACCCTCAGGTCGAAACGCCGCTCTCGAAAAAGGACATCCTGGCGACGAACTATCACTCGCAGGGGATCGATCCAGCGACCAAGGCGGTGGATTCATGGCGAACGAACCGGACCCGAGCGCGGATGACCCGGATGCGCCGCCGGACGCCGAAGCTGCCTCGCCGGCGTTTCGTAGCGCCGTCGAGAATTTGTTTCCCTATCCGATCGCCCAGTCTTTCATTCTCCTGCGCGGGATCGACGACCCGTTGGCTGAGATTCCGCAGCTCGCCAATCTCCTCGGCGTAACCCTCCAGCACCTGGCGATGCTGGCCGTGGCAGAATACCTGGCGGACACGGAACGCGACAAGCAGCTCGATGTGCTCCTCGCGGACCGGTTTCACAAGCCGCTCAGTCATGGGCAGTGGGTCCAGGTGCTGCGCGCCGTGCTGACATTCTTGAAGCAACAGCGCCCGGTGTTCACGGCTGGGCTCGTCGAGCACTACTTTGCCCAGCAGGGACACGACCGGGCCGAAGCGCTCGGTGTGCTCGCTGATGAGCTGGTGCAGTTGCGCAACGAGCTGGTCAAGCGATCTGCCCTTGTCCGCCCTCCGCCCGAGAGGCATCGGCGATTCAAGCGGATGCTCTTTGAATTCCTGCGAGCCGTTGCCTTCCTCAAAGACTATCCGCTCATCTCGGTGAAAAACACTCAGCTTCAGGACGGAATCAAGACCCACCGTTGCTTGCGGCACATGGGCGTCAACGAGGCACTCGAGCCCAGCGACGTACAATGCGACCTCGATCTCGAGCAGGGCGCGTCGCCGTCCTCAGTCCGCGCGACAAGGCCGTGCTCTATCTGCACCCTTTCTATCTGGTGCGGCAATGCCCCGAGCCCGGTTGCGGAGCCGTCCACCTGTTCCGCTTCGAGAAGCTCGACAGCCGACGGCTCGAGTGTGAAGCCGCGGCCGGCCACCGCCTGCGTGATGCGACGGCGGGCGCCGAGCTGCAGCATCTGCTCCAAGGGGGCAGCGGCATCCGGCGCCAGGCGAAGTACCTGTCAATCCAGGGGCTCAGCAGCGGCATGCAACAGCTGCCGCCGGGTTCGGTGATCGATCAAAAATATGAGATCGTCAGACATTTGCGCCGCGGCGGCATGGCCGATGTCTATGAGGTGCGGCGCGGGGCCGGCGGCGAGCACGTTGCATTGAAGCTTTTGCCTTACCAGTTTTTGCGCGATCCGACCATGCTGCACCGCTTCCGCCAGGAGGTAAAGCAGGCAAGCGACCTGAACCATCCTCACATCACGCGCGTGCTGGAATCCGGGGAATCGCTCGAAGACCACTACCTTGTGATGGAGCTGGCCGGCGGCTGGGCAGGGGCCGGCATGGATGGCTGCACCGCTCTCGACGTCAGCGACCTGCCCAAGCCGCTGGCGGAGCAGGACGCCCTGGCGATCGTCGCGCAGGCGTGCGACGGACTGGCGTACCTGCATAGCCAGGGGATTGTGCACCGCGACATCAAGCCGGCCAACCTACTGCTCTTCGACGGCAAGGAGGTCAAGCTCGCGGATTTCGGCATCGCGCGCTCGCGGGAAGCGATGACGCTCACGACCACGGGGCTGCCGGTCGGCACGCCGGAGTACATGTCGCCGGAGCAGGCCGAGGCACACGATGAGCTGACGCCGGCGACGGATGTCTATGCACTGGGTGTAGTCCTGTACGAACTGCTCACCGGCACTTCCCCATTCAAGCGCAAGACGCCCATGGCGACGGCGCTGGCTCGCCTGCAGGGTCCCGTCCCCGACCCCAAGGCCGCCAAGCCAGAGCTCTCGGACGCATGCTGCGGCATCGTGCGGCAATGCCTGGCGCGAACCGTCCCAGCGCTTTCGATCGGCGCAGGACATGTATCAAGCCATCGCAAAGCCAACGGAGCCACGCAAGGACGACGTCCCAGCGCCACTCCCGCGTCCGCCGGCTGGCTGGTGGCGTCGCGCGACCCGTGCCAGCGTCCGCATTGGCTGTGCCGTCCTCGCCACGGTGCCCCTTGCCGTGTTTCTTTGGATGCTCCTTGGGATATTGTTTTCGGTGCTCGTGTTCGCATCGGGCGGTTTCCTTTCTGCGGTCGTGATAGCGGTCATACTCTGGGTCGCACCGACGCTGCTCATTTCGCGGCTGCGAACGCGCATGATATCGGTGCTAGCGCTAGGGGTCGTCTTGATGTCTGCGGTGAGCTCGTCCTATACACCGATGCAGGAAAACGCTGCGATGATTGTCGCGCACATTCCAGGGCTGGCTGTTCCCTTGCTCACGAACGCGGTGGTCATGCAAGGCAGCGGTGCATGGTACAACCAAAGTACCCGTAGCACCGCGGCCGGCGAACTCGGTCGATTTGGTGCCTCGGCTCGCAATGCCGCGCCCGCGCTTATCGAGGGGCTAAAAACTGACAACGACGAAGTGTTCCAAGAGGCCGCGAGCGCCGTTGGCATGATTGGACCCGACGCCGGGCGGGCAGTGCCCTACCTGATCAACGGGCTTCAGGGGCACGTGCCGAACCTAAGCCAGGGTGGGTATCCATTGTTGGGTGATGAGTACAGAGGCGGGGGGCCCTACGGGCTTGGAGATCGCTACGAGAGCTTAGTATGCCAGGCATTGTGCCACATCGGTCCGCCGGCCGTGCCGGAATTGGTGAAACTGCTCAACGACCGCAAGACGGAGACAAAGTATCGCGCCGTCATGATGCTTGGAGGCATCGGGCCCGACGCAAGGGATGCGGTCCCGGCGTTGCTGAAGGCGCTGCCCGCTGCGAACGATGACCAGCTTCGAGTAGAAATCTTGCGGTCTCTTGCGCGGGTCGGCACCGGCACCGGACAAGGTGTCGCCGAAGTCAAGCAGTTGTTGCCGTACTGCCCCGACACCACATATACAGCCGGCATCACCGCGCTGGGAGCCCTCGGGCAGGCAAAGGAGGTTGTCCCGTTCTTGATCGGTGAACTGAACAAAACGGGTCTTGGGTTCACTCTTCGGTCACGCGCGATCGTCGAGGCCCTGGGCAAATTCGGGCCTGATGCAAGCGCGGCGGTCCCGGCTCTCAAGGACATCCTGGAAGATTCCCAGAGGGATCGCAGCTCGGAATATGAGTACGTTGTGCAAGCCTTGGGTCGTATTGGCCCCAAAGGAATTCTGGTCCTTCGCGAAGCCTTGAAGTCGCCGCGTCCTGGTTTTCGCGTCCGTGCGGCCATGGTCCTGGTGGAGGCGCACGATGACGTCGAGCCCACCGTTAACGCCCTGGTCGAAATCGTCCGGTCCGGGGAATACGACCAAGCAAGCGCGGTGAGCGTCCTGGGATTGATCGGCCCGCGCGCATTGAATGCGGTCGGCGTGCTCAATGAGGCCTTGAAGTCGGATGACAAGCGCCTGCGCATGGACGCTGCCTTGGCCCTGTGGTGCATTAAGAGAAGCGTTCATTTGCCGCTGGTGGAGGGCGGCCTGCTTTCTGAGAATATTGGAGACCGGCAATTGGCCGCCCGCCTTCTCGGGGAGTACGGCCCCCAGGCGCGTACGGCGCTTCCCGTTCTGGTCCGGCTAAGCAGGCAAGACCCCGATGCAGGCGTGAGCAGGGACGCCTACGCCGCGATTGCAAAAATCGACCCCTGGTTCGGCTGGTGGAGACGGTCCACGCCCCAGCAGCAGTTTGAGCTGGCGTCCAGCGGAATCTTTGCCGTGGGGTGGCTCTTTGCCTTGTCAATTGAGACGTTTCGGTTCCGCTGGAGCTGGTTGCGTAGAGCATGGCGTGCGGCTGGTTCCCACAGCGCCGCATCCGGTTAAGCCGCAGACGATTCATGATCGCCGCAGACGCGGTTGCGGAAAATCGGGGTATTTTTCAGAGCAGTTTCCGTAGGTCAAACGCGGGCAATGGTTTGCATTGAAATTGAGCCCCAGGGCGACCGCAGCTTCGCCGGACAACTGGCACGCACCGAGGAAAGCACCCCATGAGCACCGAACCCGAACGGCCCTCCGATGCGGAGCCGACGGGCCCGCCAACAACGCTCGTATATGACGTTGGGGGAACCACGACGCGCTGGACCGCCGAACCGGATATCGTCCATACTTTTGACTACGACGCGGGCGGCGACGCGGCCAGCGTCAGGCAACCGCCGCCGCTGCCGAGTCGAGCGCCCGAGGGGCGGGCGCAGCCGATGCATTTGCAAACATTCGAGTTTCGCCTGACCGCGTCCGAGGCGCAAGAGCAATGCGTCGCCGTGGGTAAGCCGCGCTCGGGCCACGCGCTGCGTGCGGGCCTACCTGACCCGCACTGGCGATCCCAGCGCCGCCAGCAGCGTGATCGGCGGGGTCGAGGTCCACGCCGAGCTGCGCGGCGGCAACCTCGTCTGTGCTGCGGCGATCAGCGACTTCGGTCCCGGCGACCTCATCGTCGTGCAGGTCAAGGTGGCGCTGTACGAGCGCGGCGGGTAGCGCGGGACAAAAAAGAATCTCGCGAAAGGCGCGAAGTGCGCCAAGGAAGTCGTGCCGGTGTGGCCGGTCGTGGCGTGTCGTGCCGGTGTGGCCGGTCGTGGCAGGTCGTGCCGGTCGTGCCGGTCTGGCCGGTCGTGCCGGTCTGGCCGGTCGTGCCGGTCTGGCCGGTCGTGCCGGTCTGGCCGGTCTGGCCGGTCGTGCCGGTCTGGCCGGTCGTGGCTGGTCGTGTGCGGCGGGCGGCGCGTGCCGGAAATAGGGTGTCTCCAGCCAGCAAGGAACGACCTGCGGTTCAGCCGACCGCTCGCCGTTGCCGTGCATCCGGGAACATGCGGCCAGGGCGCCTGTGGCTATCCGTGGCCGGCTGGCCAGGCAGCTCGGTGGGGCTTCCCAGCACCTGACGGCCTAACGCTTTACGGTGGAGAGCACTTGGCCACGAGCCGTGGCCATCCAGCTCGGGCGCGGTGGCCATCGAGCATTTAAGTGTTGATCCTGGAGGTGGCCGACGATGGACGACGAACCACGCTACCGACTGGACCGGCCCCGAGGGGAGCCGCCACTCTCGCTGTGCATGATCGTCAAGAATGAGGAGCGCAACCTCGGGCCGTGTCTTACCTCCGCGGCGGGGCTGGCGGGCGGCATCGACATGGTCATGCCGGGCGACAACGCGGCCTTGGTCGTCAGTCTGGAGAAGCCAGTGGGCATCGCAAGGGGGAGCCATTTCGCCATCCGGAAGGCGGCAAGACGGTGGGCTCCGGCGTAATCACGGAGGAACTGGAGTAAACCAGTGGGGATGGAGCAATCCATCCCCACTTTTCTTGGGCCAGGTGATGGGGGCATCGGCAGTCGTCTTGTGGCAACGGTGCCGGAAAATTATAATGCTTCAGCGATTCGGGAAAGGCCGGATACCTGGGAGGGGACGTTGGCACGCAGTCCGCGCATCCTGGTGTTCGCTGGGGGAGCTCCCGGCGACGACGCGCTCGCCGTGCCGGACGGCTGGGAGGTCGTCCGCGCTGCCACCATTCCCGAAGCATTGATCCTCTTGCAGTCGGCCGGGCCCTTCGACGGGATCTTCGTGCCGGCTAACGATCGGCAGATCTGGAGCCTTACCGACTCACTGCTGCAGCAGGCGAGCGTCCTCGAAGTCCTCGGCGAAGGCGTCGCGGTCGTCTGCCCGGACCTGCGCATTCAGTGGGCCAACGCCATCTTCGGGCAGTGGTGCGGCGGACCGGTCATGGGCAAAGTCATTCACGAAGCGCTCGGCGCCACCGCGTTCCTCGGCTCCGACCCGGCCCCATTCAGTACCGCCCTCGCCGGCAAGCCGGCCACGGCGCGCATCGCCCGAAACGGCGATCGGTACCTCGAGCTACGCATAACGCCGATCCTTGACCCGGCCGAACGAGTGCAGCAACTCATCGTCCTGTGCCGCGACGCCACCGCCGAGGTGCAGCAGCAGCAAAAGCTCGACGCGCTGCACCAGGCCGGACGCGAGCTGGCGTCGCTGAACGCCGAGCAGCTCGCAGAGGTCAGCGCCGAGGAGCGGGTCGAGATGCTCAAGCACAACATCCGCCGGTTGACCCACGACCTCTTGCATTATGACGTGATCGAGGTGCGCCTGCTGGACCCGCGAACCCGGGAGCTACGGCCGCTGCTGGCGGAGGGCATGACCGCGGAGGCAGGCCGGCGCATCCTGTTCGCGCGGCCCGAGGGCAACGGCGTCACCGGCTACGTGGCGGCGACCGGCAAGAGCTACGTCTGCGCCGACACCGCCTGCGATCCCCACTACCTCGAAGGGGCGCGCGGGGCCCACAGCTCGCTCACGGTCGCGCTGACCTGGGGTGACACGGTCATCGGCACCTTCAACGTCGAGAGCCCGCACGTCAATGCGTTCGGCCCGCTCGATCTGCAGTTCGCCGAAATCTTTTGCCGGGCGCTCGCCTCCGCCCTGCACACGCTCGACCTGTTGCTGCTGGAGAAACGGCAGACGGCTTCGCAGTCGATCGAGGCGATCAACCGCGAGGTCGGGCTGCCGGTGGACGAAATCCTGACGGCCGCAACGTCAGTGCTTGAGCGCTGGATCGGCCATGAGCCGGAGATGGCCGAGAAGCTGCGCAAGATCATCGCCAGCGCTCGCATCATCAAGCAGAGCATCCAGAAGGTCGGCGAGGACATCGCGCCGGCGCTCGGGCCGCTGACGTTTGCCGGCGGCGAATCGCCGAGCCGGCTCAACCTGCGCGTGCTGGTCGTGGACAACGATGAGCGCGTCCGCCGATCGGCGCACAGCGTGCTGGGCCGCATCGGCTGCATCGTCGAAACCGCCCGCGACGGCCGCGAGGCGCTGACAATGGCCAAGCTGTCGACCTATGACGCGATGCTGGCCGACATCCGGCTGCCGGACCTGTCGGGCTACGACGTGTACCGGGCCCTGCGCCAGGCCCAGCCGGACGCCAACGTGATCCTGATGACGGGATACGGCTACGACGCGACCCATTCGCTCGTCAAGGCCCGGCAAGACGGGCTCAAGCACGTCCTGTACAAGCCGTTTCGCGTGGACCAGCTGCTCAACGCCTTGCAGGATCGCAACCCCCCGCCTGCGGGTTAGCAAAACCTGGATGGGTTGGAGTCCCGGCTTTAGCCGGTTTTCTCCGGCTAAAGCCGGGACTCCAACCCATCCGCCGACCCGCTCGCCGTCGAAGGAATCGCATGAGCGCGGAATCGCTCGCCCATTACCTGGAATCGGTGTCGCTGTCGATGCCGCCGTGGCTGTTGCTGCTCGGCGCCTGCATCGGCCACGGCTACCTCATGACCATCGCCCTCAACGTCCTGTACGCCTGGCCGCTGCCGCATTGGTTCTTGAAGTACAGCCGCAAGATCGACATGCTCATCATCCTGGCCGGGCCGTTGGTGTTTGCCTATGCGCTCGACCTGACCGGCTCGCAGCGCCTGGCGTGGGCGCCCGGCGAGCCGCGCTTCTACCTCGCGCCGTATGTCGTCTGTTGCTGGCTGCTCGGCTTCATCGTCGCTCCGATTGCGGAGATCTTCTACCTGGCCCGGCGGCAACGCCCCAGGTCGTGGCGCAGCGCAGCACCATCGTCGATGTGGCGAAGGAGCTCGGCTTCGCGCCGGTGGGCAATGGCAAGCACGCGCTACAATGCCGGCTGCCGGGCAATCGCGTCTTCCAGGTCGATTTCGTCGAGAAGACACTGGCGCTGCCGCAGCTGCCCGAGGCGTGGAACGGTCTGACGATTCTGCACCTGACCGACCTGCACTTCTGCGGCACGCCCGATCGCAGCTTCTTTCACGTGGTCGTGGACCACTGCATGAAGGCGGGAGTGCCGGATTTGATCGCGCTGACCGGCGACGTGGTGGACAGCGATTGGCACCATCGCTGGATCATCCCGGTGCTCGGCCGGCTGCGCTGCAACATCGCCGCGTTCGCCATCCTGGGCAATCACGACTCGTGGCGCGACGTGAGCCAGATTCGCCGCCGGCTGCGCCGCATCGGCTATCGCGTGCTCGGCAACGGTTGGGAGCAGGTCGACGTGCGCGGCGTGCCACTGGCCGCGATCGGCCATGAGGGGCCCTGGTTCACGCCGCCACCGGACCTGTCGAGCTGCCCCGCGGATGTGTTTCGCCTCTGCCTGAGTCACACGCCGGACAACATCACCTGGGCCCGGCGTCACCGGATCGACCTGGTGCTGGCCGGCCACGTGCACGGCGGCCAGATTCGGCTGCCGGTGCTCGGCTCGATCTTCGTGCCGAGTCGCTTCAGCCGGCAGTACGACTGCGGCACGTTCTATCGGCCGCCGACGGTGATGCACGTCGGCCGCGGGCTGGCGGGACAGCATCCCTTGCGTTTTTTCTGCAACCCCGAGGTGACGCGCATCATCTTGCGGAAGGCATGAGTCGAGGAGCGTCATGAATTGCGTCGACACGCCCCAGACCCTCTGCCGGGCCGGCGTCGCGCGCGGCGATATCACACCGCCGGTCGGCATCTACCATCGCATGTGGGGCGCCGCCGTCCACGACCGCGCCACCGCCGTCCACCGCCCGCTGCTGGCGACGCTATTGTGGCTCGAGCCGCCGGAGGACCCGCGCGAGCACCAGCAGCTCGTCGTCGCGCTGGACCACTGCATCCTCGACGGCGTCGAGATGGACCGTATCCGCGCCGCCATCGGCCGGGCCGTGCCGCTGAATCCTGAGCAGATCCACGTCGCGCTCTCGCACACGCACGGCTCCGGCTGGATGTCGCGGTCCCGCGCCGCGCAGCCCGGCGGCGAAATGATCGGTCCGTACCTCGACGGCCTTGCCGAGCGCATCGCGGCACTGGCGTGTGAGGCGTCCACGGGGATTCGGCCCGCGGCGATTGTTTACGGCCAGGGTCGCTGTGCCCTGGCGGCGCATCGCGACTACTGGGACGCGGCCCACGGACAATTCGTCTGCGGCTTCAACCCCGCTGGCCCCGCGGACGACACGGTCGTCGTGGCGCGCGTCACCGGCGCGGAGGGCGAGACCTTGGCGACCATCGTCAACTACGCGTGCCATCCGACGACGCTGGCGTGGGACAACACCGCGCTAAGCCCCGATTATGTCGGCGCAATGCGCGAGGTCGTCGAGCAGCACACGCGGGCGCCGTGCCTGTTCCTGCAAGGCGCGTCGGGCGATCTCGGACCGCGCGAGGGTTTTGTCGGCGATTGGACGGTGGCGGACCGCAACGGCCGGCAGCTCGGCTTCGCGGCACTGGCGGCGCTGGAGGCGCTGCCGCTGGCTGGAACCCGTTACGTGTACGCCGGCCCGGTGGTGTCGGGAACGACGATCGGCACCTGGAAGCACGTCCCGCTCGACGAGGCGGCGCTGCGCCGGCAGGCGGCCTGGCACTGCGAGCGTTTCACGGTCGAGCTGCCGTATCGCCACGATTTGCCGAAGCTGGACGAAACGCAGGATGCCCTCGCACGCTGGCAGGCCGACGAGGCAAAGGCGACCGAGGCCGGCGACACGGATCGCGCCCGCGACGCACGGGCGATGGTCGAGCAGATGCGGCGGCAAATCGCCCGGCTGACGGTGCTGCCGCCGGGCAAGACATTTCCGTATGCCGTCAACCTATGGCGCATCGGCAAGGCGCTGGCTGTTCCTGCCGGGCGAATTGTACCAGATGTTCCAGGTCACGCTGCGGCAGCGCTTCCCGGACCTGCCGCTCGTGGTCGCGACCGTGACCGGCGACTGGCAGCCCGGCTACCTGCCGCCGGCCAACGTCTACGGTTACGGCATCTACCAGGACGTCATCGCCGCCGTCGGCCCAGGCGCGGCGGAGGTGCTGATCGAGGCGATCGCGCGGCGCATGCGGTGTTGTTGAGTTGTCGCGAGCTGCAATAGCTGCTTGTCCACAGGCGTCCACGCCGTGACAGTGCTTGCGTTGAGCGATCGGTGGCCGTTGGCAGGAACATCATGCCCCGCCAACGGCCACCGAGCGCTCAACGTAAACATCACTATTCCGGAATCACCTGGCCGTCGCTCGGGTGGAAATACAGCCACATCGTTTCGTCCTGGATCACCCGGGCAAAGGTGCGCACCGAGCCGTCGGCGAGTGCGGCGAGGAAAACCGCAGCGCCGGGCGCAGCAGCCCGGCCTTGGGCTCCTTGCGATCCACCGTGTAGTCCCCCGGCTGCGTCCACCACACGGCCCGGCTGTCGTCCGCCTCGACGACCAGGATCGTATTCGACGTGCCATCGGTGATTTCCGTGATCTTCGTCTTCTTCGGCCCATCGAAGATCAAAGCCGGCCCTACCGGCACCAGGTAGGTTGTTTTTCCCGGGTCGGCGTCAACGATATTCGGCGACCGAAACAGCGCGGGCATCTTCGCGATGAGCGGCTTGTTGGCGGCACTGTCCCAGGGCTCGTCGAGCTTGAACTGCTTGTAAAGCGCCTCCTGCTCCAGGTACGGGAGCAGGTGAACTCGCCAGCTCAGGAGCGGCTTTTGCTTTTTGTCGTAACTCGCCTGGGCCGGGAACGACTTGTAGACGTCGTGGTAGCGGTGCATGGCGAGGGCGATCAGCTTCAGGTTGTTCGTCGATTCGGTGCGCGCAGCCGCCTCCCGGACCTTCGCGATCGCCGGCAGCACGACCGCGTCGAGCGCCTTCGCGTCGAGTACGATCCGGAGCTGGTCATCCTTTACTTCGGGGCGAATCGCCTGCAAGGCCTCAAGGAACTCGGGTGGCGGTTCGTGCTCGCGCATCAGGTCGAGCCACCGGTTCGCCAGAGTACGCAGCTCGGCGGCCGTCTCGGCGTTCCGGGTCTGGATGATCACACGCGGCGGGCGGCGCTCGGCGGACAGGTCGATGCCGGCCGCTCCCCAGCTCAGCCCGCGCATCAGCGGCACGATCGCACCGCCGCCGAGGCTCCTTGGGAAAATTCGGCATCAGCTCGTCGAGCGACTTGCGGAAAGCCGGCGGCGCCGTGACGGCTAGCCGCGCCGGCATCGCCGCGACGGCGGCGAGCGCCCGGGCAAGCTCCGGGACGGCGACCGGCTTGCGCGTACGCGCCCGTTCCAGTGTCGTCGGCTTCCCCGCCAGCACCGTGTCGCCCTTGATCCGCACGTTGATCCCGAGCTTCTCGAGCACGTCGGCGACAGCCTGGGCCTTGCCGCCCTTGCCGACCGGGATCACCAGCAGCGGCTTGACGGCGAGCGGATCGTCGAGACTGGCCGTGAAGCAGACAAAGCGGCCGCCGGCGCGAACCAGGTCGTCGCGCGTCTGCACGGCGATCTGCTTCATCTGGGCCACCTGTTCCTTCGGCATGCCCACCTTGGCGAACCGCTCCAGCAGCGGCTCCAAGCCGACGTTCTGGAGGTCCACGACGCCGATGAGGTAGGTCGATTCGTCCACATAGGGGGCCAACACCTTGGACGGATCGATCGCGCCGTCCTGGGCGAGCGCCGCCGCGGGCAAGGCGATGACCAGCAGACCGGCGGTGAGCAAAACTCGCATGGGGGTTCCTCGCAACAGGGTCGTTACATTCACGTAGGACGGCCTTCCTAGGCCGTCCGTCGCTCGGGACGGCCTAGGAAGGCCGTCCTACCTGTCAATCGAAGATCGACGAGGCACTAGTTGGTTTTCTTCTGCACCGGTGAAAGCGAAATCTCGATTCGGATCGCGTTATTCTCGGACGCCGGCTCGCCCGGCGGGGCCGGTGCCGTGAGCACGGCGCGGTCGCCGTTGCGCAGGTACTCGAACGCCTTACCGGTGACGGGATCGATCGGAATCGGCACCGCGCGGATGTCGGTGAGCGACGCGGGCAAGGCGCCGCCGTTGGCCGCGGCGTGCACCCGGACCGCTTCCACACAGCGGAGCAGATCCACCCGTCGCTGCAGCCGCGCCTTCAGGTGGTAGATGGACTGTGGGTTGAAGTGGAGCGCACCGAGGAAGGGCATGTCGCCAAGCTTGCCCTGACCGGATGCCGACCATTTCGCGTTGAGCTCCTGCAGCCGCGGGCGCGCTTCCCAGTACGGCAGGTTATTTAGCTTGTAGAAATCCTCGGCCCACAGGTCGTGCTGGGCCAGCGCGTACATGAGCGACACCTGCGTCACAGGCAAGGCGGCGATCTCCTCGGCGGATCGGCCCTGGTCCAGGAGGTATTGCCGGGCGCGGGGATACGTCGTCGCCGCCAGGACAGAATCGATGAGCGGGCCGGTCGGCGGGTCGTTGTGCCGGGTGAACATCGCCAGCTTGCGCAGGTTGGTCTGCAGCGTCTGGATCGGCACCGGCGGCGCCATCCGGTCCCGCATCGCACGGCGAACCTCCGGGAACAGGCCGTCGATCCCCACGCGCTCGCCCTGCAGCGACCGGCGCAGGTCGATCAACGGCCGCGGCAGGTCGGTCAGCGCCCAGTACAGGTTCGGCGCGCCGGGCTGCTGCACGAACAGCTCCACGGCGTTGAGCATGTGCGAGGCCCCGGCGGCGCCGATGAGATAGGTGATCAGGGTCGGCGACTCGCCGACGTGCTTGCTCATGGCCAGGCCGGTCTGCAGGCTGTAGACCGCCTTGTCGAATTGGCCGTCGCGCAGCTCCAGCCGGCACCGCAGTGCCAGCAGCACGCTCAGAGTGCGGAACCCCTGATTGTCGGGGATCAGCATGGCGTAGCTCTCCTCGCGGAACCGCGCCAGCGTCTGCCAATCGCACGATTCCATGCGGGCGCCGCGATCGAGATCTTGGAGGATGAGCACGGCGACGCCGGTGTGGGCTCGTTCCAGCGGCGCCTTCGACAGCGGCAGGTCGAGCCATTCGTGGAAGTGGGCGAAATCGGGGTTACGCTGCAGGGTCGGATACCATTCCGGGCTGTACGCGTGGAAATAGGCGAGGGCTGCGTTGCCGGGCCGCAGGTCGCGCACCTCGGGCAATAGCTCGTAGCGCATCGCCGGGACCGGTGGCCCGGCGGGATGCAGCGCCATCGTGACGACGCGCGGCCCGGTCTGTGCGGCACACGGATGGGCGACGATCGCCAGGGCAGTCAAAGTCAGTAAGCAAATCCGAGGCATCAGTCGACTCCTGCGTTGAATAGGGAGGAACGCCAGTCCCAGACGGAAACCGCGGCCCCCGAGGCAGGGCCGGGACCGGGCGCGATCGCGCCGGCCGCGCCGATCGGTTCGGCGGACACATCGAAGCCGCGACGCTCCAGGGCTTGCTGCTGCAGCCAGTACGAGGACGCCGCGAGCACGCCTGTGGATGGCGCCGGTGCCGGCGGCGTGGGCGGTGCCGGTTTGTCGGGCGTGGTCGGCGGCACGGGGCGATCGACATACACGATCTGAACCACGGGTACGGGCGCCGGTTGCAGCAGCAAGACCAGGCCGAGGCAAGCGGCAACGCTCGTCGTCAAACCGGCCGTCGCCGGCCAGAGCCAGCGGCGCGGCCGCTCGGCAGCGGTTCGGCCCGCCTGGAACATCAGGCGATCGCGGTCGAAGGGAGCGGCCGCCGGCTGCAGGCCGGCCAGTGCTCGTTCCAGCTCGCTCAGGTCGTGCTCGTCGGTTGACATGGGTTGAGTCTCTCGCGCAATCGGCGCAGGCCCTCCGTGTAGGTGCGGTGGACGCTGCTACTCGAACTCTCGACCACCGCCGCAATCTCCGCGAAGGTCAGTCCGCCCCACAGGTGCAGCGCAATCGCCTCACGCTGCTCGGCAGCCAGGGTTTGCAGGGCCGCCGTCACCTCGGCCGCATCCAGGACCGATTCGACGCGCGGCTGAAACCAGGTCGGCGCCGCCCGGGCGGCCTGCGTCTCATGGCGGCGGCGGCGCTGGGCGGACCGGGCCGCGCTGATCGCGGCGTTGCGGACGACACGGTAAAGCCACGGTACCGCCGGCGCCGGCGGTGGGAACTGGCGAAACAGCTTGAGGAACGCGTCCTGAACGACGTCCTCCGGCGCCGCACAGTATTGCCGCGCGTACAACATCAGCGCGGCGGCATGTTCGTCGACCAGTTGTCCAAGCTGCGTGACGTCCATCATCGCAATAACGCCGGCCGGGCGGGATTCATCCCAGGAAAATGCGTGCGCATGAATCGGCGTTTACGTTTAGCGTTCACAGGCAGCCTATGAACGCTAAACGTAAACGCCGATGACCAGGCCAGCTTATTCCAAGACATCACGGCGTCGGCGACGTGTTGACCAGGCAGACCGCGATCAGCGGCGTGGCGCTGAACGCGCCGCTGCCGCCCAGCTTGCCGCCGAGGTTGGTGCTGCTGCTGGTGCCGTCCCAGGCGTACGCCGTCAGCGTCGCGTTGCCGAGGAAGCCCGCCTTCGGCACGAAGCGCAGCCGGTCCGTCGCCGTCAGCAGTAGCGCCTTGCTGGTGGATGCGGTGGAAATGGTTGTCCCTGTGGTGCCGTCGAGTTTTCACCGATGGCAGCGCGACGGAGCGCGTGGAGATCGAGTATCCGCTGGGCCATCGCCGGCGCCGCGCCGAGGCGCTGCCGCTCTTGTTGCAGCAGGCGCGGACGAACCTCGCGACGCAGCTGCCGGCGAACTGTGTTGAGGAGGTGGTTGCGCTCTGCCTCGATCGGCCACGCCTCGAGGCGATGGCGGTGCCGGCGTTCATGGATTTGCTCGTACCGCCCTAATCGGCGGTCGATGCTTGCGTCGGCAGCAAGCGAGCGCGACAATCGGTGTTAGATTCCGCACCCCCACGGGGAACTATCACTGTGGAGCCCTCGTCCGGTTCGAGCACCAGCGCGAGCCTGGTCGCTCGGCTGCGCCACACGCCGGCGGACGCGCAGGCCTGGGAGGAGTTCGTGCGCCGGTATGGGCCGCGCATTTATGCCTGGTGCCGCGGTTGGGGGTTGCAGGACGCCGACGCGCAGGACGTGTCCCAGAACGCCCTGGACGACATCGCCCGGCAGATGCGGAAGTTTCGCTACGACCCGGGCGCAGCTTTCGTGGCTGGCTCAAGACCGTGGCACACGGCGCCTGGTGTGACTTCGTGGCCCGTCACCAAAAGCCCGACCGGGGCACCGGCGACAGGGACGTGCTCCGGTTGCTCCATGCGGTGGAGGCCCGCGACGATCTGGCCCGCAAATTCGACGAGGAGTACGACCGGCAGTTGCTCGAGGAAGCGATGGCGCAGGTTCGGCAGCACGTTGAGCCGGCCACCTGGGAGGCGTTCCGCCTGCTGGCCTTCGAGGGCCTGACGGGAAGCTCGGCCGCCGCCCGGCTCGGCATGAAAATCGGCGCGGTGTATATGGCCAAGAGTCGCGTGCGCAAGCAGCTGAAGGAGGCGATCGCGCGGTTGGAATCGGCTTGTTAGTGTAGTCATCACGCTCCGCGTGATGACCGCCGCATCACGCGGAGCGTGATGACTACACTACGCGGCACGGTTGGAATCGGCTTGCTAGTGTAGTCATCACGCTCCGCGTGATGACCGCCGCATCCGACACTACGCGGCTCGGGATTATACACCCATGAATGCATGTCCATCCGAGGATCGCCTGCGGGCGCTCGTGAACGGATCCCTGGCTGAGCTCGAAGCGGCCGCCGTGGAGGAGCACCTGCTTGCCTGCCGCGTCTGCGAGCAGCAGCTGCAGCGGCTCACCGACACGCCAACGCTGGACCATTGGCGCCAGCTGCTGGCCGAGCCGCCACAGGAGCAGTCCCCCCAAACGCCCCGGGACGACGGCGCCGAAGCGACCGGCGCGTGGACGCCTGCCGAGGGGGCGGTGCCGCAGCTGCCGGAGCGGATTGGCCGCTTCACGGTGCGCGAGCTTCTCGGCGAAGGCGTCTTCGGCCGGGTCTATCGCGCCTATGACGAGCAGTTGGAGCGCGAGGTCGCGATCAAGGTAGCCAAGGACGCCACACTGAGCGTGCCGCAGCACGTCGAGCGCTTCCTGCGCGAAGCGCGTGCGGCGGCCCAGCTTCGGCATCCGCACATCGTGCCCCTGTTCGATGCCGGCAAGGATGGCGCGAACTACTACATCGCGTCCGCATTCATCGCGGGAAAGACCCTCAGCGCGGCCCTCAAGACCGGCGAGCTGATCCCCGCGAAGGACTCCCATCCCTACCACGCCAGGATCCGGATCATCGCCGCATTGGCCTCGGCCCTGGTTTACGCTCATGAGCAGGGCATCGTCCACCGCGACGTAAAGCCCGCCAACGTCATGCTCGACAAGAAGGGCCAGCCCATGCTGATGGACTTCGGCCTGGCCGCGCTCCTGGACGACACGGCGAAGCTGACCCATGAGGGGGTGGCTCTGGGCACGCCCCTCTACATGGCCCCAGAGCAGGCCGCCGGACGAACGAAGGAAGTGGGGCCGGCCAGCGATCAGTACAGCCTCGGCGTGATGCTCTATGAGATGCTCTGCGGTCAGCCGCCCTTCAAGGGCACCCCTCAGGTCGTCATGAATCAGCACGTGGACAGAGAGCCGCTGCGGCCGCGCAAACGGGACCCAAAGGTGCCGCGCGATCTGGAAACGATTTGCCTCAAGACGCTGAACAAGCAGGCCGGGATGCGGTACGCCGACTGTCGGGAGTTGGCGGCCGACCTGCGGCGATTCCTGGCCGACGAGCCCATCAAGGCGCGCCGGGCCGGGCCGGTGGAACGCATGGTCAAATGGGCCCGGCGCAAGCCGTTCGAGGCTGCGTTCACGGCCGCCGGCTTGCTGCTGGTCGCGCTATTCGTGTTCGCCGTCTGGCGCGAGGCCCGGGATTACCGACGGAAATACGAACGGGAAATCGGCTCGGCAGAGGATCGCCGTGCACGCGAGGATGACTATCTCGAGGCCCGGCAGCTGATGGAGGAGGCCCAATGGGCGCAGGCCCAGCGCCTGCTGGCGGAGATACAGAGCGGCATCGATGCGCAACCCGATTTGCCGGCGGAGGACTTGCAAGCCCGGGTGAAGCAGAGCCTGGCTATCGTCGAAAAGCGCATCGGGAAAGACGCGGAGACCAAGCAAGCCCGCGACCGGTTGGCGGCGTTGGCGGCGCCCTATCACGAGGCGATGTTCAGGCAGGTCCCGCTGACCGGCCTTAACTTGTCTGGACATCGCCAAGATACACGGACCTGGGTACAGAAGGCCCTGAAGAACTATGGGCTGGACGCGCCGCCCGATGCCCCCGGTCGTCTGACGGACCGGCTGGAGCGCGATCGCCTGTTGCTGACCAGGGAAGAATTCGCCCGGCTGACGAGCGACTGTTACGGGCTGCTGGTGATCTGGGCTGAAGTCGAGGCTGCGGACCAGCCGGACAAGAACGAGCCGAAGGAAGCCGCCCGGCAGCGCGGCCGCCGCGCGCTGGCTCTGCTCGAACGCGCCGCGCAGGTGGGAGCGCTCTCCGGACTGCGAACCCAGACATATTACCTCCACAAGGCCCGCTACCAAACCGTGGGCGGGGATACTATTGTCCCGGTCGATCCCGCAGCGCCCACACAGCCGACCGGCGCCCTGGACTGGTTCCTGCAGGGGCTGGCGAGCTATCACTGGGCCGACCAGGCCGAGGAAGCGCTTCAGGAGGAACCATTCCGGGACGCCAGCAAGGCCCTGTACCAGGCGGTGAAATACCCCGGCGATCACTACTGGTCCCACTATCTTCAGGGACTGTGCCAGCTGCGCCTGGGGCGCTGGCGCGAGGCCAGGACCGAGCTGTCGGTGTGCATGAACTTGCGGCCGGATTTTCCCTGGCCGCTGGTGCTGAGCGGCTTCGCCGCCAGCGAGATGTCCGAGTATGACCAGGCCATGGCCGACCTCGACCAGGCCCTGGCGCACGCGCACCTGGATGCCCAGGGCCGCTACGTCGGCCTGATCAACCGCGGCGTCGTGTTCATCCGCCAGAAGCATTGGAACAAAGCCATTACCGATCTGGAGCAAGCCATCAAAGTCAATGATGCGGCGTTCCAGGGACATGCCAACCTGGCCCAGGCGTTCTGGGGTGCAGGCCGGCGCGACGACGCCCTGACGGCCATTAGCCGGGCCATCGAGCGCGCTGCGGATCGACCCGAACTTTACGTGGTTCGAGCCCAAGTTCAGCTCGACCGGAAGGATGTTGCTGCCGCCCAAGCGGATTATGAGAAGGCCGCCGACCTCGAGAAGGGTAGCAAATCCCGGCGGCGCGCCGAGACGCTGGTGGAGCTAGGCAAACTGCTGCTGGGGCAAAAGCAGTACGAAGCGGCCCTGAAGCGATTCGACCTTGCCTTGTAGGTCCGGCCCGACCTGTTTTTGGCCGAGCGCTTCAAGGCGGACGCGCTGCTGGAGCTGAAGCAAAACGACGCCGCGGCCGAGGCGCTGGATCGCTACCTCGCCGCCACGCGCGAGCCGGTCCCGGCCGTGCTCCAGGCCCGTGGCGTGCTGCATGCCGGCAAGGGCGATCTCCCGGCCGCCATCGACCTGTACAGCGCGGCGCTGCGGCTCGACCCGAAAGACACGAAAACACGCGGCTATCGCGCCTGGATCTATTTCGAGAGCGGCGCGAACCGCCTGGCGCTGGCGGATTTCGAGGTCTGCCTTGGGGAGCAGCCGACCAGCGCCGATTACCTCACCGGCCGGGCCGCCGTCCGCGTCCGGTTAGGCCGCCTGCCTGAGGCTCAGATCGACGCGGAGGCAGCCGAGAAACAGGGGCCGCTGTCGGACCGTCTGTGCTATCACCTGAGCTGCCTCTATGCGCAGGCGGCGGCGCAGAAGGAGCTGGAAGCACGCTCAGGACGCAATCGGCCGGGCGAATTGGCGAGTGCCCATTACCAGGAGAAGGCGTTGGCGCACCTTGAACGGCGCTGGAGAAGCAACCGGAGAAGGACCGAGGCCGATTCTGGCGCGATCGCGTGGAGAAGGACCCGGCGCTGGCGCCACTGCGGCGCAGCCAGATGTATTTGTACCTGGCGCGGAAGTATGGCCGGGAGTTGTAGTGTAGTCATCACGCTCCGCGTGATGAACTGGCATCACGCTCCGCGTGATGCGTGAACCATCATCACGCGGAGCGTGATGACTACACTACGTGATGAACCATCATCACGCGGAGCGTGATGACTACACTGCCGCGTGATGCCGTTTCATCACGCGGAGCGTGATGACTACACTGACGAGGGGCAACGATGAACAACGAGACGCGCATTCAGGTGTTCGATCCTCAACAGGATTACGCGGTGATCCACCGCCGGTTGCCGCATTCGGCGCAGGCCGGAACCATCTGCTTCATCACCTGGCGCACCTGGGATTCCATCCCAGAACCCGTCTTGCAGACCTGGCTCGGTGAGCGCGACGATTGGCTTCGACGCCACGGCATCGATCCTTCGACTGATACCTGGCGAGCCAGGCTTCAGCAGCTTGATCAGAAGTCCTTGAGCGAATTCAAGCTTTTCGTGTCGGATCGTTGGAACGAGCACCTCGATGCTTGTCACGGCACGTGCGTGCTGCGCCGCCCTGAATTCTCGAAGGAAGTTGCCCAGAGCCTGCGGCACTTCGACGGCGACCGCTACGATTTGACCGACTTCGTGGTCATGCCCAATCACGTACACGTGCTCGTTGCATTCCCGGATGAAGAAGCAATGCTCAAGCAGTGCGAATCCTGGAAGCACTTCACAGCCACGCGGATCAATCGTGCGTTGGGCCGGCGTGGACGCTTCTGGCAGCAAGACGGTTTCGACCACCTGGTTCGTTCCGCGGAGCAATTTGAATATCTGCGACAGTATATCGCAAACAATCCGATTCGAGCCCGGCTGCTCCCCGGCGAGTTCGTGCACGAATCGAAGCGAGTGTAGTCATCACGCTCCGCGTGATGAACGGTCATCGCGCAGTCCAGTGTAGTCATCACGCTCCGCGTGATGAACGGTCATCACGCGGAGCGTGATGACTACACTGGGGCGTAATGAAGGCTCATCACGCGGAGCGTGATGACTACACTAAAGGAGACGCCCATGCAATGGCTGCGACCCTGGCAACAGCTGCTGACGCGCGTGCGCTGGCGCCGGCAAGGGCGGTGCGTGCGGTCGTGGCAGCGCCGGCTCCAACTGGAACAGCTGGAAAGACGCCTGCCGCCCGCCGTGCATGACACCCTGGCGACCGCCATTCATGTGTCCTTCCACGGCGGCCAATCCGCCCTGTTCTCCGGCGATCTCACCAACGCCAACCAGGTCGATCTCTACGCGGTCACGCTTGCGGCCGGCCAGCAGGTCACCGCCAACGTCAGCGCCCAGAGATTGGGCAGCCCACTCAACGCCGCCTTGCGCATCTTCAACGCCGTGGGACGGCAGCTAACACTGGACGCCGACGGCCGCATCGGCCTGGACCCCGTGCTGTCCTATGATGCACGCACGACCGGCACCTACTACATCGGCGTCTCCAGCACCGGCAACCTCAGCTACGACCCGACGACCACGGCCAGTGGCCAGTATGGTGGGACCACGGGCTCGTATGCCCTGAACGTGAGCGTGGTCACGCCGGCCACGATCGGTGAGAACAACACGCTTTCGACCGCGGAGATCATTACCGGCAGCACCAATTTGACGGGTTCGTTACAAGCGGGCGACACCGACTTCTTTCAGTTGACGGTGGAGGACACCGGGCGGCTGGTGGTCACGGCGACCGCGTCGGATGCAGGAGTGCTCCAGACTCGGTTGAGCCTGTATGACGGGACGGGGAAGTTCCTGATCCAGTCCGATGCGGTTGCCGTGGGTGATCCGTCGGCGGAGCTGGATCAGCACTTGCAGGTGGGGACCTACTTTTTGGCGGTATCCGCCGTTCGCAATACGACCAATGCGACGGCAGACCACGGCTACCAGCTAACAACGCGTTTTGATCCTGCGGGGGGACCATTTGCCGCGATCCCCCCCGAGCAGGCACCCTTTACTCACTCGGTGGCCGTGGCGGACCTTACCGGCGACGGCAAGCAAGATATCATCACCGCAAACTATTCGGCAGGCACCGTGAGCGTGCTTCTGGGGAACGGCGACGGCACCTTCCAGCCGGCTGCCACGTATTCGTGTGGCCCAAGCACCGAACCTGACTTCGTGGCGGTGGCGGACCTCACCGGCGACGGCAGACCCGACATCATCACCGCTAACTCCAACGGCAGCAGCGTGAGCGTGCTGATGGGCAACGGCGACGGCACCTTCCAGCCGGCATATGTTTATCCGGTCTATTGGCCTACATCCATCGCGGTGGCGGACATCAACGGCGACGGCAAACCCGACATCATCGCCACAAGCCCCTACCGCAACTCGGTGAGCGTGCTGCTTGGCAACGGCGACGGCACCTTCAAACCGGCGACGGCTCTTGGCCTTCCCAAGGGGACCTACCCATCATCGGTGGCGGTGGCGGACTTGACCGGCGACGGCAGACCCGACATCATCACCGCGAACGGTAGCTTATATAGTTATTTTAGGGGGCGTAATGGCGGCAGCAGCGTGAGCGTGCTGCTGGGCAACGGCGACGGTACCTTCCAGCCCGCGAGGACCGTCACGCTTCCTGCGGGGATTGTACCTTTCGCCGTCGCGGTGACGGACCTCACCGCCAACGGCATACCCGACATCATCACCGCAAACTTTGGCGTAAATAAAGGGTCCACCGGCAACGGGACGGTCGACGTGCTGTTGGGCAACGGCGACGGCACTTTCAAGCCGCCTGTCTCGTTTCCCGTGGGCCCCAAGCCTTACTCCGTGGCGGTAGCGGACCTCACCGGCGACGGGATTCCCGACATCATCACGGCAAATGACGACGAGAACGGCAGCGTGAGCGTGCTGCTGGGCAACGGCAAGGGCACCTTCAAGCCGGCTACCTCGTTTCCCGTGGGCCCCTCCCCTGATTCCGTGGCGGTAGCGGACCTCACCGGCGACGGGATTCCCGACATCATCACGAGCAACGAGAACGGCAGCGTGAGCGTGCTGCTGGGTAACGGCAACGGCACCTTCCAGCCGGCGGCCTCAATTCCCGTCGGCTCCAAGCCTTACTCCGTGGCGGTGGCGGACCTCACCGGCGACGGCATACCCGACATCATCACGGCAAACAAAGGTTCGTACAACGTGAGCGTGCTGCTCGGCAACGGCGATGGCTCCTTCCAGCCGCCTCCCGGCCAGACGAGCATCCCCAGCCAGGATGTTCCTCGACTGGCCCTCATCGGCCGCGACAGCATCCCCGACGCTCTCAGCCTCGATCAAAACACGGGCCAGATCCTCTTCCGCGCCGGCACCGGCAACTCCAGCGAGCCCTATGCACCCTTTGTTATCGTCAATCCCGACCACCCCGCCACCGCATATACCCTCGTCCAGACCGCCAATTTCAATCAACCCGAAATCGCCGCCCTCGATGCCGTCGCGGACACCGTCTACCTGTATGCCTGGACCGGCAGTAATCCTCAGCAGCCCTTCCAGCTCCGCGGCTCTTTCCCAACCGGCGGCGGCCCCGTCCGCATCGCCAGTGACGACCTCAACGGCGACGGCCTCGGCGACCTCGTCGTCGCCAACAGCTTCGACGACACCGTCACCATCGCCTTCCAGCAAGCTTCGGGGTCGTTCTCCGGCATTCTCACCCGGCCCATCGGCAGTGCCCCGAGTAGCATCTCGTTCGCCGATGTCGCCGGCCGGGATGGTCCGGACATCGTGGTCAGCGACCAGGTCTCCGGCGACGTCACCGTCCTAATCAACGACCCCAACCATACCTTCGCCGGCGAGTCGCGCTACCGCGCCGGACCAGGACTCTTCGACATCGCCTCCAGCCCGACCGCGGGGACCATCGTCTACAGCAACTTGCAGACGGTCGGCGTCGTGGCCGCTCCGTTCACGGGAACCGGACTGCCCGACCTGCTGGCCGTCAACGCGGAGACCGACAGTTTCAGCCTGCTCTCCAACCTGGGTGGGGGGTCCTTCGCCGACCCCCAGGCCGGCACCACCTTCCCACTCGGTAGCGTGACTGCCGTCCAGGCCCTGGTGGGCGATTTCACTCCCTACACCACCTTCGACCTCGCCATCCTCACCACCAGCGCCAGCGGTGTCAGCCAGGTGCGCATCTATCTCAACAATGGCGACGGCACCTTTGGCCCGCCCATCATCAGCGACGCCGGCCTGGACGCCACCGGCTTCTCCTTCCTGCCCGCGCCGATCGGCCCCGCCCTCCATCCTTACCCGGCCGAATTGCTCATTGGCAACGCTTACGGCGACATCCTCACGCTCACCGGCGACGGCACGGGAAACTTCGCCGTCGATCGCAGCAGCCTGGTGGGCAAGCCGCTGGCGGTCGGCCAGACCGCCGCCGGCCAAACCTTCGTGGTCCAGACCAACACCAACCTCGGCCAGGTCCAGGTCTTCTACCAGAAGCCCGGCGTCAGCCCCTCCGGCTCCAGTCCCTTTGACGCGCCGGTCACCCTGACCGCAACGGCCAGCGCCTCGCCGCTCCTGCTGGCTCCCGGGGCCGTCCAGCTCGCCGACCTCGACAACGACGGCAACCTCGACCTCATCGTCGCCGACCGGCTCGGCAACGACGTGCTGGTCTACTTCGGCAACGCCTACGGCTCCTTCGACTCCACGCCGTACAGCATCCCCGTCGGCTTTGAGCCGTCGGCCATCACCGTGGGCGATTTCAACGGCGACGGCGTCCTGGACCTGGCGGTCGCCAACCAGGGCTCCAACGACGTCTCCGTCCTGATGGGCCACCTCACGAACGGCGTCTGGACCGCCACGCACGGACCGCGGCTCAGCTCCGGCGGCAGTCAGCCCATCGCGGTGACGGCCGGGAACTTCATCCATAAGAACTTTCTCGACCTGCGGGTGACGAACGCCGGGGGCCAGCTCGCGACGTTGCCGGGCATCGGCACCACCCAGGGCACCGGCTTTTTCGACCCGCCGCAGACGACCGACCTGGGCTCGACCATCGTGCAGGCGGCCTACGACCCGAGCACCGGCGCGGAGTTCTTTGTGCTCGCGGACGGCAGCCTGCGTTCCCTCGACGGCGCCGTCGAGATCGCCTCCGGCGTGGTGGCCGTCAGCGCCGCCGATGGCGTTCTGGCAGCCGGCCTGGCCAACGGCGGCGTGGAGGTGCTGACCGAGTCCGGTGCCGAGCTCGGCGTGCAGTTTCCCAGCTTCAGCGACGAGCCCAGCGCGCTGGACGCGCTGCAGAACGGCAGCCAGATCGACGTCTACGCCAGCTACCAGGGCCAGGATGCGCCGCTGCTATTCACCTTCACCGGGTCCTTCGTCATCCCCGTCATCACCGAGCTGCCGGCCACGGCGGCGGTGGCCCAGGTCACGCGCCTGACCGATACGAACCTGATCCTGGTGGGCGTGCTGCTTCAGGGCAGCCTGGTCGAACAGGTGCCGGTCGTCACGACGGAGCCGATCCCCAGCCCGGAGACATTCAGCGTATTCGTAGAGACGCAGGCGAGCAGTGGTAGCGGGCTGGCTCCATACGTCGAGGAGCCGGTCGGACGGATGCCGCTGCCGGCGGACGTACCTCTGGAGGTGCAGTTCCAGGCGTTCCGTCTGGGTGTGGAGGAGGCGTTGCAGCAGCGCAGGCTGGTCCCCGCCAACCCGCTCGATGTGGACGCGTTGCCGACAAGGCCACCGCAACCGCCGCCGGCGCCGATGGGGCAACCGTCGTCGGGGCCAAACAACAGGGAGGAGACAGAGGATCAAGAGCAGACGGGTCAACCTGCGGTGGGAGAGGTAGAATTGGCCGAGGCGGTGGATGTGTTTCCTCAGGTCGACGGAGAGATGCTGTGGCAAGAGTCGGAGGCATTGCTGGCCGCCCTGCTAACCCGGAGCTATTTAGAGCAGTTCACGGAGGCGTTGCCACGACCCCTGCCGCCTTGTGCGGTAGGTGAAGCAGTCTGGCGAGCTAGAAAGGGAGTCTGATCGTTGTCTTCGACCCCTGCCGCCTTGTGCGGCAGGTGAAGCAGTTTGGGTGGGTATAGCTTGCCAAACTGCTTCACCTGCCGCACAAGGCGGCAGGGGTCGAAGAGTGGTTCTCTCGTCCACGCTAGCTCGCCAAACTGCTTCACCTGCCGCACAAGGCGGCAGGGGTCGAAGGGTGGTTCTCTCGTCCGCGGTAGCTTGCCAAACTGGTTCACCTGCCGCACAAGGCGGCAGGGGTCGTCCGCAACTGGGAATTCGGTCGGGGGCTGGTGAGGGGGAGTCCGACCCGACCGAATCCGCTCGGGTGGATAACGGGACGAACTTGTGAAACGCACGACTTATCGGACTGAACTCACTCCTCCAATCCGGTCAACGGCGACCATGACCACCGCTACCACCAACACGAGCCCCGACGAGCCGTGGGTCAAGATTACCAGCTCCCGATACTTCGCGAGCTTCCTGGCCGACCAGCAGGTCAGCCTCGCATTCACGACCTACCAGGTGGGCAAATTGTTCTTCCTCGGCCGTGCAGACGACCAGCTGAAGGTCTTTGAACGGACCTTTAACCGCTGCATGGGCCTCTGGGGCGATGGGCAGACACTCTGGTTGAGTTCCCTCTACCAGGTCTGGCGTTTCGAGAACGTGCTGGCGCCCGGACAGCTCCACAATGGCTGCGATCGCCTCTACGTCCCCCGGGTTGGCTATACGACCGGCGACCTCGACATCCATGACCTGGCGGTGGAGGACGGCGGCCGGGTCGTGTTCGTCAATACCCACTTCGGCTGCCTGGCCACGTTCCACGAACGCGCCAGCTTTACGCCGCTGTGGCGGCCGCCGTTCCTGAGCCGGCTGGCGGCCGAGGATCGCTGCCACCTCAACGGTCTGGCCCTCGTGGATGGCCGGGCCCGCTACGTCACCGCGGTCAGCACCAGCGATGCCGCCGACGGCTGGCGCGACTGCCGCCGCGACGGCGGCTGCGTTATCGACGTGGTGCGCAACCAGGTGGTGGCTTCTGGCCTGTCCATGCCGCATTCACCCCGCTTCCATCGCGGGCGGCTGTGGCTGCTCAACTCCGGCACCGGTTACCTTGGCAGCGTCGCTCCCGAAGGCGGCACCTTTGTCCCGTTGACCTTTTGCCCCGGGTACCTGCGCGGCCTGGCATTCGTCGGCGATTACGCCATCGTCGGCCTGTCGGAACCGCGGCATGAACAGACCTTCGGCGGCCTGGCACTCGACGACGAGCTCAAGGCGAAGGGCGTCGCGCCGCGCTGCGGGCTATGCGTGGTCGATCTGCGCAGCGGCGACCTCGTCCAGTGGGTCCGCGTCGAGGGCATGGTGCGCGAGCTCTACGATGTGGTGGCGTTGCCGGCAGTGGTGCGGCCGATGGCCTTTGGCTTCAAGACCGACGAGATCCAGCGCATCCTCACCATGGGCGAGCCCTCGAGGCTTGACTGACGCGATCGCCGTCAGGGGTAAGGGATCACGAGCTGGCCCGTGCACGGCGATGACGAGAGTTCCACACTTGCCCCTCTTCGGCACGATCGGGATCGCCAGGCATTCCCCACAGCGGGACGAAGGCAAACTGCTCCAGCTCTGGGCAGCCGGATTTTTGCCGGGCATCCTCCCAGGCGGTGTTGCAGTCCTTGCCCACCCCCCAGACCGTACGGTCGCGCACGGCGACGACCATTCCTTGATACTTGTTGTGGCGTTCCGGGCTGTTGCAGGCCCAATCGTAGTCATCGGCGTTCGGCGGCTCGGGGATCGGCACCTCGTCCAGCGGGATGGGACCGCAGTAGCGTGCAAAGCCCGGTAGTGAAGCATCGAATTCGACCAGAAGATTGTCTTGCCGTTGCTTTGCGGAGTCGCCCATTACGCACCTCCTCATGCCCGCCGTTACGGCGGCCGCTACACGAATCTTACCCGAAACCGCTCGGCCGTGCCAGCACGCTTGGCTGCAGGGCTGCCGCTAGCGGGCCGGCGTTCATGGAATTACCGGTGCCGTCACAATCGGCGCCAGCGCCTTCGTGAAATGGCGCGTGTAGATCGCGGCGCCGGCGGGGGTGAGATGGTAGTCGTCTTCGTAGTGCTCGACGTGCAGGCCCGGGACATTGCGCAGGTCGAGCAGTTCCATGCCCGCGTCGCGGATCAGCCGCTGCACCTGGGGGCTGATGTGATAGGAAGCGTGGATGCCGTCCGGACGCGTTGGGAAGGCGACGAAACAGACGCGATTGCCGTGCTCCGTCGCCGTCGCGAGCAAGCGCTCCAGCGCCTTGCAGGTGCGGGGCGGCGCGGTCGCGGCGACCTTCGTCGGGTGGCGGTGCTGGTCGGCATGCAATTCCTCGGCGAATTCCTTGTAGTCCGGCACCACGGCGGCCAGCACGCGCTTGCGGATGCGGTCGCGGGCGGCGTAGGTCGCCCACGTCGTCGACAGCAGGAACTCGGCCCGGTCGGCCGGCGCCGGCAAATCCACCGCCAAGACGCCCGGCCAGTCGTCGGGCTGCGTGAAGAACTGCGCCAGCCGGCCGATCTCGATGGGATCGCCGTCCTCGAGGCCGGTGCCGAAAAAGGTGACGATGAACCAATCGGGATTGAGGTCGCGCCGCCAGAACGATTGCTTGATCATGTAATGCCAGGTGTTGATCTGCGAGCCGTCGGCCACGAAGACGTCGACGTGGACGGGACGCTGCGCCGGATTGGGCAATTCCGCGACGAACTGGTCAGGGGCGAGGCCGCGCTGCGTCGCCGAGTTGCCGATGAACGCGAGGCGCAGGCCGTTCCGGCGGACCAGCGCCTCGGCGCGCTCGGGATAGCTCGCAAAGCGAACGAAGTCGCGCGAGCGCGGGAACAGCACTTCGCGCATGACCACCTCCAGTCCCGCGAAGACGACCAGCAGCACCAGCGCCAGTCGAATCAACAGCGGGCGCAGCGGGCGCCCCCTCACACCTGCCCCTCTCCCCTCGGGGGAGAGGGGTTGGGGTGAGGGGCACTCAGAACTGGAAGTAGATAAATTCACTCGACTTCTCCGCGGAGAACAGGAGCAGCATCACCAGCAGGTACGTCATCACGCCGGCCGCCAGCAGCCAGTGCCGCGATCGCAACCCCGGCAGGCGATTCTCCGCGCCGAACGCGCTTTCCCACAAAAACATCGGCCCCGCGACGAAAGCGATCATGGCCAGCCCGCCGACGGCCAGCGTGGACAGGCGCCATTCGCCAAGGAGCGTGGCGGCCATGTGCAGGGCGGCGGCGAGCGAGTCGGTGCGGAACAGCAGCCAGCCGATGCACGTGAGCTGGAACATCAGCACGACACTGATGAGCCAGCGCAGGCGGTGGAGCGGGCTGCCGCCGGGCCGGGGGTCGCTGCCGGGCACAAGGCGGAACACGCACAGGAGCAGGCCGTGGTACAGGCCCCAGGCGATGAACGTCCAGTTGGCGCCGTGCCAGAGGCCGCCGAGCAGCATCGTCGTCAGCAGGTTGCCGTAGGTGCGGACCGTGCCGCGCCGGTTGCCGCCGAGCGAGACATAAAGATAGTCGCGCAGCCAGCTCGACAGGCTGATGTGCCAGCGCCGCCAGAAGTCGCTCGGGCTGACAGCCAGGTACGGGTTGTCGAAGTTGATGACCAGCTCATAGCCGAGCCATTTCGAGATGCCGCGGGCGATGCTCGAATAGCCGGAGAAATCGCCGTAGATCTGAAAGGCAAACGCGTAGACGCCGACGAGCACATCGAAGCCGCCGAGCGCGTCCTGGGTGGAGGTCGCGTCGCCGGCCGTGGCGAAGCGGTTGAAGACAGCGCTCGCAATCGGCGCGAGATTGTCGGCGACGACGAGCTTCTTGAACAGGCCGATCACCACGAGGAATAACCCCTCCTCCGCGGCGCCGGGCCGGAGCGTGCGGCGGCCGACGACCTGCGGCAGTAGAGTGTGGGCGCGCATGATCGGTCCGGCAACGAGGTGCGGGAAGAAGCAGACGAACAGCGCGAAGTCGGCGAACCGCGTCGTCGGCTGCGTTTCGCCGCGGTAGATGTCGATGGTGTAGCTCATCGCCTGGAACGTGTAGAAGCTGATCCCGGCCGGCAGGATGATGCCGAGCGTGGCCCAGGATACCGGCCAGCCGAGCCCGTCGAGCAGGTGCTGGAGATTGCCGATGAAGAAATCGCAGTATTTGAAGAACCCGAGGATGGCGAGGTTCGCGACCATGCTGATGGTCAGGAAGGTTACGCGCCGTGCCGCGTCGGGCAGCCGGTACAGCAAGGGCAGAGCGGCGCCGTAGCCAAGGGTCGTCGCCGCAGCGGCGATGACGATCGAGAAGTCGTTCAGCGTGTGCGGCAAGGAATCCGCGAACCGCGCGGCGTCGCCGGCAATCATTCCTTGTACGACTGAGGGGTAGTCGATCGGCGTACAGAGCAAGAGGGCGCTGGCAACGATCAGCCCACCGAGCCCCGCGAGACGGCCGGCGGAGAGCCGCACCCCTGCGACGCCGAGACCGCCGATGTAGTCGATGACGGTCGAGATCAGGATCAGAAAGAGGAAGCGATAATCCCAAAAGCCGTAGAAAACGTAGCTGGCGATGAGCAGCAGCGTATTCTGCCCGCGATGGCCCAGACGCCAGTACGGGACGAACACGGCGGCGAACAACAGCCAGAACGCCCAGGAGTTGTAGTTCATGCCCTGCCCGCAAGCGGATGACGGCGCTGAAGTGTGGGACATCGACGGCGGAGAGTCAAGCGGGACGGCGTGATGTAATCAGGTGCTTGCCGATATCGTGCGCCGGCATAGGCTGATGGGCGCCATGCAATTTGAATGGGACGAACCCAAGGCTGCTGAAAACCTCAAGAAACATAAGGTTGCGTTTGAGGAAGCCGTGACCGTGTTTGTGGACCCCTTGTCATCGACGTTTCCGGACCCAGGCCACTCGGTCGAAGAGGATCGGTTCATAATCATTGGAACCTCGGACCGTGGCCGTGCCATCATCGTGTCACACACAGACAGGGAGGATCGGATTCGCATCATTAGCGCCCGCAAGGCCACCCGCCGCGAGAGAAAAGCTTATGAAGAAGAAGCATGACCGAACGGATGCAGACGAACTTCGCGCGGAGTACGACCCCGCGTTGATTCGAGCAGGGGTTCGTGGGAAATACGTCGAGCGTTACAAAGCCGGTACAAACCTGGTACCGCTTGCTCCTGACGTTGCCGCTGCGTTTCCCGACGCCAAGGCGGTAAACCAGGCACTACGATTGCTAATGCATGCAGGCAAGGCAGCTCTCAAGCACACCTCGTAGCGTCCCGCGGCTAGCTCGCGGGATTCGCTGCACTCACCCCGCAGGTTACGGCTGCGACCCGCGGGATTCGCTGCGCTCATCCCGCGGGGTAAGCGTCAGTTTCGTCGGTGGATTCGGGCGCTACGCGGCGATTTGCGCTTGCGGTTTCCGCGGCTTGTGGTACCAGAACGCATCCCACTGGTCTGGATCACTGCAGAAAAGCGCGCGCAGATGGCAGACGGCGTCAGAGCCGGCTTCGCCCCAACGCATGCCGCCCATATTCAAACGCTGGTTCACCACCGTCTTGCAGGCCGACTCGACCGCCCCGGTCCCGATTTGCCATCCCTTACTTAAGTAGGTTGGGTAGTCCATGCGATGCACTTGGTTGCGAAAGTAAGTGAGCGTTTTGTCATATTGCTGCTGCGCCGTGGCGGTCATCGCGCTGCGGTCCAGTCCCTCGAAGACCGCCAACAGCGCCTTGCCGCCCTCGTGTTTGAGTTGATGACACCAGGTCTCGGCCAGCTGGGCTCCCGCTTCGTTCGGACGATACGCCTTGGCGAAGTCATTGACGTACTCGCTGGCATGCCGAAAATCCACGATCTTTTCCGCCCGCGGGAAGTTCACGTCGATGAAATGCTCCAGGCCGCTGCCGCCATCCGTCAATGCGATCCAACGCTCCGCCGCATCCATGCCCACCTGGGCTCCCTGACGACGCATCTGCAGGCCCAACTCCTCCAGCGTGTACAGCCCCGCGAGGTAGCGCACCCCGTCGCACGGCTTGCAAATGTCCTCGTCCGCCGACGCCCGTGGCTGCGGATTGAAAATCATCCCCACATCGACCATCCGCCCTTCGGCTTGGGCGCCGTCGGGGCCTTGCATCATGATCCCCGTCGCATCGACACCGAGATACGCGCAGCTCTTGCCCTCGGCGTCCGGATGCCATTGCCAGTGAACCTTCGGCCCAAACACCTCGCCGTCGGCCAGCCGTTGCCCCAACCGTTCGCCCGCGCCTTCGGTGGTTCGTTCCACGGTCGATTCACTCAAGTGCAGGCCCGTGGCCTTCTTGAGCACGCGATCGGCCGCTTTGCCGAAGCTGTTCAAGATGCCGAGCAACGACAGGATTTCCTGAGCGCCAGGCGTCAATCGTTCCGGCGACAGCCGCAAGATTTCGTCCCAGGGCCACAGGCCGTGGTGGCAATGTTCGCAATGGTAGTAGGGACGCGACAAACGCATCGTGCCGACTAGGCTGCCGATGTTTTTTTCCCGATAGCCCACGAAACCCGCATCGTCTTGGCAGTGCGGACAGATCATGCTCGACCCTTGGTAGCCCCTTTTTTCCGCTCGTTGAGAGCGGTCTGGAGGGCGTGGGCCGCGAGGTCGTGGGCCCGTTCGCGAATCTGGAACTCGGCTTTGCCCACGAGTTCCGCATCGGGCTTGGAAGCCAGGATGCGTGCCATGTGCAGCGCTTCCTCCTGGGCTTTCTTGCCGATGATGGCCGCGATGCGTTGGGCTTGCGCTTCCTGTTCGGGGGTCAAGGTGATGTCGATCATGGTGGTTCTCCAGCGAAAAACGACGGGATTTCCAAGGCCATACGCCAGGCTGGCTTTAGGGTAGCAGTTTTCCACCTACTTTTCAGCTGCTCACCCCATCCCGCGGCGTGGGGCCGTCTGCAATTGACTCCCTGCGCCGGTTGACTAAAATCCTGTTCTCATCATGATTCCCCTTCTTTGACTTATCTCTTGAACGAAAGTCCACCACCGTGTCCGACACAAGCGAATACGAAAGCGCCCGCCGCGAGAAGCTGGAGCGGATCGCGAAGCTGGGCATCGATCCGTGGGGCCATCGCTTCGACGGCCACATGCCGATCCAGCAGGTCCTCGCGCTGCCCGCCGACCAGCCCGACGCTGAACGGCCGCGCGTCAAGGTTGCGGGCCGCATCGTGAGCCGGCGCATCAAGGGGAAGGTTCACTTTCTCGACCTGTGGGATTGGTCCGGCAAGCCCGTCCAGCGCACCGCCGCCGCGGTCGAGGGCAAGCACGAAGCGACCGAGTACATCGACTGGTCGAGCCGCGTGCAGGTCTTCCTCGGCCAGAAGCAGGTCGGCGAGACGGGCTGGGCGCTGGCGCAGGAACTGGACCTGGGCGATTTCCTCGGCGTGGAGGGGTCCTTCGGCATGACGCGGACCGGCGAGCCGACCATCTTCGCCGACAAGCTGACGTTTCTCGGCAAGGCGCTGTCGCCGCACCCCGACAAGTGGGCGGGCATGGCCGACATGGAATTTCGGCTGCGGCACCGCTATCTCGACCTGATCTACAACCCCGAGCTGTTCGAGCGCGCCCTCAAGCGAATCAAGATCGTCCGCCGCATCCGCTCGTACCTGGATGAGCAGGGCTATGTGGAGGTCGAGACGCCGACGCTGCACGCCATCGCCGGCGGCGCCGCGGCCCGGCCGTTCATCACGCACCACAACGCGCTCGACATCGACCTGTATCTGCGTATCGCCCTGGAGCTGCACCTCAAGCGGCTGCTCGTTGGGGGCATGGAAAAGGTGTACGAGATCGGCCGGGTCTTTCGCAACGAGGGCATCAGCCCGCGGCACAACCCGGAATTCACAATGCTCGAGCTGTACCAGGCGTACGGCAGCTACGAGACGATGATGGAGCTGACCGAAGGCCTGATCGTCGCCTGCGTCCGGAGCCTGGGCGAGCGCCTGCAGCTGCCGTACGGCGAACGCACGATCGACTTCACGCCGCCCTTCGAGCGCCGCAAGTACGCCGACTTGTTCCGTGAAGCAGTCGGCGTCGCGATGGACGATCGCCCCGGCGTCATCGCGACCGCAACAGCGGCTCACGTCGCGACGCACCTCGAAGAAAAGGGACCCGACGGCTCGGTCATCCACCGGATGGCGAAGGACCACGACGTGCTGGTACACGAGCTGTTCGAGCATCGGGTCGAGCCGAAGCTGGCGGCGTCGGATCGGCCGGTGTTCGTTCACGACTATCCGGCCGGGCTGTGTCCGTTGACCAAGCGCAAGGCCGGCGATCCGTCGATCGCGGAACGGTTCGAGCTGTACGTCGCCGGCATGGAACTGGCCAACGCGTACACCGAGCTAACCGACCCGATCATGCAGGAAGAGACGTTTCGCCGGCAGCTGGCCGGGCTGCCGGAGGAAGACTCCATGGCGAAGATGGACGAAGATTTCGTGCGGGCGCTGCGGCACGGCATGCCGCCGGCCGGCGGGCTCGGCATCGGCATCGACCGCCTGGCAATGCTGCTGACCAATACGACGACGATTCGCGATGTGATCCTGTTTCCGCTGTTGCGGCCCGAGAAGTGACCACGTTGGAGTCCCGGCTTTAGCCGGTTTTCGCCGGCTAAAGCCGGGACTCCAACGGAGAAATCAATGGAGTGATCCTCATGTACAAGGCCCTGCTCTGCTGGCGGTACCTTCGGACGCGCTATCTCGCGCTGGCGTGCATCGTCAGCGTCATGCTCGGTGTGGCGACGCTCATCGTCGTCAACAGCGTGATGGCCGGCTTTAGCACCAAGCTGCGCGAACGGCTACACCAGCTACTTTCGGACGTCGTCGTCGAAAGCTTCGGCATGGACGGCTTCGACGACCCCGACGGCAAGATGGAGCGGATTCGCAAGGATCCGTACCTCGGCCCGCGCATCACGGCGATGAGCCCCACCATGGAGGTCTTCGCCATGCTGCAGTATCACCTGGCCGACGGCCGGCCGGTCACGCGTCCGGTGCGGATCGTGGGCGTGGACCTCAAGACGCGCGACAGCATCGGCGGGTTCAAGGAGCATCTCAAGCTGCAAAAGGACAGTGCCAATCCGGGCTTCGAGATTCCCGCATGGGCCCGCCTTGCCTGGGAAAATCACGAACAGCTCAACCGTCTCCGTCAGGAACAGGAGTGGCTGAAGAACGCCCCGGCCACCCCCGACGGCCTGCCGCCGCCCGCGCCGCCGCCATTTCGCCCCAAGATGCCGCACGGGGCCATCGTCGGCAACCTGATTGCGACCTTCCGCAATCCAGAAGTCAAGGACGGCAAGCAGGTGTTCCAGGAACTCACGATCCTCAACCCGGGCGATGCGATCATTCTGACGACGGTGAGCGGCCAAAAGCTCATGCCGGTCTACGATCAGTTCGTGGTGGCCGACTATTTCAAGTCCGAGATGAGCGAGTACGACAGCAACTACATTTTCGTCGAGCTGAGCTACCTGCAGCACCTGCGCACGATGGAGAACCGCGTCACGAGCATCCAGGTCAAGCTGAAGGACTACGACGCCGACGCGAAGGAAGTCGTCCACCGGTTGCAGAAGATGTTCGAGGGCGAAGCGCTGCGCGTCGACACCTGGGAAGACAAGCAGGGCCCGCTGCTGGCGGCCATCGCCATCGAGAAGGGCATCCTGAACGTGCTGCTGTTCCTCATCGTCGCGGTGGCGGGTTTCGGCATCCTGGCCATCTTCAGCATGATCGTCTCGGAGAAGACGCGCGACATCGGCATTCTCAAGGCGCTCGGCGCCCCCAGCAGCGGCATCATGCAGATTTTCCTCAGCTATGGCCTGATGCTGGGCCTCGTCGGCGCCGTGCTGGGGACGGGCGCCGGGATGTGGCTGACCACCAACATCAACTGGGTCGAGAACCAGCTCGCCGATCAGACCGGGCACCACCTGTTCGATCCGAAGATTTATTACTTCAGCGAGATTCCGACCGACATGCAGGCGGCGCCGATCGTGATCGTCAACCTCGGCGCCATCGCGGTCGCGGTCCTGTTCAGCGTCTTGCCCGCGATTCGCGCCGCCCGGCTGCACCCGGTGCAGGCGCTGCGGTATGAGTAAATAATACCGGCTTGCGGTTTCGCGCTCGCGCCACGCGAGCGCGAAACGGCAAGCCCGAGCCATCCCAACCCATGGACGGGAGATACCCATGATCCTCGGCACTGCGCCGCTGCTGCGTGCGGTCAACCTGCACAAGAAGTACGTCAAGCACGCGAACAAGATCGTCGTCCTGCGCGGCCTCGACCTCGACGTCTGCGAGGGCGAGTTCCTCAGCGTCCTCGGCGTCTCCGGCTCGGGCAAGAGCACCATGCTCCATCTGCTCGGCACGCTCGACCGGCCCGACGACGGCCGCGTTCTGCTCGACAGCCAGCGCATCGATAACCTCCACGCCGAGGAACGCGATCGGCTGCGCAATCAAACGTTCGGCTTCATCTTCCAGTTCTACCACCTGCTCCCCGAGCTCAACACGCTCGAGAACGTGCTCAGTCCCGCGATGATCACGCACTCGTTCTGGTCATGGTGGGGTGTCCGCCGCGAGCTGAAACACCGGGCAGCCGAGCTGTGCGAGCGCGTCGGCCTGTCGCATCGGCTGCGGCATCGGCCGAGCGAGTTGTCCGGCGGCGAGATGCAGCGCGCCGCCATTGCCCGCGCCCTCATCAATCGGCCACGCATCCTCCTCGCCGACGAACCGACCGGCAATCTCGACAGCGGCAACGGCCAGCAGATCATGCAGCTCCTGCGCGATCTCAACCGCCGCGAGGGCCTGACCATCGTCATGGTCACGCACAACCTCGACCTGGTCGCCGACACCGACCGCGTCGTGCGGCTGGCGGACGGACGCGTCGAAACCGAGCAGCAGTCGGCGGCGCAGTGTACCGCGGCGATGGGCGACATAGAATAGGGGCAAGGTTCGGGACAAGGAGATTGCGATGACGCCGACCAGGGTCTACATCAGCGGCAAGTTCTACGACAAGGCCGACGCGAAGATCAGCGTCTACGATCACGGCCTGCTCTACGGCGACGGCGTTTTCGAGGGCATCCGCATTTACGACGGCAAGGTCTTCAAGCTCAGGGAGCACGTCGACCGCCTGTTCGAGTCGGCCCGCGCCATCAAGCTCGAAATCCCGCTGAGCCGCGAGCAGATGACGCGCGCCATCCAGGAGACGGTCGCCGTCAACGGTAAGCGCAACGGCTACATCCGCCCGATCGTCACGCGCGGCGCCGGCACGCTCGGCCTGGACCCGCGCAAGACGACCGATCCGCAGGTGATCATCATCGTCGACGACATCGCGCTGTATCCGCCGGAGCTATACGACACGGGCCTGGAGATCGCGACCGTCGCCACCATGCGCAACCATCCGGCGGCGATGAATCCGCGCATCAAGTCGCTGAACTATCTCAACAACATCCTCGCCAAGATCGAGGGCATCCAGCAGGGCTGCCTCGAATCGCTGATGCTCAACCACAAGGGCGAGATCGCCGAGTGCTCCGGCGACAACATCTTCCTGGTCAAGACCGGCGTCCTGTACACGCCGCCGATCGACGCCGGCATCCTCAAGGGCATCACGCGCGACACGGTGATCGAGCTGGCGCGAAGCGAAGGTCCGCATCGAGGAGGTGTCGCTGACCCGGCACGACGTGTTCATCGCCGACGAGTGCTTCCTGACCGGCAGCGCGGCCGAGATCATCCCGGTCGTCAAGTGCGACGGCCGCGTCATCGGCAACGGCAAGCCCGGACCGATGACGAAACAGCTGCACGAGGCGTTTCATCGGCTGACGCGGATGTGATTGATTGCAGCAAAGGCGATAGCATTAAAACCAGCTCCCCTGGCTCTTCCGCGGCCTGGCAGCGTGGGCTGCAATTCGGCGAAGCGCTGTCGCCCGTTGCCGCTCGTGCATCTTGAAATTCGGGTTCTCCGCGGACGACCACTCGCAAATGGAACAGCTCTCGAACAAAGCACGCGCGGGGACGCTGACGGCAGCGGAGCAGGTGGACCTCGACACCTTCGAGCGCCTCGGTTTGGTACTCGACATTATCCATTTACGGGCACGACAAGCCCTGAATAAGAAGCCAAAGCGAGCTTCCTGATGACCATCGGCGAACATCGCTTGCGTCGCAATGCGACATTTCATAGAAGCAAGGCAGCTTGCTCTAGGTGCACGGAGGTCGCACTGTGCGCAACTGGGTTTGGCAGATCGGCTGGATAGTCTGGGCGCCGCTTGTAATCGGTTGCGCTAGCTCGCGAACTGCACCCAACCGCTCGCAAGTAGCGGCGGATGGCCTGCCGTTGCCAGTACAGGCTTCGCCGACGCCAGTTGACTCGATCAACGATGCTAACTGCGAGAAGATACAGCGCGGCATGACGGAGGCAGAGGTAATAGCGATACTCGGCCGTGGACCGAACAGCTGCACAGAAGAACCGCGCTACGGCGGTTCGCTAACCGTGGGACGGCCAACTGTCTGCGTCTGGTACGGTAAGGAATGGACGGTTTCGGTAAGATTCGACGACGATTGGCTAAACCGTAACGTCGTGTCGAGTGCAAGCTGCTACAAGCCAAGTTGGGTTTTTCAACGACAGTAGTGGCCGCCCACATTCATGGCGGCGAAACCGGAAGCAATTCCTCGTATTCCGAGGTATCCTCAACGTCATCGTAGCGGGCCGGCAGGATCAGGAGATCCTCGTTCATCTCGTCGCGCACGAAGATCTTGCGGAATTTCGTAATGAACCGGCCGGCTTGCAGATGGCCCGCAAGCTGCTGCAGCGCACGCACGTCCTCCGCCGGCGCTTCGCGTACGAGGTAGCCGATCGGCCGCTCTTGCCGAGCCTTCGCAAGTCGCCGCTGGATCACCTGCGTGACCGCCCGGGCCCGCAGCGGGTCTTTCAAATCAGCTTGCCTGAAGCCTTCATCAACGTCGGGAATCCGCTCGCTGTAGGGCGCCTTGCCGTTCAGCACCTTGACGTCGGTCTCGCTGAGCTTGCGGGCCCATTCCATGGTGGTCGGAATATGACCATTACTGTTTGGCTGCGGCCGCTGGCCCGCAACAAAGCGGTATTCCAGCGCGGTCGCGCGTTGCAAGAGGCCCGGAATCTGGCCCTTCAACGCTTCCAGCCAGTCGGCGCCGCGA
Organism: uncultured Gemmataceae bacterium; assembly: GCA_963834865.1. GTDB lineage: Bacteria > Planctomycetota > Planctomycetia > Gemmatales > Gemmataceae > CAWIDK01. The sequence goes on from CAWIDK010000003.1 coordinate 396,298, forward strand.
CCCGGCAATCCGCCGGGCGTGCAGCCCGACGCTGCTTGCAGCATCGGCACCCAGGTGTACTGGAAGCTGTGGTCGCGGGGCAGATCGACCTTGTACGGCGCCTGCACATAGAACAGCGCCTCGGTCTTGTCCTTCACCGAAATCTGCGTGATCTTCAGCGGATAGACAAGTTTTTCGCTGCTGAACCGGAAGCGCGTCGGCGTGACCTCGCCGGCAAACGTCCCGTCCCGGTTGCGCTTCATTTGCATGGTGTCGATCTTCATGACGGTAAATAGCCATTTCTTCTGTACGTAATAGTTCAACGTGGCCTCGTCGCCAGTGAAGTTGTACTTGTTGTCCTTGAGCCACTGGTAAAGGTCGTCGGCCCGGCTCGCCTCGATGATCTTGTAGTCGAGTGAGCCGACGACACCGGTTTCCACGACCACGACCGGCGGCTTTGGGGGTGGGATCATCGCGCCGCCAAAGCCGCCGCCCAGGCCGCCGCCGATACCGCCGATACCGCCGCCAAAGCCGCCGCCCAGACCGCCACCGAAGCCCTGAAGGTTCCACGCCGGTAGGAGATTGGACTGGGGGAACGCGCGTCGTTTCATGATCGAGCAAACCGCGAGATGCTTGAAGAAATCGCGCGGCATCTCGTCCAACTTCGGCAGGCTAGGCGTCGGAATCACCATGCCGAAGTCGAGCGCATTACCCTCGAACTTCGGCTGCACCGTGAACGTCTCGATTTTCTCGGCCGGGTCCCATGTCAGAAAGGCCTTTTGGGCCGGCTGCAGAATATCCGCGTTCTTCGCACTGAAGTAACAGCAGGCGGCCGGTACGGCCGGGGTCGCCAGCGGGATGACCGCAAGTGCCGCCGCCAACGGCAGCCAGCAGCGATTGGATGGGATCATCGCGCACCTTCGAATTGGAGGATGGTTATCACAGACGGGACGCGGCCTTGAACCAAGAACGCGCTGGCCGGCCGAACTTGCGCGGAGTCGGAATATCCCGCCGTGAGATTCAGGTTGACGATGGTGGCGGCCCTTGCAAGGATAACGGCCGTGGGGGCAGACAGGAATGTCGGCCCGTGCACTCCGGTCGCTGACGCTGCCGGCTCGCCACGAGGTTGCATCGATGCCGTTGTCGAACGACGAATCCATCCTGCGGTACGAGACGCTGCACGCGCCCGGCCAAGGCGCCGATCCTCACCGTGCAGCAGCACATCCTCGGCGAGCAGCAGCGCATCCCAGGCACTGCGGACGAGTTCTCCTGGCTGATGTCGGGCATCACGCTGGCGACGAAGATGATTGCCGCCCGGGTCCGCCACGCGGGTCTGACCGACGCGCTCGGCGAGGCGGGCGCTACGAATGTCCAGGGCGAGGCGCAGCAGAAGCTCGATGTCTACGCCAACGAGACGCTGCTGCACTGCCTGAGCTGGCGCGAGTCGATCGGCTTCGTCGCCTCGGAAGAGAACGAACGGCCGATGGCGGTACACCACGGTTTGCCGAGCGCGAAATACGCCGTCGTGTTCGACCCGCTCGACGGCTCGTCGAACATCAACGTCAACGTGAGCGTCGGCACGACCTTTTCCGTGCTACGCCGGCCCGACGATGGCCGGCAGGACGTCGCGAGCTGGGTGCTGCAGCCGGGCCGGGTGCAGGTCGCGGCGGGCTACGTGCTGTACGGCTCCTCGACGATGCTCGTCTACAGCATCGGCTCGGGCGTACACGGCTTCACGCTCGACCCGTCGGTCGGGGCGTATGTGCTGAGCCACGAGAACATCCGCATGCCGGAGCAGGGCCGTTACTACTCGGTCAACGAGGCGTATCACGACGAGTTCCCGGCGCCGTACCGCAAGTTCCTCGACGGCGTGCGCCACGGCGAGCTGGGGCGGCGCTATTCGACGCGCTATGTGGGCTCGATGGTCGCCGACTTTCATCGTACACTGCTCAAGGGCGGCATCTTCCTGTATCCGCCGACGGCCGAGAGCCCGGGCGGCAAGCTGCGCTTGCTGTACGAGGCGAACCCAATCGCGTTTCTGGCGGAGCAGGCCGGCGGCGCCGCCAGCGACGGTACCCGGCGCATCCTCGACATTCAGCCGGCGACAATCCACCAGCGGACGCCGCTCGTGGTCGGCAGCGCGGTCGAGATGGACGCGTTTCAGCGATGTGTCGAGGCTTGCACCCGGAACCAGCCATGATTACCCGTACGAACCGCAACGGCTTCACGTTGATCGAATTGCTGGTGGTGATGGCCATCATCGCCATCCTGGTCGCGCTGCTGGTGCCGGCGGTGCAGCGCGTGCGTGCGGCGGCGAATCGCATCCAGTGTGCCAACAATCTCCACCAGATCGGTCTGGCGATGCACCATTACGCCCAGAACAACAACAACCGCTTCCCGCCGAGCTGGAACCAGGCCTACTGGGCGCCATTCGACGATCGCGTCGGCTATGCGCAAACGCCGCTACCGGACTTTGATCCGAGCCGTTCGCTGCTGTGGAAATACGTGGAAGGCAACCCGAATGTCTTCAAGTGCCCCGACGGACTCGACCAGGTCCCCGGCAGTCCGACGCAGGGCCTGCCTCTGCAGCTGAGTTACGCCATCAGCGGCGTAACCGGCGGTCCGGAGGGGGTGGCGCTGGTCACGATCACCAACGCCAACGGCACGTCCAACGTAATGCTGGTCTGGGAGCATTCGCGCTTGCCGGCGTGCGCGACCAACGGCGTGCAACCGCCCGGATTGCCGGCGGGCCTACCCTGGCCGGTGACCGACCCGGACGCCCCGAACCATTATCCGGGCCGCCACATCGGCGTGTTCAACGTGCTTTTTTGCGACGGCCACGTCACCACCATGACCATCGCGGACCTCAGTCTACCGCTGTATTACGTAAGCGATTGATACGGCCTGCCACGGCCAGCTGATACAATATTGCTTGCGCGTGCGGCGATCGGTGCGCGTTGGGTCCCGGCTTGCAGGAAGACGGTTCATGGAGACGTTAGCCCAGCGCTTCAGCACGGCGATGAAGCTGCACGAGGCGGGCCGGCTCGCGGAAGCCGAGGCCATGTACCGCGGCATCCTTGCGGAATCGCCGCGGCAGCCACATGCCATGCACCTGCTCGGCGTCGTGATGCACCAGCTCGGGCGGCACGCCGAGGCGGCCGAGCTCATCACGCAGGCGCTCGCGTTGCACGGGCCGCATCCCGTGTTCCACAGCAACCTCTCGGCCGTCTATCTCGAGCTCGACCGACTCGACGACACGATCGCGCATGCCCGTGAAGCGATTCGGATGCAGCCGGGCCTGGCCAACGCCCACAACAACCTCGGCGTCGCCTTGATGCGGCAAGGGAAGCATGAGCAGGCGGCGGCCGCGTTCACCGAAGCGATCCGCGTGTACCCCCAGTTCGTCGACGCGCGATGCAACCTCGGCGCTGCTCTGCACCGCCAGGGCCGGCTGCACGAGGCGTTCGCGTGCTTGCAGCAGGCGCTGCGGCTCGCGCCGGAACATCCCCAGGTCCAGAACGACTGCGGCGCGATCCTGTTGAGCCTCGACCAGTTCGATCAGGCGGTCGCCCATTTCCGCGCGGCGATTCGGCTCAGGCCGACGTTTGCCGAGGCGCACAGCAACCTCGGCCTGGCGCTGCGCGACCTGGGCGAAATCGACGAGGCGATGCAGTGTTTCCGCGAATCGCTGCGGCTCAACCCGAACTATGTCGGGGCGCACAACAACCTGGCCTACACCCTCGAATTCCGCGGCGACTTCGAGGCCGCCCGCACTGAGCTGCACACGGCGCTGCAGCTGGAGCCGACCAACGCGCGGGCGCTGGCCGGCTTGAGCTCGCTGGCGGCGGCGGGACACTACGAGCTGACCGCCGACGAAGCGCAACGGATCGAGACCCAACTGAAGAACAGCGAGTTGTCGCTCGACGACGCGACGCGGCTCAATTTCGCGCACGCGCGGCTGCTCGACAAGGCCCGGGCCTATGACGAGGCGTTCGCGCATTATCACCGGGGCAACGAGCTGCGCAAGCTCTATGTCCGCAATCGCGGGGCCGTGTTTGTGCCGGCGGAGCATCGGCGGCTCGTGGACCGATTGATCGCAACCTTCACGCCGGCGTATTTCGAGCGGATCCGCGATTTTGGCGTTGCGAGCGAATTGCCCGTGTTCATCGTCGGCATGATGCGCTCGGGCACGACGCTGGCCGAGCAAATCCTCGCGAGCCATCCGCTGGTCCACGGCGCCGGCGAGCTGCGCGAGTTCGGCAACCTGACGGCCGTGTTGCCGCAGCGGCTCCAGACGCGTGACGAGTATCCCGAATGCATGGCACGGCTCGAGGCCGGCGGGGCGCAGACGTTGGCGGAGCAGCAATTGCAGACGCTGCAGCGGCACGGGCAGGGGGCGGCGCGGGTGGTGGACAAGATGCCGTTCAACTATCTGCACCTGGGTCTGATCGTCACGCTCTTTCCGCGGGCCCGAATCATTCACTGCCGGCGCGATCCGATCAACGTCTGCCTGTCGTGCTACTTTCAGAACTTCGGCGAGCCGCAGGGGTTCACGCTGGACCTGGCACACCTGGGCTTCTACCACCGCGAATACGAGCGGCTCATGGCCCACTGGCACGCGGTGCTGCCGGTGCCGATCTTCGATTTGCAGTATGAGGAGCTGACGGCGGACGTGGAGACGCACAGCCGTCGCCTGGTGGCGTTCTGCGGCCTGGAGTGGGACGAGCGCTGCCTGCGCTTCCACGAGACGGAACGGCCGGTCCGCACGGCGAGCATGCTGCAGGTGCGCAAGCCGATCTACCGCACCGCGGTGGGGCGCTGGAAGCGGTATGAAAAGCATTTGCAACCGCTGATCGAAGCGCTTGGCGGCGATGCGCCGTCATGAACCCGTGCGCCGCCGATTCTGGACGCGTGTTTGCGGCAGGCCCTTGCGGTCCTTGTGGAAGTAGCAGATTTCGACGAGCGTGGGCCACAGCTCAATCGAGCCCTGGATCACCGTGATCACGTCGTCGACAATGCGCAGCAGATTCTGCTGGAAGAAATCCGGCTCGAAACCGTAGAACGCTTTCTCCAGATTCGCCGCGAACAGCCGCAGCGCCTCGGTGCGTGCCGTGCTTGTCTCGCGCTCGGCCGACTCGACGGCACGGCGGTAGAGCGCCGCGATCTTGTCGAGAATTTCCTGGGCGTCGGCCGCGGTCACTTCGCCGTCGTAGTCGAAGGCGATGGTCAGCTCGTCGAGCCGGGTCAGCGTCGACTTGATCTTGCGCTTGAGCAGGTTGGCCAGCTCCTCGTTGAAGATCTCCGCGGCCGGCGGGTTGCGCATGTAGTTGCTTTTGGTGTGGTTCTGCGCGGCGCCGACGTGCGCCGCCGCCACCCCCTCCTGCTGCACCCAGAGACGATAGATATAGTCCTCGAAGCGCAGCCGGGTCGGGAAGAACGGCGGCAAGCCGAAGGTGTTGTCATAGCCGGCCACGCCGCAGTCCATGCGCCAGTTCTTCTTGGTGACCGCGGGGCGGAAATTGACGAGGACGTAGACGTCGTTCAGATCGTCGAGGCTGGTCTGCTGGTCGTCGTCCAGAAACATGTCCACGTAGTCGATCGCGTCGATGTCGTTGGTGCCGGAGCGGAACGTCTGGGCCATCTTGACGCGCACGTCGGCCGCCAGCGGGCCGCGGCGCAGCATCAACGAGTTCGCGCGCCAGGCCGTGCGTCGCGTTGGTCTCGAGGTCCATCGCGGTGTCGACCAGCAATTCGCCGTGCTCGTAGTTGTCCGGCACCTCGCCGGCCGGCTTGCCGAGCACGTCGAGGAACGAGGTGAGAATGTCGAACGATCGCCGCGTGTAGCCATTGCGGCCGGCCTTGACGAGCTTGCCGCGGCTCACCTCGTCTTCGCCGAGCGACTCGGGATGGTCCTGCATCAGGCACCACGGCCGCATGTCGTCGTCGGAGCTGACCATCAGTCCGCCGAGCGTGTACATGAGCGTGAAATTGCGATTGCCACCGTAGCTGGGGCGAAACAGGTTCTTGACGAGCAGGTTCAGCTTGCGGTCGCGGAGCCGGCCGTTGAGGTAAGCGAGAAACTGTTCCTTCTCGTGCGGGCCGACGTAATAGAGCTCGTTGTGCGTCTGCGTCTGTTCGAGCAGCGGATAGTATTTTTCCTGGGCGGCCGGGCTGGAGTCGTCGAAGACCAGCATTCGCACCGCATGGCCGTTGCGCCGGAAGTGCTCATCGTAGAGCTGGACCGTTTCGCCGACGTCGCGCAGCCGATAGGTCGGAATGACGAAGAAGAGATCCTTCGCTTGCATGAAATGGCTCGCTGAGAGAGGATACCCGACGGCTGCACTCCATCACAGCCGCCCGGAGGGAGAGGCAGCAATTCGGGTGCCGGCCTCGCCGTCGACCGAGAGGCGAACGATGGTGCTTCCCCCGATCCGGTTGCGCAGCGTCACTGTACAGACAATACGGCGGATGCGGCGCAATTTGCACGGCTAGACTTGCAAGATGCACGAAAGCTGCGGACGCCAGCTAAGCGAGGTCACTCCACGAAGCCTTCGTCGCCTTCCTCGTTGGCGCGAATGGCCTCGGCGATTTCCTCTGGGTGCGCCGCCGCATATTCCCAGGCGGCTTCGAGGTCCGCGGTGGTCAATCCTTGAACGGCTCGCATGATCTCGGCATCCGCCATACCCAAACGACGGTAGGCAGCCAGTCCCCAGACCGTGATCCGCGTATCGCGCACACATGCATCGCCGCCGCAGCGATCCGACCGCTTGGAAATCCAGCTTGCGGTCGTGGTTATTGCAGATCTCCTGACGCGGCCTGGTTTGTACGCGGGAGCGTGAGCGACCGGAGGACGTTTCCTCCGGTCGCTCACGCTCCCGGCTCGCCAGTTCAGTTCAGCTTACTTCGGCAGCTCCTTGAGGACCTTACCGAGGGTTTCCGCGGTGATCTCGCCGCGGAGGACGAGGTTGTTGTCCTGGCTCGTCACGCGCAGGCTCTCGACGATCTCGAGGGCCGGCACCAGCTTCGCATCGGTCTCCGCCTTTTTCTTGACCATCAGCTTCGCGGCCGCAAGGCCGATGGCCGCAAGCTTGGTCATCTCGTCGGTCGATTTCTTGTCCTTCGAATTGACGACGAGCTCGAAGTTGACGTTCTTGTCGACCGTCAGCGAAACGCTCAGAGCGGAGATCGTTTGCAGGACGCCGCCGAGCTGGTCGATGTTGGGGACCGGGGCGTCCTCGGTCATGCGGACCAACGCCGGGCCGGTTGCCACCAGGCTGAGGCTCGTCTTCTGGCCGCTCACCGCGAGCACGTCGCGCAGCTCTTTCTTGAGCTTGCCCGGCTCGTTCTTGCTGCTGTTCTTGACGCGGCTCACCGCCTCCTCAAAGGCGTCCTTCGTCTGGGAGGCGATGAGCCGGTCCTTGCCGACCAGCCCGGCGAACACCGGGTTCTCGTTGGCATCGACGCGGATCTCGTAGGCCAGCAGGCCGGCAAGCTTGATCGGCTTGATGTGGTCCGCGTTTTCGCGGCTCGCATCCTCGCCGGCCGCCTGCATCTTGTCCGAATCGAACTTGCCCTCGAGGATCAGGAAATCGGGCATCTTGCCGCCGGACGTGGTCACGGTGACGCGGTCGAGGTCGCGCCACACGTCGAAATCCATCTTTTCGAGATAGCGCTGCACGCCCGCCTCGGCAAGGTGGCCGTCGGCCAATCCCCGGATCTGGGCGACGATGTCCTTGTTGGACTTCACCAGCTCGCACTCGCGGAGCTGCCGGAAGTTGAGCGTCAGCACCGCCTCGGTGTCGGCGGGCAGAACATTGGGGTCGATGGCGCGCGCCGGCAGAGCCAGCGCGCACGTGCCAAGCGCAAGCGCGACGGCGGCCGCGGAGGCATGAAAGAAGCGAGGCATCGGAAAGTTCTCCTGGAAGTGAAGGGATCCGTCCACAAGGAAAGCTTGCGAGTTGCTACCCCGCCGGTCAAGAGCAAGTTTCATTGCGTTAACTCTAGACCCGGCACACGATGCACTTCAGGTACGCGGTTTCCGGGCAGGCAGCGGAGACCGGATGGTCCGGCGCCGGTCCGCGGCTTGCCAGGATCTGCAATGGACGCCGCGCCTCGGCGGCCACCTGCGCGAGCACATCGTGCAACGTGTCGCGCGGAATCAGCCCAGTGCAACAGCAAAGCACCAGCACGCCGCCGGCGTCCAGGAGCCGCAGCGATTGCGTCACGAGCCGTCGATATCCGCGCAACGCTTCCTCGACCGCGCTGCCGGAACGCGCGAACTTCGGCGGATCGAGCACCACCATTCCGAAGCGCTCGCCGGCGCTGACGAGCTGGTCGATGCGGGCGAAAACGTCGGATTTCTCGAACGCCACGTTGGCGAGCCCGTTCAGCTCCGCGTTGCGTCGGCCCATTTGCAACGCCGCCTCCGACGCGTCAACGCCCAGTACCGCGCTGGCCCCGGCGCGGCCGGCGTGCAGCGCGAAGCCGCCGCTGTAGCAAAAGCCGTCCAGCACGCGGCGGCCGGCGGCCAACCGAGCGACGGCACGGCGATTGTCGCGCTGATCGAGATAGAAGCCGGTCTTTTGCCCCTCGGCCACGTTCACCAGGAATCGCAGGCCATCTTCCTCGATCACGATCGGCTCGCTCGGGATCGTGCCGCGCAGCAGCCCGTCGTGCAGGTCGAGGCCCTCGAGCTGGCCGATGCCGCGTTCGGTGCGCAGGTACATCCCCTCGGGCCGGCACAGCTCGTCGAGCAGGTCGGCGAACAGCTCGCGCCGGCCGGCAATCGCCATGCTTGTGATCTGCACGACGAGCCAGCGGTCGTACTGATCGACGATGAGTCCGGATAGCCCGTCCGATTCGCTGTAGACGAGCCGGCATGCGTGGCCTGGCCGCATCACGCCCAGGAGGTCGCGGCGCAGGGCCAGAGCCGACTGCAGGCGGGCGCGGAAAAAGTCGGCGTCGAGCACAGTGTCTTCCGACCAGGTATAGACGCGAACCCGGAGCTTGCTGCGGCTGTTGTACAGGCCGCGCGCGATGAAATTGCCGGCGTGCGACACCAGGTCGACGACGGCGCCGTCAGCCGGTTCGCCCGCCACGGAATCGACCGCGCCGGCGAACACCCAGGGGTGCATGCCGAAAAACGGACGGGCGCGGCGCGGCTTGAGGACGACACGCGGCAACGAAGTGGTCACCCGGCCTGGACCCCCTCGATATAGGCCAGCGCCTGGTCGAGCGGTTGCCGCTGCTGCCGGCTCTTCAGGGCGGCCCTGACCCGCAGCAGCAGCTCCGCCTTGTTGATCGGCTTGGTCATGAAATCGTCGGTGCCGGCTTCCACGGCCCGGTCGATGTCGCTGTGCTGATCGAGGGCGGTGACCATGAGCACGACGATGTTCGCGGTCGCCGGATTGGCCCGGAGCCGCTTGCAGACCTCGAAGCCGCTGATCTTCGGCATCATGACGTCGAGGAGGAGCAGGTCGGGATGCCAGTCGGCCACCTTGCGCAGCGTCTCCTCGCCGTCGTAGGCAATCTGCGTCTCATAGCCGGTGCCGCTGAGGTACGCTTCGAGCAGCTCGACACCCTGCGGATTGTCGTCGGCGATCAGCACACGTGGTGAGGGGGTGGCGTCAGCCATGAGTTCGCTCCGCTGCTTTTCTGAGGGCTGCCAGAATCTCGCGCAGCTCTTGTAACGCCGCGCTATCCCGGCCAGTCAGCATGTAAGCCCGCGTCTTTTCATCATATCGTGGTGACCCTGCCAACTTGTGAAGCTTTTCCGTCAGTCGGATTTCTCGCTCCCGGTGGACAATGGCAGCCTGGATGTCTCCTTTGAGCTCGCAGAGCAGCGCCAAACCTTCTTCCCTAATAATCGCAAGATTGTTTTCCGGCAGGTTGCGCAAGACGCATTCGAGGCGGTTGACGTATCGTTCAGCTCGCGTTGGTTGCTTTCGTAGGTACAACCAGTAGTGCACCTTTTTGCAAAGGTAGTCCAACTCGCCCCAGCTATTTCCGAACCACCGCTGGGTGGCTGGCGGCTTTGGAGTCGTGTGCGGCATATTTCCAGCCTTCAACGTGGCGTCAGCAGTTCGGGGTTGAGTTCGGGAAGCATCCTTCGCGCTTCGTCGCAAAGTTGATCCCATAATGCTTTTGCCTCATTGTATCGTTTTTCCGCCTCGGCTTTTTTCTTCGCCGCCTTCTTCTGAAAACGGCGCTCCGCCGGTGGATCGGATTTCCTCCGATGTCCCCGTCCCGGTTTGTGCGCCATGCTGGTGACTCGTTACGAGAAGCGCGTCTCACCGGGCCGAGCAACCGCCGCGGCCGGCGGGGTGGCGTCCCAGCGGTAGGCGGCCGGGCTAAGGCTCTCCTGCGAATTGAGGGCCTGCTCCCAGGTGATGGCTTGCCCGGTGTAGCAGGTCATGCGGCCGAGGATCGCCATCAGCGTGCTCTTGGCCATCCATTCGCCGTCGTTGATGGGGTTGCCCGAGCGAATGCTGGCGAACAGCTCGTTGTGCTCCTGCTGGTACATGTCGGTGTCTTCGCGCAGCGCGCAGGCGGATAGCGCCACGGGTTGGCGCCGGTGATCGCGTAGGACGGGCTGCCGCGGCCCAGGAGGCTCGCCTTGCCGCGCGTGCCGGCGATCCAGTCGGTGGTTTCGCTGAAGCAGTTGGGCTGCTGCCGGCACATGGCGAAGCAGCGGGCGCCGTTGCCGAATTCGTAGACCACCGCCATGTGGTCGTAGATGTTGCCGCCGTTCGACGCGGGACGGACGGATCGGCCGCCGGTGCCATAGGCGCGGACGGGATACTGGTTCTGCATGAGCCAGCGCATCTTATCGAGGCTGTGCACATGCTGCTCGACGTTGAAGTCGCCCGACAACCAGGTGTAGTTGTACCAGTTGCGCACCTGGTACTGCATGTCGGTCCACCCTTCCTCGCGATTGACGTACCACACCGGCTGCGTCAGGTAGTTGCAGTGCAGCACCTGGATTTCGCCAACGGCGCCGTCATGGATGCGCTGCACTGTTTCGCGCATGGCGCGGCAATAGCGCCAGCAGAATCCCGAAACCAGCGACAGGCGCCGGCGCCGCGCTTCGTCGGCGCTGGCGATCACGCGACGCACTCCGGGGCCATCGACAGCCATCGGCTTTTCGCAGAATACATGCTTGCCGGCGCGGACCGCTGCTTCGAGATGGATCGGCCGAAAGTGCGGCGTGGTGCAGAGCAGGACGACGTCGACGCCGCTGTTGATGACATCCTGGTAGGCGTTGAAGCCGGTGAACTTGCGTTCGGCGGTCACGTCGAGCTTGCCGGCAATCGGCGCGTCATTTTGCAGCGTCCGCAAACAGCCGTTGAGCCGATTCTCGAAGGCGTCGCCGACCGCCCAGAGCTTAACGTGCGGATCGGCACGGAGGGCCTGGGACGCGGCGCCGGTGCCGCGGCCGCCGCAGCCGACCAGGCCGATCTTGAGCATGTTGTTTTCGCCGGCGTGGACGAACGGCGCCTGCGCCAGCGTGGCGGCGGCCGTGGTCACGGCGGCGGTCTGGAGAAATAGACGGCGGCTGGGGCGGGACTGGTTGGCGGAGGAATTCACAGCGACGACTCCTCGAGGGCTGGGTGTGGCAGGCGCGGCCACGGCGTCAGCGACCGGGGTGCCCGCACCGTACGCCGCGGATAGCGCTGATTAGTGTACCAGGCGCAGCGCGACGGGCCAACCGGAATCAGGCTCCCTTGTCTACGCCCGTCCTTTCCGTGGCGGGCGTCGTTGCGGCGGGGCGGCCAGGGGATCTTCCGGCCACGCGTGCTTCGGATAACGACGCGCAGGTCCTTGCGTACCTGCGGGTACGTATTCGCCCAGAAGCTGGCCAGGTCGTCGGTCACTTGCTGCGGGCGATAGTTCGGCGCGAGCAGGTGCAACAAGACCGCCACACGGCCGGCCGCGATTCGCGGCGTGGCGCGCAGGCCGAACAGTTCCTGGATGCGCACCGCAAGCACGGGCGGCCGGCCCAATTCATATTGCAGCGCCAGACGGCTGCCGCTGGGGACGAGCAGCCGTTCCGGAGCCTCGCGCTCCACGGCTGCGCGTTGCGGCACCGTAAGCCGGCCCTGCAAGGCGGCAAGCCAATCCGCACGGCGCAAATCCTCGAACGAGCGGCACCCGGCACACAACCACGTCGCTACCTCGCGCAGCTCCGCATCATCGAAACGAGGAAGCCCCGGTTCCGGCATCCATTCGCGCAGACACCGCACACGCAGCAGGAACGAGCCGTCAGGCGAGTCCGCGGGCGGCAGAACGCGGTCAAGGTGCTCCCGTGCAGCCGCGGCCAGCACCCGCGCTACGTCGTCATTTTTCGGGAGCGCCGCGACGCACTCTTCCAGCAACAAATCCTCATAGCGCAGCCGGCGCCGGGCGATGACGCGCTCCGCTTCGGGATCGAACTCCACCTCGATGGCGGCCGTGATCGCGCCGGCGTCGAGCCAGTCGCGCTGAATGGCCGACGCCTGGCGCACCCAGGCTTCGGCGGAGCGCGAATCAACGTCGATGCACACGAAGAGCGGCGCGTCGAGGACACGGCTCGACGGGGCCAGTCGCACGCCCTTGCCGCCGACCATGACGCCGCGCGTCGGATCGGCTTCGCGGCGCGCGCGACCCGATCGGGAAAGGCGGCCACGAGCGCACGCAGCACCGCTTCGTCCGCCGTGAGTGCGTCGCCCGCGGCCAGCTTCAGCTCGCGCAGTTCGCGCACCAGCTGGTCGCGCACGCGCAGGATCGACCGGGCCGCCGCGGATTGCAGGCTTCTTGCGGGCGTCTCCGTTCGGCCTCGACGCTCGAACTCTTCCATCGCCTCGACTCGTTCGAGCACATCGGAGTCGTGGGGCAGGCGTCCCGCCTGCCCCACGAACGGTTCGTTAGCCCGACGCGCAAGCGAGGGTGCGCCTTGCTTGCACGTCGGGCTAACGGCGAACGGATCGCGCTCCGAAAGTAGTGCGGCTGCCAGCGCCGCGCGTTCGGGATGGCCGTGACCATGCCCCTCGACCAGCATCCGTCCCAGACGCGGATGCACCGGCAGCGCCGCCAGCCGGCACCCAAGCGTCGTCACGGTTTGCCCCGCAACCGCACCCAGACGGTGGAGCAAGGCGAGCGCCTGCTCGACCGCCGCCTCCGGCGGCGGCTCCAGCCACGGGAAGTGCGGCAAATCCGTTTCGCCGAGGCAAAGTAGCTGCAAGACTGCCCCCGCCAGGTCGACGCGCCGCACCTCGGGCTCCGTCAGCTCGGGCCGCTGCCGATGCGACGCTTCGCTCCACAGGCGTACGCAGGTGCCTGGCCGCAGCCGGCCCGCGCCCGGCCCGCTGCTCCGCCGAATCGCGCGCGATCGGCATCAGTTCCAGGCGATCGAGCCCCAGGTCGGGATCGAAGCTCATGATCCGCGCAAGGCCCGTGTCGACGACGCCGCTGATTCCTTCGACCGTCACCGAGGTTTCCGCCACGTTCGTCGCCAGCACGATGCGGCGGCGCGGCTGCGGCAGGAGCGCAGATCCTGCTCCTCGGCCGGCAGGTCGCCGTACAGCGGCACCACGAGCAGGCCTTCGTCCCGCGCACGGCGTTCGAGTGCGGCCGCGGTTCGGCGAATTTCCTGCAAGCCCGGGAGGAAAACCAGCAGATCGCCGTCCGTGCGATCGAGCAGCCGCTCCGCCGCCTGTGCCGCCGCCTCCGGCCAGGGATCCTGGAGCGAGCGCGCTCATAGACGATGTCGACGGGATGGAGCCGGCCCTCGCTGGTGATCGCGGGACAGCCGCCGAGGTACGCCGCGATCCGCTCGGTTGCGAGGGTCGCCGACATCACGACCAGGCGCAGGTCGGGTCGAACCGTTTGCTGCAGCAGCCGGGCGATGCCGAGGGCCAGGTCGCTTTCGAGGCCGCGTTCGTGGAATTCATCGAAGATCAGGACGCTGACCGATTCGAGGAACGGATCGTCGAGGAGGCGGCGCAGCAGAATGCCGGGCGTGACCACCAGCAGGCGCGTGTCCCGGCCGGCCTGCCGATCGAAGCGCACGTGATAGCCGATGTCGCCGCCGAGCCGCCCGCCGCGCTCCGCGGTCATCCACCGCGCCGCGGCCCGCACCGCGAGTCGCCGCGGTTCGAGCATGACGATCTGGCCGTTGGCCGCTAGTCCCGCGTCGAGGAGCACGGCGCGACGCGGGTGGTTTTGCCGGCCCCGGTCGGCACGCGCAGCACCACGGCGGAGTGCTGCCGCAGGGCGGCGACCACTTCGGCGAGGACGGCATCGATCGGCAACGCGGCGCGGTACATATAGTGAATCTTAGCGGGGATTTTGCGCATCGCCGTTTACGTTTAGCGCTCGCAGGCCGTCGTGCAGCGGCAGCCTGCGAGCGCTAAGGCGATCGGCAGGTGAAAGCGTACCCTCGCTTGCGCAGTCGGGCTTGTGTCTGTCACAAGCCCGACGCGCAAGCGAGGGTAAGAGGGTAAGTTAACTCCTGCCGCTCGCCTAAACGTAAACCCAGGAAACACCACCATGAACACGCGCCGGCTGGGTCGCACGGGCCTCAAGGTTTCCGAAATCTGCCTCGGCACGATGACGTTCGGCCATCAGTGCGATGAGGAAACCTCGTTCGCGATCATGAACAAGGCCGCCGACCGCGGGGTGTATTTCATCGACACCGCCGACGTTTATCCGGTGCCGCCCAGCCCGGAGACCGCGGGCCGTACCGAGGAGATCGTCGGCCGTTGGCTCAAGGGGCAGCGCGACCGGTACGTGCTGGCGACCAAGTGCCGCATGCGCGTCGGCACCGGGCCCAACGACGAGGGCCTATCGCGCCGGCACATCCTGCGGGCGTGCGAGGATAGCCTGCACCGGCTGCAGACCGACTGCATCGACCTGTATCAGCCGCACAGCCCCGACCCCGACACGCCGGCGGAGGAAACGCTGCGCGCCCTCGAAGACCTCGTGCGGCAGGGCAAGGTCCGCTATCTCGGCTGCTCCAATTTCCCGGCGTGGCAGGTCGCCCTGGCGCTTGGCATCAGCGACCGGCACGGCTGGGCCCGCTACGATTGCGTTCAGCCGCGCTACAACCTGCTCTGGCGCGAAATCGAGAGCGAGCTATTGCCCCTGTGCCGCGACCAGGGCCTCGGCGTCATTGCGTATAACCCACTGGCCGGCGGCTTCCTCACCGGCAAGTATCAGAAGCTCGACCAGCTGCAAGAAGGCACGCGCTTCACGCTCGGCAAGACCGGCGAGCTTTACCGCGAACGCTACTGGCAGCAGGCCCAGCTCGAAGCGGTCCGGCGGCTGGACGAGGTGCTGAAGCGGCGCGGCAAATCGCTGGTGCAGATGGCAGTCGCCTGGGTGCTCGCCCAGCCGGGCATCACATCGGCGATCATCGGCGCGAGCCGGCCGGAGCAGCTTGACCAGAGCCTCGCCGCGGTCGATGTGCAGCTCAATGACGAGGAGCGCACAGCGTGCGATCAGGTGTGGTACGATCTGCCGCGCCGGCCGGCGCCGCGGTAAAGGCGACATTTGCTAATGACCCCTGCCGGCTTGTCCGGCAGGTGAAATAGTTTGGTGGCTAGCCCAACATGGAACGCACCTGACGACCCCTGCCGGCTTGTCCGGCAGGTGAAGAAGTTTGGGGGGCTAATCGCGGTCGCGATCTACCCCCAAACTGCTTCACCTGCCGGACAAGCCGGCAGGGGTCGAGCGAAGGCGGGCGGGGCGCGGTCTAGCCCCCAAACTGCTTCACCTGCCGGACAAGCCGGCAGGGGTCGCTACTTCCGGCCAACGCAATTCTAGTTGCCCCCCTGCCCTGTACCGTGGTACGCTGAGGGTGGGGAAGAATCGTTTGAATGAGGTTGTCCATGCGCTTTGCGTTTTTCACTCTGGTTGCGCTCGGATTGGTCTGCACCGCCGGCCTGGCCCAGGACGCGAAAAAGAAGAAAGACGAGAAGGCCGCCGATTCCAAGAAGATGCCGGAGGTCACCGAGGTCGCCGGCAAGAAGTTGGATGAGTGGATCAAGGATATCTCGTCGAAGGATCCGAGCCGCCGCGAACACGCCATGCGCATGATCCTCGGCTTCGGAGCCAAAAAGTGCAGGATGCGGTGCCGGCCATCATTACTGAGCTGAAGAAGCATAACAAGCCAGGGCCGATCGACCTGAGCGTGCGCATCAACGGCACCATCGCGCTCGGCACGATCCTCAGCGCTGTCGCGGAGCCTGATCCAAAGCAAGTCAAGGACGCGGTCGCCATCCTGAAGGCGTTCTGCAGGGATGACCAGGTCATGGTTCGCACCGCCGCCGTGCAGGCGCTGGCCGCGCTTTCGATGCAGGCCTTCGCCGCCACCCAGGACGCGATGCCTGACGTGATCCGCGTGGCGGGCGATCGCGACACCTGGCAGGCACGCCAGGCGGGGCTTACGGCGCTCGCCGCCATGACTTTCGTCAAGCAGCACGTCGACAAGGCGGCAGCTAAGAGCGAGGAGTTCCCGCCGCCCAAGAAAGAAAACCTCACGGCGTTCATCAATGGATTAAACGACAACTCGATGGAGGTCCGCATCACGGCCGTCCAGTCGCTGGCGAAGTTCAAGTGGGCGGCGGGCACCCCGGAACAGGCGCGGGCGATCAAGGCGCTCGAGGTGGTCGCGCACCGGGAGATCGAAGAACCGTCGGTGCAGCTCTGGGCCCACATGGCGATCATGACGATCAAGGAAAAGCTCGAGGGCACCCATCTGGCGGCCGTGGTCAAGATGTTGAACCACGCCGACCCGGCCATTAAGGTTCAGGCCGCCAATTCGCTGGGCATGATTGGGCAATCCAAGATGAAGATCGGGCCGGGGGGCAAACTCGGTCCAGCACTCGCGGAGCGGGACAAGAAGGAGATCTTTGCTCGGCTCGCCGACGGGCTGAAGGATGCGGACCTCTACGTGGCCACCGCTTGCATTACGGGAATGTTCTACGTGGATGCACCTGAGGCGATCGCCGAGGTTGCCAAGCTGCTCACTCACGAGCACGCGGTCTACCGCGCCCACGCCGCCGCGATTCTCGCCCACATCCCCGACAAAGCCAAAGCTTACGAACCGCTCCTCATGAACCTGCTCCTCGATCCCAATGGCACGGTGGTCGTCAACTGCATTGACGCCCTGGTGCAGATCGATTCGCTCAACGCCCTACCAATGCTGGAAAAGCTCGCCGCGGAATCCAACAAGCAGATGGAAACGCTCGGCGCGGATTTGAAGCCGCTGGAGAAGTTCGCCGAGGGTCTCAAAGAGGCGAAAAAGCTCGACAAGGAGCAACTGGAAAAGGTGGAAAAGCTGCACGAGCTTTCCGCGAAGTACAGGCAGCAGGAGATCATCCAGCAGGCCGCCACGGATGCCGTTCGCGTCATCCTGGAGCATAAGGCCAAGGCGGACAAGAAGAGCAAGTTGCCGAAAGTCCAATAAGTCGGCACCCGTTTAGCGGCGGTTCGTAGAACCGCGCGGTTCTGCGAACCGCCGCTAAACGATGTGTGATCCGTTCCCGCGTAAGAGACCCCGCCATGATGCGTCAACTCACCATTCTCGGCGCGGCGGCGTTGCTGCTCGTAGCCGCGGACCGTGCGGCCGCGCAACCGATGCCCAGATTCCTCGGCAAGACCGCGGCGCAATGGACCGACCAGCTCAAGAATCCCACCGCCACCGCCACGCGGCGCAGCGCGGCCTTTGCCCTGGGCAAGCTGGGGGTGTACGCCTCGACGGCGTTGCCCGAGCTCAAGAAGCTCTACCGAACGGAAAAGGACGCCGGCACGCGCGAGGCGATTGTCGTGGCGCTGGGCGAGGTCGCGGCCGGCACCGAATCGGTGGACGCCGACCTGGAGACGCTGCTTATCGACGCCCTGCAGCGCGACCCGGACCAGTTCGTGCGCCGCAGTGCCGCGCTGTCGCTTGGCTTGCTTGGCAGCAAGACCGACGCGGTGCGCACCGCCCTGGGCCAGGCGATGACCGACCCCAAACAGGTGGTGCGCCAGAACGCCGCCTGGTCGCTCGGGCGGCTCGACGCCAAGGCTGCCCCGGCGCTCGTGCAGGCGCTGCACGATGAGACTTCCGATGCGCTGGTCAAGCGCGACGCGGCCAACGCCCTGTACGCGGTCAGCCTGGGCAATCCAGCGCTGGTCCGGCCGGCGCTGGACGATCTGCTGGCCATGTGCCGTGACACGGATGCGGAGATTCGCAAGGCCGGGCTCAAGCCGCTGGTGCGGGCGCTCAAGCCGGGGGACAAGGCCGCGGTGCCGATTCTGACGGCCATCCTGGGCGACCCCGATCTCGAAGTGCGCCGTTTTGCTGCCCTCGCGCTGAGCAAGATTGGCGGGCCCGGAGCTACGGCGGCTGTGCCGGTGCTGGTTGCCGACCTGCACCACCCCGACCCGGAGGTGAAGAAATCGTCGTTCCTGGCGATTCGCAAGCTGGGCAAAAATGGCGTGGCCGCGATTCCCAGCCTGATCAAGGTGCTCGAAGGGCCCGATCCGGAGAACGCCCGCAATGCCGCCCTGGCGCTGGGCGGCATGGGACCGGCCGCGGAGCCGGCCGTCCCGGCGCTGGTCAAGGTCATGCGCGACCCGGCCCTGCCGCTGGACGTGCGGATCGACGCCGGCGAGGCGCTGGTGGGCAATCCCGATACGGGGCTCGGCGTCGGCGACGTGCCGGCGGTGCGCCAGCGGATTCCCGAGGTGCTCGAACTCCTCGCCGACCCGCGCGAACCCGGCACGCTGCGCCTCCGTGCGGCCTGGCTGTTTAATGCCTTTCTCGGCGACTCCAAGATGATGGGCCAGGCCAGCCCGGTCATGGCCAAGGTCTGTGGCGAGACGTTGAACAAAAACAACGGCGAGGCGCGTTTTCACTGTGCCTATCTGCTCGGCCTCGTCAAGACGCGCGAGACTCCGGATGCGGCGCTGAACGTCCTCGCCGACGTGCTGCAGGACGACACGTTCAAGCTGTACAAAAACAAGGCGGTCAAATTCGATGCGTCCGGCTCCGAGGTCAAGACCAAGAGCAGCGTTGAGCTGGAGCTCGTGGGCGATGGACGCAGCATGGCCGTCGAGGTCCTGGGGCTGATCGGCCGTGACCGGATCCTTGCCCGGGACGACATCGTCAAGCAGCTGCGCGTCCTGGCCGGCGACCCCAAGACATTTCCCGATCTGCGGACCCAGACCAAGGAATTACTGAAAAAACTCGGACGGTAGTGCTTGGTCAAGTCTCAAACGCCGGGTCAATTCGTAGCCGCATTCGTGAGAATGCGGGATCGTCACCCGCATTCTCACGAATGCGGCTACCCAATGCCGATTTGTCGCTCTTCTTGTCAACGTCGGTCTTCTTCTTGTCCGAGTCCGTTTTCTTGTCCGCGTCGGTCTTCTTGTCGGCGACTTTCTTCTCCACGTCACTTTTCTTGTCGGTGACTTTCTTATCGCCGTCGGTTTTCCTCGGTTCGATCTTGGGGCCCGGTTGGGCGAAGGTCAGATCGACGATTTTCGCCTGGCCCGGACGAAACTCGACGACGCGGGTGGCGGTCTGTTCCTTGTCCTTGTCCTTCCAGCGGGCGACGATCTCGTAGGAATAGGTGAATTTCGGTTCGAGCGCCGGCGTGGTGAAGGTGCGTTCCGTCCCCTTCTGCGTGGTCGGCAAGCCGCCGATCGTGAGGATCGCGTCGGCCGGCACGCGCACGACGAGAATCGCCTTGTCCGGCGGTACCGTGAACGAGCCCGTCTGCGCGAGCACGCCGCCTACCAGCAGGCAGCCCACAGCGCCGGCGAGCAGGACGAAAGTCAATCGCTGCATCACAGAGTCCTCCGACCAAATTTGTGGGGCACGTTTCTTACGTGCCCGAGGAAAATCGGCACGTAAGAAACGTGCCCCACAGTCGCGCACTGTGATTTAGCGCGCCACAAAGCCGCCGTCGACCACCAGCGTCTCGCCGGTGATGTAGCTGCCGGCCTCGCTGGCGAGCAGCAGCGCCGGCCCAACCAACTCCTTCGGGTCGGCCCAGCGGTTCATCGCGGTCATGCGTGCCATGGCGTCTTTCTCCGCCTGCGTGAGGATCTTGCCGGGCAGATCGGTCAGGAACGGGCCCGGCGCGATGCAGTTGACCGTGATGCCATGCATCCCCAGCTCCAGCGCGACGGGCCGGGCCATGCCGACCAGCGCCGCCTTGGTCGCGCAGTAGACGCTGCGGCCGGGATTGGCGACCAGGGCCATCACCGACGAGATGTGGATGATGCGCCCCCAGCGGCGCGCCTTCATCTGCGGCACCAGCGCGCGCGTCAGCACCATGATCGAATTGAGATTGATCTCCATGATGCGGTCCCAGTCCTCGTCCTTGATCTCGTCGACCGGCTGCGGCGTGTTGGTGCCCGCGTTGTTGATGAGAATGTCTACCCGGCCCATTTTTTCGAGAGCGGTCGCGGCCAGGCGGCGGGCGTCGTCGCGCCGCGCCATGTCGGCCACGACGAAGATACCGCGCCGGCCGGTGCCGTGCAGGATCTCCTCCAGGGCGGGACGCAATTCGCTTTCGTGCCGGCTCGAGATGACGATGTCGGCCCCGGCCTCAACGAGGCCGCGCGCCATCGCCTTGCCCAGGCCCTTGCTGCCGCCGGTGACCAGGGCCACCCGGCCCGCGAGCTTGAAGATGTCAGGAAACATATCGCCTCTCCATTGGTGCCGGGTCATCACGCGGAGCGTGATGACTACACTGCGGAATCATGCACGGTCGTTTAGGATACCAAACCGTCCCCCGCCGGCCACGAAAAACCGGCCAAATCGACTTGACACGGCGAACGGCCGCCGCTATCGTCCCGCCCTCTCTATTGGAACCATCGACATCGTCAGGGCCCGAATCGGCCGCCCCTTCCTGTCGGGATACGGGGGTCCCGCGGCGCGCCGAATCGTGGGCCGGCACGGGCCGCACCGCCGGGTGCAGCCGCCGTCCGGGCCATGCGCGGGCCCTCGCGCAGACCGTCAGGGGAACCGTGCGCCACGGTGGCTGGCTGGTCCTGGCCTCGGTGCTGCTGAGCTGTGCGGGCGGCTGCACCGCTCCCGCGCACTCGTCGGGTCCCACCTGGACCGACTGCGTGCGCACCGGCGCACCGTCGATCCCAACATGATCGTGATCCAGACCGCGCTCATCGAACTGCCGTTCGGCGATGCCTATCTTTGTCGCGAGCTTTGGCAAGACACTGACGAACTGGTCGTCGGCCTGGAACGCCGCGAAACGCTGCACGAAAACGGCCTGCGCGTCGGCCAGCTCATCGGCACGCCGCCGGTCGGCTTCCAGACGCTGCTGCTGAAGCCGCGCTGCTGCGCCGATCCGGAGGAACTCATCGTTCCCAACGGCAAGATGATCCCGCAGTATCTCGGCCCGGTTCAGCCGCATGCCAGCTTCGAGATCGTCCTCGACGGCAACAAGACGGAGCTGGAAGCGGACCAGGTGCGGTTCGGTTTCGAGGTGGTGCCGACGCTGACCAACGATGGGCGAACCCGGCTGCGCTTTACGCCGAAGGTCGAGACCGCCGAGCGGATGCTGCCGATCGAGCCGTCGCCGGAACAGTCGGCGTGGGTGCTACGCATCGAACGTCCAAGCCGTAAGTATCCGGAGCTGAGCTGGGAGGTGACGCTGGCGCCGGGGCAATACGTCGTGGTTGGCTGCTTGCCCGAAAGTACGGGCAGCCTGGGTCAATGCGCCTTCGTGCAGGACGGCGGCCCGGTGCCGTTGCAGCGTCTCCTGGCGATTCGCACCAATCGCGCCGGCGCGACGACACCGGAGCTGGCGCCTGATGAATTGGCAACCGGCTCCTCGCTGCCGCTGGCGCTGCAGGCGGCCCAGCCGGCGTTCCGGTAAGCGGTTTACGTTTAGCGTTCGCCCACTGTGGGCGAACGCTAAGGCGAGCGGCAGGAGTTAAACTACTACCCTCGCTTGCGCGTCGGGCTTGTGACTGACACAAGCCCGACGCGCAAGCGAGGGTACGCTTTTACCTGCCGATCGCCTAAACGTAAACAGGGATTTGACCCGAACCTCCGGCCCATCATTTGGTATCCTCTTCTTCATGGCAAACGATCTCGTTCAGCTCGACGGCTCCTTCGGCGAAGGCGGCGGCCAGATCCTGCGCAGCAGCCTGGCCCTGTCGCTGCTTACCGGCCGGCCGTTTCGGCTGCGCAACATCCGAGCGCGCCGATCGAAGCCGGGCCTGCAGCCGCAGCATCTCATGAGCGTGCAGGCCGCCGCCGAGATCGGCAGCGCGACGCTGAAGGGAGCGAAGCTCGGCAGCACCACTCTCGACTTCGAGCCCGGTCCGGTCGCCGGCGGCGACTATCGGTTCCGCATCGGCACGGCCGGCGCGACGGGCCTCGTTCTGCACACGGTCTACCTGCCACTGGCGCTCGCGAAGGCGGCAAGCCACGTCACCATCGAAGGCGGTACACACGTTCCGCACAGCCCGTGCTTCCATTTCCTCGACCGCACCTGGCGCACGTACATGAGCCTTGTGGGGCTGAACGTGTCGCTGCGGATGGAACGCTCCGGTTTCTATCCGCGCGGCGGCGGCGTGATTCATGCGGAAATCGCGCCGATCGACGCGCCGCGAGCCGTTAGCCTGGGTGAGCCCAAACCGGTGAGCCGCGCGGGTTCTGAGCGGCGTCGCCGGTCTGCCGGAGCACATCAGCCGCCGGCAGGGGCGCCGTGCCGCCGAACGATTGGCGGAGCGCGGCCTGGAGGTGGAGGTCCACGAGGAAGCGTGGCCGGGCGGTCCCGGCACGATGCTGGCTGTCGAGCTGGCGACGGAGCCGGCGCCGACCCTGTTCTTCGCGCTCGGCGAACGCGGCAAGCCCGCGGAAAGCGTGGCCGACGAAGCGGTGTCTCAGGTCGAAGCATTCCTCGACTGCGACCCGCCGGGCGTGGACGAGCACAGCGCGGACCAACTCCTTTTGCCGCTGGCGTTCGCCGCGGGCGCTTCCGAGTTCCGCGCGGCGTGCGTGTCGTCGCACGTCTTGACGAACGCCGCGGTGATCCAGCGTTTCCTGCCGCGGCGCATCGAATGCGACGGCGATGAAGGGCAGCCTGGCGTCATCCGCATCGCGGCCGCAGGCGAGCCGGGAGCGTAAGCGACCGGAGTTCTTCTTGTTTACGTTTAGGGTTCGCCCGCTGCGGGCGAACCCTAAACGTAAACACTTTTTCCGTTACACGCGTGTCGGCGCCAGGCGGGTGTCCTGTTCCAGGTAACGCGCGCCCATCAGCCACACGACGCCGCCCAGGGCCATGACCACGGCGACCATGATGAACCCATTGTCGATGTTCGATTCTCCCCCGGAAACCCAGGTCATCATGATCGGCGAAATCGCGTCGCCAAACAGGTGAATGATGAGGATATTCAGCGCGAAGCCACTGGCGCGGACGGCGGGGTGGGTCACATTCGCGAGAATCGTATTCGTCGGCCCCGTGTTGAAGAACAGACAGAACACGCCCAGGAACACGAAGATCCACGCCCACGGAAAGTCGACGTAGACCACGCCCAGGATCATCGGGAAGCCGAGGATCAGCGCGCAACCGGAAACCAGGAAATAGGAGCCGGAGTAACGCGAGCGCAGCCAGTCTCCGGCCATGCCGCCGGCCAGCGTCGAGAGCAGTCCGGCCAAGGCCGTGATGACACCGAACGCGGTGACCGGGCCGAGCGGGCCGAGGTCTCCGACATGGTGCTGCTTGAGGAATTTTGCCATCCAGTACGCAATGCCACCGATTGCGAACGTCATGAACGTCATGCCGATGGTGTTGAGCGTATACGACGGGATGCGGAGCAGCCTGCCTACGTCGGCGATGGAGAGCTGGTGCGGACTGGCCTCGACTGCGTCCGTTTGCCCGCGGGGTGGATCGCGCATGAAGAAACACCAGGCACCGAGCAAAAGCCCCGGCGGCACGACGCAGAAAAAGGCCCAGTGCCAGCTGATCAGATCCTTGACCCCCTCGCCCAGGGCGTAGCCGAGCGCACCGCCGACCGGAATGGCCACGTAGAACCACGCCAGGACCATGCCGCGCTTGCTGACGGGAAAGAGATCGGCGATCATGGCGGGGGCGACCGGCCCGTAAGCGGCTTCGCCGACGCCGACAAAACAGCGGGTCAGCAGCAACAGCGTAAAGGCCATCCCAAGCGAGATGCCCCACGCGGTCCAGGGCAATCCCGAAGCGCCGCTGGCGATGGTCCAGAGAATGACGCCGAAGCCCACCAGCGCCCAGCGTGAAAACCGGTCCGCGAGGATGCCGAATAATGGGGCGAGAACCATGTAGCTGATCAGGAAGGCGAACGGGAGCCAACCCATGCGCTTCATCGCGATGTCTTCAGGAACGCCGGCGAAAAGATCGTCTTGAATCTCCGGCTCGATGGCGGCCAGCACCTGCCGGTCGATGTAGTTAAACAGGTTGATGAGCACGAGCAGCGTCAGCGCCAGCCGCGCGCCGGGGATGGCCGGTGGGCTCGGCCCACTCAACGTGGCGGCCGCGACCGCCGGCGCCGATGCCGTGACGGCGGCCGGCGGCAGCGGTTCGGGAACGCCGGTGTCGTGAGCCATAAAAAGAACTCCGCGGTCGGAATTGACGGTCGGCATCGGAAGCTTATAATCTATCCCGTAACAGCTATTTTGCAAAAATCTGCGCGATGGGGTTCCGAATAATTGATTGACCAGCGTCCGAGTTCGCGGGGCTGGCGCAAGCGTGCGACCAGGCCTCGCGCGTTCCCAACACGACCAAGGAGCAACCCGTGACCCCCGACGAAGTCAAGAAGCGATTCGTGGAAGAGGTAAAGCTGCGGGCCTACGATGACAAGTACATCGACCGCGGCGAGGAGCGTGAGATCTTGCAGATCGCGCTGCAGAACAACGTCAGCGTCGATTCCGCCCGCGCCGCGCTCGCCCAGGTCTGCGAGGCGCAGGACTACGTCCTCGAAAGCAAGGTCATCAGCCAGCTCAAGGACATCCTCGACACGTCCGCGTCCAACGACGGCAAGGTCGACGAGAAGGAGTTCAACGACGCGGTCCTGAACTGCAAGAAATGGACCAAGGGCAAGAAGACCGACGTGCAGTGCAAGAAGATGGTCGTCGAGATCATCGAGGACGCCTCGTACAAGACGTCCACCGGCTGGTTCAGCAGCTGGTACAAGAACGTCAAGAAGGAAGTGGGGATGTAATCAACGCGGCGGTAGGTCCTGCCTGCCGGGCAGGACCTTGACACACCCAGGCCCCGCCCGGCAGGCGGGGCCGACCGCCCGCAGCCGTGCGCCACCGGATCGCCCACCGGTGGAGGCACGGTTTTTTGTCGCGCCCCGCGGTTGACAGCCATGCGGGGCGGTCCTAAGTTGAGAGTTTACCCCGGAGCGCCAACCATTCCGGCGATACATCAGCGAGGGTTGCATGGTTCGTAAGAAGCTCGGTCGAGGTCGCAAGAACCGCTGCCGGTTCTGCACCAAGGAAGGCTGCCCGCGTCCTGCGTTCGTGGACTACAAGGACGTGCAGGGTCTCAAGAAGATGTGTACCAGCCAGGGCAAGATGTTCAGCCGCAAGCGCAGCGGCAATTGCGCCGCCTTCCAGCGTGCCGTCAAGGACGCCGTCAAGCGGGCGCACTTCATGGCACTTCTGCCGTACGTCGGCGAGTAACCGGATCGGGTTTACGTTTAGCGCCCGGCGGCACTCGCAGCGACAGCATGTCCCTGCGAGGTGCCGCCGGGCGTAAACGTAAACCCGATCCTGAGCCCCTATGCGGCCTTTGGCAGCGGCGGCGCTCCGGCGCGGGCGTCGGCTGCGGCTCGCTGAGTTTTCCCTGCAACAGGTCGAGCAGGTTGCCGACGGTTACCAGTTGTTCCAGTTCCTGCTGGCTCAGGCGAATGCGGAAGTGCCGCTCGATCTGCGAGACGATGCTGACGACATCCACCGAGTCCAGGCCGAGCTCCTCGCGGAGGTTCTTGCCGTCGCTGAGGTCCTCGAACTTTTGGCCGATGTCATTCTCAATCAGGTCGATCAGCGTATGGCGAATCTCATCGCGCTGCAACATGGGACACCTTCCTGGCAATGGCGAGGTTTGCACGCCCTCGGTCACGAGGGGCGCATTCTCCCAATCCTGACAAAAAAGCAAGTGGGGCGAGTTTGACAGGCTCGCTGCACACTCCCTCGTTCAAAATTCGACATTTGCCTGTTCTACATTCGACATTTTTTTCTTCGCCGCGTTCTACCGGTGTACCGCGATGAGCTGGACAACCGTTCGGTGGCCCTGCTCGGTGAACTCCTGCCGCACGAGCCGATGATGCTTGTCGAACCACAAATCGATCGGCACCGGAATGCCCGTGACGCGGAAGTGATAGCAGTCCTCGGCCTTGCTGCCGATCTTTTTCACGTCCAGGCCGATGAGATCGAGGTGGCCGTTGAACTCGTTGCCGGTGTCCGCGTCGAGCACCGGGACCGCCTTGTTGTGGTAACGGGCGTCGGCGAGCTTCCAGTAGCTGCTCGTCCAAACGTCGGACCGCAGAGTGCCCGGATTGCCGCCGTTGACGCGCAGGTGGAGTTGCTCGCCGGTGCGCACCACGTCAACCTTGGTGGTCTTGCCGTCCTCGGTAGCGACGGATTTCAGCTCGACCAGGAGGCCATTCTTCCAGATTTCGCTCGACTCGACCTGGTAAGAGAAGACGTTCCAGAAGACGAAACTGACCTTGACCTTGGCGTGCGCCGCCACGTGGGTCGTGCCGTCGTCCTTCAGGACCATCGTGATGCGCGACTGGCCCGCCTCCTTGTCGTCAATGAAGATGACGTAGTCACGATGCTCGGTATCGTCGGCCCGGACTGGGCAAGCCCGCCCGGCCAGGAGAACCACGGCCGTCAGGCAAGCCAGGCTCAGCCGGCGTCGTGCTCGATACATACCCCTGCTCCTTCCGCTGCTCGGTTACTGTCGTGGGGCAGGCGTCCCGCCTGCCATCAGCGGCAGGCGGGACGCCTGCCCCACGAACGTTGCGCCGCCGGTGCAAGCCGGCGGCCAGGATCCCCACGCGGCGCGGACTATAGCGACGCGCGGCGCGGGGGCCAATACGAACCGGCGTTCGCGCATTCATCACTCGCATCGAAGCTCGCTTGCGGTTTCGCGGTTTCGCGGTTTCGGGCTCGCCGACTTTTCGTCCAGTCCCGCCTGGCGCGGTCCGATAAGATTGGAGGGAATTGTGAAGCTGCAGGCGGCGTCATGAACCGGAAAGCTCGCCGAGCCCGATTCGTCTGCATCGTCCTGGCAGCAGGCATTTTCGCGGGCTGCAAGGGACTCTTCGGCAGTCAGGGCTTGCCGCACGACCCGATGTTCCTCGACCGCAGTCCCGTCGAGGTCAAGGCCCACTACGAGCCGCCTGTCATGCTGGCCTATTCCGAGCCCGTGCCGCCCGCCAACCCATTTCTCGCCAAGCGCCCATCCGGCCCCGTTCAGGGCACCCTCACCAATCGTCCGCGCATCGACCAGCCGAAGGATGAACAAGACGAACGATAGCTGGCGAGCCGACACCCCTAGGTCAGGCTTGCTAGCCTGACGGTCAGGCTAGCAAGCCTGACCGTCAGGCTAGCAAGCCTGACCTACGGGGCCCAATTTTTCCGCGCGGGGCTTGCTTTCGCGCTGCCGAACCGCGAAGCTATTTCCAGGTCGCGTGATGGCACAGCGTCCCTGGAAAGGAAGCAGCCTTATGTCGTCGGAGACCGAACCGTCGTCGACCGCCTATACCGCGGCGGAACCGGTGCCGTCGCTGCCGCCGCCGGAGCCCGCGGTCGGACATCAGCCGTACGTGCCCGACGCGGTGCAGATGCCGGAGTTCACGCTGTCGGCGGTGCTCGTCGGCGCGATCCTCGGCATCGTCTTCGGCGCCTCGTCGCTCTACCTCGTGCTCAAGGTCGGCATGACGGTGTCGGCGTCGGTGCCGATCGCCGTGCTGTCGATCACGCTGTTCCGCGCGTTCTCGAAGCTCACCGGCTTCCGCCGGGCGACCATCCTCGAAAACAACATCGTGCAGACGACCGGCTCGGCCGGCGAGTCGATCGCGTTCGGCGTCGGCGTCACCATGCCGGCGCTGTTGCTGCTCGGCTTCGAGATGCACTGGGTCCGGGTGATGACCGTGTCCGTGCTCGGCGGCCTGCTCGGCATCCTGATGATGATTCCGCTCCGGTGTGCGTTCATCGTCAAGCAGCATGGTACGCTGACCTATCCCGAAGGCACGGCGTGTGCCGAGGTGCTGGTCGCCGGCGAGAAGGGCGGCGCGACCGCGCGCATGGTCTTCGTCGGTTTCGGCATCGCGCTGATCCACAAGTTTCTGACGGCGGGCAGCAAGCTGTGGGCGGATACGCCGACCGAAAGGCTGTACACCGACACCGACGGCGTCAAGCAGGGCCTCAAAGGTGCGGAGATTGGCGGCGAGCTGTCGCCGGAATTGCTCGGCGTCGGCTTTCTGATCGGTCCGCGGATCGCCTGCCTGATGCTCGCCGGGGCAGTGCTGTCGTATTTCGTGCTGGGGCCGCTGATCGTGCAATTTGGCGAGCAGCTCAACGTGCCGGTTTCACCCGCACAGGGAACGCTGATTCGCGACATGGAGCCCGGACAGCTCAAGGGCAACTATTTACGTTACATCGGCGCCGGGGCCGTGGCGGCGGGCGGCATCATCAGCATGTGCCGCGCGTTGCCGCTGATCGTGGGTTCAATCTTCTCCGGTGTGCGCGATCTGCGTGCCACCGCCGGCAGCGGCCAGAGGGCGACACGGCGCACCGAACGGGACATGTCGATGGCCGTCGTCGTGTTCGGCAGCATCGGCATGGTCATCGTCATGATGTGTATCCCGGCGCTCGGCCTGGGCCTGTCGCTGGAGGGCTTCCTCGGCGCCCTGATGATCCTGGTCTTCGGCTTTCTGTTCGTGACGGTTTCGTCGCGGTTGACCGGTGAGATCGGCTCCTCGTCCAATCCCATCTCCGGCATGACGATCGCAACCCTCTTGCTGACGTGCGTCATTTTCTTCCTGGCCGGCAAGACGGAGCACGCGTTCATGCTCACCGCCCTGACCGTGGCCGCCGTCGTGTGCATCGCGTCCTCCAACGGCGGCACCACCTCGCAGGACCTCAAGACCGGCTTCCTGATCGGCGCCACGCCGCGACCCCAGCAATACGCCATTCTCATCGGCGCGCTCACGTCGGCGCTGGTGATCGGCGGCACGATGATCTTCCTGAACTGGGTCGGCACGCACTACACCACCAGCGGCATCCCCGACAACGTGACGCTGGAAATCCCCAAAGACGCTCCTGAGGTGCAGGTCGGCAAGCCCTACGACGATACGGACAAGAACGTCTATCACGTCGTCCATGTGACCAAGGCGGATGCGAAAGAGTACAAGGAAGCCCACCAGGTGGATTTGAAACCGGGCCGGTATCTCGTCGACGATGCGGGCCGGCCGCGCTATCGCACCGACATCCCGATCGCCCAGGAATCGCGCAAGATGGACCGCCACGGCGAGGTGCCCAAGGGGTTTACCGCGCCGCAGCCGCAGCTGTTCGCGTCGATCATCGAGGGCATCCTCGGCGGCACGCTGGAATGGGGCCTGTTCGGCATCGGCGCCCTGATCGCCATCGCCCTGGAGCTGGCCGGCGTGCGCTCGCTGCCGTTCGCCGTCGGCATGTACCTGCCGATCAGCGTGTCGACGCCGATCTTCGCGGGCGGCATGATCCGCTGGCTTGCCGACAAGGTGCGCGGCGTCTCCGCGTCGGAGGCCGAGACGGAAACCAGTCCCGGCGTGCTGCTGTCGAGCGGCTACATCGCCGGCGGTACCGTGTGCGGCCTGTTGATCGCCTTCTCTGCCGCCGTCCCCGCGTTCAACCGCCTGATCGATGCGGCCCCGTCCCTCGGCGCCTCCCGGACGAGCCCGAAACAGAAGGACCAAATCTCCCAGGAGGCACTGGAGACTGCCAAGAGCATCGCAAAACTGACGCGCGAGCGACTGCAAGCGCCCGATGAGGACGTGCGCCTGGAGGCCGAATCGTCGATCGAGAGCGAGCGCACTGACCTGCGCGACCGCGTGGACAGCATCCTGCGCGACGCCTGGATCGAGTCGGGACCTGCCAAGATTCTGTCGCTGATCACGTTCGCCATCCTTGCCCTCATCCTCTTCTGGCAAGGCTTGCAACGACCGCCGCGGGAGACAGAGCCGTCGCCTCCGCGGTAATACACAACGTGAATCCATCCCCATTCGCTTCGCCTCGAGGAGGGCCGCCGGATCATGAAACGATTTCTTTGGCTTCTCGTGTTCACCCCCGTGATTGCCGTGATGCAACCCAATCCCCTACCCGCCGACGAAGGCCTGTGGCTGTTCAACAACCCGCCGCGCAAGCTGCTCAAGCAGAAGTACGACTTTGACCCCACCGACAAGTGGCTGGAGCACGTGCAAAAATCGTCCGTGCGTTTCAACACGGGCGGCTCGGGCTCGTTCGTGTCCGCCGACGGCCTGGTCATGACCAACCACCACGTCGGCCTCGGCGCCCTGCAAAAGCTCAGCAGCAAGGGCACGGACTACGTCAAGGATGGCTTTTATGCCAGGACGCTCGCCGACGAGTTCAAGTCGGTCGACGAGGAGCTGAACGTCCTCATGAGCATCGAGGACGTCACCGCCAGGGTCAAGGCGGCCGTCAATGACAAGCTGACGCCGGAACAGGCGTACGAGGCGCGACGCGGCGTCATCGCCACCATCGAGGAAGAATCGTTCAAGAAGACCGGGCTGCGCAGCGACGTCGTCACCCTCTACCAGGGCGGCATGTACCACCTCTATCGCTACAAGCGCTACGACGACGTTCGGCTCGTCTTCGCCCCCGAGCAGCAGATCGCCTTTTACGGCGGCGATCCCGATAACTTCGCCTATCCGCGCTACGACCTCGACGTCTGCTTCTTCCGCGTTTACGAAAACGGCAAACCGGCCAAGATCGAGCACTATCTCAAATGGAGCAAGGACGGCGTCCACGACAACGAGCTGGCGTTCGTCTCGGGCCACCCCGGCCACACCGACCGGCTCAACACCGTTGCCGACCTGGAATACCAGCGCGACCGGATGTACCCGTTCGCCCTGCAACGGCTGAATCGGCTTGAAGTGATGCTGTCGATCTACAGCGGCCGCGGCGCGGAATACGAGCGCAAGGCCAAGGATCTCTACTTCGGCGTCGCCAATAGCCGCAAGGCGCGCTACTGGGGCCTCGCCGGCTTGCAGGATCCGTCGATCATGGCGACGAAGAAATCTCAGGAGAAGGCGCTCCGCGAAGCGGTGGCCGGTAACACCGACCTGAAGGAACTCGGTACCGCGTGGGACACCATCGCCAGGGTGCAAAAAATCCGGGCCGCCAATGCCAAACGCTACAACATGCTCGAAGGCGGCGCGGGGTTCTTTACGATTCTGTTCGGTTATGGGCGGACGCTGGTCCGGGCGGGCGAGGAGTTCACCAAGCCGAACGAAAAACGCCTGCAGGAGTTCGGCGAGTCGGGCAAACCCTCGCTGGAGCAGAAGCTGTTCTCGGGCCGGCCCATCTACAAGGACTTCGAAATCGCCAAGTTCGGCGATTCGCTCGGCTGGCTTGTCG
Organism: uncultured Gemmataceae bacterium; assembly: GCA_963834865.1. Classification (GTDB taxonomy): domain Bacteria; phylum Planctomycetota; class Planctomycetia; order Gemmatales; family Gemmataceae; genus CAWIDK01. The sequence goes on from CAWIDK010000003.1 coordinate 427,907, forward strand.
AGCAGCTCAGCGCGGAAGATCCGCTCGTCCAGAAAATCCTCGCCGGCAGATCGCCGCACCAGTGCGCTGCCGAAATCATCCTCGGCACCAAGCTCGGCAACGTCGCCGTCCGCAAACAACTGTACGCGGGCGGCCGGAGCGCGATCGACGCCTCGACGGATCCCATGATCCAGCTGGCTCGGCTCGTGGACCCGGAGTCGCGCAAGGTCCGCAAGATTCTTGAATCCGAATACGAAGAGCCCAGGGAACAGGCCTACGACAAGATCGCCAAGGCCAAGTTTGCCATCGAGGGCGCCAGCACCTATCCCGACGCGACCTTCACGCTGCGGCTCTCGTTCGGCCCGGTCAAGGGCTACGTGGAGGAAGACAAGAAAATCCCATTCCAGACGACCTTCACAGGCCTGTATGCCAAGGCCGAGGAAGAAAAAAACCGCTTCCCTTACGACCTGCCGCCGCGGTGGCTCGAGCGCAAGGACAAGCTCAATCTCAACACGTCGTTCAATTTCGTGCTGACAGCCGACATCATCGGCGGCAATTCCGGCAGCCCGGTGGTGAATCGCAATGCCGAGGTGGTCGGCCTGATCTTCGACGGCAATATCCAGTCGCTGGTCTGGGATTTCGTCTACACCGACGAACAGGCCCGCGCGGTCGCCGTGTCGTCGCCGGCCATTCCGGAGGCCATCCGCGCCATTTACGACGCCCCGGCCCTTGCGCATGAAATCGTCACAGGGCGGATGAAGTGAAATCTCGAGCCAAGCCCATCGGCGAGTCTTCGAGCCCTCGGGGTCAGAACCCCGAGGGCTCGAAGACTCACCCTCGGGCTTGACACAACTTCCCACTGCGGCTATACACCTTCTCCCTTCGATCAGGGGCCGCGGGAGAGGTTTCGGCATGTCACGAGCCGTGCAACTGGCGGGGCTGGCGCTCCTGGCCCTGGCTGGGTGCATACCCCTGGAGCAGTTCCGCACCGAATCGACCGACCTCGCCTCGGTGCCGACCAGCCCCTTTCCGCCGTCGGTCACCCAGAATGTCAAACGCGCGAAGCTGAACTACACGCCCGCTGAACAGGACCTCTGCTGGCGCGTCGACGCGGTCGGCCGTAAGCTCGTCGCGTCGAACCCGCTATGCGTCGTCAAGCCGGCGTTCTTTTCGACGATCGGCGCGCCGGATCCGGAAATCTTCCATCCCGACTTCACGATCATCTATATCACCGCGGGCCTGGTCCAGAAGTGCACGACCGAGGCCGAGCTGGCCGCGGTACTGGCGAGCGAGCTGGGCAAGATGGTCTCGGAGCGCGAGGCCGCCATCAGCCGCGAGGCGCGCGTCGCGGACCCGCCATTGCCGATCGCGTTGCCGATCAGCGGCCAGGGCAATCCGCTGGCGGCCGACCCGACCCATTACATCGAGATGGCGAAGTATGAGAAGGAGCATCCCCGGTCGCACAAGAAGATTGTGCCGCCGCCGGACCCGCATCTGGTGGCCCAGTCGCTGCTGGAAAACGCCGGCTTCCAGAAGAGCGACCTGGACGCGGTGGCGCCGCTCCTGCGCACCGCCGAACAGAATTACACGCTGGAACGCCAGTACAAGGGCATGATCGGCCCCGGCGCCGCGTCATGGCAGGCGCCGTAATATGATTGCGTGAATCGGCAGCACGCGTTGGAGTCCCGGCTTTAGCCGGAGAAGACCGGCTAAAGCCGGGACTCCAACGCGCAGCTTGCTCCGACGGTCCTTTTCCGTAGCATGGCGACAGGCTGACCGTCCCCCTGCATCTGGCTGCGATCAGGACTTCCATGAGCCCCCCTTCCCTGCGCGTCCGTCTCGCGGAGCGCAGCTACGACATCGCCATCGCGACCGGCGCACTCGACCGGGTCGGAGCGTTTGCGCGAGCGCAGCCGGGGAACGACCGCGCTCGTCATCGCCGATGCCAACGCGGCTCCCCACGCCGACGCGGTGCGCCGCAGCCTGCAAGACGCCGGTTTCCGCGCCGGGCTCGCGATTCGGCCGCCGGGTGAAGGCCAGAAATCGCTCGATGTTGCCCGCGCCCTGTACGACGCGCTGATCGACCTGCCCGCGGATCGCCGCACGTTGGTGGTGGCGGTAGGCGGCGGCGTCATCGGCGACCTGGCCGGTTTCGTCGCGTCGACCTATGCCCGCGGCCTGCCGCTCTTGATGGTCCCGACGACGCTGCTGGCGATGGTCGACAGCTCCGTCGGCGGTAAGGTCGCGGTCAATCATCCGCGCGTCAAGAACCTCATCGGCACCTTTCATCAGCCCGTCGGCGTCTGGATCGACACGGTGACGCTGGACACCCTGCCGCCGCGGGAATATCGGAGCGGGCTGGCCGAGGTCGTCAAGTACGGCGTGATCCTCGATGCCGATTTCTTCGCGTTTCTGGAGAAGCGCGTGCAACCGATTCTCGACCGCGACGCCGGCACCGTCGAGCACATAGTCCATCGCTCTTGCGAGCTGAAAGCTCGCGTCGTGGAACAGGACGAGCGCGAGGAGACCGGCGTGCGTGCCGCGCTGAACTATGGCCACACGTTCGCGCACGCCTTCGAGACGGCGGGCGGCTATGGCACCTGGCTGCACGGCGAGGCGGTCGCGGCCGGCATGGTCTGCGCCAGCCGTCTCGCCGAGCGCCGCGGCCTGATTGCTGCCGACGTGACGCAGCGCCAGGTTCGGCTCCTGCAGGCGTTCAGTCTGCCGACGCGTCCCGAGCGCTGGCCAATCGATGGCCTGATCCAAACGATGCGCAGCGACAAGAAGTCGTTAGCCGGTCGGCTGCGGTTCATCCTGCCGCGCCGGCTCGGCGAGGTGGCGCTGTTCGACGATGTGCCGGAAGCGGACGTGCGGCAAGTGCTCGAAGAAGCGATGGCGTGAGGGCGAGCCGTGGCTCTGTCTGCCGAAGAACGCGACGTCCTGGCGTTGCACCTCGTCACCGGGGTCGGCCCGCGCCTGACCGCCGCACTACTCGACCGCTTCGGCACTGTCGCCGGCATACTCGCGGCATCGCGCGACGAGCTGATGGAGATTCCCTACCTCGGCGCCAAAGTCGCCGATCAGCTGCGCGCCGCCTGGCAGAACCCCGACATCGACGCCGAATGCGCCCTGCTTGAGCAGCACGGCGTCGAGCTTTGCCGCCTCGGCACACCGGGTTATCCGCCGCCGCTCACCGTCATCGCGACGCCGCCGCAACTGCTCTACGTCAAGGGCACGCTCGATCCGCGCGACGAGCAGGCGGTGGCCGTCGTCGGCTCGCGCGCCTGCACCGGGTACGGCAAACGCGTCGCCGAGCGGCTCGGCCACGACCTGGCCTGCGCCGGGTGGACCGTTGTGAGCGGTCTGGCGCGCGGCATCGACGGGGCGGCGCACCGCGGCGCCTTGCAGGCCGGCGGTCGCACGCTTGCCGTTCTCGCCGGCGGCCTGTCGCGCATCTATCCGCCCGAGCACAAGGATCTCGCCGCCGAGGTCGCCGCATCCGGGGCGCTGCTGACCGAGGCGCCGATGCGGATGGAGCCGATGGCGTCGCTCTTCCCGGCGCGCAACCGGATCATCAGCGGCCTGAGCCGTGCCGTGGTGATCGTCGAGGCCGCCGACAGGAGCGGCGCGCTGATCACGGCTCGCCTTGCCGCCGAGCAGGGCCGCGAGGTCTTCGCGGTGCCCGGCCCGGTGGATAGCTCCGCCAGCGCCGGCAGCCTGCACCTGATACGGCAGGGCGCCAAGCTGGTCCGCGGCGCCGACGACATTCTCGAGGACCTGCAAGCGCTGCCGGGGCTTCGCCTCGGGGGAGCCGTACCGCCCGGCCCGCCGCCGAACCTGGACGAGACGCAGCGCCGCATCTGGGACGCCCTCGACGAGCGCCGCAGCGTGGACGAGCTGGCACGGCAGACGGGCCTCGCGCTCGGCGAGCTGTCGCGCCATTTGATGACGCTGGAGCTGAAGAAAGCCATCCGCCGGCTGCCGGGAAGCTGGTACGAACGGACCTGAGTATGAGACTGCCGTCGTACAAGTCCGTTCCGGCGGAAGTATGATAATGAAATGATGCGCACTTGCACGCCGGAGGGCTAGCCATGTCCGTGCGGCCGAAGAAGCGAGATCCACGAGCGGCGCTCCCGCACGGGACATTGGTCCAAGCCAAACTGCGCAAGGCGTAGTCGGGCGATCAAGGCCGCGGATGCACAAATTGCGGCCCATGAGTATTGCTTGCTTCATTACGGCACCGGTTGCGCTGCTGGTATGCCGCGCCGGCTCACCCTGCCGGGGCAGGAAATGTGGATTGTACCGGTGGTCTTGACGAGTCCCGGGTACGGTGTTGTTGGCGAGGTCGGCATGATCGCGATCGAATGCGAATCCGGCAAGGTCGCTGGCGCAACCCCCGTTCCAGAGGTTCGCACTGCCGGCGCGGGGTTGGCTCAAGAGAAGCGTCATGAACTCGACGCCGCCTTTCATCGGGCAAGAACGGTCCGATGCGAACCGAGCGAGGACGTGGACCACAATGCGAGACCCGCGCCATTTCGGCTTGCTGCTCACGCTCCTTTTTGCGGCTGGCGTCTCGGTGGGATCGTGCGGGGAGCCGCTCGCCAAGGCCGGATGCAAGAATGTCATTCAAGCCGAGAATGACAAGCCCGTGCGCTCGACTGGCAACTCACGCGGGTCAAGCTCGACAAGAATGGCGGCTTTCGCTCCCCGCTCATCGAAGGCTACTGTTCCCAGCAGTCCGTGGCCGCCGGCGATACGCTCCAATTCATGGTCAGCACGACGCCCGCGGCCCGGTTCAAGCTCGAGATTTTTCGCACCGGTTACTACGGCGGCCGCGGTGCGCGGCTGATGACCACGCTCGGGCCCTTCGCGGGCAAGCCGCAACCGGTGCCGCCGGTCGGCGACCGCAGCTTGCGCGAGTGCCGCTGGGAACCGTCGGCGACTCTCAAGATTCCGAGCGACTGGGTTAGCGGCGTTTACCTGGGCCGGCTCACCACGTTGCCGGACGAACCGACCGAGCCCTACTGGCAGAGTTACGTCGTCTTCATCGTCCGCGACGAGCGGCCCGTCGACGTGCTCTTGCAGTGCAGCGACAACACCTGGCAGGCCTATAACCGCTGGCCCGACAACTATTCCGTCTACACCAACCCCAAGGGCGGCCAGGGGCCCTGGAGCGACGTCAGCTTCGATCGGCCTTACGCCAAGTACGCCCAGATCTACGACAACCCGCAATCGATCGGCTCGGGCGAATGGCTCTGCTTCGAATTCCCGCTGGCGTACTGGCTGGAGCAGCAAGGCTACGACGTCGCCTACTGCTCCAACAGCGACATGCTCGCGCCGGAGCGCGGGTTGAAGTGCAAGGCGTTTGTCAGCGTCGGCCATGACGAATACTGGAATATCCGCGCGTATCGCAGCGTGGAGAAGATGCGTGACGCGGGCGTGAATCTCTTGTTCCTCTCGGGCAACGCCGTCTGCTGGGTCACGCCGCTGAAGCCGAGCACCGACGGCCGGCCCAACCGCATTATGTTCCGCGGCGGACCATATGGCGGCAAGCACAAGACCGCGGAGGAGCGCGACAAGGAACACGGCCCCTTCCCGCATCGCGGTCCCGACGAGGGCTACCTGATCGGAGCGCGCAACGTCGAGCCGGTCAACGGCGGCGGCGACTGGACGGTCACGAAACCGGACCACTGGATGTTCGCCGGCACCGGCATGAAGAAGGGCGACCGCATCCCTGGCCTGATCGGCTGGGAATATCACGGCGACCCGCCCCAGGACCTAGCCGGCCTGGAAATCATCGCGGAAGGGACGGCGTTCCAGGGCGGCACGCGCCCACAGCACTGGACCGCCACCATCTATCCGGGGCCGAAGGGCAATTTCGTCTTCAACGCGTCGACCATATTCTGGTCGCAAGCGCTGAGCTCGCCGCCGGGCCACATGCTACCGTGGTCGCACTGGAGCCGGCCGCACGGTCCGGATGAACGCGTGCAGAAAATCACGGACAACCTGTTGCGGCGCGCGATCGGGCGAGGCAAGTAATCGTGACGCCCCGTCGCGTTGCCGAACTTGCTTCCCGCGGTCGCAGGGCCGATAATGATCGCGATGCCGCCGAGCTCGCTGTTTTCGGGCTGACGCGTGATCCGGCAACCAAGAGGTGGGCCATGAGCACAGGTGTCTTGCCGACCTGGCATTCGAGTCGGGGCGTCGATTTTCCGGACATACGCCTCCAGATGTTGCCGGCCGTCGCCATGACACAAGACCAGTATTTCGATTTCTGTCAGCAGAACGCCGAGATGCGCTTCGAGCGAACTGCAGAAGGAGAGCTGATCATCATGGCACCGTCGGGCGGAGAAGCGGGTTTCCAGGACGCCGAAGTGTGCCGGCAGTTGGGGAACTGGGCCAGGGCGGTTGGCCGAGGGAAAGTCACCGGGTCGAGCGGCGGCTTTATCCTGCCCAACGGCGCCAATCGCGCCCGGACGCCGCGTGGATCTCACCCGAGCAACTGGCCGCCATCACCGCGGAGCAAAGAAAAAAGTTCCTGCCGATCTGCCCCTTCTTCCTGATCGAGGTGAAATCGCCCAGCGACACCTTGAAGAAGCTCCAGGACAAGATGGACGAGTACATTGCCAACGGCTGCAAGCTCGGCTGGCTGATCGATCCTGAGAAACAGCAGGTTCACATCTATCGCCCCGGCCAACCCGCGCATGTGCTCGACCAACCCGCGTCGGTCACCGGCGACCCCGAACTGCCCAGCTTTGTGCTCGACCTCGATCCGGTGTGGCGGCCTTGAGTAGGTTTGCTTTCTTACGATTGCGACTGTGAGACTCCGATTGCCCTGCCGCGTCCGCTCTACGGCATGGGCGATGGCTCCGGCAAATCCACCTCCCGGGTACCCTCGTAAACGGCAAGTTCTTCGTGCAGCCGCGCGATCATCTTTCGGATACCCGCCTTGGTCAACCCCTTGGCAGGGATCGGGTATCCATCCTCGCGAAACGGTGGAATCACGTTTGCCGGCAAAGGATTGCGGTGGCGGCCGGATTCGGTACATTGGCAATGTCTGTGCATTCGGGCCGCGCCGAGGGCTTGACCATGCTGACGATCCCCGGACCGCAGTCGCGTTATTGCGATGGCATGTCGCGCCGCACGTGGCTGCGCATCGGCGGGCTCGCGCTCGGGGGACTCGCACTTCCAGATCTGCTGCGCGGAAGCACAGAACGGCCAGCGCAACCAGGCGAAGGGCGTCATCATGGTGCTGTTGCCCGGCGGCCCGACCCACCTGGATACGTTCGATCTGAAACCGGATGCTCCGCCTGAAATCCGTGGCGAGTTTCGACCGACGGCCACCAACGTGCCCGGCGTCACCCTCTGCGAGCTGATGCCGCGCCTGGCACGAATCGCCGACAAGCTGACGATCATTCGCTCGCTGGTCGGATTTCGCGACGATCACAATACGCATTGGTGTTCGACCGGCTGGGAGTCGCATCCGCCGATGGATTCCTCGCCGATTGTTGCGGGATTTCCGGCAGGCGACTGGCCGTCGATGGGCGCAGTGTTGAGCCGTGCGCTGGGAACGCGCGTGTCCGGAGTGCCGGCGTGCGTCGATCTGACGCCGGTGGATGCCGACGCGCGGTTCATTCTGCGCACGCCGCCGGGCCAGCCGGGATACCTGGGCGTGGCCCACGCGGGATTCGAAGCGCAGGCGGTCGATCGGCGGAACATCATGCTCGACGGCGTCGACCTTCGTCGGCTCGATGACCGCCGGGCCATGCTGGCGAGCTTCGACGGTTATCGCCACGAGGTCGATGCGCGCGGAGCCGTGGCCGGTATCGACCGGTATCAGCAGCAGGCGTTCGACGTGCTCACGTCGTCGCGGCTGGCCAACGCGCTCGACCTCAGCAGGGAAGACCCGCGCGTCCGCCGCCATTATGGGCTGGATCGCGCCTATCCGGACGAGCGCGACGGCAAGACGCACCTGGACCAGTTCCTGCTGGCCCGGCGCGTGATCGAAGCCGGTGCCCGCTGCGTCACGCTGGCGTTCAGTCGCTGGCCCTTTGGCCGGGTCCTGCGCGGCGATCACAACTGGGACTGGCACCGCGATCTGTTCCCCGAGGCTCGGGAAACTCTGCCGCTGCTCGATTTGGGCCTGGCGGCATTGATCGAGGATCTCGACCAGCGCGACATGCTGAAAGACGTCGCGGTGGTCGTCTGGGGCGAGTTTGGGCGCACGCCGCGGATCAACGCCAACGGCGGCCGCGACCATTGGCCGCGGGTCTGCAGCGCGCTGGTGGCGGGCGGCGGCATGCGCTCGGGTCAGGTGCTCGGCTCGACGACGCGCTGGGGCGAGGAGCCGCACACGCGGCCGGTTCACTTCCGCGACGTGTTCGCCACGCTCTATCAGCGTCTGGGGATCGACGTCGCCGCCACGCAATTCATCGACCTCGCGGGCCGCCCGCAATACCTCGTCGGCAGCCACCGGCCCGTGCCGGAGTTGATGGGATAGCGCGTCCTCAGCCTGACGGGTCCCGCGTGGCGATGTTCTTCCAAAGCAAGAACCTGCGAGTGCTGCATCTCGACGACGATGTCGCGGCCGTGGTACTCGACTGCGCGGACAGTAAGACCAATGCCCTGACGCCCGCCGTCGCGGCGGAACTGGGCGAAACGCTCGACCAGGTTGCGCAGGCCGATCGCTTCCGCCTTCTGGTGCTGTGCAGCGGCAAGCCGGCGAGCTTCGCACACGGTCCCGATGTCACGTGGCTCGCCGCTCATGCCAACGGCAACGATCTGCGCGACTTCGCCGACGCGGGCCATCGGTTGTGCCAGAAGCTCGCCGATCTGCCGCTGCCCAGCGTCGCGGTCATCGCCGGCGCATGCCTCGGCGCGGGATTGGAGCTGGCCCTGGCCTGCGATTATCGCGTCGCGGTGCAGCGGCCGTTGACGCTGCTCGGCTTCACGCAGATCGAGCTGGGCCTGATTCCGTGCTGGGGCGGCACGCAACGGCTGCCGCGGCTGATCGGTTTGGAAAACGGCCTGAAGCTGCTCGCCAGCGCCCGCCGCCTGCGGCCCGCGGCGGCGCTCGCGCTCGGCCTGATCGACGCCGTCGACAACGACAAGGATTCCAATCCGCCCGCCCTCCTTGCCGATCCAGAGAAGCGCGACTGGTCGGCGCGGCCCGCGCAACTGGCGCCAGCGCTTTCTGGAGGCCAATGTCCTTGGGCGTCGGCTGATCCTGCGCGGCGCGCCGCGTGCTCACGGAACGGCTGCCGGACGACCTGCCCGCAGCTTGGGCAGCGCTCGAAGGGCTACGGCTGGCCGGCGACCACACCGATTTCGCGCCTGGCCTGGCCCACGAACGCAGTGCCATCGCCGAGCTGGCCGACAGCGCCGCCTTCCGCAACCTGCTGGGCCTGCAGGCTCGAGCGCGATCGCCGCCGCGCCGCGGCACCGAAGCCGGACGCCGCGCGCTACCTCCGCTCGATCGGCGTCGTCGGCGCGACCGAGGCCGGGCTCGGGTTCGTCCAGCAGGCGCTCTGCGCGGTTGCCAGATCGTCCTGCACGATCCCGACACCGCGGCCCTGGGAAGTGCCGCGTTCAAGCTGCACCAGACGCTGCTCGAGGATGAGGTGCAGCGCGGCACCCTCTCGAAGGCCTCGGCGCTACAGTGCCTGCAATTGTTCCGCGGCACGGCGCGCTGGGAGCATTTCGACAAGGTGGACCTCGTGCTGGACACAGTCGAGGACGGGCGGCGTGCCGAGCGTTTTCGGGAGCTCGATAACGTCGCCACACCAGCGACGATCCTCGCCAGCACGGGCGCCGCGGACACGGTCGCCGGCTTGCGGAGTGGCCTGAAGCAGCCGCGGCGCATCGCCGTGGTGCATTTCGCCGGCCCGCCCGGCCAGGAGGCGGTCGTAGAGCTGGCCCGCCCCGACGACGCCGCCGACGCGGTGCAGCGGCGCCTGGAAGAATGGATCGCGTCGCTCGGCCGGTTCTGCATCGCGGTCGGCGATCGGCCTGGCCTGCTGGTCATGCGCGTCATGCTGCCGGCCTTCAACGAGGCGGCGCTGCTGCTGCGCGAAGGCATGTTACCGGCACGCATCGACGCGGCGATGGACCGCTTCGGCGTCTCGCCCGGCCCGCTGGAATGGATGGATCGCATCGGTCTGGACGCGGTGGTCCGCCTGGTCGAAGCGCTGCAACCAACCTTCGCCGGCCGGCTCAATCTGGAGTCCGGCTTCGCGGAGATGGTGCGCCAGGGGATGCTCGGCACCGCGTCGGGCGCCGGCTTTTACCGCCGCGCCGGCCGCCATCGCCGTCCCAATCCGCGGGCGGCAGCGCTGTGGTGGGGCGGTCCCGGCGAAGCCTGGCTCTCCCGCGCCGGCCTGTCGCATGCCCAGCAGCTCGACCTCGCCCAGCGGCGTATGACATCGCTGATGGTGATTGAGGCATATCACTGCCTGCGCGAACGGATCGTGGCCGACGGTGCCACGCTGGATTTCGCGTTGGCCACCGCCGGCTGGGCGCCACACCGCGGCGGTCCGCTAGGTTATGCCCGCGCTCGGCGCCGACGCGTTCATCGCTCGCCTCGAGGAGCTGGCCCACGACTTCGGCCCCCGCTTCATGCCGCCGGACGGCTTGGCGCGGCGCTGAACGGCGGGCCGGGTGACCCTGTCGTGTGATTCGGCACACCGACCCTCAGGCGCGGGCTGGTTCAATTGTAGGTAACACTGGGGCGCACAAAGGGGGCCTGGATTCGGTCGGGTCGGCCCCCCCATGCACGCGGCCGGGCGACTGCGGCCGGCGGCCGGCAAGGCCGGCTCAGTCCGCCCAGTTTTCCACCTTGAGCCCTGGCACCTCTGTCGGTGTCCAGATAAATCATTCCCCATCCTCGGTCATTGGCCGGCCGCGCTTACGGTAAATTTCCTTGAGCATCTCATCCGCATAAGGGTCGTCCTTCGCGGCGCCGATGATGGCCAATTGAGCTTCCCTGCTGGGCCGCGGCGGCGGCCCCGAGCGCAGCCAGTCCTGGATCGCGCATTTCAAGAAGCGCCATTCCTTGCCCAACTGCCGTGCAGGCAAGCCCTGGTCATGGATTAACCGCAAAACGTCGTCCTCGGCAAGACGCAGGTAAGCGGCCGCTTCGCTCAGTGTAAATACCTCACCGCTGATGCCGTTGACCGCCGCTGGCGGTTGTGCTGGTGCGGCCGATTTGGCTGGTTTCGTGGTTCGCGGCATGGTGCTGGTCCTCCCTAGATTTCCGTTTCATTGTATCGCCGCTACCGTGCCACCGACTTGCTGCCCGCGCTCGGGACAGCCAGCAGCGGTTCCAGCGCAGCGCACGCCGTCGCCACGCCGTCTTCCGCCTCCACCTTGGCCCCAATCTCGGCCGCGCGCGCCGAAGCGCGGCTCGTGCAGCAATCGCCCGAGCATCGCCGCGGCGCGGGCAGGGCCGTAGCGGCTGCGCGGCAGCGTCAGCGCGATCCCTTGCGCGTGACGCGCGCGGCATTGTCGGGCTGGTCATGCGAGTAAGGCACCACCAGCATCGGCCGACCCGCGCATCGCCTGCGCGGTGGTGCCGACGCCGCCCTGATGCACGATCGCCGCCGCTCGGGGAAACAGGGCCGCATACGGAGCGTAGTCGACCGCGCAGATCCCCGGCGGCAGCGAGGCCAGGCGATTACGGCTATCGCGGCCGATGACCAGCACCGCACGCCGGCCCAGCTTGGCCGCGGCGGCGGCGCTGTCCTGGAAAAAAGTGCCGGCGTCCCACACGGCCGACGAGCCGAGCGCAAATACGATTGGCGGCGGACCGTCGTCGAGAAAGCGATCCAGCTCGCCCGGCAACCCTGCTTCGTGGTCCCGCTCATGGAATGGGAAGCCGGCCAGCACCGTCTGGGTCGGCCAGTCCGGTTGGCGGTCGGCCAGCCATGGCGAGAACATCGCCAGCACCAGGCGCGGGGAAAACAGCGCCTCGAACAGGGGGTGGTCGCGCACCGCCGGCAGGCCGACCTCGGCACGCAGCCGATGCCACGGCCGGCCCCACGCGCGGACCGACCACTTGGCGAGCCCGAGCAGCGGTCGATGCAACGTCGGCCCCATGAAACGCAGCCACCGCAGGTACTCGGCGCCGGGCAGCACCGGCGGATCGTGCGCGGAGAAGAAGCCGATGGGGGACAGCGTCACCGATGCCCACGGAATACGCTGTTTTTCGGCCACTAGCCGCGTGGCATAGGTGATCACGTGCCCGATGAGTAAGTCGGCCCCTGCGGATGCCGCGAGCGTATCCTCATAGGAATCGCGCAGCGCCGGCATGACGAATTCGCAGACGATGCGCTCGGTGCCCCGGCGCAGGTCCATCAATCGCCGCATCAGCTCCGGATCGCTTTCGATCACCGTAACGTCGGGCCGCACCGGACGGAAGCCCAGCCCGAGCGTCTCGACCTTGGCACGATAGGATTCGCTGGTAGCGATGATCGGCTCGTGACCGCGGCGCGCAAGCCCAGGCCGAGCGCGAGGAACGGATGCAGGTCGCCGAGGGAGCCGAAGGTAGTCATCACCACCCGCCGGCGGCCGGAAGTCAGGCTCGCTGCCGCCGGCCGTTCTCCCGCGTTCACCATTGCGATACCCCTGTGCCCCTGCCGTGGCTTGCCGTGCCCGCCGAGACGAGGAGTCCACATTGCTCTGGCGGCCTTCCTCGCTGCGTCCCAGTTGAATACGGCACGCCAAAGTCCGGTGGCAGCGGAAATTCGGGAACTTTTCCGCGAAAGCACTCGTCCAAACGGGTGAGTTGTGCAAGAATGTATTGGAGCGAGGGACCCGCGGGGGCGCCCTCTTGACAGTCGTGCCTCTAGGGGCCACACTAATAGCGACCCTGGGTTCGAGCGCCCGGGGCATCCAGACTCCGAAAGCGGGTAATTCCATGGCGAACGAAGCAGGCATGAATCGTCGGCACTTCATGAAGCACGTGGCGGGCGCATCCCTGATGGCCCTGCCGGCGATGCAGTTCCTCCGCACCATCCAGGCGAATGCCCAGGAGATGCGGCGCAACAACAAGAGCCTGATCGTCCTATGGATGGGCGGCGGTCCGGCGACCATCGACATCTGGGACCTCAAGCCCGGCCGGCCGACCGGCGGCACCTTCCGCGAAAGAGACACCGCAGCCAGCGGCGTCCGCATCTCCGAACACATGCCGCTCGTCGCCGCGCAGATGAACAACCTGGCGATCATTCGCTCGCTGACGACGACCGAAGGCGACCACATGCGTGGCCGTCAGCTGATGCACACCTCGTACACGCCCAACCCGGCGATCGCGTTTCCGTCGATCGGTGCGGTCGCGGCTCAGCAGATTCCGCGTTTGGCCAATTACCAGGACATTTCGCTGCCGAATTACATCTCGATCGGCGGCCCGTCCGACGGTCCTGGCTTCCTTGGCATGAACTACGCACCGTTCACGATCCAGAACCCCGGCAGCCCGCCGGCGAACATTGCACCGCCCGCAGGTCTGGGCACCGGCGATGCGCTCGCCGATCGCATCCAGCGCCGCCGCCGGTTGTTCCTGGAGTTGGAAGACCACTTCACGTTCGGGCAGACGCCGCAGCTGACACCGGGGGCGACGACGGGTTTGAATCCGGAGCAGCGTGCCGCCCTGATGGCGACGCGGGCCCAGTTTGCCGACGCGTCGAAGGCGCACAACGACATCTACTACAAGGGCTTCAGCCTCGTCGCCTCGAGCGAAGGCAAGGTCTTCGACCTCAAGAACGAGAGCCAGAAGACACGTGACGCGTATGGCACCGGCTTCGGCCAGTCGGCCCTGATGGCTCGGCGCCTGGTTGAGGCAGGCGTATCGGCCGTGGAGATCAACCTGGGTGGCTGGGACACGCACAACCAGACCTTCGACGCGCACGCGACGCGCCTGCAGCCGACGCTGGACCGGGCGATGGGCACGTTGGTGAAGGACCTGGTCGATCGTGGCCGGTGGCGCAACACGGTGATTGTGTGGATGGGCGAGTTCGGTCGCACGCCGCGGATCAACCAGAACGCGGGCCGCGACCACTGGGCGCGGTGCTGGTCGGTGGTCGTGGGCGGCGGCGCCATCCGCGGCGGCCAGGCTTACGGTTCGACCGACCAGGACGGCATGGCGGTGGACCAAAACCCGGTCCGGGTGGGCGACCTGTTCGCGACCATCTATCGCGCCCTCGGCATCGACCCGAGCACACAGGTTCGCGACGCGATCGGCCGTCCCTTCGCGATCGCCGGCAGTAACGGCCGGGCTATCGAAAGCCTGTTCTAATCGACTTGCGGAGCCAAGTACTTACGGTGGGAGGGAATTCGTTCCTTCCCACTTTACTTTTCCACCACCGTTGGCAAACGGCGGGTTCATGACGATGCGGTCGAACGTGCCCAGCTCGCCATTGCAAGCCAGGAAGTCGGCGCACCGCACGTCCGCCTGCGGGTATTCCTGCCGGAGGTGCTCGGCGAGCGCGGCGTTGATTTCAACCGCCACCGTTTTCCCGCCGGCCGGGGTGCCAGTGAACCCGGCGCCGTTCAGGTGAAAGCAGGCCGCCAGGATATTCCCGGTCCCCCCGCTCGGTTCCAGCACGTCCTGCCCCGGCTCGATCTCGGCCAGCTCGACGACGCGGGCCGCGAGGTCGGCCGGCGTCGGGAAGAGCGGCGGCGCCGCTACCACCTTCACCCCGGCCTTGAGACAGTCGGCCATGTCGTCGAACAGCGTCCCCTGCTGGGGCTGATGCACCGGGCGAACCGGGCCCAGCACCTTCGCGGGCGGCAGTTTCGGTGATGAACACCAAAACGCTATTGCATCCTCCCTTGGGGTTGAAGAAACCGGATCGCACGCGATGCCGCCCGGCCTTCTCGCTCGCCTCGATGACGCGCGAGCCTTTGTAGTCCTCATGCTTGCTGTCCCATTGTGCCTGAGTGATCGGCTGGAAGCCGTCGCCGGGGTAGTTGCACAGCGGCGGCAGCTTTATTGCGGCATTGACCTTCTCGGCAAGGTCCGCGGTCAGCGGGCGGTAGTCCTTGATTCGCTCGATGCCCTGAACCCTGCAGAATCGGGCGTTGGTGCTGACGCTGACGGGCTCGCCGTCCTTGCGGTTCACCCTGACCACGGTAAGCCACTCGCCCCCGATGAGCACTTGGCCGCCCGGCTGGATGTCGTGGCGCTCGGCTGCGATGCCGCCCTGCTCGCCCAGCATGGCCCGTTCGTAAGCCAAGCGGTTTTCGCGCTCGACGGCCGCCCGTGCGCCCTCGGCGTCCTGGGCGCGCTTGTCGCTGTAGTCCTCGAAGCGGTCGGCGCGCTCTTCGCGCGACCAGGCTGGTATCCTCGTCGCCGATCTCGCCGCACAGCTCAAGCAACAGATCCTCGCGGGCCGGCGTCCAGGCCGGCGCCACGAATAGCGCTTGCTTCGGCGCCCAGATGAACCCGGCCGCCTTCACGCGGTCGTACAGGTGGCGGGGCAGCCGCGAATCGGCGTACAGCCGCAGCTTGTTATCTTCGGGCGAATAAGTCGCGGGTCAACATGGCCGCTGTTTTCGCAAGCCCGCGTGGCCGCGTGGCCGATCGGGTCCGCTTGAAGCGGGTCGGTTTGCGAGACGTGAAAGACCGTTGCCGTCCAGGGGCGCCGCGTAGCGCCGCGCTTCGGCTTGTCCGTGCCGTCCACGTCGTTCGTGGCGATGCCGTCCTTGTCTTCCTTGCCCTTTATCGACACGTACGTCAGCACCTTGACGCCATGCTCGCCACGCCGCACTTGCCGGCCCAGCGCTCGCCAAGCGTGATAGGTGAAGACGTTTTCACGCGGCCGGATATCGGATTCGGAAATGCCCTTCGCCATGAACCCGGCAACGATGGCGGGCCAGTTTGTGAACGATTGACCGATTGCGGCGCGGGTCAGCAGAGCCGGGCAAGAACGAGCCCCGGCGGCCGATTCGAGTGTGCGACGAGGCGGCTGTCACGCTGAGTCTGATCCACCGCGAGCTGCACTTCACACAAGCCGGGGAGCATTCCGACCTTGATCGGCAGATCGCGACCATTCGCGAACCGCTGCGGAACTGAGCGAGAATCCGCTCGACGAAGCGATGACTGCCCGTATCCTACAATCTTGTGCAACCCCGACCCCGGTGACGGCGCAGGCTGCCTTGTAAAAACCGCAGGAATCGGCGTCGCCGATTGAGCTTGCTCACTTCCGGGGATGCACCAGCGAGAAGCGGTCAATTCTTACGACGGGGTGGCCGATATCTCGGACTGCATGTGGTGGCCGACCGTGACTCGGCTCTGGTTGTCCCCGAGTGGCGTTCGCAGCGGCTTGAGCCGGACCCAGACGGGGGTGCCTATGGACCGTGACTCTGAAGAACTGTACGTCTTGGCCCTCGAGGCCGATCGGCATTTGCTCGGGCCCGAGCAGGGTATTTGGCTTGCGCGGTTGGATAGCGTACGGGAGCCCTTGCACGTACTGCTGGAACAGTTCATCGCCTGCGATGACAGCGAACGCGCCTTGAGACTCGCCGGTTCGCTGGCTCGGTTTTGGTGGATGCGGGGGCACACGGCGGTCGGCCGCAAACGGATGGAGCGCGTCTTGCCAATGGCCGGCGGCAGCGGCGAGGCACGTGCAGCCGCTCTGGTCGGAGCCGGCAGCCTGGACTATGCTGCCGGGGATTTTCACCGAGCGCGTCGTCACTATGAAGAAGTTCTCCCTCTGCTGCGCGACCGGGCGGGAGCTCGACCTGGCGCACGCCCTTGATCGCGCCGGGATGGCAGCCCGCCAATTGATGGAGTTGGCGGAGGCCCAGGCCCTGCACACTCAGGCGCTGGAGATTCAGCGGCGTGCCGGCACTCCGGCAGAACGAGCCCTATGTTTGAACAACCTCGGTGTGGTCGCGTTCTTCTGCGGCGACCTCGACTCCGCAAGAGCGTATCATCAGGAGGCTCTTACCCTGCGACAACAAGCCGGTGACATTCGCGGCCAGGCCAGTTCCTTGAATAACCTGGGTCAGGTTGCCCGATTCGCTAGCGACCTCACTGTCGCCTGCGCCTGCATGGAACAGGGACTAGCGCTGCGGCGGCAGTTGGACGACCGCTGGGGAGTGGCCGGTTCGCAAGTCAACCTGGCGGCGGTCCACACCCGCCTGGGCAACCGTGTCGTCGCCCGAGCCCATCTGCGTGAGGCGGCGAGAGGCTTCCTCGGCGTTGGCGATCCCCTGGGCGCCTGCGAATGCCTGGAGGCGGCCGCTGAACTGGCTCACGCGGACAACCAATTAACCGACGCGGTAAAGTTCTTTTCCGCCGCGGCCATTCGCCGCGAGCGCTTGCCGGCCCCGAGATCGCCTTTGCTTGCGCGAACCGTGGCGGAAGAGTTGGCCGAGCTACGCGGGGCTCTCGGCGAGGAGGCTTTCGGGGCAGCCTGGCGCGAAGGCCACGAAACCGGCGATGCGGTTCTGGACGGGTTGACGGGTTGAGGTGAACCTGGGTTGAGCGAAGCCTGGGCCGACCACCCGACCACGGCAGCATTGCGGCGTTCCGTGATTCACCTGTCACCGGCCGCCGGCACTCGGAGTGATATGACCTGCGGTACCGCCGGCAGTATCCTACCCGGCCCTGCGTCATCCGTAACAACGTCGAGGACATACTGCTGGCATTCGTCCGACCGGTCCGTTGAGTCAGTCGGTATTACTGACTGCTGCGGAACCAATGCACCAAATCACAATTTGAGTGGCAGATTGGTTCCTTCGATAAAGGAGGCCAGGAGTTCAGGATGTTCGCGGGCGTACGTAAACTCAGTGATCAGATAGTCGCGCAGCCAATCCGTATTGGCTGCTGCCAGGTTCCCGAGCCTCGCGTACTTGGTCCAGGCCCACACCAATTCGTCCGGGTTCATCTCCGGTGCATACGACGGCAGTTTTTCCGTCTTGATTTCCGGATGCTCTGCCAGGAATGCTTGCACCAACTTCGACTTGTCATGGAGCGTGCTCTGGTCCCAGATCACCGTCAACGGCGCATGCACTTGGGCCTTCAAATGCCGAAGATAATCGACGACATCCTTCGCATGCACCGTTGTGTTATCCGGCAACAAATCGAAATGCAGATTCAGGCGACGGTTGCGCGGACTAACCGAAATGCTGCTGATCGCCGAAATGCGGTCACGGCGATCGAAGGCGTCAAGAATCGGCGTTTTGCCCCGCGGGCCCCAGGTACGACGCACGCTGGGAGTCAGCATGAAGCCGGACTCATCGAGAAAAACCAGGTGCGCCTCACGCTTCTGGGCTTCCAAGGCAATGCGCGGGAATTCCTTGGTTTGCCAATCGAGAATGGCGGCTTCATTGCGTTCGCGAGCGCACGGCGCGGCTTCTGCGGCGACCAGTTCAGGCGCTCGCGAAGGAAACGGCCTACATGGTCATGATGGAAGCCGATATTGAACTCACGCCGGATTACTTCGGCGACACGTGCCGTGGTCCAAAGGGCATTGGGCCAGCCGTGGGCTTGCGCCCCCTGGCACAAAAGCTCTTCGAGCCGTTTCAATTGCGCGTCCGAAAGTCGGCAAGGCCGATGGGGATGCGGTTGGGCAGCCAACGCCGCGGGTCCCTTCTGGGTGGCGCGCTGCCGCCAACGATACAACGACGAGCGATTCACGCCCAGGAATCGCGCAACTACCGTTGGACGCTCGCCTTGCGTCACCAGTTCGACAGCACGGCGCCGCCGGCGTTCGAGTTCTTCAGAGGATCCAATAGGTCTGCTCATGAAAAGTTAGATGCGCCAGTCGCGAAAACGATGCTTTTTTTGCGCAGCTGTCAGTAAGGTCCAGTTCTGGGTTGTCGTCCAGCTCTATCCGGTAGTCCAAGCAGATCCAGTGGCCGCATCCCTCGCACTTCAGGCAACTCACCTCCGCGAGCGCGTCAGGGAAGGCACACACACTGGCGGTGAGTACCGGCCGCATCTCCACCTGAACCGTCTTCGTGCCGGCGGTGGTGTTGGGGTGGCCGCATTTGGGGCAGGCCCGCGTGCCGTGCGGGTCCGCCATCGGCACGGAGTCCTTGCGAATCGCCATGATCCCGTCCCTCCCCGAAGTGTCTGGCACGGGGCCGCCCGCGCTGTCTGCGTATTCTAGCTGGCACCCGCTGTCCAGCCCACAGCCACGAACGGTGGGACGACACTACCAAACGCCGGAACACGCAGCTTCCAGCGGCGGTTGACGACCATCGCCACCGTACACGCCAGCCGCGCCGCCAACCCGGGATCCGACATTCGCCCAAGTAGCCTGACCTCGACCCAAGTCCTCGACATCACGACGCCGGGGCTTTTTCGTTTCCTGGCGACGCCAACCACGGTACACTTCAACTGTTCCGCCCGGCGCCGCGTCGGGCGGGTCTACCACCAGGTACGAGGAGAAGCGAACCGCCATGCCGCGGTCCGACATGGACCGCGGAGACAACCCGAAGACTCGCGTGAGTCCGTGCTGCTCTCCAAGAAACCGCAACCCTGAGCCGAAAAGGCTCTTGTATCCCACGAAGGCAGCGCTTGGACCACGCCCCGCAAGGGGCGTCGGCCAGGTGCTGTTTCGTGTGCCCCAGAAGTGCGTTACCACGTTCACCCCTGTCATCGCGTTCTTGAATGGAGCCGGGTCATGTTGTCGCATCGCGTCTTGGTTGCGTCCTGCCTCGTCGTCGCCGCTCTGACCGCCTACCCCGTCTGGGCCCAGCCCGCGAAGCCGAAGGACGGTCCGCTGGGCATGAAGTTCGTGCCGCTGCCGAAGGCGACGTTCTACATGGGCTGGAACGGCGTGAAGGGCTCCGCCAAGAAGACGGAGATCAAGGAGGACTTCGAGATCGCGATCCACACGGTGACGCAGGGCCAGTGGCAGGAAGTGATGGGCAACAATCCAAGCTGGTTCTCCCGCGACGGCAAGGAGAAAGACAAAGTGAAGGACATCAAGGATGAGGACCTGAAGCACTTCCCGGTAGAGACGGTATCGTGGAACGACGCGCAGGAGTTCATCAAGAAGTTGAACGAGAAAGAGAAGGGGAAGGGCTACCAGTACCGTTTGCCGAGTGAGGCGGAGTGGGAATATGCCTGTCGAGGAGGAGCCACGTCGGAGGAAGAGTGTTCGTACCATTTCTACTTCGCCAAGCCGACGAACGACCTGTCGTCGAAGGAGGCGAACTTCCGTCCATTCGGCAAGGCGGACAGGGGGCCGTTCCTGGGTCGCACGACCAAAGTGGGATCGTATGCGCCGAACAAGGTGGGGCTGTATGACATGCATGGCAACCTTTGGCAATATTGTGAAGATCTCTACGAAGAAGGGGCCTCGCTCCGGGTGAACCGGGGCGGCTGCTGGCAAGGCGATGCCGGGGACTGCCGCGCGGCGATCCGCGGCAGGGTCATCCCGGGCAACCGGTACGGCATCCTCGGCTTTCGGCTTGTCCGAGTTCCCGTCCGGTAGCCGGTCCCGCAAGCAAGCGGGGAGCGAACGCCTGCGTAGCCCGTAGCGCAGGCCGGCAGCCGGAGTCGGAGCGAGCGGAGCGAGTGGAGACGTAGGCTGCCGTGCCGGAGCGGAGGGCGCAGCGGGCGTGAGCGGGCGGCAGGCGGTGTGTTTACTATGGGGTCCAGGGGTCTGGGTGGCCGTTTCCAGTGTGTTTCGACCTCAACCAAACGCCGCCGTGAAGT
This sequence comes from uncultured Gemmataceae bacterium, assembly GCA_963834865.1. Taxonomy (GTDB): domain Bacteria; phylum Planctomycetota; class Planctomycetia; order Gemmatales; family Gemmataceae; genus CAWIDK01. Next base: position 448,551 of record CAWIDK010000003.1, read on the forward strand.
GCTTCTATTGCCTGTCGTGGTTCCGGCCGACTTCCGGTGCGTTCTACCTGCGACAGACAAAAAAACCGCCGCCAGAATGGACACGTACGTGTGCGGAGCCACTCCAGAAGTTTCGTTCCGTTCGGACTGCCCCAGCCAGCGACCGCGTGAGCAGGTTCCCTGCAGGACTACGACCCCAGGAAAGTGGGATCGCGGACATTTTGCTCGGCTGTCGCGCGGCTGATCTTGCCCGCCCGCAGCAATTGCCGCACCGATTCGTCCATGCTCACCATGCCGTCCCCCCGGCACGTCATGAGGTAATTGTCGATGCTCTCGAGCTTGCCGGTGCGGATGGCACTGGCGATCGGATACGTATTGACCAGCACTTCCAGGGCCAGGTGGCGCTTGGCCCCGCCCTGGAGGGCCGGCAAGAGACGCTGGCTCACGATGGCCCGCAAGCTCAGTGCCAGTTGCACGCGAATGTCCTTCTGCACATCTTGGGGAAACAGGTCGGCGTAGCGGCTGATGGCCCCCTTGGCGTCGCGCGTGTGCAGGCTCGTAAACACCAGGTGTCCTGTTTCCGCCGCGCTCAGCGCCATCTGGGCCGTCTCGCGGTCACGGATTTCGCCTACCAGAATGACGTTGAGGATCCTGGCGCAGGCCGTGCTTGAGGCCGTCCGCAAAAGTCAGGACATCCGTGCCCACTTCGCGCTGCGTCACAACCGAGTTGGCGGCCCGGGGAAAGCTGTACTCCACCGGCTCTTCCACGGTGATAATGCGGTAGCCGCCGGTCTTGTTCACCAGGTTGACGAGCATCGCCAGCGTGGTGGTTTTGCCGCAGCCCGTGGACCCGGTCACGATCACAAGGCCGTCGCGCATGAAGGCCAGCTGTTGAGCCAGCGGCTGCGGAAACTCGGCCCATGCCAAATCCGGGATGCTGACCGGCACCACCCGCAAACAGGCTCCCAGTCGCTTGCCGCTGTGAAACAAATTGGCGCGAAAGCGCTGGATGCGGCCGTTCCGGATGAGGCAAAAAGAAAAATCCACGCTCTTCTGGGTTTGCAGTTGGACCTTGGCTCCCGGCGGACACAGGTCACGGAGCATCGCCTCGGCGTCATCGACGTTCAAGGGGGGCTCGGGCAACTCGGTGAGGTCGCCGTGCAAGCGCAGTACGGGAGGATAGCCGACGATGAGGTGCAAATCAGAGGCGCCGGCTTCGATGGCGCGCCACAGCCATTCGCGGATTTGGTCGGGAACAGATGGTGCTTCGTGGTCCATGAGTTTCTCCTGGCGAATCGACTGCACCTTCCTTGTATCGCTGCCGAGGTTCCTGCGTCAAGAAGAATCCCGCCCCACCCTTCGCAACGATTCAGCTTAGCCCCGTGTGGTCCGACCTCGATTGTCTCTCGAAGAACGAGTCTATGTGGGCACGGGCAATCTGCTGTTTCTTTGGCGGTCGGTAGCGCACGTCGGTCCGACACGGGGATCGGGCCCGAGTCGATGAGCGGAGAGCGGTAAGCGAGACCAGAAGACGTGCTCGGAAATCAACGTCGGCCATGGTGTAACTCCGGTGGGCAGTGCCTGCCCCGCGGCCGCGGGGAGTTACGACCGCGATCCGAGGGGCAGGCCAGCGGTGATCGAGCCGCCGTCCCGGTGTTACTATACCGCCTCGGACAACGGAGCTGGCAGGTCGGTCGGCGCCGCGGCCGGCGTGGCGAACAGCCAGGCGCGGACATGGTCCGTCACCGCTTTCAACCGCGCGTCGTCGATCCCCTCGCGGTAGTGGCTCGACATGTGCGCCACTTCGTGGCCCATGATGAAGTCGGCGGCCGGCTGATCCTTCGCCGCGTCGGCGATCGTCCTGAACGTGTGCCTCAGCGTGTAGAATCCATGGCCGGTTCGGCTATTGATGCCGACTCGGCGCACCAGCTTGCCGACCTCGTAGGCGATGGGACTCTCGGTCGTGTCTGTGTGCCAGGACTGCCCGGTTCGCGTGATAAACACCAGCCCCGCGTCGGCGGGGTCCTTCGGTTCGCGTCGTCGGGCCAGCGCGTCCCTGATCGCCTGGACGGTTTCGGGCCAGAGCGGGCAACGGCGTTCCATGCCGGTCTTTTCCCTCGGGTAGTCGAGCTGCCCCTGTTCCAGGTCGAGCGCCCGCATGGTTAGCCGCCCGCAATCGGCGTTGCCCAACCCGGCATTGATGCCAAGCAGGATCATCGCCTTGACCTGGACCGAAGCGGCTTCCAGGAGCCGGCGGATTTCGTCGGCCGTGAACAGCTTGTGCCCAAGCCGGGCTTTCTCGATGCGCAGCGTCTTCTTCGACGGCCTCTTGAACCCCTGGCCGTAGCAGACGGGCCGGTCAATGAGATCATTGTCAGCGGCGTATTTGAACACGACGCGAACGCGCTGGATGAAGTTGCCCAGCGTGCCGGGCCGCCAGCGCTTGGCCAGTCGAGTACGCAAGGCTGCGAAGTCGTCCGGCCCCAGGTCAGACACCAGGCGTTGCTTCTTGCCCAATCGGTCCATCAGCAAATCGCACGTCTCCTTGTACTGCGCATACGTCCGCGGAGAGAGCTCGCCAGCGTCGCGCAGGTTCCGCTTGTGAAGCAAGAAAGCGTTGACCACTTCCTTGACCGTCACGGCCGCGGGATCGGCCCTCGGCTTCTTGCCGGCGTGCAAGGCATCCTTCTCGGCGAGGTACTTGTTCAGGGCCGCGTCGGGCCCATCAGCCCAGGAACCGAAGTAGTGAAATTGCCCCCGAATCTTCTTCGCCCAGCGCTTGCTCGCATGCGGGAAAAGGGGGAAGTCGGGATAGGGCTTGGCCGGCTTGCCGGACCGGGTGTCAGCGCTGGTGTCAGGCGGCTTTTCGTTGGGCTTGCTCGGCAATGCCGGCGCGGTAGAATGACGTGCAGACATGGTGACACTCCCTGAAAACGTGGGGTCACTGTGTTCGGGCCGGTGGCTACAACGGCCGGCCAACTTGATTTAGGATACCGGGTGTCAGAAAAGGTGTCAAACATCTGAGGGCGTGTTGAAAAGATTGCCGTAAGTCCTTGCGATAATTGACATTTTGGGGAATGGTGTAACGGTAGCACAGCAGACTCTGGATCTGCTTGTCTAGGTTCGAATCCTAGTTCCCCAGCTTCCATAAAGCCAAAAAATCAGCCGCTAAGATAAGAAAAGGCAATCGGCCGGCTGGCAACAATCTGGCAACATAGTCGCGGTGATATTGGGCTGGCGTTGCCATCCGAAAGGGGCAACATCGTGGCCTCCCTCCAGCTCCGCAGCGGCTCCTGGCGCGTCATCTTCCGCTTCCGTGGATTGCAGCATTTCGTCACCGTCGGCAAGGTCGAGGAGACCGAAGCCCAGGGCGTGAAAGCCAGGTACGAATACCTGCTTCGGCTGCTCAAGCAGCGCCTGCTGACCATGCCGGCCGGCATGGACATCGTGACCTTCCTCCGTCACGACGGCAAGCCCGCCGACGCAACCGCGGAATCCAGCGGGCCGGAGATCACCTTCACCCAGGTCCGCGACGGATACCTCAACACCATCGGCAGCGGGGCCGTAGAGGATAACACTCTCTACACCTCGAAGATTCACCTTGCCCACCTGGCCGGCACCCTCGGCGAGCGTTTCGTGATCGCAAGCCTTGCCCACGCCGACCTCCAACGGCACGTCACCCGGCGCTCTGCTTCGGACATTGCGGCCGTCACGATCAAGAAGGAGATTGATACGCTGCGCTCGGCCTGGAACTGGGCAAAGCGCATGGGATACGTGCATGAGGATTTCCCCGGTGCCGGACTGGTCTACCCGAAGGGCGAGGAGAAGCTGCCGTTCATGACCTGGACGGAGATTGAACGCCGCATCGCCGCCGGCGGCGACCCGAAGGAGCTATGGGAATGCCTTTACCTGCGTGAACCGGAAATCGCCAGGTTCCTCGACTTCGTGCAGCTGCGGAAGGCCCCGGTCTGGGTTTACCCGATGTGCGTCATGGCAGCCCACACCGGGGCGAGGCGTTCCGAGATGATGCGGGCTGAGCGTCAGGACGTGGACTTCGAGGCGGGTATCATCACCATCCGCGAAAAGAAGCGCGTGCGGGGAAAGGTGACGACCCGGCGCGTGCCGATGAGTACCAGACTGAAAGAAACCCTCGCGGCACTTCCGGTCGTCAATGGCAAGCTGTTCGGCCAGCTGTCGGTGCAGACCGTGCAGAAGGCGTTCATGCGTGTGGTGGGCAAGCACGCGAGCGGAGCGAAGAACGCGGAGACGAAAGCCCGCCAGGAAGGCAAGCGCCGCATCAAATGGTCGGTGCTTAAAGGTTATCACGTGCTACGGCACAGCTTCATTTCCGCGCTGGCGAACAAGGGCATCGACCAGCGCATCATTGACGAGTTGGTCGGACACCAAACCGAGGCCATGCGGCGGCGTTACCGGCACCTGTACCCGCAAACGGTCGCCGATGCGATCAAGCAGGTGTTCGGATAGGCGAGACCGTTACGCAACGCCCGCTGTTTTGACGTGGGTTGTCGGCAACGCAACATGCGAAGGAATCGGCGCTTGTGATCCGCTCGGCTGCTGATGCCAGCGAGCGCGCCAGCGTGGACATGCGTTTACATGCGGTGCGAGCGAAGGTAGAATCGATGGCGGATCGGTGGAGCATGAAGACCGGAGACGCTGGCTGGCGGCAGGAAGGTGACCTCATGCGGGTTCGCTACTACACTCCGAGAAACGACAACGATTTTGAAGACCTGTCCTGCGCACTGCTTCGGGAGCACTGGCACCGGCCGCATCTGCAGCGCTACGCCCACTCGGGCGAAGGGCAGGACGGCGTGGACATCTTCGATCCGTCGCAGACAAAGCCCATCCTCGGGGCCCAATGCAAGCTGCACGACTATGGAAAAACCATCCCGCCGCAAGAGATTGAAGCCGAGGTCGAGAAGGCCAAGAAGCACACACCACGGCTGGACCACTACGCGATCCTCACCACAGGCCGAAAATCGCGGCAGGCTGACCAGAAGGTCGCGGCCATGAACACGCTGCACAAGGCACAGGGATTATTCACCGTCGAAGTGCTTACCTGGGACCAGATCGACGACCTACTTGAGCAGCATTCTGAGGTCAGCGGCCGCTTCTACAACACCCTTTCCGCTGAGACGACCGTGCGCTTCGACGCCAGTCTCGCCGTCCTGGCGGCGCGAAGCGACGGCCCAGTCCAGCCGTCCGCGGACGCAATCGACGCGGAACTCGACAGCATCAAGGCGGACCTGGAGCGTCACGAGATTCGCTTGGCTCGGCGCCTCGCCGAACGCCTGCGCGAACGGCACGGCGACCGCCTGACGCCTCGACAACGATGGCGGCTGGCAACCTTGCTTGCCAATACCTACCTCGCCGAGGGCGACGTGGAACAAGCGGGCATCCGCTTCATCGAGGCCAAGGGGCATCAACCCGATGAGGAAAAGGCGCAGGTAAACGAAGCGGTCGGCTACGAACTGCGCGGCGATATTGCAACGGCGCATCGGCTTGCGACCGGTCTTCGTGAGATGTACCCGCACTCAAGCGTGGCGGCAGCCGTCTGGATTCGGACAGCACCGAAGGAAGTTGGCAGCGCCGACCTGGAACAGTCGGTGTCCGCATTCGCCAGCAAGGAAGCCGATATGGCCGTGGCGTTATCGATATGCTCTTGGGTCCATTCCCAAAAAGTGGTGGGTTTTTCCTGCGTTTCGGCTAACCTATCGTACAGCAATGGACGGACTTTTCCAGCAAGGAAGCGAGGCAGCCAATGGAGATTCGCATGGCGAAGGCAGGATCGCCGGTCACGGGGGTCGCGGAAGTTGTCGCCCGGATGCAGCGGCAGCTGCCGACGCAGCTGGCCGAGTGGCTTGAGCAACTCCGTGACCGTCCCGAGACGTTTGCCGAGCTGGAGCGCAAGGTTCATGGCGCCTTTCAACAGCTGGCCGACCAGGTGGTTGCCGGCCTGCTGGCCGAAGCGACCAAGCCCGCCGAGTGGGCCCGCGAATCAAAAAAAGCGTAGTCGCAGCGTCGCCGACGAAACTTCGCTCGGGAGAAGTTCGGCCGTTGACGCTGCGACTTTTGGGCGGCTTGGTGCTGTGGGTGAGCACGATTTACTGCGGACCGGCGGCCCGTGGTGGCAAGGGCCGGGGTCGCGAAGGCGCTGGTCTGTACCCGGAGTTGGCGGTCCTGAGATTTCAGGAAGGGGACAGCCCGGCGTTGTGCAGCCTGGTGGCACGGGCGACGGCGCTGCTGCCATCGTACGCCATGACCCAGCAGGAATTGGCCCAGCGTGGTGTGCCCCTGGACATTAAGGTGGTCCATGGCATCGCGGGCCAGGTGGGGGCGGCGACGCTGGCGTGGCGCACGCGGGAATTGCAGAGGTATCGTGACGGCGCGCTGCCGGCGGGGACCGAGTTTACGGGCAAACGGTTGGCGGCGTTTGTGGATGGCGGCCGCACGCGGTTGCGGCGGGTGACGCGCAAGCAGCGCGGCCGCGGCCAGCACAAAAAGCAAAAACGCCGCTACAAGGCAGACTGGCGTGAACCCAAGCTGCTGATCATCTACGAGGTGGATGACCAAGGGCGGATGGTGCCGGCAACGCGGCCGATCGTCGACGGCACGTTTGGCGGTCCGGATGAGTTGATGGAATTATTGGCGATGCACTTGCATCGCTTGGGCGCGGCGAAGGCAACCGTGATTTCGCTGGGGGCGGACGGAGCGCCGTGGTTTTGGGATCGGCTCGATTGGGTGGTGCAGCGGGTCGGCCTGCCTGCCGAGCGTGTGGTGAAGACGTTGGATTGGTGCCACGGCGTGCACCAGATCAGTTTGGCATTGGCGCACCTGATCGCCGACAGCGCGGAACGCAAGCGGGTGTTCAAGAAACTACGCAAGTGGCTGCGTCAGGGCAGCTGGCAACGGGTGGCCAACGAGTTGACGGGGATGGCGTGGGCGCAGGAGTTGCCGCTGGACCATGCGGTGTGGACACCGATCCTGTATGTGGAGCGCCACGGCGAAGGGGGCCATTTGGACTACGCGCGTTACCGTCGTCGCGGTCTGCCGTCGGGAAGCGGGGCGATTGAGAGCGCGATCCGTCGGGTCATCAACCTGCGGCTGAAGGGAAACGGCATCTACTGGCTGGAGGATAACGCGGAGGCGCTACTGGTGATTCGTGCCAACGTGCTCTGCAATCGCTGGGAGGAAACGTTTGCGCGGGTGTGTGAGAGCATGGCCAGCAACCGCCGATTGGATTGGGCATGGCAGTCGCCAGACATGCTTGACGCACTGAACTCGGACGTCCCCGTTAAACCGCCGGAGCCACAACTCCAAGGTACCAAAGGAAGCTATGGCGCAGCGGCATAAGCACGTTTTTGGAATGCGCCCTATGCTCTTTGAACCGCGGCGACACTGAGCGCGCCGAGCGGCTTGGTCGAATTGCGGTGGAGTTGGCGCCGGAGGTTCCTCAAACATGGCTGATGCTCGGCCAATCGCTGCACATGCAGGGGCTCCGCGAGATCCATCTGCACCGGCGCGGGGAACTACTTTGCGAAGCCAGGGCGAACTACTCGAAAGCCGTCGACCTGGCTCATCGGCAGGGAAACGAATTCATCGAAGCCGCTTCGCACCTGAACCGCGGGGTGGCCCGTAGCCTGATGTCCGACCGTGCTGCTGACGACGACTTCCGCCGTGCCCTGCAGCTGCGTCCTAAGGACGCGGACGGGCTGCGTCAGTTTGCCGGTCACCTCGCGACTACCGGACGGATCGACGAGGCGATTGACGCTGCGCGAGCGGCGGTCGGCATCCAACCAGGTGACGACACCGAGTCGCTGCTTGCGCTTGTCCTATCGCTGCGCAACCAGGGAAACGACCGTCAGGAGGTCACGGACATCTCCATGAATATCGCCCGGCGCGGCCCCGGGCCGAAGCTCGAGGAGTCGCTGGAGCGTGCCATCAGCGGCCTTTCGCATTTCAACCGGTTCGCAGAAGCCGACGCGCTCCTTGACGCCGTGCCGGCGGGACGGATTTCGGAACGTCCTGGCCAAGTCGCTTCGCGGTCACTTGCGGCTGTCGCAGGGGGATCGGGATGCGGCCCCGGCGCTGCGCGCGGAGCCGGCGAAGCGGTCGCCGACACGACGGCGAAGCCCGATCTGCGGCAGCTGGCCGCGTTGCTTCTGCGGCTCGGTATGGATGCAGATGCGTTACCGTTATTGACGCGCACCGCCACAGCAGGGCAGTTCGACGACGACACGCGGCGGCTGCTCGAATGCGCCAGCCGCACGCGGTCACATCAACTGATCCTCGACACGTGCAAAGCGCTGCGCGAAAGCGGGCAGGGCGACCGCCGGCTGATTGACTGCGAGGTTGATATTCTCCAGCAATACGACCGGCAGGCCGCCATTGAAATCCTGCGGCAGCATCTGCAACGGCACGCCGATGACCAACTGGCACGGCTGCGTCTGTCGATGCTCGGCCTGCTGACGGATCAGCCGGCGCTGGTGACGGCGGACGTAGAGCAGCTTCCCTCGGTGGAGGACGCGAAGCCGGGCACCGTCGGACGCGCCGTGGTATGGGTGCTTCAGCACTCGGGAAAGGACTGGGATGCCCTGCCATACGCCTATGCCATGCTGCGCCGGAACATGGATGACCCGGAAGCGCACCTGATTTACTGCAATGTCCTCCTGATGGGGGAAAAGAAAAGGTGGCCGTTCGACGTGCTAAACGGCGTTGAGGCGGGCTTAAAGGTGGTCTACCAGGAAGCAGGAGACGTGGAGAGCCGCTGGCTCGTTATCGAAGAAGACGAGCCGGACGCAGACGCCAACGAGTACCCGCCGGACCACCCGCACGTCAAGGCAATGATGGGAAAAAAGCCGGGCGAGACCTTCATTCTTGCCGCGGTGGCGGTGCAGCAGCGAACGGCGAAGGTGGTCGAGTTGATGAGCAAGTACGTCTATCGTTTTCAGGACAGTATTGCTCAGTTCCAGGTAAGATTTCCCGATCGGGGCGATCTGCACAGATGCACTTTGAAAACAAAGGTCCGGCTGGAGAGGAGCAGCTGGACTTCTCGCCGTTCTTTGCGTGGGCCGAGAAGCGCCGCGAGCAGTTCGCACAGGTACTGGGAATCTACCGCAAGCAGCCGACGCCGATCGCTGTCTTGACCGGGTTCATTGGCAGGAACGTATTCGATACGATGGAGACGCTCGTCTCCGACGCCACCCTCGGGATGCGCTGGTGCTTCCAGCCGGTGGCAAGCGAGTGGGACGACGCGGCACGGGCATTTCGCGAACAAAACCGTGGTGCTCGACATGATCGCCCTTTATACCCTGTGGAAGCTCGGCATCGTC
>CAWIDK010000004.1:0-437395 GCA_963834865.1 uncultured Gemmataceae bacterium
GGCAGCGGCTATAACCTGTTCGTAAGCGGCACCCAGAGCCAGATTGTGCTCCCCGGCAGCAATGGGCAGTCGCCCGCGCAGATCACCCTTTCTTTCGCCGCCCAATCGGGCCGCTGCCACCGTGCCCCAGCAGCAAGAAACCTGGAACAGTAATTATTTCCTTGGTAATCAATCCTACACGGATATTCCGAACTACGCCGAAGTCGACGTGCCGAGCGTTTACCCCGGCATCGATCTGCAATACGTCGGCACGACGACCGGCGACCTGGAGTATAATGTCGTCGTCAATCCCGGCGCGGACCTGTCGACCGTCCGCATGCAGTACGCCGGCGTGAGCAGCGTGGCGATCGACGCGGCCGGCGAGCTGGTTTTGACGACGCCCGGCGGCAGCACGCTGGTGCAGCACGCCCCGTCGCTTTACCAGGTCGCGGCCGACGGCTCATACACGCCGGTTACCGGGAACTTTGTGCTGAACGACGACGGCACCGTCGGCTTTGCCGCCGGCGCCTACGACACCACCAGGCCGCTCATCGTGGACCCGACCCTGGATTACAGCAGCTACTGGGGCAGCAGCGGCACCGATACCGGCAACGGCGTCGCCGTCGATGGCAACGGCAATGCCTTCATCACCGGCCAGCACCCCGCCCTGTCGGGGTTCGCCACCAACGTCTATGTCGCCAAGTTCAACGCCAGCGGCAGCAGCCTGCTCTATATCACCTATCTCGGCTCGGCGGGCGGCTCGGGCAATTCGCAGGGCTACGCCATCGGCGTCGACCCGGCGGGTAACGCGGTCATCGTCGGCGCCGCCGCGGCCACGGACTTCCCCACCACCACCGGCGCCCTGCAGACCTCCGCCTCCAGCTTCGACGTCGGCTTCGTCACCCGGCTCAATGCCACCGGCGACGCCCTGCTCTATTCGACGTATTTCAAGGACACCATCCCCAACGCGGTCGCCGTCAATGCCCTGGGCGTGGCCTATGTCGCCGGCGAAGGCTTCAGCGGCATGACCACCACCGGCGGCGCCTACGAAACCAGCACCTCGGCGTTCACGTCCGCGTTCATCAGCGCCTTCAGTGCCGACGGCACCACGCTCGTCTACAGCACCTATCTCGGCGGCACCACCTTCTCGGACGGCGCCGAGGCCTATGGCATCGCCCTCGACACCGCCGGGGACGCGTACGTCACCGGCAGCGCCACGGGCTCGATGGGCAGCAACTTCCCCACCACCGCCGGCCCTACCAGACCAGCTACGGCGGCGGCATGTCCGACGCCTTTGTCACCAAGCTCAACCCCGCCGGCTCCGCGCTGAGCTACTCCACCTTCCTGGGCGGGTCGGACAACGACCAGGGCAACGCCATCGCCGTCGACCGCGCCGGCAACGCGTACGTCACGGGCAAAACCGCGTCGTCCAACTTCCCGACCACCGCCGGCGCCTATCAGACGAGCCTGGCCGGCGGCTACGACGCCTTCGTCAGCAAGCTCAACAGCACCGGCACGGGCCTGGTCTATTCGACCTACCTGGGCGGCTCGGGCAACGACCAGGGCAACGGCATCGCGGTCGCCCCCGATAGCACGGTCCTGGTCGCCGGCATGACCGCCTCGAGCGATTTCCCGAATGTCAACGCGCTGGCGGGCACCAGCACCGACGGCAGCAACCAGGCGTTCCTCACCAAGCTCGATTCCACCGGCACCGGCCTGAGCTATTCGACCTACCTGACGACTTCCCTCAGCAGCGCCACCAGCGCCGACGCGGTGGTGATGGACGAGAACGGCAACGCGTTCGTGACCGGCGACGCCGGCGCCAACTTCCTGGTCACGAGCGGCGCCTACCAGACGACCTACGGCGGCGGCACCTCTGACGCGTTCGTCCTCAAGGTGAACGCGAGCCTCGAAGCCCCGGTCATCACCGCCATCTCGCCCGACACCGGCTATTCGTCCAGCGACTTCGTCACCGACACCTGGAGCATCGCCGTCGAAGGCACCGCGCCCCCGAGCATCACCGTACGCGTTTACCTGGACAGCGTGCCGCTCGGCACCACCACCAGCAACGCGTACGGCTCGTGGTCGTACAGCTACACCGGGACGGCCGACGGCACCTACGCCTTCACCGCCCGCAGCGAATCGGGCAGCATCGTCAGCCCGTTGTCGGCGACGCAGCTCGTCACCCTCGACACCACCGACCCGACTGTCACCGTCAGCATCCCGGCCACGAGCACGACCCTCGCCCCCATTGTCGATGTGCAGGCTTCCGACCTTTACGGCATCCCCGCCAGCGCCACCGTCACGCTCGACGTTGACCTCCTCGACGACGGCAGCTTCACCGACCCGGGCGATGCGGATTATGCCAGCGGCACGCTGGTCAACGGTTTCGCGGCGATCCCGCTGCCGATGAGCGCGACCGGCACCTATCGCGTGCAGGCGCACGTCACCGACACCGCCGGCAACCAGGGCACCAGCAGCGCGGCGACGTTCACCATCACCACCGCCGGCAGTCCGTGGACGCTCACCGACGCCGTCATCCGCACCAGCGCCGAGGGGACGGCAACCCCGACCTGCAGCTCGGCGACCTGCAAATCAGCGAGCCGCTCGACCTCGATCAGTCGCCCGGCACGAGCCAGTCGCTCGATCCCGCGCTGATCTACAATTCCTCGATGGTCGAGGTCGAGCCGATCGTGCAGGCGACGTTGATTACCGATAGTTCCTCATCGCTTCCGGCCACGATCACCGCGACGCTGACGTGGAACGGCACCCCGCAAACCCCCGTGACGTTCTCGACGATGGGCTTCCATCCGGGCGACGATTTGACCCTGGCGGTGCAGGACACGAGCACCGTGACCGGCATCACGCGCGACGATTGGAGCCTGTCGGTGGCGATCCCCGGCCATTCGACCGCGACGGCGAGCGGCACCGCCTATGTGGTGGCCGAGGACTTCGAGCCCCTTCGGCGCCGGCTGGAGCTTTTCGAACCTCAACCAGCTGGTGGCGTTCGCGGCCAGCGGCAGCGACCCGGCCGGCTACCTCTGGGTCTACGGCGACGGCAGTACGGAGTTCTTCGTTGGCACGAGCGGCACTCTGACCGGCCCGCCCGAGGACAACGGCGTGCTGGTCGTCAACGGCGGCGGCAGCCTGACCTACACCGCCGCCGACGGCAGCGAAATCGACTTCAACAGTTCCGGCCAGCAGACCGACTACATCAGCCCCGACGGCCTGTCGTCGATGACGTACAGCTACACCAGCGGCCGGCTCACCGGCCTGACCGCCCTCGACGGTGGCGTGGCGACCTTCACTTACTTCTCGGGCCTGCTGAGCAGCATCGAGGCGCCCGGATCGCGGTCCTGGACGGCGACGATGTCGTCGGGCGACCTGACGCAGCTGCGCAGCCCGACGCCAACGACGTTGATTTCACCTACAGCAGCAGCCGCATGACCGACCTGACGCAGGGGACGCTGGCCAATCACTGGGCGTACAACAGCGCCGGCCTGTTGACGACGCTGCGCTGGGGCAGCAGCATGAGCCCGAGCACATCCACGCTGGTCAGCGCCAACAGCGCAGGCCTGGGCGGCCTGGTCGCCGGCAGCCCGGTCGCCGTCGAAACCGATCCGCTCGCCAACGCCACCACCTACGGCCTGGACGACAAGGGCCGCCTGCTCTCCGAGCGCGATCCCAACGGCGCCCTGACCCAATGGACGCGCAACAGCGCCGGCCAGGTGACGGGTACTACCGATCCCCTCGGCAACACAACTACCTATACGCTGGACAGCCTCGGCTATGTCACGGAGGTAACCTTCCCCGACAGCAGCACCATCCAGAACACCTACCAGACCGCCTTCCACGCCCTGGTCAGCACCACCGACCAGAACGGCAACACGACCACGTATACTTACGATGCCCTAGGCCATCTGCTGACCACCACGGACCCCCTCGGCGACGTGACCACCAACACCTACAGCGGCGTCACCGGCCTGTTGACCTCGACCGAAAACCCGATGGGCCTGTACACGACTTATACCTACGACGCCGACCGCCGCCTGGAAACAGTGACCACGGTCCTGGGGACGACAACCTTAACCTATGATACCACCACCGGCAACATCGCGACGATCACCAACGCACTCGGCCACACCACCTCCATGTCCTATGACGCGAACGGCGACCTGACGGGCGAAGCCACCCCGGACGGGTATGACCAGGCGTGGACCTACAACAGCGCCGGGCTACTCGCGACCTACACCAACAAGGACGGCGCCGTGGAGACAACGGCCTACGATCCCTTCGGCCGCGGCCTGGTCGCCACGACGACCGAGGCGACCGGCACCACATCGGCCGCCGTCACGGCGAATACCTACGATGATGCCGGGCAGCTTATCGCCGCTACCGATCCCGTCGGCAACGTCACGCAATTTACGCTGGACTCCATCGGCGACACTGTGGCCACGACGAACGCGCTCGGCAACACTTCGCGCAGCGTCTACAACCTGGACGGCGAGTTGACCGACACCTTCGACCCCACCGGCGCACACGCATTATGTGTACAATAACCGCGGCTGGGTCACGTCCTCGACCGACCCGATGGGCAATACGTCGTATGCCACCTATGACTCAGTCGGCAACGTTACCAGTACCGAGGACGCTTTGGGTAACGTCCCCACGTATGCCTACAACGCAAACAATCAAGTCGTCACCGTCACCGATCCCCTTGGCCAAACGACCACCACGGCCTACTGGGCCGACGGTGAGGTCAAAAGTGTGACCGACCCGACGGGTTCGATCACGAGCACCACCTACGACTACGCCAGTAAGGAAATCATCACCACCGCCGCGGCCGGCACCGGCATCGCCGAGACGACTACCGAAACGCTGGACGCCGTGGGCAACGTCATCGCCGAGGAGAACGCGCTCGGCAACACGACGACCTACACATTCAACACCGTCAACCAATTGACGGCGACCACGAATCCCCTCGGCGAGGCGACAACACGAACGCTCGACCCGATGGGCAACACCGCCGCGGTGACTGATCCGAACGGCCACACCACGACCAATACCCTGAACGTGCTGGGCGAGACCACCGCCGTCACCGACGCGACGGGCCTGACCACCCAATATGTCCTCGACGCGGCCGGCAACACGGTGGCGACGATTGACTCGGCCGGCAACACGACCTACAGCGTTTGCGACCCGGCCGCCCAGGGGACCATTAGCATCGATGCCGACGGTAATCAGACCACCGAGCAATTCGATGCGGCCGGGCGAATGGTTTCGCTCACCGACGCCGACGGCAACACCACCATGTTCGCGTACGACCGCAACGGCAACGAGATCGAGGAAATACAGCCCGGCGGCGCAACGGTCACGTGGACTTATAACGCCGACAATCAGGTAACCGCTACCACCGACCAGCTCGGCCGCAGTGAAGTCTATAGTTACAACGCCGATGGCGAGCTCACCACGGAGTTATGGAAGGATTCCGGCGGCAGCACCGTCAACACGATTGCCTACAGCTATAACGCCGACGGTCAGGTGCTGACAGCGGGCGACAATAGCGGCACCTATACCTACACGTATGACGCGCTGGGCCGGCTCACGACCCAGACCGACATCTGGGGCCTAACGCTGACGTTCGGCTACGACCTGGCGAACAACCTGACCACGGAAACCGACAGCCTCGGCGGCACCGTTACCAACACTTACAACACCGCCAACGAGATCACCGAAAAACAGTTCACCGACACGAACAGCGACGCGCTGAGCGTCGCCTACAGCTACGACGCCGCCGGGCTATTGACGGAGCAATCGCGTTACAGCGACGCCAGCGAGTCGACGCTGATCGGCACGACCAGCTACGGCTATGACAACGCCGGCCGCACCACGTCGATTACCGACAAGAACCCTGGCGGCACCACCATCGACTCGTACGACTACACCTATAATACCGCCGGATTGGTGGCGACGGTGACCAGCACGCTTGCGCCGAGTGCGACATATACCTACGACCCGGACGGCCAACTCCTCAGCGACGGCACGAACAGCTACACCTATGATCCGGATGGGAATCGCACCGACAGCGGCTACGCGACCACTACCGGCAACGAGCTGACGACCGACGGCACCTGGGACTACACCTATGACGCCGCCGGCAACATGACGGAGAAGGTCAATATCAGCACCGGCGTGGTCTGGCTGTACTCTTACAACAATGCGAACGAGCTGGTGCAAGTGCAGGAGAAGCCAAGCAGCGGCGGCTCAGTTGACTATCAGGAGAACTACACCTACGACGTGCTGGGCAACCTGATCGTGGATACGGTGTACCCGACGGGATCGGGATCGTCCACCGTGACGCGGCACGCCTACGACCCGCTCGGCAACAGCTGGGCTGACCTGACCAGCGGCGGCAGCCTGATCATGCGCCGGCTCTATAACGACGCGGTCGATGCGCTGCTGCGCGGATCGACGGTAACGGCGTGGCATGGTACTTGACCGACAATCTCGGGAGTGTGCGCGACATCACGAACAGCAGCGGTAGCATCATCGACCACCGCGACTATGACGCGTGGGGCAACCTGACGTACGAATCGAATCCGAGCTACGGCGACCGGTACGGCTTCACCGGCCGCGAGTTCGACGTGGAGACGGGCCTGGAGTACAACCGGGCGCGGTGGTACGATCCGAGCACAGGGCGGTGGGAGAGCCAGGATCCGCTGGGTTTTGGCGCGGGGGATAGCAATCTGTACCGGTACGTAAGCAACGACCCTGAGAATCGGTTGGATCCCACGGGAATGCAACAGGTCGGCCAAAGCCAAGGCTATCCCAAAGGTGGGGCGGGTGGCCTAAGTGGCTTAGGTGGCCAAGGTGGCCTAGGCGGTGGCTTAGGTGCCTTAGGTGGCTTAAGTGGCCAAGGTGGCCTAGGCGGTGGCTTAGGTGGCTTAGGTGGCCTAGGCGGTGGCAAAGGCTCAAGTGGCGTAGATGGTGGAGTAGGTACGCCAGGCGGTCCAAATTCGGGTGGTGGCTTATATAACCGACGTGGCTTCGGTGGCCTAGGTGGCCCAGGTGCTCCAGGTGGCTGGGGTGCCCTAGGTGGCCCAGGTGGCTGGGGTGCCCTAGGTGGCCCAGGTGGCCCAAGTCGCCCAGGTACCGGCCCATTTGGTGATGCGCACGGGGGGCTTGGGGGGGATTAGTGGCGCCGGGATGATTGGTGGAGGCCCACGCGTCGGTGGCCCAGCCCCAGGCATGGGTGGCCCAGGCATAGGTGGCCCACGCCCAGGTGGCCTGAGCGGTGGCTTAGGTGGCCCACGCCCAGGTGGCCTGAGCGGTGGCTCAGGTGGCCCACTCCCAGGTGGCCTGAGCGGTGGCTTAGGTGGCCCAAGTGGCGTAGATGGTGGAGTAGGTACGCCAGGCGTTCCAGGTGGTGGCGTAGGTGGCAAATATAACCCACGTGGCCCATGGTGGGGCCCCAGGTGGGTTAGGCGGCTTCGGTTTCCCAGGTGGCCCATGGTGGTCGCCCCCAGGTGGGTTAGGCGGCTTAGGTGGTTTTGGCGGACCGCAGCGACCGAAGAACTAGAATCCGCGGGATGGTCGGCCCTTGCCAATCCCGCCGGGGGACGCCACTGAGGACCCCATGTGGTACCGAATTGACTTTACCGCGTGAGGCTCTCGGAAAAGAAACGTGGATTGGCTCTCGCCTCGTATCCGGCTCAGCTTTATAGGAGGTCTAAGTATGGCTCGCAGACTTTGCATCCTGGGTTGCCTGTTCCTAGTCTCCACTTTTTTTATTTGCCAAGCGTTACCCGGCGACAACCAATCAAAACCGCCGCCCGCGGAAGAAGTGAACTTCAATGGCAAGGTTCTCTTCGTACTTGTTCCAGACCCCGACAAGGGACACGTCGTAACTCCCATTCAAGATGTGAAGGTTAGACGCCTGGGTGGACGCGCGTTTCTTGTCGGTACCTATGTCAAAATCGAGGACAGCGACACGAC
Source organism: uncultured Gemmataceae bacterium (assembly GCA_963834865.1). GTDB lineage: Bacteria > Planctomycetota > Planctomycetia > Gemmatales > Gemmataceae > CAWIDK01. Next base: position 7,975 of record CAWIDK010000004.1, read on the forward strand.
GCCCCAAGCGGTTTGGTGGCTCCCCGTTGGTTCGGTCGTATCAATCACGGAATTCAAGAGTTTGGAGGACGCCCGAAAAGCTCGTGCTTACTTCATGGGCAAATGAGCCGGTGGTTGGGAAGACGAATAAAGGGGATTGCGCCACGAAAGCTTGGGAGAGGAGGATGAGATCACTCTGAAACCTTTCGATGAAACCCTGCGGGTAAGCAAGCCCGCCCAGGAGAGCTTGACCAGCACCTGGAAGCGAGTCTTGCGCGGTGGTGGGGCGACCCACCCTGCGAAGCGTAGACAGCCAGCTTTGAGGCCGGGCGATTGAGCTTCGAAAGATTCTGGTCGCAGGAGCCCTCGTGGTTCCCTTAGCGGGGGCCGTGCTGCCGCACCGTCATGGTAATGGGGGCGTGCAGTCCTGCCGGAGTCGAAGAACCTGGCATAGAAGCAATCGGGGTTTTCCAGGAACGTGGGAGGTCCTGCTTGCCTCCCTGCGGAATGATCCGGCGGTGGGGACCGGAATGCTGCACCCCAGGCCCGCGGTTGGGCGTCCTGGACCGCTGGGAGCGAAACGACAGGCGCGACGCAGGGTATCGCTCGGCGAAGGCAACCGAGTCGGGCGAGAGAGGCACAGGAAGTCGCACAGCGCCATAGTACCGTTGAAACCGGGGAACTCGCCTCGGAGGACCCGGTGGAGGGAAGGGTGCTGCCGACGGGCGGACCCAACGGGGGGAACCAGGGGGAGCACTTTGTGGCTCTTGTGGCTGTCACCGTAACCCCGTTGGATAGCATTAGGGGTGCTCGGCCGGCCTCTGCGGAGGTGTCATGGCCGCGTTGCCAACCCGTCCGTTGACGAACCGGATGCCTTAAAGGGGCAAGTCCGGATCTGTGGGAGCGCCAGGGAGCAATCCCTGGCGCGACCCGGCCGCGGCTCGTTTCATGATTTAACAGGTAGGCGCGTTATTAGGTTATCCGTCGTGTTCGGCGGGGGGAAACGTGGCAGGATCGGCTACATCGCGACGGGGCGGCCCGTTGCCCAGGAAGTTTGGCAGGAAGTTTGGTGACAGTTTTCGTATGTCAACTAGGGACAACGGTTTGTGACGAAATTGGGCGATTGGGCGAACGCAGCTTCGCCGGACAAACTGGCACGCACCGAGGAAAGCATCCCATGAGCACCGAACGCGAACGGCCGTCCGACTCGGATCCCACCGATCCGCGATCAAGCTTCGTTTATTACGACGGGGGAACGACCACCCGCTGGACCGCCGACCCGGATGGCGTCAATACTTTTCAGTACGACGCGGACGGCGACGCGGCCAGCACCACGCAACCGCCGCCGGTGCCGATGCGAGCGCCCGAGGGGCGGGCGCAGCCGGTGCATTTGCAATCATTCGAGTTTCGCCTGACGGCGTCCGAGGCACAGGAGCAATGCGTCGCCGTTGGCAAGCCCCGATCGGGCCATTACATCGCCGCCACGCGCTGCGTGCGGGCCTACCTGACGCGCACTGGCGATTCGAGCGCCGCCACCAGCGAGATCGGCGGGGTCGAAGTCCACGCCGAGCTGCGCGACGGCAACTCGTTTGTTCCGTGGCGCTCAGCGACTTCGGTCCCGGCGATCTCGTCGTCGTGCAAGTCAAGGTGGCGCTGTACGAGCGCGGCGGGTAGCGCGGGACAAAAAAGAATCTCGCGCAAAGGCGCAAGGCGCCAAGGAAGTCGTGCCGGTCTGGCCGGTCGTGGCAAGTCGTGCCGGTCTGGCTGGTCTTGGCAGGTCGTGCCGGTCTGGCCGGTCGTGGCAAGTCGTGCCGGTCTGGCCGGTCGTGGCAGGTCTGGCCGGTCGTGGCAGGTCGTGCGCGGCGGGCGGCGCGTGCCGGAAATAGGGTGCCTCCGGCCAGCCAGGAACGACCTGCGGTTCAGGCGACCGCCCCGCTGTTGCACAGACCGAAAGCGCCGGCCAACGTAACGCCCGACATCCCCTGGAACCGTGGCAATCAAGGCATGGTTCAAACCTGGGTAGCAACCCCGGCACGCAACCCCGGCACACAAGCCCGAAGCGCAAGCGAGTGTAACTCGTTCCCTCGCTTGCGCTTTGGGCTTGTGTGCCGGGGTTGCTACCCAGGTTTGAACCATGCCGCAAGCGAACTCGGATTTGCGTCACAAGAGAGTGCCGAACATCCGGTTGCGGCCCGGACGACAGTGCCAACCCCCGTGGCAATCGAGCTCCGACACAGCATCGGCCTTTGGAACATTGATCTGAAAGGCGGCCGACGATGGATGACGAACCACGCTACCGACTGGATCGGCCCGACGGGAGAGCGTCGCCGGTTACCCCTCACCCCCAGCCCCTCTCCCCCAAGGGGAGAGGGGAGCAGAGCGAGCCCCTCTCCCCCAAGGGGCGAGGGGAGCATAGCGAACCCCTCTCCCCCAACGGGCGAGGGGAGCTTGCGGAGCCGCTCCTGTCGCTGTGCATGATCGTCAAGAACGAGGAGCACAATCTCGGCGCGTGCCTTGCCTCGGCGGCGGGGTTGGCGGGCGATATCGTCGTCGCCGACACCGGGTCGACCGACCGCACCGTTGAGATCGCCCGGCAGCATGGGGCGCGGGTGTTTTCGTTTCCCTGGGTGGATAGCTTCGCGGCGGCACGCAATGAGAGCTTGCGGCATGCGATCGGCAAGTGGGTGCTGTGGCTCGACGCGGACGATCGGCTCGATGCGGCCAACCATGCCCGAATGCAGGAGCTCCTGTGGACGCTGCCGGACGCGAACCTGGGGTTCGTGATGAAGTGCCTGTGCTTGCCGGACCGGGTGTCGCGGCGCAGCACCACGGTCGACCATGTCCGGCTATTTCGGCGGCATCCGGCGCTGCGCTGGCGCTATCGCGTCCACGAACAAATCCTGCCGAGCTTGCGCGAGCTCGGCGGCGACGTGCGCTGGTCGGACGTGGACATTCACCACACCGGCTATCAGGACCCGGCGCTGCGGCAGCGGAAGCTGGAGCGCGATTTTCGCCTCCTGGGGTTGGAGCACGCCGAGAACCCCAGCGATGCGTTTGTGCTATTCAACCTCGGCATGATCTTGCACGACTGGCACCGCTACGACGAGGCGCTGCCGTACCTGAGCGCGAGCCTGGCCCGGTCGCATCCGACGGACTCGATCGTGCGCAAGCTGTACGCGCTGATCTCGCAGTGCCAGCGGCAGCGCGGCCGGTTGGAGGAGGCGCTGGCGACGTGCCGGGACGGACGGCGACATTATCCGCAGGACGTGGAGCTGCGCTTTCACGAGAGCGTGCTGCTCAAGGCGCTGGGCGACGCGACCGGAGCGGAGGGCGGGCTGCTCGATTTGCTCTACGCGCAGGAAGGGGCGCATTTCGCGAGCGTCAATCCGGCACTGTGCGCAATGGCACGGCACAACCTGGCGGTGCTGTGCCGCGAGCAACGGCGCGACGGCGAGGCGGAATCGCACTGGCGCGGGCGCTGGTGGAGTATCCCGAGTATCGCCCATGCTGGATCGGCCTGGGGGAATTGTGTCTGGACCAGCGGCGCTGGGCGGAGCTGGAGGCGATTCTCGGCGAGTTGGCGCCGGCGCTGGACACGGCGATCCTGCGGGGGCGAGCGCTGCTGGCACAGCGCGAGTTCCCCGCGGCGCGAGCGCACCTGGAGGGCGTGATCGCGCGGCGCCGGCGGCGCTGCTGCCGCGCGTGCTGCTGAGCCATGTGCTGTTGCAAGAGGGGCGCGACCCGGCGGCGGCAGAGCAGGCCCTGCAGGATGTGCTGGCGTTGTGTCCGGAGCACCGCGAGGCGCGGCGCAACCTCGCGATCCTGCGGCAGCAGCTGGAGCGCCGGCGGTCCTTGACCTCGCGGTGAATGAAAAAAACGGGAACGAGCCGTTACGGTCTCGCGACCCGCACCTGTGCATAACGCAGCAGCCGGCCGCGCCAGCGATAACCGGGGCGGACCTCGTCGATGACCTCGGTGGCGCCGCGCTCGGGGTCGCGGACTACCTCGGCAACCTCCATGCTTTCCGGATCGAACGGTGCGCCGACGCACGCAATGCGCTCGAGGCCATGCTGGTCCAGCGCCCGCTGCACGCGCCTGCAGGCTCATGTCATAGCCGACCAGCAGCGCGTCGACCTTTTGCCGCAGCCGCGGCAGGTCGTCATTGGGCGGCTGCCATTCGCGCAGCGGGGCCAGCGCCGATCGACCCTCGCCTGCAGACCGAGCCAACGCGCCCAAAGCGGCAGGCGCACGTCCACGGCGGGTGGCACCGGTACCACCGGCGGCGCAGACACGCTGTCGCGCAGGCGCAGCACTTCGCGGCGAGCCAGCGACAGAGCGTCATGTACGTCAATCAGCGTCTTGAGCAACGGCCGCAGCTGCTCGTCGGTTGCAGGCGGCGCCGGCGGTGGGCGGCGCAGCGTGTCGAGGGCCTGGCGAAGCAGTTCCAACGTCTGCGCATTCTGTTCGAGTTGAGCCCGACCGGCCTTGGTCTGCAGGTTCACCTCGTGCCTGAGCGCGACAAACGGCGCGAGCAGCGCGGCCAGGTCGATCGGGGGCTCGGGCAGGACCGGCTCGGGCGGAACCGCTGCGGTCGCGGCCGCCGGATTGGCTTGCAGCCAGGTGCGGAAGTCGGCCAACACCTGCTCGATCGCGTCGGCATTCACAGTTTCGGCAACACGGTCAGCAGCGTCTGCAAGGACAGGCGGCGGCGCGGGGTCTGACATGCGAGCTCCTCGATAATCGCCTCGACGCTTTCGGAGCGGCCGGCCTCGAACAGCCGATGCCGCACGCGCGTGTCCAGGTTGCGCAGGCTCTCGTACGCCTGGCGGATGGCGGCAAAGCGCTCCGGATGCCGCTCGGGCGAAAACCGGCGCACCAGCTCCAGATAGCGACGGCGGATCGTTTCGTCGTCGCTGTCGGCCGGCAAGCCCAGGATGGCATAGGCGTCGGTCATGGTTCACCAATCATCCTCATCGTCAAAGTCGTCCGGCCCGCCGAATCTCTCGAACATGTTGCCGAGTATCTCCATCGGATTGAACCGCGACCCGCTGATGGCCTCGACCTGCTGCTGGCGCTGGCGCAATAGCGGCAAATAGCGCTCCTGCGCCTTGCGCGGCAGTTGCTGCACAAGCCGGTGCGCGGACGCGAGGGTTTGGGTCAGGAGCCAGGGCCGGCTATCCGGCGTGCGATTGCTCAGGTACCAGTCCAGCCGCGACAGGAGGAAGGCCGGGTTGTCCGGGAAGTGCCGCTCGCCGGTGTCGAGGCACTTCTGCCACGGCCGGCGCGCGTCCAGCGTCTTGAGGTAGCCGCAGAGCTTTTCCAGCTCGGCTTCATTGAATTCGCCGAGCGGGAGCTTGTCGAGGAAGCCCAGAAAGGTCTTCTCGTGGGTCTTTTGGCCGCGGAAGTTGTCGAGCTGCCGCTGCCGTTGGCCCGCGGCGGTCTCCAGCAGCGCCAGCACCTCGGCGGACGTCGGCGGCTCACCCAGGGCACGCTTCAAGTCAGCGGCGATGGCCTTGCGCGGCCACGGAGAGCTTGGCGCGGACGCTTTCGCTGACAAGGGCGTAACGCGCCGCCAGACGCTGGCCAGCGCCCTGTTCGGCCCGCGCGAGCAACTCGGCGGCGCGCTCGGGCTTGCTGGCTTTCATCTCAAGGACGGCCCACTGGCACAACAGCGGCGCCGGCGGGCCCTCGTTCAGGGCCAGGGCCGCCTCGTACTCGGCGCGGGCCGCGTCGAGCTTGCCGGTTAGCGTCAGCTCCAGGCCAAGGTTCTGGCGGGCGCGGGCCAGCTTGGCGCAGACGATGCACCAGCGGGTTGGCGGCGAGCGCCTTCTCGAAAAAGTCGCGCGCCTTGGCCGGCTCCTGCGTCTCGAGCATCAGGTCGCCCAGCGCCTCGGACGTTTGCGCGTGGTCCGGGAATCGCTTGAGCAGTTGCTCGCCGACCTTGCGCGCCTTGGCGGTGCGACCTTCCTCGCGGTGCAAATGGAACAGGGCGAGGTAGCCATCGACCCGGTCCGGCGCCAGCTCGATGCTATGCTCCAGGCACTCGACGGCACCGGGCGTAAGCGGGTGCGGCTTTTCATAATAGGGACTGAAGAGGTACGGCACCTCCTTCTTCGCGTCCTGGTCCTGTTCGGCGGCATTACGGCCCATGTGTTCCCAAACGAGCGCTTCGCCCGCTTGCCGATCTCGCCGGGCCAATCGGGTGAGTGCGCGAGGCCCCGCAGCACGTGCTGCCACGCCTTGTGCGCCTCGGGCCACATGCCGCGCTCCTCGACGGCCATCGCTTCCAGGCGGCCCATCTCGATCTCGTTGGCGACGGGACCGAACACCCGGCGATAGCGATCGAGGTCCTCGGGTTGGCCGTGGCGGATAATTGCCCAGAAGAAGCAATGCGCCAGCCGCTGCACCAGCTTGGGCCGATCGCGCTGCAGCGTGGGCACAATCGTTTCGGCTTGCCGGAAGGCCGGGGCAAGCGATCGGACATTGGCCATCGCCTTGCGCAACTCCTGGAAGCGCGTGGCCCCGGTCGCGCCGGTGAGGCGCGCCGCCTGCTGCTGGAGCGCGTTCTGCGTTTCGGGCGGCTGGGCCTGGCGAAATCCAGCATCGATGCCGACTCGCCAGGGCGCCGCGAGGCGGGCGGGGATGCGCTGGGCGTCGAGCCGCTGCCAGTTCTCCAGGGCACGGGCGTCGTCGCCGGCATAGTACGCCAGCAGACCGCGCAGGAAGAGCTTCCATTCGAGGAACGGCAAGGTCAAGCCGATCGCCTGCAGCGCGGCCCGGGCCTCGTCGTCGCGGCCCGCCTCGCTGTGCGCGAACGCTTCCAGGACGGCCGCGAAGGCGGCGTGCTGTTCGGCCGGAAGCCAGCTCTTGCCGGCCGGCCCTTCCCGCACCGCGCGGTCGGCGACATGGTTCATCGCGCGCTGGCGCAGCTTCGGGTCGGCGTCGGGGCCGAGCGCCTGCAGGGCCCGACTGGGATCACCGCAGTCGGCGAGTCGTTCGGCCAGCATTGCCCGGAATTCAGGGGGACCGCCCATGGCGAGCGCGTTGCCAAAGACGACCGCGGCGTCGCGGGTATGGCCCTGTTGTTGAAGCTGAGTGCCGCGTTCGAGCAGAACGTGGCGCAGCAATTCCTGGTGTTCCGCTGTCGGTTCTTGCTTGAGAAGCTGGCGCGTGAGTTCCAGGGCTTGCTGCGTTCGACCCTCGGAACGCGCCGCGCGATCCGAGCGGGCAAGGGCGTCGGCGAGATTTTCGGCGTCCGGGCCACGTCATTCTCCTGCCGTAGGCGGTGACAAGTGCATTGTAATAAGGGAAGCCGTAAGTGGTGAGTGGCCGCCGAAAGCATTTCCACTCGCCTGGCACCCAACTTGCTTTTGGCCAACCGCGCTGATACACCCACAGCATGAGCGCACCGCACGAGTTGATCCTGCTAAGCCCGTACCGTTACCCCGCCCAATCCGCTTTGACCCTGGCCAATGAGGACATGGCGTCCTGGCTCAACGCGCTGACGGCGCTGTGGCATCCGGCGGTGTTATGGCAGGCGAAGGGACCGGCTCGGTGCGACTCGCCGTATGATCACGAGCAGCCCCGCGCCGGCTGCATCTATGCCCTGCCGGAATCGCCGCCGCCATATCTGCCGGACGACTGGGAGCGGCGGGTGCGCGACACGGGCTCGGTGATGTTCAAGGCCGCACCCGACCGTGCGGCGACGCTGGCCAACCTCCGGGCCGCGCTGACCGCGGACGGAGCGCCGGCCCTCGGTTGGCCCGAGGCGTTTGAGCAGGCGGCGGACGTAGCGGCGCCGTTCTTCGGGCTGGCCTGGGGGCACCTGCTTCTCGCGGCCCTCAGCGAGGCGATGGAGCACGAGAACCTGCTCGACCCGGCCGCCTTCTGGGACGACGTGCAATACGCGGTAGCGCGCCTCGCCGGCCAATCGTACACGCCGGCCAGCCAGGCGCTGGCCGAGGGCGCGCCGGCCGGCCGCGGCCCCGAGTATGACGCAGCGCGCGAACCAGGCTGGTATGACGGTGGCAACGCGAGCGGCCCGCCGGCGTCGCCGCTGGCCGAGCCCGGCTTTACCCCCGCTACACTCGAGGCAACGGCGACTGCCGAGCACGTCATGGAAGGCCCGCCGCCGGTCGACAACCACGCGCCGCCCGCCTGGCGCCGCCCGCTGGAGTCCGCCGCCGCCAAGCTGCTGTCCGCGCGCGAAGTGCTCTACCCGGTCGTCATCCATCTGCTTGACCTGCACCTCGTCGATGCGACGCACGACGGCGCCGCCTGGCCGGCCGCCCTCGAACGCGGCGTGCCGGTCAACCTCGTCGCCTGCACGCGGCTTCTCGAAACGCTTGCCGAGCAACATCCGGCGCAGATGCAGCAGCTCCGCGCCGCCGTGCAGGCCGGTCAGGCCGAGGTCTGCGGCGGCCCCTACCTCGAACGCGAGGATCCCCTGCTGCCGATCGACTCGCAGCTCTGGAACCTGCGCCATGGCCTGGATCGCGCCCGGCGCTGCTCGGCGGCGAGGTGCGCGTGTTTGCTCGTCGCCGTTTCGGCTTCCACCCGCAGACGCCGCTGTTTCTCAGCACCAACGGCATCACCAAGGCGTTGTTCCTCACCTTCGACGAATCGGCCGCCGTGCCGACCTATGGCCAGTGCGTGGTGAGCTGGCCCTCGCCCGACGGCAAGCAGGTCGACGCCTTCGCCCGCACTCCGAAGCCGGCCGACAGCCCCGAAACTTTCTTCAACCTCGGCCACACCTGGTTCAAGACGACGCGTGAGGACCACGCCGCCACGCTGTGCCTGCTGCACCGTCCCGGTACGACCGCGCCCTGGCACAGCGACCTGCTGGAGCTGAATCGGCTCGCCCCGTTCCTCGGCACCTGGGAGACCTTCTCCAGCTATTTCACGCAGGTCTACGCCGGCGAATATCCGCCGAGCCTGTCGGCCGACGAGTTTCACTACGACTATCTCACCGAGCGGATCAATGCCCATCGCCCCGACCCAGTGAGCGGCTTCGCGCATCACCTGCGGCTGCGGCGGCGGCTCGACGCGTGCTGGACTTACGCGGCCCTCAACCGCTCACTCGCCGGGGTGCGCGATTCGCTGCGCGTCGAGGACGATCTGCGCCCCTGGAATTGGACCTGGAAGGTCCCCACGAATTGGTCGATCCGACTCGGCTCGAGGCGCTGGAGGGGCGGATCACCTCGGCCCTGGCGGATCGCCTGCAGGCGCGTGCCCAGGACCAGCAGCCCGGATATCTGCTGCTCAATCCGTGCGGCTTCGCCCGCCGTGCCGCTCTGGAGCTGGGCCCTGCGAGCCGGCCGTTGCCGATCGCCGGCGCGGTCAAGGCGTGCCAGCTGGACGGCGACAAGCTGCGCCGTGGTCGGGGTGCCGGCGCTCGGCTTCTGCTGGCTGCCGCGCGAAGGCCCGCCGGGAACCGCGCCGATGGCCACCAAGCTGCGCCTCGGCGATCAGGCGAGCAACACCATTCGCAACGAATTCTTCGAGGCGGAGGTCGACCCGGTGACCGGCGGACTCAAGGCGATCCGCGAGCACAAGACGCGTATCAACCGCCTCGGCCAGCAGCTCGTCTTCAATCCCGGCAGCCGCATGGTCGTCAAGGACGTCCGCGTCACCAGCACCGGCCCCGCACTGGGCGAGATCATTTCCGAAGGCGTCCTGATCGGCGATCAGGACCAGGTGCTGGCGAACTACCGCCAGCGCCTGCGCGTGGATGGGCCGGCCGCTCCTGGAAATGCGCATCGAGCTGGAGCCGGCGCAGCCGCCGGCCGGCTACGGCTGGCACGCCTATTACGGCGCCCGCTTCGCCTGGCGCGACGAGCGCGCCGCCTTCTTCCGCGCCATCAACGGCAGCGGTTTTCACAGCACGCATCCGCGGCCGCAGAGCCCCGACTATCTCGAAATCCGCCTGTCGCCGCAGAGCACCGCGATCCTAACCGGCGGGTTGCCGTTCCATCAGAAGCAGGGCAACCGCATGGTCGACGTGATCCTGGTGCCGGAGGGCGAGAAGGCGACGACGTTCGACCTCGGCATCGTCTTGGACCGCGACCAGCCGATTCAAACGGCGCTCGGTTACGCGTCGCCTTTGGCGATCGTGCCGACGACGAAGGGCCCGCCGCACATCGGCGCCGCCGGCTGGCTGTTCCACATCGACGCGTCGAACCTGCTGTTGACGCGGCTGCTCCCGGGCAAGCTGGAGGTGCGTGCCGACACGGAGCCGTCACCGGGTCCAGCCGACGCGATCACGGCGCGCTTCCTGGAGTGCGCCAACTACAGCGGTTTCGCCGAATTCCGCTGCGTGCGCGACCCGCAGCGCGCCGTGATCCTCGACGCCCGCGGCCAGCATCTCGTGCAGGCGAACCACCACGGCGACGTGGTGAACCTGGAAGTTTCGCCGAATGATCTGGTGCATGTGCAGGTGGAGTTTCGCTGAACGCGGCCGTGGAGTCGCACGCATGATTCCGGGCATCGATCCCAAGGTGGACTACGCCTTCAAGAAGGTCTTCGGCAGCGAGGTAAACGTGCCGGTGCTGCTCGACCTCCTGGAAGCCGTGCTCAAGCCGCCCGCCGCGCAGCGGCTCGCGGCGCTGGAAATCCGGAACCCGTTCAATGACAAGGAGGCCGCGGACGACAAGCTGTCGATCCTGGACATCAAGGCCCGCGACCGGCAGGGGCGGCAGTATAATATCGAGATGCAGATGGTGGCGCCGCGGCTGTATCCGGAGCGGGTGCTGTACTACTGGTCGGTGCTGCACAGCGAGCAGCTGCACGAGGGCGAGGATTACGCGGGGCTGCGGCCAACGATCTCGATCAGCTTCGTCAATGACGTGCTGTTTGGGCAGGTGCCGGAGCATCACCTGGAGTTCCAGCTGCGCAGTGTGCGGCACCCCGAGCTGATCTTCAGCGCGCAGCAGTCGATGCACCTCGTGGAGCTGCCGAAGTTCCGGCGCACGGCGGACGAGTTGGTCGATCCGCTGGACGTGTGGTGCTATTTCCTGATCCACGGCGCCGAGCTGGACCTGGAAAACTTGCCGGCGGCGCTGCGCACACCCGCGGTGCAGCGGGCGATGGAGGCGTTGGCGATGATGAGCCAAAATGAATTGGAGCGAGAGCGCTATCAAGCGCGGCTGAAGGAGCAGCGCGACCGGGTCAGCTATATCAAGGACGCCCGCGAGCAGGGGCTGCAGGAAGGGGAAGTGGTGGGCCGCATTCATTTGTGTCAGCGGCTGCTCAAGCAGCCGTTGACGTCGCGGGAAGAGTTGCTGGCGTTACCGCTGACCGTGCTGCAAGCCCGGGCCGAGGCGCTGGAAAAGCAACTCGGTGCTGCGGCGCCCTGACACGAGAACGCGGACGGGGTTCGACCCTAGGTATCGAATCGCGTCCGCGTTTTTTGCCGGGATACACGATAATTCGCGTCTGGGAATTGCCGGTGGAACAGTTGCTTGCCGGCGGCCCTGGGACGCTGGCGCTGGCATCGATCGGCAACGTCGGCATGTCATTCGGCGCCTGAACGAGCGGCTAAGTGGATTGAAGCGGCCGCGGCGCACGGCCGACATTTGGGCAGCGCCTTACGTGCTCTTGGGTTTGGGTTACACGGACGAGTTTGCGCATGCTCTCTTCGAGGAGGTGCTGGGGATGGAAGAATCCGCAACGTATCGGGCCATCGTTCGCCGAGGCCGCGCGGAAGAGGCGCGCCGGCTGCTCCGATTGCAGGGCGAAACGAAGTTCGGTCCGCCGGACGCCGCCGCGCAGACGGCGCTGGAGACCATCGACGACGTTAGCCGGCTCGAAGAATTGGGTGTGCGCTTGCTGAGCGCCGGTAGCTGGGAGGAACTCCTGCCGGCGCCGGCCCAGCGGCGCCGCAACAGTCGGCGCAAGACAAGGGAATAGGCAGCCACGGATCGGGCCCGAGATTCGCCTTGCCACGCCATGATCCGTGCCATTACAGCAAGCTCAGCCAAGGAGGATGATGCCCGATGATCGGGAGCATTTTCTCATCGTACAGTTCGGCCGAGAACCGCGTCACCGCGTGTTTCCTGGCCGTTCTGAGGTCACTTGCCGTCCACCGAATCGAGCGGATCTTGAGAAGCCTACTCGACGAAGAGGAATTCTGCTTGATTTCGTTGGAGCCACAGCCCTCCACGGCCAAGGGCGGAAAAGGCCAGACAAAACCTGACGGTCAGATTCTTCAGCGCCTGCCAAATCCTTATCGAAACGAAGATAGTGGTGGATGGCCTCTTTGAAAAACAGCTCAGAGGACACCTGGACCAACTCAATCCGCCAGAGTATGGCGATTCGTTTCTGGTCGCGTTGACTCCCGACCGGATCAAGCCGGTCGTTATTGATACCATCAATAACGACCGACTGCGCTGGTCTTCTTTCGCAGCCTTGAACGAATCGATTGAAGACATCTTGACGGATGAAAAGGACGTGATTTCCGAACGGGAACAGTTCCTCCTCCGCGAGTTTCAAAAACTCTTGGCAGATGAGAATTTGTTGGAACCCGAAAAAAACGTGGTTGTAATCGCAGCACGCGTTGCCTGGGACACCTACCAAAAGTATCACGCGTACGTTTGCGTAGCGGAGCCCTCGCGGGCACGCGAAATATCTGGCCTTCTATGCCAAAGGCGAGATTCAAGCGTACGTTCCAGAGATTCTGGAGAAGCACGATAAAGTCGTTTTCGAGCGCGGCAACCATGCGGGCACAAGGCTCGGCGAGACGGTGGACAAACTGCTCGCTGATGCCAGCAAGCACGTCGGCGACAAAAGCTGGCAATATCGGGGCATCCAGAGATTTGGCACGGGTGAGTTGGCTGAAGTGGTGCTTCTCACACCTCCGGATGATGCCCGGACCATAAAACTAGGTCAAGCTGTCAAGAATGATCAAAGGGCAAAATCTGGGAAAAACGTTGCCTTTACAATGTGGCAAAGGTACGTTTCCCTTCCGAAGCTCAAGCAGGCAAGAACAACGTCCGAGCTGGATTAGGAACACATGGAGATCGGGAACGTACGTCAGGGCGATGCTTGTTTCTTGCCGGCCGGCCGGCCAACTACGGCATTGCTCTTAGCCGCGACTCGCCTCTTTCCAGGGATTCGCCCCGACCGTGCTCATCCCGGACTCCCGTATCCTGTCCGGTGCGGGCCGCTTCGGATTCCCCTCACCGATTTCTTTGTCAGGCAGCCCAGAAGGTCGCGACGATGCTTACGCGATTGCAGGTGAAAGGCTTCAAGGCGCTGGCCGACGTGGACGTCGCCTTTCCGCGGCTCACCGTGCTGTTCGGACCCAATGCGGCGGGCAAGAGTAACCTGCTCGAGGCGGTCCAGGCCCTGTCACGCATTGGCACCAGCGAGACCCTGACCGAAGCGTTTGCACGTCCAATTCGGGGCTACCCGGTGGAAGCCTTCGCCTTCCCGCCGGGGGGATTGCCCGCGCTGCTGAACCAGAAGACTGCTCAATTCTCCCTGCAAGCTGATTTGCACGTCGCCAAAGGCCGGCGCACCATCCCTTATCGATATCAGGTGGCGGTTGCCATCCAGCCGAGTTCCGGGAGCCTATCCGTCGCGAGCGAATCACTGGCGGTATTGAACAGCAGTGGCAAGCCTCAAGGCGCGCCGCTCGTCGAAAGGAAAGACGATCGCTCCAGCGCACGCCGCAGCAGCAAAGGCAAACCCCGGCGCGTGGCATGGCAACCCGATCATGCCCTCCTTGCCGATCCGCGGTTAGCCAGCGATCGTTACCCGGGAATTGGGCGCTGTCGGCAGGAACTTCACGACGGGTGCATTTATTACCTGGATCCGCGGATTGCGATGCGCTCGTGCGCCCGCCAGAGGAGCTGCGTGACATCGGCGTTCGCGGCGAGAACATCGCGCCCTTCCTCCACCGTCTTGCCACAACTGAGCCCATGCGCTTTGCGGCCGTCAAGCGCACATTGCGCACACTTGTCCCAAGTGTCCAGGATCTGGCGGTGGACCTCGACAAGAGGCGCGGCACGCTCGACATCCAGCTTTCCCAATATGGGATCCAGCTGTCGTCGCGCATCATCTCCGAAGGAACCCTCCGAGTCCTGGCACTGTGCGCGATTGCCGCCAATCCGTGGACCGGATCGTTGATCGCCTTCGAGGAGCCAGAGAATGGCGTTCACCCGCGGCGGCTGGAACTGATCGCACAGCTGCTCACAGCGCTCGCCATGGACCAGGGGCGGCAGATCATCGTGACGACTCATTCCGCGCTCTTTTGTGATGCCATCTTGAAGGAGGCGCACCGGTACCCCGATGAAATTGCCCTCTTGAACGTCCGACGGGGGGCGAATGGCACCGAAGTCCACCCCTTCGACGTGCGTGGACACGTGTTGACCGACCGCGCGATCACGCAGGCGTTGGCCGCGCCGGCTGAAGATGGCATGTTTGAAAGCCTCATGCTCCGAGGTCTGCTGGATGAATAGTCCGATCGTCATCGACCTCTTCGTGGAGGATCGCGGCCACGAGGCTTTGCTGCGCCCTTTGCTGGAACGCCTTGGGCGCGAGCAAGAAAAGGATGTTCTGGTGCAGGTGCGCGGCCCGCGGCGGGCATGGCCGCGCCTTGGCCGAATTGACGCTCTATCAGGAGAGCGTGATCGGGGGCCTCGTCGGCATGCCCGATCTTCTGGTCGTCGCGATTGACGCGAACTGCAGCACGTTCACCCAGGCGCGTGCCGTGATCGAGGGGCAGCTTCAAAATGCATTCGCGGGCCGAACCATCCCCGCCTGCCCCGACCCCCATATTGAGCGCTGGTATCTCGCGGACCTTAACAGCTTTCATCGTATCGTGGGTGTCCGGCCGAAGATCGGCAGGCAGAAGTGCCAACGGGACGTCTACAAGGCTTTGCTTGCGCAAGCGGTCGTCGATACCGGACACCCGGCGACTCTGGGCGGCCTGGAGTTTTCGGAGGAACTCGCTGCGGCGATGAACTTCTACCGCGCCGGCAAAGCTGACAACAGCCTGAAACACTTCCTGGAAGACGCAACGGCTCGACTGAAGTCGGCATGAGACGAGCAACGGCGCCGAGCGGCATTAGCCGGCAAGAGCACCGCGCCGGGGCTGGAGTTGGTCCCCGCGAGCCGCGGTGCCAGCTCGACGGCGACAAGCTGCGCGCCGTGGTCGAAGGTGCCGGCGCTCGGCTTTTGCTGGCTGCCGCGCGAAGGGCCGCCGGGAACCGCGCCGATGGCCACCAAGCTGCGCCTCGGCGATCAGGCGAGCAACACGTCGCCTTTGGCGATTGTGCCGACGACGAAGGGCCCGCCGCACATCGGCGCCGCCGGCTGGCTGTTCTACATCGACGCGTCGAACCTGCTGTTGACGCGGCTGGTGCCGGGCAAGCTGGAGGTGCGTGCCAACGCGGAGCCGTCATCGGGCCGGCCGACGCGATCACGGCGCGCTTCCTGGAGTGCGCCAACTACAGCGGTTTCGCGGAGTTTCGCTGTGTGCGCGACCCGCAGCGTGCCGTGATCCTCGACGCGCGCGGCCAGCATCTCGTGCAGGCGAACCATCACGGCGACGTGGTGAACCTGCAGGTATCGCCGAACGATTTGGTGCATGTGCAGGTGGAGTTTAGCTGAACGCGGCCGTGGAGTCGCACGCATGATTCCGGGCATCGATCCCAAGGTGGATGATCCACGGCGCCGAGCTGGACCTGGACAACTTGCCGGCGGCGCTGCGCACACCCGCGGTGCAGCGGGCGATGGAGGCCTTGGCGATGATGAGCCAGAATGATCTGGAGAGGGAGCGCTACCAGGCGCGGCTGAAGGAGCAGCGGGACCGGGTCAGCTATATCAAGGATGCCCGCGAGCAGGGATTGCAGGAAGGCCGTGCGGAAGGAGAAATGGTGGGCCGCATCCATGTCTATCAACAGTTGCTGAAGCAGCCGTTGACGCCGCGGGACGAGTTACTGGCGCTGCCGCTGGCCGAGCTGCAAGCCCGGGCCGAGGCGCTGGAACGGCAACTCGGTGCTGCGGGGCCCTAATGCCCAGTTTCCCCAGGTGCCGGACCATCATCTGGCGTTTCAGCTGCGGAGCATGCAGCACTCCGAGCTGGTCTACAGCGCGCAGCAGTCGATGCACCTCGTGGAGCTGCCGAAGTTCGGGCGCACGGCGGAGGAGCTGGTCGATCCGCTGGACGTATGGTGCTTTTTCCTGATCCACGGCGCCGAGCTGGAACTGGACAACGTGCCGGCGGCGCTGCACGTTTAAGGATTGCGAAGATTCCCGCCGCTGGATGCGTTATAATTACCATGTGACGTGTTGCGACACCCCTGACGACGGATCGCCCGGAAAACGACCATGCGCATACTGAGCTACAACATCCACAAGGGAATCGGCGGACACGACTGGCGCTATCGCCTCGAACGTGTCTGCCAGGTGATCGAGGAGCAGCAGCCCGATATGGTCTGCCTGCAAGAGGTCACCTGGGAGGCGCGCCGCACCCGCCGCCACGACCAACCGCGCATCCTTGCCCGCCAGCTCGGCGCCTATGACGCGTGCTTTCAGATGAACGTCCAGTATCGCCGCGGCGGGTACGGCAACCTGCTCTTGTCGCGCTGGCCGCTACGGCAGCGCCACCATGTCTCGTTGCGGCTCAACTGGCGCAAGCCGCGCAGCGCCCAGCTTGCCGTGGTGGATACCCCCGACGGTGCGTTGTTCCTGGCCAACTGGCACCTCGGCCTGGCCGAGCGCGAACGCCACTGGCAGGTCCGCCACCTGCTGCGGCATCCGCTGTTTCGCGCGGCGGCGCACCTGCCCACCTTGATTGTCGGTGATTACAACGACTGGCGCAACACGCTGGCGCCGGCCCATTCGCCGAGCACGCGTTCGACCAGGTGACCGGCCCGCCGAAGCGTTTCCGCTCCTTCCCGGCCGTCTTGCCGCTGTTATCGCTCGACAAGGCCTTCCATCGCGGCGGCCTGAGCGTGCGGCAAGCCCAGGTGATCCGCACGCCGCTGACCCGGCGCGCGTCCGATCATTTGCCGCTGGTGATCGACTTCGAATTGGCGCCATGCAGCGATAGCACCGACCCCTGCCGGCTTGTCCGGCAGGTGAAGCAGTTTGACGGCTAGACCGCGGTTGCCCCGCCTGCAGCGACCCCTGCCGGCTTGTCCGGCAGGTGAAGCAGTTTGACGGCGACGTACCCGCAAAACTCCTTCACCTGCCGGACAAGCCGGCAGGGGTCGCAGAGAAATCATCCAGAGCATCGTCTTAGCCTGCAAACTGCTTCACCTGCCGGACAAGTCGGCAGGGGTCGGCGCGCGAGCGGCCGTCCCATAGAATAAATGGCGAGATGCTTCGATCATGCCGACGGGGGGGATTCAATGCTGACATTGCTCGCGGGTAAGCAGCGCTTTTGTGACGGGCTGAGCCGGCGTTCGTTTCTGCGCCTTGGGGCGCTGGCAATGGGCGGATTGAGCCTGCCAAGCCTGCTTCGCGCGGAACAGCAGTCGGGACGTTCGTCGTCGCGCGCAGTCATCATGGTGTATCTCTCCGGCGGCTTGTCGCACCACGATTCGTTCGATCTCAAGCCGGACGCGCCTGCGGAGATCGCCGGCGAGTTTCGGCCAATTGCGACGCGTGTGCCGGGGATTCGCATCAGCGAATATCTGCCGCGGCTCGCGGGGATCATGGACAAGCTCGCCGTGGTGCGGTCGGTCGTCGGCCAGCGCGACGAGCACTCGAGCTTTCAGAGCCTGACCGGCTATACGATGGATCTCGCCCGGCGCGAGGGCCGGCCGAACGTGTGCTCGGTCATCGGCCGTGTGCTTGGGCCGATCGTGCCGACCGTGCCCGCCTTCGTGGACCTGTTCCCGACGATGCAGCATCGGCCCTACAACATCCCGGGCCCGGGCTTCGCCGGTCCCGCGTTCGGCGGCGCCCGCGTGGAAGGCGACACTCTTGGCGTGATGCGGCTGCGCAACGTCAGCATGCCGCAGTTCCAGGATCGGCGCCAGCTGCTGCAAACGCTCGACGACGCGCGGCGCCAGTACGACAGCGCCCCGGTCGAGCGGATGGACACTTCCTATCAGCAGGCCTATGAGGTGCTGACCTCGAGCCGGATCGTCGACGCGCTGGACCTCGAGAAGGAAGCGCCCGGGGTGCGCGATCGCTATGGTCGAGGCTCCTCGCGCCACCAGGGCGACGGCGCGCCGCTGTGGAACGATCAGCTGCTGATGGCGCACCGCCTGGTCGAGGCCGGCGTGCGCTGCGTCACGGTCGCGTACGGCTTCTGGGATACTCACGGGGGCAATTTCCGCCATCTGCGCGGCAATCTGCCGGTGTTCGATCGCGGCATTTCCGCGCTCGTCGAGGATCTGCACCAGCGCGGCCTGGCCGGCAACGTCTCGGTCATCGTCTGGGGCGAGTTCGGCCGCACGCCGCGCATCAATCGCGACGCCGGCCGCGATCACTGGGCGCCGGTCAATTGTGCGCTCATGGCGGGCGGCGGCATGCCCACGGGTCAAGTGGTGGGCGGCACCGACCGCGTCGGCGGCTACGCCACGGTGCGGCCGGTGCACTATCGCGACATCCTGGCGACGGTCTACCACAACCTCGGCATCGACCCGCACACGGCCCTGCGCAACGCGCTCGACCGCCCGGTGCCGATCATGCCCGAGGACGCGCGCCCGGTGCCGGAGCTGTGCCGAGCGTGACGCTGGCGGCGGAGCGAACCGATGGCGCACATTCGTTTGCACGTGCAGCAAGCCGATGGCCATTTGCCCATGATTTGCATGCGTTGCGCCGCGCCGGCAACCGTAGTCAAGGCAAAGAAACTGCACTGGTTTCCGCGCTGGATTGTCTATTTCGCCCTGATCGCAATACCCGTTGTCTTGATTCTTGCCTTGGTGCTGAGGAAAAGCGCCCGCGTCCAGGCTCCGTTTTGTAATCGCCACCGATGGCACTGGATCCTTCAAGGGGCCATCACGTGGGGCGGGACCATTGTCCTTGCGCTCCTGGCGTGCAGCGCGTTCGTCGCATTGTTTGTGCTGGACGAAATGAGGCCGCGCCCGCGATTCGCTGATACCGCCGAACCGTTCCTCTGCATGGGGAGCATGCTCGCATTCGTCGCCTGGATCATCATGCTCGCCATTTTGCAGAGCACGACGATTCGCCCGGACGAAATCACGCGCACGCACATTTTGCTCAACGGCGTTTCTGAGGAATTCGTTGACGCCGTCGAAAACGCGGAAATCGAGCGCCGCGTGCGCCTGCGCCAGTGGGAATACGAGGACGACGCCGATCCGACGTTGCGGAAGCCCGCGGACGACGAGGGCGCATCCGCGCCGCGCAGGCCGGCGTCCACGGACGCCGTCGAGGAAGAGGGCCGTCGTCGCCCCGCGCCGCCGAAGGACGCCTTTGAAGAATGAGCAAACCACTTGCTCCGGCCCGCGGCCGCGCCTGGACGATCGCGCTGTTCCTATCTGGGCTGGCCGCCTTCGCCGCCGCATACGGCCACGCGCCGCTCTACTATTCGAACCAGAACCAGTATTTCCTGCATGGTCTGGCCGCGGCGGGCCAGGGGCTGCTGGTCGAGGACTGGCTCGCGAACACCGCTGACCCCACGCCGATGTTCAGCGGCCTGGTGGCGAGCACTGCACGTTTCTTGCATCCCTGGATGTTTCACCTATATCACGGTTTGCTGCTGTGCGTGTATGCCGCTGCCCTGCTCGGGCTGTTCGCGGCGCAGGCGGGTCCGGAGATCGCGGCGCGGCGCTGGCCGGTCTTCGTCGTCCTGCTCGTGCTCATCCATTCGGCCCTGGCGCGCTGGCTGTCGTATCAGCTATTCGCGCAGGACTACCCGTGGTACTTGCAGGCCGGCGTCGCCGGCCAGTACGTGCTGGGCGCCATGCTGCAGCCGTCCGTTTTCGGCGTGCTGCTGGTGGCCGCCGTCGCGCTGTTCGCGCGCGGCCAGGATGTCGCGGCGATCGTCTGCGCCGCCGCCGGCGCGACCATCCATTCGACCTATCTCTTGCCCGCGGGGCTGCTCACGGCCGGCTTCCTGGCGGCGCTGCTGCGCGAAGGCCGGGTTCGGCGCCGCAGCGCTGGGGGGCCTGGCGTTGGCCCTGGTGCTGCCGATCGCGACCTACGTGCTATGGCGCTTTGCCCCGACCTCGGCGGAGACGTTCGCCGAGGCGCAGGACATCCTCGTGAACCTGCGCATCCCGCATCACTGCCTGCCGCGGCTGTGGTTCGATTGGATCGCGCTCTTGCAGCTGGCGTGGATCGGCGTCGGCCTGGCACTTTTGCGCGGCACCCGGCTCTTTCCCGCACTGGTGGTGACGGCCGGACTCGGCGTGCTGCTGATGGTTGCGCAGCTGGCGACCGGCAGCGATACGCTTGCTTTGCTGTTTCCGTGGCGCATCTCTTCCGTGCTGATGCCGGTGGCGATGGCGGTGATCCTGACGCGACTCGTGGCGCTGAGTTCGTTGCGGCTCGAGCGGACGATCGTGACGGCGGCCTCGGCGGTCGGTCTTGTCGTGCTGGCGGGGGCCGGCATCGGCATTTCCCTTGCCGGACTGGCGTTCCAGAGCGGCGACGAAGACGTGCCGCTGATGAACTATGTGCGCGAACATCGCCGGCCGGGCGATCTCTATATGCTGCCCGTCCGCGTGCCGGACCTGCTGGGGACCGTCCGCGGCTCGCAGTCGAGCGATTTCAAGCCGCCGGCGGAGAAACGGCTGAGCACGCAGGTCATTCCGGTGGACCTGCAGCGCTTTCGGCTGGCGACCGGTGCGCCGATCTTCGTCGACTTCAAGGCGATCCCCTACGGCGACACCAACGTCCTGGAATGGCGGCGCCGTTTACGGATCGCGCAGGCGGTACAGGAGCACCTGCAGGCCGGCCGGCTGGCGCAGGCCCTCGCGGAGATGCGCCGCCAGCACATCACGCACGTGGTAGTCCCGGCCGGCCAGGAGCTCGCGGATCCCGGCCTGACGCGCCTGCCGCTAGCGGATTCCGCTTACCAGCTGTATCGACTCAAGCGCCTGTAACATAGAAGCCGCCATGTCCACGGCTCCGTTCTGTGATGTTTCCGTCATCGTGCCGACCTACTGCGAGGCGGACAACCTGCCGCTCCTGATCCCACAGATCGCCGGCGCGCTCGCCGCGGCGGGCCTGCACGGCGAAATCCTCATCGTTGACGACGACAGCCCTGACGCAACGGCAGCCGTGTGCGCGGAGCTTGCGCGGAACCACGCGGTCCGCCTGCTGATTCGCAAGGGCGAACGCGGCCTTTCCAGCGCCGTCCTGCACGGGATGCGGGCGGCGCACGGCGCGGTGCTTGTGGTGATGGACGCCGACCTGTCGCATCCGCCGGAGAAGATCCCCGCGCTCGTCGAGGCGATTCGCTCCGGAGGAGCCGACTTCGCGATCGGCAGCCGGTACGTCCCTGGCGGCAAGACGGACGCGGCCTGGGGCTGGTCTCGCCGGCTCAACTCGAAGGCCGCGACGCTGCTGGCTCGGCCACTGACGCGGGCGCACGATCCGCTCGCGGGATTTTTTGCGCTGCGGCGGTCGACGTTTGCCGAACGTGGGCCATATGACGCGGTCGGATTCAAGATCGGGCTGGAGCTGATCGTGAAATGCGGCTGCCGGAGAATCACGGAAATTCCCATCACATTCCGCGATCGGCATCACGGTGCCAGCAAGCTGACGTGGCGGGCGCGGGTCGATTATCTCCGACACCTAAAGCGGCTGTATGCGTATCGGTGGTGGAGGCTGTGACGCCGCCGACCCTCATCCCTTGGGCGGCCCGGCGGCCACGGCACGCGCAGCGCGCTCCTGCGCTTCGTTGTTGTACTTGAAGTAATTATCCCACGCGTAATCCAGCAACTCCAGCGCGCGATCGATCGGCACCGCGACATAATTCTCGCCGTTGCGCGTGACCATTTGCAGCCGTTCGAGCTTGGCCAGCGCGTCGCCGATCTCGAAATCGACCTTGAGCTTCGCCAGCCGTTCCAGGTCCATCTCGACGTAGTCGTCGAGATCGGGCGCGCGCCAGCCCGCGGTGCCGGCGTAACGCCATAGGTAGTAGTAGGCCAGCAGCGCCTCGCGGCACTCCTGCTCCTCGGCTTCGTCCAGCAGGTGGAACATGACGCCGAGGTTGTTGCCGATCGTCTGGTAATAGAGGCTTTGCGTCAGGCGGAGATGGAAGATGTTGCGGACGCTCACGTAGCCGGCGTATTGCTTGTAGCCATAGCCGAAGACGCCGAGGATGACCCCGAAAAGGATCTCCGGCGACATGACCGCGGTCAAGATGGCGGTTGCCATGAATTGCTTGACGATGCCGTAGACCACACCGGCGCCGCCGCCGACCAGCGAGCCACCGAGCTTGAGCTGTTGGATGCCGGGCATTTGCAGGCGGGCGCCGGGTAGCAGCATCTCCAGGTCCGCCTTGGGAATTTCCTTGAACGCCTTCAGCAGCACGTCGCCGGTGCTGACGCCGGCCGGCACGCGCCGATTCGGCTTGAGCTTGGCGAAGAACACCAGGCGCCGATACACCGGCACGTGCACCTGCTCGCTCTTCCAGATCCACGGCCAACGCCGAACGGTGCGGGTGCTTTGGGTGTCGCCGCGCGCGAAGATCTCGATGCGCTCGAAGATCGACATGTCAACGCTCATGTTGACGCCCCAGTCGCTCACCTCCGTCATCGCCTTTTCCACGTCGTCGCGGCTGAGGCGTTTGAAATTGGCGCGCTCCATGAGGTGCACGAGCCGCTCAAAAAGCAGGCTCAGCTGCTGCTCCTTCTGCTCGGGCGTCAGCGGAGTCACCGGCGTGGTGACCGAGTCGGGGTCGAACGGGGCGTACTCGTCCTTCAACTCCTCGAGCAGCTTGTAATACTCGTAATGGAATGTCGCTGAGATGAGGTCGCCGAGTTGGCGGAACAGCTTGGCGCCGGCGCGATCGGTGCCGAGGTCCCGGCACAGCATGTCGACCAGATCGCTCTTGCGCAGCGGGATGTAATGCTCGCGGTCCTTGTATTCGGCCATGGCATTCTCCTCACGTTCTGTCTCCCCTCTCCCCTCGGGGGAGAGGGGTTGGGGGTGAGGGGGAATCCTTGCAAAGGCCGCCCCCTCACCCCCAACCCCTCTCCCCCGAGGGGAGAGGGGAGACATTGTCACCATTCCAATGTTTCCAAACTGTCGTCCGGCGTGCGGACGAGCTTCTCCTCCAGCGCCTTGAGCTGCTCCACCAGGTCGGCGACGCGCTCCGGCCGCTTGTCCGCCGCGAATGTCAGGCAGTTGTGGATCAGGACGCACAGCGCCCGCGGCGCCTTGGCGTTGAATTCCTCCACCGGCTTGAGCAGGTTGGCGAACACCTTCGACGACACGGCCGGATTGCCTGCCGTCGGCACGGTGCTGGGCGGCAGCCGAAAGGTCGTGAGCCGATACATGGTCGCGCCGAAGTTGTAGATGTCGGTCCGCTCGTTGACGACGCCGTGCTTGCTCTGCTCCGGGGCCATGTACTCCGGCGTGCCCTGGACGCGGCCCTTGGGACGCGCCTTGATCCAGGCCAGGCCAAAGTCGAGGATCTTCACGTCGCCGGCACGGCTGAGCATGATGTTGTTCGGCTTGAGGTCGGCATGGCAGACGCCGCGGCGGTGCATGTGCGCCAACCCGGCCGCCACGCGGTGGAAGACCTGCACCAGCCGCGGGATCGACAGGGCCGGCACGGCGTCGAGGGTCTTGCCATTGACATATTCGATGAGCAGGTGCACTTTCTTTACGCGAAATAGCCAGTCGCGCTGCAGTTCGAGGGCGAAGACCTTGATGAGGTTGGGATGTTCGAACATCTGGGCGACCTGGAATTCGTGCTGCGCCTGGTCGAGGAACTTGTGATCGTCCCGGTCCTCGATCGGCACGACCTTGAGGGCGTACTGGCGGCCGTCGCGTTCGCAGCGGATGTGCAGGATCGAGCTGTGCGCGCCCTTGCCGAGCGTGCCGAGCACCTGGAACTTGCCGATCGGACGCTGCGCGGCCATGCCATGCCTCCGCCGCGCAGGTGCCCTGGTAGGTCCCGCCTGCCGGGCGGGACCTTGGCGCAACCAGGTCCCGCTCGGCAGGCGGGATCTACCTGCCGGGCGGGACCTACGCGCTTCCAGGTCCCGCCCGGCAGGTGGGACCTACCAGGTGTGCGGCGATGGTGATGATACCAGTGTGGATTCGGCCGGGGTAGACTCGAATCCTAGAATTAACCGGGGCAAGTCGGCGCGACGAAGGAGCATCTGTGGCGCAACCGCACCTCGATCAGGCGGAGCTGGAGCGATTGACGCGAGCTTACGGGCAGGAGCTGTTCGCGCGCGTCGACCGCCAGGGCGCGCTGCTGTTCAGTCCCGGCTGGTGGGACGAACGGCTGATGGACTGGACCATGGACGACCCCGCCGTCAAGGTTCAGCTGTTCCGATTCATCGACGTGCTGCCGCAGCTCGGTGCCGCGCCGGCCGTGGCGCGCCATCTGCGCGAGTATTTCGAGGAAGCCGAGGAAAGCCTGCCTGCCTGGGCGCGCCTCGGTCTGCACGTCGTCCCGGCGCGCGGCCTGCCCGCGCGGATGCTTGCCGGCCTGGCGCGGACCAGCGCGCGGCGGTTGGCACGGCGATTCATTGCCGGCTCGAATCTTCACGAGGCGTTGCGGGCGATTGCCGAGCTGCGCCGGCGCCGGCTCGCGTTCACGGTCGATCTGCTCGGCGAAGCGACCATTACCGAGGCGGAGGCCGAGAAGACGCAGCACGATATCCTCGATCTCGTCGAGGGGCTTTCCGCCGCGGTCAATGACTGGCCGCACGTCCGGTTGATCGACGAGGACGGCGCCGGCCCGCTGCCGCGCGTCAACGTCTCCGTCAAGCTCTCTTCGCTTTACAGCCAGTTCGACCCGATCGATCCGGAAGGCACCAGCGCCGCGGTGCGCGCTCGGCTGCGGCCGATCTTTCGGGCGGCCATGCGGCACGGCGCGTTCATCAACGTGGACATGGAGCAGCACGCGTTCAAGGACCTCACGCTGCGCATTTTCCGCGAAATCCTCGACGAGGACGAGTTCCGCGACTGGCCCGACGCCGGCATCGCGATCCAGGCGTATTTGCGATCCTGCGAGGACGATCTGCGCGGCCTGCTGGAATGGGTGCGGCGGCGCGGCACGCCGGTGTGGGTGCGTTTGATAAAGGGGGCGTACTGGGATTATGAGACGGTGGTCTCCGCACAGGAGGGCTGGCCGGTGCCGGTCTACGCCGAGAAATGGCAGACCGACGCGAACTACGAACGGATGACGCTGTTCTTGCTGGAGAATCACGCGTGGCTGCGGCCGGCGTTCGGCAGCCACAATATCCGCAGCCTGGCGCACGCGCTGGCCGCCGTCCAGCTGCTCGGCCTGCCCGAGGACGGCTTCGAAATCCAGATGCTCTACGGCATGGCCGACCCGATCAAGGATGCGCTGGTGCGGTTGGGCCGGCGCGTCCGCGTGTACACGCCGTACGGTCAACTGCTGCCCGGCATGGCGTACCTCGTTCGCCGGCTGCTGGAGAATACGGCCAACAATTCCTTCTTGCGGGCGAGCTTCACCGAGCGTGTGCCCGAGGAGAAATTGCTGATGAACCCGATGAGCGTCGATGGGCGCGCGCATGGCGCGAAACCGCAAGCGGCGCCGCGGGCGTTCCGCAATGAGCCGGTCTGCGATTTCAGTCGCGAGGAAGCGCGGGAGGCGATGCGCCAGGCGCTCGCCGACGTGCGCAAGCAGCTGGGCCGAACCTACCCGCCGATCATCGATGGTCGGCCGGTGAGCACGGCCGCGACGTTCGACTCCGTCAACCCGTCGCATCAGCGTGAGATCGTCGGCCGTTGCGGGCGGGCGTCGCCGGAGCACGCCCGGCAGGCGATCGAGGCGGCCCAGCGCGCGTTTCCGGCGTGGCGCGACACGGCTCCCGACGCGCGGGCGGATTTGCTGGTGCGGACGGCCGAGGTGCTGCGGCGGCGGCGATTCGAGTTGGCAGCGTGGGAAGTTTACGAATGCGGCAAGCCGTGGCGCGAGGCGGATGCCGACGTCGCCGAGGCGATCGACTTCTGCAAGTATTATGCCGAGGAAATGCGCCGCCTCGGCCGGCCGCAGGCCAACAACTTGCCCGGCGAGGATAACGCGTATTTCTACGAGCCGCGCGGCGTGGCCGTGGTCATCGCGCCGTGGAATTTCCCGCTGGCGATCCTGTGCGGCATGACGACGGCCGCCCTGGTCGCCGGCAACACCGTGATCATGAAGCCGGCCGAGCAATCGTCCGTGATCGGCGCCAAGCTGATGGAGGTGCTCCAGGAAGCGGGTTTGCCGGCCGGCGTCATCCACTATCTGCCGGGCATCGGCGAGGAAATCGGCCCGACGCTGGCGGAGCATCCCGATGTCGCGCTGATCGCGTTCACCGGCTCGCGCGGCGTGGGCCTGGTGCTCAACAAGCAGACGGCCGTCGTGCAGCCGGGCCAGGACCACATCAAGCGGCTCATCGCCGAAATGGGCGGCAAGAACGCCATCATCGTTGACGACGACGCCGACCTCGACGAGGCGGTCGCGGGGGTCACCGCCAGCGCGTTCGGCTACTCCGGGCAGAAATGCTCGGCCTGCTCGCGCGCCATCGTCCTGGAAACGCAGTATGATGCATTCCTTGAGCGCCTGATCGAGGCGACTCGAAGCCTCAAGCTCGGGCCCGCCGAGGATCCCGCCACGAAGGTCGGCCCGGTCATCGACGCCGACGCCCGGGAGCGCATCGCCGGCTACATCGCCAAGGGCAAGCAGGAGGCACGGCTCGCGTTCGCCGGGGACGCCGGCTTCCTCGCGGCCGAGGGGTTCTATGTCGCGCCGCACGTGTTCGCCGAGGTGCCGCCGGCCGCGGTCATCGCCCAGGAGGAAATCTTCGGCCCCGTGCTCGCCGTCATCAAGGTGCGCGACCTCGACGAGGCGCTGCGCGATCGCCAACGGCACGCCGTACGCGCTGACCGGCGGGCTCTTCTCGCGCAGCCCGCAGCACATCGAACGCGTCCGCCGTGAGTTCCGCGTCGGCAACCTGTACATCAATCGCAAGATCACCGGCGCCCTGGTCGGCCGGCAGCCATTCGGCGGTTTCAAGCTGTCCGGCATCGGCTCCAAGGCGGGCGGTCCCGATTATTTGTTGCAATTCGTCGTGCCGCGCACTATTACAGAAAACACGATGCGGCGTGGCTTTGCACCTACCACCGAACCTGCCGCCGGCTTCGCGGACCACGGGATCTGATCCCGAGCAACAAGCTCGAAATCCGAATCTCGAAATCCGAAACAAATTCGAAATCCGAAATCAAAAACTCGATGTGACCGACGGTTATTTGGATTTCGTGCTTCAAGTTTGAGATTGTTTCGGATTGCGTGCTTCGGATTTCGAGTTTGCTTGCAAGCCGACATCGTTCCGCGCCGCCGGCCCCTCGGAGTATCGGCCGATGAAACGACACCTCCTCCTGTTGCTCGTCGCGGGCCTGGGCTTCGCGAGCTTTGCCTGGGCCCAGCAAGGCGCCACCGAATTCAAGGGACACACCGGTCTCGTCTCGAGCGTCGCCTTCGATAAGGACGGCAAGGTCCTCGCCTCCGGCAGCTTCGACAAGACGGTCAAGCTGTGGGACTTTGCGTCAGGCAAGCCGCTGCAAACCCTGAATCACGGCGCGGCCGTCTACACCGTCGTGTTCAGCCCCGACGGCAGCGTGGTCGCTTCCGGCGGCCAGGACAACGTCATCAAGCTGTGGAACCCCAAGGACGGCAAGGCGGGGCCGGAGCTCAAGGGCCACACCGGTATCGTCGCCTCGGTCGCCTACAGCGCCGATGGCACAATGCTGGTCTCGGGGAGCAACGACAAGAGCGTGCGGCTTTGGGACGCCAAGGGCAACAAGGAGCTGAAGAACCTCGGCAGCCATAAGGAAGCGGTGTACACGGTCGCGTTCAGCCCCGACGGCCTGTACGTTGCCTCGGGCAGCTTCGACGGCGCCATCAAGCTCTGGGACGTCAAGGGGCAGAAGGAGCTCAAGCAGTTCCTGCCCGAGCCGCTGAAGCTCATATTCGTGGACGAGAAGAAGACGGAAGAAAAGAAAGAGGAGAAGAAAGAAGAAAAAAAGGACGAGAAGAAAAAGGAAGCCAAGAAGATTCAGCCCAAGAAGGAAGAACCCAAGGAAATCCGCGACAACGTCACCGGGGTCGCGTTCACGTCGGACAGCAAGTACGTCATGTCGGTCGGCTATGACAAGCTGCTGCGCGTTTGGGAGACGGCCGACGGCAAGGAGATCAAGCAGCTCGGCCCCGTGCCGCACTGGATCAACGGCCTGGCGGTGTCGCGCGACGGCAAGAACGTCGCGGTTGCCGGCTACGGTGGCAGCCTGCACGTCTGGGAGGCTGGCTCATGGAAAGATCTCGGCGGCGTCCAGCTGCCGAAGTCGATCGTGTACAGCGTGACGTTCACGCCGGACGGCAATGCGCTGGTGACGGGGCACGAGAATCCGAACTATGTCGTCAAGGTCACGCCGCTGTCGGCGCTGACGCTGGGGCCGCCGCCCAAGGAAGAGAAGAAGAAATAACCTTCCCACAGCCGAAAGTCCGTGTGCGGTTGCGCGCGCACTCCTGGCTTGTGCGTGCAACGCCACCACCGGCTTTGCCCACGGCTCTTGGTAATCTCGGTAATCGCCCTCTCGATGTGCCGCGATCTCGTGCTAGAATGTGCTTTTGGTACGCATGAAGAAGGAGAAGGAGCCAGAGATGGTTTACCTCGAATGCACGATCCAGAGGTCAGACAAGCTGCGAGCCACGAATGTAATCGCGGTGGTCGAAGACAAGGACCGAAAAAAAGAGCAACTTGAGGTCGAGCTGAGCTTTCTCGTGCAGCGGGGCCACCGCTACTTCTTGCCTGTGTGGACGCTCGCGCAGGATCGCGACAAGAGCATCGTGGAAATCGAACTACCCCAGGAGTCGGCGGCGGGAACCAATCGGATTTGGGTTAGGGCTGACCAGCTTTTCGTTCAAAACGTAGAAGTACCCGCATGATCCTTTCTGACCGCGAAATCCAGGCACCACTTCGACGCGGGGCCATTCGCATCACGCCGGTCCCGCCGGATATTGACGCCGAGCCTGGACCGGGCGAGAAGTCTCCGTGGTCATCGACGACCCTGGATTTGCGATTAGACAAGGAGCTGACGATTTGGAAAAAGGCGGACGCGGGAGCCGATGTCAAATTCGAGCCGCCGGACGATCCGAGTTTCGACTTTGAAGAATTGATTCGGGTACACGGAGAATTGCGTGTAGTTCAGGATGGCGACTACTATCCCATGTCCAAGGGCGCGTTTGTGCTCGGCTGGACGGTTGAGCGTGTTCAATTGCCGGCAACCTCGAAAATCGCGGCCCGCGTCGAAGGCAAGAGCAGCCTTGCACGCCTCGGAATCGGAATTCACGTGACGGCGCCGACAATTCATGCTGGATTCGGTACGAAAGCCGGCGACGACAGCTACGTCGGTTCCCCCATTCGCCTGGAAATTTTTCACCACGGTGAAATTCCCGTCAAACTGAAGCCGGGAATGAAGATTTGCCAGCTTGTTTTTGAGGAAGTTCACGGCACCCCTGCAAAAGGATACGAAGCGCGGGGACGGTATGCCGTCCAAGGTGCGCAGGCGCTGCCACCGTCGTGACTCACGATTTTGTTTCGGCCGTGGGCGTGGCTGCCTTCAATACGTCGTGCGCCCGCCGCTGATGTCGTAGCACTGACCGGTCGTGAAGCTCGCCTCGGCGCTGGCGAGGAAATGCACCAGTGCCGCCACCTCCTCGGGCTTGCCGGTGCGGCCCATCGGGATGCGCGAGACCATGTAATCGACCGTCGCTTGCGGCAGCCCTTCCAGGATCGGCGTGGCAATGACGGCGGGCGAAATTGCGTTGACGGTGATGTCGCCGACGCCGACCAGCTCCTTGGCCAGCGACTTGGTGAACGCGATAACCGCCGCCTTGCTCGCGGAGTAAGGCCCGAGCGTCGGATTGCCCTCCTTGCCGGCAATGGACGCGACATTGACGATGCGGCCGTAGCGGCGTTCGCGCATCGGGCCGACCACGGCCTTGCAGCACAGCACCGGGCCGAGGACGTTGACGGCCAGCACATCCTGCCAGTCGGCGACGGTTAGCTCCCACAGGCGGCCGGCCTTGCCGGTGATGCCGGCGTTGTTGACGAGGATGTCAACGGGGCCGGCTTGCTGATGCACGTCCTCGACCGCGGTTTCGACGTTGGCCTCGGAGGTGACATCACCTGCCACCGCAATGCCGCCGATCGCCAGTGCGATCCGCTGGGCCCGGGCCGCATCGCGATCGAACACGCCGACCCTGGCGCCGGCGGCTGCCAGGCGGCGGCAGATCGCTTCACCGATGCCTTGCCCGCCGCCGGTGACCAGTGCGACCTTGCCGTCGAGTTGGAAGAAGGGTGTCATAAGTACAATGATTCTATGGAAATCCTCGTCGTGGAAGCATCCGGCCTGCACCTGGGTTTTCTCGGCTGCTACGGCAACGACTGGGTCGCAACGCCCAACCTCGACCGGCTCGCCGCCGAGGGCATCGTCTTCGACCAGCACATCGCCGATTGCCCCGAGCCCGCGCCGATCGCTCCGTGGCGGCAGCGCTCGGTCATGACCGGTATGTACGCGTTTCCCGATACGGCGCGGGCAGCGGCACCGGATGGCTCGACGCGCTATGAGGTCGTCGCCTCGCCGGTAGATTTCGGCAAGCGCACGCTTGCGTTGCTCGACGACACCGACACCGATGCGCCCATCCTGTGGGTCGCCGGTCCGTCCCTGATGCCGCCGTGGGATGTGCCCGACGACCTGCTCGACGTTTACGTTGACGAGGAAGCACCGGACGAGCCGGACGAGCTTGAGACGCTGCAGAGCACGTACGCGGCCGTGGTCACCTGGTTCGATGCTCAGTTGGGCCGAGTGCTCGACGCGCTGCGTGAACGACACCGGCTTGATCGCCTCATGGTTTGCGTCACGGCCCGATGTGGGCTGCCGCTGAACGAGCATGGCATGGTCGGCTCGGAGCACGCCTGGCTGCACGACGAGCTCGTACACGTGCCGCTGATCTTGCGCCTGCCCGGGGCGGAGGAGGCGGGGCTGCGACTCCCCACGTTGACGCAGCCGCTCGACCTCATGCCGACGCTGCGGGCCCACATCGGCGTCCCTTGTCCGGAGGTGCATGGTCGATCCTTGTGGCCGTTGATTCGCGGCGAGACGGAGGAGGTTCGGCCCTATGCGGCAAGCGGGCTGCGCATCGGCGCGCGAGGAATGGTTGCTGCGCACGCCGGACCGGGCGCTGCTCTTGCCGATCGCCGTGCCGGCGGACGATCCGCCGCGCCGGCCGCAGATGTATGTCAAACCCGACGATCGCTGGGAAGTGAATGACCTGGCGCTGCGCTACGAGGAGGAGGCGGAACAGCTCCAGCAAACGCTGCGGGCGTTCGTCGACGCGACGCGCCGTCCCGGCCCGCTGGCATATCCGCCGTTGCCTGAAGAAAGCACCACCGTCCCTGAGGAATCGCCATGAGCATCCTGGTACTCAATGCTGGGTCGAGCACGTTGAAGTTCGTCCTGTTCGCCGACAGCCCCGCCGAGGAGCTGGTCTCGGGGACGGTCGACTGGAAGAGCAATGCGACGCAGGCATCGATCGCGCTGCACGTCGCGGACGGCACCGCGCGGCAAGAGACGGCCGCCGTCCACGGTTTCGCCGACGCCGTTGGCCACGCGCTCCGCCTTGTCGGCGCGGTCCAGCCGTTGACCGAGGTGCGCGTGTGCGGCCATCGGGTGGTACACGGCGGCGAGCGCTTCTCCAGTAGCGTGCGGATCGACGTGACCGTGCGGCAAGCAATCGACGCGCTGTCTGAGCTCGCGCCCTTGCACAATCCGGCGCGCTGGCCGCCATGGCCGCGGCAACCGCGGCGCTGCCGAGTGTGCCGCACGTGGCGGTTTTCGATACGGCCTTTTTCGTAGAGCAGCCGCCGGAACGGTTTCTGTATCCCGTCCCGCTGTCGTGGTACGCCGACTGGGGCATTCGCCGTTTTGGGTTCCACGGCATCAGCCATCACTACTGCACGCTGTGCGCCGCCGAATTGCTCGGGCGCACTGATGCCCGCCTGGTGATCTGCCACCTCGGCAACGGCTGCTCTGCCAGCGCCGTGTCTGCCGGGCGCGCGCTTGGCTGCACCATGGGCTACACGCCGCTCGAAGGGCTGATGATGGGCACGCGCAGCGGCTCGATCGACCCCGCCATCGTGCTGCACCTGCTGCGCCATGGCTTGTTGACGGCCGAGCAGATCGACGAGGCGTTGACGCATCGATCGGGGCTGCTCGGCGTCTCCGGCGTGTCGGCCGACTTCCGTGCGGTCGAGGCTGCCGCCCAGGATGGCCACGATCGCGCCCGGCTGGCCCTGCGGATCTACAGCGACCGGATTCGTGCGGCGATCGGCGCCCTGGCCGTGACTTTGGGGGGCGTCGATGCGCTCGTGTTCACGGCCGGCGTCGGTGAGCATTCGGCCTCGCTGTGCGCCGAGGTGTGCCGCGGCCTCGAATGCCTCGGGCTGCGGCTCGACGCGCCGGCGAACGCGGCGTGCCGGCCGGATACGGACGTCGCGGCCAGCGCCTCGGCGGGGCGGATTCTCGTGCTCCATACGCGCGAGGAGTTGCTGATTGCGCAGGAAGCGGCCCGGTTGACGCGGTGATCGACCGTGCCGGCTTGCCAGTTGAGCCCGAAGAGGACGGCATTCAGACCACGGCGACCTTCACGCAGTGGATCGGCGGCAGCGAGTCGAACAGGCAGTTCCACTCCTCGCCGCCGTCGCGACCGATCCAGAGCTGTCCCGTGGTGGTCCCGAAATAGAGCGCGGGCGACTTGAGCTCGTCGATGTCGAGCCCGTCGCGCAGCACCGTGAAGAAACTCGCCTTCTTCGGCAGGCCGTGGGCGAGGCGCTTCCAGGAGCCGCCGCCGTTCTCGCTGCGCCACACCGCCGGCGCGGCGCCGGGACAGGTGCGCGTCGGCGGCTCCAGCGGCACCACGTAGACGGTGTCGGCGTCGTGCGGATGCACCACGATCGGGAAGCCGAAATCCGATGGCAGCCCCGCGCTGATCGACCGCCAGGTGCGGCCGTGGTCGTCGCTGCGCAAGACGCCGATGCCCGGGTGATCGGGGCAGCCGCCGTGATTCTGCATGTAGAGCCGGCCGGGCGCGTTCGGGTGGCTGGCGATCTTATGCACGCATTGGCCGAACTCGGGGTACGGATCGGGCACAAACCCCGCGGCGACGCCCTGGTTGGCCGCGGTGAAGGTTTGGCCGCCGTCCTCGCTCAGATAATGGCCGCCGGTCGAGATGCCGAGGTGGATGCGCGGGCCGCGCGCAGGATGGTGTGCATGCAGAGCCCACCGTTGCCGGGCTGCCACTTGCGGGCGTGCTCATGGTTGCTAATGCCGGGAACCAGCTCCCAGGAATCGCCGCCGTCGGTGCTGCGGAACAGCGACGCCGGCTCGACGCCGCACCAGAGTTCCTTCTTGTGGTCGCCGGCATCGAGCGACCAGATGTTGGCAAGCGCGCGGCCGTCCTCCTTCGGGAAGGCCGGCGCCGACTTTGTCTCCTTGAACCTCTTGCCGAGATCGGTCGAGAAGAGGACCTTCATGCCGAAGAAGGCGTTGCAGCTCGAGGCATAGAGGCGCGGGCTGCTGCGCGTGTCGATCAGGGCCGCGTTGACGGCGACCCCTGGTCCGAAGGGCCCGCGCAGCGTGAAGCTGCGCCGGGCCTTCGCCGCCTCGGCGACGAAGACGCCCTTTTTGGTCCCGATGCACAGAATGACGCGGTCCGCCATGTTCAACCTCCTGAGACTGCGGGCAGTATAGTGATCACGTCCCCTGGTGCCAGCGCCGAGTCGAGCCCGTCAAGGTCGCGCATGTTCGCCGTGTTCACGAACAGGTTTACGTGGCGGCGCACCGCGCCCGTCTCGTCGCAAACACTACGGCACAGCGACGGATGGCTTCGCTCAAGTTGCTCAAGGGCGGCACGCACGGTCAAGGCCGACAGGGATAGCTCCCTGGCGCCCCCGCAACAGGCGCGAAGTGCCGCCGGGACTCGGATCGTGACGCTCATGGCTCACTGTAGCCCTTCTTGTGCAAGAGGAAGGTCCCACGGCCACGGTTATGGTACTAACCGGACCCACGAGCGCCACATGCTCAATGAGTCGGCAGGCCTGGCATCTCGATCACCGGCCGGATTTCCACGGTTCCCCAGCGTGCGCCGGGAATCCGTGCGGCGATGCCGATCGCCTCATCGAGGTTCCGGGCGTCGATCAGAAAGTAGCCGCCGAGCTGCTCGCGCGTCTCCATGAATGGACCGTCGGTCACGAGCGGTTTGCCGTCGCGCACCCGGACGGTAGTCGCCGTTGTGGTCGGCTGCAACGGGTTGGCGGCGAGAAACTGTCCACGGGCGTTGAGATCGTGCGCCAGCTGCGTGGACTCCACGTAGCAATGCTCGCGCTGGTCCGCGTTGATGGCGTGTGGTTCCATGTAAATCAGCAACATGTACTTCATGATATCCTCCCTTAATAGGTCGAACGGCGACTGCCCGAATCGACACTGTCCCAGGAAACGTGCCAACGTGTCCCTCTGTCAATAAGTCGAACAGCGCGTGCTCGGATCGACACCCCGGCGGAATTTCTTTACGATAGGGTATGCATACGGACGTCAGCGCGGCCATTGATGCGGTCTATCGGTCGGATTGGGGCGGCATCGTCGCTACCCTGATTCGGCTCGTCGGCGACTTCGACGTGGCCGAAGAGTCAGCGCAGGACGCTTTTGCAGCCGCGGTCGATCAGTGGCCAAGCTCCGGCGTCCCCGAATCCCCGCGGGCCTGGATCATCCAAACGGCTCGGCACAAAGCGATCGACCGTGTCCGCCGCCGAACGCGGTTGGAGGAGAAACTCAAATCGTACGCGTCCGAGCGAACGGCGACCACCGACGAGCCGGAGCCGAACGCCGACGAAATCGCTGACGATCGCCTGCGGCTTATCTTCACCTGCTGCCACCCCGCACTGGCGCCGGAGGCGCAGGTGGCCCTGACGTTGCGCATGCTCGGCGGCCTCGAGACCGACGAGATTGCCCGCGCATTTCTCGTGCCGCCGGTGACGATGGCGCAGCGGCTCGTGCGCGCCAAGCGCAAGATTCGCGATGCCGGCATTCCCTATTCCGTGCCCGATACAAGCGACATGCCCACGCGCCTCGAGGCCGTGCTGACGGTGATCTATCTCATCTTCAACGAAGGCTACTCGGCGACGCGCGGCGCGGCCCTCGTGCGGAGCAATCTCTGCGCCGAGGCGATCCGTCTTGGACGCCTGGTGCGGACGTTGATGGGGCCGCAGACGCCCGCGGAAGCGACCGGCCTTCTCGCCCTCATGCTGCTGCACGACGCCCGACGTGACGCCCGTCTTGACGAGGCCGGCGATCTGGTGCTGCTCGAAGATCAGGATCGCCGCCGCTGGAATCAGCCGCAGATCGCCGAGGCGCTGCCGCTCGCCCTGGAGGCATTTCGCGGCGGGCCCGGTCCCAATGCTCTGCAAGCGGCGATCGCGGCCCTGCATTGCCAGGCAGCGCGCGCCGAAGACACGGATTGGCCTCAGATCCTCCAGGTCTACGATCTTCTGGAGCGCGTGCAGCCGTCGCCCATCGTGTCGCTGAACCGGGCGGTGGCGGTCGCCATGGTGGATGGCCCGCAGGCGGCGCTCGCGCTGATCGATGCGCTGGCGGCAAGCGGCGATCTCGAGCGCTATCACCTCCTGCATGCCGCGCGTGCCGATATGCTGCGCCGGCTCGGATCCGCAGCCGAAGCGGCGACCAGCTATGCGCGCGCCTGGCGCTCGTCACCAATGACAGCGAGCGCCGGTTTCTGGAGCGCCGCCTGCGCGAGGTCCGGGGGTGAAGGGGATCCTTCGCTGTCATCAGGGCAGCGACACCAGCGCCACGACAAGGCGATCGGCAGGTAAAAGCGTACCCTCGCTTGCGCGTCGGGCTTGTGTCAGTCACAAGCCCGACGCGCAAGCGAGGGTAGTTTAACTCCTGCCGCTCGCCTAAAGGGAAACGACGGCTGAAGGTTCTTGATTAGCTTGTCGTCGGCGGTGACCAGTTCGCACTTTTCCCGCTCAGCAAGGGCGACGTACAGGCAGTCGTAGACGCCGATACGTGCTGCCGACGAGATTTGCAGCACCCATTTGACCGCCACGGAACTGTCAACGACATATTTCATTTGGGCAAGTCACCCCGCAGCTCGCGGATCGCGGGGACGCCGATATCGAGTTCGCCGTATTGCTGCCGGAGCCGTTCGGTGATCTTCTCGCCCCGTTCGCGGATGCGGCGGGCGGTCTCCGGGTCCAGCGGCTGGCCAGTCATGAGGCTGTTGATAACAACCTGCATGTCGGCCGCCACGTCGGGGGGAATCGCGATTTCTTCGTTCGTCTTCATGGTTCTATTTTTCCGGCACAATATCCAGGTGTCAATACGTGGCTTGGCGTCGAGGAGATAGATCATTCAATCTCCAGCGGTTTGGGAACTTCTCCTTGCGGCGGCCGGATAAACGTGTCGTCTTCGATCGAGCCGGCAAGGTCGAAGTAGCCTGGCGGCCAGCCGCGTTCCTCGGGCGATGTGCTGGTCGGTTGAGCGACAATCACCACCTCATAATCGGCGTCCGGTCGGCCAAGTGGAATTCGCAAGGAGAGAACTCGGTCCTTGCCCGTTTTGTCGAGGATGCGAATCGTTTGCATGGTAAACCTCCAAGTCAGCCTATCGCCATTCTATCCCGCAAGCTCGTTCGGGCCGGGAAAACAGAAGGGCGTATGATGGCGAGTATGAGATTCTGAAGCCCTTCAACCGCAACTGGGATCACGATGACGACCTTATCCGGAAAGACGCATGAACCGCGCCCTCGCCTGTCCCGGCTCGGTCCGATATGACTACCCCAAGCTTCGTCGCTGCCGGCGGCCTCGCTTCGTTGCGGGTTCGCCTGGCGGCTCTCCCGACCACACCAGCTCGTTGCGGCAATGGTGGCGCACCCGCGAGGCCGGGTCGTGCCACCGGATTCGGAGGCACTGCGATGCGCGGCGCTCTTGCGGCGGTTGGCTGTCTTACCCTGTTCGCGTTTGCCGGCACCCGCGCGGGCGCCGACTTCCAGCCCGATCCGGCGTCGGTGCAGCGGTATGGCCCCGCCTATCGCTTTCCGCAGGCCGGCTGGATCGTCTTGCACATCGAGGGCAAACCGTATGAGCGCGGCTACCAGCACGGCCGGCTGCTCGCTCCCGAGATCGCGGGCTACCTGCGCTGCTTCGCCGCCGTCCTCTGCCCCAAAGCGCCGGAGGAAGGTTGGCGCAGCACCCGCCGGCTCAGCAACGCCCTGTTCGTGCGCCGCTTCGAAAAGGAATTCCTCGAAGGAAATGAAGGGCATCGCCGACGGCGCCACGGCGGCGGGGCGCGCTTCGACAATCGGCCCATCGATTTGGTCGACATCGTCGCGCTCAACTGCTGGCCCGAGATCGAAACGCTCGACTCCGCCCTGGAAGCGACGCCGACCGGGCTCGAAGGCCTCCGCTTTCCACACCCGCAGCCGCAGCGCCAAGCCCGATCCAAGGCCGGACCACTGCAGCGCCTTCGCCGCCACGGGATCGGCGACGGCCGACGGCAAGATCGTCTTCGGCCACATCACCATGTTCTCGCCTGTATCCGTCCAATTTCTTCAACGTCTGGATCGACGTGAAGCCCGCCAAGGGACATCGCGTCGTGATGTGCGGCTACCCCGGCGGCATGCAGAGCGGCATGGATTACTACCTCAACGACGCCGGCCTGCTCATCGCGGAAACCACCATCGGCCAGACGCGGTTCGACATCAAGGGCCAGACCGAAGCGTCGCGCATTCGCCAGGCGATTCAGTATGCCGCGACCATCGACGCCGCGGTCGAGATCCTCAAGAAGGACAACAACGGCCTGTACACGAACGAATGGCTGCTGGGCGACATCAACACCAACGAGATCGCGCTGTTCGAGCTGGGGACGCACAAGAGCAAGCTGCATCGCAGCAGCAAGAAGGAATGGATCGGCGGCACCGACGGGTTCTACTGGGGCTGCAACAACACCAAGGATCTGGAGCTGCGGCTGGAGACCGTGGCCAGCGTCGAAGGCCGGCCGGCCAACGTGGTCTTTCGGCCGAGCGAACGCGACATCGCCTGGCAACGGCTCTACCAGCAACACAAGGGCAAGATCGACGTCGAGCTTCGGCCGGTTGGCGTTCACGACGCCGCCCATTGCCGCCTATCCGTCGTTGGATGCCAAGTTCACCACGACCGACCTGGCCAGGCAATTGAAGAGCTGGGCCCTGTTCGGTCCGCCGCTGGGCCGAACCTGGGAGCCGACCCAGGAAGACCGGCAGCGTTACCCGGAAATCAAGCCGTTGGTAAGCAACCCCTGGACTATCCTGCACGCCAACCCGCCGGCCAAATCGCCCGGCAAGGAAGTCGCCGTGGACCTGCCGCGGGTGAAGCAGCACGAGGACAAGGAGGACAAGGACGACGAGGACAAGCATCCGGCCTTGCTCAACGTGCCGGCCTGGCACGGCACGCTGCTGCCGCACAGCGACGGCGACATCTGGCTGGCGACGGCGTTTGCCGAATATCAGAAATACGTCGCCAAGGAAAAGGCCTTATGCCACGAACACAGCACGCTGACGCAGGCCGACAAGGACGAGCTGGCGGTCGATCTGTTCGCCTGGCAGAGCGCATACGGGGCGGCGGCGCGATGCCGGGGCGACAACGTCGCCTTGACCGCGCTCAAGATGGAATGGACGAACGACGATTGGTACAGTCTGGCCGCCGGCAAGGGCGTTCTGGTGCTGCACGAGCTGCGAAGTTACCTGGGCGACCCGCTCTTCGAGGAAACGATGGATGCGTTCGGCCGAGCGAATGCGGGCAAGAAAGTCACGACCGCCCAGTTTCAGGCGTTTGTCGAAAAGAAAACCGGGAAGCCTCTCGATGCATTTGTCCGTTCGCTGAACTCCAGCACGCTCCTCGGCACCGCGCCGGCGTTTTCGATCCTCTCCTTCCATTCCGACCAGGAGCACAGCCTGATCGTCTGCGGCACCCGCGATGAAGTCCCGACCAATCGCGAGGCAGCGGTGGTGCTGCAGAAGTCGCTCAGAGAATCCTGGCAGAACCACACCGTGCCGATCAAGACCGACAAGGAAGTGACCGAAGCCGATTTGAAGAGCCATCACCTGCTCCTGGTGGGCCGGCCGGACAGCAACGCCATCGCCGAGCGCTTCCGCGCGCGTTTGCCGGTCGCCTTTGGCAGCGGCTCGTTCGTGGTGGCTGGCAAGACTTACGCGAATCCGGCGAGTGCCGTCCTCGCGGCCGCGGACAATCCGCTCAACCCGCGCTTTTCGATGGTGCTGGTGGCCGGCCTGAGCGCCGAATCGACGGTGAGCGCGCCCGCGAAGTATTTTGGGCACCGCGGGCAACGACCTGCCGAAGTCCTGGTGTTGCCGGCAGACGGGCAGCCGCAAGCGCTGAGTAGTTTCGCGCCCGCAAGCGCGGGTCGAGACCAAGACGACCGGCAACCGCTAATCGACCGCGGCGAGCGTCGAGGCGTAAGCCCGACGTGAACGCAGCGACACACGTCGGGCTTACGCCTCGACGCTCGCCGCGATGGTGATTGGAGGCGGACATGCTGCGTAGATCTTTCCTTGCGATGCTGATTGCCGGGAGTCTCTGCTTCCATCACGGCCGATGCTGGGCCGATCACGAATCGGAGCTGCTGAACAAATTCCAGAATCAGAACCGGACCGCTGGCGACAAGCTCCGACAGGAAGCGGCCCGGCTGCTGAACCAGAATCCTCCGGGCCAGCTGGCGTCGTTGCAAAAGCTCCTGGGGCACTTGCAGGATGACGCGTCCCTGCCCGGCCCAGAACGTAGCGCATTGATCCGCAAGGTCCAGGATCGCGTCCGTGAGTGCAGGCAGTCGACGGCGGCGGACGACATTCCCACGCCCGCACTTCCCTCCGCCGGTAATCCGAAGCTCGGCGTGGGGCCGGCGGCGATCATCGTGACCGGTGCGGGGGCGATAAGCGTTCCCGACGGCGGCGTCCGTGTCCTGGGAAGCGTCGGCTACCTGTCGGAAGCGCGCAACGAGGGCGGCGTGCCGATTCTTGGCAAGGTGCCCTATCTCGACCGCGGGTTCCGCAATGTCGGCCACGGCCGCAGTGCCGGCACCATCCAGCGCTCCGTTTCCGTGCGTATCATCATCATGGAAGAAGAGGAAGCCAGGTTTCTGGGAAACAGGTGAGGCGGCGCACCGCCTCGTTCCCACGCTCTCCGCGTGGTAACGAGGATCACTTCACGCTATTTAGATACGCCAGCAAGTCCGCCATCCCCTGCAGATCAATCTGTTGCTCCAGCCCTTCAGGCATGAACGACATGCCGGTGCTGCGCAGCTCTTCGACATTGACGCGCAGGACGGTCTCGCTGGTGGCGTCGGCCCGGCGGATGGTGATGCCGGTGGCGGTCTCCGCGGTGATCATGCCGGTGATAATCCGCCCCGCGTCGGTCACGAGGCGATACGCGAGAAATTTCGGCAGCACCTCGCGATTGGGATCGAGGATGTTCAAGAGAATCGTTGCGCTGCCGCGTTCCTTGATCGCCCCGAGCTCGGCGCCGATCTGTTCGCCGACGCCTTCGAGCCGATGGCACGCGGAGCATTCTTTCTTGAAGATCGCCTTGCCGCGGGTCGCGTCGCCGGCCAGGTCGAGCGCCTTCTGATACGCGGCGACCACGTCCTGCCGTTTCGATAGCTTCGCCTTCGCGAACAGCTTCTCGGCGCGATTTCAGGGCCGCATCGGCGCTTGCCTGCATCAATGCGACGCGGGCCGGGTCCACCTCGCCGGTCTTGATCTTGCCCTGCTCGACCGCGTCGAGGAACGCGCCGATCCACGCCGGCCGTGCGAACAGCGTCTCCGCGGCGGTGGCGCGCACCTGCGGACTGAGCCCCGGCCAGGCTTCCAGCACGAGTGCCGGCACCTTCGCCTGATCGAAGCGCACCAGCGTTTCCAGGGCCGCCCGCTGCACCGCCTCAGGCTGGCGGAAGGTGAGCAGCCCGCGCAAGGTCGGCTCAATCTGGTCGAAATCCGCGAGGCCGAGCGTGCGCCGCCGCGGCACGCTCTTGGACAGCCAGCCTATCGTTGACTGCATCTTTGCTCGCATAGGCCAGCATGTCGGCGAAAAGTGCCTCCGGCCTACCCGAATTCTTGATCTTGCTGTATGCGGCGCGCGGTAGCTTTGTCATGAGCGCCTGCATGAGCTGCATACCAAACTCGGTCGACAAGGGCTTCGTGTCGTTGATCGCCTTTAGCAGCGTGGCGAGCGCATCAGGCCGATTGGCAGCCCCAACCTGGCCGGCGAGCGCAGTAATGAAGGCTTTTTCGTTAGACGGTCGACGATCCTCCAAGGGCAGCATGAGGCGAAACACCTCCGCGGCGCGGGTTCCCGCGGATGTTAGGATCGCCAGTTGCATGTAGGGATCGTTGCCGTCGATCTTGAAAAGCGTGACAAGTGCCGTGTCGGCGACTTCGCCTGGGAACCGGCCAAGCGTGAACGCGACTTGATAACGCAGCTGCCGGTCCGGAGCCATAACGAGCCCGTGCAAGGGGCCAGCTGGTTGACTGGAGCCGTCCTCGGTGGCAAATCGTTCCATTAGTCGAACTGCGTGCGCCGCCACGCGCAAGTCAGGCTCCAAGGGATCGCCGAGTTGGACGCGAAGGTGCTTTGGCTGCAGTGCGCTCAAGCCGTCAAGTGCGTACAGCGCGTGTACCTTTGCGACCGACACCTTCGACTCGCGAGCCATTTTCTCGAGCTGCGGAACCGCCGTCTTGTCCTGCCGCTGATACAACAGCCGCGACGCCGTGTCGCGATGCCAGCCGTTGGGATGCTCCAGGAGCGCCACCAACTCCGCCGTCATCGCCTTGCTTAGCTTCGGCAGCGGCGGTCGCTTGAAGCCGTCCGGGACGATGCGATAGATGCGGCCGCGGTTGATGCCGGAGGTGGGGTCGAGATGCTTGACGATGGCCGGCGGGATGGACACGACGGTTTCGATCAGCTCGCGATACATGTCGATGACGTAAAGGCAGCCGTCGGGGCCGTTCGCGAATTGCACCGGGCGGAACCAGTTGTCGGTCGAGGCGATGAACTCGCGATCCGGGTCGGCGCGCTTGGCGATGAAGCCGACGCCGTCGGGGTGCAGCCTCGCGCGATAGACGAGATTGTTCGCGACTTCGCCGACGAAGATGTTGCCGTGATATTCCTTAGGATACGCGTCGCCGCGATAAACGGTCACGCCGGTCGCGCCGGTGAAATGGCCGCCCGGCTTGCCGGTTTCGATCGGCCCCGGCACCGCCCCCTCAACGCGCAGCTTGGTCCGCAGCACCCGCCACGGCTCCATCGGGCTGAGCCGGCGCAGGCTCGTGGTCCGCGCCTCCTCGGCGATGTTGATCGCGACCGGCGGGGCTTGCACATCGGGATTGCGAGCCACGTAGCGGCCGTCGTACATGATCATGTGAATCGGATTGCTGTTATCGCAAACAAACGTTCGGCCCCAGTCGTCCATGGTCATGCCGTGCTGGCCCGCGCCGCTGGTCAGCTCGAACTTGTGCGTCGCTGGGTCGAACAGAAACGCCTGGTTGCGGACGTTGACCGCGGCCGATTCCTTGTCATCCGCCTTGCGCACGCTGCCGCCGGCGTTGCTGGTTGAGACGTGAAAGCGATTGT
Source organism: uncultured Gemmataceae bacterium (assembly GCA_963834865.1). GTDB lineage: Bacteria > Planctomycetota > Planctomycetia > Gemmatales > Gemmataceae > CAWIDK01. Next base: position 50,826 of record CAWIDK010000004.1, read on the forward strand.
CGTGGCCCCAGCGAAACGAGTTCAGCATCGCCTCGCCGGCCCGGTCCTTTGCGAAGCCGGTGTAGAGCGTCTTTTTTTGCCCATTCTTGATGTAGTAAATATTCGGCACCGCGCCGACGAAGACGCCGCCGTCGTAACAGGCGAGCGCCACCGGCGAATCAAGGTCCGGAGCGTACACGGTCGCCTTGTCGTAACGGCCATCGCCGTCGGTATCCTCGAGCATCTTGATGCAGCCGTGCTCCTTGAATTGCGGATTGTCGATCTGGTTGTACTCGGGGAACTCGGCGACGAACAGCCGCCCATCCTCGTCAAAGTCGATGGCGACCGGCGAGCGGATGAGCGGCTCCGCGGCGACCAGCTCGACGTGAAAGCCGGGCGGCACCTGGAGCGTCTTGATCGCCTCGGCCGGCTCCTTCGGCGCGATGCGCGGCAGCTCGGCGGCGAAGTCCTTGTCGCCGCGCTTCGATTGCGTCCCGCCGGCCCATACCAGGACGAGGAAGCCGGCGCAAACGGTCATGGCAACGAGCAGTGCGCAACAACGATACGGACGCATGGTGGAACCTCGCGTCTGAGTCCTACAGGGACGGTTTGTCTTAGTCCCGGAGGGACGGCAGATAATAGCCCAGCACGTCAGTGCTGGGTAAGGCCGGCACCAGTCGATAAGTCCCGTAGGGACGGCAGAGCGAGGCGCAAGCTTCTGCCGTCCCTACGGGACTTGAACTATCATAGCCTGTTGTACCCAGCACTGACGTGCTGGGCTATTATCTTTCGCCCCTACCAGGGATGTCGGCGTCATCCAATGCCGTCGGCGACGTCTCCGCGGGGCAACCCGCGTCGAGGTACGCCTGCAACAGGATCTGTGCCGCGACGCGGTCGCGCCGCTGTTTGCGCTGCTTGTGCGTCAGACCGGCGTCCCAGAGATGGCTCTCCGCCTCGCGGGTCGTGAAACGCTCGTCCCAGAACACGCACGGCACGCTGGTCTGCTTCGCGAGCCAGGCGCCGAATGTCCGCGCCGCCCGCGCCTCGACTCCTTCCTTGCCGTTGAGATGGACCGGCAGGCCGATGACGACGAGGCCCACCTCCTCGTCGGCGACGACCTGTGCGAGAAACCGCGCATCCTGTTCGCGATTGCGCCGCGTCCAGGTCGTTAACGGCGACGCGATCCGCCGTTCGGCGTCGCTGATCGCCAGGCCGAGCCGGGCCTTGCCGGGATCGATCGCCAGGATGCGGTGGCGCGCTCACAGGTATTTCTCCAGGCCGCGCCGCCGCAGCTCGGCGACGAGCTGCTTGATGCTGCCTTCGTGGCCGCGATCGGCCACGAGGATGCAATCGCCGTCCTGGATGATGATGAGATCCTTGACGCCGGCCGTCGCGATCAGCTTGTCCGCGTCGCCGACGATGATGCAGCCCTGCGTTTGTTCGCCACAGTGCTGGGCGAGCACGGTGTTGTGCTCGGCGTCCTGCGGGTTCATGCGTTCGAGCGCCAGCCAGCTGCCCACGTCGTCCCAGCGAAACGGCGCCTCGACCGCGAACACCGGCGTGCCCCGCGGGATCGCCGGCTCCATGGCCGCGAAATCGATGCTGATCCGGTCGATGCGCGGATACTCCGCCGCGAGCACCGCCGCGCGGCGCGGTCGGCCAGGCTTCCGCGATGCGCTGGACGGCGCCGATCAGCGCCGGTTGCGTCGCCCCCAGCGCGTCGAGGATCGTGTCGGCTCGCCAGAAGAACATGCCGCTGTTCCAGAAATAACGGCCCGACGCGACGAATTCGCGCGCGGTCGTCGTGCGGCTTCTCGCGGAACGAGGCGACGCTATGGACCACGATTCCTTGCCGCCGGACCGCCTCGGGGCCGCGTTCGATGTAGCCGTAGCCGGTCGCGGCGAAGGTCGGCATGATCCCGAACGTCACCAGCGCGCTGGGATTTTCTTGCACCGTCTGCGCCGCGACGAGGGCGGCGCGGCGAAATTCCTGGGCCGGCTCGATGACGTGATCGGCCGCCATCACCGCCATCACCGCGTCGGGATCGGCCTGCCGCAACAGCGCCGCCGCCAGCCCGATGCACGGCGCGGTGTCCCGGCCACACGGCTCGCCGATGATGCGGCCGGCCGGGATCTGCGGGAGCTGCCGCGCGGTTTGCTCGACGTGCGCGGCGCTGGTGATGATCCAGGTGCGTTCCGGCGGCACCAGCGCCTCAATGCGCTCGACGGTCTGCTGCAGCAGCGTTTGCTCGCCGGCCAGGGCGAGGAATTGCTTCGGCTTCTGCGCGGCTACGCGGCCAGAACCGCGTCCCGCCGCCGCCGGCCATGATCAGGGCGTGCAGCATGAGTGGAACTCCCTGTTTACGTTTAGCGCTCGCTCGCGGTGGGAAGGGACCCGCCCCTTCCCACCGCGAGCGAGCGCTAAACGTAAACAATACGATCTATCCCAGGTACGTCGGCCGATCGATGCGCAGGTTGCGATCCACCTTGCGTGCCAACTCCTCGGCGTCGAGCGCGAACAGTGGGCTGACCTCCAGCGCCACCGCGGGATTGCCCAGCGCGTTGCGCGGCACGGCGATTCCGGCTTGCCCGAGCCAGTCCGCCGCCTGGCCGATCAGCGCGGCCCGCACCGTTGCCGGCGAGTCGCTCCCCTCGGCCTTCTTCAGCGGCGCGAACTCCGCGCTGCGCGGCGTTGACACCGTGGTCCAGCGCTCGGCCAACGGCAGCACGTCGAAGATGAAGCGCTCGCACTTGAGCGCGTTGTTGTTTGCCGGCGAGACGGTGTCGCCGCGCTCATCCAGGTGCGGCACCTTCTTGTGGGCGATGTGCCACGGCATGCTCTCGGCGTCGCGCGTCACGCGGCGCAGAAAACCCACATCGAACAGGTGGATGGCCGGGTTGGCGGCCCACAGGCGCGGCCGGCCATTTGCATCGGTGAGCCGGGCCAGCTCCTCGTCGAGATCGGAGTATTCGAGGATCGCGCACTTGCCGTCGAGCAGCACCACGTTGCCCACCGGCTCGGTCGGCGACGCTTTCGGCAGGACCTTGGTCGCCACCTCCGCGTCTTGCGCCACGTGCTGGCCGATGAACGCCACGTCGGCGAGATTCACCATCGGGTTATCGACCTGAAAGTAATATACCGTACGCACGCCGCCCTGCTCGAGTCGAGCGAGCAAGCCGCTGTCCGCCAGGCCGGTCAGCGTCCCGCCGTGGCCGTTGGGACTCAACGCGAGCCGGCCCGGTCCGTCGAGCAGCAACCAGCCGGTCTCCCAGTCGAGCGCCGGCATCGTCCCCTGGCAGAAGAACCACACCTGCGCTTCGGGCAAGCCGAAGAACCGATTCTCGGCGAAGAAATGCCGGGTCTCGGCGTCGGTCGCCGGGCTGGTCATCACGAGCAACGGCAACGGCCGGCCATAGCGGCGGGTCAGCGCGAGCACCTTCTCGGCGTGGAACTGGAACAGGCTCTTGCCGGTGATCGGCCCGACTGGGTAGAGCCCCTTGGCCTTGTCGAAGCCGAGCCGCGTCCCCTGCCCGCCCGCCACGACCAGGAACGCGACCTGGCCGGCGCGGAACGCTTCCTCGCCGCGCGAGTGGAAATAGGCGAGCCGCGCCTGGTCGTGCGTCGTCTCCGGCAAGGGCGCGATGCGGGCGGGATCGATTTTGTCCAGCTTCAGAGTCCGCCGCTGGTGGAGCCGGCGCAGCTCGCCGAGGTCGAGCGCATCGAGCTGGCGCACCAGTCCCTCGCGCTGCGGAACGTCGAGGCGATCCCACCAGGCCAGGACGTGCTCCTGTCCGTGGTCACGCAGGCGCTGGCGCAGATCATGTGGCACGGTTTGCATGGCGTGGCCCTCCATGTCTCCCCTCTCCCCTCTGGGGGAGAGGGGTTGGGGGTGAGGGGGAAGCTTTTGCAAAGGCCACCCCCTCACGCCCAATCCCTCTCCCCCAGAGGGGAGAGGGGAGAAAGAACGCTAAAACCCAAAGCTCAACCCATCGTACGCTAGCTCGACATGCGGCGGCAGCCGGCGATTCGTTTCCGCATGCTCCAGGTCGTGCGACATGTGCGTCAGGTACGCCTGCGCCGGCTTGAGACGATCGATCACCTCCAGCGCCTCGTCGAGCGAGAAGTGCGCCGGGTGCGGCTTGTAGCGCAGCGCGTCGAGCACCAGCACGCGCACGCCTTCCAGGAGCGGCCAGCTCTCCTTCGGAATTCTGTTCACATCGGTGCAATAGGCCACGTCGCCGATGCGGAAGCCGAACACGTTAAAGTGCGCATGCTCCAGCGGGATCGGCACGACACGCTGGCCGAGCACGTCGAACGGCGTCTCGTCGATGTTGCGGAAGACGAGCTTGGGCACGAAGCCCATCGGCAGCGATTCCGCCTCGTGGGTGAACGCGTAGGAGAACGATTGCCGCAGCTTGCGTTCGACCTCGTGCGTGCAATAGAGCGGCACGGCCGAGCCGAGGTGGCGCGGGATGGGCCGCAGGTCGTCGAGGCCGAAGACGTGATCGGCATGGAAATGCGTGAACAGCACCGCGTGGATGACCCCGACTTTTGCCCGCACGAGCTGGAGGCGCAATTCGGGCGGCGTGTCGATGAGGATGTTGCCGGCCGGCGTGCGGATCAGCACCGCGCAACGATAGCGCTGATTGCGGGGATCGGCGGAGGTGCAGACGGCGCAGTCGCAGCCGATCATGGGGACGCCCACGGAAGTGCCGGTGCCGAGGAAGGTGAAGGTGCGCTGCATGAAGGAACCGGCTGCCTGGGTGTCGATGAGCACGGCGACGGTCCGCCGGGCAATCGTATTGTAGAGTCTGGCGAGTGCGGGTTGAAAGTTCTTTGGGGAAAGCGCAGCGCGGATGATTGACACGGCCGTCGCGCTTGCTTACGCTTACCCATTCAGAGCGCTCTCTCCCAATCGCTCTTACCAGTCGAGGAGTCCGTTCACATGGCTTCGCAAGATACGGCAGCGGACTATCCGCCCATATCGGGCAAAGGCGTTAGCGCCGTCGCCACCGGCTATCCCATCTCTCCTCCGTCGAACGCCTACCGCCTCCTGTGGGCCGGCTTCTTCGCCATCCTCGCGGCCGGAGTCGGCTTTGCCATCCGCGGCGGCATCCTGGCCAACTGGGGCAGCGAGTACGGCTTCACCGCCGAGGAGCTGGGCCGCATCGCCGGCGGCGGCTTCACCGGCTTCTGCTTTGGCATCATCATCGGCGGCGTCATCGCCGACCAGGTCGGCTACGGCAAGCTGGTGATCTCGGCATTCCTGCTCCACATTATCTCGGCAGTGGTGACCTTCGTTCCCGCCTATAGCACGGGCATGGTGAAGGAATCCGTCTACATCTACCTGTTCTGGGGGTCGTTCCTGTTCGCCATGGCCAACGGCAACCTGGAAGCCGTCGCCAACCCGCTCGTGGCGACACTATTCCCGACCAACCGCACGCACTACCTGAACATCCTGCACGCCAGCTGGCCTGCCGGCCTGGTCCTCGGCGGTGCCGCGGGCTGGGTCCTGGGCGAGCAGTACAACATTCGCTGGGAAAACCAGCTCGCCCTGTACCTGGTGCCGGTGCTGTTTTATGGCGTACTGTTCCTCGGCCAGCCGATGCCGAAATCCGAGGCGTCGAAGCGCGGCCTGAGCCTGGGCGAGATGTTCAAGGACGTGGGCATCCTGGGCGGGCTGGTCGTCTGCTTCCTGTTGGCGATGTTCTTCTCCAGCGTGGTGACGCCCCTGGTGACCTCCAAGGACGCGTCACCGGAGCAGAAGCTGTGGATCGAGCAGATGTGCAACTACGCCGGCTACGCCGCCGGCGGCGGGCTGCTGGTCGTCGTCGCCATCATCACGCGCTTCTCGTTCGGGGCGTTCCTGTTGTTCGTGCTGTTCATTGCCCACGCCCTCGTCGGAGCGGTCGAGCTGGGCACCGACAACTGGATCCAGAACATCACGGGCAACCTCCTCACCACCGGCCAGGGCAGGATTTTGTTCGTCTTCACGTCCCTGCTCATGTTCCTGCTCCGCTTCTGCGCCGACTTCATCGAGAAGCGGCTGGGCCTGTCGCCCATCAGCATCCTGCTGGTATGCGCCGTGCTGGCGAGCCTGGGCCTGCTGCTGACCAGCCAGGTGACCAGCTTCGTGCTCGCGATGCTGGCGCTGACGGTGTACGCCGTGGGCAAAACGTTCTTCTGGCCGACCATGCTGGCCGTTGCCAGCGACCGCTTCCCGCGCACGGGAGCCGTGGCGATCAGCATCATGGGCGGCATCGGCATGATGTCGGCGGGGCTGATCGGCGCGCCGGGGCTGGGTTTCGCCAAGGACCGCTTTTCCGGCGAGGCCCTCCAGCAGAGTAATCCCGCCCTGTTCGAGCAGTCCAAGGCCGACCAGGCCAGCGAGTTCCTGGGCCTGAAGGCGACGGGACTGGACGGCAAGAAGCTCGGTGCGGTCCAGAACAAGCTCAAGGAGATCCGCAAGGAGCTCGCCGCGGAAGGCAACAACGACCCGCAGGCCGCAGAGGACCAGCTGACCAGGGAAGAAAGGGCCGTCTCCGAGGCGAGCATCACGGGCGACCGCCGCACCCTCATCGCCGACGCCGCCATCCCGGCGACGATGGCCGTCATCTACCTGCTGCTGCTGATCTATTTCAAGATGATCGGCGGCTACAAGCCGATTCACATGGCCGACGAGGACGTCGCGAGCATTGAGGCCGCCAAGCACGAGGGGGAAGGCTGAGCGGAGCCTAGTCCCGGAGGGACGGCCGACAATAGCCCATCGCTTTGGCGCTGGGTTGGCGGCCCAAGGATTCGAAAGTCCCGTAGGGACGGCAGAGCGGGCCAGTCTCTATCGTCCCGACGGGGCTCCTTATCGTTCGCATCCTCTCAGCCACTAAAGCGGTGGGCTATTGTCGGTCGTCCCTCCGGGACTGCCCAGCGGCGCGCCACTCGTAAGTGCTTTGACCGCAGCCGCCACCACCATGCGGTGAGTCCGACGGCCAGTGCGAGCGTCGCCCACAACCAGAATGGATGCACCGCGGTGCGCGGCGGGATATCCCAGAGGGTGATGAAATTGTCATCGAGCGAGCAAGTCGCCAGAGTCTCGCCATCGGGAAGGAGTTGTAGATCGGCTCCCTTGCCGCCGGGAAAGCAACCCAGGAGCTGACCGGTCGTCGTGTCAAAGAGCTGCCATTCGGGACGAACACTCCTGCGGAGTATCGACTTCGGAGAGACGCCAAGCCAATCTAAGGCGGAATGCAATGGGGGCTCGGACTGGTCTGAAACGCCACAGAATGCGCCGTTTCCTAGGATACTGACGATGCCCGACCGAGTGTGGAAAATAAGGCGGTCGTTGGTCAGGTCCCATAGCTCGAGGTCGTCCTCTGGAGCGCAGGCCAAGCCGAGGAGGCGGCCGTCGGCGGCAAATCCCACGCCGCAATTGGGCGCGCTGGCATTCTCAGTCACTTCCAAGGTGGCGATATCGATGATCTTCAACTGATCTGGGGGGGGATACTCCATGACGGCTACGCGCCGACTGTCCGAGGAAAACCCCACTAGCCGGAATGTCGCGGGGAGACCAAGTTCCAGCAGTACTTGACCGGTGTCAACGTCCCAAAGGCGAAAAGAGCCATTCATTTGGTGTACGGCCGCCACCTTGTCATTCGGCGCCAGCGTGACCCAATCCAGCGGGCCTGGTCCCGCGGCGAACGAGCGAATCGTCTTGCCGCTCCCCAAATCAACCAGCTCGATCCGGTCGCGACGCTTGAAGCCAAGGGGGCCGCGGTGCCCTCCACGCAAGGCGTCATAAATGGAGCGAGGCAAGGTGGCGACGTGGTTTCTCTCCACGAGGTCGTAGATGCGCACTTGCTGCTCATCGCCGTAGAGGAAGAGTCGGCCATCCTCGCTGAAGAAGCCCCGCTGGCGTTCGCCGATATCGCACTGCACGATCTCTCGCGGCACTGGCTGCCGAGATTCCCACCAGAGGACTGGCGTTGCCAGCCAGATCAGCAGACAGCAGAGGCCAATCCAGCGCTTCACGGACGACCACTCCCTTTGCACCAGTAGGTCCCGCCTGCCGGGGCGGGACCTCGGCCGGCTCTAGATCTTGGCCGTTGCGGGAAATCGCCTTCGGCCCAAGGTCCCGCCCGGCAGGCGGGACCTACTCCGCCTCCTCGCGCAACTTCGCGAGCACCGTATAATCCTCCAGCGTCGTCGTGTCGCCCGTCGTCTGCCGGCCGCTGGCGATATCGCGCAAACAACCGCCGCATGACCTTGCCCGAGCGTCTTGAACCGGAAATGGGGACGCGATTGTGTTGCGCCCGCCAGCCTTAGGGCGGCGTAAGACCTTCGCCTGAATCCCTGTATCCTTGAAGGTCGATGCCAGCCGTCTGGTCCGGGCGGACTTTTTTTCCGACCCACGTAGGAACTCCCTGATCGTCGATGACGAGCACGCCTTCCTTCCACCAAGTGGGCAATGTTGCCGTCTCGGTGCCATCAACAGGCTCGATCACCGCATGAGGGTAGGCAAAGCGCATCCGCAACTGAGTAGTCGGAATGCACACCCCGGTTCCGCCAAATGCCAGCATGATCGCGCGGTGTTCCGCGGAGGACAAGCCAAGGTTTTCGAAACCGAGATCGACGAACCTCGCGTGCAAGAACGCCAAAGCAATGGGCAAAACGCCGATGAAGTAGGTATGCGGCATTTCCTTGATCATCTGCTCCTTGGTCCAGTCATCAAAGCGATTGGCTTCGACGCGCTCTAACCATGTCTTTAATTGCACATCGACGGCCATCATGTTCTCCCTTGGTTGCCTCAATCACCATGATACCCATTCCAAGCCGACCCGTCTTGCCACGGTGAGCGGGCGCGAAACAATTACTCCTCCTCCTCGCGCAATTTCGCCAGCACGCGAGTAATCCTCCAGCGTCGTCGTGTCGCCGGTGGTCTGCCGGCCGCTGGCGATGTCGCGCAGCAGCCGCCGCATGATCTTGCCCGAGCGCGTCTTCGGCAACGATTCCGTGAAGCGAATCTCGTCGGGCCGGGCCAGCGCCCCGATCTCCTTGACCACGTGACTCGTGCAGCTCCTTCTTCAGCTCCTCGGTCGGCGCCACGCCGCCGACCAGCGTCACGAAGCACGACGATGCCCTCGCCCTTGAGATCGTCCGGCTTGCCGACCACCGCGGCCTCCGCGACCTTGGGATGGTGCACCAGGGCGCTCTCGACCTCCATCGTGCTCAGGCGATGGCCCGCCACGTTTAGCACGTCATCGACTCGGCCCATGATCCAGAAGTAGCCGTCCTCGTCGCGGCGGGCCCCGTCGGCGGTGAAATAGACGTGCGGCACCTGCGACCAGTATTGCTGGCGATAGCGCTCGTCGTCGCCGTAGATCGTCCGCAGCATCGCCGGCCACGGCTTGCTGATCACGAGCAGTCCGCCTTGCTTCGCCGGGACGGGATGGCCCTGGCGGTCGACGATGTCCGGCACGACGCCGGGCAACGGCCGCGTCGCCGAGCCGGGCTTGGTCGGCGATCGCGCCCGGCAGCGGCGCGATCATGATCATGCCGGTCTCGGTCTGCCACCACGTGTCGACGATCGGGCACCGCTCCTTGCCGATGACCTTGTGATACCACATCCACGCCTCGGGGTTGATCGGCTCGCCGACGGTGCCGAGCAGCCGCAGGCTGGACAGGTCGTGCTCGTTCGGCCAATGCTCGCCCCACTTGACGAAGGCGCGGATGGCGGTCGGCGCGGTGTAGAAGATGTTGACGCGATACTTCTCGATCGAGCGACCAGAAGCGATCCTCGCGCGGATGGTTCGGCGCGCCCTCGTACATCACCGTCGTCGCGCCGTTGGCCAGCGGGCCGTAGACGATGTAGCTGTGCCCCGTCACCCAGCCGATGTCGGCCGTGCACCAGTAGGTGTCGTCCTCGCGCAGGTCGAAGACCCATTTGTGCGTCAGCGCCACGCCGAGCAGGTAGCCGGCGGTCGTGTGCAGCACGCCCTTGGGTTTGCCGGTCGAGCCGCTGGTGTAGAGGATGTACAGCGGATGCTCGCTGTCGAACGGCTCGGCGGGGCAGTCGGCGGAGGCTTCGGCCATCAGCTCGTGCCACCACAGGTCGCGGCCCGGCTTCATGTCCACCTGCTGATTGCAGCGGTTGTAGACGATGCACTTCTCGACCGTCGGCGACTTGTCCAGGGCCGCGTCGACGTTTTGCTTGAGCGGCACCACCTTGCCGCGCCGCCAGCCGCCGTCGGCGGTGATGATGAGGCGGGCCTTGGCGTCGTTGTTGCGATCGGCGACGGCGTCGGCACTGAAGCCGCCGAAGACGACGCTGTGCGTCGCGCCGATGCGGGCACAGGCAAGCATGGCGATGGCCAGCTCGGGGACCATCGGCATGTAAATCGTGACGCGATCGCCCGGCTTGACGCCCTGGCCCTTGAGCACGTTGGCGAACTTGCACACCTCGCGGTGCAGGTCCTGGTAGCGCAGCACGCGGCGTATCGCCCGGCTCGCCTTCCCAGATGATGGCGGCCTTGTTGCTTCGCGGCCCGTCGCAGGTGCCGATCGAGGCAGTTGTACGCTGGCATTGAGCTTGCCGCCGGCGAACCACTGGGCGTGCGGCTCATTCCAGACCAGCACCTGGTGCCATTTCTTGAACCAGGTCAGCAGCTCGGCCTGTTCGGCCCAGAAGCCTTCGGGATCGTCCGCCGCCCACTGCCAGAGCCGCTCGATACTCCGCGGCGCTCTTGATGTGCGCGTGGGCCGCGAAGTCGGCCGGCGGCGGGAACTGGCGGGTTTCCTTGAGGACGCTGGTGATGTTGGGGGTGGGAGAGGACATGGGAACCTCCTTGGATTTCGGATTTTCTTGTTTACGTTTAGGCGAGCGGTATGAGTTAACTTACCCTCGCTTGCGCGTCGGGCTTGTGACTGACACAAGCCCGACGCGCAAGCGAGGGTACGCTTTCATATGCCGATCGCCTTAGCGCTCGATCGCCGAGCGCTAAACGTAAACAGGAAAACCGGCCCGGGCGTGGGCTTGTTCTGCGCGGTCCATCGCCTTACGATGAAGCCGAATCGCCTTCCTTCGGAGTTTATATGAAGTCCCTCTCCGGTGTGACGGTCCTGGTCGCGATGCTGCTCGTCCGCCCGATCCTCGGCCAGGAAAATCCCGAGGCGAAGCTCAAGACCCTGCTCGAGCGGGCCGCGGTCAAGGAATCGCAGACCGAAGCGCTGCGGCTGGAGCTGCTCGCGTTCGGCCGCAACCACCCCGGCACGACCCTCCACCGCAAGGCCGCCAAAGCCCTGACGGCGCTGCCCTCGCCGCTCGACAAGCTCGACGCGCTGAAGATTCCGGAAGACACTCGCAAGTTCCTGTCCGTGCCCGGCCTGGTCGCGTGCGTCCGGGCGCACAACCGCGCCGTCTCGTCCCTCGCCTTCTCGCCCGACGGCCGGCAGCTTGCTTCCGCAAGCTGGGACAACACCGTCAAGCTTTGGAACCTCGACCGTGACGAGCCGAAGGAGCACGCGACCATCGATGGCAGCCCCAGCGGCATCGCGTTCAGCGCCGACGGCAAAACGCTCGCCACCGGCAGCACCGCAGCGCGCGTCGTGCTGTGGGACATCGCGGCCGACATGCCAAAGGTGCGCTACAACCTGTCTGGCCACACGTCGCGGCCGTTCGCACTGCAAATCGCGCCTGGCGGCAAGATGCTGGCGAGCGGCTCGCTCGGTCCGGTGCTGCGGCTGTGGAAGCTCGCAGGCGACGAACCGGAAATCTGGGCCGCCCTCGCCAACGAGAACGCGCCGTCGGTCGGCGTCAGCGCGCTATCGTTCAGCGGCGACGGCAAGCTGCTCGCTGCGGGCAGCCATTTCGGCAAGCAGACGCTGCGTATCTGGGACGTTGCGGGCAGCTTCCTCGACGAACGCACTCTGCCGGCCGCCCAGGCCCGCCTCGTGCAGTTTTCGCCGACCGAGCCGATCCTGGCGTTCGCGGGGGACGATGCCGTCATCCACGTGTGGTCGGTCGCCGGCGCGGAGCCGAAGAAGCTGCACGCCCTCAAGGGCCACAAGGACGCCAGCCCACCGCCGGCGATCAAGTCGCTGGCGTTTTCGCCGACGGGCAAGGTGCTGGCGAGCGGCGGCCAGGATCGCCGGCTCTTCCTCTGGGACGTCGCGACCGGTCAGCGGCAGCGCGAATGGCACCTGCTCGACGAGGCCCGCGCGCTGGCGTTCGCGCCGGACGGCCGGCACCTCGCGGTGGGCAACGATGACGGCACGCTGTACATCCTGCGCCTGCGGTAGGTCCCGCCTGCCGGGCGGGACCTGGCGGCCACGGCAACAAAAGCTCGATGGCCACGGCCAAGAAGCTGGATGGCCACGGCCCGTGGCCGGCAGCTCTGAAGTGCAAGTGGTTTGAAGATTGCACCTTCCATCGCCGAGGTAGGCTCGATGGCCACCGGCCACGGGCTCTTGGGAACGATACCAAGGCCGGCCGGACGCTCGTGGAGGCTCAATGTCGCTGAGCACAAGGTCGTGTCGGGCTGGCCGGGCACACCCCATTTTCGGCACGACCGGCACGACCGGCAATGACGCGCACGACCGGCAATGACGCGCACGACCTGCAATGACGCGCACGACCGGCAATGACGCGCACGACCTGCAATGACGCGCACGACCTTCTGGTGCCGCCCGGAAATCGCGCACTAATCACCGTGCGCGATTGTGCGGCAAGGGGCGTAGCCGCGTTCGTGAGAACGCGGGCGGGGCTATCCGAAACCCGCGTTCTCACGAACGCGGCTACTGCCAAATCGCACACGGTGATTAGTCGATGCGACAGCATGGGGGATGCAGATCGATGACCGGCCAGCCGCCGATCGTGCGGACAAATCAACCGTTGCAATCCCGGCGCCATCAGCGATAATCCGGGACAGTCCTCCGCGCCGCCATCCGGGAGCCATGCCGATGTCCACCTCGCTGCGCTGCAGTAACGGCCATACCTGGGGCGCCACCGACGCGCCCCAGCAGCACTGCCCCGTCTGTGGTCTGACCGTCGCTGAGCCCGCAGTGCCTGCGTGCGAGGAAGCCGCGACGATGCCGCCGGCCGTGGTCTCGAGTGCAACGGTCACGGTGCCGCCGCGCACCGCTGCGGGCGAGCCGGCGACAGCGCCGGCGGCGCGTGTGCCGGGCTACGTCATCGAGCGCGAGCTGGGCCGCGGGGGCATGGGTGTCGTCTACCAGGCCCGGCACTTGCAGCTCGACCGCGTCGTCGCACTGAAGATGATCCTGGCAGGCGGCCATGCGGGCGCGGCCGAAATGGAGCGGTTCCGCGTCGAAGCGCAGGCGATCGCCCGTTTGCAGCACCCCAACATCGTGCAGGTCTTCGAGGTTGGCGAACACGATGGCCTCCCCTTTTTCTCACTGGAATACTGCGCCGGCGGCACGCTGGCGCAAAAGCTCGCCGGCACGCCCCTGCCGCCGAACGGCCACGAGCCACTGGGCACCGAACCCGCGGTGGCAGAGTTGGTCGTGGGACAGCCGCCGGAGTTGCAACAGCTTTACGGCGGCTGGATGGCGAGTTTACATGCCACTGCGTAGAAGGAGATCGAGGCCATGGCGCGAAGAGCGGGAAAAGGGTTGAAAATCGATCTGGAGCCGGCCATCGACGCGATGGGGGTGGACCGCATCATCGCGACAGTCGGCGTCAAGCGGGTCATGGAGCAGCAATTCGGCGCCAAGCGGCTCATCGAAGAGGTCGGCACCAAACGACTCATTGAAGAGGTTGGCGCCAAGCGGCTCCTCGAAGAGATTGGTGTAGAGGACTTGCTCGCCAACCTCTCCCCGGCTGGGCGGCGCGAGCTGAAGCGGCGGTTGCAGTGACTGGCGGCCACGCGGCCCAGCGGCATTTGACAGCGCCGGGCGCGACCTACAGTTGCTGGAGCAACCCGGGTCGCCAGTTTTGGTGGCGGCTCGGCGGGGCAAGCCGATGCGTCATGCCTGGACCCAACGCCTTTCATCCTCGAAAGGGCAAAATTAGGGAAACCTAGTGACGCAAAGCCACGGGCCTTCATTCTCTGGGGCGGCGCCGCCCGCGGCGTCGTTTGGATGATGGCAGCCGGGCTGCCGAAGGGGTGGACTGGTGACCAAGCCCGTCCGTCCCCGGGAGTTACGACCCTACCATGATAACGTAATTCCTGCCCGGTCCAGGGACCGCCTCGCGGCGGTTACGCAACGGCTTGCCCCTCTTTTTTTCAGTGCGATTGCCCTGATCAGCACGAGCGGGCCTCCGGGATGGTGCCGTTGGCATCGGTGAACTGGCCGATGTAATGCTCTACGGTCGCGCGGGGCCCGATCTCACAGCGCCGCAGTTTTTCTTGAGGCGATGGTCAATTCGGGGAATGCTGCCGACTCCGCCAAGTTGGTCAGGACGATCCGCCCAGGTTCCGCAACACCGCGCGTCGTGGCGGTCACGACGAAGCGGCCGGCCTTGCCATTAGCGGTGAACGACGGCGCCGTGGCCACGCCCTCGGCGTTGGTGATCGCGGTGGCCGTGCGCTGGCCGTCGAACGTGCCGCTGGGGCCGGATGCCGGCGCGGTGAAGACGACGATCACGCCGGCCACCGGATTGCCGAACGCGTCGCTGACCCGTGCCGTGAACGCCTGGGCGTAGACCGTGTTGACGACGGCGCTCTGCGGTCCGCTGACGGCCGGGTCCGCCGCGGCGCCGGCCGTGTTGGTCAAGTTGAAGGTGGCGGGCACGCTGGCGCCGGCGGCGGTGGCGGACACGGTGAAGCTGCCGGCGGTGCCGTTGGCGGTCAACGTCGGCGCCGTGGCCACGCCGCCGACGTTGGTGGTCGCGGTGACCGTCGTTTTCTTGCTCGCGAAACTGCCGCTTGCCGCGTTGCTGCCCGCGGTGACGATGAAGGTCACGGCGATGCCGCTGGTGAGGACGGGGTTGCCGAATCGATCCACGACCTGGGCCTTGAGGGCCTGGAACGCTTTGCCGACTGTTGCGCTCTCCAAGGCGCCGCCGGCGGTCACGATGCCGGCGACTGGGCCGGCGACGTTGGTGAGGCTGAAGCCGGCAGGAGTGGCGACGCCGGTCACGAAGGCGTTGACGGTCAAGGTGCCGGCGCTCGTGTTGGCGAACAGGGTGGGCGCCGTGGCGACGCCATTGGCGTTGGTGACGACGGCTGCGGAACCGTTGAACGTGCCGGTCGCGCCGCTGCCGGGCAGCTCGAAGACGACCGTGATGCCGCTGACCGGGTTGCCGTGGGCGTCGGTGACTTTCGCCTGGAGCGCATTCGTGTAGGCACCGTTCACCGTGGCGTGCTGGCCGGAGCCGGCCAGGGTCTTGATGGTAGCGGGGACGGATCATCGACGTGGACATCGAGGAGTTCAACGTCGTTGAGATCGTGGACGGCAAGGCATCGGTGAGCGTGTCCTGCCAGGTTTCGGTCAGCGCCAACGTCGTGGCCGACGACCCAGACTCATGGATCAAAGATAACGAGACCAAAAGCGTCTATTTCATGTGGCGGATGGCCGGCACCGTCGCGCGGACCGTGAACCTAACGGCCCAGGTGACGGTGACGTACAACAAGGACGATCCCGAGCAGGTCACCATCGAGAGCGTCGAGTTCGAGGAGAACGGCGTCGAAGTCTTCGTGGAGGAACAGGAGCTGGAACGGGTCGATGACAACGACTACGACATGGAGCCGCCGGACTGCGAGCCGCAAGGTGTTGAGCCACCGGATTACGAACCGCTGGACCAGGAGCCAGAGGATGTGGAACCGCCCGATTACGAACCATTGGATCACGATGAGCCCTGACCGCCGAGTTCGCACGGCTGGCTGCGCACGTGGGTCACACGCCCGCCCTGGCGCCCGTATAAAGAGAAGCGAGGACACGGGAGGCGGAAACATGCTCTGGTACTTCCTAAGCCGGACGAGGCTCAAAGAGATTAGTTGGCTCCAGGTTCCCGAGAACGACGCCGGCGAGGAGGCGGTGCCCCGCCTCTGCCTTGCTCCGACGGTCTGGCAATCGCTGCTCGCGATTGGAGGTTTCGGAGTCGAATACTTCATACATTTGGTAGAGGTCTCCAACCCTGTCCCGTCTCGTTTCGCTGTTGATGCCGCGGTCACCGGCGAATACGTCGTCACCCAGGACATCCTTGAAGGTGCCGGCGGATCACTCCCAGCGAAGTGCATCGGCCGTGTTTACTGCGACGGCGTGTTGATGCACCTACTGGACGATCATCGTAGAGCTGGCCGTCTCCCGCCCAGTCCTGCAGACGAGGTAGCAGCAGTCTGGAAAATCGAGGGTGACGTTTGGACATACCGTTTCGCAGCGATCTAGCACGCGTTGGTGGATTTTCCTTGCCTTCCGCCAGCCGATCGCGCGTCATGGTTGCATGCAGCGCCGACGCCCACCGAAGCAACCACCGCCCGCCCTTACCGCGGCCGACATCCTGGCCTGGGCGGACGCGCATCGAGCACGCGCCGGCAGCTGGCCCCACGCAAGGAGCGGCCCCATCCCTGAAGCCCCGCTCGGCACGAACTGGCGACAGGTGGACAACGCCCTTTGCTACGGCCTGCGCGGCTTGCCCGGCAAGTCGTCCCCGAGCGCCGCGGCTACCGATGCGTGCGCTACCGATCTGACAGCGCCGGAAAAAAAAGGGACAAATTGGCGATGATCACGGGCAACCAAGAAACTGTTTGTCAAACGCCGAGGTTCGTCAGAATAAAACTGACCCCGGCCAGACCCTTGAGCGACGCGGTCACGGTGACCTTGCCCGCCTTGGAGTTGGCCGTGAATGCCGGCGCGATGGCCACTCCCTGGGCGTCCGTGGTGACGCTGACGGCGGTGGCAGAGCTGCTGCCGGCGGCAAAGGTGCCCGAGGGACCGCTGGCTGGGGCCTGGAACAGCACCGTGACGCCGGCCAGCGGGTTGCCGAACGCGTCGGCGACTGCAACCTGAAGTGCCGTGGCATAGGCCTGGCCGGCGCGGCGCTCTGAGGTGTGCCGGCCACGACCGTCAGTTTGGCCGCCGGCCCCGGCAGGGTGGTCAGGCTAAACGAGGCCGGCGTCGTCACGCCGCCGACCGAGGCGGTTACCACGAAGTTGCCGGCGTGGGTGTTGGTGGTCAAGGCGGGAGCGCTGGCCACGCCGTTGCTGTTGGTGACGGCGCTGGCCGTGAGCTTGCCCGCGAACGTGGCGCCGGGCCGCCGGCGAGCGCCGTGAACGTCACCCGCGCCGGCGACGGGATTGCCGAAAGCGTCGGTCACGCGGGCTTGCAGCACCTTGGTGAAGGCAGTGTTCACCTTGGCCGCTTGACCGGCGCCGGCCAGGGGTGCGATGGCGGCCGGGGCGGCCGCGATGCTGCTCAAGCTGAAACGTGCCCCGGACGCGACGCCGGCCACCAAGGCCCTGACGATGAACGTGCCGGCTTGGGTGTTGGCCATCACGCCGGGCGCGCTGGCCACGCCGTTGGCATTGGTCAGGACAGTGGCCGAGCCGGTGAAGCTGCCGCCGGGGCCGCTGGTCGGCAGCGTGAAGACCACCGTGATGCCGCTGACCGGGTTGCCGTCCGCATCGGTGACCACCGCCTGAAGCGGCGCATGGTAGGCGCTGTTGACGGTGGCAGTCTGGCCGGAGCCGGCCAGCACCGTGATGGCGCTGGGGACGGCGGTGTTGGTCAAGCTGAAAGTGACTGGTGCGATACCCGCCGCCGCGGCGGTGACCGTGAAGTTCCCCGGGATGTCGTTGGCCGTCAAAGCTGGAGCGGTGGCAACGCCCAGCGCGTTGGTGACAACGGTAGGCAGGGCGTTGAAGTTGCCCGCGGGGCCGGCGGCCGGTGCGCTGAACGTCACCGGCACGTTGGCGATGGGATTGCCGAAGGCGTCAGTGACTTGCGCCTGCAGCAAGGTAGCGTAGGCGAAGCCGGTCGGGGTGTTTTGCGGCGTGCCGCCGCTAACGCTGACGGCTGCCGGGCGCCCGCGACGTTGGTGAGCAGCAACGAAGTGGAGATTCCGTCGGCCGGGTCGCTGACGGTGACGGTAAAGCTGCCCGCGGTGTCGTTGGCGAGTGCCGGCGTCGTGGCGATACCGGCGGCATTGGTCCTGACGGTGCCGCTGCCGAAGGTGACGTCGGCCGGCCCACCGCCGACGGATCGAACCACCAAGGCGTTGGTGTTTCCCCCCGCCTCGCCCAGGAGGTTCTCGTCAATGGTCTCGGTCGCCGCGTTGGCCGTGAACGAGCCGATCACGTACGAATTGGAGCCCTCCGTGAACGAGCCCGAAGTGTCCCCTTCGGTGTCGCTGTAGGAAATGGCGCGCGCCGTCTCACCGACATTGGTACGGTCATCCACGGCAAAGAGTTGCACGGTGTAGTGTTGCCCCGCGGTCAGGCCGAAGATCGTGACGGTTTGTAAGGGGAAGGTGGCGAATTGGAAGGCAAACCCGTTAAGCACGGAGTTGAAGTTGGCGTTGCCGGTTGAGCCGGAAAAAGCCCCGGTCGTCTCCCCGTTGCCGGTGGTGTCGGCAACGGGCCCGCTGCCATTCAGCGACCCCGGTTGAAAATGGATCGTCCCGTAGCTGCCGGTGACGGAGATGGTGCCCGGGTTGCCCCATTGAGCTGCCTCGAGGACCGTGCCGGGCTGGGTCAGGGTGGCAACGTCGCTGGTGATGGGGGTGACCGGGCCCCAAGCAATCGGCGTTGTCACGGCAAAGTTGATGCCCACGTTGCCGACCGGATTGCCGAAGGCATCGGTGAGCTCGACGGCGAGCGGCGCGGCGAACGCCGTGCCCACCGTGGCGCTCTGGCCGTTGCCCGAGACGACGTTGATCCGGGCGGGCTTGGCGGCGTTGATCGTGACGCTTTCGGAGCCTGTCAGGGTGCCGTCGCCGGCCGTGATGGTTTGGGTGCCGGCCGTGTCGAAGGTGGCCTGGAAGCTGCCGCTGCCGTTGCTCAGGGTCAATGGCGTGGAAGACAGGCTGGCCGCGCCCCGGCGCTCAGGGCGACCGTGTTGCTGTAGCCGCGTGCCGTCATGCCGAACAAATCGACGGCGGTGACGGTGAAGGAACCCGGCATGCCGGCCGTCGGCGCACTGGCGCCGCTGATTTCCAGCTGGGCGGGCGTTGCCTGGTAGGCGCCGATGCTCCAGGTCAAGCCGCGGGCCACGCCGCGCTGATCGGCGGCGGCAAAACCCAGCGCCTGAAACAGGCCCGTGAGGTTGGCGCCGGCGTTGATGGCCGGGCCGGCCTGCAATTCCATCGTGTCCGTCGGGCCGCCGTTGTTTTGCAACGGTCCGAGCAGGTTGGCCTGGGGCCAGGCGGGGTCGTCGCTGAAGGGCGTCCCCGAGACGGTTGCGCTCTCGATCAGGTTGTTGCTGCCGCTAGAGACGCTGCTGCTGCTGCTGTCGCTGGTATCCACGTACTGGCCGATGATGCTATTGACGACGGTGGCGCTCGAATTCCCCGAGTTGAGACCGAGGTTGCGGACGTCGCTGCTGCCGAAGGCGGCGTTGTTGCCGACAATGGTATCGTTGAAAAGATTGAGGTCCCCGTTCAGGTTGTGTACGGCGCCGTCGAAACCTTGGCCGTTGGCGGTTCCGCCCGCGCCGTTGGCCGAATTGGCGGTGAGCGTGCTGTCGATCAGCGTGGCGGTGCCAGAACTAAAGATGGCGCCGCCGATGCCGACCTCGCCGTTGCCGCCACTGGTGCCGGTGCCGCCGCTGGCCTGCTCGCCGCTGAGCGTACAAGCGCTTAGCGTTACCTGGGCACTGCTACTGTTGAAGATGGCGCCGCCCTCGCCGAAGCCGCCCTGGCTGCCGCCGCTGCCGCCGCTGGTCTGGTCGCCGCTGAAGGTGCAGCCGCTCAGCGTTACTTGGCCATTGACATCGTTGAAGATGGCGCCGCCGTTGCCCCAGCCGGCGCCACCGTCACTGGCGCCGCCGCCGAAGCCGCTGCCGCCAGCGCCGCCCGCGGCGGAGTTGGCGGTAAACGTCGACTGGGTCACCGTGAGCGCCCCCGTCGAAGTTGAAAATGGCGCCGCCGATACCTGCCCCGCCGCCGCCGCCCGCGGCCCCGGAGAACTGAGCGAGGCCGCCGTTGCCCCCGAAGGTTCCGAGGCCGCCGGCACCGCCCGTGCCGCCATGGGTATTGCCGCCGCCGCCACCACCGCCGCCGCCCAGGCCGCCGGCACCGCCGTCGGCACCGCCGCTGTCAGCACCGCCACCGCCGCCGCCGCCGGCACCGTTATTAGTATCCGCATGCCCCGGTGAGCCCGAGACGCCGCCCGTTCCTCCATTGTCGCCCCCGGCGCCACCCGTCCCCACGGTAGAGCCCCCATGACCAAAGCCGGCGCCGCCCGCGCCACCGACGGCCTGGTTATTTATGAAGGTGGTGGCGATGATGGTTGCGCTCCCGCTGCTATAGATGGCTCCGCCCAGGCCGCCGCCGCCGCCGCCACCTCCACCCGCGCCGGTAGCGCTGCCGTTCTGACCCGCACCGCCGAGGGCTTGATTATTCTCGAAGGTGCAGCCGCTGACACTGAGTGGCCCAAGGTTGTCAATGGCTCCGCCATCCGGGGCTTGATTATTCTCGAAGGTGCAGCCGCTGACATTCAGCGTGACGCCAATATTGCCGCTGATGGCTCCGCCGCCATCCGGGGCTTGATTATTCTCGAAAATGCAGCCACTGACGTTCAGCGTGAGGCCAGGGCTGCTGGCGATGGCTCCGCCGAAGCCGCCGAATCCGGACCCGTTCTCGAGGGTGATGTTCGAGATGCTAAGGTTGCCGCTCGCTGCCGCGAAAATGCCGCTGGTGCCCACGCCGCTGACGAGGTTCAGGGCTGGCCCGTTACCCATGATTTTCAGGTTGCTAAAGATAACGATGGGCCCCGAGTTCAGGTTGATCGTGCCATTCTGGGTGAAGGCAATGGTGTTGGTGCCGCCGGTGCTGTTGGCATTGCTAACGGCTTGGCGCAGCGAGCCCGTGCCGCTGTCGTTGAGGTTGGTGACCAGAAAGAGTGACGGGGCCAACCGGTCATCGAGCATTTCCAGGCACGGCCGGCAGCGCTGCATCGGCCGCGGCGTCGGCCGCCGCGCGGGCCTGCGGATGCTCCCGGAAAACCAGCCGGCCAGAGTTGGCCAACGTTGCGATAGCGAAGTGAACATGAGACAGCCTCTTTCAGCAAGGAGTTAGCGTTGAGCCGGGGTGGCCGGTCGGGGCACCCCGGCATCGGCCGATAATGCTCTACGGTCGAGCGGGGCCCGATCTCACAGCGCCGCGGTTTTTTTCAAGCACCTGCTTGAAGGCTAAAGCGCCGAGCGGAGGCCTGACGCCCTCCGCTCGCCGCTTGAGCCTTCAAGCAGGTGGTTGTTTTGTGCGGACACCGCTCACAAACTAAAGATGTCGTCGTAGGCGGTGGACGCATGGTTATGGGCGATGATGGTGGCGAGGAAGGTGAAGCCGACAGGGTTGAAGTTGTAGACGCCGCCGCCCTCGCCGATACCGCCACCGCCGCCGCCCTGGGCCTGGTTGTTCGTGACGATGCAAGCCGTCAGATTGAGGGTATCGGCGGGCCCAACGAACAGGCCGCCGCCAAAGGCGTCGCCGCCGACGCCGCCGGAGCCGGCGTCGCCGCCCTGGGCCTGATTGTTCGTCACCAGGCAAGCGATCAACGTCGCGCTCGCCGGCCCGAAGGGATTGGCGGTGGGGTTGGTGTCGCCGAAGGTGCCATCGATAATGCCGCCGCCAGTGGCATTGCCGCCATTGCTGCCGGCGCCGCCTTGTCCACCGCGCACCTGGTTATTGGCGAGGGTGCAGGCGGTGAGGGTGGCGGTGCCGCCCGTGGTATTGACGAGGCCGCCGCCGATGGCGTCGCCGCCGGGGCTGCCGGCAGCACCGTTGCCGCCCTGGGCGACGTTATTGTTCAGCGTGGTGGCGGTGAAGGTGACGGTACTTGGCCCAAAGCCGTTAATGAAGCCGCCGCCGATGCCCGTGTCGACCAGAGCTCCGGGAGCGGGAGCATTGTCGTCGCCGCCCTGGGCGACATTATTCTGCAGCACGCAAGCGGTGACGGTTGCCTTATCGCCGTCGCCATTGATGATGCCGCCGCCCGCGCCAACTCCGATGGTGGGGACCAGGGATGCGGCGCTGCCCTGGTTATCGTCGCCGCCCAGGGCGCTGTTGTTGGCCAACGTGCTGGCGGTGATCGTGAGCTGGCCGGGGGTGACGTTCATGCCTGCGGCACTGATAATGGCGCCGCCGAAGGCCCCGCCGGGGCCATAAATAATGAAGCTGCTCCCCTGGACGTTGCCGTTGCCGCCCTGGGCCAGGTTGTTGGCGAAGGTGCTGGCGGTGATCGTGGCGCTGCCGCCATTGAGGAGGGCCCCGCCGGCACAGCTGCCGGGGTCATCGCCGCTGTCGTCGTTGCCGCCGACGACCGCGTTGTTTTGGAAGGTGCTAGCGACGACGGTGAGGGTAGAGATCAGCGCCGGAGGGGAGGTCATTGGCGATGGCCCCGCCGGCACCCAGGCCGGGGAAGAAGGGCCCGTTACTGCAGTTGTCGCCGCCCTGGGCCTGGTTGTGGTCCAGCGTGCTGCCGATAACGGTGAGGTTGCCTTGGGCGTTGTTGATGGCGCCGCCCAGGCCGCCGCCGTAGGAGGAACCGTCGGCGCCGATGGCCTCGTTCTGGGTCAGGGTGCAGTCGATGACGCTGACGACGCCCCCGAGGTTATCGAGGCCGCCGCCGGCGCTGCTGCCGTAGTCGACGCCGAAGAGGGGCACCGCCGCCTGGCCCACCGCCTGATTTTCGGACAGGACGACATCGACAAGAGTCAGCTTACTGTACACATTGTTGATCCCGCCTCCCAGGCCCGGCAGGAGGGCGGGGGCGAGGGTGCCGTCGGCAAGCCCGTTCGCAATCGTCACGCCCGTGATGCTCACGTTGACGCCGGCCCCGCTGACGTCGAAGACCCGGAAGCTCGGCGTTCCCGCAGCCGAAGATCTGGCGATCGTTAGATGATTCGCGCCGGGCCCGTCGATATTCAGGCTCTGCGTGATCGCCAGCTCGCCGCTCGTCAGCACGATATCATTGACCGAGGGCGCGAACAGGATGGTGTCGCCAGCGTGAGCGGCGGCGATGGCGGCGCGCAGCGAGCCGGCCCCGCTGTCGCCGTTGTTAAGCACGGTAAAAGTGCTCGGAACGGTTCGGTCTTCAAGCGCCTCGAAACCGGGCACGAGGGGCCGGCCGAAAGCCGCTGACGAAGCCGGCCGCGCCGCGGGCACGCGGCATTGCCGATCGCGCGCCGAAACAGACTGGTGAACGACATGATGGCTACCTCCCTTGAAGAATCGGTCAGGTTTCTGGCTAATGAGCCCCTTCAGTTCAGCAGGTCGGTCACTTTGCGATTGGTCGAGTCTTTCGCATACGTCTCCCAGAACCAATCGAGACCGCGGCCGGCTTTCAGACTATTGGCGTAACTGCTGTTGTCGGTCACGTCCAGGCGCGAGCGAATGCTGGCCAGGTTGGCAGCGCTGTCCCCGTACGCGGTCCAGTCGTCGAGTACCTGCCGAAGCGAGTCCGCGCTGTTGGTCAACATCACATTGCCATCAATCAAGATGTTGCTGCCATTGCCCACCTGCACGTTATGGTGGCCGAGGCCGGCGACAATCAGGTTGTTGCCGTTGCCGGCCTGCACCTGGTCGTGGCCATTGCCTTCGACCACCACGTTGTTGCCGTTGCCCACCTGGATGTTGTCGTTGCCGTCGCCCAGCGTGACGGTGTTATTGCCGTTACCCAACTGGACGTTGTCGTTGCCGTTGCCGACGGTGACCACGGCGTTGATCGTCAGGCTGTTGGCCAGATGGATGTTGTCGTTGCCGCCTGGCAAGAAGATATAGATTGCGCCGAAGAACTGGCTATACGTGGTTCGGGTGTGGACGCCGTTGAGGGTGGCATTCACTGTTACGCCCGTGGTGCCCGTGTTGCTGTGGCCGGCCGGGTCGACCTGGACCTGGTCATTGCTGGAGCCGGTGTTGCCCACGAACAGGTCGGTGAACGTGCTGCTGGCGGTGGCATCGGACTCGGTGCCGCTGATCGCGTAGATCCCCGGCCGGGCGTACACGTGCGCCTCGCTGAAGTCGGACACCCCGCCGGCGTACGTGAAATCGCTGACCGTCCCGTCACCCCAACTGACGACGCGCGTGTGGGCCTCGGCCGCGTTCGTGAAAGCGCCAGCCAGGACAACGGTGTTGGCTTCGATCACCGTGGTGAACAGGGTGGCGGTCGTGAATGGCCCGGTGAGGCTGTTTTGCCAGCGCAGTTGGATCGGATCGACGACCTCGGGCTGGCCGCCGGGAATGGTCAGGTAGCGGTGCTGGATTTCGACGCGCGTGCCGTTGGTGGTGCCGTCGGGTCCCGGGTTCGTGACGAAGGTCTGGGTCGGCGTGCCGTCGCCCCAGTTCACCTCGAGCACGAACGGCTGACCGGGGACCTGCTCGGTGATGATGCCGGTCAGGGTGGCGGTTTGGCCCACAAAGATTGCGGGCGTGACGGCGCGATCGCCGAAGGCCGGGTGCTGGTTGAAGCTGGCGTTGACGGTGCCGATAGAAACGTTTTTTCCGAGTATGATGACAGAGACGCTGAAGCTGAAGCCCTGGTCGCTCCCGCTAATCCCTGCCGAGAGGCCGACGGGTTTGTTAGGCGCGAATTCTGTGTCGGTGGCGGTCCCTGTGACAGTCCCGCCCACGCTGAAGTGGACGACGCCACCGTTGATGCTAAAGTTCAGCGTAGCACTGGCATTGAGCGCGAACACGACCGGGCCGATGACGATGGTGTGGACGGTGGTGCTGGCGCTGAAGCCGGCAGTGGCACTGAAGGCATACGACTCATTGCCGTTCGACGGATCGAAGGTGCCGGAAAGATCGAAGCTGGCGGAGGCGTTGAGCGACCCCAGGCCGGTACTCAGGCCCAGGTTGGCGTTGCCCATGAGGTCGAAGTCGCCGTTGGACTGGATGTCGCCGTTGATTGCGATGCTCCCCAGGATGCCGGCGTTGGCGTCGGCATTCAGCGTGATGCCGCTGTTGGACAGGTCGAGTGAGACATTGGTGCCGAAGCCGTCGAGAATGGTGCCCGATGCGTAGCTGGCGTGGACGTCGAACTGACCGCTGGTGAAGTTGATGAAACCATCCAGGTTTGCCTGGCCAAGCGCGTTGGCCGGGATGATGCCATCGGTTTCCAGGAATGAGCCTGCCAAGGGATCGACGCTGGCGCCGGCGAAGGAAACCTGGCCGGCAGCGTAGATCAGGGTTGCCTGGAACGCGGGAATGGAGAAAGTAGCCGGCCCGGCGGAGAAGGAAAGCGCCAGGCTGCCGTTGAGGCCAAACTCGACGTTACTGAGCACGTTCGCCAACGCCGTGTTGATGCTCTGGCCGGTTTCCAGGGCGTTGATAACCCCGGAGTTGATTCCGCCATCATTGACGACGAGGTCGCCGCTGAAACTCAGCGGCACCTCAAAGGCGGTGAAACTGAAGCTGCCGCCCAGGAGGAGGTTGCCCGAGACGTTGACATTGGCCGCATGACTGGGGGTGACACTGGGCGTGAACGGAATCAGGCCGTGCAAGCTATAGCCAAAGGCGAAGGTCTTTTCGCCTGTCCCGCTTATGTAAATGAACGGGTCCGTGGGATCGAAGACCACGGTGAAGGTTTCGCCCGTACTGACGCTGAGGTTGAGTCCGCCCACCGTCATTTGCGCCCCGATGGCGTCGGACAACTGGCACCATAGGTACGGCACGGCATTGTTCAACGGCGCGTCCAGAAACCCCAGGGCCTCTCCCAGTCCCAGACCAAAGCTAACGCTGGGAAGGTTCGTGCTCAGGCCCGTGGCCGTGGCCAAGGTACTGTTGCTGAACAGACTCTGCAGCGACAAGCTGGCGTCGAACTGGAAGGCGACGACTGTGCCGCTGCTGTTGACGGTGAAGCTCACCGGCGCACTCACGGAATACGTCAGCGGGATCGACTCTTGCAGACCGGGAACATTGAGCGCGATGGTTCCCGTCGGCGTTAGAATGTGACCCGTCGCGCCACCGGCGAGTGTTGTCGGCGTGGAGGTCCAGGTGCCGGAAATGTCCAGGCTGTAGCCGCCGGGACCGGCAACAATCAGATCCGTGCCGCCATTGACAATGGCGGCAAAGAGGTTGACGCCGGGCGTGTTGAGTTGCTGGGTCGATTGCACGATCGGCTGCACGTCCCCCTGGAACTCGAAAGCGCCGATGTCCACGGTGGCGGTCTGGGCATTGGGGCCGGCGACGATGCGACTGAAGCCGGTGCCGCGCTGGTCGGTCGTGACGCCGGCCGGAACCAGCGAGTTGCTGCCGGTATCGATGGCCGGGCTGCCGATCAGCAAGCCCTGGGTCAGCGTGGGACCGCCGTAATTGGCCAGCGGGCCCAGAAGCGGATTGATGGGCGCGGTGCTGGTGCCGATCTGGTTCCCCTGAGTGCCGTTGCTGATACCGGAGAGTCCTTGGCTGATGCCGTTGCCTTGGCCGTCGCCGATGAGGTTGTTGGAACTGCCGGTCGTCACCGGCCCACTGACGTCGTCGATGGTCGAGCCGGTGCCGTTGAAGTTGCCGGCCACAAGGGAGTTGTCCAGGGTGAGCGTCGCATTCAGGCGGTTCTGGACGCCGCCGCCGGCGTTGGGGGTGCCGCCCGAATTGGTGTTGTCGTTGTCGTCGTTGGCCCGGTTGGCATCGATGGTGACATTGATCAGGGTGGCGTTGCCGACGTTGGGGGGGCTGGACGGATCACCGTTACCGACATTGTCCAGCCCGCCGCCGCTGGTATTGGCGGTGTTTCCGTACAGCGTGCTGTTGATAACGACGAGGGTTCCCTGGTTACGGATTCCGCCGCCACCGAAGCCGGCGCTGTTGTTGGACAGGGTGCTGTTCTGCACAGTGAGTGGGGCGCCACTCGTGTTGAAGTTGAAGATGGCGCCGCCGTCCAGGCCGGCACTGTTGCCGCTGAAGGTGCTGCCGGTGATCAGGGTCAGCGTGGCGAGGTTGCTGATGGCGCCGCCCTTACCGACCGCCGTGTTGTCGGTAAAGGTGCAGCCGCTGATACTCGTGATGGTGCTGCCGGGGTTGAGGTAGATGGCGCCGCCCCAGCCGGGGTTGGCCAAGTTGCCGCTGAAGGTAGTGTTGCTGATTGACGCTGTGCCACCGTCCAGGTTGATGGCGCCGCCGTTGGAGTTGCCGCCGCCGTTGGTGCCGGCGGTGTTGGCATCGAACTGGCTGTTGTCGACGACGAGGACGGCGCTGCTGCCGTCGGTGCGCACCCCGCCGCCGCCGAACTCGGCCAGGCTGTTGTCAACGCCGGTGTTGGTAAGGGTGAGCGTGCCGTTATCGTCCTCAATGGCCCCGCCGTCGAAATTGGCCTGACTGAAGTTGACCAGGCAGCTATCGATGGTCAGGTTGCCTTGATTGAAGATGGCGCCGCCCTTGCCGACCAGGGGCACGCTGGTGTCGCTGCTGGAAGCATAGCCGTTGTTGATGGTCAAACCAGCGAGGGTGACCGTGGCGCCCGCGTCCACGGTGAAGATGCGGAATTCGTGGGCGACCGTGTCATTGGGCTGGTCCCGGCGTACCGTGAGGTTGGACAGGCCGGGACCCTGGATGCTGATGTTGCTGCTGAGATCAGGTAGTGCCGAGGCCAGGTTGATGGTCCCGACCGGCACGGTGATGGTCTGGCCGGTGGCGCTGACGACGTCGTTGACGCCGGCGGGCCCGCTGACAAAGGAAGCGTTGTTGAAAGGGATGGAGGAGCCTAGCAGGTTGGCCGACAAGGCATTGCCTTGGCCGTCCAGACCGCCCGAGAACTGGCTGCCGTCGTTGACGATGCCCAGCCGGTTAAAGGCAGTCGAGAGGTTGACCTGGTCGAAGCTCCCGCCGGACGAGGGCGTCAGATCGATGGCAAGTACCTCGACGTTGCTGTCATTGGGTAGCTCGATGCTCTGCAGCTGCTTGGCGGAGTTCAGCGCGAAGCTGTAGGCGTACACGTGGAAGACCTGGTTGTCCGCGGTGCCGTTGGACAGATCGCGGTAGCTCATGTTCAATGCCACCGACTCACCGGCGTAGTTTTGGGGTGTGAACCAGTCACTGAGCGATTGCGTGAAGCTCTGGGTCGAGCCGTCGGTGTACGTGACGGTGAAGGTCTGATTGACCTGATTGCCATTGACGCCGGTCGCCAGCAAGGACAACGACGTGTCGTTATTGGCGGTGACGCTGGGGTCGAAGTTGATCAGATAGGTGCCGGGAGTCGCGTTCGCCGCCTGGATGGCGGCCCGTAGCGAGCCGGTGCCGCTGTCGTTGGTGTTCAGCACCGTAAGGGTTGACGGCGCATAGCGATCTTCGAGGGCCTCGATGAACGGCCGCCTGGTGGTCGCGGCGGATTTGCCGCGCCGCGGCGTGCTCCGCGGTTGCCGTGCCCATTGCCGTGCCCGTCGCCACCATGAAGTAACCATCGTCAATCTCCTGCTAGGATGACCTGGTAAAACGCAAACGGCCGACAATGCTCTACGGTGGAAAGCGGCGCCATCTCACAGCGCGGCCGAGATTTCTCCTGTCCCTCCGACCGCTCGCTGATTGGACGATTGCATTTGCGGCGCGACGTGACCAAAATAGGTGTGAGATTTCGGGCCCGCCCGGAGTAATGGTTATGGCGGAAGATTCCGGCCTGAGCACGCACCGCAGCTTGCTGCTGCGGCTGCGCCAGGAGCCGGACAACCAGGCCGCCTGGCGCGAGTTCGTCGAGCGCTATGGGCCGTTGATCTTTTCCTGGTGCCGGCGCTGGCAGCTGCAGCCGGCCGACGCCGAGGACGTCACGCAGGCCGTCTTGCTCAAGTTGGCCGTGCATTTGCGCGATTTCGTTTACGATCCGGGCAAGCGGTTTCGCGGGCTGCTTAAGACGATTGCGCACCATGCCTGGAGCGACTTTCTTGCGAGCCGGCAGCGGGCCGTGCCGGGCACCGGCGATAGCGCGATGCTGGCGATTTTGCAGACGGTCGAGGCCCGGGACGATTTCGCCGTGCAGCTCGAAAGCGCCTTCGACCACGAGTTGCTGGCACTGGCCCAGGAGCGCGTCCGCCAGCGCGTCGAGCCGCACACCTGGGAAGCGTTCCGCCTGACCGCCCTGGAGGGGCGCTCCGGGGCGGAGGCGGCGGCGCAGCTTGGGATGCGCCGCGGCACCGTGTTCCAGGCCAAGAGCAAGGTGCAAAAGCTGCTCCGCGAGGAAATCGAACGTCTCGAAAGCGAGGAGCCGGCATGTCCCCCTGTCCAGGCCGCGACGAACTCCGGCAATTCGTGAACCAGGAGCTGCCCGCCCCGGCCGAGGAAGCCGTCCTGGCCCACGTCGACCGCTGCGCCGCCTGCCTGGAGGCCCTCGAAACCCTGACGACCGATCTGGCGCCGCAGCGCGACGTGCCGAAGGCGGGGGTCGACACCCACCTGAGCACGCGACTCTTGCAGCGGCTGCTGGCCGTGCCGGCGCCGGATCATGGCGTGGCGCCACTCGCCAACGAGGGATTGCCCACGGTGCCGGGGATTGAGGTCGAAAGCGAGTTGGGCCGCGGCGGCATGGGTCTGGTGCTGCGCGGCGCGACCCGGAGTTCAACCGCGTGCTGGCTGTCAAGGTGCTGCTGGACAAGCACCGCGGCGATGCCTACTTGACAGCGCGCTTGCTGGAAGAGGGCCAGATCACCGGCCAGTTGCAGCACCCGGGCGTGGCGCCGGTGCATCACCGCGGCACGCTGCCGGACGGCCGGCCGTTCTTCACGATGAAGCTGATCCAGGGGCAAACGCTAGAGGAGTGGATCGCGAAACGTCATCGTCCCGGCGACGATTTGCCGCGCGTCCTGGCGATCTTCGGCCAGGTGTGCCAGACGATGGCCTATGCCCATTCGCGCGGGGTCATCCACCGCGACTTGAAGCCGGCGAACGTGATGGTCGGCAAGTTCGGCGAAGTTCAGGTCATGGACTGGGGCCTGGCCAAAGTGATCGGCCAGGTGGAAACCACCGACGCCGGCCCGGCACTTGGGGAAACGGTCATTTCCCAAAGGTCGAAGGACTCCGCCGGTGCGTCGGAAGCCGGCACCGTCCTGGGCACGCCGGGCTACATCGCGCCGGAGCAGGCGCGGGGTGAGAGCGGCAGCCTGGACGCGCACTGCGACGTGTTCGGGCTCGGTGCCATCCTGTGCTTCATCCTGACCGGGCAGCCGGCGCACACGGGGCAGTCCGGCCATGAAATGTTGGTCAAGGCCATGAAGGGCGACCTGTCGTGCGCCCAGGCTCGGCTGGCGGCCTGCGGGACGGATGCGGAGCTGATCGACCTGGCC
Organism: uncultured Gemmataceae bacterium; assembly: GCA_963834865.1. Taxonomy (GTDB): domain Bacteria; phylum Planctomycetota; class Planctomycetia; order Gemmatales; family Gemmataceae; genus CAWIDK01. Next base: position 81,181 of record CAWIDK010000004.1, read on the forward strand.
CAGCAGTGCCTGGCGGCCGAGAAGGAACAGCGGCCGCGCGACGCCGCGGTCGTGAGCCAAGCGTTGGCAGCGTACCAGGCCGGCGTGCAAGCGCGCCTGCGCGCCGCGGAAATGGACCGCGCGGCCGCCCAGGCGACAGCGCCGAAGAACGCAAACGGCGCAAGGTGGCAGCCGCTTTGGCGCTGGCACTGCTAACCGTGGTCGTGCTGGTTGGCGGGGGCGCGTGGTACCACCAGGATCAGCAACAAACGCGCGCCAACGAACTCGCGCGGCGGCGCCAGGACACGCAACAGGCTGTGACCCCTGCGCTGGCCAAGGCCGAACAGCTGGGCGACCAAGCTGCCGCCATGCCCGCCGCATCGACCAAGGACGCGGACGCAGCCCTGGTGGTTTGGCAGCAGGCGCAGGCGCGCTGGGCCAGGCCGAGGCTGCCCTGCGTACCGGTGTCGCGGACGACGACCTTGGGCAGCGGATCGAGGATCTGCGGGGTCGGATCGGTGCCGGTCGAGCACGGGCCGACCAACACCGGCAGCAGGCATCAAGACGGGAGAAGTTGTTCCGCGACTTTGATGACGCCCGCATGGCTCTCGCAAACCATAGGGGATTGACCTTCGATTATGCCGGTGCGGCGGTGAAGTACGCCGCGGCGTTCGCACAGGGCGGCCTGGACGTGCAGTCGGGATCGACCGAGGTTTTGGCACAGCGTATTCGCGTCGAGGAACCGGCTGTCCGCGAAGCCCTGATTGTGGCCCTCGACCTCTGGGCGATCTGCGGCAGCACGACGCCTGGCCGCGCGAACTTGTCGGCAATCGCGCATGCCGCCGATCACGATGCGTGGCGACGGGACTATCGCCAGGCCATGACGGCACGGGACAGCACGGCGCTGGTGCGCGCTGAGCGGGGATGCACGCCGTCTCGAAGTACCGGCCACGAGTCTTCAGCTGCTGGCCATTGCGCTCGTCAACAACGACCGGCGCACGGACGCGGTCGACCTGCTGCGCTGGGCACGCGGGCGCCATCCCGCCGATTTCTGGATCGCGCTGCAACTGGGAGCGTCCCTCGCAAGAATCAAGCCGTCGGAGCCGGCGGACCTCGAAGAACGGATCGGCTGCTTCCGTGTGGCCGTGGCCTTGCGACCGGGCGCCAGCGTCGCCCACAACAACCTCGGTAGCGGCCTGCAAGACAAGAATCAGCTCGATGACGCCATTGCCGAATACCACCAGGCGATCGCGCTCGAGCCCAATTACGCCTTGGCACACAACAACCTTGGCGTTGCCCTGGCCGCCAAGAATCAACTGGACGACGCCATCGTCGAACACCACAAGGCCATCGCGCTCGACCCCCAGCTTGCGCTAGCCCACGTCAGCCTCGGCCTTGCCCTGTTCGCCAAGAATCAACTTCATGACGCCGTCGCCGAATACCATAAGGCGATCGCGCTCGACCCCAATTCAGCGATAGCCCACAACAGCCTCGGCAATGCCCTGGCCCGCGAGAATCGCCTGGATGAGGCGATCGCCGAACACAAGAAAGCCGTCGCTCTCGACCCCAACGACGCCCTGTACCACAGCAACCTCGGCGCCAGCCTGCAAGCCAATAAGCAACTGGACGACGCCATCGTCGAGTACCACAAGGCCATCGCCCTCGACCCCCAATTGGTCCTGGCCCACTACAACCTCGGCGCTAGCCTGCAAGGCATGAATCAACTCGACGGCGCCATCGTCGAATACACGAAAGCCATCGCCCTCGACCCCCAATTGGTCCTGGCCCACTACAACCTCGGCAATGCCTTGAAAGACAAGGATCGGCTGGAAGACGCCATCGTCGAATACCGCAGGGCCAGCGAACTCAATCCAAAGTGGGCCTATCCGCACAGCGGCCTCGGTTACGCATTTCTGGCGCAGGGTCGATTTGCTCAGGCCGAAGCGTCGTTTCGTCGTTGCCTCGAACTGTTTCCCGTCAACGATCCGAAACGCGCCATACCGGAGCGCGGGCTGAAGCAGGCCCGGCGCTTCATCGAGCTGGACAAGAAATTGCCGTCCATGCTATCGGGAGAGGCACAACCAACCGATGCCGCCGAGTGCCTCGATCTGGCCGCGTTGTGCCAGGTCAAGAAGCTCAACGCCGCCGCAGCGCGCTTGTGCACACGGGCCTTTGCCGAGCGGCCGGCCCTCGCGGACAACCTCGGCAGCGGCATGCGCTACAATGCCGCTTGCTACGCCGCGCTGGCCGCTGCCGGCCAGGGGAACGACGGCGACACGCTCTCCGATCAGGAACGCGCCGACCTGCGCCGACAAGCTTTGCAATGGCTGCGCGACGATCTGGCCGCCTGGGGCAAGCTGGTCAATAAAGACGCCGATAAAGCGCGGCCCGTGGTGCACGGGCAGATGAGCCATTGGCAGGACGACACCGACCTGGCCGGCGTGCGCGATCCCAGGGCGCTGACGAAGTTGCCGCAAGACGAACGCAACGCCTGGCGGAAGCTGTGGCAGGACGTCAACGCGCTGCTGGCGACGACGCGGGCGAAGAAATAGGGAGCCGTCCATGGCCCCCGCTACGTCAACGCATGATTAGTGAGATGGAGCCGCGGCACTTCTCGCCTCGCACCATCGACGCCTGCGTACCACAGTCGCTAACTGGAGATCTCAACATGGTTACCGCAACTCGTGCCTGGGTCCCGCTCGTTCTGCTGCTGGCGCTGGGTCGGTGCCACGCCGCGGACGAACCGCTAACCAAGGTGGAAATCGCCAAGATCGGCAAGGCCGCCACGGCGCTGGTCGAGGTCAAGAGCCGCTTCGCCTACGGATCGGCGTTCTGCATCCACCCGTCCGGCCTGTTCCTTACCAACGAACACGTCGCCGGCCAGGGGAACCTCGCCATCATCCTCAACCCCGGTTTGGACAACGAAAAGGTCTGCAAGGCCAGGCTCATCCGCGCCGACAAGGAACTGGACCTCGCGCTCGTGCGCGTCGACGACGTGAAGGACCTGCCGATTGTGTCCCTGGGCGTGGACGACAAACTCGCCGAACTCATGGAGGTGGTGGCGGTCGGCTTCCCGTTCGGCACGGCCCTGGCGCCCGACCGCAAAGGCTACCCGGCCGTCAGTATCAACACCGGCAGCATCACCGCGCTGCGGCGCAAGAACGACGCCCTTCACCGTATCCAGCTCAACGTCGCACTCAACCCCGGCAATTCGGGCGGCCCGGTGCTCGACAAGAGCGGCAAGGTGATCGGCGTGGTGGTGGCGGGCGTGCAGGGCGGCGCCGGCGTCAACTTCGCCATTCCGGTCAGCACGGTGACCGCGTTTCTGGCTCCGCCCGACGTGCAGTTCCAGCCGCCGCAGCTCGCCGCGGGCAACCTCCACAAGCCGATGTTGTTCGAGGCGCAGGTGACGCAGTTGATTCCCGACTCGGCCGCCGCCGTCACCGTGGATCTGGTGTTAAAGCCCAACCGCGGCCAGGCCGTGACGCACCGCATGGAGCCGGCCGATGGCAAATTCCGCGTCACCACCGCGCCGATGCCCGCGCCACCCGGCCCGGTGATGCTGCAGTTGGTGGCGCAGTTCGACAATGGTGCCCTGAACGCGAGCACCGCCGATCGGACCTTCAAGGTCGGCAGCCGAGACGTAAAGCTCAGTGAGGTCCAGAAAATTCAGTTCACCTCGAATCCGCGCGTGGTGCTCCACGACGGCAAGACGATCGAGGGGGCCGTCTCCGGCTTAGAGGAAGTGACCGTCCGTTTGGCGCACAATCCGTGGCGGTCAATCTGGCCAAGGCGGCAGAGGTGCGGTGCGCGCTCGCTGCCGAAACCGATGTGGTTTGGTGCATGTTGGTGGTGCGGCTTGGTCATAAGGAAATCGTGCGGCGCGGAGAAAGCTTGCCCGTCGACGGTCTGTTGTTCCGGGCCGCCGCGATCGTCAGGCAACCTGAAATCAAGCCCCCGATGCTGGAAGGCGCCAGGGTCGAGCGCAAGCTGGACGCCTCGGTCGCCGATGTGGTGGTGGGCGGCGGCGGCCGTTACCTGATCCTGCATCTGCCCAAGCTGCGCCAGCTCGCCGTGTTCAACGTCACGGCGGCCAAGGTCGTGGGACAAATCCCCATGGACGAAGAAAACGGGCGGTTCGCCGCCGGCCTGGAGTACGTCGTGATCGTGCTGCCCCGCGCCGGCACCGTGGAGCGTTGGAACCTGAAGACCCTGGAGCGCGACGTGGTGGTGACGCTGCCGATCAAGGGATTGATCAAGGCGGTCGCCATGGGGTCGGCGTCGACGGGACCGCTGCTGGTGCACTGGGCGTCCGGCGCCCAGCCCCTCGACCGCGCCGGCTATGCCGTGCTCAATGTTGAGAACATGAAAGTGGCCTTTCCTGAGCTGAAATTGCCGCCGGCGGCCATGATGGGTTCGTGGTCGCGCGACCTCGTGCACCTGCGCCGCTGCCAACGGCCGGACCTTCGGCACCTGGTGTACCAGCCATTCGCCAAGCGGGATGGGCGTGATGACGTTGACGGCGGACTCGGTCATTACGGTGAATTACGCGCACAACAGTTTCGGCCATGTCCTGCCAGGCCCGGACGGCAAGAGCATTTTCACAGGGTTGGGGAAGTACAAGCCCCAGGTCACCATGATGGAAACCGCGGTCCAGGGCGCCAAACCGCTGATCCCCGCCTGCCACGGCGAAACCTACTTGACGCTGCCGTCGGTCGGTCGGTTCCCTGGAGGGCGTCCGGACCAGCGCCCCGGCAAGACTGAAGTGACGATTAACGCGCCCGGCAAGGCCGAACCGCTCGCCACCGTGACCGACCTTGAAGTGACGTTCGCGCAAGAGGACTTCATCAAGGACGATTTTACCAACGACAAGCGCGTCCATTTCATCCCCGACGCCCGGCTGATCATTACGATTCCCGCCACGAACGATCGGGTGGTGCTGCGCCGGCTGGACATCACAGCCTCGCCGACGCCGTGAAGATTTGGGGCTTGCCACGATAATTGCCGATGGGAAAGAGGCATGCACGTGAATGCGCTCGTGGTATATTGATGGTGCCATCAGAAATCAGGAGGTATCGGTCATGAACCAGAGTTTTCTCGATCTGCTCAAGCGACTCGCGCCGGCCGAACCGCCGGCGCGCCTTGAGGATACGGCCCGCGAGCTCGACACGTTGACGCGCATGTTCGCCGAGGTCGTTTCAAGGGTAAGCGGCACGAACGCGCAGCGCGAAATCGCTGCTCATCTGAGTGCCGCAGCCCTGGAGCGCCTCGCGAATGGAACGGTCACGCAGGCCGCCATGCTTACACCGGAACTCCTGGAATGGGCTCGCGGACTTGATACCGAGGAAGAGATCATTGCCGGGGTGCGGGAAGTACGAGAAACTGGTGGCCTGGAGTTAAAGGATTTCATCCAAGAGATCATCGACATTGCCCGAGGTCCGGACTTGAGTAGCGGTGCGGTGACTCAATAGACATACCGGATCGACCCATACCACAAATTCTGCACGTTGCGCACCTGGAAGTCGGCGGTGTTGTCCGCCCCAAGGCGAAACTCGCATTGCCGGCAGGCGCTGAACGGCCGGGCGGCGATGCCAACGTCGACGAGCAGCAGCCGGGGTTGTAACGAGCGTTCGCTGATGTACGTGGCATCGACGAATGCATAAACCGGCCAATCCCCGAAATCCCAGGTCAAATAGGCACGGAGCATCAGCCCGGGCAGGAACGTTTGGCCGTCGTTGCCGACCATGTCCTTGGACGGATAATAGCCAATGCTTAGAAAGGTCGCCTGGGTCACATCGAAACCGGGCGTGCCCAGCTTGGCATATTCCGGCGATAGATAGTAGCGGTTCTCCAGGCCAAAGCCATCGGTGAAGCCGGCCGGCGTCACCAGATTGGTACCGCGATTGAGGTTATTATAGGTATAGCCGAAGGCGCGCCTCCCACGCCCCGGCGTAGTTCCACGCGACCCCGCCCGTCAGATCGAACTCACGTTTGCTGGTGGCGAAAAAGCCATCCTTGGCGTTGGTCGAGCCGTCCGCGCCGTTCTCGCCCCACAGGCTCGCGTCGCCGAATAGGTAGAGATTCTGGCTTCGCCAGATCCAGCAATTGAAGTCCAAATCCATGCTGAAGTTCGGGTGGTATTCCGCGCCGTTGGGCGCCGTCTTGGGGCCCGCGGGAATGATACGCAGCCCGGCGACTCCCCAAACGGCTTGCCATGGCGCGTCGCCGCCGTGGCCAACTTCCTCGAGCGTCGGGGCCACGGCCTGTGGAGCCTGTGAGGCCGCAACCGCCCCCGCGACGGGGCGGACCTGGCTGTCCGGGACGTCGGCGGCCGGGTCCTCCAGATACCCCATTTCCTGGGCGGACAGCGGCATCGCCCCCAGCCCTCCGAACAGCCAGGCCACCATCATGGCTCGCCGCATGCCGTCCCTCCCCTTAGCGGGTTCCGCGGTCGTCCCAGACCGGGCACGGCGCTCATCGCTCTCTGTTCGATATCGTGTAGCGATGGGAAGGGATTTGACTGAAGCGCCAAAGGAATCGACTGTGCGGGCACCCGGCCCCCTGGCACAACCGTCACCACCGGCATAATCGACACAGCCTGACGCTGTCCTGGCGATCTGGGGTATTCACGCCAGCACTTCCACCTTGCCGGTCGCCCCGTCGATTCGCAGCCGTTGCCCCGTCTTGAGCCGGCGGTGGACGTCCGCGATGCCCGCGACCGCAGGCAGGCCGAAGTCGCGCGCCACGATCGCCCCGTGCGACAGCACGCCGCCGGTCTCCATCACCAGCCCGCGCGCGTGGACGAACAGCGGCAGCCAGGCGGGATCGGTCGACGGGCAGACGAGTATGTACGGCTCGTCGGGAAGCTGGGCGTTCGTCGCGTGCTCCAGCACCCACGCCGTCGCCTCGGCCTGACCCGCGGACAGCGGCACGCCTTGCAGCAGGTCCGCGCCGGTCGCCGTGACCTCGCGCCCGATCGCCTCCAGGTCGTCGCTGAACAGCACCTGCGGCACCGCCAGGCTCAGCGCCACCTCCCGCCGCCGTTTACGTTTAGCGCTCGCTGCCAGCAGCGCATCGCGTGCGCCTTCACCACCCGAGATCAGCGACGGCAATTCGTCCGGCACCAGGTAGAAAATTCCGCCATCCAACTGGTGCCGCCGATCCAGCTCCACCAGAATCCGCCGGATCAGCGCGTAGCCGCGCAGCAGGTGATGCTTGGCCGATTCGCGCAGGCCAAGGTAGCGCTGAAGCGTGTGCAACTCCGTCTCGACCGCCTGCCGTTCGTGCGGCGCCAGCTTCGCCTCGGTCGCGATCTGCTCCCACACCTCGGCCGCTTGTGGCGGTGTCTGCGACTGGGGCGCACTACCGCCGTGCATCATCGCCAGCGCCGCCGAATCCTCGGCCCAGCGCGGCCGGGCCAGCTCCATCTCCTGGCTGCCGCGATGCCCGAAGCGCTGGAGGAAATCCGCCTCCGAAAGCCGTTGCTCGCGCAAGGCGCGGATGCCGCCGGCGAGATCGGTTTCCGCCGGCGGATGCACGCCCATGACGAGCTTGCGCAGCGCTTCCTGCGCCTGCTTCATGCCAGGGAACTGGCCGTCCTCGGTCGGCGTCGGCACGGCGCCGGCCGGCTGGAACCGCAGCGTCAGCACGCGTTCCAGGTTGCCCATCGCCACCGCCGCCAGCGCCGTCGGCTTGAGGCTGTCCCGCGCAAAGTCGATGAGCGTGCGCCGTGTCCAGTGCGCCAGCAGATCCACCAGTTCCGCATCCGTCTTGACGCTCCAGTCCGCGCGTGTGGCCGCTTCGACCTCGGCGAGGAACCTGGGCACCACCTCGCCCTCGAAGCGCTCGACGAAACCCCGGCCGGCCCCCTTGAGCCGAATGTTCGAGCGCATCAGTTTCGCGAAAGCGAACGGCAGAAAGAGCCAGAACCTCCAGCCGGCTTTCGCGGGGTTAAAGACCGCCTGCGGATAAAGCGCCTTGTGCGGATTCTTCTTGAGCACCGCGAACGGATGCTCGAACGGCAGCGTGCGATACTGCATCCGCGGCTCGAGGCTCAGGTTGCAATAGGGCCGGCCACAGACGAGATCGAAGATTCCCTCCACGTCGAGGGCCGGGTCGGGATCGAAGCCGAGATCGCGATACATGAGGCCATAGCCGCCCTGTCCCGACATGAAGCGCTTGACGATCGCCCACGTCATCGGCGTCGGCTCGGGAAGAATCTCGTACAGGTTGAATCGGCTCCATACCGTTCCCCCCGGCTCGGCCAGGGCACGCAGCGCGGCGATCTCCTCCTGGCGAACCTGCTCGACCTCGGCGGGATCGAAGGCCGGAGCGGGGGCCGCGCCCAGCTTGATCGCCCGCGCCTGCAGGAGATAGAACTGGCCGGCCGAGATACCCCATTCGACGTCGCAGGGATGGCCAAAATACGCCTCGACGCGCAAGCCGAGCCGGGCCAACTCGCGCACCTGCTCGTCGGTCAGCGACGCGGCATCGCGCTGCAGCGTCGGCACCGCGCCACCCTCCGCCAGCGTTGCGACCACCTTGTCCTTGCGCGCGATGCTGCGCTCGCAAATGTCGAGGCTCGCCTTGTCGAGCACGAAGCGATCCGGCGTGACCTTGCCGAGCACGATTGCCTCGCCGAGGCCGAACGACGATTCGATGATGATCTGTCCCAGCGCCGGGTTGATCGGATTGGCGGTGAACAGGACGCCGGAGACTTCCGACGGGCACATCATCTGCACGTTGACCGCCGTGCCGGGCAGGCCGTCGATGCGATGGTGCCGGCGATAGGTGACGGCCCGCTCGCTGTTCCACGACGCGAACACCGCGTCGATCGCAGCGCCCAGCATCGCCCAGGGCTCTACCGGCACGTCGCGCCCGGTCTTCTCACGATACAGCGCCGTCAGCCGGCCGCAGAGCGCCTCCAGCTCGGCCGCGTCGAGATCGTCCTCGATCCGCTCGCCGCATGCGTCGAGGTGATGGCGGACCAGGCCGTCGAGGGTCGCATCGTCGACGCCGCCGACGGTGCGGGCAAACAGCAGCAGGAAGTGGTAGTACGCTTGCCAGGCGCCGCGCGGATTGCCGGTGCGGTGCGCCAGCGCGCGGACACAGTCGGGGTTGAGGCCGACATTCAGCACCGTGTCCATCATGCCCGGCATCGAGCGCTCGGCCCCGGACCGGACCGCCACCAGCAGCGGTGTTTCGCCGTGGCCGAACGTCCGGCCGGTGATTGTCTCGAGGCGTGCAAGGTTGGCACGAACCTCGGCGTCGAGGCCGTCGGGCCACTGCTGGCCGTTGCGGTAATAGTGATCGCAGCACTCGGCGGAGATGGTGAAGCCGGGCGGGACATTGAGGCCGGCCCTGGTCATGTCGGCGAGGCTGGCGCCCTTGCCGCCGACGCGATGCTTGAGGTCGCCGCCGCCGTCCGCCTGACCCTGGCCGAAGAAATAGACCCAGCTCATCACTCCTCCTGAACGGAAGATCCGCAACGCCCCGGCTCGGGACGTGCCTTAGTTACGATATGACTTCAGCAAGCGAACATGGGTGGCGCGACGGGTTTCAAATCGCGGCCCGAGATCAGCCCTCCCCTGCTCACGCGTGCCGACATCCTCGCCGAATGGCCGGCCGACTTCGACAAGCCCAGCGCGAAGCGGCGACCAACCCTTGTAGACCCCTCGCTTTCGCGGAGGGCGACGACAACGGTTGTATCGTGCATATCCCCGACGAGATCGACGTGGCGCGGATTCGCGCAAAAGTGGCCATGAGCCAGCGTCAATTCGCCGCCCACTTCGGCGTCAGCATTCGCACGATTCAGGAATGGGAGCAAGGGCGAGCCGTTCCATCGGGGCCGGCCCGCGCCTTGCTCATTGTAATCGACCGTGAACCCAAAGCAGTGCGGCGTGCCCTGGCGAGTTCCCCGATAGGCGGCGCGGCACGCACGGAGGCGCGACACATCCACACTTAGGCCCTCGAAAGGAACGTCCATGTTGGAACGGCTTGATGACGTCCTGCGCCGCCTCGTGGAGACCGACGCTGTCTGGAAAGACCCTCAGCGCTTGTGGTATTTGATGCCTGTCGTGCCAGAACGTATATCGCAGATCACGCCCTTTGAAATTCAATCCGTACGCAATGAAATGCGGATCGGCGATTACCGGATGCGCTTTCGCGTGCAAGGCAACCGCGTGATCGTGGACAAGATCGGGCATCGGAAAGACGTTTATGAAGACTAAAGAATCGCACAACGGGATACAGGCAAAGCGCGGCACCGACGCGCACGGCAACGCGGTCGTCACGCTGGCCACGCCACTCTTTGACGTGCCGGCGGGTTTGCTTCGCATCCTCAACCGCGACCTGTAGCTTGCCGGCATCCCCAAGCGCGATGACCGAGGCCGAACGCTCGACGTTCACGCTTTGCGAACGACGTTCGGCACGCTGTTGAGCAAGGGCGGAGTTGCACCAAGGACGGCACAAGCGGCCATGCGACACAACGACATTGGCTTGACTATGAACGTGTACACCGATTCCAGGTTGCTCGACGTGGGCGGCGCCCTCGACGTGCTGCCCTCCCTGCCCCTCGACGGCGCGATGGGGACCACGGCTGCAGCCGTCAGGGCGACCGGGACAGACGGTTCCGTCGCGCGAATGCTTGCACCAACGCTTGCACCAAATTCTGGCAAGCGTGGTGCAAGCGAGTCAATGCCTGTCAAATTGGCAGTGGAGGACGGAAGTGCTGACGGACGGCGGGGCTTGACGCAAGTGGCGATTCTGTCAAAGGAAAAAGCCCGCTGACATCTCCTGTCAATGGGCTTCATGAAGTCGGGGCGACAAGACACCGTTAGAACTTTTTCTGACCGGCATCCGGGCCTGGGACGCCATCTTACGGCGACGGATGGAGGACGGAAAGCCTTTCTCAGAATGACCTTGCGTCCGCACCCCCTCCGTGTCACCCGGTTGGCCAACGCCCGGCGATGATCTGGACGCGGCCATTGCCAGTAACGTCGTCGGCAGCGAAGCAGCCTCGATGAGTTTACGAGTCAGGTAGAGGCTTCGTGCATAGTCACTTGCCCTCCTTGAGTTTTTCCAGGGCCTTGGCCGCGTAGTCGCGCACCTTGGCGTGAGCGCTGCCGTCAAAGCGGGAACAACCGATGCTGGATCGGTCAGCCCAAGATTGCCCAATTTGAACGCCGCCTCCTTGCACATCTTTGCGTCGGGCTGACGTAGGGCTTCAATCCAATGGCGAACCCGCGCCCGTGTCCGGCGCCGGCTGCGCCGTGCAACCGCTGAACGAGATCACCAGGATGACAAACAGGAGGTGTCTCATAGCTTGCAATTCCTTTCTTCCGAGGAGGCGATTCCTCCCTTGGGGTGCGGCCTGGCAACGACCGCATCAGGTTGCTCGGGGCACACTCAAAAGTCTCCTGAGACCACTTCGCCGTTGGCACGAGTTCCCAGCCCCTGGAAGTTCAGGCCGTCCGCCGTGTAGCTGCCATCAGGGTTGTCGGTCGAAACGCTGCGGATGAAGTGGACCGAGCCATCGGCGAAGACGAAAAACGACCCGCCGTCGTGCATGCTCCCAAAGTCGTCCATCCCCGCGCTTCCGTCGGGGTCCACGAGCGCATTATTCATGTGGGCGTGCGCTACCGCGATTGTGCTCGAAGGATACCAGGCGCCGGGGATATTGGGCTGGCAAGGGTTGAACTGGCCCCGCTTGATTACGCCGCCGGGGATTGCACCGGCCCATGCGCCGTTGGCCTTCGCCCAGGCGCGCTCCCCGACCATGATGGTGCTGCTGGTTCCGTCCGTGATGTCGGTCATGCGTGTCCGGCTGTTGCGGTAGAAAACGCCGTTGCCGGTTGGGCCTGTGGTGTCCGAGGCATCGCTGCCGCAGCAGGCGGCATAGCTGGTAGGCGCGGCCAAACAGACCGTGTTCCCGAAACCATCGGGAACCGGGAACGCCCCCTGCGGCGTCAGGTCGGACGGGCACAGGAACACCTTAAGCATCGTCTGGATGGTGGGCGAGTTCTGCACAGGCTGGTTGAAGTTGAGTTGGCGGTAGACGTTATCTTGCTCGATGTAGGGCAGGATGAACGCTGCCCAACCCCAGCCGGGCGAGGTATCCGTGGCTCCGTCGATGTACGGACCGCTGGCCGAGTACCCCGGCGGGAATCCGGTGTTCGCGTCGTGATAGCCGTGCAAGGCCAGGCCGATCTGCTTGAGGTTGTTCTGGCACTGCGTGCGTGCGGCGGCCTCGCGCACCTTCTGGACGGCGGGGAGCAGCAGGCCGATCAGGGTACCGATGATGGCGATCACCACCAGCAGTTCGATCAGCGTGAAGGCAAGGCGAGGGGTTCGCGTGCGCATGGTAACACACTCCTTTCTGGAAAAGGACTGCGAGGCGCATTGCCAACGGGTGCGGCTGGCGGAGTACGCCATCGCTGCGGAAGCGAAGCTGCCTCGATGGAAGGAGGCACCCCACATAGGTGCCTTTACTGAGATTGCGTCTCAGTATCGTTTAGCTTATAGTAGCGAAGGGAGAGGGTTGGTCAAGCAGAAATCCCGGAAAACATGGACGTTTTTTTCGACCCCTCTGAACAGGCTTCCTTCGGCCACTTTTCTTTGGCGTAGCCTTTGGTGAAATTCATTCTCAATAAGATATGAAGGCGAATGTCAAACTGTGGGGGACAAGGCATGGCCGAGGGTCAAGACCGCCCGAAAAAGGAAGCTATGGCTCCATGCCCGGCAGAACCCCGGACCATCGACGCCGAAGAACTTTTCGGTGGCAGTCGGGAGGTCTGGATCGAACATGGCGGGGTCCGCTACCGCCTACGAATCACCCGGCGAAACAAGCTGATCTTGCAGAAATGAGGTAGGAGAGAGATGCAGAAAAACGAATGCCTGTTGGCGACCGTGTCTGGCTCGAACTTGGGCGACAGACTGCTAGCGATGCTGGTCCATACCAAGAGGGGATCGTTGAGAGCTACTCCTGCTACAATGTCCTCGATGATGAAGGACCATAATGGGAGTAGCTGGCCGTGGACACCGATGAGCCAGAGGACGTACAACTTCGGCATCTCGTAACATTCTCGAAGGCCGCTGAGTTGAGCAGCTTCACCGGCGCAGCCAAGGTGCTGCGATTGTCCCAAGCAGCGGTTAGCCAGCGCGTGCAAGCCCTCGAAAAGACGCTCGACACGCCCCTGTTCAAGCGGCAGGGCGGTCGGGTGCTGCTTACCGAGGCGGGCCAGAAACTTTACGACTACGCCCAGCGCATCCTTGAGCTTCACCATGAGGCGCACCGGGAGATCGCTGGCCACGACGCCCCGGTCGCTGGTGAACTCGTCCTCGCCGCTAGCTCGATCCCCGGTGAACACCTGCTCCCCGCCCTGCTCGCGGTCTTCGGTCAAACGCATCCACACATCCGGGTCCGTGCGAGCGTTAGCGACAGCATGGGCGTGATGGCTCGGGTGGAACGCGGCGAGGTCAGTCTTGGGCTGGTAGGCCGTAAGGCTAACAATCCTCATCTGGACTTCCGCTACCTCGCCAGCGACAAGATGGTGCTGGTCGTTCCACCTGGCCACGCATGGGCGAAGCGAAAGCGAGTTTCCTTGAAGCAACTGTCAGCGCAGCCCCTCGTTCTCCGCGAGGTCGGCTCCGGGCTGCGACACTGCTTCGAGAAATCGCTGGAGAAGGCCGGGCGGTCATTGGCCGATCTGCGGGTTGCCTTGGAACTCGGAAGCAACGAGGCCATCAAGGAAGCTGTCCTGCGGGGTGTCGGGATCGCGATTCTCTCCACCTACGCCGTGCAGAAGGAACTCAAGACGGGCCAGTTGCACGCTCTTGAAGTCAGCGACCTCCACTGCGACCGCGATATGTTCATCGTGCAGGACAAGCGGCGGGTATTGCCATTTCCAGCCCGGTTGTTCCTCATCTTCCTCGAAACGCACCCCATCACTGCCGGTATCCCATAAGCGCTGCTTATGGCCTTGCCTCCAAGTATTGCCCAAACGCCGTAATACCTTCTCTGCCATCTGCCTACCATGACGATGGGAGGTCGTGGACCTGCCAGTTCGAGTATGTACGAGAAAGGGCTAAGTATGGCATGGGTGCAGATGGTCCCCGACGCGGCCGCTACCGGCAAGCTCCGAGAACTTTACCAGCGGGTCCGTGAGCGGGCTGGTGTTGTTCCGAACATCGCCAGGTTGCAATCGTTACGCCCGAAGACGACGGCGCATGGGTTCGATCTGTATTGTCAGATTATGGACGACCCCACCGGCATCAGTAAGCGGGAGCGGGTGCTTATCGCCAGTGTCGTCTCCAAGGTCAATGGCTGCTTGTACTGAATGGAGGCACACGAGAAAGACCTCCGGTCGGTGGTCGAGAGCGACGAGCAACGGCAGGCAGTTCAGATGGACTACCGCATGGCGAATCTATCTCCACGAGACCTTACCCTTCTGGACTTCGCCGTGAAGCTCACGAAGTCCCCTTCGGGCGTGCGGAAGGACGATCTGGAAGCTCTTCGGGGGCACGGCTTGACCGACGAGCAGATAGTCGATGCCGTCCACTGCATCAGCTACTTCAACTTCATCAACCGGGTTTTGGACGGCCTGGGGGTCGATCCTGAAACCTCCATGCGCTACGGCAAGGAGGCCGTATGAACGAGTTAGTCCCCTCGGACACCGCCGTCTTTTCTGCACCGCTTTCGCGACGGCTGCTCGGTGGGCTGTACGGCGCAGCGTGCTACCTTGTCTTCCTCGCCGTGTTCCTTTACGCCATCGGGTTCGTCGGCAACCTCATTGTCCGCAAGTCCATCGACTCCGGCTCACAAGCGCCAGTGGCCGAGGCGTTAGCCGTGGACATGCTCTTGTTGGGCCTGTTTGCCGTCCAGCACAGTGTCATGGCCCGTCCCGCGTTCAAGCGATGGTGGACTCGGTTGGTGCCGACGCCTGTCGAGCGAAGTACCTACGTCCTGGTGAGCAGCCTGTTGCTGGCCCTCCTGTTCTGGCAGTGGAGTCCAATGCCTGGGACAGTTTGGGAAGTTCAGCAGCCAGTGGTAGTTGCAGCCTTGTGTGGGCTGTTCGGTGCCGGTTGGGTGGTCGTACTGATCTCCACTTTCCTCATAGACCACTTCGACCTCTTCGGAGTGCGGCAGGTGTTCCTCTACGCCACAGGCAGGCCATACTCGCCAGTGTCGTTCCGCACCCCGGCCCTGTACCGGATCGTGCGCCACCCGATCATGCTCGGCTTCCTCGTCGCTTTTTGGACAACGCCGCTAATGACATGGGGCCATTTGTTGTTCGCCGCACTGACGACGGCCTACATCCTCATCGGGGTCCACTTGGAGGAGCGGGATTTGAGGGTCGCCTACGGTGGTGCGTACGAGGAATACCGACAGAGGGTGCCGATGATTGTGCCGTGGATCAAGGGGAGCCAAAGCCATGATGCACGATGAACGACCAAAGCGAGTTCTGTTCATCTGCGGCGACGACTGTCCCTACCTGCGGGCCAAGGGGAAGTGACTGTGTGGGGAGCACCCGAATGGCCGAACAGGCGCATCAGTGTAAATATTGTGGCCAGGGTTAATCCGTAGACGAGCAGCTGGAGTCCTGTGGGACGGTCGGTGTAGCCGACCAGAGTATGCAGCGCTTTTCCGGCTAGACTTCCGTCCGAGAGCATGCCCGACGTATCCCACACGGTGTGCGAAAGCACGGTTACCAGCCCTGCCTGCTGGAGAAATACGATGGCCTGCGAAGCCATGCCCGCTGCCAGCAGGGCGATCAGCCAGCTTGTAACGGTAAACAGATGACGCGTTGGAATACGTAGCAAGCCAGCATACATCATGGCGCTGACACCGGCTCCGAGCGCAAGGCCGATTGCACCGCCGATGAACATGGACACTACGGTGTTTCCTCCGGCCAGGGCAATGCCATAGAGAAACAGCACGATCTCCGATCCTTCGCGCAGTACGGCAACGCCCACTACGATGGCTAGTGCTGCAAGCGTTCGCCGCCCCTTGGCAACATCTTCGCCGAGCGATTTCATTTCCTGCGCGATATGGCGGCCTTCGCGTGCCATCCAGACATTGTGCCAGGTCAGCATCAACACGGCGATGGCCAACACTGATGCATTGAGCAATTCCTGTCCTGCACCGGCCATCATGTTGGCAATAGAATCTGCAAACGCAGCTACCAGGCAAGCACCTGCGACACCTGCCATGATACCGTATCCTACCCAAAGGCCACGACGAGGTACACCGCGCGTTGCAGCCAGAACGATACCAATCACCAGCCCGGCTTCAATAACCTCACGAAATACGATAATCAGCGTTGCGAGCATGTGATGATTCCTTAAAAATGCATTTCGTATTCGACTAATACGCGTGCGGCACTCTGTGCCGCAGCATCGCTTACGCCGAAGAAGTACCCAGCCTGATAATTGAAATGTCCGAAGAGTTTGCCGTAAATAGCCGGACCAATATAATGTTCCTGATCGTTGAAGCGGCCTAACTCGTGATCCTGACCTAAATCGCTCTGGATTTCGATTCCGGGCTGAAAATACACATTATAGCGATAGCGCGTGTTAATCAGGGCCACGTAATCCGGGCCGCCAGTATGCGCGGAGTTTTTTCCGACATTATCATCAAAGCCGATATTGGCGATGGTGGTGAATTTGCCGAAATCTTTCTGTAGCAATAGCTTGGTTTCCGTCGAATCAGGAACATGGCTCTGCGTTGAAAAATCATAGGCGAACAACATGCCCGAATCGAGCCAGTATTCACCGGACTCGACAAATTGAAAACGGTTCTCGATTTCTATATCATCCAGCTTGTTCGCACCGTCCGGGTCTTTGGAAAAACCGGCGCTGGTTTCCACTTCCCACCAAGGAGTAAGGCCTGCTTCAAGCGCGAATTCGCCTTCCTGCGCATTGTTTTTATTCGAGTGCGTGTCGAACGTGCGGCTGCCATTATATTCCAGGGATAATTCACGGTACTCGACATTGGGCGAATAGATTTCGTCGAGGGCAAATGCAGGGCTACCCTTCATTGCGCAAGTAACGGCTATGAATGCAGTGGTGGCAACGACGCGCTTATATTGACTTGTGGTGTGTATTGAGGGCATGAAAAACGCTTCCTTAAAACAGATACTCAACCATGTGGGTAGTTATTATTATTTTGCGGTGATGGTGCCTATGGTTGTATCGCGGTGGAAATCATCGAAGTAGCCATAGGTGCCCGCATCCAGTGGCCCAATGAAGACGATGATTTCGCCGTTTGCTCCGACCACTTTCTCGCGATTCAGATCACTGCTCTCAAATTCCGCCGGAGTCGCATCCTGGTTTTTCACCGTGATTTTGACTTTCTGGCCAACCGGTATAGTCAAATCCTTGGGAGAAAAGTGGTTATCCTTTAGGGTCAGGACATAATCTTCAGCGTGAGCAGTAGCCGAAAACAACAAAGATGCAGATAACGCTACCGAATAAATCATAGACTGTTTCATTGAAATTAACTCCTTCTAGTGATCTTGACAAAGCGAGTCGAGAATTATTCTCAACAAAAGAGTGCTACTGATAATCATTCGCAATTATAATGTCAAATTATTTATGAGACTGTTACTGCGTTAGTACGTTAGGTAAAATAAGACTCAAGACAGGCGTGGCTCCCGCTCCTTCCGTCGCCGCTCCATAGTTATGCGTTCCTGGAAGGTAAGCGCGGGCCTGATGGATATTTGTCGGGCCGTGCTGGTATCGGGTGAAGCAATCTCAGGAAGCGTGACGGGTCCGGCAATACCCTGGTCCGTGGATTCCGGCGGCAGGGCTGTCTTTGGGGATGATGCGGCGTCAGACTCGATAACTGGATTAGATGTCGGAATCCCCTCCGTCCGGCGGTGGATGCGGTCGGTGACGCTATTAATGTTATGTTAATACATATGTGTAAGAATGTGACTACAGCTACGACACCAGATTGATTCTGTAACTCTGGCCCAAACGATGTGGTAATGAAACAGGAAGCGGTATTGGACACAACGTTGCTACGGGCAAGTGCCGATCATAGCCCGCGTATAGAGCGACAAATGGTGTGGCTGTTCATGGGGACTGCCGAGCGATGCTTAGTGCGGATACACGGGCTGGTGGTAAGAGGGGACAGCCGGGAATGGCAAGCAGTAATGCATGAACTTAGAGTCGCGTCCGCTCATATCCACGCGAAAGAGCTTACAGCGCTATGCAAGCGTATTGGTGATGGCGAGGATGATGCCGTATCGCGGCTGGGTGCTTACCTACAGATTAGAGAGGCGTATGAAGGGCTCGTGAGTTATTTGAGAAATGCGTATCTATTGACCCGTACCGCCCAGGGAGATTAGCAACAGTGGTTGCTCGAAACGTGGAATTGCAAAGTGAGCATAGGGAGAAATGGAGTTAATGCAGACTTGGCTCTTGCTCCTTGCGTTGCCGCTCCATTGCTATGCGTTCCTGGAACGTCATCGGCGGCTTGATGGATGAATTCAGAGCCGTGGATTCGGAAGGCGGGGTTGCCCCTACTCCTGATGCGGCATCGGATTCCATCGCTGGTTCGGAGGCAGGATTCGCCTCCGTTCGGCGGCGGATGCGGGCGGTGACGGGCTCCTCGGCGGAGGAACGCTTCTGCCGGGCGCGTTGCGGCGTGGCGTCGATGCTGTGCGCAGCCTTGAGCGCCTTGATCTTGTCGGCAAGTTCGGGGACACTCGGCCCGTCCTCCTTGTCCGGCTGATGGGCCGTGCTGGAAAGGCCGACCTTTAGCTGGTCACGCAGGCTGGTCAATTCGGACAGGTAGGCGTCGAGCAAGAATGGCTTGCCGAGGCGGGCCTGGTAATCGCGTAACTGGGATTCCGCGATTGAATGGTCTTGCCGGACGCGGACGCATTCTGAGCCGTAGGCAGCGACGAGGCGTTCGAGAGCGTTCAGGACGGCGCGGGGTCCGTGGTGGTCCCGCGAGAGTGTATCGAGCCGCGTTGTCGCTCCTTCGAGATACACTTCCGGTGACCACTGCGGATTAAGTACCATGCCGAAACGCAAGCCCCGGTATGTGCCCAGCGGAACGCGGGTTTTCTCGCGGATATTCGTGGGCAATGTGTCGAGTTGAGCGGCAAGCGCGGCCGCAACATCCTCGCGGGCGATGCGGCGCTTGCCAATGATGATCGGGTCGGCGGCATGGGCGGTGGCAGTGGCCTGGTCCGCCGTCAAGTTCGATAAACGCTGGGACAGGCTGGCAATGGTTCCCGGCAAATCACGCACGCTGCGGCGGGCGACGTATTGTTCGTCGAGATGGTTCTTTTTGAGGAGGGTAAGCCGTTGCAGCTCGGCATCGGCCTCGGCAAGCGTCAGTACCGCCGGGTTGCCCGATGCAATTGCCTTGACCTCGGCGTAGCTCAATTCCTGGCCGCCGATGTCCTCGGCGCGGCGAGCGGCGTTGTCGCCCGTTATTACCTGCGAGATGAATCTGGCCTTGGTTTCGAGTGCCTGCCACATGTAACTGTCGAAGGAACCAGTAGTTACGTAACGGTAGATCGCGACTTCCTCGTTCGCGTTTCCCTGCCGAAGAATTCGGCCTTCGCGTTGTTCGACCTCGGCTGGCTTCCAGGGTGCGTCGAGGTGATGCAGTGCCACCAGGCGTTTCTGGACGTTGGTGCCGGTGCCCATTTTCTGGGTGCTGCCGATCAACACGCGCACCGAACCGGTGCGAACTTTCTCGAAGAGGGCCTGTTTCTTGGCGTCGGATTCGGCGTCGCCGATGGCGGCGATCTGCTCAGCCGGAACGCCGGCAGCGATTAGTTTCTTGATAATGTCCTGGTAGGGCGAATACCCCCAGGGGGTAGGATTGACCCCCATATCGGCAAAGATCATCTGCGTGCCGCGCGTCGCGGCGGTGCGCCGCCAGGTGGCGGTTACATTCTCGACCAGCCTGTTGACCTTCGATTCCGGGAAGTCCGGTGCGGTGGCCGACAGCATCCTTGCATCGGTGGCGAGTTGCGCCCGTCGGTGGTGATGTTGAGTGCGTTATCGACGCGCGGGTCCACCTTCTGCGACCGCAAGCGTTCGTAACGCTCGACCAGCTCCTGCTGGAGTTCGTGCTGCTCCTCGGACATCGGGCAGGCAACGATGAAAGGCTTGCCGCCTTCCAGGCGGGGACGCGGCAGGTCGAGCATTTCCGCCGTCTGTACATCGGAGAAGGCGCGGAACATCTGCTGGAGTTCCGGCAGATTGGTGAAGCGTGCAAAGCGGCTCCGTGGACGGAGGCTCTTGCCGTCTGGGGAGATTTCCATGGTGTCGATGACTTCGCCGAAGGTGGCCGCCCAGGCGTCGAAATGCTCCAGCCCCCGACTACGCAGGCCCTCGGGGTCGAGGAATTTCTGCATGGTGAACATCTCGACCATTGTGTTGGAAATCGGCGTGCCGGTGGCGAATGTCACGCCATGCCCGGCGTGTTGCTCGTCGAGGTAACGGGCTTTCATGTATACGTCGAAGGCCCGCTCCGAGCCGCCGGTCTGGATGCCGGCGACACGCTCCATTTTGGTCGGTGTTTCCAGGTTCTTGAAATAATGCGCCTCGTCGATGAAGACGTGATCGACTCCAAGCTCGTCAAAAACCAAACCATCATCCTTCTTGTTCTCGGCCAGCAAGTCCTTCAGGCGTTTTATGGCGAGATCGGTGATATGTGGCGTCGCTCGCTGGCGCTCGATCTGGCCATATTCCGTCCATGTCCGTTCCCCACATAACGTCAAAGCGATTCTAGCCAGGTCAGGATGTCGGGGTTGGGTCGCCAGCTTGGCATCTTGCCATCCTTTTCGCCCACCTGGCACGTCTCCAGGGCTTTTGTTTTCATCGCGAGGTCGATCTCGATGTATCGATTGGTCGTCGCGAGGCTTACATGCCCCAGCCAACTTCGGATTACATTCACCTCGACGCCAGATTGTAACAGGTGCATCGCGGTTGTGTGTCTTATCGTGTGGGGGGTTACTTTCCGGCCGCTGAGGCTGGGCGTCGCCGCTGCGGCTCGCGCCGCATAGCGGCCGAGCAGATCGGCAATGCCGGACCGGCTGAGCGGCCTCCCGAAGCGGTTGACGAACAAGTAGTCGTCCTGCTCCGGCGGAAGGTGCCGTTCCTCGATCAGTTGCTGGAGGTGCTGGACCGTGTTTTCCCAGAGCGGACAGGTTCGTCGCTTGCGACCCTTGCCCAGGATTTCCACTTTGTAAGGGCGCGCAGCGTCAGCCAGCTCAACCGCGAGTCCGACACTTCTTGGACGCGCGTGCCGGTGTTGTACATGAACAGCAGTAGCGCGTAGTCACGGCGGCCCCGAGGAGAGTTGCGGGCGACCGTCCCGAGCAAGACCGTCAGATGCTCCCGCTCCAGGTACTGGATCTCGGGGACGGCGGCGCCACGCTTCCTGGGGATTGTCAGCATCTTGTGGCACTGGTCCAGCAGCAGCGGCTCGCGCGCTGCGATGTACTCGAATAGGCTCCGGATGCTTACCAGGCGATGGTTCCGCGTTTGGATCGAATTACCACGTACCTGTTCGAGTTCTGTCAGGAAATCGATGACGACGGCGTCGGTAATATCGATGACGAGTAGCTGGGCCACCGATTTCCGCCGCTGCAGAGCCACAAACTGCAAGAGTAGCTTGAGACTATCGCGGTAGCTGTGGATGGTGTTGCGCGACACGTTACGGCGACACGCCAAGTGGTCCTCGAAGAATGATCGGATGTACGGGGCCAGGAAGACAGAAGCAGTCATCGGTGTATCTCCTCATTGAGTAGGCGGCCCGCATGCCGATAGAAGCGATCATTCGCCTCCTGGAGCAGTTCCGCCGTGGCGGTCAGATAGATCGCAGTGTATCGGGGTTCGACATGCCCCAAAAACGTGGACAGGAACGGAAGCCGGGTCTGCACATCGACTCCCTCCCGATACCACCGCAACAGACGTTGAACGGCGCAGCTGTGACGAAGGTCATGCAATCGGGGCCGGCATGACTCTCGGCCCCTGGGATGTCCAGGTCGTGCAAGATGCGGCGGAAGGCAGCCATCAAGAATCGCTTCCAAACGGGGGCACGCCACAACGTCACGAACAGCGGATCCTCGTCGCGCAGCGGTTGCAGAACGGTGCGGCGGATGTCGAAGAACTTCCGGAGGCATTCTCCTACCTTGGGACCGAAGGGCACGTAGCGGCTCTTGTGGAACTTAGTCTGGCGAATGGACAACACCGTGCGCGTGAAATCGACATCACGGATACAAAGGCGCCGTACTTCCCCATGCCGCAGGCCCAGAGCATAGAGCAGTACGAGCATCGTGTGGCAAGTCTGAGGCTTGAGCGGACAGAAGCAACTTTTTGGTAGACGCCGAGCACGGTCGAGGATCGCCGCCATCTGCTGGGGAGAGAAGATGTACGGACGGAATGTCAAGGCTGGCAGCCGTTCCTCCGTCAGGGACGAAGGCAGAATGGGGTTCACAGGGATAACGCCACAGTTGTGCAAGTGTGCGAAGAAGCGCCGGACCGCCCGTGATTTGACCCGACGCGTCGAGGCGTTACAGGTCATGGCACTGAGCCACCGCGTGGCATGATCCTGCGTGACCGCGTGGATTGCGGCGACAGCGTCGGTGCGCAGGAAGCCATCGAAATCCTCCAGGATGTGGGCGTTGAAGGAGAACTCCTTACCGAGAGATCGATGCAGTTCCACGTAGGATTGCACGTGAGCGGCCAGCGGACCCGGTGAAGGCGGAGGGCAGCGCAGCGCGGCCAGAGCCGTTTCAGGATCGGCCGACTGCAAAGCTGGAATGAGGTGTTCCCAGTTCCGAAGCCCGTGGCAAATGGATCGAGTCTTGAATTCGGCTAAGGGGTTCGTATCCAGTAGGCCGGTTTGAATGAGTGTGTCCAGGTAACGGCTGAGGACACGCAGCCGCCCCCGTGCGGTGCGGATGGTCCGACCAGCGACATCCTTGACGAGCCAACGCAGAAGGCCAGACTCATCCAAGTGCAGGCATTGGCCCGGAACTTCCCGGGGCTCACTCAGGCCGGCCAGAAGTCGGCCGATCGTGCAGCGGTAGGAATTCCGGCAGGCAGGCGTTCGCCCGCGCAACTCGTTGACGAGATGTTCCAAAGTCTTCTTTGCCTTGGCCAGATCGACCTCATGCCGTGTTGTTGGGAGGCAATCGGCCCGCAGCGCGGCGAGCACGGTCTCGGCATCAGGAGCGTGAAGAGCCTCAGCCAGATCCGAGTGATTGAGATTGCCGTGCGCAGCCCGCAGCATTGCCAGACGGTCTCTTGCAATCAGGCCGGCAGAGGCGAGTGCCTGCAAGTAACGGCCCAGAACACTCAGTTCGGTACGGAGGGCCGCTGCTGTCCGGCCTCGCGCGTCGTCAATCAGCCAACAAAGGAGCCGGGATTCGCTGAGGACCAGGCGTCGGCTATCGTCATCGTGAGGCTCGGCAAGGTCGCTCAAGAATTGGCGGATCGTGCTCTGGTGGTGGAAACGGTTGCGATGACTTTGCCCACCCAGGCAGTCCAAGTGATTGTTCAAGACTCGCTCCGCGGCGGCCCGATCCACCACGCAATCTCGGGTGTTGTCGCTCATAGGAGATCCTCCCCATCGCCCGAGGCAACTTCTCGAAGCTGGTCGATGGCGATCATCGTGTAGCGGTAGGTGGAGCTGACGTCCTGGTGCCCAAGGAAATCGGCTATTGCCTTTAGCGGCGTGCCCTGCTCGACCAACCGTTGAGCGCAGGAGTACCGAAATGTGTGTGTACCTGGCCGCTCCACTCGGACACCGGCCAAAGCCATGTGCTTGCAGACAACTTCGGGAAGAACGCCTTTGGGGGCGAGTGGCCGAAATGGCGCATAGGACGTTAGGAAGACCTGCCGATGCGTGCTGCTGGGGCGGCCTTGCTTTAGATAGGACAACAAGGCATCGAACGCAAAAACCGGCATGACAAAGGCTGAATTCTTGGACGCCAGGGGTTTGCTGAGGGAAGGATTGCCGGACGCGCATGCCGCACTGGAGCGCGGGCGAAAACACTGCACTGCACGAAATAAGGCTGGAAACAAATCCGTCCAGTAACGTGTCAAGCGTTCCGATTTATTTCCAGAGCAGTTTCACCCCCGATCAATTCCAGGCGAAACCCGTCGCTTCCCGTCTTGCTGCTGGAAATAATTCCTGGAAACAAATCGAATCTCCAGACCTCCGCAAACAATGGTTGCGACGGCGAGCAATGGGCTTGCCGTCGCAACTGTCGTTTCCGGAGGATCCCCGCCGATGACTGAAGCCCATCTTCACGCCTCACCACAATCCCAGACCCTGGAGAAACTCCCGAGCGCAAGCACGACGGCGCCCACGACGTACACCGTGGCCGACATTGCGCGGCTCACTCAGAGTTCCACCCGCCATATCTTCCGCCTGATCGACATGGGAAAAGTACCCGGTCGCGTCAAGGGACTCGGCAGGTTGGTGCGCTTCAGCCGATCGGCTGTCGATGCCTGGCTTGGCGGGGACCGGACGTTGGCGCGGGCATGAGGGCCACGGTGGGGGTGGCTCTAGTGACGGAGCGGGACTGTCAATCCGCGCTCCCCGGGTGCGATTCCCGGCACCTCCACCGAAAGCACCGCCCGGCGATTGCTCGCCGGGCGCGTGAACGAAGCGGGACTGTCAAAGATGAGCATACCACGCGCGCAGCATGGACACAACGAGCATTGCGCCGGCGACTCGCTGCTGTGCGCCGCTCTTGACTACGCCGCGCGCGGCTGGTCCATCATCCCCACCCGAGAGAAGAAAGCTGCCGGGAAGTGGAAGCGATTCCAGACCGGGCCCGCAGACGACGCGACGCTTCGCCGGCTCTTCGCTGCTCGCAACGTTGACGGTCTCGCAGTGCTGCTCGGCTCGGCATCGGGCGGGTTAGTGGCGCGCGACTTTGACACCATGGACGGCTACAACCAATGGGCAGCCGCGAACGAGCAGGCCGCCGCGGTCCTTCCCACCGTGGCAACGTCCCGAGGCCGGCACGTCTACTTTCGCGGGCCCGAGGGGTTCCACGACTTCGGGGACGGCGAGTACCGCGGCGACCCGGGCCACTACTGCTTGCTGCCGCCAAGCCTTCACCCGGACGGCATCACCTACCGCTGGCTCGTTCCCCTTCCACCTGGCGAGCTCCCCATCATCGACCCTGCCGAAGTGGGGCTCTGCAACAGAGCAGACGGAGAGAACAGAGCAGACGGAGAGAACACAGCACACACACCATCATTGCTTGTGTCTGCTCTGTCCTCTGCGCCTCTGCGCCCTCTCCGTCTGCTCTGTCTGCTCTGTTGCACGCCATTGAATCGACGCTGCCCCGTCGCGCAGGCGAGCGCAACCGGAAGCTATTCGACCTGGTGCGCCAGCTCAAGGCAATCATGCCGGATGCGACGACTAGCGCGCTGCGCCCGATCATCGCGGAGTGGCATCGGCGAGCGCTGCCGATCATCGCCACCAAAGCATTCATCGACACGTGGGCTGACTTCATCGTCGCGTGGGAGCGCGTGAAGTACCCGGCGGGCGCTAGCCCAGTCGATGCAGCATTCGCACGCGCCGCGGCCTCGGCGCCGCCAGCGAAGGCCGTGCAGCTCTACCGGGACGGCCCGATCTTGCTCTTGGCCGCGCTGTGCCGCGAATTGCAAGGGACCGCTGGAGACGGCGACTTCTATCTCGACGTTCGCACCGCGGGCCGGCTCCTGAACGTGGATCACAGCACCGCATGGCGCTGGCTCAAGGTTCTGTGCGCCGAAGGCATCCTGCAGGCCGGGGAAATCGGCAGCAAGGCAACACGCAAAGCGAGTAGATTTCGATACCTGGGAGATTGACCAATGAGTGCAAGCCGAAAGAAAGCAGACCGGAACGGACAGCATGACGGAGACGCCCGCATTGTCCGCAAGCGGCCGGCATCGCTCAAGCCGTCGCCGGAAAACGAACTGCTCTATCGCGAGCGCACGCCCGAGGATGCCGACTACGCGCGGCTGGTCGAAAGCGTACAGAAAGACGGCGTGCAAGCGCCTCTGCTGGTAAGCCGAGACAACTACATCATCTCCGGCCACCAACGGCAAAAGGCGGCAATCGAAACAGAGCGCTTTAGCGTGCCCGTGATAGTCCTGAGTCTCCGGCGGGCGGACCATACCCCTGACGAATGGCTCGCCATCCTCCGCGAGCATAACGCGGGCCGGGAGAAAACCTTTGACGAGCTGGTCCGCGAAAAGCTGGTAGACATCGACCCCGACGAGGCCATCGACCAGATTGTAGACGACGAAGCCAAGCGAACGCGAGCGTCGCTTGAACTGATCGAGATCGGCAAAAAGGAAATGAAACGCTACGGGATCTCCAAGGACAAGCGCGGTATGGCCGACGCCATCCTTGAAGTGTTGCGCGACCTGGACGACTATTTGCCTGTGTCGCTCCGAGCGATTCACTACCGCCTGCTCAACAAGACCTTTCTTCGCAACCTAACAGAGGAAACACCCTACGAAAACGACTTGGCCTCTTACAAGGACCTCAGCAAACTTGCCACACGCATGAGGATTGCCGGGAAAATCTCGTGGGAAGCGATCTGCGACGAAACCAGGCCCGTCACCAAATGGGCTTGCTGGCGCAGCGCTGCCGACTTCATCGCCCAAAGATGCGACGGTTTCCTCCGTGGATATGCACGCGACCTCCTGCAAAGCCAACCGCAGCACTTCGAGATCATTGTTGAGAAACTTACGGTTCAGAACTTCATCAAGCCCGTCGCAGGCCGCTATTGCATGCCCATCGTCATCATGCGCGGGAACAGCGGTATCGACGCCCGGCACCAGATAGTTCAGCGGTTCAGAGCGAGCAGCAAGAGCAAGCTTTTCCTCCTGTGTCTCGGCGACTGCGATCCGGACGGCGATTCGATCGTCGACTCCACTCTGCGCTCGCTCCGGGACGACTTTCACATTCCGCTCAGCGACCTCCGCGGCACCCGTGTAGCGATGACGCACGACCAGGCCGACCAACTGGCCTTGCCCCGGATGCTCGTCGCCAAGGAAAGCTCGTCGAACTACGCCACCTTCGTTAAGAACCATCGCCGGACGGATTGCTACGAGCTGGAAGCCGTCGCCCCCAAAGTGTTGCAGGGGTGGTGCGACACCGCGATTCGAAACGTGATCGACCTCGACGCGTACAACCATGAAGTGCAAGAGCAAACCGAGGAGGCGCAGGTAATCCTCGCGAAACGGAAAGCCGTCCTCGACCTGATGAAGCGGTAGCGCTGGGGACTAGTCCCCAGCGTCCCGCGCCAGCTCGCCGCGGCGAGTTGGCCGGCGCATTGCCGGCGAGCCTGGAACGCTCGCCAACCGCAGCAAATGGCGGGCAGATTCGACCAAGGGGATTGACTTCCGCTGCGGTTTGTGTAATATCTACTACATGGCGAACAAGCGACCGATAACCGATGCGCTTCTCCGGGCGATAGCCGAAAGCGGGATGACGTTCCTGGGACTGGAACAAGCAACGGGCGTTCTCCGGCAAAGCCTCATGAAGTTCGTGCGTGGCGAGCAGACGTTGCGGGGCGACGTGATGGACAAGCTGGCCGTGTTCTTCAAGCTGGAACTGCGATCGAAGCGAAGCAAGCGAACAAAGGGTAGGGTAGGTAACAACAAGGGTAGGTAACAAACATGGGGACCGTGTTCAAGAAGCAAACGACAAGGCCCGTGCCGCCCGGCGCGGAAATCATCGTCCGCAAAGGCGAGCGGTTGGCCCGATGGAAGGTGAAGGGCAAGGCGCGTCTGGCGCCCCTGACCGTGGGACAGGACGGCGGCGAGCGCATCGTCACCGAGGCCGCGACCTACACCGCAAAGTTCCGCGACGGCGCCGGCCTGGTGCAGGAAGTGGCGACCGGTTGCCGCGATGCCGATGCCGCGCGGCAAGTGCTGGCGGACCTGGAACGGTGCGCCGAGCTGGTCAGGGCGAACGTGATAACCCCGGACGAAGCGACGATCGGCGATCACGCGACGGCACCGCTTGCCGAGCATCTCGCCGCATTCGAGCAACACTTGCAGGCGAAGGGCGTTACCCAGGTCCACAAGGCGAATACGCGACGCTGGCTTGACCGGCTCGCCGGCGAATGCGGGTTTCTCCGGCTCGCCGACCTCGACCAGAGCGCTTTCGAGCGCTGGCTTACCGAACGCACGGCGGAAGGAATGTCGGCGCGGAACCGCAACGCGCACCGCGAAGCGCTGATCGGCTTTGCCAACTGGTGCGTGCGGACCAAGCGTCTCTCCGTCAATCCGTTCCGCGGGACACCGAAGGCGAATCAAAAGGCCGATCCTCGACGGCAACGCCGGGCGATGACTGAGGCCGAGTTGCTGCGCCTGTTGCCCGTCGCCAGGGAGCGGCCGTTGCTCGAAGCGCTGACCGTCCGCCGCGGGGCGCGGAAGGGGGAACGATACGCCGACGTGCGGCCAGAAGTGCGGGCACGGCTCGACTGGATCGGTCGGGAGCGGGCGTTGACCTACAAGACGCTGGTGCTGACCGGGCTGCGCAAGGGCGAGCTGGCTTCCCTGACCGTGGGGCAACTGGACCTCGACGGGCCGGTTTGCTTCGCCGCCCTGGACGCCGCCGATGAGAAGAACCGGGAAGGAAGCGACATCCAACTGCGCGATGACCTTGCCGCTGACCTGCGCGACTGGCTTGCCGACAAGCTCGACCGGCTGCAGCAAGAGGCGCTGCGGACGGGGGCGCCGATCCCCGCCAGGCTGCTGGCCGACACACCGGTATTCGACGTGTCAGCGGGGTTGCTTCGCATCCTCGACCGCGACCTGCGCCTTGCCGGCATCCCGAAGCGTGACGACCGGGGCCGGACCCTCGATCTGCACGCGCTGCGCACGACGTTCGGCACACTGCTGAGCAAAGGTGAAGTTGCGCCCGAACGGCGCAGGCTGCCATGCGGCATTCCGACATTCGGTTGACGATGGGAGTCTACACCGACCCGCGGTTACTCGACGTGCGCGGCGCCCTCGACGTGCTGCCGGCGCTGCCGTTGACGGAAGGCCCCGGGAGCGGCCGAGAGCAGGTCAGGGCGACCGGGACGGAGGGGGCAGGGAGTTTTCAATCTGGATTGAAACCTGTTGCACCAACGGTTGCACCAAATTCTGGCAATCCGAGTAAATTGCAGTCATTCCGTGGCAATAGAACTCCGCACGGAGAGGCGCCTACGGAAAAAGCGGACGCTGCCAGAAAGGACGCGAAAACCAACGAAAAAGGCCCGCTGAACGTGGTTTTCAGCGAGCCTCACGAAGTCGGGGTGACTGGATTCGAACCAGCGACCTCTTGGTCCCGAACCAAGCGCTCTAGCCAAGCTGAGCTACACCCCGCGCGGTCTTGGTGTCAGGATACCGCCGGTACCCCTTTTGTCAACGGCAATCGCGGTCACCGCGCGGGCCGCCCTGCGAATACGACGCCATAAACCACGCCGCCGAAGGCGATGAAACCGACCGCGAACAGCGCCTCGTTCGTTTGCGTGCGGAACATGTTGAACAGCACCGTCGCCATGACGCCCACGTAGATCAGCGGCAGCCACGGATACAGCGGACAGCGATATGGCAACGCGACCTTGTCCTGCGGATAACGGCGGCGGAACGCGAACAGCGACGCGATCGCCAGCGTCTCGATCGACACCGAACCGAATATCGCATAGTCCGTGAGCAGGTCGAAGGCGTCGGTGCCGGCGCGAACGTTGAGGTTCAGCTCCCAGCCGGCCACGGTGAATGTCGGTAAGGGATTATCCACCAGCACGGCGACGCCGATGACCAGCAGCACCGACCAGCCGGCCAGCGTCAACGCGGCCGGCACCGGCGTGTGGAAGCGCGGATGAACCTGCGCCAGCGCGGCCGGGGCCAGCTGGTCCTTGCCCATCGCATACAGCAGCCGCGGGCCAACCAGCAGGTTGCCGTTGAGCGCGCCGAACACCGAGATCATCACCGCGGCCGCCGCGACCATCAGCCCCGCATTGCCGAGCAGGCGCAGACAGAACAAGGCGGCGACCGGCGTCTGCCCCCCTTGCCCGCGCATCACGTCGCGCGGCACCACCAGGTAATACGCGAAGTTGGCCGCCAGGTACAGCGCCATCACGATCAGCGTGCCGCCGATCACCGACAGCGGAATGTTGCGACCGGGATTGCGGACCTCCTCGGCCATCGGCGCGATGTTCATCCAGCCGTGGTACGCCCACAGAACGCCCACCAGCGCCGCGCCGAACTTGCTCCAGTCGATGCGGCCAGGATCGCTCGGCCAGATTGGTTCCAGCCGCTCCAGGCTGGGGCGCACGGTGCTGTCGCCGGCGAAAAACAGGACGACGAACGGCAGCACGGCAATGCCGACGAGCGACAGCACCTTGACCGTGGTCACGACGAGTTGCAGGCCGCCGCCCCACGCGGTGCCGCGGATGTTGACCAGGGCCAGCGCGACGATGACGGCGACGGTGATGGCCTGTTCGCCCCAGGTCGGCAAGACATGGGTCGTGCCGTCCTCGGTCAGCATGCCGCGCAGCACCGCGTGCAGCGACTCGGCGAACACGGTGGCGAGGGCCGCGATCGAGGCGCTGCGGATGATCCAGAACTCGACCCAGCCGTAGAGGAAGCCGGCCCAGCGGCCGAAGCCGTCGCGCAGATAGACGTAGTTGCCGCCGGCGCGCGGCATGAGCACCGCCAGCTCGGCGATCGCCAACGAGCCGATCAGCGCCAGCAGGCCGACCAGCACCCACGCCAGCATGGCCAGGCCGAACTCGGGCACCTCCTTGGCGACGGCGTGCGGCTTCTTGAAGACGCCCGAGCCGATCACCGTGCCGATGACCAGAGCCGTGCCCATCCACGGCCCGAGCACGCGCAACAGGCCGGGATGAGCGCCGGCGGGGGAATGCGATTTTTCCATGCCGACACTTTATGGAAGGCGCGAGTAGGTCCCGCCTGCCGGGCGGGACCTGGACCCTGCAAGGTCCCGCCCGGCAGGCGGGACCTACCTCCCCTGAGATGAGCAAATGATGAGAGTTTGTGGCCGGCCCATTGCTTCCGGCGCCAAATGCGCGATAATCGCAGCAGCGACACCATATCCTTGAGCGATGACCAGCATTTCGCGGCCGTCAGCCGTGCAGTATGTGAAACGTGCCAGCAATCGAGCTTCAGCGTGAGCGAGGTCGGCCTTTGCGAGAAGAAGCTTCGTGTACTATAACAGCTCCTGATGTTCCTTTCTTGGAGCCTGCAAAGGGAAGGAGCAGCCCCGGGGACGAGCTACGGCTTCCGGCTGGCGGGCGACGGTAAGACTGGCCGCACCTTGATTCTCCGCTTCCTTCGCTTCGACCGGGATCAAGACGCCTTCGAGGCGGAAATCTTCGATCCGGGCACCCACAAGCCGTTCCGGACGGATACGCCCGTCTGGAAAGGCAAGCTCGGTGCGCGCACGGAAGCTGGCATTGCTTTTGGCACCTCCGCCGGGAGCGAATTGAGTTGGGCCTTCGGGCTCGTGCAGGGCGAGGTCCCACAAATCTTCTGCCCGTCAGCCGGAAGGCCAGGGGCCCTGTTCCCAGCCCGGGATATCCCGCTGTTTCCTGTAAAGGTACCATAGCAGCTGCCCCCACCAGCGGCCGTTGCTTGTATGCCTGCTTCGGCTCCACGGGGGGAAGGTCATTGCGCCATTCTCGACCGAGCGGGTCGGCGTACGTCGTCGATGGGACGTCCAGGGGCTTCGGGGTTCTGGTTCTCTTGGACTAGCCAGCTGCGAATCGCGCACTGGTCACCTCGAACTCGCGTCTTTGACGCCCGCATTCACGCGTGTCGCGGCCAAAGAAACAGGTACACGCCAACGGCGAACAACCCGGCCGCCAGCACCCAGCGCCACGCGGCCGTCAGGAATGGCAACCGATACTCCTGCCGAGGGGCCGCTTGCCACCCCCAGCGCACCCCGATCCCGAGCCCTACGGCGGAGACCAAAAACAATCCGTTGCAGGCCTGATACCCATACTGAAACCGCCACAACAGCCACGTTGCTGCCCCGACGGTGTGCCCGAGCGTCACCGCGATGCACGCGATCAGCGCGAGCGTATCGGGCAGGATGCCGACGAACACCGCCATCCATGCCAGGATCCCCGCGACAAAAGCGAGCGGGTGCATGGCCAACAGGTGATTGAACGTCGGCGATGCCTCGGCCACCTGGGCATACGCCCCGCCCCAGTACGCGGCTGGCTGTCCCGCAAGAGTGAGCGTGGCGTCGAGCAGGCCAAATGCCACGGGCGGTAGGCACAGCCCCAGAAAACGCTGGCGCACACCATTCATTGGAATCTCCACCCGCTCGAATGAACGCCAACGTCGGTAACCGGGCAGGCTGTGAAAATCTATCTTAGATACGTTTGCGCACAGCGCCATGAGACGCAACAGCTTTCCAAATATAGCACTTACGAGTTTCTTTAAGTGCTCGCGAGGATGTGCATGATATCGCCATCCTGCACCACGTAGGTCTTGCCCTCCAGCCGATACACGCCGTGGTGCTTGGCTTCCTTCATCGAGCCGTGTTTGCGGAAGTCGGCGTAGCTCACCACCTCGGCGCGCACGAAGCCGCGGGCCAGGTCGGTGTGAATCTCGCCGGCGCCTTCCTGCGAGGTGGCGCCTTTGGGAATCGGCCAGGCCCGACATTCGTCCTCGCCGACGGTGAAGAAGACGATCTGGCCCATTCCCGTGAAGATCGACCGCAGCGTTTCGTCGCGCGAAAAGCCGCCGATCTTCAGGTCCGCCATGAACGCCGCTCGGTCCTCCTCGGACAGCTCCTCCAGCTCGCGCTCGAGTTTGGCCGGCGCCTGTAGCGCGCCGGCGCGAACACACGCAGATCGGCGGGCAGCGTCTGGCCGATGCCGTCGTCGCCGACGTTGACCAGCACCAGCTCCGGCTTGAGCGTCAACAGCTGGAAGCTGCGAATGAGCTTTTCCTCGTCGCCCTTGAGGCCGGCGCCGGCGGCGCCCTGGCCCTTTTCCATCACGGCGACCACGCGCTGCAGGATGTCCAGCTCGGCCTGGTACGCGTCGCGCTCCTTGGCGGGGCGCGGCTTCTTAAGCTGATCGCGCAGCTTGTCGACCCGGCCGGTGACGATCTCCAGGTCGGCGAACAACAACTCCTCACGGAAGCGGCGCAGCTCGTCGAACAGATCACCGCCGGCATGGCCGTTGAGCACGACCAGCAGCCCGCCGGCGTCGCGCATGATGCCGAGTCGGCGCGGGTTGTCGCGGCGCTCCGTGGCGAGCAGGCCGGGCGTGTCAAGGAATTCGAGCTGGGCGGGCGTCGTCTTCTTCGGCTTGAAATGGTTTGAGAGCCAGTCGAGGCGCGGATCGGGAATCGCGGGCTTGCCGAGCTGTCCTTGCTGGCTGCGCGACGGGTCCGGCGCAACGCCGGTCAGCCAGTGAAAGACCGTACTCTTACCCGATCCGGAAAAACCCGCGATGCCGACTTTCATGGAATTGTCTCAATGTTTCAGGGGAATGCGTCACTGGCCACTCTACGCTCGCGGCGCGGCTGTGGCCATGTTGTAGGTCCCGCCTGCCGGGCGGGACCTTGCCGCGGCAGGTCCCGCCCGGCAGGCGGGACCTACTCCAGAAACGTCCGCATCCGCGCCGCCACCACGTCCGCAAGATACCACGGCATCCAGTGCTCGCCGCCGGCGACGATCTCAAGACACGATCCCGCAATCGTCGCGTGCAGGCGCTCGGCATGGATCGGCGGGAAGTGCTTGTCGCGCTCGCCCCAGAGCACCAGCGTCCGGCAGCGAATCTGACGATATAGCTCCGGAAGCTGCGGCAGCGTTCCCTGGTAGCCGGCGCACATCTTCGCAATGTAGGCCCGCACCGACGGCTGGCGAAAACTTTGCCACATGTCGGCGTACAACGGGTCCGGCAGCTCCACGCCGCGCGGCAGAAACGTCCGCCGCGCCCGGCAGAAGACCAGCCACGGCAGCGAGCGAATGATGAGACGATTCCAGCCGAACCGCCGCAGGACGCGAATCTCCCACGAAGTCGCCTCGTCGCCGAACACCAGCGAGTTCATCACGATCAGCCGGCCGACGCGCTCCGGATAGCGTGCGGCGAAGACCAGCGCGGGCTGGCCGCCCATGTCGAGGCCGGCAATGTCGGCGCGGTCGATGTGCCAGGCGTCGAGCAGTGCCAGCAGGCGGTCGGCCATCAGCATCGGCGTGGCGCCGCCGGGCCAGGCTTCGCTCTGACCCAGGCCCGGCCAATCGAAGGCGATGACATGGCGAAGCTCCGCCAGCCGCGGCGCCAGCTCGCACCAGATTTGCAAATTATCGGGATAGCCGTGCAGCAGGATCAACGGCGGCCCCTGGCCGACGCACGCCACGCGCAACCGCCGCTGATTGGGCAACGTTTCGGTCACGGTGTCGAGCATCAGCGGAGGTCCTCGAGTAGCTGGTCCGCGGCGAGAATACCGGAGATCGCACAGAAACTCACCCACTGGCCCGGATGAGTAGCGCTACCGGCGAGGTACAGGCCCGGCACGTCGCGGCTGCGGTGCGACAGCCGGCCGGCACGCATGAACTGCGCTGTCATCACCGGGTTCATGCTATTGCGATAGAGATGGTACTCGGCGCCCCATTCCGCCGGGATGCGCGTGGCGAGCACTCGAAATTCGCGGACCGCCTCTCGCCACCACGGTTCGGCCAAAATGCGCTCCACATACTCCCGTTGCCCGGCCGGTCCCACCGCCTGCGCCCCCGCGTGATCCATCGGCACGATCAGGCGGGCCGGGTACCAGCCGTCGCGCTGCACCGCCGGCTCCAGCACGGCGGGCATCACCAGGCAGCGGCAGCGTTCGTCGCCGCCGGGCAGGAAAAACCGCAGATACGGCGGCGCCACGTCCGCCTTGACCGCGAGATAGGCGGCAACCCCAGGCGATTGCAGCGGGAGCTGTTCGAGGCGCGTACGCAGCGCGGGCGGCGGGGCCTCCAGCAAGTCCAGGTAGGTGCCGATACCGGCGGCGTTCGACAGGACCGCATCGACGCTATGGGCGTCGCCGCGATCCGTTTCGACGACCGCGGTCCGGCCCGCACGGCGGCGGATCGCCGTAACCCGGACCCCATAATCGAATACCACGCCCGCACTCGCGGCGGCATCCGCGAGCGTCCGCGGAATGCGGCCGATGCCGCCGAGCGGATAGAACGCGCCGACGCCGTGTATCAGCGCCGGCACGAAGGCGAGCGGACTCGGCGCTTGTTCGACGCGTTGCCCGGCGATGTGCGTCCAGATCGCCAGCGCGTCGCGAATCGGTTGCGGCAGCCCGGTCCGCGCCAGCACGCCGTCCAGCGAACGCAGCAGAAACGGCAAGTGCCGCCAGCCGCCGCTACGGATCAGACCCCACAAACCCGGCCGCGGTTGGCGCTGCAGCGGTTCCAGACGCTGGTAAATGCGCGCGATGCGATTGACGTATTCGACGTAGCGCCGGCCGCTGCCGGGCCACTGCCGGTCGAACGCCGCCGCGGTTTCCTCGAGGTTGGCCAGGAAACGCACCCGGCCGCCGTCGGGCGTGCGGACCTCGTAAATCGCCTCGATGCGCCGCAGCGTGACACGATCGGCCAGCTCCAGGCCAACGGCCCGAAACGCCCATTCCAGCCCTGGACGGTCGAGCAGAATGTAGGGCCCCGCGTCGAACGGCAAACCGTCGAGCTCCAGGCCGGCCGCGAGACCACCGGGGCCGGGCCGGGCTTCGAGGACGCGCACCGCGACGCCGGCACGAGCCAGCCGCAGCGCCGCAGTCAGGCCGCCCATGCCGGCGCCGATGATGACGACGCTACGCGCGACCATGACGGAGCCCCACCAGGGTCTGCACCAGCCGGCGCAGGCAACGCAACCCACCTCGCGGCGGCCCGATGGGTGGGAACGCGCGTTCGTCCATCTCGGGCACGAACAGCGCCCCGCGGCCGCTGCCGAACTCGTAGACAGGATAGGCGAGGAAGCTCAAAAGCGTGGTCAGGTCTGTTTCGTAGGGGCTCCGCCAGCCACGGATCGGCGTGTCCGGTCCGACCACGCGAACGCGCGCCGCCGCCGCGCCGAACCAGTGGCGAGCGGCCCGCAGATAGCTCGACTCGTCGGGGTCTTTCATGCCCATGTGCCGGCCCGCCACCGTATCGACCGCCAGGGCATCGGCACCGGCGTACAGCCGTTTCGGCGACCGGGGCGATGCGCAGCCCATCATGCCCATCAACCCATCCGGCACGCATTCGTAGGCGTCCAGCAGCGCGAAGTGCGGCGGGAACGCGTCCAGCAGCATCATAATGCCCGTCTCAAGCTGGGCCTGACGCTCGGCAAAGATCATCGTATCCCAGCGGGAGCCGAGTCCGCCGACGTTGGCCACGGTGAGCAGGGCAAGCTGGATCGGGTGGCTGCGCATCTTGGCAAAGGTGATCCGAAAGTCCGCCTCCTTCCACGTCCGCGCCACGGTGTCTTGCCCTAGTCCGCGAGCGTAGGCGTACGGCACCTGCTCATCCGTCGCGTCCACGATGCGGAAATACGGCGACGCGATGCCGAAGTACTCGGCCACCGCGGCGACGCTGCGGTTCTGGAAGAACTGGTCGTAGATGTTTCGCTCCTCGACCAGGGCCACGTCGGCACAGCCCAACTCCCGCAGGCGGCGGCCCAGCGCCTGCACCAACGCCGGGTCCGTCAGAGGCGAGCGGTCCTTGCGGTGGTATCCAAGGATGAAGGTCGCCTTGATCGCCACCCGCATGTCGTGCACCGGCTTGCCCAGGACGGCGGCGCGCTCGGCCAGACGGTCCGCCAGGCCGGCGTCATCGAGCAGCCGGCCGAACAGCGGCACCTTCTCTTCGGTTGTACGTCCCTGCACCACCACCACGTCGCCGCCCCGGCCCAGGGGTTGGTCGACGCCACGGGCCGCGCGCTGCGGGTGCGCGAGGAAGGAAGTGCCGACCGCGGCAATCTTCTCGAGCAGCGTCGCCGCCGTTTCGCCCGGCACCAGCTGATCCTGTTCGTCGAGCGCGTCGGCGAGAATACGGAAGATGCGCGCGTGCCGCCGTTCGTCGTCCCGGATGCGGCGGAAAGCATCAACCAGCGCCGGCGCCAGGTCGGGCACCTGCGCGGTCAGATCGACGAGCCGCTGCCAGCAAAGCTCGGCGGTATCCTCGGCGTCGATGTTGAACAGGCAGAAATTGCGGAACGGACCATAGCGGAGATGCTCGCGGACATCGCGCGGCACCTTGCCGAGCAGCGAGCCGAGCCGGGTCAGCGTTGAGGCGAGAGTGCGCGAAAACGGCGCCGCCGACCAGCGCGCGTGCTGCTGCACCGACGCTGACCAGCCGCCGACGGCGCCGGCCAGCTGCCGGGCCAGCGCCAGGAAACGCAAGCGCCGGCTGCCGAGCTGCAGGAGCACGCCGCGCATGTAAATGGCGTGCATCTCCTCATCCTTCCACACCCACACGAGGGCGTGGCGGATCAGGTCGCGCACCTCCGTGGTGAGCGGCATCGTCTCCAATCGCCGGGCGATCGCCGCCTCGCGATAGCCGACCGACACGAGTTCTTCGCGTTCGAGGGCCAGCAGAAAGAGCTGGATCATCTCATCGCGTGGCCGGCCGGCATAGCGGCGCTGCCATTCGGCCAGCTCGCGCTGGAATTCCTCGTAGACCGCGCCCATGGGCCTTGCCTCGTTTACGTTTAGCGCTCGCAGGCGGTGTCAGGCGGTGTGCAGGAGCCGGCTTCTCCCTCATACACCGCATGCGAGCGCTAAACGTAAACAGGCAGGGAGCGGGCCGATCACTTATTCTTGCTGAAATCCGGCAGCTTGCCCGAGATGACGTCGGCCTCCCACTCGTCGAGCAGCGGCCACGCAATCGCGCAGGTGCCGAAGTCGGCCATGTACTGGTACTGCGTCAGGCGGTCGATCGCCTTCTGCAGGATGCGCTTGTCGCGGCGAAAGACGGGGCCGTGGCTCGGCAGCAAAAACTCAGCGTCGTCCTTGAGGATGCGCTTGAGCGACTTGACGAAGTCCGGAATGTTCGAGCCGTGGTGGGCGTCGATGACGCCGACGCAGCTGTCCTTGTAAATGTTGTCGCCGCGAGAAGAGCAGGTTGCCCATCTTGAAGCTGAGCTGGCCGGCGGTGTGGCCGGGCGTGTGCCAGACCTGCAGCTTCTGGGTGCCGACCTCGATCATGTCGCCTTCGTTGAGCAAGAGGTCGACCTTGCAGCGCGGCATCGGGATCGAGAAGCCCTGGGCCTTGATCGTGGCATAGGTCAGGATTTCGTCGCCCGATTCCAGCGGTTCCACGGTCAGCGGGTGGGCGGCGACCTTCGTCTTGAGCAGGTCCCGGGCGCGGGCGAGCCCCTGGATGTGGTCGGCGTCGGCGTGGGTGGCGATGATCATCTTGCAGGTGGACAGGTTGAAGTCCATCCGCCGAATCAGGTCGATGATCTCGTCGATGGTTTCGAGATAGCCGATGTCGATGAGCACGAACTCGCTGCCGCCGTCGATGAGATAGACGTTGACGCCCAGGCGCCGGCCGGCCTGGTAGTTCAATTCGATCACGTTGGGGAAGAGGTACTTCCGGGCCAGCATGGTCGTGACGTGCTCCGTGGACGCAGGGACAGGTTCGGAGTCATCATACGGCAATCCGCACCGAAGAGAAGCGATTTCTTGTTTACGTTTAGCGTTCGCCCGCTATGCGCGAAGGCTAAACGTAAACAAGAAATGCCTGCGTCACTTCGCGTTCATGACGCAGCGGAAGCCGATGTGGTTGGCGCTGCTGTTGACCTCGCCCTTACCGCGCGAGCCGACGAGGTAGCGCTGGCAATAATTCTCCGCGCACAGGAAGGAGCCGCCACGCTGCACGCGTTTGACCTCGTTCGGGGCTAGCGGGTCGAATTCGTTGAGCGGGCCTTGCGGATTGAGGCGCGGGCTCTCGGCGTAATAGAACGCGGCATAATAGTCCGCGCACCATTCCCAGACGTTGCCCGCCATGTCGTACAGACCGTAGCCGTTCGGCGGATAGGAGCCGACTGGGGCGGTGCCGGCGTGGCCGTCTTCCTTCGTGTTCTCGATCGGGAAGTTGCCCTGCCAGTAGTTGGCCATGCACTTGCCGCCGGGCTTCAGCTCGTCGCCCCAGGGATATTTCTTGCGATCGAGCCCGCCACGCGCAGCGAACTCCCACTCGGCCTCGGTCGGCAGCCGCTTGCCGGCCCAGGTGCAATAGGCGACCGCGTCGTACCAGCAGATGTGGACCACGGGGTGCCGGTCGCGGCCGTGGATCGTGCTGTGCGGTCCTTCGGGGTGCTGCCAGCAGGCGCCGTAGCAGATGTCCCACCAGCCCGTGTGGTCGGCGAGATTGTACCGATCATTCGGGCCCGGCGGCGTAAACACCAGCGACAGCGGCTTCAGCTTCTCGGCCGGGACGCCGGGGAACTCGCGGGCAGTCGGCACCCGTTCGGCGACCGTGAGGTATTTCGTCGCGCGGACGAACTCGGCGAACTGCTCGTTGGTGACCTCGTGCTGGTCCATCCAGAAGCCGTTGACCGTGACCTTGTGCAGGGGATAGCATTCCGGGCCAAAGCCGACGCGTGCGTGCTGGTCCGCCTGCGGATCATCCGCGTCCATCGCATCGCGCGGTCCGCCCATCCAGAATTCGCCGCCGGGTATCCACACCATGGCGTCCGGTTCCGGTCCGGGCGGCGTGCGCGCGTTGATCTTCGGCTCGGTCGGGTCGGTCGGATCGTCGTCGGGCTCTTCGGCGCCCAGGGCGACGCCGGCCGGCCAAAGCACGTCGCGGTAGACCGTGCCGAGCACCACGAGCACCGCACATCCCAGGACGGCGGCCGCGATCACGCCGAGCCGCCGGAGCCGGTGCAGCGCGTGCCGGCGGGGCGATAGGGGCACGGTTGGTGTAGGGGAAAGTGTACGTTTCTTGCGGGTCTTCATGCGACGGCCTTTTGGAGTGCGGCGCTTTTCCGCCGCTTTTTTTTTCAGCTTTCAAAGAAAAACAAAGCGGCGGAAAAGCGCCGCACTCCAAAAAAAGCATTCCTGAGTGCCGGCTATCTTATGCGCGCCGCCTGCGCGAGCAGCCAGTCCGCCACGTGCCGTTCGGCCCAGCGCACGCCTCCCTGGCCGTCGTGGCCAAGGAAACCCAGATGCCCGCCGTGCGGCGCAATGTGGACTTCGATGTTCGGCGACGGAGCCAGCTCCTCGAACGATTCCGCCACGATGAACGGATCGTCGCGCGCGGTGAGGAGCAACGTCGGCACGCGGATCCTTGGCACCCACGGCAAGGCCGACGCCTGGCGGTAATAATCGTGGGCGTCGGCGAAACCCCACCGCGGCGCTGTGTAGATGTCGTCGAATTGCTGCAACGTCAGCCGTCGCGGGAAGCGCATGCGCGGCAGGTCCGGAAAGAGGCCTTGATGACGGCGGACCTGACGCATCAGGTGGTACACGTAAAAGGCGTTGTAGAACGGCTGGCGGGCCATCCGCGCCGCACAGCGGACCAGGTCAAGCGGCGCCGCGACGGCCAGCACATGCGCACAGGCCCGGTAGCAGCAACTCGCCCGCCGCCCTCAGCACGATGCCCCCGCCAAGTGAGAAACCAGCGAGCAACAGCGGCGACCCGGGATGCCGTCGGTGCAGATGTTCGACGACCGCGCCGACGTTTGCGGAGCACGCGGCAGAATAGAGTCGCCGCGCCAGCGACACGCCGGCGCCGCAGCCGCGCAGGTCCATGCGCGACGCGCGTGCCGCCGAGCGCGAGGAGCTGAGCGATGCGAAGCATGTACGGCGATTCGTGACAGCCGCCCAGGCCGTGTATGAGCAATGCAATCGGCTCGCCGGTGCGCCAGGTGGGTGGAGCGCTGTCGTGCAGGACGACGCGGTCGCCGTCGGGGAGCTGCACGATCTGGGGCACGGACCTGAATGTCAGCTCGGCGCTCGCCAATAGGTTGCCGAGCACCGTTTGCACGTGTGGATTGGCGAGCAGCGGCAGGGGGCGGAAGGGCAGCATATTTCAGGAGTCCTGAGCCGTGACCTGCGCCGCCTGGCCCAGCAGCGGGATGATCCGCGGCCGGGGCACGACAACGCCGAGGATCGCGCCGTGACGGTGCTGCAGCTGGGCGAAATTCAGCCGCAGGAATGCGTGCAACGCGGGATCGGGATCGGTCGCGAGGTAGGCGCGTGCCAGCTCGGCCATCTGGCGATCGTAGCAACGCTGGCTGTGGGTGTGCATCTGATAGCGGCCCTCGTGCCGGCGCAGGTCGCCGTCGAACGCCGGGCTGATGTGGTAGAGCTCGTGCAGCAGCGTCACCAGCTTGTCCTCGAAGTCCTGGTTGAGGAAACGCGGCAAGCAAAACGTCAGCAGGTAGAGGAACTCGTCGGCGCCGACGAAGTAGCGCTGCACCTGGAAGGTCACGCCGCGCCGCGGCCGGGTCAGCTCCCCGTTCGCGAAGCGCAGCGGCGTGACGCGCGCCTGCAGCCCGTGGCGCGCGTGCTGCGTGCCAGGGTCACCGTGAACAGGATGCGCGGCACCTGAATATGCGCCAGCTCAGGGCAGCGGCAGACGACGTCATCGAGCAGGCGGCGAACCCGGCCGCCAAAATCGAACGGCTGCCCGGCGGGCCCGCTGTCGAGCCACGGCGGCGCCGCCTCGAGCGGGCCGAGCGCGGGATTCGCAAACGCGCGAATCCGGCGGATCGGCAGCTGGGGCCACTGCATGACCAGGCCGTGTCGCGCCGGTCCACGGTTATAACGTTGTGCAGTCAACGCGAAGATCTCCATGTGACCATGTCCCATTTTAGCAGCGCTGCATGCGGAGCGTCACGGCAGTCGCATTCATTGCAGGTGCAAGTAGCCCGTAGCGGCGGCGCAGCGCCGCTACTATTCCCACGCGGCCCGTTGGTCCTCCTTGGCCCCGTTGCGCGTAATCAGGCTCCGGAGGGTCTGCTCCTCCGTCGAATTCAAGAAAAACCGGCACGAACCATCCGCCATGAGCGCATTGAATACCGGGTTGCGGTCAACCGTGTAGCACAGCCAACGGACCGGCAGGCTGTAGCCAGCCCCCAGCGGCGGCAAGGGTGCGTTCGGATCGTAGGCGAGATCCGCGGGCTTTGTCAACGGCACCGGTTCGCCACTTTCGACTGCCAGGATCGTCCAGCTCAATCCGTTGGGGAAGTCGCTAAAGGTCAGGCCATCGCGCTCGAAGGCGGTGCCGGGGCCGACGAAGACCTGGTAGCGCGTCGTGCCGCGTGGGTCATCGGGCCCCCAGAGGTCGTAGATGGGCGGCGTCGGCTCCAGCAGAGATTTGTTGTGATCGCTATCCCAGGG
Organism: uncultured Gemmataceae bacterium; assembly: GCA_963834865.1. GTDB lineage: Bacteria > Planctomycetota > Planctomycetia > Gemmatales > Gemmataceae > CAWIDK01. Next base: position 123,505 of record CAWIDK010000004.1, read on the forward strand.
CTCATCGAGCTTGAACCGATTGTAAAGCGGGGCCTGTTCGAGGAACGGCAGCAGCAGAACCCGCCAGCTATAGAGCGGCCGGCCGTCCTTGGCGCAAACCACCGCGGGCGGTAGTTTTTTGTAGACGCCGTGATAGGCGTGCACAGTGAGGCCGATCTCCTTGAGGTGGAACATCGAAACATCGTGCGCGGTGGTCTCTCGCACTCGCATTGGCTGAATGCACGTGCAGGGCAGCAGCAAACCGCCACCGAAAATCAGCATGACCACGACGATGGAGGCGGCGATTTTCCTGCCGGACATGGATGCAACTCCTTTGACCGATGTACGCTCATGGTATTTGGCGTGGTCGGATAAACGCTGCGAACTGGCCTGTTTCCGCCCATGCTTTTTCAAAGCTTGGCATAGATGTTGTTTGCGGTGCCGTTGCAAAATACGGATCATGAAGTGCCGCAGTCACGGAATCGAGGCCGACAAACACGGCCGTATGAAAGATATCCATGCTCCAGTACTTGAGAAACCCGGTTTTCAGGAAAACGATGGCAGGCTGATTATCGGCCAGAATTCTTTGCAACTCACCCAGATTCGACGAACGAACGTACACCTTGAAGGCAGGCCCTGGCAGCCGCATGACATTGCCGGTGCGCGTACCCGTCGGTTGTGTATCCAGGAGCGAACGCAATTCCGCCTCGGTGCGGATGTCGCCGTAGTGCGCGAGAACCATCCGAACGCAAGCCGCAACACACGAATACTCAAGCTCCTGTTGATGATGGGGCACGTTGAGCCAACCGCTCGGCATGGTGCATTATCTCCTGCTCGGCGTGCGGATCGGTCGACAATTCGCCCGTTGCCGCATCGACTCGCAACGTTCCGACGCGACCGAGGATGCCCTTTCCCGGCAGCGTGAATACGACCGGAACTGACCAGTAGACGCGCTCGCCGACGGTTAGCTCCGGCGTGGCGCCGCCGAGTTGCGTGCTAAGTTCTTGCATGACATATTGCGTCACCCTCTGTCGTGCGCAGAACGAGGTAATGTTCAGGGGCTGCGTAACGCGAATCTGGATGTCCAGTGTACTTTCGGTGGGCAGTGACATGCCGGGAAGATGGGTGATCATGACTTCTGCCCTCGCAATGACGCCGGCTCGGTACTTCCACGATATCCCATTTTAGCAGGTGCGCACCCGAAAGGGTGTGGCCGGTGGGCCGTCGAGCCTACCCTCGCGGCGAAAGAACAGCGCCCCAGGCCGCTTGCGCCGCAGACCATCTGGCCCCAGGTCGTGGCCATCGAGACTCCCCGGCCATGGCCATCGAGCTTCTGCCGTGGCCGACACTGTTAGCGTCGGCTACGAAATCTTGTTATTGCGCGGCATCCGACTCCGACGGCTGGCTGGCGAGCACCTGGGTTGCGAGATGGGCGGCGCGGCTGCTGAGTTCCAGCACGTGACGCAGCGCTTGCAACGCCGGATGGTCGGCGGGTAAGTCGCCTTGGCCGGCCTCCGCCAGCTCGCGGATTAGCCGCAGCAGCTTCGGCAGGTCGTGGGCCGGCGGCAGGCTGTGACCGTTTTGGCCCACAGTCACGTGCTCGGTAATGTCCGCGAAGGACGTGACCACGCGCGGTCGCCGTGGCCCGGCGCCCACGACGGCACCATTTGGCAGCGGCAGGATGTTGACCCGCAGCCAGCGTGGACCGAGACGGTCGCCCTGGACGATGCCGATCACCACGTCGCGCACCGGCACGCCCGTCCGCGCCGCCTGCAGGTCGGGATACTGCTCGCGCGGCAGCTCCCGGCCATCCGCGGACAGGCAGCCGGCCTCCGCGGCCAGGCCGACACGTCCAATCAGGCGATCGCGGGACACGCCCAGGATCCGGCCGGCGGCTGCGTTGCCTTCGAGCACCTGGCCGGTTGCGTCCTGAACCAGCACGCCGTCGGCCAGCGTCTCGATAACGGTGCGCAACAGCGTCTCCGAGTCGCGGCCCGACGACTCGCTTGGCTGGAAGGCGGCCATATCTTCGAGCACCCAGACCGCGGCGTCGGCACGCCCCGGACCGCTGAGCTGCACCGGCGCCGCCCACGTCACCAGCGCAACGCGCCGGCCGTCGGTACGATGCACGACGATGTCGTTGGCACTGCAGGTCAGGCCTTGCTTCAGCGCCTTCGCCACCGGCAGCTCGTCGGTCGGGTATTCGCTGCCGTCAGGTCGGTGCAGGCGATACGTGCAGCGTCAGCTGGGCCAAAGGTAGCAACGCGTCCTCGCGCTGCCCCAGAAGCTGGCGGGCGCGGGCGTTGGCCAGGAGGGGATAGCCCTGGGGCCCCTGCACGAAAAACACCCCGGCGGGCAGATTCGCGATCAGGGCCTGCAGCATCAACGACGAGCGCCGCAGGTTATACGAGAGCTTGCGCCGCTCCGTAATGTCCTCGACGAAGCCCTCCCAGCCGTCGAGCAGGCCATCCTCGGTGTGGTGCGGCGTCAGCGTATCGCGGACCCAGCGCACGCCGGCACTGCCCGCGTCGCCCTCGGCGCCCGGCTCGCTCGGCGCCAAGATGCGATACTCACACGTGACCGGCTGGCGCTGCATGCTGAGCTGTCCAAGGGCCGCGATCAAGAGGCTCGCGATCCTCCGGCACCACCCGGGCCAGCCAGTTCGTGTACAGGCCGCTCATCTCTTCCGGGCTGCGCTCGAAGATCTGCGCTGGCCCGGCTCACCAGCGTGATGATCGCCTCACGGCTGATGGTCGGGCCGGGGGCATCGGTACGGCTGTCGCGGCGTGTACCCGGCTCCGCCGCCAGCGATCGGTAAGGCCGCGGCAAGCGGCGCGTATAGAGCACGAGCGGCAGCTCGCTGACGACATGGCGGTAGCGTGCCTCGCTCGCCTGAATCCAACCCGCCGAGACGCCGACCAGGAGGCCCGTGCTGCACTGGGCCAACAAATAACCCTGCAAGAGGGCGCCGTCCGCCTGCGTCAGGCCGAGCCATTGCGCGACCGCCAGTGCCACCAGCGACGCGACGCCGGCAACCAGTGCGCCGCCGCGCAATCCCTGGCGCAGCGCGGCCCAGACAACGATCAGGAGGCCCACGCCCCACAGCGACCACGGCGGTAGGCCCTGCGGCGCGGGCTGCACCTGCAATCCCAGGAGCACGAGGACGAGCACCGTCGCACTGAGGGCCAGTCCGGCGACCTCGACCACCTCGCCGGCACTCCAGCGCTGCCACGGATTGCCGCGCGCGCCGAGGGGCGGCGCGACGGTGAGGACCCGGTGCCGCGTGAGCCACGGCGTGACCAGGACCAGGAGCAACGGCAACGGCACCAGCAGGCCGAGGATGCGGCTGAGCCAGAGACTGCCGAACAGTGACCAGAGGGGCGGCGCCTGCACCAGGACGGTGCGCCAGATCAGCGCCTGCGTCAGGGCAAAGCCGGCCGCGATCAGCCCGGGAACCAGGACCAAAAACAGCATGCACGAGCGCGGGTCTTCCAGCCAGCGCGACCCGCGTGCCAGGGTGTGGTAGGCCCACCAGGACAGGCCGATCTGCCCGGCCAAGAGCAGGCTGTCGGCCCATGGCAGCGATTGCCCGTCGTCGACCAGCAGGCTGCTCACCAACGTCTCGACCGCCAACAGCGGCAAGAGCCACCACGACGTCCACGACAACAGCGCGACGCCCACGCCCAGCGCCGGCAGCCAGAGCCCGGTGTCGCCGCCCACACGGAGGAACAGCGGGAACGCGACGAGGCCGGCTGCGATGACCGGCCAGGACCGTGCCAGGTCGAGCCGTGCCCCGTCCGCCGGAGGTAGTACCAGCCTGTCCACGTCGACTCCCGTTCGCGCGAAGGATGTCCATCCGAGCGTCTGACCGCCAGCGTCTCGTGGTCATTTTACCAGGGGCCGATTGACGGATCGGGCTCGGCCGGCGCGGTCGGGAAAGTCTAAGTCATTTCCCACCTTGGGACAAGTGAATCTGACCCCTCTAGGTCTTGTACCACCGCGACGCAATCCGGAGAATGTTATGGTACCGGTCCGAACCTGGGAGTTGCTCATGGGAATGGTTGACGGGTGTACCGTGCGGCGAGCGCTCGGCGTCCTGGTGTTGCTTGCCGGTGCGGCAGCGGCGAGCGCCCAGCAGGCCGCCGACACACCGCGTGCACACGATCCGGCGCTGCAAGTGGAGCTGTTCGCGGCATCCCCCGATATCGTCCACCCGATCGGGGCCGCATTCGATCAGCGCGGCCGGCTCCTGGTCATCGAGAGCCACACCCACTTTCGCCCCAAGGAGTACAAGGGCCCGACGCGCGATCGCATTCGCATTCTCGAAGACACCGACGGCGACGGTAAGGCCGATCGCTTCACGACCTTCTACGAAGGCACCGTCGCGACGATGGGCATCGCCGTCCACCCCGACGGCTCGGTCTACATCGCCACGCGCAACGAAATCCTGCACCTTCGCGACACCAAGGGAACCGGCACGGCCGACGAGGTTCGCCGCATTGCCATCCTCGAAACGAAGGGCGACTATCCGCACAACGGCCTGGCGGGGCTCGCATTCGATTCGCAGGGCAACCTCTATTTCGGCATGGGCGAGAATATCGGCTTCGACTACAAGCTGATTGGCGCCGACGGCACCACGCACAAGGGCGGCGGCGAGGGCGGCAACATCTTCTGGTGTACCGCCGACGGCAAGAAGCTGCGCCGCGTCGCCACCGGCTTCTGGAACCCGTTCGGTATCCACCAGGACATTTTCGGCCGGCTGTTCGCGGTGGACAACGACCCCGACTCGATGCCGCCCTGCCGGATGCTGCATGTCGTCGAAAGCGGCGACTACGGCTACCAGTATCGCTACGGGCGCTCCGGCCGGCATCCGTTTCAGTCGTGGGACGGCCAGCTTCCCGGCACGCTGCCGATGGTGTGCGGCGTCGGCGAGGCGCCGTGCCAGGTGCTGACCTACGAGTCGGACGGGCTGCCCGCGCAGTACCGTGGCAGCCTGCTGGTCGCATCGTGGGCGGACCACCGCGTCGAGCGTTACGAGCTGAAGGAGCGCGGCGCGTCGGTGTCGGGCGAGCGCCTGCCGTTCGTGCAGGGAGGCAAGGATTTTCGCCCGGTCGGCATTGCGGTGGCCCCGGACGGCTCGCTTTTCGTCACTGACTGGGTCAAGAGCGACTACACGCTGCACGGCAAGGGCGCCGTCTGGCATGTCCGTGCGAAACAACCGGTCAAGGTCGAGCGGCCGAGCGAGCCGCGCAAGGCGCTGCTCAGCGCCCATCGGCCCCTGCGCGAGGCCGCGGCGCGGATGCTTGCGGCGGGCGAAGCAGGCCGAGAGTATCTGCGCGAACAGCTCACCAACGCGGATGTCCGCGTCCGCGCGGCAAGCCTGACGGCGCTGGTCGACGCGGGTGACACGAAGCTCGATCTGAAGAGCTTCGCTCGCAGGGAATCCGTTACACTGCTCCGCGCGTTGGCTGTGCGGGCCATGCTGCCACGAAACAAAGAGGCGGCGGAGTTCCTCGACATGCGCTATCCGGCAGCCGTACGCCTGGAAGCCATTCGCTCGCAATTCGAAGGCGCGCCGGAGGTGCTGCTCGCCTTATTCGACGACGACGACCCCTTTATCCGCCATGAGGCCGTCCGCGTGATGGCGCACAGCCGCGATCTGTCCGCACTCCATCTGCACCGGGGCAGCGCACGGCAGCACCTCGGGATCATGCTCGCCAGGCGGGCTTCCGGAGTGGCGGTCGACGCCGCGCGCATGGCCGGCTATCTCAGCGATGCCGACGAAGACGTCCGCTTCATGGCGGCGAAGTGGATCGCCGACGAAGACCTCAAGGGATACCGGCCGCTCCTCGTCGAGGCGCTGAAAGACCGCAAGCTCAACGTCCGTTTGTTTTTCGCCTATTCGGCGGCGCTGGCCCGGATCGACGGCCGCGATGTCAGCGAGGGGCAGATGGCCGACTATTTCTTCGGCCGGCTGCAGGACCCGCAAACTCCGCCGGCCGTGCGCGTGCTGGCGCTGCAGATGGTGCCGTCGAATTATCCGAAGTTGACGCCCGATCTGCTGGGCGGATTGCTCAATGGACCAGACGCGCCGCTGCAGCTTGAAGCTGCCCGCGCGCTGGCGGAGGCGCCGTCGCCGAAGCGCGTCGCGCTGCTGGCCCGGGCGGCAAAGGACACTCACCTCCCCATCGATGTGCGCGCAGGCGGTGGCTGGCCTGTCAGGGCCGGAAATGCTGGACGACCTGGTCGCGCTTGCAGACGATGAGCGGCCGGCGCTCAGCGATGAGGCGCTCCGGGCCCTGGTCGGCACGAAGCTAGCCGCCACGCAACGCACGGCCCTCGAATCCGTCGCGCTGAAGCGACCTGCGGCCGCCCCGCTCCTGGCGCGGGTGTTGGGTAAGCCCTTTGCCGAGGAACGGCCGCCGGCCGCCGATGTGGACGCCTGGCTCAAGCGGCTCGACGGGCCGGCCGATGCCGCGGCGGGCCGGCGCGTGTTTTTCCATCCCAAGCTCGCGGGCTGCTTCCGCTGTCACCGCGTCGAGGGCCGCGGCGCCGACGTGGGGCCCGACCTGAGCACGATCGGCCGCACCGAGCGCCGCTCCATCCTCGAGTCGATCCTGCAGCCGAGCGCCCTGGTCGCGCCGCACTACCAGGCCTGGCTAATCGAAACGCACGACGGCAAGGTTCGTACAGGCATGCTCTTACGGACTGTCCTTGACGAGTACACGTACCTCGACGCCCAGGGCGGCACGTTCAAGCTGAACACGCGCAACGTCGCCGAGACGCGCGCCGCGACCAAATCGATCATGCCCGACGGCCTGACCGACCAGCTCACGATCCAGGAAGTCAGGGATTTGCTCGCGTATTTGTGTTCGCGCAAGTAGCGATGGCGAACATGGAGGATTGCGATGAGCGTGCTGAATTTCAACGCCGGCCCCGCGATGCTGCCGGCCGCGGTGCTGGAGCAGGTCCAGGCGGAGCTGCGCGACTACCAGGGCGGCGGCATGTCGATCATGGAGATGAGCCATCGCTCCAAGGATTTCGAAGCGATAATCACCGGCGCCGAAGCGCAGCTTCAAGGGGCTGCTCGGCCTCGGCGACGGCTACCGCGTCCTCTTCCTCCAGGGCGGGGCGTCGACGCAGTTCGCGATGGTGCCGATGAACTTTCTGCCGGCCAGCGGCAGCGCTGACTTCCTGATGACCGGCGCATGGGCGGAAAAGGCGTACGAGGAAGCCGCCGCGATCGGCCGGGCGTCCATTGCCGCCTCGACGAGGGACGGCGACTATCGTCGTGTGCCGCGGCAAGACGAAATTCACCTCAGCCCCGACGCGGCGTACGTACACCTCACATCCAACGAAACGATCCACGGCATCCAATGGCCGGCATTCCCCGACGCGGGCGATCGCCCCCTGGTCGCCGACATGAGCAGCGATATCCTCTCGCGCCCGTTCGACGCCGGCCGATTCGCGCTCATCTATGCCGGCGCTCAGAAGAACCTCGGACCGTCCGGCGTGACGGCCGTGCTGATCCGCGAAGCCTGGCTGAGCCACGCCCGCGCCGGCGTCCCGACGATGCTGCGCTACGCAACGCACGCTAAGAATAACTCCTTGTACAACACGCCGCCGACGTTCGGTGTGTATGTGCTGAGCCTGGTCCTGCAGTGGATCGACAAGCTCGGCGGCCTACGGGCGATGGCCGAGCGCAATGCGCGCAAGGCACAGATGGTCTACGGCGCGATCGACGCGAGCGGCGGATTCTACCGCGGCCACGCCGAGCTGGCGTCGCGCTCGCACATGAACGTCACCTTCCGGCTGCCGAGCGAAGCGCTCGAGAAGAAGTTCGTCGCCGAGGCCGAGGCGCAGGGCATGGTCGGCCTGGCCGGGCACCGCGCCGTCGGCGGCATTCGCGCCTCGCTTTACAATGCGATCGGCCCCGCGGCGTGCCAGGCGCTGGCGTCGTTCCTCGGCGATTTCGCACGCGCGAATGGATAAACCGAAGCGAGCCCGAAGCGCTAGCGAGGCGAGCGACGCCCTCGCTAGCGCTTCGGGCTCACAGTCAGGCTAGAAAGCCTAACCTACCAGCCATCCCTCGAAGAGCCACGCATGTCACGCATCCGCCTGCCCTTGTTACTCGCCATCCTTTTCCTCCAACCCTTCGAGAGCCCGGCCCATGCCCAGGAATCGCCGGGTCTCACCCAGGCCCTGCAAGCGCTCAAGCCGCGCCTGATCGGGCCCGCGAACATGAGCGGCCGCATCGTCGATGTCGCGGTCTACGACAAGGAGCCGCGCATCCAGTACATCGCGAGCGCCAGCGGCGGACTGTGGAAAACGATCAACCACGGCGTCACCTTCAAGCCGGTCTTCGATCGCCAGAGCACCGTCGCGCTCGGCGCCGTCGCGGTAAACCAGGCCAATCACCATATCGTCTGGGTCGGCACCGGCGAGGCGAACCCACGCAACAGCGTCGGGTGGGGCGACGGCGTCTATCGCTCCACCGACGGCGGCCAGACCTGGCGGCACGCCGGCCTCATGGGCACCCGCCACATCGGTCGCATCGTGCTCCATCCCACCGATCCCGACATCGCCTACGTCGCCGCCCTGGGCCGGCTCTGGGGACCCAATACGCTGCGCGGCCTGTTCAAGACCACCGACGGCGGCAAGACGTGGCAGCATTCACTGGACCTGGGCGACAGCACCGGCTGCGTCGATGTCGCGATGGATCCTGAGGATCCCGACATCCTCTACGCCGCCGCCTATCACGTGCGCCGCGACGCCTTTTCCGGCGGCAATCCCGCGGTGCAGACCGGCCCTCGCGCCGGCCTCTACAAGACCAGTGACGGCGGCAACACCTGGACGCCGATGAAGACCGGCCTGCCCGACCGCCCCTTCGGCCGCTGCGGGCTAAGCGTCTCCCGCAAGAATCCCAACATCGTCTATGCCGTGGTGCAGACCGACAAGAGTTCCGTTACGACCACCGGCCAGGGCCCCAACGACAAGAAGCTCGGCCCCGACGCTGGCGGCATCTTCCGCTCCGACGACAAGGGCAAGACCTGGACCTATCTCAACTCGCTCTGTCCCCGCCCATTCTACTACGGCCAGATCCGCGTCGATCCGACTGACGGGCAGCGCCTCTATGTCCTGGGCGTGAATTTCTTCGTGTCGAAGGACGGCGGCAAGACGTTCAACACCGGCAACGCCGCCAAGGGAACGCACGTCGATTACCACGCTCTCTGGATCGACCCTGGCGACCGCCATCACCTCGTGCTCGGCTGCGACGGCGGGCTGAACTACTCCTTCGATCGCGGCGACACCTGGGAGCACCTTAAAAATCTGCCCGTAGGCCAGTTCTACGCCGTGGCCGTCGACACGCGCACGCCCTATCGCGTTTACGGTGGCCTGCAGGATAACGGCACCTGGGGCGGCCCCAGCGCCACCCGCGACAGCGCCGGCGTCACCATCGCCGAGTGGATCAACATCCTGGCCTATGACGGTTACCACTGCCAGGTCGATCCGGCCGACCCCGACACGGTCTACTGCGAGGGACAGTACGGCATTCTCCGCCGGGTCAACGTCCGCACCGGCGCCGCTGCCGACATCAGGCCGCGCCTGAAATCCAAGGAGGAAAAGAGCAACATCGTCCCCGATCCGGGCCAGCACCCCGGCTTGCGCTTCAACTGGTCCACGCCGATGCTGCTCTCGCCGCACCACGGCAAGCCGTTCTTTTACGGCACCAATTATCTGCTGCGCTCCAGCGACCGCGGCGAGAGCTGGACGATCATCAGCCCCGACCTGACTCGCGGCAAGCCCGGTCCCAACGATTATGCCGGCCACACGCTCACCACGATCGCCGAGTCGTCGCTCAACCCGGGCCTGCTTTACGCCGGCGCCGACGACGGCCAGATCGTGATGAGCCCCAACGCCGGCACCGATTGGTATGACCTGTCCGCCAACCTTCCCGGTGTACCGTCCAATCGCTGGATCACGCGGGTCGAATGCTCGCACTTCGATGAGCGGACCGTGTTTCTCGCACTCGACCGCCACCGCAATGACGATATCGCTCCCTATCTCTTCAAGAGCAACGACCGCGGCAGCACATGGACGTCGCTGGCCGACGGCCTGCCGGCGGAGGGCCCGGTCCAGGTCGTTCGCGAGGATCCGGTCAACCCGGACCTGCTCTATGCCGGCACCGAGTTTGGCCTGTTCATCTCGCTCGACGGCGGCAAGCGCTGGCAGAAGCAAGCACTGCTGCCGACGGTGCCGGTACACGATGTCGTGGTCCATCCACGCGATAGCGAGCTGGTGATCGGCACGCACGGCCGGGGCATCTACGTCATGGACGTGAGGCCGTTGCAGGCAATGAACGCCAAGCTGCTGGCTCAGCCTGCCCACCTGTTCCCGGTCCGTCCGGCGACGGCGTTTCGCCCGCGCGTGCTGCACACCCTGGGCATCAAGGCGTTCAGCGGCGAAAACCCGCCCTACGGCGCCGGCATTTACCTTTACCTGCGCGACCCACCGAACGAGGCGCCGGTGCTCACGATCACCGATACCGCCGGCACGAAGGTCGCCGAGCTCAAGGGCGAGAAACATGCCGGCATGCAGCGATTGGCGTGGCGTTTGACTCGCCTCGGCACCCCCGCCGGCGCGTACAATCCCGTCGCCGCCGGCACCTATACCGCGACCGTCCGCACCGGCACGCTCGTGCTGCAGCGGCCGATCCAGGTTGCGGTGGAGGAATAGAAGAATAAATCACGCGTACGGGAGGAAATCCGAAATCCGATTTTCGAAATCCGAAACAAATCCCAAATCCAAAGCACTAAAATAGGGCTGCGGGTTGTTCGATGTTTCGTATTCTTGTTTCGGATTTCGATATTCGGATTTCGGATTTCCCCGGAGGGGGTATGCACGACGCGTCGTTTCAGTTCCTCAAACAGCTCCTCCTGACCCCCAGCCCGTCCGGCTACGAGCAGCAAATCCAGGAGGTCGTTCGCGCCTGGGCCCGGCCGCTCGCCGACCAGGTCACCACCGACCGGCACGGCAACGTCATCGCGGTGCGCAATCCCGAAGGCCGGCCACGCATCATGCTCGCCGGCCATTGCGATCAGCTCGCCCTGATGATCCAGCACATCGACGATAGCGGCTATCTCTACGTGCAGCCGATGGGCGGCTGGGACATGCAGATCCTGCTCGGCCATCGCCTCACCATCTGGGGCAAGGCCGGCCCCGTGCCGGCGGTCGTCTCGCGCAAGGCGCCGCACCTGCTCACCGCCGAGGAACGCAAGAAGATCCCCGAGTTCACCGACATCTGGGTCGACCTCGGCGCCAAGGACCGTAGCGAGGCCGAGAGTCTGGTCGGTCCCGGCGACACGATCACCGTCGAGCTGAGCTGTGCCGAGCTGCGCAACGGCCTGTTCACGGCTTCCGGCCTCGATGACAAGGTCGGTGTCTGGACGGTGATGGAGACGTTGCGCCTCTTGCACGGCAAGCCGCTGCAGGCGGCGGTCTTTTGCGTCTCGACGGTGCAGGAGGAGATCGGCCTGCGCGGCGCCACCACGAGCGCCCACGGCATCCATCCGGCGGTCGGCATCGCGGTCGACGTGTGCCACGCCACCGATACGCCGGGCAACGAAAAGAAGCAGCTCGGCGACACTCGGCTCGGCAACGGCCCGGTCCTGTTCCGCGGCCCAAACATCAACCCGCACGTCCACGATCGGCTGGTCGCCGCCAAGGGCGATCGAATCCCGGTGCAGATTCGCGGCGTGCCCAAGGCGACCGGCACCGACGCCAACGCGATCCAGCTCGCGCGCGACGGCGTCGCCGCGGGCCTGGTCGGCATTCCCAACCGTTACATGCACAGCCCGGTCGAGGTGGTCAGCCTGCGCGACCTCGACCACGCCGCCCGGCTGCTCACCGAGTTCTGCACGGCGGTGACGACGGAGATGAGCTGGATTCCATGATTTCTACTTGTTTACGTTTAGCGTTCGCAGGCAGCCTGCGAACGCTAAACGTAAACAGGAATGACGGGCAAGCCCCCTAAGGGGCTGGGTTTATCACATGCTCGACGACATGCAGCGCAAGACGTCGTGAACGTCATCGACCAGATGGTCGAGGAGCTGCTCGAAGCCGCGCACGTCACCGCGCCGCCCGTCGATGCGATCGCGCTGGCCCAGGGCCAGCTCGGCATGGTCGTCTGCCTCGACAAACGCCAGGCGCAGCGCGGCCGGGCGCAGCGCAGCGGCGGCAAGCCGCAGATTTTCCTGCGGCCGGAGCCGATCGAGGAACGGCACCAGTGGACCGTCGCTCACGAGGTCGGCGAACACCTCAAGACCGAATTGCTGCAGCGACTCAACATCGAGCCGGGCCAGACGAAGGCGATGACCGGCGAATCGCTCGCCAACCTGTTCGCGTATCGGCTGCTGGTGCCGAGCTGCTGGTTCAACGCCGACGCGAAGGACCTGGACTGCAACCTGCTAAAGCTCAAGCCGCGCTATCGCACGTCGAGCCACGAGGTGATTGCGCTTAGGTTTCTCGACTTGCCGGAGCCGTGCGTGGTCACGATCATCGACAACGGACACGTCAGCCGTCGCCGTTCCAATGGGCCCCGCATCACGCGCGAGCTGTTCGCCGCGGAGAAGAAGTGCCAGGAATACGTCAATCGCTCGAGCCGGGCCAGGCGCATCCGCGCCGACGGCGTCACCGTGCAGGGCTGGCCGGTGCATTCGCCGGAGTGGAAGCGCGAAATCCTTCGCAGCGTCATCGACGACGACGCCGCCGCATAATGGCGCTCACAATTCCAGCGCGTCGAGCGCGTCCATGAGGTTGTCCAGCTCGTCCTTCGGCTGCGCTTCCTTGCCGGTCTGGCGCTTCGGCATGCCGACGGTGACGCCGACGGCGTCGCGGCCATCGTTGACCAGCTCGCGGTCGCGCTCCAGCACGGCCTGCGACAAGGCGTCCTTGTTCTCGCCGCCGAACAGTCGCGTCAGGTCGATCTTCAACCCCGCGACGGCGCCGACCGCCGCCCCGGCGATGGCAGGCGTCTTGTAGTCGGGGAACATGATTGCCTGCTCGGGACAGACCCGGCTGCACGCGGGACAGCCCTTCTTGCAGTTGTCCTGGTTCTCGACGTTGATGCGCGCGTGCTCGTCCACGCCGTAGACGCCGAACAGGCAAAAGTCGATGCACTCCATGCAATTGGTGCAGCGGCTGTAGTCGATCACCGGGTACCACCGCCGCCCCGGCGCCTGCAATAGTTGGTCCGGCGCAAACGCGCGCCTCCGCGGCACGAAATCCCAGCCCAAGCTCCACCAGTACCGGCGCCGCCGGAGCCTGTTTCGCCTCGTGGCGCGCACGGCAATCGGCCGCGATTCGGCGAATCTCCTGCACATAGGGATCGTGATGGTTGTGGTCGCGCAGGTCGAGGCAGTAAATGCTACGGTCCGGCGCGCCGACGCGCCGATGCCTCTGGGCGGCTCCGGCGTGGCGGCTTCCTCGGCGTCGGGCTCCTCGTCCGCGGGCCGAAGCTGCGTCTCGCCCCAGCGTCCCTTGATGCCGTCGCGATCGAGCACCCAGAAGGCGGCGCGCGGGAACAGCCAGCTCAGCACGACCAGATCGCCGCCGACCGATTCGAGAAAGAGCCGGCCGGTGTGCTCGGCGTGCAGGTCGTACAGGTGCGGGATCACCGACACGTCGAGTCCCGGCTCCATGAGCAGGGCGGCGACGACCGATTCTTCCAGGTGCGCCGGGCGGGATGCTTGCCCTGCGCTTGCGACAGCACGACGGTCACGCGATGGCGGCTCATGGCCCCTCCGGGGAAATCCGAAATCCGAATATCGAAATACGAAACAAATCCCAAATCCGAAATAAATCCGAATCTTACATCCGCTTCGGATTTCGATATTCGGATTTCGGATTTCCCCCCACGGGGGTTACATGTGTCCCTTCAAGAGATTCTGCGTCTTTTCCCAGTTCGCGTCGAGGAAGCGATAATAGGCGTCGACGTCCATCGTCTCGGCCGCCGGCGCGGCCATCTCGAACAGCCAGCCCGGCCCATAGGTATCGACGTTGATGGCGGACGGATCCTTCAACAGCTCGTCGTTGAAGCGCAAGAGCGTGCCGGCGGCCGGCGCGAACAGGTCGGACATCGCCTTCGACGTTTCAATGTGGCCGATCAGCTGCTTGAGCGCGAGCGCATCGCCCGCGTTCACCTGCCAATCCAGAAAGTAAACGTCCTGCATCAGCCGAACCGCGTAGCTGGTGAAGCCGAAGCAGAGCGCGCCACCGTCCGCCGGCCGGCACCACATGTGATTACGGCAATAGCGCCGGTCGCCGGGCAGCACCGCGGGGTACTTGCCCATCAGGAATGTTTGCGTCTCGGCCATGTCGCTAGGTATATCGCGCCCCGCGGTAGTCCGCCTCGAAAAACGTTGGCAGCAGGCGGTCCACCTGCAACAGCCCAGCCCGCGTCAGCCGTACGTCCTCGCCGGCCAAAGTCAGGTAGCCGTCGTGCGCGAGCTGGCCGAAGCCCTCGGCGAAATCGCTGAGGATGTTGCGGCCAAACTTGCGCGAAAATAATCCGGATGCAGCCTGCCCGTCTTGAGCTGCAGCATCATCTCGCGGCGCAGGAGCTGCTCGGCACTCACCGGCAAGGCTCGGCCCAGGGGCAGCTCGCCCTGGTCGATCAGCTCGACGTAGCGGTCCCACCCATCGACGTTCTGCACGTGCACGCCGCTAATATGGCCGAACGACGCGACGCCGGTGCCGAACATGTCGGCGCCGCGCCAGAGGCTATCGCGATAGATGAACTTCGTATGGCCCGGGTCGCGCACCATGGTGTAGGCGCTGGAAACAGAGTAACCGGCCCGGCCCAGCTCCTCGAATGCGTAATCGACCCACGCACGTTTCGTCGGCCAATCGGCGACCTGGGCCGCGTCCACTCCGCCCTGGCCGGCCATCTTCAGCTCGTTCGAGAAGACCGTGTTGAACGGCAGCTCCATCTGGTAGACGGTCACGCTCTCGGGGGCCAGCTCGATCGTCTTCTTGACACACGTCCGCCAGTTGTCCCACGTCTCGCCGACCATGCCGGCGATCAGGTCGATATTGATCTGATCGAACCCCAGATCGCGCGCCCAGCCATACGCGCGGAAGATCTCGGCCGAATGGTGGGCGCGGCCGTTGACCTCGAGGATCTGATCATCGAAATTCTCGACGCCGAGGCTGAGGCGTGTGACGCCAAGCCCGCGCAGCGCATCGAGCTTGTGCTGCTGCAATGTGCCCGGCTCGCACTCGAAGGTGACTTCCTCGGCCCGGTCCCAGGGAAACACCGCCTGCACGCGCTCGAACAGGCTGCGCAACTGGGTGGCGCTGAGATATGACGGGGTGCCGCCGCCGAAGTAGACGAACTGCACGTGCCGCTCACCCGCGGCCGCGGTGGCCCGATACAGCTCGACCTCGCTCGCGAGGGCAGCGATGTAGGTCTCGACGTCGCGGGCGTTCTTGTCCGTGTAGACGCGAAAATAGCAGAATTTGCAGCGCTTCCGGCAAAACGGAATATGCAGGTACAGCCCCAGCGGCGTGCCGGGGCGCGGCGGCGTCGCCAGTGCCGTGCGTGCAGCGCCGAGGTGGGCCGGCTGCCATGCGGAGAACGGCGGATAATTCGCGACGAAGTAATTGCCCAGGCCGGTCTTTTCCTGGTCGGTCATGGTCATGGGTCGGTTCCGGCGGAGAAGGATACGTCAGGGCAGGCGGGAGCACCAGCGGCGACCAGATCATTGTAGCAAAGACCGGCCGGGGTAGAATCAAACACAGGTTCTCCTGAATGAATTCAGCACCGAGATCCTCAGGCGGCCTGCGGCGTGCTGGCGATCGGCATCAAGGATCGCGACCGTGTCCGGATTGGTGATGAGGAGACCGAGCTATGAAGGTCGTTGACAAGAAGAAGGCAACTGCTACCCTGGCTGCCTATACGGACGATGTCGGGAGCGGCCCCGTCGTCGTCACGGACCGCGGAAAGCCTGTGGCCGTGCTCCTGCCGATCGAGAACGCGGACCTGGAGACGGTCGCACTCAGCACGAATCGCCAGTTTATCGCCTTGATCGAGCGATCGCGTGCGCGCCTCCGCGCGGAGGGCGGGATTTCAAGCAAAGAGATGCGCCGCCGATTTGCGTGACCCAGGTCCGGCCGATACCCGGCAGCACCGCAGCCGGCCTACTGAAGATGGAGCAAATGCCAGACCCTCTGAAATCGAAGCGCGCTCCGTTCTTCGGGTGGGCCACGGTGTCCCCAGAAAGTTTTTTTTACCCGCTCGAAGTCATCGAACTCGATGGCACCCTCGCCGTCTATGTCGATCCACCATGCCACTCCGACCTGCATTGGGGAAACCTTGCCAGGACCGTGATAACCAACCGACCGATCCGGCGTTCTCCCCATAGCCTTCTCGACATCAGCGAGCGTCATTCCTACTTGTATGCGGGCGAAAGCTTCCTTGGTTGGGCTGGAAAACCCTTCCTCACTCCAGATCTTGTAAACGAGTCCCCCTTGCTGGTCAAACATGATGCGGGCGGTGCCGTCTCCTACCCACATCAGAGGGTTGTCTTCGGCACGATGAGAGCCGTTGAAGATCCATTCCTCGGATGACTCACCAAAAACCTCCTCAACTTCTGCAGGCGTCATGCCATTCTGAAGGCGGGAAAAATTAGCGCGCGTCACTCCTGATGGCAGAACCATTGCAAGCGCGACAATGGCTGCGCAAACCAGACCAGCCAGCATTGCCGCCACCGTGATTATTCGCTTCCTCGTCATTGCCCGCCTCGCATTTCGGTTCCATCGACATTCCGGTAATGCTATCGCTCAGAGGTCCGCAAATCCAGTTCGCGCTACCGCACCCAGGCCGACGCTATAGCAGCCAGCGGCGCAGCTTCTGGAACCGCGGAGCCACAAAAAACCGCCAGAAAACCGCCCGTGGGGATTGACAACGGCATATCGCAATGATATCATGTCAATAGCATTCTGATAGGCCCCTCTTACCCGGAGTCTGCCATGACCAAGGAACGACCCCTCCAACTGGTGAATGGCTGGTTCATGCTGGTAGTCAACATCCTGGTCCTCGTGACCGCCATCGCCGTCTTCCTCACCGGCGTGTTCCTCGCCGACCGGAATCCTGATCCGGTCGGCGTGTGGATGTGCATCGGCGGCGCGGTCCTGTTAGTCGCGGGGATCATTTCCTGCGTCGGACACCTGGTGCTCCTGCCGAACGAAGCGTGTGTCTATACGCTGTTCGGCGCCTACGTCGGCTCGGCCCGCGACAGCGGTTTCTGGTGGGCCAATCCTTTCCGGAACAAACGCAAAATGTCGCTGCGCGCCGCAGCATGGAAGGAGCCAAGCTCAAGGTCAACGACAAGGGCGGCAACCCCATCGAGATCGCGGCCGTGGTCGTGTGGCGCGTCGAGGACACGGCCCAGGCGGCCTTCGACGTCGAGAATTTCCAGGATTACGTGCGCGTGCAGAGCGAGACCGCGGTCCGGCACCTGGCCAGCACCTATGCCTACGATCACGGTGAGCAGCACGAGCCGACCCTGCGCACCAACGCGGACGAGGTTTCGGTTGCGCTGGCCCACGAGCTGCAACAGCGACTGGCCCAGGCGGGCGTCCACATCGACGAAGCCCGGCTGACGCACCTCGCGTACGCGCCGGAGATTGCCCAGGCGATGCTGCGCCGCCAGCAAGCCGAGGCCGTCATTGCCGCCCGGCAAATGATCGTGCACGGCGCCGTCAGCATGGTGCAGATGGCGCTGACCGAGCTCGACGAGAAAAAGGTCGTGCAGCTGGACGAGGAGCGCAAGGCCTCGATGGTGAGCAACCTGCTGGTGGTGCTGTGCGGCGAGAGCGAGGTCCACCCGGTAATCAACACGGGCACGCTCTACACCTGAACTCGTTCAAGGGCGGACTTGAATCATGAAGGAGCGCAAGGCATTCCTGCTGCGGATCGACCCGGCGCTGCACGAGGAGCTCGAACGCTGGGCGCAGCAGGAGCTGCGCAGCCTCAACGGACAGATCGAGTACCTCCTCAAGGACGCGGTCAGCCGCCGCAAGCGCCAGCTTGCCGGCGATGCGGCTCCGCAATCGGGCGGCGGGCCTCAACCTCCCGACGGTTCCGGGTTGCCGGGTTGAGGGTCCCGGAGCGTACCGGGAAACTGGCGCTGCTGTTCCAGGAAGCGGTACTTCGGCATCTCCATCCAGCGCGTAGCCGGGGGCAGAAGATCCAGACGCCGGCGAAGGCGGCCATCAGCAGCGTGACGGCCAGCACGATGAGGTTGACAGCCACGGGGCGTCCTCCGGTTAGCGGGACGAGGATGCGGGCTGGTACAGGGAGCGGACGTAATTCGCCAGCAGGCGGCGCTCTGCGGCGTCCAGCCGGTCTCGCCAGGGCGGCATGGCGGTCCCGGGCACGCCGAGGGCCAGCACGTCCTCAGCGTACGCCAGGCTCGGGCGCTGTTGCAGGAAGGCGGTCGGCTTCGGCGCCAGGGCGCCTGCCGCGGCGCCGTCGCCCCTGCCTTGTGGGCCATGACACATCGCACAGTTCTTCAGATACAGCTTCGCGGCCCCGACCTGTTCCTCTCTCGACAGCGCGGGCGCCGGCGGCGCCTGCGGGCGCTCTGCTTCCAGCGATTGGACGTAGGCCGCGAGCGCCCGCAGGTCGTTCGCGGGCAGCTCATGCCAGCCGGGCATCGACGAGCCGCGGACTCCCTCCCAGAGGGCCCGGCTCAGCGCGGCGTCCGAAAAGTGTGCCCGCGTCAGGTCGCGCGGCGCGGGCAGTAGGCTCACGGTCGCGGGCCCATCGCCCTTGCCGGTCGGCCCGTGGCAGCCATCGCAGTGGCGGGCGAAGAGTGCCGCCCCGCGCCGCTCGAAGCGGGTCCGCTCGGCGGACGGCAGGTCCGTCGACAGCAGCACGGCCGGGCCTGCGGTGCGCGGGATGGCACAGTCACAGAAGATGCCCATACGCTCCTCCTCGGCTGGGTCCATCTTCAAGGCGGGGCTACGTTCCAGCGTGCCGGCCAGGCGAGCGTCCCGGCCGAGGGAATCCAGGTAGGCAACCAGATCGAGGGCCTCCTGCGTCGGTTGCAGCGGCGAGTCGTCGAACAGCCACGGGTGGGCCGGCATGTTGGACTCGGGCACGACCCAGCGCGGGTTCCACAGGTGCGTCAGGTGCCAGTCGCGCGAACGCTTGCCGGACTCGCGAGCCAGGTCGGGACCGATGCGGCGCGTGCCCCACAATTGCGGGAACTCCTCCGCCGTCTCCCACGCCTGGCTCGGCGGGCCGAAGCGGCGCACATCGTGGACGGTTGACCGGACCAGCTGGGAGTGGCAGTTGAGGCAGCCTTCGCGGCCGTAGA
This sequence comes from uncultured Gemmataceae bacterium, assembly GCA_963834865.1. GTDB lineage: Bacteria > Planctomycetota > Planctomycetia > Gemmatales > Gemmataceae > CAWIDK01. Next base: position 142,869 of record CAWIDK010000004.1, read on the forward strand.
TGGCACGGCCACGCAGCTCGCTCGCGCTCAGCGGCGGCAGACCCGGCGGGCGGCTGGCGGCGATGTCGGCTTCCAGCGTCTGGTTCGGCCAGACCGCCAGCACGACGAACGAGTACAGGAAGCAGCCGAGGCCCGCCACGCCGGTCAGCACGTAGGCACTCTTGAGCCACCGCAGAGAGGGGTCAGGGATCAGGGGACAGGGGTCAGGACTCATTGAAGCGCCAGTCTCAGACTCTTGGCCCCGGACCCCTGACTCCTGGCCGAGCGGGCCTGTCAACATGGCCACACAGAGGGCGCCGAACCCGGCCAGTACCGTCAGCCCCGCCAGCGAACGCGTGATCCAGTACGGCTGCGAGGCGGCGACCGACTCGACCCAGGGCGACTCCGACTGCCAGAGCTGTCCCTGCACCATCCCCGCTATCGTCAGGTCGGCCACCATCAGGAACAGCCCGATCGCCAGCAGCCAGAACGCCCAGTTGGCAGCGCCGGCGTTATAGCGCAGGCCAGCGGTCTGCTTCCAGATGTGCAAGAGCCCGCCGACGGCGGCGAACGAGGCGAAGCCGATCATCGCCAAGTGGGAGTGGCCGATGACCCAGTCCGTAAAGTGGACGAATCGGTTGAACGGCATCAGCGCTTGCATCGAGCCCTGCAGGCTGACGGCCAGATACGCGACGATGCTGACCCAGACGAAGCGCAGCGGCACGTCACGCGCTACCACCCCCGCGGACCCCTTGAGCGAAAGCAGCAGGTTGCTGACATTCAGCACGACGGTCATGCCGAGGTACACCGAGGCGACGATGGCCCCGATCTGCGCCTCCATCGGGATAGAGGAGAAGAGGAAGTGGTGGGTGCCGTTGAGCGGGTAGATGAAAAACAGCATCCAGAACGCCAGCATCGACAGGAAGTGGCTGTAGATGGGCCGCCCGGTGACCGTGGGGATGACGAAGTAAAGGATGGCCACGGCGAACGGCGTGACGTACAGGCCGACCGCGTCGTGAATCCACAATCCGCTGTAGGTCGCCCCTTGCGCTCCGGGCACGAATTCCGGCACGAAGTTGCCGACGGGGTAGGCGAACAGCGTGAAGACGATCCCGCCGATGATGTACCAGCCCGACACGTATAAATCCGAGACGCCCCGGCGGAGGAATGGCAGCACGAACTGGATCGCCATCAGCACGAAGGCGAGGACGACAAATAGGTCGATGACCATCGGGAACTCGGCCCACTCCAGCGGCTGGCTGAAACCCGCCTGCACCAGCACCCAACCCGGGATGACCACGAAGAAGTTCCAGACGACGAACACGAGCCAACCCAGCGCGCGGCTCGTGACCGGTCGCCCGGCGAGGCGCGGGACGGCGTGGTAGAAGAACGTCAGAAAGGCGTTGCCCAGCCAGCCGAAGAAAACGCCCTGCGTGTGGCCGTAGCGCAGCCGGCCCCACGTGAGCCACGAGGCGTCGCCCAGGAAATCCGGCCAGTGGAACTTGAGCGCGACCGTTAGCCCCAGCAGCACGGTGTAGACGACCATCGCCAGCGCGGCCAGCCCGTGCGCGGATCAAAGCGTGCTCGGTTGCCGGGATCTCATGGGGCGCGTCTGCGTTGGCAGTCATGCAATTACCCCTTCGGCGCTCACGCGTTATCGCCGTGGGTCGATGGGGACAGGGTACTGCCGCACCTCGCGAATTGCCAGCCGGCATTTTGCGGCGGCGTACACGGCGGCACCGTAAAGCTGCTGCGCTTCTTCCGGGGGGAGAAATGCGACCCGGCGATTGAGAAGGATGTCCCGATCTTTGCTCCTGGCGAGTGCGTAGTTCCGTGAAGGCAGCGACTTGAAGGTGACGCGGTACCAGGCGCCGTCGAGGAATCGAAGCTGGACGGTGTCGCTGAGGCGGAGACACGTCGACGCTGACGGCGGCTCGTTTGCATGCTTCGTCAGCGGGCGCGGTCGCGCGACGCGCCGAAGCAATCCAGTTCGTGGGCAGACATACCAGGGCTTCCAGCGCACCTCATGCAGTGGCCGTCCGTACGTCCAATCACCCTCGCCACTGCACGGCACGCCGTCAACGAGCAGCACGTGCGTCGTGACGTAGTCGTCAACATGATCGCGGACGTGGTCCTGGACCGCCGAGTCGCGGTCGATGTGGCGCAGATTTCGGCGAACACCTTGTCCCACGGCCGGCCAACCTGGGAGTCAAGATAGCGGCGCAGCGGTCCGCGGTGTTCGTTCAGAATCTTGCTGCCGCCGCCCCAACGCCGCTGGATGCCTTCGCGCGTTGGCAGCCCTTGCTCGGCAAGACGCTGCATCGCGCGGCCATAGCCCTTCGGCTTGCTCCAGGCTCGCCCTTTCTTGCGGGGTCGTTCGACGATCACTTTGGCCATGTCGTAACGCATGGTAGAGTAGACAGACGACGACTGCGGTAGGTTCACACACGACCGCCGAGCGTCACTGCTCATGCGCCGGCACGCAGTCAAGGAGCAAGGCGATCAACTCGCCAACGGTCAACACCGTTGCCTTGCTGGCTGCCGTGTCATCCTGTAGCTTGATTATCAAGGACCAATCTCCTGGGAGTGTTTGCACGTCTGGTGGCGGCCCTGGTCTTCAAAACCAGTGGGGGGTTTGAACAAAGCTCCCTGTGGGTTCGATTCCCATACACTCCCGCTCTCGTCCCCGGTGATCACCGCCCCAGCCTCGCTCCCTCGCCCCTGGTACGGCTGCGCGATCAATGATTGAACAGAAACGCCGGGCTGTTGATCAGCGCCCACGCCAGGTCCTGCGCCCCCAGCGTCCTGGCATCAGGCGGGACCGGGAACGCGGCCAGGCGTTGCTGCAGGCGGGCCAGCTCGCCATCGACCGAGCGATAATAGTTGAGCACCGCCGCCTTCTGCTCCGGCGTGCGTTTGTCGGCCGGCACGTCGAGCACCTTCGAGATTTGCGCGGGCACCTGGCCCTGCAACAGCACCGGCGGCTTCGTGGTCGTCGCCGAGATGCGGAACTTGCCGACGTTGTGCTCCTTGCCCGTGAACTTCTGCAGCATGGTCACCGTGATTGTCGTCCCTTCCGAGTAGCCGAACGGCGTCTGTGCCTCGAAAACCGCGACGTGATTCTTGCCGAGCTGCGGCGCAATCGCCCAGCCGGTTTCGGGATTATTGTCGATGGCATTGGCGATCGGGAACTGGTCCTGTGCAAAGTCGGCCTGGGGGCGGATCAGCTTCGCGGGTTTCGCCTTGTCGCCGGCCTTGGCGGCCTCGACCTTGAACTCGTTGAGCACGAAGTTGCCGTTGGGTGCCCGGCCCGGCCCCTTCGCCGGCAGCTTGGTATCCGACAGCACTTCCAGGCGCACCCCGGTGATCCCCTTGAGCTTGGTCTGGAACGTGACGGTGTACGTCTCCGGCGTGTTGTTCGGCCCGCTCGCCAGAATCGAGCCGTCGGCCTCCTTCGTCAACGTGGCGCCGCCGGCCGACGTCATTGCGTCGGGCTGTAGCACCTCCCAGGCCGGCGTGCGGCTAATGCCCTGCTCCCATGCCGTCACGAGCGCCGGCAGCCGTTGCTCATGCGCCGCCAGCGCCGCCTCGCGCAGCTTGCGCTCGGCAACCTGCTGGGTGAAGTCGTCGCCGGCGCTCTTCATCGCCTCCAGGCCGCCCTGTGTCTCGTTGGCGGTCGGCTTGCGGCAGAGGATCGCCAGGAACAGCTCCTCGACAACCCTGGCGTCGTCCTTGTTGGCGGCGACGATCTTGCTGATGCGGTTATTCGGATCGCGCAGCGCCTCGGCAAGCACGTCGCCGGTGAGCAGGTTCAGTACCGGTCCGAGCTGCACGCCGCTGGAGCGCTCGCACTCGCACGCCGACTCGCGTGCCGGCCGGCCGAACAGCTCGAAGAACCCGCCGGGCGCCTGGATTCCCGGGTCCAGCAGCGCCACTGCCCGCACACCGCCGGGCAGCCGCGATTTGGCGCCGGTCGCCTGATGGATCGAATCGTACAGCACCTCGGCCGGCAGCCGGCGGGCCAGGGCGTGCGAATAGTTAACGTCGTCGTCCCGGTTCCATGCGTTGGTGACGATCGAATGCTGATAGGTCCGCGACTTGCAGATCGTCTTGATCAGCTCGCGCACGTTGAAGTTGCTGTTCACGAACTGCTGCGTCAGCCCTTCGAGCAGCGCCGGGTTGGTCGGCGGGTTACCGGCACGGATGTCGTCGATCGGCTCGATCAGGCCGACGCCGAGCAGGTAGCTCCATACGCGATTGACGTAGCTGCGCACGAAGTAGGGATTGTCCTTCGAGGTGACCCACTTGGCCAGCTTTTCGCGGCGGCTGTTGCCATCCTTCGGCATGTTGACGTATTCGAACGGCAGCTTGACCGCCGCGTTTTGGCCGGTCCGCTCATTCTTTACCTCGCCCGCCGCGATATCCTCGACGATCTCGACCAGCGGCAACGGCCCGCGCACGGCGCTTCCCTCGGTCTTCTGGCCCTTGCGGCTGGGGTCTTCCTTGAAGCTGACCTGCGCGAAGAATGACGACAGCTCATAGTACTGGTTCTGCGTCCAGCGCTCGAACGGGTGATCGTGGCACTTGTTGCAGTTGAAGCGCACGCCGAGGAACAGGTGCGTGCTGTTCTCCATCGCGGCGGTCGGGTCGCGCAGGATCTTCATGTACGACGCGGGCGGATTCGTGAGGTTGGAGCCGGTGCCGGTCAGGAGCTGATAGCAGAACTGGTCGTAGGGCATGTTCGCGCCAGCGCGCCCTTGATCCACTTGCGGAACGCCTCGGCCCCCTCGACGCCGAGGAACTTGCGATTGACCTGGAGCAGGTCCGCCCACTTGTTGGTCGAGAACTCGATGAACTCGGGACTGCCGACCAGCGTGTCCACCAGCCCGTCGCGCTTGGCCCGGCTCGGCCTCGGGTCGGCCAGGAACGCCTTGACCACGTCCGGCTCGGGCGGCACGCCGGTCAGGTCGAGATACAGCCGGCGCACGAAGTCCGCATCGGTACACACGTCCGACGGCAGGATCCGGACGCTCTTGAGCTTGCCGTAGACGAGCGTGTCGATCCAGTTGAACTCGGGCGTCTCCTTCCACGCGAAGCCGCTGCGATCGCCCATGATGATGAGCGTCGCCGCTGCGTAGCTGCCCTCATAGCGCGCCAGCACCGCGGTTTCGCCGCGGCGCACGGCCGTGACGACGCCTTGGCGATCGAGGGTGGCGACCTCGGTGTTGCTGCTTACGAGGAACGCCTCGGCGCTGACGTCGCGCGTCGAGCCGTCGGCGAAGGTCGCGGTCACGGTGATCTGCTGCTTCATGCCGATGAGTGGGATGACGGTGCTGGCGGGGTACACCTCGAGCTTCGCGACGCGCGGCGTCTTGAGGTCGAGCTTGACGCCCTCGGCGATCCAGCCCCGTAACAACTCGTAGTACGGTTCGCCGGGCTGGGTGACCACGCCGCCGACGTGCGGCACGGCACCGACCGGCTTGAGCAGCATCAGGCTGCGATCCGGGGCGGCCCGGTTGAAACGCCGGCCGCCGATGTCGTCGACAAGCGCCCGGTGATCGAAAATGGGGTCGTAGCCGCGCAACGAGAGCTGAAAGCCATTCTTGCCCTGGGCGCTGCCGTGACAGGTGCCGGCGTTGCAGCCGAGGCGCGAGATCACCGGCATCACATCCTTGACGTAGCTGACTTCGTACTTCGTCTTCTGCCCGCTGATCGCCACGGGAATGGCGCCGGTCTGTCCCGCCACGTTGAACTTGATGTCGCCCTTGCCGTCGCCAGCGGGGCGAACCTGGCCGACCTCGGAGACCTTGACGAGCGTGGCCGGCGCCTCGAATTTCGCCTGCCGGGTCAGATCGACGCGATCGCCGTTGTCGAGCACGCCGGTGATTAGCAATTGCCGATACTCGAACGGCGTCTTCAGCTCAACGCGCTCGGGCCGAGCCTCGATCTTCACGACCCTGGCGCCGGGGGGCAGCTTTTCCTGAGCGCTCGCGCCGGCGGCGGCCAGCACCAGGCCGGCCAGGGCCAGCGTCCAGAACGAATGCGGAGAGCGGATCATATCGGGTACCTTTAGTGACACGTGGTTATTGTCGCCGCGTTTGCGTTTAGCGTTCGCAGGCAGCCTCCGAACGCTAAACGTAAACACCAAAAACTCCAAGCCTGATCGCTATTGCTTGCCTTCGATAGCCTCAACCGCCCGCTGGGCCTCTCGCGGCGCGATCGCATCCAGGCTGCCGGCCGGCCCTGCCTTGCGCGCCGCGATTTCCCTCAGCTGCGGCAATGCCTCCTTCGCATCCGGGCCGATCGCCCCCAGCGTGCGGATGGCTTCGAGCCGCGCCGACGTGGGCAGGTAGCCGCCCCATTTGCCCGACCAGTCGATGAAGAAGTGGACCTCTTCCTTGCCGTCGGCCTTGAGTGCTGGCAGCAGCCACGGCACTGCCACCCGCGCCTCGGGACCGAAAGTGGCGACGGCTCGGGCCGCGGCAGCATATGCGTAGCCGTCATCCCCCGGCGGAGTGGGGCCCTTCTTCAAAACCTCCAGGATCAGCGGCCGGCCTTCCTTGGGAACGCCGATGTTGGCGAGCACCGCCAGCAGCTTGGCGCGGCGGTGCGCCGCTTCCTTCGCCGGCAGCTTCTGGAAATAGGTCGCCGACGTGTAGAGCCGCAGCATTGCTTCCGCCGCGGGCTCGCCGCTGCGCCCCAGGTGCCGCAGCACCATCAGGTAGTTGTCGAGCAGCCCCACCGATACGTCATCGTCGACCTCCTTCAGCGTCTCCAGCAGCGGCGGCCGCACTTCGGCCAGGCCGGCCGCCGTGAGCTTGCCCACGTCGGCTGCGACCCGCAGCTTGACGGTCGCCTCGAAGCGCACGGACCGGTCGGCGTGGCGCAGGCCCTTCGCCATCGCCCGCACCGACTGCGGCTCCTTGAGGTCGATGTGCACCAACGCCTGGCGGGCCCTTTCACGCAGCACCAGATCGCTTGATACCAGGCGTTCGAGCAACAGCGAGATCATGCGCGGATTGCCGGTTTTGATCTTGCCCAGCGTGTCGAACACCGCGCATTGCAGATACATGGGCGGATTGGTCAGCAGCAGTTCGACGAGCAGCGGAACCGCAAAGTCCGCCTTGGGCCCTGCCTCCTGAATCGCGGCGATCGTCGCGTAACCGTGATCGGGCGCAGTGCGCCAGTCGATGACGTCCAGCCCTTGAAGCTGCTTCCCGGACGGCCGCGGCAGATCGAGGATCTTGCCGATCGCCTCATGCGCGTACATGCACAGCTCGGTCCAGCGGTGCTCGCGGAATGGCGCAAGGCGCGGCACGGCCGATTTGTCGACCACGGGGGCCATGAGGATCCGCGCCCTCAGGATCGCGCGGTTCTCGGAATCGTCGACGCCGGGCGCTCCAAGCCGCTCGAGGATCGCGGCGGCAATCTCACGGTTGCCCGGATCGATGCGGCCGACCGTGAGCATCGCGTCCTCGCGCACGCCGCGGATTGGATCGCTTATGAGCTGACGCAGCTTCGGCAGCGCCGGCTTCGCTTCCGGTCCATATTCGCCGAGCATCCGCAGCGCGGTCCGTTTCGTGGCTTCCGCCTTGTGGTCGAGGAATTTATCCAGAAACGGCTGGCCTTCCCTGAATGGGATCCGAGCGCCTTTGAGACCAACCCCGTAGGAACTGCTCGGCATGCGCTTTGGGTCGCCCCAGCGCTCGATGGCTTCGCCTATCATTCGCAAGCGCTTCTCGAACGATGGCTTCTCGTCCGGTTCCATGAGGAGTTGGTCGAACGCCTTCAACTCTTCGGTCGTCAACTGGGCGCACGCCGGCGCCGGATGACCCAGGCAAAGGGCGAGCGTCAGAGCACCTAGAAGGTAGAATCGCGGGCCCATTGCAGCCTCGTTCGGTGGGCTTGCCTTTTTTGGAGTGCGGCGCTTTTCCGCCGCTTTGTTTCTTTGGTTTTTCAACGAAAAGCAATCAAAACACAGCGGCGGAAAAGCGCCGCACTCCAAATAAGGCAAGCCCCGCTGGCGGAGTCATTTCCCGGCGGTTTTGATCGCGGCCAACGGCACTGGCACAAACTCGCGGATGAGCTGGCCATTGTCCGGATTGTGCAGATAAACCGTGCCATCGAATCCCGCGGACGCGACCAGCTTGTCCTTGGGATGATGCGCCACCGCGTAGATCGGCCCGCGAATGCCCTGCAGGGTCGACACGAGCTTGCCGGTCGCCACCTCGTAGACACGCGCCTCGCCCTTGCCGTCGCTGGACGAGCCGACGATGGCCCGGCTGCCGTCGGGGCTGAACTTCGCGGCAAAGATGCGGCCCGGCATCGGCGGCGTCATCGCGCGAATGAAATTAAAGTCGTCGCCGATTTGGCGCGGCTTGGTGCGAAACATCTGATACAGCTTCGCCGTGCCGTCCGCGCCGCCGATGAGCAGCTCATCTTTCTGCGGATGCCGGTCCACCGCCTGCAAGCCACCCTTGAGCGCGCCCGGTGTGATGCTGGTGATGTTGTCCTCGAGGCGTTCCGTCGCGACCTCGGTCAGCTTCGTCGAGCGATCGCGGCTCACCGATACGAGGTGCCCGCCCGTCTTGGAAAACACGGTGTCGAGCACCCAGTCGCTGTGGCCGCCCTGGTACAGCACTTGCTTGCCGGTCTCGGCGTCGATGGCCCGCAGCGAGTTGTCGGCCCCGCCGAAGGCGACGAGCTTGCCGTTGGGCGACCAGCTCGCGCCGTAGATGGTGTCGAAGGTGATCGGCAGCGACAGCCTAAGCTTGCGTTTGGCGACGTCCCACAGCTGCACCTCACCGAATCGGCCCGGGTTGCCGCCGGTGACCGCCAGGGTCTTGCCGTCGGGGCTGAACGCCAGCGATTGGACGCGTTCGGAGATGCCGACGAGGCGCGCCACCAGGCCGGTGCCGTCGGCCTTGTGCAGCAGCACCTCGTGATAGCCGGTGACCGCGAGCACGCTGCCGTCGGGGCTGAACGCAACGCCGTCGATGACCGGCGGCAGTTCGTAAACCGGCGGATGTTCCGCATCGACCGCCAGCAGCTTGGCTGAGGCGGGCGTGTCGTCGAGGGCCCCTTGCTCGATCCAGCGCTTGATAATGGTCACGTCGCGCCCGAGCAACGGATCCTTGCCGCGCGGCATGGCCGGCGGCTTCCCATGTTGCGGCGTGATCTGGCGATAGACGGCGCTCTTGTCGGGGCTGCCCGGCAACACGCCGATATCGCCGCCGTCGGTTTTCTTGAGCAGCTCGGCAAAGTCGGTCATGACGTAGCCGCCCTGCGCCTTGGCCGGCTGATGGCAGCCCTGGCAGTGCTGCTGAAACAGCGGGCGCACGTCCTTGTAGTAACTGATCTTGTCCGGGACCTTGTCCTTCTTGGCGGCATCCTGAGCGGACACAGCCAGCCCGGCCAGCGTGAAGAACGCGGCGGCCAGCGCCACACGTCGCAGCAGTCTCATCAGCACACTCCCAGGCAGGATCGTCGAAGCGTTCAAAACGCGGGGCAAGGCAGGCGGGATCGCGGGCGAGCAATTCGTTTCCCTTATCTTGGCAGAGAGAGACCGCGAGGGCAAGCATTTTCTGCATCTATTCAGGCGCCGCCCCCCCCGCCCCAGCAACTTCGTTTCGCTCCCGCGCGGGACACCCCCTCGCCGACTTGCAATTGAGCGCAACGGCGCAACGAAAAAACCGTGCATCCGCTCTCCCCCGGCGCCGCGCCGACCCACTACGCTCAAGAGGCCATGATTGCCGCACGCTGGTCCGACACGCTCGTTCGTCCGCACCCGCCGCGTGAGTGGCTCTGGCCCGGCTGGCTCGCGCCCGGCCACAGCACGTTGCTGCGCGGTCCCTGGCGATCCGGCAAGACCGCCCTGCTGCGGCTGCTGCTCGCCCGGCGCGTCGCCGCCGGCACGCTCCTTGGCCAGCCGGTCCGTCAAGGCGTGACCGCAATCGTCACGAGCCGCACGCTGCTGTTCTGGCGCGAGCGCCTGCGCGTGCTGCCGCTCGGCCGATCCATGTGCTTCTTCAATCCGCGTTCCGGTCCCGCGGCCCTCGCGGATATTACCGCGGTGTTCGCGCGCCTGCTGGAGCTGCGTCGCGAACATGGGGTGGATCTCGTCGTATTCGATCCGCTGGAGTTGATCCTGTCGCTGCCCGCCGACGCGCGCGCCCATGCCGTGCGAGCCGTTCATCCCGTTACACCGGCTCCACGAGGCCGGTCAGGCAATCCTGCTATTGCACACGCCATCTGAGGCTCGACCTGCAATGGGTCCCGACTTCGGCGCCGACATCGTCCTGGAGCTGCGCCGCCCTGCCCCTGGCGACCGCTGTCGGGAATTGCTCGGCCACGCCGGCTTCGCGCAGACGCCGTCGCGCATGCGCTTCGAGTTCAATGCGGACGGCACGGACGCATCGGTTTTGCCCGATCCGCTTCCGGTGCTGCCGCGGTTCTGGCCCCGGCTGCTGCGCATCCTCGGTTCGGCGTCCGGCCCCTTGACGCGTGCCGAAATCCATGCTTTGCTGGCCGGCCGACCTGGAGCGTCCTGACCCGGGCACGCTCTGGCGCTGGCTGGAATCGGCATGTGCGCGCGACCTGCTGACGCGCACCGGCACCGGCCGGCGCGGCGACGCGTTCCGCTACGGATTGCCGGGACTTGACACGGGGCCGTCTTGAACGCGAACGAAATGCCCAACTCCAATTCTTCAGCGGCAGGTGCCCGGCAGTCGATCAGGCTCGACGTTACGGCACCGCGACCGGCCTACACCCCCTCATCTTGGTGCCGTACTCGGCGCCGAACAGAGCAAAATGCGGCTGGCTGTAGGCCCGGTAGGGCCGGCGGACTGTAGCCCCGGCCGAGTCTGCGAGGCCGGGGTTAGCATCAGGACACAGGTGTCAGGCCCGTTGGGCCGGCGGAAGCGTGTAGGCCCGTTCCGCCGGCCTTACGGGCCTACACTGTTTGGCCAGCATCCCGAACCCCGGCCTCGCAGACTCGGCCGGGGCTACAATCCGCCGGCCCTACCGGGCCTATACAATTCGGATGTCTCTCGGTGCCGGGTTCCACTCTGCTGAGAAATTATTGACTGCTGCGCAACCAATGCAACCAATGGACTGGTATCGCTGCCGTACTTGTCCTATGTCTTTACGCCGAAGGCGTTGTATATCAAAGCCCAGGGCAAGCGTAGCGCCGCCCTGGGTTACGGAGCGTAATATCGATTCTCCCTACCCCGAAGGGGTTCTATCAACGGGCGGTCATGTTTGATGAAACCCCTTCGGGGTAGTAGATCCTCTGTTGCGCCTCGTTACCCAGGGCGGCGCTACGCTTGCCCTGGGCTTTGATATGCAACGCCTTCGGCGTAAAGACCTCCGCGGCAAAGCCTTATGATTGGGCGCATTGGCTGCCCAGCAGTCAATATTTGCCACAAACTAGCCGCCAAGGCCTTGACCTGCCGGCATGTTCGCGCTATTATTATTTAGACGTTTGTCTAATTACCTAATAAACGGAGCAGACGTTCGTGGTCGGGTCGGTGGCTTGGCGACGCAAGCTGCGGCGCCCACGAAGCGGAAGGAACAAGGCCCCATGTCGACCAACGAGGTTTTTCGCGCCCTCGCCGATCCGACGCGGCGCGAGATCCTGCGACTCTTGCGGCAGGGTGAGCTGTCGGCCGGGCAGCTGGCGCAGCACTTTGACATGAGCAAGCCGTCGATGTCGCACCATTTCAGCTTGCTCAAGCAGGCCGATTTGGTGACGACGCGGCGCGACGGGCAGCAGATTCTCTATGCCCTGAACACGACGGTCATGCAGGACCTGGCGGTCGTCCTGTGGGACCTGTTTTCGCCCGCGGCCGCCGCCGAGAAAGAAGGCGAGTCATGACCCGCTGGTTTGTCGTCTCGCTCACCCTGACCGTCGCCACCCTGGCCGCCGCCCTGGCCCTGGGCCTCGTCTGGCCCGATGTGTTCCAGGAACGGATCCTGACCCACTGGAACATCCACATGCAGCCAGACGACTGGGTCGCGCGGGAACATATATTGCCATATCTGTTGATCTTCCCAGGCACGATGGCGCTCCTGGTTCTTGCCATGGGCATTCTGCCGCTGTTGTCGCCGCGCAACTATGAGGTGGATCGCTTTGGCGGCACCTGGGGGTATGTATTCACCCTGGTGGTCGGCTTTGTCGCCTATCTGTTTGTGTTGCAGGTCTGGGCGGCGACGCTGGAGAATCCCGTGGACAGCCCGTGGTTCGGCCCGCTGTTCGTCGCGGGCTTCTTCGTCCTGTTCGCGCTGATGGCCAACGTCATCGGCAAGGTGCAGCGCAATTTCTGGATGGGGATCCGCACGCCGTGGACGCTCGCCAGTGAGGCGGTCTGGGTGCGCACGCATCGGCTCGCCGCGTGGATCTGGATGCCGACCGGCGTGATCGGCGCGATCCTCGTGCTCATCGGCCTGCCCTACTGGATCGCATTGGTGCTGCTGATGGCGGCGGTGCTCTGGCCGGCGGTCTACTCGCTGCTCCTGTGCAAGCGGCTGCAGCGCGAAGGCCGAGTGTGAGCGTGTGGCGGCGCTCCCCCTTGTCGTAGCGATCGTTCCGGCCGTACTCCCACTCGGCCTCCGTCGGCAGGAGTCGAGGGCCGCCAGAAAGACTTGTTCGTCGGTAATGGCTGGGATCCTCCGAGGAGGAGTGAACGAAGTCCGACATACTCAATGCGAGATATTCTGAAAACCAGCCAAGATTTTTCAGGATTTTTTCCGGTCGGCTCCCACTTCGTAAACGCGCCCTTGCATGAGCGGCTCGATCACGCTACTTCGCAGATCAAACTCATCCGGAAAATGTACCAGTCGCAGTTTGCCGCGCAGCGGCTCGGGCAGCGCCGCGAGCTGGCGGTACGCGGTGTGATGCGTGCTCGGCTCGCTCTCGGCCCCCGCCTCGTGTACGACCACGTCGGCGGCGTCGAGCCAGCGGATCAGGTCGGGATCAAACACCGTGTCGCCGCTGTGCCCGACCGATCGCCCGCCGCAAGCAATGCGCAGCGCGTAGGCCTGCTCGTCGCCATGCGTGACCGGCCGCGCCTCGATGGTGAACGGCCCCGCCCGGCAGGCGCCGACGAGGGGAACGAGATGGAACCACTCTGCCTCGGGCCGCTGCCGCAAACAATCGAGCACGCTGGGCCCCGCGAACAGGTCCACCGGGTGGGAGCTCATCACGACGTACTTGACGAACGCGCCCAGCCCCTCCAGGCCCGACGCATGATCGGCGTGCAGATGCGTCAGCGCGATGCCGGCTAGCTTGGCGAGCGGCAGCTCCAGCCCACTGGACAGGCGCGCCTTGCGCAGGATTTTGCGAATCGGATGCGGACAATCGATGAGCAGCCAGCGCCCGTCCGCTGCGACCAGCGCGAGGCTGGTGGAGTAATAGAGCGCTGAGAACGCGTTGCCGACGCCCAGCGGGATCAGACGCAGCTCCGCCATGTTTAGCTTCCCGGAGACCGCGGCAGCGTTTGTGGGGCACGTTTCTTACGTGCCCGAGTGCCCGAGGAAAATCGGCACGTAAAAAACGTACCCCACAGAAGACGTGCAGCCGAATCGCGCACCGTGACTTAGCCCCCAATCGAGTGCATGGTCCGCAGCGGTTTGATGAAGCGCGCCGTGTTGATCTCGTGCCCCTCCCACTTGGCGGCGACGTTTTTCCGCACCAGCTCGGCAATCTGCTCATCCGGGCGCCGCCGCGCAAGAGCGGCTTGAGGTCGACCTCGTCGAGCGCGAACAGGCAGTTGCGCAGCTTGCCCTCGGCGGTGAGGCGGACGCGGTTGCAGCTCAGGCAGAACGGCCGCGACACCGACGCGATGATGCCGACGCGGCCGCCGCCGTCGACGTAGCAAAACTCCATCGCGGGGCGCGCGGATCGTAATCGTCGGCCGGCACGAGTGGGCCGACGTCCTGTTCGAGCTGGTCGAGGATCTCGTGGGCGAAGTAGACCTTGTCGCGCTCCCAGTGGTCGGCGCCGATCGGCATGTACTCGATGAAGCGCATCTCCAGCCCATGCTCGCGGGCAAACCGGGCCAGCGGCACTACCTCGCGCTCGGTAAAACCGCGGATGCTGACGGCGTTGACCTTCACCGGGTCGAAGCCGGCACGCTTCGCGGCGTGGATGCCGGCGACGACCAGCTCCAGGCCGTCGCGGCGGGTGATCTGGCGGAAACGGTCTGCGTCGAGGCAATCGAGGCTCACGTTGATGCGGCGCAGGCCGGCATCGTAAAGCGCGCTGGCCTGCTGGGCCAGCAGGATGCCGTTGGTGGTCAGGCCGACGTCCTTGATTCCGGGGACGGCGCAGATCATCCGCACGAGCCGGGGCAGATCGCGCCGCAGCAGCGGTTCGCCGCCGGTGAGGCGGATCTTGTCGATCCCCAGCGGCGCGGCGACCTCGACGAACCGCGTGATCTCCTCGAACGTGAGCAGTGCGCCCTTGTCGAGGAACACCACCTCCTCGGGCATGCAGTAGGTGCAGCGCAGGTTGCAACGATCGGTCACGCTGATGCGCAGGTTGTTGTGCACACGGCCGAAGCTATCGGTCAAGACTGGCATGTCGCTCAAGGATGCACCCATTCGGTGGAGCCGTCGGCCCAGTTTTCCTTTTTCCAGATCGGCACCAGCTCCTTGAGCCGGTCGATGGCATGGCGGCAGGCCGCGAAGGCGTCGGCGCGATGCGGGCAGCTAACGGCCACGGCAACGCTGACCTCGCCGACCTCGAGCCGGCCCAGCCGATGCTCCAGCACGAGGGCGCCGACCGGCCAGCGCTGGCGCGTGTCGGCGGCGATCTCGGCCATTTTCTTCTCGGCCATGCCAGGATAGGCTTCGTAGTCGAGGGCCACCGTGACGCGCTCGCCAGTCAGGTCGCGCACGGTGCCGAGGAACACGACCACCGCGCCGCAATCGCTGCGCCGGACCTGCTCGGTCAGGGCGTGATAGTCGATCGGCTCGCGGGTAAGGCGGATCATGGAAGGAACCGACCTGTCCGGTGCTGGGCGCCAGACTTCCGAAGTCTCGGAGACTTTGGAAGTCTTTTCACGCAGACTAGGACTTCCGAACCCTGGTCCCCGAGAGGTGTTTTCCTGGTTCTCCCAGGGAATTGTAGGGCGATCGGCAAAGCAGTCAAGCCTGTGGACCGCGCGGCGAGCTTCCGCACCAATGCATGGCCACGCACGCGCAGCGGGATGGTAGATTTGCCAACGTGCGCGGCCAGGAACTGGCACATCAGCGACTGCCTCTTTTCGGCGGCCACCCAGGCGGCTCGTTCCGATGCTCGGGAAAGATTTCCTCGGCACGGCGATTGCATTCTACTTCCGCGAAGTTGACCCCCTCAAGAGGCGACACCATGAATCTGCTGGAATCGCTGAAACGCTACACGACGGTCGTGGCCGACACGGGCGACATCGACGCCATCGCCGCACATCGGCCCCAGGACGCGACCACCAATCCTTCCCTCCTGTTGCACGCGGCCCAGCAGCCGCAGTACCAGGGCCTGGTGGACGATGCGCTGAGCTTCGCCGTCCGCGCCGGCGGAGACGCGGCCGCCCGCAGTGTCGCGTTCATGGACCGGCTCTTCATCGACTTCGGCTGCGAGATTCTCAAGATAGTTCCCGGCCGGGTCTCCACCGAGGTCGATGCCGGGCTCAGCTTCGATACCGAAGCAACGCTGGCCAAGGCCCGCAAGCTGATCGGCATGTACAAGCAGGCGGGCATCGAGCGCGAGCGGGTGCTCATCAAGATTGCCAGCACGTGGGAAGGCATCCGGGCCGCCGAACAGCTGGAGCGCGAAGGGATTCACTGCAACCTGACGCTGCTGTTCAGCTTCGCCCAGGCCGTCGCCTGTGCGGAGGCCGGCGTGACGTTGATCTCGCCGTTCGTCGGGCGGATCTATGACTGGTACCGCAAGGAGCGCGGCGTCAAGGACATTCCCGCCGACGAGGATCCCGGCATCGCGTCGGTCACGCGGATCTACGACTACTTCAAGAAGTTCGACTACAGGACGCAGGTCATGGGCGCCAGCTTCCGCAAGGTGGATCAGATTGTCCGCCTCGCGGGTTGCGACCTGCTGACCATCAGCCCCGACCTGCTGGAGCAAATGGAGAAGACCGAGGGCGAGGTCCCCCGCCGCCTGAACGTGGACGCGGCCAGGGCGTCCGATGCGAAGAAGATCCATCTGGACGAGAAGACGTTTCGCTGGATGCACAACGAGGACGCCATGGCCACCGAGAAGCTGGCCGAGGGCATCCGCAAGTTCTACGCCGACGCCCGCAAGCTGGAGGAGTACGCCCAGGCACGGGTGTCTCAGAAGATGGCCGGTTGAACCAATCAGGGATCAGCCACGCCCGCCGCCTGTCGGCGGCGGGCGTGTGGGGTAATTGCCGATGCAATCCGCTTTGCCAAAACTCTACCTTGCCCGGCACGGTGACACGGCCTGGACCGACTCGCAGCAGCACACCGGTCGAACCGATTTGCCGCTGAATGAACGCGGGGTGGAGCATGCCCGCCGGCTGGGTGAGCGGCTCCAGCAGTGTTCCTTCGCCCATGTCTTCACCAGTCCGTTGCAACGGGCGTCGAAGACGTGTGAGCTGGCCGGCTTTGGCCCCGTCGCCGTAGTCGACACCGACCTGCTCGAGTGGGACTACGGCCGCTTCGAGGGGAAGCGGACCAGCGACGTCCTGCAGCAGCGGCCTGGCTGGGAACTCTTTCGCGATGGCGGCCCCGACGGTGAATCGCCCGAAGACGTCGCCGTGCGGGCTGATCGCTTGATTTCCAGGGTCCACGGCATCGGCGACGATGTGCTGGCGTTCTCCAGCGGCCACATTATCCGCATGATCGCGGCCCGCTGGCTCGGACTACCGCCGATTGCCGGGCGATTTTTCTTTTGCGAGCCCGCCAGCGTGGGCGTACTCGGCTTCGAGCATGACCGGCGCGACCAACCGATCATTCGCGTGTGGAACTTCGTTGGTCAATTATGTGCATGATCTTCTGCTAAAGGAGCCAGCGTATGCAACTGGGAATGATCGGACTCGGCCGGATGGGCGCCAACATGGTGCGGCGGCTGTTGAAAGGAGGCCATCAGCTGCGTGGTCTTCGACAGGTCGCCCAAGGTGGTGCAGGAGTTGGCCGAGGAGAAAGCGATGGGGGCCTCGTCGCTCGCGGACCTCGTGAAGAAGCTGGAAAAGCCGCGCGCCGTCTGGCTGATGGTCCCGGCGGCCGTCGTGGACCGGACCATCGCCGACCTGCTGCCCCATCTCGAGGAAGGCGACATCGTCATCGACGGGGGCAATTCCTACTACGTGGACGACATCCGCCGCGCCAGCGAGCTTGCGCCGAAGCGGATCCACTATGTGGACGTCGGCACCAGCGGCGGCGTCTGGGGTCTGGAACGCGGCTATTGCATGATGATCGGCGGCCCCGACCAGGCGGTGCAGCGGCTCGATCCGATCTTCAAGACGCTGGCTCCCGGCATGGGCGACATTCCGCGCACGCCGGGCGCGAGAAGATCGGCGGCACCGCCGAGCACGGCTATCTGCACTGTGGGCCCTCGGGCGCCGGCCACTTCGTCAAGATGGTGCACAACGGCATCGAATACGGCATCATGGCCGCCTATGCCGAAGGGCTGGCCGTCCTGCGCAGCGCCAATATCGGCAAGCAGATGAACGAGATGGACGCCGAGACGACGCCGTTGCGCGATCCCGAGCACTACCAGTACGACCTGAATCTGCGCGACATCGCGGAGGTGTGGCGGCGCGGCAGCGTGATCGCCTCGTGGCTGCTGGACCTGACGGCGACGGCCCTGGTTGAGGATGCCGCGCTCGCGAAGTTCGCGGGCCGGGTGTCGGACTCGGGTGAAGGGCGCTGGACGATCAAGGCCGCCATCGACGAGGCGGTGCCGGTGCCGGTGCTCACCACGGCGCTGTACGAGCGCTTCACGTCGCGCGGCGAAGGGGACTTCCAGGACAAACTGCTGTCGGCCATGCGCTTCCAGTTCGGCGGCCACCTGGAAAAGTCCGCCCGATAGGACATAAATCCGAAATCCGAAGCTCGAAATCCGAAACAAGTCCGAAGCACGAAATCGGAAACTCGAAACAAGATCTTTGCGGTAACGATTTGGGATTTCTGATTTCGGATTTGTTTCGGATTTCGTGCTTCGGATTTCGGATTTGGCTGGCAAATCACTACGGAGCCACCCATGAACGAATCCCCCTCGGACGCCCTGGTTTTCTTCGGCGCCACGGGCGACCTGGCCTACAAGAAGATCTTCCCGCGCTGCAGGCGATGGTGCGGCGTGGCCACCTGAACGTGCCGGTGATCGGCGTGGCCAAGGCCGGCTGGACCCTGGACCAGCTCAAGGCGCGGCGCGCGACAGCGTTCAGAAGCACGGCGGTCTCGACCCGGCGGCCTTCGCCAAGTTGAGCACTCTCTTGCACTACGTGGACGGCGACTACAAGGACCCCGGCGACGTTCGCGGCCCTGCGCAAGGAACTGGGCACGGCCAAACACCCAGCCCATTACCTGGCCATCCCCCCCGTGCTGTTCGGCGTGGTCGTGGAGCAACTGGGCAAGTCGGGATGCGCGCGGCGCCCGGGTCATCGTCGAGAAGCCGTTCGGCCGGGACCTGGAGTCGGCGCAGGCGCTCAACCGCATCCTGCTTGGTAATTTCGACGAGTCGGCGATATTCCGCATCGACCATTACCTGGGCAAGAACCCCGTCCAGAACTTGCTCTTCTTCCGCTTCGCCAATTCCTTCCTGGAGCCGATCTGGAACCGCAATCACGTGGAGAGCGTGCAGATCACCATGGCGGAGAATTTCGGCGTCGCAGGGCCGCGGTCTCTTCTACGAGGAGGCCGGCGCCATCCGCGACGTGGTCCAGAATCACCTGCTGCAAGTCCTCGCCAACCTGACGATGGAGCCGCCGGCCGGGACCGACAGCGAGTCGATCCGCGACGAGAAGGTCAAGGTACTCAAGGAAATCCCGCCGCTCGACGAGGCCAGCCTGGTCCGCGGGCAGTTCGCCGGCTACCGGAAAGAACGCGGAGTGGCGCCGGACTCGCAGGTGGAGACGTTCGCGGCGCTGCGGCTGGTGATCAACTCGTGGCGCTGGCACGGAGTGCCATTTTACATCCGGGCCGGGAAGGAACTGCCGGTGACGTGCACCGAGGTCGTCGCGCAGTTCCGCCGGCCGCCCGCGGTTTATTCCGCGACAACGCCGCCGCCGAACTACCTGCGCTTCCGCATCAGCCCGGATGTGCAAATCGCCCTGGGCGTGATGGTCATGGCGGTCGGCGAGGAGATGGCGGGCAAGCCGGTCGAGCTGCTGGCGTTCCATCACCCCGGCAAGGACGAGATGGATGCTTACGAGCGCCTCCTCGGGGACGCCATGAAGGGCGACGCCACGCTGTTCGCCCGCGAGGACTATGTGGAACAGGCCTGGCGCATCGTCGATCCAGTCCTACGCGCGAGCACACCGGTCCACGAATACGAGCCGAAGAGTTGGGGGCCGGGCGAGGCCGATGAGAAAGTCACGCCCGTCGGCCGGTGGCAAAACCCCACTGTGACCGATGCATCGTAGGTCAGGCTTGCCAGCCTGACAACCCACGGCAGGCTGGACAGCCTGACCGATGCAGCGTAGGTCAGGCTTTCCAGCCTGACAACTCACGTCAGGCTGGAAAGCCTGACCTACGAGATCGAGAAGGGACCCCATGGACGCTGTAACGTCGAAGAAACGCATCCTGATCCTCGGCGGCGGTTTTGGCGGCGTCTACACGGCCCGCCACCTGGAACGGCTGCTCAAGCGCCGCGCGGATGTCGAGATCGTGCTGGTGAGCCGGGACAACTTCCTGCTCATGACGCCGCTGTTGTTTGAAGTGTTTTCGGGAACGCTGGAGGTGCGCCACTGCTCCTTCCCCGTTCGTGCCTTCTTGCAAACCACGCGTTTCGTCGAGGCCGCGGTGCAGAGCATCGACCTGGAGCGGCGCGTGGTCCAGCTGCATGCCGCCGAGGAGAGCGGTGAATTGACCTACGACCATCTGGTCCTGGCTCTCGGCGCGATGACCAACCGCGTGATGATCCCCGGTGCGGAGTACGCCTTCACATTCAAGACGCTCGCCGATGCACTGCTGCTCCGTAACCACGTGATCGAACGCTTCGAGCGCGCCGACGTGGAGACCGACCCGGAACGCAAACGCCAATTGCTCACGTTCGCGATCATTGGCGGCGGCCTGGTCGGCGTGGAGTTGATCGGCGAGTTGACCGCATTCGTGGACGGGATCACGCCGCTTTACAAACACCTGAACCGCGACGAGGTCCGGTTCCTGTTGCTCCAGGGCACCGACCGCATCATGCCGGAAATCAATCCGCAACTCGCGGATTATGGCGCCGCGTGCTCGGCAGGCGGCGCGGCGTCGATATCCGGACCAACACCTTGGTACGAGCCATCGAGCCGGGCAAGGTCCATCTGCCGGATGATACCATCGAAGCGGACACCATCATCCTGGCAGCAGGAATTGTCCCTAACCCGGTGATCGCCGGCCTGCCCGTCGCGAAGGACAAGCGCGGACACATCGTCGTTGATGGGACCATGTGCTGCCCAGGCCGCCCGGAAGTGTGGGCGCTCGGCGATTGCGCGTCGATCCCGGCCCCCGACGGCAAGCCCTACCCGAACCTGGCCCAGCACGCCTTGCGTGAGGCCAAGGTGCTGGCTCGCAATATCGCTGGTGTCTTCAACGAGCAGCCGCCCCAGCCGTTCGTCTACGACACGCTGGGGATGATGGGTTCCCTCGGCCACAGCAAGGCATTCGGCCAACTTCTCAAGGTAAGGGTCCGTGGCATCCTGGCGTGGTTCGTGCGACGCACGTATTACCTGATGCAAATGCCGGGTTGGGCCCGGCGGATACGTATCATGATTGACTGGACGTTCGCCCTGCTGTTTCAGCCCGACATCGTCAAGATCAGCCTCGACAGCGAGGCCGCCTTGATTCTCCGCGAAGCGGCGGCCGATGAGGTAATTGCCGAGCGACTGACACCGGGGGTGCAGCCGCAGGCATCGGCGAGCGTGGCGGCGAAAGCGTGATTTCATGAAGATTGAGGTTTTCGCCGATGCCGATGCGGTCGCCCGACAAGCGGCGGCCATCATTGCCGCGGAGGCGCGGCTGGCGGTTGCCGCGCGCGGCCGGTTCGTCATGGCCGTCAGCGGCGGCCATACTCCGTGGCTGATGCTCCAGGCCCTGGCCGGCGAAGACGTGCCGTGGACCGGCGTCCAGGTCGTTCAGGTAGATGAGCGCGTGGCCCCGGCGGGACACCCGGATCGCAACCTCACCCATGTGCGCGCGAGCCTGCTGGCGCATGCCCCGCTGCAACCGGAACAGATCCATGCCATGCCGGTGGAAGCCGCCGACCTCGAAGCCGCGGCCCAGCAATACGCCGTCACGCTGCAGGTGATTGCCGGCGCGCCGCCGGTGCTCGACCTCGTCCACCTGGGGCTCGGTCCGGACGGCCACACCGCGTCATTGGTGCCCGCAGACCCCGTCCTCAACGTCACCGATGCCGACGTGGCGCTGACCGGGGTCTACCAGGGGCGACGGCGGATGACATTGACGTTTCCCGTCATCAATCGAGCTCGGCGCATCTTGTGGGTGGTGACCGGCAGCGAGAAGGCGGCAATGCTCGCGCACCTGCGCGACGGCGATCGGTCGATCCCGGCCGGGCGAGTTCAGCAGGACCAGGCCGTGGCGATCGCCGACCGCGCGGCCGCGGCACAGGAGTAATGACCATGACACTCGGTTACGATAAGCCTCTGTACGTGTTGCCCTTTGACCATCGAGCCTCGTTCTCGAAGGAACTGTTCGGCTGGCACGGCGAGCTAAGCCCGGACCAGATCGCGGAGATTGCCGCCATCAAACGCGTTATCTTCGACGGATTCAAGGCTGCCGCCGTCCCGAAGGATCGTGCCGGCATCCTTGTGGACGAGCAGTTCGGCGCGGCCATTCTGCGCGACGCCCGCAAGCAGGGATCCATCACGTGCTGTCCCGCGGAAAAGAGCGGCCAGGACGAGTTCGATTTCGAGTACGGCGCGGATTTCGCCCGCCACATCGAACAGTTCGACCCAACCTTCTGCAAGGTGCTCGTGCGCTACAATCCCGGCGGCGACAAGGCCATGAACCGGCGCCAGGCTGCTCGC
This sequence comes from uncultured Gemmataceae bacterium, assembly GCA_963834865.1. Lineage (GTDB taxonomy): Bacteria > Planctomycetota > Planctomycetia > Gemmatales > Gemmataceae > CAWIDK01. The sequence goes on from CAWIDK010000004.1 coordinate 165,053, forward strand.
CTGCGCCAGCTGTCGGACTATCTGCACGCGAGCGGCCGGCCGTACATGTTCGAGCTGCTCGTGCCCCCCGCGCGGCTCAGTTACAGCGCCTGGGCAACGACAAGAAGGCCTACGACGTTCAGTTGCGGCCCACGCTGATGGTCCAGGCGATCCACGAGCTGCAGGACGCCGGGGTCGAGGCGGACGTCTGGAAGATCGAGGGCCTGGACCGGAGCGAGGATTGCAAGCGGGTCGTCGCGGCCGCGCCGGGCTGGCCGCGACCGAGTCGGCTGCATCGTCCTGGGCCGTCACGAGGACGACGAGAAAGTGCGGCAATGGCTAACCACCGCCGCGTCCGTTCCCGGGTTCATCGGCTTCGCGGTCGGCCGGACCACGTTCTGGGATCCGCTGGTGAACTACCGCGCTCAGAAGATCACCCGCGAAGAGGCTGTAGCCCAGATCGCCGCGTCCTACCGAAGCTGGGTGGATGTTTTCGAGAAAGCGAAGTAGCAGACTGCGACCAGCAACGGCTGTCCGACCGGAGGGGATCACACCGGGCCAACGGGACGGGTTGGCACGGTCCTTGCGTGCGGTATCACGGCGAGCACGAAGCTTTCCTCCAAACCGGAAGGTGACCCATGATGTGGATCGTCCGGCTGGCTCTGCGGCGCACCTACACGTTCGTGGTGATGGCCCTGCTCATCGGCGCGGTCAGCGTGGTCAGCATCAACCGCATGTCCACCGACATCTTCCCGGAGATCAACATCCCCGTCGTCGCGGTCGTGTGGCAGTACACGGGCATGCCGGCCGACGAGATCGAGCAGCGCATCATCCTCGTCAACGAGCGCGTGCTGACCACGTCGGTCAACGACATCGAACACATCGAAAGCCAGTCGCTGTTCGGCGTCGGCGTCATTCGCATTTACTTCTACGCCCACGCCAAGATCGAGGCCGCCGTCGCCCAGGTGACCGCCACCAGCCAGGCGATCCTCAAGGTCATGCCGCCCGGCATCGACCCGCCGTACATCGTCCAGTACAGCGCCACCAGCGTGCCCATCGTGCAGATCGCCGTCAGCAGCGACACCCTGACCGAGCAGCAGATTTTCGACTACGCCGCCAACTTCATCATCCAGCGGCTCGGCACGGTGCAGGGCGCGCGCGTGCCCCAACCCTGGGGCGGCAAATGGCCGCAGGTCATGGTCGATCTCGATCCCGACCAACTCTATGCCCGCGGCCTGTCGCCGCAGGACGTGCAGACGGCCATCAACAACCAGAACCTCATCGTGCCCGCCGGGACCGCCAAGATCGGCGATATCGAGTATTACGTCAAACTCAACAGCAGCCCCGACATGATCGCCGCGTTCAACGACATGCCCGTCAAGTCGGTCAACGGCGTGCCCATCTACGTCAAGGACGTGGCCCACGTCCGCATGGGTTTCGCGGTGCAGACCAACGTTGTCCGCCGCGACGGCCGGCGTGCGGTGCTCATGACCATCCTCAAGGGCGAGGGCGCCTCCAGCCTCGACGTGGTCAACCGCGTCCGCGCCGCCATGCCCGGCATCCAGGCCCAGCTGCCGCCGGAATTGAAGATGGAGCTTGCTCTTCGACCAGTCGGTCTTCGTCCGCGCCGCCGTCGAGGGGGTCGTGAAGGAGGGGGCGATCGCGGCCGGGCTGACGGCACTGATGATCCTCGTTGTTCCTCGGCTCGTGGCGGAGCACGCTCATCGTCGCGACTTCGATCCCGCTGTCGATCCTCACCTCGGTCATCGTGCTGTGGGCGCTGGGCCAAACGCTCAACACCATGACTCTGGGCGGCCTGGCCCTGGCGGTCGGCATCCTGGTCGACGACGCCACCGTGGAGCTGGAAAACATCCACCGCAACTTCGGCTTCAACAAGCCGATTCGCCGGGCGATCCTCGACGGCGGCGGCGCAGATCGCCACGCCGGCGTTCGTCTCGACTCTGGCGATCTGCATCGTGTTCGTGCCGGTGCTGTTCCTGAGCGGGCCGGCGGCCTCGCTCTTCTACCCGCTGGCACTGGCGGTCGTCTTCGCCATGCTCGCCTCGTACTTCCTGTCGCGGACCCTGGTGCCGACGATGGTGCTCTACATGCTGCCGAGCGAAGTCGCGCTGTACACCGCCGAGGAGCACGGCGACGCGCCGACCGGCGGCGGGCCGATCTGGCGCGTTCCACCACCGGTTCAACCGCCAATTCGAACGTCTGCGCTCGGCCTACGCAGGGCTGCTCGGCTGGGCACTGGAGCATCGCTTCGCCACGCTCGCGGTGCTGCTCGGCTTCGCTCTCGGCTCGCTGCTGTTGGGCCCGTGGCTCGGCGAGGACTTTTTCCCCAGCGTCGATGCCGGCCAGTTCCGGCTGCACGTCCGGGCGCCGTCCGGCACGCGCATCGAGGAGACCGAGCGGGTCTTTGGCCGGGTCGAGGACGTGATCCGCGAGATCGTGCCCGAGAACGAGCTGGAGCTGATCCTCGACAACATGGGGCTGACGCCGTCCTTCACAACTCGGGCCTACGTCGACAACGGCACCGTCAGCGACGGCGACGGCGAAATCCTCGTGTCGCTCAAGCCGGATCACCGGCCCACCGCGGGCTATGTCGCCCGGCTGCGCGAGGAGCTGCCGAAGCGGTTCCCAGGCTGCACCTTTTACTTCCAACCCGCCGACATCACCAGCCAGATCCTTGACTTCGGCCTGCCGGCGCCCGATCGACGTGCAGGTGGTCGGCGTCAACCGCCGCGGGCAACCTCGCCGTCGCCAAGAAGCTGCGGCAGGAGATGGCGAAAATCCCCGGCATCGCGGACGTGCACATCCACCAGATCACCGACCAGCCCACGCTCCAGGTGGACGTCGACCGCATTATGGCCTCGGAATTGGGGCTGACCCAGCAGAGCGTGACCGGCAGCGTGCTGGTATCGCTCAGCGGCACCACGCAGGTGACGCCCAATTACTGGGTCAATCCGCAGAACCGGGTCAACTACGTCCTGGCCGTGCAGACGCCGCCGGACCGCATCACGACCGTGGACGACCTGATGAGCACGCCGATCATCAACGGCGTCGGTCCCAGCCAACCCACGCCGTCGGCGCCGAGCCACCTCAGTCCGCTGATCCCCGGGACGCCGGGGACTGGGGCGCCGGGGCAGCGGGCCAGGGGTCAGCAGTCCTCGCAGCAACCTCAACTGCTGAGCAACATGTCGCACCTGCGCCGAACGCTCTCGGAGGCGGTCGTGAGCCACTACAACGTGCAGACGGTGTTCGAGGTCTATGCCGACGTGCAGGGGCGCGACCTGGGAGGCGTGTCGGCCGACGTGCAGCGCGTCGTCGACTCGTTGCAATCGGAGCTGCCGCGCGGCAGCACGTTCGCCATCCGCGGCCAGGTCCAGAGCATGAACAATTCGTTCAGCGGCCTGGCATATCGGCCTCATGTTCGCCGTGATGCTGGTCTACTTCCTGATGGTCGTGAACTTCCAGTCGTGGCTCGACCCGTTCATCATCCTCACCGCCCTGCCCGGGGCGCTGGCCGGCATCGTGTGGATGCTGTACCTGACCGGCACGACGGTGAGCGTGCCGGCGCTGATGGGCGCGATCATGTGCATCGGCGTGGCCACCTCCAATAGCATCCTGCTGGTTACCTTCGCCAACGACCAGCCGGCCCGAGGGGCACGACGCCCGCGGTGCCGCGCTGGCGGCGGGAGCCACGCGGCTGCGGCCGGTGCTGATGACGGCCCTGGCGATGATCATCGGCATGCTGCCGATGTCGCTGGGGCTAGGCGAGGGGGGCGAGCAGAATGCCCCACTCGGCCGGGCCGTCATCGGCGGCCTGCTGGTCGCTACCGTCTACACGCTTTTCTTCGTGCCGATCATGTATAGCTTGCTCCGGCGTCAGCCACCGCGGCCCGAGCTGACGGACGATGACGCGGAGTCGAGCCCGATACCGGTGGCCGAGGGGAGCCAGGCTGCCGGCCCAGGAACGCACATTCGCCCTGCCGAGGTCCGAGGATGACTCAGCAAGTTGCTGTCGAGAAACCCGCGCCGTTAGCCCGACCCGCCAGCGAGGGAGGCGTGAAGCGGTTCCCTCGCTGGCGCGTCGGGCTAACGGTCGCCATTGTCGCCGTCGTCCTGGCGGGGTCCCTGGTCGCGGCCACGCTGCCGCGGCTGCGGCACCAGCGCGAGCTGGACGCGTCGGCGGCCCGCTCGGCCAGCGAGCCGCCGACGGTAGCCGTGGCGACCGCCCGCCGCGCCGCCGCGACCTCCGAGCAGAACCTGCCCGGCAACGCCCTGGCCTTCCGCGAGGCCGCCCTGTATCCCCGCACCACCGGCTACCTGATGCGCTGGACGGTGGATATCGGCGACCGGGTCAAGGCCGGCCAGGCCCTCGCGGAAATCAGCGCCCCGGACGTGGACGACCAGCTGGCCCAGGCGCGCGCCAACCTCACCCTCGCCAAGGCCAACCTCGAGGTGTCCGAGGCCAACCTCGCGCTGGCGAAGATCACGCTGGACCGCGACATCGCCGCTGGACCGGGGACCTCGCCGCAGACACTTGACCAGGATCGGGCCCAGGTCAAGACGACGTTCGCGCAGGTCGGATCTGCCCGGGCGAGCATCGAGGTGAACCAGGCGACGGTCCAGCAGTTTGTTGACCTGCAATCGTTTCAGAAGATCATCGCCCCGTTCGCCGGCGTCATCACCGCACGCAACGTGGACCCCGGGGCGCTGGTGACGGCCGACAACCCCAGCGACACGCGCGAGCTGTTCCACCTGATGCAGACCGACCCACTGCGTGTGTTCGTCAACGTCCCTCAGGTGTTCGCGTCGACGGTCGCCCCCGGCCAGGATGCCGTCATCTACCGGGAGGAGGATCCGCTCAAGCTGTTTTCGGGCAAGGTGACGCGCACCGCCAACGCGCTGGACCCCAACACGCGCACACTGCTGACCCAGATCGATGTCCCCAACCCGGACGACGCCTTGCGGCCGGGTATGTATTTGCGGGTCAAGTTCATCGCCGTCCGCACCACGCCGTCGGTGTTGATCCCCAGCGCGGCGCTCGTGACGCGGAACGACGGGCCGGAGCTCGCCTTGCTCGACGCGAACAAGGCCGTGCATTACCGAAGCGTGCGCGTGGGCCGCGACTACGGTGCGGAGATTGAAGTGGTGGCGGGATTGGAGGGCGGCGAGACGGTGATCGTCCACCCAGGCGACGCCTTGCTGGAAGGGCAGCAGGTGAAGCCGGCGCCCGCGGCGAAATAGGAGAAGGAGAGAACGAGACCATGTTTGGTTCATCCACAACGAGATGCTGCTTCGTCGTGCTGGTCGTCGCGGCGCTTTCGGTGGGGCAGGCACAAGCGCAATCCCCGCGCCGTCAGTCGCACTTGTCGACCTTGCAGCAGCAAAACGCCTTTCAGCAGCAGCAGAACGCCGTGCAGACCGCCGTCCAGCAGACGACCATCGTGGTGCAAGCCGCCTACCGTCAGAGCGTCCCCATGAATACGCTGAACCTCCAGCAGCAGCAGAATGCCCTGCAGATCGCGGTGCAGCAGACGAACGCCTTGCTGCAGGCCAGCTATCGGCAGAACAGCGCCGTGAGCCAGCTGGCCCTGCAGCAGCTCAATACCTTGCAGACCGCGCTCCAGCAGACGATCAACGTGCAGAACGCGTTGCCGACGCTTAGCGGCCAGCTATCGGTCCAGCAGCTGCAATCGCTAACTCAAGAACAGAACGCTCTCATGGGGCTGTTGGCGGCTCAGCCCCCGCCGTCACCCCGTAATCGGTCGGGCCAGTAACCTCGTAGCTGATAACACACACAAGGACACGGCAAATGACGACAAAGCAGAAGACATCTTCTCCGACCGCAACCAGCCTCGACGGCGTGGCGAACCTCCACGAGCAATACGGGTGCGGCCCCGTGCAGTTCGCGGGGACAGGCAACGCGCTCTACGAGCGGCACCTGATCTTCGACAACGTCGTCAATACGAGCGCGGTCGGGCCGCGCGAACGCTTCGAGGCCTTTGCCCGCTCCGTGCGCGACATTCTCTCGCAGCGCTGGGTGCTCACGGACGACACCTATGAGCGCGAGGACCCCAAGCGCGTCTACTATCTTTCGATGGAGTTTCTCATCGGCCGCTCACTGGCCAACAATGTGACGAACCTCATGCTCGATCCGCTCGTGAGGCAAGTCGTCAAGGACAAGGATCTCGATTGGCTCGGCCTGCTGGAACGGGAGCCCGACGCGGGCCTGGGCAATGGCGGCCTTGGGCGCCTGGCGGCGTGCTTCCTCGACTCGATGGCCACGATGCAGCTTCCCGCCATGGGCTACGGGCTGCGTTACGAGTACGGCATGTTTCGCCAGACGATCCAGGACGGCTGGCAGCACGAACAGCCGGACAACTGGCTGCGCCGCCCGGATCCCTGGGAGGTGGCTCGACCTCAGGAGAAGGTCGAAATCAAGCTGAACTGCTCATTCGAAGTGCGCGGCGGAACCTTGCGCCATCATCGGCAAGACGGCCTCGCTGATCGGCATCCCGTACGATCGCCCCGTGGTGGGCTACGGCGGCCGGACCATCAACACCCTCCGGCTGTGGGCCGCCAAGGCGCCCGATTACTTCGACTTTCAGGAGTTCAGCAAAGGCGATTTCGTTGGGGCGATGGCCGAGACGCTCACGGCTGAATCGCTCACGCGCGTCCTTTATCCCGACGATTCCACGACGATGGGGCAGGGGCTGCGCTTCGTGCAGGAGTATTTTCTCGTCGCCTGCTCGCTGGCCGACCTTGTGCGGCGCTTCCGACGCGGGAACACCGACTGGAACACGCTTCCCGACAAAGCCGCCATCCAGCTCAACGACACGCACCCGACGCTGGCGGTCCCCGAGCTGATGCGGATGTTGCTGGACGACGCGCACCTCGGCTGGGACCAGGCCTGGGACATCACCCAGCGCACCCTGGGATATACGAACCACACACTGCTGCCCGAGGCGCTGGAGAAGTGGCCGGTCCGCTGGTTCGAAATGTTGCTGCCGCGCCAACTGGAAATCATTTACGAGATCAACCGCCGGCTGCTCGAGTCGGTGCGGCAGCGCTTCCCCGGCGACGAGGGACGCGTCGCGCGTGTGAGCCTGATCGAGGAAGGTCCGCGCAAGCATGTCCGCATGGCCAACCTCGCCATCGTCGGCTCCCACAGCACCAACGGCGTGGCTGCGATTCACTCGAGGCTGCTGCGAACCCTCACGGTCAAGGACCTGGCCGAGCTGTTCCCCGATCGCTTCAGCAACAAGACCAACGGCGTAACGCCGCGGCGCTGGCTGCTGCTCGCGAACCCGACGCTCGCCCACACCATCACCGAAGCCATCGGCGACGGCTGGATCACCGACCTCGCGCAATTGAGCAAGCTCAAACCGCTCGCCGCCGACCGCGGTTTTCGCGACGCCTTCCGTAAAGCCACGCGCGAGGGCAAGGAGCAGTTCGCCACTGGCTCAAGAGCGCAGTCCGGCCAGACGGTGGACCCGGACAGCATTTTCGATTGCCAGATCAAACGCATTCACGAATACAAGCGGCAACTGCTCAACGCGCTGCGCATCGTCGTGCTTTACAATCGGCTGCGCAGAACCCGGGCCTGAAGATGGCGCCGCGGACATTCTTCTTCGCGGGCAAGGCGGCGCCGGCTTACCACCTTGCCAAGCTCATCATCAAGTTCATCAACAACCTCGCCGCCACCATCGACGGCGACGCAGCGATGCGCGGCCGAATCAAGGTGCTGTTCCTGCCCGAATACAACGTGTCGCTCGCCGAGCGGTTGATCCCAGCCAGCGACGTTTCCAACCAGATCTCGACGGCCGGCTACGAGGCCAGCGGCACGAGCAACATGAAGTTCATGATGAACGGCGCGTTGACCGTCGGCACCCGCGACGGGGCGACGATTGAGATGGCGGAGGAGGCGGGCGAGGAGAATCTCTTCCTGTTCGGCCTGACGGCCCAGCAGGTCGCGCAGAGCCGCGGTTGGTATAACCCGCACTGGCACTACGAACACGAGCCGGAAACCCGGGCGGCGCTCGACCTGATCTTCGCCGACCACTTTAGCCGCTACGAGCCGGGCGTGTTCGCTCCGCTGCGCGATACGCTCCTGACCAGCGGCGACCACTACATGCACCTGGCGGACCTCAAGTCCTACCTGGAAGCCGACCAGCGACTGATCGCGCTGTATGCCGATCAAGACGCCTGGGCGCGCAAGGCCATCCTGAATGTGGCCGCCTCGGGCAAATTCTCCAGCGATCGCACCATCGCCGAATATGCAACCTCCATCTGGAACGCGGAACCATGCCCGGTGGCCTAAGCCAAAGCCTATCCGATAAACTTCCGATCGTGGCCCGGACCTGTCCTCGGCTAGCTGGCGGCCCGCCGCGCCTGCTTATAGAGTTTGAGAGACAATAGGCTTCAAACGGTGGAGACCGGACATGCAGGACCCAAACCCCCACGGACACGCCGCCTGTCGCCATCCGCTGCGCCCCACCGGCGGCGCGCTGATTCGCGTCGGCTCGCGGCGATGGTTCCTGCAGACCGGCCTCGCCGGGTTAACGGGACTGGCGTTACCGTCGCGGCGGCGCTGTGCGGCTCAGGAGGCCGTCCCCCTGGGCCGGAACATCGCGCAAGGCGGTCATTCTCGTCTGGCTCTCGGGTGGCCCCAGTCACCTCGACACCTGGGATCCCAAGCCCGATGCCCCCAGCGAGGTGCGCGGTCCGTTTCGCTCCATTCTCACCAAGGTGCCGGGCATCCGTATCTGCGAGCATTTGCGCCGGCAGGCGCGGCTGATGGACCGCTTCACGGTGATCCGCTCGGTCGATTGCCGAACCAGCACCGACCACTTCCCCGCGCCGATGCAGGCGGGCAATCCCTCGGCCCAGCGCAGCCGTATCGATCCGCACCTCGGCACCCATCCCTCGATGGGCGCCGTGGCCGCTCGCTTCCGCGGGCCGAACGATCCCGGGATGCCGGCGTTTGCCGGCCTGGCCGACGACAACCTGTTCTTTGCCGACGTGCTCGGCGCGAGCCCGATGGGCGGCGCCTACGAGGCCGTGGATGCGGCCCGGCTCGCAGGCCGGCTGACGCTGCCCCGCGGCGTCAACGTGCCGCAGGCCGAGGACCGCGCGGCATTGTGCCGGCAGTTTGACCGCTTGCGCCGCGACCTCGACGTCGGCGACACCATGGCGCGGCTGGACCACTACCGCCGCCAGGCCCTGGACATCGTTGTGTCCGGCCGGGCCGAGCAAGCCTTCCGCGTGGAGCTGGAGCCGGCGCGCCTGCGCGACCTCTACGGCCGGCACAGTCTGGGCGAGCGAACGCTGCTGGCTCGACGATTGGTCGAAGCCGGGGTCACGTTCGTGACGATCAGCGGCACTTACGGCATGTTCGACAACCACGGCGATGCCCACTTCGCCGGCGGTCTGGTGCGCGGCCTGGCGCCACTCCTGGGCCGGGTGGATCAGGCGATCAGCGCGCTGGTCACCGACCTGAGCAGCCGCGGCCTCCTGGACACGACGCTGGTCCTGGTGATGGGTGAGTTTGGCCGGGCGCCCATCGTGAACAACGATGCCGGCCGCGACCACTGGACCCAGTGCATGTCGATGGTGGTCGCCGGCGGCGGCTTGACGCACGGCCAGGTGATCGGCAGCACCGACACGCGGGGATATGACATCCATGAAGGCCGGGTGACCCCCGCTGACCTCGCCGCCACCGTCTTCCGCCACCTGGACATCGATGGCGGCGCCCACTGGACCGATCTCCAGGGCCGGCCCCAGCCGATCGTCACCGACGGCGGCCGGCCGATTCCGCAATTGAGCTAAGCCGCCGTGCCCAGGACAATGAACCACGGATTGCACGGATGACACGGATAAGAACAATGCAAACCGTGACCTTCGGAGGACCGTGATGGTGCCGCCAGCAAGCGAGCTAACTGAGCGTGCGTTCGCTTTCCTGCGGGTGAATGAGCGCGCGGGCAAGCCGCGGGTACGAGGTGTGACCGAAATCCGCGGCCCCTATTACACGCCCATGGGCAAACGCTATCTGCAGGACATCCTGGAAACGATGGGTCCGTATGTCGACACGCTCAAGTTCGCCGGTGGCTCGTTCAGTCTGATGCCGCGAAAAGTGCTTGCGGAGCTCATTGAGCTTTGCCACGCCCATGACGTGCAGGTCTCAACCGGCGGCTTCATCGAGCACGTGCTCACGCAGGGCCCGGAAGCCGTCCGCCGCTATCTCGACGAGTGCCGCGACCTGGGGTTCGATATCGTCGAGGTGTCCAGCGGCTTCATTACCATACCGGCGGATGACCTGGTCCGGCTCGTCGAGGACGTGCAGAAGGCCGGGATGAAGGCCAAGCCGGAAGTGGGCATCCAGTTCGGCGCCGGCGGTGCGAGCGCCGCCGCGGAGCTCGAGGCGGAGGGGACGCGCGATCCGGATTGGGCCATCGCCCAGGCGCGGCGCTTCCTGGAGGCCGGCGCCTGCACGATCATGATTGAGTCGGAGGGGATCACCGAGAACGTCAGCACCTGGCGCACCGACGCGGCGGCCGCGTTTGTCGACGCGCTGGGATTGGAGCGTTTGATGTTCGAGGCGGCCGATCCCGAGGTGTTTGCCTGGTACATCAAGACCTATGGTCCGGAGGTCAACCTGTTCGTGGACCACAGCCAGATCGTGCAACTCGAATGCCTCCGATCGGGCATCTGGGGCACCAAGAGTCTCTGGGGTCGCGTGCTGAGCTACAAGGGCTCCCACGGTTGACAACGACGGCCATTTCCTTGGCGAGGAGGCGGACTACGACATCCGCTTCTTCGACGTGATTCGCAAGCATTCGCCCGACGTGCAGCCCTGGTTCTATGCCGAGTGGGTCGAGAAGAATCGGCAGCGCCCGACCGACAAGGGCACGGTGCCGAGCGGCCAGATGAAGAAGCTCTGGCCCGCCCTCACCTGGGAAGAATCGATGGCAGCGATGCTGCTGTACAACGAGGAACTCCAGCGCAAGGTGTGCGATACCTACAAGGACGGCAAACGGCCGCGCGTGCTCCCCAGCGCCGTCGCGATGGGCTGGATCAAGAACATGATCGACCACGGCAAGCTCCCCGGCGCCGAGCCCGGCTCGTTTTATCCGCTGCTCTTTGCGGACGCCGTGCATCCCAACGCCAAGGGCGGCTACCTCGTCGACCTGACGTGGTTCGCGGCTTTTTACGGTCAATCGCCGGAGGGCAAGGTGCTGCCGGCCGGCACCGGCCTGACGGCAGCGCAGGCCCAGGCGATGCAGCGACTGGCGTGGGACGTGGTCAAGAATTATCCCGACTGCGGCCTTTACGATGAAGGCAAGACGCCGGCTGGCACGCCGACGTTCACCGGCGGGGCGAAGGACAAGGAGGCGGCGCCGTGGACGCTGACGTCGTCAACGCCGGGCGCCTGGTTCCGCTATACGCTCGACGGCACGACGCCGACGCGAACCACCGGCTATTTGTACTGCGGCGTGGTCAGCGTGCGGCCGGGCATGACCGTCAAGGCGGTCGCGTTCAAGAGCGGCATGGCCGACAGCCCCGTCGCCGAGGCGAGCTACCTGGCGACCCCGTGACGGGACGTTGTCGAGGAGAGCAAGGAAAATGGCACTCATTGCCGACCTGTGCCCGCATTGCCAGCGGATTACTCGCTGCAACGTCGTGGAGCGGGGTGCCATCGTCGGAGGCATTCTCCTGGGTGTGCACGCACCGAGGAAAGCACCCCATGAGCACCGCACCTGAACGGCCCTCCGATTCAGATCCCACGGGCCCGGCAACAGCGTTCGTATATGACGCCGCGAGTGAAGCCGCGAGAACCACGACGCGCCGAACCGGCGAACCGGATGTCGTCCACACTCTTGACTACGACGCGGGCGGCGTCGCGGCCAGCACCGGGCAACCGCGAGTGCTACTCACCTGGCGGCCGGCGATCGTTGCTCCTCGACCTTGCCGCGGATCGTGATCTCCAGGCCGAAGTCCATACCGTTGGCGTTGATGCCGCCGCGGATGTCGCCGTCGAACGTCACCTTGAGCTGCGACTCGGCCAGGCTGCCGTCGATCGTGCCGTCCTTCTCCAGCCTGATCACCAGCATGGCTTCCTTCGTCGGCGTTTTATTGTCGTCGTGGATCAGGTGCGTAATCGGCAGCGTGATCGTCAGCTCGATCACGCCACACTGCTTGTCGTTCTTGCGGTAAGCCTTGAGCAGCTTGCCGGCGCCGGTGCTCTTGGCTGCGTCGATCTCGATCTTGCCGTCCTTGGTGAAATCCTTGACGAGCATCCCCACGTCGAACGTCCAGGGCTCGTTGACCTTGACCGCCTTGCGCGGCATGAACAGCTCGAACAGCTTGCCGGCGCCGCCCTTGTTGAACTCCTCGTTCAATTCCTTGGCGTCCTCGCCCTCGACCGCTTCGCCGCCCTCGATCTGAAAGGTGAAGGCGCCGTCCTTCTTCTCGATCAGCACCGTCTCGCCCTGGAAGGGGAGCGTCCGCCGATCGGCGTCGAGGGTGCGTTGGGCCTTCTTGTAGGTGCGCTTGAGCTTGGTGAGGTCGCCGCCGGCGGGGCCGCGCTCGAGGCAGACCTCGCGGTAGGTCAACTGGTGCGACTTGAGCTCCTTCTTGTCCATGACGGCCTGGCCGTTCGCGTCGAGGAGCTTGAAATCGGTTTCGCTGGAGTTGTCGATCTTGACCTGGAACTGGTCGCCGGGGGCGGGCTTGGCGAGCTTGATGGCGTACTCCTGGGCCGGCGCGGCGAGCGGGCTCAGGGACAAAATCACGAGGGCGATCCACCACGTCCTGGACATGCTGCACACCTCGGCTGAGGCCGGCGTCGCCGTCGTTGGCATGGCCGGCCGGTTGCTGGGAGTCTCGCGAGATGTTACCCGCGGCCACGCCGCCGAGTTTCGCCGTTACGCTCCCCGCGCCGGCGCCATGGCCCGTGCGTCCATGCGTTCGACGAGCTTCTCCAGCAGTTCGGTGCGATAGAGCGGCGGGCCGTGGCCGAAGCAGACGACCGACGGCCTGAGCGCTGCCAGCTTGCGGACTGAGTCGCGGTTCTGCGCAGCATTATCGCAAAAGAACGGCGGCGGCTCGCGCAGGCCGGGCTGCCAGGTAAGGAAGTTGATGTTGGCGAGAACGTCGCCGGCCACGGCCACGCGGTCGGCGTCGCGGAAGAACAGGACGTGGCCCGGTGTGTGGCCCGGCGTGTGAATGACGCGAAAGCCGGCCACCTCGTCGCCGTCGTGCAGCACGCGCGTCACCGGCGCGGCCGGTCCCGCCCAGACGCGCACGCCGAGCTGCACGATCCAGTTGGCCGGCGTCATCGGCGCCCGGCCTTCCATTGCCGGCACATCGAGCTCGTGGCACGCAAGCGGCACGTTGAACTGACGGCAGACGACGTGGGCGGCGCCCTGGTGATCGGGATGGCAGTGCGTCAGCGCTACCAGCCGTGGCGGCCGGGCGCGCAGCTGACGGAGGATGCGTCCGCGTGCCCAGCGGGTGGCGGCATCCACCAGCACGTCGTCCATCAGGTAGACGTTGAACATGTGCGGCGGGAAGCCCCGCAGCAGCCAGACTCCGGCGGCGACCTGGCGCATGATTCGTCGGCCCTCGCAATGACGTTGTTGTTGTAGCGAACCGCTGATTGCGGCGGCGCCGCGGGGCCAGAACGGGCATGCGATTTGCACTTTTTGTCGCTGCCCATCTTCAGAAACCCTCGTGGAAGGAGGTCGGTTATGAACTGGGATACGATCAAGGGCCAATGGAAGCAATTCGCGGGCAAGGTCAAGGAAAAGTGGGGCAACCTCACCGACGACGACCTGACCACCATCAACGGGCGGCAGGACCAGCTCGTCGGCAAGTTGCAGGAGCGCTACGGCTATACCAAGGAGAAGGCCCAGCAGGAGCTGAACGAGTTCCTGTCGTCGAGCCGGCCGTAGGTGCTTGGCCTTTTTTGGAGTGCGGCGCTTTGACGCCGCTTTGTTTCGGCTACTTGTCCCTGGAAATCAAAGAAAAACCAAGGAAAAAAGCGGCGTGAAAGCGCCGCACTCCAAAAAACAGTAAACCCAAACTTCCGAAGTCTCCAGGACTTCGGAAGTTTTTCGTGCGGCCCCGCCAGTAGCGCCGGGAGCACGCCGATAAGCGGAATCGGGTTTGCCGGCGGCACCCAGCTTGCCTGACGCGCGAAAGCGCAGGATTTTCCAAATTTCTGTTGGAATTCGGCCAAACAAAAGTTATAGTGTCCGCGGGAATCGTCCGACGATTCCCCTGGAGACGAAAAGAATCGTTCTGGAGCCTTTCAGGAGTCCCCCTTTCCGGTCCGGTCGAGCCCTTTCCTTTTCTGCGTGTTTTCGCTGGTCTGACTCTCCGCTGTGTAAGCAGTACCTGCCCGAAAGACCCCGAGAAGGTGGGCAAGCCGGCCCTAAGGCAATCCTGCCCAGGGCATCCTTGCCGGCCTGGCTGCCGTCGTCCATCCCCTCCCGGGTGTACGGCGACTCGCGGGTCGGGGCGATGAGCGCTCTCCGGCGGTTGGAAGCTGCGGCACGGCATTCCCGAGGACAAGCGGGGAGGGCCGGGTTCGGCGGTCGCGCAAAAGTGCAAGTTGGATCCGCCAAAGGACCGGGCTGGCACGCGGATCGTGAGTCAATCCCATGTAAGCGAGGTGCCCCGTCCGGTGGGATGTCACAGGCCTTGGCGGCCTGAATGGTCGGCCCGCTCCCACCCCCTGGACGGCAAGATGGGCCCCGAACCCAATACGGGGGGGTCCCGGCACGGAAAGGTTTTTTCTCGATGGCGAAGAATATCTACGTTGGTAATCTGGCGTGGGGGGTCACGAATGAGGACCTCCTCGAATTGTTCGGCCAGTACGGCAAGGTCCTGCAGGCCCAGGTCATCTCCGATCGCGAAACCGGCCGCTCGCGCGGCTTCGGCTTCGTCGAGATGGAGAACGACCAGGAGGCCGAAAACGCGATCCAGGCCCTCAATGGGGCCATGCACAACAATCGTCCGCTCACGGTCAACGTGGCCAAGCCACGCGAGGACCGCGGCCCCCGCGCGGGCGGTGGTGGCGGTGGCGGCGGTGGCGGTGGCGGCTACGGCGGCGGCCGCTCCGGCGGTCGGGCCGGCGGCGGCGGTGGCGGCGGCTATGGAGGCGGCACCGACCGCGGGCGCCGCTACTAACGCGCAATCAGCCCCAGCCGTGCGCTCGCCCGCCTTGTCCCGCGCAGCGCTCGGTAACGGGATTCATCGGCCTGCGGCTCCAGCGTTGCTCGGGCGCAGGCCGTTTTGCATTCTTGTTTACGTTTAGCGTTCGCGCTCAGCGCGCCCAGCGCCCAGCGCCCAGTGGGCCAGCGCTAAACGTAAACAAAAGACGGCGCCTTACCTTGCAGCCAGCGCCGCCGTCAGCGCCGCGATCCGCTGCCGTAGCGTCGCATCCTCCGCGGTGGTCAGCTGCTCATCGGCGAAACGAACGCGATAAACGACGTGAGCAGCCTGGGCCGGGAGGTCACTCCAGCTGTCGGTGGCGGGATTCCGCGCCAGGGCCGCGCCGGCAACGGCGGCAAACTCGAGTGGCGTTTGCCCGGCTTCGGGACGCAACTCCAGTCGGCGCGAGCACGCGCAGCAATTCGCCGTAGAATGGGGGCGCCCGGCGCTCCGGCCGCGCCCCGGCCGGCCCAACGCTCGACGCAGTCGGCCACGGCGCTGCCAGGCGAGTGCGAGCAGCGCGAGCGCAGCGGCGCCGGTAGGCGCCAGCCACAAGAGGTGGCGGCCCGTCGAGCTCTGCCATAGGCCTTGCCAGAGGTAGTGCAATGTGGTCGCCTGCGAATCGCCGTTGTAATTGAGCACGAAACGGCGCCACAGCTGCTCCGGTTCCAGCTCGGTGACCCAGGCGAGCCAGGTCGTCAGGGGGTTCGGTGCCTCGCCCTGACCGGGCGTCGGGTCAAGCGTGACCCAGAACCACCCGTCCCCGTCGTGCAGCAGCACCTGCACCCAGCTGTGCGCCTGATCCTGCCGCACGACGTACTGGCCCTCCTCCTCTTCCTCGGCACCGCGGTAACCCTTGACGACGCGCCGGAATCCCCAACCCGCGCAGCCCCAGAGCCAACGCGGCGGCGAAGCGCTCGCAGTGCCCCGCCTTGACGTTGAGCAGGAAGTCGGCCGTTGGATCCATCGACGGCGATTGCCGTCTTAGAGTCAACGTGTAGCGATAGTCGCCGGACCGGGCCAGGTAGCGCGACAGCGCGTGACTCACCGCGGAATGATGCTCCGGCGGCACGCGGCCCTGCTCGTCGAGTGTCCGTTGCGCGGGCGTGAGCTGCGTCAGATCCGGCAGCTTGTTCCGAACCCAGGTGAGGATGTCGTCGGGCACCGTCGCCGCCAGGACGTAATCGTGATACGCCCGGTCGTAATGCCGGGCCGGCAGCCATTCCGCGGCATGGGTCGGCGTGATGACCTGGGTATAGGTGTAAACCACGCGACGCGGAATGTAGCCGTGGACGCAATCGCCGCCGGGAATCGCGTAAAACAGCTCGAGCCCGGGCCCCGGCCGAGAGTCGCCGATCATGGCATCGATGCCGACGTGGCGAATATCGAGCGGCTCGGCCAGCACCAGCCCGCCGGCCGTCGTCGGCCGTACCGTATAGCGCAGGTAGCGCTGGCCCGGGCGCGGCGGCGGCACACTCGGCGTAATGGCTTGCTTGAGCACGCCCGCGGGCCGCAGCATCGGCGACGCGAGCGCCGGCATTTGCCCATTCTTCGGCAACGGCGGCGGCAGCGCCGGGCGCTGCGGCATCACGGGTTCGTCGCCCGCCAGGCCTGGCATGGCGCCGCCAAACGGCGTGCCCAGCTTGTGGTGGAAGTATTCACGAGCTTGCACCCAGTCCGTCCAGTGCCCGTTCACATAGTAGTCCAGGGTGTCGACGCGCCACAGCTGCTCGCTGTCGAGCCGAGCTGGGTTGCCCGCGGGATCGGCGACGGACACGTGGAACGCCGGCTTCGGCGACAGCTCGACTGTGCCGACGCGGTTGAGATTGATCCCCGACTCGACGCCGACGGACAGCGCGACGGCTGCCGTGCTCGATAGCTTCTGCGGCACCCACTGCGAGCTGCTGCTGCGCGGCATGATCAGGAACAGCGGCAGAGCGATGGCCAGCACCGCCAGTGACCAGCGGCACGCTCGGTCCAGGCCCAGGTGGCGCCAGGGCATTGCCGCCTCGGGACGCGGTTCGCCCGCCGGCGTAAACAAGGGTCCGTCCACCGGTCGGCCCGCGCGATAGAGCTGGAACAGGGCGAGACACCATAGCAGGCTCGCGAGGTACGCAAACAACAGGCCGGCAAACACCGGGTCGCCCGCCAGGACGCAGCTGAGCGTCACGATCATCACGCCGATGGTCTGGATAACCCAGAAGTCAGACAGGTGCTTGGGCCGAAACAGCTTGACGGCAAGCAGCATCAACAGAAGCAGGCCGAGGTGCGGCAACAGCCCTGCCGGCCAGGGCACGCCGGCGGCAACGAGATCCTCCTCCGAGCGCGGCACCTGCAAGAGGATCCAGCCGCCGATCCCCAGGCCGATGAAGATGCCGAAGTAGTTCGACGCCGGCTCGCTGATGACCCAGCGCCCCTCGTACCGCCAGGCCAGCGTGAACACGGCGCCCAGCAACGGCAGCAAACCGTAGGCGAACCACACCAGAAAGAACGCTTCCGCCTGCGCCAGGCAGGCGCAGGCGAGCCCCAGCGTGATATAGAAGCTCAGGCGGAAAGCGGTGTCGAGTCGCATAGGTTCATCCGTGCTGGGTAGGTCCCGCCTGCCGGGCGGGACCTAATAGTGCCGCGTCAAGTCTTGAAAGCGGGGTTGCTTGGTAGCCGCATTCGTGAGAATGCGGGCGCCGTCACCCGCATTCTCACGAATGCGGCTACCCCAACATCAAGGCTTGACGATGCACTAGCAGTTTAGCGAATCACTCCTCCATCCGAAACAGCTTGCGCAGCGCCTCGAGCAGCGTGTGCCGGCCCGCGTCGCCGTGCGTCTCCTCGGCCAGCGCCGAGATCGGCCCGTGCAAAAACTGGTTCTGCAACAGCTTGAACGCCCCCTCGATGTAGGCCCGATCCTCGGGCGTCAGCCGGCCGTTGAGCTTCGCCAGCAGCTGGTTGACGATCGCCTGCCGCCGTGCCTCGAATTCCGCCGTCAAGCGTGCAATGATCGGGCCGTTGCGCCGCCGGTTCCAGTCGCTGAGAAACCGCTGCACCTCGCGCTCGACGATCGCCTCGGCCGGCGCCAGCGCCTTCTGGCGCTCCTTGAGCGTCTGGTCGCGGATGCGCTGCAGGTCGTCGATGTTGAACAGGCAGGCCCGGTCGCCGTCGTGAATGCGCGGGTCGAAGTCGCGCGGCACTGCGATATCAAGGATCACCATGGTCCCCTTGCCGCGCCGAGCAAGG
Source organism: uncultured Gemmataceae bacterium (assembly GCA_963834865.1). Lineage (GTDB taxonomy): Bacteria > Planctomycetota > Planctomycetia > Gemmatales > Gemmataceae > CAWIDK01. The sequence goes on from CAWIDK010000004.1 coordinate 183,494, forward strand.
ATGTCGTTGAAACGCCGCCGGGTCATGATCGGCTCCGGCGCCCCCGTCGTGCTCAGGACGATGTCGGCCTCCACGAGCGCATCGTCCAGCCCCTCCCAGGGCACCGCGTGGCCGCCGCAGCCGGTGGCCACCTCCGCGGCCTTATCCGGACTGCGATTCGTAACCATGATTCGGCGCGGCGCCAGCGATCGCAGGTGCCGCAGCGTCAGTTCGCCCATCTTGCCGGCGCCGATGACCAGCACGGTCTTGTCGCCAAAGTGGTCGAACACCTGCCGCACGTAATCGACCGCCACGCTGGAAACTGACACATGGCCGCGGCTGATGGTCGTCTGCGACCGCACTCGTTTGGCGACCGCATGCGCCTGTTGAAACAACACGTGCAGCACCGGGCCGGCTGTGCCTTCGGCGTGCGCCGCCTCGTAGGCGCGCTTGACCTGGCCGGCAATCTGCCCCTCGCCGACCACGAGGCTGTCCAGGCTGCTGGTGACGCGAAACAGGTGCCGCACCGCGTCGATCCCGTGCCGCAGATAGAGGCTCGGCCGCACCGCCGGTCCGTCGAGGTGCTGGAACTGGGCGAGGAACTCGGCAATCAATTCGCCGTCGGGCCCACCAGCGTCGGCGCGAGCCAGGTACAGCTCCACGCGGTTGCAGGTGCTCAGGACCGCCGCCTCGGTCGCGTAGCGCGCCTCCAGCTCGTGCAGCACGGCGCCGACCTTCGGCCCATCGAACGCGAGCTGTTCGCGCAGCGCGATCGGCGCGGTCTTGTAACTGCAGCCGACGAGCAGGAGGTTCATGGCGCCACCCCTGCAGGAACGAGTGCGGCGATGAGACGAGCATGCAGATGAGCACGGCGAAAGCCAGCATCGTCAGCAGCGCCACCTGTCGTCCCCGCGCGTGGACGCCATAGCGCAGATACAGAAGGATGGCGAACACGACCCAGAGGCCCAGCCCGCTGAGGATTCTTGGACTGTCCCAGCCTTCGCCGAAGTCGCCCCGTTGAATCTGCCGCGCGACCCCAATGAGCAGCCCGGCCGTCAGCAGCGGGAACGCCCACAGGATGGCCCGGCGGTTCATCGCTTCGAGTCGTTCGAGGCTCAGCAGCTTCATGCCCTGCCCCGGCAGCGCCTTGGCCCGCAGTCGTCGCAGCTGCACCAGATACATAACGCTCGCGATGAAGCCGACGCACACGCCGACCGCGGCAAGAAAGAGGAGGATGCCGTGCGCGGCGCCCAGAAGAAGCGCGTCCAGTTTGCTGCGCTGTCGCTGGAGAGGTTCGGCTCCTGCAACAGGACCGCCAACCCGATCAGCCCCAGAATGAGCGGCAGCACGAATAGGCCCCAGGCCAGGCGGTCGTGATGGACGGTACCGTACAGGTAGAAGACGACGAGGATTAGCGCCAGAAACAGCAGCGAGCCCGCCGGCGCGGCGAGCGAGACCGGCTGCACGAGCAGATAGCCGAGCTGCGCGACGAGCCCGGCGACGCCAAAGCCCAGGCCGAGATAGCGCAGCACCGGCCGCGGCGATAACAGGTGCGCCAGCTCCAGCACCAGGGCGGCGCCATAGCTGCCAGCGAAACAGAAGATGCTGATTTTGTCCAGCGCAAGCATGGCATCCGCCATTATACCGCTTGCATTGCTTGGTGTTCAGCAAGACATGCCATTAGCCTTCGAGGTCCGCGTCGCGCCAATCGGTGACGAACATGTGGCCCGGCTTGTGCGTGATGCACCACGCCGGCCGTACCTGCATGACCACCGCCTGCGGCGTCACGCCGCACGCCCAGAATACCGGCACCTCGCCGGGTCGCACTGCAACCGCGTCGCCGAAATCCGGACGCGCCAGGTCGCGAATGCCGATCGCGGCGGCCTCGCCGATGTGTACCGGCGCACCGTGGCGCGCGGGAAGCGGCTGCACACCTGCACGGCCCGCACCGCCTGCGCCGGCGTCATCGGCCGCATCGACACGACCATCGGTCCGGCGAAGACGCCGGACGGACGGCACGCGATGCTGGTGCGATACATCGGCACATTGCAGCCGGCGTCGATGTGGCGCACCGGCACGCCGGCTTGCAGGAGGGCGCTCTCGAAGGTGAACGAACAGCCGATCAGGAACGCCACCGCGTCCGGCTGCCAGAGGGCCGTGATGTCGTCCGGCTCGTCAACCAGCTCGCCGTGGCGAAAAACGCGGTAGCGCGGCAGGTCGGTGCGCAGGTCGGCGTCCGGAGCGCAGAGCTTCGGAACGGCGCTGCCGGCATCGGTCACGTCGAGCAGCGGACAGGGCTTGGGGTTGCGCTGGCAGAACAGGAGAAACTCGTAGGCCAGCGATTGCGGCAGCACGACGAGATTCGCCTGCACGTAGCCGAGCGCGTGACCCGCGGTTGGCCCGGCGTGCTGGCCGCGCCGGATCCGCTCACGCAATTGCGCTGCCGTTTCATCCGCGATTTCCATGATGCAAGCAATCTCCAATTGGGGTGCCGCCGGTGATCTGCAGGGGCGAGGAACATTGTACCCTACCTGGGCGAGCGCGCAAATGGCTTCGCAAGCCGCGGCGATTGGATGTGTCGCAGGGCGAGTCATAGGCGAGCGGCCTCGGTGTTTTCAGACTGCAAATACCTTGAGCACTTCGTCGCCGTAGTGGTTGATGACTTGGCCATGCGGCTATCCTTCACGGTTTGGCCGGCGGGTTAGGGCGCGTGACGCGGATGAACTGATTCGCGAGGCTTGCAAGGGCCGTAATGGCATCGTGAATGCGCTGCGCCAGGCCAGCGGCATCGTTGTCATCGCGCGTGCAGGAAATGATCCCAGCGTGGGGCGAGGTACATGCGTGGAGCCGTTTGTAGTGGCGGTGATTATGCGTAAGCACCGCGCGGCTGTCGGCCGTGGCGTCGGCGAGCACGTCGGGATCGTCGGCACCGTGCCGTCCCGCTTCTTGTACCGTCTCATGCCCCAGGCTGCGCAGTACCTGCACCGCGCCAAAAGGGAAGTCCTCATCGGCGTAAAGACGTGCCATGATTTCACGGCTCTACGTTCACCCGAATGGCTTCGTCGATTTCGGCTGCATGGTCCCGATAGTATTCCCAGGCAACCTCGATATCCTCAGGCGTCAATCCCACAATGTTCTCCAGGATGCGAGCGTCGGCTGCGCCCAGTCTGCGGCTGAGCACCAGTCCCCAAACGGTGATCCGCGTGTTCCGAATGCACGCGTCGCCGCCGCAGACATTTGGCCTTTTTTGCACCCAACTCTTCCTTTTGCTTACGTCAGTAGCCATGGTCGTCACCTCCCTTGGGGATGCTCGGTTTGCACGGTATTCCTCACGCCGGCTGCGTGTCGCTGCCACGCATGAAGCCGGACTGCGCCGGCGGCTCATAGGTAATTTCGAGATCGGGCGTTTCCAGACGCTGGTGCTTGCGGACGCGCAACTCCAGCACCGCGTCGAGGATGCCGCCGGTGAGCAGCGTGCGCTCGATCGGCTGCGACGGCCGGCCCGTCGCGAGGAAGTCCTCGATCTTCATCGTCAGCGCCTGCAGGAAGGCGGCGCCGGGCGGGGCGGGCAGGTGGAACAGCGTCGACGCCGGCCGCGGCTCGCCCTCGATGCGGCCCGCGAACGTCGTGTCGTCGGTGTGACCGTTGAGGATCAGCACCGACGCGCAGGCCGTCGCGATACTCGACCTGGTAGAGGATCGGGCCGCGCACGTAGCTGGGCCGGCCGGGCGGCGCGCTCCAGTGCCGGCAGTTGCGGCGCAGCTCGCCGACGTTCAGCGACGGGCTGCGGCCCAGCGCGTGCTCCAGCAGCTCCCACGACCACGCGCCGGCGTCGCCCGCCTTCCAGACCTCGTCCCCCTCCAGGCAGCGCACCGCCCGCACTCCCTGCTCGCCGCGCGTGCGGCGTTCGGCCATGCACTGCAGTGCCTCCAGCGCGTGGATGCCGAAGATCTCCAGCTCGCCGCGCGACGCGACCAGCGCTTCGCGCAGCCGGACGCCGACCGGCAGCTCCAGCTCGGGCCGGCGCCATGTCACCGGCAGGCTCGATCCCGCCATCAGGCCGAAGCCGAGCTTGCGTGCCGTGTCGTACATCTCGCGGGCACGGCGGCGATCGTAGTAAAGGTGCTTGTCGCAGATGACCGGCACCGTGCGGTTCGACTTGCGAAACACCTCGACGATGCGCTGGAACAGCTCGTAGCGCGGGTAGAGTTTTTGGCCGCGGTCGTTATAGGGGTAATCGCCGTGCTCGCCGATCAGCAGCACGCCGTCCACCGCGAGCCGTTCACCGCCGAGCGTCAGCGCCCCGGCCACGGTGTCGTGGAGGGTAAAATCGAAGTCCTTGCTGAGCTCACGGCTCAGGTCGCCGGCGTGCCTGGGCTGATCGACGTACATGCCGGCGATGCGATAGTCGGGATAGTGCATCCGGCCGTCGCGGAGGTAGCCGTGCAGGAACCGCCCGCAGATGTGATAGGCGTGCGACAGGTAATAGTACGCCGTCGTGACGACCGCGATCCGGCGTTTCGGCTGGGCCTGACGCGCCGGCGGCTGCGCGCGGCCCCGGACGCGGCGGCTCCGGCGCCGGCTGAGCCTGGGTCACTGCGAGGCCGGCAGCGCTGGCCTGAAGGAACGTTCGGCGTGACATATCGTCGGAGTCGGGAGGCATGGCAGGAATCCCAGGGCGGATGCGGAAACGCGGGCTGGCGTTATATCGTCGCCGAAGGCGCGGCGGCCGTCAACCATTTCCTGGGACAACACGTTGCTCGCGCCGCGTTGCGAGGTTAGAATGAAGCGATGCGTGAATGGGTGGGTTCTCGCCACGTCTTTCTTTTTGACGGGAGATTGACTGCCGATGAATCCGCCGCCGATTGCCCTTGGGCTGACCTTATGTGAGAAGGTTATCGTCGAGGAGGGGACACGAAACATCACCTTGGTGAGCACGTTCACCAAGCTGTACGCAGACGATTTCCCATCCTCGCCGCAGCGATTCGCCTTTGCGGCGGTGCTTACGGCTGGGCAGGGTGACGGAACGGTGGACCTCGTGATCACACGGCTGGATACGGATAAGGAAACGTACTCTATTCGGCGATCGCTCCGCTTTCCTGGACGGCTTGCGGAAGTCCGTGTCGTGTTCCACATCCGCGATTGTTCGTTTCCAGCGCCGGGCAATACGATGCGGCATTGTTCGTCGATGGCGACCCGGTCGTGCGGCGAAGGTTCTCCGTCGTAAAGCGAGAATGACCATGAGTGAACCGCAGAAGGATCGGGGCGATGTGACTTTCAGCAGCGACGATTCCCCCGTAGTCGTCTTTGAAGGCCCGGGCGACAGCACCCCTCGGCCCCGGCGGCCAAACAATCCACGCGATTGGCCTCCACGACCGCCGGCGGCGCCAAAACCCGAACCGCCCGCCGACCAATCCCCGCCGGCGTCCGATGGCAACGGCAAGTGATCAAATCGTTCACGGCTTAGCGAATTGTGTAACTCTTGCCGGCCCAGAGCGTCGCAGTCTGCAGGTACGGCCCGGCCTGGATGCGGCACGACGCCGAAGTACCGGATACCGGAATCGTCTTGTGCTCGCCGGCCTCCAGGCGATAACTGACGCCGTCGACCATGAGCGTCACCGCCATCTTCCACGCGTTGACGACCTCGGATTGCCCCGCCGGCACGGCCGCGCTCGCGGTTGACTTCTTCGCGAGCTTGAGCGCGCTCGCCTGCAAATCGTCGGCCCGCTTCAGGTCGAGCTGCGCCGGCTGCTCGCGGCCAAGCGCTGCCAGGCATTTGCTGCGCGCCAGGTATGCGTCCGCGGCTTCGGCAAGCAGCTTGTCCCGATCCGGCGCGTCGAGGCTGTTCAGAATCTCGACCTCGATCGCGTAATAGGTTACAAGCATGTTGTGGTCGGCCAGGGCCTTCTCCGCGTCGCCCTTCTTCTCGTAGGCGGCCGCCCGGCCGCTGTAGGCGGTGCGCATTCAGTAGCGGCAGGACGCCTCCAGCCCGAATTGTTCGATGAAGCGCGTGTACTGGGCGATGGCGGTGTCGTATTTTTTCAGCTCGAGGTTGGAGCCGGCGCGGTTGAGGTGGACGCGCGGGAACGCGTCCATGCCGAGCTTGATCGCATCCTCGAACGCGCGGATCGCCTCATCGAGCTGGCCGTTTTTCTGCAAATCGCGGCCATGCTCGTAACGCTGGCGTGCCTCGGCGGGAAAATCGGTGCGCTCCTGCGCCCAACCGGAATCGCGGTTGGCGCCCATGACCACGCACGCAAGGAGGAGTGCCATCCGGACGGTACAGGTGAACCTAGGCATGTTCCCTCGCACATCTGACCGAGTTTCGCGGCTCCGTTGTAATTATTACCGTGCGTTATCCATGCGGCGCAGCGATGAACCCGTCTCCGCAGGCGCGTACCAAGGTGAACGCCGGCAGAATCGCGCCAGCCGTCAAAGTCTTCGCTGCGCGGGCCTGGTTGCGCAATTGCGGCAGCGCGTGGGGCAATGCGCCCGCGATCTCCGTAGAATCACCCCAGTTTCGTACACCGGCCCGCCCTCCTGCGAGGACACCTCATGTCGCGCCTCTCCTTCCTGATGTTGCTCCTGTTCGCATGTGCGATCGCTTCGGCACGCGGCCAGGATAAGCCGCCGGCTGACGTGCCCAAGGGCGAGATCAAGCAGTACACGTTCGACCAGAGCAAGATCTTCCCCGGCACGACGCGCCAGTTCTGGATCTATGTCCCGAAGCAGTACGACCCCGCCAAGCCGGCTTGCCTCTACGTCAACCAGGACGGCGTTCAGTACAACGCGCCGGCGGTCTTCGACCAGCTCATCGCCAAGGGGGAGATGCCCGTCGTCATCGGCGTGTTCGTCACGCCCGGCATCGTCAAGGCCGCGTCGAAGGACGCCCTGCCGCGCTTCAATCGCAGCTACGAATACGACGGCCTCGGCGATGCCTACGCGCGTTTCCTGATCGAAGAATTGCTGCCTGAAGTCGAGAAAAAAACCGCTGGGGACGGCCGGGCGATTCACATCTCGAAGGACGGCAACGACCGCGCCATCGGTGGCGCCAGCTCGGCGCGGTCTGCGCGTTCACGGCCGCGTGGGAACGTCCCGACTCGTTCCGTCGCGTGTTCAGCACCATCGGCACCTACGTCGGGCTGCGCGGCGGCAATATCTATCCGACGCTGATTCGCAAGTACGAGCCCAAGCCGCTTCGCGTTTTCCTTCAGGACGGTTCCGCGGATCTTAACATTTACGGCGGCGATTGGTGGATGGCCAATCAGGAAATGGAGCGCTCCTTGACCTTCGCCGGCTACGAGGTGGATCACGCCTGGGGCAAACTCGGCCATGAGGGCTCGCACGGCACCAAGATTTTCCCTGACGCCATGCGCTGGCTGTGGAAGGATTGGCCCGCCCCGGTCAAGGCCGGCGCCGGCTCGCAGCAGCTCCAACAAATCCTCCTGCCTGGCGAGGACTGGAAGCTGGCCGGCGAAGGCTACAAGTTCACCGAGGGCCCGGCCGCCAACGAGAACGGCAACGTCTTTTTCAACGACATCCCCAGTAGCAAGACGTACAAGATCCGCTGCGACGGCAAATTGAGCGAGTTCCTCGCCGACTCGAAGAAGGCCAACGGTCAGGCGTTCGGCCCTGACGGCAAGCTCTACGCGGTCGCCACCGCCACCAGTCAGATCCTCGCTTATGACGGCGACGAAAAGCCCACCGTCATCGCCGACGGCATTGCCGGCAACGATCTCGTCGTCCGGCACGATGGCGGGATCTATGTGACGAATCCCGACAAAAAGGAGCCGGGCAAGGTGTGGTACATCAGCCGCAAGGGCGCGAAGCAGGTCGTCGACGACGGGTTGAAGTTCCCCAACGGCGTGACGCTCTCGCCGGACCAGTCGCTGCTGTATGTTGCCGACTCGCGCACGCACTGGGTCTACTCGTACCAGGTACAGCCCGACGGCAGCCTGGCCTACAAGCAGAAATACTACCACTTGCACGTGCCCGACACGGCCGACGACAGCGCCGCCGACGGCATCCGCGTCGACCGCGACGGCCGGCTCTACGTGGCGACGCGCAGCGGCATCCAGGTGTGCGACCAGGCGGGCCGCGTCAACTGCATCATTCCGACGCCTAATCGGCACATCGCCAATCTTTGTTTCGGCGGCCCCAAGTTCGACACGCTCTTCGCCACCTGCGGCGATCGCGTCTACACGCGCAAGCTGCGTGTCACCGGCGCGAACGCGTTCCAGCCGCCGATCAAGCCGAAGGGGCCGCAACTTTGAGCAAGGGCGATCGCAGCAGCACGTCAATGATCTTCCGGCAGGTGCTGGCCGTTGGTAACATGGGGAAAAGGAGCAAGCCATGATTGAACTCACCGACCAGCAGCAGCAGGAACTCAGGCAGACCGGCGCCGGAGAAGTCCGGATTGCGGATCGGGAAACGGGGCAGCAATACGTCATCTTGCGTGCCGAAATCTATGAGCGGCTGAAGGGGCTGCTATACGACGATAGCGACTGGACACCCGAGGAGCAGCTGCAACTGCTCGCAGAATCCGGCAAGCGGGCAGGGTGGGACGATCCGAGCCATGGATGTCTACGATTGCCCGCCCGCCGAACAAGGCGACGACCGCACTGCCCCGGTCGAAGAGATCGACCAAGATTTCGCGCTGCTCGCGGAGCTTTGCGCAAAAACGATCCCGCGGACGATGAACGGCTGGCGCAGGCATTGCAGCAGGCCCACGAACAGGCCAAGGCCTTTGTCCGCCGCCAGATGGGGCTCAGCGGATGACCGACTTCTTGCTCGATTGCAACCATCTATCGGCCGCGTTGCGCAAGGTATCGGCGGTACGCGAGCGGATTCATCAAGGCGCAAGACCGGGCATCGCTTTATCTGCTCCTACCCTGTACTGTGCGAGCTGGAAGCCGGCATACAACAGACCGCCAATCCCGCGGAATATCGCCGCCGTCTCGTCCCCTTGCTCCGTCACGTCCGTTTGTGGCCCCTCGATAAGGACACCACACGACGATACGGGGAAGTGTTCAACGAGCTGCGCCGTCAAGGTCGTGCTTTGTCGCAGGTTGACATGATGATGGCCGCCCTGGCACGTCAACACAAACTGGTGATTCTCACAACAGACCGAGACTTTGACGCATTGCCTGACCTGCGGAACGAGAATTGGGTCGATCCCGTTTAGGCTCACCGCAAACTTCGTGGCAAGCCATCCGGCCGCGCGAGAGCGTGGTGGCCGCCACGCCGATGGACACAACGAGGACCGCCCCGCCATGAGCGACTGCCCTATTCTGATCGTCGGCGCCGGGCCGGTGGGATTGACCTTGGCCGCCCATCTGCATCATCACGGCGTCGCCTGCCGGCTCGTCGATCGCAGCTCCGAGGCGTCGGCGTACTCCAAGGCCCTCGTCGTTTGGCCGCGCTCACTGGAAATGCTGGACGCGCTGGGGATCGCCGATGATTTCGCCGCGGCGGGGATGTTCCTGAGCCTCGGCGCACATTCACGGCGGCCGTCGCCTGCTGGCCCGCCTCACGCTCGATCTGCCCGACACGCGCTTCCCACACGCGCTCATGCTCGCGCAGAGCGAGACGGAACGGCTGCTGGCAGCGCATCTCGACCGCGTCGGCGTGATGGTCGAACGGCGGGTCGAGCTGACGGCGCTGGCCGATCACGGCGATCATGTCCAGGCGACGCTGCGCCATGCCGACGGCCCGGACGAGACCGTGCGTTGCGCCTGGCTGGTCGGCTGCGACGGGGCGCACAGCACGGTGCGCAAGGGGATCGGCGTGGATTTCACCGGGCACGCGGAGCCGAACGACTGGATGCTGGCGGACTGCCGGGTCGAGGGGCCGCTGCCGCAGGACGAGCTGAGCATGTTCTGGCATGCCCGCGGCGTGCTGGCGTTCTTCCCGTTTGCGCCGGGCCGCTGCCGGGTCATCGCCGACCTGGGCCCGGCACACGGCACCGGCCGGCCGCCCGATCCGACGCTGGCCGACGTGCAGGCGGCGGTGGACGAGCGCGGCCCGCCGGGCGTGCTCCTGTCCGAGCCGCACTGGCTCTCGGGGTTTCGCATCAACGAACGCAAGGTCGCCGACTATCGCCGTGGCCGGGTGTTCCTGGCCGGCGACGCGGCGCACATCCACAGTCCGGCGGGCGGCCAAGGCATGAACACCGGCATGCAGGACGCATGGAATCTCGCGTGGAAGCTCGCCCTGGTCCAGACCGGCGCCGCGCTGCCGTCATTGCTGGACAGCTACAGCCACGAGCGCTCCCGCGTTGGCGAGACGGTGCTGAAGAACGCGGCCCGGCTGACCTGGCTAGGGACGATGCGCAACCCGCTCAGCCGATTCATGCGCAACACGCTGGTGGGCCTGCTCGCTCGCTTTGCGGCTTTTCGCCATGGTTTTGCGCACGCTGTCGGAGCTGGACATTCACTACCCGGATAGTCCGCTCAACGGCGAGACCAACGGCCGGCGCTGGTCGCCGCACGGCGTACGCCCCGGCGATCGTTTGCCCGACATCCGCGTCCATGTGCCGGCAACCGGCGCCGACGACTGGCTGCTGCGCCTCCTGCGCGGCCCGCGGTTTCACGTGCTCCTGCTGCCGGCCGCCGGCGAACCCTATGCGATGGAGACGCTGGCAGGCATCCATGAGCAGCTCACAGCCTATGCCGGCCTGGTCGAATCGCGCATGATCCTGCCCGCCACCGCGATGCCGGCCCCGCTGCCCTCCGGGGCGAGTGGCGGGGGTGAGGGGCGTCCGTGGGTGTGGCTCGACCCGCGCGACTCGCTGCGGCGACTCGTGGGCGCCCGCGCAACGGCCCTGCTGCTGGTGCGCCCGACGGCTATGTCGGCTACCGTGCCCAGCCGGCGCTGTGGGAGGGTCTGCGCACTATCTGGACCGTTGCTTGCCCCCGCGACCCCGCCGTCAAGCCGTCAGTAAGCAAGGGTAAAGACCCTGCCGGGTCCATCGTAGACGGTCAGGCAGCGGTCCAGCACGTCGCAGCCAAGCAGGAGGTGAAGGCCCAATGAACTCAGAACCCCTCGGGAAAGACGCGCGTCAGGTCGCGTGGGTCGACCGGCTGCGCCAGGAATGGGCCGTGGCCGAAGCGCTCGCAGCCTGCGTGGTAGGCGTCGTCCGAGGTGTCCCAAATGCTGACCACTTCGCCGCCCTTGATGAGGACGAACCGCCCAGCATGTCCCTCGGCAACCAGACGCGGAAGCTCGCGACGATAGGTCGCAATTTCCGCGCGGATCGCGTCCACATTCCCAATGGTCCCGGGCGCTGACGCGCCCACAACCACTTGTGTCGTCATGGCGAATTCCCTCTGGCGGCCTTTGGGGACACGAGGTTCCGGAATTCCAAGCAGGAATCCGGCTTTGATCATACGCAACCAGTCCCCGCTGAGGCGGAAGATCGCTCTTGCCTTAACGTTCGCCATGCGATTTGTTGCAATCGCGCGGGCCGTCGCTCGGGGGATAACCAATTTCCGGCGGCCCCCGAGCAACACATGGCGTGTCATGGCGTCCTTTCTCCTACTTGGCCTGCGGGACTCCGAAGCGCGGCGGCGGCAATACTTCCACGGCGGGCGCGCCGGCCCGTCCGTGCTCCGGCACCCCATTCGTCGGTGCGCCGCCCTGACCTTCCTTTTGGCGCGCAGCTCCCAGCCGCCGCCAAGGGAGCGATAGACGTTGATCAGGTTGAGGGCGATGTTGCCCTGCGCGACCGCGAGGTTATCCTGCTGTTGCACCTGGGTGTTCTCCAAAATGAACAATCGGTTCACGTCGGCCTTGAGGTCGGTGAAGTTCTTCTCCTGAATCTTCGTCGCCGCCACGGCCGCCCTGACACTGCGCGTCAGGTCCTCGGCCTGGTCTCGTGACCGCAAGAAGCCGCGGAGCGCCGTCTGAACTTGCTGCGCCGCCGTCAGCACCTGGTTCTGATAGGTGTCGATCAGCTCCTGGGTTTTGGCCTGCTGGAGGTGTACGTTGTTCGCGATGCGGCCGTAGTTCAGGATATTCCACCTGAAGCTCGGCATGATCGTGCCCATGAAGCTGCGCGACTCGAATAGCTGGGACAGGCTTTGCGCTTCGTAACCGATGGTGCCGTTAATGAAGATGGTGGGATAGAGGTCCGCTTCCGCGACGCCGATCTGGGCGCTCTGGGCCGCCACCTGGCGCTCGGCACTGCGGATGTCCGGGCGACGCCGCAGCAAGTCGGCCGGGATGCCCACCGCGACCCAGCTCGGCATCTTCGGCAACGGTTCGGCGTTGAATTCGACGGCGTCGAGCTCCGGCCCCGGACCGAGTTCGGGCTCCAGGTCGCGCGGCGGCATGCCCAGCAAGATGCAGAGCGTGTCATTCGCCTGACCCTGCGCGATCTGCAGGAATGGGATGGTCGAGCGCGTCTGCTCGAGAAGGGTCCGCAGCTGTTCCACGTCGACCTTGTTCGCGGTACCGACTTTCTCTTGCTGGGAGACCAGTGCGACGAGCTTTTCTTGAATCAAGATATTGGCGCGGGCGATCTTGATCCGCTGCTGAGCGACCCGGTACTGGACGTAATTCGTGGCCACGTCAGCCAGCAAGGTCACCAGCGCGGCATCGTAGTTTTCGACCGAAGAATCCAACGTGGCGTTGGCCGACTCGATCTCCCGACGCAGGCGGCCCCAGAAATCGAGCTCCCAGCTCAAGTTCAAGCCGGCGGTCCAGTCGGGATAGAAGTTGCCGATGGGGACACCGGGCGGGATGGGCGTGGGTGACAGGATCGAAAATGCCGAGGGGTTATTGAACGTCGTATGGCTGAGGTTGAACCGGCCGTAGTCTCCCGTCGCTTGCTGGGTCTGCGGAAAGATGTTGCCCGCCGCGATCGCCTGCTGCGCCCGTCCCTGCAACACCCGTCTGGCCACGATACGCAGCGTCAGGTTTTGCTCGTACGCCGTATCGATCAGGGAGTTGAGCTTCCGGTCGTTGAAAACCTTCCACCAGTCTTGCAGGTGGCCATTGTGGAGCTTGGGGTTTTGGGCCTCGATCCATTCCTCGGCCACGGGCGCCGGCGGGCGGCAATAGTTGGGCCCGACCTTGAAGCCGTTGTGAATCCATTCGAGGGGGCCGGTCGTTACGCAGCCGCTTATCAACGAGGCCGCGATCACACAGCCGGCCATCGAGAGCGCTCGCAGGATGCAGGTTCGCCTCGTCATGTCATGCCTGCCTGGCGTCCCGATCAGTATCCCCGGCACAATCCGTCCAATCGGAAATATCGGCAGAGACCGCGCGGCAAACGGAGGAAAATTTTGGAAAAGATAGAGATCGAGGCCACCGAAGTCGCCAGTTCGCCCGAGCTATGAAAACTTCCGAAGTCTCGGAGACTTCGGAAGTTTGGGTCGAGTCTATTCCCCGCCGACGTGGGCGCCTTTCTCGGCCACCGAGCGCTTCATAAGCAGCACCAGCAGCACCAAGCCGACCCCGAGGGCGGCGCACACAAAGAAGACGTCGAAGTAGGCGAGCGATGCGGCCTGCTGCTGGCGGAGCTCGGCGAGGGCCTGCAGGGACCGCTGCTGCGACCCGACCGGGTCGCCCGTCTTCTGCAGGAAGAACGCCTGGCCTCTCGCCATGAACGCTTGAACGTGTGGGTTCAACTGACCGATGGTGTCGTCCAGGCGAGATAGGTGGAACTGTTCGCGGCGTTCCTGGATGGTCTGGGCCATCGACGTGCCGACGCTGCCCCCTTCGTTGCGGAGCAGCGCAAGCAGGCCGACGGCTGCCCCGCGCAGGTGTTGCGGCGTGTATTTGAAGGCGGCCACGTTGAGGGGGGCGAAGATCATCGATAGGCCCATGATCATCACCACGCGCGGCCAGACCACCTGCCACGGGCTGATATACAGGTTCATCAGCGCCATCCAGTAGCAGCCCGCCGCCATGACGAGCAGGCCCCCGCCGATCAGCCAGCGGGCGTCCATGCCCCGACCTATGAGACGGCCGACAATCAGGAGCATCATGATCGAGAAAACGCCGGAGGGCGACTGCACCAATCCGGAGACATAGGCATCGTAGCCAAAGAGCGACTGCAGCAGACCCGGCAGGGACGTGCTGGCTCCGTAGAGCACGCCGTAGGCACAGAAGATGATGATGCAGGAGGCGGCCAGGTTGCGCTCCCCGAGCACGCGGAAGTTGACGATCGGGCTCTTGATCCGCATCTCCCGGAAGATCAGGAAGGCCAGCCCGAACACGAACAGGATGAGCAGTGTCTGCACCCGCCAGAACGCGTCGCCCAGCCAGTCCCACTCCTGCCCCTTGCTGAGCATGATTTCCCAGCACGACATGACCAGCGCGAGCAGCCCCAGACCGATGTAGTCGAAGTTCAGAGGCCGGCGCAGCAGTTCCGCCCGCTCCTTTTTCAGGTAGTCGGGATCATCGACGAGAAAGTAGCACATCACGAGGGCCAGGGCGCCCACCGGGATGTTGATGTAGAAGATCCAGCGCCAGTCGTACTGCACCGTGAGATAGCCGCCGAGCGTCGGGCCGACGACCGGCGCCAGCAGGGCCGCGATGCCGAACATCGTCTGGGCAGCCCCCTGCTTTTCGGGCGGAAAGCTATCAAGCAGCACGCCCTGGCTGGAAGGCTGCAGTCCGCCGCCGGCCAACCCCTGGATGACCCGGAACAGGATGATCTGCCCCAGGCTGGTGGCCATACCGCACAGCCCCGAGGCGATGGTGAAGACGGCAATCGACAGCAGAAAATAGTTGCGGCGGCCCAGGCGAGCCGAGATCCAGCCAGAGATCGGCAGGATGGTGGCGTTGGCGGCCAGGTAGCTGGTGAGGACCCACTCGCTGTCGATGACCGCCGCCGACAGACCGCCGGCGATGTAGCGCAGCGCGACGTTGGCGATGGTGGTATCCAGCACCTCCATGAACGTGGGGATGACCACCGCGAGCGCGACGATCCAGGGATTGATCGCCCGACGGCTAACCGCTGGGGGAGAAAGGGTCGCGCTGCTCATGTTTAGTGAGTGGTGAGTGGTGAGTGGTGAGTGGTGAGAAGTGAGTGGTGAGTGGTCTTAGCAGCGCCCAAGCCCCAGGGTGAGTCTTCGAACCCTGGGGGTTCGAAGACTCACCCCCAGGCTTGAGTCCCCCACCACTCACAACTCACCACTCACTACTCACCACTACGGTTTAGGATCCGTGGGCAAGCGCGGCAGCGGCGCGTACGGTTGCAGCATCTCGCCGGCGTGCGGCCCCGTGGGCGCTTCTTTGTAGTACACGTAGGGCATACATGACAGGCCGACGAACAGGGGCGTGTCCTGGTCAGGGTCGTAGTTCGTCAACTCCACCCGAACCGGCAGCCGCTGGACGATCTTCACAAAGTTGCCCGTGGCGTTCTGCGGCGGCAACAGGGCGAGCGTTTGACCGGTCCCCGTCGTGAAACCGGAGATGCGGCCCTCGAACTCCCGCCGGCTGCCGTACATGTCCACCTCAATGCGGACGCGCTGGCCGATGCGCAGGTCGGCCAGCTGCGTCTCCTTGAAATTGGCGTCGATCCAGAGATCGGGAGGCCGCTGCGCGCACCGCCATCAGGCTTTGCCCTATTTGGACATAGTTGCCCGGGTTGATGCTACGGCTGGTCACCTGGCCGTCGATGTCGCTGACAATGTCGGTGTAGCGGAGGTTCAACTCGGCCTGCGCCAGATCGGCGTGCGCCTGGAGCACCTTGGCCTCGCCCTGCTTGACAGACGGAGCGTCACGCACCAGGTGATCGTAGATACGGTCCAGGTTGCCCTGGGCGTCCTGCTTGTAGAAATCGGCCACCGCCTGATTCGGCGTCGAGTCCCACGAGGTCGGAAAGTAGCCGAGTTGGGCCGCGCTTTGGAGCGTGTTCGCCAACGCCTCCCGGACGGTCGAGTAATTCTGATCGAGGTCGCGGGGCACCTCGGTGAGGTCGTGGCCCTTGGGCGGCTGGGCCGGCAGCCCGAGACCGGACCGGATCGCATAGATCGTCTGCAACGCCTGTTCGACGGCCGCATCATCGACCTTGACCGTTTGCCGGCGCTGGTCGAGTTCTTCCTTGCTGATGCCGCCGCCCGGCGCCAACGCCTCGCCCCGCTTGAGGTTCGCCTTCGCCAGTTCCAGGGTCGCCTTGCGGCCGTTGAGAATCGCCACCTTGGCCGCGAGGTTGGCAATCTGGTTCTTCACGTCTTCGATGGCGTGCTCGAGCTTGAAGCGGTTGCTGCGTGCCTGGGCGACCAGGCCGCGCGCCTGGGCCTCGGCCGCCGCCAGGTCCCTTTCCGCCGCCACCAACGCGGCTTTCTTGATGTTCACTTGAACCTGGTACGGCTCCTTGTCGAGCTGGACGACCAGGTCTCCCTTCTTGACGCGGTAATTGTCATCCACCAGGACCTGCGTCACCTGGCCGGCGACCCGCGGGGCCACGAAAGTCACGTGGCTATTGACATAGGCGTCATCGGTGCTCACGGTGTTCAGCGCGGTGATCACCCAGGGAACCAGCAAGTAGCCGCCGACCACCACGCCGACCACAATCCCGACCGCCACCAGCCATTTGCGCCAGGGGTGCGGCGGAGGGGCTGCCCGCTGGTCCGGGTGCGTGCCTTGTGCTGCCGGCGCGGGCGGCGCCTGCGGCGGGCCTCGTTTCCGTCGTCCGCGGCTCGGGAGGGGCCGACCTCGCTTCCGGCGAAGGTTCCGGATGCCCCTCATTCGTGTTGGCCATGCTGATACTTCCCCTTTCCAGCAGGGAGATTAGCAACAAGCGCACCCGAGTCAAGTCTACGAGGATTCACGGGTCGCTGGTCAGATCGAACTGGATCAAAGTGACGAGAGCGCCACGATGAACGGAAACTGCGATTGAAGACTGATGATTCCCCGGTCTGCCGCGATGACCTCGCACGATTCTCGTTCAGCAAGTACGATGTACAGGCAGTCGTACAGGGCAACGCGGTAGCGGGAGGCGATTTCGCCGGCCCGCGGCATCAGGGGGAGATATGGATGCAGGGCGGGAATGTCGGCACCGATTGAAGCGTAGAGCGTCTTCGCCTCACCGACGCTGATCCTTTTGGTTCGCTCGGCCTTCAGGAGCGCGTTGAAGACTTCGGCCGGGAAGATGTCTGGGGCGAGGAGTTCGTGAACGGCATTGCGAGCATCATCCCGCAGCTGGATCGCCTTTGCGGAATCCTTTTCTGGTAAGACCCAGGGCAACGCCGCCGATGAATCCAGGACGTATTTCATTCTTCGTCACGAACTTCGCGGATGAGGTCGGCCGAAATGTTCATGTCGCCGTACTTCCGGCGCAGTTCCGTGGTGATCTTCTCAGCCCTGGCCCGGACGCGGCGATAGACTTCCGGATCGAGCGGCTTGCCCGTGAGGACGTGCTCATTCACGGCTTCTTCGTCGGCTTGCTGCTCGCTCGTCGTCACTGTCGTTTTCATGGCATTCTCCTTTGCGTGCAGTCTAACGATAATCCTATTGGACAGGAAGTTCAAGTCGCGTCCAGACAACATCCGGGCGATGCAATACGTCATCGAACCCGCCTGGACTCGTGGAACCCCGGAGGCCGGCGAAAATTCTCCTGCCCCGTAGCGGCGACGGAATAATCGGTGTAGATTGGGAGGGTAATCGCGACCGACAGCAAGCGTTCGGAGGCAGGCCCATGCACCCCGTCACCAGCCTCGTCTGCTTTGGCGTTCGCCAGGTTCTCGGTGTGGATGTCGCGGATGTCGCCGCGGCCGTGGAGCAGCAGTTCACCGACCACAGCCAGGCGTTGCCACGGGCACTTGCCACCGCGAACGACAAAGCCTGGAAGGCCCTCGGCGTCTCCCTCGCCGGCGACAGCCTGTTCGACAAAGCCAAGATCTGGCTCGTCGCCTCCGGCGACGAAAAGGGCTTCCGCGAGCAAGTCACTCGCTTCCTCGCCGTCAAAGGCGTGTCGTTCGACGGGTCGCCCGCCGAGTTCCGCAAAGCGTGCCTGGCCGATCTCAACCGGGCATTCAAGGGCAAACGGCTGTCGCTATTGGCTGGGAGCCTGCCCGAGCAGCAGGATGTAGCCCGGCAAGCCGCGACCTTTCAGCGGTACACGGACCCCACTAGCCTCGTGAAAGGTGCGTATGAAGCCGTGAAAAGGGTCGCTGAGGCCCTGAAGCCGGAGTTCCCGGACCTCGCCAAGCTGCTCGCTCAGGAAGTGCAAGGCGGGCCGCCGCTGCTTGCGTCAGCTTTCTCGTTCTTCTTGCGCCGGGAAGTAAACAAGGACGAGGAGCTGCGCGACAGCCTCCTGCTCGGCGGACTGGAAAGCCTGTCGAGCGCACAGTCAAAAACGTTCGCCGATGTTGATAAGGCCCTGACATCGCTCGGCGAGCGGTTCGACGAAGCGTTGCGCCAGATCGAAGTGGTCGTGATCGAAACGCGCGATGCCGTGCTAGACGTGCAGGCGGAACTGGGTCGACTCGGCAGCATGCATCTGGCGAACATGGAAGAAATCCGGCGCCTCTTTGGGGAAACCAGGGCCCACCTCGACCGCGCGGGGATGAAGTCCGGCGAGGTGCGGCCCCAGGACAGCCTGAGCATCCGCGGCGACGACGAGCGACGAGCCGTGAAGGAACTGCTGGCCCGCGTTCGTCGCCTACCGGAGGCAGACCGGCGACAGCTTCCCGCACTCGTCAACGGCGTCGGCAAGGTCCTGATCGGCTCCGGGGATTTCGCGCGAGCGCGGGAGACTTTCGACGAGGTTGGCCGGACCGTGACCGACCCCGCAGCCAAGGCCGAAGCCTGCTACAACGCCTACCTTGCCGCATTGGAAGAAGGGAAATGGGCCGA
This sequence comes from uncultured Gemmataceae bacterium, assembly GCA_963834865.1. Classification (GTDB taxonomy): domain Bacteria; phylum Planctomycetota; class Planctomycetia; order Gemmatales; family Gemmataceae; genus CAWIDK01. Next base: position 202,283 of record CAWIDK010000004.1, read on the forward strand.
TGGCCTCAACGCCCTAAGGCAGGCAATGACGCTTGACCGTGAGCGGTTCCAGGCTTTCCCGATGGAAAGGTACCAGCCGATCAGCATTCTTGGATCCGGCGGCTTCGGGACCGTGTTCCACTGCCAAGACGGCTGGATGCAAGACCGGAGCGTGGCGATCAAGACGCTGCATGCCACCGACCTAGCACGCAGCATGGGCGACGTCTTCAAAGAAGCCCACGCTCTCATGGAAGTCAACGATCCGACCATTATCGGCATTCTTGACGTCGGATTCGGTGACCGGGTCAACCGTCTCCGCCCTTACCTCGTGATGCATTACTTTCCTGGTACGAGCCTGGAGAGGTTTCTCCGTGAGCGGGGTAGGCTGCCGGTGGATCAGCTGCTCGTCGTTGCGCGAAAGTCGCCGAGGGGATGAGGGCGGCCCACGCGCGTGGCATCTTGCATAGGGATTTGAAGCCAGACAACGTGCTCGTCCGCAAGGAAGGCGACAATTGGCAGGTGAAGATCATCGACTTCGGCCTCGCTTTGCGGCGGGCAGCCGTGGACACCAAAGCCGGGGCTTCATCAACGGAGAAGTCGATGCTTGGCCAGAGCGTGGCAGGCACGATGCGGTACGCGCCGCCAGAACAGCTGGGGGAGTTGCCCGGCGTAGGACCCGGGCGCTATAGCGACGTGTACGCCTTCGGCAAGATGTGTTGCCAGGCCCTGTTACTGAACACGACCCCGAGTCTGAAAGAATGGGGCAGCATGCCGGGAGCTCTCGCCGAGCTTCTGGATAAGTGCATCCGGCGTGAGCCCGCGGACCGCTGCCGCGACTTCGACGAAGTGCTCTCCATGCTCGATGCCGTCACAAGCCCACCGCTGCCTCCGATCCAGTCCCCATGCCCCCAATGTCACAAGGTGCTTAACGTTCCCGCCAAGCATTTGGGTAAGCGGGTCAAGTGCCCGAAGTGCAACGCGATTTTCATGGCCAACCGTCCGCCCGTGGATGCGACGACGCAAGAGCCGCTGGTCACACCACTGCCACGCGAGATCCCTGCGCCCATCCCGCCTGAGGCGCCGGGACCGAAGGTGGCATCAGCCTTCCAGAACGATTTGGATGAGGCGCTGGGCGACTTGCGAGCGAAGGGAGACAATAGCGGGTATTTCGCACGGCAGGACACGAGTCGCATCGGGGCCTGGCAGGCTGCGGCATTACATGGCGACGTGGTCGCCCAATGGCTTCTCGCGCGGTGTTTGCAAGAGGGCGTCGGGGTAATCAAAGATCCGGGTGCTGCGGTGCCGTGGCTACAGAAAGCGGCACAGGGCGGGCTGGCAGTCGCCCAGAATGATCTAGGAGACTGCAACTACTCGGGAGACGGACTACCGCAATGTTACGCCGAGGCTTTCCAGTGGTTCAGCAAGGCCGCTGAACAAGGATATGCCGAGGGCCAGAGGAACGTGGGGGTCTGTTACGAGACTGGTCACGGAGTTCCTGAGGATGCTGCCAAGGCATTCGGCTGGTATCGCAAGGCAGCCGAACAGGGATGGACCCAGGGGCAAATCTGCATGGGCCAATCCTATTGTTGTGGTACGGGCGTAGACAAGAACCAGGTCGAGGCCGTGAGCTGGTATCGTAAGGCGGCGGATTCCGGTAACCCGGAAAGTCAGAACCTCCTCGGCGACTGCTACCTCCAAGGCGACGGTGTTGAAAAGGACCCTGCCGAAGCCGTGCGATGGTACCGAATGGCGGCTGAGCAAGGGGACGCGGATGGCGAATGCAATCTTGGGCACTGCTATTTATCCGCGCAGGGAGTTCAGGAAGATCTGACCAAAGCACGTCAATGGTTTCAGAAGGCTGCCAATCAAGGACACCCAGTCGCACAGCTAATGCTCGGAAACTGCTACTTTGACGGGATCGGAGCCAAAGAGAGTAAGGAGAAGGCTGTCGCATGGTATCGCAAAGCGGCTGCGCAGGTCGATGCACACGCTCTCGTGGCACTGGGGAATTGCCTAAATGATGGCATAGGCGTGGCCGAGAACATTGTCGAGGCAATGGACTGCTACCGGAAAGCGGCAGAGGCAGGCGACGCCGACGCGCAGAACAACCTGGGTTACTGTCTCGCATTCCGTAAGAAGGTCAAGCGAGATAACGCGCAGGCGATCGAATGGTTTCGGCTGGCTGCTGAGCAGAAATCCGCCGTCGCTGAATTTAATCTCGGGCTCTGTTATGAGTCCGGCAAAGGCGTTGAAAAGGCGCCTCTCGAAGCAACGAATTGGTATCGGAAGGCGGCGGAGCACGGATACCAGGACGCGCAGATATATCTTGGGAAGTGCTACGAAGACGGCCAAGGCGTCGAACAGGACGTCGCCCAAGCCGAGTTCTGGTACCGCAAGGCGGCAAGTCAAGGATCACGCAAGGCCAAGAATTCCCTCGCCCGGTTGCTGGGGGACGACAAGCCGGTGAACCTTGTGGTTCCGGAGGGAGAACACGATTTCACTCCGGACCTGGCGAAGCCGAAAGCGGACTTAGCGCCGGAAGGAAGTCCCAGGTCGGCGGCGGCCCGGAAGGCATGGGCGACCCGCAGGCTGAAGGCGGACTTAGCCCCGGAGGGAAATCCCAAGTCTGAGCCTCTGCGCTTCGATGGCCACTACAAGGAGGTCAATGGCGTTGCCTTCTCCCCTGATGGTCGCCAAGTCTTGTCTGGGAGTTCTGACAAGACGGTACGTTTGTGGGACACGGCAACCGGTCAGGAATTGCACTGCTTGGAGGGCCACGCGAGGACGGTCCGGTGTGTCGCGTTTTCGCCAGACGGCCGTCTGGCTGCGTCAGGGGCCTATGATCACACCGTGCGCGTGTGGGACGTGCAAAGTGGCCGACAGATGAACTGTTTCGAGGACTATTACGACAATATCATGAGCGTGACGTTCTCTGCCGATGGGCGGCACCTCTTTGCTGCCGGCAAGAGCGAAAGTTTACTAACGTGGGACGTGACAACTGGGGAACATTTGGAAGTTCCCAAGAAAACGAGCGGTCGGCTCTTTTGTGTCGCCGCGTCTCGTGACGGGCGGTACCTCGTTTCGGCGGGTGTCCGTGGGCCGGTGGTCCTGTGGGGCGCGGACACCAGGAAAGAGATCCGTTCTTGTGGGGGCCACTCCCAAACGGTCTGGGCGGTCGCTTTTTCGGCCGACTGCCGCTTTGCTCTTTCGGCTGGGTCAGACAAATTGGTGAGGCTCTTGGACGTGGAAAGCGGCCAAGAGCTTGCGGCGTTCAAAGGACACACGAAGTCGATCTGGGGGGTCGCATTCTCGCCAGACGGGCAGCTGGCCGTCTCAGGAGGATTTGATCACGAGGTCCGCATTTGGGACGTGCCTACTGGGCGAGAGCTTCATTGCTTGCAAGGGCACGATGCCGATGTCATGAGCGTGGCCTTTGCTCCTGATGGCCGCCATGTGCTGTCAGGCAGTCGCGACAACACCCTGTGTCTTTGGGAGATCCCGACGAATAACGGGATCACCCCAAGTGAGCTGGGGAGAGAGCCTGGTAGTGGAAAAGGGCACGCAGCGATGCAATCTTTGTTGAACCCAAAGATTGAGCCCGCCGGCGAGATTGAAACCAACTCACTCGGAATGAAGTTCGCTTGGTGCCCGTCCGGCACGTTCGTGATGGGCAGCCCGTCCAGCGAAGCCGAGCGCGGCGACGATGAGACACACCACCGCGTGACGCTGTCGACGGGCTTCTACCTGGGTATCCACCCAGTCACGCAGGCCCAATGGCGAGCGGTCATGGGCAATAGCCCAAGCAACTTCAAGGGCGATAATCTCCCCGTCGAGCAAGCGTCCTGGGAGCACTGCCAGGAGTTCTGCCAAAAGCTCGGGCGGAAGGACGGCAAGCGCTATCGGCTGCCGACCGAAGCGGAGTGGGAATATGCCTGCCGCGCCGGCACCGCGACGCCGTTCTACTTCGGAGAAACCATCAGCACGGACCAGGTGAATTACGACGGCAATTACGCCTATGGCAACGGCAAGGAGGGCCCGTATCGCGAAAAGACCACCGCCGTCGGCAGCTTCCCGGCGAACCAGTGGGGCCTGTACGACATGCACGGCAACGTCTGGGAGTGGTGCCAGGATTGGTGGGGGCCGTATCCCGCGTTTGACGTCGTCGATCCGCAAGGCGACGGTGCCGGCGACGCCCGCGTCTTGCGAGGCGGCTCCTGGCGCGACGATGCGGGACTCTGCCGCGCCGCGGACCGCATCAAGAATCCGCCGTCCAAGCTCGGCGACAACATGGGCTGCCGGGTGGTTCTCTGCCGGGATTAGCAGGCGTTTGTCCGTCGTAGCCGGCTCGAGTGGCAAAACCACGCCATTCAGGGTAGCGACGCTAGCGGAACGATGAACGGAAACGACGGCTGAAGGTTCTTGACGAGCTTGTCGTCGGCGGTCACCAGTTCGCAGTTCACCCGCTCGGCCAGCGCGACATAGACGCAATCGTAGATTCCGATTCGGGCGGCGGAGGCGATCTCGTAGGCCCGGTCCAGGAGCGGGATGTGCGGGAGCAGGAGCGGGCTGTCGGTCAGAACGGCTCGCCAGAGTCGGTGGCCGGTGCCGACGGGTATCCGCTTCTGCCGCTCTGCGCGTCAGGGCGTGCAGCACCTCAATGGGGAAGATGTCCGGGGAGAGCAGCTCGTGCACGGCGTTACGGAAGTCATCGCGGAGCGCGATCGCCTTGTCCGAGTTAGCCTCGGGCAGGACCCATTTCAGCGCGACGTTTGAATCGAGGACGTATTTCATTCCTCGTCACGGGTTTCGCGGATCAGGTCGACGGCGATGTTCATCTCGCCATGCTGGCGGCGTAACGCGTCGGTGATCTGTTGTGCCTCGGCGCGGACGCGGCGGGCGACCTCCGGGTCGAGGGGCTTGCCGCTCATGGCATGCTCGATGACGGCCTTGGTGTCGGCCGCCTCGGTCGTCAGGGGGTCTTCGTGGGTCTTCATGCGATTATTGTCCGTAATAAAACACGGCGCGTCAAGAAAATCGAGACCCGGGACATACATGGTATTTTTGGGGAGCCAGGCCCCCGTGGCGTCCCAACACGACTTTCCTGGTAGAATCAGTGGTGGAGGATTGGACCGATGGCACCCGAACCAGACGACATCACCCGAGTGTCGAGCGACCCGGTCGCGCAACTCTTGCTGCGCGGTAGGGCTGAGACGTTGCGCGAGGCCGAGGAACTCTACCTCGACTCCAGCCTCCCCGAAGTCGTTCGGCTCCTTCAGAGTGGGCTTTCGGACGAAGAACTCGGCCGCCACCCGCTCATGCAGATGCTTCGGTCGCACGGCAGCCGGGGATGGGAGGAGGCGATTGATTGAACCCCGAAGAACGGCTCGCCGCCATCGTCGCCGCGCTTGACTCCGTCGGCCTCTCCTGCCTCGTCATGGGCGGCCACGCCGTCCGTTTCTACGGGCTCCAGAGGCACACCAACGACTTCGACCTAACCGTCGCGCCCGACGGCTGGGACGACCTCGGCGACCGGCTCGCCCGAACGGGCCTCTTTTCGGGCGCTGGCCCGGTCGAAGGGAACAGCTGGCGGCCCGGGGCATTTCGACGGTTTCTCCTCGGCAACCTGGCCGACGGTCAAGAGGAGTGGCTTGAATTCTGGCGAGGCAATCACCTGCTCGCCCCGTTCCCGGAACTCTTCGCACGGCGGCAGGTCGGGGCTTACGGCGCCCGGGATCTTCTATTTCTCTCGCTCCCGGATCTCATCCGCAGCAAGGAGACCGAGCGGGCAAAGGATTGGGATGATATTTCCTACCTGGAGGAATTCCTCGACGCGCAGCTCCACGCGCGGTGTGCTGCCGGCAACATCGCCCTCGCCGATGCGCTGGCTCAGATGCGGAGCCGCCGCGGGTTCGACACGTATCTGGCCGAGAACCGGTTCGCCGATGCCGCGGTAATCCGCACCGCGCTTGAACACACGACAAACCCCGTTACGCAAGCGCTCCTACTTCCGTGGGCGCCCGAGGCGGTCGCCGTCACGCCGGTCGTTGCGATCGAGCCGCTCGTCGAGCGCAAGCTCCGCTCGGTAGCGGCGGCTTCATCTCTTCACCGCTCCCTCGTCGAGGTGGTTCGCCGGCAGTACAAGGTCTTCTGCCAAGACCGGGACCGGGCCGACAAGCAGGCGATCCGCGCTGCCCAGGCAGGGGGGCCAAGGTAGGCTCGCGGGGCCTCCGGAGTGCCGTAATGACTGCGGATATCGCGATCAGTCAATAATCTGATAAGAGTTTCCCAGCTCGCGACTCGAGGCGACCCATGAATCGATCGATCTGGCTGCTCGCGCTCTTGCTGTGCCTGCCGGCGTCCGCGGCGGCTCAGGACATGCTGCCCAAGCCGCTCGTGAGCGGTTTGCACAATCCCAAATCGGTCGCGGTCGGGCCAGATCGGCGCATCTACATCACCGAGATCGGCGAGTTCGACAAGGACGGCGATGGCCGTGTCGTCGTCATCGACCAGGGCAAGGCCGTGCCGTTCGCCACCGGCCTCGACGACCCCAAGGGCATGGTCGCCTGGCTCAACTGGCTCTATGTGACCGACAAGAAACGCGTCTGGAAAATCGACCGCAAGGGCAACGCGGAAGTGTTCGCGGCCGAGACCGCGTTTCCGTCGCCGCCGCAGCTCCTCAACGACATCACCGTCGACGAGCACGGGACCCTCTACGTGTCCGACTCGGGCGATCTCACGGGCACGGGCGGCGCCATTTTCCGCATCCCGCAGAAAGGCAAGATCACCGTGGTCGCCGACAAGCAGCGCACCCCGGCACTCAACTTCCCCAATGGGCTGGTCATGGACGGCAAATCGTTTCTGTTGATGCTCGATTCCGGCTCCGGCGAGCTGTTGCGCATCAAGATCGCCGACGGCAGCGCCACGAAGATCGCCGACGGCTTCGACGGCGGCGACGGCCTGGCCTGGGACTGGTTCGGCCGATTGTTCATTACGAGCTGGAAAAGCGGCAAGGTCTGGGCCATTCCACGGCCCGGGACGCAGCCGGTGCTGATCGCTTCGGGGTTCCAGTCGGCCGCCGATCTCGGTCTCGATCCAACCGGCAAGTTCATCCTCGTGCCCGACATGAAGGCCGGCACGCTGACCGCGCTGCCGACGACGATCCCGGGCTTGGCGGTCGACGAACGGCCGCTCGACATTCGGACCACGGTCGCCTTCCCGGACTTGCGGTGGACCGGCTGGAGCGCGGAGACGGATGATGGCCGCGTCGTCCCGCATCGGCCGTTGGTGTTGACGCATGCCGGCGACGGCTCCAACCGCGTGTTCGTGGCGACGCAGCACGGCGTCATCCACGTGTTTCCCAACGATCCCAAGGTCGCGAAAACCGAAGTGTTCCTCGACATTCAGAAGCAGGTCGTCTACGACGATAAGCAGAACGAAGAGGGTTTCCTCGGCCTGGCCTTCCATCCCAAATACAAGGAGAACGGCGAGTTCTTCGTCTTCTACACGCGCAAGGGCGTCAAGCAAACCAATGTCCTGTCGCGCTTCCGCGTCAGCAAGGACGACCCCAATCGTGCCGATCCCGCGTCCGAAGAGGAGCTGTTGCGGATCGTTCGGCCATTCTGGAACCACGACGGCGGCACCATCTGTTTCGGGCCGGACGGCTACCTGTACGTCGCCCTCGGCGACGGCGGCTCCGCGGACGACCCGATGAAGAACGGCCAAAACCTCAAGACGCTGCTCGCGAAGGTGCTGCGGCTCGACGTCGATCGCAAGGCGGTCGGCAAGAATTACGCCATTCCACAGGATAACCCGTTTGCCGGCAAGGCCGACGCCCGGCCCGAAATCTGGGCATATGGCCTGCGGAACATCTGGCGGATGGCATTCGACAGAAAGACCGGCAAGCTGTGGGCGTCCGACGTCGGCCAAAACCTGTACGAGGAAATCGACATCATCGTGAAGGGCGGCAATTACGGCTGGAGCCTGCGCGAGGGCCTGCATCCGTTCAGCACGGCCGGCGTTGGGCCGCGGCCGGACCTGATCGAGCCGATCTGGGAATATCACCACGACGTCGGCAAATCGCTGACCGGCGGCCTGGTCTACCGCGGGCAAGCGCCTCCCGGAGCTGGACGGTAGTTATGTTTACGGCGACTACATTACGAGCAAGCTCTGGGCGCTGCGCTACGACGACGCCAAGGGCCGCGTCGTCGCCAATCGCCCGCTCGCCGATCCGAAGGCGCTGATCATGTCGTTCGGCGCGGACGAGCAGGGCGAAATCTATCTGTTGACGACGACGGCGTCAGGCAAGGGAATCTTGCAGTTTGTGCAATCGCCTTCGACCAAGGCGGCGTTTCTTGAGGTGGCGACCGCGGCCGGCAAGTCGGTGCCGATCACGGACGAGACGCTGAAATGGCTGCCGCGCCGTACGGTGGAGGTCAAGGATTTCAAGGGCGTGCCGGCGACGTACGAAGGCGTTCCGTTGGCCGCGGTGCTGGGCGAGGCGGGCATCAAGCTCGGCAAGGAGCTGCGCGGACCACGGCTGGCGCATTATCTGGTGGCCGAGTGTCAGGACGGCTATCGCGTGGTGTTTTCGCTGCCGGAGCTGGACCCGAGCCTGACGGATCGGCTGGTGCTGCTGGCGGACACGCGCGACGGCCAGCCGCTCGATTCGCTGGAGGGGCCGTACCGCATCATCGTGCCCCACGAGCGCTTCCCGTCACGCTGGGCGCGGCAGGTCACGCGGCTCGTGGAACAGGCGGCGCCGGGGCCAAAGAAATCCCGATAAGCTGAAAGCAGGCTCGCCCGCAACCGGAGGATTCACGCCATGTTTGCGCACCTGATCGCCACGAACCTGCTGCTGGCATTCGGCGGCGACACGGCCTATCCGCGTGCCGAGCTGCTCATCGACGCTGCCGCACTGGCCGGCAAGATGAAGGACTTCCACATCCTCGACGTGCGGCCGAAGAGCAAGTACGACGAGGGCCACATCGACGGCGCTGTGTGGGTCGATCCCGCGGCGTGGGCCAAGGATTTTGCGGCGTCGCAGGATCCCGCGGCCTGGGCCGGCACGATCGGCAAGCTCGGCATCGAGCCAGATTCCCATGTCGTGCTGTACGACGACAGCAAGGCCAAGGATGCGGCCCGTGCGTGGTGGATCCTGCGCTATTTCGGCCTCAAGGACCGCGCCTGCTCAATGGCGGCTGGCTCGCATGGAAAGAGGCCGGCCTGCCCACGAGCACCGCGACGACCGTCCCGAAGGCGCGCGACTTCGTCATTACCGCGCCCAGCGACGGCCGGCTGGCGACGAAGCAGCGCATCCTGAAGCTGCTGAAGGATGGGCAGAAGGCCCAGCTCATCGACGCGCGTTCCGAGGCGGAGCACTGCGGCACCACGAAGCTCGCCAAGCGCGGCGGCGCCATCCCCGGCTCCTTGCACCTGGAATGGAGCGATGCGCTCGATCCGAAGACACACAGGTTCCGCAGCGCCGCCGAGCTGACGCGGCTCTTCAAGGACGCCGGCATCGACGTGAACCGGCCGGCGATCACCTACTGCCAGTCCGGCGGCCGCGCCGCGGTGATGGCGTTCACGCTGGAGCTGATCGGCGCGCGCGATGTGGCGAACTACTATCGCAGCTGGTCCGAGTGGGGCAATGACGCGGAGACACCGATTGAGCAGAAGAAGTAGAATGTCGCTTGCGGTTTCGCGAAACCGCAAGCGAGCTTCGACGTGAGCGCCCTGGTCCATGCGCCCTACGTTGTCTGTGCCAAGCGAATCACGAAGCGCTCGAACAGCGTCCGCGGCGGCAACGGGCTGTTGCCGCGCAGGTCGAGTTGCATCTGCAATAGCGAGTCGTAGAGCCGATCGAGCCGGGCGCGGCCGAGATGGCGCATCTGCGCCTCGGCACTGCGGATGCCGAATGGCACAACGCCGGCCTGCCCCAGTGCGGTGGCAGTCGGCACGCCGTTCTCGGTGAGGCGGTGCGCCTGCGCTAGCCGGCGCAGCGTCATGCTGAACGCCCCGAGGATGCGCATCGGCTCCTCGCCCTGGTCGAACAGGCGATGCAGCAGTGCCAACGCATCTTTCACGTTGCCGGCTGCCATCGCGTCGAAGATCTTCCAGACGCTCTCGGCCCGGCTGTTGCCGACCAGGCGGTCCACGTCGGCCAGCTCGATGCGGCTGCGCTTGCCGACGTAGGTGGCGAGCTTCAGCAGGTCCTGATCGAGCTGGCCCATCTCGGCGCCGATCAGATCGACCAGCAGCGCCGCGGCCTGGCCCGCGAGCTGCTTGCCATGGCGCACCTGGGCCCATTCGACGCACCACGGCGGTAGCTTGGAGGCGGCCGGCGCCTTGCAGACGATGGTGGCCGAGGCGTCGACGAGCTTCGCGAGCCGCGTGTTGGCCGGCCAGGTCTTCACGTCCAGCACCAGCGTCCCGGTCGCGGGCAGATGCCCAACCTTGCGCTCCAGCTCGGCCCGGTAGCGTGTCACGAACGGATCGGCATTGTCCACCAGCACAAGCCGCCGTGCAAGAAAGAACGGCACCGTCTCCAGCTCGTCGAAGACTTGCGCGAACGTCGCCTGGTCGCCCGCATGGACCGCGACCGCCTGCTCATCCGAATCAGGTCCGAGCGCGCTCGCGGAGCGCGAGCAGCACTTGCCGCTTCAAAAAGCTCTCGTCGCCGTGCAAGACGTAAAGCGGCCCCACGACGGCCGGCGGCCGGCTGAGGAAGGGGAGTGCGTCCATGGGGGAATGATATGCCACGTGGCGGGACGAGTCGTGTGGATTACGTTTAGCGCTCGCAGCCTGCGAGCGCTAAACGTAAACCACACCATGAATCTACTTCGACGACGGTTCCACGCTCAAAATCTTCACCTTCGGCGTGGCCAGGTCGACCTTGACCAGCTCGGTCGTGACCGCCTCGCCGATGTTGCCGGCCTGGTCGATCGCCTCGACCTTGACGTGGAACTGATACGGCAGATTCTCGCTCGGCAGCGTCCAGACGTGCCGGCCGGTGTTGGCCTGCTTCTCGGCAAACCGCTCCCACGGCCCGTCGGCGCTCTTGGCGTACGACAGCGTGATCGGCGTCGCAGTCAGGTTCTTGTCGCGCGCCTCCCAGTTGATCGTCAGCTTGCCCTTGTCGGCGCCGGTACCGACGATGACGCTCGACAGCTTGACCGTCGGCTTCGTGACATCCACCTCGATCCACAGGTGCGGGCGGTCGCCGACCTGGGGCGGCCGATCGCCCAGGCCGACTCCGGAGCGGGCCAGCAGCGTCAGGCCGTAGATGCCTTCGCTGAGGACGTCGAAGGTGATGCTCTGCTTGTCCTTCTCGTCGCCGGCGTTCAGGCGAAACTCGGGGCCCTTGTTCCAGCTGCGGGCGTCGTGCGTGTACCACAGCTCGACCACCGACACGCCGGACGGGCCGAACTCCTTCAGCTCGCAGCTCAGCACGACGCGCTTGCTGTTGACGAACCGCCGCTGGGCGGCGCCGAGCTTGAGCAGATCCTGGTCGAGCGACGGCGGCGTGGGCTGGGCCGGCTTCACGTCGGGAGAAGTGTACGGCAGGTAGCCCTGGCCCGTGCCGGCGCCGGCGCCGGTGAGGCTGACGGTCGTGCCGCCCTCGCCGACGTTGCCGGCCCGATCGCGGGCGCGGACCCGCGCCTCGACGAGGGTGCTAGCCCGGGGGTTCCAGTAGAATTGCGTGGCTCCTTGCGGGACCGACAACGGCAGCCAGGTGGCGCCGCCGGACAGGCGATACTCCAGCCGGACCGCGTCAACGCCGCCTGCGTCGAAATGATCGTCGCGGATGGTCCAGGCCACGCCGACCTCGCCGGCCCGTGGCGGTAACGCCTGCACCTGCACAAGCGGCGGCTGCGTGTCGACGATGACCTTCAGGCTCGGCGGCTGCGCCGTGTTCATCGTCGCGGGATAGAGCTTGCCCTCCAGGTCAAGGCTCTGCACGGCAAACCAGTAGCTGCCGTCACGCTCGGCCAAAAAGTGGAACTTTTGCTGGTCCGGCGCGACGATGGCCGCGGGAGCCCAGGTACGGCCCTGGTCGGTGGAGACAAAGAGCTGAAGCTGCTTGAGGTTCTGGGCGCCGGCGCCGGGATTGAAGGGGATGCGGAACTCGCGTTTGTTGGCGTAGGTGGTCTCGACCGGCGCCGCTCCCTGGCCGAGCAAGAGGCCGGGCAAGAGCAGGAGCGGCAGGACGGACAGCTTCCGCATGGGGGGTGACCTGGCAAGGCTGCAGAGCATCGCTCATGTGCCATCGGCGCCGGCGGCGAGGAAACTTGAACAAAAAGGATATGAAGCCGCAAGCCGCGGGATGAGCGCAGCGAATCCCGCGGGTGGGAGCGACCGACCCGCGGGATTCGCTGCGCTCATCCCGCGGCTTGGCGGGATGTCACTTGGCCATGTACGCGGTCGCGACGGTTTCCAGCGCCGGCGCTGCGTGCGCGGGGCGGCGAACCGGAACCAGCTCAGCATCCAGCTCACCTCCTCCGGACGCAGGAACGCCATGTTCATGACCAGCATAATCATCGAGAACGTCTTGAGCCCCATGATCAGGCCGATCGTGCCGTGCAGGAGGATCGCCATGCCCAGGTACAGCCAGCGCGTCCGCGGCCACCAGATCAGGAAGGCGTAGCCGATCTCGAACACGAGCGTGAAATAGCAGCCAAAGGTTACGAACATCTGCAACAGCAACTCGTCGCGGCAGATGAAACGCAGCACATCGTTGTACAGGCCGACGTGCATCGGCGCGAACTCGAAGTTGGCGAAGACGCTCCACAGCGCGGTACCGTTCCACCACGCCTGGCCGTTCAGCTTGGCGATGCCGGCCACGAAGTAGATGATGCAGAGGTGAATCTGCAGCATGCGGATCGCGAGATTGGCCGAGACGCGCGGCGCCGGCGGCGCCGCCGTGCGCTGGCCGCGCCACCAGCGGGCAATTACTCGATCGAGCGACAGGGCGGCGCCGCTGGGGCCGATGACGAGGTAGAGCAGGAGGATGTTCATCATCGTGTCGGCGCCGAACATGACCTGCGGATCGCGATGCAGATAGCAGAGCTGGGCGATCCACGTTAGCGCCGCGGTGACGCGCGTGCCCAGGCCGAGCACGAACAGCAGCGCCGACAGCACAAAGCCGGCCTGCACCCAGGCCATCCAGCGCGGGTCCACGACGTGCATCCAGAGCGAGAAGATCGGCGTGCCGCGGGCATAGACGGTGCGCGGGTCGACACCCTCGTGCTTGCGGTACTCGTCGATCACGGCGGCATCTTCCTCGTCCACGGCGTAATCCGGCGGCGGCGCGTGCCAAAGCTTGAGGTAATCCTGGAGGTACTTGTGCTCCCACTCGGTTTGCGGCATCCGCAGGCCCGCCATCCGTGGGTCGATGTCGTACTCCTTGATGAACGCGTTCACTGCATCCGCTTCGCGTTCGGTTTCTGCATACGCGGGCGGCGGCTGCTTCCATCTCGTGGTGTACGCAACAAGGTAATTCCACTGATCCAGGTTGTCCGGTGGCGCCAGCCCCAAGGTGCGAAGATCCAGGTTGTATTTGCGGCGATAGTCCTCCAGGTACTTCTGTTGCTGGGGCGTGCGCGCCGGGATCAGCGCCTTCGTGCCCGTCAGCGGCGGAGTCATGATCGCCCGATAATGCACCATCTCGCCGCGCAGCCTGAGATCGATCCAGGCGTATTCGCCCATCATTTCGGACAGGCAAAAGCAGTAGATCACAATCGTGTACAGCACAATCAGGCCGCACAGAATGCGAATCAGCGCCAACGGCGTCGGGTCCATCGGCGTGAACCAGAACCGCTCCCAGGACCGCATCCAGCTCGGCAAGGCCGTAATCTCGGCAGGTTGATTCTTCATGACGTTGTCGGCTCTCGTCCTCCCCTCTCCCCTTGGGGGGAGAGGGGTCGGGGGTGAGGGGGACACAGATGCCACGGTCACCCCCTCACCCTCAACCCCTCTCCCCCAGGGGAGAGGGGAGCGTGGTGGTTATTTTGCTTTTCGCGCGGGCCAGAGAAGGGCGCGCCCCTCGGTAACCCATTCCTCGGTGTCCGGCAGGCGCTGCCATTTCGGATCGCCTGCGTGTAGCCGGGCGTAGTCCTGCGTGATGCCGGTCTTGTCGTCGCGCAGGATCGGCAGCATCCAGAACAGGTAGGGATCGCCCGCGACCTGGGCGCCGTGCGCGTTGTACACCGGCGCATCGAACAACTCGCCCTCGAGGTTGTAACGGCCCAGGTAGAACGGACGGTACAGGATCGGATCATTGGGCGCGAGCGGCGGATCCCACTTCGCATAAAAATCCGAAGGCGGAATCTCGTGCCGGACCTTGTAAACCTTGATCCAGCGCAGCTCGTAGCCCTTCAGCTTCGGATCGGGATGCTGCGCCTTGGCGTGGGCGACGTGCCGGACATAGGACGCGAGCAGCCGCCGCGCCGTGTCGTTGGGTCGGGAGTACTGTTGCAATGTCGCGACCAGCGGGTGGAACGGCACGACCAGCGTCGGATTCTCCTGGCCGACAATGGGCACGCCAGCCGCACACCGCCGGCGCACGTCGAAGAACGGATAGAATTGCTGTGTCGCTTCGTTGATGAACGACACCGACTCGGTCTGCTCGATGTTCGTCAGCAGCGACAGGTAGCGCTGGTATTCGAGCGCGACCAGGTGCATTTGCCGGCCTGTCTTCTCGTCGACGGTCGGCACCTTGTACCAGTCGCCCTGGTCCTCCGCGCCCTCTTTCTTGTAGATGAGCCGGCACCACAGGTAGCTGGCCGGCCCCGGCTCCGGCGCGTAGAAGTGATAGGCATTGTTGAGATACATGAATTCCAGGTATGGCCGATAGAGCCGCACCCACATCTGCATGATGATCCAGGGCGTCGGCGGCGCCGACAGCGTGGCGTTCACGATGGCGCTGAAGTGCAGTACCACCAGCACGCTGATCGTCCAGCGGCGCACCGCCGTCGAGGCGAGCACCAACGGCGCCGCCACGAGCGCGACGCCGGCGCAGACGGCCAGCGCCATCCGGATCGTGTCCCAGCTGTTCGGATCGTCGGGGAGGTAAAGAGCCCAGCAGGCGAGGCACGCGCACGCCACGGCAAGCACCAGCAAGAGGGCCGACTCCTCGGCCGCGGTGATCGCGCGACCCTGCCGCTGGAGTTGGAGCGCGCGGCGGGCGGTCGCCAGGCCGAGCGGCACGGCGACGATGCAGAGGAACACCGCGTTGCCGGTCTGCCAGGGGAACCACGGCAAATCGTAGAAGGTCGTGACCAGGATCGCGATGGGAACGAGGGCGACCAGGAGAAACACGCCGGCCAGCCCCCGAAGCAAGAGTTGGCGGCTCGGGCCTATGAAGCGGTCGAGGTAGGCGGGCCCGGTGGTGCTGAGCCGCATCGCCAGGGCAATACCGGCACACAGCAGGCCGGCGGTCAAGAGCAGGATGCGGGGGACCGCGGGCTCGGTTTGCAGGGCCAAGGTCAGCAGCAGGGCGACGAGGCACATCGCCAGGCCGGCCCCCATTAGCGGCCAGGTTAGGCCGGTCCAATCGCGGCGGGGGGCCGACGTTTCAACGTTGTTCATCAAGGCACTCTCTTTCCTTGCGGAGCGCCCCGTCCCGATTGGGTCGGTCCGCATTCATCCCCTTCGGAAATCATATCCGAGCAATGCAGGCAATTGAAAGAGGTTGCGGAAAATTCTTGGAGCCGCGCCGGGCGCGGCGCACCCGAAGGGAACGCGGCCGGGGCGCGAACTTGCAAGGGCGGCGCTGAAAAGCGCCGCTTGCGGTTTCGCGTCTGTGTTCCGCGAAACCGCAAGCGAGCTTCGGAGCTTGGGGCGCTTGGGCGAGATCAAGAACGTAAGACATTGCGTGGAAACGGTTTTCGTCAATCAGCTTCGCGCCGGTCCGATGCGCTGGTGAATGGTCCCCCAGGTATGCCGCAACGTCGGTAGCGCGAAGTCCGGTAAGGATAAGCAAGTTTACCAGGCACCAGCGCTAAACTCCCTTATTCTACCCAATTTTGCTATTGAATATTTCCTTGCCTAATTTTACTATCCAACTCAGATTATGCAGTTCAGAAGAAAGCGACGCTTCTGAACGGTCCAAGTACCTGGGGCGTTGTGCCCCGAGGGAGCTTTGTCGAGGACGGCGGCAGAGCTCCAGGCCCTTGCGGTTGGTCCTACACGGAACTGGGTTGGCTCCCAAGTTGGAGGTTTCCGAGATGTACAGTGTTGTGTTGGTGATGGCTCTGAGTGGCGGCACCCAAGCAGTTGACTGCTTCGGCCACCACTGCAGCGTGTGCTGTGGTTGCAGCTGCGCTTGCTCCGGTTACACTTGCTGCAGCTGCAGCTGCGGCGGCCACAGTCTGTTCAGCATGTTCCACCACAATAGCTGCTGCAGCTGCACCTGCACTTGCTGCTCGTGCACCAGCTGCCACAGCTGCCACGGCTGCCATAGCTGCTGCGGTGGCCACAGCTTCTTCAGCGGGTTCCACCACAACACGTGCTGCAGCTGCACCTGCCACGGCTGCTACGGCTGCTGCGGCGGCGTTGTTGTGACCCCGGCCCCGGTCGTCACGCCCGAGCCGGTCAAGGTTCTGCCCAAGGTCGAGAAGAAGCCCGAAGAGGTCCGCAGCCCGGCCCCGGCGACCATCCTGGTGTCGCTGCCGGCCAATGCGACGCTGACCGTGGACGGCAACCCGACGACCTCAACGTCGGCGAGCCGGACGCTGATCACCCCGGCCCTGGAAGTCGGCAGCGCGTTTGTCTACACGCTGCGGGCTGAGCTCGATGGCCAGGTCATCACCCAGACGGTCCAGGTGCGCGGCGGCGAGACGTTGCAGGCGCAGTTCAGCTTCCCGACGGGCGTCGCGACCCGCTAGATCGCATGTGAGCACGGACGCGGATTCGCGCGGTACACGGAATGAACGGTGTGGTGACAGGGGAGGATCGGCATCCTCCCCTGTTTTCTTGCGCACTTCACGCCGCGGGGTGAGTCTTCGAACCCCGCGGGTCCTTGACTTTTACCCGCGGGGTTCGAAGACTCACCCCGCGGCGTGGTCTGTCTCACCCAGGAGCCGGCGATAGTCCTCCGGCGTATCCAGATCGCATAGAATCCCCGCATCCACCCACGGCAATTCCAGCGTCTCAGCAGCGCGCCCACGAATAAACGCGTTGAGCGCCTCTCCGGCGGGCAGGCGCGGATCGCTTCGACGTGTTCCCAGCGCAGCCAGACCGGATGGCCGCGCTTGCCCGCAAACACCGGCACGACAATCGACCGCTCGGGATGCCGCGCCGCCGCCTCCAGCAGCGCCGACGAGCGCCGGCTGCGTCGTCGGATGATCGGCCGGCAACAGCAACCAGCCGTCGCCGGGTTGAGGCTGCCGGTGCCTTTCCAGCCAATCCAGGCCGTGCAGACAGGTCTGGCGCATGTCGGCGGTGTCCGCGCCAAGAACCAGCGCATCGGCGCCGGCCCGCGCCGCCGCCGCCGCCAGCGCGCCAGCGTCCGGGCCGACCACGACCAGCACCTCCGCCACGCCGCCCGCGCGCACCGCCGTCAGCACGCGCGCGAGCACGGTCTGGCCGCCAACGGGCAGCAGCAGCTTGGGCCGGCCCATCCGCGCGCTCTTGCCGGCCGCGGGAATCAATCCGTAGGTTCGCATTACTTTGCTCGGCCCCCCGATCACGGTATGATACATCACGGAACCAGACCCAACGGCGAAACCCTTATGCGTGACTTGCTGGCCAGCCTGACCGGCGCCCTCGATGCTGGCCGTGATTGCGTCTATTGCTCGGTCGTCGACACGCGCGGCTCGACGCCGCAGAAGGCCGGTGCCGCCATGCTCGTCTTTGCCGACGGCAGCCAGGCCGGCACCCTTGGCGGCGGCTGCGTCGAGGCCGAGGTCAAGCGCCACGCCCTGCGCACGCTGGCCGACGACGCGCCGCCCCAGCCGCAGCTCTCGACCTTCTGCCTCGACGACAACTACGGCTGGGACGACGGCCTGATCTGCGGCGGCCGCATGAGCATTCTGGCCCAACCGCTGAAAGCCGCAAGCCGCGCGATGAGCGCAGCGAATCCCGCGGGTCCGTTCGCTCCCTATTTCCACCATTTCCGCCGCCTGGTCGATAGCGGCGCCGGCTGCACCGAGGCCGTCGTCGTCACCGCCGAGCAGGCCGGGGCACCGCTCGGCAGCCGTTATCTCTTCGACGCGGCCGGCCAGCTCGTCGGCTCGCTCGGCACGCTGCCGCTCGCCGCGCTGGTTGCAGGGCTGGTGCCGTTGACGAAACGGCCGCGAGCCTGGAACGCACACGGCGTCGCCTATTTGCCGGTGCTGCCACGCATCACGCTGCTGCTGGTCGGCGGCGGCCACGTCGCCCAGGCGGTGGCCCGGCTGGCGGCCGAGGTCGATTTCGAGATCTGGGTGCTCGACGATCGCGCCGCCTACGCCAGTGCCGAGCGTTTTCCCATTGCCCGCCGCCGGCTCGTCGGCGACATCGGCACCGAGCTGCAGGCACTTCGGCCGGACATCACGCCGTCGGTGTACTGCGCTCGTCGTCACGCGCGGCCATGCCCATGATGAGGAGGCGCTCTATCACATCGCCGAGACGCCGGCCGGCTACATCGGCATGATCGGCAGCAAGCGCAAGATCAAGATGATCTTCGAGGACCTGCGCCCGCGGCATCGCCGCCGCGGCGCTGGAGCGCGTCCACGCCCCGCTCGGCCTGGCCATCGGCTCGCAAACGGTGCCGGAGATTGCCGTAAGCATCGTCGCGGAGCTGATCGCGCACCGCAACCTTGGCGGGAGCATCCCGGTAGCGCATGTCACGCACGCCGGCGACACCCGGCGCAATCTGCCTGTCCAATAAAACACAAAATGACTAAGAAAACCCTGCAACTCATGGGCGGGCCGAGGTTCATCTCTTCGGGCTCTACCCGTATTGCAAATTTCGAGGGAGGAATTCGCATGCGTCGTTACGGGATGATTGCCGGCGGCGGCGCGGTGGCGCTGCTCATGTGCGTGATGGCCAGCGAGGCCCAGGTCGGCGGCGGCAAGGGCGGCTTCGGCGGCTTCGGCGGCTTCGGCGCCGACGATCCGGTGGCGCTGCTGCGCCGCGGATGTCAAGAAGGAGCTCGAAGTTACCGATGAGCAGATGGAAAAACTCCCCGGCGCGTAATGAAGGCGGTCGGCAAGGTGCTCAACGACAAGCAGCTGGCTCGCTTCAAGCAGCTCGATCTGCAGAGCGCGGCACCGCTGCCTTCAAGGACGTCGGGGTCCGCAAGGACCTGAAGATCACCGAATCCCAGGTCAAGAACATCGACGAGATCCTGGCCGACGCCGCCAACGAGATCAAGGAGATATTCAAGGACGCCGCGGAGAGCAAGAACTTCAAGGGCATGCAGGAGAAGATTGCCGGCCTCAACAAGGATACCAAGGAAAAGGTCTATGGCGTCCTGACGGCCGATCAGCGGAAGGCCTATAAGGAAATGATCGGAGAAGAATTCAAGTTCGAGCAGCCCAAATTCGGCTTCGGCAAAAAGGCGGACAAGTAACGGCCGGCGCAGGCATTCGCGCCTCCTCGATTGGGGAGGGCGTTTTTTCTTGCACGGCTTACTGGCCTCGAACGATCACCAATGAGTATCCCCGGCAGGAGTCGAACCTGCATGAACCTCCGCCTTCGCAGGGCGGCGTGCCTCCGCCACACCCCGGGGATATTGCAGTACCTCGACCAGGAATCGAACCTGGACCTGCTCCTTCGGAGGGAGCCATGATCTCCGTTTCACCACCGAGGTATCGAGACTCGCGGTATCGGGACCCGAGGTATCCAAGCTCCGGGGGCTGGAGTCGAGCCAACACCTGCGGGTTCAGAGCCCGCCGTCCTGCCGTTAGACGACCCCGGAATCGGTCAGTAGCCAGGGCGGGACTTGAACCCGCACGCCACGGTGGGCACGGCGTTCTGAGCGCCGCGTGTCTGCCATTCCACCACCTGGCTATTCGTAGCGGAATTCGCCAGAATTCCGCCACGGTTCCTCATTGGGTCGGGTGGGAATCGAACCCACCGAGTGTCAAGGCACGTCGGTTTTACAGACCAACTGGTCTCCCAGGACGCGTCCGACCCATGGCGAGTCCGTGCGAAGGCCGAGCCTGTGGGCCCCACGAGCCGAGCGGAGCTGGTCCCGCTCGGCTCGCGGAACCTGCGACTCGGCCTTCGACACCAGACTCAGTACCCTGGGTGGGATTCGAACCCACGATCTCCATCTTGAGAGGATGGCGGCCACTCCGCTGGCACCGCCAGGGCATTGGCTCGTAGTGACCCGCTTTAGCGAGTCTCACCTCCCGAACCCGCTAAAGCGGGTCACTACGAGCGTCTAGCGGAAGAGGAGGGAGTCGAACCCTCAAGGGCTCAGGGCCTCGTCCCGTTTCGAGCGGGGTGCCATCGCCAGTTGGCTTGCCCTTCCGTTTGCAGTCTGGTTGGCTGGATTCGAACCAGCGTCGCCCGACCTCCGAAGCCGGTGGATTGAACCGCTATCCTACATCCAGATTCCCAGTGGGACCCGAGGGATTCGAACCCTCACCTCGCTGGGTAAGAGCCAGGAATGCCGCCATAACACCTGGATCCCATGTATGATCGCCGCCCAGCCAACGACAACGGGCCAGGCATCTCGTGACGCCTGGCCCGCGAAGGTATCGCGTGCAAAGATGGCGTCACAACCGCAGCGGGCGAACCGGCAGCGTCCGGAGCGAACCGACGACCGCCGGCTCCGCGCCACGCTGATAACGATAATCGAAACCCTGCTGCTTCATGATTTCCTCAGGCCCTTGGCCTTGCTCATCGCGGCGTGATCGTCGCCGTGTAAATGAATAGACGAGCGACCGCGGCAACAGGTTCACAAATCGGACGAGATTTTTTTCTTGTTTACGTTGAGCGCTCGCAGGCTGCGCGGAGGGGCCGGCCCTTCCGCACAGCCTGCGAGCGCTCAACGTAAACGCATTAATACCGATACCAGTCGCTCTTGAACGGCCCCTCCGGCTTGACGCCGATGTAACCGGCCTGCTTGGGCGACAGCTTCGTCAGCTTCGCGCCCAGCTGCTCCAGGTGCAGGCGGGCGACTTCCTCGTCCAACTCCTTCGGCAGCAGGTGGACTTTCTTCTCCATCTTCCGGCCGTCGGCCCACAGCTTCATCTGGGCCAGCGTCTGGTTGCTGAAGCTGTTGCTCATCACGAAACTCGGATGCCCGGTGGCGCAGCCGAGATTGACCAGCCGGCCCTTCGCCAGCAGAATGATGCGCTTGCCGTTGGGCCATATGACGTGATCGACCTGCGGCTTGATCTCCTCCCACTTGCAGGCTGCCGAGACGCGGCGATCTGGATTTCGCTGTCGAAATGGCCGATGTTGCACACGATCGCGTTGTGCTTCATCTGGTCCATGTGCTCGCGCGTGATGACGTCGACGTTGCCGGTCGAGGTGACGAAGATGTCGCCCCACTTGCAGGCCTCGTCCATCGTCACGACCTGGAAGCCTTCCATGCACGCCTGCAGGCGCAGATCGGGTCGATTTCGGTGATGAACACCGTGGCCCCGGAGCCGCGGAACGCCTGGGCACAACCCTTGCCGACGTCGCCGTAGCCGCACACCACCGCCTTCTTGCCGCGAAATCATCACGTCGGTCGCGCGCTTGATGCCGTCGATCAGGCTCTCGCGGCAGCCGTACAGGTTGTCGAACTTGCTTTTGGTCACGCAATCATTCACGTTGATCGCCGGGAACAGCAGGGTGCCGGCCTTGACGCGCTCGTACAGGCGGTGCACGCCGGTCGTCGTTTCCTCCGACACGCCGACGATGTTCTTGGCGATGCGGCTGTAGAAGTGCGGGTGCTCCTCCAGCGTCTGGCGGATCGACGCTGAGCAGCACCATTTCCTCCTCGGACTCGGCCTCGCGTTCGAGGAGCTTCGCATCCTTTTCGGCATCGACGCCAAGGTGGAGCAGCAGCGTGGCGTCACCGCCGTCGTCGAGGATGAGGTTGGGCGTGCCGCCGTCGGCCCACTGCAGGATCTTGTGCGTATATTCCCAGTATTCGTAAAGCGTCTCGCCCTTCTTGGCGAACACGGGCGTGCCCTTGGCGGCCAGCGCGGCGGCGGCGTGGTCCTGCGTCGAGAAGATGTTGCAGCTCGCCCAGCGGATGTCGGCGCCGAGCGCTTGCAGCGTTTCGACCAGCACGGCCGTCTGGATGGTCATGTGCAGGCTGCCGGCGATGCGGCGCCCTTGAGCGGCTGCTTCTCGGCGTATTTGCGGCGGATGGCCATCAGGCCCGGCATCTCGTGCTCGGCGATGGCGATCTCCTTCTTGCCCCAATCGGCGAGGCTGATGTCCGCGACCACGTAATCATGGCCCACTGCCGTGCTCCGTTCGTGAACGGGGGTCTTGGTGGCGAAAACCGTCATCGTACGTCCTTTCGTGCGAGTGATGGGAACAAACGCCAAGCTCTCGAGTGATGAACTCTATCGCATCATCATAGCCAAGAAGCGGTTAGCGGGCCAAGATCAGCCTGCCGCGGTGCGCTGGGAAAAGTGTGCACCGTCGTGACCGACGCTGCCAGGGTCGGCAAGGCAGTGGAAAAATGCTTGCACGCTGTGCGGGAGTCCCGATAGACTCCATCCGTGGGGCACGCGGGGAGGAATTGCGCGGTGGCTGCATCAACCAACGAGGAGGGCAGACGGGCCGCGCCCCGCACCGACCGAACGCCAGGCCGTGCCGCCGCGGAAGCTGAGCGGGCCTCGCCTCTGGCTGTTTCGCTTCGCGGCCATGACGCTGGTGCCCGTCCTGGTATTCGCAACTCTGGAAATCGCCTTATGGGCGGTGAACTACGGCGATTCGACGGCTTTCTTCCTGGACGGCTTGAGGACCGAAGGACCGGGGACATGGATTGACAACCCGGATTTCGGACTTTGGGTGTTTCCTCGTCGCTTGCAGCCCTCGCCTCAGCCCGTGCCATTTGTGCTGCCAAAAGTCAAGGCGCCGGGGACTTATCGCATTTTCGTCCTCGGCGAGTCGGCAGCGATGGGTTTTCCCGACCCGTCGGCCAGCTTCGCGCGCGTGCTGCAATTATCGCTTCGCGCACGCTATCCGGAGACGCGCTTCGAGGTGGTCAACACCGCGATGGTGGCGATCAATTCTCATGTCGCGCTGCCGATCGCGCGGCAGTGCGCCCGGCAGCAGCCGGACCTGTTCGTCGTTCACCTCGGCAACAACGAGGTCATTGGGCCCTTCGGCGCTGCCGGCGTGCTCGGGCCCTTTTCCCCGCACCGGCGCGTTATCCAGGCCACCCTGGCCGTCAAGACGACGCGAACCGGGCAACTTGTCGACCGGCTGTTCCAGGGGCTGGCTACCGGAAAGAAGGACGGCTGGGGCGGCATGGGTATGTTTGCCGACAGCCAGGTGCGGGACGATGATCCGCGCCTGACCGACATTTACGCCCACTTTCGGGAAAACCTCGAGGACATCTGCCGTGTCGGTGCGGAGGCCGGCATTCCGGTGGTGCTGTGCACTATCCCGGTCAACCTCCGGGACTGCGCCCCGTTTGCGTCGCTGCACGCGGCCGAGTTGGCGGACGAGTCGGCCCGGGCCTGGGAACAAGCCTACAAGAGCGGGGTGGACCTGGAAGCCGCGGAGAAATTCGCCGAGGCGATTGCCGCCTACGAGCGGGCGGCCGCGCTCGACGAGCGCTTCGCCGAGTTGGCGTTTCGCCGGGGGCGGTGTTGCGCCGCGCTGGGAAAGACAACCGAGGCCGGGGCGCTGTTCCGGCGTGCCCGCGACCTCGACGCGCTGCGGTTTCGCTCGAACTCGACCATCAACGAGACGATCCGCGCCGTGGCTGCCGCCGTGGACGGGGTCCGCCTGGCCGACGCGGAGCGGGCGTTTGCCGAGAGCAGCCGACCGGGCGTGCCGGGCGAGGAGTTCTTTCTCGAACACGTCCACATGAATTTCGCGGGGAACTACCTGCTGGCGCACACCGTCTTCGAGACCCTCACGAAGCCGGCGCCGGCGGCCCTGGGGCCGACGGCGCCGGAAACCGCGGCGCCGCTGTCGGAGCTGCAATGCGCCGAGCGGCTGGCGCAAACAGAATGGATTGCCTGGAAGTTCGGGACCAAGATTTACGAGCAGCTCATCCAGGGGCCGCCGTTCACCTTTCAATGCGACCATCGCGAGCGCTGCGGGCGCTGGGAGAAGAAGTTGGCGGCGATGGAAGCGCGTCTCAAGGCCGACGGCTACAAGACCGCGATTGCCCAGTACCGCACGGCGGTTGAGCAGTCGCCAGACGACTGGATGATCCGGATGAACTTCGGTCAACTGCTGACCGAAACCGACGATGTGCCCGAAGCCAAGGAACAGTACGAGAAGGTCCTGCTACAGTATCGGCATTGCTTCACGGCGCACTACATGGTCGGCAACCTGGAGCTGCGCATGAAGCGGCCGCGCCAGGCCGAGCTCGAGTTTCACGAAGCGCTGCGGCTGGCGCCGCGGTGCCTGGAGGCGCACATCGGCCTGGCCCAGGCCTTTGAGCAACAGGGCATGAACGCCGAAGCCCTCGCCATTTATGAGCAACAGCGACGGCAGTACCCTAACAACGCGTTTGTGCTACGGTCGCTGGGCCGCTTCTTGTTCCGCACCGGCAAGCTGGAAGAAGCCAGAGCGCGGCTCACCGAGGCCCTGCAGCAGGAACCGGCGAATGTGCCGACCCATGTCGATCTGGGCATGACGGCTTTGCAGCTAAACCATGTGGACGAAGCCATCGAGCACATCGAGGCCGCGTTACAGATTCAGCCGGAATTCCCGAAGCTGCGCGATTTTCTCGCCGAGCTGCGGCAGAAACGCGAACCCGGCAAGGTAACCGATCGGAAGTGATTCATGATCGTGCCACGGCTCCTGTTACCGGTCATGCTGCTGGCCGTCGCCGCCGGCTGCACCGGAGGCGCCACGGCCATTCCTCGGCCCGCGCCGGGCCGGCGTGGCTCGAAGACGTTACCGAGAAACAGGGGCTGAAATTCACGCACGATTGCGGGCCGCTCACGCCGGATTACTTCATGCCGCAAATCATGGGCTCGGGCGCGGCGTTCCTCGACTACGACGGCGACGGTAAGCTCGACATCTACCTGATCCACAACGGCGGGCCCCACGGCGCCAAGAACCAGCTCTTCCACCAGGAAAAGGACGGCACCTTCCGCGACGTGTCGGCGGGCAGCGGACTCGACGTGGCCGGCTACGGCATGGGCGTGGCCGTCGCTGACGTCAACAACGATGGCCGGCCCGATGTGCTGCTGACCGAGTACGGCGCCACGCGTCTCTTCCTCAATCAGGGCGGCGGCCATTTCGTCGAGGTCACGCGCACGGCGGGGCTCGACAATCCGCTATGGGCGACCTCCGCCGCCTTCTGCGATTTCGATCGCGACGGCTGGCTCGACCTGATCGTGGTGAATTACCTCGATTACGATCCGTCGACCCGCTGCCCGGGCCGCGGCGGCAAGATCGACTTCTGCGCCCCGGGCATGTTCAAGGGCACGGTGGCGCACCTCTATCGCAATCTCGGCAAACGGGCTGGCACGGCGGTTTGCTTCGAGGACGTGACCGTCAAGGCCGGGCTTGGGGCGGCGCGGCAACGGGCTGGGCGTGCTGTGCGCCGACTTCGACGGGGACGGTTGGCCCGACATTTTCGCCGCCAACGACATGATGGCCAACTTCCTGTGGATCAATCAGCGCGACGGCACCTTCAAGGACGAAGCCCTGAGCCGCGGCGTGGCCTACACCGCCAGCGGCGCCGCGGCGGCCAACATGGGGATCGCCTGGGGCGACGTGGACGGCGACGGTCTGCCGGACCTGTTTGTGACGCACCTCAACACCGAAGCGCATACCCTCTGGAAGCAGGGCCCGCGCGGGTTCTTCCAGGATCGCACCGTTGCCGCCGGCCTGACGACGGCCGCCCGCAGCACCGGCTTCGGCGCTGCCTTCGTCGATTTCGACCGCGACGGCCGGCTGGACCTGGCGTTCGTCAACGGCGGCGTGGTCCGCAATCCGGACGCCAACCCAGACGCCCCGTTCTGGTCGCAATACGCGAAACGCAACCAACTGTTCGCGAATCTCGGGCAGGGCAAGTTTAGCGACCACTCGGAGGCCAACCCCGCCCTGTGCCGGCAGCCGGGCGTCGGGCGCGGGCTTGCCGTCGGCGATTTCGACAATGACGGCGCTCCGGACCTGCTGATCACCGAGGTCGGCGGCCCCGCACGACTGCTGCGTAACATCGCGCCGGCGGCGGGCCATTGGCTCTCGGTGCGCGCGCTCTTGCCGAAATGGCAGCGCGACGCCTATGGGGCGGAGGTCACCGTGCGGGCCGGCGGCACATCCTACTGGCGCTTGCTCAATCCCGGATCGAGTTACTGCAGCAGCCACGACCCGCGCGGCCATTTCGGCCTCGGGCCCAATGCACGCTATGATGCGATTGACGTACACTGGCCCGACGGCAGCACGGAAAGCTTTGGCGGCGGCCCCGCCGATCGACTCGTGGAGCTGCGCCAGGGTGAAGGCGATGCAAAGCGGAACGCCAATGCAAAATGAACCCGGTCCCGTGACGGCCGCGCGACCGGCCTCCGGCAGGCGCCGCCTTCTGCTCGGGCTGAGCGCGCTGTTATTCGTCGCCGCCGGAGTGGGCGGCTACTTCCTCTGGTGGCCGCCCGTCCCCGCCATCCCGACGCCCGTCACGGACGGATTGGATGCCGAGGTTGTCGCCGCACTCGAGCAGGCCCGCGCCGACGTGACGGCGCGCCCTCGCTCCGCCGCTGCGTGGGGCCACTTGGGCATGGTGCTGTTTGCGCACGATCTGTACGCGGACAGCATCCCTGTGTTCGCCGCGGCCGAGCAGCTGGATCACGCCGACGCGCGCTGGCCGTACTTCCGCGGCATGGCCCTCATCCTGGAGCGGCCCGCCGAGGGAATCGCCGCGCTGAAGCAGGCCGCTACCATGGCGCCGCGGACGCCTACCGTCAAGCTGCGCCTGGCGGAAGAATGCTTGAAACTCGATCGCGTCGACGAGGCCGATGCGCTGTTTGGTGAGGTGCTTGCTGAACATCCGAGCAATCCGCGAGCGCTCCTGGGTCGCGGTCTCATCCTGGGGCGGCGCGACCGGTGGCAGGAGGCGGTGCCGCTGCTGACGGCGGCCGCACCGCATCCGACCGCGCGCCATTCGGCGCGTTCGCGCTGGCCGAAGCTTACGCACGCCTCGGGGACGGCGACAATGCCGAGGTGGAGCGCCGGTTCGCCGCGAACAGCGGCGCGGACGTGCCCTGGCCCGATGAATACCTTGCCGCGGCCCATGTCTTGCGCACCGGCCTGCAGGTGCGGATCGACCGGACGCTGGCGCTGCTGCAGAATAAACAACTCGAGGAAGCGTCGACCCTGATTGCGCAGGTGTTACGTGATCATCCCGATTCGGCCGAAGCGCATGTGGCGCGCGCCCGGGTGCTGATTCACACGCGGGCCTTGAGCGCCGCCGAAAAAGAGCTACACGAGGCTCTCCGGCTCAATCCGAAGCTGGTGGAGGGCCATCTGCAGCTCGCGGGCATTCAGCTGGCAGAGAAGGACTACCCGGCGGCGGAGCGCAGGCTGCTGCGGACGATCGAGCTGAAGCCGGCGCACGGCCTGGCCCACTACAGTCTCGGCGACTGCCGTCTGAAGCGCGGCGACCGAGCCGGCGCCGAGGCCGCCTTTCGCGACGCCGTGCGCTATCGTCCCGACCTGGCCGCGGCGCATCTGGAGCTGGGCGCACTCCTGCTGGAAGAAGGCAAGGCCGGCGAAGCGATCATTCATCTGGAAGATGCGCTCCGCCTCGACGGCCGGTCAGAGCGAGCCCGCACGCTGCTGGAAAAGGCGCGGGCGGCGAAGAAGTCGTGACGCACGTCATGTTCGGCGAACCCGGCACTTGTTGCGCCCGGAACAGGTCCCTCTCCGAACTGCCTTGCTTCCTCTAGAATACGCCTATGAACCAGCGTAAGTACCTTTGGTCGTCGGTTCAGTGGAACAACAACGAAGCCGCAGGCTCGGCCCCGACCGTAGTCGACGGGAGCGTTGATGAGGCACCTATGGGGCGATTTCAGCAATGATCAAGGACACCGCTTTCACTGAACTGCCACAGTTCGCTGCCGAACAACAACGGCGCTTTGACGCGGCGACCTTGCCGAGTGAACGGAAAGAGCGAGGGCATTTCGGTACGCCACCGGCAATTGCCGATTTCATGGCCGGCATGATCTCCAACATCCCTCACGGGCCTGTGCGCATCCTCGACCCCGGCGCCGGCGTCGGTATCCTGTCGGCTGCGGTATGTCAGCGAGTTCTGAGGGAGAAATCCGCCCGTCGCCTCGAAATTGAGAATTGGGAATCCGATCCGAAGCTTCTGCCACATTTACGCCGAACAATGGACCGTTGCAGGAAATCGCTCGCTGAACTCGGCCACCAGCTAGACTACACGATTTGCATCGACGACTTTATCTTGGCAAACGCCCAGAAGTGTCTCTTCAAGGACGGCCCGATTCCTTCTTTTCACTTAGCAATCCTCAACCCTCCTTATTACAAGGTGCGCAAGGAGTCGGCGCAGGCGAAAGCGATGGAGCACGTTGTTCATGGCCAGCCCAACATCTACGCTTTCTTCATGGCCGTTGCTGCCGACCTGCTGCTTCCGGGTGGCGAACTGGTTGCCATCACACCACGAAGCTACTTCAACGGATCATACTTCACGCAATTTCGCAAGTGGTTCTTCGAGCGGATGACAGGCGCCAGATCCATGTGTTCGAATCAAGAACCGAAGCTTTCAACGATGATGCGGTTCTGCAAGAGAACGTGATCCTTCTAGCCGAGAAGGGCGGCTGTCCGAGAGATATTGTCCTCACAACAAGTCTTGGCCGCAACCTAGATGATGTGGGGGAGTCCTCTGCCCACTACGCGAAGGTAATCGATAATTCAAGTGGAGAACACATTATTCGAGTGACGACCAACAGTTTCGAGCACAAGATCATTGAAGCCATAGACGCTCTTCCCAACCGCTTCCGTGACCTCGGGTTTGAGATCTCGACCGGGCCAGTTGTTTCATTTCGTTCAACTGAGTATCTGCGACACGAGCGGTCGAAGGATACGGCCCCGTTATTGTGGATGCACAATGTTCGCCCATTCGTCACCCAATTTCCTTCGCGGAAAGGAAAACCCGCGCACATTGTCGTAAGCGAGGGCTCAAAGCGCCTGCTTCTTTCTGCTAGGAGATACGTTCTCCTGAAGCGCTTCACCGCCAAGGAGGAAAAGCGGCGATTGGTCGCCGGTATCATGGAAGCCTCCGACTCATACTCGGAATGGGTTGGGTTGGAAAATCACTTGAATTACGTGTATCGGAGAGGATCTGATCTAGCAAGGACCGAAGCAATCGGCCTGGCCGCATTCTTCAATTCGGCGCTGCTGGATCGGTACTTTCGGGCGATCAGTGGCAACACGCAGGTAAATGCCACTGAAATCCGAACGATGCCCATGCCTGATGGACAATTGCTCGTAGGAATTGGCGAAGAAGTAGAACGAGGTAAGGAATTACACTCCCGCGTAATCGAGCGTGTCGTGGGGCAAGCATTGCGCCTGCCAAAGCAATTGATTGAGCAACTTTGTGAGGCAGCGTAATGAGCAAACGACACGAAGCACTTGAAATAATCAAGAGTCTTGGCCTGCCCCGACCGCAACAGAATGAGAGGTCGTGCTTAACCCTCTTGGCCCTTGCTGGCTTGAAGGAGAAAGACCTTTGGTCGAAGACGAAGCGTCCACTGCTTCGCATCTGGGACATCATGGGATGGATGCGGGAGCACTACGCCAAAGACTATGCCGCAAACAGCCGTGAGACCATTCGCCGTCAGACAATCCATCAATTCGAACAGGCGCGTTTGGTCGATCGCAATCCGGACGACCCTTCGAGGCCGACAAACAGTGGCGACACGGTTTACCAGCTCACCGAACAAGCCGCCAAGGTTCTTCAGGCCTTCGGCAAGACTGCCTTCTCGACGACCTGTGAGGAATTCATCGAGCAACACGGAAGCTTGTCGGCTTCATACGAACGTGCCCGCAGCATGGTCAAGGTTCCAGTGACTCTGCCGAACGGTTCGCTCGTGGAACTATCTCCCGGTCTGCACAACGAATTACAGCGGTTGGTGATCGAGCAGTTTGCGCCTCGTTTTGCCCAAGGAGCCGTAGTCGTGTACCTGGGCGATACTGCGGAAAAACGACTCGTGATTGCAGTGGACGTGCTCAAGGAGCTGAGCATTCCAGCAATGAATCACGACAAGTTGCCCGATGTGGTTCTCTTCCATCGGTCGAAAAACTGGCTGTTTCTGATTGAGGCGGTTACGTCGCACGGGCCGGTTTCCGCAAAGCGCCACGGCGAATTGGAAGCAATGCTAAAAGACTGTGCAGCAGGCAGGATCTACGTGACGGCGTTCTTGGATTTTTCGGGTTTCAAGAAATATGCTTCTGAAATTGTGTGGGAGTCCGAAGTTTGGATCGCAGAGTTTCCCGATCACATGATCCACTTCAATGGGGACAAGTGCTTGGGACCCTATCCGAAGCGAGTGAAGGACTAAATCGCCTAGGTCAACGTAACGCTCGGTGCCGTCATTCGCGACCAAGGACGCAGGCCGGGAATCGTTACCGGCCGCGTGCGGGGCTCGGCTCGCCAAACTACAGCGGCGATTGCAGCGCCTGGAAGAGGTCCGCGACCCGCACGCGCAGGCCGAGCGCGATGCGATACAGCGTCTCGATCGACGCGGAATTCTTGCCGAGCTCGATCTGCGAGAGATAACCCAGCGACACGTTCGTGCGCTTGGCCATCTCGGCCAGCGTCAGGCCCATTGCCTTGCGGCGCTCGCGAATCGCGGTGCCGAGCTGCTCTCGCAGTGCCTCTTCCGAAAGCCGCAATAGCCCGCGGCTTTCCAGACAGCGCATCACCGTGCGCTGGAGCTGCTCGATCTGGAACGGCTTGGCCAGGTAATCATAGGTGTGCGCCCGTAGGCACTGCAGCGCAGCTGTCCATCGACGGATAGGCCGTGATGACGATGATGCTGGCGTCGCTCTGCTGCTCGCGCAC
This sequence comes from uncultured Gemmataceae bacterium, assembly GCA_963834865.1. GTDB lineage: Bacteria > Planctomycetota > Planctomycetia > Gemmatales > Gemmataceae > CAWIDK01. Next base: position 233,413 of record CAWIDK010000004.1, read on the forward strand.
GCACTGGATCACCTGGGCGGAGTCCAGGCCCGGCAGCACGTAATCCAGGATGATGACCTGGTACTGCCGCTGGCGTAGCTGGGCGTCGGCGAAACTCGGGTCCGAGATCACATCGATCTCGAAATCGTGGCCGCTGAACGCCGCTTGCACGAGCCGGCCGATCGCCGGGTCGTCGTCGAGCACGAGCATGCGGATCTCGCCGGAGCTATAGAAACGCCTCGCGGCGGCCGGCTGGGTCGCCTCCTCAAGGAGGCCCGCGGCATGGGTGCCGTTCAATTTGACGGTGGACATCGATGCTCTCCTCTGCCGGCCCCGCTGGGACCGCTCGTGATGTTATCCGGGGGCGGGCTGCTGACCGCGTCGCAGGGCCGCCGCGACGGCTTGCAGCAGTGCCGACGGCGCCAACGGCTTGTGGACCAGGGTTTCGGGCGTCAGCAGCTCATCCCGCGGTAAACCGGCGCCGGCCGGCGTGTGCAGGAAGAGGAACTGCAGCTGCGGATCGCGCAGTTGCATGCGCCGCGCAACTCCGGTCCGGTCATCGCCGGCAGCAGCGCCCCCAGCAGCACCAACTCGAACGGCTGGGGCGTGGTCTGATGCAAGGCCAGTGCTTCCATCGGCGACGCGGCCACGTGTACGCGGTAGCCGGCGGGTTCCAGGATCCGTCGAGCGTCGGCGAGCACCTGCGGGTCCTCGTCAGCCACCAGCAACTGGGCCGGCCCGGCCGGTACGGGATCGGGCGCCGCGGGGAAGTACAGCCGAATTTCGGTGCCCCCGGCCGCCGCAGTGCCGACTTCCAGGCCGCCGCCGAAGCGCCGCACGATGCCATAGGTCATCATCAGCCCCATGCCGCGGTGGCGTGGCTTGCTGCTGAAAAAGAAATCGCGAAACAGCCGGCCGCGCACCGCGGGACTTATGCCGGGGCCCCGATCAACGACCGTCACAACGACAAATCGCCCGGCGGGCGGGCAGCCCAGCAGCCTTTGCACCGCGGCGGCGTGCAGCTCAGCTGCCCGCGCGGTGAGCACCACCGGCTCGCGGCCCGAGGTCGCCTCGCGGGCATTGTCCAAAACGTGCCGCAGGGCCTGCCGGAGTGATTCGGCGTCGCAGGCCACCGCCGGCAAGTCGGCCGGGATGTCGGCCCGCCAGTCCTGCGCTTGCCCTGGACCCAGCCGAGCCGCTTCTTCGGACAGCGCACCGGACAGGCCGGTGGGCGTAAATTCGGGCGGATTATGGCGGCAGAAGTAGTTGAGCTTCTTGAGCCATTCCGCGCCGCCGCGGCCAAGGTCCCAGACTTCCTGCACGTAGCGCTGCGCCCGCGTCCCCGCCTGCACCTGCGCCAGGGCCAGCTCGCTAAAGCCGAGGATCCCGGTGAGCAGATTGCCAACGTCATGCGACAGCCGGCTCGCCACCAGGGCGGCGTGTTCGAGCCGCGGTTCCAGCCGTTCGTCCGCCACGGTCGCACCGAGCAGTCCGGCCCTCGCCAGGGCACGACCCGCCAGCGCCAGCGCGGCAGACTGGATTTCCGTCCAGCTGCGACTGACGGCGTCGTTGAGCCAGAGCACGACCAGGTCGTCGGGGTTCGTGCCCCGCGCGAACCACAGAAGCCAGCTGCCGCCACCATCGGTCAGCGCCGCTGATTCGCCCTGGTCAGCCAGCGACCAGAGCGGATCGGCGCGATCCTTCCACGGAAAGCCGGCGGCCTCCCCGATCCAGGCGCTCACAGCCGGGCGGACGGGGCCGGCGATCCCTGCCCCGCGTGCGCCGAATCGGCGGGCGAGCTCCGGGAGAATGTCCGTAAGGGGACCAGGACAGTCCCGACCCAACAACTCCCCCAGGTACGTTAGCAGGGCAAGCGTTGCATCGGGGTCCGAGGCGGAAATCGATCGAATCGATGTCACAACCGCTGTCATCCCTGGACGTTGCTCCAGTGCCGCGTTTGTCCTTCAGGAAATTCTAGGTCACGCTGCGCCGAAAGGGGCGAATTTTCACTAAGTTTTTTGTCAGGGCTGCAAGAAATTCAGGCCTCGCGCGAAAAACGGACGGTTGCCGCATGCACATCAAGCAGAATCCCGATGACTTCCGGGTCGAGGAGCTGATCGACCTACAGCCAGGCCAGGTTGGCGATTACGCCCTTTACCGGCTCGAAAAGCGCGGCTGGACCACGCCGGACGCCCTCGCGGCGGTGCGCCGCCGCTGGCACCTCGATCCGTGGCGCCTTTCCTATGGCGGGCTCAAGGATCGTCATGCACATACCCTACAGTATATTACTATCCTGCGCGGTCCCCAACGGCGATTCACGCAGGAGCGCATCGCGCTGACCTATCTGGGCCAGCTGGCGCATCCATTCGGTTCGGACCATGTCGCCGCCAATCGATTCAACGTCACGCTGCGCGACGCGACGGCGGAGCAGATCGAATTCGCGCTCGCCCAACTGGACGAGGTGCGCCGGCTCGGCGTACCCAACTATTTCGACGACCAGCGTTTCGGCTCCGTTGCGGACGGCGGCCCGTTCATGGCGCGTGCCCTGATCCTCGGCAACGCCGAGGAGGCGCTGCAGATCGCCCTGACCTCTCCCTACCGATTCGATCGGGCAGTCCAGAAAAAGGAGAAGGCGCTGCTGCGCACACACTGGGGCGCTGGCCGCGCCTCATGGAAGTGCTGCCGCGCGGCCATGCCCGCAGCCTGGTCGATTATCTCCGCAATCACCCCGCCGACTTCAAGGGCGCCGTTGCGCGGATGCGTCCGGAGCTGCGTGGGCTCTACCTGTCGGCCTATCAGAGCCATCTGTGGAATCGGATGCTCGGCCGCTGGCTCGAAACGCACCTCGAGCGTGACCAGCTTATTGCGGTCCCGCTCCGGCTAGGCGCTGTGCCGATGCACCAGAACCTCACCGACGCCCAGCACGCGCTGCTGGCGAACCTGGTGTTGCCGCTGCACTCGGCTCGCATCAGCCTGGAAGACGCCGATCCGCGCAAACCGGTCTTCGATGCGGTGCTCGCCGCGGAAGGTCTGACGCAGGCGCAATTTAAGCTCAAGGGCTTGCGCGAAATGTTCTTTTCGAAAGGCGAACGCCGGGCACTGTGCATGCCTGTCGGGCTGGCCGCGGACTCGGCGGCAGACGAATCGCATCGGGGCCGGCACCGACTCACGCTGCACTTCGAGTTGCCGCGCGGCTGTTATGCGACGCTGATTGTCAAGCGCATCACTCTGGCGAGCTGAGCTCCGTAGGTCAGGCTTGTTTACGTTTAGCGCTCGGTGGCCGAGCGCTAAACGTAAACAAGCCTGACCTATGGCGCTCGGCTCGCCGCTTTGTTGCTAACCAGCTCCAGCGCGCTGGTCACCACGTCGAATGCCGCCCGCGGCCGGGCGATGCGGCGGACGTTGGCGCGCAGGCTTTCGAGTCGGGTCGGATCTTCGAGCAAATGGCCGATCTTATACGACAAGGTCGCGGTGTTGTTGACCTTGATGGCGGCCCCGTTCTCCAGCAAATAATCGCTATTGCGACTTTCCTGGCCCGGAATCGGGTTGACGATCACCATGACCGCCGACCGCGCCAGCACCTCGGACGTGGTCAGCCCGCCCGGCTTGGTGACGACCAGGTCGGCCGCCTGCATCAGCTCGTCGATCTCCTTCGTAAAGCCCAGCACCTTCACCTGGTGCCGTGGCGGCGGCGCGATTGCGGCGAGCTGCTCCCGGAGCGCCTCGTTGCGCCCCGTGATGGCGACGAGCTGCATCGGCTTCTGCACTTGCAGGATCGCCTGGAACAGCTTCTCGATGGGGCCGACGCCGAAACCGCCGGACAGCTGCAATACGACCGGCCGATCCGCCGCCAGGCCGTGCTTCTGCAGGCAGACGTTCCGGTCCTTGGGCGCGGCGAACACGGGGTGAATCGGAATGCCCGTGACGAAGATGTGCTCGGCCGGCACGCCCCAGTGATGCAGATAGATCGCCCCCTCCTCGGTCGCCGTGAAATAGCGCTCGCACGGCGGGTTGACCCACAGCCGATGCGTGTCGTAGTCGGTCGTGACCGTCACCTGTGGCAAGGATAGCTCGCCGCGCTTGCGCAGTGCGGCGATGATCTCGGCCGGCAGGAAATGCGTGTTGATGACGAGGTCCCACGGCTCGGCCTTAAGGAACTTCATGAACGGCTTGAGGTTCAACTTCTCCACGGCGAGGCGCAACCGGTCGCTGCGGTTCTTGCCCGAACGGCTGGGCAAATCCATCAGGTCGTAGAAGTAGCCCAGGGCGTGCGGTGCGAGGTTGATGAGGTCGAGATAGAACTTGCCGTAGACGCGGCGGAACAGGCGATTGGTCAATTCCAGCACGTCGACGTTGCGGACGACGGCGTCGGGCACGGTCTGGCGCAGCGCCAGCTCGACCGCCTCGGCGGCGCGGAGATGGCCGGCGCCGACGGACGCGGACAGGACGAGGATGCGCGGCGGCATGGCGTGCCTTTCGATGGTCTGCTCATTGGGGAGGTCGCTGTCGCCGGCCGATTTTCGTCCGGGACGATAGCCCTTTCCCCTGATTTGCTTACCAACCGTCAAGCCCCGTGACAATCCGGCGGTCGGGGCTTGGGTCGTTGCCGGCCGCCCCCTTGCTGCCGCTGATTAGGTCGGTTGCGAAATCAGCGGGCAAGGAAGTCGCGGATGGCCGCCGCAATGTCCGTCACGCCCGCGCAGCACCGCTTCTCTCAGCGGCGCAGAATTCGATCGGGTCGGACTCCCTGTGACCAGCCGCCGACCGAATCTTGGAGCCGGGAGCCACGCCATGCCGAACGATGTTACGCCGCAATTCATCTGGGATGACCAGATGACACCGAAACGCCGTGCAGGGCTCGCCCAAGCGCAGCTTTTTTTCGGCAAGGCCAGGAAAACATGTCGGGTTGCAGGCGCCGTTTTTGATTTGAGAGTGGAAGAGCGAGGCGTGAACAACCCACACGACGGGCGTGGAAGCCCCGCTGTAAGATTCGCCGACGCGTCACCGGTTACATAGGGGAGGGCACGCGCCGGCGGGTGGTTTGGAGGGGCATGCCGCCGCCCGGTCGTCCTTAGTCTGGAGGCGCTTGAAGACCGTGCCTGTCAGTACGCACGCCGTCAGCGAATTTACGGCCCCCCGGCGCCACCACGTGGCAGTCCGGCTCGGCAAGACTGACAGCGATGCCGCCACGCTGGGCATTTATTGACGCGGAGGGTGTATGTCCGATCGCACTTTTGGGGCGGCGCCTCCTCAACGCTCTGATAGCGGCAAGGGGGACGGACCGCTGACCATCATGGTGCCCGATTTATCTTCAGCCGTTCAACATCACCTAAACGGTGAGTTGGATCAGGCGGCGCGTGCTTACCAGCGCATTCTTGATCGGGACCCCGTTCAGCCCGACGCCTTGCATCTGCTCGGCGTCATCGCCCATCAAAAGGGCAATCACCAGCAAGCCATCGACCTCATTGGACGGGCCATCGCCATCCAGCCCAGTGCAGCCGCCTTCCATGCCAACCTGGCGGAAGCCTACCGGGCGGTTGGACAGATGGAGCGTGCCGTCGGCTGCGCGCACCGCGCTACGCCTCCAACCGGATTATCCCGAAGCAGCCAACAACCTCGGGCTGGCGCTCATGGCGCAAGACCGCCAGGAAGAAGCAGCTGCCCAATTTCGCCAAGCGCTCCGGCTCCGACCCAACGTCGCCATGTTTCACAACAACCTGGGCAACGCTCTGCGGCTCTTGGGCGACAGAGCCCAGGCCGGCGACCATTTTCGCCAAGCGATCCGTATCGATTCGAACCTTGCCGAGGCGCACAGCAATCTCGGCCAGTTGCTGCTGGAGCAGTACGCGCTGCCGGACGCCCTGCATCATTGCCGCGAAGCGGTCCGGCTCAATCCGGACTTCCCCGAAGCGCACAACAACCTGGGCAACGTGTTGCGCGAACAGGGCAAGCCGCTCGAAGCCAGGGCCTGTTATGCCGAGGCGCTGCGGCTCAATCCGGACCTGGCCGTGACCTATAACAACATGGGCCAGGCTCTGCAGGAAGATAACAACCTGCAAGAAGCCGTCTCTTGGTATCAAAAAGCCTTAGAACTGGACTCGGCCTCGGCAAGGATTCATTGCAACCTGGCCAGCGCTCTTGAAGAACAGGAGGATTACGCGAAAGCGATCGCGCAGTATCAAACGGCGCTGGAGTTGGACGCGACGCACGCTGAGGCCCACAACGGTCTTGGTTTCGCCGTGCACGAACAGGGCGGTTTTCAGGAAGCGCTGACCTGCTACCGCGAAGCGGTCCGGCTGCGGCCGGACTTCGCCGCCGCGCACACCAACATGGGCACTGTGTTGCAGGAAATGGGCGACTTCGAAGCGGCGCTTGGCTGTTTTCGGGAAGCGATACGGCTTCGGCCGCGCCATGCCGGCGCCTATGGCCAGTTGGCAACCATGCTGCTGGACCGGCTGCCGGACGCCGACTTCGAGGCCATGCAGCAATTGCTGGCTGAACCGGATCTGGCCGCCGGCAAACGGTGCGCTTTGCACTTCGGCCTGGCCCACGTGCTCGACGCCAAAGGGGTATATGTGCAAGCCGCCGAACACATGCAGCGGGCCAACGAGCTTTGCCTGACCGAGGGGCAAAAGCGAGGAAAGGGTTATGATCCCACCGCGCATCGGCAATTCGTGGATCGGATCATCGCGACTTTCACGCCGGACTGCTTTGAGCGTGTGAAAGGGTTCGGGCTGGAAACGGAGCGGCCTGTTTTCATCGTCGGCCTGCCGCGCTCCGGGACCACGCTGGTCGAACAGATCCTGGCGAGCCATTCGCAAGTTTTCGGCGCCGGTGAACTGCGCCACGTTCAAGAGGCTTTCCAAGCGCTGCCGAGTGTCATGGGCGTCCAGGACACGCCCTTTCGCTGCGTTGAGCGGCTGGACCGGGAAACCGCGCCGCGCATGGCCCAGGCGCATCTGGACAAGCTGCTGGCGCTCAACGACAAGGCGCCGCGAATCACCGACAAAATGCCAGACAATTACCTATATCTCGGTTTCATCTCCGCTCTATTTCCAAAGGCGAAAGTGATCCACTGCCGGCGCAACTTGCGTGACGTGGCCGTCTCCTGGTGGATCACGAGCTTCCGGCACCTTACTTGGGCCTCCGATATCGAACACATCGCCTCTCGCTTCCAGGAATACGAGCGCCTGACGGCACACTGGAAAACGGTCCTGCCCGGGGCGTGGCTACAGGTAGATTATGAGGAGACAGTGGCCGATCTCGAAAGCGTGGCACGCCGCCTGGTCGCGTGGTGCGGTTTGGATTGGGAAGCCGGATGCTTGGCCTTCCACCAAACTCGCCGCCCCATCCGCACGGCTAGCGTCGTGCAGGTCCGGCAGCCGATTTACAAGCAGTCCGCGGGGCGATGGAAAAACTATGAAAAGCAATTGGCTGCCCTCTTCGAAAAAATTGGGCCCGCAAGCGACAGGCCGGCGGCACTTGCCGGCGGAATTTGAGGGTGTTGTAGTCGTTCAATAGCTGTACACGGTTCTTGATGCACCGGCGGAGTCGCATATGTTCACGCTGACTGATCTCAAGAGACTTTTTTGCCGACCTAAGTACGCGAAAACGCGGCGCAATCGGCGCATCCCGCGCCTGGAGCAACTGGAAGATCGGGTCTTGCCCAGCACGCTCACCTTCGTGGTGAACACGCTCAATGACAGCGCCTCCGGCACGGGCGTCAGCACATCCACCGGCGGCTCCGGCGACCTTCGCTACTGCGTCAGCAAGGCCGACACCAATCCGGGCAGCACCATCATCTTCGACACGAGCCAACTGTCCCCTGATTCGACCATTACCCTGACCTACGGCGAGTTGGATATCACCGCCAGTACGGCCATCGTCGACACGATCCCCGGCCTGACCGTCAGCGGCGACAACGCGTCCCGCGTTTTCGACATCCAGGGCAGCATCACCGTATCCATCACCGGACTGACCATCAGCGGAGGCCTGGCCACGGGTGGCGGCAGCGTCGGCGGCCCCGATGCCTTGGGCGGCGGTATCTTGAACGACGGCGCCAACTTGACGCTGGACCACGTGGTGGTGCAGGGAAACGCGGCGCAAGGCGCGGATGGCTCGGCCGGAGCCAACGGCACCGCCGGCCACATTACCGGTTCTCCCGGTGGGGATGGCGCTAACGGCTTGGGCGGAGGCATCTATTCCACGGGGGGTACGCTGACGATCACCTATAGCAAGATCAGGAACAATCATGCTAACGGCGGACACGGAGGCCCAGGAGGGATCGGGGCGGCCGCTACTTTTCACGTGTCCGGAGGCGGTGGCGGGCATACTGGTGGAGGCGGGGGAGGAGGCGGAGGCGGAGGCGGGGGTGGCGGCGGGGGGGGTGGCGGAGGCGGGGGTGGCGGAGGCGGGGGTGGCGGAGGCGGGGGTGGTGCGACTACGGGAACCGGGCTCGGTGGCAAAAACAGCTACGGGCAATCCGGCGGTGGAGGAGGCTCTGGAGGAGGAGGCTCTGACGCACCAGGGGGCGCTGGCGGAAAAGGAGGCATTGGGGGAAACGGGCAAGGTGGAGGTCTTTACGTCGCCGGCAGTGTCCTCAGCATTTCCCGCAGCACGATTGCCAACAATAGCGCCGCCGGCGGTGTTGGCGGCAGCGGCGGAGCAGGCGGTACAGGTCATGCCAGCGGCCATACCGGCGGCGGCGGGACAGGGGCTGACGGCGGAGCAGGAGGCAACGGCCAAGGCGCTGGAGTTTATGCCGCTGGCGGCAGCATGAGCGTTACCGATAGCACGATTGCGATCAACATGGCCGCCAATGTCCAGGGAGGAGCCGCCGGCGCAGGGGGTTCCGGACTTCCTGGCGGCGCTTCGGGTTCCGCTGGAAGCTTCGGGGTAGCCTCGGGAGGCGGAGCGTACGTTGGCGCCGGCAGTGCGGATTTCGAGAATAGTACCGTCGCCGGAAACGCGGTGGGCTCGAGCGGGGGCTCTAGCGGGGGCGGCGTTGTAAATAGCGCCACGGTGACGGCCGGCAACACCCTCTTCGCGGACAACAGCGCCCCGTCGGCGCCAGATTTTAGCGGCGGTCTCATCAGCAACGGCTTCAACCTGTTTGGCAATACTTCCGGAGCGAGCGGTCTCGCAAGCACGGACCTGCAAAATGTCAACCCGGATCTCGCAGCGCTGCAAAACAACGGCGGGCCCACCGACACAATGGCCTTGCTGGCCGGCAGCCCGGCCATCGACGCCGGCAATCCGAACTACTCGACCAACGCCACGGACTACGACCAGCGCGGCCCGGGCTACCCGCGCATCTTCAACGGGGGGCTCGACATTGGCGCCTTCGAGGTCGGCCCCATCGCCATCACGGTGACCAGCCTGTCGGGCTTGGCCGGCACTTACGACCCCAGCACGCAGCAGGCCACGACCCTGGCCGCCGCCGTCAACGAGGCCAACACCTACAATGACGGCGATACCATCGTGTTCTCGGCGGGGCTCACCGGCCCTATCGATCTCAACCCCAATGATTCCGGGAACGCCGGCGCCGTGGGCACGCTGACCCTCAGCCGCAACATGACCATCCAGGGCCCCGGCGACAACGCCATCACGATCGACGGCGGAACGGCTTCCGGCAATTCCAACAATGTCGAAGTTTTGTCGGTCAACTCGGGCGTCACTGCTTATCTGAACAACCTGGTGATCGCTAATGGTGACACGACGAACAGTAACAGTAATGGTCTCACGACGCGCGGCGGCGGCGGCATCTCTAACGACGGCACCCTGACGGTCACGAACTGCACCTTCGACAACAATTCGGCTCCGGACGACGGGGACTATGGGTACGGCGGCGGCGGCATCTATAACCAGGGCATCCTGACGGTGACGAATTCCACATTCGACAACAATTCGGCTCCCGCCGACGGCTACGGCGGCGGAATCAACAACAACGACGGTACCCTGACGGCGACGAACTGCACCTTCGACAACAATTCGGCTAGCTTCGGCGGCGGCGGCATTTACGATTCCGGCACCATGACGGTGACCAACTGCACCTTCGACAACAACAATTCGGACCCCGGCGGCGGAATCTTAGGCGACAGCGGCATGATGACTGTGGCGGACTGCACCTTCGACAACAATTCGGCTGGCAGCGGCAGCGGCGGCGGAATCTGCCTTAACTACGGCACCCTGACGGTGACGAACTGCACCTTCTATAACAATTCGGCTGGCGGGGGCGGCGGAATCTCTACCGACGCGACCCTGACGACCCTGACGGTGACGAACTCCACCTTCTACAAGAATTCGGCTAGCTACGCCGGCGGCGGAATCGGTAACCTCGGCACCCTGACGGTGACGAACTCCACCTTCGACAACAATTCGGCTCCCAATGCAACATGGGATTATGCCTACGTGGGTTGCGGCGGGATCTTAAACGGTGGCGGCGGCACCGTGACGCTGACGAACACCCTGCTCGCCAATGACACAGGGGGGGACTATTGGGGCAACGATCTTTCAAGTACCTCCTCTAACAATCTCATCGGCGAGTCGGGTGAGCTGATCTTTCTCAACGGTAATCCGATCTTCAACTTCAACCCGGGCCTCGATCCCAGCGGCTTAGAGAACACCGGTGGACCGACGGAGACCATCGCGCTCTTGCCGGGCAGCCAGGCCATTGGCGCCGGCACCAGCAGCGGCGCGCCGAGTACCGACCAGCGCGGCGTCACGCGCAACCCGGACAGCGTCGACATCGGCGCCTATCAAACCCTGATCACCGTCGGCCCCGGCACTCTGCCCAGTGCCATGGCCGGCATCCGTTACAATCGGACGCTCACGGCCTCCGGCGGCACGTCCCCGTATACCTTCAGCGCCACCTACGGCACGCTTCCGCCCGGTCTGACTCTGTCGCCCGACGGCGTTCTCAGCGGCGTGCCCAACGACGCCGGCAGTTACACATTTGTCGTGGCGGCGACGGACGCCAGCGCCGATTCTGGTCCCTTCAGCGGCAGCCAGATGTACAACGTGCTCGTCGCGCCAAATCCCTATTCCGGTTCTTATGCCGGCACCACTAGTGGAACCGTCACCGTGTCGGGGCACAAGGAGTCCGTCAGTGGCCGCCTTAATTTTAGCGTGAACAGCGCCGGCGCTATCACCGTGACCAATCCCGGGCAGGGACAAGGCTCGATGACGCCGTCGGGGAATGCAACCCTGTCGGGTGTCGGCACGATCGGCGGGATCAGCAATGTTTCGTACTCCTGCACCGGGACGATTGTGAATGGGTCTTCGGGCGTCATCTCGGTTCAGGGCACCTGGACCGCAGCGTTCACCGCCGGCCGTGGGTCCGGAACCTGGAGTGCGACGCTCGTGCCGACCGTGGCGGTGAGCGACGGCGGCGGCACCTATAACGGCAAGTCCTTTCCAGCCAGCGCCACGGCTACGGGCGCGGGCGGCGCGGCGTTGACAGGCGCTGTCACTGTCACCTTTAGCTACTACGCCGGCAGCCGCGTCGCCGGCGCCGCCTCACGCGCGCACCGACCAACGCCGGCACGTACACGGTGGTCGCTTCGTTCACCAGCGGCACCCCCAAGTCCACGAGCGCCAAGAGCAGCCCGCTTACCTTCACCATTGCCAGGGCCACACCGACGGTGACGGTGAGCGATGCCGGCGGCGCCGACAATGGCCACGCCTTTGGTGCCAGCGCCAGGGCTACGGGCCTGGGCGGCGCGGCGGTGACAGGCACTTTCACCTATAAATACTACGCCGGCAGCGGCGTCACGGGCGCCGGCTCAGCGCGCACCCACCACCGCCGGCACCTACACCGTGGTTGCTTCCTTTGCCAGCACCAACCACAACTACACAAGTGCCCAGAGCGCACCAGTCACATTTATCATCACGGCGGCCCAGCCAAAGGCATCCGTCCCCCGTGCCGTGGACACCCACGTGGTGGACCCGTTATTCGGCGCATCGGGACTCGACTGGTTCAACACCACGGCTAGCGACGGGGTCAACGGACAAGAGAGTGGATAGGTCACGACAACTTTACAAAACAGTAACCGCTTCGCCAGGGACCAGGACGGGCGGCGCGCATCATCGCGTGCAAGGCGATCAATCAATTCAAGCATGAGCATGCGACGCTCAAGCGCGGCGGCCGGGTGCAGGGCGGGTCCGCGCTGCAAGCGCTGGCGGCGCTGGATGCGGCAAGTCCGGCATTGCAAGGGACCGATCGCCGGCCGACTTCGACAAACCCGGCGCGACCCAGCTGAAACTCTGGCTCGGCCGCGCCGTCGAGCGCGGCCTGATCTTGCGCGAAGGCACCGGCCGCAAGCGCGACCCCTTCCGCAAACTTCCTCGACGGAAGATAATGTCCGTTGAATCAGCTCGATCGCTCAGATCAGACAGAAAGATCGAAGCGGTCGAGGTTCATCACTTTGCCCCACGCAGCCGCAAAGTCATGCACAAACTTCGGCTGCGCGTCCGTCGCATGCATAGACTTCCGCGATGGCTCGGAGCTGGGAGTTCGACCCGAAGACGAGGTCGACGGCGGTACCGGTCCACTTGACCTGACCCGTCCGGCGGTCGCGCCCCTCGTAGAAGTGCTCGCACTGGGGGGACTTCCGCCACTCCGTGTTCATGTCGAGCAGGTTCACGAAGAAGTCGTTGGTGAGGGACCCGGGTTGCTTGGTGAAGACGCCCAGCGCGGACTGCCCGAAGTTGGCGTTCAGCACCCGCATGCCGCCGATCAGCACCGTCATCTCGGGGGCGGTCAGCGTTCAGCAGGTGCGCCCGATCCACCAGCAGCTCCGCCGCCGGGCGAGTGTGTTCCTTGCGGATGTAATTGCGGAACCCGTCCGCGGTCGGTTCGAGCACGGCAAAGGACTCCACGTCGGTCATCTGCTGCGACGCATCGGTGCGCCCGGCGCGAAGGGAACCTGCACGTCGTGCCCGGCCTTCTTCGCAGCTGCCTCAACGGCGGCGCATCCACCCAGAACGATCACGTCCGCGAGCGAGACCTTCTTCCCGCCGGACTGCGAGCCGCTCAAATCCTTTTGGATTTTCTCGAGAGCCGGCAGAACCTTGGCGAGCTCGGCCGGTTGGTTGACTTCCCAATCCTTCTGCGGCGCCAGGCGAAGTGCGCCCCGTTCGCGCCACCGCGTTTGTCGGTGCCACGGAACGTCGACGCCGCAGCCCAGGCGGTGGTCACCAGTTGCGCAATGGACAGTCCGGAGGCGAGGATCCTGGCCTTGAGCTGTGCGATGTCCTGCGCCCCGATCAATGCATGATCGACCTTGGGGACCGGGTCTTGCCACAACTGCGGCGGGGGAACCAGCGGGCCGAGCAACCGCGCGACGGGCCCCATATCGCGATGCGTCAGCTTGTACCACGCCTTGGCAAAGGCTTCGGCGAGCTGGTCCGGGTTCTCGTGGAAGCGCTTCGAAATCGGCGCGTAGACCGGGTCCATCCGCAGGGAGAGGTCCGTCGTGAACATCATGGGGGCGTGCTTCTTCGACGGATCGTGAGCATCCGGCACGGTGCCCTGTGCCGATGCCTCCCTGGGAGTCCACTGAAACGCACCGGCCGGGCTCTTCGTCAGCTCCCACTCGTAGCCGAACAGGTTGTCGAAGTAGCCGTTGTCCCACTTCACCGGGTTGGTGGTCCAGGCGCCCTCCAGGCCGCTGGTGATGGCGTCGTCGCCTTTGCCGGTTCCAAAAGTGTTCTTCCAGCCGAGACCTTGCTCCTCGAGGGGGGCAGCCTCGGGTTCGGGACCGACGTACTGGGCCGCCGGGGCAGCACCATGGGCCTTGCCGAACGTATGGCCGCCGGCAATCAGCGCAACGGTTTCCTCGTCATTCATGGCCATGCGGCCGAACGTTTCCTTAATGTCCCTGGCGGCCGCGAGCGGATCGGGTTTACCGTTTGGGCCCTCCGGATTCACGTAGATCAGGCCCATCTGAACGGCGCCGAGAGGATTTTCGAGCACCCGGTCGCCGGTGTAACGCTCGTCGCCGAGCCACGTTTTCTCAGGCCCCCAGTAAATGTCCGTTTCCGGCTCGAAGATGTCTTCACGCCCGCCTCCGAAACCGAACGTCTTGAATCCCATCGACTCCAGGGCACAGTTGCCGGTGAAGACCATCAGATCGCCCCACGAGAGCTTCCGGCCGTACTTCTGCTTGATCGGCCAGAGCAACCGTCGGGCCTTGTCGAGGCTCACATTGTCGGGCCAGCTGTCGAGGGGCGCCAAGCGCTGGGCGCCGGAGCCTGCGCCGCCGCGGCCATCGGCGATGCGGTAGGTGCCAGCGGCGTGCCATGCCATCCGGATGAAGAGCGGCCCGTAATGGCCGTAGTCGGCCGGCCACCAGTCCTGCGACGTCGTCATCACCGCCACGATGTCCTTCTTCAGGGCATCCAGGTCGAGTTTCTTGAACTCCGCGGCGTAGTTGAAATCCTTACCCATCGGGTTGGACAGGGGCGAGTTCTGGTGGAGGACCTCCAGGTTCAACTGATTCGGCCACCAGTCCCGATTCGACCGGGCCCCAGCCAGCCGTGTGTTGGCGAGCCCCGTTCATCACTGGGCATTGTGTATCGCTTGTCATTTTTTCCTCCAGCACGACCTTCCGGGATGACCGTTCTCTGCAAGCACGGATGCGCTTACAAAGGATGAGTGTATCTCTGCGAGTAGCCGAGATCAACCGGTAGGCCGTTTCGCTCGGCGCTGTTACGCGCCCAGTTTCCACACGACGGCGTTGCGCGCGTTGCGGAGGGCGCGAATCACCTCCAGCAACCCATCACGGTCCAGGTTCCGCGCCAGCGTCAAGCAGTCGTCAATGCGCTCTTCCAGCAATTCAAGGCTCTTCGGCGCGGGCTTGACGACCGCCTTCAGCTCCGTGACCGCCGCCACCGGTGCCAGCGCTGAATCGACTGCCTTGGACTTGCGCCACTTCCGGGATTTCTTGCGCAGGATACCCTTCACATTCGCCAGGTTCTTTTGCACATTCTGCGGAACGACGGTATGGCCTGGGTGGTCGGCCAGCCAGCGCTTGAGCAATACCTCATTGCTGCGGCCGACGAGCAACTTGGGCTTTTCCCTGAAGAGCCTGCGGAAGTAGCCGCTCGTCGTTTCGGCGCCATTCTGGGCCGGCTTGTCGTTGTGGACCGGGACCGGCGACATTGCGGTCGTGGTGGAGTCTTGCCTCGGGCGTCCTCGCTTGGCCATGATTGCTTCCTCTGACGCGGGGTGGGTGTGAATCTTGCCTGCAATTCTATGAATTTCGGCCGCCGCTCGCGACATTACCCCGGATTGTATTAGAATCGGCCCGCGGCACTTGCTACGATGGCTCGACTGCTTTGTCTCTGGAGATCGCGCCATGCGTTCGACCTCTTCCTGCAAATGGCAGCTCGTCGCTGTAGCTTACCTTGGCTCTGTCGCATACGCCGCCGCCCAGCCAATGGAACGCAAGGTGGCGGCGCCGACGCGGCTCGACTGGGCCTTCGCCGTGCAAGGATTCGGCGCCGGCGCCGACAAGCTGCCGGCCGCTTATGACTCGACCAGGCAGCGCTATCAGCTCTTTGTGCCGAAGCAATACAAGCCCGGCCAGGCGTGGCCGCTCGTGCTGTTCATCGCCGCGGGCGATCAGCCGGCCGGCTGGGACGCCTGGAAGATGCTGTGCGACCAGGACGGCGTCTTTTTTTGCTCGCCGTTCAGCGCCGGCAATGGTGTGGCGTCCGGGCAGCGCACGCGCGTCATTCTCGATGTGCTCGACGACGTGCGGCGCGCCTATCGCATCGATCCGGATCAAACATACCTGACCGGCTTTTCCGGCGGCGCGCGGATGGCGTGCGCCATTTCATTCGCGTTGCCCGAATACTTCGGCGGAGTCGTGCCCCTGTGCGGCACCAACCCCGTGGCCGGCCCGACGTACCTGCGCCATCGATTGCAGGATCGGCTCTCGGTCGCGTTCGTCACCGGCGAGAAGGACTTCAACCGCAAGGAGAACGAGGAGTACATGGCGCCCTGGCTCAAGGAGCTGGGCATCCGCTCGAAGCTGTGGGTGGTGCCGAAGCTGGGCCACGCGGTGCCGGCACCAAGTGTGCTGCGTGAGGCGTACGACTGGCTCAAGGACGATCTGCCGCGCCGCCGTGCCGATGCCAAAGCGCATCCGGAGCTGGCAACCGGTCCCGATGAGGCCCCGACCGGCGCCGAACTGGCGAAACGTCTGGCCGCGGCGGGCCAGGCTGAGCTGAAGCAGCCCGAGCGCACGTGGCGTGGCATCGCCCTCTTGCAAGGGGCGGCCCTGCGCGGCGCTGGCACCGAGCCCGGTAACAAGGCCCGCCAGCAGCTCAAGGAAGTGCTCGAAGACGAGGCGGTGCTCACCCGCATCGCCGAACAGGGAGCGAAGGACGAGCAGCTCGCCCTGTCCGCGCAGGCGCATGCCCTGGAGCGCTTCGGCATGACCGGCAAGGCGATCGAGGCGTGGTCCTTGCTCGCGAAGAACTACGCCGGCACGGCGGTCGGTCGCGATGCCGAGGAGCAGGTCCGCCGGCTCGGCGCGCCGAAGCTGCCGCCCGCGTATCTCGGCATCGGTCTCGCGGACACGACCACGACCATTGACGCGCTCGCGCCGCAGGGCCCGGCGGCGAAGGCCGGTCTCAAGGTCGGCGACGTGCTGACCAAGGTCGGCGACCGCAAGATCGCCTCGGCCGACGATCTGCGCCAGCTGATGCCGACACTGAAGCCGGGCGAACGAGTCCGCGTCGAGGTGCTCCGCGACCAGCAGGCGGTCGCGGTCACCATCGAGGTCGGCGAGCGGCCGGTGCCGAAGAAGCAGTAGGCAAGTCTTTGGAGTGCGGCGATTCATCCCAAAATTCTTGCCGAAAGACCATACGCGCTTCGCCGGTTGCGGGCACTATAGAGGGAGACAGCCCGTTGGGAGAACCGGACCATGGCCGACGCACACGCTGGCACCATCCCGCGCGAGAGTCCCCGGGTGATCGGTGCCGATACGAGCCGGGATATCAGCGACCAGCACCTGCTCGCGCGTTTCCTGACCCACGGCGATGAATCTGCCTTTGCCGGCCTGGTGCACCGTCACGGCCGGGCCGTCTGGGGCGTGTGCCGGCGCGTCTTGCATCAGGAACAGGATGTCGAGGATGCCTTCCAGGCCGTCTTCCTTGTGCTCGCGCAAGGCCGCTTCAATTCGCAAGAGGGAGGCGGTGGGCAGCTGGCTCTACGGCGTGGCCTACCGCACCGCCATGAAAGCACGTCAGCTCGCTGCCCGCCGGCAGGACACCGAGCGGCAAGCCACCGCACCGGCACCGCCGCCGCCGCCGCCGGGTGAGGCCGCGTGCCGTGAATTGCACCGCCTGCTGGATGAGGAAGTAGCCCGCCTCGCGGAAAAGTACCGAGCACCGTTCATCCTGTGCTGTCTTGAAGGCATGAGCCGGGCCGAAGCCGCGCGCGAGCTGGGGTGGAAGGAAGGGACCGTCTCGGGCCGGCTGGCGCAGGCGCAAGCTGTTGCAACAGTGGCTCGCCGTGCGCGGCGTCACCCTGTCCGCGATCCTGACGGCCGCCGCCCTGATGGAGAATACCGCCGCGGCGGCGGCCCCGCCGGTCCTCATGGGTGCCACGGTCAAGGCCGTGCTGGCACCCGTCGCCGGCAAGGCCGCCACCACGCTTTCGCCGTCCGCCGTCGCGCTGGCCGACGGCCTGATCCGCACTCTGGCCGTGGCCAAGGTCAAGGCCGGAGTCGCGCTGGTGCTGGCGGTGAGCACCGTAATTGGCGGGGCGAGCATGGCGGCGCTGCAGATGGGGCCGCCGGTCGGGCAGGCAAACCCGCCACAAGAAGCAGCGGTCATGAGCGAACCGGAGACGTTTGCGCCGCCGCCCGTGCCGCTGTTTCCACGCATTGATGAGCAGGTGCTGGCGCTGGCGTTCACGCCGGATGGCAAGAAGCTGGTCACCGCGGGGGCCCGGCACATTCACCCAGGCCAGCTCAAGATCTGGGACGTGGAGGCCGGGAAACCGCTCGTGACAATCAAGGGGATCTCCGGGGTGCGCTCGCTGGCGGTTTCTCCGGACGGCGGTACCATCGCGACCGGCGATTTCAGCGGCGCGATCCGTCTGCTCGATACCGCGACCGGCGAGGAATCGACGATGACCAAGGGTCATACCGTGGGTGTCAACGGCGTCGCCTTTTCAGCGGACGGGACGTTCCTGGTCAGTGCCGGTCTGGACCGGACCGTGAGACTTTGGAACGTCAAGGATCTCAAGGAGCGGAAAGCGTTTCACGGACATACCGACATGGTGTTCTCGGTGGCGGTTTTTCGTCATGGCCGATCGTTCGTGACCGGCGGCAAGGACAACACGGCGCGGATCTGGGACGTCGAGACGGGCAAGGAAAAGTTCGCATTGAAAGGACACCTCGCCGCCGTCGAGGCCGTTGCCATTTCGCGGGACGACAAGGTGGTGGCGACCGCGAGCTGGGATCAGACGATCAAACTCTGGGATGCCGAAACCGGCCGCGAAACCGCAGCGATCGATGCGAAGCCGGGCGCGGTCCTGTTCGTCGCGTTTTCCCCCGACGGCACGTTGCTCGCCGCTGGCGGAGCGGATGGCACTGTGCGGCTCTGGGACGTGAAGACGCAAAAACTGACCGGCCGGTTGGCCGAGAGGCACGCCGGCGCCGTCTGGGCAGTGGCTTTTTGCGCGACGGGAAATTCCTGGCCAGCGGCAGCTCCGACAGGACCGCGAAGGTCTGGAGCATGACCGACCGCAAGCTGGTCGCAACGCTCGTGACCGGCGACCAGGGGCCGATCCAGGCCATGGCGTATGCACCAGACGCCCGGGCGGTGGCGATCGCTGCCGACCGGTCGGTCCAGATGCGCGATGCGAAAACCGGCGAGGTGCTGTTCGCATTGAACGGACATGCCGATCCGGTCACCTGCCTGGCGTTTTCGCCGGACGGTCAGACGCTCGCGACCGGCAGCGACGACAAAACCGTCAAGCTCTGGGACCGAGCGACCGGCAAGGAGACGCGTACGTTGCCAGGCCATGCCGACGCGGTGCAGGCGCTGGCATTCTCGACGGATGGAACGAAGCTGGCAATCGCCGCCGGTCGCACGATCAAATGGTGGGATCCGAGCACAGGCAAGGAGTTGGCCACGCTCAACGAGCAAGATGGTGCTATCCGTGCCCTGGCCGTGTCACCGGATGGGCGAAGTCTTGCAAGCGGGAGCGACGATGGAACGATCCGCGTACAGGATCTTGCCGAACCGGGAAAGCTCATCGTGCTCAAGGGGCATGCCGGGCCGGTTCGCGCCCTGACTTACGCCGCCGACGGCACGTTGGCCAGCGGCGGTGATGATGCCACGGTGAAGATCTGGGAGCCGGCCCAGGCGCGGGAACGCCACACCCTCACGGGGACCAAGGGCGCCGTCCTCGCGCTCGCGTTTTCACCTACTGGACGCTCCCTGGTCAGCGCCGGCGACGACGGCAACATCCATATCTGGGACCCCGTTACGGGCCAAAGACGCGGCGTGCTCTCCGGGCACAAGGACGCGATCACCGCGCTGGCGATCCACCCGAACGGAAGCCACCTGCTCAGCGCCAGCCTGGACTCGGCGGTCCTGCGCTGGAACGCTGGCATCGCGTCGATACCCCCGGTGACGTTGGACGGCAATCCCAAGGGCGTTTGGTTCGCCCAGTTCTCGCCGGACGGCGAACGGCTGGCCACCGGCGGGCTCGGCGGGACCGTCACGCTGTGGACGCGAACGCTGTCGCCGGCAACGTATCCGTTCCAAACGCGCAACGGCGTCCACCGCGATGCGGCGTTTTCCCCGGATGGCCGAACCTTCGCCACCAGCAGCATGAACGACGTGCAGGTTTGCGACGCCGTCACGGGCCAGGTCAAGCGCGCGTTCGTCATCGGCAGCAATGTGCGGAGCGTCGCCTACTCGCCAGATAGCCGATACCTCGCCGCCGGCATGGGCGACCAGTCGAAACCCAACCTGCCGTCCGAGGCGCGGCTCTTCGACCTGACGACGGGCGAGGAGTTGGCCAGGATGACCGATCACCAGGGCGCCATCCTTCGCGTCCAGTTCTCGCCGGACGGCAAGACCCTTGCGACATCCGCGCGGGACAAAACGATCCGGTTGTGGGAAGTCCCTTCAGGCAAGCCGAAGGGGATTCTGCGCGGTCCCAAGACCGCCGCCAAGGGCATGGTGTTCCTGGCCGACGGGACGCTTGTCACCGCCGGTTACGACGGCATGATCCGCTTCTGGGATGTGGCCGCACAGAAGGAGCGCGCGACCTGGAACGCGGGCATGGGGTTGGCCACGCTCGATGTATCACCGGACGGAGCGCTCCTGGCCGCCGCTGAGGCCGCGCCGAACGGCAAGGGGCCGGCGCCGCTCAAGATATGGGACGTGACCACCGGCAAGGTGAAGCTGGAGCTCAAGGGCCACACGAGCCGTCTCCTCGGGGTGTCGTTTACGCGCGATGGCCGCGGCCTGGTTGCCGCCGGTGGCCAGCTCAACGAATTTGGCGAGATCAGCTACTACGACCTGGCCAGTGGCCAGCTCCGCGGCACCCAGAAAACTCCCCGGCAGTGGCTCGAAGGAGCTACCCTCAGCGTCGACGGGCGGCGCGTGCTCAGCCCGTCGGCCGCCGGGCTCCACCATTGGCATCTCGATTTCACGCACGAGGAGCGAACCTGGAAGGCGCACAACAATTCGTTGAGCTGCGGCCTGTTTCTCGACGGCGGCCGCGTCCTCGCCACCGCCAGCTGGGACAACGTCGTCCATTTGTGGGACGTTCGCAAGGCCGGCGAACCGCTCGTGGGGCAGGCGTCCCGCCTGCCATCAGCGGCAGGCGAGACGGCTGCCCCACGACCTGAGCCGATCGCCAACCTCAAGGGTCACAAGGCCGGCATTCGCGCCCTCGCGGTCGGGCCGGACGGCAAGACGTTGTTCAGCGGCAGCGAGGACCGGACTCTCCGAGCGTGGGACCTGGCGTCGGCCAGCGAAAAAACCACGCTTCAGGGCAATAAAGGAATGGTTTATACCCTAGCCGTCGCGCCCGACGGCAAGACGCTGGCGAGCGGCGGCGGCGACCACCGCAAGCCAGGACCGGGAGAATTGATTCTGTGGGACCTGGAAAGCGGCACGCCGCGCAAGACGATCGCGCCGGTCGATACCTTGTGGTCGGTCGCCTTCTCGCCGGATGGGAAGTTGCTGGCGGGCGGCACGGTCAATGGCATTGTCCAGGTGTGGAATCTCGACACGGGCACGGTGCGCACGACTCTCAAGGCCCCTTATTGCCGATTCGTGACTTTTGCTCATGATGGCAAGTGGCTGGCCTCGAGCTACGGCACGGGTCCATCCGGCGCCGCGCCGGGCAAGGGCGGCGTGCGTCTCTGGGACACGGCGACATGGAAAGAGCAAACACCGCTGGCGGGTCACGACCACGTGGTGTTCACCGCGGATTTTTCGCCCGGCGGCGAGACGCTGGCCTCCGCCAGTCAGGACGGCACCATCAAGCTCTGGCCGGTTCCTGGCGTCAGCGGACCGATTGCTCTCGCGGCCGATCCGGGAATCGCCACGGGCGATACCACCGTTGCGCCGCGAGTCACCACTGGACCCGGTGGCGAGAAACGTCCAGTGAAGATCGGCACGGGCGAAACCAGCGTGCCGCCGGGAGAGGGCGACGCCGACGTGGCTGCCCCGCCGAAGACGCTGACGAAGCTCTGGCTGGCGCTGGCGATAACCCTGTTCGTGGCTCTGGGCCTGTCCTGGGTCGCATGGCGTTACTGGCGTCCAGGACGCGACGACGCGGTCGAACTTTCCGAGGCCGATCTCGTTCCGAACGAACCTGAAGTGGTCGCAACCGTCACCTTCCGATGTTCTGGTTGCGGCAAGAGACTCAGGGCGAAGGCGTCCGCGGTCGGGAAAAAGGTCAAGTGCCCGCAGTGCGCGCAGGCCGTCCAGGTGCCGCGCGCGCGGACCGGATCATCGCCTGCTTGACGTTCTCCTGATCGAACCCCTTATGGACCGTCGTCATGCAAACTTTTTTCTTGCACGGCTCGTCTATTCTCACGAACCCTTTCCCGTGCCGGCCGTTGCGACCGTTCGGTGGCCAGACGTGGCCTCCAGGCTGGTTTTAGAAATGCGTCGCTGCGCGGTAGGTTCCCGATGATTACGGGAACTGTAAGTGGGAGGGTGCCGCGTTGGCGATGCGCCCGACCGACCGACCCGTGGCAAGTAATCTTGTGGAAGACAAACCGCCCTCCGCGTAATATGGAGCGACGCGCGGCCTGACCCGCATGCTGTTGCATTCGTGGCGAACTGCACATGATCGAACCACTGGTCCCGCAGACTACGAGCAAGCCCCAATGTGGTGGCTGTTGCGATCGCTGCGTACTCGTCGCACTCGTGCTCGTGTTGGGTGTCAGCGGCGTGCGCGGGCAGGAGCCGGACAAGAAATACGCCAAGGAATTCTACCACGGCTTCAAGGGCGAGCCGCCGAATCCGGCGGACCTGAGGAAAATGGGCCCGGCCAACGCCGAATGCGTCAAGTTCGAGCCGGAGGGCCTGCGGATCACGCTGCCGGTGGGCGTCGCCGGCAACCGTCCCGGAACCGGCGTGGTCACGGGCTTCGGCGTCAGCGGCGATTTCGAGATCACCGTCGGCTATGAGATCCTCCAGGAGCCGGCGCCCGCGGACGCCGGCGCAGACGCGTTTCGCGCTGGTCGTGGCGCTGGACAAGGCCAATCCCAATCAATACCTGGCGTCCCTCAATCGTCGCGTAGTGCCCAACGACAAGGATTCGAGGCAGTATCATGCATGGCTCACGCTGGGGCCGCCCGACACCGTCAAGCGCCACAATCGCGTGCGGCCCACCGACGCGAAAAGCGGCCGGCTTCGTTTGGTGCGCGAAGGCGCCGAGCTTGCGTACCTTGTCGCCGATGGGGACGACGACGCGTTCACGCTGCTGGCCAAGTTTCCGCTCGGCCCCGAGGACGTCAAGGAGGTCCGGATCGTCGGCTCGACCGGCGGCGACAAGGCCGCGATCGACGTGCGCGTCCGCGACCTGCGCATCAAGGCGGCGGCGCTGCCGAGGCCGGCGCCGAAGGTCGTCGAGGAGCTGGTCGCTCCCAAGGCGGACTATCCGCAGGAGCATTACCATTCGTTCAAGGGCAACCCGGCAATGGCCGCGGGCTGGGAGTTTCATGGCCCCGGCGCCGCGGAGTGCGTGCAGTTCGAGCGCGAAGGGCTGCGCGTCACCCTGCCGGCCGGGCGGGAAGGTGTACGTCCGGGCGTCGGGTTGCAGACGGGATTCAGCGTGAAAGGCGATTTCGAGATCACCATGAGCTTCGAAATCCTCAAGGCGCCCGTACCGGCGGACCTCGGCAAGGACGGCACGCGGCTGAGCCTCGCCATCGTCAAGGACACGCCGCACAAGGGTACAGCGCACGTCGAGGCTGCCACGCTCAGCCGCAGTACTTCGGCCAAAAACGCCACGATCTTCGTCACCTGGATGCGCCGCCGCAATGCCGCGGATGACGCCGACGACACCAAATCGAAGATTTACCCGAGCACGGCGACGAGCGGTCGGCTTCGCCTGGTTCGCAGCGGCGCGGAGCTTTTCTATCTCAAGGCGGAGGGAGCCGACGACAAGTTCAAGGTCCTCACCAAGTTTTCGTTCGGCGCGGAGGATTTGCAGCGAGTCGAAATCGTCGGAGCGACCGGCGGCGACAAAGCGAGCCTCGACGCTCGCATCACCGACATCCACATCCGCGCAGGCGCTGCCCAACGCCCCGGTAACCGGTCCGGCGCCGGTGGGGGCGGCTGGAGAGGTTCTGGAAAAAGAAGGCCTGGAAAAGCGCGGGAATCGCCGATGGCTCCTGACTGCGTTGTCGATCGGCGTCGCGATCCTCGCCTTGATGGGGATCGCTGCGGCAGCCGCGTTCATTCTGTGGAAGCGCCGTCCCGCGGTTCCGCCATCCGCTGCGAACCAGCCGGTCAGGACCGAAGCCGCTTCGGCGTTCGTTGCGGTAGCGTGTGCCGGTTGTGGCAAGAAGCTCAAGGCAAAGCAGCAATGGGCCGGCCGGAAGGTCAAGTGCCCCCAGTGCGGCAAGGCGGTCTTGATTCCGGCACTCATGCTCCTGGCGGCGCTATGTTGGCCCACTTCGCTGGCGGCCCAGCCCGACGGTGCGCCCGCGCAACCGCCTCCCAAAGAATTCTACCATGATTTCCGCAACAGCCGGCCGCTGCACTCCTCCTTGAAACTGATGGGACCGGACATCGATGTCGTGGTCAAGCCGGAAGACGAGGGGTTGCGGATCACGCTCCCTGCCACCCGCGAGAAAAACTATCCAATTGTGGTGATGCCGGCGTTGACTCTCACGGGCGACTTTGAGATCACCGGCGCCTACGAATTGCTTGCCGCCGACCGGCCCACCAAGGGCTACGGCGTCGGCGTCAATCTGACGATCGCAACCAACGAGGCGCGGGACCGGTTCGCCAAGGTCAGCCGCATTCTGCGGGCCCAGGAAGGCAGCGTCTACCTTACCGAATTCTGGAAGCACGATCCAAAGGTCTACAAGGCGTCGTCGGTGCCAAGCGAGGTCAAGGCCGGGCAGTTGCGGCTGGTGCGGGCGGGCGCGACGGTCCGCTTCCTGGTAGCGGATGCTCCAGGGAACGATTTTCGTGTGCTCGCGGAGCGGGATTTCGGCACCGAGGACGTGCCGCGCGTGGGCTTCACGGTCGCCGATAGCGGCAGTCCGGGCAACGCCGTGGACGCGCGCCTGGTGGACCTGCGAATCCGCTTCCAGAACGTGGCGGCCGTCGGCGTCGCGACAAAAGCGCCGAACGCCGATGTCGCGGTCCCAAGCGCGGACCGGGGCTGGCTCATGGCGGCGCTGTTGATCGGCGCGGCGATCGTCGTCTTCATCGGCGTCGGTGCGGGCGCTGCGTTTTTTCTGTGGCGACGCCGTCCGGCGGGTCAAACACCTGTGGTGAGCCCGCTGGCCGGGACCGAAGTCGCTTCGGCAAAGGTCACGGTCGCTTGTACCAGCTGCGGCAAGAAGCTTAGGGCAAAAGGGGAATGGGCCGGCAGGAAGGTCAAGTGTCCCCAGTGCGGCAAGGCGGTCGCGATTCCGCAATAGCGAGCCGCCGGGCTTGTCCGGCTTGTCCCGGCGGCCTACACGGCGGGGACAAGCCAGAGAAGCCCCGCCGCTCGCCACACCTGCACGAATCGAGATGTGCACATGACGCGTACTATCCACGACCCAATGGTGCCGATGGCTGAGCCGGTGCTCGAGGCCGAGGTTCTGGTTGACGAATCCCCGTTGCCGGCCCAGCGGCCGACGATCACGCTGGGCGGCGTGATGTCGGTCTTCGGCGTGATCGCCGTCATCGCCGGCTGCGCGATCTATGCCAATCTATCGTTCGCGGTGGCCGACCGGGCGAATTTCAAGTATTTTCCCCCGTTCCGGCAGTTCGTCAACGTGAACAACAACGACCATCTGGGGGCGGAGTATTACAACATCGCCAAGTCGATGGTCGCGGGGGAAGGCTTTGCCAGCCCGTTCAAGGACAAGACCGGGCCGACGGCGTGGATGCCGCCCATCCTGCCAGTGTTTCTGGCCGCGCTCCTGTGGCTGTGTGAAGGCAACCAGGACGCGGTGATGACGGTGGTGATTTTCGTGCAGGTGTGTACGCTGATCGCATCGGGCTTGCTCGTGCTGACGCTCGCCGCGCAGACCACCCACCGCTTCGGCCTCGTGCTGGCGGCGGCGGTCTTCCTTGCCGGCACGATCGGCGATTTTCGGCTCTGGTTTCAGCAAACCCACGATGGCTGGATCGTGCTCCTGGCGATGGACGTCGTGCTCGCCGGCTTCTGCTGGCTGCGGCCATTGCACTCCAGGACACGTGCCGCCGGCTGGGGCGTGTGCGGCGGCCTGTGCGCCATGATCAGCCCGGTCGTCGCCTTCGCCTGGGGATTTCTGTGTCTCGCCGTCATGATTCGCCAGCGCCTGGACGCGCGGCGCGATCGCGATCGCCTGCGCGGGGCTCGCGCTCATGCCGTGGACGGTGCGCAATTACCTCGTGTTTGGCCGGCTGATTCCGGTCAAGTCGAACGCCGCGTATGAGCTATGGCAATCGCAGTGCGTCACGCCGGACGGGCTGCTGCAGCCCAGCGCCTTCGCCATCCATCCCTATTCTTCCGCCGGCAAGCAGCGGCAGGAGTACAAGGCGCTCGGCGAGATCGAGTTTCTCGACAAGAAGCGCGAGCTGTTTCACGAGTCGGTCGCGGCCGATCCGCTGGACTTCGTCGATCGAGTCGCGTGTCGCTTCCTCGGCGCGACGTTGTGGTACATGCCATTCGATCGCGTCGAGGAAGTGCGGCGGCCGTGGGTTTTTTGGACTAGCCGAATCACGCATCCCGTGCCGTTCCTCGCGCTCTTGTTCCTGCTGGCGACGGCATTGTGGCAGCCGACGCACTCCGCGCAGTGGACGGGCATGGGCGTTTACGTCCTTTACCTGGTGCCGTACATCGGGGTCAGTTATTACTCGCGTTATGCGATGCCGCTGCTGGCGGTGAAGGCGTTGCTTGTCATCTGGGCGGCGGACCGGTTCTTATCGTTGCTGTGGCCGCCCGTGGAAAAAAACGCGCACGCGTGAAAGGATTCGGCGGTCCGGGGTAACTGCTAAATGACCGTGCGCAATTCGGCAGCGCTTGTGGGGCACGTTTTTTACGTGCCCGGTTTTCGTCGGGCACGTAAAAAACGTGCCCCACAAAAGACCTGCTGCCCTCGGGCTTGAATGGAGGTGCGTGGTGAAAACATCGTTCCCCCGAGCACTGCGTCACCGCGCCGCTCGTGCCGCGCCGAGCCTTTTCGCTCATCGAACTGCTCATCGTCATGGCGATCATCGGCATCTTGATGGCCCTGCTGATGCCGGCGGTTCAGCAGGTGCGCGGCGTGGCCTTGCGCGTGAGCTGCACTAACAACCTGCACCAGATCGGGCTAGCGCTGCACCAATTTCATGGCACCAACCGCGTCTTTCCCAGCAACGGCGGCTGGGACGGCCAGCAAACCATCGCCTCGGTGAGCGGCGCCCAGTTCACGCCCTCGACCTTCGACTTCACGACCAACCGGCTGTACCACTGGGGCACCGGCGACCCCAAGCTAGGCCCTCAGGCCCAGACCGGGAACTGGGCGTTCTCCATTCTTCCCTATGTCGAACAAACCGCGATGTTCCAGGAGCGGCAATGGAACATCGGGGTGCCCATCTACACGTGCCCGGCACGCCGTTCGGCCGTCGCCACCCCCACGGTCGCGCAGGACGCCTACGGCATCTACACCAGCGGCGGCTGGGACTGGGGTCGCACCGACTACGGCGTGAACCTCGACGCGTTCAGCAATCGGCCGACCTGCTGGTCCATGAATCGCTTCAGCGACGGCCTATCGAATACGATCCTGGTAGGCGAAAAGGCCTACGACCCGGCGGTCCAGAGCCTGAACTGGTATTACGACGAGGGGTTTTTCCTCGGCGGGTCCAAGGGGACGGCGCGCGGCGCTGGGGCTCAATCGCGACGGTCCCGGCATCAACTACAAGGATAACTGGGGCTCACCCCATCCGCCCGGCGTCCACTTCCTGTTCGGCGACGGGGCCGTGCGCTTGCTGCTATGGGATATCGAGTCCTCAGTCATGGCGGCCCTGTTGACGCCCGACGGCGGCGAGGCGGTGTCCCCGCCATGAAGCGCTCTGTGTCGGTACACGTCGCCGCGGTCCTCTTCGGCGGGTTGTGCCTGGTGCCGCCGGCCGATGCGGGCGAACTGACGGCCGAGCTGGATTGTGCTGCCGATCCCCGGCTGCTCAACACCCACTTCGCGCCCTACGGCCATTCCCCGGCCAAATCCGTCACGCGTGGGAACAACGGCGGCGTGCGGATTCGCTTGCCGGCCGCGACCAGGGACGTGTCCCAGACCGGCCTCTACTCCTATGTCGTGCTCGCCGGCGATTTCGAGTTCTCGGCAAACTACGAATGGATCGATGTCACGCCGCCGAAAGGTGGCTACGGCGTGAGCTGCGGGATCGTGGTGGACGTCGCCTATCCCAATCGCACGCTCATGAGCGTGTCGCTGGCGCGCGCCAACCTGCCGGAAAAGGGCAAGGGCGAGGGCTACGTGGTGACCGTCGGCAAGCCCGCCGGCACGGAGACGAAATATGAAACCGACCATTACCCCAAGCGGTCGAAAAGCGGGCGGTTGGTGCTGCGCCGCGAGAAGGCGGAGCTGGTCTGCGAGGTCGCCGAGGGCGCCAAGGACCCGCTGCGCGAGTTGTGCCGGCTGCCGATCCCGGACGGCACCGTCCGCCAGGTCCGCGTTTATGCCGATGCGGGCGGCTCGCCGACGGCCGTCGACGTGCGCCTGTCGCGCATCCGCATCCGCGCCGAGGAAATCACCGGCGGCTTCCCCAAGCGCGAGCAGCCGAGCACCATTCCGTGGTGGCCGTTCATCGCCGGGTTTCTCTTCGTGACGGCGATCGCTCTAGTGCTGATCCGCCACCGCCGAAACCGCATCGAGGAGTAGCTGGGATAGTCATGGATTATCATAACTCAGGGAGCACCGACGCAAATAGCGATAGCATCGGCAATGTCATCCAACTCGCCTGGCGTCAGTTCCGCTGATAACAACCGCCGTGCGGACCTTCTTGATTTCGTCCCCTTCGGCAGGGTCGAACCGGATCCGCCAGACTTCGCCTCTAACGGGAGTCGGATTCGTCGTCATCCAGTTCTTCCTCGCCAAAGGCCGCAAAGCCGGTGAGTTCCTTGTCGGAGCGGTAATCCTCTTCCGCAATTGCGGCCGCCGCCGCCAAGATAGCCTGCCGCTGTTCGCGTGGCATCCTCCGCAATTCTCCCGGAGTCGGCCGGATCGGACCCGGGGGAACCCCGAGCCGGTCCTCATGAACGTGGATTTCAACGCAGGCGCCTTCGGGTAGCGGTACGTTCGGCACGACCACTCCGTTCTTGACGGTCCCCATTGTCATGATCGCCATTGCCATCGCCTCCAGACTTGAATCATCCCCATCGTACCGATTTGCTCCTGTGAATACCAGCGCGTTTCCAGGACGCCAGGACGCCACCTGCACGCGATCGTGTGCCCGATTCCGGGTCATGCTACGGCTGCGTGAAGCCGCCGTTTCCAGTATTCGTTCGCAACGTCAAGGTCCAAAGTTCCCGCATGGCGCCGCTCGGCGGGGAGTGCGTCCTGCGGGACGAGCAGGGAAGGGACGAGACCGCCGACAACCGTCAGTTCCTCGAGCAAATCGCCGAGCTTCGTCGAATGGCAAGCTGGCCGGCGTGGCACAAAGGCCGACCTGGGCGGCCGACAGGCGGGCATCGGCCGCGTAGGTATTCTCCGGACCGTGAAACCAGTTCATGGCTTCCATGACCCGGCCGACCGGGCCGCTGCGATGGTAGTACGTGGTCGCCAGCCGGCTGAAGTCCGCTGGGCTTTGAAACTGTTTGCCGTGCGACACCTGGCCGATCAGCAGCATGCGCGACGGGACGGGCTGGTCGGCGCGATCTTGGGTCTCGAACTTCTCGCTCATCCAGACCGGGTAAACGTACACCATCAGGTACAGGCCGAGGACGGTGCCCAGGACAGTGATGCCGACCAGGGTGACGACGACGGCAAGTAGGCGTTTGGTCCGCGTGCTCATGACGGCACCTTTCACGCGCCGCAATAAGGTCCGGGAAGGGCGCGGTCAGCTAGTACACGCCCAGGCAACGATGGTGTACAGTACCACACCGATCGAGAAGATTGACACCATGAGCGTGACGATCGCGGTCGCGCCGGCGAGGTCCTCGGCGCGGAGTTGGGCCCATTCCTCGTCGGAAAACGGCGCCGGCGTCGTCGGGGTGGTTGAGACATGCGTATCCATAATAAGCGTCTCCGGGGTTTCTGCGGCTATTGTATGTAAATGCAGGGCGGTAGGTCTCGGTAGGTCTCGCCTGCCCGGCGGGACCTTGGGGCGAACTCCAGGTCCCGCCCGGCAGGCGGGACCTACTCGCGCTTCGGCGGCGCCGCGTCCACCTGGGCCGCCCGCACTTGCTCGAAGATGAACACGCCACGCTTGTTTGCGATAATCACATCGAGCAGCCCATCGCCGTTGATGTCGGCGATGGCGAACTGCGTGCCGACCCCCGAATCGTCGTCGATCAATTCGGGAATGAACGTCGTCAGGCCGTTTTTGTCCTTGCTCGCCCGGAACCAGTAAAGGACCGCCGGATCGTTGACGCCCTGATCGCCGCCGCCGCCCTTGGGGTTGGGGGCATGCGCCCAGTCAGCGCCGGCCGGTGACGAGGTCCTTGAGCCCGTCGCCGTCGATGTCCACGCAGTGCAGCGCGTGCGTCGCCGAGGGGAGCGAGAACAGGCCGCGGTCGCCCAGGACGATGGTGTAACGGCGGATGTCGCCGTCCCGCGCGAAACCGATGCCGATCTCGAAGCCGGGCTTTAGCAACCCTTGCTCCGCCTTCTCCAGGATGATGCGGGCCAGCTCGTCGGCATTCTCCATTGTGCTGGGAATCTCGAGCACGTTGACGATCTTGCCCTTGTACTTGCCGCCGATGTTAACGTCGGTGCCTTCCTTGGCCTTCAACGAGCGCTCGGCGTGATCGCGCGCATGCGCGATAGCTCGGGGTCGGCCACCAGCGCGGCCTTGCGGAAGAAGCTGTCGCGCAGACGGTTGATCGCCCCATACAGCTGCTGCTCCTCGTTGCCCAGGAACTTACGGTCGGCTGCCTCCTTCGCCAGCGTCGCGGGCATGGGCAAGAGCTCGCGCTGCAGGAAGGTCAGCTCCTTGCCCGCCTTTGCCTGGAACCACCATAATCCATACCAGTGCGGCGCGCTGCAGATGATGTCCGGCCTGCCGTCGCCGTCAACGTCGTAAACGTACATGTCGGCGCAGCCGTTACTCAGGTTGGCCGGGTGGAACCGCCACGGAGTGCCGTCGTCCTTTTCCGGCTGCTCCCACCAACCGGCGGTGCAGATAATGTCGACGCGGCCGTCGCCGTTCACGTCGCCGTGGCCCAGGCCGTGCGAGAACATCTGCGTGCCCGGCACCTCGAACTTGCCCGGGACGCTTGGGCCGCTGATGGAGTGGCGCTCCCACGGCTGGGTCGGATCCTGGCCGGGGACAAAATAGCACATTTCGCCCCGGTCGTTGTGGTTGCCCTTCTTGGTGCCATCGGCGTCCACCTTTTCCGGCTGCCAGCCCATGACCAGGATGCGCTTGCCGGTCTTGAACAGGTCGACGTAGATCGGCGTTTCGTTGCAAGCGCTGTTCGTGAGGAAATGCTGCTTCCACAGGCCGCCCTTGGCGCCGGGATTTTCGTACCAGTAGCACGGATTGCCTGGCCAGGGTATGACAATCACATCGGGAAAGCCGTCGCCGTTGAAATCGTCGGTGAAGCAGGCAAAGGAATCGCTATAGTTCCTGGGATCGAACTTGCGGTCCGCGCGGAGGATGTGGCGGGTCCAGGTACCGTCCTTGTCCCGCGGCGCCTCGTACCAGCAATCGCCGACGATGATGTCGGGCCGGCCATCCTTGTTGACGTCGACGACCGCGACGCCCTCGGAGCGGAACATCGGGTCGACGACGGTCTTCTTCCAGGTGATCTTGGCAGCGGGCCGGTCGCCGGCCGACACGGCCGGCACGGCCAACGTAACCGGCAGAAGCAGCAGGAGCGTCAGTCGCCCATTCATCGCAGACCTCGGATGCGGGGAGCCGAACCGGGCAACCGCTGCCGCGGCGTTCGGGGATGTTTGACCACTGAGGATTATCCGTGCGCTTGGCCCTCAATGCAAGGGGCAACAATCAGCGAGCGGCCGGGCTGGTCCCCGACGTGTAGACTCCGGGAACAAGCCCCGCGGCACGATGAGGAGGGTTTTTTTGCCCGCGGCGCGCATACAGGGTAGAATGAACGGAGGGCCAGACCGGTGGGAGGCCCTCCAACACCATCGAGGAGACGCACCATGGCTCGACAGCTGATGGATATTGTCTTGCCTCGCCTGGCCAGGCCGCTGCAGCACCACCTCGAACGGTATCAGCTGGGCGAAATGAGCGAGGCCCAGTTCACACGGAAATTCGAGCAGGTCCTGCAGCGCCAGCACGATTGGCTCGCCCGCCGCGGCGTCAAGGAGGCCCGGGCGGCGGTGGCGATTCATGCCGCCGTCATCATTCTGAGTCAGCCGGGCCTGCGCGCCGAAGCCTTCGACAACCAGCTTCCCTTCGAGGTGATTGAGAACCGCGCCATCGCCGAGGCCTCGCAGGACGTGGCCGTTTCCTATGACGTCGACCGCGGCCGAGCCGCGGAGGCCATCGCCCGGCTGATCGCGCGCCACGGCGAATGACGCCATGCACGTCACGCTTACCGTCATTGCGGGTCCCCATGCGGGGACCGAGTTCAGCTTCGACCGGCACGACACCTTTCTGGTCGGCCGTTCGCGTCACGCCCATTTCCAGCTGCCGGAAAAGGATCGTTATTTTTCGCGCATTCATTTCATGATGGAGGTCAATCCGCCGCACTGCCGGCTCATCGACATGGGCAGCCACAACGGCACCTACGTCAACGGTCACCGCGTCCTGTCGGGCGATTTGCAGAACGGCGACCAGATACGAGCCGGTCACACGATCCTCCGCCTAACTGTCCAGGCGGGCACCGAGGAGCTGCAGGCGACGATCAGTCAGCCGCCCGCAAGCAAGCCGGCGCCGGGCGTGCTGCCGTCGGTTCCCGGTTACGTCCTTGAGCGCGAGTTGAGCCGCGACGGCGTGGGCCCGCTCTACCTGGGCCATCGCCACGGGGACAACACGCCGGTGGCGATCCGCACGATCATCCCGAGCCTGCGCCGACGCCCCAACAGCTCGAGGATTTTCTTCGCGTCGCCCGCTTCCTGGTCAAGCTGGAACATCGCCATTTGGTCCGCCTGTGCGATCTGGGCGCCACCCCGGATTGCCTCTTCTTCGTGTCCGAGCACGTCACCGGATGCGATACCGCCACGCTCGTGCAGCGCGACGGCCCCCAGCCGATCGACCGGGTGCTGCGCTGGGGCAGCCAGGTCCTGCACGCGCTGAAATACGCCCACGCGCTGCATTTCGTACATTGCGACATCAAGCCCGCCAACCTGATTATCAGCGAGCACCAGGGCAAGGAAGCGGTCAAGCTCGCCGACTTCGGCATCGCGGGTCTACCAGTCGGCGCCGTTCAGCGGTCTGAGCATTACCGGTGACGTGTTGACAGCGGCCGCGTTCCTGCCGCCGGAGGTGCTGCTGAACTACCAGGAAGCGAAGCCGGCCGCCGACCAGTACGCCGTCGCCGCGACGCTGTACTTCCTGCTGGCCGGCACGCACGCGCTCAATCTGCCGGCCGAGCTGCACCGCCGCTTCACGTCGCTGTTGCGCCAGCAACTGGTGCCGTTGCGGGACCGCCGGCCCGACGTGCCCATCGCTCTGGCCGAGGTGATCCACAAGGCGATGTCGCGCACGCCGGCGCAGCGCTACAAGAACGTGGTTGAGTTTCGCCACGCGCTGGTGGCGAGCCGAACGGCGTAATGGCTAGCGACGGCGATGGAAGGCATGAAACTTGCGCTACTTCCCTGGACTGGGCTGCCCGTGTCGGTAGCATGATAAGAAGTTACACATTGGCCCCGTCGTCTAGAGGCCTAGGACACGGCCCTTTCAAGGCCGCGACACGGGTTCGAATCCCGTCGGGGTCACAGGATTATTTACGTAGGAAGAATCGCCCGTCCGCAATGTTTCGCAAAACGGCTTCGTGCGCCGCCGCGCCCGTGCCGGCAAGCAGCGGGGCGAGATGTTCGCGGCCAAGGCGCTCGCTGAAGATGGCGGCGCCGGGCGCAAGAGATGATGGGAATCGGTAAAATGCTCGTCGGGGACCCATTCGCGAGCGTTGATGACGCATATGCCATAGTCCCGGCACAGGCTGTCGAGGAAGCCGTCGACCTGCCGCCAAATCTCGGGGGTATACAGGTCGCGAAACGGCTTGCCCTCCGGCATCAGGATCAGCGCAACGTCGAGCCGCTCCGCGCAGCACACCTCGAGTATCTCGCGCAGCGCGTCGCAGCCGGGACCGCCCAGCCGAAAGTCCTCGAAGCACGGCGCCCAGCACTTGATCGTGGCCTCCACCGCGATTCGATAAAAGTCGGGCGCGGGCGCTTCGCGTATCGGCCCATCGCCGGCATCGTCGATCGAGGCATAGGCGCTTTCGGAGACGCGGTCCGCCAACAGCTGCGGCGCCAGGCAGGCGAGGATGGCGTAGCGATGGCTGTACCAGGGCACTGGCCAGTGTTGCCACCACTCCGCATAAAGGTCGGCGCGGGCCGGTCCATACCTGGCGACCGTGGACAATTCCCCCAGGCGCAGCCGGTTCGGTACGAGCCGCACGAGGTCCGACGACGGCACCTGTGCCGCCAGGTGCGGCGGGACCACCTCGATCAGCACATGATCGGGACGAATCCCGTCGTCGAGGAGCGCCGCAGGTTTACAAGCGCCGTCACCGCTCCGCCGCCGGCGATACCGAAGTTGAAAATCACCGGCCGAACGCCACACGCCCTTGCGAGTTGCTCCGAGGTATCGCGTCCGAGCAGCCCCTCCGCGACCCGCGAGCTGCCCAGGACGACGACGCTCGGCGCATGGCGGGGGCTGGCCGCGAGGCACGTGGCGAGGCGGCGTTCCTTGATGGCCGACGGCGGATCGCGGAATTCCGGCAGCCAGCGCTCGATGCCCAGCGCCAGCCCCCCTGCAGCACCACAAAGCTGCCGATCGCCCAGCTGAGGCAAACCCGGTGCCGCCGCCGCACGCCGTCCGTCGTCTCTCGTCGATTACGCTGCATGGCACGGCTCCGCGCCGTCGCAAACTGAAAGTCAATAAGCGCCTTGCCGCCGTGGGGCGCCGACTCGATAGAAATCGTCGCGCAAACTCGTCCGGCTAGACCAGATTTCGCCCCGGCCCGGGAAACCGTGACGCGCGGGCCGGCGCCACCCTTCTTATCGGTAAGACTACACCATCGCCAGGGAGCGTCTTGCCGGCGCCATGGTCTGCGCGTCCACCAGCGGTGGCAGCTTCAGCCGGCCGTCGCGATAGAGCGTGTTGTAGGCGCAGAACGGCACCATGTGGCCGCTCGGCAATAGATGGGCCAGACAGCACTTCATCACGCGCCGCGTGTCGAAGGTGTGGGCGTCCAGGAACGCCGTCACGGTGATGCGAAATACCTCGGTGCCAGTCAGCTTCTCGGTCAGCGCCTTCACCAGAAACTCGTTCAGCGTCGGGTCCGCGGGGCCGCAGCCGCCCGGTCCGCAGCCGCAGCCGCTGTCGACGTAGCGGGCGACGAGCTGCCGGGCCCGCGCCGGCGTGTAGATGATGCTGTTCGCGACCAGGTCGAGATGCTTGGTTACGTCGATCAGCCGCGAGATCGGCACCGGCGCCTCGCCGCCGCGATAGAGGTAGCTGATCATGTGGCAGTTGGGATGAGCGCACGGCAGCGGGTAGAAATCGTTCTCCGCCACGATGCCGCCGGTCTGCTCGACCAGGGCGCGCACCAGGTCGGGCATGGTGACGCGCCGCTCCAGATCGCTCGGGTCGAGGTGCCGGCCACAATAGGTCGCCAGGTGAAAGCTGATGCCGCGGATCTCGCGGCGCTCTAGGCCGAACTTGAGCACGGCGCCGACTTCGTGCAGGTTGGTGTTGTGATCGACGGTGCACACGAGCGTGCTGCGGATGCCGTGGCGCTTGAGCACGTCGAGCGCGGCCAGCTTCACGTCCAGCAGATCCTCGCCGCGCAGCTTCGTGTGCGTGGCCGCCTCCAGACCGTCGAACTGCAGGTACACCTCGAACTTGTCGCGCATCGGCGCCAGCGCCTCGGCCAGAGCCGGGTCGTGGGCCAGGCGGATGCCGTTGGTGTTGATCATCACCTGCTGAATCGGCGTGTCGTAGGCGTAGCGCACCATGCGGACCAGCTCGGGGTGGATGGTCGGCTCGCCGCCGGAGATTTGCAATACGTCGGGGATGCCTTCGAGGTACACGTAGCGATCCACCATGCGGGTGTAGGTCGCGAAGTCGATGGCGGTGCCGCCGGGCCCGGACTCTGCGAAGCACATCGGGCACTTCAGATTGCAGCCCGACGTGATCTCGACCAGGGCGATGCACGTGTGCTGCTCGTGATCGGGACACAGCCCGCAATCGTGCGGACAGCCGCGGTCGCGCTCGGTGCCGTACGCATGCGGCAGCCGCGCCGGCTGGCTCAATTCGTGCCGGTCATAGTACGCGACATCGGCGCAGACGAAATCTTCGACGAGCCCATGCTCGGGACAGTGCTTGCGAAAATAGACCCGCCCGTTGCGGGTGACGATCTTGGCGTCCACGACGCGCCGGCAATGCGGGCAGAGGCTCCGGGTTGTCCCGAGAAACGTGTAGTCGCAAAGGTGCATGGGGTCCGTCTCCAATCACTGGCTAGGCTGGGGTGCGACCGGCGCGCCGAGTTTCGCAGGCGGCTCCTCGGCCTGCAACGGAATCAGCTTAGGTTCCATCTGCGCCGACCGATCGCACGAGCAGCCGAACAGGGCGAAGCTGGCCGCCGACAATGCCAGGATCGCCAGCAGCACCACGCCAACGCCCATGCGCAGGATGAGCCCGTGCAGGTGACGTCGCGGGTTCTCCGATGGACGGCCGGAATCGCTGTGCATGGCGGTTCCTCCTTGAACCTACTCCGGCTCCCCTCGCCCCACGCCCGCGGCCGATAGGCCGCGGGATAACCGGCCGCGGGTAATCCCGCGGCCGGTCGGCCGCGGGCGCGGCAGCAGTCAATAATTCGCCCTTTGTACCACGAACAAGCAATGAATGCCAAGATCACGAGTCATCGCGTTCACGAATCCGGCCGCTAGACCCCTCCCCCCGTCGCGACACAGACCGCGCACACCGACAAGAAGATAATGATGAATGCGACCGGCGCCAGCACCAGTAATAACCCGATGACCCCCACGATTCGCAGTGCGGACGCGGGCTGACCAAAAACGCGGCGGCCGATCGGGTAGAGGATCAGGGCGGTCAGCACGACTTCCAGCAGCAGGAGCGGTACCAGCCATTGCCCCATACGCCCGATGGGCTTTGCAAACGGTATCGTTCCGAGAATTCCCAGCAAGGTTAACGCCAGGACGACGGCGTAGCCGCAGCCCACCGACTGCCGCGTTTCGGACGCGACGGAAGGAACCGAGCGTTGTACGCGCGTGTCCGGCGGGGAAATGGGCAAAGGAACGGGTGGCGCCGCCGTCACCTGGGTTGCCGGATTCGCCACCTGCCTGAGGCAGCGCGGGCAGATCAGCGACGCTTCGCCGACATCGTCGGCGATGTTCAGCCGGGCGTGACACCACGGGCAGCTCACTTCGTACGGCATGGCTAGCGCTCCCCCGCAGCAACGACTTGCACCGCCCGACCCAGCCAGTAACGTATATAGCCATTCCCTCAATCCGCAATCAGCGCATGCCGACGACGCAGACGGCGCATACCGACAAGAATACGACAATGAACGCGACCGGCGCCAGCACCAGCAGTAACCCGATGGTCCCCGCCGTTCGCCACGCGGGGGCGGCCGTGGCCCTAAACAAACGCCGGCCGATCGGGAAAAGAAGCACCACAGTGAGCACGACCTCCAGGAACAGGAGCAGAAACACCCAGGTGCCGGCGCTGGGAGCATTAAATCCCTGCCGAGCCCCTGGAGGCCCATGTCCAGCCGGCGCGTCAATGGCATTTCGGAATGCCATGATCGTTCCGACAATACCCAGCAGGGTTAGCGCAAGAACGACGAAATAGGCGGCCCAGATCGTATTCTTCGACTCGGATTCGACGGACGGCACCGCGCGCCGGTTGCGCCGAGACACTGGTAACCGGTGCCGATAACGCAGCGGCAGGGGACGCGGCTGTCCGCGGGTTCGGCACATGATTCAGACAGCGCGGGCAGATCAACGCCGCATCGCCGGCATCGTCCTGGATGCTCAAGCGAGCGTGGCAGGAGGGGCAGGTGATTTCATAGGGCATCGCTAGCCCTCCTCCGGGCGCATGACCTTGACGGCGGGTCCCTGGGCCAGGCGCCGCGCTTGCCGCACGACCTGCCCGGCGATCAGCCCGGCGACGGCCAAAGCGAGCAGGAAGATGGTTTGCTGGGCATGCGAGAGGCGCTGGTCGTCCGGCAAGGCCAGCCAGTAGCGGACGTAACCGTGAAAGAACAGGAAGCCGGCCATCGCCCCAAAAGTGGCCGCGTAGATCAGCACCAGGCAAAGGCGCAGTGCCGCCGCGGCGACCACCAGGAAGTACAGCACGGCGAGTACGCTGAAGGCATCCTTGCCGATCATCAGCACAATCGTGATCATCACGAGGTCCCAGACCGTCGCCACGTATTTCAGAGCGGCCGGCACCCAGCGATTGAGCAGATAGAGCTGCAGCGCCAGCGCCCCGATCGCCCAGATCACGGCACTGCCGGTGATCTGCGCGTGGTAGGTGCCGTGGATGGCCGCATCGTCGGGGCGAAGGAGATAGGCGTCGAGCAGGTGGTAGCCG
This sequence comes from uncultured Gemmataceae bacterium, assembly GCA_963834865.1. Lineage (GTDB taxonomy): Bacteria > Planctomycetota > Planctomycetia > Gemmatales > Gemmataceae > CAWIDK01. Next base: position 272,014 of record CAWIDK010000004.1, read on the forward strand.
TAGAAGCCGGCAATCGCCACCAGCCGGATCAGGTTGAGGCGCAGCTCGCCCGCCCAGCTCTCCAGCCGCCGGGCGTCGGCCCAGGAAAGATCGTCGTTCATGGGCGTCCCTAATTCGCGGTCAAGCGTTAATTTTGGGGTAGCCGCATTCGTGAGAATGCGGGTGGACGACCCCGCATTCTCACGAATGCGGCTACGAGTTAACCCCGCTTTTGAGACCCTAATTCGACTTCAGCTTCGATCGCGCCGCCTGGATGCGGGTTTCGAGAACGGCCGACGCTTGCTTGAGGTTGTGCTCCTGCATGAAGGCGCGGGCCTGCTCGGTCATCTTCCTGGCATAAACCGTGCTGTCCGAACCGTAGTAGACGATCATGCCCGGAATTAGATCGGCATAGAGCCCGCCCACCTTCGCGGGGCCGTCCTTGACGCTCACGGCCGCCGCTTCCATCTTCTTCATCATCTTCGGGACATACCGGCCTTCGGTGGGATACTTCTTAACCAGCGTCGTCAGCCCCGCAACCGCGGTGGCTTGCTTGGATTGCTCGATCAGGAGGTCGGTGAGCTTGAGGCGTGCATCGCAGGCAAGGTCCGGGCGCTTGGCTTTCTCGAACTGGGCCTGCACGCTCTCGTACTGTTTGACCCGCTCGACCGGCGTGGACACCTCGATCAGGTCGTCGAAGATGCGCCAGATGAAATCGGGATAGGCCGTGAACGTTTGGCTCAAGCTCGCCAGATGACCGAGGGCGATCTTCTTGTTGTCGTCGTTGAGCTCGCCGCGCCTGGCGAGGAGCGCGAACTGGAGCCAGGCGTCTTCGTTATATTTCGAGACCTTGAGGCACTGGTCGAGGTACTTGACCTTTTCCTTCACGTCGAACGAGCCGGCCGCTGCGAGCGAAGGATACGCGCGCATGATGAGGCTCGAGAGCCGTTTGCCGACGCGGTCCGTGCCCGCGAGCCAGAGACGACGTTCCATGTCGCGATCGAGCATGGTGGTGCCGGACTGCGGATCGAGCACCATGCCGGTGTAGTAGCTGTCCTTGCCGTCGAAGCGGCCATCGGACAGCAGCGAGAACTTGATCTCGTTCTTGGTGGCGCTGTTGACGACGACGTACATCCACCACGCATGATTGTCGCGATACGCGGAAGTGCCGGCACAAAAGACCGCGGGAATGCCGAGGCTCTTCGCCGTGCGGCACGCGAAGTCGGCCTGATGGGCGCAGACGCCGCCATAGGTGCGGATGTTCTCGAGCGTGTACTGCCGGCCTGCCATCTTCGGCTTGGCGGCGGACGGGTCCTTGTCGATCTCCCGCTTGATGATCGCCATGTCGTACGGTACATCCTGGTGCCAGCTCTTGGTCTTGAACTTGGTGGCCTGGAAGAACGTGTACGCCCAGCTCCTTTCCGGGAGCGGCGTGCGGTGATTGACGACGAATACGAGAAACTCCCACGGATAAAAGTAGACCGGCTGCGGCATTTTCTTCTCGTTGTCCACAACGTACTTGTAGTTCGCCAGCGCGTCCATCATCCCTTCGGGCAGACTGCTCTGCACGCGGACCTGGTGGTTCTTGTAGTCGTAGACGCCCTGGTCCTGGTCCCAGGTCACTGCGGTGGCGATGGCGAGCTGCCCCCATTTCTCCAGCGAGTCGGGGTACTGCTTCCAGATTTCCTTGAACAGGGCCAGCGCTCTGGGCATGTCGTCATAGCGTTCGACCAGCGCCGTGTACAGGTTCTCTTTCAGGTCCACGTTCTTGGCAAGAAAGGCCTCGATCGCCTCGCGGTCTTCGCCGTACGCCTTTTGCAGGTCGGCCTGGTGATTGGTCTCGAATCGTTTCGCAAAGGCGGCACGCACTTGCTTGTACGCCTCGCGCTGGAACAGCTTGCCGGCCTTGTAAAGCTCCTCGATCTCCGCGCCCGGCGGATGCAAGGCCTCGGGGTCCGTGATCTCAATCTGCCCAGGGGCGTCGATCTCGATGGATGGCCGTTTGCCAAACTCGAAATTTACCGCCTTGACCTTGCCCTTGACCTTGATGAACTGCTGGCGGAAGTGCTTGGCGACCTCGGGGATCTTGTTTTCCTTGAAGAGCTCCTGGCCCCGGGACGAAATCCGAATGAGGAAGGCGTCCGGGTGCTTGTACGTGCTCTCCGAGAGGAGATCGATAAAGCTGGTGGCGCCGCTGCTGCTCGTGCCGGTGGATTGGATCCTGAGGATCACGGTGACGTCTTGTCCGACCTTGGTAGCCGCCTGGGCGGGCGTCAGGATGTCATCCGCGTGCGCAAGCACAGGAGCGAACGCCAGCAGCAGCACCGACAGAAAATGGCGGCGGACAATCATGACAGGGACCTCAGCGGCGACGACAAGCACGAACGAAGCCTCGGTATTACGGAATCTACCCGCACACGGCAGCCGGTGCAAGAAAAATCGCTGGTGGCATCCGACCGGCGGTCGGGTAGAATCGGTGCAATCTCCAAACGGAGGACACCATGCGCTGTCTCGCTGCCGGCATCTGGATCCTTTCGGCGGCAATCGCCCTGGCGGTGCCGGCCCGCTGGACGCCGTGGGTGGACGGCTGGGACCGGCCCGTCGATCCCGACGGCGACTGCCGCTTCGAGGTGCGGCGGGACAAGCTGACCATCCGCGTGCCCGGCAGAGACCATGACCTCGGCTTCGAGCGCGCCGGATGAATTCGCCACGGTTGTTGACGGACGTGGAGGGCGACTTCACCGCGCAGGTGTGGGTGGGCGGTACCTTTCAACCGGGCCCGAAGTCCACAACGACCGAGCGGGTCCCCTTCCAGGCGGCCGGCCTGCTGCTCATCGCCGACGACAGAACCTACCTCCGGCTGGAGCGCGCCGCTCTTTACAACAAGAACGGTGAGGTCAAGCATTACGGGAGCTGGAGTTTTCGCGAGGCCGGGCAGTGGACGGTCCGCGGAGTTCCCAACGTCGCGCCCCTGGAAAACCTGGCGGCGAATTTGCGGCTCGTGCGGCGCGGAGACCAGCTGAGCGGATTCGTCAGTCTCGACGGCAAGAAGTGGACGGCGCTGCCGCTCATCGAGGCCGCGCTGCCCCGCCGGTTGAAGGTGGGCGTGTCGGCCAGCACCAGCGCCTCGGTCGAGTTCCGGCCGGAGTTCGCCGATTTCACGCTGGATACGGCCAGGTGAGTCGGCGGAGCGGGCCTACTCGACCAGGAAGAAATATGCGAATGCGAGCGCCCGGGTGGCCGTCCCATCCTCGAAGAACAGGTCGGCAACTTCCACCGGCCCGTCCGGCGATTCGACGACGTGGGGCTTGAGCTGAGCGCGCCGGCGGCTGCCCGCGCTGATACGCGTTCGTTCCAGCGGCTTCCTGGGCAAGGTTTCCAGGTCAACCGTGCAATCGATCACGAATTCAATGGTGTGAAACATGACGGGCACGACGGCGGTTGCCGTCGCTCGCATGGGCAGGGGGTTCATTCTGGCAGGGCACGCTGTTCGTGCATCGTATCCCTATTGAACACCCGCGCATGCGATCGGTTCTGGCGATGACCGGAAATCCCTGGTTTACGTTTAGTAGCGCTCGCCCGCCGAGCGCTAAAGGTAAACAGGATTACTCGGGCGGCGGCGCGCCACGCCGATCGGCGTCCCAGAGCCGGAAACCAACGTCGGTTCCCGGCTCGGCCGGCTGCTTGCGCTGCAGCTTGCCGCCGTCGTCGGACCCATCCGGTCCGACGCTGTAAATGACGAGCCCGTCGTGCAGCCGGCACCAGCGCAGCCGCTTGCCGTCAAACGGATCGATCGGCACCGCGGCGAGATAGCGCGGAACCAGCGCGCCAGGCCGTCGGGCCAGCGGCGCTCCGCCAGACGATAGCGCTCCGCCGCCAGCGCCGCCGTCGCGCAGCGCAGCTCGGCCTGCGCCGTGCGGAACCTCCGTGCCAGCTTCACCCAGTCGGTGTCGCGTGTCAGCCCGTCGATGAGCATGGGGAGCCGCTGCGTAGGCGTGGCCAGATTCTTCGAGCCGCTCCTCCTGGATCTCGGGAGGCAACTTGGCGATCTCGACCAATGCGGTGGCGTGGCGGAGGTAAGCAGCCTGACAGGTCCGCGCCTGGCCCCGCGCGATCAGATCGTCGCCGGTTTGGCCGAGCATGGAGTGCCTGACCCGGTAGCCGACCCAGTCGAAGCGCCCGGTCCGCATCACTTCCAGGGATTCGTAGTACATCACGCGCAAGGCGCGAACGGCACGCAAGAACGACGGCTCCGCGGCCTCCGCCGCCAGCAGCCGTTGCATGTCTTCCAGCACCTGGGGGCTTGCCGTGTCCGTCGCAATCGTCCGCTCCAGCGCCCTCACCGCATCGACGCAGCGCCCGCGCGGAAGATTTGCGAGATTGGCATGGGCTCGTCGCCGAAGGAGCGAGCGGCGTTCAACGCGGCCTGGCACGACCGCACGGCGCCGTCGAGGTCGCCGCTCTGCGCGCTGCAGGGCGTCGAGGGTCAGCACGCGGACCACCGCGCGCGTCGCGTCGAAGTGCGGGCAGAGCGTGCCGATCAGGTCGGGCGACCACGGCACCGCATAGCGGCCGTGCGGCCGATCCGCAAGTCCGCGTGCCTTCTTCGAGCGCCGCCGCCACTTTCGCCAGCTCGGTCCGCAGCTCGTTCAGGTCCGCGTCGCCGAGGCGCTCAGGCGGCGGCAGCTCGGCAACGCGATCCTCGAGTTGCGGCGTGCCATTGGGCGGCGGCCATCCCCATTTCGGCGGGATCAGCGCTCCCGCAGCCAGCACCAACGAGGCCGCGTTCTCCGCGTCAGGCACCGCCGCACGCGCCGCCTCCAGGTCTACGTGGCGCCAGCCGGGGTCGAGCCGATCCGCCTCGGCAATGGCATCCCGCAGCTCCTGTTCGTGGGCGTAATCGAGATAGATGTAGACGCCCACCGGAATCGCCAGGCTGGCGACCCCGGCGACGACGATCCACCGCAGCCAGCGATTCCGTGATCGGGCCCGCGGCGCCGGTTCCTGGACGTGGGTATTGCTCATGCGATTGGCTCCGCGACGGCGTTTGCGGCGTGAGATTGCGCTGCGGCGTCGGATCGACATCCGCGAAGCTACACGCCATGCCGCATGGCGTCTAACTTATGGAACGAAGCATGCAATTCACAACGCCTTGCGCCGACCGATCCAGTGACACACACACGCCATGTTGCTGCGACCGCCGCTCAATGGTGCACGCTGTAGAATGACATCCGTGCCTACTCGGGATTGCGGCGCCGCCAACCTGGTCGACGAGCCGGACGACATCACGCCCCTCTGGCAGCCGGACGCGGTGGCGTTCCTGATCGGCTGTTCGTTCACGCTCGAGAGCGCCCTATTGCAAGCGGGCGTGCCGGTGCGCCACATCGAGGCCGGCTGCAACGTGCCGATGTATCGTACCAGCATCGCGTGCCGGCCCGCAGGCGTCTTCGCCGGACCGATGGTCGTGTCGATGCGGCCGATGACGCCGGCGCAGTCGGTGCGGGCCGTGCAGGTGTGCAGCCGCTTCCCGCGCGCCACGGTGCGCCGGTACACGTGGGCGATCCGGCTGTGATCGGCATTCGCGACCTGGCGCGTCCGGATTTCGGCGACGCGGTTGCGGTGCGACCCGGCGAGGTGCCGGTATTCTGGGCGTGCGGTGTGACGCCGCAGGCGGTGGTCATGCAGGTCCGCCCGGCGTGGTGCGTCACGCACAAGCCGGGCCATATGTTTGTAACAGATTGGCGCGATGCGGACCTCGAAGGCTAATATTATGGGATCGGTTGCCCCGAATAACTCGAGGTCGATCGCGCGGGGAAAGCCGACTCCTTGATCGGCCCCAGGACGCCCCAGGACTGGAGCACCGACGCCCTAGCCGAGTTGAGGCAAAAGCTGGCGCGAGGATCGCTGCGTGACTAAAGAGAGTTCCGGAGTTGCGCAAAGGCGCCAAGAGCGCAAAGAAAAACGCCGACACCTGTTTCGTTCTGCTTTGCGTTCTTTGCGCCTTTCGCGCAACACTCAATCACTTGTTGCATTCTATGCGCCTTGACGCGCAACACTGGGGAGACAAAGACATGACTGAAAACGAGATTGCCAAGATCGTCGTCGACGCCGCGTTCAAGATTCACACGACGCTCGGACCGGGGTTGTTCGAATCCGTCTACGAGCGCGTACTCGCCTATGAGTTGAAGAAGCGCGGCTTGCGCCGAACGGCAGCAGCCCATTCCCATCGTATACGATTCGCTGGAGTTTGAGGAAGGCTTCAACGCCGACCTGATGGTCGAAGACAAGGTGATCGTGGAATTGAAGTCCGTCGAGACCGTCCATCCGGTCCACAAGAAGCAGCTTATCACTCACTTGCGTCTCGCCAACAAGCGCCTGGGTCTCTTGACCAATTTCAACGTGAACCTGATCGAGAACGGCATCACTCGGCTCGTCAATGGCCTGGAGGAGTAAAAGAATTGCGCGCTAAGGCGCCAAGAGCGCAAAGAAAATGCGAAATCGGTTCCTGCCAACAAGCATCTACCGCTTGTGGCCTGGCAGCCGTGGCCCCGGTTGGTAGACGGCCGCGCTACCGATGCCTCTTCTTTGCGCACTTGGCGCGTTTGCGCGATACGTGCTTTCGCGCAAAGGCGCCAAGCGCCAAAGAAGAGGCATTGAGTATCGGTCGGTCTCATCGTGGCGGAGAAATCATCATGGGAGTTTACGATAACGTCCGCTGCCGGTATCCACTGCCCGATCCCGAGGCGCAGCCGCTGACGTTTCAGACGAAGTCTATGCCGGCGCCTTATCTCGAAGATTACGAGATCACGGAGGACGGCCGCCTGCTACATCTGGCATATGACCTGCGTTGCGACGCAGACGCCGAGTCACCGGCCGATTCGTCGAGGGTCCGCGAAAACGAGCGCTGGGAAGAGGTCGAATGCCGCGGGCAATTGGAGCTGCATACCATCGGCGACGACTCTGACGGGAATCCGCGATGGTATTGGTATCTATTCTGGTTCAAGGAGGGGCGCGTTGCCGATTTGCAGCACGGCCAAGGGCACGGTCAGTCTATGTGAGTGCACGCGAGGAATGGGGAATGGTGACATTCAGGGTTCTGATGCGGCGCTTCGCCGAAATACGGCTTCTGCCTCAGGACGTCACGATGGCATCCGGCAATACTCGCAACGATTGCCGGCGCATCGGCAGATGAGGCGGCGAACGACGGCGTTCATCCCGATTTCTTCGCGAGCAGAAGCCTGGCCTGGGCCTGCAAGATCGCGACGAAGTCGGCACAGGCGATATAGCGGTCGTACTCGGCCATTTCTTCCGGCGTCAGCCTGCCTTCGTTGCACTTGCGCGAGCTTCGCAACGCGCGCTTGAACCTTCGCGTCGGCCTTGAAGCGAATTAGCTTCTTCGCCGCGTCGACGTTGAGGCTACGTGCGATCGGCTTCAGCATCCGTTCCAGAACGGGAGTATCAAGCGCGCGGACCATGAAGAAGATTATAGCGGAAGCGTGACCGAGGTCACGACAGCGAGGCCTTGCATTCCAGCACCTCCACCGCCGACATTACAAGACTGGCGCGGCGGCGGGGCAGGCCAGAATTGCGCAATGGCGAACGGCTGCTCTTGCCGTACATGCATCGCGGTTGACCTGATCGCGGCGCCCACCAGCGGAACGACCGAGCGCGCGCGTGGATTACGTCTCTATCGTCCCGCTGGGACTCCAGTTCCTCGTCGCTCGGGAACCCACCACTTACGTCCTGGGCTACTATCTGCCGCCCCTGCTGGTGTTTCTCTGGCTGCGCTCGTTGACGGGTCAAAAGCTGCTGGGAATGCACCACCAGCACCTGGGCACGCCGGCGCCCGACTCCGGCCAGGAAGTGTCGCTCTACTGCGGCGCCTTGCCGCAGCCGACGCCCCGTCTGATTGGCGATCCATCATGCCGATAACCGACAGCCGAGTGCGCATATCGCGCCTTGAGAATATTCGCCGAGCAGGTCCCAGAAGGTTCGCACGCCGCAGTTGACCGCCAGCAGGCTCGAGTACAGCTCCGGGCGGCAGGCGAGGCGCCGCACCACCCACGCCGCCAGCCGCTCATGCCGCACCAGGCTCAGCACCGCCCGGGTCAGGAGCTTGGCGTGGCCGAATGTCTGCTCCAGGCGCTTGTGGTACGGTCGAAGACGCGCCGCTGAAAGGTCGTCACGGCGCAAGGCGTCATCCACAACCTCTGCCGCCCAGTACGCGCTCTGTAGTGCCAACGAAATGCCTTCGCCGGTGATGGGGTCCAGGTATCCCCCCGCGTCGCCGACCAGGATCGCCCGAGCGGCGACGCGGGTCCGCGCCCCCACGTCGAACGGTCCGCACGCCAGCACTTCCGAGGTACGTTGCCCGCCCTGGACCACGGCCCCCAGATGGGGCAGGCTCTGGAGGTAAGCGTCGTAGGCCGACTCGAGCCGCCCGGCGAACGATTTCATCCGGCTGCGCTCGACCAGCAGCGCCACTTCCAGCTCGGTGGCGCTCACCGGCGTGGTGTAACACTCCGCGCCGGGGTCCGCATAGACGATGACGTAATCGGGGAACTGCCGCCCGTCCCGGAAGGTGAAATGGGCCCGGATTCCGTAGCGCTGGCGACGGCCGTGCGGCAGCGCGAGCCCCAGCTTCCGGCGGATCAGCGACCGGACCCCGTCCGCGCCCACGACCAGCCGGGCCCGGTAGCGTGCCTGGGGAGTCGAAACCTCGGCGAGCCCGCCCGACGGCCAGCGCGCGTCGATCGCCGGCTCCGACTCGCGGACCTCGACCGCCCGATGCGCCCGGGCGTGTTCGAGCACCTGGTGATCGAGGACGAGCCGCTTGACGCCTAGGCCCCGGTTAAAACCCGCGCCGACGTCCGGGAAGTCGCCGTGAACGCGGTCGCGGCCATGTACGACGAACTCCACGCCGCGGAGGATGTGCCGCTGATCGGGGGGGAGCTGCGCCAGGACGCCGAGCCGGTCGAGGAGCCGGACCCCGGTGGGCATGACGCCCTCTCCGCAGGGCTTGTCCCGGGGAAAGCGGGCCCGGTCCAGCAGGATCACGTGATGGCCGAATTCGGCCAGCAGCCGCGCGGTGGTGGCCCCGGCCACTCCGCCGCCCACCACCAGGACATCGGTGTCAATCGGTGTGCTCATCGCGCTCCGGTTCGGCGGGCGCGGCGGTCGCGGCCCAGCGCCCGGTGAAGGGCAGGAACCTTCCGACCCGGGCACAATACGCTGCGTAGGGCGCCCCGTGCTGCCGGAGCAGGTAGGCCTCTTCGAGGCGGGCCTGGACCTGCAGCAGCACGGCCCCGAGCACCAGCAGCCCGCCGGAGAGGTAACCGGGAAGGAGGCAGCAGAACGCGGCCAGGGCCACCTGCAGCCCCAGGTAGATGGGGTTGCGGCAGAACCGGAATAGCCCCCGAGTCACCAGCTCGGTCCGCTCGCCGGGGGCGATGCCGATCCGCCAGGAGGCCGCCATGTCCTCCTGGCCGCGCCAGACGAGCCACGTCGCCAGCGCTGCCAACCCGACCCCCGGTCCCAGCAGGGCGGGATGGCGGTGTGCGTAGAGCAGGTCCACGGCCTCCAGCCCGTCCGGCCAGAGCGCGGCGAGCACGCCCAGCGTGAGGACCACGCCGAAACACACCAGCAACACCCGCGACAGGAAGGCGTGGGCCAACGTGTCGCCGGCCCGCGGGACGTGGATCGGACTGAACCCGTAGGCCCGGGAAAACCGCAGCGCGCGGTATCCCACCAGCCCGCCGATGAACAGCACGCCGAAGGCCAGCGGCAGATAGCGCTGGCACCCTTGAGCAATGATCGACACCACGCATGGTCCCGTCCGGTTTTGGAGTGCGGCGCTTTGACGCCGCTTTTTTTCTTTGGTTGTTCAGGGAAAAAAGACCAAACCAAAGCGGCGTCAAAGCGCCGCACTCCAAAAAAAGCAAAGCCAATCCGCAAGCTCAGTAAATCCCCGGGATGAGCCGGGCCTTGTCCGCCATGGCGGTCCGGTAGGCCGGCAGCTGGAACAGGACCGCCTCCTCGGTGTGAATCCGCTTGACGATCGCGTAGAGGTTGAGCACCCCGACGACGATCGTGGACAGGAACGCCGAGTACATCAAGCCGGCCGCGAGCAGTTCGAGGCTGACGGCCAGGTAATTGGGGTGCCGCACCACCCTATAGGGGCCGGAGTGGACCGGCTGCAGGTCTTGCGGGACAACCACCCTGGAGCTCCACTGTTCCTTCAGCAGCGACGTGGCCCACCAGCGCAGCAGCACCGCGAGCACGAACAGCCCAATCATGGGGATGCCGAGGGCGGACAGAAATTTCCGGTCCAGCAGCACAACCTCGAGTGGGGTCAGCATGAAGAAGGCAACGTGCGTAAGCAGCAACCAGGGGAATGCCCGGTCGCTGCTGGCCAGGATTTGCCGCTGTTCCTGGAGCCGGCGAACGTTCCGGTTCGACCGGCGCTGGTCCAGGACTTTGCGCGCCGCGAACAGCCCAAGGAACAGGAAATACCAGAGCATGCGCTGCACCTCGTCGGGCGATGGCCGGGTCACGCCTCCCAGCGGGCGAGCACCACTTCGCCGGTTATCCCCGGTCCGAACGCGACGATGATCCCCGGATCGCCAGCTTGCGCGGCGCATTTTCCAGCATCTCCGCGAGGACGAACAGCACCGCGGCCGAAGACATGTTCCCATAGCGGCGCAGCACCTTCCACGAAGCGGCGAGCTGTTCGGGCCCGAGCCCGAACGCTCGCTCGACCAGCGTGAGCACCTTCGGGCCGGCCGGGTGCATGGCGAACCATTTCAGTTCCGACCGGTTCAGGCGGTGCTCGGCGAGCAGGGCATCCACCTCGGCCGGCAGCGTCCGCTCGATCAGCGAGGGAACGCCCGACGACAGGATGATGTGCAGGCCGTCGCTGTCCAGGTTGTACCCCATGTCGTCGAGGGTGTTGGGAATCGTGTACGTCCGTCGGCCCAGCAGCCGCGGTGAAGGCCGTTGCGACCGGTTGGACAGGACCACCGCGGCGGCCCCATCCGTAAAGATCATGCTCGATATGATCTGCGCCGCGCGGTCGTCGTTGCGCTGGAACGTGAGCGTCGGCAGCTCCACGGCGAGAAGCAGGATGTTCGCGTTGGGGTAGACGTGCAGCTCCTCCCAGGCGCGGGCGAGGCCGGTGGCCCCGGCCACGCAACCCAGTTCCGTAACCGGGGTCCGGCGGATGTTGGGCGAGAGCCCCATCCGATTCACGAGATAGGCGTCCAGGGCCGGTATCATGAAGCCGGTGCAGGAGACGGTGATGATCGAGCCGATGGCACCCGGGGTGAGCCCGGCCTGAGCGATGGCGGCGCGTGCCACCCGCTCGCCCAGCTCGAGGCTCTGCTCGATGTACAGGTCGTTCCGCTGCTTGAGCGACCACGGCGCATCGATCTCATCGCTGCTCAGGACGGCGCAGCGCGACTCGATTTGGGTGTTTTCCAGGATCTCCAGGAAGCGCTCCTCATTCAATCGGAGCCGCTGCGCGTGCCGGATCATCAGGCGCGCCGCCTGCGCGCGATCAATGACGTGTACGGGGTTTGCGGTCGCAATCGAGACAATACGCGCCATGGCACTCGCTCTTCGCGACCCCAGGGATGAAAGAAAGGTTGGCTGAGATCCAGCGCCTCAGCAGCCGGGGCCGCCGAGGGACAGTATACCGGGCAAGGACGTATGCGGCCCCTTCAAGCAGCGACTGTACAACCTGACTCTTGCGTTTTCAGTTCTTTCCTCTGTACCAACCGCCTCCGCGCGCGGTTATCATTTAATGGTTATGGGATCGGTTCCGAACGACTCGAGCGCCACCAACGCGCTGCTGGACCGGCTCCGGCACGGCGACCGGCAGGCGTGCATTCGCGACCTGGCGCGTCCGGATTTCGGCGACGCGGTTGCGGTGCGCCCGGCGAGGTGCCGGTATTCTGGGCGTGCGGCGTGACGCCGCAGGCGGTGGTGATGCAGGTGCGGCCGCCGTGGTGCATCACGCACAAGCTTGGACACATGTTCGTCACCGACTGGCGCGATGCGGACCTTGAAGGCTAATGGAAGACGCCGGCTCAGGGCAACGTGTGGCGGTGCGGCGGTATTGGGCTCTTTCCGGTTTCTTCGATTCTTGACTTGCGCCGTGCCTCTGGTAGGCTGGACGTGGTTTTGCAGGCGCTGACTCGTCACGCGGCAATCGAGCCACTACGCCGATGGAGTGCGCCGCCGGGGAACCGCCCTGATGGCATCATCGGCCGAATCGGAATGGACCACGCGAAGGAAGCGCATCAACCCGCAGCTCGCGGCATCCGGTTGGTTGGTTAGAACCGCCGACTCGCAGCCTCCGCTGGCCGCGTATTCACGCCACGCGCTCACGGAGTTTCCCACCGCCAACGGCCCCGCCGACTACGCGCTTTTCGTCACCGGCCAACCGTTCGGCGTCGTCGAGGCCAAAAAGATCACCCTCGGGCCGCAGAACGTGCTGATCCAGGCGGAACGCTACGCCCGCGGCCTGACGGATAGCCCTTTCAACTTCGGCGACTTCCGCGTCCCGTTCCTCTACTCGACCAACGGCGAAGTTCTCTGGTTCCACGACATCCGGCACCCGCTCAACCAGTCGCGCCGCATCGCCGCGTTCCACACCCCGGCCGCGCTGCAGGAATTGCTGACGCGCAATTTCGACGCCGCCTGTGCCTGGTTCGCCGTCACGCCGAACATCCATCCGCTCCTGCGCTCCTACCAGATCGAGGCCAACACTGCGATCGAACAGGCAATCGCCGACCGCAAACGGCAAATGCTCGTCGCGATGGCCACAGGGACCGGCAAGACCTTCACGATGGTCAACCAGATTTACCGGCTCATGAAATCCGGGGTTGCCCGGCGGATTCTCTTCCTGGTGGACCGTCGGGCGCTGGCCGCGCAAGCCGTTAACGCGTTCGCCGCGTTCGAGCCGGAGCCGAGCTTGAAGTTCGACAAGATTTATGAGGTTTACAGCCAGCGATTCCGCCGCGAAGACCTGGGCGACGACGCGAAGTTCGATGCCAAGGTGATGCCGGCCGGCTACCTGCTCAACCCGCAGCCGAGCCACGCCTTTGTCTACGTGTGCACGATCCAGCGCATGGCAATCAACCTCTTCGGGCGCCAGACCATGTTTGACACGGGCGACGACGGCGGCGACGATGAGGCCGACCAGCTCGACATCCCGATCCACGCCTTCGACCTGATCGTCGCCGACGAATGCCACCGCGGCTACACGTCGGCCGAGCTGTCCGTCTGGCGGAACACGCTCGACCGCTTCGACGCCATCAAGCTCGGCCTGACCGCCACGCCGGCCGCCCACACGAAAGCATACTTCAACGACGTGGTCTACCGCTACGAATACGAGCGGGCGGTGCGCGAGGGCTTCCTGGTCGATTTCGATGCCGTGACGATCAAGTCCAACGTCCGCATGTCCGGCGTCTTCCTAAAAGAGGGCGAGCAGGTCGGCATCATCGACCCCGAGACCGGCAGCGAGCAGCTCGACCGCCTGGAAGACGAACGCCAATTCGACACGACCGACATCGAGCGCAAGGTCACCTCCCCCGACTCCAACCGCAAGATCATCGAGGAATTGAAGAAGTATGCGCTGGACCACGAACAGCGCACCGGCCGCTTCCCCAAGACGCTGATCTTCGCCGCCAACGACCTCCAACATACCTCGCACGCCGACCAAATCGTGCGGCTGTGCCGCGAAGCATTCGGCCGAGGCGACTCCTTCGTGCAGAAGATCACCGGCAGCCCGAACGTGGATCGGCCCTTGCAGCGCATCCGCGAGTTCCGCAACCGGCCCAGCCCTGGCATCGTGGTCACCGTCGATATGCTCTCGACCGGCGTGGACATCCCCGCGCTGGAGTTCATCGTCTTCCTGCGGCCCATCAAGAGCCGCATCCTCTGGGAGCAGATGCTCGGCCGCGGCACGCGCCTATGCCCGGACATCAACAAGTCCCATTTCACCGTCTTCGACTGCTTCGACGGTAGCTTGCTGGAATACTTCCGTAGCGTGTCCGCCTTCACCGTTGAGCCGCCGGACAAGCCGTCGCGCACCATCCAGGAAGTGATCGACAACATCTGGCAGAACCGCGATCGGCCATACAACGTCCGCTGCCTGGTGAAGCGCCTGCAACGGATCGACAAGGAAATGTCCGGCGAGGCCCGCGACCGGTTCGCGAACTTCATCCAGGACGGCGACGTGGCCCGCTTCGCCAAGCAGCTGCCCGACAAACTCGCCACCACGTTCACGCCCACCATGCAAATGCTGCGCAATCCAGCGTTTCAGGAACTGCTGGTCAACTACCCGCGGCCGAAGCGAAGTTTCTTGGTGGCGTACCCGACGGAGGATACGGTCACTTCGGAGTGGCTGGTTCGCGAAGGGGGCGTGGACTACAAGCCTGGCGACTACTTGACGGCATTTGCCCGTTTCGTCCAGGAGAATCCGAGCGAGATTGAGGCCATTCGCATCCTCCTTGATCGGCCCCAGGACTGGACCACCGACGCCCTCGCCGAGCTGCGGCAAAAGCTGGCGACGGCGCCGGAGCGATTCACGCTCGACAATCTTGAAAGGGCCCACGCAGCGCAATACCACAAGAACCTGGTAGACATTATCTCGATGGTGAAGCACGCTGCGCAAGACCAAGAGCCGCTACTGACAGCCACTGAGCGAGTGGAGCGCACCTTTGCCAGAGTCACTCGGGGCCGTCAATACACCGACGAACAAGGGAAATGGCTGGACCGCATCCGCGCCCATCTGGTCGTCAGCCTGTCCGTGGATCAAGAGGACTTCGAGAACGTGCCGGTGTTCCTCGATGCAGGCGGTTGGAAGCCGGCCGACCGCGCCTTCGGCGGCCAACTGCGAGAGCTCTTGCAGCAGGTCAACAGTGCGCTGGCTGCATGAGGCAGCGGCGCTTTACCGTCAACGCAGCGGCGCCTGCGTTTGTGGCAAGCACCATCACGCCAATCAGACGGCGAGTTCGAATGCTTCCATGCGCTTGGGCTGCATCAACGTCGACATGTTGCGCTCACCGCGGGGACGACGTTTGCGCTCAAACCGCAAGACATGTTTGACGAAGGATTCCACGGCGCCTTCCAGGATATCGTCCGTAGCGATTTCTTCCTCCACTGGAACCGTAAAGTGGAAGTTCCACGGGCATCGCGCACGAAGGACTTCCAGAAAGTCATCGTCAGGACGCAGGCGTACTCGGCAATCGTCCAGCTCGCGGCGCAGAATCGCCGGCAAGTCTTGTAGCATGGCGGACGTAAGTTCGCTCGTTCCCTCGATCCTTACCCCCTGCATGCAGACCACGGCGATCTCGGTACCGTCGGCAGTTCTGTTTTCGATGACCACTCCCAACGGAGTCCACTGGTCCCGTGACAGATCGGACTGGTAACGAAAAACCACCAACTTGAAGCGCATGACTGTCCTCATTTGGTTAAAAGGGCGGCTACGATCCCCGGAACGGCCGCGCGTCTCTCCGTAAGACCTTGGATAATAATGGCTTTGTGCTGTGGAACCAGGTAACTTTCCGGTATCCGGGTTACAACCGCGTCGATTGTTGTCGGCGAAAATCCCTTGATTCGTTCAGCCATTTCTAGCGCCGTGGCTCGGTCAACGAGGGCCAGCAGGACGGGCAACAAGCTGGGCGGTGCCACCGACGTATGGCTGCCGCCCGTCCATTGCGCTTGGATCATGCTATTCGCGTAGTCGCAAAACACCGGCTCCGAAATCGGGGGCGTAGCGCGAGGATCCGCCCCGATCAACAGGTTGCCATCATTATTACGGTCCGTATTGCCTACCCAGGTGTCGAAAGCGATCATGCCGCTCCACATTTTCGCGGTGGACCGCAGCGTGTGGTGGGCGATGGCGGCTGCTGCCGGCGTCGCGACCGCATGACTCCATTTATGGACTTCCGGGTACATCACGAGCGAGACCACGGCTGCGTGTACCGCGGTCCCGCAGCGGGCCCCGTCAATGAGAATCGCCGGTGGCACAGGCAGTCCGAGGTCGTAGGCAAGGTCGGAGGCGATCTTCTCGTGGGCGGCGCGGGTGCGCTGTGAAGGGTTCGCCTCGCGTCGGCTTGAGATAACCACGCAGACCTTTCGCTTTGCATTCGACGAAACACCCTTGGGCTTCTCCGCCGGGCCGCTCTTCGGCGGTCGCGGACCACAATTCCTCGTGCAGGAATGCGGCGCACCATTCGGGTCCCACGGTCTGAGCCAGCAGCGACGGCATGTTCTCCCAGCGTTTGAGCCTCGACGGATGGCATGGTATATACGATGCCATCCGGGACGACAAGTGTACAACAAGAAGCAGCCCGTGCCGATCCG
Source organism: uncultured Gemmataceae bacterium (assembly GCA_963834865.1). Lineage (GTDB taxonomy): Bacteria > Planctomycetota > Planctomycetia > Gemmatales > Gemmataceae > CAWIDK01. The sequence goes on from CAWIDK010000004.1 coordinate 288,364, forward strand.
GTTGTTCCCTGGGACTCTCCGCGCTGCCGGATCGGCCAAGACAAAGAGGCCGTTGCGAACGCCATGTCTGACGTTGTCCAAAAACTCTGGGGTTTCTGCCACACGCTGCGGCACGACGGGATCGACTACGGCGACTACATCGAGCAGATCACCTATCTACTCTTCCTCAAGATGGCCGACGAGCGTGGCATCGCCATCCCCAAGGATTGCGACTGGCCGACGCTGCGCGATTACACCGGCACTGAGCTGACCGATCACTACATCGACATACTCCGCAAGCTCGGCAAGGCCCCCGGGCTGCTCGGCGACATCTATGCCGGCGCCCAGTCGCGCTTCAAGAACCCGGTCAACCTCAAGCGGCTCATCGGCCTGATCGACGAAACCGAATGGACCGCGCTCGGCGTCGACGTGAAGGCGGCCGCCTACGAAGGCCTGCTGGAGAAGGCTGCCAGCGAGGGGAAAAAGGGGGCCGGCCAGTATTTCACGCCGCGCGTGCTGATCCAGTAGATAGTTCGCTGCATGAAGCCCGACCCGCGGATTGGCCGCGACTTCGCCATCTGCGACCCGGCCTGCGGCACCGGCGGCTTCCTGGTCGCCGCTTGCGAGTGGCTGAAGCATGAGACCGGCGGCGCGCTTGACCGCGACGTGGCCCGGCGCGTCCGCACCGCCACCTACTTCGGCCAGGTTCTGGTGGACCGCCCGCGCCGCATGGCCCTGATGAACCTGTACCTGCACAACATCGAGCCGCAGATTGCCCTGGGCGACGCCATCTACGAACCGCCCGCCGCCCGCCGATTCGACGTGGTGCTGACCAATCCGCCGTTCGGCACGAGGGGGGCGAACCAGGCCCCCGACCGCGACGACTTCACAGTCAGCACGTCAAACAAGCAGCTCAACTTTCTAGAGCACGTCATGACGATCCTCAAACCCGGCGGCCGGGCCGCGATTGTGCTGCCGGACAACTGCCTCTTCGCCGACCAGGCCGGCGAGGTCTTCCAGATCGTCACCGAGGACTGCGACCTGCACACCGTTTCGGCACGTTGATGAGGCGGCATTACCGGAGATTCCTGAATCCTGGAGCTGGGTCTACCTACCAGACCTTGGCTACATGAACCGGGGAAAATCTCGCCATCGGCCTCGAAATGCGCCGCACCTGTATGGCGGTGCCTACCCGTTCATACAGACAGGGGACATCGCGCAATCTGGTGGGCGGATTACGAAGCACAAACAAGCCTACAGCGAAGCCGGGTTGGCTCAAAGCCGGCTGTGGAGTCCGGGGACAATCTGCATCACAATCGCGGCGAACATTGCAGATTCTGCGATCCTCACTTATCCGGCGTGCTTTCCCGACAGTGTGGTCGGCCTCATTACAGAGGATAACTTATGCGTGACGGAGTACGCAGAATTCTTCATCCGGACGGCGCGAGATAACCTTGCGCAATTTGCCCCGGCGACAGCCCAAAAAAACATCAACATTGCCATCCTCAACGACCTTGCTGTGCCCTTGCCGCCTCTCGCCGAACAGCAGGAAATCGTCCGCCGCGTGGAGGCCATATTCCGGCTGGCCGACGCCATTGAGAAGCGAGTGGCGGCGGCGACGGCGCGGGCCGAAAAGGTGACACAGGCAATCCTGGCTAAGGCGTTTCGCGGCGAGCTGGTCGCCACTGAGGCCGAGTTGGCCCGGCGCGAAGGTCGCGCGTACGAGCCGGCCTCGGCATTGCTGGAGCGCATCCGGGCACAACGCGCGTCCGCACCCGCCAACGGAACGCGACGACAGCACAAGCCCTGAGATTCACCAGTACAGCTCCGCAAGCGTCACTGCATATTGCGAATTGGTACTGACTAGCCGAAGCGCAATTGCGAGCCGAGATTGCGTATCGCCTCAGCGATTTCATTTTGCCGATAACCCTTGCGCATCCACACAGGCAAACATTTGGCGACATCTATTTCTGCGCTGTAGTCATCCCGGTTGCCTGCTAAATCGGGGGTGGCGTCGCGCCATGCCCCGCTGTTATGCAGCTTTTTTGAGGATATGGCCCTGGGAGACCCGTTGACTTGCCGATTGTACCACCGTAGGCTGTGGTTTCGAGCGTAGGTAGTTTTCGTGCACCGCACGCCAGATCTTGCTCAACACTAACACGCGCAAGTCGAGAATCACTTGGCCACCCTCGCAGCCCCAAGTCATGCCCGAGCGTTTCAGGCGCTCGCTGAACACCGTCTTGCAGGCCGCCTCGGTTACACCGCTGCCAATGGGCATCCCCTGTCCCCGATACTGCCAGTATTTCATCCACACTGCGTGCTTGCGGATGTAGCGGTAGGCTGTCCAGTAGTCCTCGGTCTTGGCCTTGCCGAGCTTGCGACCGTTGTTGTAGTGCCACATCATCGACCTTAATACTTGGGTCACGCCCTGACGGCGGTCACGCAGCCAGTGCCGCCATTTCGCAAACCAGTGCGAAGCCTTGGCTCCGGCTCCAAACAACGCTTGGGCGATTTTATTGACGTGGCCGCAGGCATGCCAGAAGTCCAGGACCCACTGCCAGGCTAGCTTCCGCCCTGGATGCCATGGATCGTCCATGCGACGCAGCACTTTCTGGTAGTATTCCTTTGGGTGACTGCCACCATCCGTGATGTAGGCCAAACGGGGCGCGCACCGCCCTGCGGCGTGCCATCGCGTCAGCACCTTGGTCAGCAACGCGGTCAGTTGTGCCGACAGCGTTGCCTGGCCTGATTCGGGCATCCGTCCGAGGTAGACGGTGCCTAGACGTTTGCCACGCCGGTCGCAGACGGATACCGTCGCCGTGCTGCCCTCGTGATAGCCCTGCTTGCGAATCGGCACGTGAATGCCATCTCGACCCGCTGCCAGCGTCGGCGGATGCTTGCCTTTCGACGCCAAGGCTTTGTCCAGCAATTCCAGCAACTTGTTTGCTTGCGCTTCTTCGCGAAACGGGGCCAAGCCATCCCGCAGCGTCGCGGTCACCTTACGCAAACTGTGCACCGACCAGCAGACGTTGTGCTGGCGCTGCAGGAGGGTGCGGACTTGGTCCTGCTCGTGGTCCACCGACAACACACCGACGCGTTCCGCCAGGGCCGCGGTCGCCAGCCCAGCTTCGATACCCAACTGTTTCTCCAGCGGAACCAGTGCTGGCTCGCCGGGCTCAACGGGCTGGTACAAATAGCGATGCAGCTCGATCTCACCGAACAAGCTGCCGACCCACTTGCGGCTTTTGGGCCGACGACGGTAGACCTCGCCGGCAAACCGCAGCCGCAACGGGCACTCGTCGCGGCGTTGTGGCTCGATGCCATTGAATTCGTGCTCGACGATGATTCGATTCGCTTCACGTGCAATCGCCGCCAACTCGTTTTCAAACGCACAGGCGCGCACCGGCGTGACCGGTTCTTGGCGAAAGCGTCGAATCAGAGCAATGAGCTTCAGAAACTGAGGCAGCGCACGAATCAGCACTTCAAGCACATCGCACAGATCCGGGATTGCCGGCAGCATGGCCGCCAGGGTAGACTGCTTCATGGGGGAATCCTTTCCTGTAGTGGCGGTTCGCACCAACATTGGGCAGGAAAGGCCCCTCTTTTGCAATGTCAACCGGCCAAGTTCGCAGCCTCGCGTCCTGCGGAAACGCGAGAAACCCCGGATTCTCCAGGGGCTGGCGCGATTCCACCCTAAATCGGCGTATTTGACAACCAGTGGTGACACGAATGGAGGGGCATTCGGAATCTCAACGCAAAACTTGAAGGGATGTGCGCGGTCAATGAAGGGCGCAAACATGGGAAAGTGAGCCTTCTTTGGCGATCCAATATCGGCGACCTCCTCAGTTAGGACGATTTCAACGTCAAGGGCTGGTGCATGTGAGCTTTTTTCTTCAGGTCGTTGAATGGTGTAAGGCTCGATTTGTATTCCCATTCGTCGTCCTCAACCGGTGGAACTTGCGACATATCCAAGTTGGCAACGTCGATCATCATTAGAATCACCTCTTATGGTTGACAGGAAATGGCGAAAGGGCCCTCCTTGCCAGGAATCAGAATCACAGCGATTCTCAACCTGTGCCATCCTTACTTCCCGTCGGTGCCTGGTGGATGCCGTCCCCATGGCTTTCCTCGGTGACGGGCTTCGCTGACCCCAGGAGCGCTTGCTTCCACTGAGGCCAGGAGCGAACGATTTCCGTGGCCTTTTCGAGGTGCTCCACAAATCGCTGCTGGTCACTTTTTGCCTTGGGACTCTGTTTCTTGTCCATGGAATCAACCTCCTTTTCCCTGGCGGAACCGATTGAACATTGAACTCGCGAGAATCTCTAAATCGACGTATGAGCAGGGAAGCATCTGAATGCGCAACTTCGATGCTTCTGGCTTCCATTGCACCGCCTGGCCTTCCGCGACCTTCCGCGTCAGCGGATAGCCCGACCCGTGGCGCATGGAGAAGAGGTCGAAGAATCGGCGCGGCCCGACGCCCACGAACGGTTCAAAGTGAACGGTGCTGTCGTCGCCCGAGAATCCAAGGCTGATCGAATCGCTGTGCAGCTGTGCAGCCTTGCTTTTCGGGTAGGGCTCGATGAACACCACTCTCTTTATTCCAGCCGCGACAATGTGCTTCGCGCAGTTGTGGCATGGAAAGGTCGTTGCATAAAGAGTTGCACCGAGCGAACTCACGTTGCTTCGCGCCATCGAGAGCAGAGCCTCCATCTCAGCATGCACGACACGCCCGTATTCCGTGATATCCGAGAGGCGACTATCTTGAAGCGCCTTGCGGAGCGCTTCTCCGTCGGTCACGCTCGCAGCGGCACGGTTCAGGATGTCTTCGACGATAAGCTGCTGCTCGATCTTGTTGGCATCCTCGCCTCGCATGTAATCCCTGCCGCCTGGGGCGTCTTTGATCTGGTGCGTTGTGTCGTCGCACTCCGGCCAGTACAAACCGCCCCCGCACCTTGGACAGTCGTTAGCACCAGTAGCTATGATTTCCCGATTCCGGGCTACAACCGCGCCCACCTGGCGCAAGGTCCGCGGAGCGCAAAGCAGCGGAAAACGCCATGAACATTGCGTATTCATCAAACGTCGGCGTTACATGCGGATGGCCGAACAAGAGGTCCAGAAGCCGCCACACGCTGTATCGCAGCTTGTCGGCATCTTGATCGATACGCACAAAAAAGTCAGACAGATGAAAGGTGTCGCTGGTTCGCTGCCCGTGCGGAAGTTGTTCGTCTTCGTCCCGGCGCATAAGCGAGTCGGCCTCGGTCGGCGTCAGTCGCTTGCTCTGGGTGAGGTAGTCGTGCCGGCGTTTCTCGTCAGCATGGACGCCGATCAAATAGAAGCCCTCGGGATAGATCTCCCGGAGGCGGGCAACCTCGTCGGAGTGTTTGAGCGAATGGATGATGTAGGCCCGGCGCGAGAGCGGCTTGGGTTGGCCACTCGAGTCCTTCGGCCGGTCTGCCGAGATCTTCGCCGCGACACCGAGCGCCAAGACCGAATTATCCCCAGCTCGCTCCCTTGCCGTGTTGCCGGCATCCATGAACCGGCTGATGCGCCGGTACTCTTCCGAGCCAGACGTTGCCGATGACCTAATCGATTGGGTGCAGCTGAAACGCCAACACGGTTTTCTCACGCTGCCACCGTCAGCTTCATCGGTTGATTGGTCAATACCTTGCGGCGTTGTCCCTTCTTCAGGCGAGCGCGATTTTGCCGTTCAAACCAGTTCACAAACTTTTGCCAGTCGCCGTTCAGTTCGATGCAGCGCAGGTGGAGTAACGCCTCTGCCTTGGCGCGGGTCCACCGCATACCGGCACAGTCGAAACGCTCGCCGACCAGGTAACGCACCGCACCTTCCACCTGGCCGGTGGCGATCACCAAGTCTTGCGCCATCCACACGCCGTATTGCAGCATCGATAGGCGTGGCTCTAGGTAACCAATCTCGCTCCGCAAGGCTTCGCGGCGACTCTTCGTTCCAGGTCCACGGTTCGCTGTGTCGCGCAACAGCTCCTGCAAACGCTGCACCAAGGTCCGCGCCCGCCCTGCGTACAGCAGCGCCTTCAGCTTTTCCACCCAGGCCTTCAGGGCGTCGGTGCCTTCCTTGTGATAGTGACGCCCCAGCCGCCATAGCCTCTCCACGACGTGACAGACATCCAGCGTGAAGATGGCCTGGGGGAATAACGCCTCGAAGTGCTTCTTCAGGCTCTTCGCCCCGTCGAGGACGATCTGCACCCGCTTGGTCGTCTCCGGTCCGAAGCCACGCTTGGTCGCTTCCGCACGCGCCCACAATGCCGCCGCCTTGCGACCCGCAAAGGTGGCATACAGTTTCTTGTTCAGCGGCCCGTGCAGCAAGCCGTCCGCGCCACGCTTCAGCGTGTACATCACTACCACGCTGACTTCCTTGCCATTCTTGCTCTTGTCGCCTTTTTTCCGTCGTTTCTTGCTGCCACGCGCTGCCCGTTTGGCTCGGCCCCGGTGACGTTGGCAGCCGCAAGTGCAACCCGACCCATGGCGCGGCTTCCGCTTGCCGCGACGCTTCGCCAACTCCGTTTCGGTGGCGATGGGCGGACACTTGCCATCGACTTCGATCACCAGAACCTCGCCATCGTCGGACGGCGCGGGCAATTGCTTCATGAACGGCGCCGCCTCGCGTCCCATGCCGAGCACCACTTGCTCGATGGTCTCGGGGGCCGGCGCCCAGTTCAGCACCGCCTTGCACACCATTTGCGTCGCTTTGAAACTCATGCGCGTCGCCAGGCGTGCGACCCATTGCCTCACCCACGGCGACAACCGATCGCGGGTCAGTCCCAGGACCACGTCGAGCGGAAACAAGCCGCTGCCGCCGGCCCGCGACATCAGATACTGCCGGCCATAGGTGACTTCGCCGTAGAAGGTCTTCAACGTCCGCTCGGCATAGGCGTTGCCGGGCCGGTACTTGTCGTTGGCCAGGAACGGCTGCACATCCAAGCGTTGATGCCGTGCGGTGAGGAACACGCGCAGCAGACAGCAGCCCAGGACGGCGATGCGGACGAGCAGTTCTTTCTCGAAGGCCGCGAATGGCAGCTCGCTGGTTTGGCAGAACTGCAACAGTTCGTCGAGGATCGCCTGGGCCTGCAGCCGCAAAGTCTCGACGGTCACTGGACGCACGGGAGTGCATGGCTTAGATTGTCTCTTCATGGAGCAGACTCCGTACCGCTTTGTTCAATAACGGTAAGGATATGCTCCATGTCCTTTTTCACTGCGCCTCACCTGAATATTCGCGAAAAACGGGGCGATTCGGCCGAAAAACCTAGGGAAAACGCTTGTAGAACCGCCAGTTGCACCCTAATCGATTCGACCTGTACGAGCTGCGGAATGATGTCGCTCGATACACGTACCTGGACCGCCTGGTATTTGAACGTCGGCAGACGATCCACGAGGAGATCCACAACCAGCTTCAATTCCGTGCCCACTGCCCCCACCAGACCGAGGACAAGTTCCGATTCGGAGAAAGTCTGGCCCAGAAACCGCGCTTGGCCGGGAACTTCGATCGTTTCAAGGAGTATACGTCCGAGGTCTGCCGTATGATGGGAAGCCGGCTCGGGCACCGGGCCACCGCCGACTCAAGTTTGGATTTTGCGTCCCTGGGACCTTGAAAAGTGATCGTACCGGTCGACGGGTACCAGTTCAGGATCCCTCCGTCGGTGGCCCGAAATTGCTTCTGGTTTTCGTTAAGTTCAGACCAGCCCTCTGCCGCGCCCACGCTTGAAAGGCGTTCACGAAGTTCCGCGTAGGTGCCGGTAAACCTCACGGCGGCCATGACGCCCTCCACGCCAAGCGGGGCAGGAGCTGGTTCGGGTGCTCAAGTGTACGCCTGTCCCGGCCCTAATCCCATTTGTAGCAAAGTCGGCGAGCTATTTCAATGTCGAGCGCGGTCCCATGCGCCGTGGAGGATCGAGAGGGGAACGGGGCCATCCAGAGTTCTTTGGCGTTCAGCCCAGCAGCGGCGGGCGCGGCTGGGGGAACCGGCGCAGCAGGTCGACCTACTGCGCCCCATCGCGGCTCACCACCACTGCGTACTGCTGCGTGATGGCCGCCCGTCGCCGACAGCGGCGATGCGATCACAGCTCGGGCGGTGGCTTCCCACGCGAGCCGCGGCTCTTCCGGCACCTCCGGCACCCGCTCTTGCAGCCGGTCGGGCGCGTCGTGCCGGTCGGGCGCGTCGTGCCGGTCGGGCGCGTCATGCCGGTCGGGCCGAAAAAAGGGTGTGACCTGCCAGCGCGAAACGACCCTGTTGGAAGACCATCCCACGAGAATAGTACCCCAGGTTGAATGATTGCCTGAGACATGGTGGGTAGGTGGGCGCGTGGGTTATGACGATGCCGCACGCAGGAGCGCGGATATGGCTTACGGCGAGACCCACGCGCCCAAGTAATTTGGCGCGTGGGGCCTGGCGCCCACCAGCGGAACGACCGAGCAAGCGCCTGGATTACGTCTCTATCGTCGCGCTGGGACTCCAGTACCTCGTCGCTCGGGCACCCACCACTCACGTGGTGGGCTACTATCCGCCGCCCCTGCTGGGGCTCCTGATGGTGAAACGCGGACGCATTCGTCACCGAATCCAGATGTTGCGGCGAAACCGGCCGCGCGCGTTTCATTCGGAGGCCTGTCCCGTAAGAACGTGAAATCGCGAAATGACGTTCCGCATTTTCATTCCTTTCTTGTGTACCAACCGCCTCTCCGCGCGGTTATCATTTAGTCATTATGGGATCGGTTCCCCCGAATGATTCGAGCGCCACCAACGCGCTGCTGGACCGGCTCCGGCACGGCGACCGGCAGGCCTGCGCCGACCTGTTCGCGCGCTATCGCGACCGGCTGCGGCGGATGGTGCGGCTGCGCCTCGACCGGCGGCTTCAGGGCCGAGTCGACCCGTCCGACGTCTTGCGGGAAGCCTATCTCGATATCGCGCGACGGGTGGACGAATACGTTGCCAACCCCGCCGTGCCGGTGTTTCTGTGGCTGCGCACGTTGACGGGTCAAAAGCTGCTGGGAATGCACCACCAGCACCTGGGGACGCCGACGCCCGAGTCCGGCCAGGAGGTGTCGCTCTATTGCGGCGCCTTGCCCCAGGCGACGTCCGCCTCGCTGGCCGCCCAGCTCCTGGGGCACCTGACCAGTCCGACCCAGGCGGCCGCCCGTGCCGAGATGCAGATCCGCTTGCAGGCAGCCCTCAACACGATGGATGCCCTCGACCGGGAGGTGCTGATCCTCCGCCATTTCGAAGAGCTGACCAACAGCGAGACGGCCAAGGTGCTGGGGATTCAGAAGTCGGCCGCCAGCAACCGCTACATTCGCGCCCTGAAACGACTCAAGGATATCCTGGCGGCCATGCCGGGATTTTTCGACCGGAGACTGCCATGACCGACTTCAGCTCGGATCGCAACCCGGTGGAGCAGCTCGCCGAGGAGTTCATGGCGCGGCAGCGGCGCGGCGAGAAGCCGTCCCTGTCCGAGTACACGACGAGGTACCCGGAGCTGGCGGACGACATCCGCGATCTGTTTCCGGCCCTGGTGGTCATGGAGGAGCTGAAGCCGGGTGCGGTCGACGTCACGGGGGCGTACCAGGGCGCCGACGGTCTGGCCGAGGGCAAGCGCCTGGAGCGGCTTGGGGATTTCCGCATCCTGCGGGAGGTGGGCCGGGGCGGCATGGGGATCGTTTACGAGGCGGAACAGGAATCGCTGGGCCGGCACGTGGCGTTGAAGGTCCTGCCCGCGCATGCCCTGCTCGATCCGCGGCACCTGCACCGGTTCCGCCGCGAGGCCAAGTCGGCCGCCCGCCTGCACCATACCAACATCGTCCCCGTCTATGGCGTGGGCGATGCCGAGGGCGTCCATTATTACGTGATGCAGTTCATCCAGGGGCTCGGCCTGGATCAGGTCCTGGTCGAGTTGAAGCGCCTGCGCCAGGTGAAGGGCTCCCCGGAGATGTCGACTGCGGCCGGCCCCCGGGCGAGCGGCGCTGTCCATGTGTCCGCTGCGGAGGTCGCCCAGTCGCTGCTTACGGGCAACTTCCAAATGGCGGCTGCCGCGGCGGCCGAGCCTCCCGAGGACTCCGACGAGCACGAAGAGCCCAGGGGAACGCCAACCGTGGTTCCGGCGGCGCTCACCACTGGAGAGGCCGTCGAAAAACCGGAAGCGGTTGTTTCGAACACGTCGTCGTCGGTCCATCTGCCCGGGCAGCCCCAGCATAGCGCCCTGTCCGATGCCACCGGCCATTACTGGCAGAGCGTCGCCCGCATGGGCCTGCAGGTGGCCGACGCCCTGGCATACGCCCACGCCCAGGGCACGCTGCACCGCGACATCAAGCCGAGCAACCTGCTCCTGGACACCCAAGGCACGGTCTGGATCACCGATTTCGGCCTGGCCAAGGCGGTCGCCGACCAGGACAACCTGACCAACCCGGGCGACATCGTCGGCACGCTGCGTTATATGGCGCCCGAGCGCTTCCAGGGGAAGTCCGACGCCCGCGGCGACATCTACGGGCTCGGTTTGACGTTGTACGAGCTCCTGGCTTTCCGCTCGGCCTTCGACGAATCGGAGCGGAACCGGCTCATCCATCAGTTGACGCACGAGGAGCCGCCGGCCCTGCGCAAGCTCAACCCGCAGGTGCCGCGCGATCTGGAGACGATCGTGCACAAGGCGCTGGCCCGCGACCCGGGACACCGCTACGCGACCGCCGCCGAGCTGGCGGACGACCTGCGGCGCTTCGTGGAGGACAAGCCGATCCGCGCCCGGCGGGTGAGCCGGGTCGAGCATGTTTGGCGCTGGTGCCGGCGCAACCCGGCATTGGCGTTGCTCACCGCCGTCGCCCTCGTGCTGCTGGCGACGGTGGCGGTGGTGGCGTCCATCGGCTATGCGGAGACGTCGGCGGCGCTGCGGCGCGAGGCGGCAGTCTGGCAAGAGTGGGTGAACGCCCGGGAAGCCGCCCGGCTTGCCCAGGAGAAGAAAGCCGCGGCGGAGCAGGGAGCGGCGCTGGCCGTGGAGAAGTCCCGCGAGGCGGAGCTGGGGGCGGCCAATGCCCTGGAGAAATCCCGTCAGGCGGAGGTCAAGGAGCAAAACGCTCTCAAAATGCTCACGGCCCATTCCACCCAGCTCGCAACGGCGTCGCTGGAGCGCGGCCTGGAGCTGTGCGCCAAGGAGGGCAAGGTCGCCCAGGGCCTGCTATGGTTCCACCGCGCCCTCGGCATCGTGCCGGCCGGCGATCAGCCGTTGCAGGAAGCGTGCCGCGCCAACCTGGCGGCGTGGCGCCAACGCCTCAGCGACGTGACTCTCCCCCATGCCAACAACGTCGGTCAAGTTTTGTTCAGCGGGGATCGCAAGACCGTCTTGACCATGAGTGGTCAGGAGACCCGGCTCTGGGATGTGGCCAGCGGTGAGCCGATCGGCGAGCCGCTGGAAAATGGCGTGTTTCTGGCCGTGTTCAGCCCCGATCACAAATCGGTCCTGACCGCCAACAACATCCAGGCCCGGCTTTGGGGTGCGACCACGGGCAAGCCGATCGGCGAGCCGCTGGTCCAGGAAGGTAACGTAAACATCACCGCCCTCAGCCCGGACGGCAGAACGATCTTCCGAGTCGTTATGAATGGCGACCGGTACGAGGGCCGCCTGTCCGATGCCGTGCCGCGCGCGACCGCCGCGCCGATGGTGCTGCCCGGCCAGGTTGTTTCGGCGCTCTTCAGCCCGGACGGCAAAACCATCCTCATGCACATGGCAACCAATCAAGAGATCGCCCTGTGGAACGTGGCCACGCGCCAGCCCATCGGTCAACCAGTCCGCTTTTCTTCCGGCGGGAGCTATACAACAAGTTTCAGCCCGGACAGCAAGACGGTGCTTCTCTGGGGCCCCCTCCGAAGCCAGGCTTCTGAGCGTGGCCAGCGGCAGGCCCATCGGCGAGCCCCTGGCCATTCCGGGCACGCTCAATTCCCTGACCTTTACGCCCAACGGCCAGACCCTGCTGGCGGTCCTGTTGAATTCGCGGAGGAATCGGCACGAAGCCCAGCTCTACAGCGTGGCCACCGGCAAGCCCGTCTTTGACGACCCGCCTGTCCTATCCGGGCCGGTCGCCGCAGTTCTCAGTCCGGACGGCAACACCCTCCTGACCGGCGGCAATCAGGCCCAGCTCTGGAGCGTGGCCACGGGCAAACCCCTCGGCAAGCCCCTCGGCAGCCAGGCGCGCCGAATCAGGGCCTCCTGTTCAGCCCCGATGGCAAGACCGCGCTGACGGCCACCGATCGCGAAGTGCGTTTGTGGAACGCGGCCAGCGGTAAACCGCTCGGCGAGCCGTTGCGCCCCAAAGGCACCATCAACACGGCGGCCTTCACTCCGGACGGCACGCGGGTCTACACGATGACCACGGGGTCGACCACGAGCCAGAACGGAATCCAGACCTGGGGCGCAGTCCGATTGTGGAGCTTGACCGAACGATTGGGCCAGACCCTCCCCCAGACAGGAACGATCCGGGCGGTGGCCATCAGCGCCGACGGCCAAACCTTGCTCACCGGCGACAGCGCCGGGGTCGCCCGGCTCTGGCACGCTGGCAGCGGCAAGCCCAAGGGCAAGCCGCTGGCGCACGGCGGGGCCCTGTCTGCCGCCGCGTTCAGCCCCGACGGCCGGCTGATCTTGACGGCCGGCGGCGGCGAGGCCCGCCTCTGGAAAGCTGCCGACGGCGCGCGGTGGGCGCGCCCTGGCCGCACGCCGGCAGCGTCCGGGCCGTGGCCTTTAGCAGGGACGGGAAGATCGCCGTCACGGGCGGGGACGATAAGACCGTCCGGGTCTGGGAGGTGGCCGCCGGGAAACCGCTCGGCAAGCCGTTGTTGCATCCCGGTCCCGTAAATGCCGTCGCTCTCAGCTCCGACGGGGCCCTCGTGCTCACCGGCTGTGCGGATGGCAGCGCCCGCCTGTGGGACCGGGCCTCGGGACTCCTCCAGGGCAAGCCCTTCGAGCATCGCGGCCCGGTCCTGGCCGTCGCCTTCAGCCCGGACGACCGCCGCTTCCTCACCGGCAGCGCCGAGGCTCGCACCCGTACTGCGCAGGCATCGGGAGACACCCTCGACACCGGCGAGGCCCAGCTCTGGGACGTTGCCACCCGCATCCGGTTGGGCACTGTCCTGCCTCACCCGGCCCCGGTGTCGGCTGTGGCCTTTCACCCAGGCGGCAACTTCTTCCTCACCGGCGCCGCGGACGGTAACGTCCGGGTCTGGCACGGCGCTACGGGCCAGCCGGTCGGCCCCACGCTGACGCACCTTGGCCCGGTCCATGCCGTGGCCTGGAGCCGCGACGGCAAGACCGTTCTGACGGGCGGAGCGGACGCCACCGCCCGACTCTGGGCCGTCCCCACGGCCATCGAGGGCGATGACCAGCAGATCCGCTTGTGGGTCCAGGTGGTCACCGGCATGGAATTGGCCCGGGACGGCCGCGCGGTGGACCTGGCTCCCCTGCCGCCGAAGCAGCGTCGTTCGCTGTTGCCGATCCTGGAGGCCGCGCCGGGCCACGAGGATTGGGAAAAACTGGGCCTGGCCCTGGCGAAAATGGAACAATGGCAAGAGGCGGCAGCCGCCTTCACCAGGGCGCTCGCCGTGCAACGCGGGAACGCCCGCATCCAGGGGGAGCGTGGCCGCGCTTACGTCAAGCTGGGGAAGTGGCCGGAAGCGGTGACCGACTTCTCCGAGGCCGTCCACCGGCACGCGGAGGATTCCCAGTGGCGGATCGAGCGCGCCCGCGTCTTCATCCAGCTGAAAAAATGGACCGAAGCGATCGACGATCTGACCGAGGCGCTCAAGCGTCAGCCGGACCAGGCGCCGGTCTACCTCGACCGCGCCCGCATCTTCGCCGAGATGCAGCAATGGGATCCGGCAGCCGCCGACTTCAGCAAGGCCCTGGACCTGCACGCCAAGAATGCGGTGGAACAGGGCCGCATCTATGCCGAATTGATCGCACTGGACACGGCATTTGCGAGGACAGCCGCCCTGCGGCCCAAGGATGTGCAGCTCTGGATCGAGCGGGCGCGCAACCTGGTCGCGCAAAGGCTCTGGGCCAGGGCCGCCGCCGATTTCACCGAAGCGCTGCAACGCCAGCCGGATGACGCGCCGCTGCACCTGGAGCGTGGCCGCGTCTACCTCAACCTGAACGAGCAGGATCGCGCCGCCGCCGATTTCGCCCGGGCGCTGGACCTTCAGGCCAGGAACCCGGCCGCAAACGAGATCTATGCCGAGCTCACGGCGTGGCCCCAGATCGTGGAGAAGATCGCCGCGCTGCGCCGAAGGATGCACGGCCGTGGATCGAGCTGGGCCGGTCGTACGGCAAAGGCAGCTGGGAGCAGGCCGTCGCCTGCTTCGCGAAGGCCATCGCCATTGCGCCCGACGCGCCGGAATGGTGGATCGAGCGTGCCCGCGCTTACGAGCAGTGGGAAGGCCACTGGGAGCAAGCCGCCGGCGATTATACCCGGCGCTTGCGCTGGACGGGACCGAGCCGGAGGTGCGCCTGGCCCGCGGGTGGAGTTACGTGCAGCTGCAGAAAAGGGACCTGGCCGCCGCCGATTTTGTCGAGGTCATCGATCTGCTGCCGCCGGATGCCGCACAGCTCGCCGGGCTTTATGCGCGCCTGGCGCAATCGGACGAGGCTTTCGTGAAGACCGCCGTGCTCAGGCCCTTGCAAGAATCGCTCTGGACTGCGCGCGGCCAGGCCCTCGCACAAAAGAACCGCTGGGACCAGCTCGGCGCCGATTTTGCCAAAGGGCTGGCGGCTCTGCGCCAACCCGGCCGGGCGCGCCCGCCTCTGCTTTCTCCTGGCTCAGTGGGATCAGGCCTGCGCCAGGGCGCTTGCTCTCGAGCCCAGCGACGGCGAGCTGTGGGCTTATCGCGGCCGGGCCAACGCGCGCCAGGCCCTGTGGGAGAAGGCTGCCGGCAACTTCGCCAAGGCCGTGGCGCTCAGGCCGGACGACGCCCAGGCTGGGTTTGAGCTGGCCTTCCTGCGCCTGCAGCTCGGGGACATGGCCGGATATCGCCGGGTCTGTCGCGATCTGTTCAAGCATCACGCCGAGACCAACGATCCCACGCGGGGGTACTGGGTGGTCCGCGCCGCCACCCTGGCGCCCGAAGTCATCGAGGAGCCGGACCGGCTGGTCGCCCTGGCCAGGCAGGCGGTGGCCAGCGAGCCCGGCGATTCGGGTCTGCGGCAGCGATACCAGCGCGCCCTTGGAACCGCCTGCGTTCGGGCCGGGCAATATGACGAGGCGGTCAAGCAGCTCCACTCGGTTCTGCTGGAGACGCCGCCCCAGGGGAACGACACACCTGTTTTCGAATGGCTCTGGCTGGCCCTCGCCCACCACGGCGCCAAGCGCCGCAACGGGCCCAGCAGTGCCTGGCTACTTTCGAGCGCCTGCTCCCGACTCTTACGCCGGCTGCCGCGCTCGCGCTCGTGACCGGACTCGGCTGGGATGAGAAGCTGGAGCACGAGCGGGTGCACCGCGAGGCCGTGGAGCTCATCCGCCCGCATCTGAAGTTCCTGGAGCTGGCGCGGCAGCACGTCCAGCGTAAGGAATGGGACGAGGCGGCCGCCGACTTCACCAAGGTCGTTTCCCTACGGCCGGACGATCCGCAATACTGGTTTGAGCGCGGCCAGGTCTACGTCCAGTTGCGGGACTGGAAGAGCGCCGCCGCCGACTTCGCCAGGGCGCTCACGCTGCTCCCGGAAGACGACCCTGCCAGCGGTCCGATGGCCGAGGCATACGTGGCGGCCGCCGCCAAGGCCGACCCGAAGCAGGGCGTCCGTGCACTCTTGAAGAACGCCGACCCCCGGATCCGCTTTCAGGCCGCGGTCGCATCGATCCCGAGCGGTGACAAGGCAGCGATCGAGGTCGTTATCGCTCTCCTGGGCGAAGGGCCGGTGGGCATCGCCTACCAGGCCGAGAGCCTTCTGTACCAGCTCGCCGGCGACACAGCCGCCGCCGGCGCGAACACCAACAGCGCGTCCGCCCGCCTCAAGAGCCGGGGGCTCTGGGCCAAATGGTGGCAGGCCAACGCTGCCAGCCTCGATCTCACCAAGATCAACCTCGAAAAAACCCTGCTCGGCCTGACGGTGATCTGCGAGTACGACGGCGGCGGCGACGGCCAGGGCCGGGTCTGGGTGTGCCGGGCCGACGGCCAGATGCGTCAGGAAATCCGCGGCGGGCTGGGCGGGGCGCTCGATGCCCACCTGTTGCCCAACGGCAATTTCCTCATCGCCGAATACGCCACCGGCCGCCGCGTCACCGAACGCACCCGGGACAACAAGGTTGTCTGGCAATATCAGGCCAACAACACGGTCCGTTGCTGCCAACGCCTGTCCAACGGCAACACGGTCCTGGCCACCGACAGCGAGGTGCTCGAGGTCGATCGCGCTGGCAAAGCCGTCTTCCGCCTGGCCAAACCCGACATTCATTACGCCACCCGGCTGGCTAACGGGCATACGGTTTTTGTGTCGGGCAACCAGATTGTGGAGCTGGACGCGGCCGGCAAGGAGCTGCGTTCGACCGGCGTTACGAACATGGGCTACGGCAGCAGCGTGGACAGGCTCGCCAACGGCAACTACCTGGTCGCCGACCACGGCGGCAGCCAGGCGATTGAAGTCGACGTCAAGGGCAAGGTCGTTTGGGCCATGAAAGTGCCGGCGCCGAGCATGGCTCTCCGCCTGCCCAACGGCAACACCCTGGTAGCGAGCACCACGGGCCGCTTCGTGGCGGAATACGACCGCGCCGGCAGGGAGGTGTGGAAGACGCCGGCTCAGGGCGACGTGTGGCGGGTGCGGCGGTATTGAGCGCGTGTACCGGGACTCGGAATGCAGCCGCTCGCCCTCCGGCGCGCTAACATGCGCTAGCGATAGCGTCTATTTCAGGAGGGAGCGTCATGACGCAAGTGGACCACGGCGTGCGCTGGAAGCCGGAGCACTTCCGCGAGTACCTGCGGCTGCTGGCGCTGTCCCAACTCCCGGAGACCGGATTTTCCCATGGTTCGCATCAAGATCTGCGGTGTCACGACGCCTGCCGACGCGGTGTTGGCGGCGCAACTCGGCGCGGACGCGATCGGGCTGAATTTCTATGAGCCGTCGCCGCGCCACGTCACTATTCAGCAGGCTGGGGAGATCCTGCGCGTAATACCGCCTCGGCTTCAGCCGATCGGCGTGTTCGTCGATGAGCCGCTGGGATTCGTGCGCTGGACGGCCGTGATGGCCGGCGGCATCGAGACCGTCCAGATCCACGGTGACCACACGGAGATACTTCCTCCCAGGGATCCGTGTATCCACCCGGCCATCCGCCAAGTGGTCCACGACCATGTTCTGACGACGATTGCAGCGTTCGCTATTCAAGATGCAGTTGGTCTGAGTCGAATCGCCAGCTATGTGACGCGGCAGCGCTCGCAATATGGGCACGCCAGCCCGATCCTCGTCGACGCCCACGTTCCCGGTATGTACGGCGGCACCGGCCAGACGGCGCCGTGGCAGCTGCTCGCCGGCTTCGATCCGGGCGTGCCACTTATCCTGGCGGGCGGACTGACGCCGGACAACGTCGCCGAGGCGATCCGCATCGTGCGGCCCTATGCCGTCAACGTCGCCAGCGGCGTCGAAAGCGTTCCGGGCCGGAAGGACCCGGAAAAAATGCGCCGCTTTATCGAGAATGCGCGGGCGGTTTGATCTGCTATAATGATGCATGATGGAAATCCAGTCACGCATCCTCTCCGAAATCGCACACCCGCATTATCAACCCCTCAAGCCAAAGGCGCTCGCCCGCAAGCTCGGTCTGACCGGCGATAGCTATCCCGCCTACCGCTCGGCGCTGCGTGAGCTGATCCGCCAGGGCAGGCTTGAAATCGGCAAGGGTAACGCTGTCCGCGCCGCCGGGCCGCACGGCACTCTCACCGGCACCTTTCGCAAGGCGGGCCCCGGCTTCGGCTTCGTCCGGCCCAACCCGGCCGAGGGGCACACGTTCCCCGAGGTGTTCATCCCCGAGAACGCCACGCTCGACGCCTCCTCCGGCGACGTCGTCCTGGTCCGCATCCGCAAGAAGCCGCGGCCCGGCAACGGCAATCCGTCGGGCGTCATCGTCGAGGTTCTCGAACGGGCAACCCGTCAGTTCGTCGGCACTTACTTCGAGCGCGACGGCCAGGGTTTAGTCCGCGTCGACGGCACCGTGTTCGCTCATAGCATCTACGTCGGTGATCCCGGGGCCAAGGGCGTTCGCGCCAACGACAAGGTCGTCGTCGAGATGCTGCGTTTCCCCAGCCCCGAGGACCGCGGCGAAGGCGTCATCACCGAAATCCTCGGCCCCCGCGGCGAGCCCGGCGTCGACACCCTGTCGATCATCCGCGCGTTCGGCCTGCCCGACGCGTTCCCGCCGGACGTGCTCGACGAAGCCCGGGCCGCCGCCGCCCAGTTCGATGAGAAAAACCTTGCGGGCCGCGAGGACTTCACCGAGTGGGTCACCGTGACGATCGACCCGCTGGACGCGCGCGACTTCGACGACGCGATCTCGCTGACGATCGATCCGAAGAGCAAGCACTGGCAGCTCGGCGTGCACATCGCCGACGTGTCGCACTTTGCCCCGCCCGGCGGCCCGCTCGATCGCGAGGCGCGGCGGCGCGGCACCAGCGTCTACCTGCCGCAGCGCGTGCTGCCGATGTTTCCCGAGCTGATCTCCAACAGCCTCGCGAGCCTGCAGCAGGGCCGGGTGCGCTTCGTCAAGAGCGCCCTCATGGACCTGACGCCGATCGGCCAGCGTGCCGAGGTGCGCTTCGCCAATGCCGCCATCCGCGTCCGTCGGCGCTTCACCTACGAGCAGGTCACCGAGATTCTCGAAGGCGCCGAGCGCCCGGCCGACCTGGAGCCGGACGTTTACGACATGCTGCTGCGGATGCGCGAGCTGGCGGCGATCCTGCACAAGCGGCGGCTGCGGCGCGGCGCGCTGGAGCTGCTGATGCCGGAGCCGGCGCTGGAGTACGACGGTCAGGGACGCGTCAGCGGGGCCCACTTCCGCAAGCACGACGTGAGCCACCAGGTTGTCGAGGAGTGCATGCTCGCCGCCAACGAAGCGGTCGCCGAACAGCTCGACGACCAGGGCGTGGCGTTCCTGCGCCGCGTGCACCCCGCCCCCGACGAGCTGAAGCTGGAAGCGTTCGCCGAGTTCGCGCAGATTCTCGGCTACAAGATCAAGCTCGCGACCGACCGATTCGCGCTGCAGCGCATCCTGCAGCAGTCGGCCGACAAGCCGGAGCGGCACGCGGTCCACTATGCCCTGTTGCGGAGCCTGAAACAGGCGGTGTACAGCCCGGTCAAGGACGATCACTATGCTTTGGCCAGCGCGAACTATTGCCACTTCACGTCGCCGATCCGGCGTTATCCGGACCTGGTCGTGCATCGGCTGCTCGATCAGCTGTTGCGTCGCGGCAAGGCCGGCAGCGCGTTCGACGAGCTGGTGGCGCTGGGCGAGCACTGCAGCAAGATGGAACGGCGCGCGGAGATGGCCGAGCGCGAGCTGGTGAAGCTGAAGCTCTTGACGTACCTGAGCGACAAGCTCGGCATGGAGCTGGACGTGATCGTCACGGGCGTGGCGGACTACGGTTTCTATGGCCAGCCGGAGAACTTGCCGGTCGAGGGCCTGGTACACATCAGCACGCTGCCGGACGATTACTACTACTTCGACGAGGGATCGCACACGCTGATCGGCCAGCGGACGAAGCGGCGGTTCCGGCTCGGCGACAAGGTGCGGGTGCAGATCGTGCGTGTGGATTTGCAGCGCCGGCAGATGGACTTCCGCGTCGCGGAGGAAGCGCCGGCTGCGCCCAGCACGGCGCCGGCGGCGCTAACCATTGCACGCCGCGGGATGAGCGCAGCGAATCCCGCGGGTTCCGCGGACCCTCAACCCTGCCAAAGGATTGTCGATAGCCGGATGTCCTCCCACTGATCTGCTGGTTTCTGCGGCCAGATTTGCAGGGACGCCATTTTAGGCGAAAGCCTTACATCTGAATCCACAAGGCTCTTGGCTTCCTCCTCCAGCAGGTCCTCTGTCAAATCCACAATTCGAGTAAACGTGTTGGGCGTTCTTGGGTAAGCCACCAAAGTGACCTTCGGTGGTGCCAGGTGCGCTTTGAGCCAGCCGTGCCGAATCATGAACCTAACCCAGCGATCCTCGATGAACTGCCGATTCTTCTTGATCGCCGCACTGATGGCCTTCAACATGCTGCTCTTAATAGGCGTGTCTGGCTGAATAACACGACGTCCACGAGCTTCGAGCCAAACCTTGTATTTCTCCTTTGGAGTTTGCGGATTCAGGACTTGAAGGTGCATTCGAGGCTCTTCCCGGGAGTACCACCCCCAATCAACGCCCGGCGGAACGTCCGGCAATAGAACGGGCATCGCGGTGGTTTTCCTCGCTGGCCGAGCTTTCCGCTGTGTCGTCATCCTGTAACCCTCATCTGAGGTAGGTCCCGCCTGCCGGGCGGGACCTGAGCGTTTCCAGGTCCCGCCCGGCAGGCGGGACCTGAGCGTTTCCAGGTCCCGCCCGGCAGGCGGGACCTACCCGGCGAATTCACTTCGCCGGCCAGAAGCGCACGCCGAAGCCGTGCAGATCGATATCCTCACCCTTGTCCGCCTCTTCGGGGCTGCCGCGCTCGATCGCGAGCCGCAGGTACGCCCACAGGCTGATCGACTCGCCGGCGTGATCGTAGCCGTGCGCGTCGGTGTCGCCTTCCAGCAGCCAGCGCCAGCCGCGGCGTTCGCGATGGTCGTCGGCCGCCTCTTCCTGCCAGCCCATGAGCACCCGGCTGATTGCGGTGAGCGCGTGGCGCCACGCCTTGGGGTTGTCGATCTGGGCCCGCAGCTGATCGGGCTCCTGCTCCAGCGCGACGCCGGGCACGGCACGCACCACGTCGAAAAGGCGATGTTCCAACGCCGAGGCCCGCCAGGGGGTCCAGAGATAGCAGGTCACCTGGGCGGCATCGAGCTTCAAACCGTAAAAGTCCACCTGCATGGCAGGGCCCTCGGAACGTGTCCGTCATCAGCCCCGTTCATCGTAACAGACCCGGCCGGACTGCACGAAGGTCAATCCCCGCGTATTCACCGGTTCGCGCAGGCAAGGAATTCCGGTTGAAGCGATTTTCCGGGTTCCTAACATTGCTAGAGCCGGTTCCAACCCCCGACAATCGTTCGCTGTTCAGGAGTTTCTCCGTGCATGCCGTGCTGCTGCTTGCCCAGGTCGACGTGCCGCCGCTGTCGCTGGAGCTGCGCCTGCCGCTCTCAATCTTGCACTTCCTGGAGTTCGCCATCTGGGGCGCCTGGTTCGTCGTTCTCGGTAATTACCTTGATTCCCTGGGATTCTCGCGCAAGGTGATCGGCCGAATCTACGCGACGATGCCACTGGGCAGCGTCCTATCGCCGATGTTCGTTGGTACGATTGCCGACCGCTACATCGCGAGCGAGCAGCTCATGGGCATGTTGCACCTCGTCGGTGCCGGATTGCTGTTCTGGATGGCGACCATCCGATCGCCCCGCCCATTCTACTGGGCGGCGCTGATTTACGCGATCGTCTACGCGCCGACCCTGGCGCTGGTCAACTCGATCCCATTCGCTCACCTGCACGACGGCGGGCGTGATTTTCCCTCGATCCGGGTGCTGGGGACAATCGGCTGGATCGCCGCAGGCCTATCCCTGCGCTTGCTGATCAAAGCGGGGCAGCCGGTGAACAACCGACCGCTGATCCTGGCTGGCGGATTGTCGCTCGCGTTGGGCGTGTTCTCCTTTTTCCTTCCGCACACGCCGCCGCCGGCAGCCGGATCCGGTGCGGAAGCGGTCGCCGTTGTGCGCGACGACAAGATCGTGGCCGTGAATGTCGTCAAGCCCGGCGCGGGTTATCAGGCGCCGCCGGCGTTGGCTGTTATCGGCGGAGGCGGCGAAAACGCCAAGCTCAAGGCCAAGCTCACGGACAATGGCAGCATTGCGTCTATCGAGGTGGAAAAAGGCGGCACTGGCTACACGGCGGTGCCCACAATCCAGTTTCCCACCAGCGAAATCCCCTTCGTGCGCACGTTGGGGCTCCTCGCTGAGCCATCCTTCGCGATCTTTTTCGGCGTGTCCTTTTTCATCACGCTGGCCCTGGCGTTCTATTACAGCTGGACGGCGCTCTTCCTGGAACGCGCCGCCCACGTCAAACCGCAAAACGTCGGCCCCTTGATGACGATCGGGCAGTGGATGGAGATCATTTTCCTGCTCCTACTGCCGTGGTTCCTCGGCGTTCTCGGCATGAAATGGGTTCTCGCGCTCGGCATGGCGGCATGGGGAATTCGCTATGCCATTTTCGCCTCGCGCGGACCGTTGCCCGTGCTGCTGATCGGCGTCGCTCTGCACGGTATCTGCTTCGATTTCTTCTTCGCTGCAGGATTCATTCACGTCGACAACACGGCCCCGGCCGGCATCAAGAGCAGCGCGCAGTCGCTCTTCGCCGTGTTGACCTATGGTCTTGGCATGTGGCTCGGCACGGAGGCGTCCGGTTGGCTCAATCAATGGTTGACTGTCGAGGTGCCCGATCCAAAGACCGGAACGATGGTGCGCGTAACCGACTGGCGGAAGTTCTGGGCCGTGCCGTGTGTCGGCGTGTTGATCGCGCTCGTCGCGTTCGTTACCTTGTTTTGAGACCCGCTGGTGGATCACGATGCGAGATCGCCTTCGGAGAAGAGCACGAAGCCGCGCTGTTGCAGGAAGCTGGCGGCGGTGTCGATGTCCTCGACCTTCAGCGCCAGCGCCGGGTGGCCCTGCGGGCCCACCAGCAGCGGATACGCGTAGTGAATGCTCAGCTCGGCCGCGAGCAGCGCCTTGCAGATTTGCAAGAGCGGATGGTCGCCCTCGGGCAGTTGCACCACCAGCAGATCGCTCTCGGTGTACGGCAAACTGGCGTGCTCGAAAATCTCCAGGGCGCGCTCCGGATCGCTCAGCACCATGCGGATGATGGCGCAATCGGCCGAGTCGACCACGGTCAGCGACACGATGCGGATGTCGGTCGTCTCGAACCGGCGGACCACGTTGAGCAAGGCGCCCAGGCGATTCTCGAGGAAGACGTTGAACTGGCGCACGCTGGGCCAATCGCGGCCACGGGCCGTGGCAAAATCGACCTCGGATCCTTCGTCGCCGCCGAAAGCCATGGGAGAAGCCTTTCTGGTGCTTTGGGCGTACCTCAAACTTCCGAAGTCTCGGAGACTTCGGAAGTTTCGCGGCTACGGGGACCGCCGCCGGCCCATGGTCACGCAGTTGCCGCGTTCGTTGAATGACACCCAGGTCATGTAATTGCGCATGAGGAAAACGCCGCGGCCGCCGGGGCGCTCCAGATTTTCCGGAGCGAGCGGATCGGCGATGCTTTCCGGGTCGAACCCGGGGCCCTCGTCGTGCACTTCCACCAGGAACTCCGTCTCGCTCACCTGGTAGCGGACGCGCACCGTCTTGCTCGGATCGTTGCGATTGCCGTGCTTGACGGCATTGACGATGGCTTCTTCCAGGGCGAGACGAATCCCGAAGAGTTCGCGCTCGCCGAAGCCGATCGGGCCGAGCCGGTCGATCAGGTCGCTCAGGCAGGTGGAAACTTCGGTGGCGCTGTGCAGCGTCAGCTGGTGCCAGGCAGCGGCTTGGTCGGCGGCTTCCATGGGAGCGTTCCAATCGCACGAAGGATGCGGCCTGCGTGCCGAGTGCGGAAAGATACCACCATTATGACACAGACGCAAGGAAAGGCCAGCGGCTCAGGAGCTCGAAATCCGAAATTTCCTTTACGTCTTTACGTTCCCTCCCGGCAGCGCCCCCAGCAATTCGAACAAATGGGCCAGCGACGCCGTCAGCTTGCGGAAATCGCCGGCGTGCAGGCTCTCGTTGGGCGCGTGCGCGTTGCTCATGGGATCCTCGATGCCGAGCAGCAAGGCCGGGGCGCCGCCGAACAGCTCGGCGAGCGGGCCGACGAAGCCGATCGAGCCGCCGCAACCGATCGCCGCCGGCTTCTTGCCGAAGCCGCGCTCCAGCGCCGTCATCGCCGCCTCGAATGCCGGGCCGTTGGGATCGGTCATCCACCACGAAACCGAACCTGCCGGCTTGACGCTGACCTTGACGCCCCACGGCGGGTCCTTCGTCAGGATTGCCTTGAGCTGGTCAAAGACCTCGTCGGGATCCTGGTCGGGCACGATCCGGCAGCTGACGATCGCCGCGGCGCTCGGCAGCACCTGGTTGGAGGCGCCCTTGATCGAGCTGGCCTCCTCGGCGATGACCGTGGCCGACGGGTAACGCCAGGTCTGCTCGTAGGGGTGCACCCCCTTGATCGTGGCGAACTCGACGCCGGGTAGCGTGCCCATTTCCTTGCGCCAGCTTGCCTCGTTGCCTGGCAAGCTGCGGAACGTCTTCTTTTCCTTGGCGGTCAGCTTGCGGACCTTGTCGTAGAGTCCTGGGACGGGGATTTTGCCTTGCTTCCAGTAAAGGCGCGACAGGATCACGTTAAGCGCCAGGCGCGGCGTCCGCGAGCATGCCGCCCGCGGTGCCACTGTGTACCGGCGTGGTGGCGCTGCGAATCTCGACGAGGGCGGCGGTGATGCCGCGCAGCGAGTAGGTGATGCACGGCAGGCCGGTTTCGATATTGCCGGTGTCGCAGACGACGATGACGTCGGAGAGCAGCCGTTTTTTGTTTTCGCGAAAGAAACTATCCAGGTTGCGCGAGCCGACTTCTTCCTCGCCTTCGACGAGCATCTTGACGTTTACCGGCAAGCTGCCGTGCGTCTGCAGATAGGCGGAAATCGCCCCCAGCTGCACGACGATGGCGCCCTTGTCGTCGGCGGCGCCGCGGCCGTACAGCCGGCCGCTGCGAGGCGTGAGCGTCCACGGGTCGGACTTCCAGTCGGCGGCGTAATTGACCGGCTGCACGTCGTGATGCGCGTACAGGAACACGGTCGGCTTGCCCGGCGCTCCGAGCCATTCCCCGTAGGCGTATGGATTGGAGTCGCCGGCGCGGAGCACCTGCACGTCGCTGAGGCCGGCCTGGCGCATCAGGGTGCAGCTCAGCTCGGCAGAGTGGTCGATTTCCTTCTGGTGCTCGCCGTCGGTCGAGATGCTCGGAATGGCGACGAGCTGTCCAAGCTGGCCGACGAGATCGGCGTCATGGGATTTGAGCCATTTCAGCTGCGGCTGCATGCGGGCGGTCTCCCGGGGGATTCTTGTTTACGTTTAGCGCTCGGCTGGCGAGCGCTAAACGTAAACAAGAACGGTTCAATCCGTGTCGCCGCTGGCAGCCGGTGCCTGGGCCGGCTGCTGCGCCGGCGCCGCCGGGTCCTGCGGCAATTCCTTGCTGCCGACGATGGTCAGGTTCAGGCCGATCTGCACGGGGACCGGTTGGCCGTCGACGGTAATCGTGGTCTTGCCGTTGAGATACCAGCCGAGCGAGCCGGTCTGGAAGAACTTGACGGGCACATCCATGCGCTGGCCGGCGATGGTGATCTCGACAGCCTTGGCGCCCTGGCGGAATTCGCGCGGCTGATCGGGCAGGTCGTCTTCTTGGCCATGTTTCCCTCCTCGCGAAGATCGTGGTCCGCGTCCGCGGCATCTTACCCCCCTAAAGGCGAATGGCAAGGGGACTTGCACCACCGACCCGCTCCTTGACATTCACGGACCGACCTGTTAGCTGTTCATGGTTAGCTTTAACGGAGTGACCGATGCATCGACTCTGCCTGCTCATTCTCGGCCTTGGACTGTGTACCGCGGCGTGGAGCCGCCCCGGCCAGGACACCCCGCCCGCCGAGCCGGATCGCTCGGCCGCGGATCGCTCGCCGGTCGATCTCGTCCTGACCGCCGACGAGAAATGGATCCTCACCGCCAACCAGACCGCGAACACCGTCTCGCTGGTCAACGCCGACAGCGGCAAGGTCCACGCCGAGATTCCCTGCGGCCGGCACCCTGCCGCCGTGACGATCACGCCCGACGGCCGCCATATCCTGGTCTCAGGGACATATTCCGGCGACGTCACTTTGTTCGAGCTGCAAGACGATCAGCTGCGGCACGTCGCTACGATTCCGGTCGGCTTCGAGCCGCGCGGCATCGCGGTGGCACCCGACAGCCGCACGGCGTACGTGGCGATGACGGCCGCCCACGCGGTTGGCGTTCTCGATCTGCAGAAACGCGCCCTCGTCGAGCGCATCCCGGCCGGTCATTGGCCGCGCTATCTCGCGTTGACCCCCGACGGCAAACGGCTCGCGGTCGGCGTCAACGGCGACGGCGGCGTGGCAGTCATCGACACCGAGGCACGCAAGAAACTCTACAGCGAGGAATTCGCCGGCATCAACTTCGGGCAGATGCAGGTTGCGAGGGACGGCAAGCACGTTTACGTCCCGTGGATGGTGTACCGCCACAATCCGATCACGGCGGGGAACATTCGCCTGGGCTGGGTGCTGGCGAGCCGCATCGCCCGCGTTCGGCTCGACGGCCCCGCACGCCGTGAAGCGATCAGCGTCGACCCGCAAGGGATGGCCGTCGCCGATCCGCACGGCCTGGCGCTGACCCCCGATGAGCAATGGCTCGTCTGTGCCGCGTCGGGCACCCAGGAGCTGCTGGTCTATCGCCGGCCCGACCTACCGTTCAGGGACTTCGGCGGCACCGATCACATCGAGCCGGCGCTGCTCAAGGACAAGGAACGCTTCAGCCGTATACCGCTCGGCGGCCGGCCCATGGCCATCCGCTGCTCGGCGGACGGCAAGCGGGTGTATGTGGCGAACTACCTGCTCAACGCCATCCAGGTGGTCGATCTGCCGGCGCGTAAGGTGGCGCGCGTGCTGCCGCTGGGCGGCCCCAGGGAGCCGACGCTGGCCCGTCGCGGCGAGGCGATATTCTACGACGGCCATCGCTCGCTCGACCAGTGGTACAGCTGTCACAGCTGCCACTACGAGGGGCATACCAATGCGGTGACGATGGACACCAAAAACGACGGCCGCTTCGGCAACTTCAAGGCCGTGCTGAGCCTCCGCAACGTCACGCGCACGGGGCCCTACTTCTGGCACGGCTGGGAGAAGGACCTCGACAAGGCGCTGCGCCGCTCGATGACCGACACGATGCTCGGCAAGACGCCACAGGACGACGACGTGCAGGCGCTGACCGCGTTCCTTGACACGCTGACGCCGCCGCCCAACCCTTACCGCAGCAAGGATGGTCAGCGGTCGGAGGCGGCCCAGCGCGGCGAGAAGATCTTTCGCAGCGAAAAAGCCGGCTGTGCGCGCTGCCACAGCGGCCCGTATTTCACCGACGGCCGCATCCACAGCGTCGGCACCAACGACCGGGGCGACGTGTACAAGGGCTACAATCCGCCGTCGCTGCTCGGCGTCCATGATCGCACGCTGCTGTTGCACGATGGTCGCGCGAAATCGCTGGAAGAGGCGCTGCAGGGGCCGCACAATCCGGCGCAGGTAACCGGCAACGGCGCGCTGAGCGCGGCAGAAATGGCGGATTTGCTGGCGTATCTGCGGTCGCTGTGAAATCGTTCGTAGTTCCGCCTTTAGGCGGCTCCACCGACCGCCTAAAGGCGGAACTACGAACCTTTTTCCCTCGAATACTTGCCGGCAGCCGTCGGTCTACCATAATGAACCTTGCGGTTTCGTCCTGATGGGGGTGCGCATGCATGGTGCTGAATTCTCTCAAGCCCGGTTTCTCTTGAGTCCGGTGACTCCTGCGCCGGCGTGTCCGAACCTCTTGCCCAATAACGCTTAGCCCACGACCAACTACAGACTGCTCCCCGCTGCAGGGGATCAGTTGTTCGGTTCCGTTGATTCCGCGTTTCACCAAGGAGTACCTCATGCTTCGTCTGACGTTTGCAGTTGCGTTGGCGGCCGGCCTTGTGCTCGCCGGCACCAGCGCCCAGGGCGGCGGCAAGTTCAACAAGAAGGTCAAGATCGGCGACGATGCCCCGACGTTTACCGCCCTGCCCGGCGTGGACGGCAAGTCGCACTCGCTGGCGGACTACAAGGACAAGGAAGTGGTCGTCGTCTGCATCACCTGCAATCACTGCCCCGTCGCCGTCGCCTACGAAGACCGCATCATCGACTTCGCCAAGAAGTACACGTCCGCCCCCGACAGCAAGGTGGCCATCATCGCGATCAACGTCAACAACGGTGAGGCCGACAAGATGCCCAAGATGATCGAACGCTCCAAGGAGAAGGGCTTCAACTTCCCCTATCTTTACGACGAAAGCCAGAAGATCGGCCGGGCGTTCGGCGCCACCGTCACGCCTGAGTTCTTCGTGCTCAACAAGGAGCGCAAGATTGTCTACACGGGCTCGCTGGACGACAGCCAGCAAGTAAGCAAGGTCAAGACCAATTACCTCGAGCCGGCGGTCGATGCAGCCCTCAAGGGCCAGTCGCCCACGGTCAGCGAGACGCGTGCCTTTGGCTGCGGCGTTCAGTATCAGAACAAGAAGAGCCAGTAATTGTCTTCAACAACCGGTTGGGCCCGTGCCTGAAAGACTTCCGAAGTCTCCGAGACTTCGGAAGTCTCACGCCCGCCGACCCTTTTTTCCCCGGTGGCCTGATGAAGTTCGCGAACCCGCTCGTTTCGTCCCTGGCTGTGGTCGCGTTGGGCGCGGCCGTGACGTGTTTCGCCGGCTGCCAGCGGTGCTGTTCCACAAACGCACCGGACGGGTCCACGGAAACCCGCTCGTCGGACGCCAAAACGTCAGCACCTGCCACCCAGTGCGCCGAGGACGACTGCTGCTGCGAGCCTGAAAGCCGCCTGACCCTGTTGCAGAAACAGAAGGCGGGCGCGACGGTGGATCTGCGGACCGTCAAGCTGGACGGGCTGCTGAAGGAGATTGCCGGGCACAAGGGCAAGCTTGTCGTCGTGGACGTGTGGGCCACATTCTGCGTTCCCTGCAAGGAAGGGTTTCCGCACTTGGTGGCGCTGCACGAGAAGCACGGCAAGAACGGCCTGGTGTGCATGTCGGTCACCGTCGACGAGCCGGAAGTCCGCGAGGCCGCCCTCAAGTTCCTTCGCAAGCAAAACGCTGGCTTCCCCAACTACCTGCTCGATGAGGAGCCGGCCGTCTGGCAGGATCACTGGAACGTCAAGGCCATCCCCGCCGTCTTCCTCTTCCGGGACGGCAAGCAGGTCGCCCGCTTCGACTACGATGACCCCGACAACCAGTTCACCTATGCGGACGTTGAGAAGAAGGTTGTTTCTCTGTTGAACCCCTAGTCCCTGTCCCTTTTTCAAGGAGTGCCTCCATGATGCGTCGCACGATCGTTTGGGCCTGTGTCCTGAGTCTCCTGGCCATCGTGGGCGTCAACGCCCAGAGCGGTGTGAAGTCCGGCCCGCAGGTCGGCGAAGAACTCGCCGGCCCCTTCCACCCCGTCAACATCAACGGCGAAAATGCCGGCAAGAAGTTCTGCCTTTACTGCGCCAACGGCCTTAACCCCGCCGCAGTCGTGTTCGCGCGCGACCTGACTCCCAGCGTCGCCAAACTCATCAAGCAGCTCGATGCCGCGACCGTCAAGAACAGCGACAAGAGCATGGGCAGCTACGCGGTGTTCATGAGCGACAGCGACACGCTTCAGGGCAAGCTCGAAGGCCTGGCCAAGGACGCGGGCCTCAAGAAGCTGATCCTGAGCATCGACAACCCGGCCGGCCCCAAGGGCTACGCCATTTCCAAGGACGCAGCGGTGACCGTGCTGCTGTACAAGGAGCATGTTGTCGCGGCCAACTACGCCTTCACGAAGGCGGACCTGACCGACAGCGACATCACCAAAGTGGTCAGCGACGTCACCAAGATCGTCAAGTAATCGCGATCCACAGGTCATCCGACCGAACCGCCTCACATCCACGTGGGGCGGTTTTTTTTGCGCACGACCTCCCCACAGCGCGGTACAATCACCATCCAAGCGCGGATGTTCCTCGTCTGTTTAGCGGACGGAAAAGTTTCCCGTAGGACGGCCTTCCTAGGCCGTCCCTGTTTGAGTGGGGGACGGCCTAGTGCCGCGTCAAGTCTCGAAAGAGGGGTTGCGTGGTAGCCGCATTCGTGAGAATGCGGGCGACATCACCCGCATTCTCACGAATGCGGCTACCCCAAAATCAAGGCTTGGCGATGCACTAGGAAGGCCGTCCTACGGACGCGAACTCGTGGCGATCGGCTAAACAGCACGTTCTCAAAGGAATAACCTCATGCAGTTCTCCTGCTCATCGTGCGGCGCCAGGCTGCAGATCGGCGACGATCGCGCCGGCAGGCCGGCCCGCTGCGCCTTTTGCCGTGGAATCGGTGGGTCCAACGCCCGGCGCGACGACGGTGCCTCGGACGCCGCTGCGGTCGGCGCTGGGCTCGGCATCGGGGCGATCATCGCCATCGTCGTTGCGGTCCTCGGCTGCCTGGGTGGCTGCGGCGTGGTGGCCGTGCTCATCGCGCTGCTCGTGCCCGCTGTCCAGAAGACGCGTGAGGCCGCCAACCGCGCGGTGACCATCAACAACATGAAGCAGATGGCCCTGGCGTGCCACAATTTCAACGACACGTTCAAGCAACTCCCCACCCCCAAGGCATCGAATCCGCCAGCGGAGCTCGGCTGGCGCGTATCGATCCTGCCGTTCGTCGAGCAGGCGGCACTATACAACTCGATCGACCGGACCGCCGCCTGGGACAGCCCGCGCAACACGGGGCCATCGAGCGCCGTGGTGCCGGTCTACCAGGACATCATGCGGCAGCCGCCGGGCAACGTGACCTCGATGACCCATTTTCAGTATTTCACGGGCCCCGGCACGGTCTGGTCCGACAACAAACCGAAAACGCTACAGGGCGACTTTCCCGCCGGCCTTTCGCAGACGTTCCTGTTCGGCGAGGCCGCCAATCCGGTGCCGTGGGCCAGGCCCGCCGACATGGTCGTGCAGCCCGGACAGCCGCTGCCGCTGCGCCCGATCGAATCATCATCGCGCTCGCCGACGGCTCGGTGCGCATCATAGATCGCAGTCGCATCCCCGACGCGGTGATGCAGCAATACCTCGATCCGAAAAACAAGAATCCCCACCCGCCGCTCGAGGGATGACGAGCCCGAGGGCGAGTCTTCGAGCCCTCGGGGTGGTCAAGAACCCCGAGGGCTCGAAGACTCGCCCTCGGGCTTGAATTGGCGGGTTGAATCCCAGGAGAAGCCCATGCTGAAATTTGCCTGTCCCTCATGCGGCGTTCAACTGCAGATGGCCGACGAGCTCGCCGGCAAACAGGTCCGCTGCGGCTCGTGCCAGCAGGTCGTGACCGCGCCGGCGTCCTCGGCCACGGCGATCACGACCGAGGCCCCGCCGCCCGCCGACGTGCCGCGCAGCCAACGACCGACCGTGCCGCCCGAGGATGATGATCGCGACGAGCGCCGGCGGGGGCCGCGGCGCGACGCCGGCGACGGCGGCAGCACGGCCGCGGCCACCGGCGCCGGCATCGGCATCGGCGTTATCCTCGCCATCGTGGCGGGCGTGGGCATGTGCCTGGTGGTGCCGTGCCTGATCGCGCTGCTCGTGCCGGCGGTGCAAAAGGTCCGCGAAGCCGCGGCCCGCACCCAGACCATGAACAACATGAAGCAGATGGCCCTGGCGGTCCATAATTTCAACGACACCTACCAGACGCTCCCCACTCCCAAGGCGTCGATGCCGCCCGCCGAGCTTAGCTGGCGGGTGTCGATCCTGCCCTACATCGAGCAGAACGCGCTCTACAACCAGTTCGACAAGACCGCGGCTTGGGACAGCCCGCGCAACCAATCTTCTTCGAACATGGTGGTGCCGATCTACGTGGACGTGATCCGCGAGCCCCAGGGCCTGCCGGGCACCACGACGCATTTCCAGTATTTCACCGGCCCCGGCACACTCTGGCCGGACAACAGCCCGAAAAGGCTGCCGAATGACTTTCCCGCCGGCACATCGAATACGTTCCTGTTGAGCGAGGCCGCCAATCCGGTGCCGTGGGCCAAGCCCGCCGACATGGTCGTGCAGCCCGGCCAGCCGCTGCCGGTGCCGCCGGATCATTTCATCGTCGCGTTTGCCGATGGGTCGGTACGTTTGATCGAGCGCGGCCGCAATGCCGACGCGGTGCTTCTGCAACACCTCGATCCCAGGAACCCCAATGCCCCCCCGCCGCTAGAGTGATTACAAGCCCGCGGGCGAGTCTTCGAGCCCTCGGGGCCTCGACCCCCAAGGGCTCGAAGACTCGCCCGCGGGGTTGGATTGGGGGGTTGAAGAGTCACCCAGGAGAAGTTCCATGCTGGCGTTCGCCTGCCCCTCGTGCGGCGTCCAACTGCAGATGTCCGACGACCTTGCCGGCAGGCAAGTCCGCTGCGGATCCTGCCAGCAGGTCGTGACCGCCCCGGCGTCCTCGGCCACGGCGATCACGACCGAGGCGCCGCCGCCGGCCGAGGTGCCGCGCCGCCAACGCGCAACGGTGCCCGTCGACGATGAAACCGACGACCGTCGGCGGGGGCCCCGCCGGGACGCCGGCAGCCCCGCCGCGGCGACCGGCGCCGGGATCGGCATCGGCGTGATCCTTGCCATTGTGGCGGGCGTGGGCATGTGCCTGGTGGTGCCGTGCCTGATCGCGCTGCTCGTGCCGGCGGTGCAGAAGGTCCGCGCAGCCGCCGCACGCACCGAGACGACGAACAACCTCAAGCAAATCGCGCTGGGGTGCCATTCGTTCCACGACCGGCACGCCCAATTTCCGACGCCGAAGGTTCAGGGAGCGGGCCCGAACCTGCCGCCGGTCGAATTGAGCTGGCGCGTGGCGATCCTGCCGTTCACGTTTCCGCCGCTGGCCAATCGCTTCGACGAACAGGCCGCCTGGGACAGCCCGCGCAATCAACCGCTCATGAACCCAATGCCGCAGTTTTACGAGGACAAGATTCGCGACGCCGGCCAGCCAGGCAATACGGCGACGTTTCTGCAGTACTTCACCGGCCCGGGCACGCTCTGGCCCGACAACGCGCCGCGGCGGATGACCGACATCACCGACGGCACGTCGAACACGTTCCTGGTGGGCGAGGCGAGTAGCAGCGTGCCGTGGGCCAAGCCCGCGGACATGGTGATCCAACCGGGCCAGCCGTTGCCGTTGCCGCAGGACACGTTCGTTGTTGCGTTCGCTGACGGTTCGGTCCGCTTCGTCGATCGCCGGCGCGTCTCGGACGCCACGCTGCTGCTGTACATCAACCCGAACGACGGCGCCGTCGTGCCGCCGCTCGATTGACGGCCGGCCACTGCCGTTGGTGAATTGCCGCTGGATCGTAGTTCCGCCTTTAGGCGGTCGGGGAACCGCCTAAAGGCGGAACTACGAACGGTTCGGCGCACGCTCACATTTCGTCCTTATAATGGAGTTATGTCCGACGCTGCACCACAACCGATCGCCAGCCGCCGATCGCT
The DNA here is from genome assembly GCA_963834865.1 of uncultured Gemmataceae bacterium. Lineage (GTDB taxonomy): Bacteria > Planctomycetota > Planctomycetia > Gemmatales > Gemmataceae > CAWIDK01. The sequence goes on from CAWIDK010000004.1 coordinate 321,762, forward strand.
GCCGATGCGCTGTGACGCGCCGCCTGCGCCGCTCGCGCCCACCACTCGCCGCGAAATGCTCGAGCGTGGCTGGGACGCCGTGGACGTCGTGTTCGTCACCGGCGACGCCTATATCGATCACCCCAGCTTCGCGATGGCCATCCTCACGCGCGTGCTGGAGGCCGCCGGCTTTCGCGTCGCCGTGCTGAGCCAGCCCGACTGGCACTCCTGCGAACCGTGGCGGCAGTTCGGCCGGCCGCGGCTCTTCTTCGCGGTCAGCGCCGGCAACATGGACTCGCTGATCAATCACTACACCGCCAACAAGAAGGTCCGCAACGACGACGCCTACTCCCCGGGCGGCAAGATCGGCCTGCGTCCTGATCGCGCCACTTTGCCGTATTGCCATCGCGCCCGCGAAGCGTTCCCGGGTGTGCCGGTAATCGCCGGCGGCGTCGAGGCCTCCCTGCGCCGGCTCGCCCATTACGATTACTGGAGCGACACCGTCCGCCGCTCGATCCTGCTCGATTGCAAGGCCGACCTCGTCGTGCACGGCATGGGCGAGGAAATCATCGTCGATATTGCCCGGCGTCTCGCTGCGGGCGGCACCGTGCGCGACCTCCGCGATCTACGCGGGGTGGCGTACGCCCTCGGCGCCAATGAAACCCCAAGCCGCGGGGTGAGCGCAGCGAACCCCGCGGGTGAAGCCCGCCACACCGCCGAAGGCTTCATCGATCTCAGCGCCGTGCCGCGCGGCGGCCTGCCGCCGACCTTCTGTCTTCTGCCGTCCTACGAGGAGGTGAAATCCGACAAGGCGAAGTTCGTCCGCGCCACGCGCATCATCCACACCCAGACGAATCCCTTTAACGCTCTGCCGCTGGTGCAGTACCACGAGCGCCAAGCCGTGGTCGTGACGCCGCCGTCATTGCCGCTGGCCGAAGCGGACATGGACCGCATCTACGACCTGCCCTACACGCGCCGCCCGCACCCTCGCTATACCGAGCCGATCCCCGCCTACGAAATGATCAAGGATTCGGTCACGCTCATGCGCGGCTGTTTCGGCGGCTGTACCTTCTGCTCGATCACGGCGCACCAGGGCCGCGTGATTCAGTCGCGCTCGCCGGAGTCGGTGCTGCGCGAGGTGCGCACCATGGCGGCCGACCCCGACTTCAAGGGCGTCATCAGCGACATCGGCGGCCCGACTGCAAACATGTACCAGATGCGCTGCACCCGCCCCGAGGTCGAGGCCAAGTGCAAACGGCTCTCGTGCGTCCATCCGACGGTGTGCAAGCTACTCGGCACCGACCACGGCCCGCTCATCGACCTGATGAAACGCGCCCGCACCGAGCCGGGCATTCGCAAGGTGCTGGTCGCGAGCGGCATCCGCATGGACCTGGCACAGCTCTCGCCGGAATACCTGCGCGAGTTGGCCGCCCACCACGTCGGCGGCCACCTCAAGGTCGCGCCGGAGCACACCGATCCACACGTGCTGGAGCTAATGAAGAAGCCGTCGAACGTCAACTTCGAGGGCTTCGCGGACGCATTCAAGCAGGCGTCGGAAGAGGCAGGCAAGCCGAAGCAATCGCTGGTGCCGTACTACATCGCCAGCCACCCCGGCAGCGACCTGCACGCGATGATCGACCTGGCGGTTTTCCTCAAGCGCAACGGCTACCGCCCCGACCAGGTACAGGACTTCATCCCCGCGCCGTTCGACATTGCGACGTGCATGTATTACACGGGCGTCGACCCGTTTTCGCGGGATGAGGTTTATGTGGCGCGCGGGTTGAAGGACCGAAAGATGCAGCGGGCGCTGATGCAGTTCTTCAAGCCGGAAAACTGGTTTACGGTCCGCGAATCTTTGATCGAGGCTGGCCGGCAAGACTTGATCGGCTCGGGCTGCGATTGCTTGATCCCGGCGCAGCCGCCGAAGGAAGCCATCGAGGCACGTCGACATCGGGCCAATGACGCGGATCATTACCACAGCGTCACCAACCCGGCCAAGGGCGAGGAGCCTGGGGAGCGGGGCGCTGCGCCGGTGAGGAGCAAGGGCTATCGGCCCGGTCGGAAGTCGGCGAAGCGGCGATCCTGAGCCCGGCGAAATCGTGACGGCGTTTTTCCAAAATCACGGTAACGTTTTCGTCCGGCGGGCCTAAGCCGCGGCCATTCGCAATATCGCCAGTGCTCCCCCTGCGCCGAGTCGGGGCGACGATAGACTGGCGCAGTCGCTGGCCGACCGGATGTCGTTCCTCGCTGGCCGGGCACACCCTATTTTTGGCCAGCGCCGCCCGACCGGCACGACCTGCAACGACAGGAACGACCGGCACGACTTGCAACGACAGGAATGACCGGCACGACTTGCAACGACAGGAATGAAACCACGGATCACACGGATGGCACGGATAAGATCGGATTGCGTCCTTTATCCGTGCCATCCGTGCGATCCGTGGTTTCATTGTCGCCAAAAGAGATCGATTCGGCGCTTGACCGCGAGCGCGCGCCCGGTGACAATCCATCCATATTGCGGCGGCTTCTTCGTGGGGATGAGGGCGGCGCCGTGGGCGCCGATGCAGTTGCGGAATCACCGTGGAGCACGCATTTATGGCTAGCGAATCCGTTATTGCCGTCAAGGAGAACGCCGGGTCGCGAATACCGGCACTGGAGCGGCTGCCGCAGGAGCAGCCGCTCTCGGTGCTGTCGCCGTCAGGCCTGGTGTCGGTCCTGGTCCCGTGCTGCGGCCAACTCGAATACACCAAGCTGTGCGTCGCCAGCCTGCTGCGCTATTCGCGCAAGCCGTTTGAGCTGATCTTCCTCGACATCGGCTCGCTCGACGGCACCCGCGAGTTCCTGGCCGGCATCGCCATCGCCGCCCAGGTCCGCGTCGAGACCGTGCGCACCCCGACCGACCTCGGCATCGGCGACGCGGTGCAGGACGCGCTCAAGCTGGCCCGCGGCGAGTTCCTGGTTCTGCTCAACAACGACACCATCGTCACCGAAAACTGGCTCAATCAGCTGGTGAATCTCGCCCAGCTGACGCCGGCCATGGGCCTGGTCGGCCCGATGACGAATTACGCTAGTCCGCCGCAGGTCGTGGACAAGGTGCCCTACCGCATCGGCCCGCGCAAGAACGCCCGCTCCGATTGGCTGGTCGATCCCGCGGCCGTCGACGAGTTCGCCCGTAAGTGGCGCGAGGAACACCGCGGCAACTGGAAAGCGGTCGAGCGCCTCGGCGGCTTCTGCCTCTTGTTCAAGCGCGAGGTGCTCGAGCGCATCGGCCATCTGCGCGAATCGTCCGATCTGGGCCTGTTCAACACCGACGCGCTGTGCGCCGGCGCCCGCCAGGCCGGCTTCACGCTCGCCTGCTGTGGCGACGTGTATATCCATCATTTCGGCACGCGCACCTTCGCCCACGGCGCGCCGAAGGCCGAGGCTGAGAAAAGAAATTGAACCGCAGAGACACCGAGACGCAGAGAGGATGCACCGATGACCGCCCGCACCAAGCCTGAGAGCCGCGCCGGCCTGAACGACCCCAGGGCGGCCGCTCAGGCGATCGTGGCCCGCGTCCAGTCGAGCCGTACCGTGATTCAGGATTTCGTGCCGCTCGCCGACTCAATTGAATGGAACCTCGGCCAGGAATATCTCCGCCAGCGCGGCAACAAGGCGTTTCTGTCCGACTCCATGCCCATTCCGTTTCTCATCAACAATGATGGCACGCTGTCGCGTAATGCCGCCGAGGTCTTCTTCGCCAGCCTTCAGGACGCCGAGGAAATGGGCCCGCTGGAAGACGAACTGTTCGTGCTGGAACTGGGCATCGGCGTCGGCCTGTTTGCCCGCTATTTCCTCGACGCGTTCCGGGACCTCTGCACGCAGCACCAGAACGATTATTACGACCGCCTCTGCTACATCGCCGCGGACCGCTCGCCGCGCATGCTGCTCGACGCGTGCCGGCACGGCGTGCTGGCCGAGCATCCCGGCCGCTGCGTGCTGCGGCTGCTCGACGCGATGCAGCCTGCCGAATTGCTCAAGGATCGGCTGTTCCAGGACCATCTTGGCCGGCCGCTGCGCACCGTGTTCCTCAACTACCTGCTCGACTGCCTGCCGGCCGCGGTCCTGCAAGTCGAGGGCGACCAGGTCAAGCAGCTGTGCGTGCGCACCTGCGTGGCCCGCAACATCCGGCTCGAGGATTACACCGACCTGACCGCCGAGTTCCTCGCCGACCGCGCGGCTCAACGACGCCGCGGCCCAACAGGATTTGCTGGAGGTCTATGGCCTGTTCGCCAGCGAATACGACTATCGCCCGGTGGACGCGAAGACGCTGCCGCTGGGCGAGTTCGCGAGCGAATTCGCACGCAAGAACACCAAGCGGCTCCTGCACAGCTACGGGGCCATCCAGTCGCTGGAGCGGCTGTTGGAGCTCGTCCACGCGGACGGATTCATCCTGGCCAACGACTATGGGCCGACGCAGGCAACGGCCGGGGATGAGTTCGAGCACCAACGCTTTAGCCTGGCGACTTTTGTCGGCGTGAATTTCAGCCTGCTGAAGGCCTATTTTGGCGATGGCCGTTGCCAGAACGTTCAGCCTTATAGCGAGGGAACCAGCATCCATTCTCGGCTTCTGGGGCAGAAGCTGTCCTACAATACCGGCCTGCGCTTTCAAGAACGCTTCAGCCAGGCGGCTGCCGAGCAGCTCCACGAACCGGTCAAGCTCGCCCGCGCGTGTGTTCAGGCGGGCCGATTTGAACTGGCCCAAACTCATTATCAACAGGCGCTCGCGAGCCAGGGTGCAAGCTGGCTCTTGCTCTCAGAATTCGCGCAATTCCTGATTTTCTCGCTCCGCAACGTCAAGGCCGTCAAGGCTGGCGTGGACCTAGCCAAGGTCGCCCTGGCACTGAATCCGACCTGCTCCTCGGAGCTGTGGAACGTCCTCGGAGATGGATTGTTCGAATACGGCCGGTACGCCGAGGCGCGGTCGGCCTATTTGAAGGCGCTGGAGCTCAACGGAAGTGACGTGCGGGCGCGCTACAATCTGGCGTGGGTCTTTCAGCAGCAAAAGAATTACCCCGCGGCACTGGAGATCATCGCCGAAGCACTGCCGCTTGACAAGATGGGCCAATACCGGGTGCGCCTGTTGCAAAAGCACACGGAGGTGGTGGCGCAACAGGTAGTGCGTCATCAGCAAGAGCATGTATTATTGATCAACTTGGTAAGCAAATATGGGCAGAGCCGGCTGATAAGTGAAGAGGACTCCCACCGACCCGCTTGATGGTGATCGCGTAATCGCCCATGAATATCACTTCGAGCAAGAACAGCGACCCAAGCCCCACGAAGACTCATGGCTTTTTCGAAAGGTTAGCGAGGCTCCAAGAAGCTGTCCACAAATGCCCAATCGACATCTTGGTCAAACCGCGAGTAGTAAGATGGACTCGAAAAATACAACGGCCAGCTCGCAACTGGGATACTTCGGAGTTTCCAGAGCGCGTTATGGCTCACTGCTCGGATTTGTGGGGCAAGCGTTTTGTTCTTGACAAATGTCGCCAAGAGCCGGCCAATGCGAAGATCATTTGTGTTGGCGTAATACTCACCCAAACAGGTTACAGCCACAGAAATGACCTCTTGGTCCGTATCTTCAATGGCGAGCCTCTCACATTCCAATGCGTTGGTCTTGCTGAACCCCCAATGACCCGCGAGTACGGAAAGGGCCGCCAATCGGAGCTGAGGCAATGGATCTAATAGGCAACGCTCGGCGCATTTACGATCCGTTAACATCATGTCCAGCGAGTCTCCCGCTAACTTCTTCCACAATCGGCGCTCGGCCTGCTCCGTCTGGCTCCCAATCCGGGCATTTCTTGGATGTCTCTTTTTGCTTTGTCAAGCATCGACTTGATGTAGCCATCATCATAAACTGGGTCGGTCATGTGCCACGCTCGCCTAAGACAAGAGTAGGAGTTCAGAATCCGGCCAAACGCAACCAACGATCCAAGTCGTTCCCAAGTGCGGCGATTTCTGCCGCCAGTCTGTTTATTAGCCTGTTGTAGTCAATCACTTGGCCTGTTCGGCCAGCGGCGACAGCTTCGTCACGGGCTGCTTCTAATGCCTGTAGCGTTCGCCTATTTGCTGCAATAGCTTGTTGGATTTGAGCTGCTTGTTGTCTTGCGAAAAGTTGAAAAGCGTCTCCCAAAGACCGTGGTGGATTGGCCGCGGTCCCTGCTCCCCTCGGTAGTCCTGGTGTGTTCCGTCCGGCTGGGGTTTGCGACCCGCGTATATTCATACGGGGCGCACCGCCGGCGCCACCCGTCACCCCAATGACAACAGGTCGGCCACCTTTTACGAGCTTGAAAATGACGGTTCCTGCTGGGAGCGCATTCAAGGCCGCTGTGACGTAGTTGCCCTCATGAATGTCTATCGGTACGAGGAGCAAGCCTGCAAACCCAAACCCAGGAATGAGCGACACACCCTGGATCGCGGCATAAAGGAATTCTCCGTTGGCCTTGTTGTACTGCGTGACCGCGTCGTTCGGGCCAAGCGTCATTTGTTCGTTGCTGGGTCTTCCGTCGGGTAATAGCTTACCCGCAGAAGACTGTTGAGCAGGTGCCGGTGGTGTAAATTTCGACCCCGCGACGGGCGGCGCCAGGATACCACCCGGCACGGGTGGCGGTTGGTATCCCGGCGCCAACGCGGGCGGCCCCTTGAGTTGCAACGCTGCATTTGCCGCACTTGCCGGCCCAGCAGGCACATCGTCGCCTGCGCTGCAATTGATGAGGCCCGTGCCAATCGTGGGGGCACGCGGCTGCTGCCCCGTATATGCTACTAAGCCACTCGTGCCCGGGTCCGTGACATTCGCACTAGCGCCAATACTGGAATCACCGCCAGGCACCTCCGGCGCGTTGGCGCTCGGGTCAACAAACGGCTGGCCGAAGGGGCTGTAATCCATGTTCCCCGGCATGTCGGCGTTGTCGGTGTCCGACACGTTCACGAAATACGGCACCAGGCTGTAGCGGTCGGTCCCGCTTTCCGCCTGGGTGCGATAGCCGCTCCGCGCGTCCGCGGTCTCCGTCACCGTGTAGCTGTAGCCGCTGCCGACGCCGACGATCGTCCGGTTCATCGTCTGGTTGGCGGTGTTGCCCGTGGCCGTCAGCGTCGCCGTTTCCGCGTCGGTGACCGTCACGCTGAAGCTGCCGCTGCCGTTCGTCCCCGTTTCCATCAGGGTGTAGCCGTCGTTCGCCGTCTCCACCTGGGAGTAATCCCCGGCCACCGTGTTGCCCGTCTCGTTCGTTGTCGTCGCCAAGCTGCCGGTCTCGGTCAACGTGAACGTCACGCTCGTGCCGCCCATGCCGCCCATGCTGCCGCCCGTGCCCGGGCCCGTGTAGTCGGTGTACTCCTGCATCGTGTAGGTGCCGGCCGCCGTCGCGCTCAGGGTGTAATCCCCCGAGATCGAGTTCCCCGTCTCCTGCTCCGTACACGTCTGGCTGCTGTTCTCCCCCATCGTCAGCGTCGACCCCCCCGTCGGGTTGTACGCGTCGGTGTCGCTCGTCGTCGTCGTGCCGGTCGTGCCGATGGTGTAATCGCCGCTGAGGTCGTTGCCCGTCTCATTCGTATTCGTGACCGTCAGGATCGCCTCGGTGAAGCTCGAGCTGATCGAGTCCCGGTTGGTCTCCGTCGTCGCGGTCGATTCGGTCGCCGCCGTCGTCGTGCTGTACGACCCGTTCAGATTGTTGCCGACCGTCGCGTCGCTGCTCGCGTCGTCCACCGTCTTGTTAAGGCTGAAACTGGTCGTGCTGATGGTGCCGACTTCCTGGAGGCTGGACGTGTCCGTCGCCGTGTCGCTGATGGTGTAGTCGCCCGACAGCGCGTTCTCCAGGTCGCTGTCGGTCGTGCTGGCGACATCGGACTCGGTGAGCAGGTACGTTTCGGTCGCTGGTGTGTACACTCCCAATTCCTGCATCCAGGTGTTGTCCGATTCGGTGGTGACCTGCGTATCGCTGCCGGTGATCGCGTCGCCGGTGTCGGTCACCGTCAAGGTCAACGTCTCGACGACCGTCTGCGAGTACGTCGTGCCGCTGGCGCCGCCCGTTTGCCCGGCGAATGAGTGGTCGGTCGTGGTCGCTGTCGTCGCGTAGCTGCTGGTGATGGCGTTGTCGGTCTCGGTCGTCGTCATGGTCTCGGTCGCGCTGCTGCTCGCGGTGAAGGTGCCGCGGTCGTCGGTGCCCTGGTCGACGGCGCTGCTGGTGCCCGCCTCCGTTATTGTAACCGTGCTCGCGCCGGTGACCACGTTGCCGGTCTCGATGGTCGTGCTGGCATCGGTGCCCGTGCCCGTTTCGGTATCGCTGTAGCTGGCGTCGGTGGTGGTTTCGGTGAACGTGTATGCGTCGGATTCGGTGGTGGTCGACGTGAAGGCGCCGGTGACGTTATTGCCGGTCGTGGTGGTCGCCAGCGTCGCCGAGTCGGTGGTGTTGCCGACGACGGTGGCGGCATGGGTGTCATCGCCCCCGGCGTGGCTCGCGGATTTGCGTGAGCGCTCACCGAGATCACTTGCGAACCCAATTAGGGGAACAGGCGATTTTCCTTGCAACACGCTGTCGCCAAACGACCTGCGAAAACTGTCACCAAATCCCCCAAATCCCATTGTTTTCCGCCGTGCTCAGGAACATTACACGCGCTTGCGGGCGATCCATTCGATGGCGCATTCGGCCACCGGGGTCAGCGTCTGGTCACGCAGGCGACCGTGTCCGGGCGGGCGAAAGAAATCACGGTGCAGGACCAGACGTTCCAGTTCCAGCGATTCGGCAAAGCGCATCACCAGCTCGACCAGGTTGACCGACCGCGGCGACCAGCTCGTGGGCTTGGCCATCGTGAACGTCCATTTGTGGTCGGCGTTGAAGCGACTGGGCCAAGTCCCTTGCTCGTACAGGTCCTCGTCGGGGACCGTAACGATCAGGTACCCGTCCGGCTTGAGCACGCGAATCCAGTTGCGCAATGCCTCCGCGACATCGACCATGTGCTCCAGGCAGTGACTGGAGTGGACGAAATCGAAGGATTTGTCGGGAACGCCGAGCAGCAATTGTGCATCGCCGTCTTCGCGATCCCAGGTGCGCACCGATTGCATCCGGGCGAAGATGCTGGCGTACTGCGCCAGCGGGTCCGGCTTACCGCCAATATCGATGCCGCGCCCCACGAAGAAGCGCTGCTGAAAAGCGCCGTCATCGTACCGGCGTTTGGCGGCTTTGCTTTGCTCCCACACACCCCGTCTCCAGGCAATCGGCTGTCAGCAATCTCGCCCATCCAATCCCGCGACCCCGGCCGCATTATTATTTGCCTGGGGGCTCGGCGAGCAGGCTAAAGAACTCATCAATTCCGCTGCCGAGCGAGCAAACCTGGGTGGACGACGCAATTTTTAGGGAAATTGCGCCGTGTCGTCCGCACCTGCCTCAACCACCATGAAGATAAGGTTGCCCATCATGGTATAGCCAATCGGCAGGAGCACCGGGGGGTCGTTATCATCGAACGTCGCTGGGTTGAATACGCCGGGAGCTCCGAGGTCGGCAGATGGCTCTTTCGGATTGATCCCCGCCATCACGGTAAGCCGATCTAATGGGCAATCCGCGCTTGTTGGGGTTATCCGGGGTTCCGAGAAAAAACCACCGTTAAATTCCAGCAGGAATCGCCGATAATCCGCGGGCAGGTTCACGCCGAGTTTCCGTTCCAGGTTCCTCACTTGCGTCTCTGACGGCAGTGGGAAGTGTACTAAACAGAACTTCCTGTACGCCTCTGCGACGTTATACATGTGTTTCACCATATGCGGCCACCGAAGTCTACCTCAATCCTCATCGTCTGGAAGAGGTGTGAATATCACTTCCCTGCGAACCCGATACACCCAATAATGTCCAAAACTCGGACTTCCAAGACCTACAATAGTTTGGGCTTCCTCGGTGCGCAATGGTCCTTCGAGTTGCCGAGCCTCGGCTGCGGTCATTTCACCGCAATCCACTGGCGCACCGCGGGGAACAAAGGATCGGACTACCTGGTAGCTACCAAACGGATTCCATGCGCACGGGTACTCACATACGGCTACCACCTCGACTACCTGCACGCGGCCTACCAGAGTGTCTGCGTCACGCCTGCCTCGCCAGGTCGGATCCACCTCCGCCGCGCTAGCCGTTCCAGGGTTGCACAGGACTTCGGAGACCGCCAGAGCGAACGGTCCCCCAGCCACAGCCGCCACCCGTCCTGCTGCTCGCGCTGCTACTCGAGCAGCAGCGCGGGCCGCAGCAGCGCCCCCTTGGTGGTGAACAGCGCCATGGACCAAACTGTCGACGAGTTCCATTACCATCGAGCCCGGTTCCCCGGCGTGGTTCCAGGTGAATCCACGGGGCCGGACCCAGTTGGGATCCCCCGCGCTATCCTCATCGCAGCATCCGCCGCGTTCATGTCCGCCTCGGTTCCTAGGACTCGTGTGATTCGTACACTCGCCGCATTCGCGCTTCCGCCGTAATAGCATTGCGCCGGAAATCCGCCTACCGCGATACAGTTATTCGTGAATCGAACTTGGACTCCAGCCACGCCCCGCGCCTGATTGTAGGCATTATTGCTATACTGGAAAACGCCGTTGCCTCTCGTGCCTTGGATCCAGGCACCTCGTGCGTCATTTGGAAGGGCCGGTCCCGGATCCGCAAACGGCTGCCCGTAGGGGGAATAATCCATGTTCCCCTCCTCGTTGGCGCCGACGTTCGCCACATTCTGCCATAACTCCAGCAGGTCGTAGCGGTCGCTCCCCGTCTCCGCCTGGATCAGCACCCCCGCCCGCGGGTCCGAATCCTCCGTCACCACGTAGGCGTACGACGGCGAGCCCGAACCCAGGGTCGCGCCCGGACCGCTTTCCGTGACCACGGCCGTGCCGGTCCCGACGATCGTGCGATTATACGTCTGGTTCGAGTAGTTGCCGATCTCCGTCAGCGTCGCGGCGTCGCTGCCGTTCACCGTCTCGGAGAAGCTGCCGCCCGACGTTTCCCCGATCTCACTCATCCCGTAGACGTCGGACGACGTCACCACCTGCGAGTAGCTGCTGTCAATCTCGTTCCCGTACTCCACCGTGGTCGACGTCAGGCTGCCCGTCTCGGTCAAACTAAAGTCGCCCACGCCCGGCGTCGTGCTGAACCAGGGCGGATACCACCCCTCAATTTCCACCATGTCGTAGGTGCCGCTCGACACCTCGGTCAACGCGTAGTTGCCCGAAATGTGGTTGCCCACCTTGGTCTCGGTCAACGTCGTCGTGCTGTATTCCGTCACGTCCACCGGCAGCGGGTAGCTTGAACCCATGTCGTAGACATCGACATCCGTCGTCGTTTTCGTCTCCGACTGCGTCTGCGTGTAACTGCCGGTGATCGCGTTGCCCGTTTCCGCCGTGCTCGTCCCATCGGTGATCGTCTCGGTGAAGGCCGTGCTCAACGTCGCCGGCGCGGTGTTGGTATGCTCGACCGTCGTGGTCGTTGCGGTTGCGGCCGCCAACGTCGTGTAATCGCCGCTGATTACGTTGCCCGTCGCGGTCGCGTTGAGCGTCGTTTCGACCGCCTTGTTCATCGACAGATAGGCGAGCGAGACCAGGTTGCCGCCCCCTCGGTGATCGTGTAGCCCGAGTCGTTGGTGCCGGTCGTGGTGTTCGTGTAGTCGCCCGTCAACTGGTTGCCCTGCGCCGTTTCCATGGTGGTTGCGCTGTTGAACTCGCCAAACGTGTACGTTCCCGGCCCGGGAAAAACCACGCCGTTCTCGCCGAGCATGGACGAGTCGCTTTCCACAGTGCTCTGGCTGTAGCTCCCCGTGATGGTGTTGTCGCTTTCCGTCAGGACGGCCGCCGACGTGTCCACGAAGCTCTGGCTGTACGTGGTGAGCGAGTCGCCGCCCGTCTTGGTGCCGGAATCGGTGCAGACCGTGGTGGTCGTCGGCGCGTCGCTGCCCGTGATCGCGTTGGCACTCTCCATCGCGGTGACGCTTTCACTCGCCGTAAGCGACGACGTGAACGTGCCGCGGTCGTCGAATCCCGAGTGTTGCATCTCGCTGACACTGCTACAGTCCGATTCCATCGTCGACGCCGTGACGCAGCCGATCACCCAGTCGCCGGTTTCGGAGGTGGCGCACGTATCCGCCTCGCCCGTCAAACTATCATTATACGGAGAGCCGCTCTCCTGGTCGATGGCCACGCTGCCCTGGTTTTCTGTGGGTGCTCCTCGAATAGCTGCCCACGGAGTCGTTGGCCGTGACGCTCGGGGTGCCCTGCTCGGCGACCGCCATAGTGCACCGACGCCGCTGTTGGTGCCGTCGTGAGCCAGACCTGGCAGGGCGCGACGGCGAATTTCGCCGCAACAAGTCTTCCTGAAACGACTTGCATAGACTGTCACCAATTCCATACCAATTCTACCAATTCCATCACCAATTCCCTCGCCGTGCCCGCCGCATTGTTTGCCCGGCTGTGCATAGCCAGCTGGACGCCCGGCGGATTCTTCCGCAAAATGCTTTCTGCAATGGTTTGCATAGACTGTCACCAAAGTCCACTGGATCAACCTGAGGTCGCCGACGCCCGGCGTCGTCTTGAACTGGCAATTGGCGTTTTTATTAACCGTCGAGATTATTTGCCGGTGGTGTCGCCTCATCGTTGCACGCCTGGAAGGGTCAGCCACTCGGCGAGCGTCCACACATGATCGGTCAAACCGGCCGCCATCGCCGGAGTGCGATCCTGCCACTTCCCGACGGCATCTTTCTGCCGTAGCGTGCGTACCGGCCAGCAGAAGTTGTAACTGTACAGCGTAAAGTAACTCACCGCTGCATGCACTTGCCAATCCTTGGAGAAACAATAAGTCTTGCGGCCCTTGCGCGCGTTGCGGTGGCGGTCCGTCCCGTTGTGCCGCTCCAGGTAGGCCGTGTTCACCGTCGCGCTGACCGGCGAGTCGGCCAAGGCTTGTTCCAGTCCCGCCTCGGTGCCATAGACCAAGCGTCGGTCGACTTCGACGACCTGATTGCCCTGCCGCGTCTTGTGCACCGTCGCATAATTCAGCCCCGTGGGCACGGCCTGGTACGGCGCGGCCGGTCGGCCCGGCTGACCCGTGCGCGGCGGCGTGACGACTTCACCGTAGACGGCGAGGATGACCCCCGGGTAGCCCGCGTACTCGTCACTGGTCATCAACCCCATGATGCGGCCCTCGGTACGCTCATGGAAATCTTCCACCAACAACTGGCTATGCTCACCCGTGCGTCGCCCGAGTACCACGCTGACCACCAGGCGGCTCACCGGGTCAAAGGCCACATGGTCCCAGCAGTCGCCCTTGTCGTCGTCGGCCGGGTTGGACCGATCGCAATGCTTTTCCTTCTTGCCGACAAACGACCACTTCTCATCGAACTGCACTTCGGTCGTTAGGGGGGGGAAAGCCCCACGAGTTCGTCGTGGAGTTGCTCGGCATGCTTGCCCGCTTTAACGCTGTAGCGGACGACGGTGTCCTTATCGACGCCGACCAGACGGCTGGTCTTGCGGACGCCAACGCCCTCGACGATATGTTCCAAGACGGCGACGACCTTGTCGTGCGGCAGCCGCGCATCGAACAAGGGCGTGCCTTTGCGTTCTGAGAAACGCTGTTTACAGGTGCGGCAACGCAGCAGCCGGCGTTGGTCGGGACCATAGCGCATCGGCACCGTTAGATTGCCCGCATCGCGCTTGCCGTAATCGGCGCAGGCAGCGTTCAGGCAGCAGAAGCGACCCAGATCGTCGTCGGGCCGTCCGTGGCTCATGGTTCATCCTCACCGCGAGTGCTCTTGCTCCATCATCCCCCCGATGGTACAAAAGGCCGGGTGAACTGGCAATAGTAAGCGGACACCACCTATTTGCCACCGGAGCTCAGTATGCACGCAAGAGGGTTCGACCGTGGGGATGACTATAGCTATAGTGCCACTTGGCGGACCGCCCCGCTTCGGTCTAGGTGAACGATCAACGCATGACCACCAAACATGCCGTCGTCCCCGTAAAAGACCTGTGCCGTACCGTCTGGAAGCAATGTTACCGATTCTAACCGTAGTCGTCTTAAGAACGCGGGCGCTTCGATGGAATTACCGTCATTCCATTTTGAATAGCGAGGCAAGAACTCCTTGACGATTGCCGCTCGTAGCCGCGAGTCCGAGCTACAAATGCGTAGAAATGCCTCGTGTGTCTCGGGCGTGATAGTTCTGTCCCACGTGGCGTCTTCAAATGGTGGTTTTTGTGTTAAGTACGCACGCGTGTGGATCAACAGCTGGAATGGCGTACCCTCCGCCATCGTCGAGCGGCCACGCCACACGAGCAGTTTCTTATCCCATTTTAGTTTTCCGAAATCGCGGTCCACCATTGTGTTAGGCTTCATGATCGGCTCCACGGTTATTTGGCACGGGCATCAGTGGCCTGACCGATAGCGGTGGGTCTCAGCAGCATCGTGTCACTTGATGGTCACCGGTCGCCGATACCCAGTCAAGTTCAAGTTCCGATTCATTTTTTTCGGCACGGTAAGTACCCCGCCTTGAGCGCCCGGTCCTGTCCAGAATAAGAAACTGCGTGCGGGGCCTCCGGATGCGATCGCAACAACATCATCAATGACGCGACGGGCCCTCCGCGGGTTGATCGAGGCGTTTGGTGCCCTTCGTTTTCGGCTGGAACCTTGGGCAAGGTAAACCCTGGCCAGACCGCATTGGCGTCGCAAGAACCGAGAGACTACGCCTAAGTATAGTAAGAATCCGCACCCCCACTACCATAGGGGTCATACCACGGGTAATAATGTATGCCCTCCTCATCAATCAAGCCAATTTCCCTATTTCCCTCGTATAAGGGAAGTGTGCGGCGTTCCGTGCCGGGAATGAACCGCGGCGAGCGAAAAAAGCCGCCTGGAATATACCTGCCGTAACGTATTTCCGCGTCCAACTGATAGAGGCGCACTTCGGCATTGGTTATTGGCTGCGTCTGGCCTGCGCGAGGGCCAGCGACATACAAAACGCTTGGGCTGCTCCAAAAATTAAGGCTCCCAGGTACTCGAACAACGAACACGGACCCGTCGCGATCCGTGAAATAATAGGGAGCATTAACCGCCACGTAGTCCGGCCGCCCGACACCCGCGGCCTGACATGCATCACGAAGCGTGAGGAATACGCTCAGTGCGCCAAGCGCGCCAACGGTTGTTGTGCGCAGTCGTGCATTGTCACTCCGACCCCCAGTATGGGGGATATTGTCGTGAATTTCGCCAGGGACAACTTGAGCGCGGTTGCCCCCAGCGTGGTGCAGTCGATAGCCCTCATTGCTCAACCAGGCCTCGGTTGCGGCTTGGGTTTCTCCCCGCCTCAAAGCGAGTTCCGCAACCATCGCGGACCGATCCGGTCCATGGAGGGCGCCAGCTCCCGTCCCCATTCCTGGAACTTGAAAGGTTCGAGCCAGAGCACTGCCACCGCGACTTGGGACTGGTACTGCAAATTCGGCGAGATCGATCCTGCCATTCCTAAACGGTACCTGGTCACCTGCCTGAAGGCCGAAATCCTGCGGCCTTTGGGGGCGGAAATTCGAATTTCCGATCGCGCCCGTCCAATCTGCTGCGTTGCGGCTTGGTAATCGCGTGTTTGCGGGCAAACCCAATTCGCCGTTCGTTGGTCCCGGATCCGCAAACGGCTGCCCGTAGGGGGAATAATCCATATTCCCCTCCTCGTTGGCGCCGACGTTCGCCACATTCTGCCACAACTCCAGCAGGTCGTAGCGGTCGCTCCCCGTCTCCGCCTGGATCAGCACCCCCGCCCGCGGGTCCGAATCCTCCGTCACCACGTAGGCGTACGACGGCGAGCCCGAACCCAGGGTCGCGCCCGGACCGCTTTCCGTGACCACGGCCGTGCCGGTCCCGACGATCGTGCGATTATACGTCTGGTTCGAGTAGTTGCCGATCTCCGTCAGCGTCGCGGCGTCGCTGCCGTTCACCGTCTCGGAGAAGCTGCCGCCCGACGTTTCCCCGATCTCACTCATCCCGTAGACGTCGGACAACGTCACCACCTGCGAGTAGCTGCTGTCAATCTCGTTCCCGTACTCCACCGTGGTCGACGTCAGGCTGCCCGTCTCGGTCAAACTAAAGTCGCCCACGCCCGGCGTCGTGCTGAACCAGGGCGGATACCACCCCTCAATTTCCACCATGTCGTAGGTGCCGCTCGACACCTCGGTCAGCGCGTAGTTGCCCGAAATGTGGTTGCCCACCTTGGTCTCGGTCAACGTCGTCGTGCTGCATTCCGTCACGTCCACCGGCAGCGGGTAGCTTGAACCCATGTCGTAGACATCGACATCCGTCGTCGTTTTCGTCTCCGACTGCGTCTGCGTGTAACTGCCGGTGATCGCGTTGCCCGTTTCCGCCGTGCTCGTCCCATCGGTGATCGTCTCGGTGAAGGCCGTGCTCAACGTCGCCGGCGCGGTGTTGGTATGCTCGACCGTCGTGGTCGTTGCGGTTGCGGCCGCCAACGTCGTGTAATCGCCGCTGATTACGTTGCCCGTCGCGGTCGCGTTGAGCTCGTTTCGACCGCCTTGTTCATCGACAGATAGGCGAGCGAGACCAGGTTGCCGCCCTCGGTGATCGTGTAGCCCGAGTCGTTGGTGCCGGTCGTGGTGTTGGTATAGTCGCCCGTCAATTGGTTGCCCTGTGCCGTTTCCGTGGTGGTCGCGTTATTGAACTCGCCCAGCGTGTACGTTCCCGGCCCCGGAAAAAAGACGCCGTTCTCGCCGAGCATGGACGAGTCGCATTCCACGGTGCTCTGGCTGTAGCTCCCCGTGATGGTGTTGTCGCTCGCCGTCAGGACCGACGACGACGTGTCCACGAAGCTTTGGCTATACGTGGTGAGCGAATCGCCGCCCGTCTTGGTGCCGGAATCGGTGCAGACCGTGGTGGTCGTCGGCGCGTCGCTGCCCGTGATCGCGTTGGCACTCTCCATCGCGGTGACGCTTTCACTCGCGGTAAGCGACGACGTGAACGTGCCGCGGTCGTCGAATCCCGAGTCCTGCACCGTGCTGGTGTCGGATTGCCCCAGCGCCGACGACACGGCGCCGGTAACGGCGTTGCTCGTTTCGATGAGCACGCTGCCGCCGGTGTCGGTTTCAGCCTTGGTGTCGTAGGTGACGGTGTCGGTGGTCACCTCGCTGACGCTGCTGAAGTCCGATTCCGACGTCGACGCCGTGACGCAGCCGGACACCCAGTTGCCCGTTTCGGACGTCGCAATCGTATCGGACGCGCTGGTCGAACAGCTATCACTATACGGATAATCGGTTTCTTCGTCGGTGATAGCGCTGGTGTCGCTCTCGCCGGCGATCGCGGTAAAGGCGCCGGTGATGGCGTCGCCAGCGTCGGTCGTGACGACGGTGTCCGACGCGATGACAGTCGATGACACGGTATCGGTCTGGTTGATGTCGGTCTCGACGGCGCTGGTGCTGCCGGAATCCTGAGTGCCGGTGGTGACGGCGGTGGTGACCCAGTTGCCCGACCCGCTGGTGGACAGGCCATCGCTGGCGGTCGTGGTGCTGGTGTCAGTCTGGTTCCCGTCGATGGTCAGATCAATGACCTTGCTGCCGTCCGAGCCGGTCCCGAAAGAGGTATAGCTGCCGGTAATCGCGTTGCCGCTCGCGGTGACGGTGCTCGAGTCCGACGGCAGGGTTGTCGTGGTTTCCGAAAGGGCCAGATCGGTGGCGATGGCGGTGGCGCTGCTGCGGTCGGATTCGGTCGTGGTGGTGGTCTGCGCCGGTCCAGAGGTTATCGGTGCCGGTGATCCGCATCCAGTCGCGGGCCGTCAGGGTCGTGGAGACGTAGCTGGTTTGATTGGTGTCGTCGTCGCTGGTGCTGGCGGTGTCCCACTCGGTCACGGTGGAGGTCTGCGCCGGTCACGTCGTTGCCGGTGCCGGTCAGCTTTGAGTAGTCCGAGGCGGTGGTGGAGCTAATGTCGGTGTCCGTCTGGTCGGTGTCGTCATCGTAAAGGGTGGAATTGTCCGACGCAGTCGCGAGCACCGACGAAGTGCCGCTGATCAGGTTGGCGGTTTCGATCGTCGTGGTCGTGTCGGTGTCGGTGGTCGCGCTGCTGTCCGTGTCAGTCTGGTTCGTGTACAGGTCGCTCTGTGTGGCCTTGTCCGACGCCGTGATGGTGACTGTGGTGGCGCCGGTGACCCAGTTGCCGGTCTCGGTCGTCGCGCTGCTGGCGGTGTCGGTGCCGTGGCTGCTGACGGAGTCGGAGACGCCGCCGCCGCCGAAGCCGCCAAGCCCGCCGAGGCCGCCCGACTGGTTCACGTCGCTATCGGTAACGATGGCGTTGTCCGATTCGGTGGCCGCCGCGCTGAATGAGCCTGTCAGCAAGTTGCCTGTGGTAGTCGTACTCGTGCTGTCGGACGCGGTGACGGTGCTGGTATCGGTGTCGCTCTGATTGGTGTCGTCGTCAGTGACAGTGGACTGGTCGGATCCGGTGACGGTGACCGTCGAATCGCCGGTGATCACGTTGTCGGTTTCAGTCACCGTGCTCGTTTCGGTCGCCTTCACGGTGCTGCTGTCGGTGTCGGTCTGATCGGTGTCCTGGCTCGTAACCGTGGATTGGTCCGATGCGATGGTGGTTACCGTGGTGGCGCCGGTAATCGCATTGCCCGTTGCGGTAGCCGTCGCGCTATTCGTGTCGGTGTCGACGTCGGTGCCGGTGTAGCTCTGGTTCGTGTCGCCCTCATTCACCGTCGCGGTGTCCGAGACATTGGTGTTGGCGGAGTAGAGTCCCGTGTACAGGTTCTCGGTGGTGGTCGCCGTCACCGCGTCGGAATCGCCGAGGGTGGCGGTACCCATCGAGGTCTGATTGGTGGGGACGTCCAGGCCGGTGAGGGACGAGTAGTCGGTACCGGTGACGGTCGAGTCGCCTGTGAGCCAGTTCAGGCGCGTTGTGAGCGTGGCAGTGTCCGACACGGTCGTGTTGGCGGCGTCCGTGCTGGTCTGGTTGGTGTCGTAGTCGCTGTCCACCGCCCGGTCCGTGCCCGTGACCGTGGTGGTTTCGGTCCCGGTTTGCCAGTTACCGGTGACGACGGTGCTCAGGCTGTCGGTGTCAGTCGTCGTGTCGGTGTCGGAATCGGTCTGGTTCTTGTCGGTGTCGACCGCCGTCGAGCCGTCGGACTCGGTGACTCCCGCGCTGAACGTCCCGTTGAACAGGTTGCCGCTGGTGACGGCCGTCGACGTGGCGCTGTCGGTGGAGCCGGCGACGTCGGTGTCCGTGAGATCGGTCTGCGTGTCGGTGCCGGTGCCGGCGTCGCTTTCCGCGGTTGTGGCATTCATGGTGCCGGTGAGCCAGTTGCCGGTGCCGGACGTGGAAAGCGTGTCGGCTGCCGACACGCTGCTGCTGTCCGTGGCGCCCTGGTCGATATCGGTATCGGTCGCTGTGGGGCTGTCCGATTCCGTCGTCGAATCACTGAAACTGCCGGTGCCAAGGTTCGCGGTCATCGCCGTTGTCAGGCTGTCCGAGTCCTGCGTTGTGCCCGTGTCGGTGTCGGTTTGGTTGGTGTCGCGCTCCGTCACCAGCGCCGAATCAGACTCGGTCGCCGCGGCCGCGACGGTGCCGACGGCGAGGTTGGCCGTCGCGCTCGTGGTAAGCGTGTCGCCGGCCGTCGTGGTCATGGTGTCCGACGAGCTCTGGTCCATCGCCCTGTCGGTAACGCCGCTCGAATCCGTTTCGGTGGAGACCGTCGTCAACGCCCCGGTCAGCACGTTGCCGCTCAGCGGCGAGGTAATGCCGTCACCCGCGGTACCATTGCTGCTTTCGGTCAGGCTCGAGTCGGTCCTGGTATCGGTGAGCGTTGCGCTGTCCGAGGCGGTGGCAGTGCCCGTGAACGCGCCGCTGGCGTAGGCCTGCGTCCAAATGGCGGTGGCGGCAGCGGTGTCGCTGGCGGTGTCGGTCTCGACGTCGCCGCTGGCGTTGCGCGTCAGCGTGGTGGTCGGATGGCCGTTTTGTGTCACCGTGATTGTGAGATTGCCGCCGTAATTACCGGTTTCCGTGACCGAGGTAGTCGCCAGGTCGGTTGCCGTCGCGGTGAGCGGGCTGACCTCGTCGGCGCCGCCGCCCACCAGTGTGGAGGTATCGGTCGCGCTGCCGGTGCGCGTAACGTCGCCGGTGCCGACATTGCCGCTGACGTTCCATGACAAGGTTTCGGTGGGGGTGCCGCTGGTCGTGGTGTACTGGCTGAGGTCGTCCTCCAGCTGCGTAAGCGTTATCGTCGTGCCGCCACCGATCGTCACCGAGTAGTTGCCGGTGCCGAAAGCGGCGGACGTGTCGGTGCCCGATTCGGTCAAGGTGAACGAGTCGCTCTCGTTGGCGACGCTGGAGAGCGAGCCGTCCGGCATGAACAGCTGGCGGGTGAGCGTGTCGGTGAGCGTGCCGGTTTCCTGGAGGCTGAAGCTGCCGCCGCCGTCGCTGCCGCCCTGCCCGGTCGTGGCACTTTGGGCAAGGCTCGACGCCCCGACGTACTCAAGGGCGCCGACCGGGGTGAGGTCTTCGATCAGGCCGAGCGTGACGGCAACGCCGGTGGAGTTGTCCTGGAGGTTGAGCACCTGGAAGCCGACCGGATAGGCGCCGGCCGCGTTGAACTGATGGGAGCCCGAGACGTTGTAGGAGCCGTCGATGGTGCCGGTGGACTCCGCGCCATCGCCCCAGATGATGGTCGCCTGGTAGTCGGAAGACGTGGTGCCGGCCGCGGGCGTGAACGAACCGATGACGCCACTGAAGGTTTGTCCCGTGAGGGCGACGAACGCCGAACCCGTGGGGGACATGCTGGGCAGGAGCCGCTTTTCGAGTGACTCGACCTGCAAGCGCGCCCGCGGCGGCTGGCGTTTCTTCTCGAAGAAGGCCCGGTATTGCCGCAGACAGAATTCGAGCGGATCCATGGGCGACCGCCTTGTGCAGGCAAGGGCGTTTCCCGCTATCCGTGGGGAAAGGGCACGGCTGCTTCCTGTTCCGAGGGCATCCCAGCCAGTTCCAATTTTTAATTGTGAAGCACCGCGCGGTAACTTGTCCAGCGAAAAAAGATTAAAATCGTCAATTTTGATAAATCCCGAAAAATCCCATTTTTTGCTTTTTTCCAACCGGTGGGTCGTTTATCTCTTAGGTAGCTGCAACCATGCCGCCCTTTGAGCCCCGCTTGAGACGCCCACGTCCGGTCCCGCCCCGATCGCGATTTGCCTGCTCGCCGAAGGCGCGGCGCCCGCCGCATTCCGGCGCTGCTTCTGGAGCGTCCTTAACCACACGCCGCTGGAGCGGATCGAGATGCGCCTGGGCTTCAGCCGGGCGACCGCGAGCTTTCATTCCGCGCTCGGCGCTGTGTCCGGATAATCGTTTTCCCGAGTTCCAGCAGCTGCCCGGCGGAGTTGAACGGTTTCATTGGGCCACGCGTGATGGGCTGCGAGTCGTGGCGTGGCACTGCCAGACCGGCGTGACTCACGAGCAGTTGACCCGGCTGGTTTACCACGATGTGACTCTGACCGGCGAGTACGCGATCACGCTCGACCAGCACTGCTTCGTCGAAGGGGGCTGGTGGGACGCGCTCTTGCCGCTGCTGGAACGCGGCACCGACTACATCGGGCAACCGGCGTGGCAGGATTATCTTCCGGGGGAAGCGGAGCGCGTTGCGGCGTGCCCCTGGTTCATGGGCGTGCCGGTGGCGCGGCGCGAAGGCCGGCCAGGGGTGACGTTCATGCGCGCGGGTTTTACGGCGGTACGTGCGGAGCGCCTGCGCGAGGCGGACCTGCCGCAGCCGGGTTGTGTGCGCCGCTCGAATTCCAGCTCGGCCAGGTCGCCCACCAACTCGGCTGGAGCCAGGCCGTTCACAATCAATATGTGCAGTTCCATCAAGATGGCGCCATTTGAGAGGACCCTGACCATGCAATCGGTCGCCCATGCGGAAGCGTGCTATCGGCGCGGTATCGCGGCATTGAAGCAAAGAAAGCTCGGCGAGGCCGAGGCGTGTTTCCGGGAGGCTGTCGCCGCCCAGCCGGATTGGCCGGTGGCCCACAGCGAGCTTGGTGTCGCGCTGGCGGAGTCGGAGCGCCACCTTGAAGCGATCGCGAGCTACGAACGGGCGCTAAAGCTGCGGCCGGATTACCCCGAAGCGCGCCACAATCTGGGCAACAGCCTGCAACGCGTCGGCCGAGCGCCCGACGCCATCGAACATTTCCAGGCCGTGGTGCGGCTCCGACCGGCCAGCGCCGATGCGCACGCCAACCTCGGCGCGGCACTGCGCCGGACGGGGGCGATGAACGAGGCCGTGAAAGCCTTCCGCCGGGCCCTCCGCATCGACCCCAGCACCTCGCCGGAGCGCTGGGCGTGCCCGTGTGGATTGCCCTGCCGACCGCGTCGGACTGGCGGTGGCTGCAGAATCGGGAGGACAGCCCGTGGTATCCGAGCGCGCGGCTGTTCCGCCAAAAAACGCAAGGCGATTGGGCGGAAGTATTGGCGCGGATGGCGCGCGAGCTGGAATCGCGGCCGCCACTGGAAAGCGCGGCGCGCTATGATCAGCGCGGCCTGGCGCTGCTGCGCGAGGGCAAGGCGGCGGAGGCGGTCGCGCTCTTGCAGCAAGCGGTCGCGCTGGAGCCGAAGAACGCGATATATCACAACAACCTGGCGTGCGCGCTGGACTCGCAGGGCAAGAAGCCCCAGGCGCTGCCGGAATTCGCGGAAGCAGTGCGGCTCGATGCGAAGTATGCTGAGGCCCGGCACAACCTGGCCAACGTGCTGCGGCACGTGGGCCGGCACAGCGATGCGGAAGCCGAGTACCGCAATGTGCTGAAGTTCATGCCAAACTCGTCCGAGGTGTCGAACCATCTGGGGATCGCGCTGTTGAACCAGGCCAAGAATACCGAGGCGGAAGCGTGCTTTCGGCGCAGCTTACGGCTCAAGCCCGATAATCCCGACGCGCTCAACAACCTGGGCGTGCTGCACGAACGGCTGCGGCGCATCGACGACGCGATTGCCTGCTACCAGGAATGTCTGCGGCTCAGGCCCGATAGGATCGAGACGCACAAGAACCTGGCCCTGGCGTGGCTGCTGCGCGGCGACTACCCGCGGGGCTGGGCCGAATACGAGTGGCGCTGGAAATCGCCCGCCCAGAAGCGTCCGTATGCGCAACCGTGGTGGGACGGCCGGCTGCTGGACGGCGAGCCGGTGCTGTTGTTCGCGGAGCAAGGCCTCGGGGACACGATCCAGTTCGTGCGCTACGCCCGGATGGTCAAGGAGCGCGGCGGCACCGTGCTGGTCGAATGTCCGGGCGAGCTGCAGCAATTATTCCGGCGGTGCCCGGGAGTGGACCGCGTGATTCGGCAGGGCGAACCGGTGCCCGATTTCGCGTACCAGCTGCCGTTCATGAGCCTGCCGCGCGTGCTGTGTACGACGCTGGAAACGGTGCCGGCGAGTGTGCCGTATCTGTCGGCCGACCCACGGTTGATCGAGCACTGGGGCCGGGAACTCGCCGCCGTGGGACACGTTTCCAACGTGCCGGGCATGAATGGGCACGTTGGAAACGTGCCCCCACAAATCCGCATTGGCATCGCATGGCAAGGCAGCCAGCGTTACGCGGGCGACGGCCACCGGTCGGCGCCGCTAGGGGCGTTCGCGCCGCTGGCCGGCGTCCCCGGCGTGCAACTGATCAGCTTGCAGAAGGGATATGGGACGGAGCAGCTCCGCGAGGTGAGCGACTGGAACGTGATCGATCTCGGCAGCCGGCTCAACGATTTCACGGATACGGCCGCGGTGATGAAGCACCTGGACCTGGTGGTGTGCGTGGACACGGCGGTGGCGCATCTGGCGGGAGCGCTGAACGTGCCGGTGTGGGTGGCGCTGTGCACAGCCTCGGACTGGCGCTGGCTGGAGCGCGGCGACGACAGCGCATGGTATCCGAGCGTGCGGTTATTCCGGCAATCGCAATGGGGAAATTGGTCGGACGTTTTCGAGCGGATCGCGGACGCGCTGCGGCAGAGGAATCCCGCGCTGCGCCCGCCGATGCTGACGGAAACCGCGCCGGGCGAGCTTTTCGATAGAATCGCAATCCTCCAGATCAAGCGCGGCCGGATGCGTGATGCGGCGGGCCTGGAGAAGGTCCATGCGGAGTTGGGCGGCCTGCTGGCGGCACAGGCGCGCGGCATGCGGCCGACGCCGGAAATGGACCAGCTCGCCGAGCGCCTCCGCGAGATCCACGAGGAAAAGCGGCAAACCAGGGATGACATGCAAGTGTGCGAGCAGCGCGAGGATTTCGGCGCGAGATTCGTCGAGCTGGCACGCCAGGCCAGCTTGCCGGATTTCCACTGGCTGGTGAGGAGCGTGGTGGACCCCCTTGCGATGAATCCGTGCAGCCGCCAGTCGGGGCCGGCGCGGCGGGTGGCTGGAAAGTCACTGTCCCAAATGGGTTCCGGAATCGTGATCGGATTCATGGCGCAGCGCCTGGGTATTGGACATTCGTCTCATGGGGTGAGTGTGGGGGGTGCGATGAGACACCTGCGGCGATTCCACCAGAGTGGCGCGGCGACGGGGGAGGTCAATCGTACTGAGGCTGGCCGACGCGGCCCTCCCACGGGATGCGGGCGGATAGGAGAGCATGCTGAATTGCTCGCGAGGAATGAGCAGGCCCGGCCCTTGGCCGGTGGCCGATGCATGCGCGATCGTTGTCCCGGCTTGCGGCAGAATTCGACGCCGCCGCGATAGGAACTCGCGTCGAAACGAGATATACTGGAGTGATTCCCTGCGCGGCGGCAGCGCCGGCCCGGCACCGGCGCGCTGCTCGTTACACCCGCGAACCGTGCCCATGTGGACCGCGCTGAGGCATGCTCTTGTGTGCAGCCTGGCGGGCGCCGCCCTTGCCGCCGGCGCCGGCGCCGCCTGGCAGCTCGTGCCCGACCGGCTCGCGACGGGTGCTGTCGATCTCGATATGCCGGCGCTCACGCCCGTGCTCGTCCTTGGCGCCGTCGTCTCGGGATTCGTCGGCGGCGTCCTGTCGCTGATCTATCAGGGCCGGCTGCGCCGGCTGCGTGATCCTCTCGCCGCCCTGGAACAACCGCCCGCGCCGCCCGCACCGCCGCCGCGCCCGCGCAACCGTGCCCGGCTGCATGACCGCGCCAATCTGCGTGGACGCATCTCCGCGCGCTATCGGTGGGAGACGGTCAGCCCGGCGGCGTGCCAGCTGTTGCGGCGCACCGCGCGGCGCTGCGCGGCCGGCCGATCTTCGATGTCCTGCACCCCGAGGACTACGGCATCGTCGATAAGGCAATGCACCGGGCCCAGACTACCGCCCAGCCGCAGTCCGTGACGTGCCGGTTCCTGGTGCCGGTGGACATGCCGGCGGGCGCATTCGCGCGCACCACCTTTCGCTCCGACACCGAGTTGTTGCCGCCGCTCGATCCGGCCACGTTCCGGCACGTGCGGCTGCGCATTCGCGCTCGGTTCGACGGCACGGGCGGCATCGCACACTTCGTCTGCCGGTTCATCGACCTCAGCCCCCGCGTCGAGCTGCAGCAGGAATTGCACCGGGCCCGGCAGAGTGCGGAGAGCGAGCGCCGCGAGTTGCGGCGCGTCAGCGCCGCCCTGAGCCGGCTCAAGGAAAGCTACCGCGACCTGTATCAGAACGCGCCGGTGATGTATTTCCGGCTCGACGTGGACGGCCGGCTGATCGCCTTCAACGACACGCTGATCCGCACGCTGGGCTACCGCCGCGCGGAGTTGGACCGGCACAGCTACGCGGACCTGCTCGAACCGGTCGCGGGCCGGCCGGCCGCCCAGCCGCGCGGGCAGGCGCCGTTCGAGGAGGGCGAGGTCAATACGCGCTGGCGGAAGAAGAACGGCAGCGTCCTGGACGTGTGGATCCGCACCGTGGCCGATCGCAACGACGCCGGCGAATTCGTCCGCTTCCGCAGCGCCGCCCTCGACCTGACCGAGAAGAACCGGCTGGCCAACGAGCTGCGCGCCCGCGGCGACGAGCTGGAGCAGACCAATCAACGGCTGCTCGCCATCAACAAGGAGTTGGAAGAGTTTACCTACGTCGTCTCGCACGATCTCAAGGAGCCGCTGCGCACGCTGCAGACCACCGGCCAGCGCCTCGCCGAGGAGTATTCCGCCCAGCTCGGCGCCGACGGCTTTCAGTACATCAACCATCTGATTCAGGCCAGCCGGCGGCTTGGCTTGCTCATCGACGACCTGCTCCACCTCGGCCAGGCCGGCCGCATCACGCGGTCGCTGCAGGCGTTCGACCTGTTCGAGGCGGTCGCGACGGTCCGCAACGACCTCATTGACCTCATCCAGCGCAAGGAGGCGACCGTGCTGACCGAGCCGTCGCTGCCGCGCGTCGTCGGCGACCGCCATCGTATCACGCAGCTCTTGACGAACCTGATCGCCAACGGCCTGAAGTACAACCAGAACCCCAAACCGCAGGTGGTCATTGCGGCCGGCATGCACCGGGAACCGGGCCATCCGCCGGCGGTGCTGGTGTCGGTGCGCGACAACGGCATCGGCATCGACCCGGCGTTTCACGGGGAGATCTTCAACATCTTCCGCCGGCTGCACAAGGCGGACGAATACGAGGGGACCGGCGCCGGCCTGGCGATTTGCAAGAAAATCGTTGAGGCGCATGGCGGGCGGATCTGGGTCGAGTCGCAGCCGGGCCAGGGCGCGACGTTTTTCTTCACGCTGCCGGACGTGGCGGCGCCGCACGACGCCGGCGCCGCGCTCGGCGCGGCTGCCGCGGCCGGCGGCGGACAGCCCGCCGCAAGCCGAGCCGGCGCGTCCGCGCATCAATCGCGTGCCGCCGGCCGTCGCCGCCGGCCTGCAGGTCGTGCTGGTCGAGGACGATCCGGACGTGGCCCACGTCATCCAGACCTACGGCACCCAGCTTGGACTGACGTTCTTGTGGTTCTCCACGGCGGAGGCGGCCTGGGAACACCTGCAGGACCGGCATCCGCATCTGCTGATGTTTGACATCCATCTGCCCGGCATGAGCGGCGTCGAATTGTGCCGGCGTGTCCGTACCCTGGCCGCCCTGCGCGAACGCCCGTCATACTGTTCGTGAGCGATCCGCCCCCCGAGCGCCTCGCCGAGTTGCAGGCGGCCGGCGCCAACTTCTTCCTGTCCAAGGATTGGCTGGGCGACCACGCCAAGAAATGGCAAGCACGTGTGCAGGAAGTGCTCGACCAGATTCGCCTGCCCCTCAAGGTTGAAGGTTGACGATGACCTACGAAGAGGCCATCCAGTTCTGGTTCGGGCGCGTCAACTACGAGCAGAAGACCCCCCAGCCCGACGACCTCAAGCTCCAGCACATGCGCTCCCTGCTGGCACGGCTCGGCGACCCGCAGGACCGGCTGCGCATCCTCCATGTCGCCGGCAGCAAGGGCAAGGGCTCGACCTCGGCCATGCTCGCGGCGATGCTGCAGGCGGCCGGCTATCGCACCGGCCTGTTCACGTCGCCGCACCTGGTCGCCGTCGAGGAACGCATGCAGGTCGACCGCCAGCCGATCGCCCGCGCCGAGTTGGCCGCACTCATGGCGGAGATGCGGGAGGCGTCGCGGGTGGGCGGGCTGGAACGCGAGCTGACGTTCTTCGAGGTCGGCACCGCGCTCGGCTTCTTGCACTTCGTCCGCCGGCGCGTCGACGTGGCCATCGTCGAGGTCGGCCTGGGCGGCCGTTTCGATTCCACCAACGTGTGCCGGCCGCTCGCTGCCCTCATCACCAGCATCAGCCTCGATCACACGCAGGTGCTCGGCGATACGCCGGAACAGATCGCGCGTGAGAAAGCCGGCATCATCAAGCCGGGCCGGCCCACCGTCAGCGGCGTGCGCGCCGCGGGCCCGCGCGGCGTCATCGCGGAGACATGCCGGCGGCGCGGCTCGCCTTTGCGACAAATCGACAGCGACTTCCGCTACACCTATGAGCCGGCGCTGATCGGCGAACAGGACGAGCGCGGCTCGGTCGCGCACGTCCAGACCTGGCGGCGCGCCTGGCCCGATCTGCACCTGGGTCTGATCGGCGAGCACCAAGCACGTAACGCCGCCCTCGCGGTCGCCGCGATCGAGCTGCTCGGCGAGCTCGGCCTCCCGGTCCCGGAAGCCGCCGTGCGCACAGGACTCGCGACGGTGCGCTGGCCGGCGCCCTGGAGATCCTCGGCCGGCGGCCGTTCGCGGTACTGGACTGCGCCCACAACGTCGCGTCGGCAAAGGCGCTGCTGCAAGCGCTGCAGACGTCGTTTCCGCTGCCGGCCGGGCGCGCCGGCTACTGGTGTTCGCCGGCAGCCGCGACAAGGACCTGGCCGGCATGCTGCGGGTGCTGGCGCCGGCCTTCGACCGCATTTTCCTGACGCGCTTCCGCGACAGCCCGCGCTACCCCGCCGGAGGAGTTGGCCCGGCTGCTCCCGACCGCCACCGTGGTCGCCAATGCTGCCGAAGCATGGCGGCAGGCGCAGAGCGCGGCGGACGAGCATGACTTGATTTGCGTAACGGGATCGGTGTTTCTCGCAGGGGAATTGCGTCCGGTGATGGCCGTCTCATGATTTGGGTCGGGCCAGGCCCGCCGGCACCGGCCGGGCATGCAGCGCGCGTGCCGCGGCCACCAGGCGTGGGAACTCGGGAAGCTGCCGTAACGTATCGAGATCGGTGTCCTGATCGACGAACTCCAGACCGAAGCCGCGCGCAGGGCGGCGGACACGAGCGACAAGGCTTGCAGCCGATCGTTGGGGCTCTGCTTCGCGGTCAGCGCGTAGATGCAGCCGGCCTGGTATAGCGTGGCCGGGCCGCTGTCCAGCCGCAGACAGGCCTGCGCGTCTACGAGCGCAGCGGTACGCTTGCCGGCACGGGCCAAGAGCACGCCGCGGCCGCCGCGCGTCAGCACCGACTCGGGATAGAACTGGACCGCCTGTTCCAGCACCGCGAGCGCCTCGGCGTCCTTGTGGAACTTGTCCGACAGCAGGGCCGCCTTGTTCTGCAGACCCTCAAACGAACGCGGATTGAGCTTGAGCGCTTGCTCGTAGTCGGCCAGCGCGCCCTGGGGATCGCGGTCGCGGCGTGCCGACCCGCGCGATCCAGCCAAGCTCGTCGGCCGGCCGCGTGGCGAGGCCGCGATCGTAATCGCGCCGCGCGCCGGTGCGATCGCCGGCGCGGGTCCGGGCCGCGGCCCGCAGGAAATAGATGCGCGTCGAGGCGCCCGGGTCGTCGAGCGCCTTCGTGTAATCGGCAATGGCGTCGGCGTATGCCTGCATGCCCTCCAGAGCCAGCGCTCGGCTCACGAGGGCCTCGGTCACGTCCGGGGCGAGGCGCAACACCTCGTCGAAGTCGTCCACTGCTTCGCGATGCTGGCGTAGCCGCAGGTGCGCCAGGCCGCGATTGAACCAGGACCAATGGAACTCGGGACGGAGGGTGACGCAGGCGTTGTAACTGGCGACCGCGCTGGCGTCCTGCACGAGATCGAAGTAGCAGTTGGCGCGCACGAACCATGCCGAGAAGTTGCGCGGATCGTCGTGGGTCACGGTTTGCAGCATTTCCAGGGCGTGGCGCAGGTCGCCCCGAATGGCGTGCTGATGGGCGATGAGGTAACGGTCGCGCGGCGTGCGCACCGGCACCTGTTTGGCATGGACCGCCGCCGCACTCGCCTCGTCCGCATCGCCGAGCAGACTGGCCAGCTCGGCCCGCTGCTCCCACAGCGCTCGCGGCACGCCGGCCGGGGCAAAGCATGCTTCGGCAAGCCCGTTGGCGCGTCGCGCCTGCGCGTAGCTCCTCCGCGCGGGGTGCTGCGTCACCGGATGACTGCGCATGCCGCGCCAGGGCCCGAGCGTAGAGGAACAGCAGTTCGCCGGCCTCGTCGCGCAAGCCCGCCTGGTCCGTGTCGGCGAGTCGGCGCACCGACGCGCCCTGCAGCCACTCAGGATCGTCGAGTACCGCGAAACGAGCCAGCGTGCTACGGCAGCGGCGCATCCCTTCCTCGAGCCGGCTGGGATCGGCGTTGCGGCTGTAAAGCAGGAACTGCACCGTCTTCGCGTCCTCGCGAAATAGCCGCAGCTCCTCCTGGGCTTCGAGACGCCCGAGCTGCCGGCTGCGCAGGACGAACGCCGCCGCCAGCAGAACGAAGAACACGCCGACCATGGCGGCGAAGCTGGTCGTGGAAGTCAAACGCGGATGCCGGCGGACCCATTTCGCGATGCGCTCACGGACCGAGCGCTCCGCAGCGAACCTGAGCGGCTGATGGGTGCGCTGTCGGCGCAGGTCCTCCTGCAGCTCGCGCGCGGACTGATAACGTCGATCCGGGTCGGACTCGAGGCAGTGGGCGACGATCGAAGCAACGGCCGGCGAAACCGCCGGGTTCGCGGCGTGCAACGGGGGCGGCGGCTTCTCGCGCTCGTCAATCATGTCGGCGACGGCGTCGGGGCTCAGTCGGGAACAGCTCTTGTACGGCACGCTGCCGGCCAGCAATTCGTGCAAGATGACGCCGAGGGCGTAGAGGTCGCTGCGGGCATCCAGCTGTCGGCTGCGGTCGCGAATCGAGTCGAGATGTTCGGGGGACATGTAGGGCAGCGTGCCGCCGGCCACCGCCGTCGCGGCATCGCGGCGTTTGGTGTCCTCGGACATGTTGAAGTCAAGCAGCATCGGCTGGCCGTCCTCGGTCAGGAGGATGTTGGCCGGCTTGAGGTCGTGGTGCAGGATGCCGCGCTCGTGGGCGTGGGCCAGTCCGTCGGCGAGGCGCTCGCCGATCCACAGGACCGCCTCGACGTAACTCATCCGCGCCAGCTGCTGCAGCGCGCCGCTGCTCTTGGCCGGCGCCGGTAACGCGGCGGTTGCGGCGGGCAGCGGCACCAGTCCCGGCGACGCGCCCTCCGGCGGCAGCACCGTCGTGCGCTTGCGGTCGTTGACGGTATCGACCAGCACCTTGCCCGAGGCCGGCCGCGCCGCCTGGCCGCGCGTCTGGTCCAGCACGTCGGCGAGCGTGGTGGCGCCGAAATAGGGCATGCAGACGGCCTGGAACGAGTCGACGCGGTGCAGCGAATAAATGGGGACGATGTTGGTGTGCTGGAGCTGCGCGAGCGTCTGCGATTCGCCGAAAATGTCCGGCGCGACCTTCAGCGCGACGAAGCGGTTCGCCAGGTCGCCCTGTTCGGCCAGATACACCTGACCGAACGCCCCGCGACCCAGGATGGCACGCAGCCGAAATCCGAGGAACGACGTGCCGACGGCCGGCAGCGCCGGTGGAGCGCCCGCAGCGGGAACGCGGCCGGCATCGTGCCAGTGTCCGTCGACCGCACCGCGGGCGCCGCGCCGCTGCACTGCGGTCGGCGCATCCGGACTCAGGACGGTTGGCCCTGGATCTTGTTGCTCGTTCATCGGCGGCCTCTCATGCGTTGGTTGCGAGCCGCCGGACTTGTTCCGGCGGTGTCGCGCACACACGGCGGGGACAAGCCCCGCCGCTCGCCAGGACATCGCTTCGGCGCTAGTAATAATATGGCGGCGGCGCCCCCGACGACGAGCCCGAATACGTCGGTGCCGCGTTCGTCAACGGCGTCGTCAGGGTAACCTGGATGCCGTCGGACGTGGACCAGGTTTGCGTCGATGTGTCGCCCGAGTTGGTCAGCGTATTCGTAATGGTGTTGCTGGACGGCGTGGTCAACGTCAGCGTCGTGATGTTGTCCGCCGACGTGGTCAGCGTGACCGTGGTGGCGCCGGCGGCGGTCGTGTAGCTCTGCGAGATCGTGTCTCCCGGCGGCGGAATGGTCAAGGTGACGGTGTTGCCGTCCGGCGTGCTCAGCGTGACACTGGCGCCGCTCGCCGCGAAGGTCGAGGTGGAGCTAATGGTGGATGCCCCGTTCGAGCCGGCGGTGGTGGTGCTCGACGAGTCGGGCGGTGGTGGATTCGATCCGGCGTAGTACGGGCCGATCGGGTCGCTCAGGATCTCGCCGGACAACCAGTAAGTCACCGGTAGATACGGCCCCATCGTGTCGCCGACGGCGTAGTCGATGGTGTAGGTGCCGGCCGCGAGGTACACCGCTGTGGTCTGCGGTGGCGAGCCGGTGTCAGCGCTGAGGCTCGCGACGGCGTTGCCGTTATGGTCGTACACCGTCATGGTGACGGTGCTCAACGTTGACGTGCCGCCGTTGTCGGCGGCGAGCTGGAAGTAGAACACGCCGTTCTGGTTCATGACCAGCGCGGCGGCGTCGGTGCTGGCCGCCGCAAGCAAGGTGTTGCCGCCGAGGATCGGCGCGGCGGTTTCAGGCTGCTCCGTGAAGTTGATACCCAACGTGTATCCGCCGCTGCTGCTGGACCCGCCGGTCGTCTGGCCGGCGACCTCGACATAGTACACCGCGCCGGGGGCCGTCCCGAGAAGCTGGACGGAATAGGTGCTGGTGGTGTCGGCGAATACCTGGATGGCGATGGGATTGCCGTTGGCGTCGAACAGGTGCAGCACCGGCGCCAGGCCGTCCGGTGCCGTCTGCCAGACGATGGCGTCCAGCGCATCGGTGCCGCCGTCGGCCGGTGCGGCGGGGGCCTGGAACTGGTAGTAATCCGCGTCGCCGCCGTCGACGAGGTTGGCCTGGAACAGGTAGTCGATGCTTTGGTCAATGGTCGGGCTATCGGCAGCGGTCAGCGCCGTCGCCGACGCGATCGCGGTGTTCACATGTTCGCCGTCGTTCACCACCGCCGGAATCAAGGACGGCACGATCCCGACGATCGACGAGGTGGCGTACTGATAGCTGACCTGCACGACGTAGACGCCGATGCCAAAGGTGCTCGTGCCACCATCGCTGACCTCGAAGTAATAGGTCGAGAGCGGCCCAACGTTCGTGAGCGTGACGCTGACGTTATTGCTGAACGGACTGGACGCCGATTGCGTCGCCACGAGATCGCCCGCGGCGTCATAGACGGAGAGCGTGGGCGTCAGCAGGCTCAGGCCGGCGGCGTTGATGCCGATGGTGACGGTGGCGGTTCCCTGGGTCTGCTGGCTCGTGTCCGGCGTCGTGATCTGGTAATAAGCCACGTCGCCGGCCGTGCTGAGTTCGGCATTGAAGCCAAGCTGCGCCGGCGTATTCCCGAGCGGCGTCGCGGTCGCCAGGCTGTCGTTGCCATCGGCATCCGAGGTCGGCGCCCCGTAGAGTGTCTCGATGTTGGCGATGTCCAGGCTATCCAGCCCGGTGTGCGGGCCGTTGTAATCGGCGTACATGATCGACTGCGGGTCGGTGTAGTTGACCGGGAGGCCGAGCGCGTGGCCGGCCTCGTGCAGCACAACGGTGAACAGGTCGTACGTGCCCGGGCCGCCCGGGCCGCCCACGGTGAACGTGTAGCTGCTGTTGAGAATGATATCGCCGCTCCAGGTCGAGCCCGTCCACGAGAACGGCGCGGTGCTGGCGACCAGATTGGCGGGCAGCGCCTGCATGCCGATGCGGATGTCGCCGAAGCGCGGATCGCCCTGCACGGCGCCGTCGACGCCGAACGGCTGCCCGCCGTCAGCGACCAGCCCGATATTGATGTTGGTGTTCGCCGCCCAGGTTTCCAAGGCCTGGAGGAAGACCTGTTCCCAGGTGGCGGTCGGCGCGACCTGGTTGAGTGTCGCGAACAGATTGCTCGGGGCACCGTTGAGCAGCGTCCCGTCGGGCGCGAAGCTCAACGATAGCTGACCCGCATCGGGCCAGGGCTGACCCAGCGCGCTGGGGGTGCAGCGATCTTCCAGGGACTCCAGCGTGAGACGGATCCGCATGCTATCCTCGCTCGTTGCCTGTTGGCGGTTCGGTTACCGCACATCGCGTGCCGTCGGCGGCGCGTAATGGCCACGCACCGCATGTGGTCGGAAGATAGTCAACTGGGGAAATCTGCGCGGGGCGAAGTGATGAATAGAGTCTCATTCCCGAACGTGCTGGCACCCCTGAGACTCGCAGAGGGGACGATCGAGATCGTATCCCCGCCGTATTCCTGGACCGGCGGACAGAATGCTAGCTATCTCAATGTGCGCCACAAAACCGGCAAAGTCAAATCGCGATGCGCTTTCGTCACATTTCGAACCCACATAGCGCCCGCGTGCATGAGAATTCGTTTCGGCGACCTGCGCCGCCAATCCACGCCATGACGCGCCATTCGAAAGCGAAGTGGGCGCGAGACCCAGGCGCCGGCGCGAGACCCAGGCGCTTGCCAACCAATGTCGTGTCGCGCTGGCAGGACACACTCTATTTCCGGCATGCGCCGCCCGACCGGCACGACCCGCCAAGACAGGAATGACCTGCCAGACCTGCCAGACCTGCAACGACAGGAATGACCGGCACGACCCGCCAGACACGCCCGATCAATGCCACCGAATGAATGCCTAACTCGGAAGCGGAGCACGATCGGGACAGGCAGCGCAGCACGCAACCACCGACGCCTTGCGCGTCACGGTGCACGAACCGTGAACGGCGCACGCGAACAGCTTGAGCGCCACGGCGCCCGGCAGCTCGGACAAACGACCATGCCACCCGTCGGCCCGCCCAGGTGCCGGCATCGGGACGAGCTTGGCGCCGCCATCGGCGCATCGGGACCCCAATGCGCGCGATACGTTGGGCTGTGCGCATAAAGCCAGCACAGGCGGCACTGGTCGGTTGTGTAAGGAGCGGTACCGTCGCGGTTGAAACGTTCGCACTTGCATGGGCGAGCCATCCGACCTCCTCGCGGCGGTCGCGCTACGTGGCCGAAAAGTTCGGATTGACCAGGTGCCAGTTCTCGAAATGACCGTCCGGCGACCGGCTCATGTGACCGATGTCCCATCCCGCGAACCGGCGCGCCAGCAGGCTGCGCCACTCGTCCGGCCCGTGACTTTCGACGAAGATCGTGCCAATCTTCGACAAGTCGCAGTGCTCCAGGATCGTGAATTCGCACCCCTCGCAATCCAGCTTCAATACGTCGATGCGCGGCCATCCCAGCTGCCGGCAAACCTCCTCCAGCGTGATCCGCTCCACCGGCTCGGGACGTTTCTCGTACTGCGGGTTGTCCTCGCTGTCGAACGCCGCCCGATCGACGACACGGCTCCCGCCGGTCGACAACCCGTTCGGCCCCAGCGCGTCCAGCAAGAACAGCTCTTCCCGGCCGTAATGGCACGCCGCCGGAAACACCGTGGCGTACGGACAGTTCTCGCGCAGCGCCTGGACCAGCACCGGATGAACTTCGACCGCCGCAATCTTGGCCTCCGAATTGCGCTCATGCCATAGCCGCGTGAACGCCCCAACATTGGCGCCAACGTCGACGACATATTCGACGCCTTCGCGCCGCGGACGCAGCGCGGTCCGGTAGGCGTCCTGAAGGTAAATATCCTTGACGATGACCAGCGACTGCTCCGGCTTGTCCTCCGGGACCCAGAAGCCATAGATCCGGTCCATACCGTCTCTCCTTTGCCGCGCACTGCCGAGCAGCGTGCACAGCTGGTCGCCGAGCACCCGCGCCAGGGCGCCGTCCGCATAGGGAATGAATTGATAATGGCGCTCGAAATACGATGCGATCCGCGCGTCGCCGGCCGGCGGCACCGTGCGATGGTTCGCCGGCACAATATGGGTCGTGTTCGGCGCCGGGTCGTGGAACTGCACCGGGTGATGCCCTGTCCACGCGATCAGCGTGGGCGTTTCGGTAGCGCTGGCGCATTTGCCCGGTCCCGAGTCGATGCCGATGAACGCCGCCGACTGAGCGATCATGGCCGTGATCCGGCCCGCGTCGCCCGAGCCGAATCCGCCCCACGGGTCCTGGCTGCCGACCGCCGGACAGAAGATCGTGCGATTGTCCGGCAGGTGGCTGCGGCGGTCCCAGTCGAGGATCACCGGCACAAAGCCCCGATCGATCGCCTGGAAGCACAGGAGCAAGATCGCGTCGTGCGGCAGGTTCTTCTTGGGCTGGCTCGTGTTGCCCTCGTAGTGGAAGAGGACGGCGTTGAACGTGCCGTCAGCGCCCTGAACACAACCGATCGAGCGCAGGTAGGCCGCGGTGGCCGCGACATCCTCCGCGGTCGGCCGGACCTCGTAGCGGCCCAGTTCCGGATCATACGGGATACCGAAGACCTCGCTCAGGCAATTGGTGATCTTCGAGTTCGGCCGGTCGAAATAGCCGTTGTAGTTCTCCCACCATTGCAGCTCGTGAACAGCGTGGTAAGTCCGATCGTCGGGCCGCGGCTCTTCGTCGTGGTAGCTGCGCCGGCACAATCCGCGAAAGGCGGTGTGCTTGCCGCGCTTGCTGACCACGTCGACATGCCACTCCGGATACGCCTTGGCAACGTGCTTGAGCACGACCGTGAGCTACACCGCGTCGCCCAGGCCATGGGGGAACTTGAGCACCATGGCCTTGCTCTTTCTCGTCAATGCGACCGGTGGCGTCGAAGTGGCGGACATGCTGGTCAAGTCCTCGCGGTTGGTCGGCTCAATAGGAAAGGGTGCCGCCATCGTAGTACGATTCGATGGCGCGAACCACGTCGCCCGGCGTGAACAGCGCCAGGCAGCGCGGGATAAACGTCGCTCCCAGCGGGACCGGCTGCGCACACACGCTGTCGTCCAGGGCGCTGCCGTCCTGGCGGCGCACGGTGCGCGCCTTCCAGCAGCCGCCGGTCTTGCAGCATTCGAGCTTGCCGATGGTGTGCAGCGTCGTTTGCTTCGGATAGGTGATCCACGCGATCGCCTCGCGGCCGCCCGCCAGGCAGACGTAAGGCCGGCCGTGCGCCGCCATGATGTGCTGCAGGAACGTCGACGGCCCCAGGCCGCCCTGGGCGTGCCAGCACAACCGGATCAGCTGCCGCGTGTCGGTCTTGCCGCGCAGGTCGATCACGCCGTCGAGCGGCTCGTGCAGATGCCCGGACTCGCCGACCTGGACGCACAGCACCCGCCCGCGCAGCCGATCGACCACCGCCTGGTAATTGCTGGTTCCCCACCCCTTGGCCGTGTAATCGGCCTTGGTGCCCGCGTTCACCACCCAGAACTTGGGATTCGCGGGCAAGATTTCGGCAACCTGGTTCAACCAGCCCTTCTCCTGATCGGACAACCGGAGCACCGGCGCATTGACCAGGAGCGGCACCGGCACCGCGAGGACGTCGGCCAGGAAGTCGCAGTAACCGTGCATGAAGTGCACCGCGCGCTCGTTGGAGTGGTTGACCAGCGGATAGTGCATCGCGATCGTCCGCGCGCCCTCCTTCATTGGGTCGGGAATGACGGTGTGCCGCGGATTGTGCTCCCAGATTTGCTGCGCAACCGTCCGCATTTCGGTGATGAACCGTCCAGGATGCGCCAGGTGCAGGCTTTCGACCGCAGCGGACATGACGAGCACATCACCGGGACAAAGGGTGTTGGTCAAGACCAGCGGTATCGGATCCATGGGCGTATCCGAAAACTTCCGAAGTCTCCGAGACTTCGGAAGTTTGGGTGCTACTGCGTTAGCGTGATCGTTGCCGTGCCGCCGCATCCGGGCAAGAACGTAAAGACAAACGTCGAGTCCACCGGGTCGCACGTGAGCGGGGCGGTCTGGCTGACCCCGTCGTATAACTGAAAATGAACATCGAGAACCCAGAGGTTGCCCGGCGGACCGGCGCACGTCAGCGCGAACCCAACCTCTTGCCCGTCGCACAAGGTCTCATCGCCCAGGATCCAACCGTCCACCGTATAGGAAAGCGCGTAGGTTCCGTTCAAGCACGAACAGCCGACCGGCGGCGGATTGTCGGTTCCGACAACCGTAATATAGAGAGTCGTCGGCAACGGATTGGGGCAACAGGCCAAAAGCACAGCGCTGGGGCTACTGCTTGACGACGGCGAGCTCGGCTGCGGCGACGAGGCAGGAACACCCGATGAGCCGCCGGGCGTGCCGCTACTGGGCAACGCGCTGCTGGGCGAGGCGCTGCTGAGCGACCCGCTGCTGGGCGAGCCGCTGCTGAGCGAGCTGCTGCCGGGCGAGCCGCCAGCGGGGCCCCCGCTGCTGGGCGGCGGGGCGCCGGGCGACGGGCTGCTCGACGATGGGCTGCTCGATGACGGGCTGCTCGACGACGGGCTGCTCGGCGCCACACTGCCCGGCGTCGCGCTGCTGGGGGCCGGGCTGCTGGGCGACGGGCTGCTCGACGACGGGCTGCTCGACGACGGGCTGCTCGGTACCACACTGCCGGGCGTCGCGCTGCTGGGGGCCGGGCTGCTGGGTGACGGGCTGCTCGGCGATGAGCTGCTGCTCGGCGACGAGCTGCTGCTTGGCGATGGGCTAACGCCGGGCGCGGCACTCGTAGACAGGCTGCTGCTGCTCGGTGAGCTGGCCGAGCTGGGGGACGACCCGCTGCTCAGCGAGCTGCTGCTCGATGGGCTGCTGCTCGACGAGCCATAATCGTTGCATTCCGGCGAGGTGCAGGTGAAGGCGCACGCACTTGATATCCGCGAGATCCCCTCGCCCGTCGTGACCGTCAAGGAGAAGGTTCCGGGGCTATACGGCGGCGCCGTCACCGTGATTTGCGTCGGCGAATCTACCTGGATGGTGGTCGCCGGCGTGCCGCCGAACTCGACCGACACCAGGCCGACGAAGTTCGTGCCGGTGACGATCACGGTTTCCGTCCCGTCATTGCGGATCACGTTCGGGCTCAGGCCCGTCACCGTCGGGGCCGGGATATACGTGAACTCGTCCCCGGACGACGGCGTCGACGTGCCATAGGGCGTCGTCACCGTCACGTCCACCACGCCGGTGGCGCCGGCGGGGGACCTTGCCTTGATCTGCGTCGCAGAGTCGACGTGGAAGCTGATCGCGGGGCTCCCGTTAAAGCTTACCGCCGTGGCACCGTTCAGGTCGGTGCCAGTAATCGTGACCTCCGTATCGCCTTCCAGCGGGCCCGAATTCGGACTGACCGCGGTCACGGTCGGGCCGGTCCCATTGTAGGTGTACTGGTCGCTCACCGATGTCGGCGTCAGGCCGGCCGGCGTACCGACGACCACGTCCACCGTCGCGGCCGCTTGAAACGGCGCCGTCGCCGTGATGCTGGTCGCCGACGTCACCGTGTAGGCTTGCTCGTCCAGGGCAATGCCGCCGAACGACACGCTGATGACATCGTCGAAGTTTGTGCCGGTGATGGTGACACTGGTCCCGCCGCCGGTCGGGCCGCTGGTCGGACTGACCCCGGTCACCGTCGTGCGCCGGACGCCGCGCTATAGGCAAATTCGTCCGCCGCGCCCGTGGCCGAGGTGCCCGACGGCGTCGTCACGGTCACGTCCACTGTGCCGGCGGCCCCGATCGGCGAAAACAGCGTGATCGACGTGTCGGAGTTGACCGTCACGCCGTAGGTCGTGACCGTGCCGAAGCTGACGTAGATCGCGCCGGTGAATCCGGTCCCCGTGATCGTGATGGTGTCGCCGCCGCTGGTCAGCCCGCCATTCGGGCTCACGCCGGTGACCGTGGGCGCGACCGTCAGGTGCGTGTATTGGTCCGCGAGCGAGGTCGCCGACACGCCGGAAAACGTCATCACGACGACATCGACCGTCCCCGCGACCTGGAACGGCGCCGTGGCCGTGATCTGCGTCGCGGAAACGGCCGTGAATTCAGCCCCGACGCTGCCGAACATCACGGCGAACGCGCCGGTCAGGTTAGTGCCGGTGATCGTGACCGTCGTGCCGCCGCTCGCCGGGCCGCTGGTCGGGCTCAGCCCCGTCACCGACGGCGTGCTGGCCGTCGTCGTATAGGTAAATTGATCCGAAGCCGACGTGGGCGACGTGCCGTTCACCGTCGTCACCGTGAGGTCCACCGTCCCCGCGGCCGCCAGCGGGCTCACCGCGATCACCGACGTGTCGGACACGAACTGCACCGTGAGCGCGGCCGCAGTGCCGAATGAGACGCCGAGGACGCCGGTCAGATTCGTGCCGGTGATCGTCACCGCCGTGCCGCCCGCCGTCGGGCCGCTGCTCGGGCTGATGCTGGTCACCGTGGGCGCCTCGGCGAGATAGACGAACTGGTCGGCCGGGTCGATCACCGACACGCCGC
Organism: uncultured Gemmataceae bacterium; assembly: GCA_963834865.1. Lineage (GTDB taxonomy): Bacteria > Planctomycetota > Planctomycetia > Gemmatales > Gemmataceae > CAWIDK01. The sequence goes on from CAWIDK010000004.1 coordinate 361,703, forward strand.
TCGGCGTGGTCACCGTTACATCGACGGTCCCCGACACCTGCGGCGGCGAATGCGCGCTGATTTGCGAATCCGAATCCACCGTAAACGACGCCGCGTTAAGCTGGCCAAAGAGCACCTGGGTGGCGCTGGTGAAATCGGTGCCGGTGATGACCACCGAGGTTCCGCCGGCCATCGGCCCGCCCGCTGGGATGACGCCCGTCACGGTCGGCGCCGGCGGACTGACGGCCGTGAATTGATCGGCACCGGAGGTGCTCGACGTGCCGTCCGGGGTCGTGACCGTAACGTGGTAGGTTCCGATGGTCAGCGCGGGCGCCGTCGCCGTGATCTGCGTCGACGAATCGACCGTGTACGCCGCGGCTGGCGTGATGCCAAACGTAACGGCTGTCGCCCCGATGAAGTTCGTCCCAGTGATGACGACGGCGCTGCCGCCCGCGGCCGGTCCGGAGTTGGGCGTGACCGCCGTCACCGTGGGCGCCGCCGCGGTGTAGGTAAATTCGTCGGATACGCTGGTTGCCGAAATACCGGCCGGCGTTGCGACCTGAATGTCGACAATGCCGGCCGCCTGTGGCGGCGCCTGGACTGTGACCGACGTGTCGGAGGCGACCGTGAACAACGTCGCCAGCAGGTCGCCGAAGTAGACCGCCGTCGCGCTGGTGAAGCCGGTCCCTGTGATCGTCACCGCCGTGCCGCCGCCGATCGGTCCGCTCGACGGGCTGACGCCTGCCACCGCCGCGATCCCCGACGCCGCCGTATAGGTGAACTGATCCGCCGCGCTGGTCGCTGAAGTGCCCGACGGATTGACCACTGTGATGTCGAAGGTCCCGGCCGCCTGCACCGGGGAGGTCGCGGTGATCGAGCTATCCGACACGATCGCGAAATCCGGCGCCGGAAATCCGCCGAAATACACGGCGAGCGCGTTGGTGAAGTTGCTCCCGGTAATCGTCACCGTATCGCCGCCGGCTGTCGAGCCCGTCGCCGGGCTGACCCCGGTTACGGTCGGCACAGCGGCCAAGAATATGTATTGGTCGAAGGTCGAAGTATAGGAGGTGCCATACGGCGTTGTGACGGTCACATCGACCATGCCGGCGGGCGCCTCGGGCACGGTGACGGTGATTTGCGTGTCGCTATCCACCGTGAACGTGGGCGCCGCGGTCTGCCCGAAGTTGACGGCCGTCGCCCCGGTGAAATAGACGCCGGTGATGACGACCGACCCGCCGCCGGCCATCACCCCACTGCCGGCGCTGAGCCCGGTGACGACTGGTATTTGCTGGTCAACGTACGTAAACTCGTCCGCCGCCGAGGTGCTCGACGTGCCGTAATACGACGTGGCTGTAATGTGGACAATCCCCGCGCTCTGCACGGCGCGACGGCACGTATCTGCGTGGCTGAAAGCACCTCGAACTCAGTCGCCGGCACCGCGCCAAAATCCACGGCAGTCGTCCCGTTGAAATTGGCGCCGGCGATCAGCACGACGGCCCCGCCCGCTAACGGTCCGCTCGCCGGAATCACCTGTGCAACCGACGGCGCCGTGGCGTTGAATGTGTATTGGTCCGACGGCAAGGTAGCCGACGTGCCTTCCGCAATCGCGACCGTTACATCCACCGTTCCCGCCCATTCGGGCGGCGCTATGGCGGTAATGGAGCTATCGGAGTTTACCGTGAAATCGGGCGCGGGCCAGCTCCCGAAATTCACCAGCACTGCGTTGGTGAACGCGCTTCCCGTAATGGCAACGCTGGTGCCACCCCCAGTCGGGCCGCTGGTAGGGCTAACGCCGGATACGACCGGAGGGTCCACGGCGGAGTATTGATCCGCGGGTGAAGTCGGCGAGGTTCCGTATGGAGTGGTCACTGTTACGTCATAGGTCCCCGCCGCTAATGCCGGCGCGGTCGCGAAAATGGTGGTACTTTCCTCGACCGTGTAGCTAACGGCGTTCGTCCCCCCGAAAAGCACGGCGGTCGCACCGTTCAGGTCCAGTCCAGTGATTGTTATAACATTACCGCCTGCCGTGCTGCCGCTGGTTGAGGCGATTCCCGTTACCGTCGGCGGCAGTGCCGTTGTAGGTGTATTCATCGGAGCCTGAAATCGCGGAGGTGCCGTACGGCGTGACGACGGTAATGTCCACCGTGCCTGCCGGCTGCGCCGGCGCGACTACGTCGATCGTCGTCGCTGAGGTGGCAATGAACCCGGGTGCCGTAATGCTCCCAAAAAGCACCTCGGTCGCGTTACCCAGGTTCGTGCCGGAAATGGTAACACTGGTAATGCCGCCCGTCGGCCCCGAGCTCGGACTCACGCCGGTCACCGTCGGCGCCCCCCAATGAACGAGAATTCATCGGCGGCGGTCGTGGGCGACGTGCCCGAGGGGGTCGTGACGGTAACGTCGATGGTCCCGGGCACAGCCGCGGGCGACACTGCGAACATCAGACTGGTCGTCGCTCACCATGTACCCGGTTGCCGGCAAAGCGCCGAATGCGACTGCCGTCGCTCCCGTAAACCCGGCGCCCTCAATCCGTATCGCCGTAGCGCCGCCCGGCGGGCCGCAATTTGCCCACACGTTAGTGACCACGGGAGCCGCGGCCGCGATGACTGCACTACCGGCGGCAACCGTGAATGACCCCGATTTATCCAGAATGACCACAGTAATCGGATAGGAGCGGGGTTGAAAATACGCGTGAGTTCCCGTGACCGCGAAGCTGCCGCCCCCCTCGGCGACCACGGTCCCTATCAAGAGCGCTATCGTTTTCAAACCCCGCCACAGTTCCGTCGCCCCAGTCCACCGTGGCACTGAAGTCCGGCGCCACACTCGCTGGGTTGGTGCTGCTGAACCGCGCCAAAACCGCACCGGTGAACGGCGCCCCGGCGCTCGTGACAATCGTGAGCCCGATGACGCTTAATACCTGCCCCGCAATGAATGCCCGCATGGTCACGACTGCGACAACCGTGGAAACCGCGTTCGTCACGGTGACCGTCCCTTCAAAGAATCCCGCGGCGCCGTAGGTGTTGCTTCCCGTAACCGTGTATGTTCCCGCCGCGAGCGTTACCGTTCCGGCTGATAGATTGCCGTCGCCCCAATCGATCGCCGCTGTAAATGGGCCGCCGCCGGTCGCTACAAAACTAGCAACGGGCACCGCGCTCAACGCGTTTCCTGCTTCCCCGCTAACGTCAATGCCGACTGCGGTTACGCTCCCCGAAACGTTAGCGGCACCCGTAACGTTCGCGTAGCTGCCAGAAGCGCTAACAACGGTCACCACCAGGTCATAGCTCCCGGCATTCACGTAGGTGTGGGTTCCCAGGACCGTAAATACGCCACCCGATGCAGTGATGACGCCAGCCGACTGGGTCCCGTCTCCCCATATGACTGTTGCATTAAAGTTCGAGGGCGTAACTGACGGATCGCTATCGGTGAAAGTTGCGACCGTGACGTTTGTAAGAGCCACAAAGGCCGTCCCTGACAGGCTCTGTGGAGCCGCTGCAATGCTTGCGTCGGACACGAGCGCCCTGGTAGCCAATACAACGGACGCCCCACCAACCGAAACCGTGGCCTGCACGGTGTATTCCCCGGCCGAGGCATAGGTATGGCTACCCGTAACGGTGCTGGTAGTCCCGCTGGTGGTCACGGAGCCTGTCGTCGTGTCCGTCCCTGACCCGTCTCCCCAGACGATGCTTACCAAAACACCCACGAGGCCAACCGTGGTGCAAAATGTCCCCAACGGGACGTCAATCGCCGGTAGACCCTGCATGCCGATCGGCCTGGCGGGCCGGTTCAAGGGCGCCACCCATACGCCTCGACCAACCGTGGCCGCGACCAATTCGGCCGCGCAATGGAATACCTGTAATTGAGAGACCGCGACGACAGGCAAGGCGCCGTCGGCAACACCGCCAAAGCGCTCCCAGGAATGGCCCTGGTCTCTCGAAACGTAAACTCCCAGGTCATTTCCCACAAAGACGGGATGCGCGGGATCCTCGCGGTCGATTGCCATTGAAAAAACGGGAACTCGCGGCAACGGTGCGCCAACGTCCTGAAAACTCCTACCCGCATCCATCGAGCGATACACACGAGCTAGTGCACCGGTTCGCCTCGAATCATCTGTAAGGCCCACATAAATGATATTCCTAGCCGGTCCGTCCACTTCAATGGCGCAAATGGGTACACGGCGCCACCAGCCCCTCGGACCGGTAATCTCTTTCCAATTAACGCCGGCATCGCTCGTCTTCCATAAGCGGCCCTTGATTGTGCCAACGTATAGCGTACTATAATCCGCCCCCAATCCGCCAAATGCCAACGCAGTGATCTGATCGAAACCACGCCGAGGTGGCAGAACCTCCGTCCACCCTGAAGCCGGGCCACCACGTCGCCAAACTCTTTTGGTTCCGATGACCAATACGTTGCCGTCTGCCGACAAGGCCATCGGCGTCAAGAATCGACCGTTCGCGACCGCCTTCGCATCTGGATCTGCTACCCTCTGAACCCCTCCTGGCCCGGGAATATCAATTAACGGCAGCCCGGTTGCTCGATCTGTACCGGCGCCGGTGACAACGCTCCACCTCATAGCACCGGTTGCCTGTTCTGCGTAAAGTATTGTGGGGTCAGGGGGCCCCCACGTATATCCGAACCCCGCCGGCCTGCGACTAAACAGAACCGTACCGCCGTCTCCCCCCGATTCAACCTGAGAGTCCCAAACCAGATTGGGCGCATCGCGTGAGCGCGCGAGGCCGTTATCCTGGCTGGATTCTACGTATACCTTCTTGCCATTCCAAAGGAAACCGCTAGCCCCCCAGGACTGGATAGTGTTAAGGTCCGCCCCATTAAGGTTCCTCCACCGGGCTCTAATGGTTCCGCCTGACCTAGGGTCTGGAGGCTGCCCAAACAAGCAAGTCACACTCGAAATCCCACGGGTGCAGCTGAAACGGCAACATGGTTTTCTCACGCTGCCACCTTCAGATTCATCGGCTGATTGGTCAATACCTTGCGGCGTTGTCCCTTCTTCAGGCGGGCGCGATTCTGCCGTTCAAACCAGTTCACAAACTTTTGCCAGTCGCCGTTCAGTTCGATGCAGCGCAGGTGGAGCAACGCCTCTGCCTTGGCGCGGGTCCACCGCATACCGGCACAGTCGAAACGCTCGCCGACCAGGTAACGCACGGCACCTTCCACCTGGCCTGTGGCGATCACCAAGTCTTGCGCCATCCACACGCCGTATTGCAGCATCGATAGGCGTGGCTCTAGGTAACCAATCTCGCTCCGCAAGGCTTCGCGGCGACTCTTCGTTCCAGGTCCACGGTTCGCTGTGTCGCGTAACAACTCCTGCAGATGCTGCACCAAGGTCCGCGCCCGCCCTGCGTAGAGCAGCGCCTTCAGCTTTTCCACCCAGGCCTTCAGGGCGTCGGTGCCTTCCTTGTGATAGTGACGCCCCAGCCGCCATAGCCTCTCCACGACGTGACAGACATCCAGCGTGAAGATGGCCTGGGGGAATAACGCCTCGAAGTGCTTCTTCAGGCTCTTCGCCCCGTCGAGGACGATCTGCACCCGCTTGGTCGTCTCCGGTCCGAAGCCACGCTTGGTCGCTTCCGCACGCGCCCACAACGCCGCCGCCTTGCGACCCGCAAAGGTGGCATACAATTTCTTGTTCAGCGGCCCGTGCAGCAAGCCGTCCGCGCCACGCTTCAGCGTGTACATCACTACCACGCTGACTTCCTTGCCATTCTTGCTCTTGTCGCCTTTTTTCCGTCGTTTCTTGCTGCCACGCGCTACCCGTTTGGCTCGGCCCCGGTGACGTTGGCAGCCGCAAGTGCAACCCGACCCATGGCGCGGCTTCCGCTTGCCGCGACGCTTCGCCAACTCCGCTTCGGTGGCGATGGGCGGACACTTGCCATCGACTTCGATCACCAGAACCTCGCCATCGCTGGACGGCGCTGGCAGTTGCTTCATGAACGGCGCCGCCTCGCGTCCCATGCCGAGCACCACTTGCTCGATCGTCTCGGGGGCCGGCACCCAGTTCAGCACCGCCTTGCACACCATTTGGGTCGCTTTGAAACTCATGCGCGTCGCCAGGCGTGCGACCCATTGCCTCACCCACGGCGACAACCGATCGCGGGTCAGTCCCAGGACCACGTCGAGCGGAAACAAGCCGCTGCCGCCGGCCCGCGACATCAGATACTGCCGGCCATAGGTGACTTCGCCGTAGAAGGTCTTCAACGTCCGCTCGGCATAGGCGTTGCCGGGCCGGTACTTGTCGTTGGCCAGGAACGGCTGCGCATCCAAGCGTTGATGCCGTGCGGTGAGGAACAGGCGCAGCAGACAGCAGCCCAGGACCGCGATGCGGACGAGCAGTTCTTTCTCGAAGGCCGCGAATGGCAGCTCGCTGGTTTGGCAGAACTGCAACAGTTCGTCGAGGATCGCCTGGGCCTGCAGCCGCAAAGTCTCGACGGTCACTGGACGCACGGGAGTGCATGGCTTAGATTGTCTCTTCATGGAGCAGACTCCGTACCGCCTTGTTCAGTAACGGTAAGGATATGCTCCATGTCCTTTTTCAGCTGCGCCTTACCTGAATATTCGCGAAAAACGGGGCCATTCGGCCGAAAAACCTAGGGGAAACGCTTGTAGAATCACCAGTTGCACCCAAATCCCACCATCACTCGCGTCGTATGCCGGACCGTGATTGGGGGCCACCAGCCAAGCGTGGTGATCGGGATGGACCATAAGGCGGTCTTGTCCACGAACCTGCCCCGCGTCTAGCCAACTCCACGGACCGAGAGTGCCTGGTATTAGACCCTCCTCCGTGGCTATCGTCCGCACCAGCCCAAGGTAAACGCGGCTTGGCCTGTCTGGCTGCATCCCGATTGCCAAATTGTAATTCGCTTGACCGAGAGCGAGCGAACCTATTCCTGACCCATGAACCACGCGTAGCGAAATCGCGCCTATATTAAGCGTTTGCCACGTATCGCCGCCGTTACGCGACCGTAGCACCGCCAACAAGTTCCTGTATCCACCGATCGCTGCGTATATCACCGACGGACTTCGATCCTCGCTCGTCGCCAAGGCGATACGGGCAATTTGCGATGGTTCAAATGGAGCATCTACATTAGGCGGAAAAAAAGGCGCCTGCCTCCATTGGTTGCCCCCGTCGTCGCTTACCCAAATGCCGCTATCCTCAGGGTTATACTCCGTAAGCGGCCACAGCGTTCTTGGCACCAGCGCCGCAATTAACCTGATTCTATTATTCCGAATAACATAGCCAAGATCGTACGGTATGACTGCTGTTGGGCGCCGGGGGTCGGTAAAGCCAGGGTTGAGCGTGCGCCACTCCCATTCCTGTGTTAACGGAAAGGCGGACGGCGTTACACGATAAAGGCCCCCGGTGGACGCCGGCGCGGAACGAAAAATGTTCTGAGGAACAAGGGCTACGAGGACACTCCGGCGGGTGGCATCGGTGGGGTCAAGGAGCAACTTTGCGACGGAAGACCATCGCGGAGCTTGGGCGATCAGCACCCAGCTTCCCCGGCCGCCGCCTCGCTGCGACCGTAGTAGGCCCGCCCCGCCGCGCCATTCTGGGTCGCCACTGCCGACAAGAACTACACTGGGATGCTCGCGGTCAACCGCTAGGGCGCCGATTCGGTTAATGCCTGCCTGGAACGAGACGCTCACGTGGTTCATGTCGCTGTCTACGACACCGTCGGGATTTGGAGTGACCAACTCCCAATTGGGCGGTCCCAAATCGACATTAGTCAATCGCCAAACACCCCCACCGCAGGAACCCGCGAACAATGCAGGGCGCGTCACACGTAACAGCGGCGGGAAAAACGTGTCCGCTGAGAATGCGAGCGCCTCTACACGGCCCGCCACCGGACCGAGAACCTGAGCAACAGGGTTCTCACCGAGAAACCTCGCAGTGCGCCATTGTGGTGTCGGCCCGATTGAGGTCCATGCCATGAAGCACCTACGATTTGCGAAATACAGATTCGCTTCCGCACGGCAACGGGATATTATAGTCCCAAAAAGAACATCGGCCGGAAGCTCTCGCGGTGACGCTGGGCCATCCGGTCCCGGCATGCGCGTTACTGTGGCGATTGGAGCAAAGCAATTCGTTTGCCTTTAGATAGATCCCAAGGCTCCAACACCCCACGCCCCCTGCCTACCAACGCTAGCTCACCGTTCCCCGAAATGGCCAAGGAATGAACTTCAGACTCCGCCGTGTCGCTTAGTCTGCTCAAGACCGCGGACGCGGCGTTCTTCGCCAGATCCCATACGACGAGCTCACCACGTATGCCAGCTATCAACACACGCTTAGCGTCAGGAGGTACCAAAGCCAGGATTTTTGGCGTTAGCCCCAGCTTGGCTTCCGAATCCGGAGGCACCACCCCGATTTGCTTGCCATTGGCTCCGAGCAGAAGGAACTGACGCCCTTGCGTCGGGGCAATCAGCGTCAGGTCGCCTTCGGGCGTTGTTGCCATTAGCCGAACCCCTAGGTCCCGTGTCCACAGCGCCTTATCATTCACTAGGTCCCATAACGCAACGTTCCCGGCGTTACTGGCTAATACTGCGCAAGCGCCATCCTCCAGTAAATTGAAGTCTGTATACCATTCCGCTCCCGAAACGACTCCAGTAGTGCGCGCTACGGTTCGTACCTGCTTGCCGGTCCTGAGGCTCCACACCTTAACCATCGCGACTTTACTTGGGTCCCATCCGCAGGTATAAGCATGCTCACCATCTGGCGACACAGCGACGGCGCTCAATTGTATTATGGGGAAATGCTGCAAATGCCGACCCTTGGCGAGGTCCCATGCTCGGATGCATTCCCAGTCAGCTGCTAATAAAATATCATGCTTCCAATTGACCGCAATTCTTAGGATTTCGTGACGAAACGGACCCGTTTCTGCGTACTGCGGTTGGCGACCTGCGCGAAAGCTGCGTATAGGCGCCCCATCCGGCAAACGCCAAAGGGTCAACGTGTCGCCACAAGCCGAAATCCCGCGCTTTGCGTCCGGCGCAACAGCGACGCATTCAATGTCACACACAAAACGGCGCCCGCCATTTTCAGGATCCACGACCGCTCCGCCTCCGCACGGTTGGGTTGGATCAAGCTGGTTTTCGGTAGCCTGATCGGCTGCCACGCGCGGTTTGGTCGGATCGCAACCGTTACAGCCAATAGCAACGAGCAGTGCCGTCAGCACCGTCGCGCAGCGCGCCCAGATTTGCACCGTCGAGAGTTTAGGCGCTGCCATAATGAACCCCTCCAGGTAATAATCCGGCCGAGTTGGAACCGCGCCCGGGCAGTATCGTCTACCCGGGATCGCTGCTGTTTTCACAAGCCATCGATGGACCCGCCCGTCTAGTCAACGCCTTGCGATACAGCAATAGTCCAATCAGTTGAAGCAGTAAATCAATTACGAACCAGGTAGCAAGGAATGCCCCGCATTCCAGCAAGAAGCTGTGGAACTTGTAGAAGACCTCGGCGATGCACAGGGCACCGGCAAGGGCGGGGAGTTGCTCCGTGAAGCACTGCTTGAGTGTAACCGAGCTGATTAAGCGAAACATCGGAGGATACCTCGCGGCAACGATCATCGGGCGCTCAAAGCGAATCTCAGCGCGTCCCAGACGCACCTTTTCCATCAGTGTAGCGCCGCGCTCGCCGCAAGTCACGCTTTTTTTGCGCGAATCGTGCCGACATTTTCGGCGTCATTCGGGCACATGATCGCCGCCTTCCGAGCGAGGCGGCTGGCGCAAGGCGGCGAGAATCGCCGTAGTGGACACGCCGGGGACCTGGCCCAGCACGCACACGCGCCCGCCGTAGGCCTCGAGCAGGTCGCGGCCGACCACCTCGTCGACGCGGTAGGTGCCGCCCTTGACGAGCACCTCGGGCCGCAGGCGGTGCAGCAATTCCAGCGGCGTGTCGTCCTCGAAGATCAGCACGTGACTCACACAGCCGAGCGCCGCCAGCATTGCGGCGCGGTCGGCCTCCTTGATGACGGGGCGGTCCGGTCCCTTGAGCCGGCGCACGCTCGCATCGGAATTGACGGCCACGATCAGGACGTCGCCCTCCGCGGCAGCTTCGCTCAGGTAGTTGACATGGCCGACGTGCAGCATGTCGAAGCAGCCGTTCGTGAACACCAGCGTCTTGCCCTGCCGCCGATAGTCCGCGGCCAGCACTTCCATTTCCGGCAGCGCCACCAGCTTGTGGGGAAACGCCCGCGTGCCGGTGGCGTCGAGTTCCGCGCGGCGAAGCATTCGATTGGTCCTTCCGCGCTCAAAAGACAGGCGTCCGAGACGTTTGACAGGTCTCGCGTAATCCGCAAAGGTTGCGAGATACGCCCGTTCAGACTAGGATGGCCGGAGGAATTTGTCAACCAGGCGAATCCGACGTGGAGCAGAAGCCGTGGCCAAACAGCCGAAGGGTGAGCCGGTCGTGCTGGCATTCGATTACGCGCTCGTCGGCGATGCCGCCGACAGGGTGCGGTCGGCCGCCGAGAGAATCCGCCGCACAGTGCAGAAGACCGTCGGGAACATCATCGAGATCGGCCAGGAACTGCTCGCCGTCAAGGAGTCCGTGGGCCACGGTCACTTCGAGCCGTGGCTGCGGGCCGAATTCAGCTGGACCAAGCGCACGGCGCAGAACTTCATGAGCGTGGCGGAACGGTTCGGCGGAAATACGCAATTGATTTCGCATTTGCCCATCGACCCCACCGCCGCCTACCTGCTCGCGGCACCGTCAGCGCCGGACGAAGCTCGCCAAACGGCGGTCGAGGCGCGGAGGCCGGCGAGCGGATCACCACGCCGGTCGCGAGGGAAATCCTCGCCGAAATGAGGAACCGGCCAAAAGGGAAAGATATGGTGGGCGTGCGGCTCGGGCGGTCGCTCAAGCGTTATCGGGCGCGCTGGAACCCCAAGGAATTCGCCGGGCTCGCCCGGCAGCTTCGGGCATTCGCCGACGAGCTGGAGAAGCCGGAACGAGGCGGCAGGAAAAAAGCTAGGTGTTAATACCGCCTGTCACCAGCTGCCAAGATTACGGAACATATGTATAGTATAGTGCGCGCGGGTCATCGCCGACGTGCCGGCCAAGGTGACGCTGGCATCAAGGGCCCGGGGGCAGGGCGGCGACGCTGGCAGCGCCGCCGGCCGCACCTCATGGCGGTCGGCGCGCCGGATGAGCACCGGCGCTTCGGGACTAACGCGATTGACATCGCCGCAGGTATAGCGATCGAGGATCAGATCGCCCGCAACCAGCACCCGCGGCCGGCCGAGCGATTCAAGGACCGCAACCAGGTTGGTCATGACGTTCCCCTTTCCGTTGGCGACCTGAGGCATGCTGCAAGTCGCCTAGCGCCTCCTGCAGGTGATCCGCCATCGCGCGGCGGGCGGCGCCGGCGTCGCCGCGCTGGATCGCGGCCAGGATCTTGCGATGGCCGCGCAGCGCCGGCTCGACGCCGCCCAGACCGATCGTCCGTGCGCGTGATGCCCGCAGCAGCGCTGCCAGCGCGTCGAGCAAAAAGACGTACACCGGATTGCCGGTCGCCTCGGCGAGGATGCGGTGGAACTGCATGTCGGCGTCGACCCGGCCGGCGGCGTCGTCAGTCGCCTGCATCGCCGCCAGTGTCATTTCCAGCCGGCGCAGCTGCGGCGTGGCAATGCGCTCGGCCGCCAGCCCCGCGATCTCCGTCTCGAGCGTCCGCCGCACCTCGCCGAGGTGGCGCCAGGTCGCGTCGGTCCGCTGCATCAAGAGCTGCAGGCTCTCGGCGATGGCATCGGGACTGGCCGGCAGCACGCGCGGCTTCTTGCCTTGCGAGACGTCGATGAGGCGCTGCGACTGCAAGCGCTGCATCGCCTCGCGGATCACGCCGCGCGAGACGCCGAGCTGGTGGCACAATTCGCCCTGCGGCGGCAGCTCGCCGTCCGCGCCGTATGTCCCGTTCAGAATGCGACTGCGGATGGCGTCGACCGTGCGCTCGACCATGCTGGCGTCGGAAATCGGTATAGTTTTCATTGACAGTGACCGCGAGCCAACTTATCATACAAGTCGTGCGACGTGTATGATAAGTGATTCGTCCCGAAGAATCAAGGCGTTCTGGAGTGCGGCATGCTTCCCTGGCAACGCGCAGCGTTCGTGCTCACGTGCGTCCTTCTGGCGTGCGCGATGCCCCTCGGTGCTGGGTCGGGCCAACCGCTGCCACCCGCGGCGACTCGGCCGATCGACTTCGCCAAGGACATACGGCCGATTTTCGCGCGGGCCTGCTATAGCTGCCACGGGCCGGCCAAGCAGCGCAGCGACTTCCGCCTCGACGTCAAGGCCGACGGGCTGCGCGGCGGTATCCTCGGCGCCGCGATCGTGCCGGGCAAGAGCGCCGCGAGCCCGCTCATCCGCTACGTCGCGGGCCGCGACAAGGAAATCGTCATGCCGCCCAAAGGCGAGCGGCTGACCGCCAACGAGATCGGTCTGCTGCGAGCCTGGATCGACCAGGGCGCCGCGTGGCCCGACGACGGCAAGAATGCCGCGGCTGGCGAATTGTGGTGGTCGCTACGGCCGTTGGTTCGGCCGAACATTCCCGTCATTGCCGAGCCGGCGTTTCCGATCGGCAATCCGATCGACGCGTTCGTCCTCGCGAAACTGCGGGAGAAGGGGCTTGCCCCAGCGGCGGAAGCGGATCGGCGGACGCTGATTCGCCGCGTCACGTTTGACCTGATTGGGCTGCCGCCGACGCCGGATGAGGTGGAGGCTTTTTTGGGCGACGCTGGCAGCGTCGCCTACGAGAAGCTGGTCGATCGGCTGCTCGCCGCGCCGCAGTACGGCGAACGCTGGGCCCGGCACTGGCTCGACGTCGTTCACTACGGCGAGACGCACGGCTACGACAAGGACAAGCCACGGCCCAACGCCTGGCCGTACCGCGATTACGTTATCCGCGCCTGCAATGACGATCGGCCTTACCACCGCTTCGTCCAGGAGCAGATCGCCGGCGACGTGCTGTTCCCCGGCGCCGTCGACAGCATCGCGGCGCTGGGTTTTCTGTCGGCCGGGCCGTGGGACCTGATCGGACACACGGAAGTGCCGGAGGAGCGCATCGACGGCAAGATCACGCGCCACCTCGATCGCGACGACATGGTGGCCACGACGATCGGCACGTTCAACAGCACGACCGTCCACTGCGCCCAGTGCCACAACCACAAGTTCGACCCGATCCCGCAGGAAGATTACTATCGGCTGCAGGCCGTGTTCGCGGCCATCGACCGGGCCGACAAGCAGTACGACGTCGACCCGGCCGTGGCCGCCAGGCGCCGGGCGCTTGCCGTGCAGCGGCAAAGCGCGGAAGCCCACCTGAAGACGCTGAACGGGCGCCTGGCCCAGCTAGGCGGTCCCGAGTTGGCACAACTCGACCGCAAGATTGCCGACGGGAGCCAGGGCACGACGCAGGGACGCCGGCCGGAGTTCGGCTACCACAGCGCCCTGGCCCGCGACATGGCGCAGACCAAGTGGGTGCAGGTGGACCTTGGTAAGAGCATTTCCGTCAAGCAAATCGTGTACGTCGGCTGTCACGACGATTTCAACAACATCGGCGCCGGCTTCGGCTTCCCCTTGCGCTTCAAGATCGAGCTGTCCGACGATCCGCTGTTCCACGCCGGCGTCGTGACGGTGCTCGATCAGACCGCCGCCGACACGACGAACCCAGGCACCGAACCGCAGACGGTCGCCGCCGGCGGCAAGGCGGGCCGGTTCGTGCGCGTTACCGCCACCAAGCTCGCGCCGCGGCAGGGCGACTTCATGTTCGCGCTGGCCGAGCTAAGCGTGATCGACGTCGCCGGCAAGAACGTCGCCCTGAACGCACCGGTCACGGCGCTCGATTCGATCGAAGCGCCGCCGCGCTGGTCGAAGAAGAACCTGGTGGACGGCATCGCCTCGCCCCGCGTGACCCGGCTGCCGGCGCTGGAACTGGCGCAGCTCAAGGCCGAACGACAGACGCTGCTCGACAAGGTCGCGCCGCCCCAGGTGCGGCGAGAAATCGAGGCGGCCCGCCGTGAAGTCGCGGAGGCGCAACAAACGCTCGCCCAGCTACCGCCGCAGCTCGTCTACGCCGGCGCCGTTTACCAGGGCGACGGCGCCTTCCGCGGCACCGGTGGGCAACCGCGGCCGATCTTCATCCTGCCGCGCGGCAACGTCCGCAAGCCCGGCAAGGAAGTCGGCCCCGGCGCGCTCGGCGCTGTGCCCGGTCTGCCGGCTCGCTTCGACCTGCCGGCGGGACACGCCGAAAGCGACCGCCGTGCCGCGCTGGCGCGGTGGCTCACCGATCCCAAGAATTCACTCACGTGGCGGTCGATCGTCAATCGCGTCTGGCTTTACCACATGGGCCGCGGCATCGTCGATTCGCCGAACGATTTCGGCAAGATGGGCCAGGCACCCACGCACCCCGAGCTGCTCGACTGGCTCGCGGTCGAGTTCCGCGACGGCGGCCAATCGCTCAAGCACCTGCACCGGTTGATCGTGACCAGCTCGACCTATCGCCAGGCCTCGGCGGACAACCCGGCATTCGCGCGAGTTGACTCGGGCAACCAGTATTACTGGCGGATGCAGCGCCGCAAGCTGGAGGCCGAGGCGGTGCGCGACAGCATCCTGCGGGTGAGCGGCAAGCTCGACCTCAGAATGGGCGGGCCGAGCTTCCAGGACTTCGTGATCGAACGGCCCGAGCACTCGCCGCACTACCTCTATCACCTGCACGACGCGGAGGACCCGCGCTCGCATCGGCGTTCGGTGTACCGCTTCATCGTTCGCTCGCAGCCGCAGCCGTTCCTGGCGACGCTGGACTGCGCCGACGCGTCGCTGTCGGTGGAGAAGCGCAACCAGACGATCACGCCGCAGCAAGCGCTGGCGCTGCTCAACAACCAGCTCACGCTCGTGATGGCGCGCCACTTCGCGGCGCGGGTGGCGAAGCTGGAAAGCGAGCCGGCCGCCCAGGTGAGCGCCGCGTTTCGCTTGGCGCTGGGCCGGCCGCCGACGGCCGAGGACCAGCGGGTGCTGACTCGCTACGCGCAGCAGCACGGCCTGGCGGGCGCGTGCCGGGTGTTGTTCAATCTGAACGAGTTTGTGTTTGTGGATTGACCCCGTGGGGCAGGCGTCCCGCCTGCCAGCAGTGTGCCCGTGTCGCGATTGGCAGGCCGGAGGCCTGCCCCACGGGGATTTCGGAGCCAACCATGAATCGCCGCGAATTCCTCTGGACGTCCGGCGGCGGCCTCGGCGGCATCGCGCTGGCCAGCCTGCTCGCCGGCGACGCCTCGGCCGATGGCCTGCACCACGTCCCCAAAGCACGCCGGGTCGTGCAGCTGTTCATGGCCGGCGGCGCGAGCCATCTTGACCTGTTCGACTACAAGCCCGAGCTGATTCGGCGGCACGGCCAGCCGTCGGACTTCGGCGAACCGGTCGAGGCGTTCCAGAACGGCCTGGGTCCATGGATGCGGCCGGCCTGGGAGTTTCGCCGCTACGGGCGCTCGGGCAAAATGCTTAGCGAGGTCGTCGCGCCGCTCGGCGAGGTCGTGGACGACATCGCCTTCGTCCACAACGTCGTCGGCCGCACGGGGCTGCACAGCCAGGGCACGCTGCTGCAAACGACCGGCTTCAACCTTCCGGGTTTCCCCGCGATGGGCTGCTGGGTCAGCTACGGCCTGGGCAGCATAAACGAGGACCTGCCGACCTTCGTCGTCCTGCCCGACCACCGCGGCCTGGCGTCGAACGGCAGCCGGAACTGGGACAGCACATTCCTGCCGGCCCGCCACCAGGGCACGGTGATCTATCCCGGACAGCCGGCGCCCATCGCCGACCTCTTCCCCGCCCGGCCGGCCGACTATCTCACGCCGCAGGCCGACGCGGCCGCCACGCGCGTCCTCGGCGAGCTCAACCGCGCGCACGCCGCCCTGCGTCCCGGCGACGACCGGCTGGAAGCACGCATCCGCAGCTACGAGCTGGCCGCCCGCATGCAGCGCGTCGCTCCGGAAGCGCTTGATGTCACGCGCGAGCCCACCCATATCCTGCGCCTCTACGGGCTCGACCACGGCCAAACGTCGTTCGGCTCCGAGATCAACGCGATCGAGGAAACCGACCATTTCGCCCGCAAGTGCCTGGTGGCCCGGCGGCTCCTGGAGCGCGGCGTGCGCTTTGTGCAGGTGTGGTCGGGCAACGACAACGGCTTCCCGCGCCGCAACTGGGATTCGCACGAGGACGTGCAGCGCGACCACGGCCCGCTCGCCCTCGGCATGGCTCGCGGGGCCGCCGCGCTGCTCAAGGATCTGAAGCAGCGGGGCCTGCTCGACGACACGCTCGTGCTGTGGACGACGGAGTTCGGCCGCATGCCGTCATCGCAGGGCGGCCGCGGGCGCGATCACAATCCGTTCGTGTTCACCAACTGGCTCGCCGGCGGCGGCGTCAAGGGCGGCATCACACACGGCGAAAGCGACGAATGGGGCTACAAGCCGCTGGACCGGGCCCATCCGACAGAGGTCTACGACATCCACGCAACGGTGCTGCACCTGCTCGGCATCGACCACACGCGACTGACCTTCCGCCACAACGGCATCGACCGCCGCCTTACGGACGTGCATGGCCACGTGATTGAGGAATTGCTCATGTAAGGAATTCGGGCAATTCGCCGCGCAGCTCGCGGATGGCGGGGACGCCGATGTCGAGCCATCCGTGCTTTTCGAATACCTCGCGGCGGATCTTCTCCGCGCGTTCGTGGACGCGGCGCGCGACCTCGGGTGGGATGGGTGGAATCGCGCCAGCCCCTGGAGAATCCGGGGTTTCTCGCGTTTCCGCAGGACGCGAGGCTGCGAACTTGGCCGGTTGACATTGCAAAAGAGGGGCCTTTCCTGCCCAATGTTGGTGCGAACCGCCACTACAGGAAAGGATTCCCCCATGAAGCAGTCTACCCTGGCGGCCATGCTGCCGGCAATCCCGGATCTGTGCGATGTGCTTGAAGTGCTGATTCGTGCGCTGCCTCAGTTTCTGAAGCTCATTGCTCTGATTCGACGCTTTCGCCAAGAACCGGTCACGCCGGTGCGCCCTGTGCGTTTGAAAACGAGTTGGCGGCGATTGCACGTGAAGCGAATCGAATCATCGTCGAGCACGAATTCAATGGCATCGAGCCACAACGCCGCGACGAGTGCCCGTTGCGGCTGCGGTTTGCCGGCGAGGTCTACCGTCGTCGGCCCAAAAGCCGCAAGTGGGTCGGCAGCTTGTTCGGTGAGATCGAGCTGCATCGCTATTTGTACCAGCCCGTTGAGCCCGGCGAGCCAGCACTGGTTCCGCTGGAGAAACAGTTGGGTATCGAAGCTGGGCTGGCGACCGCGGCCCTGGCGGAACGCGTCGGTGTGTTGTCGGTGGACCACGAGCAGGACCAAGTCCGCACCCTCCTGCAGCGCCAGCACAACGTCTGCTGGTCGGTGCACAGTTTGCGTAAGGTGACCGCGACGCTGCGGGATGGCTTGGCCCCGTTTCGCGAAGAAGCGCAAGCAAACAAGTTGCTGGAATTGCTGGACAAAGCCTTGGCGTCGAAAGGCAAGCATCCGCCGACGCTGGCAGCGGGTCGAGATGGCATTCACGTGCCGATTCGCAAGCAGGGCTATCACGAGGGCAGCACGGCGACGGTATCCGTCTGCGACCGGCGTGGCAAACGTCTAGGCACCGTCTACCTCGGACGGATGCCCGAATCAGGCCAGGCAACGCTGTCGGCACAACTGACCGCGTTGCTGACCAAGGTGCTGACGCGATGGCACGCCGCAGGGCGGCGCGCGCCCCGTTTGGCCTACATCACGGATGGTGGCAGTCACCCAAAGGAATACTACCAGAAAGTGCTGCGTCGCATGGACGATCCATGGCATCCAGGGCGGAAGCTAGCCTGGCAGTGGGTCCTGGACTTCTGGCATGCCTGCGGCCACGTCAATAAAATCGCCCAAGCGTTGTTTGGAGCCGGAGCCAAGGCTTCGCACTGGTTTGCGAAATGGCGGCACTGGCTGCGTGACCGCCGTCAGGGCGTGACCCAAGTATTAAGGTCGATGATGTGGCACTACAACAACGGTCGCAAGCTCGGCAAGGCCAAGACCGAGGACTACTGGACAGCCTACCGCTACATCCGCAAGCACGCAGTGTGGATGAAATACTGGCAGTATCGGGGACAGGGGATGCCCATTGGCAGCGGTGTAACCGAGGCGGCCTGCAAGACGGTGTTCAGCGAGCGCCTGAAACGCTCGGGCATGACTTGGGGCTGCGAGGGTGGCCAAGTGATTCTCGACTTGCGCGTGTTAGTGTTGAGCAAGATCTGGCGTGAGGTGCACGAAAACTACCTACGCTCGAAACCACAGCCTACGGTGGTACAATCGGCAAGTCAACGGGTCTCCCAGGGCCATATCCTCAAAAAAGCTGCATAACAGCGGGGCATGGCGCGACGCCACCCGGTGGGATTGGCTTGTCGGCGGCAATGCAATCCGCCACAAGTTGGGCGTCGGCCATCACGTCGGGTGGGATCAGAGCATCCTCTTTGATGTTCATGTTTTTATTCTTATCGATATTTGGACAGTCATGGCGCCGACCAGAAACCCTTGGTGTCGCCGCCGCCTTTGAGCTGTTCCTTGACCGTCCGGTAGGCGAGGACGGCGCCGATCAAGGCGCCGGCCGGGGCGAATCCGAAGGGGCCAAGCAGCGATACTTGCTCGTGAGCGTCTCCAAGAAAAGGGTCATAGCCAAGGCGATTGGCCGCCACCCCGGCAGCCAGGACGCAGATCGCGGTGCCGACCCAGCGCAGGCGCAAGATCAGCCCCGCGGCGAGTCCCAAGCTGGCGCCGACCAGGGCACCGGTAATATCTCTCTTCGACATCTCGCCGAAGAAGACGCCGAGCCCCACTCCGCCGAGGGCACCCACGACGCCGCCGGCGAGCGTGCCGAGAAACGGCACGTCGTACGGTCCGCCGATGATGAAGCGCACGCCCAGGGCAAACACGCCTACCAACGCGACGTCGCCGAAGGGCACACCGCGTTTCATCTCCTCGGGAAAACCGGGCATAGCCAATGCGCTTCCGGTGAGCATGACAAGACCGTATAAGGCTGCTATCGCGAGCAAGACGCCGAAGGCCTGGGCCGCGCGGTTCGGCTTTCGGGTCACATCTTTCGCGATCGACGGCAGGACTTCAGAATCGGTCGTCGCAGAAGCCGACGCGGGCGCCGCCTGGTCGCGGCGGCTATGCCGATTCCTTCGCTTCGCGGACCTGGACTTGCGGTCAATCGCCTTTAACGCGCGGCGAACCTCGGTCATCGATTGGTAGCGATCCTCCGGCTTCTTGGCCAGCATCCGCTGGAAGACCACGTTGAGTGCCAGCGGCGCTTCCGGCCGGGCCGCACGCAGCGACGGGATCGGGTTCTCCCGATGGGCCATCAGCTTCAACATCCCCGTATCGCCGCCGTAGGGCGCCTCGCCGGTCAAGAGGTAATAGAGGGTGCAACCGAGGCTGTAGATGTCGGAGCGCTCATCGGCGCGCCGGGTATCGACCGCCTGTTCGGGGGCCATGAACTCGAAGGTGCCCATGATGTGGCCGGTGTGGGTCAGACCTTCGGGCGCGGTCCCCTGTGGCTCGCCGGCCGGGCAGTCCGTGAAGCGGACCAGGCCCATGTCGAGGATCTTGACCATGCCGTCGGCGTCGACCAGCAGATTCGAGGGCTTGATGTCGCGGTGGACCACACCGCGGGCATGGGCGTGCGCCAGGCCGTCGGCCGCCTGCACGATGTAAGCGATCGCCTTGGGCACCGGCAACGGTCCGCGCTCCTTGACCAGCCGCGCCAGGTCGGGCCCGTCGACGAATTCCATGACCAGATAGTGGACGCCATCCTGTTCGTTGGCGTCGTAGGCGGCGACGATGTTGGCGTGGCTGAGCCGGGCGGCCGCCTCGACTTCGCGGTGGAAGCGCTTGACCAGGTGCTCGTCCTTGGTCAGCGCCGGATTGAGCACCTTCAGGGCGACAGTCCGTTTCAGCCGTCGATGCTGGGCCTTGTACACCACGCCCATGCCGCCTTCCCCGAGCTTGTCGACAATGGTGTATTCGCCGAACACCAGGCCGCCGGCTTGGCCCTGGGAAAGCACCGAGGCCTGATAGGGGGTGAGCTTGCGCTGCTTGACCAGCTCCGCGGCGATGAATGCGCCGTTCTGGGTCGGGGCCTCGGTCGGCAAGGCGGCGAGTTCCGCGGCGGACAATAGGCCGCTGTTGGAGAGGGCGTCGAGGAACGGATTGGGGCTATCGGCCATGGTACTCCCATCCAGCCGGTAATACATCGATCAGGCTCAGGTCGGATTTCTGAGCGATAAACCAAACCCGGGTGTTATTCCTAATCGCTTCACCTAGCAGCGCGCCGATACCGCTATAGTACGGATGGTCGGCCTTGAGCCGGAAAATGCCGTCGTGTCCCTGGAAGAGCACGCGGCGCAATCCGACGACTCGTTGTAGAGCTGCAGCGGCACGTCGTTGTCGGCACGAATCAATTCCGCAATCGCCGACCCCTCGCCGAAGTTGACGCCAACAGGGTGCTGGCGTTCGCGACTGCGTTGGGCAAGCCGCAGGTGCGTCGGATAACTTGCGTCACGCTTTGCGAGCCGTCCGTGCGCCCCATTCTTGAAATGAATCGTGGCACCGCTGTCGTCTTCCTGAATCTCGCGGACGACCCGCAGTCTCGTGACAGTTGTCAGTGCTTGAGCCATAAGAGGATTATAGCGTCCCTCGCATGTGAACGCGAGGGCCGTGCCGGACGAGGATCGAGCGCGGGCCAACTGGATCGCCATCTTGTAATCGCGGGAATAAACTGCAAGTTACGGGATCATAGCTACTGCGGCTCTGGGCTGGGTCCCGTTGGCACTCATCGACCTGTTCGTCGCCGATTGCGCCAAGGAGGTGACGATGCGCGTCCTGTCTCTCCTCGTCCTGCTCACGGCCCCGGCGGTCGTCCGGGCTCAGGTGGACCGGCAAGAATTGGCCGCGAAGGCTCGGGGCCTGTTGCAAACGCACTGCTACCGCTGCCACGGCCAGGAAGGCGCCAACGAAGGCGGCCTCAACTTCATCCTCGACCGCGACAAGCTTGTCGAGCGGCGCAAGCTCGTCCCCGGCGAGCCCGACAAGTCGCGCCTCTTCAAACGCGTGACCAATCCGGACGATCCCATGCCGCCGGCCGACGAAAAGGTCCGGCCCGGCCAGGACGACATTCGCCTGCTCCGCGAGTGGATCGCCGCCGGCGCACCCGACGCCGTCGCACCGGCACCGAAGCGCGCCATCCTCACGCAGGCGCAAATGCTGGGCCTCATTCGCGCCGACCTCGACAAGGTCGCCGAACGTAGCCGGCGTTTCACGCGCTATTTCACGCTCACCCACCTGTACAACGCCGGCCTTTCCGCGGACGAGCTGCAAAGCTACCGGCACGCCCTGTCGAAGCTGGTTAATAGCCTGTCGTGGGACCGCCGCATCGTCGTGCCGCAGGCCATCGACCCGGCCGGCACGATTCTCCGCGTCGACCTGCGCGACTACCAGTGGAACGAAAAGGTCTGGGAGGCGGTGCTCGCGGCCAATCCGTATGGCGTCGCGAACGAGTTGGACGCCGCGCAGCAGGTCTACCAGACCACGCAGTGCCGTCAGCCGTACGTCCGCGCCGACTGGTTCGTGGCCGCCGCGTCCCGGCCGCCGCTGTATCACGACGTGCTGCGGCTGCCGGCGACGATCCGCGAGCTGGAGAAGCTGCTGCGGCTCGACGCGGCCGAGGATATCCGCCAGGAGAAGGTCGCCCGCGCCGGCTTCAACAGCTCCGGCGTCTCGCGCAATAATCGCCTCATCGAACGCCACGAATCGGGCGGCACCGTCTACTGGATCAGCTACGATTTCGGCGGCAACGTCGGCCGGCAAAACCTGTTCGCCCATCCGCTGGGACCCGACGGCGGCGAAACCGCCTTCCGGCACGACGGCGGCGAGATCATCTTCGCGCTGCCCAACGGCTTGCAGGCGTACCTGCTCGCCGACGGCGCCGGCCGGCGCATCGACAAGGGGCCACAAGCCATCGTCAGCGATCCGCGCCGGCCCGACCGCGCCGTCGAGAACGGCATCTCGTGCATGTCGTGCCACGCGCGCGGCATGATCCCCAAGGACGATCAGGTTCGGCCGCACGTGCTGGGCAATCCGTCCGCCTTCACGAAGGAAGACCGTGACGCGATCCTGGCGATCTATCCGCCGCACGACAAGTTCGCGGCCCTGGTGAAGGAGGACTCGAGCCGCTTCAAGGACGCGGCGGCGCTGACGGGGGCGCCGCTGTCGGCGTCGGAGCCGGTCGTCGCGCTGGCGCTGCACTTCGAGGCCGAGCTGAGCCTGCCGCTCGTGGCGGCCGAGGCCGGCGTCGCGCCGGAAGAGTTGCTGCGCGCGCTGGAGCACTCGCCGCGGCTGGCCAAGAACCTCGGCGTCCTGCGCGTGCCCGGCGCGACCATCCAGCGGCAGGTGTTCGCCAGCCTGTTCCCCGACATGGCGCGTGCTCAAGCTGGGCGAGTTCCTTCGGCCACGCAACACGCCCGGTGCGCTGGCGCTGCGCGCGGCGACGAATTGCTCGACAACGGCGACGTGGCCGGGGCGCTCAAGGCGTACGCCGAGGCGATCGAGCACGAGCCGGAAAATCCGTTGGCCCGCCTGAGCCGTGCGAGCGCGCTGCACGACCGGGGCGAGCTCGATCGCGCCCTGGCCGACTACGACGAGGCGCTGCGCCTCGACCCGCGCAATCCGGTCGCGTTCAACAACCGCGGCCTGGCCTACTTCGACAAGCGTCAATTCAAGCAGGCCGTCGCCGATTATGACGAAGCCTTGCGACTCGATCCCGACTATGCCGTCGCCTATCAAAACCGCGGCCAGGCTCATCTCCGCCGGGGTGCATTCGACCGGGCCATCGCCGATTACAGCCGTGCCCTGGAGCTGCGACCCGGACACGTGTCGGCGATGCTGGGCCGCGGCACGGCACGCCACGGCAAGAAGCAATATGACCTGGCGATCACCGACTTCACCGACGCGATTCGCGGACCCAAAGTCGGCGGTGGCGTTCAACAATCGCGGCCTGGCGCTGTACGAGAAGGAGGATTACGCGCGGGCCATTGAAGATTTCACGGAGGCGATCCGCCTCGACGGCAAGCTGGCGCGAGCTTACTACAACCGCGCCCTGGCCCATCTGCAGCGCGGCGACGAGGACGCCGCCGGCGCCGACCGCGAGCGGGCGCTGCAGCTCGATCCGACGCTGGAGAAAAAGTGAGCCGGTATTGGAGTCCCGGAGGGACGGCAGATAATAGCCCAGCACGTCAGTGCTGGGTTCCCCGGCGAATAGCGATCCTCAAGTCCCGTAGGGACGGCAGAAGGAGGCTGCTGGCTTCTGCCGTCCCTACGGGACTTGAGGGCTCGTTGCCCGTGATAACCCAGCACTGACGTGCTGGGCTACTATCTACCGTCCCTCCGGGACTAAGAATTGTCACGTACGATTTGTACCTAGTGCCTGGCTATTCGCGATGTCGATGAGCCGGGAAAGGAGACTGCAATGCGTGCCGCAAGTTGCTGCGTCCTGGTTGCTTTCATGCTGGCGGTTGCCAGTGGCTGTCCAGGCCAAAAGGCCGCGGAATCCACCTTCACGAGCGTGGGTACCTCTGTCGGTGGTAGCGGAGCGCCTCCAGAGAAGCCTGCCAAAGGTAAATACAGCCCCGACGGCCGTGTTACAGAGAGATATGACCCATGAGGCGAGGAAGTCCGAGGAGAAGAAGCCTGGCGACACGGCAATGAGGCCTGTTGACAGGAGGCCCGACGACCCGAAGTCTGTCGAACCCGCACCCGGTCCTGGCGGGCTCGGCGGCGGCCGACCGCCCGTTGGTGGTGCCGAGGAATCACCAAAGTCTCCTCCCGCCAAGCCGGTCGCGGAGCCCAAATCGCGCGAAGGCGCCGCCGCCGATGCCCTTGTCGGGCCGACGCCCAAGGGTCCGGGCGCCTGGAAGAAAAAAGAATCGCCGGAGCCGCAGTCGGGCCGGCTCACCGCTGGCAGCTTCGACGACAATCTCTTCCCCGACGCGTTCCGCCGGTTCGCCAGCAAGATGGGCCAGGACGCCTCCATCAGCAACCTGACCGGCAAGCTCTTCGGCCGGCGTCTCATTGTCACCGTCAAGGGCCGCGACGGCAGTCCGCTGGGCAACGCCCGCGTCCGCATCAGCAACGAAAGTCAGAACGCCGTCGAGCTCATCACGCGTAGCGACGGGCGGGTGGTGTTCGTCGCGTCGTGGGACCGCGTGGACGGGGACCTGACCGTGACCGTCACGCCGCCGGACGGCTCCGCGGCGGTCAAGCAGGCGGTGGATCGCGAAACCGGACGCTGTGACGTGTCGCTGTCGAGCGTCGCCGCCCCGCTGCCGAAGAACCTCGACCTGGTTTTCCTCGTGGACACGACCGGCAGCATGGGTGATGAGCTGTCGTATCTCAATTCCGAGTTCAAGGCGATTGCCACCACCCTCGCGACGAAATTCCCGCACGTCAACCAGCGCTACGGCCTGGTCGTGTATCGCGACCGTGGCGATGAATATCTCACGCGCAAGTTCGACTTCACTACGTCCATCGAGGAATTCCGTACCCGATTGGGGGCCCAGAAGGCCGAGGGCGGCGGCGATTACCCCGAGGCGATGGAGGTCGGGCTCGAAGAATCGGTCAAGATGCAGTGGCGCACCGCCGACACGGCGCGGGTGCTGTTCCTGGTCGCCGACGCGCCGCCGCACGCGCAGGACATCGGCAAAGCGATGGCCGCGGCCGACGCGCTGTGCAAGCAGGGTGTGGCGATCTATCCGTTGGCGTGCAGCGGCTACGACGCGGCCACCGAGCTGGTGATGCGAAGCTGCGCGATGCTGACCGGCGGCCAGTTCATGTTCCTGACGGACGATTCCGGCGTTGGCGAGGCCCACGGCGAGCCGCACATTCCGTTCTACCACGTGGAACGGCAAGGCAAGCTGATGGTGCGCATGGTCGCCGGCGAGCTGTCGGGCCGGCGGCTCGAACCGGCGCCGGACGACATCATCCGCACCGTCGGCAGCCCGCCGCCGATGAAGGGGCAGTGAATCGGCTTTTCACGAGATCCACAAATCGTGGCACGCTTGCTCGTAACTCGGCTCCAAATCGAGCGCAATCACCAGCGCTTCCGCCAACCACAGCGGCAGCGTCGGCAGCGGCCGGCCGATGGTCATGGTGTGGGACCAGGCCTCCAATCGCGCCCGCGTACCCTTCGTCATCCAGCGGCAGGATGCCGCGTAGGTGGGTGGTTCGTCGGCCGTCATGACTGGGTCCGGGTGCCGGATGAACGCCATCAACTGGGCGTACAGGTTGAACCGACGAATCGTGACGAGATCGACGATGCTGACGGCGACGCCCTTGCGAAGCAGCGCGGCGCACTTGGCGACGAAGGCCTCCCGTGACTCCGGGCGATCTTTGTTCGCGGGGCTGACAAACTCGATAGCGGCGACCAGTTGGCGTTCGCGCTCGACGTCGAAGATGCGGACCTCGTACTCATATTCGTCGGGCGGTTCCGTGTCGACCGCGACCGCTGGCGGAGTGGCGGTCCACGCCGCGGTTGCCGTGCCGCCGTTGCCGTTTCCGCTGGACGCCCCGACTCGCGGAGCGTCGTCCGATTCCAGTGCCCCCACGTCGATCTCCATGAGGGTTCCCAGATGGACGCGCGGCTCGGCGACGAAACCGGGCGGGAGCTGATTGCGTAACTGGTGGACGATCCACGTCGGCCACATGGCGTGGAAACCTTCCCACGACGATTTTTTGCTCACCGGTGGTCGAAAATGATCGCGTAGCGGCATGGGAACCTCCTTCACCCCCATTGTACTGCTGAAGAGCGTGTTCGGATGTTCGGAGGTCGGCCCGTGAAATGGCAGGCGGGGTTGGTGCGTGTGTGTGTCGCACGCGCCATGCAGTAGAATGGCCCCATGAGCGACCTGCCCGCCGTTGAATTTCAGGACGTGCGCAAGCTCTACCCCGGCGGCGTCCACGCAGTCGACGGGGTCAGCCTGCAGATTGCCGCGGGCAGGATCGTCGCGCTCCTCGGGCCGAGCGGCTGCGGCAAGACCACGAGCTTGCGGCTGATCAATCGGCTCGAGGAGGCATCGGCCGGCCGGGTGCTGGTCCGCGGGCATGACGTGCGCGACCAGCGGCCCGAGGTATTGCGCCGCTCCATCGGTTACGTCATTCAGGACGCCGGCCTGTTCCCGCACGTCAACGTGTCGGCCAACGTCGCCACCGTCCCCCGGCTGCTCGGCTGGGACCGCGAGCGCATCCGCCGGCGCATCGGCGAGGTGCTGGAGCTGGTCGGCCTGCGCGAGGCGCAGTTCGGCCGGCGGCTGCCCGCGGAGCTTTCCGGCGGCCAACGGCAGCGCGTCGGGGTGGCGCGGGCACTCGCCGCTGACCCCGACCTGCTGCTCATGGACGAGCCGTTCGGCGCCTCGACCCGGGCACGCGCGAATCGATCTACGAAGAATTCTTGCATCTCAACGCGCAGCTCCACAAGACGGTCGTGCTGGTCACGCACGACATCATCGAGGCTGGCCGGCTTGCCGACGAGATCGTGCTGCTCGACCACGGCCGAATTGCCCAGCAGGGGACGTTGCGCGACCTGTTGCTGCATCCCGCCGGCGACGGCGTTCGCCGGTTCCTTGGCGGTCGCGGCGTCGATCTGGCGTTGAGCGTGCTGCGTCTCGGGCAGGTCATTGGGGATTTGCCCGCGGCATCCGCGGTCGCGCCGTCGCTGCGCCTCGCGGCCGAATTGCCGCTGGGCCAGGCGCTGGTCGCGCTGACCGGCGCCGGCGAGAATGCGCCGGTGGCGATCGACGGTGCGCACGCGGGCAGCTATTCCGCGGCGGCGCTGCGGCAGCGCATTCTGGCGGACCTCGAAGCTGTGGCCCAGGTGCAATCGCCTGCGTGAGGAAGCCATGCTCGCCGTCGTCTTCTTCGACGAGATTTGGAGCGCCTGGGATCGCAGCCGGGACACGCTCGGCCCGCAGACGGTGATTTTCGTGTCGTTGACCCTGCGTGCGCTGGGGCTGGCGCTGCTCGCCGGCATTCCGACGGGCCTCGTCCTCACACGGCTGCCGCGGATCGCGGGTCCCGTCACGGCGGTCCTTGCCCTGGTGCAAACGGTGCCGAGCCTGGTGCTGCTCGGGTTGCTCATCCCCGTGCTGGGCCTCGGCCAGCAATCGGCGCTGTTCGCCGCGGTCGTGTACAGCCTTTTCCCCATCGTCATGAACACCTATGTCGGCATCACCCAGGTCGCGCCGGCCGTGCGCGACGCCGCCCGCGGCATGGGCATGACCGGCGGGCAAATCCTGTGGCACGTCCAGCTGCCGCTGGCCCTCCCGGTCATACTGGCGGGCGTGCGGACCGCGGCCGTCTATGCCAGCGGCATGATCGTCATCGGCGCCCTCATCGGCGCCGGCGGGTTGGGCGATTACATCAACAACGGCCTGACCCGCGCCGATCGCGGCCTGATCTGGCTTGGCGCTTTGCCGGTGCTCGCCTTGACGCTGCTATTGTTCTGGAGCCTGGGCGGCATCGCCGTCCTGGCCCGCAAGAACAGTGCGCTGGGCATGTCCGTGGGCGGCGCGGTGATTCTGGCGCTGGCGCTCTATGCGGGCGCGGGCGTCGTCGAACGCGCTTTTTTCATCGCCGTGCCAACGTCGTCATCGGCGAAAAGGACTTCATCGAAGGGCAGATTTTGTCCCAGATCCTCAAGCAGACCCTGCAGGCGCACACCGACCTGCGCGTCGAGATCGTGTCGAACCTCGGGACCAGCACCATATTGCAGGCGTTGCACCAGGGCGAGATCGACCTGTATGCCGAGTACACAGGAAACCTGCTGACAAGCAAGGAGGGCCTGGACATGCCGGTGCCGGCCGACAGGTCACAGACCACGAACCTGGTCCGCGCCGAGATGCGCCGGCGTTACGGCCTCGTGCTGCTGCAACCGTTCGGCCTGGACAACACCTATGCTCCGAGCGTGACGCAGGAGACGGCCCGCCGGTATCGGCTGCGGACCATCAGCGATTTGCGGCGCACGCCCCAGCTGCAGGTCGTGATCGATATGAGCTTCCTCACCCGCCCCGACGGCTGGAACGGCCTGCTGCAAAAATATGATCTCCATTTCGATCGGCCGCCGATCAAGGTGAGCCCGAACCTGCTGTACGAGGCGCTGAAGCAAAAAGAAGCAGACCTCGTGATCGGCTTCGCCACCGATTGGCAAATCCAGGCACTCGAACTCGTCGTGCTGGAAGACGACCGCGGCTACTTCCCGCATTACCACGGGGCGCCCCTGGTCCGCGCGGCGCTGCTCAGAAGGCATCCCGAGATCGGCCCGCTGCTCGATCGCCTCGGCGGCCAGCTCGACGATTCAACCATGCGCCGGCTCAACTACGAGGTGGCCGTCAACAAACGCTCGGAGGTCGATGTAGCGCGGGAGTTTCTTGAACGCAAGGGGCTGATCCGCTAAGCCGAGCCCGCCCGCGCTCGCGCCGCCCGGGTTCCACCTCCGCCCCGGCGCCGGACGGCTCGCACCGTCTGCCGCTCTTACTGAAACAGGTCCACGATTCCTGGGTGATCTGCTGGTGGCCGGCGACAATCAGGTCACGGCTGGGACCAGCGACCAGATAGCTAATAAATGTTGTTTCCAGGTATACCGATTCCATGCTGGTTCCTTCGCCGCGTCGAAACCGGGGTTTGTGAGGCCTCACAGCTTGTATGCCCGCGGCGACGCAGGCGAAATGAACTGCGTCCCCTTTCTATGCCCAGGCGACTCCGGAGAGTTCGGCAGCCTGAGCAACGGTCTTCGCGGTCAGTGGAGTATCGCTAGCCGATCGCATATGAGCGGATGCAAGCCAGGAACCGTGGGATCATTTTCTCTGCCCATTCATCTTTACTCTCCTCTTGGTTTGCCCGGTCCCTATACCAAACCGTCAGAATCGCATTGTTGCCGCTGCCTTTTCCGCGGCGCTTCCATTCTACTTTCTGGCCAAGCTCGTCGCGCCTTTCCGCTTCAAACGCCGATATGTTTTGCTCAATACGGTTCAGAATGCCTGCATTCTTCGGGCGCATTGTTTGTCTGTCCGCTGGATTTTCCATTTAAGAGCAAACAATGCTTCGTCACCGGCAACTAGTGTTGCGAAGAAATCGCAGCCTGCAACGGCCCCGTACCGCCCCGTACCTTTCCGATCGGGATCTTGTCTTCGCTTGCAGCCTGCTGAAAGCCCCATCGAAATCTTGCGCAGACATGAAGTTCTCCTTTGGGCCAACACTTTCCGTAATCGCATCGTTTTGGGACGAAGCCGCGCCCGGGTCGTGAGGCCGATCTTGCGATTCGGCGTTCTCGGTTTCGCGAAGGTGTGTGACCCCTGGCTGAGCCAACAACTCACGAATTCGCTCGACAACTGCCGGTCAGCATATTTCCCGGCTAGCCTATCACGGGCCGGTAACGCTGTTGCGGCACGCCGTTCAGCCTATCGCGGTGGCGGTCAGCCTATTTCGAAATGCCTCCATTGAACCCCGGCCCGCCTGCCTGTCAAGCTGCTCGCGCAGGATTCTTCCTTTTTCGCATGACGGACGATCTGCAGATAGTGTACAGAATGGCACTGAATGGCCCCCCCCGCTGAGGCTGCCGCTGTTTGAGGTCGAGGCTCGCCGCTCGCTGGTGGCCGCGACGCTGGTCACAGCGGTTTGGACGAGGAACCGTTCGCCTGGAGCTTGCGAGCAAGGGCGGCCAGAACCTCGGGCGGAAGTGCCTCGGCGACTTCCTCGGCCGACAGGCCCTTGAGCCGTTCCTCGGTGGACAGCCGCTTGCGCAATTCCTCCGCCGGTAGCCCCTTGAGCCGTTCCTCGGCCGGCAACTCCTGGAGCAGCTCGTCGATGCTCTGCCGCACGAATTCCTTGAGTTTCTCGGACATGGCGGGATCCTCGCTGTATGCCTTGCTGCATCGGTCAGGCAAGCTGCAATTCCGCATCGTTGGCCATCGCTGCCAATTCCTGGTACAAGCGTTTTTGCTCCGGATCGCGGGCGACTTTCTCTCCCAGGGCGAAGAAGAAGGCCAGCTTTACCTTGCCGCCGTTGATGGAAACCAAGAAATCGCCCGCGGTTTGCAGCAGATGTTTGACGCCCTTGATCTTGCAACCCACCAGCTCTTTCGTCTCCATCGACAGGTAGACGGTCAGCAGGTCGTCGATGCGCCGCTCGTAACAGCGCTCGCCGCGCACGTAATACGTGACGAAGTCGCCGAGCTCGGAGTAGAAGGGAACGGCACGGAACCCCTTGCAGGGATGGGCTTGCAGATACTCCGTCAGTTTGTCGGCCATGTGCGCCTCGTAAAATCGGTTTCCCAGTTCATCGGGTGACCGGGCAAGTGGCTATCTTCCTCCCGCCAGGCCCAATCAAACACGACGTAGCCGCCGACGCCGGGACGAACAAAGGTCAGGAATGTGAAGCCGTAACGCGGCAGGGTCTCGGCGTCCGGGGCCATGGGATCGTGGGTCGGCCGCAGCGAGTAGCAAAGGCCGTCGTCCTGTCGGTCGCGTTTCAGTCCCTCGAAGATCGCGTCGGGCTGGCTCACACATTCGTAAACGAATCGCCCATCCTCGTGCTTTTCAGCGGGCCCAAACTCTTCGAGGGCGTCCAGCATTGGGCGATCCACGAAAACTCGGCGCCAGGGGTGCCGTCGGGGTGGACTCCCTCACCAATCGGAAGCTGGTCGCTCGGAATCGGCACGCCGGTTGTCTCTTATCATTGGCCAGCTAACAGGTCCGAATCATTATAGCGTAATTGCACGAGCACCTGCGTGCAGCGCTCCGCGTTCATCCACGAGGAGCATACCGGCTTCGTGTGGCTATACCTGCAGAAGTGACATTTCAGGAACACGCTGCGAAAAAAGTTCAGGCTCCTGCCCGCGCGGCAGGGCACTAGTTAATAGACCAATCGACTGGGGGAAGATGAGGATGGCGACGGGATGGCGAAGACAGCCTTGAACGCTGTTATCGGGGGCCTCCTGTCGGCCCAGGCCCGCGGCGGCCCTCCGGACCAGCACTTGCTGGAGCGCTTCCTCACGCACAAGGACGAGGCCGCGTTCGCCGCGCTGGTCGAGCGGCACGGGGCGATGGTCCTGGCCGTCGCCCGCAACGTGCTGCACCAGCGGCAGGACGCCGAGGATGTGTTCCAGGCTACCTTCCTCGTCCTGGCCCGGCGGGCCGGCTCGGTCCGCAAGCGGGGCTCGGCGGGTAGCTGGCTGCACGGCGTGGCCTACCGGCTAGCACTGAAGGCCCGGACTGCCGCGGCTGCCCGGCAGCGCCGGAAGAGCCGCGCGCCGCGCGCCACGCGCCCGCCCCGGAAGAAGCCCCGGACGATCTGACCTGGCGCGAGTTGAACGCGATCCTGCACGAGGAATTGGAGCGCCTGCCCGACAAGTACCGTGCCCCGCTCGTCTTGTGCTACTTCGAGGGCCTGACGCAGGACCAGGCCGCGGAGCACCTGGGCCTGGCCAAGGGGACGCTCCGGGGCCGGCTGGAGCGCGGCCGACTGCTCCTGCGCGGCCGGCTGCGTCGGCGCGGCCTGGCGCCGGCAGTGGTGCTGCTGGCCGACACCACCCGGCCGGCGGGGTCAGCGCTGCCGGAGCCCCTGGTCGCGACGACGGCCCGGACCGCGGCGGCGTTCGCAGCGGGGCGGGCGGCTGGCGTCTCGGTCCGGGTGGTTCAGATGACGGAAGGAGTGCTTCGAGCGATGTTCAAGAGCCAGTTGCGATCCGCTGCCGCGGTGTTGCTGTTGGCGATCGGCCTCGTGGCCGCCGCGACCGGTGTCCTCGCTGCCCGCGGGGTGCCGGCGGAACCGCCCGCCCCCGCGCAAACGGCGGGGCCTGAGCCCGGCGCTGACGCGGGCGCCAAGCCGGAGGCCGACACGGGCCGGCCGATCCGCTCGCTGCCGGGCCACACCGATCGTCTAACTTCGGTCACGTTCTCTCCGGATGGCCGGTGGATTGCCACCGCCGCGTGGGACGGCACGGCTCGGTTGTGGGAGGCGCAGACCGGCAAGGAAGTGCGCCGCCTGGATGTGCCGCCCACCAAGTATGCCAACCCTGCCCACCTCTCGCGGATCATGTTCTCACCGGACAATGAGTTTGTCGTGACAGCCCAGCAATCAATGCCGAAGGAGCCCGGCGTGATCGTCTGGAACCGCCGCACCGGGGAAAGGGTGCGCGACTTCGCGGGTCTTTGCGCAGCCTTCTCGCCGGACGGCAAGCACATCGCCTGTGGCGGGTATAATGCAATCGCGGCCCCTGTGCGACTCTACGAGTTTGCTACCGGAAAGTTGGTCCGCGAAATGCGCGGTCCACAGGAATGTGTCGAGTCGGTGACCTTTACACGCGACGGCAACACGCTCTTCGCCACGGGCCGCCTTCCCCAACCCGTCCGCGACGATGGGAAAGAGCAAGGCGGGCTCGCGCCGCATGGCTACTGCGTTTGGGATGTGGCGACCGGAAAGGAGCGCCGCTCCGCTCTGAGTGGGCGCGACGCCGACGTGCTCCCGCGCCGCGCCCTGTCGCCGGACGGCCGAACCCTCGCGGAAGGCGGCACCTTGGTGGAAATCGCGACGGGCGGTTGGCGCGGCCTGCTCCCCGACGATATCCACGAGGTCTGCGGGCTGGCGTTCTCACCTGACGGCCGTACGCTGGCCACGGCGGGCTACGATGGCACGGTGCGCCTGTGGGACCTGCTCTCCGGCAAGGAGCTCGGCTGCTTCGGCAAGGCGGTCGATTCCTTGAAAGCCCGCTGGGTGATCGCCGTGGCCTTCTCGCCGGACGGCCGGACGCTCGTCTCGGGCGGGCTGGACAAGCAAGCCCACATCTGGGACGTGAGCACCCTCACCGGACGGCAGCGGGAAGTGGCCGAACGCTCGCCCGCGGACCTCGAAGCGGACTGGAAGGATCTCGCCGGGGACGCGAAGGCCGGGTACGCCGCGCTGGGCCGGCTGGTGTCCTCCCCCGCCGGCGCGGTCGCGTTCCTGGGAAAGCAACTTCAGAGTATCAAGCCCGTGGATACGAAACGGATTGAGCGCCTGCTCGCCGATCTGGACAGCGACGCGTTTGCGGACCGCGAGAACGCGACCAAGGAGCTGAAGGCGCTGGCGGAGCACGCCGTGCCTGCGCTGCGAACGGCGCTGACCGGCAAGCCGTCCCTGGAGATGAAGCGGCGCCTGGAAGCGCTGCTGGACTGGCTGGATGGTGCCAGCCTCGGGGCGGACACTGTCCGCCAGATACGAGCGGTGGAAGCACTGGAATTCATCGGGAACCCGGAGGCACGTCGGCTGCTCGTGCAACTCGCCGCGGGGCCGGGTGTGACGTACCTGACGCAGGAGGCGCAAGCGTCCCTGGGACGGACCCAAGCGTCTTCGCACTGATCCGCTCGGACAGTCCGAGAAGCTTGCCGGAGCGCGAGGATCGCCGGTGTGCACGACAACGCGTCTTCCTCTTACTGTCGTGCTTCCAGCGAGCTGCGGGCCGATCTGTGCCGGCGGCTGGGTCGGACGGCTGACGCTCGCGCATCGTACCGAAGAGCCCTCGCCCGTGCCCGACAGGAGCCGGAGCGCCGGTTCCTCGAAAGACGCCTGCGTGAGCTGGGCTAAAAAAATCTGCCGGCCTGTCGAATTGCGGCCTCCCCAAACGACTACTTGCTGGGAAGAGTCATTTTCCATCAAGAATGAGGTTGCCGATATGAAGTTCATCTGCCTTGGATTCCACGACGAGACCAACTGGGCCCAGATGTCCGAAAGCGAGCACAAGTCCTTCGTGGAGGGATGATTCGCGTATGACGACGAGCTTCGCAGGGGCGGGCATTTTCTGGGCGGAGAAGCCCTCCAAGCGGCCAGGAACGCGGCGACGGTGCGTCGGCGAAGCGGGCAGCTTCTCGTCACCGATGGTCCCTACGCCGAAAGCAAGGAGCAACTGGGCGGCATTATGTTCCTGGAGGCCCGCGACCTGAACCACGCGATCCAGTTGATGTCCAAGCATCCAGGAGTTCGCGCGGGCGGCTTCGAGATCCGTCCCGCGAATGAAGAAATCAATGCCTTGATCGCAGCCCGGAATACGTAGACAGCCCGACCAACCCATGACTCAAGCGGAGAGTATGGCGAGACGGTGACCAACACGAGAGAGAATGGCTTGCAAGCCACTTATGGTATCGCTGGACTACTCAATTTGCCGTTCGGCGAACGGCCCGTAGACGCTCCGTGTGATTTGACCGCCCCGATTCGAACACGGCCGTCTTTCTCCCCCGGACAAGCGATGCCTTACCATAGATTAGCCACGAACGACGAAGGTTGATTGCCTCGGCGCAACGTGCCGGAAGATCGGGTTGCCTGGATTTGAAGCAGGCCAAGCCCCCTGATTCATTCGAAGTGCTCGTCGCCGTCGCGGACGGGCGGCAGGCTGCCGATGCCGGGCGTTCGGCGCGTCCACGCGCTGGTCTGCCAGTTGTCGACGGCCGGCTTGTCCGGCAGGATGGGCGGCAGCGCGAACAGAAAGTGCAGGGCCAGGGCGTTGACGAACGGCTCATACATCGCCCGCAGCTCGGCGAGCTTCTGATCGACAGCAGGCCCGTCTTGCAGCGGCAGGCCGGCGGCCGCGAGTAGCTCGCGCAGCCGCAGCAGCCGCTCCGCCGGCAAACGGTCCGGAATCGGCGCGATTGGCGGGCGCTTGAATACCAGGGCGAGATCGACGGCCGCGTGCCGGGCCATGGCGAACGTGAGCTGGGCCTGATAGGCGTTGCACTGGCGGGCGCCCGCGATCAGCAACGCGCAGGTGTCGAGGACGGTGGTGAGGGCGGCCAGCCAGGACTGGTTGTCGTGCTGCGAGCGATAATAGCTCAGTACCGGAAAGGAGAGGTGGCTTTCGAGCAATTCGGCGGCCCAGCGTTCCCATTCGCCGAGGAACGGGTCCACGGCCGCCCAGCTTTTGGCATGCGCCAGCCGGCGCAGCAGCTCGGCAGCGCTGGGCGGCGAGCCGGCACGCGCGTCGAGGAGCGAGATTGTCAGCTCGCGGTGCGAAAACGCCTGAAACAGCACCGGCAGGTAGCCGATGATGACGGCGAGAAAGCCGAAGCCCAGGCCCGCCTCGGCCACGGCCAGCGCGCGCCCGCCCCAGCCGGCCGGCGTCACGTCACCGTAGCCCAGCGTGAAGAAGGTCACGCCGCTAAGGTACAGGTAGGCCAGTAGGCCCGCTTCGCCGTCGCCGGTGTGCAGCGCCGTGCCGAGCGACCAGTGCAGGCCGGCGAAGCCGACGATCAGCCCGAGCACCCACGTCGCGAACAGCGTCGGCAGTGACAGCGGGCCGAAGAGGCTGAGAAAGGTCTGACGCCTTTTGGCGCCCGGCACCCATTGCGCGAGCGATCGCCAGATGCTCCAGCAAATCCGGTAGAAGAGGCGAGTCCACCGGTACGGGTGAGTCACGCGCCGCGGCAGCACCATGACCTCGAAGCCGTCAACGAGGATGATGACGATCAGGCCCAGACTGACCAGGGCGCCGACAATGCCCATCGCTCAACCTCCTTGACGAGTTGGGCAGGGTGCATCGCGCACGGTGATTTAGGTCACGCCGCGGTCACGGTAATCACGCGGCTGCCGACGATCGTCGCCTTGAGGATGTCGGTTGCGGTGAGCGTCTGTTTGCCCACGGTCTGCAGGGTCGCGGGCATCGTGAACGTGAACGTGTGCTTGCCGGCGTCGGCGGCGGTGAACGTGTAACTGGCGAGCAGGGTCATCGCGAGCGGGTCGCTGCTCATGATCTTCACCGTTCCCAGATACAAGGGATTGACGATGCCGCTGCTGTCCAGGGCGGTGACGGTGATGCTGAAGGTCGCGCCGGACTGCACACTGGTCGGCGCGGTAACGCTGAAATGCGTCGCCGGCGAGACGACGAACGCGGTCGAGGTCGCACGCGTCAGACCGGTGCTGGTGGCTGTCAACGTGTAGCCGCTGCCCCGGCTGTTGAGCGACAGGTTGGTGAAGGTTGCGACGCCGTTGACGGCCGGCCGTGTGAGCGTGCCGCCGAGGATCGCGCCGCCCGGATTGTTGCCGATGGCGATGGTTACCGGCGCACTGCTGTTCACGGGGTTGCCCCAGGCATCCGCGACGAAGACTGTCACGGGCGGCATGAAGGCGACGCCGGAGTAGGTGTACGTCGGCTGCTGGCCGAAGACGACCCGGGCGGCGGCGCCGGCGCTGATTTGCTGCATGAACGGCGTCAAGGTGCTGATGGCCTGGAAGTTGGCCGTCGGCGTGTACGCGGCGGTAATCCGATGGCCGCCGGCGAGCGTCGGCGTCGTCGTGAGCACCGCCACGCCGCCCGAGAGCGTGCTGGTGCCGATCACGTTGCCGCCGTCGAGGAAGGTGACATATCCCAGCGGGACGGCGGGGCTATTGGTGTCGCTGACCGTCGCAACATAGGTGACGACCTGCCCGGCCGTCGACATGGCGGCGGATTGCAGCGCAATGCTGGTCATGGCCGGGCTGACCAGCACGTCGAGCGGGAATAAGAAGTTGCTGGTCTGGAAGTTCGCGGTGGGATTGTAGACGGCCGTCACCGTGTTGCGGTGGTCGCCGGCGGTGAGCGCCGCGGTGCTGAGCGACGCGACGCCGCCGGACAACGACGCCGTGCCGAGCAGGGTGGTCCCGTCGTAGAAGCTGACCGTCCCCAGCGGGGTTGCCGGGCTGTTCGTCGCGCCGACGATGGCGGTAAGCGTTACCGGCACTCCGTAGACCGTGACGCTGGCGGAGGTAATCAACTCGGTGCCGGTCATGGCGGCCGTCACGTCCTGGTCCAGCGGCGTGGCGTCGGTGTTGCTGGTGTTGAAATTGGCCGTCGCGTTATAAGTCGCGGTGATCTGCGGGTGGTCGCCCGCAGTCAGCGTCGCCGTGGTCCACGACGCCACGCCGCCGGACAGGGAGGCTGTTCCCAGCAGCGTGCTGCCATCGAAGAAGCCGACGGTGCCCGTCGGCGTGGCCGGGCTGTTCGTCGCGCTGACGGTAGCCGTGAACGTGACCGGCTGGCCGTAGATCGTTGGGGTGCCGGATGTCACCAGGCTCGTGCTGGTGCTCGCCGCGCTGACCTGCTCGGTGACGGGCGGAGTCGACGTGCTGGACGTGAAGCTCGCGTTGCCGGCGAAAGTCGCCGTCAGCTGGTGCGTGCCCGCCGACAGCACGTCGGTGCTGAAGACGGCCAGGCCGCCCGACAGTGCCGCCGCCCCCAGCACACGGTTGCCGTCGGAGAACGTCACCACGCCGCTCGTGGGCGCCGGAATGCCGGATACCGCCGTCGCGACGGTGGCCGTGAGCACGATGGTCTCGCCGACGACCGGGGCCGTGTCGGAGCTGCTCAGCGCGGTGGTCGTCGCGCTCTGCACGCCCGTAACCTTGCCGATACGATTGCCGGTGAACTCGGTGAACCAAACGTTGCCGTCCGGCCCCGTGGTGATGCCGAGCGGATCGCTGTTCGGCGAAATGCCTACGTTGAACTCGGTAACGACGCCCGCGGTGGTGATGCGGCCGATCTGATTGCTGATGCCCTCGGTGAACCAGAGGTTGCCGTCGGGGCCCACCGTGATGCTCGTGAGGTTGGTGCCCGTGATGCCGGTGCTGAAATCGGTGACAACATGCGTTGTCGGGTTGATTTGGCCGATCTGATCGCCTTCGGTGAACCAAAGGTTGCCGTCGGGGCCGGCGGTGATGCCGAGCGGGCCGCTGTTGGGGGGAGGCGTGATGCCGGTAGGGAACTCGGTGACCGAGCCGCCGGGGGTGATCATGCCGATCTGGTTGGCGTTATTCTCGGTGAACCAGAGATTGCCGTCGGGGCCAAGCGTGATGTCCGAAAGGCCGGCGTCGGCGGTGATGCCGGAGCTCCATTCGGTGACCATGCCGGCGCCCAGGCCGCTGGCGGTGATTTCGCCGATTTGATTGCTGCCGTACTCGGTGAACCAGAGGTTGTTGGCGTTGGGGCCGGGGCCGGCGGTGATGCTCAGCGGTTCGGCGCCCGGCGTGATGCCGTCGCCGTTGCCGTACTCGGTCACGGTGCCGGTGGGGGTGATCATGCCAATCTGGTCGGCGGCGAACTCGGTGAACCAGAGGTTGCCGTCGGGGCCGAGCGTGATGCCTTCCGGGCTGCTGCTGGGCGTGAGGCCGCCATACTGCGTCACGGTGCCGGACGGAGTGATGCGCCCGATCTGGGTGGTGCCGGACTCGGTGAACCAGAGGTTACCGTCGGGCCCGGCGGCAATACCCCAGGGGCTGGCGTTGAAGGGAATGCCGTTGGCGAACTCGGCGATGGTCACGGCGGGCACACAGCGATCTTCGAGCGACTCGAGCGTGAGCCAGCTCGGCCTGGCCGGCCGCCGCGCCCGAACCGCACGGCACCGCCCCAACGTCATCCCCAACCACCGACTGCAGGCTGACAACCAGGGCATGGATTAACTCCTTGGCTACAAATGGCTTGTGGCATCCATGCTCGGCAGCCACCTAAAGTACCTTCAACAATGGCACTGCGGGATCCGCTCGGGCGGGGTCGATTCTGGTTCCGGCGCGTGGGCCCGGCTTAGAATCGATAGGTATTGAACACCACAAGTTTCGAAGTGGACCGGTCGCGTTTCGTTTTTTCGCCGATGCTGTAAGCTGTTGCATGTGTGGAGATTTGATGATCTGCCTGCCCAAAAAACACAATCGGCCACGCCGCGGGGTGAGTCTTCGAACCCCGCGGGTCAACGAACCCGCGGGGTTCGAAGACTCACCCCGCGGCGTGGGCCCGAAACGTTATAGCAGCGCTGGAGCGAAGCGCGCGCGAATTGCTACAACCGGCCGGCCTTGCTAATTCCCACTCCGTGTCTACAATTAAGATAACCTTGGGCCGTGTTGAGCACTCCTGGCCGCGACAACCTTCTGTTGTCCCTCCATCGGCACTTCGCTCGTCCCGATCGAGCATCGCGATTTTAAGTAGGTCAGGCTTTCGAGCCTGACAGTTAGGCTCAAAAGCCTGACCTACTTCAATGCTGCTCAGCACGCAGCTGACTGGAACGATCTCCATGACGCGCTTTTCCGTTGGCGAACGGGTGATTATCCGCTTTGGCGGCCAGCAGGGCCGCAAGGCGACGATCATCAAAAGCGGACAGCCCGATGCCTACCTGCTCCGGGTGGAGGACGGCACGGTGCGCTTCTATAGCGGCAAGGGCCTGGAAAAGGCGAACAACGGGGCCCAGCCGGTCACGTCTTGATTAATGGCAGCGGCGGCAGAGACCCATGCGCTTTGGGAAAAGATCTCATGAATCCGAAGAAAACCCTGCCCGAGCGGGAAAAGGAACTGCAAGCCCTGCTCGCGACGCCCGCCGGCCGGGCCCAGCTGCAGGAGCTCGAGGGCCGGTATCGCGCTGCGAGCGGGCGGATGCGGGCCGCCAAGGCATCGATGATCACCTACATCCTGATTCACGAGCGGCAGCACGGTCTGATTGCGAACTGACCTATTCGATGGGGTGCGATTGTCCGCTCCACAGCGGCGCCAGCACCTCGACGGCGATCCGTTCACTGAAGCGCTCCCCGCCCTCGATGTTCGCATGGTGGTGATCGAGGAAGACCGTGTCCGGCAGCGCGGCCCGATAATCCAGAAAGCGGCACGAATACTTGCGCTCCACCTCGGCGATGTACGCCTGGAACGCGGCCTCGATCTCCGGCGTGTAAATCTCACGATGGGCGCCGCTGAGCGGCACTCCCAGCAGGATCGGCTGGATGCCGTGCGCCTGGCAAGTGGCCAGCAATCGCTCCAGGGCGGCGGCGGCGTTGCCGCCGGGCCGGTAGTCGCGCACAAAGCGCCGCACGACGTCGATGTCGGCCCTCGTCGCCTGGATCGGATCGATGTGGTTGGCGCGCAGCTGGGCCGCCAACGATTTCTGAAACAGCTCAATCTTCCGCGGCGCCGGTCCGCTGCTGGGCGGCAGCGCGGCGGCACGGCGTCCCTCATACCACTCCGCGGCCTCCTCCGCCACCTGGTGCCGAATTTGATCGCGGTACATGTACAGCGGCGTCAACCGCGTGCCGACAAAGCGCAGCATGTTGTTGGTGACGATCAGGTCCTGCAGGTACGCCGGCGTTTCGCCCCAGCGGAGGAACTGCAGCGAATACGTGCACAGCCAGCCGATCCGCTGATTCACGCCCTCGGGCAACACCTCAATCAGCAAGTAGCGCGGCCGGGCTCCCCGTTTAAGCAGATCCTGCAGGAAGCGTTCGTACACGATGGGGTCCGCGGTCGCCACGCCCCCGTTGAAGCACTGCACCGTGGCGTCCCCGGTCTGCGCCCGCACTAGCTCGCTGATTCGGCCGTCGTTCAAGAGGCACATGGTGCGCGAGCTGCCGAGGAAAATGACGTTCGGCGCCGGCGCGGTCGTGTCGAGGCGCGCCAGGACTTCATGGTAGTTGGGATATCGCACCTGCGGCCAGGCGTAGTCGAGCAGCACGCTGGCGCTGAGCTGGACGCCAGCGAAGATCGTCAGGGCGCCGAGGAGGACGGCGCGGCCACGCGGGGAACGCTGGGAGCGGAGCGTCATGGTCGATCTCCTGGTAGCTCATTGCCGGCCGTGGCGTTCCACGCGGGCGTGAGCACTTCCACGGCGATCATGCGGCTAAAGGGCATCATGCACTCCAGGCCACAATGGTGGTGGTCGAGGAAGCACGCATCCGGAAAGAGGGCGCGGTAATCGAGATAGCGGCAGGCATATTTGCGCGTCAGGCCGGCCATGTACGCCTGAAAAGCTGCCTCGATTTCCGGGGTGTGGAAGCCGCGCAGCGCTGCTCAGCGGTGGACTGTAGAGGATCGGTTCGATACCGTGCGCCCGGCACTGGGCGAGCTGACGATCCAGCGCCGTCGCCGCGTTACCGCCGACCTGGTAATCGATGAACCAGCGCCGCACCGCATGGAGTTCGTCCCCGGTCGTGCGATTGGTCGCACTGGTGCTGTTGCGCAAGCCTTCCGCGACGCGCCCTTGCCACTTCGCGCGATCGCCCGGGACGCCGCGGAGCCCAAGCCCACTCCCCTCGAGCGCGAGGGATTCGAGCGAAGCCGAGTGCGCGTGCCGGTCTTCGTACCAATCCACGAGCTGCTGTACCACGTGCTTGCGAATCTGATCCCGGTAATAGTATCCGGGAACGCAGCGCAGGCCGATGAATTTCTGCAGGTTGTGGGTGCGCGCCAGCTCCGTAACATAGCTCGGCACGTCATCCCAACGCAACAGACCGAAGTGATAGTTCACCAGCCAACCGTTGCGACGGCACACCTGCTCGGGCGTGACCTCGATCAGGACGCAACGCGGGCGAACGCCGTGCGCGAGAATTTGGTCGAGCATCCGCGCCGACACAGCGCAGTCGCCGCCCAGGCAGCAGGCGTTGAAGCACTCCACTTCAGGGTCACCCGTCAGGTCGCGCATCACTTGGCCGACCTCGCAGTCGGACACCAGATGACCCGTGCGCGAGCTGCCGAGCACCAGCACGTTGGGCGGTCGGCCGCTGTCGAGCCGGGCGAGCTGCAGGTAGAAAAACGGAAAGCGCACCTGCGGCCAACGATAGTCGAGCAGCACGCTTGCGATCAGCTGCACGGCGGCGAAGATTGCCAGGGCGCCGAGGAGAACCGCACGACCGCGCGGGGAGCGTCGGGATCGGTCCGTCACGTGGAGGTCTCCTGGCTTCCGGGTTTACGTTTAGCGCTCGCAGGCGCCTGCGAGCGCTAAACGTAAACCAGTACGCCCTAGCATCAGAACTGGAAGTAAATAAACGTCCGCCCGCCTTCGGGGAACAGCAGCAAGCCAAGCGCCAGCAGCACCGCCAGCGCCCCCGCCATGACCGGGACCGGCACGCGCCGCTCGGTGCGGATGACGTTAGTGTGGCTGCCGAGCAGGTGCCCCAGCAGCGTCAGCGCCAGACAACCCACCGCCAGCGCGGCCGAGGCGCGCGGCAGCGCGCCGCCCTCGACCGGCCAGGCCATCCGCGCCAGGATCAGGCCGGCCTGCTCCAGCGAGACGGCCCGGAAGAACACCCAGCCGACGCACACCGCCACGAACGTCGCGATTACGCACAGCGGCCGCAGCGCCGCTCGGCCGAGCCAGCCCGGCCACGGCACCGCCCGGTGGACCGCCAGCAGCAGGCCGTGATACAGGCCCCAGACGACGAACGTCCAGTTGGCCCCGTGCCACAGCCCGCCCAGCAGCATCACGATCATCAGGTTGCGATACGTGCGCCAGGTGCCGTATTTGCTGCCGCCAAGCGGAATGAACAGGTAGTCGCGCAGCCAGCTCGACAGCGAGATGTGCCAGCGCCGCCAGAAGTCCGCGACGTTGACGGCCAGGTACGGATAATTGAAATTCTGCGGCAACTTGAAGCCGAGCATGTGCGCCAGGCCGATGCCCATGTCGCTGTAGCCGGAGAAGTCGCCGTAGATCTGCACCGCATAGCCGAGCACGCCGAGCCAGATGCTCCACGAGCCGTAGGCGGCCGGGTTGGCGAAGATCGGATCGACGACCCATTCGCCCAGGTAATCGGCGACGATCGACTTTTTGAAGAAGCCGAGCAGGATCATGCGCACGCCGAGATGCATGCGCTCCCAGTCGAGCCGCTTGGGCCGGCGGAGCTGCGGCAGGAAATCGCGTGGCCGCACGATCGGGCCCGCCACCAGGTGCGGAAAGAACATGATGAAAATCGCGTAGTCGAGCGGATCGCGCACCGCCCGGCTGCGACCGCGGTAGACGTTGACGATGTAGCTGATAGTCTCGAAGGTGTAGAACGAGATGCCCAGGGGGAGAATGATGTCGAGCGTCGGCCGCGACAGCGACACGTCGAAGAGCCCCAGGACGCGATAGGTGCTGTCGAGGAAGAAATTGGCGTATTTGAAGAAGCCGAGCAAGCTCAGGTTGAGGCTGATGCTGCCGATGAGCAGGGCGCGGCGGACCGCCGGCGATGGCGACGATTCGATGAACAGGCCGGCGACGTAATCCGCGGACGCGGAGAAGAGGATGAGCAGGATGAGCCAGGGATTCCAGCTCATGTAGAACACGCAGCTTGCCGCGAGCAGCCAGAGCATGCGCCCGCGGTGCGGCCGGATCGCCCAGTAGATGGGCATGAAAACGGCGAAGAAACCGATGAAAGTAAGCGTCGGGAACAGCATGGCTCACATCCGTGTCGGGCGCGCGGCAACCGTGCCGGCAGGCCGAAACGATGTAGCCATTTTCCGCAGGGCGCGTCAACCGCAAGAATCGCTGAGCGC
This sequence comes from uncultured Gemmataceae bacterium, assembly GCA_963834865.1. Classification (GTDB taxonomy): domain Bacteria; phylum Planctomycetota; class Planctomycetia; order Gemmatales; family Gemmataceae; genus CAWIDK01. The sequence continues at coordinate 405,056 of CAWIDK010000004.1, forward strand.
GCCGAGGCGAGTCCGAGCATGGCGTTTCCAAGCTGGTGGTGGTACACTGACCAAGTCAGGAATCGCTACCACAACTTAGGGCGCGGAGGTTCGGAATGAACATCCGCTATTTTCACGACCCGGACACCGGCCAGCCCCACATCTATGCGCACGGGGTCACGGAGCAAGAAGTCGCGGAAGTGCTACGTGGACGTGGGGAAGACTTACGCGCAACCGGAAACTCCCGCAGAAAGATTGGCCGGACGCTGGCTGGCCGGTTCCTGCAAGTTTTTTACGTTCCAGACGAGGATCCTGAAAGTGTCTTTGTGATTACCGCTTACGAACCCCAGGGCAAGGCCAGGAAAGCCTTCCGTCGCCGACAACGGAGAAAGCCAAAATGAAAAAACAGAAATTCCCCCCTGGCTGGGATGAGAAACGGGTCAAGGAATTCATCGCGCATTACGAGAACCAAACAGAGGATGAGGAATTTGCCGACATCGAGGCCGCACGCGAGGCGGACGACGTTACACTGATGGCAATCCCCACCGAACTCGTCCCCGAGGTGCGGGCGCTGCTTGCGCAAACAGAGTGCATGAGGGCATGCTTCGTCGGTTGCGCCGGCCCCCGGCTCGCGATTCGTACAATACTCCTTCTCGCCGGTGGGATCGGCCTGCCGGATGGGGTGCGAGACATTCCGCGAGGCAACCTCCCGATGGGCAAGCGAGTCATCCACGTCGGCCACAGCCCCGATCCCGACGACGCCTTCATGTTCTACGCCCTGGCGCACGACAAGCTCGACACCGGCGACCTCGAGTTTCGCCATGAGCTGCAGGACATCGAGACCCTCAACCGCCGGGCCCTGCGCGGCGAGTTGGAAGTGACCGCCATCAGCATTCATGCCTACGCGTCCTTGCTCGATCGCTACGCCCTGTTGCCGAGCGGCTGCAGCATGGGCGACCGCTACGGCCCCATGGTCGTTGCGCGCCGGCCGTTGACGGTCGAGCAACTCGCGTCGATCCCGATCGCCGTGCCGGGCACGATGACCACGGCGTTCCTGGCCCTGCGGCTGCTGCTGCCCGCGGGCTTTCGCCATGAAGTCGTGCCGTTCGATCAGATCATCCCAGCGGTCGCCGCTGGAAAATACGACGCGGGCCTCATTATCCACGAAGGGCAGCTCACCTTCCAGAACCAGGGGCTGCACCTGATCGTCGATCTCGGCGTCTGGTGGCAGGAGCGCACCGGCCTGCCGCTGCCGCTGGGCGGCAACGTAGTCCGTCGCGACCTCGGCCCCGACACGATCCGCCACATCAGCCGGCTGCTCAAGGAAAGCATTCGCTACGGCCTGGACCACCGCCAGGACGCGTTGAGCTATGCTTTGCAGTACGCTCGCGACATGGACCGCGGTCTCGCCGACCAGTTCGTCGGCATGTACGTGAACGACTGGACGCTCGATTACGGCCCGCGCGGCCGGGAGGCGGTGGCGCAGCTGCTCGACGAGGCCTACCGCGCCGGCATCATCGCGCGTCCGGTGCAGGTGGACTTCGTGGATTGACGCGAGAACCCTTGGTGGGCCGGGCGGCGGCGTTTAGAATCAAAGGGACAGGGATTTCGAGCCGCACCCGCGTCCCAAGCCGTCGACCTCATGGAATCGCTGTTTCGCTACGTGGCGCCGCCCAGCACCTGCGGGTACCTGCCCGACCGCCGCTGGAGCCTCGAATATGAGATGGTCACGTCCATCTCCCCCGAGGAGTACCAGTTGCGCCTCGTCCAGGGATGGCGGCGCTTCGGCGGCATGCTGTTTCGGCCGCAGTGCCCCATGTGCCAGGCGTGCCAATCGCTGCGCGTGGACGTCGCGCGCTTTCGGCCCAACCGCAGCCAGCGGCGCGCTCAGCGCGCCAACCTGGGGCAGGTGGAGCTGTACATCGGGCCGCCGACCGTGTCCCGCGCCAAGCTCAGCCTTTACGACCGCTTTCACGCGCACCAGGCCGACTGGAAGGGTTGGCCGTTGCACCCCGCCAAGGATGCCGCCAGCTACCGCGAGTCGTTCGTCAACAATCCCCGCTTCACCGAAGAATGGTGTTTCGTGCTCGACGATCGGCTGATCGGCGTCGGGTATGTGGACCGCTTGCCGCAAGCGCTGTCCGCGATCTATTTCTTCTACGACCCGGCCGAGCGCGAGCGCAGTCTCGGGACCTGGAACGTCCTGTGCGTGCTGGATGACGCGGTTCGCGCCGGCCTGCCGCACGTCTACCTGGGGTACTATGTCGACGGATGCTCGTCGCTGTCCTACAAGGCGAATTTCCAACCGAACCAAATCCTCCAACCGGACGGATCGTGGCGCGATTTTCTCGGCCGGCACCGGGAATAAACCGTGCGTCAACGTATCATTCTTCAAGGTAAGGGTCGGTCCCCGCCCGACCCCGCCTGCGAGAGTTCCTGCCCATGTACCATTTGCTTGCCGAGTTGATCGTTGCGATCCACTTGCTGTATATCGGGATTGTCATTGGCGGACTGGCGCTGGTCGTGCTCGGCACGGTCCTGCGCTGGCAGTGGATCCGCAATCCGTGGTTTCGCGGCCTCCATCTGCTGATGATCGCGGTCGTGGCTTTGGAGGCGACCTTCGATTACGAGTGTCCGCTCACGACCTGGGAAGGCCAGCTCCGCACAGCCGCCGGTGAAGATCCGGAAGCGGGGCGCAGCTTTACGAGCCGCCTCATGTCCACGGTGCTGCACCCGGAATGGGCCAGCGAAGAGAAGCTCAAGATCGGGTCTTATGCGATCGCGCTGGTGATCCTTGCGACGTTCCTGCTAGCGCCGCCTCGATTCCGTCGAGCGCGGCCGATCGCCGCAGGCGAACGGCCGAGGATTCCGGCGGAACACGACGTGCCTGCGCCAGGACGGGCTTGAGGCGGCGAGCGGCGGGGCTTGTCCCCGCCGTGTTACACCACCGGGACAAGCCCGGCGGCTCCTCCAACAAAAAAAAGCCGGACCATTTGTGGTCCGGCTTTTCGGTTTCGGCTGCCGCGCTCAACCCAGCAGCAAGCTCGGCTCCCAGCCGACGCGTTCGGCGGAAGCGCGCAGCTTTTCGAGGGCGCGATTCTGGATCTGCCGCACTCGCTCCTTGCTGATCCGCAGCAGATGGCCGATCTGCCGCAGGCTGTGCGTGCCGTTGCCGGTCAGGCCGAAGCGCAGGTCGAGCACCTTGCGTTCGCGCGGCCGCAGGTTCTCCATCAGGAAATGCAGGGCCTCCTGCCGCTCGGTGTTCTGCCGCAGCGATCTGGCTCTCGTTGTCCGGCATCGCCTCGGTGAGCTTGAAATCGCTGTCGTCGTCCAGGACGGCGTTGAGCGACACCGGCGTGCGCGTGGCGGTCTGCAGATGGGTCAGGTGCTCCAGACTGCTGCCGGTTCGCTGGGCGAGTTCCTGGGGGCTGGGCAGGTGCTTGCCGCCGTGGGCCAACGCCTCGGACTCTTGCTGCAACAGGCCCAGCTCTTGCAGGTGGTGCGGCGACAGGCTGACCAGGTGGCTCTGGCGGGCCACCGCGATCTGCAGCGTCTGGCGAATCCACCAGGTCGCGTAGGTCGCCAGCCGCGTGCCGTGGCTGACGTCGAAGCGATCGATGGCCTGCATCAGGCCGCAGACGGCTTCCTGCAGGAGGTCGGCATAACCCAGGGCGTGATGGCGGAACCGCTTGGCGACGTGGGCCGCGAGGCGGATGTTGGCCGAGGCGAGCCGGTGCTTGCAGTGGATGTAGCGGTCGTGGACCCGGCGGACGGCGAGAACCTCGCGGGTTTCGCCGTCGCAATAATCGCGGATGAACTGGGCCATCGGCCACGGCTCCAGGGTGCCGGGCGATGCGGCGCAGGCGCGGGAAATGACGAATCAGGACCTTGACCAGCTCGCTCTTGTTCTCCCAGAAGGTCGCGAGCAATTCGCGTTCTTCTTCGGGAGTCAGCAAGTCGGAGGAGAATATCGTCGTCGTCGAATCCAGAGAAACGGCTTCCTCTGGCGCCGACTGGCGCTTGCGACGTTGCGTCGTTTTCATGGCCGTGCTTCCCCAATAGACCTAACTTACATCTCGAGCCACGCAGCGTGAGTCCAGATCGTTTCCCTGCCTCAGGTGGGAAACGGCGAACCGCACGGCGATAAGGCGGGAGAGGGTAGGCGACGGCCTTCCCCTATGTTGACCTTTCGCACTCTTGGCGGTCGTCAGATCTCCGGTGTTCCGGTCGAATCAACATCAATGTCACACGTCCATGACCGAATCCGGAAGCCCCCCTCCAAGAGGCTCCTCCCCGTTTATGTCAACGGGGAGCATCTTCTCACACTCAACGCTAGGCCGATTGTAAAGCTTGTAACTGAGCATTACAAGACAAACTTGAAAAAAATGCAAAATCTTCCTCGCCCCGATCATCTTGGCCTTGACGGCTGGGCAAGATGGTCAGGTAAGGTAAGATTTGTCAGCGGGTCGCGCCCCCACGGGCGACGCTCAAGCGGCGTGCGGGCGCAGCGGTTGGCCCGTATCGTGCGGTTGTTGCAAGGTTTGCAACTGATGCACCAGGGCCAGCACCTCCTGGTTTTGCTTGATAATTTCCTCAAAAAGTCCGGTCGACTCGGCCTCGGCGTGACGCACCAGCCAGGCCACGTCCGCCTCCGCGAGTGTTTTCTCCTCGGGCAGCGGCTTGACCAATCGCAGCGGAGTTTCGCCGTCGCCGCCGGGCAAAGCAGCCAGGCGGTTGACCCGGCCGCAGGGCAGCTGAGGCCGGTTTGCCGGCCCGCGTGCGTGAACGTGCAGTTGATTATTGTCGATCTGGAAACAAAGCACGAACTTGCCGTACACCCCCAACCCCTGGCAGGCGATCATGAAGGTGCCCGCGGCAATGCAGGCCTGCTGCTCGACGGAAAAATGAAGCAAAGCAGCGATTTGACGGGCGCAATGCCGGGCCCGGATCGCGTCTCTCTTCCCACGGACAGGAAAGGTCAAGAACGGTGGGGCAGTCATGGTCGGTCCTTCCTAGACCTCGGAGCACCCCGCGCATCCTGCGCGTGCCGATATCGTAGTCAATCTGGGCCGATGCGGCCAGAGGAATTTTCGTTCGTACATTGCGGTTGCCCGCCGCGAGAAAAACGCTATGTTGCCCGGCACACGTGGGGCATGCCGACGATTCCACACCGCCGATGCGCACCGAGGCCGCAATGCGCTACTGGACCGAGTGCCGGGAGTTCTTTGGGCAGTTTCGGCGACAGTTCTACACCACCGGATCCATTGTTCCCAGCAGCCGAGCCCTGGCCCGTGCCCTGACCCGGCCGCTGCGCCGGCACGCGGGCCCACGCCGCGTGCTGGAGGCCGGCCCCGGCACCGGCGCCGTGACGCAAGAGATCGTCCGGCAGCTGCGGCCGGACGATCGGCTGGACATTGTCGAGATCAACGCGACCTTTGTGGAGGTGATCCGCCGGCGCTTCGACGAGGAGCCGGCGTTTCGGCGGCGGCGGGACCAGACGCAACTGATCCACGCGCCCATCCAGGCCGTGGCCGGGCAAGGGGTATACGACCTGATCATCTCCGGCATCCCGCTGGCCAACTTCGCGGCGCCGCTGGTGGAGGAGGTCTTTGGCAGCTACCGGCGATTGCTGAAGCCGGAGGGGATGCTGTCGTATTTCGAGTACGTGGCGCTGCGCGACCTGAAGCGAACCTTCATTCGCGCCGAGCGTGCGCGGCTCACCGCCCTGGCGGCGGTGCTGGAGGACAAGATTCGCCGCTACCAGGTCGACGAGGAGGTCGTGGTGTTCAACGTGCCGCCGGCGGTTGCCCGGCACTTTTGCTTCGGCCCGCCTGCGGGCTAGCCTGCTTGGAACGGAAGGAGTCGTTCATGTGCAAATCTTGGGGGAGCGCGGCCGTGGTAGCGGTTTGGCTCGGGGCCGCCGCAACATCGGTGAGCCAGGCCAAGCCGCCTGACTTGCCGGCCGCCAATCACGTCCGCTGCGAGGATGATGACGCGCCTGGTACCGGCCAGCCGCGTTTCGAGTGGGACGCTACGACGAGGCAATTGCGGCCGGCGATCGAGGGTCAAGCCGCCGCGAGCATCCCGATCTGTATTGACGGGTGGTGTCCGAGCGTGCTGCCGTTCATCCTGGAGAGCATCTGTGAACGGCTGTGGCCGATCGTGCCGACCGGTGTCGCGGTGCCGACGGCGATGGCGCCACGGGATGCGATGACGGACGACGTGCGGCGCGGCGACCCGGAATTTGCCAACAGTGCGGAGGAGGCACGGCACCTTTACGAGCTCGCTGCGCGCTTTGCCCGCGCAGGGAAGCTGATCGAGGCCCGCGCGTGCCTGCGCAAGGCGCACCTGGCCAATCCGACCTGTCGGTTCGGCCGGCTGGCCATGCAACGACTGCAGGAACTGGAAACGATCGAGCCGGCCGAGGAGGCCAGTGAGCCGCCGCCGAATGCCGAGCCGCCCAGCGGCGACGACATGGGAAGCGCGGAGCAGATTTTTCAGCAAATGCGCCAGACGACCCAGCCTTTGGGACTGGTCACTGGTGTGACGTACTAGATCTAGATCCGGTAGCACAGGTAGGGAAGGGCGGCTACCTTCGCGCCCCTTCGCGCCCGTTCGTAGTTCCGCCTTTAGGCGGTTTTCGCGAAAACCGCCGAGAGGCGGAACTACGAACGGAATTGCTAGTCGGCCTTGAGTTCCTCCGGCAACGGCTTCACCATGAAGCGAATGTAGCAATAACGGCCTAGCGCAAAAACCAGCCCCATACCGACGGTCGTGCTCCACATGCGCAGCGACTCATGGTCCGAAAAGTCCATCCAGGTGCCCGCCACCCAGTGCGGCCAGAGTATGATGAAGCACAGCTGCAGAACTCCCCAAGCGATCAGGCCGAACAGGGCCAGAAAGCCCGGCAGCAGGTAGGCCATGTGCCGGCCGAACGAGATGCCAATGGTCTTTTCCGTCTTGCCCCATTCGCGCGTCAGCGTGTTGTAGCCACAGTTAAGGCACACGACCGCCGTGGCGCTCGGCATCTCATGAGCGCAGTTCGGGCAGCGCGGCGCCAGGTCCAGATGCGTCACGGCATAAGGGTCCTCGCCCTCCTCGCCGGTGGCGGCGGGCTGCAATGCGATGGGTTCTTCTTCCTCCTTGAGCTCGCCCTTCATGGGGATGCGTGTGTCATCATCCCTGGCCGGGCCGGAAGCCTCGCCTTTGATCGGGATCGGGGCGTCATCGTCGTCGGTCTCCTCCTCGACCACCGGCACAATGAACGATTCGGTGCAAAAGGGACAGCGGATGCGCTTGCCGCGCACGTCGGCCTTGGTCTTGAACTTCTTTGCGCAAGCCGGACAGCGAACGGCCGGGATGTCTGCCATGGTCGATACCTCACGACGGGGCTGCGTTCATCTTGACACGCCCCGACGCCGCTGTCAATTTACTTCGTCAACGTCGCGGCAATGTCGCCGGTTTCGCCGATGTAGAGCGTCACGCCGACATTGTCGTCGTTGAATACCTCGGCGCCGAAGACCTGCGTTTTGTCTGAAAAATCCTTTTCGCCGAACTTGCGGCACTTCACATTCAGGCCGTGCGTCCAGTGCGGCTCCTTGACGTTGCTGGTCGGCGCCTTGACGCCCTTGGGTGCCGGGGCGACGGCAATGGTGCCGGTCTCGCCGATGAACAGGTAATGGCTCGTAGCCGTGTCGTGAAAGACCTCGACGCCGAATATGTGAGTCTTGTCGGTGAACGCCTTCTCGTCGTGCCGGCGGCATTTCAGGTCCAGCCCATGCAGCCAGTCGGGGGCCTTGCCGTCGGCCTTGACCGGCGTGGTCTCGGGCGAGACGGCGATCTGGCCGGTCTCGCAGATGAAGATCAGGTTGCCCGTGTTGGCGTCGCGGTAGACCTCGACGCCGAACTTGGCCGCGCCGGTCCAGTCCTTGACGCCACCCTTGCGGACCGACAGGTCGACGCTGTGCACGAACTTGGGCGCCGCGGTGCCGCTGGCCGGCATGGTCCTGGCGCCGGTGCTGCCGATGTGGCCTTTTTCGGTGATGAACAGCCAGTTGTTGGTGTTGGGATCGCGGAACACTTCCATGCTGTGGACCCTGGTTTCCTTGGTGAACTTCTTCTCGCCGGCCTTGCGCGCGGGCAGGTCGAGCCCGGTCAACCATTTGGGCCCTTCGCTCTTGAGCAGCGGCGTCTTCAGGGTCGCGAACCCGTGGGTGATGGCCATGCTGCCGGTCTGGCAGACGTATAGCCCCAGGCCGTTGTTGTTGTCCTTGAACGCCTCGACGCCGTATTTTTGCGTCTTGTCGGTGAACTTGTCCTCGCCGAACTTGCGGCAGGCGAGGTCGAAGGCGTGCGTCCACTGCAATTCCTTCGGCTTCGGCGGCTGGGCCGGCGCGGGATCGCCCAGAGCGGCCAGCAGCAGGCCAAAGGCGGCCAGCCCCCAGCAGCCGAGTGCCAGCGGTGCAGATCGGAACATAGCGCTCCTCGCTCGGTGGTTGAAGGTCGAGATCCTGCTGTGCAGGATTTTATGAAGACGAATCGGCCCCGCAAAGCTAACCTGCTGCGCGGCAATCCCGTCCATTCGGATATAATGCTTGCAGCGACGCCTGGGCGGTATGCCCAAAAGGAGGAGGACGAGCCATGACTGAAACGGTGCTTGAGCAGCATTTTCGCGATCGCGTGGAGTCGGTGCGCCGCATCGCGTGCGCCGGCAATGGTAACGGCATGCACGAGCGGCGGTTCTACGAAGACCTGGCGCATTTCTGCATCCAGCTTTCGGTGTCGGGGCGCGAGTTGCTCGTGGAAGAGTACAAACGGGCCGTAAAGGACCACTTCACTTTCGGCTGGCTTCGCGAGCGCCGCCAAGCCTTCGAAGCGCTGAGGGACAATTACGTGCAGCTCGCGGAGTCCATCCGGGCTGCCGCGGTCCAGGCCTGCAATACTGCAGGAGCACCTCGGGGCAAGGACCTCGTTGCCGAACTGGATGAGGCCATTCGCGCTCTTGTTACGGACACACAGAATATGCTCGAGCGCTGGCTCGTGGGCAGCGATGAAGAGAACGCCGCTGCCGCGGCAGCCGCGGCGCGAGGGGAAGGGATCGACATCGATGAGGCGTTCGCCGAGATCGCCGGGGTCGACGTCGCGACCTGGCGAAAGCGGGTTGCAGACCGTAGAGCAGGCCCGCAATCTTAGGTGCGACGCATGGGGTATAACGTTCGCCTAAGCCGCCGCGTCCTGGCGGAAATCCGCGGCTGGCATCTTCCTGACAAGATCGTCGAGGAGGTTTACGATTATCTGGAGTTGGTGCTGCCCGCCGATCCGGAACACAATCTTCATCGCGAAAGCGAGACGGGCGCTACGGGCATGAGAGCCTCAATGACACGACGCGACCCTTATGTCCCCGGTCGTGAACACCTGTTCACATTCTGGGTGTACTTCTCCCAGGATGAAGAAGCGCTGGTAATCGAACGGGGCAACTACGTTCTGGATGATCCCTTCTCCTGACGGCGCGACCGACCCGCTATTCACGCGCGTCCTCATCGGTTATGCTGGAAGCAGCTTTTCGCGAGGTCCCGGCATGATCGGCGAGCGGCTCGGCAAATGGGTGATCTTCAAGGAACTCGGCCGCGGCGGCATGGGGCGGGTCTACCTCGCGCAGGAGGAATTGACCGGCACGCAGGCCGCGCTCAAGGTGCTGGCCGCGGAGCTCGCTGTCGACGCCGGCTTCCTGCAGCGCTTCCATCGCGAGATCGAAACGCTCAGCCGGCTCGATCATCCCGGCATCGTCCGCTTCATCGAGGCCGGCTTTGAGAACGACCGGCACTTCTACGCGATGGAGTACGTCGACGGCGAAAGCCTCGAAGCGATCCTCCTGGAGCGCGGCCGGCTGCCGTGGCAGGAGGTGCTCGACATCGCCGCCCAGCTCGCCCCGGCCCTGCGGCACGTCCACGACCACGGCATCGTCCATCGCGATATCAAGCCGCCCAACATCCTGCGTACCCCGCAGGGCGTCGTCAAGCTCACCGATTTCGGCATCGCCAAGGTTTTCGCTAGCCGCCACCTCACCTCGACCGGCGGCATCATCGGCACCGCCGAATACCTCTCGCCGGAGCAGGCGGCCGGCAAGGTCGTCGGCAAGCGCAGCGACCTGTACTGCCTCGGCGCCGTGCTCTACGCGCTGCTGACGGGCCGGCCGCCGTTTCAGGGCAACACCCACCTCGAGCTGCTGCACAAGCACCGCTACGGCCAGTTCGATCGGCCGCAGCGGCTGGTGATGGAGATCCCGATCGAGCTGGACGACCTGGTCTGCCAGCTACTGGAGAAGGATCCCGAGGACCGGCCGCGCGATTGCCACGTCTTCGGCAAGCAGGTGGAGGCGATCCGCAAACGGCTCGATCGCAAGAGCCACAAGACCGAGGCGAGCCAGCGCGACGAGGCGACGCAGGCCGACAACAAGGTCGAGCTGGCCGAATACAGCGACGCGCCGGGCCCCGCGACGCTGATGAGCCGGCTGGTGCGCTCGGAGCTGCAGCGGCAGGCGGAAGGCGGCCCGATCGCCCGCTTCCTCAATCGCGGCTGGGTGGTGGTGACGCTGCTGGTTCTCTGCGTCGCGCTGCTCTCGTGGACGTTCTGGCCGCTCAACGAGCATCAGCTCTTCGAGCGCGGTGAGCAGTTGATGAAGACCGGCGAGATGGTGGACATGGAGCGTGCCTGGCGTGAGTATTTCGAGCCGCTGGAGAGCCGCTTTCCGGAGCACCCCTACCACGATCAGGTGGCGCGATATCGCCAGATCCTGGACGCCGCCCGCGCGCCGCAGCCCGGCGAGGCACAGCGGTTCTATCAACAGGGCGAGCAGCTCCGCCAGCAAGGCAACCTGCAAGGTGCGGCCCAGGTCTGGCGGAACCTGATCGTGGCGTTCGAGGGCGTCGAACCGGCGAAGGAATGGGTGACGCGCGCCGAGCGCAGCCTGACCGATCTGGAAAAGGCGGCGGAGGATCACGATCGCTTCAAGCAGGTTCGTCCCGCGCTGGACCGCGCCGCGGCGTTGCGCCGTCAGGGCAAGCACGCCGAGGCGGAGCGGATCTGGACCGCGCTCGAAGCGCTGTACCGCGATGATCCGGGTGCGGCGGAGCTGCGAGCGGAGATCTGCCGGGCACGGAAGCAGCAATGACCCCACGCCGCGGGGTGAGTCTTCGAACCCCGCGGGTCACCTTACCTCGGGATACAGGATTCGGCATCCCGTCCTCACCGAGCCTGTATCAAACGGGCGCATAGCGAGTCAAACCCGCCACGCGATCGAAGTCGGCGTCGTGGCTGGCCAGCCTGGTCAGACCGTTCGCCTGCATTACCGCCACGATAAGGGCATCGTTGTGTAACAAGCCGGTTTGTTGACTGATCTCGGCCGCGCTGTCGATCAGCAGAACCGGAATTGGCAGAAGCTGAACGCGATACCGCGGGACCTCCTGGATCGCTTGGCGGAATCGCACAAGCGATTTCACCTGCATGGGGTGTTTTCGTAGGCGCTGGGCGATCCCGGTAAATGGCCAGCCGAATGTGGAACAGGCTTCCAGCGTCATCAGCCGATGGGCCAACTCACTGAGCACGTGCGTGGACGTAAAGCCCAGCAATTCTTGACGCTCGATCCGTTCCAGCATATTTGTGCAGGCCGACCCAAGAACCGGATGAGGTTGAAAATGGTAGGTGAGGGTATTCGCATCGAGGAACACGGATTCACCAGCCGGAAGGTCCGAGAAGATCATGGCTCCTCCGCAGGCGGGGGAAAGTCGAGTTCAGAATCGGTGGCAAAGCGCTCAGCCAAATCAGCGCCGCCGGTCCAACCCATGAGCCCGGCAGTCTGGCGTGCCCGGCTTATTTCGCTGTGAATCGTGATGTGCACTCTTTCGTGTTCCTGGAGTGGCAAGGGCGCCACCGGCTTGAGGACGCCGTTCTCGTAGAGGGCCTCGACGGTGAATGTCATGGCAGGTGCTCCGAAACCGTGTTCGACAACGAGCCTATTGTATCCCGAACGGAATCTCTGTTCCGCGCTCGTGGAGACGGGGACAGCATCCTGCAGCCCGGCGACGAACTGGCTATCTCGTTTACCTGGGCTCGTTCGCGCCCGGTCGAATCGGCGGTTGCCCGCGAAATCGTCTTCCCGGGGGATCGGTTGCCGGTCATCGCCGAGGCCGCGCGACGCTACCGGAGCAGCATGGCGCCCGAGGAAGTCGAGATTCGCGGCGTGATCGTCCAGTTGAAGGCCGACCAGCCGGAAGGATCGATTGCCGGGCCGGTCGTCGTTCGGACCATGCTCGACTGCCGAACGCGCAAGGTGCAAATCGCGTTGGATCCGGCGTCGCACCACCTGGCCTGGCAGGCGTACGAAAGCCGGGCCGAAGTGACGTGTCGCGGGGAGCTGGTTCGCGCCGGCAACAATCTGATTCTGCAAAACCCGCGTGGATTTGCCATTGTTGCCGACGAATGACGCAGTGTGGAAAGCCTCGACGGGAGCATTGACGCGGCGGAAATAGGGCCGCGAGGAAGGACCCCCCTGCTGCCTGGCTGCGCGGACCGCCGCGCAGTTCTTCCGCTACCCGGCACACGGCAATGTGACTTTGCGCACTGGCAGCGAGATCAGCATTCGCCTGCTACGGTGCTTCTCCCACTGCACCCTGGATGGTATACTATCCAACCGGCAGCCACCCCTTCCTGCGAAAGGGTCTGAAACGTGACCAATGAGACGACCGACAACGAACCCGACTCCGTCGCCGCGAATGGCGTCGAGGAAGAAACGGACGGCGTGGTAGCGAGCCCGCCCCCGTTCGACCCCGCCAAGATCAACGTCGATGTGCGTCAAATCACCTTGGACTTGGTGATGAAACGGATGCAGTACGGTGAGCTCGACCTGCACCCGGCGTTTCAACGGAACGAAATCTGGACCCCGCGGGCGCGGAGCCGACTCATTGAATCGATCCTCGTTCGCATTCCTTTGCCCGCATTCTACATCGACGGCACCAACAAGGAGGGCAAGTGGGTGGGAGTGGACGGCCTGCAACGCCCTGCAACGCCTGTCCGCTATCAAGCAGTTTGCGGTCGATGGAACGATGAAATTGAAGCGCCTGGAGTTGCGCCTCGCCTCCTCCGCTCCCGACCGGGACACCGGCCACCGCTGGATGATGACCCTGTCGGAGACGATTCAGGCTGCCGTTGATCGCGGCGTTCAGCCGGTGCTTCGGACCTGCGGTGAGTTCTGGAGTACGGATTCTGGCGCCCAATTACAAATTGGCTCACTGGAGCAATGATGGCACGGTGGATCGGGACCTGAAACGTCACCTCATGACGGTCGCCGGGAAGGCTCCGTTTATCGAAATGCTACATGGCGAAGCGGAGGAAAAGGCCGAAGCGGCCGCCGAGTTCTCCTGGTGCGGCAAGCGTGCCCTTGGCCTTGGCCTCGCCGCTCTTCGCGACCATCCCGCCGTCCGCATGTCCGCCGAAGCCTGGCAGAAGGATCCGGTTATGGTTCACGGCCACCTGGAAAGCGCGGACGGCGCGACGGAGGTAGAGAAGGAGGTTCGTCATTGGTACGACTCCGCCAGCGTGAAGCGGCGCGAATCCTCCGACTGGATGCGGAGACAGCTCGGGCAAGAAATTGTTTCGGGGGCGGATTTGCTACGCAAAAAGCGGGGGATTCTGCGTCGGCTCGACTTCACGGAGAACGCCCTGAAACAACTCGCGAAGCTGACCGGGTCGGAAATGGCGTTCCCTTACGTCCTGCAACACCTCCTCGCGCTGGCCGTTCAGGCGCTGGACTGGCAGGACGGCCCTTTCGAGGCCGGCTATCCATACCACTGCTCGGAAGAAAGCAAGCTCACGCTGCAACAGGAAAAGTTCAGCAAGCTTCGGGTCTTTAGTTAGCTGTCCTGACGGCGTCGACCGCTTGTTTTCCTGGCACAGTAAGATCAATGTTGTGCCATGGCGTATCCACTTCCTCCCTTACCCGAAACCGCGCCGGGTGCTGATCGGTTATGTCGGTCCCCACTTGCCCACCGTCGAGCATCCCCACTGAAGCCGAACAGGTAAACATGTGGGCAAAAGGGGCGGGAGCGGCGGGCAAGGTGGGGACGGGCCTGCGGCGCCCAGGCATTTTGCAAGAACGATCGTTCGCTAGAATCCGCTAGAATAGACGCATGGCGAACCAACCGCGAAACCAAGCGATCGAGCCAACGCCGCCCTGGTATCGGGGGGCCGATATTCCCATCGCGGTCATACGCCGCTTTGCCCGCAAGGTGGCGGAGCGCTTCGACCCGGACCGAATCATTCCATTCGGCTCCTACGCCTACGGCACGCCGCATGCCGACAGCGACGTGGACATCCTGGTCGTGATGCCGGCCCGCAATCAGCTCGACCAGGCCGTGCGCATCAGCCTGGACATCGATCCACCCTTCGCCCTGGACATCATCGTTCGCACGCCGAAAAACATGCACTGGCGCTTGGAAGAAGGCGACTCGTTCTTGCGGGAGATCGTTTCCAAAGGGAAAGTTCTCTATGAAAAAGCTGACGGCCGTCTCGGCGAAAGAAGCGGCCGTAGCGGCATCAAGATCATCACTTCAGCACTGGCCGCAGCTTCGCCGCCCAGAGCGCGATCGTCGAGCGGATTCCGCCGGGCCGCTGGCTTGCGGCCATCGGCGGCGGTATAATCGGCCCGGTCAACCCGAACCCGAGGACCGACCCGTGGATAAGCCATCCCTGATCGCCATCGACACCGCGGCGCTGCCCTGGGAGGAGCGCTACAACGAGAAGCTCGGCCGGGCGCTGTATCGCAAGAACCTCATTACCGATCCCGACACCGGCATGGAAGTGCGCCTCGTTCGCTACCCGGCCGGCGTCATCAATGTCAGCCACACCCATCCCTGCGCCACGGCATGTACGTGCTGGAAGGGACGCTGGTCACGCACGCCGGTCGTTACGGCCCGGGTTGTTTCGTCTGGTTCCCCGAGGGCACGGTGATGGAGCACGGGGCGTCGGCCGACGGTGACGTGACCGTCGTCTTTATCACCAACAAGCCATTCGCCATCCACTACACCTGAGAGCGCCGGGAAAGACTTCCGAAGTCGCGGAGACTTCGGAAGTCTGACAGCCGGCTTTTGCGTTCCCGCGCCGATGCTGTAAACTGAAGGATCAGGATCGCCGCAAGCCTTCGGAAGCTCCCACCATGAACCGGCTCATCACGCTCGCGCTTCTCGTGTTGTCGGCCATCTTCACGCCGCTTGCCGCCGGCGAACCGATCCAGTTCGCGCGCACCCCGGACATCTCGCCCGACGGCAAGCTCGTCGCCTTCAGCTATCTGGGCGACGTTTGGCTCGTCGACGCCAACGGCGGACCGGCACGCCATCTGACCATGCACGAAAGGCACGATTTTCTCCCGATCTTTAGCCCCGACGGCAAGTCGATCGCATTTTCCTCCAACCGCCATGGCAGCTATGACGTTTATGTCATGCCGGTCGAGGGCGGCAAGCCGGCGCGGCTGACATACGACTCGGCCGACGATCTCGTCACCGGTTGGTCGCCGGACAGCCAGCAGGTGCTGTTCCATTCCGGCGCATGCCCGATTACCCCCTGCGTCCGGAGCTCTTCCTCGTGGCGGCTCGCGGCGGCCCGGCTCGCCAGGTCAGCGCCTTCGAGGGACGCGACGGCGCCTTTGCGCCGGGCGGCGACCGCATCGTCTATGTGCGTGGGCCCGGCAGCTGGTATCGCCAGGGCTATCGCGGCTCGGCCAACGACGACATCTGGGTCATGAATGCCGACGGCTCGAACAACCAGCAGCTCACGAGCCATCTCGGTCAGGACAACTACCCACAGTGGTCCCCCGATGGGAAATATATCTACTACGTCAGCGACTGCCTCGGCGGCGTGGCCAACGTCGTGCGGCAGGAAGTCGATCCCAAGCGCGGCAAACCCGTGCCGGGCAAGGGCGCCGAGCGCGTCACCGACCAGAAGAACGAACGCGTCCGCCGGGTGCGGCTCAGTGCCGGCGGCGAATGGCTGGTCTATGAATCCGGCGCCGATATCTGGGTCCATTCACTCAAGGATCGCACGAGCCGTAAGCTGCAGATCGAGATCAACGCCGACGACAAGCAAAACTCCGACAAGATTACCACGTTCAACTCCGGCGCCACCGAGTTCGCCGTGTCGCACGACGAGCGGCACATCGCCTTCGTGGTCCACGGCGAAATCTTCCTCATGCCGCGCACGGGCGGCAAGGCTCGGCGGCTGACCGACAGCCCGGCGGCCGACCACGGCATCGCCTGGTCGCCCGACAACAAGCGGATCCTGTTCCTGTCGGATCGCTCCGGCTTTGAGGACGTTTACGCACTTGAGGCCGACGACCCCGACCACCCCGAATTGACCAGCGCCCATCGTTTCAAGGTCAAGCAACTAACCAATACGCCCGCGGCCGAGGTCGGCCTGACGTTTTCGCCCGACGGCACCCGCGTCGGCTTTCTGCGCGGCGGCACGCTGGTGACGATGAACCCCGACGGCACCGGCGAAAAGGTGATCGTTAGCCAGGGCCGGGTGTTCGACTTCGAGTGGTCGCCGGACAGCAGGTGGATTTGCTACGTGCGCATGGATGGCTCGTTTGCAAGTGAGTTGTACATCGTCCCGGCGGGCGGCGCCACGGAGCAAGACCCGCCGCGCAACATCACGCGCTTCGCCACCTACAACGGCGGCGTCACCTGGAGCCGCGCCGGCAACAAGCTGGCGTTCATCAGCCAGCGGGTGCAGAACACGAGCAGCGCCTATGTGCTGAGCCTGCAGAAGCCGGCCGCGGCGGGCGTGTCCTCCGGCAAGGAGATCGACTGGGAAGGCATTCACCTGCGGGTCAAGCAGCCGACGCCGATGACGGTGTCGGAGTGCGCCATTTCCGGCGACGGCTTGCGGATTGCCTTCCGCGCCACGCAGGACGGCCAAAGCGATCTGTGGATCGCCAGCACCGACGGCGGCCAGGTCACGCGCGTGACCACCGGCGACACCAGGCCGGCGCAGATCCAGTGGTCGCGAGTGTTTCCGAGCCAGCTCTTCTTCAAGGACGGCACGGGCCACATCCGCTCGCTGTTCCTGACCGGCAGCAGCCCGACGGCGACCGAAATCGCGTTCCAGGCCAAGATGGTCATTCGCCAGGACGAGCTGTTCACCGAGATATTCGACCAGAGCTGGCGCGCGCTCAACGACCACTTCTACGACGCGCAATTCCACGGCGTCAACTGGGCCGCGGTGCGCGAGAAGTATCGCGGGCTCGTCAAGCATTGCGCGCTCAAGGAAGATCTGTACACGCTGATCGCGCTGATGCTGGGCGAGCTAAACGCCTCGCACCTCGGCATTACAAGCAACTTCGGCACCGCCGACCAGGAGACCGCCGACCTCGGGCTGATCTTCGACCGCACATTCGCGGGCCCCGGACTGAAGATCGTCGAGATCGTGCACGGCGGGCCCGCCGACCGGCGCGGGCTCAACCTCCATAGCGGCGACGTTGTCCTTGCCATGGACGGGGAGCCGATCGACGGCAAGACCGACACCGCCAAGCTGCTCAACGACAAGGTCGGCGAGGCGATCGAGCTGACCGTCGCCTCGGAGTCGGCCGACGCCAAGGCGAAACGGCGCGTCGAGGTGATGGGCGTCAAGCGGACGGCGACAGCGATGCTGCTGTACGAGCGCTGGATCGCGAAGAACGCCGAGCGGGTCACGCAGCTCAGCAAGGGCAAGCTCGGCTACATCCACATCGCGGCGATGGACGAGGTCGGCCTGGCGCGATTTGTCCGCTCTCTCTATTCGGACAACTTCGATAAGGAAGGCATCGTGCTGGATGTTCGCTACAACGGCGGCGGCTTCACGCACGACCAGATCCTCAACTACCTGGTCGGCAAGGAGCACACCATCTTCATGCAGCGCGACGGCCTGCAGGGCCTGGTGCTGCGCTCGTTCGATCGCAAATGGACGCGCCCGCTGGTCCTGCTCATCAACAATCGCTCCTACAGCGACGCGGAGATTTTCCCGCACGCCTTCCGCACCTGGGGCCTGGGCAAGCTGGTCGGGCAGCCGACCGGCGGCCACGTCATCGGCACCTACACCGTCGAGCTGATCGACGGCTCGACCTTCCGCGTGCCGCGCACCGGCATCCACACGATCAAGGGCGTGAACATGGAAAAGGAAGGCGTGGCGCCCGACATCGAGGTGCTCGGCGCATCCCGACCAACTCGCGCGCGGCGAGGACCCGCAGCTCGACCGCGCTGCTGCCGTGCTGATGGAGGATGTCGCCGCCTGGAAGAAGACGCGCCCGCTCGCCGTCGTGCCGTCGACCGGCTCGGGCGCGCGCCGCCCGTGGTCGCGCCGGGCCCGCCGGCGCCGACGCCGGCCGTGCCGCCGAAGGAGTAACCTGGTCACTCCGGGTCAGGCACGTCGTGCACGACCTGCCACCTCCGGCACACCTGGGACGCGCGCCTGGGGACACTGCTGCATTCGTGCACCGTAACACCACCGGATCGTTCCGTGCTGGCCGGGCACACCCTATTTTCGGCATGCGCCGCCCGACCTGCCACGACAGGAATGACATGCACGCCTTGCACCGACCGGAATGACCGGCACGACCTGCCAGAACCCCAGCTCAATACCAGTGATGCGTCGCGTGCGCGTGAATCGACTCGGGCGAGCAGCGCGTGTAGATCAGCGGCAGGTATCGGCCAGACTCGACCGCGCCGGGCGGCGCCCAACCGCTCGCCATCGCCTCGCGGAATGAAATGTAGCGCGCCGGATGGATCGAGTCGCCGTCGGGACGCCACCACATCGCGCACGACACGCCAAGGTACACGGCGAAGATGCCTAACCCCGACTGAAACGCCACCACGCCCGCCGAGCCCTGGATCACCGCGAATGTCGTGCCGATGGGCCAGCAGCCGATCCGGTCCAGCACCCCGGCCGGCAGCACCGGCCGCAGATGCCGCTCGAAGTGCGAACGGTCCCACTCCGCTCCCACGAAGACCGGCCGCACGCCGTCGGCCAGGAACAAGGCACACAACGCCGCCCACTGCGCGGGCGTCCACAACGGGCCGCGGTTGTGCCCCTCGCGCGTGTTGGCCGCTTCCGACGCCGCGAACATCACCAGGTAGCGGCCGCCCACCTCGCGCCCGAGCGCCTCGGCGGCCGCGGTCTCCTCCGGACGGAAGCGGAAGCGTTTGGCGACGTCCCACTCCGGCTCAAGGTGCGGCAGCCAATCGGCCAATTGGCCGCCGGCCTCCAGGTGGCCATTCGCCTGCAACAGCCAGTCAAACTCGCCGTGCCAGCCCGGCTGCGATGGCGCGTAGTTGTACGTCCCGTCGGGGCGCACGTGCGGATCGGCCTCGGTGATGTGCCAGCGCGTGTAGCCGGACCGGGCCACGAAATCGAAATGCTCCAGGAAGTCCTTGGTTCGCGGCAGCGGCGTTTCTTCCGCGTCGACCACGGCCGCGTCGGCGCCCTCCTGCCGCAACAGCGCCGCCAGCTTCACCAGGCACCAGACGGCGTCGCCGATGCCGGCCGGCACCGCCACGCGGATCAGCTTGCGCCCCTGGGGCGCCGGCGGCCACACCCACGCGGCCAGGTGGAACAGCCCGCGACCGGTGCCGGGGTACGCGTGCATCTCGCCATAGTCCCAATGCCGCAGCACCCGCTTCCGCAGCTCGTCCCAGGCGACGCGGTCGTGGTACTCGCCGACCACAAAGCGGATGCGCTCGCGCGATGGCGTGTTGCCGAGAATGTCGATCTCGGACCCTTCGCAATCGAGCTTCAGCAGGTCGATATGATCGACGCCAAGCGTGGCCATGATCTCTTCGAGCGTCACCGCCGGCAGCGGCCGCGCGTCGCGCCAGTACCGATAGCCGGGCTGGCCGCAGGCCGTGTCGAGCTGGTCGAGCGGGACCACCATGCTGCCGCCGGTCGATTCGCACTGCGGCCGGACCGCGTTGAGCAATCCGAGCGGCTGCTTCTGGTAGGTGCAGGCAGCGTGGATGACGGTCGCGAAGGAGCCGACGTTTTTTTGCAAGGCCGGGATGTTCTCCGGGCAAGCTTCGACGCAGACGATCCGGGCGCTGGGATTCTTGGCCTGCCAAAGGACGGCGAAGGTGCCGATGTGGGCCCCGATGTCCACGACGACGCTGAAAGCGGGACCGCTAAGGAGTGCGGTGCGGTAGGCGTCCCTCTGAACGATGTCGCGGACGACGACGAGGTCTTGCTCCACGTTGTCGGCGCGAACCCAAAAGCCTTCTCGGAAGACCAGCTCACTCATGGCATTACGCCCGTCGATCGTCGCGGCCGGGATCAGGATGCAAGGAGCGGGGACGAATTTGGTTACATCTCGCACCGACAAACAAGGTTACATGAACTGTCTTTGCGCCAAGCAAAGCTTGGGGGAGGAGGCGATGATGTAAGAGAATGCACCATCAAAACCTTTCGTAGGAACCCTGTGGGCAGCCAATCCCACCCGGCAGAGCCTGGCCGGCAGCCGGAAGCGAGTCTTGCGTGCAGCGGTGGGGTAACCCACACCACGAAGCGTAGACAGCCAGTGCCTAGGCCGTGCTACTGAGCCTCGAGAGCATTACCCGCGAGAGCCCTTGACCTGGACAGATGCGGGGGCCGCGCCGAACCATCGCAATGGCCTGGTGGATTCGGTCTCGCCGGGGTCGAAGAACACGGCATAAGCACATCAGGGTTCCCCAGGAACTTGGGACGCCCTGTGCCCTCCACGGTGCCTTTCCGGTGGGGAACCGGATCATCAAGCCCCGGCCTGTCGGTTACGCGTTCGGGACCGGCGGGAGCGAAACACCGACGCCCATCGTGGTATTGCCGAGCGAACCAAAAGGAAGCGCGGCGAGACGGGGGCAGGGAATCGGAGTGCCTCATAGTACCGTTGAGGTCGGGGAACCCAACCCGCGGGGACCCGGCGGAGGGAAGGGGGCGCCTGGTTGCGGAACCGTTGGGAGGAAACATGGCCGGTGCTCAGAAACTGGATTGCGTGTCAACGAAACAACAACGGATAGCGAAGCTGGCGAAGCAGTCGCCGCAGTTGGGATTCACTTCGCTCAACCACCACCTCGACCTGCCCTGGCTGGCTGAGGCCTACAACCGGACGCGCAAGAACGGCGCTCCTGGCGTGGACGGTCAAACGGCCGACGATTACGGGTTGCACCTCGTGGCCAACCTGACGTTGCTGCAAGATCGTGCCAAGTCGGGCACCTACTTCGCGCCCCCGGTGCGTCGCGTGCACATCCCGAAAGGGACCGGTCCTGAGACCCGTCCCCTGGGGATTCCCACCCAGGAGGACAAGGTCCTTCAGCGGGCGGTCGTCATGGCTCTGGAGCCGATTTACGAACAGGACTTTCTGAACTGCTCGTACGGCTTCCGACCGGGGCGATCGGCGCACATGGCGCTGCAGGCGATTTGGCAGCAGGTCATGGATCTGGGTGGCTGCTGGTTGCTGGAGGTGGACATCCGGAAGTTTTTCGACACTCTGGATCATGCTCAGTTGCGGGCGCTGCTACGGCAGCGGGTGTGTGACGGGGTGCTGCTCCGTCTGATCGACAAGTGGTTGACGGCGGGCGTGCTCGAAGAAGAGCTCCTCACTTACCCCGAGGCCGGGACGCCTCAAGGGGGTGTGATTTCGCCGCTCTTGGCCAACGTGTACCTGCACTATGTGCTGGACGTGTGGTTTGAGCAGCTGGTGAAGCCTTGCCTCAAGGGTCGCGCCTTCCTGGTACGTTACGCGGACGACTTCGTCATGGGCTTTGCCTGTGAAGCGGACGCTCGCGCCGTGCTGGCCGTGCTGCCGAAACGGTTTGGCAAGTACGGGCTGACGATCCATCCGGACAAGACGCGGTTGGTGCCGTTTGTGCGGCCCGGCCGCCACCCGTCGGCGGCGAGCTCGGGGTCGGAACCTCGTGAGGGGTCGTTTGACTTCCTGGGGTTCACGCACTACTGGAGCCGCGCAGTCGGGGCGCTGGGTGGTGAAGCGGAAGACGGCCGGCAGTCGGTTTCAGCGCGCGGTCAAGAAGATCGCGCAGTGGTGCCGGCTGAACCGTCACCTACCGATCCGGGAGCAGTACGCGACACTCTGTCAGAAGCTA
Source organism: uncultured Gemmataceae bacterium (assembly GCA_963834865.1). Classification (GTDB taxonomy): domain Bacteria; phylum Planctomycetota; class Planctomycetia; order Gemmatales; family Gemmataceae; genus CAWIDK01. The sequence goes on from CAWIDK010000004.1 coordinate 427,180, forward strand.
CGGGGGCACTTCGCTTATTACGGAGGCGTGATCGGCAACGTGCGTTGCCAGCAGCGGTTCCGTTATGAGGTGATGCGTCTGTGGCGGAAGTGGCTGGCCCGCCGGAAACGGCGTGGCCAGTATCCGTGGGAGCGGTTCAATCGGTTGCTGAAGGTTCTTCGGTTGCCGTGGCCGTCCGCCTGGGTGTCCCCGTGCGCAGTGAGTCCGTAGCCTTGACGAGCCGTATGCCTTAATCGGGCAAGTACGGATCTGTGGGAGGGGCGGGGGGCAACCCCCGCTCCGACCCGGCCCGACTTCTCCCGACTTCTCCACCGCTGCGACCCGGCCCGGATTTTCCTCCGACTCTTCACCCGTCCGAATCCCGAAAGGATTCTGGCTCGCGCCCGGCGTTGCGCCTGTTCTTGCGATACCACCAAAACCACTTGGAAAACAGCAAGAAACAGATTGTGTAGCCAACCGCCCACGCCATCAGAGCGAATTGGCGCTCGCCATCGGCGCGGCGCGTAGAGTATACGACAACGAGGATGCCAACCCAAAGAATGGCGTACCAGCCGTAGACGTAACACCTGTCGACCATTTTTAACTCACGAGTGGTGGCGTGTGGTGCAATATTCACGACAATGTCCCATGGTCCCAAGCAAGGAATCACAGGGAGTCACAGGCATACGTCATATCTATCCCTAGGGCTGAGCCAATCACGGAACCTAGCCCACCGATAATTGCGTCACCGATATCTCTCGCTTCACCGGCCAACGGGACGGTGCGTACGTTGTACGCCGCGCCGACCGAGCAGGTTAATATTGCAGCTGCCGCAGAAAGGAGGAGTTGGCAGCCCAATAATCGGCCAGAAACTGGGCACCCGCAAATGAACCGATCGCAAACTGCACTTCCGAGAGTAATGCCGAGATTTGCAATTACTGTCGCTAAGCACGGGCTAATTGCAAGAGCACCAACACAACCGCCAATGCCTCCCACGACTGTCGCGATTGCCGCCTTGCAGATAGTTTGGCACCGAGTCTCATAGGTAGCCAAGCTATTAAGAACACTGAGTAGACCGCTGATTGTTCCGCCAATGGCGGCGCCAATTAGGCACACGGTAATTGGCTCGTACAAGCCGCTGGGATCAACTCTGTTAACTGCATTCGAGGACGTATACTGGTACAGATTAGCTCCAGCCCCCAGCGCGAGTGGATCGCGTTGCACCCAGGACCCAAGGTTCGGCGACAAACAACGGTTGCGCACTTGGTACAAGCCGGACTCGACGTCCCAGCGGTAGCCTGCAAAAAGTGACTCCCAGGCGAAGCTCGATCCGCTCTTCGTGGCATAGGCCGGAGTTAAGAAAAGCGGCATGCCATAGCTAGCGTATCCGTGCCGCTCGACGATATTGCCGAGAACATCCGAGAGAGCGGTCACGTTCCAGTTCGAGTCCTGCACAGCATACAGGCGTTCGTTGAGCGAGCCATCGCCGGTCGCGTCGCGGTCGCGCAACACCAGGTCGTCAACGTAGCGTGTCCCCCAAACAAATTGGCGATCGGGGGCTGTAGCAGCACCGACACGTTCTTCAAGAACTTGCCACGCATCGGAATAATAGAAATGGCGATTCTCACTGAGGACCCCGCCGGCGTACGTATTCTTGATCGCTCGTCGATTTCGACCATCGTACGCGTAGCCCGCGACCGGGACGCCGTTGGCATTGAGCTGAACGAGACGGTTCCACGCGTCATAAACCGGCGCATAACTGGCGGTCGGCGAAGCCGGTTGCGGCATCATCGTCATGTTGCCGGCTTGGTTATAGACCGCCGTCACCCAACTCGGGCCAGTCGCTTCCGTCACCAACGTGATTTCGTTGGCGGGATTGGCGGTTCGATACTGGATCAAGTCCCATAACCCGTCGCCGTTGTCATCCTCGCGGAAATTCCCCCAGTTGCCCGTCTCGTCAAGCGACCAGCACTGCCCGAACGTCAACGCAGCGATTCCCGAGTTGGAGGAGTTGAGTCCGCCGCGCTGCAAGTCCTTCAGACGAAATAACCCGTCGTAATCATAGTATTCGTCATGCTGGTCGTTCGGATCCACCGGTTCCGCGCGGTAGAGACGATTGCCGTTGCGGTCGTAACCATGCTGAACGCGCTCCACGACGTTGGCGGCGCCGCTGCTCGACGAACTGCCGGAGGAACCCGGTCCACTGCTGGTCCAGATCAGATCCTTCACCCGCGCGAATATGTCCAGCCCGCGGTAGATGTCGCCGGTATCCGGATCGTTGCCACCCTCGATGCCGATCAGCGTATAGGTAAGACCTGGTTCGGGCGAGTTCACTTCAATGACGTCGGCAAGACCGAGGTAGAAATAGGCGGCGAGCTGCGTGACACCGTCATTGTCGAGCAGCGCCGCAATACGGCTGGTGGCATCCTCGATGCTGCCCGCAGCGCCATAGGTGTACTGGAGCACTCGGCCGTTTGGATAGGTTATGCTCGTCGGCCGGACCGTGTTGGCGCTTCCGTCGGCGTACCCGTATTGAACCGCGGGGGTCGTTCCGACAACCACCGCACCGCTGTGGGATTGATACTCGGCGATCTGCTGTCCAAAGGTATTGTACACCTCGAGCAGTTGGTTCACGATGCTGCCCATGCCCACTGTGGCGTTGTCGTACGAGGTCACGGTTTGCACCATGCCGCGGACCTCGTAATCCGTCTCGATGCGCAGCACGGCGCCGTCGACGCCGGTCCCGAGGGTCGTCACCCGGTCCTGGCCGCGCCGGCCGAGCAGGTCATAGTCGATTTCGTGGACCGTGCCCATCTGGTCGGTCGTGGTACTTAGCTCGCCTTGGCGATTATATGTGTACGCGATTTGGTCGTTGCCGCCGACCGAATCGGGAAGGATGTCATAGCGTTTGAGCAAGGTCGATGCAATTCCCGAATCGATCAGGGTGGTGCCGTAGACGTACTGTGTCACCTGGTTGCCGGTCTGAGTGTTGACGGCAGTGCTCTGCGACACGTTGCCATCCGCGTTGTAGGCCGTGAGCGTGGTTATGTTCGTGTCCAGGGACGCGGGACAAGCCGCGGAAGAGCTGCTGCTGGACGAGCTGCTCGACGAGCTGGAGCTGCCGCCCGTCGTGCAGTTCTCGATGCGCTGGACCTCGCGGGCCCGGTTGTCGTATTGAAAGCAGGTCACCATGCCCGCGGGATCGGTCGTCATCTGTACGTTGCCGGCGCTGTCGAACTGTGTGCTCGTCACATGAACTGTGTCCGACCGGCTCGGAATCGTATCGGGCCGACTGAGCGGCGGCCCGCCGTCGGTGCCGTAATCGGCGACCGCGACGGTGCGCCCAAGGGCGTCGGGATAATGTGCGACGTATTGCACACGGGCCAAGGGCTGGGCACTCGTGGGCGAGCCGAGCGGACCGGTCCCGGTCGCGTCATCGTAACGCTTACGCATGGTCGTCTGGATGAGGTTGCTGGCCGCATCGAAGGTCCACTCGGTCTGCTCGAGTATGGTGTCGGCGGACACGTCGCCCGCTTCGGCGTACGTGATCGTGCCGAGGAAAAAGCCGCTGTACTGCACGACCATCCGTCCAAGGGTATCGAAGGTCCGCTTGAAAAACAGCTGCGACCCGGCAGGTAACTCCATGATCACGTTACCCGCCTGGTCGTACCAGCGATTGTCCACCATCCAGTTTCCGACGGTCCCGGTCGTCGGATCGACGCCGTAACGGACGGTCTGGTAGACGCGGCTCAGGTCATCGAACAGCATTTCGCTGCGCGATCAGGTTCCCCGCAAGGGACGTATCGTAGCGCTCGGTCATGGTCATGCGATCCAGGTTGTCAAAGTAATTCTTCTCGTAGAAGTCGATTTCGCCGTCGGTGCCCGTACGGCGATTGCGCCAGTCGTAGAGGAACGTCGTTACGCGCGTGGTGCTGCCATCGACGTATTGCGTAACCTGCGTGAGATTGTTGTCGCCGCCGGGCGCGCCGCCGTCATACTGGTTCGCGGTGACGATGACCATGTTATTGCCCGCTGCGCCGCCGCCGGTCGGGTCACTGTCGGTGGGGCCGGTGTCGTCCGTGCCGACCCAGATCGATTGCGCGTTGCCGCGCACGTCGAAGACCGTGCGGTTGATCGTGCCGCCGGGCGTTTGGCTGCGATTGGGCCGCTGCATCACGTCGTAGCCGAAATTGGTCTGATCGTAGTTTGTGCCGGTGGTTCCCGAGCCGCTGGCGGGAATCAGCTTGTACGCGAGCCCGGCGGCCTGCCGGTTATTGCTGCCGTATTGCATCACCGTCCAGCCCGTATACGTCGATTGCGGGAAGCTATCCGTTGGCTGCAGCGCCCCATTGGTGCTGGGGCGGACCGCCGCGATCTGTTGTAGCGGCCGGCCGGCATCGTCATAGACGGCGATCGACACCGGGTTTTCGAGCGTGCAGGTGTAATTCGGGGCGGCGCCCGTGGCGTAACCCGCGGCGAGCCACACCTGCTGCGTCGCGTCCTGGTAAACCAGCCACCTGGCGCGGCGAATCACCGTCGCCGTACCGTTGAGGGCGATGGTGTGCGATGGGCCGAGCACCTGCGTGGTGCGGCCCTGGCTATCGATGCTCATGTCCGTGATGAGGTGCTGGCCGGCGCCGGCGGGCGTCGTCCAGCCGGGCGGCGCGTCCGACACCTGCGTGGTGTCCACGTCGTCGATGCGCTCGGTGATGCCGTCCGTCGGGATGTCGTACGTGGTCCGAGTCAGGATGCCGCGCTCGTCCATTTGCCAGGTGCGGTTGCCGTAAATGTCGTAATACTCGCCGCGGGTGTTGGCGACGCCGGAGCCGTTCTGCGCCGTCGAGATGACGGGAAGCGTGGTGATGCGCTGCTGCACCTGGCAGGTGCCGGGATACCACGTGTAGCTGTACGTCGTGAAAATCTGCGGCAATGGGCCCGACGATGAGGAAGACGACGACGATAATTGACCGTCGGAGGGGTATTGGATCACGGCCGCGAGAAAATACACCGGGACTGGGGCGCAAGCGCATGAGGAGGAAGACGAGGGCGAATTGGACGAGGACAAGCTCGACGACGAACTCGACGGCGTGGGCGTACACGCAACGTACTCGTATTGGCGCAGCAATATCGGCGTGCCAAACGTGCCCTGCTGGATTGACTCCGCGGACAAGTACCCGGTCGGCGCATGGTACTGGTACAGCTGGATGAGCCCCGCGTTGCTATTGAGGTACGCGCCGCCGTTCACCAGGTCCGCGTAAGCTTCGTCGAATCCCGTCACGGCCGACGGCATCGCGTGCAGGATCATATCAGCGATGGCGGTATCGTACTGGTAATAGTTGCACCACTGGTCGGAGCCGGACTGGAGAACCTGCAGCATCGTCTGGCCCGCGTAGTTGGCGTAGATGATGTTCTGGCTACCGTCGGGCTGCGTTTCGACGGTTTTGGTGGCCCAACTATCGAAGCCGTTGGGATTACCGCTCTGCGCATACGCATATGTGAAGGTGGTGGTCCCGCCATTGACGCTCTCGCTCGTGACACGGCCTTCAGAGTCATAGGCGAAGTAGTTGTCCGCGTATTGCGCGACGATCGAATCGGGCGCGGTTAAGGGATTGCTGACGTTGGGGTCGGCGGCCAGGCGGTTGTAAGATGCGGGCAGCACGACATATTTGAGCCGATGACTGCTCCAGGACGGGCCCCATGAGCTCGACGAGCTGCTGTCCGACGACGAACTCGACGAGTTGGACGAGCTGCTGGAGCTTCCGGTGCTGAGCCAGTACCGATAGAGTGTGGTGCCGGTAGTTACCCATTCGCCGTCGCCCCAGGTGCTCGTTTCGACGGTCTGCAGGTCGTTTGTTCCGCCATTGGGGTCCCCGTCGGCATAGTACGTATAGGCCGCCGTGGTAACGTACGTCCACGCGCCGGCGTTAACGCTGCGGCGCAGCGTGACGCTTGAGAGGACAGGATAATCGGCAGTGGCGTCGACGTATTCGTATATGAAGGACTCGACGGCGGTCGTGGTCCCCACGGTGGTGGTGCGCTGGACTTCGGTGAAATTGAAACCGTTGGCGGTGTAGCCGACCGGGGCGATGGTATTGCCACCTGCGTCGGTGTGATTGAGAAAAACACCGCTGCCTCCGTCGAACTGCGTGATGCTGCCGTCCAGTTCGTACAAGTTGTAAACGTTATTTGCCGCATCAAAGGTCAGCGTCTGGCGCACATTGAATCGCGGCAGGTAGCCGCTCCCGGACGGGTCGAACCAAAGAGCCGCATTGGCGGCGCCCATGACGACCACGGTGCCGGAGTCCTGCATGACCAGATAGGGCCAATCTTTCACCCGCCAGTTGTAGCCGTTACCGGCATTCGTGTTTTCGGAAAGCCGGCTGGCGAAGCTGCGAGTATGGCCCCACGGAAAGCCGCCACCGTTGCTATGCAGGTCGGTGGCCGGAAGGTAGATTTCGCCGGTGGCATAGCGAATCGGGGCCTTCGAGATTGACGGCGGCTTCGGGTCGGGCGGCGGCGGGCCGAGGCGGTCATTTATCGGCGGCAGGCCAATGCCCGGGGGTCCAAAAAGTGGTGGTGGCGCCGGGCCTGGGCCCAGCATCGGCAGCGGTTCCGGAGTGTTGCAGCCGGCGCAACTCAGCCGCATCCGCATCCGGCGCCAGTTCCGCCGCCAACGGGCACAGTCGAGGTCGACGTGCTGCCCACGTGATCCGGGGCCTGGAATTGGATCCAACTCACCTGCACTTGCCCAGGCCCTGAGGAGGAGCTCGAGCTGGAACTGCCCCCGGTGGAGTTAATGGGTGTAAGCGTGATTTGGCTGGGCAAGTTCGCGCAGTTGGGGTTGGGTTCAATTGCACTCACGCTTAACGTCAGCGGACTTTGCCCGTCCCAGCCTGCCGCCGGCGCCGTCCACTTGACGCTGCCCGTATCGAATTGGAGCAACCAGCTGCTGGTGGGCTGGTCATAGGCGAAAAAATACGCCCCCGCCTGGGGTATGGTGCAGAAAAAGGCGGCCCCAAGCCATTGGCAGCTGCCCTGGTACACCAGGACGCTTGGCCGGTTCAGCTTGGTGCAATCGTTGCACGTGCCGTTGGTAACACCGGTAACAATGAAGCTGAAGAACCGTGCTCCCCCGTTCGGGAGCTGGTTGCAGCCGGGGAATTGGCTCCCGCCGCCGACCAGGGGCATGCCGACGATGATTTCCACCTGAAGCTGGCTATAATTGGTAATCATACCGATCTCGACCGCGCTGAGCGGGAACGCGTTGGTCTGGAATGCGCCCCCGAGCGGAACGTCCCGAATCGCAATCACAAGGCCGTTTTGCATCAGCAAAGCCGTCATCGTGGCATTGGCCGCGGTACTCATGGCCCGGACGAAAAGTGTCTGGGGTCCCCGCCCGGGCGGCGGGGATGAAATGGGCCGAAGAGCGACGATGAAATAATCGCCCTGCGGGTTACCGGCGGTCACTGCACCTGCATCGCTGGTGAAATTCAACGCATTGATGTTCGGGTAAATGGGCGTGGGCTTCCAAATGCCCTCGGCCAGGTCGACGATCGGCTGTGCACGCTGTACCATTGTGTGCCACCCGTCAATAAGCGCTGCACGAAATCAAAGGTTCCAGCCGGGGCAAGCGCCGCCGTCGCTATCCACGGCGTACCGCCGCCAAAATGGCACTTGTCGAGACTCCCGGGCGACGGCTGGTCACGCAGACCCGCCCGCCGTACGACTCGACGATTTCCTTGCCGACCACTTCATCGGCGGTATAGGTGCCGCCCTTGACGAGCACGTCGGGACGCAGCCGGCGCAACAGCTCCTCGGGCGTGTCCTCGTCGAAAATCACCACGTGACCGACGCACGCCAGCGCCCCCAGCATCGCGGCGCGGTCGGCCTCGCCGATCACGGGGCGGCCCGCGCCCTTCAAGCGGCGCACGCTGGCGTCGGAGTTCACCGCCACGATCAGCACGTCGCCGAGCGCCGCCGCCTCGCGCAGGTACTCGGCGTGGCCGACGTGCAGCAGGTCGAAGCAGCCGTTGGTGAACACCAGCGTCTTGCCGCGGCCGCGATACTCGGCGGCGAGCGCTGCCATTTCGTCGACGCTCACAACCTTCGGCGGGGCGGCGGAATTCAGGTCGTTCACGGGGTCGCCTCCGCTCGTAGGTCAGGCTTTCCAGCCTGACTAACCGTCACCCTCGCGTCAGGCTGGAAAGCCTGACCTACGGCCCGCGGATTCGTTAACCAGAAGACGCCCAGCTCGCCGTCCTTGAGGATGCGCAGTGCCCAATCGGCGAAGCGCTCCGCCACCAGCTTCAGGAATCGCGCCCGGTCGTGGTACTCGCCGACGATGACGCCGATGCGCTCCAGCATCGTGGTGTTTTGCAGGATCGAGAACTCGCTCCCCTCGCAATCGAGCTTCAGAAAGTCGATGCGCTCCAGGCCGTATTTCTCGGCCAGCTGCTCCAGCGTCACCGTCTCGATCGGCCGCAGGTCCGCCCAGTATTCCGCGTTCGTCACGCCGTCGGCGTTCGCGGGCAGGCCCCGGCCGCCAACTTCTCCTGCAGGTTCTGCCGCGGAATGATCGTCGAGCCGCCGGTGGTGACGCAATTGGGGAACACCGCGTTCAAGAGCGCCACGTCCGGCTCATAGGTGACCGCGGCCTGCACCACCGTGGCAATCTGGCCGACATTCTTCGCAGCGCCGCGATGTTCTCCGGACAGCACTCGACCGCGATGATCCGGGCGAGCGGGTTGCGGTCGTGGAACCGGCGCGAAACAGCCGATGTGCGCGCCGACATCCACGACCACCGGCCGGGGCATCGGCAGCTCGTCGATGCGGTAGGAGTCCTGCTCCGCCACGTCCTGAACCACCACCAGGTCTTGCTCGGCGTTGTTGTTCCTGATCCAGAAATGCCGGGTGTAGCTCAGGCTGTCGTCAAGACGCTTGAGGCTTTCGCGGACGGCGGCATTGAGCGCCGCGCTCAGGTCCCGGTAGGTTTGAAACCGGTAGCGTTCGCGGAAATACTTGGCGCCCGCGTTGCGATCGCCGCGGAGGAGGTGCACGTGGTCCTCGGGGACCAGGTGCGTCACGTTGTCGGCGTGGCCGAAATAGTGCAGCGGATGATGGCCGGTCCACACGCCGATCGTGGGCGTGTCCGTCGCGGCGGCAACGTGCAAGGGGCCGCTGTCCACGCCGATCATCAGCGACGACAGCGCGGTCAGGGCGGCCAGCGTCTTGGCGTCGCCGGTGCCGGTCCAGCCCCACAGCTCGTGCTTGGTGTTCGGATTGTGAATCCGCTTGCCGTCCGCCAACGGCGTGCGATAGTCCCAATCGAGGATGATCGGCACATAGCCCGCTTCGATGATCCGGTCGCAGAGCTGCCGGATAATCGCGACGGGGATGTTCTTCAGCTCGCCCGAGCTGTTCCCCTCGTAATGGACCAGCACGGCGGGAAAGCGCGCGTTGCCGGACGATCGGCCGTCGCAGATGCGCTGGAAAAGGTACGCGCGGGCCAGATCGTTAGCCTTGTCGCTACGCTGAATCTGGTAGGTACACAGCTCGGGCCGCGGCGTGATGCGGAAGACTTCCTGGAGGCAGCGCTCGGCCTTGGTGCTGGGGCAGTTGGCGAAGCAGCTATGGCACTCGTGCCATTCCAGGTCGAGGACGCGGTCGTAGCGCCGCGCGGCGGCTCGCGGTCGAGGACGTACACCTGGCGGCACAGGCCGTGAAGGCGCTGTGCTTGCCAACCAGGGCGGCAACGTCGATATTCCAGTCGGGTTGATGGGCCTGAGGGTGGCTGGAGGACCGTGGTGAGCTGCACGGCGTCGCCGAGGCCGTAGCAGTTCGTCAGCAGCCCGTTGGTAGTCGCCGGCGCAGCTTCGCCGGCGGGCGTTCGGTGCCGACGCTGGCAGCATCGGCTACGGCGGTCGTGGGAGCGCAGCTCGCCGGCGGGCGTTCGGTGCCGACGCTGGCAGCGTCGGCCACGGCGATCGCAGCCGCTTTGGTTCCGGGCGTTTCCACGGGGAGCCTCCGGGCCGAGCCGTTGACGTGCGGTGCCGGTGGAAACGCGCCGCCGTCGAGATACAGCACAATCCGGCGGATAACGTCGTCGGGCGCGATCATCTCCATGCAGCGTGGGATGCGCAGCTCGGGCGTGATTTGCACCGGCTGCTCGCACACGTTCTGGCGGTCCTTGCCGTCACCGTCGCCGACGAGCTGGCAGCGTGATTTCCAGCAGCCGCCC
>CAWIDK010000005.1:0-1642107 GCA_963834865.1 uncultured Gemmataceae bacterium
GGTGAACTGTTTTTCGGTGATTTCGTTGGCGGTGTTGTAAGTGTTGGTAACGGTGCCGCCGAGGCTGTCGGTTTCCGTGGTCAGGTTGTTCGCCAGGTCGTAGCCGAACGTCAGAGTTAGTCCCCAAATGTCGGTCTGGGTCGTGAGCCGGCCCAGCGCGTCATAGGTATAGGTGTAAGTGCCGTTGTCATCCCCCGCCGTCAGTACCTGGCCATCGGTGTTATAGCTGTAGGCGATCGTGTTGACGGTGCTGCCGCCGGAATCCTTCCATAACTCCGTGGTGAGCTCGCCATCGGCGTTGTAACTATAGACTTCACTGCGGCCGAGCTGGTCGGTGGTAGCGGTTACCTGATTGTCGGCGTTATAAGTCCACGTGACCGTTGCGCCGCCGGGCTGTATTTCCTCGATCTCGTTGCCGTTGCGGTCGTACGCGAACATGGTGGTGTTGCCGTCGGCGTCGGTGAGCGAAACCATTCGCCCGGCCGCATCGAATTGCTCGGTGGTCTGATTACCGTCGGCATCGATGCTAATGGTCCCCTGGGCGGCCGGGTCGAAAACGCTGTAGGTCGTGTTGCCGGCCGAGTCAATCGTCGCCACCGTGTTGCCGGCCGCGTCGAGGACATATTGGGTGGTCAGGCCCGTCGCGTCGGTGACGGCGGTGGTCTCGCCCAGCACGTTCAGGGTATTGGTCGTGGTGTGGCCGTTCGGATCAGTCACCGCGGCGGTGTTGCCCATCGGGTCGAGCGTTCGTGTTGTCGCCTCGCCGAGGGGATTCGTGGTCGCCGTCAATTGGTTGACGGTGTTGAATGTGTAGGTCGTCGTGTTGCCGAGCGCGTTCTCCTCGGCGATGACGTTGCCCACGGCGTCCAGCGTTTCGGTAGTCGTCTCGGCGATGCCGGTGCCGGCCGCGGCGGTGGTGATGATTTCCTTACTGGCGTAGTCGTAGGTGGTGCTCGTGATCGAACCCGTCGGGTCGGTCACACTTTTGACCTCACCGTCGGCCCAGTAGGCCGTGGTGGTCGTTTGGCCAAGGGGATCGGTGACGGTGACGACTTGATTGTTTGCGTTGTAGGCATACGTGGTGACGTTACCCAAGGCGTCCTCGGTACTGGTACCGTTGCCGACTGAGTCATAGGTGGCATACGACGTATTGCCCATCGGGTCGGTCGAGGACGTGACCCAGCCGCGGTTATTGTACACATAATGCGTGTGCGCCGGTGGGGTCGAAGGTGTCGGTCAACTCGCCGTCCAGGTTGTAGACGCTGCGCGAAGTGTTGCCGAGCGCGTTCGTCGTGGCCACAGTGTCGCCGATGGAGTCGAGCGTAAATTGCGTGACGTTGCCGACGGGATCGGTAGCGGCGATAAGCTGCCCGGCATCATCGTAGGTATTCGCCGTGACGGCGGCCGATGTGGTGCCGGTCGCCTCGGTCGTCGTGGCGACCAGGCCGCGGCCGAAGGGATCGTAGGCCGTTGTCTCCACGGCGCCGTCCTTGTTGGTGTAGGTCGCGAGTAGCCCGGCGCTGTTGTAGGTCCACGCCTGGTCATACCCGTCCGGGGTGGCTTCGCCCGTCAGGTCGCCGTTCGCGTCATAGGACATGGAGGTGGTGTGGCCGAGTGCGTTGGTGATCGTCGCGATATTGCCGGTCGTACTGTCGTAGGTGTAACTTGTCGTGCCCAGAACTGTGGTCACGCTGGTGACGTGCCGATCGCTGTCATAGGTATAAGTCGTGTACAGGCCCATCGGGTTTTCGGTCGAGGTCAACAGGCCGGTGACGCCGCTGTAAGTGTTGGTGGTGACGTTACCAAGGGGGTCCGTAATGGTCAGCAGATGGCCTAGGGCATCGTATGTATATGCGGTCGTGTTGCCGTTCTCGTCGGCCGTGGTGAGCAGGGCGTGGAAGGCGGTCTGGTAGGTGTTCTGGATGGTGCTGCTGTCGGGGAAGGTCACCTCCGTGACGTAGCCGAGGCTGTCCAGCGTATAGGTGGTTGTATTGCCGAGGGGATCGGTAGTACCCGTCACCTGGCCGGCGTTGTTGCGCGTCCACTGGGTCAGGGCGCCGTTGGGATCGCGCTCGGAGAGCAGGCGGCCCTTGTCGTCGAGGCCGTAGGTGGTGGCGTTGCCCAGCGCGTCGGTTTCCACCGCGACCGGGCTGCCGGCGACCAGGCCGCCCAGGCCCGCGCTGTTGGCGCTGACCAGCGTCGACGTGCTCGGGCTCATGCTGTTGCCCCAGCGTAGGGTCGTCAACAGGCCGGCGCTGTTGTACGCCCAGTGATTCGCCAGCGTCCCCTGCGTCAGGTCGGTCATCCGGCTGCTGCTGTAGGTGAAATCGACGTCGTTGCCGTCGGGCTGCGCCAGCTGCGTCAGGTCGCCCGACGACATCGTCGCCGTCCAGGACCGCGATCCGGGCGCCTCGATGCTGCTCAGCAGGCCCGAGAAGTAAGTGAAGGTCGCCACGCCACCGTCGAGGGCGGTCAGGCCGGTGAGCCGCCCGCTGGTGTAGCTGTAGGTCATCGACGACAGGCCGTCGGGGCTGATGTAGTCGGTTTGCTGGCCGGAGCTGTTGAAGTCGATTTCGCTGCCGTCGGCGGCGGTGTAGGTCAGGCTGCCGCCGCCGTTGACCACGAGCACGCCGTTGTCCTCGGGCGGGCCGGTGAGGGTGCCGCTCGTGCCCACAAAGAACTCCGTACTGCCGTCGCCGTAGACCCAGAGGTAGCCGGCCGGGTCGCCGCCGCTGGCCGAGAACGCCACCAGCTGGTTGAGGTTGGAGAAGCTCCAGCCGGCGCCGAACGGGCTCGAGTCCTCGGCCACCACATACGCGGTGCCGCTCGCCGTCGCGGTGCTGTGGCCGGGGATCGCCACCGACAGGCTCCAGTCGTCGCGCGTGATGCCGGTCACAGTGCTCGTGTCTTGCACCGCGAGGGTCAAATCGTCGCCCGGATGGAAGCCCGTCGTCGAGAAGGTTACGGGGCTTTGTGGCGTGCCGTTCCACGTCAGCGTCGCGGTGATGGTGGCCGGAAGCGATGAGGAACTATCGGTAATCAACGTCGCCTGCACGATTGGTTCGACGTTGACCATCGACGAGTTGTAGATCAGCGCCGGATCGAGCCACTGGCTGGTGCCGGGCGATTGATCGAGGTCGAGCGGCTCGCTGATTTGCAGGTCGCCGAGCTGCAGGTCGGGGTTGCCATCGCCCTCGGCGCTGGTGCGGATGACCGCGTCCGTGAGCGTCCACGGGCTGCCAGCGCTGGTGATGGTGAACGTCGCCGCGCTGCTGGTGCCCTCGTTGCCGGCGGTGTCGGTGACGTGCGCCTGCACGCGATATGTGCCGGTCGCGCTCATCGGCAGCGGGATCGCGGCGAAGCCGTTGACGAGCGTGCCGCTGGCATAATCCGCGTCGCCGGGGTCGGTGAAGCTGTCGTCGTCGAGGAGGTCAACGTCGAGCGTGACGGTGGCGCTGGCGGGGATGCCGTAGAGGTCGGAAGCCTGCACATCGACAATGGGGGCGAGGGTCGTGCTCGTGGCCGGGATGCTGACGGTGACAGTCGGGTCGGTGGTGTCGAGGGTGACGAGCTGCGTCGCCGACAACGGGCTGACGATGCTGCCCGATTCGCTGCGGGCGGTGAACGCATAGGTGCCGTCGGCGCTGGCGGTATAGCTGTACGACCACGAGCCGTACGCGTTGCTGGTGGTGGTGCCGATCGGTACGCTGTCGAGGTAAACGCGTACGGTGATGCTCGGCGGCGCGGTGCCTTCAACGTCGATGCTCCAGGTGTCGGTGATGAAGTCGCTGGAGGAATAGCCGTTGTCGGGGGAGATGGCGGTGATGACCGGCGCCTCGAGGTTGGCGTTCACCTTGAGCACGAACGCGTCGCTAGAGCCGCCGCCATAGGTGGTCTGGTAGGCGCCGCTCGTGACCAGGAAGTCGGCGCCGGCGGCGCCGGTCACGAACGCGTTGCCGTTCTCGTCCATCACCACCGCGTCGGCGCTGGTGGCGCTGCTGAGGGAAGTCGTCAGGTAGGTCGAATAGCTCAGGCCGGTGCCGGTGGAATCGAGCTTGGTGAGGAACGCCTGGTTGCTGCCGTCGGTGCTGGTGCCCGCCAGCGCGTCGACATTCGGGAAATTGCTCGAGGCTGTCATGCCGGCGACCAGGACGGTGCTATCGGGGGCGACCGCGATGCCGTTGCCCTGGTCGTTGCTCGAGCCGCCCAGGTAGGTCGAATAGACCAGGGCCGTGCCGGTGCTGTTGAGCTTGCTGACGAAGGCGTCGTAGCTGCCGGCCAGGCTCGTCTGATAGGCGCCGGCGCTGGTCGGGAAGTCGGACGACGCGGTTTTGCCCGTGACATACGCGTTGCCGGCCCGGTCGACGGCGATGGCGTTGCCCTGGTCGCTGTCGGAGCCGCCCAGGAAGGTGGAGTAGCTCAGCGCGGAGCCGGCGGGGTTGAGCTTGGTGACAAAGGCGTCGGACATGCCGCCGCCGTAGCTGGTCTGGTAGGCGCCGGCGGTGGTGGGGAAGTTGCTGCCCATCGAGCCCGTGGCGCTGCCGGTGACGTACGCGTCCCCGGCGGTGTCGAGGGCGATGCCGTAGGCCTCGGCGCCGTCCGAGAAGGTGGTGCCGCCGAGGTAGGTGCTATAGACGAGCGTGGTGCCGTCGGCACTGAAGGCGCTGATGAACGCGGAAGTGAACGCCGACGTGCTGGTTTCGTAGGCGCCGCCGGTGGTGGTCATGCCGCTGTAGCCTTCGCCGGCGACATAGGCCACGCCCAGGGCATTGACGGCGACCGCGTTGGGGATGGTGTCCTTGAAATACGTCGAATAGAGCAGGGCGTCGCCGGTGGCGTTGAGCCGGGTGACGAAGCCAACGTCGAAGCCGGAGGCGGAGGTCTGCAGGGCGCCGGTGGTGGTGGGGAAGTCCGTGGCCGCGGTGGCGCCGACGACGACCGCGTTACCCGCCGGGTCGACGCCGATGGCGTTGGCCTGCGAATTGCCCGAGCCGCCCGCCGAGCCGAGATAGGTGACATAGAGCAGGCTGCTGCCGCTGGCGTTGAACTTGGCCACATAAACGTCGGTGGCGAACCCCGAGAGCGCGGGGGTCTGGCCGGTGATGAAGGCATTGCCGTTGCCATCGACGGCGACGCCGTTGCCGGTATCGGTGCCGCTGCTGCCCCAGTAGCTGCTGTAATCCAGGGTCGGGTCCACGATGAGCGGCCTGGTGGTGTCGTAGGCGCCGGCGGCAAAGCCGACGGTGCCGTCGTCGTTCAGCACAAAGTTCCGGTAACCGGCGTGTGCGAGCCGTCGGCGGCCACCTGATAGAGCGACGGGGCGTGCTGCACCAGCGTGCTGCCGGTGGGCGTCGTCAACACCAACTCGCCGGCCGCGTCGATGGCCACGCCTGTCACGCCGGCATACTGCATGCGGACGGTCGACAGGTCCGCGCCGGGATTGACGACGACATTATATTCCAGGTCGCCGGTCGTGGTGTCGACGTATTGCAGATCGATGCCGGGGTAGACGCTCGGCACGTTGACTTCGGCGTAATTGGGGATATCGGTGTAGGATTGATTGCCGAGAAAATAGTTACTGCGCCAATTTTCCTGCTGCTGCGGCACGACGGCAGGGTTCGGATTGGCGCCGGCAAAGGACAGCGTGATCTGCGCGGGCGACTGCCCATTGCTGCCGGGGAGCACAATCTGGCTCTGGGTGCCGCTTACGAACAGGTTATAGCCGCTGCCGCGCGAGTCGAAGGCATACTGGCTGTAAGCGGGACCCGCCTGGCCCTCGTTGAGCTCGAACGTGACCGGGGCGCCGGTGTGCGGCGCCGCCGGGGCCTGGAACGAGTCGGGCGTGGTTTGCGGCGTGCCGCCGCCCTGGGCCGCGGGGCTGGCGCTGCCGCTGCTGCCAGCGACCGCCGCGTTCCCGCTGGGGGCGAAGCTCAGGCCCGGTTGCGCCGCATGCGGACTGGTCGGCGCTGGAGTTGGGGCGTTGCCGCCGGGAATGTCCGGTGATGCCGCGGGCGACCCACCGCCGCCGCCACCGCCCCCCCCACCACCGCCACCGCCCCCACCACCCCCGCCACCACCACCTTCGGCTTCGAGGGGCGCATGGGGACCGTGGCCGATCGACACCGGGGCCTCGGGCGGCGGTTCCAGCGGATCGTCGATAACCTTGGCGATTACGGGCCTGGCCGGCGACGGGTCCGCCGTCGATATCGTCTTGGCGTCGACGGTCGACTCGGGCCCGATCTCGGCTGCCGCGGCGCTGGAGTGTGTTGATGCATTAGCCGGTGCCGCGGCATTGCGCGGCTCCAGCGCTTGGGGCGTCAGCACGTGCCTCTGGGGCCAGCTACCATTATGGCCACCGGAAGTGTTTGCCGGCGCGACGAACACGCTGATCGGCGCGGCGCCGGCGATCGCACCGGTGCCAATGGGAAGCCCGGTCGGCGATTCCCGCGGGCCGAGTTGCTCGAGGGCGAGACGGACGGTTTCCTTGCGGGTGGAATGGCGGTTCCTTTTCCTCATGGCGCAGCTCCTACGGGAACGCGGCGGCGCGCGGCTGGAGAGGGTAGGGGGCGGGTGGCCCCCGTCACGGTTCCTGTCCTTTTCTGCGTTCCGGTGGAGACGGCGGGGAGGCGAATGGGCGACGTGGCCGAAAAAACTAGAGTGGTCTTAATCTCTGGGAATTGTGCTGTCAAGAAGAAAATGCACAAAAAATGCAATTTTTCCGTGAGTTTTTTCCGCCGATTTTGGCGACAGCTGAAATTTGCGATCATAGCATCAATCCCGGCGTATCGCAGATGTAGCCCGACCCGCTCTAAGAGCGGCGAAGCGGTTGCGGCCTGCTGGGGACGATTGCATGGCTGGCCTACGCCGTTTGGGTATCGAGCATCCAGGAGAAGTGCGGAGAAGTGGGAGGTACGCCCCATGACGACCATCATCACGGCCGAACGCCCCGACAGCGCCGACGCGATCGCGCTGATCGCTGAGCTTGAAGCGCATCTTGAGCCGCTCTATCCGCCGGAAAGCTGTCACGGTTTTTCTGTTGAAAAGTTGCTGGCGCAGGCAGTCGCGTTTTTCGTGCTGCGCGCCGACGATACACCGGCCGGGTGCGGCGGCATCCAACTGTTTGGCAGCGCGTATGGGGAAGTCAAGCGCATGTACGTGCGCCCGCACTTTCGTGGCCGCGGATTCGGAGAGTTGCTGCTCAATCATTTGGCGGACCATGCCCGGGCACAGGGAGTCGGCCTCCTGCGGTTGGAAACCGGCATTCATCAAGCAGCCGCCATTCGCCTTTATGAGCGCCTGGGGTTTCAACGTATCCCACCGTTCGGAGCTTACGTGGTGGACCCGCTCAGCCTATGCTACGAGAAGCGCATTACGTAAGTCCACTTGCCGGAGTGCCGGCGACAAGCCTTGCTATTTTGCGACCGATCCGGCTTTTTGCTTGCGGACCGCTGCCGTGCCGCTATCATAGAGGCTTCAACTCCTCCCCAATGGCTTTACGGCGCCTGGCGAAAGGCACGGTTACTCATGTCGGCATCCACCTGGTACGTCGCCAAGGGCAAGACCAAGCTCGGGCCCTTTTCACGGGAACAACTCCAACAGATGGCACGGACCGGACAGCTCGCGCCCGGCGACATGGTCCTGCAGGAGGGGTCCGGGAAATGGATCGCGGCCCATTCGATTGATGGCGTCTTTGTGCGTGCGCAACCCTTGCCGGTGGCACAACCCAAACGAAGAGCTCCTGTGCAGGTGCCCCTGGCGGTGCCCACGAAACCGGTGGCGCGCCGTTCGTATGGCAAGGCTGCGTTGTATCTGGGCGCCGGCCTGGCCGTGTGTGCCTGCCTGGCGGCAATCCCCGTGTCGCTGGTCGGTTACTACCTGGTTGTCGGGTCCAGGGCGCCGAACGCCGACGCCCAGGCCGCCGCGGCGAATCGTCCGCCGGAAGAGTTCAAGGAGCGGCGCCGGAGGCTGCTCCCGTGCCGCCGGCCGACGTACCGAAGGCCGAGGATCCAAAGGCCGAGGTGCCGAAGGCCGAGGAAGCGAAAGCCGACCCGCCAAAAGCGGACACACCGAAAGCTGACCCGCCCCAGCCGGACACACCGAAGGCCGACGCGCCGGAGGCGGAGGTGCCGAATGGCGAGTCACCGAAAACGGACGTGCCGAAGGCGGCCGGCGACCAGCTGTCTCCCGACGTCCTCAAAATGCTCAAGCAAGCGACGGTGTACCTGCGTGTCACCCTGCCCGATGGCCGCGTCGCGCAGGGCAGCGGCTTCTTCGCGGGTGCGCCCAACGTGGTCTTGACCAACGGTCACGTCCTGGGGATGCTGTCCCCCGAAGGCCGGCAGCCGCAGAAGATCGAGGTGGTCGTCAACAGCGGCACCGCCGGCGAAAAGACCTATGAGGCGAAACTCGCCCAGGTCGATGCCACCGAGGACCTGGCGGCGATCGTGGTTGCCGGGACGGACTTGCCCAGGCCGCTCCAGATCGGCCTCGCCCGGCACCTGTTCGAGACGCAGACGGTGTTTGTGTTCGGCTTTCCCTTCGGCAAGGAGGCTCGGCAAGAATATCACGGTCAGCAAAACCTCGGTGTCCGCATTGCGCACCAAGGCCGGCGGCGCCATTCAGGACGTCCAGGTCAACGGCGGCATGCATCCGGGCAACTCCGGCGGTCCGGTCGTCGATGCCAACGGGCTGGTGGTCGGCGTCGCCGTTGCCGTCATCAAGGGGACGAGTATCAATTTCGCCATCGCCGGCGAGACCGCGCGAACGTTCCTCGCGGGCCGCATGGTGAAGCGCGTGTTTCTGGCGCCCTACAAGGAAGGCGAGGCGCTCAAGCTGCCGATCCGCTATCACATGACCGATCCGGTCGACCAGATTGCCAAGGTGGTGGTGGAAACGTGGACGGGCAAGCCGGACACGGCCCGCAAGTCCGGCGCTGCCGGCGCAGAACCATGGCCCGACGACTCACCGCGCGTGGCCTACGAGTTCCCTTACAAGAACCACCAGGCCGAGGGCGAAGTGAGCCTGCCCGTGGTCGCCAGGGACCAGGCGCTCTGGGTGCAATTGTCCCTGGTCCGCGCGGACGGCAAGCGGACCTGGTACACGGCCGGCACCTATCACAACAAGCTCCAGCCGGTGGAGCGCAAGCCGGTGACGCTGGCGTACGAGCACCGGCCCGACAGCCCGTGCAAGCTGGACGTCGTGGCAACCACCGATCTGAAGCTGCGTGCCATGAACGGCACGGACAAGCACCTCGTCACCGAGATCAAGGCCCAGATGACGGAACGGCTGATCGGCAATCCGGATGCCAAGGGGGCCATGACCGGAGTCGTGGCTTTTCCCAAGGTGGAAGTGAAAACCACGCTGGATAAGAAGGTGCTGCCCGACCCCACGCTTGCGAAGAGCTTGAAGTCGATCGCGGCCCTGCGGGCGCTGATGCTGACCGATCGGCAGGGCGACGTGAAGCCGCTCAAAATGGGCATCGGCATGGGCGTGAGGGATCGCGAGACGGAAGAAGACCTGGCCTGGGTGGGCACGCAGTTGCTACAAGCGCTCGAGGCGGTCACGGTGCCGCTGCCGGGCCAGGAGGTGGCTCACGAGCGCCCCTGGAAGGTGCAGCGCAAGCTCATGCTGGGCGCGCAACACGCCATGCAGCCAGCGATCCTCGAGGTCGCGTGCGTCTTGCACGGCGTGCGCGAGCGCAACGGCCGGCATGAAGCCGTGGTGTTCCTGTTCGGCCAGGTGCGTGGGCAACAGGGAGCGGGGCTCGGGGCCGGCGGTTACATGGACGGCGTGGCCAGCGTGGACCTGAAGACGAACCAGCTCCGGTTCGCCGAGGCCAACCTGAATCTCGACCTGGATCTGGGCGTCGGCGCCGAGTCGGTCCAGGCCGCTGGCACGCTCAAGATCACATTGACGCGCACCCCGCTGGAGGGCGCCGAACGCGACAAGATCCTCGCGGACCGTGGCATGCCCGGCGGACCCGGCATGCCGGGTATGCCGGGCATGCCCGGCATGCCGGGCATGCCCGGTACGCCGCCCATGGGGCCGCCCGCCGTGATTCCGCCGCCGACTCTCGTGCCGCCGCCGACCGTGATTCCGCCGCCGACTCTCGTGCCGCCGCCGACCGTGATTCCGCCGCCGACTCTCGTGCCGCCGCCGACCGTGATTCCGCCGGCGAAATTGATTCCGTGATTCCGCCACGGAAGTGAACCACGGATGACACGGATGGCACGGATAAGAACTGCATTACTCTTATCCGTGCCATCCGTGTCATCCGTGGTTCATGTTTTCGACGGCTTAATAATCTGTCTCGTTCAATTCGTAAGCGGACACGCTCAGCAAGGCGCCAGTAATAAGGAACGACGACAGGACCGACAGGTGCGGCGAAAAGGATTTCGCCGTATCCAGAATCTGGAAGACGGCCGGCTTTTCGAGATGAGGCTGCGAATCCAGGGCGTGAAACAGCATCCAGCCCGCGTCGATCGGCTTGGGGGAAATCCAGTATGCCAGGTCGGTCAGCGCCATCGTGAATGCCGGCAGCTCGGCTTCGGGCAAACCCAGGGCCATCACCCGGCCGTAGTTCATCCCCCAGGCCAAAGCCCAGAAGAGCACCGCGCCGAACACGCACGCCACCGTACTGCGCGTAAGGACGGCGAGCAGCGCCGAAAAGCTGTAATAGGTCGCGAACTGCAAGAGCAATAGCGGTATGCACCACCCGTAGGTCATGTCCCAGACCTGCGTGCGCACCCCTAGTGCGAGCCACGTCAAGACGACAAACAGCACGATCTGCGAGCCCACGAACGTCAGGACGCCCAGGTATTTTCCCAGCAGCAGCTGCCAGCGGGCGACCGGCTTGGCGAGCAGCACCGCCGCCGCGCTCGGTTCCAGGAACGTCGGCATGAAGCCGGCCGTCCACACCAGCGCCAGCAGCAGTCCGAAGGTGCCGGCAATGCCCGCCGCCAGCAGCAATTCAAGGAAATGGACGGCGTCGCTGCGGTCGCGGGCCAACGGAAACGACACGGCGCCGAACGCCAGCGTCATGCGGCCGCTCACCGTTTCGATGCCCTCGCGGCGCGCCAGCGCCGGATTGGTTTCGTAGGCGAACCAAACCTTCTTGCTGCCGGCGGCCGTGAGCGTGGCGGCTTCGAGCGGCCCCGAGCTGCCCAGCACCAGCACCGCCGACGAGATCACGGTGCGTGGCGACGGCGGCGGCAGGAAATAGCCGGGCTCGTCCACCGCCTGCAGGGCCACGTCGCCGGAGACGTTCACGCTCAGACACAGCAGCACGCCGATGGCCGTGACCGCCAGCATCATCCAGCAGATGCCGGAAGCGCACGCTTGCCGAAACGTGTCCTGGATCAGTTGCTTGACGGTGGCGACTTGATGCGAGGGGTTCATGGGGGAGCTCTCGTCCTACACGTAGCCGGTGACGGTGGCCGCCTGGTTGGAGTCCCGGCTTTAGCCGGTCTTCCGAAGACCGGCTAAAGCGGGACTCCAACCAGGCGGACAGGATCAGCGGGCATGTGGATCAGCATCGATAGATCGGTTCCAGCGCCGCGGCGAGCGAGCGTTCGCCGCCGGTGGTCGGATCGCGCAGCAGGGCCTCGAGCGGACCGAGATAGGCGAGCCGGCCCTCGACGAGCACGGCCACGCGATCGCAGATTTCCGCGACCTCGCCCAGCGCGTGTGATACGACGATGACGGTTTTTCCGGCCCGGCGCTGCTCGGCGACGACGTCCTGCAAGAGCAGCCGGCCGGTCAGATCGAGTCCTTCCATCGGCTCATCGAGCACCAGCAAATCGGGCTCGCCGAGCAATGCCTGCGCGAGCGCGAGGCGCTGCACCATCCCCTTGCTGAAGCGGGCGATGGGCTCGTGGGCACGGTCGGCCAGCCCCACCCGCTCAAGCAGCGCGGGGATGCGTGTCTCGAGAACTTCGGGCGGAATCGCCGACAGCTCGCCATAGAACTCAAGTAGTGCGGTGGCGGTCAGGTACCGTGGAAACGCCTGGTTTTCGTGCATGTAGCCCACCCGCGCCAGCGTGCTGCGCTCCGCCGGCGGGCATCCCAGCCGCAGCACGCGCCCACCGCTTGCGCGGCACAGTCCGAGCAAGATCTTGATCAGGGTCGTCTTGCCGGCGCGGTTCGGGCCCAAGAGCGCGAACACCTCGCCCGGCTCGATGCCGAAGCTCACGCCGCGCAGGGCGTGGATTGTACGGCCGGGCCGCAACGGCACCCGGTAGCTCTTGGCAACGTCGACAAATTCAGCGATGGCAGTAGTCATGGTTACTTGATCAGGGCGATTTGCACGCCACTTTGAAGGATATTCGTGTAGGCGCTAATCATGTTCGCCGACATCTGGGCGTCAGTTCCCGTAATGATCTGATTGGAGGGCAGCGTCGTGGAAGCACTGGTCTGCGTGTTTCCGTAATACTGCATGGTTTGCAAGACGGTCATGGCAACGCTGGCGTCCGGGCCCTCGAATACGGGACCAAAGCCGATTGCGTACAGCCTGAACGGGTTGCGGGCCGTGCCGTAGTCGGTCGACAGTTGAGTGACCAGCGTGTAAATCTGGCTCGTGACGTTGGGGTCGGCGTCAAAGGTCTCGAGAACCGAGGGATATTCGCTGCTGCCCGGGTTGTTCATGTCGTAACGGATGGGGTAGTAGTTGTAACTGCCGCCGCTGGTCAGGCTGGCCGTGGCCTTGCACTCGGGCATGCCGTCCGTTTCGAAAATGATGATTTTCTGCGCCCCCTTGCGTCCCATTCCTCCGGCCATGCCGCTCGGGAAGATGATGGGCGAAGACGAGACATAGTTTCTAAGCGTGCCGTCCGAGGTAGTGGTCGTGGCGAACTGGTTATAGCACAGCATAAGCGCCATGGCGAAGCAGGTGTCGCCCTTGGCCCGCGGCGTGTCGGCGAAGTTGGCCGAGGGCACCGACCCGGTGGCGGCGTCCGCATCGTAGGGAGTGATCTCGGTGTTGTTGGTCGTGCCGGTGGCGTTGAAGGTGGAGAAGGGGAAGAACAGTGCAGCGCCGGCGTAGTTGTAGTTCGTCCCCAGCGGGCAGTGAACGCAATTGAAACGATTCTGGTAGTCGGCCGACGAGCTGCGCGGCCGGGAGTACAGGGTGAGCGTGAACCAGTCGTTGGGGTGATTGCCCTGCATCGTGCTGATCGAGGCTTGCACCGCTTCCCGCGCGTGTAGATGGGCGCCTCATAGCTATCGCCGGCCTGCATGACGAAATACCCGGGAACGTTTTCGTACATGTTGTAATTGTGCAGGTAGTCGACCATGAGAATGGGGCTGAACCAATGGCGCAAGAGTCCCCGCGCTGGGTTGTCGGTGTAACTCATGTAAGGCGCTGTGGAGCCGGGCGGCGCCGTGACCGCCACGCTTCCCCAAGCGAAATCCTGGCCATAGCCGATCAAGGCATTGCTGCTGCTGATGCCGCTGAGGTCCATGTAGGCGCCGGCCGCCGTCTGCCGGAAGCCAAGCACATGGTCGATGAACTCGACCCAGAAGCGCTGGTCGGTCCCGCCGTAGTTGGGCCAGGTCCCGGTGATCGACGACGGCATCGCTCCATAATACTTAACCCGGCCCGCCCGCATTTGCGGCGGGAATGGGTTCGGCTGGTTCGAGGCCTGGATCCAGGAAAGGATCGCATTATAGGTTTGCGTTGCCGTAAATGTCATGCCGGCGCTTCCCGGCGGGTTCAACGACCCCGACGAGTTAAACAGTTTGGTGTTGTCCGTGGTGCCAAAGAAACGCGCCCGCCAATCCGCGGCAAAGGCGCCATTGGCGGTACCCGCCGGATAGGCGCGATTGAAGAGCCGGCACACAGCATAGTAAATCGGCGCCTTGTTGCTGCTGCCGGTGACAAATGGACCGGTCGGCGTGTACGGACCGCCATTGGTCGTGGCGCCACTGAGCCAGCTTTGCAGGTTGCTCAGGCTCCACGTGCTCCAGTTAGCGGTAAGAATGACCTGATCCGCCACATTGGTGAGGCCGAGCGCGGTAAGATAGCTGCTCAGGTTGGCGCTGCTGATCGCTCCGTTACGCGGATCGGGCGGCCATACGAAAAACGTCTTGCCATAATAACCCGGACCCTGAGTGTAGCCGTTGAATTGCGTGCCGGCAGCGCTGTAGTCCGCCTTCGTCCAAACCTGGGGGGTGCTGCCGGACCCCGACGTGTCGGGCTGGCCCGCGGCATAGGCCGAGTAGCCGTCCAGTTCCCACAAGATATTGGTGCTGCTGCTGCCGAGCACGTCGTTGACGGTCTTGGCATAGATCGAGGTGCTGCCACTGGCGAACAGCGGCACATCCCCGCCCGGCGTTGTGGCGTAGGCAGCTGGCGGCAAAGTCGGTGTCGTAACGCTGCCCGGCGCGATCCAGGTCTTGCCGCCGTCCGTGCTCGTGTTGGAATCGAACGCGCGGACCAGTGGGGTAGCATAGGCGGCATTCTGATAGAAACCATTGATATATGTCAAGGTATACGACGCGTTGGCCACGGTGGTATTGCTTGGACTCACCGTGTAATTGTCGTAACTGGACGTTCGGTTCGCGCTGGGCCCGATCAGGACGGCGCTGCTCGACGAATAGTGGCCGAACGTCGGCACCAGCGTGTCGGGGTTGTTGGTAGTGCGCGTGCTGGTAATCATGTCGTACCCGAGCAGCGTCCCATAGCGCATCGAGCTGGAAAGATCCATCGCCAGACCGATATCGCGTGGCCGGTGCACCGCCTGGGCGATGGCCGAGACGTTCGGCAACAGCTGCACGCCGCAGATCTTGCAGAACGCGCCCGGCAGGCTGGTCGAGGTGACGGTGGCCGCGACCGCCGTATACGGCACCCCGCTTGTCGGCGGATAATTGGCGTTGAAACTTTGTGTGGCCTGGTTGTAGTCGTATGATCCGTAGGTCAATGCCATCTGGTTCGTAGGCAGAACCGGCTGCCCCAGGATCTTGTTGTAGGTCATGATGTTCTTCGCGTTCGTCGTGGCCGCCGCGTTGTTGTAGGTCGTGGTGGCGTCACCATTCAGGGTGCGCGCGGCGGTGAGGGCGGCCAGGTCGGCCGCCTGCTGTGCCTGCGTCTTGGCAATGGCCAGCATGCCGAGGTCGATTGCCAGCGCCAGGAAGGTGACGAGGGCCACCATGGTCAGCGCGAGCAAGGAGACGATCGTTCCCTGCCGACGTGCGGACCGATGGCTAACGAAGGGGCGTGCGCAAAGGATCATGATTGAATTCTCCTGGGAAGCTTAGGTCGCTCCCTCGCAAACCATGGTGACCGCGCTCGTCAGGGTCACCGGAGGCATGGGAACCAGCGGAATCACGTTCATGAACCGGTATTGTCCTGACACCGTTACCGTGATGTAATCGCCGGCCGTCAGGTTGTTGACGGGCGTGGCAACTCCTAGATGGGTTCCGGTCACGGTAACGGTAAGATTGCTGAAACTCGCGGTCTCCTGTCCAAGAAAGCCGGTCACAATTCCTTGAACACTCGTGTTGATCGCGGCGCTGGTGTTGTTGACCAGGGCGTAGCGGCAGCCTTCCCGGGCGGCGTTGTTGAGCAGGTTGAGGTCCATGAGGAACCGGCCATACTCGAATACGCCCATGAGGAACATGATCAAGGGAATCATGACCATGGCAGTTTCAACCGCCGTCGCGCCGCGTCGCGCATGCGAAGCGTTCGGATTACCATCGCTCGGTCTCCTCGGGGTGCCGGGCACGCTACTGGGCGGGCAGGTAAGGCGTAATCTGGAACGGGGAATCCACCATCGACGCCCAGTCGACGGTCGCGGTCAGCCGGGTGGTGCCCGTGATCACTGCGGCCGGAATCCAGCCGATGCTGGCGTAGGGAGCCTGCACGCTAATCTGATAGTGATCGAGCTGCGACATTCCGGTCGGGTCGGTGATCGTGGAATTGGTGACGTCGGTGAACGTCACGGTGAAGAGTTCCCGGTTTTCCGTGTTGTCCCAGCAAGTATAGCCGCTGGTATTGGCGGGCAGCGGTACGACGGCGGCCTTGAGGGTCGTCGAATGGCTCGCCGCGAAGGCCGTGGGCTCCGCGGTTTGCAGGTAGGCCTGCAGATTGCTGGCGACGGTCAGTAGATTGGTCTGCCCCGTGGAAGCGTCGCGCGCTGCCTCGCGGGCGGAATTCCACATCACGTTCTCGACTTCCGTCACGCGACCCACTTCCCACAGGCCGAGCAGGATGATCAGCAACAACGGCAAGCAAACAGCGAATTCAACCGCCGCGACACCGTGTCGTCGAGCTGTCCGCGATACGCCACCGGTCATAACGCATCTCCCAAGAACCGGGATTATTCGGTCTCGTCTTGCTGGGAATATAGGTCACGCTTTCAGCCAGTGCAAACTTAACTGCGCAAGCGATCCGCAACACGGCGCGGCTAAGTGGACGGCCGTTCCATAACATGCCGGCAGGGAACGCGAGAAACTGGCTACAATCGGCGTCCAACCCACCCCTGGCGCACCCCCATGAAAACCATCATCGAGCCATTCAAGATCAAGATGGTCGAGCCGATCAAGATCACCACGCCGGCCGAGCGTGAGGCGATCTTGCGGCGGGCCCATTGCAACACGTTTCAGATGCCGGCCGAGGAGGTCATGATCGATCTGCTCACCGACAGCGGCACCGCGGCCATGTCGAGCGAACAGTGGGCGGGCATGCTGCGCGGCGACGAGTCCTACGCCGGCGCCCGCAGCTGGTATCGCTTCGAGGCGGTGCTGCGCGAGCTGACCGGCATGCCGCACATTTTGCCGACGCACCAGGGACGCGCCAGCGAGCGCATCCTGTTCGAGCTGGTCGGCGGCGCCGGCACGGTCATCCCGAGCAACAACCACTTCGACACGACGCGCGCCAATATCGAACATTCCGGGGCGCGGGCGGTCGACCTGGTCATCGACGAAGGCACGCAGCCGCGTAGCCGGCATCCGTTCAAGGGCAATCTCGACGTGGCCAAGCTCGAAGCGCTGATCGCGGAAGTCGGGGCCGCGCACATGCCGGTGTGCATGGTGACGGTCACCAACAACTCGCGGCGGCGGCCAGCCGGTGAGCCTGGCCAACTTGCGCGACGTCCGCGCCGTCTGCCGGCGGCACGGCATCCCGCTGTTCCTGGACGCGTGCCGTTTCGCCGAGAACGCCTACCTGATCAAGCAGCGCGAGCCGGGTCAGGCGGACCGTCCGACCCGGGCCATCGCCCGGGAAATGTTCGACCTGGCCGACGGCGCGACCATCAGCGCCAAGAAGGACGGCCTGGTGAACATCGGCGGCGTGCTGCTGATGCGCGACGACGC
Source organism: uncultured Gemmataceae bacterium (assembly GCA_963834865.1). Classification (GTDB taxonomy): domain Bacteria; phylum Planctomycetota; class Planctomycetia; order Gemmatales; family Gemmataceae; genus CAWIDK01. Next base: position 17,308 of record CAWIDK010000005.1, read on the forward strand.
GCTGGCGCAGCGGGCGAATAACCTACTCATTCTGACCGAAGGGTTCGTCACCTACGGCGGGCTGGCCGGGCGCGACCTCGAGGCGATGGCCCAGGGCTTCACGGAAGTGCTCGACGAACATTACCTCGCATATCGCCTGCGCAGCGCCGCGTACCTCGGCGAGCACCTGGTGGCGGCCGGCGTGCAGATCGTCGAGCCGCCGGGGGGCCATGCGATCTACATCGACGCGGCCGCCTTTTGCCCACACATCCCGCCGAGTCAGTTCCCCGGTCAGGCGCTGGTGCTGCGCCCTGTACCGCCATGCCGGCATTCGGGCGGTGGAAATCGGCAGCGTGATGTTCGGCCGGGTCGATCCTGACACCGGCGAGTCATCGCATCCGCCGATGGAGCTGGTCCGGCTGGCGATCCCGCGTCGTGTCTACACGCAGAGCCACATCGATTACGTGGTCGAGGCCGTGATCGAGGTGTTCCGCGAGCGCGAGCGGCTGCGCGGCCTGCGCATCACCGAGGAGCCGGCGGCGCTGCGGCACTTCACGGCGAAGTTCGCGGAAGTGTAGATTGCTGGCAATCCAGCACACGGACACCCTTGTTTCGTCTAGAACGCCAGCGCCAGACCGAACATGACACCGTGGGTCCAGAAATCGCTTTGCTGGCGGATCGGCGCCGGACTGGTTCCAACCGCACCCGGTACGAACTGCTGCACCGTGGGTATCGTGCTGCGGTCCACCACCCGCTGCCAGCCTCGTCGAAATCATGAAGGTAACCAAGGATGTCGGGGCTCCGCCACGATCGTCGTGCGAGTGCCTCTTCCTCAAAAGGGAGGCAGCCGAATGCCACATCGACATCGATGCCGGTCGGTTGGTGGCGCAACAGCAAGACCCGCGCTGTACGCGCGAACTCCAGGGCATCCTCCAGCCGCGGCAGGAACCCGAAGGGACCGGCGGCGTCGAGAAAGGCGGGCCAGCGCTCCTCCGCCAGCAAGACTACTGCGTCGACATCGCGGGTGACCCGCGGCCGTCCCAGCAGCGCGACGGCAAGGCCGCCGATGACGATGCCTTGCACGTCCAGGTCCTGCCACCAGTGGATCAGATCGGGCAGGGGGCCGACGGGCAGCGCCGGTTTGGCCTTCTTAGCCACGGTGGGCCTTGCGCAGTCGCGCCCAGCGCTGCCGCACGTCGGCCTCGCCCTCGGCCAAAGCCGCCGTCCACCCGAACTCGTGCGCCCAGGCCAGGAGGGTGTTGAATTGCCGCCACCGCACTTCCAGGGAGATATGGCGCAACTCATCCGCTTCCTGCGCGTTGACAAGCTGCCAGCGCTGCCGGAATGCGCGGGCCTCGGCTTTGGTGAGCGGGCGGGCCATGAATCAATCCTCCCTCGCCTCGATCGACAATCGCCAATCTCATGTTACCCGATTCTTGGCGGCGCCGCCCGCCCGCATCGAGCATTTTCCCAATAAGAGCCTGTGATCGGGGGCTTCCGGAAAAAAACCGGCGCTCGTCTGAGCGCGGTTCGCGGAAAAGCAGTACGCGACAACGACTGGACGGGCGTGCTCCTCCCCTGGCTCACCGCGTCGTAGAGTATCTTGGAACTCGCGCGCCGCGGATAAAGCGAGCGTACGTCAGCGTATCGTGGTTGTTGACGTTCTTGGCGCCGAGGTTAGCTGGTACGTCTGGCACTTGCAGATCACCTTGACCAGGTGCTGGTCGGCGGGATCGGCACGGTCATTGTCGGGCACGATTACGTTCCGCAGCGACGGCGAATCGACGCGGCGGAGGCGGCCGTCGCCCACGTGCTCGCCGAGCCGGCGTTGCCACCGCCCCTCCAGAAGACGTTGCAGGAGCACGAGGCCGAGATCGAGCAATGGCAGAGTTCCGGCGTCCGTACCGCCATGCCCGTGACGGTCGCCGTCCTTGGCGTGGGAATCTTTTTCTTGGTGCTCGCCCTGGCGTTTGCGCTGATCGCCGGCCGCGGGCGCGATTCGCCATCGGCTAGGCGGTAGTCACGCTTCGTCTATGCCGCAACGGAGATCATTCGCCAATGGACACCTTGACCCAGTACCGTGAAAACATCGAGGAGCTGCTCCGTGAGTGTGCCAGAGTCCCTTATGCGCACGGGAACATTCGCCTCGAAACGATCTTTGATCGGGAGTTAGACCGTACGTATTGATGTTAGTGGGCTGGCAGGGCATTCGCCGCGTACACGGCTGTTTGGTGCATGTGGACATCATCGACGGCAAGCTCTGGATTCAGCGCGACGGTACCGAAAACGGCATTGCGCGGGACCTGTTGGAAGCCGGCGTGCCCCGCGAGCGGATTGTGCTTGCTTTCCGGCCGACCGACTCGCGGCCGCAGGACGCGTAACTGGATGCGAAGTAAATGTTGCGCATCGCCTGTTGACCGGCATCGCCAAAGACACGGCCCGTGGCCGAAAAAAACAACCGGACGCTCTGGCGAGCGCCCGGTTCGTTGGCATGCCACGGCTCGGCCGGATCACTGGTTAAACACAAATTCCTTCGTGTTCACCAGGGCCCAAAGGATATTCTCATACGCCAGCTTCTTATTCTGCGCATGGCGGGCGATGTGCTCCAGCGCCACCTGCAGATGCTGCGGGGCCGGCCGGCGGGCGAATGCCCACAGGAACAGCTCCTCCACCTTCTCGGCGTCCGCGCGGGTCCTTCGCCAGGAGGTCGGCCCGGGCACCCGCCCGTGTCAGCTTGTCCTGGATTTCCTGCGAGTTGAGCAGGTGCAGCGCCTGCGCGAGGTTCGCCTCGCTCACGCGCTCGCATTCGCAGGCGCTGATGCGCTGCGGCCGGCCGAACACGTCGAGGAAGTACGACGGGAACGCCTCGTCGGGCAGCATGATCGCCCGGTTCGGGGCGTGCTTGTCGCTCGGCAGGCCGCCGAACTGGGCCGGCGTGCTCGTCACCTGGCTCACCGCGTCGTACAGCACCTCGGCACTCATCCGCCGCGGATAAAAGCGGGCGTACGTCTGCTTGTCGTGCTTGTTGAATTCGTTCGGCGCCGAGCTGAGCTGGTACGTGCGGCTCTTGCAGATCACCTTCACCAGGTGCTTGAGGCTGAACTTGCTGTCGACCAACTCCTTCGCCAGCGCGTCAAGGAGCTCGGGGTTGCTCGGCGGGTTGGTCACGCGCATGTCGTCCAGAGGATCGACGATGCCGCGGCCGAAGAAATGCGCCCAGTAACGATTGGCGACAGCGCGGGCGAAGAACGGGTTGGTCGGGTTGGCCATCCAGTCGACCAGCTTCTGCCGCGGATCGTCTTCGGGAGAAACCTCCATCGGCGCGCCGGCGAGCGGCTGGATCTTGGCAGGCTGGCTGGTCCGCTTGTTGTTGACCGAGCCGCGGGGCAGCGTGAAGATCACCTGGTGCAGCGCCTGCTGGTTGCCGGCGCCGCCGGGGATCTGCACGCTCTTGCGGCCGATGCGGGCGAAGAAGGCGGCCAGGCCATAGTAATCGTCCTGACTCCATTTCTCGTAGGGATGATGGTGGCACTGGGCGCAAGCGAGGCGCTGGCCGAGGAAGACCTGGGCCACGTCGTCCACGAATTGCTCGGGATTCTGCAGCTCCTTGTACCACACCGTCGGCGGCGAAACCGTCTCGTCGCCGCTGGCGGCCAGGATTTCGCGGACGAACTGGTCGTACGGCTTGTCCCGGGCGATGGCGTCGCGGATCCAGCCGTGGAACGCGAACGTGCCCGCCGCCCGGCCCGGCTCGCCGCGCCGCTTCACGCGAAGCACGTCGGCCCACTTGTTGGCGAACAGGTAGGTGTACTCGGGCGTTTCGAGCAGATCGTCCACCAGCTTGTCGCGCTTGGTCGGCGACGGATCGGCCAGGAATTGCTTGACCTGGTCCGGCTTGGGCAGGCTCCCGGTGATGTCGAGGAACACGCGGCGGATGAACTGCTCGTCGGCGCCGAGCTCCGACGGCACGATGCCCAGCTCCTGCCATTTCTTGACGGTGAAGCGATCGACGACGGTCTTCGGCTCGAACTTGTATTCGGGAATCTTGACGCCGAGCGGCACCGTCGCGCGGAAGACGGCGACCTGAGCCTGGTAACGGGCCATGACCGCCGCCTCGCCGCTGAGATCGAGCGTGCGGACCAGCGCGGCACCGTCGACGATGGCGATCTCGCCCTCGTTACTCTCGTACTGGGCGCGCTGGGTCACGTCCTGCACGCTGCCGTCGGAGTAGTGGGCATAGACCGCGAATTGCTGGCGGTTGTTGCGCGACAGCACGCGATGCTCCGGGGCCACGGTGATCTTGGTGACGACCGGATCCTTCTCGGAACCGAACGGCGTGCCGGAAGCGACCCAGCGCCGCAAGAGCTTGTACTCGTCGGACCCGACCTCCATGCGCTTACCGCCGGCATGGGCCATCTGCCCGGTCGCTTTCAGCAGCAGCAGGCTGCTGTCGGGGCCCGCGGGCAGGAGCGCCGGCCACGGTCTTCCTTGACGAGGGTCTGGAAGTCGAGCTCGGGAACGAAGCCGAGCAGCGACAGGGCGAAGCCGTTCTGGCCGCCGGACTTGCCGTGGCAGCCGCCGCTGTTGCAGCCGAGCTTGGTGAAGATCGGCACGATCTGATTGGAGAAGTTGATCGGCAGGTCGGTGTCCATCACCTGGTTCGTCAGCGCGATTTGCACGCTTTTGTCGCCGTAGCGGGCGGTGATGGCGGTGGCACCGTTGGCGAGCGGGATGATCCGGCCCGCACTGGTCACGCGCGCGATCTTGGCGTCGGCAACCTCGTACTGGACATTGCCGGTGAGATCCTGCAGCGTACCCGGGGTCAGCTGGGCGGTGATGATCAGCTGGGTGGAATCGTCCTGACCCTTGAGCGTGATCGCCGGTTGGTGGGCAGTGAGCGTCGTGACGTTGGCCGGCGCCGGCAGGGCCGCCGGCTCCGTCTTGACGGATTTCTTGTTGTAGAGGTCGTCGGCCGAAGCGCGGTGAGCGGGCCCGAGAATCGCCAGAGCGGCGAGGAAGGCGAACCCATGCTTGCGGTAGCCTTTCATAAGGCGATACCCCCCGTGGTAGTGTGGTAGGACAAAAAGGCGGGTGTTCCGGCAGGCACGACCGTCAGCGCTTCGCTGCGCCGCCCCCTCGGCCGTGGCTACCCATCTTGAACGATCGTCGCGGGGAACGCAATCACTATTCCTGGCGGGCGAGGCTTTTCAGCCCAGGCGGGAGAACCGGCGGTTTGCTGCTGCGCGTCGTTCGGGGTGGGTGGGCGGCCCGCGCTAACGGGCATCCCTCAACTATAGGATAAAGAATGAATCAGCCGCTGCCAAGCGCAAACTGCGGATTTCTGCGAATCGTGGTGCACAAGCCGGCAGAAAACCGATCGCAGGCTTTCGGGCGCGTGCCACTAACCCGTAATCCGAACGCTCGGCCGTGGGAAAATGTCGCCGCGCCGGGTACAATCGAATCTGCCGCCATGCGTATGGCTGGCGTTATCGGCGATCCGAGGCGCGCGATGCACTCCCCCTTCCCTGGAATGGACCCGTACCTCGAAGGCGAATTGTGGAGCACCTTCCACGCCCAGTTCGCCATCGAGATTGCCCACGCATTGAACCCGTCTTTGGCACCGCGGTACGTCGCATTTCCGGAAAAGTACCAAAACACGGTCGGTGCCCAGGAGATTGGCATTACGTTCGACCGCGAGGCACGCATACCCGACGTTGCCGTATCGCGCAGCGGCAAGAACAGCCGCCATGCCGGCGGCGCCGCCGGCGCCGGCACGGCGCTTGCGCGGCCGCTCCAGTTGGACACGGTTGTCACAATCCCCGTCAATCATGTCTGGATCAAGATTCTCGACCTGAAGCAGCGGCTGCTCGTGACCGCCATCGAATTCTTGTCGCCCGCAAACAAGCGCGGTCCGAGCCGGAGAAAGTATCTGAGGCGGCGAAACAGCTTCCTGCTCAGTCAGACCCATTTCATGGAAATCGACCTGCTGCGGACCGGCCATCGCGTGCCGATGGTCGGCCCACTACCCGAGGCGGCCTATTTTGTCTTCTTGTCCAGGGCCAAGCACCGCCCCGCCACACAGGTTTGGCCGATTGGCCTGGACGCCTGCCTTCCCACGGTTCCCATTCCCTTGCTTGCACCTGATAAAGACGCGGAGCTGGAGCTGCAGCAAGTCTTCAACCGCGTTTATGACCTGGGCAGTTTCGGGCACGCGATCGACTACCGAGATGAACCCGATGTTCGCTTGCCGCCGGACTGGGCCAGCTGGGCAGACCGGTTGCTCCGCGCAGCGGGCAAGCGACCGCGTGGCCGTCGCAAATAATCGCGTCAAAACGGCAAGTCCCCATCATCCCCCGACGGCTCGGTCAATCGGCGGCCGCAGACGCCGATTTGGCGCTCGAGGTCGGCGCACTTATCGGCCAGCGCAAGATGGAAGTCCGCAAGCGCCATGAGCGATTCGGTCATCCGCTCGATCACCGGTTCGACCAGCGCCGCACTGGGATCGGCGACCGCGTCGCGAAGATTGCCGAAGCCGCGATTCAGATCGTCGATCGTCGCTTGCGCGGCACCGGCGTCCTTAAGCTCCTGCGTCAGTTCGGCCAAATGGGCGCCGATGCCGAACATCGCCATGGCCGGTGAATCGGCGGTATCCTCGGCGACGAAGCTGCGCTGCCAGATCGACCTGGGCGGGTCGCCCTTGAGGGCTTGCTCCGCCTCATAGCGACGATGGAATTCATCCCCTGGCAGTGAGGCTGATTGGGCCAAGCAATCCGCTTGCCAGGGATGTGTTTACGATTCGTAACCGCGATACTGGCCCGAAAAGGGCGCCGATCCGGTGGGACGGCAACGTGCTCGGCAACGTCAGTGTGGACGGGGCCTACCTGTATCCGCTTCGGGCCGGGGCGTCCACTTTGGACGACGCACTGTAAATCCCGGTCCACCTTCCGCGCCGGCGTTGGCGCGCCTCTGGGCTACAACTCTGCTTGTAAAGCGGCGATGAATCGCCGCACTTCAACTGCTTCGCGTTGCCGTGGCTGCGCGTTCGCTCTAAGCTTCGCAGTAGCGACGCTGGCAGCGTCGCCTACGAGGAGCACGCCTTGAAGTGCCTGTATGTCGCGTCGGAAGTGACCGGCTTCGCCAAGACCGGCGGACTTGCGGACGTAGCGGCGGCGCTGCCGCCGGCGCTGGCACGACTCGGCGTCGACTGCGCCATCATGATGCCGCTGTACGGCTGCATCCGGCGCGGGCCCGTCGCCCTCGAACCCACGGAACATCGCTTCGACGTGCCGATCGGCGACACGCCGGTGCCGGCACGCATCTGGCGCGCCCGCTTGCCCGACTCCCAGGTGCCGGTCTTTCTCATCGAGCAGGCGGATTACTTCGAGCGCGTCGATCCGGCCGCCGGCAAGGGGCTTTACCAGCAGACGACGCCGGCGGGGCTGAAGGATTATCCCGACAACTGCGCCCGCTTCGGCTTCTTTAGCCGGGCCGTGCTGGAGGCGCTGCCACGGCTCGGCTACTGGCCCGACCTGTTGCACCTCAACGACTGGCAGACCGGCCTGGTTCCGGTTTATCTGCGCGAATTCTATCGCCGGCATCCGCGCCCCGAGCTGCGGCAGCGCTACGAACGCATCCGCACGATATTTACGGTACACAACCTCGCTTACCAGGGCCTGTTCTGGAACCTCGACATGCCGCTGCTCCACCTGCCGTGGCGGCTGTTCACGCCCGACGGCCTGGAGTTCCACAACCACATCAACTTCCTCAAGGCGGCGCTGGTTTACGCCGACCTGCTCACCACCGTCAGCCCGATGTACGCCCGCGAGATCCAGACGCCGTATTACGGCTGCGGCCTGCACGGGCTGCTGCTGCGGCGCAGCGATCATCTGGTCGGGATCGTCAACGGCGTCGATTATCGCACCTGGGACCCGGCGACCGACCCGCACCTCGCCGCCCGGTATAACGTGGATACCGTGAGCGCCGGCAAGCCGCGCTGCAAGGCGGCGCTGCAAGCGGCGTTCGGGCTGGAGGCGGAGCCGCGGACACCGTTGCTCGGCGTTGTGTCGCGCCTGGCGGCGCAAAAGGGCGTGGACCTGCTCGTCAAGGCGGCACCGGCGCTGCTCTTGCAGGAGGTGCAGCTGGTCGTGCTGGGCCAGGGCGATCCGCACTATCAGGAGGTGCTGGCCAATTTGCGTAAGCATTTCCCGCGACAGGTCGGCATCCGCTTCGAGCTGTCCGAGGCGCTGGCGCACCAGATCGAAGGGGGGGCCGACGCGTTCCTGATGCCGAGCCAGTACGAGCCGTGCGGCCTCAACCAGCTCTACAGCCTGCGCTACGGCACGGTCCCCGTGGTGCGCGCCACCGGCGGGCTGGCCGACACCGTGGCCGACGCTTCGGACGTGAACATGGGCGCCGGCCGGGCGACGGGCTTTTCGTTCATTCCGTATCACCCCACGTCGTTTCGCGAGGCGATCGACCGTTGCCTGCGCCTCTATCGCGAACGGCCACAGCTCTGGCGGCGCGTGCAGGAAACCGGAATGCGGCAGGACTGGTCCTGGGACCGCAGCGCCGCGGAATACGAGCGGCGCTACCGGGCGCTGGCGGAGGCGTTGTGAGCGACAATTCCGTATATTAACGGCAAGCCGCGGGATGAGCGCAGCCAATCCCGCGGGTATTTCGACCCCGCTCAGGTCAGCAATCATGGCGGAAGTCGCACTGGCCTTCCTCTGGCATCAGCATCAGCCCTACTACCCCGACGACCTGGCCGGCGACAACCCGATGCCGTGGGTGCGCCTGCACGGCGTCAAGGATTACTACGGCATGGCCCTGCATCTCCTGGAATTCCCCGAGATGCGCTGCACGATCAACCTGGTGCCGAGCCTGATCGTCCAGCTCGCGGCCTACACCGAGCGCGGCGCCACCGATCGGCCGCTCGAAGCAGCCCGGCTGCCGGCGAGCGGTCTCAGCGAGACGGATGCCCTCTATCTGCTCGACCATTTCTTCATGGCGAATCACGAGCACATGATCCGGCCGCTGCCGCGCTACCACGAATTGCTGCAGCGGCGGGCCCAGGGCAAGAACACCGCTCGCGAAGCTCTGCGGCGTTTCAACGAACGCGACCTGCGCGACCTGCAAGTGCTGTTCAACCTCGCATGGGTCCATCCGCTCGCCGTCGAGCGCGACGCCGAGCTGCTGGCGTTGCGCACGAAGGGCCGCCATTACACCGAGGCCGAGAAACAGACGCTGCTCGCCAAGCACCTCGAGCTATTGGAGCATATCATCCCGCTGCACAAGAAGCTCGCCGAGCGCGGCCAGGTCGAGCTGACCACGACGCCGTATTACCATCCGATCCTGCCGCTTCTGTTCGACAAAAAGCTAGCGCGGGAAGCGATGCCCAAGGTGAAGCTGCCGCGCTACACCGGCGGCTATCCCGACGACGCCGCCGTCCACGTCCAGCGCGCGATCGCGTATCACGCCGCGATATTCGGCACGCCGCCGCGCGGTATGTGGCCCGCCGAGGGGAGCGTCTGCCAGCCGATGATCCCGCTGCTCGCGCAGCACGGCGTTCGCTGGATCGCCACCGACGAGGGCGTGCTGGGCCAGGCGACGCAAGGATTCGTCGGGCGCGATGTCCACGGAAACGTGCGCAATCCCAGCCACCTGTATCGGCCATATCGGGTGCGCGAGGGCGAGCACGAGCTGGACATCGTTTTCCGCGATCACGCCCTCAGCGACATGATCGGCTTCCACTATCAGCGCAGCCAGGGCGAGGACGCGGCGCAGGACTTCGTGCGGCATCTGCACGACATCCGCCAAGGGGTGCCGGCCGGCGAGCCGGTGCTGGTCAGCGTGATCCTCGACGGCGAAAACTGCTGGGAGCATTATCCCGGCGGCGGCGGCGCGTTCCTGCGGGCGCTCTATCGGTTATGCACGACCGATCCGGCCATTCGCACCGTCACGATCGGCGACTACCTCGAGGCGAACCCGCCGCGCGACACGCTGCCGCACCTGTTCGCGGGAAGCTGGATCAACCACAACTTCGCGATCTGGGTCGGACACGAGGAGGACAACACGGCGTGGGACGCGCTGCACCGGGCGCGCGAGCATCTCCGCCAGCGGGCCGCCCAGCCGCACATCGCGCCGGCGAAGCTGCAGCAGGCGTGGGAGGAATTGTACATCGCCGAGGGGAGCGATTGGTTCTGGTGGTACGGCGACGACCATTCCAGCGAGCAGGACGCGTTGTTCGACTATTTGTTCCGCAAGCACCTGCAGAACATTTACGTGCTGCTCGGCGACGCGCCGCCGCTCGAATTGAGCCGGCCGATCAAGCGCAAAGTACGCCGCGCGATTCATACGCTGCCGCGCAGCTTCCTCAACGTGCGCGTCGACGGCCGTGAGACGTACCTCGAATGGATCAACGCCGGCCGTTACACCTGCCAGGGCGAGCGCGGCACGATGGCCCAGGTGACGCTCGGGCCGATCAAGGACGTGTATTTCGGCTTCGACCTGGAGCGGCTGTTCATCCGCGTCGATCTCGATCAGCCGGCACGGCCCGCGCTCGAGGGCTTCGAGGCGCTGCGCATCGGCTTCGCGGAACCGGAGGGGTGCGAGCTCCGCATCGAACGGCCGGGACGGGCCGGGCAGCGCGGTGTATGGGACGGCGCGGAGGCGGCCGGCGGCGTCGTGTTCGCGGTGGATCGCATTGTCGAGGCGGCGATTCCGTTTGCCAGGCTCGGGATCGAGGTGGGCGAGCCGCTGCAGTTCTATGTCGAGCTGCTGGAGGGCGGCCAGAGCCGTGACCGCGCACCCCGTGACGGAACGATCATGCTGGCCCGGCCGTCGGCGGATTTCGAGCGCGTGATGTGGGATGTGTAACCTCTGACTCCCCTCGCCCCTCCGGGGGAGAGGGGCTGGGGGTGAGGGGGCGGACCGTGTCTTGCTCCCCTCGCCCTTCTGGGGGAGCGGGGTTGGGGGTGAGAGGAAAGTCCTTGCGAGGGCCGCCCCCTCACCCCCGGCCCCTCTCCCCCGGAGGGGAGAGGGGGGAAGCAATTGGGGGATGTTGATGTCGGAACTGCGCAAGGACCCGATTGTCGGACGCTGGGTTATCATCGCCACTGAGCGCGCCAAGTGCCCGATGACGCCCAAGAGCGAGGTGTTCGTGCCGGGCAGCGGCCTGTGTCCGTTCTGCGTGGGCCAGGAGCAAAACACGCCCCTGGAGATCCTCGCCTATCGCGATCGCAACACCAAGGCCAACGAGCCCGGCTGGCGCGTCCGCGTCGTGCCCAACAAGTTTCCGGCGCTGCAGATCGAGGGCGATCTGCACAAGCGCGGCGAGGGGATTTACGACAAGATGAACGGCGTCGGCGCCCACGAGGTCATCGTCGAATGTCCGTTCCACGAAGTGTCGATGGCCACCCTCACCGAGGACAACATCCGCGAGGTGCTGTGGGTCTATCGCGATCGGCTCGTCGATCTCAAGAAGGACCCGCGCTTCGTTTACGGCATGCTGTTCAAGAACGTCGGGGCGGCCGCCGGCGCGTCGCTGGAGCACACGCACTCGCAGCTCATCGTCACGCCGATCGTGCCGATCAACGTCCAGGAGGAGATGAACGGCTCGCTCGAATTCTTCGACTATCGCGGCCGATGCATTTACTGCGACATGATTCATCAGGAGCTGGCGACCGAGAAGCGCGTGGTGCTCGATACGCCGAGCTTCGTAAGTTTCGCTCCGTATGCGAGCCGATTCCCTTTCGAGACGTGGATCCTGCCCAAGGCGCACAACAGCCATTACGAGAACATCCAGAAGAACGAGGTCGAGGAGCTGGGGACGCTGCTCAAGACGATCCTGATGAAGCTCGAGGTGGCGCTGGATCGGCCGGCGTACAACTACATCATCCACACCTCGCCGTTCGACACGCGCGAGCTGCCGCACTACCACTGGCACATCGAGATCATCCCACGGCTAACGCGCGTGGCCGGCTTCGAGTGGGGGACGGGGTTCTACATCAACCCGGTCAGCCCGGAGGACGCGGCGCAGTATCTGCGGGACATCGAGGTCGATCCGACGGCGGCGAGGAAGTGAACGACCGGATCGGCTTTTGGGCAAGAAATCGCCACCCGAGTGATGCGAAAACGTGCCGTGTGACTCGATCGCTCTACGCAAACTCTTGGCAGTTGCATACTTCGTTGCGGCAGTCACACGCCATGCAAGATGGCGTGTGACGTGCGCGACCGTGAAGCAGACGGCAATGCAAACCACCCGGAGCCCCATGTTGTCGCGCAAACGCCGCCTGCTGCCGTTCGGATCCGCCGCCGTCTTGCTCGCCCTGGCTGCGCTCGCATGGCCGCTGTGGCCGCGCACGACGATCACACGCGAGCATGCGGCGGAGATCGAAGAAGGTATGACGCTGGCCGAGGTCGAAACGATAATGGGAGGGCCCGCGCGATGAAACTACCGGGCCGGTCGAGCCGGACTTTGAACACGGCGCTGACGGAAGCGACGAGGTTCGCTTACAGCTGCTCAGCGGTAAAACGGCATTTGACAGTACCCAAGACCCCCGCGTTTGGCGATCGAATCAAGTAGTAGTCTGCGTGCGATTCGACCCTACAGGACACGTCAAACATTGCGACTTGGTGCGCGTGTGCAAGGCCCCGGAGAGCCTGCTCGACATACTTCGCCGCTGGCTCGGACGGTAGGTGGCAAGCGCGTGCCCCGGCTTCGGAGACTCGCGCTTTTGCTTGTAAAGAACGGGAGCGCCATATGCGTCTGGGCATCTTCGGCGGCACCTTCGATCCGGTACATGTCGCACACCTGATCCTGGCGGAGCAATGCCGCGAACAGGGCCGGCTCGACGAGGTGCGCTTCCTGGTTGCCGCCCGGCCACCGCACAAGCCGCAGCCGCTGGCGACGTTCGCGCAGCGCGTCGAGATGCTGACGCTCGCGGTTTCGGGGCAGCCGGCGTTCCGCGTCGAGGAGATCGAGCGCGATCGGCCCGGACCGAGCTACACCGCGGACACGCTGGAGGCGCTGCACCTGCGCCAGCCCGACGCCGAGCTCGTGCTGATCGTCGGCTCCGACGCGCTGCACGATCTGCCGATGTGGCATCAGCCGTTACGTGTCGTTCAGCTCGCGGAGCTGCTCGTGGTCGCACGTCCCGACGCGCCGATTCTGCCTACGGCGCAACTTCGCGACTTGTTGCATCTCGACGATGCTGCTCCGCTGCGGATCGCGTGCGCGCAGGTGCCGCTGATGGCGGTCGCGAGCCACGACCTGCGCCGCCGGCTGCGCGAGGGCCACAGCGTGCGCTACATGATCCCGCGCGGTCGAGGCGTACATCGCGGACAAGGGGCTTTACCGCGGCGAGCCGGGAGCGTAAGCGACCGGAGTACTTCGCTGGTGGTTCTCCGGTCGCTTACGCTCCCGGCTCGCCCGAAATTGGGGCGCAAGCGAAGAGCCCAGGACAGCGTCCTGGGCTCCTTGTTTGCGCCTGGTCGCGCTTCGATTATTTGTCGCCATCGTCGAGGCGCGGCGCGGGCCGAGTCCGCGGCGGCATAACCGGGCACGGCGTCGGCATCGGCAGCGTTTCGCACGGGTACGACTGCCAGCCCGCCGGTGAGGGCATCGCCGGCCCCGACGGCGGAATCATGCGAATGTACCCCGCCGTCGGAGGCGGCGAATACATCTGCGTGTCAAAGGGGCACTGGACCGCGGCGGGCGGCGCGACCGGAAGCGATTCGACGTGGAACGTGCCGTCCTTCATCATGCGAAAGAATTGTGTTTGGTTTGCTTGGTTCCACCCCGTCGTGGGCATGGGGGGCGGTGGCGAATACATCCCCGTGTCAAAGGGGCACTGGACCGCGGCGGGCGGCGGGACCGGACGCGATTCGACGTGGAACGTGCCGTCCTTCATATTGATGACGACGCACGGCGCCTCGATGCGGACGGCCTGGCCGCTCTTCTTGCAAACCAGCCGCACGTCGCCCTGCAGCATCAGCCGATGCACGTCGCCGCCGACGCAGCTCAGCGAATCGCAGTGCGCCTCGAAGTGGTCGGTGACCAGGTGCACCTTCTGAGAGTTGTGCGCGACCTGGCTCTGCGCCACGCGCTGCTCGCACTCGATCCGGACCAGGTCCTGTTCGATCTGCTCAATGGCGGCCGAGATCATCGCGCGCTGCCAGTTCAATTCCGCCAGCTCCTGCAGCGGGCTCGGTGGCATCGGCGGCATCATCACGTGCGGCGGCACGCCCCACTCGCCGAACCCGCTGGGACTGAGATTCCGCATGTCCGGCGGCATCGGCGGCATTACCGGATGCCCCGGCGGCGGCAGCGGGAAGCCGAACGTAAACGGCGGATACGGCGGCGGCACCGGCGGCATCGCCATCGGCAACCCACTGCACGCGGGCTCCATGATGATGCGCTGGATGTACACCGCTTTGTTGCCGGACTTCACGGCGGTGTTCTTCTTGCAGTTGCAGTCCTTGCAATCCTTGCAGTCCTCGCAGCACTTGCACGCCTTGCTCTTGGCGCCGCTCTCGACGACCTCCTGGCCGCACTCGCCGTTGTCGCAGGCGTCGGCAATGCTGTCGAGCGGCACGCTCGGGTGAGTGCCGCAGCCGAATCCGGCCTTGGTGCAGTAGGGGACGTTGATGTTGAAGTCGACGCCGACCCTCGCGCCGCCGCTGCACGGAATCGCAAACGGACCACCCGGACCGACGCCGACGATGTAGCCGCCACAGCCGTAGGGGCAGACCGGCTGGGGATACGGCACCTCACACGACTTGCAGGTTCCGCCCTTGCAGCAGGCCGGGCCAACCGGCACCGCCTCGGAGGTCACCGGGGCGGCGCGCTGGGCTGCATCCATTGCCGAAAGGTACTCGAGCATCGCGGCGGCGGCGAGGTGATACGGCGTGCACGGCCGAAGCTGCTGCACGATCATCCGTGCCTCGGGAGCGAAGTCGATCAGGCTATCGACGGTATCCCAGAACAGATCGCTCAACCAATCGTCATCTTGCGACGGCTTGGGTTGATCCTTGGCCAGTACCGACTGACTCGCCGGGGCGGCAGACAACGGCACCGCCCATTGCATTACGGGTATCGTGGGGTGGCCGAACTCAAGTCGCTGATAGGGAACCGGCGTCGCTTGCGCCGGCGATGAAGCGGGGGTCGATTCCTGCCCGAACAGCACGGGCAGCACGAGCGGGCTGAGCGCGGGCAGGTCGGCGCGGCTCGTGCCGGCCCAACCCAGCAGGCTCGCAACGGCGAGGAGCCAGGTACAGGTTCTTGTCATGCCATCCTCCTTTGGGTTCCGAAGCGTATCGGAGGACGGGCGCATAACAAATCGCTATCGGCATGTCTGCGCGAAAACTTGAGGCGCGCTGCTTACCCAACCCTTGCAGGTCGCGCATTCAGCATCAAGCCCGAGGGCGAGTCTGCGAGCCCTCGGGGTCGAATACCCCGAGGGCTCGCAGACTCGCCCTCGGGCTTGAACCTAACGTGCTGCCACATACGGCAGCACATACGGCCCCTTCGGAATCACCGCGACGTGCGCCGACGGCCCATATTCCGCCAGGCTGTCCGCGACAGCCGTCTCGATGCTCGCAGCCGGCTCGATGTCATACTTGCGCAGCGCGGCGGCGGGCAGGCCGTCGCTGACGACCTTGACCTTGCAGCGGCGCAGCACCTTGGCCAGCTCTTCCAGCTGCCATTGGTCCATCACGAAATAATCCTTACCAAGAATGCGGCGCATGAATGTCTGCATATCCGGGTTGTCGGCGATGATCTGCTGGAACTCCGGTGAACCGACGCCTTCGCTCAGGCTGGCGGCCAGCACGATCGTGCCCCCCTGCTTGACGATCGGCAGCGCCCCGGTCAGGCCCTTGATCGCCTGGTACCACGTCGCGTCGAGCGGATAGCCGGCCGCGCTGGTGACCACCACGTCGAGCGGCTCCGACACCGGCACTTTGACGACGTTCTCGACGAAGCGCACGCCTTCCCGCCAGGCGCGTTCCATGTCGCCGGCGCCGACCCAGGTGATCTGCCGTTGGCCGTCGATCGTGACGTTGACGATGAAGTCGCAGCCGGCCATCTTCGCGATGCGGGTGTTTTCCTCATGCACCGGGTTGCCGTCGAGAAAGCCGCAGTCCGCCTTCGGGTGCTCCAGGAACCTGGGGCCGTGCCAGACCTTGACGGTCTCCAGCGCGGCGATGCCGGGGCAGATCACCTTGCGGCCGCCCGAGTAGCCGGCCATCAAATGCGGCTCGATCAGGCCGGTCGTGATCTTCAGGTCCGCCTCGACATAACGGCGATCGATATACGCAGGCACGCCGTTGGGCGTCACGCCGAGGTGCGCGTGGTCGGCGAGGCGCTTGCCGAAGTGGTTTTCGATGCGGTAGTGTCGCACGATGTCGGGCCCGACCATCTCCTCCAGCTCGGTTCCTTGGTTCGGCCGATGCAGGCCGGTCGCGATCAGGATCAGGATTTCCTCTTGCGGAATGCCTTGCTGCTCCAGCGTCTGCAAGAGCGGCGGCAGGATCAGCCGGTTCGGCACCGGCCGGGTCACGTCGCAGATCAGGATGCACGCGCTCTTGCGGCCGGCGCCAGCTCGGCCAACGGCGGCGTGCCGATCGGCTGATCGATGGCGTTGCGAATGGCCGTCGCGGGATCGGCCAGCGGCGGTGCCGGTCGAATCGCCAATGGGCCGACGAGCCGTTCCGCGGGTAGGTCCACGTCGAGGCCGGTTCGGCCATAGTCGAGCTTGATGCGCATGGTGGTTTTCCTGTGGGGCACGTTTTCAACGTGCCCGAGTCGGCTGGGCCCACGAGTATAATATCCAATGTACCGACCGCGCCCGTCCACGGCAGAGGCAGATCATGTCCGCCGACCCAACCACGACCGCGTCCGTCGAGCTCGAAGCGACCCCGCCCGAGGTGAAGCACTATCAGCGCCAGAAGCTCCAGGCGCGCATCGTCAACATGGTTTTGAGCTTCGCATGGCTTGCGGCTTTGGGTGTGGTGCTTGGGCCCAAGCTGGGTGAAGTGTATCGCGCGTGGCTCGGCGACAACCGCTGCCTTGAGCTGCTCGCGTCGGCGGCGGTGCTCGGCATCAGCCTGGAAATTTTGACCTTGCCGCTCGAATTCTGGTCCGGCTTTGTCCTGGAGCATCGCTACCAGCTCAGCAACCAAACGCTGGCCGGCTGGCTCTGGAAGCGCGTGAAGGGTTACCTGATCGGCGGGGTGCTGGGGCTGATGCTGCTCAACGGCCTGTACGCGTTGTTGTGGTGGACGGGCGACTGGTGGTGGCTGTGGGCAACGGCGGGTTGGCTGCTGGTGACGCTGGTGCTCGGCCGGCTTTTGCCCGTGGTGATCCTGCCGCTGTTCTACACCGTGACCCGACTCGACGACCCGGCCCTGCTGGAACGGCTGCGGCGGCTGACCGAGGGGACCGACCTGACCGTCGAGGGCGTCTACGAGCTGCATCTGAGCGAGGAGACGCGTAAGGCAAACGCCGCCCTGGCCGGCCTGGGCAAGACGCGACGCGTGCTGCTGGGCGACACGCTGCTGCACGAATTCACGCCGGAGGAGATCGAGGTCGTCTTCGCGCACGAGGTGGGCCATCACGTCCATCGCCATCTTCCGAAGCTGATTTTCATCGGCGTCGTGCTGGCGCTGGGCGGCTTCGCGCTGGTCGACGTCGTGCTGCGCGCGTCGGCGGAGTCGCTGGGCTACCGCGGCGTCGCCGATCCCGCGGCGCTGCCGCTCTTGATGCTGGTGCTGGGACTATTCGGCCTGGCGCTGAGCCCGCTGCAAAACGCGCTGAGCCGCTTCTTCGAGACCCAGTGCGACCGCTACGCGCTGCTGCGCACCGCCAACCCGTCGGCGTATCGCTCGGCGTTCATCAAGCTGGCCCGCCTCAACAAAAGCGACCCCGACCCGCACCCGCTGATCGCGTGGCTCTTCTACGATCACCCGCCGATTCGCACGCGGCTGGCGCTGGTGGGCTCGATAGAATAGTAGTGGGGTTGTCTCCGCAAGTTACGGGAGGGTTCTCATTCATGGCCGGCAACGACGAGGAACGCGAGCGAAACCAGGCATCCTATCGGCGGCTCAAGGAAACGATCGGCACGACGTATCCGCACGGCTGGTTCGTCGGCATTGCCGACGACCAGATCGTCGCGGCGGCGGCGGACTTTCGCACGCTCGAGACCAATTTGCGATCCCAAGGGAAGGACCCCAGACGGGTACTAGTCGTTGAAGCGGGCGTTGATTACGTCACCATCTTCATTTGATTGGGGTGCAACTGGCGGTTCTACAAGCGTTTTCCCTAGGTTTTTCGGCCGAATCGCCCCGTTTTTCGCGAATATTCAGGTGAGGCGCAGCTGAAAAAGGACATGGAGCATATCCTTACCGTTATTGAACAAAGCGGTACGGAGTCTGCTCCATGAAGAGACAATCTAAGCCATGCACTCCTGTGCGTCCAGTGACCGCCGAGACTTTGCGGCTGCAGGCCCACGCGATCCTCGACGTACTGTTGCAGTTCTGCCAAACCAGCGAGCTGCCATTCGCGGCCTTCGAGAAAGAACTGCTCGTCCGCATCGCCGTCCTGGGCTGCTGTCTGCTGCGCGTGTTCCTCACCGCACGGCATCAACGCTTGGATGTGCAGCCGTTCCTGGCCAACGACAAGTACCGGCCCGGCAACGCCTATGCCGAGCGGACGTTGAAGACCTTCTACGGCGAAGTCACCTATGGCCGGCAGTATCTGATGTCGCGGGCCGGCGGCAGCGGCTTGTTTCCGCTCGACGTGGTCCTGGGACTGACCCGCGATCGGTTGTCGCCGTGGGTGAGGCAATGGGTCGCACGCCTGGCGACGCGCATGAGTTTCAAAGCGACGCAAATGGTGTGCAAGGCGGTGCTGAACTGGGTGCCGGCCCCCGAGACCATCGAGCAAGTGGTGCTCGGCATGGGACGCGAGGCGGCGCCGTTCATGAAGCAATTGCCCGCGCCGTCCGACGATGGCGAGGTTCTGGTGATCGAAGTCGATGGCAAGTGTCCGCCCATCGCCACCGAAACGGAGTTGGCGAAGCGTCGCGGCAAGCGGAAGCCGCGCCATGGGTCGGGTTGCACTTGCGGCTGCCAACGTCACCGGGGCCGAGCCAAACGGGCAGCGCGTGGCAGCAAGAAACGACGGAAAAAAGGCGACAAGAGCAAGAATGGCAAGGAAGTCAGCGTGGTAGTGATGTACACGCTGAAGCGTGGCGCGGACGGCTTGCTGCACGGGCCGCTGAACAAGAAACTGTATGCCACCTTTGCGGGTCGCAAGGCGGCGGCATTGTGGGCGCGTGCGGAAGCGACCAAGCGTGGCTTCGGACCGGAGACGACCAAGCGGGTGCAGATCGTCCTCGACGGGGCGAAGAGCCTGAAGAAGCACTTCGAGGCGTTATTCCCCCAGGCCATCTTCACGCTGGATGTCTGTCACGTCGTGGAGAGGCTATGGCGGCTGGGGCGTCACTATCACAAGGAAGGCACCGACGCCCTGAAGGCCTGGGTGGAAAAGCTGAAGGCGCTGCTGTACGCAGGGCGGGCGCGGACCTTGGTGCAGCATCTGCAGGAGTTGTTACGCGACACAGCAAACCGTGGACCTGGAACGAAGAGTCGCCGTGCAGCTCTGCAGAGCGAGATTGGTTACCTACAGCCACGCCTATCGATGCTGCGTTACGGGGAGTGGATGGCGCAAGACTTGGTGATCGCCACAGGCCAGGTGGAAGGTGCCGTGCGTTACCTGGTCGGCGAGCGTTTCGACTGTGCAGGCATGCGGTGGACCCGCGCCAAGGCAGAGGCGTTGCTCCACCTGCGCTGCATCGAACTGAACGGCGACTGGCAAAAGTTTGTGAACTGGTTTGAACGGCAGAATCGCGCTCGCCTGAAGAAGGGACAACGCCGCAAGGTATTGACCAATCAACCGATGAAGCTGACGGTGGCAGCGTGAGAAAACCGTGTTGGCGTTTCAGCTGCACCCATTTGATTGCTACCCATGGCTCCAAACCCGATCGTCCAGCTCAACGCCTACAAAGGAACCACTCCCCGGTGCTGGGTGCGCCTTCGTTTCGCGGCGGCCGACGGCTCCTTGCATGAGCGGGAACTGCTCGCCGACACCGGCTGTCCCTGCGCCGCGATTCTCGGTGTGGCCGACTTTGCCTTGCTGCTCCATGCTACCGCATCGGGCATGAACACCAACTTCGGTCCCTTGAGCGGAGGATGGATCGAATTGAATATGCCAGAGCTTGGCTTGACCAGTCCGCTACTCGGCTTTGGCAGCGATCACGTCTTGCACGCCGTCCAACGCGACAGCGCGAGTCTTGCTGGTCTCGCTGGCCTGCCCTTGCTCCGCATGGTGGAGTATGGAGGCGATGCATCCTCGTTCTGGCTGCGGAAACCGACTGGCCCGCCGTGAAGATAACGTAAACCATTATTGCGTGGCTCTTCTACGATCATCCGCCGATTCGGACGCGGCTGGCGCTGGTCGAGGACGAATTGGAGCGTGGCTCGTCTGACTCCCGAATGGTCCGATCCAGATCCTCCTGGCGAGACCGCGCCAATTCCTCCAAATACGCCTGCTCATGCAGGTCATTCGGGTCGGTGCGTCCGAACGCGTCGAGCAACGGATTCGCGGGCGGCACTGCGATCGCCACGAGTTGTCCGGTGGCTAGCATGGTGGTTAGAAGTTCCTGGACGCGGTGGAGCGCTTCATCTCGGGTGGCGGCCGTTGCGGCGATCTCAGGCAGGCCGGCGACGCGTGCCGTGTACTGCCCCGCCGGTTCCGGGCGCACCACCACCCAGTGCGGGACCGCCCCGTTCTGCGGTTGGTTTGCTGTTGCCATAGCGTTTCTCCTATTTCAATCATAGGAGGCGCGCTGCCCGTTGGCCCGGCGCTTGCCGGCCGGATCACGTATCGGGACAACCACCCAAAGTGTGCAATGCCTCCTTGTCCACCCGGCAACGCTTGGGCATATTATTGGAGGAGTCAAGAGGTGCGACGATGGGCGAAGATCCTGTCGCGAAGCCGGGAAGATCGTCGCGGTTTAGCGAGCCTCGTTTTCTTCTGACCGTGAGGTTTCGGATGCTGAGTCAGTGGATTGCGGACCTGGCCAAGATCGACCCCACGGTCCCGGCCCGGGTGCTGGCCCACATCGAGGCGGACTTGCAGTCGCCGGAGCGCTTCGACCAGGCGGTCAGGCTCCTGCTCGGCATTGCCCCGGAGATCCCGGCTGCGTTGCCGCTATTGACCAGCCTGCGGCAAGACCGGCGCGCCGAGGGCCAGCGCGATGCCATCCTCCAAGCTTTTGGACAAACTCATCATCGCGGGTTAACGAGCCGCCGATCTGTTATGCTGGAAACACGTCGCCTAAACGAACGTGCCGCGGAGATCGCTCATGGCGGATCGCAACCTGCTGTTCGGCATCCTGGCCCTGCAGATGGATTTCATCACCCGCGACCAGCTCGTCGCCGCCATGAACGCCTGGGTGCTCGACAAGGCCAAGCCGCTCGGCCAGGTGCTCGTCGAGCAACAGGCACTCGATGAACCCACGCGGGCCATGCTCGAGGCGATGGTCAGTCGCCACGTCGAGCTCCACCAGGGCGATCCACAAAAAAGCCTTGCCGCACTCAGCTCGGCCAGCAGCGCCCGCAAGGAGTTGGAAGGGATCGCCGACGCCGACGTTGCCGCCAGCCTCGTGTACATCCCGGCCGGGCGCGGCCGAGACGATCCCCTGGTCACCGCGTCGGTCATGCCGCCGGCCGCGTCCGGGGCGCGCTTCCGGATTCTGCGGCCGCACGCGCGGGGCGGGCTGGGCGAGGTGTTCGTGGCCCGCGATGCGGAGCTGCAGCGCGACGTGGCCCTCAAGGAGATTCAGCCGCGGCACGCCGACGACCCCGTCAGCCGGACGCGCTTCAACCTCGAAGCGGAGATCACCGGCGGGCTCGAGCATCCCGGCATCGTGCCGGTGTATAGCCTGGGCCACTACGCCGACGGCCGGCCGTTCTACGCCATGCGCTTCATCAAGGGCGACAGCCTGATGACGGCGATCGAGCAATACTACAAGCCGCAGAGTGAGTCGGCGCCCGCGCGAGCCCGGAGACCGATCCGCAGTTCCGCCAGCTCTTGCGCCGCTTCTACGACGTGTGCAATGCGATCGAATATGCCCATAGCCGCGGCGTGTTGCACCGCGATTTGAAGCCGGGCAACATCATGCTCGGTAAGTACGGCGAAACCCTGGTCGTCGATTGGGGCCTCGCCAAGGCCCTGGGCGCAACCAGCGAGTCGGCCACGCCCAAAAGCGCTGACGACGAGATGCCCCTGGTGCCGTTCTCCGGCAGCGGTACCGACTCGACGTTGCCCGGCGCGGCGCTCGGCACGCCGGCCTACATGAGCCCCGAACAGGCCCTTGGCCGGCTTGACCTGCTCGGTCCCCCGAGCGACGTCTATAGCCTCGGCGCAACCCTGTACTGCCTGTTGACCGGGCGGGCGCCGTTTGTCGACAAGGTGGTGGCGGACGTGCTCGCCAAGGTCCAGCGCGGCGGTTTCCCGCGGCCGCGTCAGCTCAGGCCCGACGTGCCGGCGCCGCTCGAAGCGATCTGCCTCCGCGCGATGGCGGTGCGCCCAGCCGACCGCTATGGGAGCGCCGCCGAACTGGGACGCGACGTCGAGCGCTGGCTGGACGACGCGCCGGTGACCGCCTGGCCTGAGCCGTTCACCGTCAAGGCACGGCGGTGGATCAATCGCAACCGGACGCTGGTGACGGCGTCGGCGGCGGCGGTGCTGGTGGCGTGTGTCAGCCTCGGCATTGCCGCGGTCATGCTCGGCACGGCCTACGACGCCGAGAAGCTGGCCCGTGAGGACGCCGTGGCCCGGGAGAAGGAGGTGACGCAGCTCAATGCCAACCTGGTCAAGGCCAATGTCGCGGAGAAGGCGGCCAAGAACGACGCCCTGGAATCGGAGAAGCTGGCCCTGCACCAAAGCGACGTGGCCCTCAAGTCGCTTACCA
Source organism: uncultured Gemmataceae bacterium (assembly GCA_963834865.1). GTDB lineage: Bacteria > Planctomycetota > Planctomycetia > Gemmatales > Gemmataceae > CAWIDK01. The sequence continues at coordinate 40,323 of CAWIDK010000005.1, forward strand.
GCATTGTCAACCAGGTGCAGGACGAGCTGGAGGACGTGCCCGGCACCGGCGAGGTGCGCAAGAACCTGCTCAACGAAGCGCTCCGGCTGCTCCGCACCGTCAACGAAACGCCCGGCAACACGGCCAAGCTGCTGGCCCAGCGGCTCGTGGCGCACAACCACATGGGCCAGATCTACTCGGCGCAGGAAAGGCGCAAGGAAGCCGAGGACCAGTACAAGCTTTCGCGCGCGCTGGCGCTGCAAGTGCTGGCGTTCGACCCCAAAAGCGACCGCGCCCGCAAGGACGTTGCCGCGTCGACGCTGAAGAGTGCCGACGCTTTGATCTATTACCACGGCGATACCGACGCGGCCGTCCCCCTCCTGCGCGAGTGCCTGAAGCTCTACGAAGCGATGGTTGGCGACCTGCGCAAGCACCCCAATGGAAACCCGGCGATTCCACTCGCGCAGCGCGTCGCACTCAGGGATGCCGAGCGTGGGCTCGCCGACACTTACGACCGATTCGGCGAGGTCGCGTCGTGCGCCAACGACCTTGCGAAGACGGCCGAATGGCTGGAAAAGGCGAAGACCATCCGCCAGCACTTGTACGACGAAACCGATAGGGCCGATCACATGCGCCGCGACGCCCAGGTCAGCATCCTCGGCCAGTCGATCATGCTGTTGGCCAGCCTGCGTTATGCGCAGGGCGACCTGAAGGCGCATCTGGCGGGCCGGAAACAGGTGGCCTTGCTGCGGCGCGAGGTGGCGGAACATCGCCCCAATAGCCTGCGGGCCCTGGGCCTGTGGGCCGCCGCCGAGGGGGACCTCAGCGATGCCCTGCTGCTGTCGGGAGAAGCCAAGGAGGCGCTGGCGTGCGCCGTGAAATCGCTCCAGGTGTTGCAGCAGGTCGCCGCGGCCCATCCGGAGGACGTCGACTATCGCGGCCGGCTGGCCCATGCCTACTATCGCACGGCCGTCGGCTGGATGCGTCTGGGCGACCGCAAGGCGGCGCTGGGCGAGTTCCAGAAATCGCTGGCCATCCGTCAGAAGCTGCACAACGACCAACCCGACGCCACGATGCGCCAGCACCACAAGCAGCCGATCATGCTGCTGGTGGCCCGGTGCGGCGACCCTGCCGGTGCGGAAAAACTCGCGCTTGCGCAGAGGGAATACTGGCTCAAGAAGAAGGCCAATGGCGTTCCTCTCTCGGAAATTGCGTCGTGCTTTGCGCTGTGCCTGGACGCCGTCGCTCCCGAGAAGCCGGAGAACCAGCGCAGCGCCGAGGAGAAGCAGCTGCGCCAGCATTACGTCGAGCTGGCACTGGAAACATTCCGGCAAGCCCAGGCAAGCGGCTTTACCGACGTGCTCTTCGTGGACTACGACCCCAACGTCGACCCGCTGCGCGGCATTGGGGCTTTCGAGGAATGGCGGGCGTCGTTCAAGCGCGCTGCCACCGGCAAAATAGTGGCGGTCTCGCATATTCGCCGCGTTCGCGACCCCTGCCGCCTTGTGCGACAGGTGAAGGAGTTTGGCAGGCTACAACGGAACGTCAAGCACTCGGCCCGACCCCTGCCGCCTTGTGCGGCAGGTGAAGGAGTTGGCAGGCTATGACGGTATGATTGCGGCAATGACAGATGCGGAGAAATTCGTAATTGACGTGCGACTCCGGCGAGTACAAACTGCTTCACCAGCCGCACAAGGCGGCAGGGGTCGGCGGGCAACACGGGGCCGCTTGGCGCCGGTCAAACTGCTTCACCTGCCGCACAAGGCGGCAGGGGTCGGCGGGCGCAGCACGGGCCCTTGTAGCTGGTCAAACTGCGTCACCTGCCGCACAAGGCGGCAGGGTCGGCGGGCGCAGCATGGGCTCCTTGTAGCTGGTCAAACTGCGTCACCTGCCGCACAAGGCGGCAGGGGTCGGCGGCGCGTGCTTGACAACGTCACGCGGCGGCGTCGGCGCGCGCCAGCTCCATGCACCACGCGGCCAGGCCGTCCAGTTCCGCGGCCGCCGACCGCACGCCCGCTGCCGTTGGCCGGACGACGCGCTCCCGGCCCTTCCGGCTCGCGATCCCGTCGGCCAACCGGTACGCCTTCTCCAGCAGGTGCGTCGGGAACGGCACGGCGTCGTTGAGCTCCGCGAAGAGGCCGGCCATCTTCTTGCACCACGGACCCAGGCGGGCCGGGTTATTGAGCAGTAGCTCGGGAATGTGCACCGGCGCGTACCGCTTGTTGTACGCGACCAGCTTGGCGTGGAAGACCTCGTAGGTCCGCTGGTTGGCCTGCAGCTCCTGGAGCGTGGACGGCCCCGCCGAGAGCCGGCCGGCCCGCAGGTTCTCCCAGCGGGCTTCCAGCTCGACCAGCATGGCCAGCTCCGCACAGCGACTGCTACGGTCGGCGTCGGTTTCGGGCATTGCGAACCTTCTTTCCAGGGAATGGGGCCTGCGCAAGGTACCAGTGATATCGGCGCGCCGCACGCCACGACTTCAGGGAAACGCGGCAATTCGGGGCAACGAGGCAAGCCGCTCGCGGGCCTGCGCCTGCGCCTGGCCCGACCATACCTGATTGCCGGCAAACGGGCTAGCTCGGGATCGCAACGAGCCACGGTCAATGGTGACCCTTCTCGGCCAGCCAGCGCTCGACGTCGATCGCGGCCATGCAGCCGGTGCCGGCGGCGGTGACGGCCTGGCGATAGTAGCTGTCGGCCACGTCGCCGGCGGCGAACACGCCGTCGATGCTCGTGTTGGTGCGGAACGGCACCGTCAGCACGATGTAGCCCTTGGCGTCAAGCTGCAGCTGGCCGCCGAGGAAGTCGGTGTTCGGCGTGTGGCCGATCGCGAGGAAGACGCCGCCCGCGTCGACGTGGAGGGAGCCGCCGTCCGTTGTGCTCTTGAGCTTCGCGCCGGTCACGCCATCCTCGTCGGTGCCGAGCACCTCATCAAGCACGCGGTTCCATTGCATGGTGATTTTCGGATTGTCCTGGGCCCTTTGGGCCATGATCTTGCTTGCGCAACTTGTCACGGCGATGCACCAGGTGGACGGTGCTGGCGAACTTGGTCAGGTACGTCGCTTCTTCCACCGCCGTGTCGCCGCCGCCCACCACGACGATCGGCTTGTTGCGGAAGCGCGGCAAGGCGCCGTCGCACACCGCGCAGGCCGAGACGCCGTTGTTCTTGAAGCGGTCCTCCGACGGCAAGCCGAGATAGTTGGCGCGGGCCCCGGTCGCGATGATCACGGCCAGTGCCTCGACGGTCGGGCCCTCGGACGGTGTGAGGACGAAGGGATGCCGGCCGAGCTCGAGCTTGACGATGTCATCGGTGACGATGCGGGTGCCGAAGTTGACCGCCTGCTGGCGAACGAATTCCATCTGCTCGGGACCGGTGGCGGCACGCTTGCCGTGATGGGCGCGTTTGCCCTCGTAGAGATGGGCGACGTTGGTGTAGCGATCCGCGGGCAGGGCGGATTTGGCGAACAGCTTGAGCGCGTCGTTGTCGGCGAACGGCCAGGTCGGGAAGTTCTCGACCTCGGTGGTCAAATTGAGCTGGCCCAGCGGCAGGGTGCCGTTGACGCGGTTGACTTCCGTGACCGCTCCCTCGTAAACCAGCGGCTGCAGGTTGGCGCGGGCCGCATAAATCGCCGCCGTCCATCCCGCCGGCCCCGATCCGATGATGACCACCTTTTCCGCCATGTGCAGACCTCGAAAGAGACAAAACGTTTACTCTCGATTGTATGACGTGCGGCAAGCCGGCTAGAACACCATGCGCAAGACCCACACGCTCAGCGCCGCCATCAGCGCCGCGCCGGGGATGGTGAGGATCCACGCCCACACGACCTGGCCGGCCACGGCCCAGCGCACCGACGACACACGCTTGAGCGAGCTGACGCCGATAATGGCGCCGGTAATGGTGTGGGTGGTGCTGACCGGGATGCCGCCGATGAACGTCGTCAGGCCCAGCACCAGCGCCGCGCCGGTTTCGGCGCAAAAACCGTCGACGGGACGCAGCCGGCTGATCTTTTGGCCCATGGTCTTGACGATGCGCCAGCCGCCCATGAGCGTGCCCAGGCCCATCGCCAGGTGGCAGGCGAGAACGACCTCGGTGGGGACCGTCGTGGGCGTCTCGAAGTTGCTGCCGTCATCGGAGGCGCCCACCAGGAGCACGAGGATGATACCCATGGTCTTCTGGGCGTCGTTGCCGCCGTGGCCGAGGCTGAACAGGGCCGCCGAGAGGAGCTGGCCGCGGCGAAAGACCTTGTCGACGCGCAGCGGACTGACGCGGTGGAACGCCCACATCACCGCGATGCCGATGCCGCCGCCGAGGAGCATGCCGATCAAGGGGGCGAGCACGATGAACAGGCAGATCCAGGAGATGCCGTCGAAGTGCAAGCCTTCGGTGCTCCCGGTCAGTGCCAGCGCCGCGCCGATCAGGCCGCCGATCAAGGCGTGCGACGAGCTGGTCGGCAGGCCGAGGTACCACGTCAGGAGGTTCCACAGACACGCGGCGCTGAGGGCCCCGGCAATGAGGAAGAGCGAGAGGTCGGGGTCCGTGACCAGATGTTGCGCGACAATGTCCTTCTGGATAGTGGCGCTGACGGTGAGCGGGAATATGAGGAAGGCGACGAAGTTGAAGAACGCCGCCCAGATCACCGCGGCCTGCGGGCTGAGCACGCGCGTCGACACCACGGTCGCGATCGAGTTGGCGGCGTCGTGCATGCCGTTGAGGAAATCGAACGCCAGCGCCAGCAGGATCAGGAGCCAGACCAGCAGCGACAGCTGCCAAAAATGGCTGGTGAACCAGTGCTGGGTGGCGTGCTCGAAGAAATGGAACATCGTCAGCTTCCCTTGATGACGATTTCGGAGATGACGTGCGCCGTGGCCTTGCACGCATCCACGGTGTCCTCCAGCCAGGCGTACAGCTCGCGCCACTTGATCAGCGTGAGGATGTCGCCGTTGTGGGCGAACAACTCGGCGTCGGCCTTGCGATACAGGTGGTCGGCGTCGTTCTCCAGCCGGCCGATCTCGCGGAGGTGGACCTGGATCTCGTCGGGCTTGCGCAGGTCGCGGCACAGGTGCACCGCCTGCTCCAGGTGGCTGCAGCATTCGTGGATGATGCGGGCCAGGTCGATCGCCTCGGGCGTGGGCCGGTCGATGCGGAAAGCTTGCAGGCGGTGGGCGGTCTCTTCCATGTTGTCGAGGATGTCGTCCAGACTGGTGGCCAGCCGGTGGATATCCTCGCGGTCGAACGGCGTGATGAACGTCTTGTCGAGCGTCTCGATGATCCCGCGGACCAGGTCGTCCAGCCGCTCTTCCTCGGCCTTCATCTCCTGGCTGCGCCGGCACGTTGTCGAAGACGGTAACCATGTCGAGGAACTTGCTCGCCGCCTTCGTCAGGTGGGCCGCCGTCTGGTCGAACAGGTCAAAGAAGCGTCCCTCGCGTGGGATCAAGCTGTAGCCGAAAGGCATGGAAGAGGGCCTCCGGACGGATGCTGTTCACGGATCGTCACGGTTCTTCCTCATTGATTTATGACCTTTGCCGGCGATGGTCTGCCGGCGGAGCGCTTTGCGCGCGGGGCTGCGGGCTATACTTTGAGGAGGAAATCCGAAATCCGAAGCTCGAAATCCGAAACAATCTCAAAATGCGAAATCCGAATGATCGAAACCGGCTCTTCCGTTTTGGGCCTTGGAGCTTGGGATTTTGGATTTGTTTCGGATTTCGAGCTTCGGATTTCGGTTTTCGCCCAGTGTGGTGACCCGGATATAGGAATCATGCCTTATGCTGCGTCTGGCGGACCTGCGAGAAATCCTGCGCTACGTGCCGCAGTACCGAGATCGCGTCTTCGTCATCGCGGTCGACGGCGCGATCGTCGAGGACGGCAACTTCCGCAACCTGCTGCTCGACGTGGCGCTCTTGCGCAGCCTGCGCATCGGCGTGGCACTGGTGCATGGCGCCGGCCATCAGGTGCGCCGCCTCGCCGAGCAAACCGGGCTGACGCCGTCCAACATCGACGGCACCGGCGTCACCGACGCGCCGACGCTGCAGCTTGCCATGAACGCCGGCAATCGCGTCGCGCACGAGATCCTCGAAGGGCTCTCGGCCAACGACCTGCGCGGCGCGGTCGGCAATGCCCTGGTCGCGCATCCGGCCGGCATTTTGCAGGGCGTCGATCACCAGTTCACCGGCCGGGTCGAGCGCGTCAACGTCAACCTGTTGCGTGCCCTGATGGACCATGACGTGATTCCGGTGGTGCCGCCGCTGGGCACCGACGGCGAGGGCAACACGTATCGCCTCAATTCGGACGCGGTCGCCGTCGAGGTCGCGCGGGCGCTGGAGGCGGTCAAGCTCATCTACCTAACGACGTTCCCCGGCATCGTCGTGCAAGCGCCCGGCGAACCGGGCGAAGGTCGGTTGCTGCGCCAGCTCACCGCCGATGAGGCCGAGACGGTGCTGCGCCGCAACAAGGCCGAGCTGTCGGCGTCGGCTTTCTCGAAGCTGGCCAGCGCGGCACGGGCCCTGCGCGGCGGGGTGCCGCGCGTACACATCATCGACGGCGGCGTGGAGGAAGGTCTGCTCGCGGAGGTTTTCTCCAACGAGGGGATCGGCACTCTGGTCCACGCCAACGCATACCAGGCCATTCGCCGGGCGCAGAAGCGGGACGCGCGCGGCATCGCGACGCTCATCAAGGCGAGTGTCGAGAACGAGGAGCTCTTGCCGCGCAGCCTGGGCGAGATCGAACGGCAGATCGCCGATTTCTTCGTCTTCGACGTGGACGGCAACCTCGCCGGCTGCGTCGCGCTGCACCCATATCCGGCGCAGGGCCAGGCCGAGATGGCGTGTCTGTGCGTATCGGCCAAGTACGAGAACCAGGGCATCGGCGGCCGGCTGATGCAATTCGTCGAGGAGCAGGCCCGGCAGGCGGCGCTGGGCGAGCTATTTTGCCTATCGACGCAGGCGGGGAATTATTTTGTGCAGAAGGGCGGCTTCCGCCTCGCCACGCCCGACGAGCTGCCGCCGCCGCGCCGCCAGCTCTACGACGCCAGCGGCCGGCGTTCGCAGGTGCTGGTGAAGAAACTTTAGCTGCCCTTGATGACGATCTCGGAAATCACGTGGGCCGTGTCCTTGCACGCATCCACGGTGTTCTCCAGCCAGACGTACAGCTCGCGCCACTTGATCAACGTGAGGACGTCGCCGTTCTGAACGAACAGCGCGGCGTCCGCCTTGCGATAGAGGCGGTCGGCGTCGTTTTCCAGCCGGCCGACCGTGCGGAGATGGACCTGGATTTCTTCGGGCTTGCGCCGGTCGCGGCACAGGCGGATCGCCTGCTCCAGGTGACCGCAGCATTCGTGGATGATGCGGGCCAGGTCGACCGCTTCGGGCGTGGGCTGGCCGATGCGGAAGACGTGCAGGCGGTGCGCGGTCTCTTCCATGTTGTCGAGGATGTCGTCCAGACTCGTCGCCAGCCGGTGGATGTCTTCGCGGTCGAATGGCGTGATGAACGTCTTGTCGAGCGCCTCGATGATCTCGCGAACCAGGTCGTCGCAGGCCTCTTCCTCGGTCTTCATCTCCTGGCTGCGCGGCCAGGTTGTCGAAGACGGTGACCAGGTCAAGGAACTTGCTCGCCGCCCTGGTCACGTGCGCCAACGTCCGGTCGAACATGTCAAAGAAGCGTTGCTCGCGTGGAATCAGGCTGAAACCGAATGGCATGAGAAACATCCTCCGCGGTTGGAGTCCCGGCTTTAGCCGGTCTTTTCCGGCTAAAGCCGGGACTCCAACGGTGTGAATCGACCCTAGCCGCCGACCTCGAGCGCGGGAACCGACGCCTGATCCTGCACGATCGGTTCGTCCCCCGATACGTCCGTCCAGCGACTCTCTCCCGGCGCATCGGCATTGCGCAGGTTCTTCTTCAGCAGCTCGACCATGGAACCCTGGCGTGCCCCGATGCGCACGGGAACCAGCGCCGCCGTGCCGTTGCGCAGCAGATAGCAGAAGTTGCCGTCGTCCTTGCGTTGGATCGAGCTGGCCGGCACCGCCCACACGGTGTGGTCCACGAAAATGGTCGCGTCGGCGTACATGCCCGGCCGCAGCGTCTCATCGGGGTTGGCCAATTCGATTTCGGCGCGCAGGTTGCGGTTTTTCGGATTGAGCACCCAGGAGATGCGCACGACCTTGGCGTCAACGTCGCGGTCCTTGAGGGCTTGAAGCCGGAGGCGCGCCGGCGTTCCGGGCCGCACATAAGCGGCCTCCGTTTCCGGGACGTCGACGAAGATGCGGACGCGGTCGGTACGGACGACGACGAATAGCGGCTCGCTCGTGTCGGTGGTTCCCGGCTTCAGCAGGTGGCCGGTATGGACATTGCGCACCGTGACGACGCCGTCGAAGGGGGCCGTCAGGGTGGAGTACTTGAGCATGGCGGTCATGCGCACTTCGTTGATGCCGGCGACGTGGAGGCGCGCCTCGGACGCCTGGATCTCGGACCTGGCCTTGTCGCGGCGCCTGCGCACTCGGCTACGGAGGCCACCATCGAGTCGATCTTCGCCGTCGCCTCGTCGCGTTCCGCCTCGGCCGCTTTGAGCTGGTTCTGCATCTCGTCGCGCCCCTGCTCGGCAATCACTTGCTTGGTCACCAGCGCTTTGACCCGCTTATATTGGGAATCCCAGAGTTCAACGCTGGCCAGGGCCCCTTGAAAGCGGGCGCGGGCTTCCTCCACGCGCGCCTTGGCGGCGCCGAGCGTGGCCTCCTCGGCCATCAGCGACTTGCGGGCCAGGTCCAGCTCCGCCCTGGCCTGGACAATCAGGGCGGCCTTCTGCTTGAGGTCCTGATCCATCTCAGGGACCCACATGTGAGCCAGGCAGTCGCCCTTCTTGACCCGCGCATACATGTCCACGCAAACTTCCGACACGTAGCCGGTAATGTTCGCGTAAATCGGCGTGACCTCGAATGCTTCGATGTACCCGGGCTGCTCGACGGCGATACGCCAGGTCTGCTTGACCGGGCGCACCGTGACCGGGGACGACGCCAGCGTTGCCGAAGCCGAGGACGATTCCGCCTTGCCGCGATCGCAGCCGGCGCCCGCCGGGAGCAGGCCGATCGCCAGGGCAACGAACCATCCCAGACGAAGCAGGTGGCCGACATCCTTTTTTTGCCCCCGATTTTTTTGCCTGCTGGGAAACCTGGCTGACATCATTTTTTGCCCCGATTGACTTGCCTTCTGGGAGATCCTGCCCGCTAACCTTACAGACTGATATTGATATCGTGCTCACCGCCGTGCAACGGCGGCGAAGCCGCCGCCACATAGCACCGGCTCGTAGGATCCTTGGGGTGCAGCGACGCCGAATCGATGGATGCGCTGCGTTGCAGCAGCGCAAATACGGCCGGTAGCACCGTCAAGGTGGCGAAGGTCGCCGCCACCAGGCCGCCGATCACCGCCCGGCCCAGCGGCGCGGTCTGTTCGCCCCCCTCGCCGAAGGCCAGGGCCATCGGCACCATGCCGGCAGTCATGGCGAGACTGGTCATCATGATCGGTCGCAGCCGGCCGCTGGCGCCGGCGATGGCCGCCTCAACCGCAGCGGTGCCGGCAACGCGCTGGCGCTCGGCAAACGTCAACAGCAGGATACCGTTGGCGACCGCCACGCCGATGGCCATGATCGCGCCCATGAACGATTGAATGTTCAGGGTGGTCCCCGTCGCCAGGAGCATCACCACAACGCCGGCGAGGACCGCGGGCACCGTGGACGCGATACTCAGCGCCAGGCGCAGCGATTGGAAATAGCCCGCCAAAAGCAGGAAGATCACCACCACCGACAGGACCAGGCCCAGCGATAGGCCGTTGAACATCTGCTCCATGGGCGCGATCTGCCCGCGGACGTCGACGATGACGCCGCGCGGCGGATCGCCGGCCGCTTTCACTGCTGCGCAAACGCGCCGGGCGACCCGCCCTAGGTCCTCGCCGGCCAGGTTGGCAACAATGGTGATGGTGCGGCGCATGTTGTAACGGTCCACCTCGCTCGGCATCAGGCCTTCGCGGACCGTGGCCACGTCGCGGAGGAGGACCTGTCCCTTGGCAGCCGGCTTCACCGTGATCATGCCCACCTGTTGCACGGAGTCCATGCGCGTTTGCGGGACCTCGACCTGGACCTGGTAGCCCGTGCCGGATTTCCGATCGACCCAGAAGTTCGGCACCGTGAAGCGACTCGATGAGGTATAGGGGACCGCGGCCTGCGCCAGCTCGTTGGCCGTGACCCCGATGCTGCCGGCGAGCTGGCGGTTCAGGGCGACTTCCAGCGCCGGGTAGTTGAACGCCTGCACGAATTGCGTGTCGCGCAGGGTGGGAATGAGGTCGAGCTGCCGCTTGACCTTGGCCGCGAAAGCCCGCGTTTCGTTGATCTTGGGCCCGTACATGATGATTTCCACCGGCGTCGGCGCGCCGAAGCTCATGACATCGTTGACCACGTCAGCCGGCTCGAACGACAGCCGCAGGTCCGCCAGCCGTTCGGCAATCGTGTCGTCGGGCAGGCCTTCCTGGCGCAGCCGCTGGGCGAGCCAAGCACGAAGCCTGATGGGCACGAGCTGGCGCAGGCGTTCCTTGAGCGCCTCCACGCGGACGCCGCTATCGTGTTTCAAGGCGACGCGCAGGACCGCCTCTTCCGGGCCGCCGGTCCACAGATACACGGTGTTGATGGTGTAGGTCGACGGCGAGACGCCGCCGAAGCACACGGTAATATCCTGGTTGTCGGCGCCGACCTCTTCTTTGATAACCTCCAGGGTCTGGGCGGCCATTTCCTCGGTTCGCTCAATGCGCATTCCGGTGGGGCCGCGGACCCGCAGCTGGAATTGGCCGGAGTCCACGAGGGGGAAAATCTCGGTGCCGAGCTGCCGGCCGCCCAGCCCGATCACGAGCACGGTCAGGGCCAAATAGCCGGCGACGAGCGGCACGCGCCAGGCAAGCATTATTTTTAGCGCTCGACCATAGGCCGCACGGATCCGCGCCACGGAAAACCGGCCTTGCGCCTCCTCCGCACCGCCGGCATGCCCATGGTGGCGGAGCAGCCACACGGAGAGCACGGGGACCAGCGTACTTGAAAGCACGTAACTCGTTATCATCGAGAAGCCGACGGCCAGCGCGAGCGGCACGAACAGGGCCCGGGCGGCCCCCTCCATGAAGAACGAGGGCAAGAATACCGCGAGGATCGACAGCATCGCCAGCAAGCGCGGTACGGCCGTTTCCTGATTGCCTTGCCAGACGGCCTGGGCGATGTTCGGCGTGCGCAGGTACTGGGTGTGGATGTTCTCGATCTCGACGGTGGCCTCGTCCACCAGGATGCCGACGGCCAGCGCCAGTCCGCCGAGCGTCATGAGGTTGACCGTTTGCCCGGTAAGCCACAGGGCCACGAGGCGCGCCAGGAGCGCGAAGGGAATATTTAAGACGACGATGATCGCCGAACGCCAATCGCGCAGGAACAGCAGGACCATCAGGCCCGTGAGGACGGCGCCGATCGCCCCCTCGCTCACCACCCCCCACATGGCCCGAGTCACGTAGGGCGACTGATCGAACTCGAAACGCAGGTCGATGTCTGCCGGCAGCGCGGCGCGCATCGCCGGCGAGCTCGCCTTGACCGCGTTGACCACCGCCAACGTCGAGGCGTCCGCACGCTTGGTCACCAGCATGTACACGGCGCGGCGGCCGTTGACCAGCGCGAAGCTCGTGGGGATGTCCTGGCCGTCTTCAATACCCTTCTCCGGATCGACGATGTCCTTCAAATACACATTGGTGCCCGGCCGGATTGGGATGTTCAGCAGTTCCTCGGGGTCGTTCACCTGGGTGTTGGCCGGCACCATGAGGATCTGGTCGCCGATGCGGACGTTGCCGGAGGGAGTGATGGTGTTGCCGGCATCAGCGCCGCCGTGACCTCCTCCGGGGACAGCCGATGCGCCTTCAGGCGATCGGGGTCGACGTGGACGACGATGGTCCGCTGGTTGCCGCCGAACGGGGGCGGGGCGGAAACGCCGGGCAGGCTCACCAATGCGGGGCGGACCAGGATGTAGGCGAAATCCTGAATCTCGGTGATGCTCTTGGTCTTGCTGTCCAGCACGAGATACCCGACCGGCACGCTGCCGGCGTCGAAGCGCACCACAAACGGGGGCACGGTCCCCGGTGGCATGAACGCGCGCGACCGATTCACCTGCGCGACCGTCTCCGCCATCGCCTGCGCCATGTCGGTGCCGGGGTGGAAAAACAGCCGCATCTGCGAGAAGCCCTGGATCGTCCGCGACTCGATATGGTGGATGCCGTTGACGTAGAGGAAGTGGTTCTCGAATGGAAAGGTGATCATCCCCTCGATCTGGCGGGGGTCCATGCCGCCGTAGGGCTGGACCACGTAAATGACGGGAAGATCGATGGTTGGGAAGATGTCGATCTTCATGCGCGACAGGGCCAGCGCGCTGGCCACGAGGATGCCGACCATGGCGACCATGACCGTGACCGGCCGTTTGAGGGCAAAATTCAGTGGATTCATGCGTGGCTAGCCGTCGCAAGGTGTGTTTGCATGCCGGGATGAGCTGGTTCGCGCCCAGGTGAACGAGAATCAACCCGCTGGTGATCTTCGCCATCCATTCTTCTATACTACACCAAATCTTCACAATCAGAAGGGATTATGGCAGTGGTAGAGTTGATAGTCAAGTACCAAATGCGCGGATTTTGCGAGCTACGCTGGGCTATGGCGCGTGCCGATCAAGCTTCTGCGGCGGCGATGGGGTGTTTTGGGGCCGGCAAACCTGATCGAGACCTGGCCCGAGAAACGGGAAGTTGGCGGGATTGCCCAGGGCGCGGTAAAGTCGGAACTGGGCCCGATTAAAGTCGGCAATGCTTCCGTAGTAGTCGAAGTAGGCCTGCCCGAGCGCCTGCACGGACGCGACGGCTTCTTGCGGCCGGACGACGAGCACTACCAATTTGCCGATTTTTTCCATCTCCTTCAAGCTCGCGAAATTCTTCTCCGCCGAGTTCAACGCCTCCTTGAGCTCGCCCTCGGCGCTTGTGGCCCGCGCCTCGGCGGAGCGAACCTGTGCCAGAGCCGTGCCCACTTCCGCGACGATCCGGTCCTGCAGCCGGGCAAACTCCAGCTGCGAAACTTCGTGGTCGCTGCGTTTTTCGGCGACCTTGGCCTTGTAACCGAACCCGAGGTTGTCGAGCTGCCACACCAGTTGAACGTCGTAGTCGATGCGCACGCCGAACTTCGATATCGACTCGTTGGCGCCGCCGCCGAATACACCCGCACCCAACGTTCCCGCCGGATTGGTGGATGCCCCGCGCACCAGCACGCTGGGCACGACGGGCCGGAATCTCTCCTGGCGCCAACGCGCCAGCGCCGCCTGGACCAGGGCCTGTTGCGAGGCGAGCTCCGGGCGGGAGGCCAACGCCACCGGCACCAGGTCGTCCAAAGGCAACTCCGGCGCAATCAGCGTGATCTGCAGCTGCGGCGGCTCCAGTGGTTGAATCAGCGCGCCCGCGTCCAGCCGCAGCACGCGAGTCAGCTCGAGGCTGGCCACGCGCCAGCGCTCCCACGCGCTCACGGCAATCTGCTTGCGACGATCCAGCTCAGCCCGGGCCCGGCTGATTTCCAGCGCCGGGATCAAACCCGGGGCCAATGCTTCGGTGACCCGAACGACCTTGGCCGCCCGTGCGACCGCATCTTCTGCCCCCGCCACCTCGCCGCGCGCCTGCTGTACGTCGAAATAGACCTCGGCGACGGCCTGCAAGGTGTCGTTGGTCGCGGTCCGCAGCGCGGCTTGCCGGGCGTTGAGGCTCTGCGCGCCGCCAACGGCTCGAAGATGGCGTCGGTCACGGCGAAGACCATCGTCGGCCCGCCCCCGGCCATCAGCGTGCTGCGATCGTTGTCGAACACCAGCGTCGTTGACGGATCCTGGAGCCGGCCATCGTGGCGGAGATAGTCGAAACCGACCGAAAGCGAGGGCAGCCACAGGACATTCGCCTGGTCGAGCTTCGCCGCCGCCGTGCGAATTCGCTGCGCCGCAATGGCGACGTCGAGCGCCCTGGTGTTCACAAGCGTCAGCGCCGTCGCGAGATTGATCGGCAGGGGCCGGTCGCGCGGATCGGGCGTGGGCATCGCCAGGGCCGCTACTTGGCCCGGGGCTTTCAGTTCGCCGACAACCGGAGTGCCGAACGTGACCTTGGCCTGGGGAGCGCTTTCGCGTGCACCGGGCCACGGATCCCGATAAGGGTCCAATTGAGCAGCAGAACGATCCAGCACCAACGACGGCCTGGAGCCATCCGGTTTCTCCGATCGGAGCCGCCACCGCGGAACGGGCGCGGTTCTCACAAGGGCAAGCGCGGCCAATAGCACAATCCTGCGCGGCCGGCAAGACGGAAGGGTCGCGAAAGGGGAAAAGCGTACAATAGGAATCCACGGCAGCCATGCGCAACCCGGTAAGCATTTTCCATCCCGCGCCCAATTGACAGTCGCCGGCACACCGCCTACAGTCGTAAGCACAGGTCCGTTGAAGGAATCAACTTACCAGGAACCGGTGCGAGCGCTCTCCCGTGTGGCGACGCCATGAACGAGGTCCTTCGTGAATTCCTGCTGGAAACCCATGAGAACCTGGCCCAGCTCGACCTGGACCTCGTGACCCTGGAGAAGGAGCCGACCGAGCGCGACACGCTTGCCCGCGTCTTCCGCACCCTGCACACCGTCAAGGGCACCGCCGGCTTCCTGGGCTTCCCGCGGCTGCAAAACGTCGCCCACGCTGGCGAGCATCTCCTCAGCCGGCTGCGCGACGGGCATCTCCGCTTCAACGCCGAGATTGCCAGCGCCCTGCTCGGCGTGGTCGATGCCGTGCGGCGCGTGCTGGCGTCGATCGAACAGACCGAGCAGGAAGGCGACGGCGACTTCACCGCCCTGATCCGCACCCTGGAGCGCCTGCGCGGCGGCGAATCGGTGGTGGTCCGTACGCCGAGTTTGCCGGCACCCAACGTCACCGCCATCGCCCCAGCTCGGCCGGCCCCGATTCCCACAACGCCCGAGCCTGTGGAGCATGCGGAGCCACGCGCGGCGCCGGTCGCGGACAGCGCGGTGCGCGTGGACGTTGGCCTGCTCGACAGCCTGATGAACCTGGTCGGCGAATTGGTGCTGGCCCGCAACCAGATCGTGCAATTCAGCGCCGCCCAGGCGGACGCCGCGTTCCTGGGCACCGTGCAGCGCTTCAATCTCCTGACCACCGAGCTGCAGGCCAACGTCATGAAGACGCGCATGCAGCCGATCGGCAATATCTGGAGCAAGCTCCCGCGCGTCGTGCGCGATCTCGCCGTTGCCTGCGGCAAGCAGGTGCATCTCGAGCTGGACGGCCAGGAGACCGAGCTCGACCGGACCATCGTCGAGGCCATCCGCGATCCCTTGACCCACCTGGTGCGCAACGGCGTCGATCATGGCATCGAGCCGCCGGCCGAACGCCTGCGCAGGGGCAAGCCCGCCGCGGGCCGGCTAGCGCTGCACGCCGCCCACGAAGGCGGCAACGTCACGATCGAGATCGCCGACGACGGCAGCGGCATCGATCCTCAGCGTATCCGCGCGAGGGCGATCCAGACCAACGTCGCCGCCGCCGACCAGGCCGAACGCCTCAGCGAGCGCGAGCTGCTCAACCTGCTATTCCTGCCCGGCTTCTCCACGGCCGAGAAGGTGACACAGTTTTCCGGCCGCGGCGTGGGCATGGACGTGGTGCGCACCAACGTCGAGAAGATCGGCGGCACCGTCGATATCGAGAGCCGGCTTGGGCGCGGCACTACAGTCCGGCTGAAGATTCCGCTCACGCTGGCGATCATCCCCGCGCTGACGGTGACCAGCGGCGGCGATCGCTACGCTATTCCCCAGGTGAGCTTGCTGGAGCTGGTGCGGCTCGACGGCGATCAGGCGCTAGCGGGCATCGAGCTGATCCACGGCGCCGCGGTCCATCGGCTGCGCGGCAACCTCTTGCCGCTGGTGTACCTCAACCGCGCGCTGCAAGTGGATACGGCGAGCCAAGCGGCGTCAGACGCCGGGCGCCCGGAAACCAACATCATTGTCGTGCAGGCCGACGATCGGCCGTTTGGACTGGTCGTCGACATGATCCACGACACCGAGGAGATCGTTGTCAAACCGCTACAGAAGCAGTTGCGGGGGATCGGCGTCTTTGCCGGCGCCACGATCATGGGCGACGGCAAGGTGGCGCTGATTCTCGACGTCCACGGCCTGGCCCAGCGGCCGGCGTCGTCTCGGGCGTTCAGGAGCGCAACTCGAATGCGCATGCGCCGGCGACGGCGGACGCCGACCGCCAGGCGGTTTTGCTGTGTGCAGGCAAAGACGGCGGGCGGCTGGCGCTCCCGCTGCACCTCGTGGCCCGGCTGGAAGAATTCCCGCGCTCCGCCGTGGAACGCGTCGGCGGCCAGGAAGTCGTGCAATACCGCGACGAGATCTTGCCGCTTTTCCATCTCGCGCATGTTGCGGCGCGGGCGCCGGTCTGCGGGGAACGGCCAGGCGAAAAGGCGCACCGAGCGCCTATCGGCTACCGAGACGCTGCAGGTCGTTGTCTGTTCTGCCAACGGCCAGCGCGCCGGTCTGGTCGTCGGCCAAATCCTCGACATCGTCGAGGAAACGCCGGCGACGCGCCGGCGGGCCCAGCGTCCCGGCGTGCTATTCACGGCAGTGCTACAGGGCCGCGTGACCGAGTTCCTCGACGTCGACGCGATCATCCGCTCGGCTGACCCGGAGTTCGTCGTCTCGCCTGAAGTCCCGGACGGGCGGCAGACGCTAACCCAGCACGTCGCTCCTGAAGCCCCGGACGCACGGCAAATAATAGCACAGCACGTCAGTGCTGGGTTGAAGGACACATAGGACCGTTGCAGCAAGACCTACCGGTTTCAAAGACATGGCCGAGGCACGCCAGCTCTGCACGTTTTACCTGGACGGGCACTACTTCGGCCTGGATGTGCTCGCGGTGCAGGAGATCATTCGTGGTCAGGAGATGACGCGGGTGCCGCTCGCCCCGCCGGTGGTGCGCGGCCTGATCAACCTGCGCGGCCAGATCGTGACCGCGCTCGATCTGCGCCGGCGGCTGGAACTGAGCGACCGGCCGGCCGACCAGGAGCCGGTCAACGTCGTGGTGCATACCGACGACGGCGCCGTCAGCCTGCTTGTGGACGAAATCGGCGACGTGGTGGAAGTGTCGGAGACGGCATTCGAGCGCCGCCGGAGACGCTGACCGGCACGGCCCGCGAGCTGATCCGCGGCGCTTACAAGCTGCCGGACCGCCTGCTGTTGATCCTGGACGTGGAGCGGGTCGTGAACCTGAACCCCTGCGTGCTGAGAATTGAGGTAATCCCGTGAAAACCCCATCAACTAACGGACGCAAACAAGCCGCCGCCAGGCAAACTGCCGCCAAGCAAGCTGCCACCAAGCAAGCTGCCGCCAAGCACGCCGCCGCGCGTGAGCTGGCCGACCGCATCGGGCAAATCGCGGCCATCAACAAGTCGCACGCCGTCGTCGAGTTCGCGCTGGACGGCACGATCCTGACGGCCAACGAGAATTTCCTGCAGGCCCTGGGCTACACGCTGGAAGAGGTCCAGGGCCGCCACCACAGCATGTTCGTGGATGAGGCCTATCGCCAGAGTGCCGAGTACAAGGACCTCTGGGCCCGCCTGGCCCGCGGCGAATACCAGACCGGCGAATACAAACGCATCGGCAAGGGCGGCCGGACCGTGTGGATTCAGGGCTCGTATATCCCGATCCTCGACGCGAACGGCCGGCCGTTCAAGGTGGTCAAGTACGCCACCAACGTCACCCGGCAGGTCAAGCTGCGCCAGAACCTCCAGGCGCTGATGGAACGGACCGCTCGCAGCGCGACCGCGCTGGCCGGCGCCGCGCAGGAACTGACCGCGGTGAGCCAGCAGATGGCGTCCAACGCCGAGGAGACCGCAGCCCAGGCCAACGTCGCCTCCGCCGCTGCCGAGCAGGTGAGCAAGAACGTCAACACCGTCTCGACCGGTACTGAGGAGATGGGCGCCAGCATCAAGGAGATCGCCAAGAACGCCAACGAGGCCGCCCGGGTCGCCACCGCGGCGGTCAAGGTCGCCGACACGCACCAACGCCACCGTCGCCAAGCTCGGCGAGTCGAGCGCCGAGATCGGCAATGTCATCAAGGTCATCACCGTCGATCGCCCAGCAAACCAACCTGCTCGCCCTGAACGCGACCATCGAGGCGGCCCGCGCCGGCGAGGCCGGCAAGGGCTTCGCCGTCGTCGCCAACGAGGTCAAGGAGCTGGCCAAGCAGACCGCCAAGGCGACCGAGGACATCAGCCGCAAGATCGAGGCGATCCAGAGCGACAGCCAAGGGCGCCGTCGAGGCCATCGCCCAGATCGGCAAGGTCATCAACCAGATCAACGACATCCAGAACACGATCGCCAGCGCCGTCGAGGAGCAGACTGCGACGACCGGCGAGATCAGCCGCAACGTCGGCCGAGGCGGCCCAGGGCAGCAGCGAGATCGCCCAGAACATCACCGGCGTGGCCCAGGCCGCGCGCAGCACGACCGAGGGCGCGAGCAACACCAAGCGACTCGGCCGACGAGCTGTCGAAGATGGCCGCGGAGCTGCAGCAACTGGTCGGGCAGTTCAAGGATTAATCCGGCACCAAGCCCGCAGGCGAGTCTTCAAGCCTGCGGGGTAACCCGGCGGGCTCGAAGACTCGCCTGCGGGCTTGAGTAGATTTGTGCATGCCGAGGACACTCCCGATGCGAGCGCTGGTGATCGATGACTCCCGAACCATGCGGGTGATCATTGGTAAGATGCTGCTGGAAATGGGCCTGGACGTGCTCGCGGCCGGTGATGGCCGTGAAGCTCTCGCTCAACTCCAGCAGCATCCCGACGTCGAGCTCGTGCTGGTGGATTGGAACATGCCGCAGATGGACGGCCTGGAATTCATTCGCACCGTCCGCGCCGACCGTGCGCATGACCGTCTGCGCATCCTCATGGTGACGACCGAGACGGAAAGTGCGCAGGTGACCCGCGCGCTCGCCGCCGGTGCCGACGAGTACCTGATGAAGCCATTCACGAAGGACATCCTGGTCGCCAAGCTGCAGCTACTCGACGTGCGCGGGGACTGACGCGTGCCCAAGATTCGTATCCTGGTCGTGGACGACGCCGTCGTGTACCGCCGGCTGGTCGCCGACGCGCTGTCGAGCGACCCGGCGCTGGAGGTGGTCGGCACCGCCGCCAACGGCAAGATCGCCCTGGCGAAGCTGGCCCAGCTCAACCCCGACCTGGTCATCCTCGACGTCGAGATGCCGGAAATGGACGGCCTGCAAACGCTGAAGGCGCTGCGCGACGCACCCGCGGCTGCCGGTGATCATGTTCAGCGCCTTCACCGAGCGTGGGGCCGAGGAGACGCTCGACGCGCTGGCGCTCGGGCGCGACGGACTATTTCACCAAGCCGACCAACGGCGGCGGTCTCGACGCCGCGCTCCAGGTGATCCGCGAGCAGCTGGTGCCGGAGATCAAGGCGCTTTGTGCGGCGGTGGACGTCGGGCCGGCACTGGTGCGCGCGGCCGGCAAGCTGGCGGCCGTGCGCCGCCGGGCCGCCCCGATCGAGGTGGTGGCCATCGGCGCCTCGACCGGCGGACCGAACGCGCTGGCGGAGTTGTTCGGCCAGCTACCGGGCGATTTCCCGGTACCGATCGTGCTTGTGCAGCACATGCCGCCGATGTTCACGCGTCTCCTGAGCGAACGGCTCACGGCACGGTCGGCCCTACGCGTCGACGAAGCCAGCGCGGGCGGAGTGCTGGAGCCGGGCCGCGTGTGGGTCGCGCCTGGCGATCACCACATGATCGTCGTCCGCGATGGGACGCAGGTTCGCGTGCAGGTACACCAGGATCCCCCGGCGAACTCCTGCCGGCCGGCGGCCGACGTGCTGTTTCGCTCGGTGGCGCAAGCTTTCGGCCCCGGCGCCCTGGCCGTCGTCCTCACCGGCATGGGCCAGGACGGTCTGCGCGGCTGTGAGGCGATCCGCGCGGCCGGCGGGCAGATCCTCGTTCAGGACGAAGCGACCTCGGTGGTCTGGGGCATGCCGGGCAATGTGGTCCGCGCCGGCCTCGCTGACCGCGTCCTGCCCCTGTCGCTGATCGCCGGTGAGCTGATCCAGCGGGTGGTTCGATGACCGACCACGACTTCGACTTCATTCGCCGGCTGCTGCAGGATCGCAGCGCCGTCGTCCTCGACGCGGACAAGCAGTACCTGGTCGAAACCCGCCTGACGCCGCTCGTCCAGCAGCTCGGGCTGGCCTCGATCAGCGAGCTGGTCCAGCACCTGCGCGGCCGGCCGTCCTTGACCCTGCACAGGCAGATCGTTGAGGCGATGGTGACCACCGAGACCTGGTTCTTCCGCGATGTGCATCCGTTCGAGGGCCTGCGCAAGACGGTGATCCCCGATCTGCTCGGCCGGCGGCGTGCCGAGCGCCGGCTCAGCATCTGGTCCGCCGCCTGTGCCAGCGGGCAGGAACCGTACAGCGTCGCCATGTTGCTGCGCGAGCACTTCCCGGAGCTGCGCGAGTGGCAAGTCACCGTCCTGGCCAGCGACCTGTCGCAGGAGATACTGGAACGGGCCCATACCGGGCGCTACAATCAGAGCGAAGTCAACCGCGGCTTGCCCGCCCGGCTGCTGGTGAAGTTTTTCACGCAGCACGGCGAGAGCTGGCAGATCTGCGACGAGATCCGCAGTGCCGTTGAGTTTCGGCAGCTGAATTTGGCCGAGGCCTGGCCGGCCTTGCCGCCGATGGACCTGGTGATGATCCGCAACGTCATGATCTATTTCGCCGCGGAGACGAAGAAGGCCATTCTCGGCAGACTCGCCCGTGTGTTGCAACCGGCCGGCTACCTGCTCCTGGGCGGCGCCGAGACGACGTTCAACCTCGACGACACCTACCGGCGCGCCGAGCCGCTCGCAGCGGGATTCTACCAACGGGCCGAGGCCGACGCGCGGAGGGCGCCGCCATGAAGGTGCTGGTTGCCGACGATTCGTCCACGATCCGCGCCGTGCTGAAAGGGCAGCTCCGTCTGCTGCACGTCGAGGAGATTCTCGAGGCCGGCGATGGCCGCCAGGTCCTGGACCTCCTGGAGCGGACCGCGGTGGACGTGATCCTGCTCGACCGCGAGATGCCGAACCTGGACGGGATTGAAACGCTGGCGGCGCTGAAGGAGCGGCTCGGCGACGCAGCGCTGCCGCCGATCATCATGATATCGGCCCAGGACGCGCGCGAGGAAGCGAGCGCGGCGGGGGCACGGGCGTTCCTGACCAAGCCGTTTACCGCCGACGCACTGCGCGCGATCCTCACTGCGGTGGTGCCGCAGTTTTCGGCGCGCTGAGTGCGACGACGAGCCCATGCTGCCGCGTAGGACGGCCTTCCTAGGCCGTCCTACTCCCACAGGGACGGCCTAGGAAGGCCGTCCTACGGAGAATGTATTTTTCGACTATGGGGCTCGGCTCGCCTGGGCCAGCGCCTGCGCCAGCTTGCGCACGTCGAATGGCTTGGGCATCAGCACCGTGCGCGGCTCGCGTGGCAATTCCTCGGTCGCGTCGCTGCCGGTTGCGCTCGACGCGAGGATGAAACCGAGCCCGGCGCACACAGTATCGGTACGCAACGCCTGGAGCAGCTGCAGGCCGGTCATGTCGGTCAGGTGCATGGCGCTGAGCACGACGTCGGCGTGCGTCTCGCGGGCCAGCGCCAGGGCTTGCCGGCCGGCGCCGGTCGCGTGAACCTTGTCGATGCCCAGCTCCCTGAGATACGTGCGGACGATTCCCGCCTGCGTGCGCGACGGCTCGACCAGAACGATCGTCAACTCCTCCAAACGGCGGGGCGCTGCGGCGGCCGGCGTGGCCTGCGTGTCCGACAATGCGGCGGCGTGGTCGGTTTCCGAGTTGGGCAGCCCGGTGCTCGGGTCCACGGGCGGCGGTAGGCCTGGCCGTGCGGTCAGGGCGACGGTCAAACGCTGCATCGCTTCCAGCGCGTGAACCATGGCCGTCATGGTCGGATAGCGGTCCGCGGGCTGCTTCGCGAGTGCCCGCCGCTGCAGCGCGTCCAGCTCCGGCGGCGTGTCGGGGCGCACCGCGGCGAGCGACGGCAGCGGCGCCTCGCGGTGTTGCAACAACACGCCGATCGGCACTTCGGCCTGGTAAGGCGGCCGGCCCGCGATTAAGAAAAACAGCGTGCATCCCAGGCTATAGATGTCGGCGCGATGGTCGACAGGGGCGGACGCAAACGCCTGCTCGGGCGGCATGAAATCGGCGGTGCCGACGATGTCGCCCACCTGCGTCAGCGAGCTCCCTGCCGGTGCCGCGCTCAGCCGGGCTAGACCCAGATCGGCAACCTTGACCACGCCGCTGGCGTCGCGGAGCAGGTTGGCGGGCTTGACGTCGCGGTGGATGATCCCTTGCCGGTGCGCGAACTCCAGCCCGCGCGCCGCCTGCAGCGTGCAGTCGACCGCATCCGCGATCGACAGCGGGCCGTCCTGCAGCACCTCCGAGGCGAGGTCGCGGCCGTTGACGTACTCCATCACCAGGTAATGCCCGATGGCGTCCTCGGCGGCGTCGTAGGCCATCACGATATGCGGATGCATGAGCTGGGCGACCGTTTCAATCTCGCGCTGGAACCGCTGGACGAACCACGGTTCACACGCCACTTCCCGTGCCAGCACCTTGATGGCGACGACGCGCTTCATGTGCCGGTGCCGTGCCTTGTACACCGTACCCATGCCGCCCTTGCCCAGCAAATCCAGCACGTCGTAATGGCCGATGTGCACCTCGGCGAAGCGGCGCTCGAGCACCGCCTGCGCCTGGTACGGCGTGAGCTTGCGCGGCGACCAGCTGCTGTACCAGCACGTCGCTGTCGCAGTCGGCGCACAGCCCGGCGACCGCGTTATCGCCCGCCAGCAGACCGCTGTCGGACAGGTTCCGCAGGAACTGCTCGCCGGAGATCGCCGTTGCCGACTGGTGCGCGCCCATAATCGGTTGATCCACAAATCGGGCGGAACCGCCATCTGGATCGTACCGCGACTTTCCGGGCGACGCAATCGTTTTGAAAAGACTTCCGAAGTCTCGGAGACTTCGGAAGTCTAAACTATCGCCCCCTTGGCGCCGTGACGCCGGCATGGCACAATAGCCGTGGGGAAGGGCGTTTTTGGTTCATGGGAGGAACAGCGATGAACTCCTCCGAGCACATCCAGGCCGCCGTCGATCCGGCCACCGTGCGCTCGGGCCGGCCGCTCATGCCGGTTGCGCCGGTGGAATGGCCGCGCTTGCGCCGCTTGCGGCACGGCAAGGACGTGCCCGCCCTCACCCGGCAAGTGCCGATGGTCGAGATCATGGCCGGCGCCGCACTCGGCTTCCTCATCGGCCTCGTCTGGGGAGTGAGCCGCATGGCGGTGATCGAAGGCGGCTGGAGCGTCATCTGCGGCACGCTGTTCGGCCTGCTCATCGGCTGGCTGATCGCCACCTTCACCGGCGCGACCGGCACCCTGACTTGGCGCACCGTGATGACCAACATGGTCCATATCGTGTGGGTGCTGACGGTCTGCCTCTTCCTCGCCGGCATCGTGATGCTGCTCGCCGCCTTCGCTGACGCCGCCTATGGCAGAGACCGGCAGGACTGCTGACGTTCGATCCAGGCAAGCCAAAAGCTCAACCAGCAAAGGCCCGCCGCGTAGCCGCCGATCACGTCGCTAAACCAGTGCGCGGCAGATAGATCCTGCTGAAGCCGATCCCCGCGACGAGCACGGCGAAGAACAGCACGATCACCGTGCGCCGCAGGGGAAACCGCGTCTGCCGCAACAGCGCGTAGCAGAGCATGCCGTAACCGATCACGCTGCCCATGGCGTGGCCGCTCGGATAGCTCTGGTTCTCCTCCACGACGGCGCGGTCGCGCCATTCCAGCGGAGGCCGCTCGCGATCGACAGTGATCTTGAGCAGTTGATTCGTGGCCGCCCCGCCGACGACGATGGCGAACCACAGCGTCCCGAAGCGCGCCGCCCATGCGAGAATTGCCAGACCGCGCCGAGCAGGGCGACCATGCTCATGGTGGCGATGCTGCCCAGGTCGGTCAGGAACCTCATCAGCGCCAACGCGGTCCTGCTGCCGTGGTCTCGCCAGTAAATCGCGCAGCGCTCGTCGAACGCGAACAGCGGTCCCTCGCCGAGCGCCAGCCACGTCCACAGCACGAAGAAGGCGCCGAGCACGCCCGACATGGCAAAGAGCCAAACGGTGCGGGTGCGGATCGGCGGCGAAGTTTCGGTGTTCATGCGGACAATTCTAGAAGTCAGGGGCGTTCCGGTTTACGTTTAGCGCTCGCGCACTGTGGGCGAGCGCGAAACGTAAACCCGAACGCCCCTGCCCTTCCCGTTTGCCGGACTTCAGGATTCGCCCGAGTTTGCCGATAAATGCTGGGAGAGCCGCCGCACGGCGGCGGGGACGCCGTGAGGCTTCAACCGCGAGGGATCGCATGCAACCGAACCGCCGTGACCTGCTCAAGCTCGCCGGCGTCGCCGCCGTGGCCGGCAGCCTCCCCGCCGGCGCCAGCCAGGCCGCGCTGCGCCAGTCTCCGGGCGTACAGGGCCACATGACCGGCGCCGCCGCCCTGGTCGAGACCCTGCTCGAGGAAGGCGCCGAATGCGTCTTTGGCATCCCCGGTGCTCAGGAAAACGAGCTATGGGACACCTTCAAGACCAAGCATCTGGAGTACCTGCTCGTCACGCATGAATTCTCCGCCGCCGCCATGGCCGACGGCTACGCCCGCGCCACCGGCAAGGCCGGCGTGCTGTGCGTCGTGCCCGGCCCGGGTCTGACCAATTCGCTCTCCAACCTCGGCGAAGCGCTGCTCGACAGCGTTCCGGTCGTCGTCATCGTCGGGGACGTGGCCAATGGGGCGCACTTTCGGCCGTTTCAGGTCCACTGCCTCGACAACGTCGCCCTGCTCCGTCCGGTGACCAAGGAGGTCTTCCGCGTCGAGCACGCCGAGGCGATCCCGCGCGGTGCGCATGGCGTTTCAGCTTGCCTGCGCCGGCGAGCCCGGGCCAGTCGCCGTCGTCGTGCCGTACAACCTGCTGATCGAGCGGGCCCATTTCCAATCCCTGCCGCTGGCGCCGTTGCCCCTGCCGTTCGACGAAGCTTGCTGTCTCCGCGCCGTGCAGCTGCTGGGCGATCGCCGGCTCAAGGTCGGTATCTACGCCGGCATGGGATGCATGAACCACGCCGCCGAGCTCGTTCGCCTCGCCGAAATGCTGCAGGCCCCGGTTGCGACCAGCATCTGCGGCAAGGGCGCCTTCCCCGAGAACCACCCGCTCGCGGTCGGCTGGGGCTACGGCCCGCAGGGAACGCAAACCGCCGAGGAGACGTTCAAGCACGTCGATCTCGTCCTCGCCCTGGGCGTCAAATACAGTGAAGTCTCGACAGGGTTTTACTCTATTCCACAGGCCCGCCATCTGATCCACGTCGACATCAACGAGCACAACCTCGGCCGCATCATGCGCACGGACGTGTGCGTCCACAGCGACGTCGGCCTGTTCTTCGACTATTGCTTCGGGCACGCCGAGCAGCTGTGTCGGCCGGCGAACGAGCGGCTCGTCGCTTTCATCGCCCATCACAAGGACGCCGAGTGCCGGCACAACGACCGCAACCATGCCCGCTACGGCGTGGACCCGTATCTGTTCCTGCGCTGCCTGCGCCGCCTGACCTGCCCCGATGCGCTGTGCTTCGTCGACGTGACCGTGTCGCAGTACTGGGCGGCCGAGGTCTTCACCGCCTGTCAGCCGCGCACGTTCTTCAATCCGACCGACAACCAGAACATGGGCTGGTCGATCCCGGCCGCGATCGGCGCTCAGCGCGTGTTTCCGCATCGGCAAACGGTGACAGTGACCGGCGACGGCTGCTTCCTAATGTCCGCGATGGAGATGTCGACGGCGGCGCGCGAGGGTCTGCCGGTGAAGTTCTTCGTCCTCGACGACCAGGCCTACCACTACATGCAGGAGCTGCAGCGGCCCGCCTACGGCCGGACCACCGCGACGATCCTGGCCAGGCTGAACTACGGCGCGCTGGCGGAGGGCTGGGGCGTGGCGTACCAGGAGATCACGTCGTGCGCGGGCCTGGCGGCCGGCATCCAGTGCGCGCTCGAGCATCCCGGTCCGGTGCTGGTCCGCGTCGCCACCGATTACGATCGCCGGCCGATCCGTTGGCTGCACGCGGCCCGGCAGCGCTTCCTGCGCGAATTGTCGCAAGACCACCAGCGCGCGCAGTTTGTCGCGCGCGCCGCGCGCGGGCATTGAATCGCCATCCGCTCAATGATTGACCCCCACGCCGCGGGGTGAGTCTTCGAACCCCGCGGGTTGTTGGCTTACCCGCGGGGTTCGCAGGCTCACCCCCGCGGCGTGGGTGGCCATGGCATTTCGACTCTGTATAACTTGCAACACAAACGCATCGCAGCTTCTCGTTTCCCGGAAAGGAGCACTCCGCATGGTCAAGACCGCCGCCAAGAAGCCGGCTGCCAAGAAGCCGGCTGCCAAGACCGTCGCCAAGGCGCCGGCGGCCAAGAAGCCGGCTGCCAAGAAAACCGCCCCCAAGAAACCCAGGTAAGCACGAATCCCTGCAATTGACTTCGTCCGGTCTCTCTCCCTCATTGTCGGCCGGCGCAGGCCGGGGCCTTTGTCCCGGCGGCGCGCGGCCGCTGCGGCCGTCGTCCTCCCGTTGCCGATGGTGCTCTTCCGCCGCCTGCTACTGCTCTGGCTGCTGCTGTTCTGGCTCGGCGGCTTCACCTTCTACGCCGCCGTCGTCGTCCCGATCGGCGCCGACGTGCTCGGCTCCGGCTTCGTTCAGGGCTTGATCACGCGCCGGGTCACGATCTGGCTGAACGTGGCCGGCGCCGCGGCGCTGGCGGCCTGGGCCTGGGATCTCGCCGCCGCTCCCACGCCGACGCGCACCCGGCAATGGCTGCGCTGGCTGCTCTGGTCGCTGCTGACCGGCGCGCTCGTCGTGCTGATTTGGCTGCATCCGCGCCTGGACGCGCTGCTCGATGGTGACGCCCTCGACCATGACCTGTTCCGCACGCTGCACCGCGTCTACCTCTGGGTCAGCACGGTGCAGTGGACCGGCGCCATTCTCTTGACCTTCTTGATGCTCCATGGCTGGCGCGAGGCCGACCGCCGCGGCTGAAGGGTTCGCCCCCTCACCCCAACCCCTCTCCCCCGAAGGGGCGAGGGGAGAAATGAAGGGTTCACACGATCGTCTCGCCGCCCGGCTTCAGCACGATCGCCTCAGCCAACGTCTCCTGCTGCACCCGGCGGGCCCAGGCCTCGGCGTCCTGCGCGATCGGCGGCCAGGTGTTGTAGTGGATCGGAATGACCTTGCGCGGCTGAATCAGCTTCACCGCCCGCAGCGCGTCGTCGGGGCCCATCGTGTAATTGTCACCGATCGGCAGGATCGCCAGGTCGATGCCTTCCTCGCCGATCAGCCGCATGTCGCCGAACAGGCCGGTGTCGGCCGCATCGTAGATCTTCTTGCCGTCGTGCGTGTAGATGAGGAAGCCGCACGGGTTGCCGCCGTTGCTGCCGTCGGGGAGCATCGAGCCGTGGAATGCGAGGGTCAGCTTGACGCGGCCAAAAGGATGATTGAAGCCGCCGCCGTGCTGCTGGCCATGGACCTTGGCGACGCCTTGTTTCGTCATCCACTCGGAGATTTCGTAGTTGCAGATCACCATGGCTCCGGTGCGGCGGGCGATGGCGATCGTGTCGCCGACGTGGTCGCCGTGGCCGTGCGAGACGAGAATGAAGTCGGCCTCGGCCTGGGCGGCGGCGATGGCGGCGGCAGGATTGCCGGTGAAGAACGGGTCGATCAGGACCTTGTGTCCGCCGGTCTCCAGCCCCAGGGCCGCGTGTCCGAGCCAGCGAATGCGCGTCGTCATGGTTTGCCTCTGAAATGGTGCCGCGGACGTTGCCCCACCCAGGAATGCGGCGCGATCGATAAGGCCCGCGACTTCACGGGGCGACGCACCAAAGAGTTTGCAGAAGTCCTCCGGCCCAAGGATCGTCTCGCACTGCCTGAACGTCTCGTTGATCGCGGCGTTGGCCGCGTCGGCGTATTGTTCGTCGCTGAGGTTGCCGTGATCGTGCCGACGGGCCAACTCGGCCTGTTGCTGATGCAGGGCGATCTGCAGGTCTTCGACCTTCCTCCGCTTGACGGGGTCGTAATCCGGCTTGAGGAACACGTCCACCAGATCACCTTCTTCTCGTCGATTATAGCCGCTTGGTACAATGGCATGCAACCGGGGCTCGCCGCCAACGCCGACAATGCGATTCGACGGGCACCTCAATCCGCCGGCGCGACGGGCAGGAGCAGCGAATCCTGCCGGATACGGTAGCGTTGGCGTCCGCCGTCGGGAAGCCGTACCTCGACCGTCGCGTGGAGCCCGCCGTCAAGTACCTCGATCCGCGGCGGGCCGGTCAGCGATTCGTGGGTTAGGCCCGCGAGACCGAGTTCGGCGAGCGTGTGGGCATATCGCTTGTTCTCCTCGCGGAACCGGCGCTCAGCGTAATAAATGCGATGCAGGAGATGCTTCGCGGGACCGGCCGGATCGGGGCGGAACTCGGCCTTGCCCGGCGCGGCGGTCGAGAACTGCACGTAGCCCCACAGCTCCGGACGGTGCATGTCGACCACCCCTTGCGGCGACCACACCCAGTTGTCCTCGCGGCGATTCTTGACGCGCCGATACTTGCCGTCGGCGATGTCGAAACGCCACTCGACCCGCGAGAAGTTCACGCGCCAGTGATCGCCGTCGCGCGGCGGCGCCGGCCGTTTCGAAAGCTTACCAAGCGCCGCCCACGGCAAGGCGATCTCGATGGTCCAGCCCCTGGTGTGGAGGTCGCGCGGATCGTTCAGCTTGCCGTCAATGTGGACCGCGGTCTTGAGGCCCTCGATCTCGAATTCATTCACGGCTGGGCCGCCGTCGCGGTAGGGCTTTTTCAGGAGCAGGTCCCAGGTAGTGTTGAGCGCGTTCATTTCCAGCTCGACGTAGTTGTGATTGGTGCCGTCGGCGTCGATGAACATCTCGAAATCGTTGTCCTCGTGAAAAATGAAGGAATCGTGCCTGGTAAAGGTCGCCTGGACGTGCGGCTCCTCCAGCTCCGCGGCTACATAGAAATACTTGTCATCCCAGAGCATCTTGACGCGGGTGCGATGGCGCGGCGGCAGCCGTAGCGCGCCTTCGATGTCGACGAAGTCGTCGGTCCACGGCACGGCTTGCCAGGCGGCCTCGTCGAGCTTGCCGTCGATGGCGATCGGTCCGGCGGCGCGATGGCATACATAGCCGCGCGGCGGCAGGTAGGCGTCCATCGGCCGCGCCGGACGGCCGGCGGCAGGGCATCCCACACGCGCACCGTGAAGTCGCCGGACCCGGAGACCAGGCGGGTGCCGTCCGGGCTCCAGGCGACGGCGTGGACGTAGTCGGTGTGGCCGCGCAGCTCGGCAACTTCCTTGCGCGTGGCAACGTCGAAAATGCGGACGGTGTTGTCGCGGCAGCCGGCGGCCAGCCGCGTGCCGTCGGGGCTGAACGCCACGCTGTAGACAATACTCCCTTGCGGGATGACCGCGAGCTGCTTGTGGGTTTGGACGTCCCAGAGGCAGATGGTCTTGTCGGCGGACCCCGAGGCCAGCAGTTTGCCGTCGGCGCTGAACGCCACCCGCCAGACGACTTCGGTGTGCCCGCGCAGGACGGCGACCGGGGCGTGCGTAGCGACGCTCCAGAGGCGTACGGTCCCGTCTAATCCTGCGCTCGCGAGCAGGCTGCCGTCGGGATGAAAAGCTACGTCAATGGAGTGCTTGTCGTGTCCCTCGAGTCGGGCGGCCTCGCGCCCTGTGGCCACATCCCAGAGTCGAATCGGCCCCTCCAGGCACCCCGCCGCCAGCAGTGTCCCCGCCGGGTTGAAGGAGGCCCGTGCGTCGCCCTGCCAGTCACCCCCATTGATGCGCCAATCGTGGGCGGGCTTTTGAGACGCCACATCCCAGAGCGTGACGCCCCGTTCTCGCTCGAGCGTGGCAACTTGGCGGCGGTTACGGCAGTAGGCCACCGAGGTGACGATCCCCGTCTCGTGCTTCAGCAGACCCGTTTGCTGGCCGGTCGTGGCATCCCAGAGGCGCGCGGTGCCGTCCCATGCCGCCGATGCCACCTGCTCGCCGTTAGGGCTAAAGGCAACGTCGTAGACGTACCTCTCGTGCCCGCGTAGGATGCCGTTCCGTTCCACCAGGCTCATATCCCAGATGCGCACAGTGCCATCGGTGGAGCCGGACACCAGGCGTGAGCCGTCGGGCGTGAAGACCGGCGGACATAGCGGGGGAAAGCCATCGCCGTGTCCGCGGAGCACACCGATCAATTCGCCTGTCTGGGCGTTCCAGAGGCGAAGTGTGGCATCGTCCGAGGCGGTGACGACGCGCGTACCGTCCGGGCTGAAGAGCACATGCGACACCCGGTTCGTATGCCCGCTCAGGACAGTCAGCAACTGCCCCGTGCCGCTGTCCCAGAGCCGCGCTGTTTGGTCCGCCGAGGCGGTGGCCACGCGCCGGCCGTCCCGGCTGAAGGCAAACGACCAGATGACATTCTTGTGTCCAGCGAGGACAGGCAGCAGCAACCGGCCGGTGGCCGCATCCCAGAGGCGCGCCGTGTTGTCCGGGTAAGCGCTCCCGGAAACCAGCCGCGACCCGTCTGGGCTGAAGAGCACCGCACCGACAAAGGGCGCGGGCAACACGGCGACTTCTTTGCCGCTCTCGCCATCCCAGAGGTGAAAGGCGCTACCGCCTTCGACGATTACGGACGCAATACGCTTGCCATCCGGACTGAAAGCCAGGTTCATGACCGGTTTCGCATGAGGGCCCAGGACGGCAAGGCGGCGGCCCGTAACGGCGTCGCACAGGTACACGTACTCCCCCGAACCCACTGCCACCCGCTTGCCATCGGGGCTGAAGGCGACCGGTTGGACACCCTCCTGCCATTTGCCCAGGACGGCGATCTCCTTGCCGGTGGTAGCGTCCCACAATCGGCTCGCGCCGGCCCCATCCATCCAAGCAAAGGAGGCAATCCGGTTGCCGTCCGCGTTGTACGCCACGCGGGGGTTACGGTCCACGTTGGGTGGGGCGACTTCTGCGGTGAGGAGCGCGAGTTCACGGCCCGTCGCCGAATCCCAGAGGCGGATAGTCTGGTCGTTGCTGGCGGTGGCAATTTGCTTGCCGTCCGGACGGTACGCCAGGGATGTCGCCGTAGCCGAGTGCCCGCGGAGGACGGCGTCGAGCTTGCCGGTGACCACGTCGTACAGGGACACCTCGTTTTGGTCGAAGCAACAGACGGCGACCTGCCGGCCCGACGGGCTAAGGACGTGCGCTCGATACTTCCCACCCGGCACAGGCAGCATGAGGGAGGCGCCGTCGAGATGGCTGTGGTAGTACTGCCATTCCCAATTGCGGTGCTCCTTCGGTGCATCTTCGAGGGCGGTGCGAGCGGTGCCGCTGTTCTGAAGCTGCAAAGCCCCGGCTGCCGCGGCGATGTTCGACCGGTAGCGCTCCCAGCGTTCGGCGTCGCCACGCCGGCGAGCCTCCTCAGCGGCTTCTTCCGCCGCATCCCGCGCCAATTCCCGCTCGTGAGCCAGGTTATTGAAACGCACCGCCGCCACGCAGGCGACGACCGCCGCCGCGATCAGCAAAAAGGCAATCACGCCCAGAGACGCGGCGATACCTCGGTTCCGCCGTGACCAACGAGCCAATCGCTCGACGCTCGAAATCCGCCGCGCCTTGACCGGTCGATCTTCCAGAAAACGGCGCAAGTCCTCGGCCAGCTCCTGGGCCTGCGGATAACGCCGGCCGGGCTCGCGCTCGATGGCCTTGTGAATGACCGTGACCAGGTCGCGCGGCGCCGCGGGACACAGCCGATCCAGCCGCTCCGGCTCGCCCGTCGTCACCTGCTTGATCAGCTTGTTGCGGTCCGATTCCGCGAAGGCCGGCCGCGCCGCCACCAGCTCGTACAGCGTCAACCCTAATGCGTAAATGTCGCCGCGCACGTCGCCTTTGCCGTCGAAGGCCTCGGGCGGCATGTAACGCAACGTTCCGAGAATGTCGCCCGATTGGGTCAGGTTTTCGTCCGTCTCGCCCGCAGCGCTTGCTGGCTTGGCCAACCCGAAGTCGGCGACCCAGACCGTGCCGCGGGTGTCGAGCAGCAGGTTCGACGGCTTGATGTCGCGGTGCACAATGCCCTGGCCGTGGGCGTATTCCAGCGCCTCGGCGACTTGCAGGCCGACTCGAGCCACGCTGTGCCAGTAGTTGCTCTTGCCGTCCTTGCTTCCGCCCGAACTGTCGCCGCTGCCCAGCATGAACGAAGATGTTGCCGATGCATCGCATCGTGGCTCGACTCCCAAATCGCCCCGCTCCCAGCCATGGCCTGCCGCAGGCGCCGCATCGGCGGTGAGGTCCGTTGGCACTGACGCTTCGCTTTGCTTGGGGTCACCGTCGGCCGAGTCGGCACGGAATACCCCGGTGATAAGCGAACGGGCAATGTCCCGCGCGGGGTCGTTGTGAGCAGTCGTGTCGTCACGGTGGGCATCGGCTTCCACCTGGATGGCGTGTCTACCTTGGGGCTGCAGGCGTGCCAGCTCCGCGATCACCTTGTCCAGGCCCATGCCCTGAATGAACTGCATCGCGTAATACGGCAATCCCTCGTGCTCGCCGACTCCGAACACCGGCACGATGTTGGTGTGGTGCAGCTTGGCCGCCGCCTTGGCTTCGCGCTCGAAACGCTTCTTCGTTTTGGCGTCGGCGAGCGCCTTGTGCGGCAGCACCTTCAGCGCCACGTGCCGGCCGAGCGAAATCTGCTCGGCTTCGTAGACGACGCCGATGCCGCCGTGGCCGATCTCGCGGAGGATGCGAAAATCGCCGAGCTCGGCGAGTGCGCACGCGGCCGGAATTCGATTCGGACTCGGACATGGTATCCTCTGCGGACTAGCTCTCCAGTTCGCGCTGACTCCGCAGGATTATTACGGAATCTCAACGACGCCCTTTTTGGACCGTGAGACGAGCTATTCCGCATATTGTATCGACAAAGAGGAATTCCTCGGCAGCGACCACACATGGAGATCGACGAACGGCAGCTGATGACTGATCATATCTTGTCTTTTTGAACCTTCGGTGCAAAATTACAAGGCATGAGATACGTGCCCAGAATGACGACGGAACGCTTGCGTTCGCTGCTGCGCACTTTTCCGGCAGTGCTGCTCGTGGGACCACGCCAGTGCGGCAAGAGCACACTGGCGCAGCACGCGCTCCCAGACTGGATGCACCTGGATCTGGAGCGCCCGTCCGATCTGGGCGCCCTGGCCGCCGACCTTGAAGGTTTCTTTGACGCTCACCGGCGAGCGGTCGTCATCGACGAAGCTCAGCGTTTACCCGAGCTATTCCCGGTGCTACGCCATGTGATCGACCGGAAGCGGGGCAACGGCCGTTTTCTCCTTCTGGGTTCAGCCAATCCTGCCCTGATGCGTTCCGTCTCCGAAACGCTTGCCGGCCGGATCGCCGTCCTCGAGCTGACGCCGTTCCTCGCTGCCGAGGTGTCTCGTGCCGAGTTGTCTCGTGCAGATCGTTGGTTTTGGGGAGGTTTTCCGCCGCTGTATTCCTTGCGCAGCTCCCGCGCACGGGGCGAGTGGCTTAGCGCTTACGTTTCCACCTTTCTGGAGCGCGACCTGCCCTCTTTGGGGCTGGGTCTTCCCACACGGCGCTTGCGCACACTCTGGACCATGCTGACCCACGTGCACGGCAACCTGCTGAATGTTTCCGACCTGGCGCACTCCTTGGCGGTATCTTCGCACACGATCGCCAGCGACCTGGATGTACTCGAGGGGGCGTTTATGGTTCGCCGATTGCAACCGTACTACGCGAACATCCAGAAGCGACTGACGAAGAGTCCCAAACTCTACGTGAGGGACACCGGGCTGCTGCATTTCCTGGCCGGACTGCGCCAACCGCGCGAACTGGCCACCTGGGCGCGGCGCGGCGCCTCGTTTGAAGGTTTGGTCATCGAAGAATTGACGGCGCTCGCGACACGTCGCCTGGTTGATCCGCAAGTATTCTTTTGGCGAACCCAGGCCGGCGCCGAAGTTGACCTGCTGATCGTCGCCGGCCGGAAAATCCTGCCGGTTGAGATCAAGCTGGGAGCGTCCGTGGACCAGTACGCCCTGGCCGGTTTGCGTCAGTGCATGAAAGACCTTGGACTGCGCCGCGGCTGGGTCGTCTCCACGGCCCGCGAGCGTCGCCGCCTGTTCGCCGGCATTGAGGTCATTCCCTGGGCGGACATCGTTGGGGGCCGGATCGACTTGTTCTGAATCGGCGGAGCGAAGCCTCAACGTACTGGGCCTTGGTGGCACGCGCCCGCAGTTGCGGTGAGACGGTGTCCCAGAGGCGCACGGTGAAGTCCTGCAATCTTTCCGCTCCGTGGCCGCGTCTTTCTGGCAGAAGCCAGATCGCGTCCCTGACAGGAGCAGTACCATGACTTTGCGCACGACTCTCGTCGTCTTGGCGGCAGCGCTGACGGTGCCCGCGCCGGCGTGGGCCCAGGACAAAGACAAGGAAGCGACGGCCAAGAGCCGGATCGTGTCGGTCGGGCTGTTCAAGAACGGCCTGGCGGTCGTCAAGCGCGCGGTGACCGTGCCCGGCGGCGGCACCTTCCGGCTCGACACCGACGCCGAGCCGGTGCACGGCACGTTCTGGATCGAGAGCGACGGCAAGGTCGAGGCGGCGGTCAAGATCCGCGACATCGAGTCGCCGCGGCACACGTCGCCGTTCGTCAACCTGCAGGAGGAGCTCGGCGGCAAGAAGGTCACCCTCCACTTCAAAAACGACAAGCTCCCGCCCATGACCGGCATCCTGCTCAAGATCGAGACCAAGCCAGCCACTGAACCGGCAGCCCCGGCCTACGATGCGTCGGCCGGATTGAAGGAACGGTTCTACATCCTGCAGACGCCCAAGGGCCGGATGTACATCAGTCCGGGCGAGATCGCGGCGGTGCTGGCCGAAGAGGTCAGCGACAAGGTTACTCAGCGCCGGCCGGTGCTGGTCCTGACCGTGCCCGCCGCCGACAAGCAGCCGACGATCTACGTCACCTACCTGGCGCATGGCCTGGCGTGGGCGCCGAGCTACCTGGTGGATGTCAGCGATCCCAAGACGCTGGCGATCGAGATGGCCAGCGTCGTGCGCAACGAGATGGCCGACATCGACGACGCGGAGTTTCGGCTGATCTCGGGCTATCCGAGCGTCGAGTTCGCCAACGTGATCTCGCCGCTGGCCGCCCGCATGACGTGGGAGCAGTTCTTCCAGGCGATCCGCTCGCGCGGCGACCAGCAGGATGCGCTGCTGAGCCAGCGGGTTGTCCTAAACAACTCGATGGTGCCGGCGGGGCCGCGCTTCAAACTCGACGCGGCTCCCGAGGGCGAGGGCGTGGACCTGCACTATCAGCCGATCGGCAAGCGAAGTCTCCTGCAAGGCGAGGCGTTGTCCTTGACCGTCGGCAAGGCGAAGGCCGACTACGAGCGCATTGTCGAATGGCACGTCGGCACCAGCGCCGTGGCGCACAAATACCACGGCAACGGCCAGCACGTGCAGGACGAGATGTGGGACGTCCTTTACTTCAAGAACCCGTTCGCGTTTCCGATGACGACAGCGCCGGCGATGGTGGTGCAGAACGGCCAGTTCAACGGCCAGCGCACCAGCTACTGGACCAACAAGGGCGAGGAGGCGCACCTGAAGGTGACCAAATCGCTGAGCATTCGCACGACCAGCCTGGAGCAAGAGGACGCTCGGCCCAACGAGCGCGTCGTCGTAGACGACAAGACCTATACGAAGATCTACCTCAAGGGCGAATTGCTGCTGAACAATCATCGCAAGCAGCCGGCCAAGGTGATCGTGCAGCACACGATCCACGGGGCGGTACTGGAGATCGACGGCAATCCGCGCCTGCAGACCCGCGAGGATAGTCTGCGCAACGTGAATCGCGCAGGACGTGCAGTGGGTCGTCACGCTGCAGCCGGGCGAAGAGAAACGTCTGACGTATCGGTACAGCGTGCTGGTGTATCGTAATTAGGCGAGCGGCAGGAGTTAACTTACCCTCGCTTGCGCGTCGGGCTTGTGACTGACACAAGCCCGACGCGCAAGCGAGGGTACGCTTGCACCTGCCGATCGCCTTAGCGTTTGCGCGGCTTCACCGTTACGGCGGCCTTCTTCTCCGGAAGCTTGGCGGCGCCCGCCTCGGCCACCTGCACGAGGAACGCCGTCGGCTCGCCGCGCACCGGCGCCGAGCCAAGGAGAACCAGCTTGCCCAGGGGCACGCGCAGCTCGGTCTGCAGATCGCATAACCGTGCCGACGCGCCCTTGCCCGCCTCGACGGCCGTGACCGTCACGTCCAGGCCGAAGGTGCCGTCGTTGAGATTGCGGACCTTGCCGGAAAACTTCACAACGCACGCGCCGTCGAGCGTCGCTCCGCCACTGACCGCGAAGGCAGCGGCCGGCGTGACCTGTACGAGCGTCTGGGCGGCAATGCGCATGGGATCCAGCCGGAGCAGCTTGAGCTCGTCGGCGAGATCGGCGAAGACGGCGGCCGGCATCGAGTCGCCCTTGGCCAGCTTGCCGCCGACGAGGCAAAGCAACCGCACTTGCAGTCCCTTGCCGGCCAGGGGCGGCGGCGTCCCCGCCAGCTCGAGGCGCATCAGCAAGTCCTTGACGGCTCGCTCGAGCGCCGGCGGGCCCTGGACCAGCAGCAGCTTGGCGCCGGGGTCCACGATAAAGCGGCCGGCTTTCGCATTGGGAATGAGCAATTGCAGCGCCTCGACGAGTTTCTGGTCCGGCTCGAGCTGCTTCAGGGGCAGGACGTAGAAGTCGTTGCGATCGTCCGGCGCCGATCCCGCTGCGGCGTCGAGCGTGCGGACGAGTTTCGCAATCTCGGCCAGCACGGCTGGGGCGGCGGAAACGATGAGTGTGTTGGTCCGCTCGTCCACGCCGAGCAGGACACCCGCCGTGTCGCGATAAAGAGGGCTGAGCACCGGCTTCAGCTCGGTCGCCCGGGCGTACTTGAGGGGCATGACCTGCGTCTGGGCCGCCGGCGCCTCGCCCTGCGCGGCGCCGAAGCGGCAGCCAGCAGCCAGCCAGCCAGCACGACCAGGAGCGAGCCCGCACATCGTGGACCGAAGCAAAGCGTGTTCATGGATGCCTCCCAGGCGAAAAGGGTCGCGATCACCACGCGGCGAGCATACCGCGCAGAGATGAGATCGCGATGAAAACAGAACGGCCCAACAATCCTTTTGGCGGACCTTTCTGCTGGAACTCGGGACCGCGTGCGGTTATGCTCGGGATTCAGTGCGGGCGCTTATGCGTTGTCGTTCGGAGGTTGTCATGCGGAAATTGCTGCTATGGTTGCTGGTTGCCGTGGTGTGGCTTGGGGCGGCGGATCGTAGCCGAGCCGGCGATCCGAAGGCCGTTATCGAGAAGGCCGTCCAGGCCTACGGCGGCGAAGCCCAACTCGCCAAGATCAAGGTAATGCGGACGAAAGCGAAAGGCGTCCTGATGCTCGGCGTCGCCGAGGTGCCCTTTGCCATGGAGACGCTCTGGCAGGGGCCCAACCAGTACAAGATGACGGCCGACTTCGAAGGTAAAGGCCGAAAGCTCACGTTGGCCCAGGGATTCGACGGCGGCCAGGGTTGGGGAAGCGCCGACGGCACCCTCGTCCCCATCGAAGGCAAGAAGCTTGAGGACCTGCAGGCCCAACTGCACCTGCGCCGTCTCGTGACGCTCACTCCGCTACTGACGGACAAGTCGTACGCGCTGTCCGCACTCGAGGACGTCCAGGTCGACGGCAAGCCCGCCGCCGGCGTCGAGGTGGCGGCCAAGGGCTACCACGCCGTGCGTCTTTATTTCGATAAGGGCAACGGCCTGCTCGTCAAGATCGGTCGCCAGGTCTTCGACGATGGCACGATGCAGGAGGTGCCGCAGGAGGAGTTCCGCAGCGTCTACAAGAACATCGACGGCCTGCCGACCGCGATGAAGGAAGTCTGGCACCGGTCGGGCAAAAAGGTCGCGGTCCTGGAGTTCACCGAGGTCGAGTACCCGGCGAAGATCGACGCGCGCCTTCGCCAGGCCTGCCGCGGCTGTGGCGGCGACCGACAAGCTGCCGGCCAAACGCACTGCGGACGTGATCTATGGTCGCAAGTTCGGCACCGCGCTGACGCTCGACGTTTTCACCCCCAAGAAGAGCGCCAATGGAGCGGGTATCGTGCTGGTCGTGAGCGGTGGGTGGGTTTCGGACAACCAGACGATCAATTCGATGCTGTTTGCCACGGTCCTCGGCGAATTGCTCAATCGCGGCTACACCGTCTTCGCAGTGGTCCACGGCAGCCAGCCACGCTACACGATTCCCGAGGCCATTGCCAACGTCAACCGGGCCGTGCGTTTCATCCGCTACCACGCCAAGGACTACGCCATCGATCCCGAGCGCATCGGCATCACCGGCGGCTCAGCCGGCGGACACCTGTCGCTGATGCTCGGGACGGCGGGCGATTTGGGCAATCCAAAGGCCGCTGATCCAATCGAGCGCACCTCGAGCCGGGTCCAGGCCGTCGGCTGTTTCTTTCCGCCCACCGATTTCCTGAACTACGGCGGCAAGGGCAAGTACGCCTTCGCGGAAGATGGCGTGCTCGCCGGCCTCCGCACGGCCGTGGACATGCGCGAATTCGATCCGAAGACGCGCCGGTTGGAGCGGGTGACTGACGAAGCCAAGGTTCAGGCGATGGCGCGCCAGATCTCGCCGATCACGCACGTCACGGCCGACGACGCGCCGACCTTGATCATCCACGGCGACGCCGACGTGCTGGTGCCGATCCAGCAGGCCGAAGCGATCATGGCCAGGTTCCACGCCGTCGGCGTGCCCGCGGAATTGGTGGTACGCAAGGGGCGCGGGCACGACTTCTCCGGCGGCGTGGCGGACATGGTCGTCATCGCGGATTGGTTCGACAAGCACCTGACGAAACGGTGATTCTGCTTGCGGACGCTACCGAGCCGGGCATGATGGAGTTCCTGCCGTCAAACTTCCGAAGTCTCGGAGACTTCGGAGGTTCTCTCGGCTCGCGGTCTCCATCGTAGAGAAGGTCGCCGACGTAGGCTTCGTCCCCGGTGGCGTAGCGCAGGGTCACCGTGATGATCCAGACCCGGAATCCCTTGACACGCGCTTCACGCAAGGCGGTGGCCACCAGGAACATCCCGTGCTTGCGGATCAGATGAATCGTGGCTGCTCGGAGGACTTTTTCTTCGTCCGCGTTTCGCTTGCGCTGGCACTGCGCCCGCCGATCTTGCGGCCTCGGGCTGGTGCCTTCTCAGTCGCAGGTTTCACCACGGGAGGCATTTCCTCACCCCGTCCCTCCGATAGGAGAGAGACGAGATTTAGTGTGGATCGACCCCGCTCGGTCACAAATCCGAGCATACTGCAAGAGTGAGCGTTGTCAAGATTGCGGCAGTCACGCAGACCTTGACGGTCAACCAGGCGACGCTGACGGTGACCGCGAACAACGCCACCTGGACCGCCGGCCAATCGGGCCAGTCATTGAACGGCCTCACGATCACCGGATTGGTGGATGGCGATACGCAGACTTCCCTGTTCGGCGCGGCCGGCGGCTTCGGCGCGGTGAACGGCGCGACGGGGGCCGGCCGGGTCATCGCCGAGTTTGCCGCCCAGCTGCCGCTGTCACGCGTCGCGGTGGCGTTCGTCGTGGCGGCGCTGGTACGGATCGCGCTGGGCTCCGCAACCGCGTCGATTCTGACGGCCGCGGCGCTCTTGAAGGGGTTGGCCGACCAGATGCCGGGTCAGGAGACGCTGCAGGTGCTGTCGGTGCGTGCGGCGTGACCTTCATGACGCAGCCGGCCGACAGCGCCAACCTGTCCGAGCGCGACGTGATGTTGCGCTTCAACCTGTGCCGCATCTTCATGGCCCTGACCGGCGCGGGAACCTTGCTGGCGTATGAGGCGATGACCGGCGCGCTGCTATCCGGCGAATAGGGGAATCAGGCAATCGACTCCTGCCGCTACCCAGTCGAAGGTCCGCGCCCAAGTTACTTGGGCGCGAGGGTTGCGGCTGTAGTGCCTCTCCGACACAAGGTTTGCGGCTGCGCCATGGACCCAAACACCCACGTACCCACGGTGTCTCGGCGGCGCCTTTTGTCACGCGTTACGGCCAACGTTGGACCCGGCGCGATGTTCAACGACGTTGCAAGCCAAGCCAGAGCCCTCGCGCCACAAGGGCTATTCGGCAGTGCTGGCGCCGCGGAAATTCGTTGTGACGGACCTCCCCAGCGGTTAGAGTGTAGCAGGGAGAAAGCCGCGTTTACCCTGGACGCTCCGCCTTGCAGGATCAGAAACGCGTCAAGGACTACATGCCTTCGAGAGCAGGTTATCGAGTCCGGTGGCGATTGTGCACGATCTTTCAAACAAGGACTTCAACAATGAAACGAGTCGTGGCGCAGATGGGGGCCCTCTTGCCAGTCCTCGCATTCGCCCTCATGAGCACTCGAATGGCCGGCCAGGAACTCCCCAAGAAGGATCGGGACGCCGGGGCCGAGAAGCCGGCATTAAAGGCCGATCCCGCTGTCATTGCCGAGCTAATCCAGCAACTGGGTAGCGTGGATTTCAAGATGCGTGAAAAAGCGTCGCAGCGACTGGCCGAGCTGGACGAAGTCCCGGACGCGCTTGCGCAGCCGCCAAAAGCGCCGATGCCGAGGTTGCCCGCCGCGCGGATGGCGATTACCGTCGTCACCGCCCGTGTTGACGAAAGAGCGTTCCAGATCTTGCTCCGTGAACTGCACAAGGTCGAACTGGATCGTTTTGTCCACCGCATGGTCACGGATGAGAAGTTTGCCGGCGCGAGCCAATGGAAGATCATTCAGGCGATCGCCAAGGCGGTGACAAATGAGGCGCGCACATTGGCCGATCGCAAATACACGGCGCCCGAGTTCGATGTGCAAACTCTGCGGCAACTGCGATTCAAGGGCGCGACCCAGAACCTTACATGGGTGGACAGGTCGGTGGTTCTGATGCCGGACCAATGCCATACCTCACCTCCGTGTCGAATTCCATCGTTATCGTCGATGGTGATTTCACTGGTGCCACCGGCATCGACAACTGCCTGCTGATCGTGCGCGGCAACGTCGGTCGTGTTAACGGCATCGACAACTGCCTGCTGATCGTGCACGGCAACATCGGCGGTGTTACGGAGGTAAGCAACAGCATTATCCTCGCGACCGGCAATTTCGAAGGTGCAACCGTATGCAACGATAGCTTTCTACAGGTGAATAATCAGCGGATACGGTTTACGGCCTCGCGCGACAGCGTTCTTATTAACACGATCGTCAAGACGACCGCCCCGACGACCAGCCGAGTTCTCGACACCGACAAGGGGCCGCTGCGTTTGTTACGATTCGGTCCGCGAAAACTTGACGACCAGCTCACCTGGGGCAAGGAGGTGAACAGCCTCACGCTGGCCATCACACCCGCCGATCAGAAAGACCGGTACCAACTTCGCTGGAAAAACGTCGGCAAGGAGGCCCTGGAACTTTCCTGGGTCCGCTTCAATTCCGATTTCGTCGATAAGAACCGCGACGATCTCTTGAACCATGTCTTTCTCAAAGGCCAGGACGGCAAACTCGCTCTCTCCCGGAATTACCCGCCCGAGCGGGCTACCCGAGCGCCGATCTTGCGTCGTTGTGTCGTCCTTGGGCCGGGCCAGACGCATGAGGAAACGATCGACCTGTGGGCCTATGTGGACAGGCCGGCGGCTGATGGACGCTATCAGTTGTCGGTCGAGCTCGACCTCCCCAATGGGGGCCGCGGACGGGAGTTGGACGTGAAATCCTGGTCAGGGAACATTCAGTCGAACGTGCTCGACGTTACGTTGGGCAAATGACGTCCGGAAACCGCATCACGCCCAAACAGACCTGCGACTGAAACCGGCCAGGTGGTGGACGGCGCCCTGGCCGTGCTTCAGTCGTTCTTTGGGAAATCAAAGGAATAACGTTCGGCTCTGTCACAATTCCACCGCGCATGCTCTCAAATGACCCGTGCCTTGCAGGGAGCAAGCGGCCTTTAAGTTGGCGGGCGGGGTGAAGCGAGTGTGTGTGCATTCGTTGCATGCGCAATGCAAGCCAAATCGAAGCGATGACTCGCCGACTCGAGGGCAAAGATCGCGGATGAGCCCGGAGACATGCCAATTCTGGCGAGAAGCTCGATCGACGGGCCGAACCTCCTGCCCACGTAATGTTTACGTACCCAACTTCCGCGCCAAGTGCATGGTGAGTAACTCGCCTGGGCTCGGCGGCACCGTCGTCATCAGCCCATACCACGGCCGCAGCGCGCTAGGCGACCGTGGCCA
Organism: uncultured Gemmataceae bacterium; assembly: GCA_963834865.1. GTDB lineage: Bacteria > Planctomycetota > Planctomycetia > Gemmatales > Gemmataceae > CAWIDK01. Next base: position 82,785 of record CAWIDK010000005.1, read on the forward strand.
CTTGCACCGCGGTGCCGCTGCTGAGTCCGTCCGTCGTGACGATCGCGGTCAGGCTGCCCGCCGAGGTCGGCTTGGTGGCGAACGTTACAGTCAGCGAGGTCGCTGTCGCTGCGGTCACGGTGCCGATCGCGCCGTCGTTGAAGACCACGGTGTTGTTTCCAATGATCGGATCGAAGCCGAAGCCGTGGATGGTGATCGTGCTGGCGTTGGCCGCGAGGCTGGCGGTAGTCGGTTGGTGACAGTCTCTGTAAGGAGCTTTCGCACTGGATCGTATGACTAAAATGCACCTTTTTGTTTACGCGCCTTTGGCCGCATCGCCGACTACTGGCTGCTCCAGCGCTGGGCTATTGACCGCGGTGCGCTCGGGGGCAAGGCGAATCGGGAACGGGTTGACGCAGTTGACTGGCAGTATGGCCGTTGCAAATCGCAACTGCAACCACAGGAATTCCAAGCTTGCGCCGGCACCGTGATCCCCTTCTTCCGTCTGCGAGGCGGCGCTGTCCCCTCGAAACGCCATTTCTGTCCCCGCTTACCTTCTATCGCGGATCGTCTTCAATGTGCCGTGACCCGAAATGCACGGCCTGCGCCGGCACTGCTCGCGGCAGCACGGCTGCATAGAATGTCGTCACGGCGCTTAGAGAACATCCTTACGTGCTTAGCGGCGGCGACCGGAACCCCTTGCAGCGGAGTCGCGGTGCGGAAATCGCCGTCGCACCGTGCCCATTCAAGGTCGCCCGCGGAGTCATGGCCATGCCCACACGAGCGATAACGACGCCGCGCCGCCGACGGAATGGTGCTGCGGCGATAAGATAACAAAGAGGAGGCAGTCATGATCGAACTCACCGAACAACAAGTGCAGGCGTTGGAGCATGCCGACGCCACTCCGCCGCGCGTCGTAAATCCCCGTACCAAGGAGACCTTTGTCCTGCTCCGCGTCGAGGAATACGAACGCCTCAAGGATGAGGAGTACGACGACAGTCCCTGGACAAGGGAGGAGCTAGAGGCCCTGGCCTGGGAGAGGGTCAAGCACGAGGACTGGGATGAATACGATGATCTACCGGAGAAGCCATGAAACGGGGCGACGTGGTCCTTGTTCGCTTTCCGCACCCCTCTGGCCAGCGCGGCAAGAAGCGGCCTGCCGTGGTGGTCCAGTCGGACGCCTACGCGAGCGCCGTCGGCACTGTTGTAGTTGCGGAAGTTACAAAAAACCTGACAATGCAGGGCGACCCTGCATGCCTCTTCATTGACGTGAGCACGCCCGAAGGCAAAGCGACCGGGCTGCTCATTGATTCAGTCGTGTCCAGCTTGGTGCTCAACACCGTTTACTCCGACACCGTCGTTCAGGTGCTGGGGAGTCTTTCGCCGACGCTGGTGCAGAGTTTTGACAATTGCTTGAAAGTGGGATTGGGGTTGCCTTGAGTGGGAGGCGGGCAGTCGGTTGGTGACAGTCTCTGTAACGAGCTCCAACCAGAGGAATTCCAAGCTTTCGCCGGCACCGTGATCCCCTTCTTCCGTCTACCAGATGAGCCCAGAGACATGCCAATTCTGGCGCGAAAGCTCGATCGACGGGCCGAACCGCCTGCCCACGCAACGGTGGCGATTTGCACCGCCGTGCCGTTCGACTGGCTATCGGTCGTCACCACCGCGGTCAGGGTGCCGGCCGTCGTCGGCTTGGTGTTCAGGGTCACGGTCAGCGACGTGGAGCTCGCGGCGGTGACCGTGCCGACCGCGCCGTCGCTCAGGACCACCGTGTTATGTGATGCGACCGAATCGAAGCCAAAGCCGTTGATCGTGACGGTGGCCGCGTTCGCCGCCAGATGGGTTGTGTTGCTGGTCACGACGGGGATGACCTTGGCCACCTGGACCGCCGTGCCGCTACTCTGGGAGTCCGTCGTGACCACGGCGATCAGGGTGCCCAGCGCCGCCGGCCTGGTGGAGAAGGTCACCGTGAGCGACGTGGCGCTCGCGGTGGTGACCGTGCCGATCGCGCCGCTGCTGAGCACGACCGTATTGTGGGCCGCGGTCGGATCGAAACCGTAGCCGTTGATGGTGATCGTGGTCGCGTTGGTCGCGAGGCTGGCGGTGTTGCTGGTCACCACGGGCACCACAGTCGCAACTGGGTGGCGGCGCCGCTGCTGACGCTGTCGGTGGTGACCACCGCGGTCAAGCTGCCGGCGGTGGTCGGCTCGGTGGTGAACGTCACGGTCAGCGACGTCGCCGTTGCCGCGGTTACGCTGCCCACCGCGACGTCGTTGAAGGTGACCGTGTTGTGAGCGGCGGTGGTATCGAAGCCGAAGCCCCTAATCGTGATCGTCGCGGCGTTGGCGGCGAGCTTGGCCGTGCTGCCGGTCACGACGGGTGCCACGGTGGCGACCTGGACGGCCGCGCCGCTGCTGTGCGTGTCCGTGGTGACCACGGCGGTCAAGCTGCCCAGAGCGGTCGGCCTGGTGGAGAACGTCACGGTCAGCGCGGTGGCCGTCGCCAGAGTGACCGTGCCGATCGCGCCGTCGTTGAACGCGACGGTGTTGTGCACGGCGACCGGATCGAAACCATAGCCGTTGATCGTGAACGTGGTCCCGTTGACGCCGAGGTTAGCGGTGCTGGTGGTCACGACGGAGACGACGGTGGCCACCTGGACCGCCGTGCCGCTCGACTGGCTGTCGGTCGTAACCACGACGGTCAGGCTGCCGGCGGTGGTCGGCTTGGTGGAGAATGTCACAGTGAGCGAGGTCGCCGTCGCCGCCGTCACCGTGCCCGAGGCCCCATCGTTGAAGACGACGACGTTGTTTCCGGGCGTCGGATCGAAACCGAAGCCGTTGATGGTGAGCGTCGTCGCGTTGGCGAGCAGGCTGGCGGTGCTGCTGGTGACGACCGGCTTGACTGCCGCCACCTGCACGGCCGAGCCGCTGCTGATGCCGTCGGTGATGACCACTGCGGTCAAGCTGCCGGCGGTGGTCGGCGAGGTCGAGAGCGTCACGGTCAGCGCGGTTGCCGTCGCGGCGGTCACGGTGCCGGCCGCTCCGTCGTTGAGGATGACGCGGTTGTTGGCGGCGGTGGTGGTGTCGAAACCGTGGCCATTGATGGTGAGCGCGGTGGCGGTGGCGAGCAGGCCGGCGGCGCTGGTCGTGACGGTCGGCGTGCTGATCGCCGCCACGACGTGGGCCACCTGCTCCGAGGCGCTGCTGGCGCCGTCGGTCGTGACGATGGCCGTCAGGTTGCCGACGGCGGTCGGCTCGGTCGTGAGCGTCACGGTGAGGGCATTGGCGGTCGCCGCGGCCACGGTGCCGGCGGCCCCGTCGTTGAAGGAGACGGTGTTGTGGGCCGCCGTCGTGTCGAAGCCGTAGCCATTGATGATGAGGCTGGTCCCGTTCAGAGCGAGGCTGCCGGTGCTGCTCGTGACGACGGGGGTGACCGTGGCCACCTGCACGGCGGAGCCGCTCGACTGGCTGTCGGTCGTGACCACGGCGGTCAGGTTGCCGGCGGTCGGCGGCGCGGTGAACGTGACGGTGAGCGAATTCAGGCTGGCGGTGGTGACCGTACCGGTCGCTCCGCTACTGAAAACCACCGTGTTGTTCGCGGCCGTCGGATCGAAGCCGACGCCGGTGATGACAACCGTGGCGGCGGTGGTGGCGAGGCTGGCGGCGCTGCCGGTCACGACGGGCGTGACCGTGGCCACCTGCACCGGCGTGCCGCTGCTGACTCCGTCGGTGGTGACCGCCGCGGTCAGATTGCCGGCCGTCGGCGCCGTGGTGAGCGTCACGGTAAGCGAAGTGGCGGTCGCGGCGCTGACGTTGCCGGCCGCCCCATTGTTGAACGTGACGGCGTTGTTGGCGGCGATGGGATCGAAGCCGAAGCCGTCGATGGTAATGGTGCCGGCGTTGGCCGCGAGGCTGGCGGTGCTGCTGGTGACGACCGGCACAACCGTGGCGACCTGGACCGCCGCGCCGCTGCTCTGGCTGTCGGTCGTGACCGTCGCCGTCAGGCTGCCCACCGCGGTCGGCCCCGTCCCGAGTGTCACGGTGAGGGACGTGTCGGTTGCCGCCGTTACGGTGCCGGCCGCCCCGTCGCCGAGCACGACGGTGTCGTTGTCCGCGTTCGGGTCGAAGCCGTAGCCGTTGATGGTCAGCGTGGTCGCGTTGAAGGCCACGCTGGCGGTGCTGTTCGTCACGACCGGCGTGACCGTGGCCACCTGCACGTCCGAGCCGTTGCTGACTCCGTCGATCGTCACCGACGCGGTCAGGCTGCCGGCCGTGCTCGGGTCCGTGGTGAGCGTCACCGTCAGCGACGTTGCCGTTGCCGACGCGACGCTGCCAATCGCCCCGTCGGTGAAGGTCACCGTGTCGTTGTTGGCGTTCGTGTCGAAGCCGAAGCCGTCGATGGTGATGCTCGACGCGGTGGCGGGCAGGTTGGCCGTGTTGCCCACCACGACCGGCGTGACGGCGCCGACCTGGACGGCCGAACCGCTGCTGACGCCGTCGGTGGTGACCACGGCCGTCAGACTGCCGCCGGTGGTTGGGTCGGTGAAGAGCGTCACGGTCAACGCGTTGGCCGTCGCCGCGGTGACGCTGCCGGTCGCTCCATCGTTGAAGGTGACCGTGTTGTTGCCGGCCGTCGTGTCGAAGCCGTAGCCGTTGATGGTGAGCGTGGCCGCGTCGAGGTCGACGGGGGCGGTGCTGCTCGTCACGACTGGGGAGACGGTCGCGACCTGGACGGCCGCGCCGCTCGTCTCGGAATCGGTGGTCACCACCGCCGTCAGGTTGCCCACGGCGGTCGGCGGGGTGGTTATCGTGACCGTGAGCGAAGTCGGAGTCGCCGCGGCAACGTTGCCGGCGGCCCCGTCGTTGAATGTTACGCTGTCGTTTGCCGCGGTTGCGTCGAAGCCATAGCCGGCGATCGTGATCGTGCCCGCGTTGACCACCAGGGCGGCGGTGCTGCTGGTGACGACCGGCGTGACCGTCGCTACCTGCACGGCCGTGCCGCTGCTGACGCTGTCGGTCGTGACTGATGCGGTCAGGCTGCCGGCCGTGGTCGGGTCCGTGGAAAGCGTCACGGTGAGCGACGTAGCCGTTGCGGACTCGACGCTGCCGACGGCCCCGTCGTTGAAGGTCACGCTGTCGTGGGCGGCCGTCGGGTCGAAGCCGATGCCGTCGATGACGATTGTCCCCGCGTTGGCCGCCAGGTTGGCGGTGCTGCCCGTCACCACCGGCTGGACCTGCGCGACCTGGACTGCCGAGCCGCTGCTGATCCCGTCGGTCGTGACGACGGCGGTCAAGCTGCCGGCGGTGGTCGGGTCGGTGGACAGCGTCACCGTGAGCGCGGTCGCGGTCGCCGCGGTCACCGTGCCGGCCGCCCCGTCGTTGAAGACGACGGTGTTATTGCGCGGCGTCGTGTCGAAGCCGAAACCGTCGATGGTCAGCGTGGCCGCGTTGGCCGCCACGCCGGTGGTGGTGTTGCTGACGACCGGCGTGACCGTCGCCACTTGCACCGCCGCGCCGCTGCTGACGCTGTCGGTCGTCACCACCGCGGTCAGGTTGCCGGCCGTGGTCGGGTCCGGGGACAGCGTCACGGTGAGTGCCGTGGCAGTCGCGGCGGTGACGCTGCCGACCGCCCCGTCGTTGAACGTCACGCTGTCGTGGGCCGCGGCCGTGTCGAAGCCGACGCCGTCGATCGTGATGGTCGCCGCGTTGGCGGCCAGGCTCGACGCGCTGCTCGTGACGATCGGCGCGACCGTGGCCACCTGTACGGCCGAACCGCTGCTGACATTGTCAGTCGTGACGATTGCGGTCAGGCTGCCGGCGGTCGGCGGCGTCGTCAGAGTCACGGTGAGGGACGTCGTGGTTGCTAGAGCGACGTGCCCGACGGCGCCGTTGCTGAAGGCGACGGTGTTGTTGGCGGCCGTCGTGTCGAAGCCGAAACCGTTGATGGTGATCGTGCTCGCGTTGGCGGCGACGGCGTATGCGCTGTTGGCGACGACGACGGGCGTGACCGTGGCCACCTGCACGGCCGAGCCGCTGCTGACGTTGTCGGTCGTCGCAACCGCGGTCAGGCTGCCGGCGACCGCCGGCCTGGTGGACAGCGTGACGGTAAGTGACGTGGTCGTCGCGGCGGTAACGGTGCCGACCGCCCCGTCGATGAAACGGACGCTGTTGTTGCTCGCCGTCGGGTCGAAGCCGAAACCGTTGATCGTGAGCGTCGTCGCGTTGGCGGCGAGATTGGCCGTGCTGCTGGTGACAACCGGCGTGACCGTGGTCACCTGCACCGGCGCAAGGTTGCTGACACCGTGGATCGTGACGACCGCGGTTAGGTTGCCGGCCGTCTGCGGTTTGGTCGAGAACGTCACTGTCAGCGCGGTCGGCGTCGCCGCGGTAACCGTGCCGACCGCCCCGTCGTTGAACGTGACGGTGTTATGAGCCGCAATCGGATCGAAGCCGTAGCCGTCGATCGTGAGAGTCGTGGCGTTCGCGGGCAGGCTGGAGATGCTGCTGGTCACCACCGGCCGGACCGTCGCCACTTGCACGGCCGCGCCGCTGCTCACGTTATCGACGGTGACCACGGCGAAGAAGGTGGTGGCCGTTGCGGGCGGGGTGGAGAGCGACACGGTGAGCGAATCGGCGGTCGCCGCGCTGACGGTGCCGACCGCCCCATCGTTGAATGTCACGCTGTCGTTGGCGTTGTTCGTGTCGAAGCCGACACCGATGATCGTGACGCTTGTCGAATTGGCGGTCAGAAGGTAGGCGGAGTTGGTGAACACGAGCGGCGCCACGGTCGCGACCTGCACCGCGGAGCCGCTGCTCTCGGTGTCGATGGTGACCGTGGCGGTCAGGCTGCCCACCGCGCTCGGCGGCGTGGTAAACGTCACCGTGAGCGAAGTCGGCGTTGCCGTGCTGACTGTGCCGACCACAACCCCACCGTCAAGCGTGACGCTGTCGTTGGTGGTGTCCGTATCGAAACCGTAGCCGTAGATGGTAACCGTGGTCGCATTGAACGGCAGACTCGCGCTGCTGCTGGTCACGACCGGGGTGACCGTCGCCACCTGCGTGTCCGCGCCGCTGTTTTGGCCGTCCGTTGTGACGATGGCGGAGAGGCTGCCCGCCGTGGTCGGGTCGGTGGTCAAGGTCACCGTGAGCCAGGTCGGGGTTGCCGCGGTCACCGTGCCGGCCGCCCCATCGGTCAGCGTGACGGCGTTGTTGGCCGCGGTGGGGTCGAAGCCGTAGCCGTCGATCGTGAGGGTCGCCGCGTTGGCCGCCAGGTCGGCGGTGCTGCTCGTGACGACCGGCGTGACACTCGCCACCTGCACGGGCGCACCGCTGCTGGCGCTGTCGGTCGTGACCACCGCGGTCAGGTTGCCCGCCGTCGGCGCCGTCGTGAAGGACACGGTCAGCGAGGTCGCCGTCGCCGCCGAGATCGTGCCGACCGCCCCGTTGCTGAACGCGACGCTGTCGTTGCTGTCGTTCGTGTCGAAGCCGTAGCCGTCGATCGTGATAGTCGCCGTGTTGGCGGCCATAGCGGTGCTACTGCTCGTGACGACGGGCGTGACCGTGGCCACCGGCACGGAACCGCTGCTCTCGCTGTCGGTCGTCACCACCGCGGCCAGGTCGCCCCCGGTCGGCCCCGTCGCGAAGGACACGGTCAGCGAGGTCGCGCTCGCCGACGTGATGCTGCCGACCTCTCCGCTGCTCAACGTCACATTGTCGTTGGCGATCGTCGTGTCGAAGCCGTCGCCGTCGATGGTCACTGTGGTCGCATCGGCCGCCAGGTTGGCCGTGCTGCTGGTCACGACGGGCGTCACGGTCGCCACTTGCACGGCCGAGCCGCTGCTCACATCGTCGGTCGTGACGGCAGCGGTCAGGTCGCCGGCTGTCGGCGCGGTCGTGAACGTCACGGTCAGCGTGGTCGCGGTGGCCGCCGTCACGGTACCCGCGCCGCTGCTGAAGGTGACGCTGTTGTTGGCGGCCGTCGGGTCGAAGCCATAGCCGTCGATCGTGATCGTGGCCGCGTTGGCTGCGAGGTCGGCGGTGCTGCTCGTCACGACCGGCGTGACGGCGGCCACTTGCACCGGCACGCCGCTGCTCAGATTGTCGGTCGTGACCACGGCGGTCAGCTCGCCGGTGGTCGTCGCCGTGGACAACGTCACGGTGAGCGAGGTCGGACTCGCCGAGGAGATGCTGCCGACCACGCCGCTGCTCAGCACCACGCTGTTGTTGGCCGCCGTCGCGTCGAAGCCGTAACCGTCGATGGTCAACGTCGCGCTGTTGGCCGCCAGCGTCGCGCTGCTGGTGGTCACGACCGGCGTCACGGTCGCCACTTGCACGGCCGAGCCCTCATCGACGGTGTCGGTGGTGACGTCGGCGGTCAGGCTGCCGGCCGTGGTCGGCGTCACGGAAAGCGTCACGGTGAGCGAGGTCGCGGACGCCGATTCCACGGTGCCGGTCGCGCCGTCGTTGAAGACGATGGTGTTGTCCGTGGGCGTCGTCGGGTCGAAGCCATAGCCGTTGATCACAAGCGTCGTGGCGTCGGCCGCCAGGTTGGCAGCGCTGCTCGTCACGACCGGCGTGACCGTTGCCACCTGCACCGCCGAGGCGTTGCTCTGGCTGTCGGACGTGACGATAGCCGTCAGGTTGGCCGCAGTGGTCGGATCGGTGGCGAATTCCACGGTGAGCGAGGTCGCGGTCGCCGCGGTCACGGTGCCGACGGCGTTGTCATTGAAGGCGACGCTGTTATTGGCGACGATCGGGTCGAAACCGGTGCCGGCGATCACGATGGTGGTGGCGTTGGCGGCCAGGTTGGCGGTATTCGAGGTTACGATCACGCCGCTGAGCAGGGTGCGATCCTCGAGGCATTCCAGTTGCAGCCGGCGGGTTCGCATCCGCGGCGCCCGGCGCCGGGGTCCGGGGTTGAAGCCATTTCTTGATCCATAGTAGTGGTGTCAAAGCCATGTGAGTCTCTATTGGTGGGAAATGGCGATATTCACGCCGTGATCAAGCTGACTGCGCCCTGCTTTGTGCGCAAGATTTCAGCGTGGGGTCTCGATGGAGTTTCCCCTACAAACGACGCTGCCTACCGAAGTTATCGAAGTGGTTGCCGCCGATTTGCTTTCGCGGACGAGAAAGGTGCCAAGCAGGCGACGGGACGACACGGCTCGTAAGGGTTACAACGACTGCGCCAGATTTACCCGAAGAAACGCGACCCGCGATAATTTGCTTGCGGGCCGCAGGGAAGCCGTTATGATGAGGCTGCCAACCTGCCCCGTGCCCACCCGCCTTCCTGACCCGCTGTTTCGGAAAGTGATCCCATCATGCAACGCATCCTCTCCCTCACCGTGGTAATTCTGTTCGCCGGCCATGCCGCCAGCGGCGAACCCGCCCCCGTCATCCGCTCTGCGGGCACCGGCCCCTGGTCGGCCGCGACCACCTGGGAGGGCGGCAAGGTGCCCGGTGCCGGCGCCCGCGTGCTCATCCGCGCCGGCCACCAGGTTACGTACGACGTGAAGTCCGACCAGGTCATTCGCGGCATCAATGTCGCCGGCGTCCTGCGCTCGACCCGGAGCGCGATACGCGCCTCGACGTCGGTCTGATCGCGATTCGGCCCGGCGAGCAGTACAGCGAAGAGGGTTTCGATTTGCGCGGCACAATGAGCCCTCGCCGGTTGCGGCGGTGCTGCCGGCCCTGGAAGTCGGAACTCCGGATCGTCCGGTGCATCGGCCGCACACCGCGCTTATCCGCCTCGTGTACGTGCCGGGCATGGACAAGCAGTCGTGTCCGGCGATCGTGGCGTGCGGCGGCCGCATGGATTTTCACGGCACCCCGGTCGTTAGCTGGACGCGCATCGCCCAGACGGTCAAGGCGGGCGCCGACGCGGTCGCCGTCGATACGCAGGCGGGCTTTGCCCCCGGCGATCGCATCATTATCACGGCCACCAAGCGCGATTATCGGGCCGAAGAGTCGTTCACCGAGGAGCGCATCGTGACGGGAGTGCGGGACTCGCCGATCGGCCCGCGGAGCGCCCTCGTCCTCGACCGCCCGCTGAAGTACGACCATCTCGGCGAGGACCACTACCGCGGCGAAGTGGCCAATCTGAGCCGCACCGTCATCGTCGAGTCCGCCGATCCGGACGGCGTGCGCGGCCACACCATGTACCACCGCGGCTCGGCCGGCTCGATCAGCTTCGCCGAGTTCCGCCACCTCGGCAAAAAAGGCGTGCTCGGCCGCTATGCCCTGCACTACCACCTGTGCGGCGACTCGATGCGCGGCAGCTATGTCCACGGTGCGTCGATCTGGGACAGCGACAACCGCTGGCTCACGATCCACGGTACCAACTACCTGGTGGTGCGCGATTGCGTCGGCTACAAGAGCCGCGGGCACGGCTTTTTCATGGAAGACGGCACGGAGGTGTTCAATGTCCTCGACCACAATCTCGCCGTCGGCGCACGCCGCGCCAAGCCGCTCCCCGAGCAGATGCTGCCGTTCGACCACAACGAGGGGGCCGGCTTCTGGTGGGCCAATTCGCTCAATACCTTCACGATGAACGTCGCCACCGACAACGACGCCTATGGCTTTCGCTTCGAGGCGACGCCGACCAGCAAGTTGCCGCTCGTCCTACGCGTGCAGCAGCCCGACGGCGAGTTCAGGAAGGTGGATATCCGCACGCTTCCGTTCGTCCGCTTCGACAACAACGAGACTCACAGCAATGTCGGCCTTTATGGCGTCAACCTCGGCGAGGGCGTCAACCGCGTCGGCCCCGACACGAAGCATCCGTTCGTCGTGCGCAACCTGCGGATCTGGGATGTCCACTACGGCTTCCGGCCGCAGGTGCCGTCGCTGCTCGCGGAGGACCTGACCATCCACAAGGTGGAGTACGGCGTCTACCATCCGAACTACGACAATCACGTGTACAAGAACCTCGTCATCAGCCAGACCAACACCGAGCCGTTCAATCGCGGCCACGACGACCTGAGCGTCCAGTACGGCGCGCTGGCGGTGGACGGCCTGACCTTCGACGGCTGTCGCTCCGGCGGGATGCCGCTGATTCAGATTTCGGATGATAACCCCACCGGCGCCGCGGTGACGCACATGCGGAACGTCAAGACCGTCAACTGGAAGGATAACAGCAAGGCAAAATCGCTGGTGAACCTGGGCGGCGGGCCCCGGCCGAAACCGAAGACAGCGAAGGGAGTGCCGGTGTACTTGCACGACTGGTACGGCGAAGGCCGGCACGCGATGGTGGTGAGCACACGCTCGCAGGAGTTCAAAAGCGATCCGGAGCATTACCGAATCGACGCCCCGCTGACCGGCGACGAATCGCGCGTGGCCGAGATCAAGGGCATCGCGTTTCCGCAGCTGCTCGACCCGATCGACGACCTGCCGCCGACCACCGTCATCACGCAGGTGACGCGTCCGACGGCCGGCAAGGTCGTGGTGCGCGGCACGACGGCGGACAACGGCCCCGTCAAGCGCGTTGTCGTCAACGGCCAGGAGGTGCGCGCGACGGCCAACAACTTCGCCGAGTGGGAAGTGACGCTGGACGCCGCCGGCGCTGCGGCTGCAGGCGCATGCCGAGGATGCGGCGGGCAACGTCGAGCCGCGGCCGCATGTTGTCGTGGTGAAGTAACGACGTGCATTTACCCCGAAGGGGTTGCATCTCAAAGCCCAGGGCAAGCGTAGCGCCGCCCTGGGTACACGATCGCAAACAGCGTATTTACCCCGAAGGGGTTTCATCATCGTCGGGTGGGCCCTTGATGAAACCCCTTCGGGGTAGGGACACTTCTGATGTTCGCCTACCCAGGGCGGCGCTCCGCTTGCCCTGGGCTTTGAGATCGCTTTGAGATCGAACCCCTTCGGGGTAAATACAGCCCCAGGTCGCAAATGCGGCGGTGCTATCGGCCATCTTCTCGACGTGCGCGGTCATTCCGGTTGCGCAGGCGGCGGTGCGCCTAGCCGCTGCAATTCCGCTTCCTGCTCCGTCAGCATGTTGCGCAGCACGACGACCAGGATCTGCAGGGCTTCCTTTTGCTCCAGGCCGGAGTAGTCGCGAAAGTCCTGGCAGATCTTCTCCAGCGCGAACCAAAGTTGTCCACGGGGTTGCATTGGCGTTACTCCAGTTCGTGCACGTCGCCGAGGACGCCGGGCGGGATGCACACCACGAGCACGGTCAGCTCGCCGCGCGCCTTGTGCTTGACGCCGCGCGGCACGTACACGACGACGCCGGCGTGCAATTCGACCTCCTCGCCGTCGAGCGTGATCGTTCCCTGGCCCGCGATCACGTAGTAGAACTCGTCGGTGCGGGCGTGGTAGTGCAGCTTGGCGTCGTGAATCTGGACATGGTGGATCTCGGCGGCGGCTCCGTCCTTCTCCTCGACGAGGCAGCGGATCTGGCCGCACGTCTCGATCCAGGGCTTCACCTCGGCAGGGTCGCGCCGCAACACCCGAGTTGCAGTCGTCATGGGTGGCTCCAATAGGGAGTTGGAGTCCCGGCTTTAGCCGGTCCGCGCCGGCTAAAGCCGGGACTCCAACCACCCATCCTAGCCGCCAGCCGGCCGAACGCAATGACCATTTTGGCGGCATGGTGATTGCAGCCAGCGCCAGGGTCACTCAGCGGTTGGAAGTCGCGCCCTGGGAGAACTGCCGATGTCCTCAAGAGTTACCGTCGCCGGCCTGCTGGGCAGCCTGCTCGTTGCCACGGCGGCCCAGGCCCAGGCGACCAACGAACGCACCTCGGAAAGCGCCCGGCGCCGTCGGTCCCCACGGCACCGGCCAAGGGACCAGACCTTGCCCGCGTCGAGCAAATGATCGTCGCCGGCACCAACGAATTGCGCAAGCAGCAGGGACGCGGACAGCTGCACGTCAACCCGCAGCTAACGAAGGCGGCGAAGATGTTCGCCGGCTATGTCATCCGTGCCGATGCCGGTGGGCAAATCATGGTCGCGCAGCAGTAGGCGGCGTTGAAATGACAAAGGGGAATCGGCATGGCCGGTTCCCCTTTGGTTGGTGCTGCGTGGTGCCGGTCAGTTGGCGAAGCTGAAACAAGCGAACGGGAGGCTGCGGGCGGCGGTGCCGTCCTCGAAGAACAGGTCGGCTGCTTCGACCGGGCCTGACGGCGTCTCGATCACATGGGGACGAACCTGAACGCGATGGCGGGTGCCCGCACGGAGCTGCACGCGCTCCAGCGGCTGTTTCGGCGAGATGTCCAGATCGACCCACTGGTCCGTGGTAAACTCGATGCTGTGGTACATGGCGATTATCCCCTGCGCGGCCGTCGGCCGCGGCGGCGTCTGGAGGCTATCAGCGGCTGCCCGCGCCCGATGGTCGTCGCGGCACAGCCGAAAAATAAGATAGCAACAGTTGTGCCGACAGAGTTTTTGGCCCAAAATGGGCGAAATGTGTGATTGGGCTTGCGGCGGCGGCTCAAAAAATGCGCCAGAGTGAAATCGCGATGCCGCAGAATTGTACACACGCAGCTTCGTGAACAGGCAAATTTCCAGCGGGCGTTCACGCCTGTCCGCAACGGGGAGAACAAGGGATGGGCCTGCCGCTTTACCACATCGACGCGTTTGCGGAACAGCCGTTCACCAACGGCCCTCTCGAATCATTTCGCCGAAAGCCGGCGTGCCCGCTCGATCGCGTCGAGGATGCCCGCAAGCGGATAATCCATGAACGTCGTGATCCGGCCGGACTTGTCGATGGTCGTGAAGACATCCTCCTCGATGTGAAATTTGCCGTCCCAGTCGATGGCGAATTGGTGCGCGGTTTCCAGGATCCGCAGCGGCTGCGCTGCACCGTCGCGCGCCAGGCACATGGCATAGTCGTCTTCGATGTCGAGCATCCAGGCGTCGCCGACCTGCGTGGAAAAGAAGACCAGGACGCCGAGCGAGACGCAGCGTGCATCGTGCGCCTGTGCCCGGCCGATGATGTATGCCGTCTCGGCGTGCAGGTCCATCCTGGTTCGCGTCCATTGGATGCTTGCGGCTTGCCTTGGCTCGCTCGGCTTCTTCCGCTTCTTGCTCATTTGCTGTTCTCGCACAACAAGGATGAGGATCACTTCCTTATGATGCAAAGACTGCTGCCGCGGCTCAAGCTTTTCGCCGAACCGCCTTGATCCAGCCTGCGACGACTCTCGGTTACTCGCGTCGTTTTCCCGGCTCGCCGAACAACGTCTCCCAGCGGCTGCCGTCCGCGAACTGCACGTCGAGGTGCCGGCGATTGAGCCGAAAGCGAGCGATCCGCGCCAGCACGGCGCCGGCGTCGCCCGCGCCAGTTGATTCCACGTGGCGTTCGTCAACGCCGTGGCGAAAGTGCAGCCGACTCGCGTCGCGCAGCACCAGCACCGCTGCAGTGTACTCGCCATTGACCTCAAGCGACACGAAACAGCCCCGAAGGAAATCCGCGTCGTTCATCGTGTTCCTCGGGCCGCGGCCCAATTCGCTGATTGCTTTTGCAGCGCGGGGAGGGGATAATCTATGCATCATGTCCCGGGGACTTCCCGGACGGCACCTCCAACACGATCCTGATTGTGGAGGCCGCGGATGCGGTGTCCTGGACAAAGCCGGCGGATTCTGTCGTACGCCGCCGATCAACCGCTGCCGAAGCTCGGCGCGATCGTCAAGGGCCGATTCCGGGTCGCCCTGGCGGATGGTTCCGCGCGGTCGGTGCCGCAGAGCCTCAGTGACGCGACGCTACGGGCCGCCATCACCCGCAACGGCGGCGAACAGCTGCCGCGCGAATGGGACGAGTGAGATGGTGGGTCATTCGCGCGACGCTCCGGGCATGTTCTTACCGATTGACGAAGCCTGCCAGGAAAAACAGGGCGATCAACAGCCCGATCGCGATCAGGAATACCACCAGGCCCAGCCGGGCGGAACGGCTGCACTCCAGGCACATCGCGCTGCGGCCGCTGTGGTCGCGGCAATAGTGGCTGCGGCAGTTCCGGCAGATGGCGCGGGCCAGGCCGCCGCAGGCGTAGCAGGCCGGCGGCTCATACTCCTCGGCCGGCTGCGGACGCCACCAGGCGTGCGGGGCGTCCTTGCGGCCCAACGGCTCGGCGCTGATGCTCACCGGCCGCGGATCGCCCGCCACGACGGCCGTGTCGCAGCGCTGGCAATTGTCACGGCCGTGCTCGGCGCACATGAGCTGGCCGCACGTGTAGCAGCGCGACGGCTTCGGCTTGACAGAGATAGCAGCGGTTCATGGCCGGCTCGCGTCTCAATAGTGCAAGCCGTTCTTGCGGATGTGTACCATCGGCTGGCCCTCGTCGAGCAGTTCGCCCGCCCGCACCCGGCCGAGGAACAGGTCGTGATCGCCCGCGGCCATGCGGCCCACCACCTCGCACTCCAGATAGCCGAGCGCCTCGGTCAGCACCGGGCCGCGCGGCGGTTCGCGCCGCACTTCCAGGCCCACGAAAGCGTCCTCGGTGATGGCGAAGCCCTTGCCGAAGTGGACGATCATGTCGGTCTGCGACGCTTCGAGAATGTTGAGCGTGAACGTCGTGCCGGTGTCCAGCAGCGCCGCGATGTCGCGGTCCCGGCGGATCGCGACGCTGATCTGCGGCGGGTCGAAGGAGCACTGCTGCACCCAGCTCGCGAGCATGCCGGTCTCGATCGCGCCGCGCGTCACGGTCAGGACGAAGATGCCGCTCGGGATTCGGCCGAGCGCCTGGGCGAGCGGGCGATGGGGATCGTTCGATTTCATCGGCTCCTCACTCGGCCAGCAGCTTGACGATCAGTTGCTCGATCTGGGCGTGGTCGCCGTCCCTGAACTGGACCCATCGGCCGCGGCGGTCGAACACGAAAACGCACGGGATCGAGTCGGTCCGCAAGCGTTCGACCCAAACCTGGGGCGGCTCGTCCAGCCAGAGGTTGGTGAAGGCGGCGTTGTGTTTCACGAGGAACTGCTCCGCCTTGCCGCGATCCTCGGGCGGGTCGAGGCAGACCGAAACGGCCGCAAGACCCTGGCCCGCGTACTTCCGGTGCCATTCGACCAGGTCGGGAAATCCTTGCTTGCACGGGCGCAAAAGAACGCCCACAGGTCCACGACGACGACCTTGCCGCGCAGCTGCGCGACCGTCTCGGCCAGACCGCTGTACTTGACGGCCCGCAATGCAACGGCGGGCGATTGCTCCTGGGGCTCGGCAGTCAGGGCAACCAGCAGCATCAGGGCAAGGCAGGCGCCTAGGCGAATTGCGGTCATGGCTCGTCTCGCTCCTTGAGAGGACGGTTAGTGTAGCCGTCACGCTCCGCGTGACGGGTCCTCACGCGGAGCGTGAGGACTACACTGCGTTGCCGCTCGCCTTATCCTACCGCAATCGGCGGCGCCGTTCCAAGATCAGGGTGCGTGATGCGATAGAGCGTCCCCTTGAGACGGCGGCCGCCGGGTTCGCCGGCGCGCACAATCTGCGTGGTATACGGCAAACGCTCGGTTTCAAGCGCATCGCGCAGTGCATGGGCGGGGATGCGGTCCTGGTCGGTCAGGAGGCACACGCCGCCCGGCGCCAGCACTCGCTTGATGAAGGCGACCAGCGGATCGATGTTGCGCAGCTCGTAGATCAGGTCCGACGCCAACAGCACCGGCACCCGCAGATCGGCCGGCGGCGAACGCCAGTCGAGTTGCACCGTGGCGAAGCCGTCCAGGCCATTAAGGCGGGCATTGATGGCGGCGAAGTGCAGGCGCAGGGATCGTAGTCGCTGAACGTGACGTTTAGACCGCACGACAGCGCGACGATGCCGGGCAGGCCGAGGCCGCAGCCGACCTCAAGCGCCGGCTGGCCCGGCGTCCAGGTTTCATGCAGGATCACCTTGGCGAGCATCCGTGCGGCCGGCCAGAGATCGGCCCAGTACGGCATGTATTCGTCGCGCTCAAAGGCGGCGTGGACCGCCGGGTCATCGAGCAGCCGATCCGACTCGCTGGGACGCTCGATGAGGAAAGTGCGGCGGTCGATGATGACCGTGTCGCGCACGCTGGGGCCGAGACGGGCGAGGATGTCGGCGGGAGGGGGGATGGGGGACATTAGCGCACGGGTTGCGGGACCCGCGGGATTCGCTGCGCTCATCCCGCGGCTTGGATGATCTGAGGATCATGTTACAGGGTCAGGATGCTCTCAACCAACTGCGGCAGCGTGACGGGGCGGTCGGTGGGAAAGAGGCAACAGCAAGCCGGCGTGCCCATCGCGTCGAGGATGAGCTGGCGCGTGTTCGGCGTCATGAAGCCGGCGTCGGGGCACGGGATGTGGCCGGTGATCAGCCAGTCGGCATCGACGCGCGCCAGAAACGCGACGGCGTTCGCGTCACTGAGATCGCGGCCCCAGACCAGCGCGTGTACCGAGCCGCCGGAATTGAGGTCGGCGCGCTGATACTCATCACGCTCCAGCACCGCCGCGTCGAAGGCGGCGAGCTTGCGCGACGACGGCAGGCTATGGCTTAGCCAGACGCGATTGGCGGCGACGATGGCGAGGTCGGCGGCATTGAACAGCGCGTGATACGCGGCGAGCACCTGCGGCGCCCAGTCGCCGTACGCGTTCTCGACGCCGAGTACGAAGAGGTCGTTCTGGTTGTCGAGTCCCTTGGCGATGCGCTGGCCCTGCCACTGCGCCAGCTCGTGATTGCCCAGGAGGAAGTGAACGCGATTGGGATACTGGCACTTGAGCGCGGCGATGAGGTCGAGCAGCTGGTGCGATTTGTCGCCGCCCGCCGGATAGAGAAACGGCCCGTGAACGACTTCCTGCAGCACCAGATGGCGCTCGGGCTGCGTCGCGAGCTCGGCGCGGCGCAGCAGCAGGCGAAAGTTCTCGACGCTGCCATGCATGTCGCCGGCCACGAGCACTTCAGCGTTGGCCGGCAAGCGGACGAGGTGCCCGGTGCGTCCCGGCGTGTCGCGAAACGCGCGAGCGGCTTGCCGCAGGGTATTCAGGAGGCGATCGGGCTGAGGCATCAATCCCCTCCGGGGAAATCCGAAATCCGAATCTCGAAATCCGAAACCCCTCTGGGAAATCCGAAATCCGAAGTTCGAAATCCGAAACAATTCCAAAATCCCAAGCACGAACTCCGGTTTAGAATTCGGATTTCGGATTTATTTCGGATTTCGGATTTCGAGTTTCGGATTTCCCAGCAGGGTGCCGGACTCTGCCTTTGTAAATAAAACATCGATACCCGGACACCTCACAGAGAAGCACGCATGGACCTGGCCCGGAACCTGCGAAATGAAACGGTGGCTCGCCTGCACCCCACGGCGGCCCATAGCGTCCAGCGGACCCAAACCGTGGCCGACGCGGTGCAGCTCATGCGCGATCGGCGCGTCGGCTGCGTCCTGGTCTGCGAGGGCCGGCAGGTCGTCGGCATCTTCACCGAACGCGACCTGATGCGGCGCGTGCTGGCGATGGGCCGTCCGGTCACAGTGCCGATCGTCGAGTGCATGACGCCGGACCCGGTCACGGTACAGCCGCGCGAGTCGATCGGCACCGCCATCAAGCGCATGCAGAAGGGCGGCTATCGGCACCTGCCGGTGGTCGTGGACGGCAGGCCGATCGGCATCCTGTCGGTCAAGCGCGTCGTCAATTACCTGGTGTCGCACTTTCCCGGCACCGTCTACAACTTGCCGCCCCGACCCCATGGGGTTCCGCCGAAACGCGAAGGCGCCTGAGCCCCCGCCGTTCACTGCCGCAACCACGCCCGGGACCGGCCTGCCGTCACAACCGATTGCATGGAGCGGAATTCGCCAGAATTCCGCAGTGCCCTGACTGCCCGGAGCGGAACTCTGGCGAATTCCGCTACAGGCCTCTGCTATTGCCATCACGCCCCGGACCGATTGCCTGATGTCGAGCGCCAAGCCAATTCCGGTTTCGCCTGCCCCGCGGGCTCCTGTCGAGGAGCTCGAGGAGGTCACCATTCGCTTTGCCGGCGACGCCCGCGATGCCATGCTGCTGGCCGGCACTCGCTTCGGCAGCGCGTCGGCGGCCGGCGGCAACGACGTTAGCACGCTGCCCGACCCGCCCGCCGAGATTCGCGCCCGCCGGCGCCCTTGCCGGGGTCAGCGGCCTGCAGGTCCACTTCAGCAGCGAGGCGATGCGCACGCCGGGCGACGCGCTCAACGCCCTGGTCGCGATGAACCCGGCCGCACTCCGCGCCCACGTCGCCGACCTGGAGCCGGGCGGCATCCTCATCGTCAACGCCGACGCCTTCACCCCCGACGAGCTGCGCCAGGCCGGCTATGCTCAGAACCCACTGACGGACGGTTCGCTGGCCGGCTATCGGCTGTTCGCCATCCCGATCACCACGCTCAATCGTGCGGCGGTCGCGCGGGCCAAGCTCACGCCCCGCGAGGCCGACCGCTGCAAGAACTTCTTCGCCCTGGGCCTGGCGTCCTGGCTGTACGAACGGCCGACCGATCCGACGCTGAGCTGGGTGCAGCAGAAATTCGCCAAGAATCCGTCGCTGGTGGAGGCGCACAGTCTGACGTTCCTGGCCGGCTACGGGTACGGAGAAACCATCGAGGCCCTGCCGGCGCAATACCGCGTGGCGCCGGCGGCGTTGCCGCCGGGCCGCTACCGCCGGCTGAGCGGCAGCGAGGCGCTCGCACTGGGGTTGACGACGGCGGCACGGCAGGCGGGCCGATCGCTGGTCTTCGCGGGCTATCCGATCAGCCCGTCGACGGAGATCCTGCACCAGCTTTGTGCGCTCCCGCACTTCGGCGTGCAAGCGGTGCAGGCCGAGGATCCGATCGCGGCGATCAACATGGCCCTCGGTGCCGCGTTCGGCGGCGCGCTGGGCGTGACGGCAACCAGTGGGCCGGGCATGGCGCTGATGGCGGAGACGCTCGGGCTGGCGGTGAGCGTCGAATTGCCGCTGGTGGTGATCGACGTGCAGCGCGTCGGGCCGGCGACGGGGCTGCCGACGAAGGTCGAGCAGGCCGACCTGCTGGCGGCGCTGTTCGGCCGGCACGGCGAATGCCCGGTGCCGGTGCTCGCCCCGTGCTCGCCCGCCGACGGTTTCGCGATGGCGCTGGAGGCGGTGCGGCTGGCGATCCGCTACATGACGCCGGTGCTGCTGCTCGCCGACGGCTACCTGGCGAACGGCGCCGAAGCGTGGCGAGTGCCGGATGTGGCCGAACTGCCAGCCTTCGACGTGCCCAACGGCGCCGCGCCGTCGCGCTTGCCGTACCAGCGCGATGAGCGGCTGGCCCGTCCCTGGACGACGCCGGGGATGCCGGGCCAGGAGCATCGCATCGGCGGGCTGGAGAAGGAAGACCCGACCGGCAATGTTTCATACGACCCGTTGAACCACGAACGGATGGTGCAGACCCGCGCCGCAAGGTCGCCCACATCGCGCAGGACATTCCGGAGCTGGCGGTGGACGGCCCCGAGCGCGGCGACGTGCTCGTCGTCGGCTGGGGCAGCACCTTCGGCGCGATCGCCGCCGCCGTGCGCCGCGTGCGCCGCAAGGGCCACGCCGTCGCGGCCGCCCATCTGCGCTATCTCAACCCGCTGCCGCGCAACACCGGCGAGGTGCTGAAGCGGTATCGCAAGGTGCTGGTGCCGGAGCTGAACACGGGTCAGCTGCGGCTGCTGCTGCGCGCCACGTACCTGGTCGATGCGATTGGGCTGAACAAGGTGCAGGGCCGGCCGTTCCTGGTTCGCGAGATCGAACAGAAGATCGAGGAAGTGCTCGTTTAGCGGCGGGTCGAAAGACCCGCGCGGGTCTTCGACCCGCCGCAAAACGGCAGTCGCTCCTCGTTCCCACGCTCCGCGTGGGAACGCCGTCCGGACGCTCTGCGTCCCGTCACCTAGCGCCCGGACGGCACGTTTGTCGAGGGTTTCAGACAGGACGCAGAGCGTCCCAATGTGCGTTCCACGCGGAGCGTGGGAACGAGGAGGTTGTTTGCATGTCCACAGCGCCGCTGCCCCTGTTGTCCCCCAACGACTTCGCCTCTGATCAGGAGGTGCGCTGGTGCCCGGGCTGCGGCGATTTCTCCATCCTCGCCCAACTCAAGAAGGTGCTGGCCGGCCTCGGCGTGCCGCGCGAGAACATCGTCTTCGTTTCCGGCATGGGCTGCGCTAGCCGGTTGCCCTACTACCTGAATACCTACGGCTTCCACGGTATGCACGGCCGGGCCCCGGCGCTGGCGACCGGCCTGAAGCTGGCCAATCCCGGGCTGCAGGTCTGGGTCGTCACCGGCGACGGCGACGGCCTGTCGATCGGCGCCGGCCATCTCGTCCATGCGCTGCGGCGCAACGTCGATCTGAAGATCCTGCTGTTCAATAACGAAACGCTCGGCCTGACTCGCGGCCAGTTCTCGCCGACCTCGCGCCCGGCACGCGCAGCCACACCAGTCCGGAGGGCTCGGTGGAGGCGCCACTGCGGCCTCTGTCGATGGCGCTGGCCAGCGAGGCGACCTTTGTCGCGCGCACCCTCAACGTCAACGTCGGCCATCTCTGCAACGTGCTGGAGCGTGCGGCCGCCCACCGCGGCGCGGCGTTCGTCGAGATTTATCAGAATTGCAAGGTGTTCAACGACGGCGTTTTCGACTACGCCACCGACCCGAGCGTCAAGGCCGACGCCGTCGTCTACCTGGAGCACCGCCGGCCGTTGCTCTTCGGCCAGGACCGCAACCGCGGCCTGCGCCTCAGCGGCTACGACCTCGAAGATGGTGACGCTCGGCAACGGCATGAGCATCGACGACCTGGTCATCCACGACGAGCGCGCCGAGCAGCCCAATCTCGCCCTGTTGCTGAGCCGGCTGTCCGGCCCCGAGTTTCCCGAGTGCATGGGCGTCTTCCGCTCTGTCCAGGGACCCACCTACGAGGATCAGCTACGCCACCGGCTCGTCGAGGCGCAGAAGAAACGCGGCGCCGGCCGGCTCGAGCAACTGCTCGCGGGTGACGAAACCTGGGTGGTGGAGTAAAACACTCCGCAGGTCGAAGACTCGCCTTCGGCGTTGTTTTTCCTTGCGGACCTACCCGCCATGATCTGTCCCAGCTGCGGCTACACGAACCTGCCCGGCCAGGAATCGTGCAGCAACTGCCAGCACGACCTGACGCGGTTCGACCAGCCCTATCCGCGGGACAGGGTCGAGCGCAGCCTGATGGAAGAGACGGTCTGCGCTGCCGCTGCACCCGCCGGCCACGGTTGCGCCGGAGACGCCGCTGCGCGACGCGCTGCACCGGATGCTCGACGGCAACGTCGGCGCGGTGCTGGTCGTCGACACCGCAGGCCGGCTCATTGGCATTCTCAGCGAACGCGATCTGCTCCAGAAGGTGGCCGGCATTTTCGAGTCATACGCCGATCTGCCGGTCAGCCGTTTCATGACGCCGCGTCCCGAAACCGTCGCGCCGACCGATCCGCTCAACTTCGCACTGCACAAGATGGATGCCGGCGGATACCGGCACCTCCCCGTCGTCGACGACGGCCGGCCCACCAGCGTCGTATCGGTGCGCGACATGATTCGGCATATCACGCGGTTGTGTCGGGAGGGATAGATGTACTTACCAGGCAGCGGTTCGCGGCAATATGCTCGCTTGCTATTTAGGAGCGAATCGTCTGGATTTTCAAGCCGCGGACGCGAAATAGAGGTTTGTCGCGCTTTTCCGCCGTAACCAGCCGTGGGCATTTTGCGGTCTTTGCGGCTGCGACATGCAGTGCGTCAACCGCCGACAACCCCGCCTTTTCTGCTTCTTTTTGCGCTTGCGCGACTAACGAAGAGGACACTCTGACCGTTCTCGCAGCACGCGCAAAGAATGCGCGATAGAAGTGAGATTCTTGTTGCTGGCCATGAAATACCGCCTTGGGGAGAACCTCGGTGGTGTCGCCTCATCGTTGCACGCCTGGAAGGGTCAGCCACTCGGCGAGCGTCCACACATGATCGGTCAAACCGGCCGCCATCGCCGGAGTGCGATCCTGCCACTTCCCGACGGCATCTTTCTGCCGTAGCGTGCGTACCGGCCAGCAGAAGTTGTAACTGTACAGCGTAAAGTAACTCACCGCTGCATGCACTTGCCAATCCTTGGAGAAACAATAAGTCTTGCGGCCCTTGCGCGCGTTGCGGTGGCGGTCCGTCCCGTTGTGCCGCTCCAGGTAGGCCGTGTTCACCGTCGCGCTGACCGGCGAGTCGGCCAAGGCTTGTTCCAGTCCCGCCTCGGTGCCATAGACCAAGCGTCGGTCGACTTCGACGACCTGATTGCCCTGCCGCGTCTTGTGCACCGTCGCATAATTCAGCCCCGTGGGCACGGCCTGGTACGGCGCGGCCGGTCGGCCCGGCTGACCCGTGCGCGGCGGCGTGACGACTTCACCGTAGACGGCGAGGATGACCCCCGGGTAGCCCGCGTACTCGTCACTGGTCATCAACCCCATGATGCGGCCCTCGGTACGCTCATGGAAATCTTCCACCAACAACTGGCTATGCTCACCCGTGCGTCGCCCGAGTACCACGCTGACCACCAGGCGGCTCACCGGGTCAAAGGCCACATGGTCCCAGCAGTCGCCCTTGTCGTCGTCGGCCGGGTTGGACCGATCGCAATGCTTTTCCTTCTTGCCGACAAACGACCACTTCTCATCGAACTGCACTTCGGTCGTTAGGGGGGGAAAGCCCCACGAGTTCGTCGTGGAGTTGCTCGGCATGCTTGCCCGCTTTAACGCTGTAGCGGACGACGGTGTCCTTATCGACGCCGACCAGACGGCTGGTCTTGCGGACGCCAACGCCCTCGACGATATGTTCCAAGACGGCGACGACCTTGTCGTGCGGCAGCCGCGCATCGAACAAGGGCGTGCCTTTGCGTTCTGAGAAACGCTGTTTACAGGTGCGGCAACGCAGCAGCCGGCGTTGGTCGGGACCATAGCGCATCGGCACCGTTAGATTGCCCGCATCGCGCTTGCCGTAATCGGCGCAGGCAGCGTTCAGGCAGCAGAAGCGACCCAGATCGTCGTCGGGCCGTCCGTGGCTCATGGTTCATCCTCACCGCGAGTGCTCTTGCTCCATCATCCCCCCGATGGTACAAAAGGCCGGGTGAACTGGCAATAGTAAGCGGACACCACCAGAACCTCCAGACGTACGAAATCACTCGTGATGAAAGCATTTCCCGGATCGTCGAGGATTTCGAGGGCGCGATCCGAAATCTCTTCGTTGCCACGAGCGGCCGCGATCAGCAGACTCGCGTCAATGAATGTCTTGACTCGTTTCACTGTCGCGTCTCACCGTTGCTGCTGGCCCTGGCGCTCGGCCACCTCTCGGTCCAACTCGTCCCAATCCAGAAGCGCAGCGCCACTGCCGACGATGTCGCTTCTAATCCTCCGCAAGATACCCCCCAACCTCGTTCGCGGTAGTGGCGGCTTTCCTCCAGCGGGGGCTTGAGATGGCTCGGGCCGTCGTGCCGGCTTTCTTTTTGTTGCAGCTCCCATCAAACCCTCATTTCAAGCTATGTTCTTGCGTGCGACACGCTCTTCATTACCTCGCGAAGAACTGTCGTCACGCAAGGATCTCCCGCACCACCCGCCCATGCACGTCGGTCAGCCGGAAATCGCGGCCGGCGTAGCGGTAGGTCAGCTTCTCGTGGTCGAAGCCGAGCAGGTGCAGGATCGTGGCGTGCAGGTCGTGGACGTGGACCTTGTTCTCCGACCGCCTGGAAGCCGAACTCGTCGGTGGCGCCGTGGACGTGGCCGCCCTTGACGCCGCCGCCGGCCAGCCACATCGTGAAGCCGTAATGGTTGTGATCGCGGCCGTTGACCTTGCCCGCGTTCGACGCCCGGCGTCGGCAGCTCCACCGTCGGCGTGCGGCCGAACTCGCCGCCCCAGATCACCAGCGTGCTCGTCCAGCATGCCGCGCTGCTTCAGGTCCTTCAGCAGCGCGGCGATCGGCCTGGTCGCATTCCCGGGCCAGCCGGCGGTGGTTGACCTCGAGATCGTCGTGGTTGTCCCACGGCTGGCCGTCGCCGTGCCAGACCTGCACGAAGCGCACGCCGCTTTTCGAGCAGCCGGCGGGCGATCAGGAGCTGCCGGGCCTGCACGCCGGGGCCGTACAGGTCGCGGATGTGACTGCGGCTCGCGGCTGATGTCGAAGGCGTCGCTCGGCGTCGCGTCTGCATGCGGTAGGCCAGCTCGAACGACTGGATGCGGGCTTCGAGCTGCGGCGTCGCTGCGGCGCCGCTGCCAGGTGGCGCTCGTTGAGCTGCCTGCAGCAGGTCGAGCTGCTGGCGCTGCTGCTCGGCGCGTGACGGCGGTGTTGCGGATGTTCTCGATCAGCTTCTCGATGTCGGTGTGCTGCGTGTCGATGTAGGTGCCCTGGTAGGCGCCGGGCAGGAAGGCCGACTGCCAGTTCTGCGTCTCCTGGATCGGGTAGCCGCCGGGGCACATGGCGATGAAGCCGGGCAGGTTCTGGTTCTCGCTGCCCAGGCCGTAGGTGACCCACGAGCCGAGGCTGGGCCGGATCAGCCGGGCGTCGCCGCAGTTCATCAGCATCAGCGACGGCTCGTGATTGGGCACGTCGGCGTGCATCGAGCGGATGACGCAGATGTCGTCGATGCAGCTGGCCGACGTGCGGGAACAGCTCGCTGACCTCGATGCCGCTCTGGCCGTGCTGCTGGAAGCTGAAACGGCGACGGGAAGGCGGCCCCGGTCGTGCGTTCGGTGCGCAGGTTGGGCGCGGCAGCGGCTTGCCGGCGTACTTGCCAGAGCGACGGCTTGGGGTCGAAGGTGTCGACGTGCGACGGGCCGCCGTTCATGAACAGGTGGATGACGCGCTTGGCCTTGCCGGGAAAGTGCGGCTGCCGCGGCGCCAGCGGCGAGAGGTTCGCGCCCTGCGGTCGGGCGCTGAGCTGTCCGTCGGCGGCGAGCAGGTTCGTCAGGCCCAGCGCGGCGAACCCCATGCCGGAGCGGCACAGCATTTCGCGGCGTGTCAGGGGGAGATTGGGCATCATCATCGAAAACTCCGTCTGTATTCATTCGCATCGAAGCTCGCTTGCGGTTTCGCGAGACGTCCCGCGCAAACCGCAAGCGAGCTTCGACTCAATCCACAAACGCGAACTCGTTCGCCAGCAGCAATACCTGCGCATAGCGATCCCACGGCGTCAGCGCCACCGCCGCGCGCCAGCGGCAACGTCGCCGTCGTCGTGACGAACTGTAGCCCGAGCCGCACCTCGTCCTCGTCCGCCTCGCGCCATAGACGATGCGATAGAGCCCGCGCACCTTCGCCGCCGGTTCGGTGATTTCGGCCAGCTCGGGCCGGCGCGTCAGCGCGCGAGCCTGCAGCGACACGAATGGGCTGTTGAGCAGGAACAGCGCCTGCTGCGGCACGGTGGTCTGAAAACGCTGGGGACTCGACGCGTCGGGACTGGCGAAGTCGAACGTGCGGAACAGGCCGGGTAGGTTCTGCCGATCGATGAACCCGTACAGCGTGCGCCGGCTGGCGAACGGCCTGGCGAGGATGTCCACCGGCGGCCCGCCGACCTTCAGATCGAGGTTGCCACCGGCCGCCAGCAGCGCATCGCGCAGCGCCTCGAAGTCGAGCCGGCGCCGATTGGCACGGGCGAGCAGCCGATTGTCGACGTCGACGGTTGCTGCTTGCGGATTCACGGCGCTGCTGAGCTGATACGTCCGCGACAGCACAATCAGCTTGTGCAGCTTCTTCAGCGACCACCCGTCCTCGACGAGCCGCGCCGCCAGCCAGTCGAGCAATTCGGGATGGCTCGGCGGCTCGCTGCGCACGCCGAAATCGCTCGGCGTGGTCACGAGCCCGGTGCCGAAATGGTGCAGCCAAAGCCGATTGACGATCACCCGTGCCGTCAGCGGATTCTCGGGACTGGCAATCGCGCGGGCCAGCTCGAGCCGGCCGCTGCCGTCCTTGAACGGCTGGCGCTTGGCGCCGGCGAGCACCGCGAGGAACTGCCGCGGCACGGCCGGGCCGGGGCTGCCCGGATTGCCGCGCAGGAACACGTGCGGCTCGGCCGGCCTCGGCAGGTCGGCGAGGATCATCGCGCGCGGCGGAGCGCCAGCGGAGTTCGCCTTGTGCGCGTCGACCTTCTTCTGTAGCGCGACCAGCTTGTCGCGAAACAGGCGATTTTTGGCCGCCAGCTCCTGCTTGTTCTTCTCGCGGAAATCGGTGACAGCGTCTTCCAGCTCCTTGAGCCGGGCCTGGAACGCCTGGAACTCCGGCGTCGCCTCGGGCTCGGCGACTAACGGCAAATCCTTGGGCTCGGTGCTGCTCGCGAACACGCCGTACAGCGAGTAATAATCCTTCTGGGGGATCGGATCGTATTTGTGATCGTGGCACCGGGCACACGCCACCGTCAGGCCCAACAGGCCGCGCGCGACCACGTCGATGCGATCGTCGATGATGTCGTGGATATTGTTGAGGAAGCGCCGGCCGAGCGTGAGGAAACCCATCGCCGCCTGCGCCGAGGTCGGAGCCTTGCCCGCGGCCACCAAACGATCGGCGGCGAGTTGCTGGAGCACGAACTGGTCGAACGGCAGATCGTCGTTGAACGCCTTGACGACGTAGTCACGATAGGTATAGGCGTAGGGAAACTTTCGCTCTTCCTCGAACAGGTATCCCTTGGTGTCGGCGTAGCGGGCCACGTCGAGCCAGTGCCGGGCCCAACGCTCGCCATATTGCGGCGAGGCCAGATAGCGCTCCACCAGCCTGGCGTAAGCGTCCGGGGCAGTGTCCGCCTCGAATGCCGCGATCTCGTCAAAGGTCGGCGGCAGGCCGAGCAAGTCGATCTTGAGCCGGCGCAGCAGCGTCCGCCGATCGGCAAGCGGGTTCGGCGTCAGGCCGCGCGCCTCCAGCCGGGCGAGGATGAAGAAGTCGACGGGATTGGCGGCCCAGTCCGCCTGCTTGACCGGGGGCACGGCCGGCATGCGCACCGGCTGGAACGCCCAGTGCGACTGCACGCGCGACTCGGCGGGCACGGCGGCTTTCTCTTCCGGCCAGTATGCTCCGTGCTTGATCCAGACGGCAAAGTCCTCGACGATCGCGGCGGGCAGCTTGTTGTCGGGCGGCATCCTGTGCTCACCCTCGTGCCGGATCGCGCAGCAGCCGGCTCTTGTCGGGCTGGCCGGGCACCACGATGGGGCCGTCGTCGTTGCCTTGGAGCATGGTGTCGCGCCGATCGAGACGCAGGTCCCCGGAATGCTTTTTCGGGCCGTGACACTTGTGACAGTTGTCCGCGAGCACGGGACGGATTTTTTTCTCGAAGAAATCCTGTAGTTGCGCCTTGTCCTCCGCACTCTGAGCGGCGAGCGCGGGCGCCAGGCCAAGGTGCAGGGCGAGCGTCCAGAGCATAATGCGGTGGGTCATGGCGGCAGGAGGAAAAAGCGGGCGCGGCGGGATTGACTGTTTACGTCTAGCGCTCGGTCACCGAGCGCTAAACGTGAACATTATTGTACTGTACCCGATCATTGTCGGGTACCCGCCCCGAGCGTGACCGGAATGTTCTGCTCTTGTCCGTTGCGCCGCACGGTGACGGTGACGGTTTGGCCGACCTCGCCGCCCTCCAGCGCGGCGTACAGGTCGTCAAGTGTGTGGATCATGTGCTTCCCGATCGCCACGATGACGTCCCCCAGGACGATTTCGCCCTCCTCGCTGCGCCGGGTCGGACGGATTCCGGCTTTCTCCGCGGGTCCGCCGGGCGTCACGTCGATGACCAGCACGCCGTCGATGCCGCGCTGCTTGGTGACCTGATCGGCCACGATGCCCAGCGTCGGCCGAACCACCTTCTCGTTACGGATCAGCATCGGCACCACGCGATTGACCTCGTCGACGGGAATCGCGAAACCGATGCCCGCCCAGCTGCCGGACGGGCTGAGGATGGCGGTGGTGACGCCGATGACGCGGCCGGAACTGTCGAGCAGCGGCCCGCCGGAATTGCCGGGGTTGATCGCCGCGTCGGTCTGGATGGCGCCGCGGATGGTTCGGCCGCTGGGCGACTCCATCGATCGGCCCAGGGCACTGACGATGCCGGTGCTGAGCGTGTGATCGAGGCCGTAAGGGTTGCCCAGAGCGTACACGCGCTGGCCGACCAGCAGCTTGCTCGACTCGCCGATGGGCAGCGGCTTGAGCTTGCCGGCCGGCGCGTCGGTCCAGAGGACGGCGAGGTCCTTGTCCGGGTCGACGCTAATCTGAGAGGCGGTCGCGCGGGTCTGGTCGTCGAAGATGACATGGACGCGGGTGGCGTCCTTGACGACGTGGTAATTGGTGACGATGCGGCCCTTGTCGTCCCAGACGAAGCCGGTGCCCGACCCTTGCGGCACTTCCTGCGGCATGAGGCCCAGCCGGGTGCCGAAGACCTTCGACGAGATGACGTTGACCACGGAATCCTTGGAGCGCTGGAAGATATCGATGTTCAGCTTCTCCTCGGCGGTCAGCGGGCCGGCGGGCGTGACGGGGCGAGGCGCGGCGGTTTTGTCGGCGCCCTCGGGACGGTCGCCAATGCCGACCACGTGCTCGACCGACGGCCAGAACCGCCAGAGGAGCAGCCCGCCGGCCGCCAGCAAGAGGAGCCAGACGAAGATGGCGGGCAAGGCGGACCGCAGCGAGGATTGGTTTGCTGTAGGCATCGTGATTCCCCCACGAAGATCGATGCGGGCGACTGTGCCACTGCCTCCAGCAATTTTAGGGCCGCGCCTGGGGATGGAGATGAAATTGCGGTTTCGCGCGGGATTCGCGAAACCGCAAGCGAGCTTGGATACCACGGGGTTGGCAGTGTAGTCCTCACGCTCCGCGTGAGGAACCCATCACGCGGAGCGTGACGGCTACACTCAGCTGGCGGGCCCGGCGACCACCTGCCGCTCGCGCAGCAATCTCTCGATCTCGTGTACCTTGCGCCCGACGAAGAGCACATTCGCCATCGGTATGTCCTGGCCGTGCTCGCCGGCGGCGCGACGACGTGGACGATCAGGTCGCCGGAGCCGAGGCCGAGAATCCAGTGGCGGAACAGATCACTGCGCTGCTTTTGCAGCATCAGGCCGGTGGTGTCGTAAACGGTTTCGGCGTCGCCGATCTCCAGCTTGACGCGCAGCTGGCCGGGCGTGAAGACCATGTAGATTTGCCGATCGAACAGCAGGAATACCAGCAGCCAGAGAATGAACAGAGCGAACGAAATCATCAGGTAGCCGGCCGCGTTGATCCGCACGTCGAGGACGAACAGGAGGTCAAGCAAGGTTTCCAGGAAATTGCCCGGCAACAGCGCCAGGATAATCACCGTTGCGACGAAGACCACGAGGACGATCACCGACCACAGGCCGCGCAGCGGCACGTTGGTGATGCCGATGACCACGAGCAAAATAATGCAGAAGATCACGCCGAGGTTTTTGCTGCGCGAAATGTGCAGCTCAGTTGCCTTCAGGCTTGTCTTGGGGGGCGCAATGAGCACGTCGCGGTTGTCGAAGTGCTCGGTCTTGTCAGTGTCGGTCGTTACGTCGATCGACTTGGCCTTGTGAATCTCCTCGCTCTTCGGCGGTATGGTCGCCATGCGATCCCCGCTGAAGTAGGTGATCAGAAACATGAGGAACCCGACCGCCCAGACCGGCCACCAGTAGAAGAGGGTGGAATGGCTGACGACCAGGACCTCGCGCCGCGACCGGGGGGCCGGAGCGGCGGCGGGGGCCATCGGTTGCGGAGTCGCGCTGGACATGGTTCTCCCGATTAGGTTGTTGGTCTAGACTGGTCCGTCCGCGCCATCAAGCGCACACACTAGCCGAGCGTCGTGGCGGTGTCAAGCGGCCGATTGCTTCTTGAGCCAGCGAGCGGCGGGGCTTGTCCCCGCCGTGTAGACCGCCGGGACAAGCCCGGCGGCTCGCGATTTCACGCCGGCCGATCGGCGCCCACGATCACCTTCTCCTTCACCATGCGCTCAATCTCGTGGACGATGCGGCCGACACGCAGCACATTCGGCAGGTCGATCGGTTGATGGACGTTGGCGGGCCACACCAGCAGGTCGCCGGAGCCGAAGCCGAGGCCCCAGTGGCGGAACAGAATCCGCACGCTGTTTCTGCACGGTCATGTTCGTCGCGTCGTAGACCGACTCGCCGCCGCCGATGGTCAGGCGCACACGCACCTGACCCGGCGTGAAGATCATGTACGTCATCCGGTCGAGAAAGAAGAAGTTGAACGCCCAGAGAATGAACAGCACGGTGGCGAGGAGAAAGTAGCCGCCCATGTTGATGTAGATCGATAACAGGCCGACGCCGCGGAAGATCGTCCCCAGGGCGCTCGCCAGGTACAGAATGACGACCGTAAGCACCAGGATCAGCAGCACGAGCACCGACCACAGTCCGCGCATCGAGATGTTGGTCAGCACGACCACGAGGAGCAAGACGAACAGGAAGATGGTGCCGATCAAACGGTGCGGCGCGACGAAGGGCTTGAGCACAAATTCGTTGCCTTCGAAATCCTTGCGTGACGGCAATTGCTTGCCCTCGGGCAGGATGATGACGGCGCGATCCTTCAGGGTGCCATCCTTGAGCTCGACCTTGCGATGCGCTACCCATTCGGCGTCGGCCGGCAGAATCGCCATGTGGTGATCGTAATAAAAGCTGACCCCGGCAAAGATGAAGCCGAGCAGCCAGACCGGCCACCAGTAGAACAGGTGCGAATGCCGATAGACGACCACCTCGTCGTCGTAGTGCCGGCCCGTGAGCAGGCGCTTTAGCCAGGGCCGTTTGCGCCGCAGCCGCGACGCCGGTCCCGCGGCGGCGACGGGGGCACCGAGCGGTGCCGCCTTGGCATCGGGCGGAGAATTCGGAGTCGGATCGACGGACATGAGCTTCCTTTCGCTCCAGTGCCAATCGGCACGGCACATTTTGTTATTCGTCGCCCGGCCGAGCGCCATTTAGTTGGTCATTCAACCTTCGGCGGCGGCGGCTGCACGAACGGCGTGATCTCGGCATCGATGCGGAACGTCTGATGGCAGCGGTTGCACGTCGCCGCCACCTGTTGCAAGCCGGCCCGGCTCGCGGCGTAGTCGCGCTTTGCCAGCGTCAGGGCGAGTTGCGTCGCCTGCTTGCGCAGCTCGGTGGCCCGCTCGAACCAGAGCGGCTGACCCTGATTCTTGGGCGGCCGTATCATCAACAGGTTCCCCGTCTCCGCCAGCAGCAGCGCCTGGCCGCGCCCGAATACCCAGGCCTGCGTGTCGGCGGGCCTGTCCGTGAGGATGCGTTCCAGGCCGCGGAAGTTGGTGCTGCGCCAGCCCCTCCATGAGGAGCTTGGTCTCGGCGACCGGCTCCAGCTTCGGCGTGATTTTCGTCGCCGCCGGACCACCGACCTGGCTGTGTCCCGCGCCGGCTGCGACCAGGACCAGGCCAAGCACGGCCGTTCGGGTTGCCGCTGCATTCATGGCTGGTTCTCCGGGATCTGGAGCTGCACGTCGTCGCCCTCGACGCGGACGACGTAGCAGCCGACCTTGACCTTGCCGCGCGGGTTGTCGGCCCAGGCGCCGTCGGACAGGCGGAAGCGCCAGGCGTGCCACGGACAGGTGACCGAACCGTCTTCGACATAGCCGCCGGCCAGCGAGGCGCCCATGTGCGGACAGACGTCGTCGATGGCATAGAACTGATCATTCACGCGGAAGACGGCGACGATCTTGCCGCCGAGCGCCACGACCTTGCCCTCGCCGGGCGGCACGTCCTGGACCTTGCAGACCGATCGGAAGCCGCTCATGCAGAATCTCCGCGGATGCTGTCGATTGTCTTCATTCTACACATAAAACGGAAGGCAGGAGCCCGGTAGGTCCCGCCTGCCGGGCGGGACCTTGGTGCTGCCAGG
This sequence comes from uncultured Gemmataceae bacterium, assembly GCA_963834865.1. Lineage (GTDB taxonomy): Bacteria > Planctomycetota > Planctomycetia > Gemmatales > Gemmataceae > CAWIDK01. Next base: position 115,512 of record CAWIDK010000005.1, read on the forward strand.
TCCCGCCCGGTAGGTCCCGCCTGCCGGGCGGGACCTTGGTGCTGCCAGGTCCCGCCCGGTAGGTCCCGCCTGCCGGGCGGGACCTTGGTGCTGCCAGGTCCCGCCCGGTAGGTCCCGCCTGCCGGGCGGGACCTTGGTGCTGCCAGGTCCCGCCCGGCAGGCGGGACCTACTGCGAGCCGAGGGTGCACAATCATGCTCGAGATCGAACTGAAGTTCCCGGTCGCCGACTTTGCCGCGGTCCAGCGGCAGCTCTCCCAGTGGGGCGTCGTGCCCGGTGAGGCGCTGCCGGAGGCCGACCACTACTTCAATGCCCCCGACCGCGACTTCAAGCAGACCGACGAAGCGTTCCGCCTGCGCCGCGTCGGTACACGGAATCGCATCACCTACAAGGGTCCGAAACAGCAGGGCCCGGTGAAGACGCGCACCGAGATCGAGCTGGGATTGGAAGAAGGCGCCGCCGCGGCCGAGGCGTTTTGCCGGCTCGTTACGCACCTCGGATATCGGCCGGTGGCGATCGTCCGCAAGCGGCGGGTTCCCTACGATTTGCACAGGGAGGGTTTTTCCCTGGAGGTCTGCTGCGACGAGGTGGAGGAGCTGGGCCGTTTCGTCGAGTTGGAGATCGTCGCGCCGCCGGAAAAGCGTGCCGACGCCGAGGCCGTGGTTCAAGAGGTGGCGCGGACCTTCGGCCTGGCGCAGCCCGAGCCGCGCTCGTACCTGGAAATGCTGCTGGCGCTGCGAGGCGAATCATGCTGAAGATTGTCGAAACGATCCCCGAGACGCGGGCCGCCGTCGAGCAAGCACGGGCCGGTGAGGAACGGGTGCGGGTCGGTCTGGTGCCGACGATGGGCGCCCTGCACGAGGGGCATGTCAGCCTCATTCGCTTTGCGCGGGCGGAGACCGATTTCCTCGTCGTGTCGATCTTCGTCAACCCAAACCAGTTTGGTCCGCATGAGGACTTCACCCGCTATCCACGGCCGCTGGCGAGCGACCTGGAGCGGTGCCGTCAGGAACAGGTCGATCTGGTCTTCCATCCCCCGGCCGACGCGATGTATCCGCCGGACTTTCGCAGCACGGTGGAGGTTCAGGGCTTGCAAGACGTGCTGGAGGGAGCAAGCCGGCCGGGCCATTTTCGCGCCGTTACCACCGTGGTGATGAAGCTGTTCGACATTATCCGCCCGGACGTCGCCTATTTCGGCCAAAAGGACGCACAGCAATTTCGCGTGATTGAGCAGATGGTGCGCGATCTCAATCTGCCGATGGCGCTCTGCATGTGCCCCACCGTGCGCGAGCCGGACGGGCTGGCGCTCAGCTCGCGGAACGTTTATCTCGATCCGGCGCAGCGCCAGGCCGCGACCGTGCTCAGCCGAGCCCTCACCGAAGCGCAGCGGCGGATCGACGGGGGCGAGCGTCGCGCCGACGCGCTGGTGCAGCAGGTGCGCGAGCAAATCGCAAAGGCGCCGGGGCGCGGATCGATTATGTCGCCGCGGTCGATTACGAGACGCTGCGGCCGATCGAAACGCTCGCCGGATGGGTGTTGATCGCCGTGGCAGTGTTTTTCGGTACGACGCGGTTGATTGATAATTTGCTGGTTGATGTTCCATGATGTTTACGTTGAGGCGATCGGCATGTGAAAGCGTACCCTCGCTTGCGCGTCGGGGTTGTGTCAGTCACAAGCCCGACGCGCAAGCGAGGGTAAGTTAACCCCTACCGCTCGCCTTAGCGCTCGGCGACCGAGCGCTAAACGTAAACACGGAAAAGGACGCCCCCCAATGGTCCACGTACTGTTCGGCCCCGAAGTCCGCGAGCTGCTCGACGAGAACAACGACGCCGGCATGCGCGTGTTCCTCGAGTCGCTGCATCCCGCGACCGTTGCCGAGACGCTGACCGGCGATCTCGACGTTGAGCAGGTCTGGCGATTTCTGTCGCACACCAACATCCGCAATCAGGCGGCCATCTTCGAATACTTCCCCCTCGACTGGCAGGTCAAGATGGTCGAGGGGACCGGCAAGGAACGCATGGCCCGGCTCATCGAACAGATGTCGCACGACGATCGCGTCGACCTGCTGCGCCGCCTGATGCCGCGGGTTGCCGAGAGCCTGCTGCGGCTGGTGGATGAGGCCGATCGGCGCGACATCGCCAACCTGGTGCGGCAGGATGAGCACACCGCCGGCGGCCTGATGACCACCAACTACGCCTGGCTGCCGCCGAGCCTCACCGCCACTGAAGCGCTCGATCGGCTGCGCCTGCAGGCCCCGGTGAGCGAGACGATTTACTACATCTTCGTCCTGGACGAGGAGCGCCGCCTGCTCGGCGTGCTGTCGCTGCGCGACCTGATCCTGGCGCCGCGGCACGCCCTGATTCGCGACCTGATGGAGACCAACGCCGTCTCGGTCCGCGCCACCGACGACCACGAGCAGGTGGTCAAGGAGATGTCCCAGTACGACCTGCTCGCGCTGCCGGTGGTGGACGAGCAGAATCGCATGGTCGGGATCATCACCCACGACGACGTGATCGACGTCGTGGTGGAAGAGGCCACCGAGGACGTCCACCGCATGGGCGGCGTCGGCCCGATGGCCGAGAATTACCTGGAGGCGAGTTTCGTCACCATCTGGCGCAAGCGGGCCTTCTGGCTTGCATGCCTGTTCGGCGCGGAGCTATTCACCTTCACGGCCCTGTCCTATTTCGACGAGGCGATCAACCGCGTCGTGGTGCTCGCGCTGTTCGTGCCGTTGTGCATTTCGACCGGCGGCAACTCCGGCTCGCAGGCCGCCACGCTCATCACCCGCGCTCTTGCCCTGGGCCAGGTCGGGCTGTCCGACTGGCGGCGCGTGCTGCGGCACGAGCTGCTCATGGGCCTCGTGCTCGGCCTGACCCTCGGCGCCATCGGCTTCGTCCGCGGCAGCCTCACGCCAGAGGACGTGCGCGGCAACATCATCAAACGTGAGGAAACGTATCACATCCGGGTGCCGCCCGAACTCGTCGACCGTGTGCGCGAGGTCGGCGAGGGCCGCATGGAATTCCCCAGGGGCAGCAAGCAGATTTCGGACCTCGACAACAACGTGCAGGTCATCCCGCCGCGCGGCCAGCGCATCGAGGAGCAGGGGCCCGGCAAGGAACTGGATCCGGACAATCCGGCGGGCCAGGGGACGCGCACCTACCACATCCCGGCCGGCAGCGAGACGCGCACCGAGGCGGTCAGCCGCTGGAGCCTGGCGCTGGTAATCGCCCAGGCAGTGGCGGGCATCTGCCTGTGGGGCACGCTGGTCGGCTCAATGCTGCCGCTCTTGTTCCGCCGCATCGGCGTCGACCCCGGCATCGCGTCGAGCCCATTCGTGGCGACGTTTGTGGACGTGACCGGGATCATCATTTACTTCAATATCGCGAGCATCTACATTCCGCAGCTTCGCGGCGGTTGAATTAGAGCGCCTAAACAACGGCGAGCCTCCCGCGTAAGCGGGGGGAGGACTCGGGGGAGTCCTCCCCCCGCTTACGCGGGAGGCTCGCTGTACTTTTGGGTTCTGTTAAGGCGTAAATTGCTCCTCTTCCTCCGCCGGCTCCTCTTCCTCCACGTCGTCTTCCTGCCGAGCCTGGATCTGCGCGAGCCGGCCGATCAGGGCTACCCCGCCGGTGATCGCGGTGAGGCTGACGACGCCGGCGACGACCCAGACGGCCAGCGCGCACGCGAACAGGTTGTCCGCGTGCGACGACACCAGAAAGCACGTCACCGCGGCGGCCGCCAGCATCACCACCATCGGCACGAACATCGCCGTCCGGCCGGCAACGCGGGCGCGGTCGTCGTCGACCGGCAACACCTGGCCGCGCTCCAGCGCCTGCATGTGTTCGCGATGGCGCATCTCGGCCTTGCGGTGATTGTGGCGCAGCAGGAACGGCGTCACGATCAGCAGCGTCACGAGCATCAGCGACGACAGGAGCAGGATCAGCACCTCACCGCTGTGGTCCTGCAGAAGCTTGCGCAAAAGTCCGACCAGTCCATAAGCCAACCCTCCGGGTACTCCTCTACTGTACCCGGTCAGGGACGCTTACTCCACCTGCTCCAGGCGAATCTCATCGAGTTCTTGCTCGAGATGTTCCTTGAGCATCCCCGCCGCGTCGATGAGCAATTCCAGCGTCAGCTCCGGATCGGGCCCCGCCTTGAGCGGCAGCACCGCCGCGACCAGGGCCTGCACGTACCGATCGCGAATCTCCGTTTGTGCCGGCGACAGTTCCATCGCTGCCTCCCTCGTCTCGATGCGCAGACGTGTCCATCGCTGTTGTACCGCGGCGGTCACGGCCAGGAAAGGCGTTTGCGTCCTCGCGACATTCGACCTTGACGGGCTCTGGTACGACAGCGGACAATCCAATGAATCCGTTCCCGAGGTGCTGCGATGCCCGACCTGGCTGACGGCGAATCGTGCGAAATGAAGGGCTCGGGGGCGAAGCCCTATGTCCTCAAGAACGTGGGCGGCGTCTACTCGTGCTCCTGTCCCGCGTGGCGTAACCAGTCGGTCGCCATCGAACGGCGCACCTGCAAGCACCTGCGCAAGCTGCGCGGCGATGCGGCCGAGGAGGCGCGAATCGGGGCGCGCTGCCGCAGAAGGCGGTCAAGGCCGCGGACGACGCGGCGACCGACGCCGGGCCGCCGCTGCTCCTTGCTGCGAGCTGGGACACCAGCGCCGACCTGGCCGGCTGGTGGCTGAGCGAGAAGCTCGACGGTGTCCGCGCCTACTGGGACGGCCGGCAATTCCTGTCGCGGCAGGGCAACCTGTTTCACGCGCCCGACTGGTTCGTCAACGGGCTGCCCTCGATGCCGCTCGACGGCGAGCTGTGGATCGCCCGCAAGAAGTTTCAGCGAACCGTCAGCATCGTGCGGCGGCAGGACCGGACTGACCTCTGGGCCGAGGTGCGCTACGTCGTCTTCGACGCGCCGGGCGCGGGCGGCGGCTTCGAGGATCGGCTTGCGGCGCTGCGCGACGCGCTCGCGGTTCGCCCGCCGAAATTCGCCCAGCCGCACGAACAGGCACTGTGCAAGGGCATCGAGCATTTGCGAGCGGAGCTGGCGCGCGTCGAGGCGCTGGGCGGCGAAGGGCTGATGCTGCGGCAGCCGGGCTCGCGCTACGAGGCGGGGCGGTCCGCGACGCTGCTGAAGGTCAAGCGCTTTCACGATGCGGAGGCGGTGGTGATCGGCCACCTCGCGGGCGCCGGCAAGCACAAGGGCCGGCTCGGGGCGCTGCGGGTGCGTCTGCCCGACGGCACCGAGTTTGCCATCGGCACCGGCTTCAGCGACCGCGAGCGCGGCACGCCGCCGGCCGTCGGCGCCACGGTGACGTTTCGCTACCAGGAACTATCCGACGCTGGCGTGCCGCGCTTTCCGAGCTACCTCGGCGTGCGGACCGAAACCCCGCCGCCCAAGCCGGGCGGCGGCGTTCAGTCCGTAAAGAAGAGGAAGTGATTGGCCGGATCATTGCAACGCTCGCCAACCTCAATCGCGCGCGAATTCCCGCCGACCTCATCGAATCTGGCTGTAAATCTTCACACTCATCGGAATTCCGGAGAATCGCCAGCTGCGCCCGGCCCCGTGCCTGATTGGCTTGCGTACCAAGTCCGAAGCGATTGGTCGCGTTGGCATTCCGGCCCGAACAGGAGCGTCGGGTCTGTACGAGCGCTGCCGTGCGCCGTAAACGTGGCCTTCGCGGGGATGAATCCCCGCGTCCTGGCCCGCGTCGAAATAATGGCAATTTGTTCACTTCCCGTCTTGTAGGCAGTCGATAATCGGGTAGAATTGCCCTGTTCCTGGGAGACGCGTGTCGCGAGCTGGACCGAAGGAGAATCTGCACGAAGCACGTTGAAGGTTCGGCCGGACACGCGGGTCGTTGCGACTTGGGTGCGCTGCACGCCATCTTCATCGAACTGAAAGGTTCTGCCATGCTCATCCCGCGCCGCTACACCACCACTGGTCAGGACCCATTCAAGGCGCTGCGGTTTGTGCCGCGCTCCTCGCGGATCGTCAATCCGGACGGCTCGGTGGTCTTCGAGATGAACGACCTGCAGGCCCCGGAATCGTGGTCGCAGGTGGCCGTGGACATCCTGGCCCAGAAGTATTTCCGCCGCGCCGGCGTTCCCGCGGCCATCGCCAAGGTCGCTGAGGACGGCGTGCCGCTGTGGCTGCAGCGCAGCGTTCCCGCCGCGGGTGCGACGCTCGGCCAGGAAACGGACGCCCGGCAGGTGTTTCGACGACTGGCGGGTTGCTGGACCTACTGGGGCTGGAAGGGCGGCTACTTCTCCAGCGAGGCCGACGCCCAGGCGTTCTTCGACGAAAACTGCTACATGCTGGCCGCGCAGATGGCCGCCCCGAACAGCCCGCAGTGGTTCAACACGGGCCTTTACTGGGCGTACGGCATCGAGGGCCCGCCGCAGGGCCATTACTTCGTCGATCCGAAGACCGGCGCGATGACGCGCTCGACGTCCGCATACGAGCACCCAGCCCCCCATGCGTGCTTCATCCAGTCCGTGCAGGACGACCTCGTGAACGAAGGCGGCATCATGGATCTGTGGGTCCGCGAGGCACGGATCTTCAAGTACGGAGCGGGCACTGGATCGAATTTCTCCGCACCTGCGCGGCGAGGGCGAGCCGCTCTCCGGCGGCGGCAAGTCGAGCGGGCTGATGAGCTTTCTGCAAGATCGGCGACCGGGCCGCCGGCGCCATCAAGTCGGGCGGCACCACCCGCCGCGCGGCCAAGATGGTGGTGCTCGATCTCGATCATCCCGACATCGAGGAATTCGTCAACTGGAAGGTGGTCGAGGAGCAAAAGGTCGCCGCCCTGGTCACCGGCTCGAAGCACCTCTGACCGCCACCTCAACGCCATCCTCAAGGCGTGCCACGATTGGCCGGTCGCGGACGAGCGCTGCGATCGCAAGCGCAACGGCAACCTGCGCAGCGCCATTGCCGACGCCCTGGCCGACCTCGTGCCGGCCAACTACATCGAGCGCGATGATCCACCTTGCCCAGCAGGGCTTCACGTCGGTTCAGATCGACGAGTACGACACCGACTGGAACTCCAAGGCGTACTATCACCGTGTCCGGCCAGAACAGCAACAACTCGGTCCGCATCACCAACGAGTTCATGGACGCCGTGTGAGAAAGACGGTCCCTGGCACCTTTACTGGCGAACCGAGAATGGAGAAAGCCCGCCGTGAAGGCCGCCCGCCGAAGCCGCGCAAGACGCTGCAGGCCCGCGAACTGTGGGACCAGATCGCCTACGCCGCCTGGGCGTGTGCCGATCCGGGCATGCAGTTCGACACCACCATCAACGAGTGGCACACCTGCCCCGCCGACGGCCGGATCAATGCAAGTCAATCCGTGCAGCGAATACATGTTCCTGGATGATACCGCGTGCAATCTCGCGAGCCTTAATTTGCTGCAGGTTCTACGACGCAGCGCACGGCCCGCTTCGACGTCGACTCGTTCCGCCACGCCACGCCGGCTGTGGACGCTGATCCTGGAAATCTCGGTCTACATGGCCCAGTTCCCCAGCCAGGTCGGTGGCGCAGAAGTCGTACGACTTCCGCACGCTCGGCCTGGGCTACGCCAACATGGGCTCGCTGCTCATGGTGCAGGGCATTCCTTACGACTCGCCCGAGGGCCGCGCCCAGTGCGGCGCCGTGACCGCGCTGATGCACGCGGCGTCCTATGCGACGTCGGCGGAGATCGCCGCGGCGAGTCGGGCCGTTCCCGCGCTACCAGGCCAATCGCGAGCCGATGCTGCGCGTCATCCGCAACCACCGCCGGGCCGCCTACAACGCGCCGGCCGCGGATTACGAGGGGCTGACCATCCCGCCGGTCGGCATCGATCGAGCGCTACTGCCCGGACTACCTGCTCGAAGCGGCCCGCCGTGAATGCGATCGCATGCTGGAGCCTGGGTGAGAAGCACGGCTACCGCAACGCCCAGGTCACGTGCATCGCTCCGACGGGCACCATCGCCCTGGTAATGGATTGCGACACGACCGGCGTCGAGCCGGACTTCGCCCTGGTCAAGTTCAAGAAGCTGGCCGGCGGCGGTTACTTCAAGATCATCAACGCCTCCATCCCGCCGGCCCTGGCGCGGCTCGGCTACACGCCGCGCGCAGATCGACGAGATCGTCCGCTACTGCCGCGGCCCCGGCACGCTGCACGGCTGCCCGCACATCAACCGCGGCCAGCCTCAAGGCCAAGGGCTTCACCGACGAGGTGCTCGCAGCGCATCGAGACGCAGCTGCCGGCGCGTCTTCGAGCTGTCCTTTGTCTTCAATCGCTGGACCGTCGGCGACGACGTTCCTGCAGACAGCTCGGCCTGACCGAGGAGCAGATCGACGCGCCGGGCTTCGACCTGCTGGCCGCCCTCGGCTTCACCCGCGACCAGATCGCCGAGGCCAACGCTGTACGTCTGCGGCACCATGACCATCGAGGGCGCGCCGCACCTGCAAGCCGGAGCACTACCCCGTCTTCGACTGCGCCAACAAGTGCGGCAAGATCGGCCAGCGTTTCCTGTCGGCCGAGTCGCACATCCGCATGATGGCGGCCGCCCAGCCGTTCATCTCCGGGGCGATCTCCAAGACGATCAACATGCCGCACAACGCGACCATCGACGATGTCAAGAAGGCATATCTGCCTGAGCTGGCAGCTGATGCTCAAGGCCAACGCCCTATACCGCGACGGCTCGAAGCTGAGCCAGCCGCTCAACACGGTCGCCGACGCGGACGAACCGACGGCCGAGGTGCCGAGGCCCAGGCGGAGGCGACGCAGACCGAACCGGTGAAGGTGGCCGAGAAGATCGTCACCGCTACATCGCCCACCGGCGGCGGCTGCCCGATCGCCGGGCCGGCTACACCCAGAAGGCGCGCATCGGCAACCACAAGATCTACCTGCGCACCGGCGAATACGAGGACGGCACGCTGGGCGAGATCTTCCTCGACATGCACAAGGAAGGGGCCGCCTTCCGCAGCATGACCAACTGCTTCGCCATCGCCATTTCGCTCGGCCTGCAGCACGGCGTGCCGCTGGACGAGTTCGTGGACGCGTTCCTGTTCACGCGCTTCGAGCCCAACGGCGTCGGTGCAGGGCAACCCGCACATCAAGATGACGACGTCGATCATCGACTACATCTTCCGCGAGCTGGCGATCACCTACCTCGGTCGGCACGACCTGGCCCACGTCGCAGCCGGAGGACCTGCGCGGCGACGCCATGCATCAGCACGACGACGAGGACTCGGAGTTTGGCGCGACGATTTGCTCGATGAACCGATGCTCGATCCGGCGCAGGCGTTGCCCAAGCCGTTCGCGACGCCGCGGACCGGCCATCTCAACCCGCTATCGGACGACGCGAACGGCCACGGCAAGAGCAACGGCCATGGTCACGGCACGAGCACCAGCACCATCGAGAAGGTTCGTCTGGCCCGGCTCAAGGGCTACGAGGGCGACCCGTGCGGCGAGTGCGGGCAGCTCACGCTGGTGCGCAGCGGCTCCTGCTGCAAATGCGACACCTGCGGCGCGACATCGGGATGTGGTTGAGAAATGTGCAAGGCGAGCCGGGAGCGTAAGCGACCGGAGTGATTCGGTGCATCACTCCGGTCGCTTACGCTCCCGGCTCACCGAATTCTCGCCCCTACGGTTCCTTGTTTTCTTTGGGCAACGGCGCCGGCATGGGCAACGGCCCCGATGGCGCGGGACGCGTGAAGTCGATGGAGAACCAATCGTTCGCCTGGAAGCGGATGTCGCGCGTGTCCTCGATCACCTTGCCCTTGGCGTCGGTGTAACGGACCGTCACCTTGTAGACATATCGCGAACCCGGAGTGACCGCCGGCGAGACGAACTCCCGCGTCGTACCCGTTTGCGTGGTCTTCACGCCGTCAATCACCACCTCCGCATTCTCCGGCACGGTCAGCCTTAGGTGACCGGCATCATCCGGGGGCGGCCGTTCCGACGACGGCTGGTTTTGGCCCGCCTGGTTTTGCCCCAGCGGATTCTGCGCCAGCCCGCCCACCACCGGGTCTGGGTAGAAGCTGCTGTAGGCTGCCAGCGTCACGCCCCCGTAGTAGGGACCGTACGCGCCCAATCCCAGGCCGTACCCGTAATACCCCTCGCCGTAATACGGCCGGTAGTAATTACCGTAGGCATACGGCAGATAGCCGCCGTAGCCCAAGCCATAGCCGCCGAAGCCGTAGCCGCCGCCGCGAAAGGCGCCGCCGGAAAAGCCGGGGCGAAAGCCGCCGGAAAAGCCACCGGCGCGGCCGCCGCCAAAGCCGCCACGGCCGCCACGCTGCGCGTGAACGGGATCGGTGCTCAAGAGAAGCGCCGCCGCAGCCAGCAGTGCCATAGACCAACAAGGCTTGCGCATGTCACACCTGTCATGTTCGCCGATGCGGTTGGAGAGACCTGCTCGGCGTCGCAGGTCGGTGAGGCGACCGCCTCGCCAGGCAGCGGTCGCCCCAGGAATGCGATCGCAAGGCGATCTCATCATTCCTTCATCAATCATTATAGACAGGCGGCGCGGCTGTCGTCAGACTTCCGAAGCCTCGGAGACTTCGGAAGTCTTTTCGGTCGCGCGTAGAAAGGTGCCCCGCCGGGCGTTCAGTGCGGCGCCGGATGCGGATACTCTTGCGGCAGCACGAGCCGTTCGAGCCGGCGCTGACCACGCAGCACGACGACGGACGTGGGCACTTCAATCGCCAGCTCGGTCAACAGGCGGTGCAGATCGTCCACGCTCGTGACCGGCTCGTCGCCCAGCGATAGGATCAGGTCCTCCTCGAGAATGCCGGCCTGGTCGGCGGGCGCTCCGGCCTCGATGGCGACGACCTGCACCGCGGCGTCCTGCGTCAGCTCGAATTGCCGTCGCGTGGCCACCGGCAGCGGCACGGTTCGAGCGTGCAGGCCAAGGTAGCCGCGCAGCACCTTGCCGTGCTTGAGCAGGTGCGGCACGATGTCGCGGGCCATGTTCGCCGGTATGGCGAAGCAGATGCCCTGGGCGGGAGCGATGATCGCCGTGTTGATGCCGATGACCCGGCCACGGCTGTCCACGAGCGGCCCGCCGGAATTGCCCGGATTGAGAGCGGCGTCGGTCTGAATGACGTTGTCGACGAGATGTCCGGTCAGCGTGCGCAGCGTTCGGCCCAGGGCGCTGACGACGCCAGCTGTGACCGTCGACTCGAAGCCGAACGGGCTGCCGATCGCGACGACCAGCTGACCGACGCGCAGCTTGCCCGAATCGCCCAGCTCGGCGAACGGCAGCGCTTGCGTCTCGGCCTGCACGACGGCGAGGTCGGTCCACGGATCGGTGCCGACGACCCGACCGCCGACTTCGCGGCCATCGTGCAGGCGAATGCGTGGCCGAGCGAAGCCGCGGACCACGTGGGCGTTGGTAAGCAGAAATCCGTCGGGCGTGAATAGCACTCCCGAGCCGCCGCCGGCGTCGCGACCCTTGCCGGCGCGGAGGTTGACCACCGCTGGCCGCAGCGTGTCGGCGACGCGAACGATGACCCGGGAATAGGCGTCGAGCGCCTCGTTTTCGTCAGGTGCGGGATCGGGGGCCGGCGAGCCGGACGCGGACTCGGGCCCATTGCTGATGAAGTGCTGCCAGAAGCGAGTCATGGGCTACCTCCGGAATGAACCTGCGTCATTGTACCGGCGGCAGTCAAGCGGTCGCCGCCACAGTCTCTTGCCGCCGCGCCGCAAAAAGGGGAGAATCGCTCCAAGACCGCTGGCAACTGGAGTCTCTTGTCATGGTTCGACTACTCGACGAGTTGGCTGACGCCATCCACATCGCGCAGGGCTCGCGCCAGCCGCGCCGCGGGGTGACATCGCTCGCCTTGCGCGATCAGTTCCGCTTGCCGATCACGCCGACGCGCTGCGCGAGCTGCAGCGCGTGTTGGATTGTCCGCTGCCGCCGCTGGTACGCTTGCCGGGCAAGCTGTGGTCATTCCCACGTGGCTTACAGACCGTGCTGGATTTGGCCCATTTTCTCGCGATCCGGCGGCCTTATTGGGAGGCGCCAGCTTGCGCCACCAGCGACGAATGGCGCGAAGCCCAGGTGTTCCTGGGTGTCCGAGCCGCCTTGGTGGAGGCCGGCAACGTGGACGAAACCGACATCGTCCGGTCCGCTCGGCTGCAGGCTGACCTTGGATTCGATTGACTTCTATGGACGAGATCGACGACATGCGGTCCGACGACTGGCAGCAGGTGCGCTGCATCTACCTCGACGGCCTGGCGACGGGCCATTGCAGCTTCGAGACGGAGGCGCCGCCGTGGGAACGCTGGGACGCCGCCCACCATACGCACAGCCGGCTGGTGGTGCGGCAAGCGGATCGGGTCATCGCGTGGGCCGCCCTCGCGCCGACTTCCACGCGCCGCTGCTACGCCGGGGTCGCGGAGGTCAGCCTCTATGTGGCGGCTGATGCCCGTGGCCGAGGGATCGGCAAACGTCTGCTGACGGCCCTGATCGCGTCTGCGGAACGCCACGGCATCTGGACGCTGCAAGGGGCCACCTTCGCCGAGAACACGGCGAGCATTCGGCTGCAGCTGGCGTGCGGCTTCCGCATCCTCGGCCGGCGCGAGCGGATTGCCCAGCACCTCGGCCGTTGGCGTGATACGATTCTCACCGAGCGCCGTAGCGCAGTCGTCGGCATCGAGGCTTAATGTGGAGTACGTGTGCAATGGCCACCGTCATTTGCGAAACCGATCGCCTGCTGCTGCGCGAATTCACGCTCGACGATGCCGAGGCGTTCTTCGAGTTACACCGCGACCCGGCAGTCACTCGCTTTACCAGCGACGCCGGTCCGGCAACTGTCGACGAAGCGCGGGATATCCTCCGCACACGGCCCATCGCGGATTATCAGAAATACGGCTACGGCCGCTGGGCGTGCATTCTCAAGAGTAACGGCCAACTCATCGGCATGACGGGGCTGAAGTACCTCGACGACCTGCGCGAGGTGGACATCGGCTATCGCCTGCTGCCGGCGCACTGGGGCCGCGGACTGGCGACCGAAGCGTCGCGGCCGGCGATCCGCTACGGCTTCGGCGTCCTGCACCTCGAGCGCATCATCGGCCTGGTCGATCCCGCGAACGTCGCCTCGGTGCGCGTGCTGGAGAAGCTCGGACTGAACTTCAGCGAGATGGTCGAATACCGCGGCTCCCCGGCGGCGAAGTACACGACTAACATCGCGAACGACGTAGGACGGCCTTCCTAGGCCGTCCGCCGATGGACGGCCTAGCCCATGTTTAACAAGTGTCGCCGTAAGTCCTTGCTGCGTAAGGGCTGATTTTTGGATTAGTCACTACATTGTCGTTTCATCGCCCGCGGGCGGCGCCGGCGGCCGATGGTCGGCCAGACCGATGGCGTTGAGTACCTGGCGGGCGCGGGACGAACCCGGTGTCGTGCCGCTACGGAGCTCTTCCGCAACGCGGAATTGCACGTAGCGAATCGTCTGCAATGCTTCCAAGGCCGACTGCGCCGAGAGCGACAGGCCAGCATCTTTCAAGGCGCGCTCCAGCATCCGCTCGATCAAGAACGCCAACGCCGCCACAAAAATGTGTGCCTTCACCCGCCGCGCCGTGTGATGCCAGATCGGCCGCATGCCCAGCGGATCCTTGAGCGAACGAAAGCCCCGTTCCACCTCGCTTAAGTCCTTGTAGTGCGCCACCGCCTCCGCGGGCGTCATCGCCGTCTGATCGGTCTGGATGAGGTAGCGCCCTTCATACTTCTTTTCCCGAGGTAAATTCACTGGGTGCTCCGCGATCTCCAATTGTCCCTCTTTGAACTCCCACATGTAGTAACGATAGCCGTGGTTCTTTTGCAACGCCCGCTCGGCCGCCGCGCCGATCTTGGCCGGCTGCTTCAACTGGCCCTTGGCCACGCGCGCCTGCACCTTCGCCAAGGCCGCACGCACCCGCTCCATCGCTTTGCTACGTTGCCGCTCTTCATAGGCCCGACGCTCGTCGCTATCGACCACAAACACTCGCACGCCGGCACGGTCGCAGGCGACCTCTTGCACTCGTGTCCGGGGTGGATTTGGTTTCGCCCGCGCGGTGATCCCATTGGGGCAGTCGACCCACTTCGTTTCGTCCACGCGATCAATCAACGCCTCCGCCTCCGGATTGCGGCGACGCGTCATGCCCACCAAGTAGCCATGTTCCGCCGCCGCCTGCAGCATGGCCAGATTGCTCTCGGTCACCATGCCGCGATCACCGACAAAGACGATACGCCGAAGGCGAAAACGCCGGGCCAGGTCTTGGATGACTTCCTTGACCGTCGTGCTGTCACGCGTGTTGCCCGCCCACACGTGATGTGCGATCGGCCAACCCGCCACCATCACCACGCCCACCACCACCTGCACGTTCCGCGGCTTGCCGTCGCGACTGTAACCGTGCTTGGCCAGCGTCGGCGGACCATGGCCTTCAAAATACGTACTGGTCAGGTCGTACATCACCAGGTCCGCGTCGAACTCGAACAACGTCCGCAGCCGCTCATAGAGCGCCACTTCCACGGCGTCCTTGTTCAACCCCAGATGATCCAGCGTGCGATACCAACGCTGCAGTTGCCCCAAGTCGACCTGGACGCGGCCTTGCTGCTTCCAACAGGGTACGTACCGGCGACCATGCCGGTCGCACACGTAATCGGTCTCCAGCCACGCGGCCAAACCGTGCTCGCTGGCCGGCCGCACCAGGCGGTTGGTGATCAGCACCAGGACGCGGCTGACCCAGTCGTCGGCGGGGTCTTCGCTCGGCCGCAACTTGGGCCAACGCCGACCAGCATCGAGCCATTGCCAGAGGCCCAGTTGGTCGAAGAAGTGGCGCGCGACGAGCATCGGTCCCCAGGTACTGGCGTCGAGGATTTCGATGGGTCCCTCGGCGCCGAGTTGCTGGGCCAGGGCCTGCGGCCCTTCCTCGCCGGTGAGAAAGCGATTGAGCAGCGGCAGGACGGCTTCGAGGGTGTCGCGTCGCCCGAGGTTGGCGATGACCTTTTGCTTGACCTTGCCGTTCTCGCGCACCGAGCCGACGATGCGGACATACTCGTGGACGGTGCCGTTGGAGGACGGAACTTTGACGGAGCGGATGAACATGATGTTATCATCAACAAATCCACCGGTCCGTCAACCGGATATTCGATGAAATGCGGACAAAACAGCTAAAATGTTTGTAATGATTGTCACTACGGTTTTCTGAAAACTGGACCTCCGCGCGTTGAAAATTAAGGACTTACGTCAAAAACTACCCCGACACTTGTTAAACATGGGCTAGGAAGGCCGTCCTACGCACCTACCCCTGCCGCTTGAAGAACTGCACGGCTTTCTCATGCTTCTCCGCGGCGGCGCGGGTCGTGAATGTGCCGAGATTGCGGTGCTTGCCCGTCTTGGCGTCCACCTTTCTCGAATAGAGCCGATACTCGCCCGATTTCAACTTGCGGATCATGGCACACCTCCAGTAGCCAACACAGCGAACTGCATGCCGCATCCTCTTTCCCCGCGCCGCCAATCTGTTAAGATCGACGCTGGCGAATGCTCGTTTTCTCTTCCACGGAGGTCTCCCATGTCGCGGCATCGCACTGGCTTTTGGCTGGTCGCGCTCGTCCTATCTCTGTTCTCCTTCGGCCGACCCACGCCGCCGGTGGCGTCGCAGCCCAGGCAGTCGGGCAGCTCGCTCGTGGTCGACGTCCGCAACGTGCGCTGGGAAGGCTGGCAGTTCACCTGGGCGATCCATCCGCGCAACGGGCTGGTCATCGAGAACGTCGCGTTCCACGGCAAATCGGTCCTGAAGTACGCCGGCCTGGCCGAAATATTCGTGCCGTACAATCGCGGCGAACCCCGGCCCGAGGACTTCGGCGGCGGCGTCGGCCCGCGCCTGATCGAGCTGTACCCGGGCAAGGACTGCGTACCCGCGGCGGTGAGCTGCCTCGCGTGGAATGCCGAGGGCAAAGCCGACGGCAAACGCGTCGTGATGATGCACGAGGAGGCGACCGGGCTGTCCTATGTCGGCAACCTCGGCCGGGCCTACGGCAAGACGCTGGTCCTGTGGTGCGCCTACAACCTCGCCGGCTACCACTATGTCAGCCGCTGGAACTTCCGCGAGGACGGCACGCTGACGCCGGAGATCGGCCTGACCGGCCCGTTACAGCACATCGGCACGGGCGACTCGTCCGAGTTTGGCTCGCAGGTCGGCAAGGACAAGCTGTTCGCGCCGTCGCACGTACACAACATCTACTATTGCCTCGATTTCGACATTGACGGCGAGAAGAACGTCGTGGAGGAATTCAACTACGAGCAGGACCAGCCCGGCAGCCCGTCGGGCAAGCACCGCTGGACGGCGCTGACGAAGGAAACCGCCCGTCCCGCCAGCTCCGAGAACTTCCGCACCTGGCGGGTGGTGAACCCCGCGTCGAAGAACGCCCTGGGCCTGCCGCGATCCTACGAGCTGGTCCCGAGTGGCGGCACTTATCGCGGCGCCGCCGGCGAGAAGTTCGCCCAGGCCGAGTTATGGGTGACACGCCATCATCCCGACGAGCATCCGAACGACAACCGTCCGCTGAGCACGATCCTGCCGAAGTACCTCAACGACGAGCCGATCGCGGGCCAGAACGTGGTGCTGTGGTATGTGCTGCACCTGCACCATTTGCCACGCACCGAAGACTGGCCCGGCATGCGCATCGAGTGGGCCAGCTTCACGCTGCGGCCGCGGGACTTCCTGGATGCGAGCACGGTGCAGGCGAAGTAGCGCAAGAACAACATCAACGGTGCCGCCGCCTGTTGACGCAGGCGCAAACGCGAAGGAGAATAAGGCTATGAAGGCACAATTCGATAGTCTGATTCCAGCGGAGTTGATGGCTGAATTGCAGAAAGCTGCCGACGACCTTGCCAACGGCCTGCGTGATCCCGAAGAAGCACGCAAGGCGTGCGAGCGGATGGACCGCCTAGGCGAGGAGGTTTTCCGCAGGCATGGTATCCTCGACATTGGTGTCCCGGCGATACGCGAGTTGCGTGACGAATGAAATACGTACTCGACGCCAACGTCGCGTTCAAATGGGCAGTTGTGGAGGCCGACACCCCGAAGGCGCGGCAGCTGCGGGACGATCATCAAAACGGCATCCATGAAGTGCTCGCGCCGGACATTTTTCCCGTCGAGATCGCCCACGGGCTGACGCGTGCCGAGCGGCAAGGCCGAATCACACCCGCGGAAGGAGCAGCCTTTCTCCAGCAGATCATGAAAGCTGCGCCGCCGCTGCACCCGTACATTCCGCTATTGCCCCGCGCTTACGCCATCTCCTCAGCGATGCGGGTCGGTGTCTACGATTGCCTCTATGTCGCGCTAGCCGAACAGGAAAGCTGTGAGTTGGTCACGGCGGATGACAAGCTCATCAAGAATCTTGGGCCGGCGTTTCCCTTCATTGTGTCGCTTGCGTCACTACCCTGACGGCATTGGATGCCGCGCAAAAAACTCCCAGATCGCGTCATTCGCGTCGAGGTTCGCCGTTGATTTGCCCAGCACCAGCGGCACCGGCGGGCGGCCGGGCCAGGTGTGGCCGCCGCCCTCGACCACAAGCAGCACCACCTCGGAGCTGTTTCGGCCCGGTCCGTAAACATTCCGCACGATACGCGTGCCATCGTCGACGCGCGGCGGTTCCTCGGTGACCGTCGGCGTCTCGGGACAGCCGTTGCGGCGAGCCCAGTGGCGGACGGTGTGCTTGACGGAGAAGAAGTCGGTGCCATAGACGCTGCGGGGGCCGCGGCCGCCGCGGAATGGGGCGAACTGGTCGTCGGTGCCGTGGATGTGCAGCACGGGGACCGGACGGGCGGGGTGCCAGCCGGCGAGCCCCATCGGCCCGGCCACCGCGGCGATCGCGGCGATGCGCTCCGCCAATTGGCCCGCCAGCCGATACACCATCTGCGCTCCATTCGACATGCCGGCCGCGTATATCCGGCGCGGATCGATCGGCAACACCTGGCCGAGGTCATCGAGCACGGCGCGAACGAAAGCGACGTCGTCGACGTTGTTGTTGACTGCGTAGCCGCAGCAAGCGCCGCCGTTCCAGGTCAATACGTTGGGCAGGTTGCCGGTGCCGTTGGGATAGACCGCGACGAAGCCGGCCTGGTCCGCCTTGGCGCTCAGCCCGCTGAATTGCTCCATCAGCCGGCCGTTGCTGGTCGCGCCGTGAAAGGCGAGGACCACCGGCCAGGTTTGCGTGCGGTCGTGGCTGGGAACGTGGAGGAGATAGCTGCGTTCGCGGCCATCGACCGGCAGAGTGCGGGTGATCGTGCTCATTTCTTAGTCCCTCCGGGACTCACACCGAAACACGATGTAGCCGCGCCGTTCCTCGGCTTGCGGTTCGCCGAATGCCTCTGCGAGGAGCGGATAGACGGCATCGGGCTGTTTCGTGACCAGGAAGAAGCGGCCGCCGGGTTTCAGCGCGAATCGGCCACGCTCGATGAAGAGCTGGGCGATCGAGAGCTGGGCGTAATACGGCGGATTGGCGAGCACCAGGTCAAACGAGCCGCGCGGCAGCTCGCGAAGCGTGGCGGAGGCGAGCGTCTCGAAGGACGGCACGCCGATCGTGCGGGCGTTCAGATCGGCCAGAGCGACGGCGCGGAGGTTGCTGTCGGCCAGTGCGGCGAACCCGGTCGGACCGGATCGGCGGGCGGCGAGGATGCCGTTGGTGCCGATGCCGCAGCCGACGTCGAGGATGCGTTCGCCCGCGCCACGTCCATCGCCTCGACCAGGGCACGGGCGCCGTCGTCGAATTTCCCATAGGAAAACACGCCTGGACGGCTCGTGAACCGGCACGACGTGGTGTCGTCGACGCGCACCTGAAAGACGATCTCGTGCCGGCGGCGCGGCCGGTCGCCCTCGCGCTGGCACCAGAAGACGCGGTTGCCGGTGCCCATCGGGCTGTGCACCTTGCCGAAGACCTTCTTGAGCGCGTGCGGAAAAAACTCGTCGCGCTCATACGGGGACAGCACCACGAACATTCCGTGCGGCAACAGGGCGTGATAGGCCTGTTCGACCATGTCGAGCTTGAGAGCGCGCTCGCCGCCCAGCGCGACGGGGTAGAGCAGCGTCTGCACCGGCGCGGGCAGGTCCCACAGGTCGGCGGCGGCGTGGACCGCGGCCTCGGTGCCGAGTGCCGCCAGCTCCTGCTTGAGCCGGCCCGCCTGGAACAGGTCCATCTGGTAGCAGACTACCGCGCCGGCCGGCAGCGCCGCGGCGAGGTCGGTCACCTCGGCGGGCGAGCCGAGCACGATGCCGAACGGCGGGCGCAGCCGGCCGGCCAGGTGGCCGGCCAACTCGGCGAAGGTGGGAATTTTCCGTTTGCGGGCCATGGCGGCTCTTGAGCTACGAACGCATGTCAAAGACCAACTCCACGACTCCCTGCCAGCTCTGCCCGGCCGGCAGCACCCGCCAGCCCGCCTCGACTCCGGCCTGCTGCAGGTTGATCGCGTCGGTGGTGCAGGTGTAAGGCTCCAGGCAAACGGCGTGGCGGTGCGGCGGCGTGAAGGCAACCACTTCGCGGAAATCTGCCGAGCCATAAAGCCGCAGCGTGGGCCCGCCGGCCGGATTGCGGACGACGCCAAGCAGGCCAAGGCCCGACAGTGAGTCCGCGGGCGGTGCCGGCAGATCGGTCAGCACGTCGTCGAGCGTCAGCTCTGCCAGGGTTCGACCGTTCCGCAAGTCGCGCATTCCCTCGACGGCACGCTGCACGCCGGTCGGTAGATTCTCCGCAAGCTCCCAATAGCGCCGCGCCGGCACCAGCACAACCGCCTGCTCACCGCCCAGCGCCGCGACCGCGAAATACGGATGATAGCCAAGTCCGAACGGCAGCGGCTCACCGACTGCCTCGACGGTTGCTTCGATGCGCACGCGATTTTCCAGCAGCCGATACGTCTGCCGAAGGCGCGCGTCCGCGGGCCAGAGCGGCAACTCTGCCGGCGCATCGCGGCTGAGCTGAAACTCGCCGGTCAGCCACGCCGACTCGGCGCTCGTTCCCTCATCGATCACGCGCCAGGCATGGCGACACGCCCAACCGTGGATCGCGTTCTTGCCGGCCGGGTCGTTCGGCGGCAGGTGCAACGTTCGGCCGTTCCAGGTGAAGGTGCCGCCGCAGATGCGGTTGGGAAACGGAAAGAGGGTCGGGATGCCGCTGCGCGTCGGCCGGCCGTTCTCGAAAAGCTGCGGGTCGGCGTACAGCAGCTCGGCAGAATGCACGTGCCAGCGGTAGGCGTTGAACCCGAGCGCTGGCCAGATTTCCAGGCCGCTGCCGTCGCCGTTTGCCAGCACCGCGACGCGTCCGTCGAGGCCCTGCCCATTGGGCCGCTCTTGCCAGGTGATGCGGTAGGTCACGGGAGTCTCTCTACGTCCAGGCGGTTCTGCGAACCGCCGCTAAACTAAGATTGTATGCCCACCTGTGCGGCCCACTTCGCCTTGTAAATAATTTGCCGCTGGACTAACGTTGTGACGTTGCTGGGAGCAGCGCCGGCGCGATGGACTGCGCGGGCGAGGGCGAGGCCGACCCACACCGCCTGCCCGCCTCCCACGCGGATCCACGGAGGGACCGCCCCGCGCCGCCCTCACTTCGCGCCCCTGCCGCCGGATCCGAAACGACCCCGCCACGCCAAGCAAGGATGCTCGTATGGCTCGGCTCGCCTCCGCTCTTCTCGTTATCGTTGCGCTCGGCCTCGCAATCATTCCGGCGCTGCTGCGGGCCGACCCCCCGGCCGGCGACGCCGGTATCAAGACCTCGCTCGCCGTCCAGCAGGCCATGCAGGAAGCCCGCTATTACCTGCAACACGGCAACGATTCGAAGAAGGCGGTGGAGCTGCTCGAAGGGCAGCTTGCCCATGTCAACGGCAGCGCCGAGTTCCTGCGGCTGTTGCGCGAAGCCTACCGGGCCCGCGTGCGCGATCTTTACCTCGCGAATCAGCCCGCCCAGGCCGAGGTGTTCCTCGAACGGCTCTGCGTCCTGGAGCCGAACGCGGCCACCGACCCCACGCTCCGCCCGCAGCCCGAGACGCCAAAGAAGGTCGCGCCGCCGGCCCCGCCGGTTGAGCCCAAGCAGGCAAGCATCTTTCCCGACTTCGGCAAGTTCTTCAAGATAGGCGCGAGCGACACGGCGAAGCCCCCGGTCAAGCCGGCGGTCGCGCGGCGTCGCCGAGGACGCCATCGCCGTCGACCCGTTCGACATCCGCAATCAGCGCGACGCGCCCGCTGACGACGACAAGCTCGCGCGGTCCCGGCAGCTGATCGCGAAGGCCGACGACGAGTTCGGCAAGCTACACTATGGCCCGGCGCACGCTCTACGAACAGGCCTATCAGGCTCAGCCGGACGGCCTCACCGCCGACGGCCGGACGCGCTGGGCGTACTGCGTCTACAACCACGCGGTCGAGCAGCTCAATGCGCAGCCTGCGCTGCCGGGCAAGTCGCTGGCCGAGCTGCGGCAAGAGATCCAGGGCGCCATCGCGCTGGCGCCGTCGCTAAGCACCACCGGGCAAGGGTTGCTCAGCGAAATCGACAAACGGGCCAAGGGTCAGCTCGAAGCGGTCACGCCGCAAGGGCCGGGGCCGCTAGCGGCGCTCACGGCCTTGAAGCATCTGGGCCGCAACACCGAGGGCTGGCAGGTCAGCGAGACGGCGAATTTCCGCATCTTCCACAAGCAGGACGATGCCTTCGCCGAGAAGGTCGCCCAGGTCGCCGAGCGAACGCGGTCGGAGATGGCACGCAAATGGTTCGGCAGTGAGGCGGCCGCCTGGCAGCCACGCTGCGAGCTAATCGTCTACCCAACCGGTCAGGAATACAGCCACGCGACCGGTGTGCCGTCCGCCTCGCCGGGGCATACACGCATCAACGCCGACGAGAGCGATGCCGCCCGGGTGATCGCGCGCTGGCTACACATGCGGCTCGACACGCCGGCCATGCTCGAGACCGTGCTGCCGCATGAGACGACGCACGCGGTCATCGCCGGCCGATTCGGTCCATTCCCGTTGCCGCGGTGGGCGGACGAGGGCATCGCCGTCCTGAGTGAGCCGGAGACGAAGATTCAGCAGCATCGCCACAACCTGCTGCGCTGCCATCAGGAGGGACTGCTGTTCGGGCTCAAGGAGCTGATGCTGTTGAAGGATTATCCCGAGCCGCGGCGCGTGACCGCCTTCTATGCCCAGAGCGTCGTGCTGGTCGAATTTCTGAGCAACCAGCGCGGGCCGACCGTGTTCACAACCTTCGTGCGGGACGGTCTGCGCGACGGCTACGAAGCGGCCCTGCAGCGGCATTACGGGATGAGCTTCGCCCAGTTGCAGCAGGCATGGAACCAGCAAGTGCTCGGCGGCCAGAAGCTCGCCGCGGGGAATTGACTTTATTCTTGAGAATCGCAGTTCGGCCCCGGGGATACTCGACGCGTGCTCCAGACGGCCTGTTATCAGCGGTGCGCCGGAGGCAGGAACCGACATGCGCGCGGTGTACAGCTATGCCCGGCTCTTCATCGCCTCCTGGGTGTTCATGGGAGGCCTCGCGATGCAGTTCCTGCCGTCCGCGGCGGCGGTCGCGCGCGACGCCCGCTGGCGCGAGCGGCAGCTCCAGTCAGTCCCGGCCGACCAGCAGGCCCAATGGGTCGAGGATCGCGATTCCGAAGACGCCCGCACCCAGGCGTACTTGCGGCTCTGTGGCGTCCTGCTCGGCGGCCTCGGACTGGCGGCGGCGCTGCGCGAAACCGCGTACCTGCTCAGTCGCTACGGCCGATAGATGACCGTTGTGCCCAGGCGGAAATCTGGCGAATTCCGCTACACGGTTGTGTTAGGCCCGCGCGGAAATCTGGCGAATTCCGCTCGAGTGGCTGCGATCAGATCTTCACGACCTCCTCGCCGCTTTCCCGCGTCTTTTTCATGTCGCGCTTCAGATGCTGCTGGATCTGCTGCAGCAGCGCGGCGACGACGTTGAATTTCTGCATTTGGCCGTTGAGGTCGTTGCCTGGGTTGTTGGGGAAGAGCAGGCAGTTGGACAGATCGCGGATGACGCGCTCCACGTCGCTCTGCAAGACGTTGAGCAGCTGATGGCCCTGCCGATCCATGTCGATGATCGACTGGTGCATTTCGCGCAGGTAGGTCCCGTGGAAATTAGGATCGATGAGGCGGTCCGGATCAAGCTTGCGCGCCAGCGCCTGACGGCGGCGGCGGGACGGCAGCACGGGCGGCCTCGGGGTTCTGCGCGGCCACGGCCGCTTCCAGCCCCCGCTGCGCCTTGTCCCAGGTCGGGCGCAGCTCCAGCGCATGGCGATAATGCGCGATCGCCATCGGGAACTGTTCCTTTTCCAGGTAGATATTGGCCAGGTTGTAGTGCGCGTCCGCCATGCGCGGGTTGATGCGCGTCGCCTCCCGATACGCCTGAATGGCCAGGTCGAGCTGGTCGCGGTGCCGGTGGACCACCCCGAGGTTGTAGTAGCCCTCGGCCCGGCTGCCATCGAGTTGGATGCCCTTGCGCAAGGCCGTGATCGCGTCGTCGAATTTATCGAGCCGGTTGTACACGGCGCCGAGATTGATGAAGGCGCCGTGCGCAGGGGGTCCAGCCGCGTCACTTCGAGGAAATGGTAGGCGGCGCCGTTCAGGTCATTGAGCAGGAAGCAGACCGTGGCCAACCCGTAGTGCAGGTCCGGGTGGTCGCCGATCGCGCCGAGCGCCTGGCGGTACAGCTGGCGTGCCTGCGGATAATCGCCTTGCGCAAGGGCTTCCTGCGCTTTTTGCCGAAGATCGTCGATCATGCTGGCCATGGCACCGTCCCCTCGGTGATTACTTGGCCCGTGGGGCGAGCTTTTGTCGTGCATGGATATTGCAATTGCTATCATACCGCGCCGGGCCCGAATATCTCAACCGCGAATCGCGCGGATTCGCGGTTTTTACGTTTGGTTGCGGGATTGCTTGCACGCCGCCGAATCGTGGCGTATGTTTTTGGCGACGAGACAATCCCCTGGGCCGCTGCGCGCATGTCTCCCCAACGCTGCGGGCACTACCGGAACGGAGAAGGGGCCTTCCCCTTCCAAACGCCCAGAGGCCCCCTGAAACGCGCGCTGTGCCCCCGCCATCCCCCGTAGTCGGGCGCGCCCTGCTCGTCGGTCCTGACGACCTGGCTTCCCGTCGCAACGAGTAACCATGCTTCTGTGGGGCACGTTTGTTACGTGCCCGGTTTTCGTCGGGCACGTAACAAACGTGCCCCACAATCGCTGCCGAATTGCGCACGGCGATTTAGGTTTCGCGCCAAGCCCCAAGGCGCTGCAGTGACCTTGGGTATCGATAAGAGCCGACCCGCGAGGGTCGGCTTCTTTTTTGCGCCCGCCAAGGCTCAGGTGGCGCTTCTATAATAACGACCGGACCGCATCCCGCAGCACCGGTAGGTCCCGCGAGCCGAGCGGAACCTGTGAACGTCTCGGTCCCGCTCGGCTCGCGGAACCTATCGGTGCACTCGTAAGGTGATCGTTGCATGGAAATGACTTCCACCAAGCGTCTCGTCATATATGCCCTGGTCTGCCTGCTCTTGCCGCTGGCGCTGCTGGCGCTGCCGCGCTCGCGGCCAAAGCCGGCGGTGACGCCGGGTGGTGCGGCGCCGCCGACGACGTCGAGCGCCACCAAACCGCTGCCGAGCAGCCGCGATCCCTGGACCCTGGACGAAGCGCGGGAAGCGCTCAAGCGCCAACCCGATGATGGCTATCTGCAGTTTGTCGTGCTGCAGCTCGCCCGCCGGGAGGAACGCGTCCACGAGGTCCTGAACGACCTCCCTAGCTTCCGGTCGCGCCGCAGGGCGCCGTCGCTCTATTCGGTCCATCCCCCGATACGGCCGCACGCGTCCAGGCGTTGCAGCTGGAACTCATGAGCGCGGGCAACCCTTCGCTGCCGAAGCCGGCACGGCCGGGCCCGGTTGTGCCTATCGACCAGCTGCCAGGGCCGGACGTGGCCAATCGGCCCTGGCAGGATCTGCTCACCAGCGAGAAGCCAGCCGTTTCGCTGCTGTCGCGCTGTGTGCCGGCCGACTTCTATTTCGCCGAGTTCCGCTCGATCGAGCGGCTGGCCGCCACGCTCGATGCCGGCCGCGCGTGGCTGGCGTTTCTGAGCGTGCAGACCGCCCAGGATGCGACCCCGCTGCCCTGGCGCCGCCGGCTGGAACAACAGCTCGTCTTTCAGGCGGACGATCGCGCCTTGCAGCCGCTCGTCGAGCAGGTGGCCGTCACCGGCAGCGATCCCTTTCTTGCCGAGGGGAGCGACGTGACGGTGCTCGTGCGGCTGCGCGCCGACACTATCGACGCCTTCCGCAGGCGTACCGAGCGCAGCCTGGCCGACGCCGCCGCCCAGCCGGGCGCCGGCCAGAGCCCCGACAAGTATCGCGGCATCGATTACGTTTATGTGGCGACGGCCGACCATCGCCTGAGCGCGTACGCCGCCACCCTGAAGTCGAAGGGCGTACACATCCGCAGCAACTCGCGGATCGCCCTGGAGCGCGTGATCGACGCCGCCCTGGGGGAATCCGGACTCGGCGCTACACCGGAATTCCAGTACATCCGTACGCAGCTTCCCCTGGGTGACAATGAGGAGGACGGCCTGGTCTATGTCCCGCACGCGCTGTTGCAGCGCCTGCTTGGCCCCGCGGTGCAAATCACGCAGGCCCGCCGGCTCGTCGGTCTAAATCATCTGCGCATGATCGCCCACGCCGCCGAACTCTACCGCACCCAGGTCGGCAAGGCCCCCGCGTCGCTCGAGGAGCTGAACCGCAGCGGCTACACGCCGGGCGAGTTCAACAAGGGGCCGCTCGCGTCGCCTTTCGGCGGCACCTACACACTTTCCACCGACGGCATCACGGGCGTCTGTTCGGTTCTAGGTACCGCCGACAACCTCAAGCCATGCTACGAGCTGGTCGTCCAAACCGCGACCGCGGACGAGGCCGACAGCTACCGGGAGTTCGTGAAGGACTTCGGCATGACGGGCCGACAATGGCTCGCGCCGGCGGCGCTGCGCTTGCAGGCCGGACCGCGCCACGTTCGCGTCGAGGCGCTGCTGTTGCCACCGGCCGACAAGCCGGTGCGCGCCGTGCTAGGCCGGGTGGTCGGCGGCAGTCCCGAGCCGCTCGACCCGCTGCCCGTGCCGCGGCGCACCATTGCGAGCATCGGCCTGCGCCTTAACAAGGATCGCTGGATCAACGAGCGACTTACCGCGGTGCCGCGCCCCGTGGCCGCGGTCGGACAGTTCGGCGCCGCCCTGGCGTCTTCGGTGCACGTTCACGCCGCGTGGTCGGCCGCTGTCGCCGTGACGGCGCACGATTTCCTCGTTCGCGCCGACGCGCCGCTGGCCGACCTCGCAGCGCTCGGCATCGAGCCCGCGCGGGTCAAGGAATTCCTCGAACGCGGCATCGGCAACCAGGCTGGGCTGCACTTCGGCGATGCGGCCGTCCCCTTCGACCTGAGCTTGCCGACTCTGGCCTGCGATCTATTCGGCGCTGGGGATCGCCGCGAGCTGGGAGTGCTCTCCGAGCTCGGCTTCTTGGCCGGCACGCTCTCGGGTCCGGTCTACATCGCAATCCCCGTCCAGAACGCCCCCATCGTGGACGATTTCCTCGACCGGCTCGATGCCGGCCTGGCCCGCAAAGCGCCGACGTGGCGCGACCGGCTGTTCGGCACCCCGCTGCACGGTGAGTTCTACCATCTCACCAGCAAGGCGGGCCTCCCGATGCGCTCGCTCGGCGTCCGGGCCGGCCCGACCCGTTACCGCCTGTTCTGGGCACGCATCGGGGACGGACTGTATATCGCCAACCAGCCGGCCATTCTCGACGAGCTGCAATCCGCAACCAGGCAGCTCAAGACCGCCAGTTCGGACCGCGGCCCGACCGCCCACGCGATGCTCAAGCTGCGGCCGGCCAACCTGTCCCTCGCCCTGCCGGGCATGCGGCTCGGCTGGGAAGAGGCGAACCGCGAGGCCTGCCAGCGCAATGTCGCGATGCTGTCGGCCGCCGCCCGCGCGTTCAGCTTCACGCCGCCCGTCAGCACCGTGGCGCTCGACCAGGAGACACGCGAGCGCCTCGTGCTCAAGTACGCGACACAGCTTTACGGCTGCGACTTCGCGTGTCCCGACGGCGGCCGCTACGTG
This sequence comes from uncultured Gemmataceae bacterium, assembly GCA_963834865.1. Lineage (GTDB taxonomy): Bacteria > Planctomycetota > Planctomycetia > Gemmatales > Gemmataceae > CAWIDK01. Next base: position 142,638 of record CAWIDK010000005.1, read on the forward strand.
CTCGCCGAGGATGGCAAGAGCTGTGCGTGTTCGATGCATGGTGCGGCGACGCGTCCCCGCCAACCCGACCGTCCGGCGGCCGGCGGCCCTGAGCGCCTGACCGACGTGACGGCGACGCTGACACTGACGCAGGATGGCCTGCGCGTGGTGCTGACGCTTACTCAGAAGTAGCAACTCCATCTTGGCCGCGACGTGCGCCGCGGATACGATCAGGCAAGCTGATCTTCCCGCCTAACCGCTACGACTTGCCCTCCTTCGCGCCTCGGCGCGCGGTGAACATCACGATTGCCTGTCGCCAGGGCCGGCGCCGGCCGATATCTCCCATGCTGCAAACTCCCTCCCAGGCCGAGTCGTGCTCATGCTCCGCTCGCTCGCCGTCGCGCCAGGCCGCTTGCTGCTGCGCCACTCGATCGTCGGCCTGGCGCTCGCGTTCGCCGGCTGCTCATCCTCGCCAGGTCCCGCCCCGATCTCCGTCGAGCAGGCCGCACCGGATGGTCCTGGCAGCGCCGCGATCGACTCGCCATCCCGCCAGCAGCACCTCGAACGGCTCGGCGTGCCGCCCTGGCACGAAAAAGGCTATCGCGGCCAGGGCGTCAGGGTTGCCATTCTCGACAGCGGTTTCCGAGGCTACCGCGGCTTCCTCGGCAAGGGCCTGCCGCGCTCGGTCAAGACTGCGCTCCTTCCGCATCGACGGGGACCTCGAAGCCCGCGATAGCCAGCATGGCATACTCTGCGGCGAGGTGGTTCACGCACTCGCCCCGCAGGCCGAACTGCTGTTCGCCACCTGGGAGCCGGATAGCCCGCGCTCGTTCCTCGACGCGGTGCGCTGGGCGGCGCCGAGGGCGCACGCGTCCTCTCATGCTCGCTGATCATGCCCGGCTGGAGCGACGGCGAGGGCGGCGGCGCGATCCACCAGGCCCTCGCCGGCCTGCTCGGCAACGGCGCTCGCACGCACGACTTGCTCTGCTTCGCCAGCGCCGGCAACACCGCCCAGCGCCACTGGTCCGGCCGCTTCCGTCCCGACGCTCTCGGCCGCCACCAGTGGTCGGATCGGCAGCCGGACAACGCGCTCACGCCGTGGGGCAGCGAGCGCGTCGCGGTCGAGCTGTACGGCCCGACGCACATTCCCTATGAGCTGCAGGTCATCGAAAGCCGCACCGGCACGCTGATCGGGGCCGCGCGGGTCGGCGTCGACCCGCGGCAGCGTGGCCGGGCCCTGGTTCGCTTCGAGCCGGCTGCCAACGCGACTTACCACGTCTGCCTGCGCGGGCCGGCCGCGGCGCCGGCGGCGGCATTCCATCTCATGGTGCTCGGCGGCAACCTGGAATTTGCGACGGCGAAGGGCAGCATCGCGTTTCCCGGCGACGGCGCGAACGTCTTCGCGATCGGCGCGGTCGATGCAGAGGGCCGGCGGATCAGCTACAGCTCGTGCGGGCCAAATTCACCGCGGCCCAAGCCGGACTTCGTGGCAACGGTGCCGTTTCCGAGCCAGTGCCGCGATCGACCATTTGCCGGCACCTCCGCCGCCGCGCCGCAAGCCGCGGGCCTGGCCGCAGTGCTGCTCTCGCGGCGCCGGCATCGGCGCCGGCGCAAATCCTGGACGTGCTGCGCGCCGCCGCCGAGGACCTCGGTCCGCCCGGCCACGATTGCGAGACCGGGCACGGGTTGCTGCGCTTGCCGCAATGAGGCCCAGCCGTCACAGCTTCTAAATCGGGGCGCGTGATTCGGCAGCTGGGCCGGACGGCGTCTGTGTCTTGTCGACCTCGAGTCCGACCAGACGCATCAGCGCCAACGCATTGCTCTGCTGCACCACGCCGGTCCGCATTCGAAAGTCGAAGAAGAGTTGGCCGTCTTCCAGGCGGTCGGCGAAATGGACGTTGGCCAGCCCGACTGCCGGATCCGCAGCCATGGCGGTCAACGGCAGATCGTGCGTGGTGATCAGTCCAATCGCCCCCAGGCGCAGGAGCCCGCGGATGACCGCTTCGGCTCCCTGTCGGCGGTCGGCCGGATTTGTGCCTTGCAGAATCTCATCGATCAGAAACAACAAGGGCGTGGGGTGCTGGGCCAGATCAACCATCTGGCGCAGGCGTCGAATCTCGACGAGGAAGCGGGATTCGCCGGTCTGGAGTGAATCCTGGACCCGCAGCGAGGCCGCTAGCTGCAGGGCGGACAGACGGAGCCGGCGCGCGCGCACCGGGGCCCCCGCCAGCGCCAGGACCACGTTAACGCCGACGGCCCGCAGTAACGTGCTCTTGCCCGACATGTTCGATCCGGTCACGAGCAATCCCAGCCGCTCGCCGCCCAGGCAAAGATCGTTCGTGACGCATTGCGCCTCGGCAACAGCGGGTGGCCCAATGATTCGGCCTCGAACCGCGCGCCGGTTTGGGCGACTTCCGCGAAGGGATCGCTCGGGTTTTCGTAAGCGTAGGCGGCCAGCGACGCGAGCGCCTCAAACGAGGCGACGGCGTCCACCCAGCGTGCCAGGTGCGGCCCGTGCAGCCGGCGCCACGCCTCCAGGGCAAACGCGACGCGCGTAGTCAAGAGCACCGGCCAGCCGGCCCAGCGCAAATGGGGGTGTTCCATAAGGCGGAGCCTGGACGCCAACCGTGCCAGCCGCGGCACACATCGCGACGGCGGCTCCCCATCCACACGCAATGAATCCTGAAGACGCGTGAGCGCGGCCGACCGAAACGGCTCGCGCTCGATCCGCTGCAACAGGCCGTTCCAAACCGCGAGATCGTGCGCGCGCCGCTTGAGTGGTGCGACAACGCGGGCGACCTGCCTGGCAAAGAGCAGCCAAAAAAGCAGCCCGGCGACTGCCAGCACCCGCGCGACCACCACGACCAGCGCGCCGCGCTGCCAGCCGACCACGAGCAGCGCTGCCAGGATCATGAGCGCGTAGACGGCCACGCCGCGTAGACGGGAAGGCAATCGCGGCGGTTCCACACCCCAGCGGATCAGGCCTTCGAGATCGATGCCGGCCGGAACCTGGGTACCGAGCAGCGACAACTCTTCGCGAAGGTCGAGCCGGCCGCGCAGGTCGTCGATCGCCTCCTGGCGTGCGTGGATCTCGTCGGGGGCTGCGGGAGCGAGCAGCCAGCCGGCTAGGGCTTGGGCGCCCGACCGGGTGCGGGCCGTGCTGAGTCGCTCAAACAGTGAACCGGCGCCGAACAGGTCGAGATCGAGGGCGTAGGGGTGTCCCTGCGGCACCAGCTGCAGGCCAGGATCGCCCGTGCCAGTCCAGCGCCCGTCCAGCCGCGCGAGCCCGCGCTGGTAAAAGTCGATCAAGTGGCCAAGTGGATGGAGGGCCTTGCGGATGCGCTGCTGCCACCACACGAGAGCGACAAAGGCGCTGGCCGGAAGACCGAGCCAGGCCGGATGGATGTAAGCGAGCGCAAAGACTGCGGGAACAACGCCCGCGAGCACGGCAACCACCTGCGCCATTCGCAACCATGCTTCCAACCGGCGCAGGCGGTCGCGATCAGCGGATGCTTGTTGCATTCTCCGGGCGTACTCCCGCGAGGCATGGCTTACTCGTCGCCTCCGCGCCCAAGGAATCCGGGTAGGGCCAAGTCAGATCGCGCGAGTCCCGGAAGTAGGTTCTTATCTCTGTACGAATCGCGTCGAGACCGGACAGCCTGCGCTCCTTTCTGGGCAACAAGCAGATCAGACCCTGGTGATCGTGTCGTGCGGCTATTTTACCGAGGATGGCCGACACAGCCACTCGCCGCGCGTGCGCCGCGCCTGGATCAGCTCGGCACCGAAGAACAGCGTCTGCGACGAGTAGTAGACCCACACCAGGAACACCACCAGCGAGCCGGCGGCGCCGTAGGCCGAGCCGGTGCCGGTGTAGACCACGTAGTAGCTCAGGGCAAATTTGCCGACGGTGAACAACAGCGCCGCGATCGCCGCACCATAGGCGACGTAACCCCATGACATGCGCCGGCCGGACAGGACGCGGTAAATCGCGCCGAACAAGATGCCGAGAAAGCCGACGGACAGCGCGAACTCGACCCAGCTCCACGGGAACGTGTAGCCGGGGAATAGCTCGTCGAACAGCTGGTCCATGGGGTCGTGCAGGATGTTCACCGCGACGCTGGCGGCGACCGAGATGAGCACCAGGACGCCCGTGCACAGCACCATGACCAGCGCCAGGGCATAATCGAGCAGCGTGGCGAGCACCGTGTTGGTGTGCGGCGGCTCCAGCTTCCAGATGAGGCAGAGCGACGTGCGCAGGTGGACGAACGCGCCGAGGGCGCCGTAGAGCAGGACGCCGATGCTCAGCAGGCGCGCCGAGGCGGCACCGTGCGACTCGGCCGCATTTTCGACCAGGTTCTGCAGGGCGCCGGCACTGTCGGGGTCGATGTTATAGGCGCTCAGTTGCTTCTTGACCTCGCCGCGCGCCGCGTCCTCGCCGTACACCGCCCCCGCGATGTTGATCGCAATCACCAGGAGCGGCGCAATTGAGAACAGCGCGTAATAGGCCAGGGCGGCCCCGAGACGGGAATCGCCGTTGGCGCTCCATTGCCGGCCCGCCCGGATCACGATACGCACGCTGGTGAGCATCGCCGCTTCCCTTTCACGTCACCGGTCAGATGATCAGACGCAAGAGCGGAGCCGGATCGGACAGGTCGTCGAGCAGCAGGTCGGGATGCGTCGGGGCCAGCTCGGCCCGGGTATGGACGCCGGTGGCGACGGCCACGACCCGCGCGCCGATGGCGCGGGCGCACTGCACGTCGAGCGGCGTGTCGCCGATGACCCAGACGTGGTCGGCGGTGCAGTGGGGGCCGACGCACCGGTGTACCGCGGCCAGCGCATCACGGGCCACGTCGTCGCGATCAAAGTGATGGTCGCCGAAGCCGCCGAAGTCGAAATGCTCGAATAGCCCGAAGTGTCCCAGCTTGGTCCGCGCCCCGGCCTGCACGTTGCCGGTCAACAGCCCCACCGCCACCTTCGGCGTCCGGCGCAGCTCCGCAAGCAGCGCCTCGATGCCGGGCAGGACACGGCCGTTGTGCTGCCGCAGCGAATCCGGCAACCGGTGCAGATAACCGCTCAGCAGCTTCTGAAGGCTCGCCGCGGTCTCGGCGATGTCGTGCAGGCGGAACAGGTCGCGCATGATGGCGCGATCGGTGCGGCCGCTGTAGGGGACCTGCACGCGCAGCTCGACGCCGAACTCGCCGGTGAAGGCGGACTCCAGCGCCGCCTTGCCGGCGCCGCCGCTGGCCAGCAAGGTCCCGTCGATGTCGAAGAGGCATGCGATCATGGGGGCATTATAGACGTTGAGCGGCGGTTCGTAGAACCGCCCACGGTTCTGCGAACCGCCGCCAAACGCTCAATCCGAATCACCCGGCCGCGCCGGCCAGGCCCATCGATCGAAGTAAATCCACAGCACCCGCGAATACCGCGTGACCAGCGGCACGAACGGCAGGTAAAGCGCGCCGAGAATGAGCACGAGCCAACCGAGATCGAAATCGAGGAAGAGCAGGTGGCCGCAGAGCAGGCCGAGCAGCAGAACGGCGCTGGAGATGCCGTAGCTGATATAAAGCGCACCCATGAAGTAGCCGGGCTCACGGTCGTAAAGCAAATTGCAAACGGGACAGCGCGTGTGCATGTGCATGCCCCGCTCATAGATTTTGCCCTGATAGCAGCGCGGACAGCGCTCGCGCGAGGGCTAGCCATTTTTGCGTACGCGTAATCGGCGGCATGCGCGATGAACCTGCAACGGCGAGCCGAGGCCCGAAAGCGGCGGGGTGGCCGGCGCGGGCGTCCGCGCTACGGTTTACTGTATAATGCGTGAAGAAAACGCGGCTTGAGGTTTCACGAGTGACCACGAATACGCCGCGCCATCGAATCGGCGGCGGTCCCGGCAACCGAAACGCAAAGCTGCCTGGCCGAAGTTGAAGCCGCCCGGGGTTTCCGTCCGCATGGGCCAGTGCGGCGGCCTGGCCCCATGCCTGCAAGCGGCTTGATGTGCGATCACGTCGCGGCGACACTCGCGTCGCAAAGCGCCCGCACGGCCGCTGAAGAAAGCGGCCGAAGCCACCCGAAGGCTCAGGATGTCCCGGATGTCCGGTTCCCCGAAGCCACTCGAATACTCAGGATGTCCCGGATTGCTCGGATTTCCCGATCCGGACGTTTGCTCGTTCCCCATCATCCCCGGCAGACTGCGCCGCCAAGTCATCGCCGCCATGAGGGCAATCGACTACTTCGACGCGTATCGTGGTGCCACCGATCGTAAGCAAGTCCCCGTGACTTACAACCACACCGGCAGGATTTGCCGTCGTTTCCCTGGGGCTGGGAGCAACCTTTTTTCCGTTGACGTAAGTACCATTGCTGCTACCCAGATCCGCGACCTGAATCACCGGCGGATGGATATCCAGCTGGCAATGGTGACGCGAAATGAGTTGATCTCGTGCCGTTCCCGATAACTCCACGGAGCAACTCATGGCCCTGCCCACTTGACACCGAGTCGGCCCGCAGAAGGAAAACCTGCGGTTCCTGTGAGGCCCCGTGAGCACCGTAAGGCGCATGGCGGTAAGCATGGCCGCTTCTCCAAATTAAAAACACCGAGGCGTGCCGCGCGCAACGGGTCGGCCGGCGCCTCGAGGGGACCCTGAAGGCCCGTCTCCTAAATGTGCAACCACCGTGCCAAACAGGCCCGACACGCCGCGGTTCGTGGACTAACCACCACCTCCCGCGCCTCCGCGAGCTCGCACAGCAAGGAGCTGAATCGCACCAGCAGGATTTCGAGCTGGTCCATCGGCACCGGCGCTGGTGGCCCGCCTGAGTCGAGAGTGGCTATTTCGCCGCGGTTAGGCTTTCGGGACCAATCGTGGGAACAAATCGTGACCCGGACCGCAGGTTCGCCGACGGTAGCCTGGCCTGGGTGCGACCTGGTGCGACCTGGTGCGACCTGGGTTGCTTGATGCGCAGTTTTCAAAGAGAATGAATAGGTGTCCCGCATGAGCCAGTTGCCAGGGATTGGTTTGCGGTCATCGGTGCAATACGGGCCTGGACTGCGCGAACTCCCGCCACAAGCAGAAAGCTCGCCATGCCGCCCAACGAACCGTGCCCACATTGCGGCGAGCTGATCCTGGATTGGCATAACGAGTGGTACGAAGGCGCAGAGAGGAAGGCGATTTACAGCGGTCAAGTACCGATGGATAACCAGCGTCCGCACCGACCGCTTCATGCTGGTCGGCCCTTGCGGGCCAGGAGAATACGAGCCTGGGCCTTGAGGATCGCGATGAAATGCTTGGCCATGACGTACATCTCGTACTCATGGCGTTCGTCGGGCGTCAGCTCGCCCTCGTTGCATTTGTCGGCGAGCTTGGTGACCCGCGCCTGCGTCTTGCGGTCAGCTTTCAACGTGAGTATTCTTCGGGCCGCATCCTCGTTGAGGGAAGCGCTGACCGGTTCGAGTATCCGATCAAGGAGCAGACCGTATGCGTGATTCTTCATGACCGAATTATATCGCGGCAGCGCGTGTCGAGCGAGGGAACGTTCAATCTGGATTGGCTGACGGCGAAGCATCGACCGACGGCGGCGCTGGCGGCGCCAGCTTGCCCGACTTGAGATCGGCGAGCAGGCTCTGGATCACCTCCGTCGGAATGGTCCAACTCTCGGTGCGGCCTGCACGGCTGATGTTGATGCCGATGATGTGGCCGTCGAGGTCCACCAAGGGTCCGCCGCAGTCGGCCGGCTTGACGACCGAGTCGTGCGTCAGGATCGTCGGGTAGCCGCTGCGGCGGGCGCTGAGCTGGCTGCCCATGTTGTTCTGCAATTCGCCGCGGTTGTCGCCCGCCGGACGCTTCTGCAGCGTCGCTTCGAGGTCCAGCTCCTCCTCGCCGCGCAGCACGTGCAGCGTGACCGCGTCGCCCGGCCGGCGCTTGGCCATCTGCATCTGGAATTGTTCGGGATCGTGGACGGCCGTGCCCGCGACGCTGCTGATGACGTCTTGTACCTTGAGCCCGGCCTTGGACGCGGCGGTATTGGGTATCACCTGCATGACCCGCACGCCCTTGCCGTCCGCGGGCTCCAGGGCCACGCCGAGGTAGCCGATCTTGGACAGCTCGGCCGCCGCGATCGGCAGGCCCTTCAAGATCACGTCGCGCGTCGGCACGCTGACCACGCCGACCGCGACCGGATCGTCGCCCATGCCGACCGACGCCACCCAGCTGCCGACCGGCACCTGCTTGCTCGCCGTGAACGTGATCGCGGGCAATTCCGCCGCGTCGATCTTCAGCACGGCCAGATCGTGGACCGCGTGAACGCCGGCGATCTTCGCCTCGAAGTCGCGGCCGTCCTTGAGCCGGCAGATGATCTTGCCCTTGAGGTCGTAGGCCTTGGTCAGAATCAAGCCGTCGGCGCCGACGATGACGCCGAGGGCCACGTCCTTGGCGTCGCTGCGGACGCGCACGGTGGACTCGCTCGGCTCGGCGACGACCTCGCGGAAGACCTGCAGAAACTTCGGATTGCTCCGCAGGAAGTCGACGTGGGTGCCCTGCGCCAGGCGGCGGGCGCAGCGGCGGCCCAGAGCGCGGCGAGCAGCAAGGTGGGGCGTAGGATGCGTTGGGTATTCATGGCAGGATGGTTCGGAAGGGGCCTAAGTTGAGCGTCAGACTTCCGAAGTCTCCGAGACTTCGGAAGTCTTTGGGTTTTCGACTTACTCCATCGGCCGTTTGCCGAGCGTGACGGTAATGGACAGCTGCTCGTCGCCGCGGCGGATTTCGAGGATGACCTGGTTGCCAGGCGTCTTGGCGCGGAGGGCGGCGTCGAAGTCGCTGATCGATCCAATCGCGCGGTTGTCGATCTTGAGGATCACGTCGTCCGGACGCAGGCCAGCTTTGGCCGCGGGGGAGTCGGCGGTGACGGTGAGCACCTTGAACGGCTTGGCATCGGGGTCGGGACGCACGCCGAGGAACGGTTCCTGGGCGAGCTTGCCCTTGCTGAGGAAGTTGAACGGGCTGCCCCAGACCTCGCTCGCCGCGAGCCGGTCCCAGGTCTCGGTATAGGTGTCCACCGGTACGTGGATGTTAAAGGTGATGCTGCCGCCGATGCGGCTGTGGATCGCGACCACCTGGCCGTGCATGTCGAATAGCGGGCCGCCCGAGTCGCCGCCGACCAGCGCGCAGTCGGTACGCACCAGCTTCGGTGTGGCCTCGAGCACTCGGCCGACGCGCACCACCGGCTGGCGTCCCGGCTGGAAACCGCCCGGATGACCGATGGCGATGACCCATTGACCCTTCTTGAGCTCGCCCGAATGACCCATGTCGACGAAGGGAAACTTCGCGCCGTCCTGCGTGATCTGAATCAGCCCGCTGTCGATGCCGACGTTCGCGCCGAGGGTCATGCCCTTGAGCTTCTTGCCGCCAGGCAGAATGATCGTCACGTGGCGGCCGGCCTCGCCCGAAACGTGGGCCGCGGTCAAGACGTGGCCTTCCTTGTCGATGATCACGCCGCTGCCCTGGGCCTGGCCGATCTGCAGGCCCACCGTGCACGGCATCACCTTGTCGACCACCTTCTTGACATGGTTCTGAATGTCCTTGAGGTCCTGCACCCCCTCGGGCAGGAACTTGTCGAAGACCTCGGGAAGGTCTTCGCGACTGGGGCGGTCCGCCGAAGCCAGGCCGGCGCACAGGCCCAGCGCCAGTGTCGCCAACGAAAACAGCCTGACCTGCGAGGCAAGGAGGTGTCGCACGCGCAGCATGATCATGGGGCTCCAGCGGCCGCGGGAAGGAGAGCACGGCCGCAAAAGGTAGGCTCTCAAGGACGTTCCGTCTTCTTTTTTGTAACAGGTCCGTCATGATCGTTACAAACGAAATCTTTCGCCAGACGGCAAAATGTTTGTTCGTAGTTCCGCCTTCAGGCGGTTCCGCGACCGCCTGAAGGCGAAACTACGAACCATCCAAGCATACTTCGTGCACGGCGGCGGCGCCGCCGAATTCGTGGCGTCGAAATAGATCGTCACGAGAGGCTCGCATCGGCGAGCACCCCGAGCAAATCGGACACGATTTGCTTGACGGCAGCGTTCCGATTTGCAGGGATGGGCGGTTTGTGCGGCCGGGCATGGGGCAAGCATCTCGGCCCGGACCGGCAGCGAACCACCGGACCGGGGCCGTGAGCAGGCGTCAGGCGAACACACCGCGCTGGATGATGGCGACTGGGGTCGTAGGGATTACCGCGTGGGAGCCGGCAAGGTTTCAACAAATTCATGAAAAAATCCCGGCTACTTTTTGGCGGGCGTCGCCCCTTCGACAACGTCGTGCCGCTGATTGATGGCCGGGATCGGCAATTCCTCGTGGATGCCGCTGGGCCAGGCAATTTCCACGCGGTCGATCTTCGTTCGGTCGCCCAGGCCGAAGTGCAGCGTCCGCGATGACTGCGACAGGTAGCCGCCCGCGGCGTTGACCTGACGTGTCAGGATTTGGCCGCCGGTGTGTACACGGACCACGGCGCCGATGGCGTCCCAGTTGCTCTTGGTGCCGCGCAGGCGGAACGCGATGTAGTTCTTGCGCGGAAAGCGGTTCTTGAAAAGGAATGGATGCGTGTTGAAGTTGTTGACCACGATCTCGAGCCGGCCGTCGCCGTCGAAATCGGCGACCGCGGCGGTCCGCGAGCTGCGGATCATGTGGTCGTCCCAGGCCGGTTCCTTGATCACGACGCCGCCGGCCGGCGGCTCGATGCCGTGTTCTTGCGACCGCTCCACGAAGGTCCCATCGCCGGCATTCATCAGCAGGCGGTTGGGCCAGTATTCCCACGGCGAGCCCATTCCTGATGGGATGAACACGTCTTCGTAGCCGTCGTTGTCGAAATCGCCGGTGACCAGCCCCCAGGGCCAAAACGTCTCCGCATTCGCCTTCTCAGAAATTTCCTCGAACTTGCCGTTACCCAGGTTGCGGTGAAACGTGTTGCCGAAGAGCAACTCCTCGTATTTCAGGCCGAGCACGTCGGCGCCCTTGCGCTCGGCCGCCATCAGCTCGGGATTGGTGGCGCCGAGATCGGTGATGAACATGTAGCGCCACTTACGCTTTTCTTCGACCTTGCTGAGGTCTAGGTCAGGCGGCCCCCACATGTCGGAGTGCATGTCGACGATGTACAGGTCGAGCTTGCCGTCGTTGTCGAAGTCGAAGGCGCGGGCGCCCGTGCCGCCGCCGGGGGTGCGGCCGAGCACGGCGAGCGTGACATCGGTGAAAGTACCGTCGCCGTTGTTGCGGTAGAGTTGCGAGCGGCCGAACATGCAGACGATCAGCACGTCGAGGCGGCCGTCGCCGTCGTAGTCGAAGATGGCCGCGTCGGCCGACCAGCCCGTGCCTTTGAGGCCGGATTTTTCCGTCACGTCGGTGAACGTGCCGTCGCCGTTATTGTGGTAGAGCCGGTTGTATTCGCGCGGGCTCGCCGCGGTTTCACTCAGCTTGGCGTGGCCGGGGTAATAGTTCAGCTTCGGATCGAGCGTGCCGGTGGTCCAGCTCGCCGTCTGCAAGAGGAGCAGATCGAGCAAGCCGTCGCCGTCATAGTCGAAGAAGAACGCCGCCTGCGAATGGCCGACGTGCTCCAGGCCGGCCTTTTTGGTCACGTCGGTGAACGTACCGTCGCCGTTGTTGTGAAACAGCACGTTGCCGCCGCGCATGCTGGTTACGAACAGGCTCTGCCGGCCCTCGTTGAGGTAGTCGGCGAACGTGGCGGCGCTGCAGATGCGATCGCCCAGGCCGACGCCCGCCTTGTCGGTGACGTCGACGAACGTGCCGTCGCCGCGATTGCGATAAAGCGCGTTCTTGCCGAGCTGGTTGACGAAATAGATGTCGTCGTGCCCGTCGCCGTCGAAGTCCGCGACCGCGACGCCGCTGCCGTGATCGTAGAGGTTGATCTTGAACTTTTTGCCCTGCTCGGGGGCGAGAAAGCGTGTGCGAAAGGTAATGCCGGCCTGGGCGGCCACGTCCTTGAACGGTTTGTCGGCCGCATCGGGACGGCGCGTTTCGGACCATGAAAGGTAGGCGACGCCGCCGGCCGTGGCCAGGAACGCGAGGAGGGCGAGCCCCAGCAGTATTCGCTCTTTGGACATTAGGGTGTCTCCCTGAAAAAGGGCCGCTCGTCGCCGGTCAGCACCCGCCCGCCGGCTGTGGCGGCGTGGGTTTCGGCGTCGGCGCGGTCCTGGAATGCGTGCATCCGGTTGCCGGTCGTCGGTGTGGTCACGATGGCGCTGCGCACGAAGAACGCCGCCGCGGCCGCCGTCTCGTGACCGCTGCGCTCGTCGGTGACGAAGACCGCCTGCGGCCTGCGCCGGCGCGCTTCGAGCCAGAGCTCGGCACAGCGGATACAGCAGAAAATGCGGCGTTGCCCCTCGTCGTCCAGGATACGCACCTGGTAGGCCGGGTCAATGCGGGCACCGTCGAGGTCGCAACGGCCCGCGGGATGGCGGCGGGCGTAGGTGCCGGCGGCGGCCAGCATCACGCTGATGACGACGACCGTCCCAAGGATCTGCCGGCGTGCGGTGTGCATCGTCATGCCAGGGCCAATTCGACGGACACGAGGACCAGCGCACCGACGTAACCGCATAGGCCCAGAAACAAAAGCCGTCCGATCAGCTGCGGTCGGACGATGGCGGCTTCCGGCGTTCGTCCGCACCACCCAGCCACCGTGGCCCAACCGACGGCAAAGACGCCACCGATGAATAGTGCCGCGCCAATCACCATATCAGGCGCTCGCGGCACGAGATCATAGGGGCAATGGTGGTACGGCAAGTGCAATACCGCCGGCGCCGCAATTTCGCCCAGGAACGCCCCAGCGGCCAACAAGCTGGCGCACGCTCCGGCGCACAGGCCCGCCAACGCGAGGCGGCTCGGGGCCCGCCGCGAGCGGTCGAGATGACTGGCGAGAGCCAGCACCATCATGCCGCTGCTCGCATAAAAAGCGGCGTACAGCCACGGGTGCGCTGCGGGTTGGTCGACAATCTCTGCAATCGTTCCCCAGATTCCCGCGCGGGCCGCCGTGCTCACGGTGCAGCACCCCGTCGCCGGCGCCTCGTCTTTCTTGGGGATGACGAGATAAGCCAGTTCGATACCTGCGGTCGCCACCGAGAGCGTGCCGCCGAGGACCAGCACCAGGAGCAGCCGGCCCAGGAGCGGCCCGGTCGGAGTGGCGCGGTTGAGCAGGTACAGCACGAACCAGACCCCGCAGGCGAACACCTCCAGCGGCTTGAGCACCTGCAGGGCCGCCAGCAACCCCGGCAGGAATCGGCTGCTGCCCGCGCTGCCGGCACCCACCTGCGTGACGCCGTAGATGCACATCACGCCCGGCCATTCCGCGACGTAGCTTTGCAACAGCAGGTAGAACAGCGGCCAGGAGACGACATTCAGGCCGAGCAGCCAGAGGGCGAGCATGGAAAGCAGATAATTGCGGTCTTCCAGAGCCGCGCGCTCTTCCGGGACGGCGGCACGCCGGGTACGCCGCCACCCGGTTGCGCCAAGGCCGATCACCAGCAGGCCGACACCCAGGCTCAGCAGCGCCACGGCCGCATCAAGAATCGCAAACGTGTTGAGAATCATCTTATTTCGCAAAGAAAAAGTTCTCGGCCGTTTTTCGCAGCAGCCACTCCTTGTCATCGTTGCCAAGGAAATCGAGCCGCCGGCGCACGAGATCGATGCTCGCTTGATAGGTGTGCTCCCCCTGCACCTGGAATGGACAGTCGCTTTCCCACATGCAGCGCCGCGGCCCGAAGGCGCTGACCGCCTTCTTGATCAACGGAATCAAGTCCTCATAGGGTGGTTTCTTCTTGCCCAGCGCGTAGAACGCGCCGACCTTCAGCATGACCTTCTTGTGCCTGGCCATGGCGCAGAGGCGATCCACGTCTTCGTCCCGAATCACTCCGTCGGCGCCGATGCGGGCCAGGTGGTCGATGATCACCGGCGTCTCGGGGTATTCCTTGCACATGCGATCCAGTTCCGGCAACGCATCGGTGCCGATCAGGCACGCCATGGCCTGGTTGTTGCGTGCGCCGGCGGCAAACATCTTCTGGTAACCCTCCGCACGCAGCCATTGCTCGATCGGTTGTTTGGTGAGCTTCGGATGGATGCGAAAGGCGCGCACGCCCCTCCTGGCCAACTCATCCATCTCACGCGCGGGATCCCTGCCGAGCGGGTTGATGACCGCCGTGCCGACGAAAACGTCGGGATACTTCGCGATCATGTCCAGCATATAGGAATTGTCGAACCCATAAAAGCTCATCTGGATGAGGTTGATTCGCCCCACCCCGGCAGGCTTGCAATGCTTGAAAAGCTCATCGGGCGTGAACGAAGCGGGCTTCATGTCCTCCGCCTTGAAGCTGCCCGCAAGCGGGTAACGGACGGTGTCCGGTGTCCAAACGTGAACATGAGCGTCGATGGCGGACATGCGCTGCGCCTCCTGGGCATTCGCACTCACTACGGCGATCGACCAAAGCGATGCGGCGACCGCGCACAGCACCGTCGTTCTCCGCGAGGCCATGATGTTACCTCCGCGATTAGGCGTCGTCGGGCCACGCCCCCAACGCACGGCGAACCACGACGAGCTGTCCAAGGTGGTACGCGTTGTGATCGGCCACCAGCAGCGCTTCCCGGAGGATGGTCTGGCCGGTGCCGTGCGGGATCGGCGCTAGCAGGTCCGTCGCGCTGTCCGAAACCAGATCGCACATGGCTTGCAAGTCGGCCCGGAACGCGGCGACGCCGCGGTCCCAGTCCGCCGGGTCGGGCGGCGCGTCGCCCCGGGGCCAATAGCCGTCCGGAAAGCTTGGCGAGACGTGCCGCGGATTGCGGCTGAACTCCAGGATATCCCACTGGGCAATCCGCAGGTGTTCCAGCAGCCGCCACGGCGTGTGGGGTACGCCATTCGGCCTGACGCCGCGCAGCTCGACCGGCAAGTCCGCAATCGCCGCGTCGAAGTTCAAATGGGCGCCGCCGCCTTGCAGCAAGTACACCAAATGCTGGCGCAGGATGTTGCTCGGATCCATGTTCATCTCCGGCTGGGCATGGAGATTATTGTAGCGACACGCGGTTGCTACCGCGCGATCGGCGTGACGGGTAGATGGGCGGGATGTGCCCGCTACAATACCGGCATGACGACCAGCATTCACGACATGCCGGCGCGCCTTGACGAACGCCGTGCCGCGGTCGAACAGCGCATCGCCGCCGCCTGTGCTCGCGCCGGGCGGCGCAGTCCGAACGTCACGCTGGTCGCCGTGACCAAAACGGTCAGCGTGGAGGTCGCCGGGGTTCTCCCCGAACTGGGCCTGCTCGACCTGGGCGAAAATCGGCCGCAGGAGCTGTGGCACAAGGCGGCCGCTCTGCCCGCCTCGGTCCGCTGGCATCTCATCGGGCACCTGCAGCGCAACAAGGTCGAACGCACGCTGCCGCTCGCGCACCTGCTCCATGCGGTCGATAGCGTGCGGCTGCTCGAAGCGCTGGAACAGCAGGCCAAGCCGGTGTCGGTGCTGCTCGAGGTCAACGCGAGCGGCGAAGCGAGCAAGCACGGCTTCGCACCTGACGACGTTGTGCCTCTCGCCCCGATGCTGAACATACTGCGGCACGTGCGCGTCGGCGGCCTGATGACGATGGCCGCCCTGCAAGAGCCCGAGGCGTGCCGGCCGACTTTCCGCGCCCTGCGCGAGCTGCGCGATCGGCTGCGCGGAGCTGGGCGCGCCGCACGCGGTCGAGCACCTGTCGATGGGTATGAGCAACGACTTCGAGGTCGCGATCGAGGAAGGCGCGACATTCGTCCGGCTCGGCAGCGTGCTGTTCGAGGGACTCGCGCCATGATCGAGCTGACCGCGCACGGCGAGGGCTGCGTTGTGGCGGTGCGCGCCCAGCCGCGGGCACGGCGCAATGGCGTGGTCGGTGACCAAAATGGCTCTCTCAAGGTGGCGGTGACGGCGCCGGCCGACCGCGGCGCACCAACAAGGCGCTTGCGGAAGTGCTGGCCGGCGCTCTCGGCCTCAAGAAGTCGCAGGTCGAGCTGCTCGCCGGCCCCACGAGCCGCGACAAGCGTTTCCTGCTGCGCGGCGTCACCGCGGAGCAAGTGCGGCAACGCCTGCAGGCCATGCTCGGCGGCGGCGAGATGGGCGGGTCGTGATCGTTATTTGACCTCCTTGACCCGCCGATTAGAATGAGGTTGCCCGATTGTGCCGCCTGCGCAAGGTGCTCCATGAAGTTCGTGACAGCCGTCCCCATCTACAACGAAGAACGGCACCTCGACGCCATCCTCGGCGAGATCCGCCGCTTCAGCCCGCACATCCTCGTTGTCAACGACGGCTCCACCGATGGCAGCGGCGAGTTGCTCACCCGCCATCCGGACCTCACGGTCATCACCCACCCCCAGAACCGCGGCTACGGCGCCGCCATCGCCTCGGCGTTCCGCTACACCGTCGAGAGCGACCACGACGTGCTGGTGACGGTCGACTGCGACGGCCAGCACGAACCGGCGCGCATCCCGGTCCTGCTCGAGGCCATCCACGATGCGGACATCGT
Source organism: uncultured Gemmataceae bacterium (assembly GCA_963834865.1). Taxonomy (GTDB): domain Bacteria; phylum Planctomycetota; class Planctomycetia; order Gemmatales; family Gemmataceae; genus CAWIDK01. Next base: position 159,134 of record CAWIDK010000005.1, read on the forward strand.
CAGCGGCAGCCGCTACCTGCGTGAGTTCCGCGAGAACCTCGGCCCCGCGCCGGAGGATCGCAAGCAAATCAATCGCATCATCACCACCGAGCTGAACGACCTGTTGGGGCTGAACCTGACCGACGCGTTCTGCGGCTTCAAGGCATACCGGCGCGAGGCGCTGGCCCGGCTGCGCGTCACCGAACCGGGCTGGGGCATGCCGCTGCAGCTCTGGGTGCAGGCGGCCCGGCTCTGCCTGCGCGTCAAGGAGATCGGCGTGCCGCGGCTCTACCTCGACCCGAACCGCACGTTCGGCGCGGGCCTCGACGATGCGGCCCAGCGACTGACGTACTACCGCCGGGTCATCGCCGACGCCGTGGCCGACTACCAGCCGACCTGCCTGATGCCGTTCGAGTGTTTCGGCACCGCCGCACCGGAGGGGTGTCGGTGAGCCTCCCTCGGCTGCGCCCCCCGGGACGACGGCAGCATCCTCGCCGTGCCGCCCCTGGCGCAGGCCGAGGCCCTTCTCGCACGCAACCACGACACATTAGCCGCTACGACCGTCGCCGTACTCGGTAAGCCCATCGCCGAGCTGCGCCGCCTGGCCCGCCGCGATACGTGGGAGGCGGTGCGTCGCTATCACGCCGAGGCGGACGAGCCCGTTCCCGCCGCGCCGGTCGAGGGTCAGTCCTGGCTGGTCGCCGGCCATCAGCCCGAGCTGTTCCATCCCGGCGTCTGGTTCAAGAACTTCGCGCTCAAGGGCCTGGCCCAGCGGCACGGCGCCTTTTCGCTCAACCTCGTCGTCGACAACGACGCCGCCCGCGCGCCCTCCTGCACGTTCCCGCCCAGACGCATCGTGCGGCGATTCCCTACGACCACTGGCAGGGCGAATCTCCCTATGAAGAACGACCCGTCCTCGACGAGGGGCTATTCGCGAGCCTGCCGGAGCGTGCCGCGCGCTACCAGCGCGATTGGCCGTTCGCGCCGCTCTTGCCCGCGTTCTGGCACGAGGTGTTGCGCCAGCGCGCACACACGCCGTTGCTCGGCGAACGCTTGGCCGCGGCCCGGCGATCGCTGGAGCGGCGCTGGGGTTGCGTGCAGGCGGAAGTGCCGCTCAGCCGGCTCTGTCAGGGCGAGGCGTTCGCGTGGTTCGCGTGCCATCTGCTGCTGCACGCGCGCCGGCTGCGCGAGGTATACAACGGTGCCGTCCACGAGTATCGCCGGCGTTACGGCCTGCGGAGCGTCTACCATCCGGTGCCCGACCTCGCCGAGGAGGATGATTGGTGCGAGGTGCCACTGTGGGCCTGGCAGATCGGTCAACGCCGCCGCGCTCGCCTGTTCGTGCGGCAGGTCGGCGGCGCGTTACAGCTCCGCGCCGGCGACGCGCTTTTGCCGGCCCTGACGGTGCAGGACGATCCTCAGCGGCTGGTGGCGCGCTGGCTCGAGCTGGAGTTGCGCGGCTACAAGGTGCGCACGCGGGCGCTGCACGACCACGCTCTTCTCCCGTCTCCTGCTCGGCGATCTGTTCCTTCACGGCATCGGCGGCGGCAAGTACGACGAGCTGACGGACGCGTTGATCGCGCGGTTCTTCGGCTGCCCCGTGCCAGGCTACATGGTGCTGACCGCGACGTTGCTCCTGCCGCTGCCGCGCTCCCCGGCGACCGCCGAGACGTGCCGCGAGCTGAGGCATGCGCATCGCGACCTGCTGTACAACCCGCAGCGGCATTTGCCCGACCATCCGCCAGCTGCCGCAGCCACTCTCGTGGCGGCGAAGGCTGCCTGGATACAGCGTCCTGCCGCAACGCACGCAGCGCGACGTGAGCGATTCCACCAGCTCCGCGAATTGAACGACCAGCTTCGGCCATTCGTGCAGCAAGAAGAGGAGCGGCTGCGCCAGCGCGCGACGAGTGCCGCGCCCGGCTGCGTGTCGATGAGGTGGTCGGGCGCAGGGACTACGCGTTCTGCCTGTACCCGGAAGAGATGCTGCGGCAATACTATGTAGGCTTTCTTAGCCAAGAACCCGCCTCTTGATGCAGCCGTTTCGCGTTCTCACGTTTTTACGGGACACCCCCGGACCTGAAACGCGGGCGGATTCCGCGAACCCAAAACGATTGCGCGACGAGGGATAGGTCCGCGTTTCACCGCTTCGTCGCGGTCTGGCACCTGCATGGTGCCAAATTGTCGCGCATTGTCCCCAGGATGCGTCGATCGCACCTTCCGTTGGGAACGATAGTGCGGGACTGTGAGGGTTGGCCGTGAACGCTGCCGTTCGTGCCCGTGATCGCGACGCGGTGGCGGAAAGCTTCGTGGGCGCCAGACCCACGCACCCAAGTTACTTGGGCGCGTGGCTCCCGCCGCAAGCCGGGCGTGATAGGGCGATTGCTGCAGCGGCATGAGCCATGCGCCCACCTACCCACGTTGTCTGCGCCGGCCCTCGCGAATGGCCGCCCCGTCCGCCATGCCAGACATGCCAGACATCCCGGAGAGCGTTGGCAGACACCACTTTACGCCGCCGAGGGCCGGTCCTTGAGAAGCACCGCCAGGTTTCGGCGTGCCTCGGCGTTACCCGGATCCAGCGCCAGCACGTCGCGCAGCGCCTGGGCGGCTGCCGCTGGGTCAATCCCCTCTTGCAGCAGCACGCGGCTGTAGAGAAGGCGCGGCCATATCTCGTGCGGATGCTGCGCAATCGCGCGCCCAAGCCACTCGGCGCGGCGGCGTATTCCTTGAGCGCGCGGTGCTTGCGGCCGCGCAGCACCGCTGCCACCAGGCTGTCGGGCCATTGCGCGTCCAGCTCGCCTATCAGTCGGTCGAGCGCCGGCCACGACGATTGCTCCACGTAACGTCGCCCAGCCCGATCAGTGCCGGCATGTACCGCGGATGCTCCGCCAGCGCCTGCCGCCACTGCGCTTCCGCCTCCTCCAGCGGGCCTACACGCATGTACCGCAGTGCCAGCTGATGGCGCGTCACGTAGCCGCGCATCCCTGCCGACACGCCGGCGAAGTGGTCATTGACGCAGCAAACGCACGACCGCGAGAACGCCAAGCGAGTCTACTACCTGTCGATGGAATTCCTCATCGGCCGTACCCTGGTCAACAACGTCATCAACCTCGGCGTGGAACAATTCGTTCGCGACAATCTACAGGCGGACCCACGGCAGGATTGGCAGGAAGTGCTCGAGACGGAGCCGGATGCGGGACTGGGCAACGGCGGCCTTGGGGCGGTTGGCGGCCTGCTTCCTCGATTCGCTCGCCACGCTTGCCATCCCGGCAATGGGGCATGGCCTGCGCTACGAGTACGGCATTTTCCGGCAAGCGATCGAGGGGGAATATCAGGTCGAGTACCCCGACCACCGGCTGGTTCAGACCGACCCCTGGCAGGTGGCCAGGCCGCGTGAAACAGTGCAGGTCGCCCTGGGGTGCGCGTTCCGCCTGGAGAACGGCGTCCTCCGCGCCGTGGCGGATCATCCGAGTCACTTACTTGGCGTTCCTTACGACCGCCCCGTGGTTGGCTACGGCGGCTCGACCATCAATACGCTGCGGCTCTGGGGCGCGGCATCCCCCGATTATTTCGACTTCGGCGAGTTCAGTACCGGCGATTTCGTGGGCGCGATCGTCGATCGCGTCGTCGCCGAGACCGTCACCCGCGTGCTCTACCCGGATGACTCCACCGTGGCCGGACAGGCGCTGCGCTTTGTCCAGGAGTACTTCCTGGTGTGCTGCGCTGGGCGACATCGTGGCCCGCTTCCGGCGCACCAACGAGGACTGGCGGCTGCTCCCCGACAAGGCGGCGATCCAGCTCAACGACACGCACTCGGCGATGGCGGTTGCCGAGCTGATGCGCATCCTGCTGGACCAGGCGGGACTCGGCTGGGACGACGCCTGGGACATGACCGTGCGCACGCTCGCGTACACCAATCACACGCTCTTGCCCGAGGCCCTCGAAAAATGGCCGGTGCGCTTCTTCGAGCTGGTCGGCCCGCGGCTTCTGGAAATCATCTACGAGATCAACCGCCGATTCCTCGACGGCTACGCGGCGCGGCATGCTGAACGTGGTTCTCGCGATTGCGCTGGCGACGCAGTGGCCGGTGTCCGGTCGGGCGGCTGTAATGTTGCTGGTCGGGTTGCGTATGCTGAGCGCCGGCTGGTCGATGTTGCTTGGTACCCAGGTTGACGCCGTGGGCCCAGAACGTCCGTGCCGTTGAACTGCACCGCCGACCGGGGCTGGCCGAGGCCCGTTTCGTCCTAGCCGGCGGCGCTATTGCTTCTTTCGCAATCGATCCAGCGGAGCTTGAGCGTGAATGGTCACCGCGACCGGAAACCGGCCACCGCCCGTCACCCCGCCAAGCGCGACTCACGGTGGATTCTCTCGCAACGGACTGTCCGTTTCGCCGCGTCGGTGTGGTTAGCTGGAGCGGTGTTTTCAGCCGTTTTTTCCGGCTGATGCCTTCTGGGCGAGCAAGGCTTCCCGCTAAAGAGCGACCAGGCCCTTCTGATCCAAGAAGGCGGGCGGGAGCGACCATCTGAGACGAAACCGGTCACTTCTCACATTACTTCAATCTCAGCTGATCGGCAAATCGCCGCCATCGGTCCACTTTCGTGGGCAACCTCCGCAGTGGCGTTGGGCCAAAAATCAGCCCCTAGCGGCTTTTCATCGGTGTCGCTGCCTCTTCGTGCGGCACCAAGGTGGCATCTGGCCGCTTGAGGCTAAGAATCTTCATCCAAATCTTATCGCTCAAGCCGGTTGCAATCATCTCAAATTCGTTGACGGCCTGAGTGGCGACCGTATCCGGGAAATGCTCCACATATAACTGACCGATCTTACTGAGGAGGGCCAGGAGAGCAATGCAGGCGTGGAGGTATCTTTCCATCTGTTCGGGCGTGGTATGTTCCCGGAATTCTTCGATGGTCTGGTCCTTGGCAAGCTGATGCATGTCAACGATATGGGCGACGGCCCGAAGCTCGTTGACAGCCTTGATCGCCCGCCGGCGCTTGAAGCGGACTTCCAGCGTGATGAACGCCAGGAGGAAAGCGCCCAGGTACAGGGCCGCTCCTTTGGTTTCATCAAGAAAGTGAAGAATCTCGTCGAGCCGGTGGGTGACAAGCTGGTGGACGGCCCCGGCGACGAAGGCGAGGCACAGACCCCAGATGCCGATGCGTAGCAGCCAGATGGGGCGGCGGATGCGCTGGGCCGTAACCACTGCTTCTTGCGTAAGTCGCTGGACATTGGCGGCGACCACCGACAGATGGGAGTGGTTGAAGTCCCTGTCGATCCAGGCGGCGAGGTTATCGCTGGTCTTGATGAGCTTGGCGGGGTCCAGGTGACGGTCCGAGTTGTGCATGGTGAACCTCCGGGTTGATCTTTCGGGGGTAGGAAGGGATTTCAGGCACCGACTGGCTCCGCTTGATCTCTGCGAACTTTCCCAGCAGGTACACACCACGACCATTCTATAGGTTCAGGGAGTGCCGCGACCTCCAGGCCGTGGCGGTCGAGGGCGGCTCAGGGCGGCTCGGAGGGCACCGGCGTCGATCTGGTCGGGATCGCCAGCGGGCGGCTCCAGCGTGTGTATCAGCAACGCGACCTGCTGCTTCGGTTCGGCGTCCACGAACGATTCCCCCGCCGCCATGACCATGCTGGCGACCGCGGCTACGGTGAAGGCGGCCTCCTTCTTCGCCAGCTTCGTCTTCAGCTTACCGGCCAACCCAGGCAGGTCGGCGAGGAGCGCTCGCTCAACGTCTTCGAGTGAAAGCGCTTCGACCGGCCTGCTCTTGTTCCGCAGCTGCTCAGCGGCGACGAGGGCCTTGGCAGCGTATTCGGACAGGGCGACGGCTTCGGTCCTCTTTGGGTTGCTGGTCTTCTTTCGTGCCATCGTTCTCCCTCGAATCGGCCCGTTGTTACAGCAACCCGCCAGCATCCCAGGCCATTTTATTGACTCGTGGATGCCCAGGCTCGTGGCGGTCAACGCATCCGTGCCGACCACCTGGGACACGCCGGGTAGACCCGGCCTTGAACAACAAAACCGCCTTTCTGCTACAATAGTAATGGCAGAACCGACGCTCGATCCGGTGTTGACCCGAACTGAACCGAGGGAAGCATGAAAATGGCGGCAGATCAAGGAAAAGCTATCGTTGCGCCAAAAAGAAGATTGTCCGCTGCGATAAGGTTTGCACCTACGTCAGCAGTGCCAAAGAGCCGCAACGGTGTAAGAACAAGTGCAACCGAGAACCGGGACACTTTCTGAATTGCAAATGCCGAACCCATGAGATGCAATGAAGAAAGCCTCTAGGATCGGACATGGCGACGAGTTCGATGAACCGGGTCATCCAGCACCTTCGGATAGCCGCACAACTCCGGGATGATGGGGAACTGACGGATGGGCAACTGCTGGAGAACTTCGTTAGCCGCCGTGAGGCTGCGGCCCTCGACATTCTCGTCCAGCGTCACGCCCCGATGGTTTGCGGTGTTTGCCGGCGAATCCTTCAGAATCACCATGATGCCGAGGATGCCTTTCAGGCCACCTTCGTGGTCCTCGTCCGCAAGGCCGCAGCGATCATGCCGAGGAACCTTGCCTTCAGGCATCACCAGCGTCGCCCAATTATTATCGCTTGAACCTGGTCCGCAACTCGATGAACTTTGCCTCTCGCTCCGGCGGGATCGGCCCTCCAAAGTTCAGGAAGACCTTGAAAGCAGCGGCACCCGTCTGGTCGAAGAACTGGATACTGCGAGTGGCGGTGCCGTCCATGTGCCCAGGCTTCTCGACGGCAAACGCAGCGGCCAACTGCTGCCAGCGGATGTGCATGTCGAGCGTGTCGGTCTGGACGTTGAAGAACTCGCCCGCCGTGCTGAAACCGCCGAACTGTCCGTCAACTTCTATCGTCGTCGCACCGTTCGACACCAGCACCCGTACCGAGCCAAGGGCCTCGAAACTGCGAAGCAACTCGTCCCACCGGGAGATGTCCAGTTCCGTGACCCGATCCGCTGGAAAGGCTCGGATGACCTCGACCTCCGGCACGCCGAGGTCACGGGCCAGTTGCAAGGTCAGCTTCCGTGGATTCCGCTCCACCGCCGCCTGGATGTCACTTGTGTTCATGATCGGTTCCTCGTCGCCTACGCCGTGGGAATCTCCCGACCGCCCATTGACGGCTTCTCACTGTTCACTCCTTGTTCAACAGCGGCTCTTCTCGGGCGAATCTTACCCGGCAGCGAGCCGCCCATTCCTCGGTGAGAATCGGGTACGCCCGAACCCAGCTTGCATTGTCCTGTTGCCGAAGGAACTGGTATTGCTGGATTATCCTTTTCATGGCATACTTCCCAGCCACGAAAGGACTCGTCGCACGGTGCGTCCCCTTTCCAGCACCGCTGCATTCCCTCCTGTTTACCTCATGGATGAGGCATCCGCTCCAGGGTGAGCGCAACGTACCCGATACGTCGCTCGCATCCCGAAAGGATACCGAACCATGCTCGCAATTCACGACCACTTCACCCACCAAATGCGCAACCGCCTGAAGACCACTGGCATGGGCTTGGGGCTGGTACGACTGCTCCAAGATGCAGGGCTGACCGAGGATGCCAGAATGACACTCTCCTCGCTCGAAAACGGTTTCCAAGGCGTTGCAAAGGACGAGCCACGCCAGAAACCTTGCAAACTGAACCGATTGAATGGCGACTCAAAACGTGTCTCGTTCATGGACCTGAGTGCGATGTACGAATTGCCGCAAGGAACGAATTGAGGGCCATCTTTCGTTCACAGGTGATCGTCGTGGCTTTCTCAAGCCGGTCAATCACGCCAATGGGCTGGCGCATTTCTTGTGGGCAATATTGTCCGCCAAGGACGTAACCGCCAATGTCCTTGCGGTGGCGTTGCCCTGCCCTACTGCCCGAGCTTCCAGACCACCCCGTTGCGAGCATTGCGAAGCAACTTAATCACGTCCACCAGCCCCTCCCGGTCCAGTTGCTTGGCGGTGGTCAAGCACTCGTCGATCTGCTCCTCCAGTGCCTCAAGCCCCTTGGGAGCGATCCGGATCGGCTTCGGCGGCGTGTTGACCGCCTGGACCGGCCCGTTTTGCTCGACCTTTTTTGGCCTACCCACCTTCTTGCGACCTTGCTTGCGGAGGATGGCCTTCACGTTCGCCATGAGTTTTTGGACGTTCGGCGGCATGGCCGACCCGCCGGGGTGATCGGCCAGCCACCGGCTGACCAACTCGGCATTGCTCCTGGTGACGAGAAGCTTCGGGTTTGCATTGAATACCCGGCGGAAGTACCCGCTCGATGTCTCACCGCTTTCCGGGGCGTGCGTCTCGACCTCGGTGGTTGTCACTTTCTTCGGGCGTCCTCGTTTTGCCATGACTTTCCCTCGGTGGTGGTGTGATCTTGGCGCATTCTATGAATCGAAACGGCCGTCAGTCCCCACGTTTCACGTTTCTTTCCCTTTGTGGCCTTCTTCGCCCCCTGTCACCGGATCGGTTCAATTCGCCAAGGCGCTGAATCGGTCAGTTACAGGGTCCATGAACGACATGACGAAACATGCAGCGTTCTTGCTGGCAACAGGTGAAGTTTCGCCTATGGAGATCGGCTCCCGGCTCAAGGGAATCCCGATGTCGGCGCTCAAGCATGACCGATCAACCCACGACTTTCCACGAGATGCTTTCAAGGCGATGGTGGACGAGGCAGGATCGTGACGGCGGGAGAACCGATGATCGAATCGCTGCTCGATGCTTGTCAGTTCGTCCTGGAAAACCTGGGAGAGCCGCAAAGCAGCTATTGGCTGGCGTCCCAGGTCTTGGAAATGAAGCTGTGGCGGGCCAGCGAGTCTCGTCGGCGTGCGGGGTCGCCCTCGCCGAATACGTCGTGGAGATTGCGAGTCAGCAAGGTCGAGATGCTGTGGGACATAGCCAGTCTCCTATAGCTTTTGTCAGGTTGAGCGGATCAAGTCTGGCGCTCGATTGGCGGCTGCTGCCACGCCTCGACGCCGGGCCATCAACCGTGGTGTTGCGGTGCGTAAGCCGGAAAGTCCGTGTACCCCTTCCCGGCGCTGGGCGAGGACCAGTCGGACATCGGCGCTGGTTCGGCCAGCGGCCAGCCGTTCCTGAAGCGCTCCACGAGGTCCGGGTTGCTTATGAAGGGTCGCCCGAAGGAGATCAGGTCGGCGTGTCCCTCGGCAATCGCCTTCTCTGCCGTCTCCTTGGTGTAGCCGCAGTTGCCGATGAGCGGGCCGTGGAACACCTTGCGGAACTCGGCCAGGGTCATCGGCTCGCCGAGGTTGTGGGAGCCGAACGCCAGCCCGTCTACGACGTGCAGGTACGCCAGCCCGAAGCTGTCGAGTTGCCCGGCGACGAAAGTGAACTGTTCCCGGTAATCCGGCGACCCCATATCGTTGTACGCGCTGTTAGGCGAGAGATGCACGCCGACCCGCTGGGCGGGCCAGACGGACGCGATGGCTTCGATCACTTCCTTCAGGAAGCGGTAACGTGATCGTGCAGACGGAATGGCTGAAAGAGGACGCTGTTCATGTCTCGCTCCTTTCATCTCCCCATGTTCGTCGAGTCAAAAACTTCTATCAGTGCGACTCAAACATTCCGTTCACCATCCCGAACGCTTCATCGAAGTTGCCGGTTTCGGCAGCGTACCGCAGCGGCTCGCACCGCTTCACAATCACCTCCTTCACATCCGCCTGGGTCGTCAGCATGTCCATCACCTCGGCGATGAACTCGGCCAGCGGCATTGCTCGCAGGTCGGTCGTCTGGCCGGGGCCGCCGAGTTCCGTCCGCACGTAGGGCGGGGGGAGTTCGATTACCTGCACCTTCGTCCCCTGAAGCTGGTGGCGGAGAGATACGGTGTACGAGTGGAGGAACGCCTTCGTCGCCGAGTAGGTGGGGAAGGCGGCCAGCGGCACGAACGCCAAGTCTGACGACACAATCATGACCGTCGCCTTCGGTTGCTTTAAGAGATGCGGGAGGAGAGCGGCGTTCAGCCGGATCGGGCCAAGTACATTGGTGGCGACCATCGCCTCGGAGTCGCTGAGGTCTTCAGTTCCATCAGATTCTCTATCCGCTGAATTCCGGCGTTGTGAATGACCACGTTCAGCATCGGGAAGTCGGCGATAATCTTTGCGGCGAATGCTTTCACCCCGGCCGGGTCCGCAATATCGAGGGCGAGCGGCTTCATGCCCGGATTGGCGGCAGTCACCTCGTCCAGAACATTTGTCCGACGGCTGGAAATGATGACCTGGTTGCCCAGCTTGTGGAACGCTTCCGCCAAGCCCCGGCCAATGCCGGACCCACCACCAGTAATCAGGATCGTGTTGTTCTTCGTGTCCATCGTGTAACTCCCGTGGGATGTGACATAGATATGCTACGGCGGCTGCTTCCCGCAGGTAATCCGCCTACGCCACGTTTGCCTGGGCGAATGTTCCCCGTTCGTCAGCGGACGCAGTTGCTCGCTTGTGCAACGATGAGTCCACGCTCATCGGCCCCGAACCGTTCGCCATGATGAACAGCATCGCTCCCATCATGGACAGGTTCTTCATGAATTGGATCATCTGCTCCTGCTGGGCCTGCCCCTCCAGCTTCCAGAAGGGGTGGAAGTAGTACGAGGCCAGGACCAGGAACGTCGAGCAGTAGGACAGCGCCGATCCGGGCCTTGTAGCCGACGATGACCGACAGGCTGCCGACGAGCAGAAAGACGATGGCCCCCGCCAACAAAAATGACGGGGCCGGGACGCCCACGGACTCCATGATCTTCGCCACGTCGCTGAAGTGGGGAATCTTGTTGCCCACCACCGCCAGGAGGAAGATCGTGCAGAGCAGCAGCCGACCCAGGACGGTGAGCGGGCCTCGAAGCACTTGGAACATGGTAACTCTCCTTATGCCAGGTCGAACAACAGAACTTCGGACGGAACGGCAGCCTGAACCGAGACGGCGTTCTCGTCGGTGACGGCAACGCCATCCCCAACGGCAAGATCATGGCCGAGGACGTTGACGCTGCCTCGAAGAACTTGGAGCCATGCGGCACGTCCAGGCTCGATGGGGTGGGCAACCGCCTGTCCGGGCAGCAGCGAGGCCAGATACAGGCGGGCGTCTTGATGGATGGTCAGGGAGCCATCGGCTCCATCGGGCGAGGCGACCAGACGAAACCGGCCCTGCTTTTCCTCCGCCCCCACGGCCAGTTCCTCGTAACTCGGCTTCAGCCCCTTGTGCTCCGGCAGCAGCCAGATTTGGTAGAGATGGACCCATTCCTTGTCCGAGGGGTTGAACTCGCTGTGGCGCACGCCGGTCCCGGCAGTCATGCGTTGCAGTTCCCCGGCCCGGATGGTCGAGCCGTTGCCCAGGCTGTCCTTGTGTTGCAGCGCCCCGTCGAGGACGTAGGTGACGATCTCCATGTCCCGGTGGCCGTGCATCCCGAACCCCTGGCCGGGCTGCAACCCGGTCGTCGTTGATGACCCGCAAGGACCGGAAGCCCATGTGGGCGGGGTCGGAGTAATCGCCGAAGGAAAACGTGTGGTGGGTGTCGAGCCAGCCGTGGTCGAAGTGGCCCCGCTCGGCAGCCTTGCGGACCTGGATCATGACTGCCTCCTGTTGTTTACATGATGATAATGCACATATCAGCTATATGCCCAAGAAAAAACCGCTACTCGTCCGAAGCGGTCCACGGCTCCCGCAGCTTTTCCAGTAGCCGGATGAGGTCTTTCAAATCGCCTTGCGACAGATGGCCCGTCAGCTTGCGGTGCAGGGCGAGCAATGGCTCATCGAGGTCAGCCAGGGTCTTGGTTCCCTGGTCCGTGAGCGCCACATAGATGACCCGGCGATCCTTCTCGCAGCGCAGGCGGTTGACGAAGCCTGCCCGCTCCAGCCGGTCAATCAGGCCGGTAATCCCCGGCACAACGGTAATGGTGCGGCTGGCGATCTCCAGGATGGGCAGCGGCTTGCCTACGCCACGCAGGATGCGCAGGATGTTGTACTGCGTGGGGGAAGTCAGCCCATATTCTCGGAGCAGCCGGGCGAAGCGTATCTGAAGCTGATCGCTGGTTCGCACGATGTTCAAGGCGGCTTCCTCCTCCGGCGACTCGAAGGGTCGTTTCTTCTTCAGTTCGTGCTGCAACTTCGGGGTCGTCATCGGTCGCTCCGCCCTCGTTCCACCACCTGCAAATAGTTTACACGTTATCTATCGGCATGTCAAGTCCGTTCCTTGCGTTTTTCGGAACCAGGCGGGTTGGGGTTCACGGCGTAGGCTCCGTGAACGCTCAGGGATTCAAGGGGTAGCCATCGCCGCCCGCTTCTCGGCCACGAACTGCCGGTGATGGCGCAGGTGGTTGACGGCGTGCAGAAAGAGTTGCCGCAGCGTCACCAGGCCGGTTTCGCTGTGGACGGCGGTGCGCTGCCAGGCGTCGGGGGCGACCAGCCGCAGCGTGCGGGCGGTCTGCCGCCTGGTGACGGCCACCAGGTCGAGTTCTTGTTCCAGATCGTGTTCCTGGTAGCGCAGCGGCTCCGGGTAGCGCAAACCATCGGCACCGAGGAGCAACGGGCGATCCATCGCCACCGTGCGTTTCATGCGGTCGGCGAACAACTGCTCGCAGTCGGCGACGTGGCAGATCACTTCGAGCGTACTCCACTTGCCGGCGACGGGCCGTGAGCGCAGTTGCTCGACCCTCATCCCGGCGACGGCGAGCCGCCGTTCCTCGACGCCCTGCTCGTAGGCCGAGATCAGGTCTGCGGGGGTGAGGTCGGGGTCGTCACGCTGGGCGTCGGCGAGCGTCGTTGGCGCTGACATGGGGTTGGCCTCCAGGGTTCACTCGAAGGACGCCGACACCAGCGCCTCCAGCTTCCGGTCGAGCATGACGGCGGTGGGAGCGATGCGGTAGACGCCGCCGTGCAGCGTTCCCATCGGGTTGTGGTGCCGCTCGTCGGCCTCCATCTCGAAGATCGCACGGCCCGGCTCGATCACCTTCAGCACGAACCCCAGCAGCCGGCCAATCGGCGGCGGGGCGCTTCGCCACGCTGCACCCTTCGAGCATTTTCGAGGATCGTCGTCATGTTTTCTCCCCAGCAGAAGAAGCGGATGTCAGTTCGGCCAGGCGGGTTTGCCCTCGACCTTCTGGCCGTCGGCGCCGCCGCCTTCGATCATGCTGTTCGCCCGGTACTGAAGGCACAGGAAGTACAGCGGGGCGTCGCTGTCATTCCGCCAGGCCCGTGCCGCTGCCGGGCCGATGCGCAAGACCGAGCCTTCAGCCACGTCGATGCACTCGCCGTCCACGAGGAACTGGCCCCGGCCACCGACGACGACGTAAACCTCCTCGTTCTGCCGGTGCTTGTGCAGGAACGGCATCCCCTGGCCGGGCGGGACCACGTTCAGCGACATCTCCAGGCCCGCCGACCCCAGCAAGTTGCGCAGGAACATCTTTCCCTGCATCGGCACCGGGGCATTGGGCGGCTCCAGGCGGTACTGCGCCCACCCCTCCATTGGCCCGGCGTGATAACAGGTGAAGTGGGTGCCTTGCACCGTCCGGTCGTTCAACATCGACTTACTCCTTTGGGGATTGTTCCACCGGGAAACGTGTTCCGAACATGGGAAGGCCGCTCTTGGACTGCTCCTGCGTTGCCTCGTCCTGAATCACGTCCCAATGTTCGGCCAGCACGCCCTCTGCGATGCGCACGATGTCCGCTACGATCCAGTTCGTCGGCTGGCCGAAGCCCGAATACCGACCGTGAACGATCACGAACTCCTCGTGCGCAATGATCGTTCCCGGTTCGTACCTGAGCGTCGATGGCAGGCTCTCGACCAAGCCGAATAGCCCTTCACGCCCCGGCGCAATATGGGCGCTGTGTTGAATGTAGTTGGGCGACCAGAAGCGCAGGGCGGCGGCGTAGTCCCGTTTGTTGAACAGGGTGTCGAATGCCTCAAGGACAAGCGCCTTGTTCTTCTCTTGTATCATGGAACTCATTTTTTCTCCTCGAACTCGGTGGTGATTGTTCTTGCTGACGCCTCATTCGGTCCTGGCTGCTCGCAACTTCGGCCCGCTTTTTTGATCCGCTGGGCGGTGATTTGCGGGTCGCTCACGACGGAATGCACTTCCCGAAGGCGACCAGCAACTTCGGCGACCCCTTGATGCGAATTTTTCTGCGGAGCAGCGCCCACAGCAGGCTCCGCTCTTTCGCCAGGAAGCCCAGCCACGTTTCACTGTCTGCCGTCACACACAGGTCCGCTTCGCCCTCGTGGCCGTCCCGGACCTGGACGGTGCCTTCCCGAATCACCACGGTCGCCTCCTTCGGTTCCTTGCCCGTGAAAGTAAAGTGGTACACGGCGTTCAGTGCCGACGCCTTGCCAGGCTGGAACAGCAACTTGAGTCCAAACAGGAAGCCCCGGATGGAGGTTGCCCGGATGCCGCTTGCGACCCGTTTGACCTTCTTCTTCGGGAAGCGGCGTGGGGCGTACTCCTCCGCATCCGAGCCGGCGATGACGTAGACGGGTTCTTCCTTCTCGGTGAGCGGGCGCACGGTGTCCTTGAGGTAGCTCGCCCGGTTGGTCAGGAAGGGGCCGATCACGTCCTCGCCAGCGGGGCAGACCGCCAGGCAGTACGCCGCCTTGTAGTTTGGCCCGAAGGCAAGCGATTGCCACATCGAGGCCGTCTCCGAGGCGCTCACCCTCTGGCGGTAGTCGAGGCCGTCCTTGCTGTCGGCTACGTTCTCCACCCAAGCGGAGAAGCCGCTCATGAACTCCCGGTAGTTGTGGGTGGCGCAGTTGGCGAATTGGAAGTCCCCGTCCGGCGAGATCGCCCCGACCGGGCAGGCAGCGACACACAGCTTGCACTCCAGGCAAGGGTTGTAGTCGAGGGGCTGGCCGTAGGCGGTCGCCTCGGCGTCGATCAACACGGTGCCCAGCACGATGAAGTTGCCGAACTTTGGGTGGATGACGTTGCGGTGGATGCCCATGCGGCCCAAGCCAGCGGCGACGGCGACGGGCTTGTGAGAGACGACCCAAATCTTGCCGGGGAAGCGGTCCTGCTCCATCGGGAAGCCCGCCGAGGGGTTCATGGCCCGGATGCCCTGCTGTTCCAGGGCGGCGACGACCCTGCGGGCGACCTCGTTGGAGTGGTCGTAGGTGCCGTGAAACTCCAGATTCGAGGCGCTCCGGGCCGGGCTTCGGATTGGCCCCTTGTTCATCCGGCAGACGAAGCTGAGTAGGGTCTTGGCGGGCGGGAAGTAACGAAGGATGTCCGCCCGCTGGTCATCCAGGGCCGGGCGACCGATCTCGACCAGGCCGGCGTCATCGGCCCCACAGTCCAGGCACAATTGACGTAGCCACGCCGCATCGAGCGGCTTCGGCGGCTCGGCGCTGCCCGGACGGTTGCTTTCTCGGAAGCGCCGCACGGTCGGGTGTTCGGCGAGGTTCATGATGACGCCTTTTCTATTGCATATACAAATCTCGTGCGAAAAAAACACACGCCGATCAGCGGTGGGCCTGCGCCATGCCCACCTTCTTGGCGGCTTTGTCGAGCAGGGCAATCCCCTCGTCCCCCAGCAGTTCGGTGGCTTGTCGCTGGGCCTCCTCCCACGCCGGGATCGCTTTCTCGATCAACCGCTTCCCCTGGAGCGTCAGACGGAAGGGCTGCGAACGGGCGTCTGCTTCCGGCACGACCTCCAGCCAGCCGTGGGCCTGCAACGGCTTGACATTTCGGCTGAGGGTGGACACGTCGAGTTGCAGAATCTCGCAGACCTGGGCGGGCCGGGCGAGGCCGAGCCGGGCGGTCACGATCAGGATGTTCAACTGGCTGACCTTCAGGCCCAGCGGGCGAAGGGCGTCATCGTAGAAGTTCGTCACGACCCGATTCAGGAGGCGCAGGCGCACAGCGATGCACGTCCTGGAGATGGTGTCGATGTTGCTGCTCGTTGGCTTGTCCATGATCGTACGGCTCCTTGACCGTCACGATTATTGTATATGCAATTATCGGCACGAGTCAAGGGGTTTCTTTGACAATTCCGCCCGAGAAAAGCAGTCGATCAGCCGCCCCGCTTCGCCGCCTCCAGGGAGTACGTCGGGTCGGCCTCGTCCCATTTCACGTCGCCGGAAGGGCCGTAGATTTCCGGAACCGGCTCGTGCCCAGGCAGGCGTAGCCACGATTGCACCTGGGTCCGGTGATGGCAGGTGTGAAGGACTCGCCGTCAGAAGACCCAAATGCGCTCCCGCTGCAACCCGCCGAAGAAGGGCCGGCTCTCCAGCCACGAGGCGGCGGTGTCCTTCGCAAGCTGCGGCAGCCGGCGCTTCGGCTCGATGGCCTGGGGCACGTCGGCGTCGGGGATGGCGGTGAAGTCGTAGTGCATGATCTTTCTCTCGTCCCTCAAGCGGCGCACACCCGTGGGTTCGCAGGTGGTTGCGCTCACTTCTTGCCCCGCTCCAGAAGTTCCTTCAGGGCAACGGCGCTGTTTCGTTACTCGTCGCTGGCGGCGTAGCCAGGTCTTTCAGCCAGAGGTCGATCCTTGCCTTCTGCTTGCTCACACCACGGGGCCACAGCCGCTCGACTAGAAACCGCAGGCCGTCGTCCTTCGACGCCGCTTCGTAGGCCCGCTTGAGTTTTATCATGCTTGGTCCCGCCTCAAATGTTTGCCAACTCGCCGAAGTATTCGTGGTCCTCGTTGTAGCCGCCCTCCCCCTGGTAGACCGACTTCACACTTTCAACAAACTCAATGGCGTGTATCCACTTGACCATCTTGAAGCCAAGCTCGTTCTCGACCCGCAGCCGCAGTGGCGCACCGTGCAGGCGGTTCAGCGACTCGAAATTCATCTCGTAGGCCAGGAGGGTCTGCGGGTGCAGGGCGTTCTGCATCGAGAGGCTGTCGTAGAACTGACCGCCTTCCCCTCCTTCTCCGAAGGAATAAAAGACCATCGCCCCCACGCTTGGCTTGGGCCGGACCAGCTTGACCAGTTCGGCCACCGCCAATCCGCTCCAGGCGGCAATGCCTGACCACCCCTGGATGCAGTGGTGCAGCGTGATCTGCGTCTTCTTGCCCATCGCCCGAAGGTCATCCAGCGACAGTTCCCTCGGGTTCTCTACCAAGCCATACACCTTGAGCCGGTAGTCCTTGAACTCAATTGCGGCCAGCGTCTTCCACTCGTCGCAAGTGGGCACCTTGCCGTTGGCCCACAGAAAGGGCGAGATGTCCTCCCGGCGAAACTCCGCTACCGGCTCCGGGCGGTCGAGAAAGTAGGACATGACCGGCGTGACGACGGCCTTGGCGACGTGCTGGACCGCCCTGGGGTGTCGCCACGCCAGCCAGTTTGCCAGAGCGTTCACACCGACGACAACGCCGATCCCGACGAGGCCAAGCCAGACGCCAGCCAGATGCCTGTCGTTGGTGCCCACGACGATATGGTTCATGTTCTCAGCGAACTCGGTCAGCACCACCAGCGCCACATGAACGATCAGGAAGAGGACGAAGGCGCACATGATGAGGAAGTGGAGCGAGCGCCCAATCTGCCGGTTGCCCGGCATCTTCGGATACCACTTGAAGCGGTTTGTTAGCGCCGGTGACATCGAGGGGCCGGTCAGGATCGCCAGGGGTGCCAGGATGAATACCACGGCGAAGTAGGTCAACTGCTGAAGCGGGTTGTAATGGGAGAAGGTGTCCGGCTCCGGCGGCATGTGGAAGGTGACGTAGTGGGCAAAGGAGGCCCAGGCATCAGGCACGACTTGCCAGGAGGCCGGCACGAGTCTCCTCCACGGGCCGGTGCCGAACAGCAGAACGACGTAGACGAAGCCGTTGGCCAGCCAGAACAGCACGCTGAGGAAGTGCCAATGGCGGGCCATGCCGATGGTGTGCCGGTAGCCGGGCAGCCCGATCCACGGGGAAAGGTAGCGGGAATCGTCCTTGGCGGTCCACACCCGATCCTGGGGCACTTCAACGGGCGTGAGCCGCAGCCACTCCGTCCCTGGCGTGCAATGGACATTCCAGTACAGCCGGGGGTGGTCCATGAGGATTTGCAGTCCGCTGCGGACCAGGAGGATGATGAACAGGAAGTTGACGTAGTGCGTGACACGCAGCCAGGCCGGGAAGCCCTGGGGCGGTGATGTGTCGAGAGCGGCCTGGGCCACGGGTGGCACGAGGGGCAACCCGACCGTGGCCCACTGAAGGTAAGCGACGGCCACCGGCAGCATCAGCGGCGAAAGCAGCAGCAACAGCGTGCGGAGTCGGATGCGCATGGTTGTGCTTCAGCTAAGGAGAGACGACCACGGGCAGGGCGACCAAGACGGCCTCCAAGACGGCCTCCTGGGTGAGCATGGGCCGGTCGTTTCGTGGCTATTCTACTCGCCTGCCGACCCGTCAAAACCGGGCACAGCAGCGGCAGTGCCCCTGCTTGTTCGTGGTCGGCCCGGTTGCAGTCCGCCTAGAATAGCGGCATCGGGAACCCGTTCGCCTCAGCACCGGAGGAACTTGGAAAGAAGCCGTCCGGCACCATCTTCAGCGTGTTCAGCACGTTCAGCGGAAAGAAGCCGTCGCCCAGGAAGATGATGAATGTGTGCCCGGCTCCGATGGCGGTGGCGTTCTTCTTCGCCAATTCGATCATGGCCGGGTCGGTGCCGGACCAGCGTACCAGGCGTTTCCCCGATGCATCGCAGAAGGCCAGCCCGAACTTGATGCCGGGCACGGCCCCGACCAGCGCCTCGTGGATGTCCTCGACCGACTTGATGAAGTGCGTCTGGCCCAGGATGAAGTTGGCGTCGTCGGGCTTTTCGATCTTCACGGTCTTGAGTTGCATGTCGGTGCCCCTCCTGCGATTCGGATGCTGCCCCTACTTCTGCTTCTTGCGCCTTGCCGCAGCTTTTGCAGTATCCTGTTTGACTCGTAGCTTCACGATCCGTTCGATCAAGTCATAGGGCATCGGCTCATCGAGTGGAAACTGGAGATTACCCTTCGGTCCAGCGTACCGGGCGATTGCTTTCTCCAGGGTCTTGTTACCTGAAATCGGTGGGTACATTCCGATATGCTTCTCCCACGCAGCGAAATAGACCAAGATTCCGTGCTGCTTGAAGGCGGGCATCATGTAGCTGATCGTTTCCTTCGCTTCGGGCGCAGCGTGACGGATCGTCTCCCGCACTTTCTCAAGGATCACCTGAACGTCAGTGGGGAACTTCGAGATGTAGGTGTCGATGTCTTTCGGCCTTTGAGTGTTCGACATGGTGCTTATTCCTTACAGCGTGGCGATCAGTTCCTTCACTTTCGTCTCGATCAAATCCCGGACCTCACGAAAGCGTTCGGGAGTCATGTCCCTGGGATCGGGAATCTGCCATTCGAGCCGCCGCTTGGCGAGGACCAGTGGGCACTCGTCACCGCAGCCCATCGTCACGGCGGCGTCGAACGCCCTCCTGTTGCAGTCGTCCAGCCGCTTCGACCTGTGCGTGGTCAGGTCGTAGCCGAGTTCTTTCATGGCCTCGACCGCCTTCGGGTTGACTCGACCCGATGGACGAGAACCGGCGCTGTACGCCTCGACCTTCCCAATCCCGTGGATGCGGGCGAACGCCTCGGCCATCTGGCTGCGGTTGGAATTCTCGACGCAGACGAATATGATCCGCTTGGGTGCGATCATGGTACGCCTCCTGCCGGGGGCGGAACGACCCTCGGCCAGTACATCATCACACGGACGCCCACAAGGGCGATGGCCCCGCCGACGACATCCGGCCAATCGGGTCGATCACCGTCGAAGTACCATCCCCACAGGAGCGATAGCACGATGAAGAATCCACCGTAGACCGCATAAATCCGACCGAAGTGGCTGGTTTGCAGCGTGGGGATAATGCCGTATAGGATCAGCACGACGGCCCCCGCCAACCCCCACCAGACCGGCTTGTCATCTCTCAGCGACTTCCATAGCAGCCAGCCGCCGCCGATCTCGCAGACCCCGGCGACAATGAACAAGGAAACCGACCGCAGAACCCCAACGGTGTCCATCATGCCTCCTTTTGGATGACCCGACCTCAGCAACTTGGGTCTTAACACACCGGCAGGCCAGGACGCCGGCGCACGCCTCCAGGACCGGAGCCGTCAGGTACAACAACTGGCTGTCAAGGTGCAGTGACACCAGCGCCGGGGCGAGCGAGCCGGGTTCATCGACCTCAGCGATGCGCACGGCCTCCTCGAAGTCCTCGTCCGGCAGATTCGGGTTGATGACCGCGTGCCGGTGCTGCGCCAGGAAGGTCGGCTTGACGCCGCCTGGGACCGACTGCCAACCGTGAAGAAAGAGGATTTTCATGGGGTTGTTGTATCATGGCCGGGCCGCTCAGTCGGCCACGGTTTCAGCCTCGGAATCCACCGTGGCACGTTCTGTTTGTAGGTGAGGTAATCGTCTCCGAACCGCTTCGCCAGGCCCGGCTCCTCGGACAGCGGGATGTAGACGGCGTTGACGATCACGGCCAAGGCGAACAAGCCCAGCAGTGGCAGAGACGCTGCCAGAACCGCCTCCCCAAGCAGCAGGCAACACGCCCCGGAGATCATCGGGTTGCGGACGTGGCGGTAGACGCCCCGGATCACCAAACGCTGCGGCGGGTTCCACGGTGCGAGGGTGCCCTTGCCAACCGTCATGAACAGCCGGATCGTGGCGACCATCAGCATGAGGCCCAGGCAGATCAGAGCGCCGCCGAGGACCGGCAGGCCCACACGGGTTGCCGGGGCCGACTGCCACAGGCCGAGAGTGTCCAGCCCCGTCAGAAGTAGGATCGTGCCGGGGATCACGACTGCTAACATGCCAGGCAGAAGGAGGATGGCCCGGAGATGCTTCCACGTTTCCATCGCAATCCTCGGTGAAGTGGCCTTGCCTTGGTTCGGTTCAAGGTGCTTCCACCGCAGATCACCACACGCCGGGAATCAACTTGTACCGAACTCGCTCGGTGTATTCCTTGTAGCCGGGCAACTCTGCTTGCAACGTCTGGTCTTCCCACTGAGTCCGCAGGATCAACATGGCAGCCGCCAGGCCAGCAGGGATTAGCGCCCACAAAGAACCCAGGCACAAGGCGATCCCCGCAAAGAAGGGAGCAGCCACCGCATAGCTGGGGTGGCGCACAATGGCATAGGGGCCGGTGTCGATGACTTTGTGGCCACGCTCAACCTGGATTCGGACGGCAGGCTCGGCAAAATTATTTACGGCTCCGACCCAGGTAAGAACTCCCATACCGACGAGAAACAAGGAATAGCCAAGAACACAAACCCACCAGGGAATAGGGCACCAGTGAAAACGGCCGTCGTCCAGCGCCGCGGCAGGAAAGATCGCCAGCAGCGCCGCCATCGTAATGGAACCTACGATCATGTCCCAGCCCTTTGCCAATCGCACCTGAGTCCTGGCGACCAGCAGTTCGGGATTCGCACGCCAAATGTACAGAAAAATGACTACGCTCGCCGTCACGAAAACCAGGAGGAATAGCCAACCTTTCTCCCAGGCAAGAGTTCCAGCGGGAAGGAACATGAGCAAGCCGAATAGCAATAGCGTTGCCAGCTGGATGAAGACGACTCGCAACATCAGCCCGACCCGGCTTCGATTGCTGTCTTGCGGTAAGTTACCATCAGCAGACATGGCAGCCACTCTCCTGTTTTTTAGACCCCGCCCACGAATGGCCACGAGTGAAATCCCTGCCAAAAGGATTCCAAGACGGAAAGCGGCACGGCGTCAATCTCGGCGAGTCGTAGCCGAGTTTTCTTGGCGCTGGTCGGGCCGACCGACAACCTCTGCTGGTGGTCGGGGGAGCGGACGACCTCGGCGAAGCGCTGCTCGACGGTGGCACCGATCTCCGCAGTCTTCGGCAGGTTGGGAAATGCCCTGGTCTAAGGGCTTACCGGCGGGGAGGCCATACGACTATCGCCTACGAGATTGACATGACCTTGCTTAATCCTCGTCTCCTGTTTCCAGACGAGGACTACTTGGCCCAAAAGGGGCTGGTAGACGAATCGCCGGGTGAGAGTGTTATGGCGGCGGCTCGGCGACGGATCGAAGAGTTCCCCGATCAGTGGAAAAACAGCCTCCGGGAGTTGGGAACGTGCTGTTATCGGGGAAGGATTCCTGCGACTGCAATTAGAAGGTGCTGTCAGTTCGAGAGGCCGATGAACGGCAACTTAGCGTTGAAATGGGTGGCCCATGAAATCGGGCTTCAGGATCATGCGAACATGGGCGACCTATATCGAAAGCTGACACTGTGGATGTTTGCTGATTTTGACAAACTGCCACAAGAATGGCAGCCTGCTCCTGATGACAACCCGGCTGCACGCAACGGGATTTCGATTTTCAATCTCCGGTAAGGAATTCAGGAGAAAACCCATTCCGTTTTGCGGGAGTGATGCGAATGCCGAAACTCTTCTCCTACGTCGTTGACCACGATTACGGCTACGCTCCGTGCCCGTTCGGCGGTTTCTGCACGTTGGCAAAATGTAAGTACGGAACCATCAAATACAAGAACGGTACGAGGCGCAACATCGTGGAACTGGCGGAAGAGGGAGACTGGATCGCCGGGACCGGGGGCGTGGACCTCAGCAAGAGCGCCGGCCACGGCAAGCTGATCTACGCCATGCGGGTCGATGAGAAGATCACGCTTCGAGAGTATTGCCAGGGCAACCGAGGGAATCGCATCGACGCCGATTTCGACGTTGCTGTGGAAGGTCGATTCGCCCTGATCTCATACCACCACTTCTACTTTGGACGTAACGCCATCGACATCTCGGACATCCCCCGAACGCACCTGGACCACCCGTTCGAGAAGACCGGGCCGGGACATCGGTGCGATTTCAGCGAGGAGTTCGTCGAAGATTTCGCCAAGTGGCTGAAGGCCAACTTCAAGGTCGGCGTCCACGGCCCGCCGTGCAAGCCGCACTCGGAATTGAAGCTGCCGAGATGCCCGGTCAAGGTGCGACGAAAGGTCTGCATGGTATGAGCAAGCGGGTCGTCTTACTGCGTGTCGGGATCGACGCCGGCTGCGGCGGCATCCAGGGGCCACTGTTCAAGGACGGCACCTTCGAGTTCGTTTTGCATCCCGGACAACAAGGGGGTGAGCGTCTACACCTACGGCAACCTGGTCGGAAGGAGCGGCACGGCCCACGTCAGCTACTTCACGCGCCACTCCCTCCAGGTCGGCCACCGTCTCCTCGTAATCGACCTCCAGGAGCGGCAGCGGCAGCACCCGCCGCCAGTGGTCCATGATGCGCCGGTACTGCTCGAAGCGCGTGGCGATGTGCTCGGGATCGTTGGCCCAGCGGATCTGGCTGAAGTTCGTCATCCAGCAGGAAACGGCGATGTCGCGCAGGTCGCGGCGGCAGTGGATGAACTTCGCTTTCGGGAACTGCGCCGCCAAAAGACCCAGGTAAATGTAGTTGTCCGGCATCTTGTCCGCGACGCGCGGGCGGTCCGCATTCAACTCGCACAGGCGCTGCAGGTGGCGCTCACCGATGTGGCGGGCCGTCGCCGCGTCGAGATGGGCGAGAGCTTGCACGGCGCGGTCCTCCTGCGGCGCCAGCGCCTCGAAGTCGTCGCGCGCATAGCGCAGCTCGCCGGCGCCGAACACCTGCGAATGGCTCGCCAGGATCTGCTCGGTCAGCGTGGTGCCGGAGCGCGGCAGGCCGACGATGAAGATGAGGCGATCCGTGTTCAGGCCAAAGCCTCGCACCCGCTCGAAGAAGGCGGGCATGCAGACCGACATCATGCCGGTGACGAAGCGGGCGTGCTCGGTCGGGTCGTAGCCCTGGCCGCGCCGCCGCGCCCCGGCCAGGGCCAGGGCGTTGGCCTGCCGTAGCGACTCGCCCGCCTCGTTGTAGGCGCCGCGGCTGTCGAAGACCTGGGCGAGGCCGAATTGCAGGGCGCTGCGCCGGCCGTCGTGGAGATCGGGATCGGCCAGCAGCCTACGCATGGCGGCCAGGTCATCGTCGGGCAGCTTGCCGCGCAGCAGGGTGGCGAGCTGGGAATAGGCGCCGGCCAGGCGTGCGTCGTATTGCAGATCCGTCCGCCAGCAGCGTTCGGCGTCGGTGAAGTCGCCCAGCTCCTCGCGCACCGTGCCCAGGGCGCAGTGGGCGGCGGGGAGGTTGGGCTGGTGGCGCAGCGCCTCGCGGTAGTGGGCTGCGCCTGCTCGAAGTATCCCTGCTCGTGGCGCACGCTACCCACACCGCAGTGCGCCTCCGCATAGGTTGGGTCGAGCTTGAGCGCCCGGTGATAGACGGCGAGGGCGTCGTCGTAGCGATGGTGGCGAAGGCAGCGGTCCGCCAGGCAGCCAGCGCAAGGGTGCTTGACGCGGCTACCGAGTCTGCGATAATCGGCATGAGCCTTGAATATCGCCTCTATTCCCGAATTGCTCATGGCACGAACGACGTGGACGCTGCTGTTGCTTCTGGCGCTCGCGGGCCTGGCGGGCGCCGATAACTGGGAGCGCTTTCGCGGCCCCAACGGCACCGGCACGGTCGACGACAAGAACATCCCGCTCACGTTCGGCACCGACGAGAACGTCCTCTGGAAGGTTGCGCTGCCGGGGGCCGGCAACTCCAGCCCCATCGTCTGGGGCAAACGCCTCTTCCTGCAATCGGCCAGCAAGGACGGCAAGCAGCGGACCCTGCTCTGCCTCGACACCACCGACGGCAAGATCCTTTGGCAGCGGAGCATCCCCGGCGTCCACGTCACGATTCGCGCCGATAGCTCTTTGGCGTCGTCCACGCCGACGACCGACGGCGAGGCGGTCTACGTCTCGTTCTGGGACGGCCGGGACATCCTGCTGTCGGCCTACGATTTCCAGGGCGAAAAGCTCTGGAGCAAGAACCTGGGCCCGTTCAACAGCCAGCACGGCGCGGGCACCTCGCCGATCCTCTACAAGGACAAGGTCATCCTCGCCAATGAGATGGACCGCGAGGATTTCAACACCAAAGTGCCGAACGCCCGGCCGTCGCTGGTGGTCGCGTTGAACAAGCGGACCGGGCACTTGGTGTGGGAGACGCCGCGCCCGGCCGAGCGCGCCTGCTATTCCGCTCCCTTCTTGTTGCACAAGCCCGGAGAGCGCGAGCCCGAGCTGGTCATCACCAGCACCACGGCGATAACCGCCTACAACCCCGACACGGGCTCGCCAATCTGGGAGCTCAAGGGCTGGCAGGGCAACGCGGTCAAGGCGCCCCTCCGGACAGTCGCTTCGGCCACGCTGGCCGGCGATATCCTGGCGGTGTGCAGCGGCGGCGACGCGGGACGCTTCGCCCTCGGCGTGGCCTTGCCCGGCGCCGGCACGAACGAGTCGCCGAAGCGCCTCTGGGACAATCGCAAGGATTTCCCCTACGTCCCAAGCCCCGTGGCTCGGGGCGAGCACATCTACTTCGTCAACGATTCCGGCTATGCCGGCTGCTACCATGTTCGCACCGGCAAACGCGTGTGGTTCGAACGGCTCGCGGACGGGGTGTTCACCGCTTCGCCGCTGTTGATCGACGGCAAGATCTACGCCGCCAGCGCTGCGGGCGACGTTTACGTCTTCGCCGCCGAGCCAAGCTTTCAGCTGCTGGCCCGCAACGATCTGGGCGAGTCCATCCGCGCCACTGCCGCCGTCGCGGGCGGCCGGCTGTACATCCGCAGCGAACGTCATTTGTATTGCATCGGTAACAGCGGCAAGCGGGAATGAACTGGCCCGCCGATGAACAAGCCGCGCGCATTAAGAAAGTGCGAGTGGCGGCGCTGGTGCGGCGTCAAGTCTTGAAAGAGGGGCTGCTTGGTAGCCGCATTCGTGAGAATGCGGGCGACGTCACCCGCATTCTCACGAACGCGGCTACCCCAAAATCAAGGCTTGACGATGCACTAGCTGCTTGACGAGCAAGGTGCCACGGTCGTAGGATGGGTGCGCTCCGCTCTTCATTTCCTTGCCGACGCTTGAGGAGGAACACCGATGCCCATCGCCGTTGCCCTCGACGAAGACCTCCTTCGTGTGCTGCCGCTGCCCCTGGCACAGCTCTATCGCCGCGCCCACAACGCCAAGACACCGCAGGATCGCCACCATGCCGCCTATTACCTCTGGGAGGCGGGCTTGAAGCTGCTCGGGTCCGTGGCCATCGTCGAATACGCCGAGCTGGGCGACCAGGATGCTCAGCTGGTCGAGCGCTTGCAGAACCTGGCTCGGCCGGCGCTGGGGCACTGGTGGGAGTTCGTCCGTCGCCTGCTGCCGGTTCTGGCTGACCGTGGGGACCGCGGCTTTACCGTGCTGCGCGAAGGACTGCTGGGCCGCAGTCGCGACGATCTGCCGCACGCCGCCGGGCTGGATGCCCTGCTGGTGCAAGTGCTGGAGGGGTGGGACGCGCCGCCGGCGCGGAGCACGGTTCGGCCGACCGAGCTGTTCGATCGGCTCGTGCGCTACCGCAATCGCGAGATCGGCCACGGGGCCGTGGGGCAGAGGCCAGCGACCTATTACGACCGTTGCGGTCGGGCCTTGCTCGCCGGAGTGCCCGAGGTGTTCGGCCGGCTCGACGTCCTGGCCGGCCGACGGCTGTTGTTCGTGGCCGACGTGCGCCGCCACGGCTCGGACCGCTGGCTGGTGGAGCGGTACGAGCTGCGCGGCGAGACTCCCCGGCGCCTGGAGTCCCTCGACCTGCCGGACGGCGAAGCCGTTCGCCGGCTGCTGCCGGACCGATTGTACCTGGAGTCCGCTTCGCTCGCTCCTCCCCTGGAGTCCTGCCCTGGCTCGGCCGAGGCCGGCAAAAGCGCTGGGGGAAAGGCGAGCGATCCGCTGCCCAGGACCATCTCCTTGCACCCGCTGCTCTTTTATGACCCGGACGGCGTCGAGGTGTTGTTCCTCAATGCCCGGCGGGGCCGGCAGCGGATCGAGTACCTTTCCTACAACACCGGCCGGGAAATGGAGCGCGACGATTTGGCCTGCGAACAGCGCGAGCTGCTGGCGCGGGTGCTGCACGTCCCGGTGGACGCCCCGAGCGTCGCGGGGTGGGCGGCGCTCC
The DNA here is from genome assembly GCA_963834865.1 of uncultured Gemmataceae bacterium. Lineage (GTDB taxonomy): Bacteria > Planctomycetota > Planctomycetia > Gemmatales > Gemmataceae > CAWIDK01. The sequence continues at coordinate 186,037 of CAWIDK010000005.1, forward strand.
CAGGCAGAGGAGTCGATCGACGGGGTGGCGGAGGAACGGCCGGCAGCGCTCCGGCGTCTGGGCGAGTTCGAGCTGTTGAGCGAGCTGGGCCGCGGCGGCATGGGTGTGGTCTATCGCGCCTGGCAGCCGTCGCTCGGTCGGCAGGTGGCGGTCAAATCGCTGTACCGCACCGGCGATCCGAAGGCGGAGGCAAGGTTCGCCCGCGAGATCCGCGCCCTGGGCCATGTGGAGCATCCGCACCTGGTGAAGATCTTCACGTCGGGAGGCGAGGCGGAACAGTGGTTTTATGCGATGGAGCTGGTCGAAGGGGCGACGCTGGGGGCCGTGTGCGAGAAGCTCCAGGGCCGCAGCTCGCGCCCCGATACGGTCGATCTGCAAACCTGGCAGCAGGCCGTGAGCACGGTGTGCGCCGAAGCCCGGCAGGCGGAGAAACCGCTGAGCGACGCCCCACCGCCCAATGGCGGAACGCCCGCGGCGGCCACGGACCCGGGATCGCTGGCGGCGCGCTCCCCCTGCCCCTTGGGCAGGGCTACGTGCGCCAGGCGGTCGAGTTGGTGCGCCAGGTGGCGGAGGCCGCCCACGCCCTGCACGAGCGGGGCATCCTGCACCGCGACGTCAAGCCAGGCAATATCATGGTGACGGTGGACGGCGGCCAGGCGGTGCTGATGGATCTGGGACTGGCCCAGATCGCCGACGAAGTGGAAGGGCGGCTGACGAAGACGCGCCAGTTCGTCGGCACGCTGCGCTACGCGAGCCCGGAGCAGGTGCTGGCGGTGGGCGGTCTGGACCGGCGGACCGACATTTACAATCTCGGGGCGACCCTGTGGGAGTTGCTGACCCTGCGGCCGATGTTCAACGCCACCGAGCAGACGCCGACGCCGGAGCTGATGCGGCGGATTCAGGTGGAGGAGCCGGAGCGGCCGCGCAAGTATCACCCGGGGCTGTCACGCGACCTGGAAGCAATCGTGCTGAAGTGCCTGGAGAAGGACCCGGGACGCCGCTATGCCACGGCGCGAGTTGGTGCGCGACCTGGAGCGGTACCAGGTGGGGGAGCCGGTGCAGGCCCGTCCCATCGGCGAGCTGCAGCGCGCCTGGCGCTGGTGCCGCCGCAAGCCGGCGCTGACGGGCATGCTGGCGACCCTGATCCTGGTGATTCTCGGCAGCCTGACCGGACTGACCGGCCTGTACCTGCACGCCGAGGAGCAGCGGCGGATGGCCGAGCATCGGGAGGCGGGGGCGCTAGCGATCAGCAAGTTCTATGAGGACCATGTGTTGGCTGCGCCCCGGCCAAAGGGCTGGGAGGGCGGCCGGGGCAAGGATGTGACCTTGCGGCAAGCTTTGGACAACGCCGTACCGCATATCGATGGAGCTTTCGCCGGGCAGCCTGAGATGGAGGCGAACGTCCGCTATACGCTCGGCTCGACCTACTGGTATCTGGGGCAGTACGAGGCCGCGTACCCTCACCTTGAAAAGGCGTACGCGATCCGCCTGGCGCGGCTCCCCACGGACCACCCCGATACGCTCACGAGCCTCGAGAGTTTGGCCATGGAGCGCTGGAAACAGGACAAGCTCACCGAGGCAGTACAACTGGAGCGCGAGGCCCTGGAAAAGCGGCAGCGCGTTCTCGGTCCGGAGCATCAGGATACCCTTTGGTCGCAGATCAACCTGGGGCTGTTCCTGGCGGAAGAAGCGGACGGAGGCTGGTGGGAAGCGGACCCAGAGCAATTCGATGAAGCCGAAAAATTATTACGTCAGGCGATCAAGTCCAGCAAACGCACCCTGGGCCCGCTTCATCACCATACCCTTTATGGTCAGATGTGCCTGTACTTTATCCTGGAGTCGAAAGAGAAATATGCAGATGCCCTGACGTTAGCCGAACAAACCTTGGAAGGGCGCCGCCAGGCGATGGGGCCCGAGCACCCGGAAACACTCCGCACCATGGCCGACATGTGTTGGTTCCTGCAAGACCTGGACATGCTTGAAAAGGCCGAGGCGCAGTGCTGCCGAGCTCTTGAACTCCGACGCCAGATCATGGGGCAAGCTCATCTCGAGACGTTCAAGAGCCTGCATCAGCTCGCCTCGATACTGGCGGATCGAGGAGAGAAGGAGAAGGCCGAGAACCTCCGCCGCAAGACGCTCGAAGACTGTCAGTGCCTTCGCGGTAAGGACGACCCCGAGACGCTGAATTGCCTGACCAACCTGGGAAGACTGCTGAGCAAGCAGGGCAAATTGGAAGAGGCAGGCCAGCTGCTGCAGCAAGCGGTCGAGGCCAGTCGTCGCACGCTCGGACCGACGCACGGCCTGACCCTCTTCCGAGAGAACCAGTGGGCTCGGTTGCTTGCAAAACAAAGGAAGGCCAAGGAGGCTGAGGCGCTGTATCGCCAGACCCTGGACGCGCTGCGTGAAGTGCGCGGCCCCGGGCACTCGAACACTCTCAGCACGCAGAGCGACCTGGCAGCGTTGCTCAAGAAACAGGGCGACAAAATGGGAGCCGAGGCGGAGTACCGCAAAGTGCTGGAGATATGCCGCAGCACTCGCGGCCCCGATCATAAGCGAACGCTTCTCGCTCAGGAGAACCTTGCGAGTGTCCTCAATGACCTGGGTAACGGCAAGGAGGCGGAAGAACTCTACCGTTCCACCGTTAAGACCCAGCAGCGTCTGCACGGCTGGGAGAATGCCGAAACGCTTGCCTCCGGGGAAAAACTGGCCGACTTCCTCAACGAACACGGACGGCGGAATGAGGCCGAAGAAATCTATCGCCAGCTCCTGGCCGCCCAGCGCAAGCTCGGCCCGCGGCCGACGATCCCGCGGTCGCCGCGCGACTCGCCGTGCTTGGCCGCGTCGTGTTCGATGCCGGCCGCCCGGCAGACGCCGAGCCCCTGCTGCGCGAGTGCCTGACCATTCGGGAAAAGAAACTCGCGGCCGGTGACTGGCAGATAGCCTCCGTGCAAAGTTTGCTCGGCAGCTGCCTCGCGCCAGAAGCGGTTCGCCGATGCGGAGCCGCTGCTGCTGAGCGGCTACGAGAGTCTGGCGAAGGCCACCGGCGTGCCCGCCAAGCACGTCACCGAGGCTCTTGACTGGATCATCGAGTTGTACGTGCGCTGGGACAAGCCGGAGCAGGCGGAGGTCTGGCGGCAGAAACGGTCCGCGCCAGGCAAGTAGGTCAGGTTTTCCAGCCTGACATTTCACCCATTGAGGTCAGTGATGCATCACCAGTTGCTGTCGGTTATCGTGGTCATGTCGCTTGCCGGTGCCCAGGGCTTCGCCGGTGAAGCTCCGCGGAACGCGCCTGTGCGCATTGAAGGGCAACTTACCGACAAGGACTCGCGTGTCAAGTTTCAGCTCGATGCCAAGTCCGCAAAAGAAATGCGCGCCAGGATGTATGAGGTGCGGTTGGTCGCGGGCAAACGCTACACGATTACGCTCGACGCCGTCCAGCCGGCCAAGGGCGGCGGCTTTTTCAACCAGTTCGATCCTTACCTGGTTGTGCAGGACGCCGATGGCAAGACACTCGCCCATGACGACGACAGCGGCGGCAACCTCAATGCCAAGCTGAGCCTGAGCGTGCCCCAGGACGGCACCTATCGCGTCTACGCGGCAGCGCTGGGCGGCACCGGCGGCTTCCTCCTCAACATCGGCGAGGCCAACGTCGTCCGGCAGGGCTTTCCTGCCGCCAAGGCCGATCCCGCCGATCTGACCCGAAGCGACACCGCCTGGGAGATCGAGTGGGAGGTCACCAACGCCGACAACGGTGCCATCGGCAAGAAACGCAGCAGCCCGTCCAGCGTCCTGGCCATTCGCTCGGCCAGGTTCATGTTCAAGGACCAGCACGGCAAGCCGCGTTGGTTCACCGTGCTCAAGAACCTGCAGATCGGCGAAATCCTCGTCCCTTACGATCATATGCGGCCCGTTTTCATGGACGTTTCGGAGCATGCATTCAACATCGTGCCGGCGAAGCCGGAATACCTCGGTCCCAACTGCGTGGCTCCGGGCGAAATCCTCGACTCCGCCGACCCGCGCATGAAGAATCGCGTGCTCAAGGAGGTCCACGACGACGGCCTGCGCTGGATGAACAGCTCGGAGCGAACGCGGCGCGGCGAGAAGATGCTGCTGTGGGCGATCTTTAACGGCGGCAATTATCGCTACGTCATGGAGTATGGCTTCGGCGACGACGGCACGATCTCGTGCCGGATCGGCGCCACCGCCCACAACTTTTTCAACAAGATGGCCGATGGCCGCAACGTCCACTTGCACGTCGGCTGCTGGCGCTGGGACCCGGAGCTGAGCGAGGCCAGCGAACCGGACGCTAGCAAGCCGGAAGGCGCCAGGCCGGATGTCGGCAGTGCCGGGCACAACCGCGTGCTGCTCGTGCGGCGGGTGCCGCGCACCGCCGCTGCCAACGGCCAGTTCCGCGTGGACATCGCCCCGTTCAACCCCGATGAGAAAGGCATGGCGATGGAAGGTTTCGCGGATTGGAAGGCTGAAGAATTCACGGTGCTGCGGGTCGAGAGCACGGTGCGCAAGAATAGTAGCAAGGACCCGCGTCATACGGCCTACGACGTGGTCCCCATTCGCCAGGGCGCCGTCCGCAACTACCCGTGGAAGTACGCCTTCGCCAACCACGACTTCTGGGTCACGCACCGCCGCCCCGAGCAGACGAAATACAGCGACGTGCCACTATACGCGACCGGCAGCAACCCCCTCGACAAGGCGGCCTGCACCATCTGGCACAACGCAGCCGCCCTCCATGTGCCGCGCGGCGAGGACTACGGGGCTGACGGCATTTCCAGCGGCCGCGGCGCCGCCATTACCAACTGGGCAGGGTTCCTGCTGAAGCCGGTGAACCTGTTTGACAGCACGCCCCTGTACGAAGCCGCGGGCAAAGGCAGCAAATGACCCGCGGGCCTAGCCGGCGTTTTTGCCCGGCGCCGGTGCGCCGACAATGGGGCGCGTCGCATCGATGCCGAAGGCCGCCAGGCCGATAATCACGAACACGCCGGCGCAGGTGAGGAAGACGGCGTCCCAGCCAAAGCGCTCCTGGATGCGGCCGAGCACGTACGGCGAGACCGCGGCGCCCATGTTGCCCCACATGTTGCCCCAGCCGAGGATCAGGCCTACGTTGCGGCCACCGACATCGAGGTTATAGGCCCACATCGACGGCACTCCCATGTCGCTCGCGACCGACACCGCGATCATGGCGCAGGTAACCGGCCACGGCGCCCGCAGCAGCAGACAGGTCAGGTAAGCGCCCGCGGCGGCGAAGCGCGTGGCGGCAAGGGGGAACGAGCGGCCGATGCGCCGGCCCCAGCTTCGAGTCATCCGGTCGGTCCACCAGCCGCCGACGATGGTCATCGGCACGCTGACGAAGAGAGTAAGCCCAACCATCCACCCCTGCTCCACCTTGGGAACCTGATGCACGCGCTCGAGGTATTCCGAGAGCTTCGTGCCGAGGAAGACCCAGGCGAAATTCGTACCGAATTGCACGAACGCGCTGAGCCAGAGGCTGCGGCTTGTCAGGATGCCGCGCCACAGCCGCCCGGCCGATACCGGCGCGGCGTTCGTCGCGGTCTCGCCGGAATCTCCCGCGATCAGATCGGATTCGGCCGCGTTGACCAGGGGATGTGCGCGGGGGTGGGTGCGTATCACGGTGCCGAAAATTCCCGCCAGCAGCACGCCCGCCAGGCCAAAGACGAGCAGCGTCGGTCGCCAACCCCAGCCATAGAGCTTGCACACGAGATTGGGAAGGCCGCCGCGGTCGGCCAGCGCCACTTCGAGTAGCAGGCGGTTGCGACGGGTCGCGTCCATCTCGCTGTGCCCCGGCAAAGCCGCCAGCGCCTCGGGAGGAATTTTCGCGTGGTACGGTGTGAGATCGAGCCCCTGGAAAAGATTCGGCCGGCGCACGAGATCGTTAACGAGCTCCACTAGATGCTCTTGCTCGCCCGGCGATATGGCCGCATCCGGTGGACGGGCCGCGAGCTCGTTAAGGAATGCCGCCTGCGCCGCGCTCAGGTCGGGACGGATGTGCTCGGCCAACACGTGCGCGAAGGTCCCCGCGGGCGCGATCTCGGGCTGCACCAGCTGCCTTGCGAGCTCGGGCGGATCGATCAGGTCGGCGGCGGTAAAGAGCGACGAACTCGAAGCCGGCGAAAACGCAATCATCAGGTACGCGCTCAGTGGAAACGTAATCGCGCCGCCAATCCGCCCGCCGATGGAAATGACGCCGCTGGCCAGTCCACGATGACTGTAGGGAATCCAGCGGCGAATCAGGCCCGCGCAGGAAGGGTAGGCCCCGGCCTCGAAGAGCCCGCAGCCGAGCCGAAACAGCAGCAGCGATGAAAAGCTGAAGGCAAGACCCATCATCGCGGTGAGCACCGACCAGCAAAACAGATACAGAGTGAGCATCGGCCGTTGGCCGAACCGATCGCTGAGCCAACCGCCGGGAATTTGCGCGAGGGCATAGGCTGCGAAAAAGGAACCCTGAAGCCAGTCGATTTCCGACTGCCGCAGCCGCAGCTGGTCCTTGATATCCTGGGCCACGCTGGTGAGGCAGTAGCGGTCCAGGTAGAGCGTGACCGCCACGAGCGTGGTCAGGCCAAGCACGACGTAGCGGATCGAGGTGGGACGTTCGGAGGATACCATCGCGATGGGCCGGCGGGGGCGAGCGGGTGGGAGTTCGCACACCGTGCCACTTTATCAGCTGGCGGTACCCACGACTGCAAAGAAAATAGTTGCATACGCGCGGCCGACCTGACATGATGAGAATTGTCGCCTGCACCTCTTCCGCGGGCGCTCGTCCAATCGGAACAGTGTCGCATCGCGTCCGTCCAGCATTTCGAATCGAGGTTGCCATGTCTCGTGTTTCGCTGCACGCGCTGTCGTGGTCGTTGGCGTCGCTTGTGTTCCTCGTTTCGCACCTGCCGGTCTCGGCGCAGTGCGCCCACAGCAAGGGCGGCGGCAATACGACGGGCGGCGGCAAGACACCGGGCAATAGCGGAGTCAATCCGCCATTCCCGACGCCGCAGGGCTTTTCGCTGACGCTCCGGCAACGCGGCAATCAGCCGCAACCGACGAACTCGCAAATGTCGCTCAATCTGATCCAGCAGCAGATGGTCTTGCAGCAGCAATGGGAGTGGCAGCTGCAGATGGCGCTGCTGCAGCAGAAATTGCCGATGCTGGTCGCGCAGCGCCAGGCCGCGCAAAAGAAGCAGCAGCAACAGCTCAAGCAGCAGCAGGCCGAGCTGCAGGATATCCAGCGCCAGCTCGTCCAGATCGAACTTCGCCAGCAGCTCGCGGTCCAGCAACCTCCGGTCGTGCAGCCCTTGCAGTTCGCGTCGCCGCCGCAGGCGTTTTTCGGTCCCGGCCAGTCTGCGCCCGTAGCAGTTCAGCAACCGACCGCTACGGACGGCAGTTCCGGACTCCCCGTCAGCGGCGATTCTGGCCCGTCGCTGCCGCGTGCCGTGTCGGACCAACCGAGCTCGTCGTCGTCCGCGCCGCCGAGCGGGCAAGCCCCGTAGGACGGCCTTCCCAGGCCGTCCCTGCTTGAGTAGGACGGCCTAGGAAGGCCGTCCTACCAGGAAGGCCGCGACCGCATCTGCCACTGGACCAGCTTGCACAGCGCCAGCGGCACGATCCCCAGCAAGGCCAGCGACACCAGCACCTGCGTCGATAGCAGGTCGCCCGGCGCGTCGAGCGTGGCCAGGGCCGTCCCGGCGTTGACGTACAGGAAGGTGCCGAGCAGCATGCCCGCCCAGCTCACCAGCACAAATGTCCCCACGCGTATAGGGGTCAGTCCCATGCCGAGATTAATCAGGAAGAATGGCACGACGGGCACGAGCCGCAGACAAAATAGGTAGTACACCCCATCTTGCTCGACGCCCCGGTTGATCGGCGCCAGGCGGTGGCCGAAGCGGCTCTGCACCCAGTCGCGCAGCAGATAGCGGCTGCTCAAAAAGGCGAGCGTCGCACCGATGATGGACGCGACGCTGACGACGCCGGTGCCGAGCCAGCGACCGAACAGCGCCCCGCCCACCAGGCTCAGGATGCCGGCGGCAGGCAGCGATAGGGCCGTCACTGCCACGTAGACCGCGAAGAAAACCGCCACGGCCAGCCCGAGGTTTTGCTGCACCTGCGTCTGCCAGCCGTCCAGATGGGCGCGAACCTGGTCCCACGCGAAGTAGTGGTGGAGGCCCGCCGCGTAAAAGCCCGCCACGGCCAGCACCAGCGCCGCCGCCAGCGCCCACCGCAGCCGGCGCGAGCGTCCCCGCGGTGGTTCGGGGGTCGTGAACGGGGTGGGGGCGCAGTCGAACGGCCGCATCCGGCACTCCTCGATTTCGGCAAATGACAGGTCGCGCTGCCGCTGAGCCATTGTCTGGGGCGATCCTTAAAGCGTGTAAACAATGAACCACGGATCACACCGATAACACGAATAAGAACAGAATTCCTGTTATCCGTGTTATCGGTGTGATCCGTGGTTCATTAGATTCACGCACGGTAATATAGAGGAACGCCCTCGCTGGCGGCTAGGATTAACGCTCATCCACTTGGGCAAATGGTAAATCTGGATACCCACACCTAATCTTGGGATTCTGCCGATTTTTCTATCTGGCGTCCTCGATTGACGAGGCGGTGACGCGCGCGCCGCCGTCTTCGCTGGTACGTTAGCATCTCGGCCACGAAAACGACCGCGGCGAGCAGCGCTACCGCCCCGGTGCAAAGGCCGGCGGCCGGCGACGGCGCCAGCCGGCTCTTCTCCGGGGCGTGGCGGACGTATTGAACCTCGACGGTGTCGCCGGCACGGGTCACCGGTGGCACGCCCTCCGCTCGGCCGACATGGCGGGTCTGCTGCGCGTCGAAATATTCGTACTCGGCCGCGTAGCGCGCTGTGCGCCCGACGACCCGGGCATTTTGCCCGCGGACAGCACCGTCCCGGTGGTGATCTCGCCGGTCAGCGCGGAATAAGCTTCATACAGCGCAATTGCGCCGCAGACGCCGAAGATAATCAGATAAATCGCCAGCCGCCACCAGGGCGGAGGCTGTCCGAATGCTCCGCTCATGGGAAGTCGGCTCCGCTACGGCAGCTTCACCGGCCCCTCGCGGCGCTTGCCGACGTAATCCCAGTCGATGCCGCCGCCGCGCACCTTGCCGCGGAGGTTGCCGTCCGCGTCCACGATGAAAGTGGTGCGACCGGCCTTGCCGTCCACGAACACCCAATCATAATGGCCGCCCTTGCCGTCGATGCTCCCGCGGCCTTCCCAGTCGAGACCGGCGTGGCCGGTCGGCACCGCAATGCCGATCGTGAACTGGTTCCCCTGCTGGGTGGAGATGCACATGACCGCGTTCGGCGCGCCGGCGGTGTCGGCCTGACTCGGGTAAAGGCCGTACGTGCCGACCAGGTCAGGGTATTCCTGCCACCGCTGCGGAACGCGCACAACGACCGAGCGCCCGGCGAGATCCTCCGCCGGCGCGGGCTGAGCGGCGCAGGGAAGCCGCCGAGCACGGACAACGCTGCAATAACGCCAAGCGGGAGGGCACGCATACGCCACCCATCGGGTAGAAGATTCTCTGGTATGAAATGCTATGGCCCGTTGGGCGGGCTGTCAATTGCTCCCCGTCTTCGATCCCCGCTTACGAATGACCGGTTTGTCCGCTCAGCGGTCGAACGCGCTTACGATCAGTGACGCATTTTGCCCGCCGAAGCCGAAGCTGTTGCTCAGGACGTGGCGCACGCGCACTTCGCGCGGCTGATTGGGGATGTAGTCGAGATCGCACTCCGGATCGGGCACCTCGTAGTTGATCGTCGGCGGTAACACGCCGTGCCGCAGCGCCAGCACGCAGATCGCCAATTCGACCGCGCCGGCCGCGCCGATGAGATGGCCGAGCATGCTCTTGCTCGACGAAATCGGCAGCCGGCGGGCGTGGACGCCGAAGACCTGCTTGATCGCGAGCGTCTCGACGGTGTCGTTGATGCGTGTACCGGTGCCGTGGGCGTTGATGTAGCCGATATGCTCGGGGGCGAGGCGGGCGTCGGCCAGCGCCGGCGCATGCAGGCGACCGCGCCGCGGCCCTCGGGATGACTGTCGGTCACGCGATAGGCGTCGCAGGTGGCGCCGTAGCCCGTCAGCTCGGCATGGATGACAGCGCCGCGACGGCGCGCGTGCTCCAGTTCTTCCAGCACCAGCATCCCAGCGCCCTCGCCGATCACGAAGCCGTCGCGCAGGCGATCGAAAGGGCGCGAGGCTTTTTGCGGAGCGTCGTTGCGTGTCGACAGGGCGGTTAACAGGTTGAACCCGGTCACGCCGAACGGGTGGAGCATACTGTGGGCGCCGCCGCCGAGGATAATGTCCGCGTCGCCCTGGCGGATCAGGTCGGCCGCCTCGCCAATGGCCTGCGTGCCGGCCGCACACGCGGTCAGGCAGCTATAGTTGGGCCCCTGCAGGTCGAAGTGCTCGGCGAGATGGGCGGCGGGCGTGTGCAGTTCCTGCTCATATTCGCGGCCGGCGTGATATTCGGACAGGCCATGGCGAAAGAGCGCGACGGGGTCGATCGTGTGCGTCGCGCGCTCATAGCTGCGCGCGACCATGCCGACGAGGACGTGGAAGTCCTGCGTCCCTTCGCCGATGCCCAGGTAGATGCCGAGGCGGGTGCGGTCCACGCCGGCGGCGTCGAGCAGTCCGGCGTCGGCGAGGGCGCATTGTGTAGCGGCGGCAGCAAATCGGCTCGCGGCGCCGGCGTCGGCCCACCGCGGCGACGGACCGACATAGCGGGCCAGGTCGAAGTCGCGCACCTCGGCGCCGAACGTCGTCGGGAACGTGCGCGCGTCGAATTGCTGAATCGGCCCGACGCCGCTTTGGCCCGCGAGCTGTGTGCGAAACAAGTCGGCCGGCGTGTCGCCCAGCGGCGTGATGACGCCGATGCCGGTGATGACGACGCGTCGGTTCATGCGGCTCCCCCTTCCCATCGCCGCAGCACCAGGGCAGCACACTGGCCGCGCTCGGTGCCGGACACCTTGAGGAAGCAGGGCCGCCCGACCCGGCGCGGCGTGCGCACCACGTCAACCGGACACGCCGGATCGGTGGCCGTGTGGTTGAGCGTGGCCGGCAGCGTGCCGTCGGCCAGCGCAAGCACGCTGGCGGCCAACTCAGTGACTGCGGCACCCGGCCCGAGATTGCCGATATAGCTCTTGTACGCGACCACCGGCACCGCTCCCGTCCCGAGCGCCTCGGCCAGGCCGCGCGCTTCCCACGCATCGTCATCGCGCGTTCCTGGGGCGTGGGCGTTGACGTGGTCGAGATCGCCCGGCGTGGCGCCGGCCGCGGCCAAGGCGGCGCGGATGACGCGCGCCAGCCCACGGCCGGTCCGGCCCGGGTCGAAGCCGCAGGCGAAGCCAAGCACCTCGGCGTCGATGCGGGCCCGGCGGGCGCGAGCGTGCTCCAGCGTTTCGAGCAGCAACACGCCGGCGCCCTCGCCGAGGACCTGGCCGTCGCGCTCGACGTCGAAAGGCCGGCACGCACGCGCGGGGGCGTCGTTGCGTGCCGACAGCTGGCTGAACAGGCAATAGCGGACCATCGTCAGGGCATTGGTGCGCGTGTCGGCGCCGCCGGCCAGCATCAGGTCGGCCCGGCCGCCGCGCAGGATGCGGAACGCCTCACCGGCGGCGAGCAGGCCGGCCGCGTCGGACTGGGTGATCGTGTTGGTCGGCCCGCGCATCGTTGAGGATCGCCGTGTGGCAGGCGGGCATGTTCGGCACGTGATTGAGCATCCACATCGGCGGAATCGTCGGCAAGCCGTCGGCCCCCCAGCGCCCCAGGTCGACGCGCCGCAGGTCCGGATCGTAGCTCGCCTGCGCCGCGATGCCGAGGTCCGCCAGGTCGCCGGGAATGGTGCCGGTGCCGAAGGCGATGCCCATCCGCTCCGGGACGTACGACCCCGGCTCGACTGCCGCGTCGCGCAGCGCCAGCCGGGCGCCGGCAACGGCGAGCTGGATGGTACGGACCATCATCTTCAGCTGCTTGCGATCCTTTTTGTCAAGGTAGTCGCGCGGCTCAAAGGCCTCGATCTCCGCGCCGATACGCACCGGCAAGTCCGACGCGTTGAACGCCCGGAGCCCGCGCACGCCGCTCCGGCCCGCGCAGCGAAGCCGCGAACGCGTCGCGCCCGATGCCGATCGGGCTGACGACGCCGATGCCGGTCAGAACGACGCGATGGAGCGCGGCCATTGGCACACCGGTGCAGAACCGGGATCGTAGGTCAGCCTTTCCAGGCTGACGAACCGAGTCAGGCTCGAAAGCCTGACCTACGGACGTCAGGGTTTGACATTGGCGCCAGCGAGGGGCACCACCATTTCCCGCGGCGTGCGGCGGCGCAGCTCGCGGCGCTCGACGCCGAGCTTTTGCAGGATCGGCTCGTAAACGAGGCCGATGAAGATGTCCTCGTCGAAGATGCGCAGCCGTTTGATGTCGCCGGTGCGCCGGGCCGAATCCGCCAGCATGTGGACGGCCGGCATCTTGAAGGAGTTGACGACGCGCCGGATCTGCTCGATCGTGCCGGGGCGATCGTACTGCAGGTAGACTTCGAGCAGTCGGCGGAAGAAATCGGCGTGGGCCGCCTCGTCGATCGCGACGAGTAGTAGGGCCTTTTCCAGCGCGGGGCAGCCGCCCTCGCGCCGGACCACCTCACGCAACCGCGTGTAGTGGACCTGTGTCGCCAGCTCCTGAAACGCCGTGTAACAGAGCATGGCCCGCGCGTTATCGTAGGGCAGGTTCCATTCGTGCGCGAACACCGCGCCGTGCATGTCGGCCAGCTGCTCCTCGGTGCGCTGCCGCGAGCGCAGGAGCCAGTCCTCCAGCACCATCGAGTGTTTGCACTCCTCGTAACCCCAGTTGCAGAGCATCCAGGCGCAGGCGCGATTGGCACGCACCTGCGGGATCAACTTCGACACGTAGTCCGGCAGGTACAGCTCGACGGCGCAGAAGGTCTCGACCACGTCGGCGATGGCGGGATTGAGCGAACGATTGCACTCTTCCCAGGGAACGTCGGCCCGGATCGACCAGCGGCGCTTGCGCTCGGCAAGGTCGAAATAGTCGCGGAACTGGCGATACAGCGCGGCAAGGACTTCGGGCGGCTCTGGAATCAGCGGGACGTCCATCATGCGCTCCGATTTAGGAAAGTCGAACCGGCCAACGTCCTGGGCACGGTGCGGTTTATCCTAAACGTCCAGACGCCCGTGTCAAGTGGTTGTCACATCCTTGTTCCCACGCGGAGCGCGCAAAGCGCGGGAACAAGGGGTCGAGGAGCTACGGCGGCGATGCGCTGCTCAGGATCTTGCGTTCCGCCGCGCCGGACTCGTCGCGGAGCAGCGTGCCGTCGCGCTGCGCCTCGACCAGCATCTGCGGCGTGACCTCGGGCAGCGCGGTGTTGATGCGGGCCGGGCAGTTGAGACATTGCCGTTCATCGAGCTTGCGGAGCAGGTCGATGACGTCGGAATACTCGGCGCCAGCTCGGCCATCGTGCGGATGATGTCCTCCAGCGTCGGCGGGCACAGCATCTGCCGCCGGCCGACCTGCGCGGCAATGCGGCTGACCACGCATTTGTCGCTGCCCGCCTCGTAGGTCAGGGCGAATTCCTGGCCGGCCAGCGTGCGGATCGGCGCCGTCAGGCCGATGCCGTCGCCGAACAGCACGATCTCGGCGCGGGTGTCGGCGGCGAACAACACCAGCGGTGCCGACTTCGGCGCGATGCGGTGCAGCCAGAACGAGCCGTTCAAGAATTCGCCGCCGAGCTGGCGAACCAGGTATTCGCGATAAGGCCCGCCCCACGTCGTCTTTACCGCCGATTCCGGCGCGTCGTGCTCGGCGAGCTGGCGGAGCATCGCGAACGCCGCCGACCGCAGCACCGGGTCCTCGTTGCGCAGCATGTCGTTGAGCCGCTGCCGGCAGCCCGGTTCGTCCAGACTGGCCAGCGCGGTCAGGCAGCTGCCGGCCAGGAGCGGATGCCGCTGCGCCAGCTTGCCCAGCTCGTCGGTGCCTGCCGAATCGCCGAGATACGCCAGCGCCTCGGCACAGGCGAACCGCACCAGCGGATGCTCATGCGCCGCGCCCTGCCGCAACGGCAGCAGGCTCTCGCGCCCAGCGCCTCCAGCCGGCGGGCGGCCATGATCGTCTCCGCCGGGTCGCCGAGGAGCTTCTGCAGCCGGCGCTTGTACCGCGTCAGATGCTCGGGATCGTCGGCGAGCGGCACCAGGTGCGCGACATAGAGGAAGCGCTCGGGGTTGAGCCGATAGCCGTACGGGATGCGCATCTCGACCATTTCCTTGTTCTTGGCCTTGGCGATCTGGCAGCCCGCGGGGGCCGGCTGGTTGAACTTGTGATTGATCTGCTGGGCCATATCGTCGAGCAGGAACATCTGGCGAGCGTCCTGGCTGAGTCGCTGCAGCCGCTCCGGGGCTTCCTGGAACAGGAAATTCAGCCGCTCGGCCACCGCATGGGCGACGCGCGTCGACTTGTCGTCCTTCTTCAGGACCACGCGATAGGCCAATTCGACCCGGCCGACGGCGCCGCGCCAGACCCGGCCGCGTTTTAGATCGTTGCTGGTGGTGCCGTCGCCGAGGCCGACCATGACGGGGCCGCGGGCATAGGCCATGATGTTGCCCTGCAAGGCGCGATCGGGCCCGTCATAATTCGGCACCAGATGGTTTGTCGAGTCGTGGTTGCGCAGTGCGCAGAGCTGCAGGACGCCGCCGGCCAGGCTGGTCGCCCGGCTGCCGGGCGGCAGCGTGACCTCAACGTCACAGCGATCGCCGAGGCGGGCGCCTGGGGCGATGAACGCGGTGACCAGGACCATGGCATTGTCCGGCGAGTCGAGGATTTCCTTGACGTGCTCGATCTTTTGCTTGCCCAGGAGCTGTTCGAGGGTCTTGCGATAGGGACCCTGCGGGGTGCCGCCGGTGCCGTCGAGTCCGGTGACCAGGGCGATGGCGCTGACCTGCACGGGCCCGATCGCGCGGATGTCGGCGATATCGGCAACCGTCTTGATGCTCAGGTCCTTCTTGACCTCGAAATCCTCAGCCATCTGCATCCGCGTCTGCGGCGTAGCGCAGCCGGCGAGAACGGCGAGAAACAGGCCCAGCACCCCCGTGCGTCGGCTCATGGCAGGCTCCCCCAACCGCCGCGCGAGCCGGCCGCGGGCGCGGCAGGCGCGGTCAATGCCCCGAAATAGCAAACGGTGAGCGGCGGACGATAGAAAGAGAGCCGCGAAATGTCAAGACGAGATTTTTCCAACGCCGCTTGCGGTTTCGCGCGGGGCTCGATGGCCACGGCCGAGAAGCTCGATACGCAACCGGCAGGGGAGGTGTGCCTTACGCCGCGCAGATAGGCTCGGCGGCGGCCAGCCGGCCACGCCCTCTTAGGCGTTCGGCAAGAGTTCGCTTCCCCGTAGGACGGCCTTCCTAGGCCGTCCTATTCAAGCAGGGACGGCCTAGGAAGGCCGTCCTACGGGGAACTTATTTCCTGCCGCTCGCGTTAGGGCGCGGCGCCAGACCGACGCACCCAGGTAGCTCGGCGCTTGATTGCCTGTTCCAACAAGGTCGTGCCGCGCTGGCAGGGGACACCCCGTTTTCGGCACGACGCGCAACGACCGGCACGACGCGCAACGACCGGCACGACGCGCAACGACCGGCACGACTTGCACAGATGGCGTTCGCCGATTGATTCCTGCTGGAGCCCGTCCACGGCTGGCGGCCGGCTCCTGTCTCGATAAGAATGCTGGAGTATCCACTCTTCTTCCCGGTATTGCCCATGTCCGCGAAACGCAACCTGCTGCTGGGAATCCTGGCGCGTGCAGAACAATTTCATCACGCGTGCGCAGCTCCTTGCCGCGTTCAACGCGTGGGTGGAGGACAAGAGCAGATCGCTCGGCGCCTTGCTGCTGGAGCAGCAGAGAAGGCTATTGGCAAGAAGTGGCAAGGGTCCAAGAAACTTCCCTGAGGTTACAGCATGGGCAACTATTCGCAACGATGCTGCCCCTGCCCACGCTAATTACGGCAACTATTCCGCCGAACAAGTAAAGCTGATGATTGCGGGCATTCGGGAATTCCTTAACCGTACCCTGGTTGAGCGGGCGAGGCGCCATTATGAAAAGGGGCGTCAAAGGAAGTGCGCTATAGGGGTCCCCAGTGATAAGACAGGGGTATAGAATGATAAACCCACTGGTACCAGTGATATTTCTATACATGCTACCCCCGCCCACTAATATCGAGGGGTCTTACCATCTGTGTAGCCTCAAATACCAACGTCCTGTTAGCAGCGTCGTCATCCATCAGGTGGGGTATGGAAGGATTGTCGGTGAAACTTCATGGACGTACTCTGATGCTACTGACAGCTGCGCAAAAAAAGCATCGTTTTCGCGACTGGCGCATCTAACTTTTCATGAGCAGACCTATTGGATCCTCTGAAGAACTCGAACGCCGGCGGCGCCGTGCTGTCGAACTGGTGACGCAAGGCGAGCGTCCAACGGTAGTTGCGCGATTCCTGGGCGTGAATCGCTCGTCGTTGTATCGTTGGCGGCAGCGCGCCACCCAGAAGGGACCCGCGGCGTTGGCTGCCCAACCGCATCCCCATCGGCCTTGCCGACTTTCGGACGCGCAATTGAAACGGCTCGAAGAGCTTTTGTGCCAGGGGGCGCAAGCCCACGGCTGGCCCAATGCCCTTTGGACCACGGCACGTGTCGCCGAAGTAATCCGGCGTGAGTTCAATATCGGCTTCCATCATGACCATGTAGGCCGTTTCCTTCGCGAGCGCCTGAACTGGTCGCCGCAGAAGCCGCGCCGTGCGCTCGCGAACGCAATGAAGCCGCCATTCTCGATTGGCAAACCAAGGAATTCCCGCGCATTGCCTTGGAAGCCCAGAAGCGTGAGGCGCACCTGGTTTTTCTCGATGAGTCCGGCTTCATGCTGACTCCCAGCGTGCGTCGTACCTGGGGCCCGCGGGGCAAAACGCCGATTCTTGACGCCTTCGATCGCCGTGACCGCATTTCGGCGATCAGCAGCATTTCGGTTAGTCCGCGCAACCGTCGCCTGAATCTGCATTTCGATTTGTTGCCGGATAACACAACGGTGCATGCGAAGGATGTCGTCGATTATCTTCGGCATTTGAAGGCCCAAGTGCATGCGCCGTTGACGGTGATCTGGGACCAGAGCACGCTCCATGACAAGTCGAAGTTGGTGCAAGCATTCCTGGCAGAGCATCCGGAAATCAAGACGGAAAAACTGCCGTCGTATGCACCGGAGATGAACCCGGACGAATTGGTGTGGGCCTGGACCAAGTACGCGAGGCTCGGGAACCTGGCAGCAGCCAATACGGATTGGCTGCGCGACTATCTGATCACTGAGTTTACGTACGCCCGCGAACATCCTGAACTCCTGGCCTCCTTTATCGAAGGAACCAATCTGCCACTCAAATTGTGATTTGGTGCATTGGTTCCGCAGCAGTCAGTAGGTATGAAGGCACCCTAGTGCGTCGAAACCCATATATTTTGGTGGAATACTGGCGGAACCTAGCACCGAACAACGTGAACGACACAATCAAGGGAAAGAAGACCAAGTACGAAGCACTGAACCGCCACCTTGAAAAAGGTATCCAAATATGGCAATATGACCCAGCGTTCCAACGCTTTTTCATATGTTCCCCTCAGAACCACGAATGTATTTCCTCGAGAAACAATATGGCAGCAGCAGGCGATAAGATGCGAGGAAGGGCGGGGATTGCGAACCATCGGTTAGGGGTTGCGGGTTGGCAGCGAAGGGCAGGCAGGGCCGGGGAGCTTACCAGGTCAACCGGCAACCTCAACCGACACTTGCCACAAGAGGCACGTTGCAGGCTATCAGGCACCAGAGGCACGCTACGACGCTTCAACGCTTCAAGAGGCATCGGGGCAGGGTTGCGGCTAGATCGGGGGCTTGTGCGCAATCGTGGCACGAATGCAGAGCAGGCATGGGGCAGCGTCAAAGACCAAGTACGCTGCCACGCGCTGTAGAGTGACGGTATGACCTCTCATGGAAGCAAGTCGAAATCAATCACTGTCAGCGAGTAAGATTGGCTGACCGTGCCGCCGTTGCTGTCGGTAACGGTGACCCTGAAGTGGAACGGCGAACCGCTGGCCGTCGCCGGCGTGCCACTCAGCAGACCCGTGCTGGAGAGCGTCAGCCAGGCCGGCACACCAGCAGCCGTGAACTCATAGCCCGTCCCGGAACCGCCGGTCGCGGTCAGTTGCGCCTGTAATGGTCGCCCACTGCGGCCACCGGCAGCGAATTCGGCTTGACTACGACCGCCGGGTCGACGGTCAGCGCATAAGGTTGGCTGACCGTGCCGCCATTGCTGTCGGTGGCGGTGACCATGAAATCGAACGGCGAGCCGCTGGCCGTGGTCGGCGTGCCACTCAAGAGACCGGCGCGGGTCAGCGTCAGGCCGGCGGGCAGGCCGGCACCCGTAAAGGCATAACCCTTGCCGGAGCCGCCCGCGGCCGTCAATTTGCGCTGAACTTGTCGCCCACCGTGGCCACTGCCGCCAGCGCGCTGGGGCTGAGCGTGAGCGCCGGATCGATGCTCAGCGTCTCAGTGGCGCTGCCGCTGGCGCTGTTGCTGTCGGTGACCGTGACCGTGAAGATGAGCGGTTCGAGCGTTGGCGCGGGCGGCATACCGCTCAGCACACCGGCGTTGGATAACGTCAGCCAGCCGGGTAGACCCGAGGCCGTGAAGTCGTAGCCTACGCCGGAGCCGCCTGTTGCGGTCAGACGCGTGTTGTAATCGTCGCCCACGGTGGCGGCGGGCAGCGGATTGGGCTTGATCGCCAGGGCCGGATTCACGGTCAGCGCGTACGTCTGCCTGACGGTGCCGGCGTTGCTGTCGGTGGCGGTGACTGTGAAATGGAAGGGCGAGCCGCTGGCGGTGGTCGGCAGGCCACGCAACAGACCCGTGCTGGACAGCGACATCCAGACAGGCAGGTGAGCCCCCGTGAACGTATAGCCCAAGCCGGAGCCGCCCGCCGCCGTCAGTTGCGTGCTGAACGAGTTGCCAACCGTGACCACCGTCAGCGTCGTGGGGCTGAGCACCAGGGCCGGGTCAACGTTCAGTGTGTAGCCGGTGGCGGCGGTGCCCTTGAGACTGTCGGTGACCGTCACCATGAAGCTGGCCGATGAGCCGGCCGTCGCGGGCGGCGTGCCACTCAAGAGACCGCTGCGGGACAGTGACAGCCAGCCGGGCAGGTCGGCGCCCGTGAACGTGTAACCCTTGCCGGAGCCGCCCGCCGCGGTCAGTTGCGTGCTGTACCTGTCGCCCACTGTGGCCACTGGTGTTAGCGCACTGGGGCTGAGCGTTAGCTGCGGATCGATGCTCAGGGCCTCGATATAGCGGCCACTGGCGCTGTTGCTGTCGGTGACCATGACCGTGAAGTTGAGCGGTTGTACCGTGGGCGCCGGCGGCATGCCGCTCAGCAAACCATCGCTGGATAACGTCAGCCAGCCGGGCAAACCAAAGGCTGTGAAGGCATAGCCCGTACCGGAGCCGCCCGCTGCGGTCAGTTGCGTGTGGTAGCTATCACCCACGGTGGCCACGGGCAGCGGAATGGGCTTGACCACCAGCGCCGGATTCACGCTCAAATAGTAAGTGTGGTTGACCGTGCCGCCGTTGCTGTCGGTGGCGGTGACCGTGAAATGGAAGGGCGAGCCGCTGGCGGTAGTCGGCGTGCCACGCAGCAGACCCGTGCTGGACAGCGACATCCAGACAGGCAGGTTAGCCCCCGTAAAGGTATATCCCGCGCCCGAACCGCCCGCCGCGGTCAATTGCGTGCTGAATGAGTTGCCGACGGTGACCACGGTCAGCGTGGTGGGACTGAGCACCAGCGCCGGGTCAACGCTCAGCGTGTAGTCGGTGGCGGCGGTCGCCTTCAGACTGTCGGTGACCGTAATCATGAAGCTTGCCGATGAGCCAGCCGTCGCGGGCGGCGTGCCACTCAGCAAACCAGTGCGGGAGAGCGACAGCCAGCCGGGCAGGTTGCGCGCCCGTGAAAACAAAACCCTTGCCGGAGCCGCCCGCCGCTGCAAGTTGCGTGCTGAATCTGTCGCCGACTGTGGCCACTGGCAGCGCACTTGAGCCCGAAGCGCCAGCGAGGGATGTGCTCACCGTGATCGCTGGATCGATGGTTAGCGAATAGTTGAAGTTGCGGCTTACGTTATTGCTGTCGGTGACCGTGACCGTAATGCTGAGCGGTGACCCTGTCGTCTCCGTCGGTGTGCCGCTCAGCAGACCGGTGCTGGAGAGCGTCAACCCGCCGGGCAGATTGGCAGCCGTAAAGGAATAGCCGTTGCCGGACCCTCCCGTCGCCGTCAGTTGCGCGTTGAAATTATCCCCCACGGTGGCGGTCGGCAGCGTGGCGGGGCTAACCAGCAGGGCGGAGGTTACCGTGATGGAGTACGTGAGTTGGCCGGTCAGGCTCGGCTGGGCGTTGTCCGTGGCAACGATCGTGAACGCAAAGGCGCCGGCGGTTGTCGGCGTGCCGCTGACGGCGCCGCCGTCGCTCAGGGCCAGGCCAGGTGGTAATTTGCTGCCCGTGGCCAGCGTAAAGGTATACGCGCCGAAGCCGCCGCTGGCGCTGATGCTTATTGGCCCGTAGCTGCTGCTGACCGCGCCGGGCACCAACGTCGCGGGGCTCAGCGTCAGGGTGCCGGCCGGGGTCACCGTCACGGAGTACTGCTGCGGGCCGGTCGTGTTGCCAAGGGCGTCCGTGGCGGTAACGGTGAAGGTCTCTGTCCCGGCGACCGTGGGTGTGCCGCCGATGATCAGGCTGGTCGTGCCGCCGCTGGGCACGCTCAGGCCGGCGAGGGCATTGCTGATGTTGCCAACCGTGAGGGTGATGGCACCGGTGCCGCCGGTGGCGGTAATGGCCTGGTCGTAGCCGACGTTGATCGCATCGGCCGGCAGTGTCGCCGGGCTGAGGGTGATGACCGGGTCCACCAGAATATGGGCCTGGATGTTGGCCGCAGTGGTGGGGACAGCGTCGGCGTTGCCGGCGTTGTCGATGGCCTGGACATAGAAGCCGTAGTTGCCGGCGGCCGAGGCCGTGACGTTGAAGGCACCGTCTGCGGCCGTAGCGCTGGACTGCGTCCAGGTGCTGCCGCCGTTGCTGGTGTACCACAGGCTCACCGAAGCCACTCCCGAGCCGGCGTCGCTGGCGGTGTAGCCGACGTTGAAGTTGTCGCTGGTATTGTAGTTCGGCAGTGCGGAGGCCGAGGCCGTCGGCGCCGTGGTGTCCACCAGCGTGGCGGCCTGGATGGAACCAGCCCCGCTGGGGGTGGGGTCGGCATAACCTGCATTGTCGCTGGCCTGCACGTAGAAGCCGTAGCTGCCATCGGCCGAAGCGGTGAAGCTGAAGGAGTTGCCCGAAGGTGTCAGGCTCGACTGCGTCCAACTACTGCCGCCGTTCGTGGTGTACCACAGGCTGACCGACGCTATGCCCGAGCCGCCGGGGCCGTCCGCGGCGCTGTATCCCACGTTGAAGCTGTCACTGGTTTCGTAGGTCGACAACGCCGCCGCCGATGCCGACGGGAGGACCGTAACCTGGACGTTGGCCGTGTCGTTGCCCATGGTGAGGCCGGACACGGCGCTTGGTAACGCGGCGAAGCTCCGGGGTGTGACGGTCTGACTCGCCACGTTAATGCTGTACAACTGGCCGGTGCTGGAACCGGCGTAGAGCTGCCCGTCAGGTCCCAAGCTCAGGCTGCCGGCAGCAAACCCCGTCGCTAACACGTTGGTCGCTGCCCCCGTGCTCGGGTTGAGCGAAATCAGATGGAAGGCGGAGCCGCTGCCACCTTCGATGCCGTAAAGGGTGCCGTTGGCTGCGTCGTATGCAATGCCCGACACGGGACCGTTGTATCCCGTGGCGCCGATCAGGGTCGCTATCCCGGTGGATGGAATGAGCGTGAACAGGCTGGACGGCGAGGTGCCTCCGGTCGCGGGCGTGCCGGCAGCATATACGGTATTGCCGATATAGGTCAGGGCGTTGAAGTTGTCGTGAGTTACGTCGTGGATAACGCTGCCGATCCCTGCGCCGGTGTTGATGTTGAATTGCTGGCCCTCGTACAGGTTGCTGCCGTACTGGAGCCAGGCCTGACCGGTCGCGGGATTGGCAGCGATTTCCGTGACGTTGTTCCCAGGCAAATTCCCCACCAGCGTTTCGCTTCCGGTTCCCAGGTCGAAGACATAGAGCTGGCCGGGGTTGGGGCTGGCACCGCCCGTGCTGCCATAGAGAAGATCGTTGCTGTAGTCGCTGTCGCCCACGGAGAGGCTGGGCGTATAGGCCCCGGCCGTCAGGTAGGTATGGGGCTCGCTAAACGTGGTCGTGCCCGCCGGTAAGTTGAAGCTTTGCGTTGCCGTGCCGTCGCCCCAGTTGACATCCAGCGTGAACGGTTGGTTGGCGGGTCCGTTGATCGTCCCGCTAAGCGTGGCCTGGTTGCCCAGATCCATCGCGGAGCTGATGCTGACGCTGCTGAGAGTTGGCACCGCGTTTCTGACGGTGATCGCGTAGTCAGCCGTGGTGGTGTTATTGAGGGAGTCGGTGGCGGTGACAGCAAAGGTCTCCGTGCCCGTGGCCGTGGGGATCCCGGTGACGGCGAGTGTTCCTGTCCCGCTGGCAGGCACGTTGAGGCCGGGGATGGCGTTCTGAATATTGCTGACCGTCAGGGTGATGGCGCCTGTGCCGCCGCCGGCGGTGATGGTCGTGTTGTAGGGGACGTTGATCGTATCCGCCGCCAGGGCCGCTGGGCTGAGGGTAACGCTGGGAACCGTGCGGTCTTCCAGGCATTCCACCTGGAGCCGCCGGCAATGTTCCGCTCGGGCTCGCCTCCCCCGGCGCAACATGGATTCGGACAGCCCTAAGCGGCGCAGCAAACGAAGCCAGCGTGCGAACACGATAACGGCCATGATGGACCTCCAGGCTGAACCACCGGCACACAGGCCCGTTGGCGTGGCGGTGCAGCAGTCGATAGAATCCAGGAAGCGGCACGAATGACACGATGCTACCGTTGGATGATATGATCATGTCAAACAGGCGGCAACCGCCCAATCGCGTGAAAAGCTTTCGCCAGCAACGCGGCTGGTCCCAGGCCGAGCTGGCGCAGCGGGCCGGCATCTCGCGCGGCCGTAAGCGCGATCGAGATTCCGCGTCTGGTGCCGTCCGTCGCCGTGGCGCTGGCGCTCGCCGCGGCGCTGGAATGCCGCGTGGAGGATCTGTTCGGAGATGCTGCCGCCGCGGATGGGGATGGCTCGTGGGCGTGGCCGCCGATCCAGGAACCGTGCCGGTTCTGGCACGCGCGGGTGGCCGGCAGGCTGCTCTTCGTTCCGGTCGAGCCGACCGTCGCCGGCGTTATTCCGCACGACGGCATTTTCGAGCACGGCGTGTTGCGACGGAACAACGTCGTGGCGCCGGAAGACACGTTGGTCATGGCCAGCTGCGACCCGGCGGCAGGTTTGCTGGCTGGCGAATACGCGCACGAGCGGCTTGCGCTTGCTGGTACTGCAGGCGCTCGAGCAGGGACGCGCTCGATCTGCTGCGCCGAGGATTGGTCGACGTTGCCGGGACGCACCTGGCGACTGCCGAGAACCAGGAAGGCAACGCATCGGCCGCCAGATCGACGCTCGGGACCGGCTACTCGCTTTTGAAAATGGCGACATGGCAGGAAGGCCTGGCCGTCGGTCCCGGCGTCTCAACGTCCTCGGTGGGCATGCTTCTACGTTCGCGCTTGCGCTGGGTCGGCCGCGAACCGGGTTCGGGGGCGCGCCAATGCCAGGATGAGCTGCTGCGCAATCGTTCCCAACCGCGGCGTCTGGCGAAAGACCATCGCGGCGTGGCCGAAGCCATTCGCTGCGGCTGGGCCAACGTCGGCGTTTGCGTCAGACTGACTTGCGAGGAAGCGGGCCTGAAGTTCATCCAGATTCGTGACGAGGCTTACGATCTCTGCTTCCCGACCACACTGGCAAGCGATCCGCGTCTGCGCGCCTGCTGCAGCTGGTACGGTCGTCGAACTACCGCCGATGGCTTTGCGAATTGCCCGGATACGATGGCCGATTCGGCGGGGAAACAATGCAGATCGAGTCGCCGTAGGGTGGGTGGAGGATTCGAAACCCACCGAAGCTATGCGAACGGTGGGTTCCGAAGACTCCACCCACCCTACGGCTTCGGCTCGGCTACTTTCAGGTAGCGCCCGGCGACGAAATCGCCTTCGCGACCGTGATCGGCAGGACGATTTCGTACGGCGGCGGTGGCAGGATCACGGTCGCGCCCTGGTGAAACGTCACCGGACCGTCGAAGCGCTTCACCAGCACAAACTCAGCGGGATCGGTGATCGTCATCCACATGGGGAACACCTGGTGGGGGTTCGGCTGCTGCAGATGCCAGTCGACGGTCAGCGTATCGTTGGCCACCTTCAAGTCTGTGATGTCTACCTGCGGCGACGCGGCGCCATAGCTCCCGGTGCCCTGGCTGACCATCACGACCATCTGGCTCGTCCAGTTAATGGAGGGGACGCCCAGCATCTGCTCCAGTTGTGCCGCGCTCATGCCGGTCTGGGCCAACAGAGCGTCGGCGCTGCGAATGACCAGCTGCTGAGCCGGCGCCTTGACGTTGAGCCGGGCGTATGTCTGGGCCAGGATAGGGCTGTTCTCCGCCGTCGGAGCGACAACGACCGGAGGCGCCACCGTGACTTGATTGCCCTGCGAATGCAGCGCTGCCGGCACCGTGCCACCGACCAGCGCGGCCGACAAGAGCTGCCGATCTTCCAGGCACTCCAACTGCGGATGCGCTCGCGGTACCACCGATCGCTGTGGGCGCTTGCGATACCACCAGTCTTTCAGTGCGCCGAACATGATCGTATTCCCTTGAGTGGAGCGCCTGACCCGTCTGCTTCCCCATTGTACCAGCGCACGGATCATACCGACACCCGGCGCCGGCGCCAAGCCTACATGAACCGCCTCGGATCGTTCACGGTCGGAAAGTGCTACCGCGTGCAATCCCGATGCTTTATAATGGCCGGTGAAGTCGCTCGCTCCCACCTGACCATTACAGTCCCCCGGATCCGCCGGGCATGCCCCGCGTCGCAGGAACTGCCATGACCCGCACCTTGCCGTTTGCCGCCGCCGTGCTGCTTGCCGCGTCCCCCGCCGTGCACGCCGACCCGCCTGCTGCGCCCTCGGGCAAGGTGCAGTTCGGCCGCGATATCCTGCCGATTCTCTCGGCGAACTGCTTCACGTGCCACGGTCCCGACGAGAAGCCGCGCAAGGCCGGCCTGCGGCTCGACCTCGGCGAGACCGCGACCAAGAAGCTCAAGAGCGGCGCACGCGCTGTCGTGCCCGGCGACGTGAAGAACAGCGAGCTGATTGCCCGTATCGTCAGCGACAATCCCGACGAGCGGATGCCGCCAGCGAAAACGCAGAAGACGCTGAAGGACTCGGAGAAGGCCCTCCTGAAGCGCTGGATCGAAGAGGGAGCGGCATACCAGAAACACTGGGCGTTCGTCGCCCCCCGCCGGCCGGCGCTGCCGGCGGTCGCGCACCCGGCATGGCCGAAAAATCCCATCGACCGCTTCGTGCTGGCCCGGCTCGAAAAGGAAGGGCTCAAGCCGATGCCCGAAGCGGATCGCTACACCCTGGCGCGGCGAGTGACCCTCGACCTGACAGGGCTGCCGCCGACCATCGAGGTGGTGGATCGCTTCGCCAACGACAAGAGCCCCGATGCGTACGAGAAGTTCGTCGATCAGGTGCTCAAGGCGCCGACCTACGGCGAGCGCTGGGCCCATGTCTGGCTCGACCTCGCCCGCTACGCCGATTCCAACGGCTTCGCGACCGACAACCTGCGCACGATCTGGAAGTATCGCGACTGGGTGATCGACGCGCTCAACGCCAACATGCCGTACGACCGGTTCACGATCGAGCAAATCGCCGGCGACCTGCTGCCGAACGCGACGCAGGAGCAGATCGTTGCAACGGCGTTCCATCGCAACACCCTGACCAACGACGAGGGCGGCACCAGCGACGAGGAGTTCCGCGTCGCCGCCGTCGTCGATCGTGTCAACACGACGCTGCAGGTCTGGATGGGCATCACGATGGCGTGCGCCCAGTGCCACGATCACAAGTACGATCCCATCAGTCAGGAAGAATACTTCCGCCTGTTCGCGATCTTCAACCAGACCGAGGACTCCGACAAGAGCGACAACAGTCCCCTGCTCTCGTCGATCAGCCCCGAGCAGCAGAAGCAGAAGACGAAACTCGAATCTGAGGTGACCGCCCTGGAAAAAGAGTTGCTCAAGCCCAATCCGGATCTCGACGCGAAACAGAAGAAATGGGAGAAGGACGTCAAAACCGACAAGCTGCCCCCCAACGTCAAGACGATCCTCGCGCTCGACGCGGCCAAGCGCAACGCCGCCCAGCAAGCCGAGCTGACGAAGTATTTCCGCTCGGTCGCTCCGGAGCTGAAAAAGACGCAGGACCAACTCGGCGCACTGAAGAAGCAGCTCGCAGCCGTCCAGGTGGTGAAGACGCCGATCATGAAAGAGCTGCCCGACAGCGCGAAGCGCGTGACCAAGATCCACATCCGCGGCAACTTCCTCGACCAGGGCAAGCAGGTTGCACCCGGCATCCCCGCGGTGTTTCCGCCGCTGCCGGGCAAGCTGCCGGCCAATCGTCTGGCCATCGCGCGCTGGCTGGTGGCGCCGGAGAACCCGCTGACGGCGCGGGTCGCGGTCGATCGCTTCTGGCAGCAGCTCTTCGGCGTCGGCCTCGTCGACACGCCCGACGACTTCGGCATTCGCGGCAAGCTGCCGAACCATCCCGAGCTGCTCGATTGGCTCGCGACCGACTTCGCTTCCCCTTCGCCCGGGGGGCTTGGGTGGGACGTCAAGAAGCTGTTGCGCCTCATGGTCACGTCGGCGACTTACCGCCAGAGTTCCGCGGTGACGCCTACTCTGCTGGAGCGCGACCCCGACAACAAGCTGTTCGCGCGGCCCGCGTTTCCGTGTGCCAGCCGAGGTGATCCGCGACCAGGCGCTGTTCGTCAGCGGCCTCCTGAGCCCGAAGATGTACGGCGCTCCGGTTCGCCCGCCGTGCCCCAAGCTCGGCCTATCCGCCGCATTCGGCGGCGGCACCGACTGGGACACGAGCCTCGGCGACGACAAACATCGCCGGGCCCTGTACACCCAGTGGCGGCGCACATCGCCGTACCCGTCGATGACGACATTCGACGCCCCAAGCCGCAACGTTTGCACGGTGACGCGGCCGCGCACCAACACGCCGCTGCAGGCGCTCGTGACGCTCAACGATCCGGTGTACGTCGAGGCCGCGCAGGCGCTCAGCCGGCGCATGGTCAAGGACGGCGGCGCGACAGTCGAGTCGCGTGTGACCTTCGGCTTCCGGCTGTGCCTGGCCCGGCCGCCGCATGCGACCGAGTTGAAACGGCTAGTCGCGTTATTCACGCAAACTCGCAACGGGTTTACCAATAGCCCCGCGGACGCCCTCAAGCTGGCGACCGACCCGCTGGGCCCGCTACCTGCCGGGCACGATGCGGCAGAGATGGCGGCGTGGACGCTGGTGGGGAACGTGCTGTTGAATCTGGATGAGGTGTTCTGCAAGCGGTAGCACCGCGGCCAGAACGCGCCGCCGCACCACGCGGACTTGACGAATGCCGTACTACTACTTCCTGTGGACGGATGAGATCGTCGAGCATCTGGCGGAGCACGGGGTGACGCAGGAGGACTTTGAGCGGGTGGTTACAAGTCCGGTGGACGTGCGACGGAGCCGAGCGTCGGATTTGCCTAGTGCGTTCGGCTATACTGAGGACGGACGGCACATCATCGCGGTCTACGATTTTGTGGACGACATGACAGTTCTCCCAGTGACAGCGTATGAAGTGCCCGAGCCGCGTTGAGGGCGTTGTATGGAAAAGAGGAAGATCCAAGGACGCTTGCAAGGCACGCTAACGCCTGCTCAGAAGCGGCGGCTGAAAAAAGCGCGGACACTGATCGCGGACGAGGTTCCTGACCTGGTACGTCGCAATCAGCTTGCGCACGACGCGCGGAAGGAAAAGACGTTCAGCGGTGCTTTACGCCGGGCCATTCACGACGCTTCGGTTTCGCCGATGAACATCGCGAAAAGGACCGGCATCGCGTGGGCCGACCTTGATGACTTCCTGACTGCGGAGAAGACGTTACCGTCGGACGCGATCGACCGATTGGTGAAGGTGTTGAAGCTGAAGGTGCCGGCGAGCAAACCGAGCGGTGCCGCCAGGGCGCGTTGAGGAATGCTGATCGAAAGAGCTAGGCTTGACCATGATTTTTCCCGGCATGGATCCCTATTTGGAGCACCCACGTTTGTGGACTGGCGTTCACACATCCTTGATCGTGTACATTCGGGATGTATTGCAGCCCGTGCTCCGCCCCCGCTATGTCGCCGCTATTGAGGAGCGAATTTATTTGCAGGGCCTCAATACGGAAAGAGCTCCCGACGTATGGATTCGTCGTCAAAAAAAGAAAGCGAAAGGCGTCGTGGCGACTCTTGAATTGGATGAACCGGTTGTCGTTAGAGTGCCCGAATCCGAGATTCATGAAACCTACGTCACGATTCTGGATACCTATGCCGACGAGAAGCTGGTAGCGGTGATTGAGGTGGTCAGTCCGACCAACAAATACGCCGGGCCGGGTCGTGAGTCTTACCGGGCCAAGCAGCAGGAAGTTCTTCATAGCAAGGCGCATCTCGTCGCGATCGATCTATTGCGAACTGGACCGCACGTTCTCGCCGTGGCCGAATGGGCGGCCAGAGCCGAGGGTCCTTATCACTACCTGGCATGCGTAAACCGGGCGGTGGGTGAGCGCAACGAGTTTGACCTGTATCCACGGATGCTCAGCCAGCGCCTGCCGAGAATCCGGGTGCCGCTGGGTGCACAGGATGGAGATGTGCGCCTCGATGTCCAGGATGTGCTAAAGAGAACGTACGAGCACGGCTGCTATGGCGACGGCATCGCGTACGATAAACAGTGTCAGCCGCCGTTGTCCGACGAAGATCAGGCGTGGGCGAAACGGGTCATCACGGAATCGAAAAAACGCCCGCCGCCGGGCAATGGGAAGAAGGGCTCGCGGAAACACGCATAGCGGCGCACCGAGAGAAATGAGCGATGATGAACGCGGCGAAAAAGATACTACTCACGATCGGCCACTCCAATCACGGCTTGCCGGAGTTTCTGGCGCTCCTTGACCGGCATGGCGTAAGCGCCGTCGCCGATGTGCGTTCGCATCCCACCTGCTGGCTGCCGCATTTTGAAGGTGCGGCGTTGGCGGCGGCACTGCGGAGCGTGCGCATCGAGTACGTATTCCTCGGCCAGGAATTGGGGGCACGCCGGAACGAGGCGGAGTGTTACGAGGACGGCCGGGCCGACTACGAAAGGATCGGGCGGCTGTCCGCGTTTCAGAAAGGGCTTCTGCGCATCCGCACGGGGCTCGAGAAACATCGCATCTGTTTGCTCTGCGCGGAAAAGGAGCCGCTCGACTGCCACCGCACGATACTGGTTTGCCGGCACTTGCGCGAATCCGGCGTGCAGATCCAGCATATCCTGGCGGATGCAACGCTGGAGGATCATACGTGTACTGAGCGGCGGCTCGTCAAGCTGACCGACGTGCAGCCCACGCTATTTGAGCCCGATCTCACGGAAGCCGACTTGCTGGAACGCGCGTATGAGATTCGCGGACGTGAGATTGCTTACCGGGTGCCTGCCGAGGAAGTGACGCCGTGACCGAATCGCCGGAGGCAAGCGCACAAGCGCCAATCCATCTGTTTACGATCGGCTTCACCGGCAAGTCGGCGGAGCAGTTTTTCATGCATTTGCAGAAAGCGGGGGTACGGCTCCTGATCGATACCCGGCTAAACAATGTTTCCCAGCTCGCCGGGTTCACGAAGCGCCGGGACCTGGAGTATTTCCTCAGGGTCATCGGTGGGATCGCCTATGTGCATGACACCGAGCTGGCGCCGACGGGTGATATCCTCGACGCCTACAAGAAAAAGCGCATGAATTGGGACGAGTACGAGCAGCGCTTTAGCGAGCTCCTCGAACGACGGGCAGTCAAGGATCACCGCAAGCCGGGCGACTTCGATCGGGCGTGTTTGCTGTGCAGCGAGCCGACTCCGGAGCATTGCCATCGGCGGCTGGTCGGCGAATATCTCAAGCGTGCCTGGCCGCAGCTTGAGGTCCATCATCTATGAGATTGGTGCTGTCATGCAGCTCATCTGCTTGGCGAACTCGTGGCGCCCCGGCGGGCGTTGCATTGCGGGAATCGACCCCGAAACCGGCACGTGGATACGACCCGTGCCGCGGGACACGGATGCCATCCCTGAGGCGCACTGCACCGTTGACGGCACGGCGCTGTCGCTCCTGGACATTTTCGACGTGGACCTGGAGCAACCCGGCGAGGCGCCGAAATACCAACGGGAGAACCGTATTCTGAAGAACTGGAATTGGGTGATACGCGGGCGAATGCGCCGGGCGAGCATCGAGCAATTCGTCGACGACTCCGCGCCCATCTTCCACAACACTCAGGATCGCGTCGTTGCCGTCTTGCTGGACAAGCTTGCTCCCCGCGACTGGAAATCGCTGCAACTGGTTCGGCCACGCAACCTCCGATTTGAGCGCGACGCGCATGCTCAGCAGCGCTGGCGAGTGCGGTTCAAGGATAGAGCTGGTAACGAGTATCTGCTCAAACTGACGGATCCCGAAGCGACTCGGCGGTTGGAAGCGGGTGAGCGGATCGACCCGGGAAGTCTGTTAACGGTCAGCTTGACCCGACCGTGGGCGGGCCAGGATGGTACAATGCTGAAGTTGTGTTACAAGATTGTTGCCGGCGTTATTGAGCGATAAGGCGAAGGAAATCATGGCGTTCAGAGATTTTTCTTTTCCGCAGGTCCAGCACGATTTGGGGCTGACCCTTCAGGACGTGGATCTTTTTGCATCCACGGCCCCGTTCCCGGTGCGCGAGGAATTTGCGGCCGCGATTCAGTACGGCGTCGTATTGGCGGTGGCGAATAGCACGGAAAAGGCGAAATCGGAGTTCATCATCGCGCCCGTGCTCGTGGAATTGCGGCGATCGCTTGCCGACCGGTTCTCCTTGTTTTCGGGGGTCGAATGGGATGTCGATTCCGAGCGCGGACTGAACGGGTATTGCGACTTCATCCTGGCCAAGGGGCAGAGCCAGTACGTGCTGAGCGCCCCGTTCATTGCCATCGCGGAGGCGAAGAACGATATTATTCGGACCGGTTTGGGTCAGTGCATCGCGGCAATGTACGCCGCGGAGTTCTGCAATCAACAGGCCCAGGTGCTCATCGCGACGGTTTATGGCGTCGTCAGCACAGGCAGTGCCTGGAAATTCTTGCAGCTCGAAGGGAATGTGGTTAGCATTGACAGGCCGGAATACTACATTGACAATCTGCCGAAGATCATGGGCATTTTGAGGCAGATCGCGCAGAGCGCTTGAGGCACACATGGACCCGCATACGCAAGAGCTTCTGAACCGGACGCGCCGGCATTTCCTGCGCGATTGCCACGTCGGCCTCGGCGGCCTCGCGCTGGCCTGCATGGCCCATGAGGCGAAGGCCGATCCTCCGGACGGGCAAACGCAGCCCAACCCGTTGGCGCCGCGACCGTCGCACTTCGCGGGCCGGGCCAAGAACGTCATTTACCTGCATATGGCCGGCTCGCCGCCACACCTGGACCTGTTCGACTACAAGCCCGAGCTGGTCCGCCACAGCGGCGAACCGTGCCCCGAATCGTTCCTGCGCGGCCGGCGCTTTGCGTTCACCAGCGGAGTGCCGCGGCTGCTGGGCACGCCGCAGCGGTTCGCGCAGCGTGGGGCGGTCGGGGCATGGTTCTCGGCCGCGGTGCCGCACCTCGCGACCATCGCCGACGAGCTGACGTTCATCAAGTCGATGACCACCGATCAGTTCAATCACGCCCCGGCGGAATTGCTGCTGTTCACGGGCTCGCCGCAGTTCGGCCGGCCGTCGATGGGCTCGTGGGTGACGTACGGCCTTGGTTCGGAAAGCCAGAACCTGCCCGGCTTCATCGTGCTGGTTTCGAGCGGCACGTTCCCCAGCGCGGGCAACAGCTGTTGGAGCAACGGCTTCTTGCCGTCGGTCTACCAGGGCGTGCAGTGCCGTTCGCAGGGCGATCCGGTGCTGTACGTCTCCAACCCCGCCGGCATGGACCGCGACGTGCGCCGGCTCAGCCTCGACGCCCTGCGCGACCTGAACGAGATGCAGGCCGCCGAGCTGGGCAGCCCCGAGACGCGCACGCGCATCGCGCAGTACGAGCTGGCCTTCCGCATGCAGACGGCGGTGCCCGAGGTGATGGACATCGCGCGGGAGCCGCGGCCGATCCTCGACGCATACGGTGCCCAGCCCGGCGGCGCCAGCCTGGCCAACAACTGCCTGCTCGCCCGCCGGCTGGTCGAGCAGCGGCGTGCGCTTCGTGCAGCTGCACGACTGGGGCTGGGACTTCCACGGCACCGGCGCCGGCGAGGATATCCGCGACGGTCTGGTCAACAAGTGCCGCACCATGGACCGTGCCGTCGCCGCGCTGATCCGCGATCTGAAGCAGCGCGGCCTGCTCGACGAGACGCTGGTCATCTGGGGCGGCGAGTTCGGCCGTTCGCCATTCCGCGAGGGCCGCACCGCGAACAGCGCAGCTCTTGGGCCGCGACCATCACCCGTTCTCGTTCACGCTGTTCCTGGCCGGCGGCGGTGCCCGGCCCGGCGTCACCTACGGCGCGTCCGATGAGCTGGGCTTCGACGTTGCCACCGATCCGGTCACGCCGCACGATCTGCAAGCGACGGTGCTGCACCTGCTCGGCATGGACCACCTGCGGCTGACGTACCGCTACCAGGGTCGCGACTTCCGGCTGACGGACGTGCATGGCAACCTGGTTCGGGGAATTATTGGCTAGTGCCGCGTCACGTCTCGAAAGAGGGATTGCTTGGTAGCCGCATTCGTGAGAATGCGGGCGACGTTACCGGCATGCTCACGAATGCGGCTACCCCAAATCAAGGCTTGACGATGCACTAGGGCGCATGCTCCTCGCACGCCACGCCGCGGAACTCAAGCTCTCGTTGCTCAAGTCGCATCTCAGGAATCCTCCGCGTACTTGTATCCGTTCTCGACACGAACACCGATTGCACATACCATGCCTTGAGCCGTTCCCCTCTTCCCCGGAGAAGCCCCATGACCGCGAATCGACTCATTCTACTCGGCCTGCTCTTCGCCACCCTCGGTTCCTTCGGCGCCGCGGTCGCGCACGCCCAGAGTGTTCCCGACAAGCTCTGGGTCTTCATCGGCACTTACACCGACGGCAAGAGCAAGGGGATCTACCGGTGCCAGCTCGACCTGAAGACCGGCAAGCTGTCGACGCCGGAGCTGGCGGCGACTCTGAAGAGCCCGTCATTCCTGGCCGTGCATCCGACCCGTCGTGCACTATTTGCCGTCAATGAGGCGGATACCCTTAGCTCGATCAAGAGCGGCAGCGTGACGGCGCTGACGCTCGAACCCACGACGGGGGCGCTGGTGGTGCAAAACATGCAGCCCGCCGGCGGCTCCGGACCGTGCCATATTGTTGTTGACAAGGCCGGCAAGAACGTGCTGATCGCCAACTACGGCGGCGGCAGTGCCGGCGTCCTGCCGATCGACGATAGCGGCAAGCTCGGCAAGATGACCGGCTTCGTGCAGCACAAGGGCTCCAGCGTGGACAAGAGCCGGCAAGAAGGGCCACATGCCCACTCCATCAATCTCGACGCCGCCAACCGGTTCGCGTTCGTCTGCGACCTGGGCCTCGACAAGGTGCTGATCTACCGCTTCGACGCCGACAAGGGAACGATCACCCCGAACGACCCGCCGGCCGCCGATCTCGCCCCGGTGCCGGCCCACGCCACTTCGCGTTCCATCCCGACGGCAAGACGGCCTACGTCAATGGTGAAATGGACATGACCATCAACGCGTTCGACTACGACGCCGACAAGGGAGTCCTGACGAAAACCCAAACCCTCTCGACGCTGCCGATGGACGCGAATCGCAAGGGCGCCAGCACCGCCGAGGTCGTCGTGCATCCGTCGGGCAAGTTCGTTTACGTGTCGAATCGCGGGCACAATACCATCGCCATCTTCGCGATCGATGCGAAGACGCGCAAGCTGACCGCGGCCGGGCATCAGGGGGAAGGCATCAAGACGCCGCGGAACTTCGCGATCGACCCGACCAGGAGGTTCCTGATCGCGGCGAACCAGGACGGCGATTCGCTCGTGGTGTTCCGCATCAATCAAGAGACGGGCGCATTGGAGCCGACCGGCACCACGGTGCCGGTGCCGGCGCCGGTGTGCGTGCGGATGGTGCCGGTGGCGAAGTGAACCACCAAGCGAGACTAAGAGCCTATCCGGATAACACCAAACTTCCGAAGTCTTCTGAGACTTCGGAAGTTTTTCGGATAGGCTCTAATGCGGCGCTGGCCGGGCAAGCACGTCGCGCAGCGCCCCTTCCAGCTCGGGAAACTTGAATACATACCCCAGCGCCAGCGCACGCCGCGGCACGACGCGTTGGCCGGTGGCAATCACGTCGGCCGCTTCGCCGACCTTCACGCGCACCGCGAACGCCGGCGCCGGCATGAAGCTGGGCCTGTGCAAGACATGTCCGAGCGTCTGCGCGAATTGCCGATTCGTCACCGGCTGCGGCGCGGTCACATTGATCGGCCCGTGCGCCTCGGGATGGTCCAGCGCCAGCAGGATCACGCCGGTCTCGTCCTCGTGGTGAATCCAGCTCATGACCTGCCGGCCCGAGCCGATGGGTCCGCCCATAAACAGGCGGAACGGCAACAGCATCTGCTGCAGGGCGCCGCCGGCCGGATCGAGCACGATCCCGGTGCGCAGCCGCGCGACGCGCACGCCGGCATCGGCGGCCGGCCCGGTCGCCTTTTCCCAGTCGCTGCACAGCTGCGCTAGAAAGTCGCTGCCCGCCGGCGCCGCCTCGTCCAGCTCCTCGTCGCCGTGCGGCCCGTAGATACCGATCGCCGATGCGCTGGCCAGCACCTTGGCCGAGCCATCAGGCCGGCGCGGCTGCTCGCTGAGCGCTTTCACGATATTCGCGGTCGACTGCAGGCGGCTCGAGCGCAGCAGTTCCTTGAACGCCGCGTTCCAGCGCCGGGCAAACAGGTTCTCGCCGGCCAGGTGGACCACCGCGTCGCACTCCCGGAGCGCCTGCATCCAGTCGCCGGCTCTGGTCGGGTCGCCGGCGACGACGGTGCAGCGCTCACCCCAGCGTGGCCGGGCCGCCTCCGGGCGCCGCGTGAGCACGACCGGCTGATCGCCGCGCGTCAGCAGGCGCTCGATCAGCCGGCTGCCGACCAGACCGGTACCGCCGGTTACGAAGACTCGCATGGCTATCCTTTCGCTTGCCGATGTACCTCGTCTTCGTTCGCGGCGGGCCCGGTGCGCGCCTCGCTGAAATGGGGCGGCGGCGGCATCTGAGTCGGTGGCTCGTGACGCGGCGCCGGCCGCAAGAACCCCATTACCGCTTCCTTGCACGCCACGAAATAGAACCACAACGCGAACAGCAGCGTAAGTGGGACCAGCAATAGCAGGCCCAGCGTCAGCGCAAGCAGGTCCATCAGCAGGCCGCGCCAGGGCCGCTTGTCGTCCGGCAGCGCCGGCGGTGTTTCGGGATTCATGGCCGCGTCTCTCAGAACCGCAAGCCGAGCCGGCCGAGCCGCGCACGGTCTCCTCCATGAGGGCGTCCTCCGCCTTTTCGTCCTTCGCCAGGTATGTCACGGAAAATCGCAGGTACGGCCCCGCGTTGTCCCACGGCACGCAGATGGCCGATTGCTCGTGGATGAGGAATTGCGACGCTTCCTCGCCGTTGGCGAAGCTGCGATCGCCGCAACCGGTCGGCGCCTTGACGTAAAGGAAATAGGTACCACCCGGCATCTTCGCGCGAAAGCCGACCTGATTCAACGCTGCGACCAGCTTCTGCAGGCGGCGGCGATACTTTTCGCGCGTGCGGTCGCCGATCTCGGGGTGCTCCAGGGCGGCGCGGGCGGCTTGCTGCACGGCCATGAACTGCCCCGAATCGCTATTGTCCTTGACGTCGGCGAACGCCTGCACAATCTTCGGATGGCCGGCCACGAATGCCATGCGCCAGCCGATCATGTTGAAGCCTTTCGACATCGAGTGGATCTCGACGCCGACGTCGCGGGCCC
Source organism: uncultured Gemmataceae bacterium (assembly GCA_963834865.1). Lineage (GTDB taxonomy): Bacteria > Planctomycetota > Planctomycetia > Gemmatales > Gemmataceae > CAWIDK01. The sequence continues at coordinate 222,340 of CAWIDK010000005.1, forward strand.
CGTCGACCTGCAAAAAGCTCAAGGGGGCGCTGTCGTAGCTCAGCAGCAAATGGGCCGCGTCCTGCACCACGACGATCTGGTTCGTCCGCGCGAAGTCGATCACCTGGCGATAGAAGTCGCGCGTCGCCACCGCGCCGGTCGGGCTGTTGGGATAATTGATGACCAGCAGCTTCGCCCGCCGCCGAATGTCCGCGGGAATGCCGGCCAGGTCGGGATAAAAGCCGTTCTCCTCGCGCAACGGCAGGTTGTGAACGTCGCCGCCATAGTATTTCGTGTGGGTGCCGGCCACGGGGTAGCCGGGGACGGTCATCAGCGTCACGTCGCCGGGGTTGATGAAGACGGCCGGCAGCATCGCCAGTGCGGGCTTGGAGCCGATGGCGTGGTTGATTTCGGTTTCGGGATCGAGCGCGACGCCGAAGGCGCGCTTCATGAAGCCCGCGGCGGCCTCCTTGAAGGCGGCGATACCATTGTCGGCATAACCGCGGTTCTCGAGCTTGTCGATCTCGCGCTTGGCCACCTCGCGGACCAAGGCGTCGGCCATCTCGTCGTTTTCGCCGATACCGAAGTCCAGGAGGCTGCGCTCGGGATGGGCGGCCAGCACGGCCCGCTTGGCGCGCTTGATCTTCTCGAACTTGTAGATCTCGCTCCCCTTGCCGTAGTGGACGCCGCCGATGCGCTCGGCGAACAGGGGCTGAAACCAGGGGTCGGCTGTGCTCATGTGCAGTAGGATCCTGTGAGGGTGGGGCGCGGCTGGCGTGCCCCGGCGCGGGACACCGAATACAATATGGCACCGCGCGGCCATCCGCCACCAGCGGCCGCGCTGGAAGACGGGGAATGCTTGCTGATAAAACGGCTGCCGCGGGCAGCGCCGGCACGGGAAATAACCGAGGCGGGCTACCGCAAGCGGTGCGGGTCGCATAGAATAGGTGTCGGTCCATGCACCAGCGCTGGCCATGAAAACACGGGGAACCATCCGGTGGGACTGATTGCCCGCGACCGCGAGTTGATTCGGCGTTGCCTGCACCACGAGCCCGGCGCGTGGAACGACTTCGTCGACCGCTTCCTGGGTCTCGTTTATCACGTCGTCCAGCACACGGCCGACATGCGGAGCCATCCGCTGAAGACCGAGGACAAAGAAGACCTGGCGGCCCAGGTGCTGCTGCAGATCGTCGAAAACGATTACGCCGCCCTGAAGCAATTCCGGGGCAAGAGCAGCCTGGCCGCGTACCTGAGCGTCATCGCCCGCCGTACCTCCGTGCAGCAGCTGGCGCGGCGTGCGGCGGCTCACGAGGCACAGGTGCGCCACGCGGCGGCGGCCCACGCCGAAGAGGCGGAAGAGCCGCCACGCCCCCGAGCGGGCCTGGAAACGCTCGAAGAAGTCGGCAAGCTGCTCAAGAAGCTGCCCAACCGCGAACGTACGGTCGTGCGGCTCTTCTACCTCGAGGGGCGGTCGTATGAGGAGATCAGCGGCGAGCTGAATATCCCGGTGAACAGCGTGGGGGCCATTCTGTCGCGTGCACGCAAGAAACTGCGTGGCGAGGCATGATACTCCGTGCTTGCGTTTAGCGCTCGGAGGCTGTGACAAGGGGCCGGCCCCTCGTCACAGCCTCCGAGCGCTAAACGCAAGCACGGTTTGTCACTGCTTCAACCAAAGCCGCTGGCCAAACTCCAGCATCGCCGCCGCCGTCCACGGATCGCTTACCGCGAGAATGCCCGCCGCCGCCGCTGCTTTACGTTGCTGCTCGGTCAATCCCGTTGTTTCCGCGGGCGGCACAAACCATCGCGAGCCGATCACCAGCAGCATCATCGCCACCAGCAGAAACAGCGCCAGCCGAACCATCTCGCTGCTGTTGCGTCGCGCGAAAACTGCGTCCAGGGCCTGCTGGTCGCCCGATTCGGCTGCGGTTTGCAATGCCAGCTCGTAGCTGCCTTGCGGATATTCGGTGGCCTGTTCCTCGGTCGTGTAACCCTCAAGCTCCGCCTCGTTCGGCCGGGGCAGCACAACCACGTCGAAGCCGAGCTCGTTGCTGAACGCCAGGCTGGCAGGCCAAAGCTTGCAGCGCGTGGTGTGCGGCAGCAGCGTCCACAGGCCTTCGACCAGGGCGAGATCGCCGTGAGGCCGAGCGAACACGAGCTTGCCGCCGTCCACCAGCACCTGCACCCCACCCAGCAGTGCCGGGCTTTCCGAGTTCTCGGCGGTGCGTTCGAAGCCGGGCGCCTCCGGATCCTCGTCGTCTTGCAGTGCCGACGCCTTGACGCGCCGCAGCACCTGCTGCACGTCGGCGATGGTCCGCGCCGGCAGCGGCGTAGCCGGCCAGGACAACGCCGGCAATTCGCCGCGCTGCCCACGCGGCCGGCAACCGCTTGGCCACCACGAAGGGATCGCCGGCATAACGTTCGTAGGCGGCGCGATTCATGACCAGGAAATGAAATGCCAGCTGCCGGCTTACCGCTTCCGCCTGGTCCGCGACGCGCACCACCGCGATGTGGCGCGTCGTGAGCGGCAGCGCAAATACCGCCAGAGGAAAAACGGTCGCCGTGGGCCGGCTGCCGAAGCCGGCGATGACGCGCTCCGCCTCGGCCAGCCATGCGTCCGTGAAGCCGGCCGACCGCGCCGCCAGGGTCGGTGCCTGATCGTCACGGCGATGGAAGAGCGCTTGCTGAACGGGAATGCTGGTCATGGCACCTATTCTATTGCCGCCGGCCAACGGCGGTTCCATACTGGAACATAGCGGCGCACCAAAAAAATGGGCGAGCTGCGAGCGCTCGTAGTGGCCGGCTTTCGCCGGCCTGTCCGCGAGCCGGCTAAAGCCGGCCACTACGAGCGCGTGCGGTTCCCTTCGGGAGATCTCCATGCGGCATTTTGCGGCCATTCTGGCGGGCTTCCTGGCAATCGTATTCCTCGGCTTCCAGTCGCGCGGCGGCGAGAACGACGTCCGCGTCGACCGCAACCTGACCTACGGCAAGGGCGGGGCCAGCGACCTCCAGCTCGACCTGGCAACGCCCACGACCGGCAAGGGACCTTTCCCGGCCATCGTGTGCTTGCACGGCGGCGGCTGGCGCCAGGGCAAGCGGCAAGACCTCGACCAGCTCATCAAGAATCTCGCCCAGCGCGGCTTCGTCGCGGCCACCGTCAGCTATCGCCTGACCGACAAGGCCCCGTTCCCCGCCCAGATCGAGGACTGCAAGGCGGCCGTCCGCTGGCTGCGCGCAACGCCGACAAGCGGAGCATGCGCCCGGACGCGATCGGCGCCGTCGGCTTTTCGGCCGGCGCTCATCTGGCTTGCCTGCTGGGCACGGCGGACAAGACGGCGGAGCTGGAGGGCCAGGGCGGCAACGCCGAGCAGTCGAGCCGCGTGCAGGCGGTCGTCAGCTTCTTCGGCCCGAGCGACTTCAGCGCCAAGACCTGGAACAAGGGCGTGGAGGATTACTTCCTGGTGCCGTTCTTCGGCGGCCCGTTCGAGCAAAAGAAGGATCTGTATCGCAAGGCGTCGCCGCTGATCTACGTCACCAAGGACGACCCGCCGTTTTTGTTCTTCCACGGCACCAAGGACACGCTGGTCGGTATCGAGAATTCCGAGAAGATGGTCAAGAAGCTGCAGGAGGTCGGCGTCTCCGCACGCCTGGTGTCGGTACAGGATGAAGGGCACGGCTGGGGCGGCGACAAGATGGCCAAGTCGCTGGACGAAACCGTCCGCTTCTTGGACGAAAAGCTGAAAAAATGAAGCCTGCACCGCTGCTAGTCGAGGACAGGCCGCAGCTGGTCCGCAACGGCTGCCGCTGGGCGTTCCTGGTGGTGCTCACGGCCCAGTTGCTATTCGCGCACGGCTGTCATGGCGACGAGGACCATGAGTTGTTCGGCGGCGTGCGGCCTGTTAAGCTTGACGTGGACCACGAAGATCGGAGGGACGAGACATGCCACGGACAAAGAAGCAAGCAGAAACAACCCCTAAGACAGTCCTGCTTAACGGGCCGGTGACAGGCGAGGTACTTACGTTGGCTGAGGCTGCGGCGTATCTCCGGCTGCCGGAGGAGGAAGTTGTTAGACTTGCGCAAATGCAGGATCTGCCGGGACGCCTGGCCGGCGCGGAATGGCGCTTCCTGAAGACCGCCATTAAACACTGGTTGAGTACCCCGCGCTGAAGGGAAACAAGGAAGCCTGGATGGCGCTGGCCGGGTCATGCAAGGACGATCCCGATCTGGAATGGATCGTCGAGGAAGCATACCGGCGGCGTGGGCGACCGATCACCGAGGATGGCTCTTACAAGAACTTCAGCTAGCCTGGCGACCATGCGCCGTGTTCACGCGGACGGCAGGGAGAGATGATGTACGTCCTGGATACGGACACGGCGACTCTCGTCGAGCGTGGTCACAAACGTGTCACCGAACGCGTCGCCCAGGCAACGCGGGCGGTCGTCACGACCGAGATCACTCGCATGGAGATCCTCCAGGGCCGATTTGCCTCCGTGTTCAAAGCGGAAGACGGTGACCACCTGCTCATCGCCTGCCAACGCCTTGAAAAGGCCGAGGCACGGCTTAGGAGCGTCCGAATCCTTCCCATAGATGCCGGTTCCGCCACCGAATTCGACCGCCTGCTTGCAACGAAGGGGTTGCGGAGCATTGGCCGCGGCGACCTGTTGATCGCCGCCATCACGCTGGCGAGCAAGGCCACACTGGTGACCCGCAACCGCCGGGACTTCCGCAAGGTGCGTGGCTTGCAAATCGAGAACTGGGCGGATTGAGACCTCATGATCTCGGATGAATTGGGCCATGCGCGCAGAAATCATTTCCATCGGCACCGAGCTGACCACCGGTCAAAACCTCGACACCAACGCCCAGTGGCTGAGCCTGCGCCTCGCTGAGATCGGCATCCCCGTCATCTGGCACACGACGATCGCCGACGATCTGGTCGCCAATCTCGACGCGTTTCGCCTGGCGGCGCAGCGCGCGGCTGGTCCTTGCGACCGGCGGATTGGGGCCGACCCAGGACGACTTGACGCGCGAGGTGCTCGCCAAGGCGGCCGGCGTCGAGCTGGTCTTCCACGAGCCATCGTTTGCGCACATCCAGGAGATGTTTGCACGCCGCGGCCGCACGATGCCGGAACGCAACCGCGTGCAGGCGTATTTCCCGGCCGGCGCCGAGCCGATCCCCAATCCGCACGGCACCGCCCCCGGCGTGTGGATGCAGATCGGCGACGCGATCATCGCCGCCATGCCGGGCGTGCCGTCGGAGATGTTCGCGATGTTCGAGCAGCAGGTCCGGCCACGGCTGGTGCAGCTCGGCCTGGCCGGTGGCGTGCAGGTGCAGCGCAAGATCAACACCTTCGGCACCGGCGAATCGCATATCGAGCAGAAGCTGTTCGACCTGACGCGGCGCGGCCACGTTCCCGAGGTGGGCATCACCGCCAGCGACGCCGGCATCGCGCTGCGCATCTTCGCCCGCGCCGCGACGCTGGCCGAGGCCCAGGCGCAGATCGCACCGGTTGAGCAGACCATCCGCGAACGGCTCGGAACTTTCGTCTATGGCGCCGATGCGGAGGAGTTGCAGGATGTGGTCCTGCGGATGTTGGCCGAGCGCCGCCGAACACTCGCGACGGCGGAAAGCGTGACGGCGGGGCTGGTCGCGCACCGAATCGCCCAGGTTCCCGGCGCGAGCAACTGGCTGCGTGGCGGCATCGTCGCGTACACGAACGAGATCAAGACGAAGCTGCTCGGCGTGCCGGCGGCGCTGCTGGCGGAGCATGGGGCCGTCAGTGCGCCGGTGGCCGAGGCGATGGCGCTCGGCGCCCGCGAGCGCTTCGGCACCGACTTGGCCGTGAGCACCACGGGGCTTGCGGGCCCTGGCGGTGCCGAACCGGGCAAGCCGGTGGGACTGGTATACGTCGGCCTCGCGTGGGCCGGCGGCGTGTCCTCGACTTCGTTCAGCTGGTCTGGCACGCGCACCGAAGTTCAGAGCCGCACGGCGAAGCTGGCGCTCAACACGGTGCGGCTGCACCTCCTCCGCGAGGCCGTTTAGCGGCCGGTCGCAGACCGGGCCGTGCCGGTCTTCGACCGGCCGCCAAACAATCACTTCTTCCCGATGCAAAACAAATAGCGTCCGCCCTTGAGATACAACCGCCCCGCCGCCACCGCAGGCGCGGCGCGACTCGCGTCGCCCAGATCGCTGCTGCCGAGCACCTCGAAATTTGGGCCCGCCTTGATGACGTAGCTTCGGCCGGCGCTGGCGCAGTAGATGCGCCCATCCGCCGTGGCCACGGGGCTGACAGCGTGATCGATCCCTTCCAACCGTTCGCCCTTATAAACCTCCTCGCCGGTGGCCCATTTCCGGCACGTCAGGACGCCGGGCAGGTGGACGCGATAGAAAAGCTCGCCGACGATGAGCGGCGATGAGAAGCCTTCCGACACGGCGGAGATCTTCCACTTCGGCGGCGTCTTGCTGACGTCGCCGTGGCCGGTCGCGTCGATCGCCACTCCGGGCCCACCGCCGCGGCCGCTATCGACGTAGACCAGCCCGTCGCGCAGGACCGGCGAAACCGTGTCGCCGATTCGTTGCGTGCCGCGATACCACCAGATCCGTTCGCCGCTCGCCGGATCGATTCCCTGTGGGCCATACGGCGTCGCCGCCAGGAGCTGCATCTTGCCGCCGACCTTGGCAAGCAGCGGCGTGCTGTGCGCCCAGTCGACGTCGGGGCGTTCCTTCTTCCAGCGCACGGCCCCGGTCTTGCCGTCGAACGCGATGAGGAAGGATGTTTTTTCTGCGCGAGCTCATCGCAGGTAATGATGACGGTGTCCTCGAAGACGATCGGGCTTGCCCCCCACGCGACGTCGAATGCGTACGGCACAACTTCGTGGCGCCAGAGCTGCTTGCCGTCGAGATCGAGCCCCGCGATCACCGCGGAGCCGAACGCCACGTAGACGCGTTCGCCGTCGCAGGCCGGCGTCGGCGCAGTGTAGCCGCCGCGCAGGTCCGTCAGCTTCCATGGGCCCGGCGCGACGGTGACGTCCCAGAGCTTGCGGCCATCGTCACGATGGAAGCAGAGCACGTGGTGTTCGGGATATTCCTTCTCGGAGACGCCCTCGGGCCAGTACGACACGGTGACGATGACGCGTTCGCCGCAGACGATGGGGCTCGACTGATTTTGATCGCGGCGCACCTTGTCGGAGGGGAAGAGCCCGGCCTTCCAGCGGACATTATCCTGGCCCTTGCCGCCCCAGGTGAGTGGCAAGCCAGTCTCGTCGCTCAGGCCCATGGCGGTCGGGCCGCGCCAGCCGGGCCAGCTCTCGCCGGCAAGCGCCGGCAGGCCGGCCAGGGCCACGGCGCCGATCATCATCACGCGCGAAATGTTTGCCATAACGGCGATCCAGGGGTCGTTTGGCGGCGGGTAGGGAATCATACGCCCAGGTATTTCCGGCATGCGTCGAGGATCGCCTTCGTCGCCGTGGCGCCGACGCGGGTTACGCCGATGGCGCGCACGGCCAGCAAGCGCTCGAAGTCGCGGACGCCGCCGGCCGCCTTGACCTGGACGCGCGGCGGCGAACAGCGGCGCATGAGCCGCAAATCGTCGTCGGTCGCGCCGGTGCTGCCGTAGCCGGTACTCGTCTTGACGAAGTCGGCGCCGACCTCGCCGCAAATCCGGCAGAGCTGCTCCTTGTGGTCGTCCTGCAGGAAGCAATTCTCGAAGATCACTTTCACCAGCGCCTTGCCCGCGTGCGCCGCCTCGACCACCGCCCGTACGTCGTCGGCAACATAGCGCCAGTCCTTGGTAAGCACCTTGCCGATGTTGACGACCATGTCGAGCTCGCCGGCGCCGTCCTGCATTGCCTGTTTCGCCTCGACGACCTTGATGGCGGTGACGTGGCCGCCGTGCGGAAAGCCGATCGTGGTGCCGACCGCGACGGTGGAGCCAGCCAGCAGCTCGGCGGCCCGCCGCACCGCGTACGGCTTGATGCAAACCGACGCGACATCGTATTCGCGCGAGCCGGCAGCCGCGGTCCAGTTCCTCGTCGGTGAGCTGCTGCTGCAACACCGAGTGGTCGATCATCTTGGCAATGTGCGCATACGTGAAATCCGCCATATCTTGCCTCGCATTCGTGGGCGACGCAGCTTGCGTCGCCGTTGCATGCCGGCGCAAGCTGCGTCGGCTATGACTGAGCTTGCCGGCTGGCAGGGGTTACGCTATGACCGGCGACGCGATTCCGCCAGCGGGTCCTCAATTTCGGGGCAAGGCCGGCCGAAGAGAAGGATGTGCGAGAATCCGCGCGAGCGCCGAAAGCGGAACGGCGAAGGCGGAATGACGAAGGAGGATGGCCATGCGCTGCACGCTCGTGATCGGTATCCTCGCGGGACTGCTGGGCGGCCGGGTGCCCCTCCAGGCACAAACGTTGCCGACCAAGGTGCCCGTCATCGTCCCGAAGGTCGAGGTCCGCAGTGGGCCAACCGAGAAATACTACGTAACCGGCGAGCTGCACCAGGGCGAGACGGTCACCGTGGTCCGCCAGGCCAAGGAGCCCGGCTGGCTGGAGATCAAGCCGCCCAAGGGATCGTTCACCTGGATCAACACCAAGAACGTCAAGCAGCTCGACGCCTATGAGGCCGTCGTGATCGACAACGATCCGCAATTTGTCGCGCCGGCGCTCGTGGGCAGCGCCTCGCACAACACCAAACCGGACGTGGTCGCCAAGCCCGGCTTCCTCGCCGGCTCGATCGTCGTCATCGTGGATCGGCCGTTGACGGTGGACGGCGAAACCTGGCTGCCGGTGCAGCCGGACCTGCGTGAGGTTCGTTACATACCGGCAACTGCCGTGAATCTGCCGGCCACCGCGACGATCACCCCACCCAGCTGGGTGATCGGCTCCAACGGCACCAATCCGCCGCCGGCGGCCATCCCGGGCTACCCCGGCGGCAGCGACGCCAAGCCCGTCAACGGCAACACCACGTCGTTCTCGCCGACTCCAGCCGCGCCAACCACCCCGGCGGCCCAGACATTTCCGCCCGAGTGGAGCGCCTACGGCACGCTGCAAACGACCTCGTTTACCCGCGACGGCCAGCCGATGTACGTGCTGGTCAGTCAGGGGCAGACGATCCTGTACGTGACGTCCAAGCCGGGCACGAGCCTGCGTTCGTACATCAATCACACGGTCAGCCTCTATGGTCCCCGGGTCTTCCGCCCCGACCCATACATCAGCACGCCGTACATGATCGCATCACACGTCGCGGTGCCGTAGCTTCAGTCGGGCGAGGAGAGGTCGATGGTTGGTCCGGTGGGAATGCCTGACGCCTTGAAATGCCGGCGGATTGCGTCGTACTCGTTGAAGGTGAACTCTCCGTCGTGCAAGCCGGCGGAAAAAGCCTGCCGCAGTGCATCGACTACGCTGAGCGTGTAGCCCTTCCAGGTTAAGGACGCCAGGGCCGCCTCGACAAGCGTTACCAGCGAGAGGAAACTGTTGTTCTCGGCCTCCGCCGCCAGGACGGGGTGGGCGCGCACGAGTTCCCGCTTTAATAGCTGAACCTCGGCGGCCAGCGACACGTCATTCAGCCGAGGGCCAAGGCGGTCAACGCGAGCTAGGAGTTGGCGCGCCAGGTTAGCCCGCGCGATGGAGTGCTGCTGCTCGGTGCGCTGTCCGACATCGGTTGACACGCTACGGTCCTCCTCGTCTGGAATGCGTCTTTGGCGTTCATGGTATCAGTCCGATTATCCCGACCCAGGCACATGGGGTCAATCGCAGCAGTCGCGCGTGACCCAAAAAACAACAAACAAGCCCACGGGTCGCGTCCCCGTGGGCTTGTGCATTTCAACCGTATGGCGTCGCTCAATGGTTCAGGATGAACTCATTGCTGTTGAGCAGCGCCCAGAATACGTCCTCATAGTAGCCGCGCCACGCCTCGGGCGTGTTCTGTGGCGTGTTGGCGCGGGGCAAGAGCCGCATCTTGGGATTGTAGAGGATGTGTTTGACCTCGCCGGCGCTCGGCGGACGGCTCAGGGCGGCTTTGTAAAGGTAATCTAGTATCTTTTCAGCGCTGTTGCCGTGCGCCAGTAGCGCGTACTGCACCGTGCCCTCCCGCGTGTCCTTGCCATCCTTGTCCTTGCCCATGATCTCGGCGTTGATGTCCTGGCCGTTCATGAGCAACAGCGCCTGCACGACCGTGCCGCTGTAGCTGCCCTCCTCGCCCTCGTCGTTGCCGAAGTTGACGATCAGCTGGTCGAGCCATTCCTTCCTCTTCGCCTTGAGCTCTTCCTTGTTCTTGGCCACCCGCGATTCGGTCGCCGTCATCAGCGACTCGAACAGCTGCTCAGGCGTCATCGGTTTGAGCAGCATGCGGCCGAAGAAGACCTCATCCTCGGGCTTGTCGTTGTACTTGTTGCTGACGCTGGATAGCCCATACGCCTGGCTATTACATATCCAGCGGATCAGCGCCTTGGGGTTGTGGTTGTACTTCCTGGACCAGTCCTCGGCGAGCTTGTCGAGCAATTCGGGGTGCGAAACGGGGTTGTGTTCGCCGAAATCGTCCACCGCGTCCTTCGTGAAGCTCTTGCCCATGAAGTGGGCCCACGTGCGATTGACGAAGGACTTGCTGAAGTATGGGCTCTTGACGATGAAGTTGGCCAGCTCCTCGCGCCGCGTCAGCGTGCTGTCCTTCTTGATCTTCTTGCCGTCGAGGAACGACGGATCGGTGTACATCACGATGGCGTTGCGGCGTTCGTAGGGCACCAGGCCCTTGAAGTTGTACTGGCCGTTGTCCTTGACGTCGAACTGCTGCACGCCGACCATGCCCTTGACCTTCTTGGCCATCATGTTGGGCCGGCCGTTGGTCTGCACCTGGCGGAAGAAGGCGTTGATGCCCCAGAAGTGGTGCTGGCCCCACTCGCCGTTGAACGGATGGTCGTGACATTGCACACACTGGGTGCGGATGCCCAGGAACAACCGCGTGGTCCGCGAGGTCACCGGGACCATGTCCCAGGTGCCGTTCTCGCTGGCGTCGCCCTTGACCGGATCGCCCAGGTGCGTCAGGACGAAGTTGACGGCTGCATTGCGGTTCGTTTCGCCGGAAGCGGAGATCAGGCTGGTGGCGATCTTCGACCAGTCGGCGTCGTCGGCCATCAGCTTGTTCGCCAGCCAATCGTTCATTTGCGCGCGGTAGACCTCGCCGGAGGTGGTGCGCGTCATCAGCAGGATAGTCCACAGGTTGGCGAAGTTCTGCGCGAACATTTCGCCCTTGGGGGCGTCCTTGCTCGACGGCTGATCGAGCAGGCGGTCGATCAGCAGCGAACGCCGTTTGTACTCCTCGTCCTGCATGTATCGGGAGATTTCAGGCAAGGTCGGGATGCGGCCGATGATGTCGAGGGTCGCCCGGCGGATGAACTCGTAGTCGGTGCAGCGCTTGGACGGCTGGACCTTTTCCTTTTTCCAGGCGCCCGCGATTTCCTCGTTGATGTAGGCAACCTGCTCGACGCCGCCCTTGGTGCCGGCCATTATGTCCACGACCTTGGGAATGGTCGGCTCGGGACGGGCCTCCTCCTTCTTCTCCACGTCCTTGGTGTCCTTGGCATCCTTGGACGCCTTGGCCTTGGGATCGTTCTTCTTGGCCTGGGCCGGGGTTTGTGGGGCGTAGGTCAGCGCCAACCCCAGGAAGGCCAGGGCGCCGATCGTCCACGGCAACAGCCGGCGCCATCGCGGGCCGGCGGAGCATGTGCTGGGCATCCCTTTTTCTCCCTGTGAGAGCAGGTGGTGTGATTCGGTCGAGGCGTACGTGCGGGTTCAGCCAGCATTCATCTTAGACCCGGCGGCGCCGGTCTGTCAAACGGAATCCGCAGCAATCGCGGCCCATCCGCGCAGCGACACACTCGTCGCATTCTTCGACGCGCTCGCAGGGATTATAGTTCCCAAACCCCCGTGGGGCACGTTGCTCAAGACTTCCGAAGTCTCCGAGACTTCGGAAGTCTTATGCTACCCGAACACGCGGCGAAACGGACCGATGAACCGCTGTTCCGCCGACGAGTCGAGAATGGCGAAGATGACCGATGCGAATGTGCCGCGGAACAGCCCGGCCAGCGCGTCGTGGAACAGCTCCGCAATCTCGTCGCCGTCATTGCCGAACACGCCGCAACCCCACGCGCCCATCACCAGTGCCGCGTGGCCGTGATCGGCGGCGATGGCCAGCACCCGGCTGACGCGTTCGCGCATCGCCGCCCGAATGGCAGCGCGATGATCGGGCCGGCATCCAGGACCACCTTGGCGTTGACGGCCGGTGCCGTGATGAACGCGCAGGGGAAGGGTTCGTCGCGCAGCGTGCCATCGTCATGGCGGAACACCGGGACGGCCGGCGAATAGATCGCGTAGCTAGTGTACATCGGATCAGATTGGGTCGCGTGCAGCGTGTACATCGGGTGATCGACCAGACAAGCGTAGAGTCCGGAGGCGCGGGCGAGCGATTCCTCCTGGGCGCGCGCCGCTGAGGAAGCCGCCGCCGGGATGCTTCGCGGAAGCAAAGTTCAGCGCCGCCGGCCGATGCCCCGCTGCGACCAGACGCTCCGCAGCCGCCAGCGTCGTCTCGTTGGTCACCTCAATGCGCGTTTCATAGTCGCCGGGCAGCCGTGTCGACAGCGCATGCTCCGGCGGATAATTGCACGTTCGATTCTTCGCGAACTGCAAGGCGTCGCGCAGATCGATCCTCCGCCCCAAGGGAGCCGTATAGCTGCCCGCCTCGATGATGCGCACCGTCTCCTGTCCCAGCTCAGCGGCACGTTCGCGGTTCATATACATCGCCTGATCCCTCGATGTTGGCTTTCGATTAGCGTACGCCGATTGCCATCGGCAGGGTATAATCGGTGCACGTGAGCCGTGAGCAATGGGGAGGCCGAGCCGCATGAGCGCAGCGCGACGAACTCGACCGGCACGCACGGCCCTGGCCGAGGCGACCGCCAAGCATGCCCGAGCGGTGCGGCTCAGTGCCGAGATTACGCAAACGCAATGGTGGCTCATGAAAAAGCCTGAGCCGGCCAAGATCGAGCTGCGCAAGATCCTGCAAACCCTCACGAAGAAGCGCATTCCATTCGTGCTGACGGGTGCCCACGCCATCGGCGGCTGGACCGGCGATCCGCGCACGACCCATGACGTGGACGTCCTCGTCAAGGCCGGCCGCAACCATTCGCGGGCGGTGAAGGCGCTTCAAGAATTGTACCCGCACCTGGAGGTGCGCACGTTCTTTGGCGTCACGGCTTTCTTTGTGCCGGGAGAGAAAAAGTCGGTGATCGACGTTACGTATCCGCACCGCGACGACATCGTGGAGACGCTGGCCCACCCCATCTGGATCGAAGATGCCGGCCTCAAGTATCGCATTCCCGCCCTCGAAGCGGCACTGGCAAACAAGTACGGAGCCATGTTGGCGCTGAACCGTGACCCCTACAAACGCATGCAGGATGCGGTGGATTTCAGCAAAATGGTCCAGCACTCCTTCGAGCCGGAGCAGCAATCAATCGCTCTCGAACGACTCCGGGAGCTTGGCGAGAAGGTTTGGCCGGGCGGTGGCGGCGATGAGATCCTGGGAGTCGTCGAGCTGGTCAAGCGGGGCGGCATCCTGAACCTGGCCGAGCTGTACAAGGGCAAGTGAAGGACGACAAAACCATGGCATTCGCGGACACGGCCCTGATCGAGACGCTGACAACGCACGCCGAGAGCGCGGATGCGGAGTGCGTCTGGCCCGCCGCGTCGTGGGCGGCCCTGCAATTGGCGGGCGGGGCGCGCTGGGCGATTCCCGCGGCGTATGGCGGCGACGGCCTGCACGGAATCGAGTTGCTCCAGCGCTATCGCGCTGGCCACGGCGTGCTTGACCACTTGCTTCATCCTCAGCCAGCGCGACGCGGCCTGTCGCCGCTTGCGCGACAGTGACAACGCCGCTCTGAGCGAACGGCTGCTGCCGGCACTGGCGTGCGGGGAACGCTTCACGACGGTCGGCCTCTCGCAGCTCACCACCGCCCGGCAGCACACCGCGCCGTCGTTCACCGCCCGGCTCGACGCTGACGTCCTCGTGCTCGACGGCGTCATTCCCTGGGTCACCGGCGCGGCGCAGGCCCAACACCTCGTTGTCGGCGGCGTCCTTGACGATGGCCGGCAAGTGCTCGCGGTGCTGCCGGCCGATCTCCCTGGCGTGCAGGTCGGGCCGCCGCTGGAGTTGCTCGCGCTGCGCGGCTCGCTGACCGCAGAGGTGCGTTGCACGCAGGTTCGCCTCGGCCGCGAGTGGCTGCTCGCCGGTCCGGCGGAAAAGGTGCTGCAGACCGGCCGCGGCGGTGCCGGCGGACTGGAGACCTCGTGCCTGGCGCTGGGCTTGGTACACGCGGCGACGGATTACCTGCAGCAGGAAGCCGCCGCTCGCCCGCCGCTGGTGCCGATTGCCGAACGGCTGCGCAGCCGGCTCGACCGAGCGTGGCACGAGCTGGAACGTCTTGCCGGCGGCGCGAACCCACCGGAGGCGGCGACGGCGCTGCGCGGCCGGGCCAACCTGCTGGCGCTGCACGCGACCCAGGCGGCGCTCACGGCAGGCAAGGGCACCGCGTTTGTGCGGCCGCACCCGGCACAGCGCTGGGCACGGCAGGCGCTGTTTTTTCTCGTCTGGTCGTGTCCCTGGCCCGCAGCATCGGCGACGCTCGAGTCGTTCGAACGTCTGTGGCGACGGGTAGGGTGGGTGGAGTCTTCGGAACCCACCGCTCCGTAGCCGTAGCGTGGTGGGTTCCGAAGACTCCACCCACCCTACGGCTTCGACTGCTTGGCGCACTCGTCATCCCCCAGGATCGCCCGCGCTCCATCGGGGCCACCCCAGCCGCTCGTGCCATCGCCCGAGCCGACATCTTCGCCGGTCGCCGCGTCGCGCCGGCCGCCTCGATGCAGCGGTCCCAGCCGGAGCACCTCGGGCCACAGGAACAGGACCGCGATCACGACCACGATCGTGCCGATGCCGCCGAAAACCACGGATCCGACCGGACCAAACCACCGGGCGGTCACGCCGGACTCGAACGCGCCCAGCTCATTGGAGGAGCCGATGAAGACGGCGTTGACCGCGGAGACTCGGCCACGCATCGCGTCGGGCGTGAGGACCTGCACGAGGGTGCCGCGAACCACGACGCTGATGTTGTCGAGCGCGCCGGTCAGGGCGAGCATCACGAACGACAGGACAAAGCTGTCCGACAGGCCGAACACGATCGTCGCGACGCCGAAGCCGGTCACGGCCCAGAGCAGCGCCACGCCGGGGCGACTCAGCGGCGGCCGATGCGCGAGGACCAGCGCCATCACCAGCGCGCCCAGGGCCGGCGCCGCGTAAAGCCAACCGAAGCCGACGGCGCCAACGTGGATGATGTCCTTGGCGAACAACGGCAACAGCACGGTGGCGCCCCCGAGCAGGACGGCGAAGAGGTCGAGCGTGAGCGTGGCGAGGATCGGCTTGGTCCGCCATACGAAGCGCGCACCGGCCAGCAGCGAGGCGAGCGAGCGGTCCGTCGTCCGGGTCATCGCCTGGTGTGGCCGCGTCGTGGCCACGAGCAGCGCACATGACATGGCGCAGGCCGCGGTTAGCGCGTACGCGGCGGGAGGGCCGATGACGGCGAGGACCACGCCGCCCAGAGCGGGCCCTGCCACCGACGCGAGCTGCCAGCCGCTGCTATTCCAGGTGACGGCATTGCTGATCAGCTCCATCGGCACCACCATCGGCACGAGCGCCCAGCGGGCCGGGGCGCTAAAGGTTCGGCCGATGCCGGTGACCAGCAGCAACAGATACATCAGCGGGACTGGACCTTCCATCCACGACAGGACCGCCAAGCCCAGGGCGGCCAGCGCGATCAGGGACTGGGCGATCATCAGCACGCCCTTGCGATTGAAGCGATCGACGACTTGCCCGGCCGGCAGCGCGAGCAGCAGCACCGGGACGAACTGCACCAGGCCGATCAGGCCAAGCGCCAGCTCCGGACCGATCTCGCCGAACACTGGCTCCGTTGAGGTGCGCTGCGATACCTCCCAGCCGACGACCGGCGCCTGCATCTGCATGCCGATGCTGGCGAGCACGCTGCCGACGAGGACGCGTCGATAATCACGGTAGCGCAATGCCGCATACGGGTCGTAGCCGTTGTCCATGCGCCTCCTCCGCCGCCGCGTTCGTAGTTCCGCCTTCAGGCGGTAGCCGGACCGCCTAAAGGCGGAACTACGAACGGCGCAGCCGGACAAGGAGCATTGTAGCGGGCATGCCGCGGGCCGCCGTTTTCTGTTGCGATTCGCTCCGCGCTTGGCGATGATACACTCCATGATCGTGCTCCAGAATGTCTGCAAGACCTACGACGGCAACGGCAGCTACGCCGTCGACCATGTGAGCCTGCACGTGCCCAGGGGCAAGCTGCTCGCGCTGGTCGGCGGCTCGGGCAGCGGCAAGACCACCACGCTCAAGATGATTAACCGGCTCATCGAGCCGACCGCCGGACGGATCCTTGTCGCCGGCCAGGATGTCCAGGCCGCCGACCCGGTGCAGCTACGGCGCTCGATCGGTTACGTCTTCCAGGGCATCGGCCTGTTTCCGCACCTGAACGTCGCGGAAAACGTTGCCGTGGTGCCGAAGCTGTTGCGCTGGCCGCTCGAGCGCATGCGCAGCCGCGTCGATGAGCTGCTGGAGATGGTACACCTGCCGGCCGGGCAGTACCGCGACCGGCTGCCGGCGCAGCTCTCCGGCGGCCAGCAGCAGCGCGTCGGCTTTGCGCGGGCCCTGGCCGCGGGCCCCGAGGTAATGCTCCTCGACGAGCCGTTCGGCGCGCTCGATCCGGTGACGCGCGACGAGCTGCGCGGCGAGTTTCTCGCGTTGCGCCGCCGGCTGGGGCTCACCGCGGTGATGGTCACGCATGACATGATGGAGGCGCTCCTGTCGGCCGACCTGATTGCGGTGATGAGCGCCGGCCGCCTGGTCCAGGTCGGCACGCCGCACGCGTTGCTGACCCGCCCGGCTGACGATTTCGTTGCGGCGCTGATGTCGGGCCCGCAACAGCAGACGCGACAACTGGAGGCGCTCGCCGCCGGAATAGTGTAGCCGTCACGCTCCGCGTGACGGATTCCTCACGCGGAGCGTGAGGACTACACTAAAGCGGACAAAGGAAACTATGATCGAATCACTTACGGAACTTGCCCGTCACCTGCCCGATTATCTCGGCGGGCACATGCTCCTGGCCATTTCGGCGCTCGCCGTCGGGCTGGCGATCAGCGTGCCGCTGGGCATTGCCGCGAGCCGCCGGCCGCGGCTCGCCGAAGCGCTGCTCGGGACGGCCGGCATCCTGCAGACGGTGCCGACGCTGGCGCTGCTGGTGCTGATGGTGCCGCTCCTGGGCGGGCTGATCGGCTTCTGGCCGGCGTTCGTCGCGCTGACGCTGTACAGCATTTTGCCGATCCTCGCCAACACGGTCATCGGCATCCGCGGCGTCGATCCGTCGCTCGTCGAGGCGGCACGCGGCCTGGGCATGAGCGACCGCCAGATGCTGCGCCGCGTCCAGCTTCCGCTCGCCGCGCCGGTCATCATCTCCGGCATCCGCACGGCCACCGTTCTCGTGGTCGGCACTGCGACGCTGGCGACTCCCGTCGGCGGCTCGAGCCTGGGCAATTACATTTTTTCGGGCCTCGAGATGAACGACATGACGGCGACGGTCTTCGGCTGCGTCTTCGCCGCCGCCCTGGCGGTGGTCCTGGACCAGCTCGTGCGCCTGCTGGAGGTCGCCGCGCGCGGCGCAGCCAGCGGCTCGCCGTGACGGCCGGCACCGGCCTCTTGCTCGTGTTGGCCTGCGGCCTGTACGGGCCGATCACACGGCTGTTTGCGCCGCCGGCGCCCGTGGTCGCGCAGCGCCCCGTTCACCGAGCAGCACATCCTTTCCGAGGTGCTCAAGGGCAGGCTGCAGCAGGCCGGCTTCCGCGTCGACCAGCGGCAGGGCATGGGCGAGACGATCCAGTTCCTTGCCTTGCGTCACAACCAGATCGACTGCTGCGTCAACTACACCGGCAACGTCTGGGCCACGCTGATGAAGCGCAAGGACGTCCAGGACCCGCCGACCACGTTGGCCGAGACCAGCCGCTTCCTGCGCGAACAGTACGGCATCGTCTGCCTCGGCCGGCTCGGCTTCGAGAATGCCTACGCCCTGGCGATGTCCCGCGCGGGCCGAAAAGCTCGGCATTCGCACGATCGGCGATCTGCGCCGGCACGCGCCGCACCTGGTCATCGCGGGTGATTTGCAATTCTTCGAGCGGTCGGAATGGGCGCGCGTCAGCGAGATCTACGGTCTGACGTTTCGCGGCAAGCGCGCGATGGATCCGACGCTGATGTACGCTGCCATTGCCGACGGCGCCGTCGATGTGATTTGTGCCTACAGCAGCGATGGTCGCATCCTGGAGAAGGACCTCGTGATTCTGGAAGATCCGCAGCGGGCGTTTCCACCCTACGACGCGATTCTGCTGCTGTCCGCGAAAGCCGCGGCCGACCCACAGCTACGGCTGGCGCTGGAGCCGCTGGTCGGCGCGATCGACATGGACACGATGCGGTGCGCGAACCTGCGCGTCGATGTCGAAGGTCGACCGCCGCGGGCCGCGGCGATGCCCTGCTGGCGGCGATTGCCGCACGGTCGTGAATCAAAGAAACCGCGAGCGGATGCTCAACGAAGGGAGGCGCGGTCATGGACCTGCAAGGCGGAACGTTGCTCGTCAGCGGGGGCGGCTCCGGATTGGGGGCGGCCTGTGTGCGGATGCTGGCGTCGGCCGGTGCCAATGTCGTCATCGCCGACGTCAATCGCGACGCGGGGGAGGCGCTGGCGGCGGAGCTGGGCATCGCGGTTCGGTTCGTCGCCACTGACGTGACCGATGAGACGAGCGTGGCCCGGGCGGTCGGGCTCGCGCTGCAGACCTTCGGCGCCGTGCAAGGATCGGTCCAGTGCGCGGGGGTGGCACTTGCCGAAAAGGTCCTCGGCAAGACTGGGCCCAACCCACTCGCCCATTTCACGCGCGTGATCCAGATCAACCTGATCGGCACCTACAACATGATTCGCTTCGCCGCCGACGCGATGGCGAAGAACCGCCCGACGGCCGGCGGCGAGCGCGGCGTGATCGTCAACACCGCGTCGGTGGCGGCGTTCGATGGACAGGTCGGCCAGGCCGCCTACGCCGCGTCGAAGGGCGGTGTGGTGAGCCTGACGCTGCCGTTAGCCCGCGAGTTCGCCCGGCTCGGCATCCGCGTCGCGACGATCGCGCCGGGCATCTTCGACACGCCGTTGATGGCCGGCCTGCCCGAGGCGGCCCGTCAATCGCTCGCCCAGCAGGTCCCGTTCCCGCCACGGCTCGGCCGACCCGAAGAGTTCGCCGCCCTGGTCCGCCACATCGTCGAGAACGAAATGCTCAATGGCGAGGTGATCCGCCTCGACGGCGCGATCCGCATGGCGCCGAAGTGAGCCGCCGAGTGTGCGAGATCGACACAGCGCCTGTGCGAACGGCGCCGTGCGCCGTCGACTCGCCCGGTGGCGCTCGCGTCGAAGCTCGCTTGCGGTTTCGCGAATCTGCGCGAAACCGCAAGCGGCACACAACTTGCTCACTCATCCTCGCGGGGCACCCATCTTCACCTACGGAGGCTGTCATGAACGCGACCCTGCAGGCTCATTCCGAGACGCTGACGCTCCGCGACCGGACGGCCGCCGAGCTGATGGCGTCCAACCCGGTGTCGCTGCGCTGCGACGCGACCGTGCCCGAGGCGCTCACGCTGCTCACGAACAAGGGGATCACCGCCGCCCCGGTCATCGACGAGGCGGGCCACCCCATCGGCGTGCTGAGCCGGTCCGACCTGCTCGTCCACCAGCGCGAAACCACGACCCGGCCGCCGAGCACGCCGTCCTACTTCCACGACGTGACGCTCGAGGCAGCGGAGCGGATGACGTACGCCGCCGGCCATCACGTCACGGTCGCGGAGCTGATGACCCCTGCGGTCTTTTCCGTGGCGCCGGACACGCCGGTGCGCCGCGTCGTCGAAGAGATGCTGGCCCTCCATGTGCATCGCCTGTTCGTCGTGGACGACGGCGGCTTCCTCGTCGGCGTCATCAGCGCGATGGACGTCCTGCGCCACCTGGCGTAAGCGTCGGCGTGCCCGCACTCACGTCAGCTACGTGCGGCGTTGCCGTCGGCAATGCCGCACGCAGCGTTTTGCTTGCTATAATCACCTCCGGGCCCCCTTCCTGGACGGACCGGAACATGCCGCGCGACCTCATCCTCGGCACCGCTGGACACATCGACCACGGCAAGACCTCGCTGGTCAAAGCGCTCACCGGCATCGACACCGACCGTTTGCCCGAGGAAAAAGCCCGCGGCATCACCATCGACATCGGCTTCGCCACGCTCGACCTGGGCGATTACCGCCTCGGCATCGTCGACGTCCCCGGCCACGAACGCTTCATCAAGAACATGCTCGCCGGCGCGACCGGCGTCGACCTTGCCGTGCTCGTCGTCGCCGCCGACGATTCGGTCATGCCGCAGACGCGCGAGCATCTGGAAATCCTCCGCCTGCTCGGCCTGCGCCACGGCGTCATCGCCCTAACCAAGTGCGACCTCGTGGACGAAACCACGCTGGAGGTCGTCGAGCTGGAAATCCGCGACCTCGTGCGCGGCAGCTTTCTCGAAAGCGCCCCGATCATCCGCACGTCGGCCCACACCGGCATGGGTCTGGACGCGCTGAAAGCCGCGATTCGCGACGCGTGCGCCAATGACAAGCCGCGGGGTGAGTCTTCGAACCCCGCGGGTCCTGCAGGTGCCTGGTTTCGCATGCCTATCGATCGCTCCTTCATCGTGCAGGGCCACGGCACCGTCGTGACCGGCTCGGTCATCTCCGGCAGCATCAAGGTCGGCGACGAGCTGGACTGGCAGCCGCGCGGCGAGAAGGTCCGCGTGCGCTCGCTGCAGAACCACGATCGGCCGGTCGAGGAAGTCCATCGCGGCATGCGTGCCGCCATCAACCTCGCAGGGGTGCATCACGAAAACGTCGTCCGCGGCCAGGAGCTGGCGACGCCGGGTTACTTGCAGCCGTCGCGGGTCGTCACCGTTCGGCTGCATTGCCTCACAGACGCCCGCCGGCCCATCAAGCATCGCGCCCCGATCCGCTTCCACGTCGGCACGGCGGAGATCATGGGCACCGTGTCGCTGCTCGACTGCGATACCGTGCAGCCCGGCGAGTGGGCCCTGGCCCAGGTCTTTCTCGACGAGCCGGCCACGACCACCTGGGGCCAGCCGTTCGTCGTCCGCGGCCCGTCGGCGACCCAGACCTTGGGCGGCGGCCAGGTGCTGCAGCCGGTTGCGAAGAAAGTGCGCCGCCGCCACCTCGAAGTGCTGGAGCGCATCGAGAAACTCTGGACCGGCGATCCCGAGCAGCGAGCGCTGACGGTCGCGTGGTTCGGCGGCTACGCCGGCTTCACGCAGGCCGACCTCGTCCGCGGCGCCAACCTTGCCCCCGACGATGCGCTCCAGATCATGCAGAAGCTGCGCGATGCGCACCAGCTCGTCGGCGTTACGGTGGGCCATAATCGGCAGGTCGTGCTGCACTCCGATGTCATCAAGGAACTCGACGAGCGCATTTTTGCCGAGCTCGGCAAGCTGCACGACGAGAGCCCGCTGATGACGTTGCACGATCGGCAAAAGGTACAGGCGCAGCTTGACTACGTCGGCGACGACGCGCTGGTACACGCCGAAGTCGATCGGCTGCTCAAGGCGAAGCGGCTGATCGGCGACCTGCGCCGCATCGCGCGGACCGACTTCAAGCCGAAGCTGAGCGCCAACCTGCGCAAGCTCAAGGATAAGGTCGTCGCCGCCTACGAAGAGGCCGCCTTCCAACCTCCGGAACCGGCGTCGTTCGCAAACCAGGCCGGCGGCAATGCGGCCAACCTTAAGGACCTGTTCGACGTTTGTATCGCGGAGGGTTTCCTGGTTGCGCTGGGCGACGATGTCTTCCTGCACGCCGGCGCCGAGGCCGAGATGCGCCGCCGGGTCGCGGAGCGATTGGCCAGCGGTACCGGCGCGACCGTCGCCGAGCTGCGCGACCTGCTCGGCACCACGCGTAAATATGCGGTGCCGTTCTGCGAATATCTCGACCGCGTCGGCGTCACGCGCCGCGACGGCGACCTGCGATTTCTGGCCGAGGCGGTGGGCCAGAAGTAGGTCCCGCCTGCCGGGCGGGACCTGCCCGCGTCCGGTCCCGTTGTCGATCTCGCCTGCCGGGCGGGACCTCGCCGTGTCCAGGCCCCCGTTATAGGTCCCGCCTGCCGGGCGGGACCTAGCGGTGTCCAGGTCCCGCCCGGCAGGCGGGACCTACTTTCAGGTCCCGCCCGGCAGGCGGGACCGGCCGGCGGAGTTGACCAATGCATCTGCGAAAACCCGGTTGGTACGGTGCGGCCGTCGTGTCCGTGCTGCTTGGGCTGGTGGGCATGGTCGGCATCTATTGCTATCGTCGCTACCAGGTTCGGCACGAGCTCGTCGAGGTGCTCGCGGCCCTCGACCGCAGCGAGCCGGGCTGGCGGTTGGAGGCCCTGGAGCAGAGCCGGCCGGCCCTGCCCCCAGATGACGACTCGGCCGTGGCGATCCTCAAGTTGCACAGCCGGCTGCCGCCGAAGTGGTTGCTGGAGGATCCCGAGACGCACTGGCGCGACCTGTGGCCCAACGATCCGCTGCCGCCGCACGAGGCCGCGCTCTTCGAGCCGCGGATGGCGCAGATCAAGCCACTGCTTCCCGAGGTCCGCCGGCTCGCGGACCGGCCGCGGGGGCGCTTTGCGATCACCTATACGCCGGACATGATCTCGACGCTGGTCCCGCACCTGCAAAAAGTCCGCGAGCTTGCCGACGTGCTTCAGCAGGATGCGTGCTGGCAGGCCCACCATGGCGAACTGGACGGGGCGCTCGTCTCGTGCCGGGCGGGCATCAATGTCGCGCGTTCGCTCGACGGGGAGCCGTTGCTCATTTCCCTGCTCGTGCGTGTGGCGTGCCAGCGCCTGACGCTGGCCGGCTTGCAGCGCACGCTGGCTAGCGACGAGCCGCCGGCCGCGCCTCTGCCCGCGCTGCAGCAGGCCCTCGCGGACTTCGATCGGCTCGACAGTGCGGCCGTCGGCCTGCGCGGCGAGCGGGCGGCGATGCACATCATGTTTACGAACCTCGAAAACGGCACCGTCCCGCCCAGCTTCATCCTGCGCTTAGCGGGACGCGCGGCAACTTCTACCTCGCCGACAAGGCCGTGGAGATGAGCGCCATGGCGTCGGTGCCCGCGTCGCACGTATGGATGCTGCAGCACTTTAACGCGGCCGTCGACGCGTGCCGGCTCCCGGCGAAGGAGCAAACCGACCGCATGAAGGCGCTCGAGCGGACGCCGATCGACGCGCCGCCGCTGGCGAAGATGTTCACTCCCGCCTGGGTGAAATGTCACATTGCCTTCCGCCGCGGCCGGGCCCAGGGGCGCTGTGCCGTCGTCGCCGTGGCCGTCGAGCGCTATCGCCTCCAGCATGGGCAATGGCCCGCCGACCTGGCCGCGCTAAAACCCGAGTATCTTGCCGAGGTGCCGACCGACCCGTACACCGACGAGCCGCTGAAGTACAGAAAGACCGCGGATGGTGTCGTCGTGTTCTCGGTCGGGCCCGACGGTGCGCATCAGGGCGATTACTACGATCGCCCGCGCCCGCCGGGACCCGCCGCCTTGCCGGCGCCGGCAGAGGACGCAGAGTTCGAGTTTCGATTGTGGAATCCGGAGGTGCGCAAACGATGAGTCCTGGCGAGCCACGAACAGACACCGCCTTGGTTGCTGGCATGCCGCCCGTTGGTAGGCCGCGGAATACGGTCTTCAGCAAACGCCGCATTTGCGCTGTCGTCGTCCTGCTTCCGCTACTGGTGCTGCTAGGGGGAGTCGGCTACTACGCCTTACAGCAGGCCCTGGCGGAGCATGAGCTTCAGGAAGTCGTCGTTGCGCTCGATCGTGACGAGCCGGGCTGGCGGCTGACCGACATCGAGCAGCAGCGCACGACACTGCCGGCGGAGCAGAACTCGGCACCGCTGATCTTGAAGCTCAAGGGCCAGGTTCCCAAGGGCTGGTGGAAGGAGGTCGCCGAAGAAAAATGGCGCGATCTCCCGGCGGGCGTACCGCTGCCGGCCGACCAGGCGGCGCTGCTCAAGGCCAAGATCGACCCGATCGAGCCGCTGCTGCCCGAGCTGCGCCGCCTCAGCGATCGGCCGCGCGGGCACTTTGCGATTGCCTGGTCGAAGGACGCCATCAGCACCACGCTCCCGCACATGGATACGCTCCGCCCGCTCGCCGACGTGCTGCTCGCGGACGTGTACTGGCAAGCGCACCACGGTTCGCTCGACCAGGCGCTGGTCTCGTGTCGGGCGATCCTGACGCTCGCCCGGTCCGTCGAAGACGAGCCGTTGTTGATCTCCCAGCTGGTGCACATGGTTTGCCTGAACCGCGCCGTGCACGGGACGCATCACGTGCTGGCCTGCGGCGAACCGACGACGCCCGCGCTGGCGGCGCTGCAAGCCGCCCTCGCCAAGAGCGATCAGCAGGATCCCTTCGTGACGGCGATGCGCGGCGAACGGGCCGGCATGCACGAGCTGTTCACCAACCTGCAGAACGGCAGCGTTTCGCTGGGGCAGGTATTGTCCCTCATGGGCCTGCGCGGGAACGCGGTTCGCGCCGACCGACACGATCGAGGAAATGGCCCTGGGCGCGTCGGTCCGACGCTCCCACGTCTGGATGCTCAAGCATCACAGCGCCGTCATCGACGCGAGCCGGCTCAAGGGCAGCGACCTGGACGCGCGGCTGCAGGCGCTGCAGGCGGAAGTCATCGCGGCGCCGGCCATGGCCAAGATGCTGACGCCGGCATGGTTCAAGACCCTCGAAGCATGCCGGCGCGGCCAGGCACGGCTGCGCTGCGGCCGCGTCGGCCTCGCCGTCGAGCGCTATCGGCTGCAGCACGGCGATTGGCCGCCCGACCTCGCGGCGCTCGTGCCCGCATTCCTCGATGCGATTCCGGCCGATCCCTGCACCGCCGGCGCCGCTCAAGTACCGCGGCACCGCCGACGGCGTGGTCGTCTACTCGGTGGGCCCGAGCGGCACCCTGAGCGGCGACTACTACGATCAGCGGCCTACGGAAAATGGCTTGATTTCCACGGGGGCGTCGAACTTGGACGCGGTCTTTGAGTTTCGCCTCTGGGATGCCGATAAACGCGGCCAGCCCAGATGACCCGGCCGGCCCAAGGACGCCGTCGGCTACAATGAGGGCATGAGCGATAATCCCTTTCGCAAGCTCCCCTCGGTCAACGACGTGATCGACACGCCGGTCCTTCGCGCCCAGCCGCACCCGCGCGATCTCGTGGTGAACGCCGTCCGCGACGAGTTGGCCGACTGCGCGGCCGGCTGGCCCAGGGCGAAGCGGTCGATGGCATCGCCACGCCCGAAGCCGTCGCCGCCGGCGCCCTCCGGCGTCTGGAGCGCGAACTGCGTCCGACGCTGCGCCCCGTCATCAACGCCACCGGCATCGTCCTGCACACGAACCTCGGCCGGGCCCCCATTGCGGAGGAAGCAGCCCGCGCCGCCTACGAAGCGGCCCGCGGCTATCTCAATCTCGAGCTCGACCTCGAAACCGGCAAGCGCTCCAGCAGGCAGGACGCGATCCGCGCCTGGGTGTGCCGGCTGACCGGGGCACAGTCCGCGACCGCCGTCAACAACAACGCCGCCGCCACGGTCATCGCGCTGCGGGCGCTGTGCCAGGGCAGGGAGGTGATCGTCTCGCGCGGCCAGCTTATCGAGATCGGCGGCAGCTTTCGCATTCCCGAGATTATGGCGGTCAGCGGCGCCGTGCTGCGCGAGGTCGGCACCACCAATATCACGCGCCTCGCCGACTTCGAGCGCGCCCTCGGCCCGAACACGGCCGCTCTGATGCAGGTACACACGAGCAACTACCGCGTGTCGGGCTTCACGAAATCGGTGGCGCTGGCGGACCTGGTCGCGCTGGGCAAGAAGCACAACCTGCCGGTGATCGACGACATCGGCAGCGGCGCGATGCTCGACTTCGCGCGCTTCGGCTTCACCGGCGAGCCGGTGGCGCGGGACAGTGTGGCCGTGGGCGCCGACCTGGTGCTGTTCAGTGGCGACAAGCTGCTCGGCGGCCCGCAAGCCGGCATCCTCGCGGGGAAGCAGGAGCACATCGACAAGATCGAGAAGGACCCGCTGATGCGCGCGTTCCGCCTCGACAAGATGACCCTCGCCGCCCTGGAAGCGACGCTGCGCCTCTACGTCGATCTCGAGCGCGCCCTCCGCGAGGTCCCCGGCCTGCGCATGCTCGGCACGCCGCTGACCGAGCTGCACCAGCGCGCCGAGGCGCTCGCCGGCCGGCTGCGGTCGATCGCATCGCTGGCGTCGGTCGTGGTCGCGGAGGACGTCGCGTATGTCGGCGGCGGCTCATTGCCCGATCAGAAGATGCCGTCATGGGTCGTCGAGATCGCGGGTCGCGACTTGGGCGACGCCGAATTCGCGCAACGGTTGCGAACGGGCGAACCTGCTGTCATGGGCCGTCTGCGCGATGGCAAGCTCGTGCTCGATGTGCGGACTGTCCTGCCGCATCAGGAGGATGCCCTGGTCGAAGCGGTGCGGCGGGCCGGTAGCCTGTAACCATTCTGCCGAACGCGCGGCCGTCGATTGGCGCATCGGCCTAGCGCGCGGCGCATCGATGCGACCTGCTCTTGCCGCCGTGCCGATGCTACCCCAGGGAACCCCATCTCGGAGCCCTGGCCATGTCGACCTTTTACGTTCTCCCGTCGCGCTCGCTTCTAGGCCAGCGATTCGGCGAATTCCTGGCGAACATTTTCCCGGGACGTCAGTGGCCGCGTGAACAGTGGCGCGATCTGGCCGAGGCGCTCGGAGCGGAGGTGCTACGGCAGTCGGAAACCTACGTGGTCTACCGTGAAGACGTACCGGAAGGAATCGCGCTCGACGAGGCGCTCTTGCACGATTTCGGCGCGGCGGCGGGCGACGAGGTGGTCGAGGTGGCGCTCGGCGGCCGGCTGGCGATCCTGACAACACGGCGCTGGCGGCTCGTGGACGGGTCACGGCGAGTTGCGTAAATAAAATGCCCGCGGGCAGTATCCGTGGGCAGTAAGCCGGGGGCCGCGGCCAGCTCCGGCGAAACGATCGCCGATGCTGTTACCCCCCAGTACCGCGACCCCCTGGTTCAACCGTCGTAGAGGAAAACTACCCTTTTATACCCCGCGCCGCGGGTCTGCCAGAACAATTCCCCGCCAATTTCAAGATTTCGTCAGCTTGCACGGCTATCATCAACCGTGATGTACGACCCACATAGCGCCTGGGCATCATCGTGAGCCCGACCGGTTCGCTACCCAACGAAGCTCTGCTCGCCCTCGCCCGGCTGCTCCATGCCGCCCTGGGCTGCTCCTGGCTAGCGCTCAGCGACGGTGCCGCCGGTGGATCCCGTCGTGTCGTCGACGTTACCGCGGCGCGGTGCGCAGTGCGCACGGAGCGGGTCGGCGGCATCTCCCTGCTTGCGACGCGCACGGCTCGGCTGCTGCAGTTTCCGGAGGATCGCCACCTGCTGCCGCCGGACGTGCCCGCGGACTGCCGCACTTACCTGCTGCAACCACTGCACTGCGGCGATGCCCTGGTCGGCGTGCTGGAGCTGGCCTGGAATGCGCCGCGGACAAATCCCGAGCTGCGGCCGCTCGACGACCTGCTGCCGCTGGCGACGCTGCTGGTCGAGCACCAGCGCCTGAGCGGCCGGGTCGAGGAGCTGCAGCGCGAGCTGCCGTATCTGCGCGGCGAGCTGCGGGCCGGCGGCGATTTGCGCACGCTGACCGGTGACGGCCCGGCGATGCGCGCGGTTCGCCTGGCGATCCAGCAGGTGGCACCGACCGACAGCACCGTGCTGATCCTCGGCGAGACCGGCACCGGCAAGGAGCTCGTCGCCCGCGCCATCCACCAGCTCAGCCCACGCCGCGATCGGCTGCTGGTGGCCGTCAACTGTGCCGCCCTCGCACCCAGCGTCATCGCCAGCGAGCTGTTCGGCCATGAGGCCGGCGCGTTCACTGGCGCGACGCGGCGCCGGATCGGCCGTTTCGAGCTGGCCCATCGCGGCACGCTCTTTCTCGACGAGATCGCGGAGCTGGCGCTCGACGTGCAGGTGATGCTGCTGCGCGTTTTGCAGGAGCGCTCGATCGAACGCGTCGGCGGTCACGTCCCGATCCCCGTCGACGTGCGACTGGTCACGGCCACGCATCAGGACCTCGGCCAGGCGGCCGTCCACGAGGGACGCTTCCGGGCCGACCTGTTCTATCGCCTCAACGTCTTCCCGATTCACGTGCCGCCGCTGCGCGATCGGCCCGAGGACGTGGCGGACCTCGCCCGCCATTTCCTGCACCAGTTCAACCGCCGTCTCGGCAAGCGCGTTAGCGGCATCGACCCCGAATCGCTGCGCCTGCTGACCGCCCATGCCTGGCCCGGCAACGTCCGCGAGCTGGAAAACCTGATCGAGCGCGCGATGATCGTTACGACCGGCGAGTCGGCGCGCATCGACCCGAGCTGGCTGCCGATCCCGCCGCCGTCCGAATCAGCGCCCGCGCCGGCCGGCCTGCACGAGTTGGAGCGCCGCTCGATCCTGGACGCGCTGCGCCGATCGCACGGCCGCATCTACGGCCCGCACGGCGCCGCCGCGCTGCTCGGCATCAAGCCGACGACGCTCTACGGCAAGATGCGTCGCCACGGCATCCGGCGCGACGCGTGAGCGCGACGCGCCGGCGTCATTCCAACCACCCCGCGTCATCCGCTCTCCTCGTGCCCCGACCTGCCCGCGCCGGCGATCTGCAGTGCGGCCAAGCGCTTGCGGCTCCATCCGATCCACGGCATCTCGTGTGCATTAGCATGTCACCGAGAACCGTTCGTAGTTCCGCCTTCAGGCGGTCCGGGAAACCGCCTGAACGCGGAACTACGAACCATTTCCTCCAGGAGAATCTCCAATGACCCATGTTGTTTGCGAGCCGTGCCGCGATTGCAAGTACACCGATTGCGTCGTCGTCTGCCCGGTGGATTGCTTCTACCAGGACGAGTCGATGCTCTACATCGATCCGGATGAGTGCATTGACTGCGGCGCGTGCGTGCCGGAGTGTCCGGTCGAGGCAATCTTCCACGAAACCGCGGTGCCCGAGCCGTGGGCGCATTGCACCGCGCTGAACGCCCAGCGATCGGCCGAGCTGAAGGCAAGCGGCGGGAATATCACGGAGAAACAGGAGGCTAGGCAAGGATCCGGGTGCCGAAAATAGACCTATTTACGTTTAGCGCTCGCAGGCTGCCATGCGAACGTTCGCGCGGCAGCCTGCGAGCGCTAAACGTAAACAGCCCCGAATAGCTTACAACCGATCCAGCATATCGATCCACCGGGCGACTTCCCGGAGCTGCGGCTCCTCGAGGTATTCACGGCCGCGGTTGGGGATCTCGCGGAAGATCACCGGGTAGCTCTTCTCCGCCAGCTTCAGCCGGCTCTCGGCAATGCTCTTGATCACCGGATCGACGGCGCCGCCGGCAAGGTAGAACGCCAGCCGCTTCTCGCGCGAGTTGCCGATCACCTGCGTGACCACCGCCCCGGAAGTGGCGACACCGCGGACCAGGTCGCGCTCGGTGAAGCCGAGGTAGATCGCCATTTGGCCGCCGACGCCCATGCCGTGGGTCACCACGCGCTGCTGATCGATCGCGTACTCCTTGATGACGGCGTTCATCGCCTCGGCCACGAACGCCGCGTCGCTCGGCACCCAGCCGGTGTCGCTCAGGTTCAGCGGCATGAGCAGGATCATGTGGTTGTCCTTACAGAAATCCTCCCACTGGTCCACGAAGTCGTCCACGTCGTCTTCCTTGGACTTGCCCGGCGGGTGCAGCCAGACGACCAGGGCGTGCGCGATGTTCGCGTCATAGCCCTTGGGAACATAGACCCAGTACGTATGCTGCCCGTCGGCCGTCACGCGCTTGAACGTGCCGGTGACGGCCTTGGGCGGGTTCTGCTCTGGGCCCTTGGCGGGCTCGGCAGGCTTGGCGTTCGGGTTGGCCACCTCCAGCGGCGCCTGGCCCTTCTTGAGCGAGGCCGGCTGCGGCAGCTTATCGGGGACCGTCGCGTCGTGGGCCGCCAGCGTGCCGGGGAGCTGGTCGAGCTGCAGGCTGAGGGTGTCGGACTTGCCCGCCTTGCGCGTCACCTCGATGCGCACGTCGGCGCCGGGCACCTGGTTGTTGAGCCAGTCCAGAAGTTGGGCCCGGCCGCGCTTCTGGCCGGTGAACCCCGTCAGGTCGCCCGCGGGCCCGCCGTACTTGACGATGCGATCGCCCGCCTCAAGGCCGGCCTT
The DNA here is from genome assembly GCA_963834865.1 of uncultured Gemmataceae bacterium. GTDB lineage: Bacteria > Planctomycetota > Planctomycetia > Gemmatales > Gemmataceae > CAWIDK01. Next base: position 252,748 of record CAWIDK010000005.1, read on the forward strand.
GGCGGCGGGGCTCGCCGGGAACACGAAGCGCACTTCGACGCCGAGCGCTTGATCGTCGCGCATCGGCAGGATACCCAGATACGGGTGAGCGGCGACCAGCGCGGTCGACACGAGCACCACGTTGGCGACGCTCGTCTCGGCGATGCCGCGCTTGTATTTCAGCGAAATCTTGTCGCCCTCGTACCTGGTGCCCAGCACATGCTTGAGCTGTGCCTGCCGGGTGACCGGCTGCCCGTCGACTTCTGTGATAATGTCGCCCACCTTGAGGCCGGCCCGCGCCGCAGCCGAGCCCGGCTGCACGCCCGTAATCTCCGGAGCGGCCGCATACAGGTCCGCGCCCTTGAGGTTGATCCCGAGCATGCCCTTCTCCAGGTCCTTGCCCTCCTTGAGCCGCGGCAGCACGGCGTACACGTCCTCGAGCGGCACCGCGAAGCCGATGCCCGAGTCGTACCACTCGAAGCCGGCCGTCACGTCCTCGACGAACGGCGACGCCGGGATGATGATGCCCTGCACCCGCCCGAGGATATCCACCAGCGGTCCGCCGTAGTTGATCGGCGACACCTTGGCGTCGGTCTGGATCGCCTTGCCCCAGATGCGATTCTTGGCGCTGAGGATGCCGAGGCTGATCGACGGCGGCGCGCTGCGCTTGGCATCGAGCGTGCGGCCCAGCGCGATCGACCACTGGCCTTCCTGCATGTCTTTCTTCGGCACCGCGACCGGCGTCGCCAGCGAATTCGCGTCCACCTTGAGCAGGGTCAGCATGCGCGATCGGTCGTTGGCGATCTTGCGGGCCACGAGCGGCTCGAGCCGGTCCGGCAGGTTGACGAGGATCGTCGTCGGGTTGTTGATGAAGTTGTAAGTGCTCGTGATGATGTAGCCGTCCGGATCGACGATGACGCCGGTGGTCGGGCCGAGCGCCTTGCGGAACATCGTGCCCTTCTTGGGGTCGGTGACGACGACATCGCTGCCGCCCTGCGTCACGATCTGCACCACCGACGGCGACGCCTTCCGCACCGCTTCCTTGACCATCTTTTCGAGCTGCTCGTTCAAATCCTCCTGCGCACGCAGGTCGAGCCGCAAACACGGCCGCCAGCGCCGACAGGAGCAGGATGCGTCGCACGGGCATGGGAAATCCTCAAAGGAATTGTTTAGCGGCCGATCGCAGATCGGCACGGGCCGATCTGCGATCGGCCGCTAAACAATCGCGCTACTTCGTTGTCTTCACCTTGGGCTGCTGCGCCAGCTTCATCTCGATGCCGACGAGCCGGTTGCCGCGTTGAACCTCGAGTTTGACGGTTTCGTCGGGGCCCTTGTGGCGCAGCAGCTCGCGGAAACCCTTGATGCTGCTGACCAGCTCGCCGTCGACGTACACGATCAGGTCGTCGGGCCGCAGCTTGGCCTTCGCCGCCGGCGAATCGGGCACCACCTCCTCGACGTACGGCGGCGTCGTCGGCACCGCGTTCACCACGAAGACGATGCCGTGGTAGCCGCCCTTGTCCTTCTTGCCCTTCTCGCGATCGTCGCTCGGCTTGTACTTGCCCCGGATCGACAGATCGACAAACGACGACATGCTCACCTTCACCGGCTTCTCGTCGCGCTGGATCTCGACCGCCGTCTGGATCGGAATGGCGTAGTTGATCCAGGTGTCGCTGAGCTTGTTCTTGTACTCTCGGCCGATGATGCCGCGCAGCTCGCCCTTGCGGTTGGTGACGGCCCCACCGGCGGCCCCGGGGTTGCTGATGACCGTGTCGACGAAGTAGACCTCGCCGCCGAAAGGCGCGTCGAACATGCCGATCCGGCCGCGCAGGTCGGTGTAGGCCGCCACGACGCCGCGCTGCATGGTCATCGGCTCGTCGCGGGTGGCAATCTTGTAGCAGTTGCTGAACGCCAGCATGAGGTCGCCCGGTTCGGCCAGCGGGCCGGCGGCCGCGGCGCCGAAGTCGAAATGCGGCAGGAAATTGACCTCGTCCTCGATCTGCAGCATCGCGACGTCCAGCTCCGGCTCGCGCGACACCAACTTGGCGCGGTAGAGCCGGCCGTCGTAAACGTGGACGCTGATATCCTGCGTCGAGACGATGTGGTTGTTGATCGTCAGGATGTGCCCCTTCGGCGAGACGAGGATGCCGGAGCCGTAGGACGGCAATCCCTTGAACCCGCCGGCACCGTAGACCTTCACGACCTTCTTGTTCACCTCGACCGCCACGGGCGTAAGCGGCTGCTGCGCAGGCAGCGCGGTCGCGGCGAGCAGAAGGATTAGGAGGCCGGCGACGCGAGCCTGCCAGGAGCGGTGGTAAAAGCGGGTCATCGGATGGTCCTCTACTCCCCTCTCTCCTGCGGGGGAGAGGGGTTGGGGGTGAGGGGGCGCGCTTTGCGAGTGCCGCCACCTCACCCCAACCCCTCTCTCCCGCAGGAGAGAGGGAGAATGTTAACTCGCGGCGCCGAACTTGTAGCTGGCGATCGTAAAGTTGCCGTAACGCCGATCCTGATACCAGATCTGAATCGCGTGCGGTAGCTGGCGGCCCTGGATCGGGCGGTAATCGTAAAGGTAAACTTCGCACGGATCCTCGTTGGCTTCTTGCACGCGCACCTCGAAGCCGAGCAGCTTCTGGTCACTGCGGCTGAAGAACCACTTGGCCATGTACACGCCGTGCCGCGTGTTGAGCACCTCGCAGTCGACCCGCAGCTCGGCCAGGCTCTTCGCCGGCTTGCCGTCGGCCGGCGGCGGATAGAACGGCTCGATGCCGCCGTGGGTGCACTCGGCCTGGAAGCCCTCCTCACCCATCGTCAGCAGCCGCTGATAGAGGTACATCGCCGCCAGCAGGCCGCCCGAAAGCCCCGGCTGGCGCAGCTCGTCCGGCGCGGTCGTCTTCAGCGGCTCAAGGGCATAGGGCGCCTCGCCGATCTTCGCCTTGACGACCGTCTTGGTGCCGCCCCCCTCCTTCTCCTCGGCAATCGAGATCTTGAAGCGGTCGGGCAGGTTGACCTTGAGCACGCGGACGTTGCCGTCGATCGTCCAGTTGCCGGCCAGCTTGCCGAAGTCGCTGTGCTTGAGGAAGCCGCTGATAAGCCGATCGCGTTCCTGGTGGTTGAAGAAATAGTTCGCGAACCCCGGCTTGGCCTCGTAGAACTTCGCCCCCGGACCGGTCGCGGTCGGCGCCGCCGGCACGCCGATGATCGGCTGCGGCCCCGGCCCCGGTTGTGGGGCAGGCTGCTTGGGATTCTGAACCACGGGGCCCGCCGGCAGCTCCTTGCGCTGCACGCCCATGAGCCGGGCCAGGATCTCCTTGCGCGTCACCTTGCTACCTTCGGTCCGGCGATACTCGATCGGCACTCGCCAGCCGCGCGGCACCGTGCCCAGGATATTCTTGTACTGGTTGACCGATCCGATCGGCCGGCCCAGGAACGTCAGGATTTCGTCCTCTTGATCCAGGCCGCGGCGGAAAACGTCGGAATCCTCGAGGATCTGCGTGATGACGACCTTGCCCAGGCCGACCTCTTCGAGGCGCGTGCCGACCAGGGCGCCGAGGCTGGCGTGATCGGCGTCCAGGCCGGCCCGCAGATGGCCCATGAAGTTCTTCACCTGGTTGATCGAGATCGCGTAGCCGACGCCCGAATTCATCACGCCGCGCTTGTCCTGCACCACCGAGCCGCGGCCATTGATGCCGATCAATTCGCCCTGCATGTTGAACAGCGGCCCGCCCGAGGAGCCGGGGTTGATCGACGTGTCGATCTGGATGCAGTCGTTGTATTCGATGATCAGGCCGGCCGGATACTGGTAACGATGCGTGCCCGAGACCATGCCGAAGGTCACGGTCGGCATGAAGTCGGTGGCGAGCCGTTGCGGATTGCCCATCGCGATGGTCCAGTCGCCCTCGCGCACAAGGTCGCTGTCGCCGATGATCGCGACCGGGAATTTCTGGCCCGGCTCCTTGGGCAAGAGCTTGATCAGCGCGATGTCGCCGACCTTGTCGACGCCGACGAGCACCGCGTCATAGAGGACGCCGTCGGGCAGGCCGCAGGTCATGGTAGGGTGGTAGGAGTTGTTGACGCCGCCGGCGACGACGTGAAAGTTGGTGATCGCGTAGCCGTCGTCGGTGATGAGCACGCCGGTGCCCACGCCCTGGCCGACGAAGATGCCGACCACCGGCGGCCGCAGCTTCTGCGCCAGCGCGACGCGATCGGCCTCCGCCTTCAGCACCGCGTTCTGGGCGCAAGCCGGGCCGGCCACGCACAGCAGCGCCAGAGCAGCGAGCCAACGGACGGATTTGATCGACATGGTTTGCTACCTTCACAAGGGGTGATCGCCATGGCCGCTGTGCGTGCGGCGCTACAAGGCATCGGCTCCCAGATGCGCGGCGGCCCATTGCGCCGCGGCACGAACATTCTTATCAGGGTCGTTCAAGAGCCCAACGATGTTCGGCAGGGCCTCCTTGCACGCCAGCTCGTCTAGTTCATCAATTGCATTCTGCCGAACAATCGGTTCACGGGATTTCAATGCGTTCATCAAGATTGGCCTTGCGCGCCGGAAAATGACTGCTCAGGAAGCGGTGAACGCTGGCGACAATATAGGGCGATTCGTGCTTCAGAAGCGGAATAATCGCATCTGCCATTTCCGCGAGTCCGAGGTGGTTGATACTGTCCACCGATTCCGCAACCAAATAGGGATTGGAACTGGAAAGATAGGATGCAAGCACACACTTGATCCGGTCCGCGAGCTGGTTGACTGTATCCTTATCGATGAAGGAAAGAGCGAGCAATAGCGCTCGGACTCGCTCCGTGTCTGCACGCTGCAGGTTATCCAGCAGGAATACTGCGCCATCGTATCCGCACTTCGCAATCCGTACAGCCGTTTCCTGGAAAAACAGCTCCGCCTCATCCGGTTCAACCCCATGAGCGAGGGGATCCGAGAGAAAAAGGGCAATGAGCTCAGGCAAAGGCTTCGCGTCGAGCATCGGAAATAGACTCATGGCAAGTTCCCGCCTTGTAGCCTGCGAATCTCGCTCAGAGACAATCCCGCGAGTTGGCTCGGGAATTTCTTTAGCAAGGTTGCGGGGAGATCGCTAGTGCTAATGACACCAGCATCCCTCAGACGGTTCAGTTCAGCGATACGTTGGTCAGATAGCTTCAACCCCAACTTTGCGGCCAAACGTTCGTATTGAGTTAGGATCTTGGTTGCAGTATTGATTTCCCGCGCGCTGATTTGTCCTCCCCTTTGCCTCTGGGGAACTACTGACTCACCCGCGCATCGGCGAGCGTGACATACGCCGACAGGCCCGTGAAGTTCGGTCCCTCAACCACGATGCGCAGCGTGCCGACGTCCTTGACGTTGACGGCGATCGGCCGCAGTTCGGTCGGGGACACGACCTCGGTCAATAGCTTGGCGCCGTCGCCGTAGACGACCACCGTCGTCTTGACGAGCACGCCCTCGGCGGCACGGATGTCGGCGCCGACGAAGGCCTTGAAGTCCTTGTACTTGCCGGCGAGGTTGTATTCGACGGCGGTGCTGCCTTCGAGCGTGACGCCCTTGGCGAAGGTCCGGTCGAGCAGGACGATCGGCCGGCCGTCCTGGTTGACGTCCTTGCGCAGCGACGGGAAGCCACCGAAGAACGCCGACTCGCTCAGCTTGGCGGGCTCCAGGTCGGAGAGATACGTGAGCCGGCCGAGATTGAAGTCGAGCCGGGCCACCGCCTCGCCCTTGAGCGCGAGCCTGGCACCGGTCGGAATCGTGACGTTCAGCGTAGTGCCGTCGTAATCGAGCTTGGAGGCGTTGAGCGTGTTGCCGTCCTGGTCGATCACCTTGCAAACGGCCGACTCGGCCGGCACGTCGGTGCGGAGGAAGACCACGCCGTGCAGGAGATCGAAGGCGCCTTGATCGGCGCTGCGCCGTCGCGCTTGAACTCGATCGCCTTGCCGTCGGCGTCGACTTCCCCGAGCACGCCCTCGATCGCATTCAATTCGCCGTCCTTGAAGATGAGGATCCGATCGCTGCGGAACTTACCCTTGGCCGTCAGGCGCGGAACTGCCGGTGGATCGCGCCGTTCTGCGCGTCCTTGAGCACCGAGACGACCGCGACCAGCGGCACCTTCAGCGTTGTGCCCGACAGGAGCGTCAGCTCAACCTCCTTCGTGGAATACGTGATCGCCTTGGCGAGCAAGTACGAATCGTCGAGCAGGCGGACCTCAAGATACTTTTCGTCCGCCGGCACCCCGCGCGGGCGCAGGTCGAGCAGCAGCGCCTGGGACAGCGGCGTCTCAACGGAGCCGTCGGCGGTGGCGATGACGATGGTCTTGTCGTCGATCTGCTTGAGCGTGCCGATAACGGTTTTGCCGGCGAGGGTCTTCAGTTCCTCAGCTCCCGTGGCGGATGCGGCGAGAAAGAGAATGAGGACGAGCAAGGACCGCATGAGGACCTCAGACCGAAGGTGCATGATTCAAGGTGGGCTGTTCTTGTTTACGTTTAGCGCTCGCCCGCGGTGGGTGAGCGCTAAACGTAAACAAGAAACGAAGCCGCCCCCTGCCGTGGCAGGGGGCGGGGCAGGTTTACCGCGGCTTCGCTGAGGCAATGTTGCGGAAATAATTCCGAATCGCTTCCTGATGACGCGGCGACAGGCCGAGTGTCAACTGCTGCAGCGCCTCTTCCTGCTGGCGCGGGGGCAGACGACCCCACTCCTGCACCAGCTTCGACAGCTTGGCCGGATCGACGTTGCCGGTGCCGCCCTGGGCGGCGCGGCCGCGCTCTGGGACGCCGGGCCGTTGGTGTTGATGCCAGACGGGTTACCGCCGTTGCCGGGCTTGCCGTTGGGGCAGTTGCCGCCGTTGCACTGGCCGTTGCACTGGTTCTCGAGCTTCTTGATGATCTCGTCGAGCCGGGCCAGGATCTCCTTCTGCTTCTGCTGGGTCACCGGGCCACCGCGGGCCAGGTCGAGCCGGCGCTCCACGTCCTTCATCTTGCGTGCGATATCGTCGAGATCCTTGGTCTTCCACGCGACCATGTCGAGCTGCATCAGCATCGCGACCGCCTTGTAGCGCTCGGGCGCGAACGTGCCGGTCTCGTCGAGCAGCCGGCGAATGGTCCGGTTCGCCTCGTCCTTCATGAGCATCGAATACTCGGCGACGGCGCGGTTAAACAGGTACGCCGCTGGGTCGACGACCTCCTCGGCCTTGACCAGCTGCAGCACCGCCAGGGCTTCCTCGTGGACGCGGCGGTTGTTCAGGGCCCGGGCGTACGCCAGGCCGAGGTTGGCCCGGAAGAACGCCGGCGTCTTGTCGTTCTTGAGCACGTCCGGCACCGCCTGCGGGGCGGGCGTCTGCGGGTTGCGGGCGTCGGCCAGCAGCTGGGCGGCGTCGGCGTTGCCCAGGGCGAAGGAGTCCGACAGCCGGTCGAGCACGGGCCGGTCGGCCTGCTTCCAGATCGCCTCGAATTGTGCGGTCGCGTCGGTCTTGCCGGTCGTCTTGAGCCAGGCCTGGGCCTGGTCGCGGACCGACTCGGCGCTCGCCACGTCCAGTGTGCCGAAGCCGAAGGTTTTCTTTGCGTCCTGTGCCAGGCCTGATCCGCCGGCCGTCAAGAGGACGGCGAGGGCCAGTGCCGAGATCCAGTTACGATTCACTTGCCATCCCCCTTTGCAAAACGGTCCATGATCTCAAAAATCCGCTCCTGTCGCTCGGCCAGCCCCTGCAGCTGCTGCCGCAGGTTCGGATCGAGCGCTTGTTCGTTCGGAAACAGCCGGCCGTAGAACTGCGTCCGATCGTTGATGCGCTTTTGCAGCGACCGGATCATTTTAAGCTCTGCGATCTTATCTAGCAACTTCTGATCTGCAGGCGGCGAACCTTCCTTCGGCGGGCCCGCCTTGCCCTGCTGCTGCGCCTTCTTGAGCGCCTCGATCATTTCCTGCAAGGACGCAATGATGTCCTTCTCGACTGCCTGCGTCACCTCGGCGACGTCGGCGATCTCCAGGCGGCGCTGGACGTGCTTCATGTCCTCGCGCACCTGCTGGAAGACTTCGGGGAATGCGACGCCCGATCCTTCCTCCTCCAGCATCTGGATGGCCTTGTTGGCCTCCATAATGATATCCTTCTCGCTGTCGGAAAGCTTTAGGGCGTTCTGCTGATCCTCGCGGGCCGGCTTTTTGTCGCTGTGCGACAGGATCGATCGATGGGTCGCCTCGGTGCCCGCCAGCACCGCGATCTGCATGTCGAGCATCTTGCGGCAGCGGGCTTCGAGCGCGGCCAGCAGCCGTTCCAGCTCTTCTTCGCGCGTCTGGCGGAGCAGGTCTTCGAGCTTCTTCTTCGCTTCCTCAAGCTTGTCGATCGCGTCCTGCTGATTGCCGACGGCCGGCTTCTTCTTGCCGGCGATGATCTCGTGCTCGGCCTTGACCATGTCATAGCCAGCTTCGAGGATTTTCTTCTTCTGGTTGGCCAGCTCGTCCTTGGTCTTCTGGTTGCCGGCCGGCGGCGGCGGCCCCGGGTCGCCCTCCTTGGTGATGGTGCTCTGCGGGCCGTGGTCGGCCTTCGCCTGCGGCGTACTCGGATTACCCTGCGAGGCCTGCGAAGGCGGGCTGTCCTTCGAACCGTCGCTCTTGGCCTGGCTCTGGCCCTTGCTTTCGCTGCCGGCCTTGGCCTCGCCCTTGGGGGCCTTGCCGCCCTGGGACTTCGACGGGCTGCCGCTCTTGGCCTGGCTGGCCTTCGAGCCTTCGCCGCCCTTGGAATCCTTCGAGCCCGCCTTGCTGCCTTCGCCCGTCTTCGCCTGGCTCGGCTCGCCGGACTTGTTGCCGCTCTTGGCGCTGGCCTCGGACGTTCTTGGCGCCCTCGTTACTCTTGCTGCCGGCCTCCTTGCCCTTGGCGCCCTCGTTGCTCTTGGCCTGGCTTCCCTGATTTTCGGAGCCCTTGGCGTCCTTGGCGCTGACCTGCTTGTCGCCGTCGCCCTGCTTGGCCTGAGCCTCGCCGGACTTTTCTTCGCCCTTGGCGCCGCCCTTGTTGTCGGCCGTTTGCGGATCCTTGGGGTCAGCCGCGTCCTTGGCCTGACCCTGGGCCGTCTCCGGCGCCTTTTCGCCGTCGTCCTTCGCCACCGCCTTGGACTCGCCCTCCTTGCCGCCGGTCTTCGGACCGCCCTTGAGATCGTCCTTCGGCTCGCCCTTGTTGCCGAGGAACTTGTCGATCGACGTGTGCAGGTCGTTGGTCTTCTTGCCGAGCTGGTTCTGGTTCTGCGCCAGCTCCATTTGGTCGGTCTTGCCGCCCTCGGTCTGACCCTGCACCTGTTTTTGCCCGTCGATAAGTTTCTGAATTGCCTTGATGGCATTTTTCAAGAAATCCGCCTCGTCGCGCAGCTGCTTGGACCGCGGGTCGTCCTGGAACATCCGCAGGAGCCGTTGTAGCTCGTCGGTGAGCTTGCTGGCGCGCTCGGCCAGTTCCTTGACCTCATTGGTGTTGTTCAGCTTGCTCTCGCGCAGCAGCTCGGCCAGCCGATCGAACTCGATCTTGAGGCTGCCCTTCTGGACCTCGTCGAGGATGCGGCCGATCGCCTTGCGCGATTCTGTTCGTCGGCGGTCCCCCGGTCCATGCGCTGCTTGAGCTTGAGCAGCAGCAGCTGGAATTCCTCGAACTGCCGGGCCAGCTGCATTTCCTTGATGGCCAGCTCTTCCTTGTCGGCGTTCGGCGCGGCCTGCTTGGACTGTTCGCCGGCATTGAGGACCATAACCATGCCGAGCAGGATCAGGCCGAGCGAAGCCAGAATGAGCCGGGGTTTCATGAACAACGTCCTCCCAAGACGAGCAGCGCCGGAGTCGCCAGCCGCCGGGGGCATTGTCCGGGGCTGTTCTAGCGTACGCTATTATGACGAGCCGGTCCGGCTGTACCAACATTAATCTGCCGATTTCCATGCGCCGCCGGCCAGGTTCTGGATTTCTGTACACCTAAGCGAATATTCTTGGTCAAGCGCGCAAGCGGCGCCGGGTGGCAACCTTTGCCGGTCGGCAAAGCGTTTCCAGCGCCGCGAAACCTCGGTACGGCGGTCGCGCCGGCGCAATGAAGACGCGCGGTGTTTTCGGGATCGTCGCCGTATCTTCCAGCACTTCGAACGGCTCGCCCAGGCGAAGGCTCTTCACCAACTTCTTCGTTTGCGTCGCGAACGGCGTCGTCAATGCGTGGAGCCAGAGCTTTTCCGCCAACTCCCGTAGTGCGCCGCACCAGACGAACAAATGCGGCACGAGCGGGCCCTTCGCGACCCTCCAGATCGTGATGGCGGCAAAATACCCCGTCGCGTGCGGCTCATACGCGATCACCGCATTCAGGAACTTGAGGGCGAACGCCAGCAGAATCTCGTTCGCCGCCTTCTTGCCCACCGGGAGAAAATCCAGGTCGAGTTCCCGCGAGACGAGCGGCACCTCGTCGTCGAAGCCGGGTCGGTGAAACTGCGACAGGTCAGCAAGCTCCTCTTTCTGAGGAGTCGCCAAAGCTGCGACTCGAAGTTGCCATCCTTCATACTGCCGCTCGTTACGGACCCTTTTTCAGCGTATTGAGCAACTCCTCGACGATGCGGACTCAATCTCCCGCAGGTTATTGCGGACGCTGCGCTGGCGTTGCTCCATCACGATCAGCATCTCCCGGCCCTTGGCCTCGGACATGCCGAGGTTCAGCGCGATCAGGACGCTGTTGATCTTCTCCATCAGCTGGTCCAGCTCCCGTTCCGCCTTCTGCACGTTCTGCTGGTGCATGACCTTGTTGGCGAGGCCGCGGTTGGCCTGGGCGTCGTCGTCGACCGCCTGGTACGCCTTCTGGAACAGCTCGTCCGTCACGACGAAATTGCCGTCCTTGGCGTCGACCGTGCGCTCCAGCGGCCAGACGACCTTGTCCTCGATCCGCTCGGTGCGGTCCTTCTGGACGCGGTTGGCCTTCATCTCCTTCAAGATGTTCACATAGGCGCTCGCGACCTGGCGCGTATCGCTGCCGGCGTCGATGATCGCCTTGCGCGCCTCGTCGAGCCGCAGCGACACCAGCGTCATCTCGTCGTCGCGCATCGAGCCGGTGAGCTTCACCAGCTGCTCTTCCGACAGGGACCGCGCCAGCCGCAGTTTCTCGTAGGTCTTTTCCAGCTGATCGAACAGGACCTCCTCCTCCAGCGCGATCTGCGACAAGAGCTCGTTCTCGCTGACGACCAGGAATTGCAGCGGCGACTTGCTGCGCGTCGAATTGCCCCAGAACGTTCGGCCCACGTCGTCCTGGAACTTGTCCCGGCCATTCTCGACGTTATTGTCGGTGGCGAGCACGGACAGCTTGATCAGGTAGTGAAGCTGGCCCTCGGTGCGAGCGTCGGCCTTGAGCTTGGGCAGAAGCCGCTTCACGTCGAAGCCTTCCTCGTCGCGCAGGTTGAACTCCCAACCGGGCAGGGGACGGGCCGGCGCTTGCAGCTTGTCGGCCAGAGCAGTCTGCGGAATCTCGACCGTGTTGCCGGCCTGGTCGCGCTCGACGCTCTTGCGCTCCAGCAGCGCCTTGAACTGGTCCATCACCACGAACGTCTCGGGCTGAATGCTGCCGGCCCGGCTCAGGTCGGCGACCAGGACGCGGTCGAGCCAGTTCAGATAGGTCGGAATCGCCAGCGGGGGCGCGGCGTGGGCGGGATTGTACTGCAGGGCGCTCATGATCAGGCCGGTTCGCCGCTGCTGGGCATTGCCGCCCAGGACGAGCTTCGGCAGCCGATCCTTGCTGTCCTTGCCGGCCGCGATCAGCTCAACGTCGACCGGCTCGACGTCGAACAGCCAGCCGGCGCGGGTCAGGCCGTGGTCGTCGCGAATCTGGCCCACGAACGGCAACAGCGCGTCGGGCGTAATCAGGAAGCTGTCGGCGGCGCCCCCTGGACCGACCTCACGTCGGCGCCGCGGGCGCGGCTTGCGCAGCACCACGCCCAGGCCGACGTCGCCCTCGAAGCTCGGCGGCAGGTCGTCGACCGGGCGGATGCGGATGTGCCGCCGGCCACGGACGTTGTCCTCGTCGGTGAACTCGAAGATGAAATCGAGCGTCCGCACGACGTTGGTGAAGTCCACGGTGAAGCTTTGGCCGTCGCTGCCGAGCTGCACGGTCTGGTCGGGCACGATGACACCGGCGTCGCGGGCCGGCGGCGCCTTCATCCGCACCGGGGCGCGCAGCTTGCGGTCGGTCTGGGCGCGCACGACCAGGCTGGTGCCGAGCGGCACGTCGATCGTGCTCAGCTCGCCGGTGATCGAGACGGTGTAATCGCGGAAGAGCTGCTTCTGGCCCTTGAGCGCATCTTGCAGGCCGCCCTGCAGCCGGTGATAGAGGTACGCCGGCTCTTCCTTGTCGACGCTCAGCCGGCGCACGCTCGGCGGCGCCACCAGCGTGATGAGCTTGGCCGGCGTGTAATAATCCTCGCCCTTCATGCGCAGCCGGGCCGACTCCTTGAGCTTGTCGAGCGCGAACGAGAACTTGTTGGTGGACTCTTTCTTGTTATCGAGCAGCGGCTCACACGACTCGCTGACGACGGTGGTGTCGCCGCGCGCGATGACCCGGACTGTCTGCGGGATGGTCAGCTTGCGCACAGTCCGGCTCATGCTTGGCGCCTCGGCCAGCTCGTCCAGCTTTTTCAAGACCGCGTCAAGAGGGTCGTATGCCCCGAGCGCGCGGAGCGGCACGCGCACCTCGGGCCGTTTTTCCTGGAGCACGATCCGGTCGATGGTCCAGCGCTGCCAGTTCAAGAGGTCGTCGTTCACCGCTTCCCATGCGCCTGCCTGTTCAAGGTTCTTGACAAACAACGGGTCCGCGGCAAGCGCGTCGCGCACCGCGCCGGCCGTGCGGTCCTGCAGCGTAACCGGCACCAGGCCGTTGGGCACCTTCGGATCGAGATCGTCGAGGTCGATGATCCAGTACTCCCAGTCCGCGGGGATGGCGACGCGGGCCAGGAGCGCCGGGTCGATCAGATGCTTGTCGGCCAGGTCTTGCCAGCGCAGGGCGCGCCAGCCGTCGGTGGCGTTAGGATCGGCAACGACCCATTCGACGGCGCGGACCAGCAATTCGGGCCGTTGCTCGTCGCGCGGCACGCGCATCTCGTTGGGGCTGTCGTACCGGCCCTGGAAGCGCGTCAACTCGAGATAGGCACTGCGCGGCCAGTAGGTGTTCTTCAAGAGCAGGTTGCGCTCGGTCCAGATCGCGGACACGTCGCTGAATCGCCAGGGGAACTCCATCGGCGACTTGATATCATCGATGGCGAGGCCGATGCCGGTCGCCGCGATGGCGACGATCACGAGCATGCCGGCGGTGGCGAGTCCGACGAATACCCACCACCGGACGAGCCGGCCCCAATTGAACGCCCCCGCCACCGGCAGCCGATCAACGCGCGCGACGGCGTCGGCGATGGTGTGTTCGACCATCGCCTGCGAGTAGCCATACTCGCCGGCCGCCTTGGGGTCGGCCAGCTCGACGGCGGTGATGAGGCGATCGCCCAGCTCGTTGGGGAAACGGCGCTCGAGCACGAGCGCCAGCGCCCCGTCGTTGAACTCGCGCATCCACCGCAGCGCGACCTTGGTGACGACGAGAGTGCCGAGCACCCCGAACAGCACGCCGAGCAGCACAAGCCGGATCAGCACGGCATTGCCGGAATCGGGGGCGAGATCGCGCAGCTCCTGCAGCCAGTCGAACGCGAACAGGCGGAAGGTGCCGTAATCGAGCAAGAGTCCGCCCCAGAACCACGCCGCCAGGAACAGGATCGCGATGGCGAGCCCCTCGAGCAGCACGTAGGCGCGGATGTATTTGCGCAGCGTCTGCAGGGGATGCCGCACGCGGCGCTGCGATTCATCATGATCAAACGCCCGACGTGGGGCGGTGGAGGTGCTCATTATTGCAATTCTCTCATGGTACATCCCGCTGGTAGGTCCCGCCTGCCGGGCGGGACCTGGGCGCGTGTAAGGTCCCGCCCGGCAGGCGGGACCTACCAGCGGGCCTCACGCCAACTTCAGCAGCTTGCGCGTCAACCACTCGACCGACAAGAGCGCGACCACCGCGATCAGGACGAACGAGAAGTTGATCGGCAAATCGGGCCATTCCACCGGGAAGAACACGGTCGCTGCCGCACCCAGCGCCAAGAGCCACGCTCCGGCCAGGAACAGGCCCGCATACAGCCCCTGCCGCAGGAACAACAGGATCGCGAAGCCGAGCACGCCGATCGCCAGCGGGACGCCCCACGCCACATGGTACGCGTTCATCATCGGCGGTGAGCGGAACGGCTCGGGGTTCTTGCTGTCGTAGATGCCCTGGTCCCACACGTCGTAAAGCGGCCCCTTGATCTTCTCGCGCTGCGGCTCGATTTGCCGCAGGCACTTCGTGATCGCGTCGGCGTTTTGCAGCGTGAAGAACAGGTGCGGCGATTCCTTCGCGTCGCCCGCCGCCGTCATCTTGAGCTTGCTCTGCACTTCCCGGCGGACCTCCGGCGGCAGCGAATTCTGGATCACCTTGTACTCGCTCGCGATCTTGTAGAGGTAATCGAAGTCGTTGCGGACGTTGTCCATCTCCGGGTTCGGCTTGCGAATCGCAATCTCCGTGCGGATCGACTCGGCGGTGCCGGGGATCGGGATGCGGAACTCGTACTTGCCGTCCTCGCGGATCTTGACGCTGTAGAGGAAATTCCCTTCCCAGTCCTTGGGGTCGTCGAACGGCCGAGGCTTGCCCTCGAACTTCTCGGCCTTTTCTTCCTTCGTGTCCGAGATCTTGCGTACCAGGACGACCGGATGCGAATCGGGCGGCAACGGCTCCTGGCGCTGGTCGCGCAGCTTGGCCTCGAAGTTGATCGTGCCGACGGCGCCGGTGCGCGCCAGGTAGATGTTGCCGTATTTCTTCTGCATGTGAGCGCCGGCCGCCACGTAGCGGGCGAGCTTGACCCAAAAGCGCTCGTGGAAGCCTTCGCGGACGCGCAGCCGCCACAGTTCGCCGGCGCCGATGTAGACGGTCTTGCCGCCGCCGTAGCGCATGCCGACGATGAACGGCTGCTCCTTGCGCTTGCCGTCGGAGTCCTCGAAGTAGGTGCTGGCCGGGCCGCCGAAGGTGGCGATGACGGCCGAGTCGGGCTTGAGCTTGTTGACGGGGTAATAGTTGTAGAAGCCGCGGCGCGGGCTCTTGCCGGGCTCAGGTGTAGCGCCGGCATAGAAAAATGCGTCCCAGCCTGCCGTCGGCCCCTCGCCCTTCTCGTCGAGCTTGAGGAATTCATAGTCCTTGGCGGCCGGCGTGAAGTGCAGGACATAAGGCCGGGTCGAGTCGTGGGCGATCTCGGCGTTGCCGAGGTTCAGGCCGTGCAGCCGGCTGTCCCGGGGCAGCACGGGATAGATGGTGATGAGCGAGGAAAAGTCGTTGCCGCCGGGCCGGGCGAGCTGGTAGGTGTTGACGGGACCGGCGACGAAGACGACGCCGCCCGCGTCCTTGTCCACCCAGTCCTTGAGCATCTTGAGCTGGTCCTTGGAGAGTTGCGTCCAGTCCGGATCGACGGCGATGATCGCGTCATATTCACCCAGCGAATACTGCTTCTCGCCCGGCTTGGGCTCGCCGCGCTTGTTGGGGAAGCGCACCAGCGTGTGCTCCTTGTCCACGTCCAGATCGACGTGGTCCGCGAGATGGCCGTCGCTGATGGCGCTTTGCAGCAGCACCGACACCTCGACGCGCTTTTGCTGCTGCTCGCGGAAGAGCAGGGTACGGAGGAACTTGTACTCGCTGGTCGGCCCGCCCGCGAACAGGAGGATGCGCAGCTCCTTCTTCTGCACCAGCACCTTGACCGGGTCGCTGACGTGCTCGTCCTTCGCAAACGCCTCCAGCGGATGGCGCGGCACCTTGGCGACGAACTCCCAGGGGCCCTCAAGCTGGCTGGCGTTGCCGGCGTCGGCCCTGATCTTCTTGAGGTCCTGCACGTCGATCTCGAATTCGACGGTGCCGGTCGGATGGTCGCCGCCGCCCTTGAACTTGCCCACCTTGGGGCCGAGCGTGTAGGTCTGGTCGCGGCCCATCACCTTGCCGGTGTCGTCGACGATCAGCCGCGTGGCCTCGAGGCTGACGGCGAAGGGCTGATCGCCCAGGCCGTGGCCGATGACCGGCACGCGGATCGGGAACTTGTCGTCGGGCCGCACCACCTCGGGCGCGAGGATGTCCTCGATCTGCACGCTGACCGGCTGGCGGTATTCGCCGACGCCGATGGTGAACACCGGGATGCTGCGCCGCGGATTGTTGACCCGCGTGAGCAGCTCCAGCAGTGCCTCGTCGCTGCCGGCGTTGTTGTTGCCGTCCGAGACGATGATGATCGCTTGCAGGTACGTGTTGTTTTCGAGCTTGGCCGCGGCGTTCACCGAGCCGGGGATGTTCGTCCCGGAAGTGAGCTGCTCGATCAGGTCTTCCTGGTCGAGCCGGAACTGGCCGCGCTTGTCCTCGGGGATGTTGTCGGGCACCTTGATGTTCGCCTTGTCCGGCTTGAGCCACACGCCGAACTCCGCCGCGCCGAACGTGCCGCCCTGCTTGACGCGGTGCACTTCCTTCTCGTCGACCATCTTGCCGAAGCGATACATCACGACATCAGTGTTCTTAAGCACGCGCTCGATGAACGGCGTCTGCGGCTGCTTCTTCGCGTCCACCGGCGCTGTCAGGAACTCGATGACCTTGTCCTGGCGGGTCGGCAGCGACCGCGGGTCCTGGCCGGGAGCGGGCGAGTCGTCGACCACGCCGGTGCTGCCGGAGACGTCGAAGACCATCATCACCTTGGGATAGTTGATGCTTTGATCGAACGTCTGGCAGCCCGGCAGCAGGAACACCACCGCGAGGATCGTGTAGACCATGCAGCGGCACAGCCCGAGGAATGCGGCCCACACGGGATGAATCGAGCGCGCGTCGCGGATGTACATCATGCCGGCGTAAAAGAGCGCGATCGCCAGCATCGGCACCAGCACGATCATCCACGAAAACATGATGCGCAGGGCAAGCGCCAACGGCACGTAGACGGCCCCGAGAACGGTGATGACGACCAGCGCGACAAGCAGCGCCTGCACCCGGCCTTCGCGGCGCAGCATCACGATCAGCAGCAGCGTCATCAGGGCGAAGGCGACCGGGACCGCGGGGGCCCAGATCGGCGGCTCGTCGAGCAAGCGCCGCCAGAGAAACTGCACGTCCTCCTCGGGCTCCAGCCGGCTGAGGAATATTACCAGCGCCGCGACCGATCCCGTCACGACGAAAGCGAACAGGCCGACGAGGGCCGCCGTCAACCAGGTGGGCAGCCCGCTGCCGGCGCGGCCGGAGGATTCGGGGTATTGAGAAGGTGTCGGAGCCATGAGGCGGGGCCTCGCTTGGAATCTTGATGAATCCGGTTGATTCTTGTTTACGTTTAGCGCTCGCGCCGCGAGCGCTGAACGTAAACCACAAACGTCATGCCGCCGCGGCTGGCCGCGTGACCTTGTTCAGCACTTCGGTCTGATCGCCCTTGAGGTGGAAGCTCAGATGCACCGCCAGCGCCTGCTCCGCGACCAGCACCGCCAGCAGTAGCAGGAAGAACCACGGCGATTCGCTCATGTCGCTCTGCCGGGCATTGTCGCCCGACGGCGGCGAGCTGCCGGTCACGACGGTCGCCCGGCCCTCCAGCGGCGCGAGCAGCTCGCGCTCAAGCTCGTCGCTGCCGACGCGCTGCAGCGGGCCCTCCGCCGGCGTGTCCACGTTGAACACGTGATGGTAGACCGCCAATGGCGGCTTCCCCGCGGCTTCGTCCGCGAACCGCAGCTCGGTCACGTACAGGCCCGGCTCCAGCGTGCGGTCGAAACGGAAGCTGAGCCGTTTGTTCAACTCCTGGCCGAAGCTTTCGCCCGCGGGCGTCGCCTTGGCGTCCTTGTCGGGCACCGGCTGGATATAGGACCGCGTCACCTTGAGCTGGCCGTTGCGCTTCTCCAAGAGCGGCTTGGGATCGATCGTGATCTCGACCGGCGAGCCGACCGTCAGGTTCGATTCGCTGCCCTGGCCTGAGAGGAAGTTCTGCGTTTCCCAGATGAACAGCGGATAGAGCGGCGTCGGTGCTGAGCCGCCGCCCCAGTTGTTCCAATCCTTGCCGGCGCTGGTCATGCACGCGACGACCCGGCCCTTGCCGAACTGCTGGCCGATTACGAACGCGTCGCCGTATTTCGCCTCGTCGTGGAGCCGCACCACCTGGCGGCGCAGGGCCTGCACCTTCGGGTCGGAGCTCGTCCAGAATTCGGTCAGGTTCACCTTGTCGCGGTTCTTGTCCTCCTTGCCCTGGTCCTTGAGCATGTCGTCGAGGGCCGGCGCGAGCTGATAAGCCTTCAATTCCGAGCCCGGCGCGACCAGCCGTTCGATCTTGTCGAAGTGCGCCTTGACGCCGGGGACGTATTTCGCATAGTCGGCGACGGCGAGGATCTCCTTGGTCTGGTCGCCGCGGGTGATCTCATACACGTCCTTCTGGTAGCGCGTGATCGGGTCGTCGTTGGGGAGCGTCGCCAGCTCGAAGACCCGGCCCGGCTCCGGCCGCCACGCCGCCCGCGGCACCTGGAAGTAGCGGAAGACCGACAGGCCGCCGAGCAGCACCTTGGCCATCGGCAGATCGAACGCCGCCGGGCCGAAGATCGGATAGCTATTCATGTCCGGGAACACGTCCTCGCGCAGCAGCATCCGCGGCGATTCGCTGAACAGATCGGGCAGCGGGTCCTGGCCGGGCGGCGGATAGTACACCTCCCTGAGCGGCACCGGGAACACGCCCTTGCCTTCCCTGTAGAGGTTCTTGTTGTAAGCGACGGGGTTGACAAGTGGCCCCATGAAGAACGCCACGCCGCCGCCTTCCTTGACGTAGCTTTCGAGGTTGGCGGCCTGCACGGGCGACAACTCCGACACGTTGAGCATCCAGATCGTCGGATACTTCTGCAGGTCGCCGCGTTCCAGCGCCTTGGTCGCGATGCCGCCCGCAATCTCGTCGCCGTAAACGATCTGGTACGCCCCGGTATCACGCCGATTGCTCGGCACCGAGAACAGGCCGTCGGAAATGTGGAAGCTGTCCTTGCCCTGTTCACGGCCCTTGGTGCCCAGGCCGTCGATGATCAGCACCGGCACGCGCTCGCGCACCTCGACCGCGGCATAGCGAATGTTATCGGGCAAGAGGCCGTCGTTGGGCAGCTCGGTCCCATTGAGGCTCACGAGGCGGGCCGAGATGTGCGCGAAGTACGTCTCGTTCGCCTTGATCTGCGGCGTGAACCGCATCTCGAAGCCGACCGTCACCGTTTCGTCCGGCGCCACCTTGAGCGGTATCCGCGCCACGTCGGGCCGTTCCCGGCCGTCGGTCTCTTCATAGACGACGGCGTTGGCTTGCACCTCGCTGCCGCCGAAGTTCTTGACGCTCAGCGTGAAGTTGACCGGCATGCCCTTGCCGACGATGCGCGTCGACGGCCGGAGCTCGACGATGCCGACGTTGTCGTGCGACGGCGGAAAGCCGCTCGACGCGCCCGTGCCGCGGGGGGGCGCGGCTTCTCCGCGGCGTCGTACAGGTTGATCTTCATGTCCTTGTAGGACTGCCCCATGCCGACCAGGCTCTTGTAGAGCTCCTCGGCGCACGGCAGACTCCAGTCCTTCTGCCGGAAGTCGCCGATGATGTGCAGCGTGATCCGCGATTCGGCGTGATTGGCGACGAGCTCCTGCACCTTCTTGATCCCTTGCAGCATGTCAGCGTGAATCTTGGTGGGCTGCAGCTCGGCGATGTCCTTCGCAAGCTCCGCGTACTTCACGGTGTCGTTGAGGTGATCGTAGAGCTTCGGCTGGAAGTCCGGCTGCAAGGCGACCTGCGACAGCGGCAGGATCACGAGCTGGTCGGTCGGCGTGCCGCGCTGCAGCATCTTGGCGACCCGATCCTGGAGGAAGTCGTTCCTGGCCATCTCGAAGCAGTCGGTCTTCTTGTCGTCCTTCATCCAGTGGTCGTGCATGCTCAGGGTGTCGTCGACGAGCGCAATGTGCAGGCTCGGCTTGCCGGCCTCGAAGGCGCCGGTGAAGCCGACGAAGCGGCAGACGAGCAGTCCGGCCAGCGCCACCAGCAGGCAGCGCAGCGCGAGCAGGAGGAGCTGCTCGATGATGAGCCGCTTGCGCATGCGCTCTGCGCCTTGAGCAGGAACTCCATCGCCGCCCAGCGAATGCGCTTGAAGCGCATGCGATTGATCAGGTGGATGATGATGGGGGCACTGACCAGGGCGCCGGCGACGGCAAGGAAACCCGGGTTGGTGAAGAAGTCGAGCATTGAAGAAGAATTACCCCGGTTCGGCGATTTCATCATGGCGATGCGATGGTGCAGGAACTTCGACAGCGCCGCATCGAGGTATTCGCCTGTATGCACGAGCTGATAATCGACCGCCCGGCCCGCGCAGCCGCGGCGCACCTCGGTCAGGTATTCCTGCACCACCTCCAGGTAATTGTCGCGCAGCGCCCGCGGATCGCACAGGATCTGGTCGAGCTCTTCCATTCCCTCGAACCGCGTCGTGCCGTTGAACGGGAATGTCAGCTCATCCTCGTCCATCACATGGAACAAGAGGATGTCGTGCCGGCCGTGCCGCAGCATGTCCATCGCCGGGAACAGCTTCTCGCGGTCCACGAACAGATCGGAGATAAGGACGATCATGCTCCGGCCGTGCACGTTTTCGGCGACGCGCCGCATGATCCTCACGATATCGGTCTTGTCGCGCGGCCGGCTGACGTCCATCGCCTTGAGCAGCGCTTCCAGGTGGTTCTGCGTGCTGCGCGACGGCACCACCTGCCGCACGTCCTCGTCGAAGGTGATGAGGCCGACCGTGTCCTGTTGCCGCAGCAGCAGGTAGGCGAGGCAGGCCGCGACGGTACAGGCGTAGTTGTACTTGTTGAGCGCACCGTTGCCGTAGTGCATCGAGTTGGACACGTCGACGACGAGCTGGCAGCGAAGGTTGGTCTCGGCCTCGTACTGCTTGATGTAGAACTTGTCGGTCTTGGACCAGACCTTCCAGTCGAGGTGGCGCAGGTCGTCGCCGAGGGTGTAGTCGCGATGCTGGACGAACTCGACCGAGTGCCCGAAGAACGGGCTCTTGTGCATGCCGGTGATGAAGCCCTCGACCGCTTGCCGGGCGCGCAGATCGAGCTTGGAGATGCGGGCGATCGTCTCCGGATGCAGGAAACGCCGCGGATCGTCTTTGGTGATCTTGGCCACTCGGAATTTACCCTTTTCTCATCATCACGCCGCGGGATGAGCGCAGCGAATCCCGCGGGTGCTTCCGCTCCGACCCGCGGGATTCGCTGCGCTCATCCCGCGGCGTGATGGATTGAGTAGATCACCCCGCGAAAATCTTCCGGAACCGTTCGTCCTTGGTCAGCTCCCCTTCGCGGCTCGGCGTCTCCTTGAGCATCTTCTCGATGACCTTGTCGCTGGTCCATCCCTCCGACGCGGCCGTGAAGTTGGTCAGGATGCGATGCCGCAACACCGGCAGCGCCAGCGCCTGGATGTCCTCGCACTGCACGTGGGTTCGGCCATAGAGCAGCGCCCGGGCCTTGCCGCCGAGGATGAGGTACTGCACCGCGCGGGCCGGCGCCCCAGGACAGGTAATCCTTGATGAACTTCGGCGCGCCCGGCTCACTGACGCGCGTCTGGCGCACCAGAGCCAGCGTGTAGTGGATGACGTGGTCGGTCACCGGCACGCGGCGGACCAGGTGCTGCAACTCGAGGATGCGCTCGCCGGCCAGCACCGCGCTGATCTCCTCGACAATCTGCGAGGTCGTGCGCCGGGCGATCTCGAACTCCTCCTTGAAGCTGGGATACTTCACGAACACCTTGAACATGAAGCGATCCTGCTGCGCTTCGGGCAGCGGATAGGTGCCTTCCTGCTCGATCGGGTTCTGCGTCGCCAGCACGAAGAACGGGTCGGACAGCTTGTGGCGCACCCGGCCGACCGTCACCTGGCGTTCCTGCATCGCTTCGAGCAGGGCGGCCTGCGTCTTGGGCGGCGTGCGGTTGATCTCGTCGGCGAGGATCATGTTGGCGAAGAGGGGGCCTTGCAGGAAGCGAAACTCACGCTGGCCCGTCGAGCGATTCTCCTCGATCACCTCGGTGCCGGTGATGTCGGACGGCATCAGGTCGGGCGTGAACTGGATGCGGCTGAAGCTCAGCGACAGGCACCTGGCCAGCGTCGAGATCATGAGTGTCTTCGCCAGACCCGGCACGCCTTCGAGGATGCAGTGGCCCCGGCTGAACAGCGCGATCAGCAGCTCCTCGATCACCTGGTCCTGGCCGACGATGACGCGGCCCAGCTGCTTCTTGAGGCTGTCGAAGGCGGTTTTGAGCTTGCGGACGGCTTCGAGATCGTTCTCGGCGAGGGATTCGTTGTTGGCAAGCTGAACGGTCTTGATGGGTTCGCTCATGCGGGACTCGGTTCGGGGTCGCGGGTGTCGTAAACGGCAAGCCGGGAGCGTAAACGCCCGGAGCACTCCGGTCGCTTACGCTTCTGGCTCGCCAGGAGACCACAGGATCTTGCTTGTGTTATAGGCGACGGCGGGCGCGTGGAAAACAGGCATTTCATTTCTGGAAGACCGGCAGGACGTTGTTGTCGAGCTGCATGATGCAGCAGGCCACGGAGGTCGAGAACACCGGGCCGACGCTCCAGCCGCCTGCCGCCGCCCAGCTGCCGTCGCCGGCCTGGCTGTTCGACAGCCGGTCGAACATGCCCGCCTTGTACTTGCTCCACGTCAGCCGCTTGTCGGCGCCGCTTTCGGGGAACATCTTGGCCCAGCCGTCCTCGCCCAGGAAGTAAATCGACGGGGCATAGTAGAACTGGGTGTATTCGTCATGGCCGCCGGCAAAGCCGGTGCCGATCGGCACCGCGGTCTCGCAGTACTTGAACCACTTCTTGACATACTCGTCCTTGTACTCGCCGGCGCTGAACAGACAGGCGATCGCCGCCGCGGTCAGGGCGGGCCGTTCGCCGCCGACCGGAGCCCCGCCGATGCCGCCGCCGCGTCCATAGCTGTAGACCACGCCGCCGCGCGCGGTCGTCGATTTGCGAAGATAATCGTAGCCCTTCTTCATGATGTCCTTGTTGACCGGAATGCCGGCCTCACGGCAAGCGCAGGCCCTGCATCTGCGTCACGGTCACCGATCCCTCGTCGGAGTCATGGCCGTCCTTCGCGGAGGTATAGAACCAGCCGCCGTGCGTGGACTGAGCGTTGCCGGTGTAGGCCGCCGCCCGCGTCAGGATGTCCTTGAGCCGGTCACGGCGATCGCGGTCGTCCTCTTCCCCGTAGGCCGACGCCAGGAACAGCATGGCGAAACCGTGGCCGTACATGTAGCGGCCCTGCTCGCTCGGATGATCGGGATTGCCGAGCAGGCCGTTGCGATTGCCTTTCTGGCTGCGGTCCATGAGCCAATCGACCGCCTTGCGGATGTTGGGGGCATAACGGCCGTCGCGGACCGTGCTGCCCTCCATCAACAGGGCGAGGCCCGCCAAACCGGTCATGGCGACCGGGTGGTGATCGCCGTTGGCGGCCCAATGGCCGTCCTTTTGCTGGGTCTTGGCGAGGTAATCGAGCCCTCTCTTGATGTGCTCCCGATATTTTTCGGGAATCTCGTCCGCGCCAGCCGGAACTGCCAGGCCGCCCAGCAGACCCACGGCCACGGCCAGGCCCAAGAGAGCCTTGATACGCACCATGTTACATTTCCTCGTTTTCGCTCACCCAGGTTTGCCGGCTCAAAGCGCTCGTAGTGACCCGCTTTAGCGGGTCCAACCTAGACCGGACCCGCTAAAGCGGGTCACTACGAACAGTTAGACGATTGAGCCGGTACATTCTGACAGCATTCTCATTTCCGTATCCGCTGCCACGGCTGGGAGAGGAAGTCGCCAAAGTGTCGTCCTCACGCTCCGCGTGAGGATTCCGTCACGCGGAGCGTGACGGCTACACTATTTTTTCTCAACAGGAATCGGCGCCACCGGCGCCACCGGCGCGATCACCGGTGGCAGAATTCGCAGATTGCCGTTGATCCGGACCGGCATCGCCACGCCCGGCATGAACGCCGGCTGCGGGGCGAACAGGTTGGGGAACGGATTGGCCAGGTCCGTCGCGGCCCCGTTTGCCGGGTTCATGGTCACCGCCGGCAACTTGCGGCCGTCGTCGATGTAGTGCTGTACGACGCTCGTGTAGCCGATCATGTTGATCGTGCCGGCGCGTTGATCCACGTTGAAGGCGTAATACTGCGGGCTGCTGTTGTTGCTTTCCGGTCCCTCGTCGTAGATGAACTTGCCATTGGTCTTGTTGATGCTTTGCGTGTAGGAGCGCCAGGTGAAGCCGCCCATGCCATTGTTGATCGGCTCGTTGTAGCGGGCCGAGAACAGCAGCACCGGCAATTCCGCGAATTGCTCCAGTATCAGCATCTGGTGCTGTAGCGGCGCGAAGCTGTGCCACGCGAAATCGCCCTTCTTGTACGGCTTCGTTTCGCCGTTGACCTTGGCCGATCCGTCCTTGCGGTGCAGCGCCGCGACCCAGCCGTTGACGGGGTAGCAGCGCAGGCCGTTCGAGAAATTGTTGTGCACCCCACCGCCGACGAACTTGCCCGCGTCGACCGGCTTGCTCAGCACCACGTAGAACCGATCGGCGTCGGCAAGCAGCAGCGGGTTCTGGAGGCCCTTGACGTCGTCGAGCCCAATTTTGCGGTGGATGACGTTGCCCGTCTGGATTTCCGCCCCGTTAGCTGCGTCAAGGACGACGATGTTCCCCTTGAGATCGATGACACCCGTCAGCGACGGGTCATCGGTCCGCAGCACGATGCTGGAGGGGTCGAACTTCTTCGACCAGATGTCCTTGCCGGTGACGATGTCGTAGAGCCGCAGGGTGAGCTGGCCCTTGCCGGGGACCGCGGCCAGGATGCGCCGGCCCTGGACGGCGATGCGGTTCTGGTAAACCGGACCGAAGTCGGGAATCTTGTCGAGCATCGCCCCGTCGATGGCGCGGAGGACCCGGCCAGCGCCGATGCCGCCGCCCTCGCCGCCCTCGACCAGGAACAGGTATTCCTCATCGCCGAACACGCGGGTTCCAGTGACGACATCCGGCTTCTTCCACAGGAGCGTGCCGCGCAGCGGGTCGTTGACCTCGAGCCCCTTGTGCGTGAGCAGGGCGACGTACGAGGCCTGCACCGCGCCGATCTGGCCGATCGTCAGCCGCCGCTGCTGAGCGCCGAACTGATTCTGGTTGACGATGACGAACTCAGGGTTACCGTCGGCGTCGGCGCCGGCGGGCTGGATGAACATGTTCGGCTGGTTGTCCAGGCCCTCGACCAGGGGGTGCCGCCAGAGCACCTTGCCGTTGTCGCCATCGAGGCAGTAAGCCATGATGCCGATCTGGGCCACGATGAGGTGTCCCTTGACCTGGAAGAACCGATGGCGGGCGTGCGGGCTGTACGGGATGCCGACGTTGGCCTGCTGGTAGAGAGCGAAGAACACCTGGTTATTGCCGGCGACCTGGCCGACATTTTGCGACCAGCGCTCCTTGCCGGTTGCCACGTCGACCAGGCGGACCTGGGTGTTGACGGGGTTGTTCGGATCGAAGGTCAGGCGGTGCTGCCGGGCGAAGGGAGTCAGGTCGCCGTCGGGCACCATGACGAATGCCATGCCGCCTGCGTACCCGCCGGGGCCAAGCTTGCGTGCGGCCATCTTCACCGGGCCCCAGGTGGCGTTCGTTTCCTCGAGATAGGGCAGGAAACGCTTGTCGGCCGCCAGGTCGTTGAACAGGTCGGCGCCGGTCTTGCCCTTGCGCACCTCGACCTTGGCGTATGACTCGCCCAGTTCGCGGTAATAGGCGGCTGCCAGCTTCATCGAGTCGGCTGTCCCCTTCTTCTCCTCGAGCTGCGCCAACGCCGCCAGCGCCCGGCCCGAAATGCTCGGATCGTTGCGCAGCGACGGCGAGCGTAGCTGGCCGAGGTTCATCTCCGCCTCGAGGAACGCCGGACGATCGTTGTTCGCGATGATCGTGCTGGCCAGGTGCAGCCGGGCTTCCCGGCCCACCTCGAACGGCACGTCGAACATGCCGACGAAGCTGCGGATGGCGTCGACGTCCTTCTTGGCCATGACCAGCTTCCATTCGTCGCGGATCTTGGCTTCCAGCGGCGCTCGTTGCTCCGCCGTCGCCTTGGCGATCATCGCCGACACGCGCCGCGCAGCCAGACATTGGTCGGGACCTTGTGGGTCGGGTCTTCGAGCGACGCGACTCCGCCGGTGGCGTTGTGGATCGGCAGGGCGCCGAAATCCTTGTACATCTGGAACGCCTCGACCAGGTTGCCCTGCGCCTCGCGGCCCTGCCCCACGACGCGGAAGAACCGGGCCTGACGTAATTGTTTCTCCTGATCGTCGGCCGTCGCGGTGGTTAACTCGCGATAGAGATCGAGGTACTTGTCGCTGGTATCGGTGAAACTCACCTGGAGCATGTCGGTCAGCGCCTCGTACATGCGGTCCCTGGCCCGCTGTCCCAGGGCGCCTGCGGCCTTTTTCGCAAGCACCTTCTCGAGGTCCGCCACGGCGGCCTGCACCTGGCCGTCCTTGAGCAGCAATTCACCGTGGTCGGTCAGCTTTTCGAGGTTCTCCGGGTCCGCCTTCAGCGCGACGGTCGCCTCGTCCAGCCGGGCGGTCAACTGCGGATAGGCGACCACGTCGGTCGGCGTCAGCGAGAGGACGCAGCCTTCATAGAACACAAGGTTGCCGGGCGAGAGTTTCTTCGTATCGCCGGCGGCGCGGTTGTGCGCCTTGAGCTTGCCGTGCTCGATGTCGACCGCCAGGATTTCGCCGCCGCTCAACGGCAGGTAGTAAACGTTCTTGCTGGCGATGCCCTGCCCCGACGGCATGTCGCCGGTCGGCACCGACCACAGGCGCTGGCCGGTCTGCAGGTTCAGCGCCCGGATGCCCGTCTTGCCGACGATCAGCACCTTGCCGTTGTAAACGCCGGCCATGTACAGGTCGCCGTCGATCTGCGAGCTTTTCCAGACCGGGGTGCCGTCGCGCAGGTTGATGCAGTGCACCGAATTGGCGTCGGGGGCGGTGAACACCACCTTGCCCTCGGCGATCGCCGGCGGGGCCGACTTCCAGTTGGCCAGCGACGAACTGCCCAGCACCGGACCGACGGCCCGGCCGCCGCCCGGCAACATTCCCGGCCCGAAGTTCATGTTCATCTGGAACGGCGCGATGTGCTGCTGTTCGCGGTACGGATACGACCACACCAGGGCGCGGTTCATCAAGTCGACGCCGAACACTTCGCCGGCGTTGGTGGGGCACACCAGGATGCCCTCGCCAAACGCCAGATGGACCGCATTGGTTCGTCGGGAAATGTCATAGGAAACGCGGTTCTGCGCGTTCACCATGCCAAGCATCTGCATCGGGTCGATGACGGTGGCGTGGCCCTGCGGCGTTTTCTTGGTCGGGTCGATGCACACCAGGCGAATCTCGGACTCGCCGCCGAGAGTGTTGTTGGGAGGATTCTTCTCGTTGAGCACGTACAGCTTGCCGCCGACGCTGATCGGCGCCCCGAGGAAATGGCTCTCGGCGAACAGCGGATCGTCCGCTCCGCCGAGGTCCCATTCGAGCTTGCCGCCCTTCTCGATGGAAAACGCCATCAGCGTGTTTTGCGTGACGTACTTCTTGACATCGCCCATGTTGTTCTGCTGGTAGATATACGGATTCGCGTTATAGCCGAAAGGCGGCGGCACCGCGAGGTCGTCGATCGCGTAGACGTACTGATGGTCGGTCGAGAGCGTGCCGAGCGTGCTGTTCTCGTAAAGCACGCCGGCCATCCCGGGCACGGTGGAGCTGAAATAGAACATCCCGTTGAAGCCCGGTTGCGGGAACGGTTGCGGGAACGGGTTGTTCGGTTGCTGCTGAATGCCGCCGCCGTTGCCGTCGAGCCATTGGCCGATGGTCGAGCGCGTCGACGGCGTCTGGTCAAGCAGGTTGGCGAGTCCGGCGGAGAAGCGGTAGGAATTCCACACGATCTCGCCCGGCTTGTACTGCCGTCCCTTGAAGGTGACTTCCTTGATGGCGACGGCCCGGATGCCGCTGTGCGTGCGATAGATGAGCATCCCCTTGGTCGCGATCGGGAAGAAGCCGGACAGGATCGGCAGGTTGCTCTTGCGCATGTTGTCGATCGCCTGCTTGATCCGCACCTCGGCCTGGTGCTCTTCCTCGCCGATCAGCTTGATCGCGCCGGTGGCCTTGTCCTTCTGCTCATACTTGTCCAGCAGGAGTGGCCGCTTCCACAGCACGGTGTCGAGCAGCGGCGGGCTGCCGGTCGCCTGGGCGGTGTTGCGCTGATCGCCGCGGACCATGGCCCATTCGTAGGGGTTGACCTGCTGATTGCCGAGGTCTTCCGCCAGCACGTCCTTCAGCTTGCTCATGGGGACCACGTCGTCGCCCACGCGCAGGCCGCCGGTGGCGGTGATACTTGCCTCGAGTTCGTGCCAGACCGCCTCGGCGTTCTTCTCGTCGCCGGCGCGGTGGAAGGCGAGGGCGGCCTTGTACAATGTGAGGTCGCTGAGGTTGGTGCGGGCCGGGTCCATCGCCAGCAGCTTCTCGAAGCGCAGGGCCGCGATGAAGTGCTGCCCGCGGGCCAGAAAGAGCGTGGCGAGCAACTCGTTCGCCTCGATTCCCGCCTTCGTGTGGCAATAGCGCTGGGCGACCTCGGCGAGCAATTCGCGGTCGCCGCGCCGCTTCGCCTCGTCGAGCTTCACCTTCGCCTTGCCGCCGAAGCGCAGCTCGTACACCTGCAACCCGGCGGCCGGCATGGTGCCCAGCAGGTTATTCGCCTCGAACTTGACGCTGGTCCAGCGCTGCGTTTCCTTGCCGGCCGCATCGCGATCGCGCACCTGGACATAATGATCTTCCTTGTTATCCAGCAGCGCCTGCAGGGCCGTGACCGCTTCTTCCCACTCCTCGTCCTTGACGCAATCGCGGGCCACGTTGATGACCTGCCGGAACTCCGACTTTTCGATGATCTTGATCGCGCTGAGCTGGGCCGCGGTGGAGCTGATCCCCGTGCCCGGCGTGGCGGGGACCGTTCCACCGCCGGGCATCATCACGCCGCCGGGGCCGCCGATGATCACTTGCTGGGCGAGCGCGGTCTCGTTGACGGCCCAGCCGGCGAGGGTCAGCAAGGTCCCCCCCGCCAGAATCAGCGACAAACGTTGACGTGTCATGATGTTCCCCTGACGTGCGGTCTGGGTGCTTCCTAACTCGCAGGGATGCTACAGCTTACCGATTGTTGCAAACCTGCCCGGGCTTCGCAAGCCGATTCGGCGGAAAATGGCTTACAACGCGCGCAGCGCTCCATAACTTCATTAAGACGATTCGATCAACGGCCGATAACAGCCGCCGCCGCCGTAGCCTATCATAGGGGAAGACTCGCCAGTGGCCGAAATCGTTTCGCCGATTCCCCGTTTGTTGACGGGTTCCGCTCGGTAGGTCCCGCCTGCCGGGCGGGACCTTGACGCTTCCAGGTCCCGCCCGGCAGGCGGGACCTACCGGCGGGCCTGCCACGAGCCTCATGCATGGACGAATCGAGCAAAGCGCGGGTGGTGCCCGACGACCGCCAGCGGCTCGGCGAGCTGCTGGATCGCTTCATGGCCGGGCAGCTGAGCGTCGAGCGCTTTGCGTGGCGGATCAGCGGTTTCCTCCACTCGGCGGACTCCGGCGTGGCGCACGTGGCAGAGGCGCTGTTCGACCTTAGCGAGTTAGATTTGCTGTCATGGCGGCATACATGGAAGCACCTGGGCGAGGCGCAACGCCAGCTCATTGCGCGGTGCCGCCGGTTCCTCGGCACCTCCTTGCCGTATGAATGGCCCGAGCCGCCGGGACTATTGCTGGCGGACCTGACGCGCGCTGTCCTTGTCCTGCTGGGGATGGCTGCGGTCGGCCATCTCCTGTTCGCGACGGTGATCGGCGCGCTGGGAATCAGGTTTGCGCATTTCGGATTCATCATGAACGCCGTGCTGATCCTCGTCGCCTGCGGCGGCGTCCTCGCAGGGGTGATCATCGCGCTGCGTGCGCTGAACCAGTGGAGGCAGAGCGCGTTGCAGGAATACCAAGGTGTGGGTGACGGTACGGTCTGGCCGTTCCTGCGCCGCGCGGATTACGAAGGTGCCGATGCAGCGACGCAGGCCGAAAGCTGAGGCCGTCGGACGGCGTGGAGCCGATTGCTATGGCAATTCCAGGGCGGTTCTCAAGCCATCGTTTACCTGCTGCATCAGCACTGCGGATAGCGCCCCGACCTTCCGGAGAATGAACTGTTCGTGCAGTGTGAAGAGGTTGCCACAACGGACGGCGGATGTCGCGCTCAGCCCCGAAACCATGGCGACGACGGTGTGATTAAGCAACCGGTTGCGCACGTCAGATTGCACAATGAGCATGGGCCGCACTTTGGAGCCGCGCGCGTCGCTGAAAGGGTGGTCCACCATTACCACGTCGCCACGCCGGTAGATCACTTGTTGGCCCCGTCTTGCCAGTCCTCCGGATCGAGGTCGGCCAGCAGCGGGTACATGCCCCGCACATCCTGCTCTTCCTCAAGCAGCGCTTGTGCCCGCGCAAAGACCTCGCCATTCACCAGGAAATATTCCTGCCTGGTTAGCGGATCAACGACACGCGGTGGCGACTCCACCGTTTCGGCCAGCAGGCGGGCCTGCTCCGGCGTTAACGAGATCACGACTCCCTCCTCTGACGTTTGGCGACACGATCGATCTTACTTCTCGATCTTGCCGTTGAAGCCCGTTTCGTTCAACTTCTGCAGCACCGTCGCCGGGCTCAGGTCCGCGCCGGTGATCGTCACGGTCCGCTGCGCCCCGGTGCCGGTGATGTCGACCTTGGCGCCCTCAAACAAGGCCTTGATGGCCTTGTGGCACTGGCCGCAGCACGCATGGACGCCCTTGACCGTGATCTCTTTCGTCTTGCTGTCCGACTGCTTGGCGGCCGGCGCGGCGAGCGCCGCGTCGTCGTACTTGGCAGTTCCCGCGAAGCCCGCCTCGTAAATCGCACTGACCGCCCTCTCCGCCGTCGCCTTGTCCTTGGCCGTGAAGGTCACGGTCTTCGTCTTCTGATCGACTTTCACGTCGGCGAGGCCGTCCACCTTGGCAAGGATGCCCGTCATGACCTTGACGCACTGCCCACAGCAGATGTGCGCTCCCTTGACCTCCGCCTTTTTGCCGTCCTGGGCCGCTACCTGCACGGCGCTGACCGCCACGATCAGGCCGGCCGCCACGAATAGCTGACGCATGAGTGTCCCCCCATAAGAAAAAAACATTTGCTCCGGCCGTCATCGTAGCACACCACCGCAGCCGTGCAACCATTTCTTCCAGGAAGCGCGTGGCGGGCGGTGCCATTGTGGCCGTGACCGGTCGCCATCTCTTCCGGCTCTTTGGGTGCGGGCTCTTTGGGTGCGGGCTCTTTGGGCATCGGCTGCTGCCTGGGCGCGGGCTCTTTGGCCATGGGCTGCTTGGGCGTCGATTCTTTGGGTGCGGGCTCCTTGGGCATGGGCTGCTTGGGCGCAGGATCCTCGTCCACCGGCGGTTTTATGATCGACCGCTCGACCCCGTCCTCGCCCTCGATAACAACCGGCGGCATCGGCTCGTTTACGGGCGGGATGGGCTGGAAGGGCGGGAAGGCCCCGTCGTTGATCGGCGGAAATTTCGGCATGCCCGCACCCGGCGGCACCACGGCTGGATCGGCCTTCAGCTGCCAGTAAATCACGCCGCCGGCGATCAGGGCCATCAGGAGGAGAACCCCAAGCACGACGATGAGCGCGACCGAAGCCCCCGCCAGCACACCCCAGTTCATGCGCCCCGCGGCGCCTGCACGTTTCTTTGCCTTCGCGTGCGATGGTACTCGGTCGGACATGGCCGCATCCTGGTGGTAAGGGACGTTCAGTCAGCACGATGGATCGTGGTATGATCGTAGCCGTGAGTCGGGGCTGCCGCAAGCAAAAAAACCTCGCGTGCACTCCGGTTGCTCACGGTCCCGGGCCACCGCGGGCAACGGTCGCCGGCTGATACAATAACGGTTAAGTTGTCCGTAGGACGGCCTTCCTAGGCCGTCCGAATCAAGGAAGGACGGCCTAGGAAGGCCGTCCTACGGGGAACAGAAGTGGGTGCATGAACATCCTTAATCAGCAGCTGGCGCTGGCCCAACAGCGGCACGCGGCCGGGCGGCTTGCCGAGGCGGAAGCGCTCTACCGCGCCGTGCTGGCGGAGGCGCCGCAGCATCCGCACGCGCTGCACTTGCTCGGCGTGCTGGCGCATCAGCGCGGCCAGCACTCGGAGGCGCGTACGCTGATCGAACAGGCGCTGGCCGCGCACGGGCCGCACCCCGTGTTCTACAGCAACCTCGCAACGGTCTGCCTGGCGCTGGGATTGCTCGAACAAGCCGAGGCGCATTGCCGTACTGCCCTCCGTCTCAAGCCCGACCTGGCCGACGCCCACACGAACCTCGCGGCCATCCTCGAACGGCAGGGGCAGCGCGCGGCCGCGGAAAACGCCCGGCGCCAGGCGCTGTACCATCAATCGCTGCCGCCGGACAACCGCGCCCAGCTCGAGGAGGCCGTGCGCCGCGAACCGCAGAACGCGGGGGCCCAGCTCGAGCTGGGCACAGCGCTGCTCGCACGTGGCCAGGCCGAACAGGCGCTCGCGCCGCTGCGCGAAGCCGTGCGCCTCAAACCCGACTTCGTGGCGGCCCACCACAACCTCGGCTCAGCGCTGACGGCCGTGAACCAGCTCGACGAGGCGATGGCGTGCTTCCGCATGGCGCTGCGGCTGGAGCCACGGAATTCGGCCGTGCGGCAGAACCTCGCCGCCACGCTGGTATTCCAGGGTCGCACCGCCGAGGCGCTGGCCGAGCTGGAGGAAGCGCTCCGGCTCGATCCCGAGCAGGCCCACGTGATCTTCATGCTCAGCAAGGTGGCCGTCGGCGGGCATTATCGCTTCGCCGACGAGGAGGTGCGCCGCATCGCTGCCCTGGCGGAGCGCGGCAGCGTGCCGATGGTGGATCGCAGCCAGCTCCATCTCGCGTTGGCGTTGTGGTTCGATCAGACCGGCGCGACCGATGCCGCGTTCGAGCATGCGCTGCGCGGCAAGGCGCTGTGCGCGGAAGTCGAGCGGGCCCAGGGCGTGGCCTACGATCCGGCCCTGCACGAGCGCTACGCCGACCGGCTGATCGCGACCTTCACGCCGGCGTATTTCGAGCGCGTGCGGTCGCTGGGCGTGTCGAGCGACCTGCCGATCTTCGTGGTCGGCATGATGCGCTCCGGCACGACGCTGGCCGAGCAGATTCTCGCAAGCCATCCGCAGGTCTACGGAGCGGGCGAACTGGCGGACATGGGCCTGCTGGCCGGCAGCCTGCCGCGCCGCCTCGGGGCCATGGACGATTATCCCGAATGCGTGGCGCGGCTCGACGCCCGGACGGTGAACGAGGTGGCCGCCGCCTATTTGCAGGTGCTTCAGAAGCACGCCGTCAGCGGCCGCCACGTCAGCCCGGCGCGGGTGGTCGACAAGATGCCGCTCAACTTCCTGGGGTTGGGACTGATCGCGACCCTCTTCCCGCGGGCGCGGATCGTTCACTGCCGGCGCGATCCGCTGGACACGTGCCTGTCGTGCTTCTTGCGGAACTTCTCAACGTCCTTTGCGTTCAACTACGACCTCGCGCACCTGGGGGCGTACTACCGGCAATACGAACGGCTGATGGCGCACTGGCGGGCGGTGCTACCGGTGCCAATCTTCGAGCTGCCCTATGAGGACATGACCGCCGACCCGGAGACGCTGAGCCGTCGCCTGGTAGCGTTCTGCGGCCTGGATTGGGACGATCGCTGTCGGCGCTTCCACGAGACGGACCGGCCGGTCCGCACGGCCAGCATGCTGCAGGTGCGCCAACCGATTTATCGCGGCGCCGTCGGCCGCTGGCGGCGCTACGAAAAGCATCTGCAGCCGCTGATCGAGGCGCTTGGTCGCGATGCGCATGCAGGCTAGCTATTTCCAAGTCGGATGAATCTATGAAAAAAGGCTTGCTTCTATTATTAACCGTCGCACTACTGCTTGGCGGTATTGTCGCTTTGTCTCCAAGGCCCCGAACTGCCATTACCCGAATGAATGCGGCGCAGATTGAGAGGGGAATAACCGTGGAGCAGGTCGAAGCTATTCTCGGTCCCCCGCGAGTTGAAGGGTTTTCAGGCTGGACCATTCAAGGGCCACAGCCACTCAAGTGGGAAACTCGCGGCCTGCTTGTTTGCGTCTGGCTTGACAATGATGAATTAGTCCGGAAAGTCGATGTCCACGAAAGTGAGCGGCCATCAAGAATATCGCAGTGGATAGATCGGATAATGGGACGCCCCGTCTGGGAATAATTAGCCGGCTCGTTGAGATAAATAATGAACGAATTGACTACATTCACATTCACTGACGCTTCTTCCGGTGACGAGGTTTGTGTCGTCATACGGTATGGTGATGAATCTGTGGCATTTGCCATGTCCATATTGAGCAACGGAGATATTGAGGTTGTAATGCAAAAACAAGCCTTAAGTAAACTGATAGATGCATTGATCGATGCAAGGGGTAGGCTTTGATGGGTCGGATGCGGAACACATCGGACAACACAATGGCAATCGAATATCGAGTTGAGCTTGGTGCAAACGTCGATCGAGGACTCGCTTTGGGCGAGCTCGCGCGTACGCAGTATTCTTCCAGGCGGTCGTGTCCGTTCTGATGAAGTGGTAGATCCTCTGGGATAGCTCGGGAACAATCGCGCCGTTCTTTAATTCAAAATTGTCCTCAAGTCCCGGCCCGAGTTTGACGATTATTCACATTACGCCAACGCATTTTTCTCGGCGTGCCTTCGGCGGCGATCGAGGTCCGCGGCATGTTCTTTCAGTCGTTCGCGTTCCTGGCGTTCTTTGGCGCCGTTGCCCTGGTTTACTGGAACCTGCCGACTCACCGCGCCCGCATGGTGTGGCTGCTGCTCGCAAGCTGCGCCTTTTACATGAGCTGGCACCCCTTCCTGATCCTCCTCATTTTGTTCTCCGCGTCGGTCGATTATGTCGTGGCACTCAGACTCGCCGCGGTGCCCGAGCTGTGGAAACGCCGCGGCTTGCTCATCTTCAGCATCGGCACTAATCTCGGCCTCTTACTGTTCTTCAAGTACACGGACTTCCTGCTCACCAGCTCCCATGGTCTGCTCGGCTGGCTCGGCGTCGATTATCCGCTGCGCACGCTCGAGCTGGTGCTGCCGCTGGGCATCTCGTTCTACACCTTCGAAACCATCAGCTACATCGTCAACGTCTACCGCGGCAAGCAGGCGCCGGTGCGCAACGTGGTGGATTACGCCCTGTACATCATGTTCTTCCCGCACCTGCTCGCCGGCCCGATCGTGCGCCCCGCCGATTTTCTGCCGCAGCTCGGCCGGGCCAAGCGTTTCAGACTGGGATCGCTTGCACCTCGGCGTGCAGTACTTCCTGCGCGGCCTGTTCAAGAAGGCGATCCTGGCCGACCATCTCGCGTCGGTGGTCGATCCGGTCTTCGGCGCGCCGGCCGAGTTCGGCTCGGTCGCGGTCTGGCTGGCGGCCCTGGCGTACGCGGCCCAGATCTACTGCGACTTTTCCGGCTACTCCGACATGGCCATCGGCGCGGCGCACGCGCTCGGCTTCAAGCTGCCGCGCAATTTCAACCTGCCGTATCTGGCCGTCAACGTCGCCGAGTTCTGGCGGCGCTGGCACATCTCGCTGTCGAGCTGGCTGCGCGATTACCTGTATATCCCGCTCGGCGGCAGTCGCGGCGGCGGCCTGGCCACCTATCGCAATCTGATCCTCACGATGCTGCTCGGCGGCTTCTGGCACGGCGCCAACTGGAACTTCGCCGTGTGGGGCCTATATCACGGCCTGTTGCTCGCGCTGCATCGCGCGGTGCCGTTGCCGCTGCCGGGCCGACTCGGCCGCGAATTCGCCCGCGCGCTGACGTTCCTTGGCGTGCTCGTCGGCTGGGTTTTCTTCCGGGCGCGCTCCTTCACCGACATCGAATCGCTGCTGGCACGGATGTTTTGGCCGACCGAGGGGCTGGGGCTGAGCCAGCTGCAGATGCTGATCGCCTGCATCTGTATCGGCGTGGTGCTACTGGGTCACGCGGCCGGCGAATGGATTCCGTGGCGCCGCCTGGAGCGACGGCTGCCCGCGCCGGTCCTGGGCGGCGGGCTCGTGCTCTTGCTGCTGGTGGTGCAGGCCCTGATGCCGGCCACCACCAAGCTGTTCATTTACTTCCGGTTCTGAATCAGTGTGCGTGAATCGGCTGTAGCCGCATTCGTGAGAATGCGGGTTTTCGAGTGGTAGTCCCGCATTCTCACGAATGCGGCTACAGCCGATTCACGCACGGTAGTGAAGAGGGACCACCATGCACACCACCTGTCGCAGCCGGGGCCGGCGCAGCCTGTTGTGGGCCGTGGCGCTGTATGCCGTGGTGATGGTCGCCATCAACGGGGCCGTCGATGGCTGGTGGCCGGAGCTGCGCTCGCCGTACCTGGTCGACACGTTTCACCAACTCCAGACCTGTCCCGAAGGCCGAGCGGATGTGGTGTGCGTCGGCACGTCGCGGCTGGCGATGGCGTTCTGCGCCGATGTGGTGCAGGGCCAACTGTTGCCGTGGACCGCGGACGGTCGCGTCGAGGTGTTCAACGCCAGTGCCGGCTCGCAGGACCTCATCACCGCCGACTTCATCATGGAGCGCCTGCTCGCGCGGGGCCCGGCCGTCGCTGGCGATCATCGAGGTGGCGCCGGAGATGCTCGCCCGCCATGACCTCTGGTTCGGCATTCACGTGCTGCCCGCGCCGACGAGCGGCAACCTGAGCACCTACGTCGGCGATCTCGGCCGGGCGTGGACCAACTACCCCGGAATCGTGTCGGACCACACGTACCCGGTGTATCGTTGTCGCCGGCAGATGTGGACCGTCGCCGCGGACGCGGCTGCCGAGCATCTGGGCCTAACGCTCAAGCCGCACGACCCGGAATGCTGGGCGCGGCGTGGGGTGGCGGCGCGGTCGGCCGACCTGTCGACACAGGCGAGCGCGGCCGGCAGCATGTTCCTCGACACCGATCAGACGCAGCAGCGCCAGGAGCGCATCGCGCGCGGCCTGCGCACGATTCGGGGCTGGCTGCGGAATTACGAGGTCGGCGGCTTGACCTGCGCGGCGCTCGATCATTTGCTGGAGCAATGCCGCCAGCATCAGGTGCGGGTGGTGCTGGCGGTGCCGCCGGTCGCCAGCGAGCAGCGTGCGCTGTACACGCCGGAGATCGAGGCCCGGTTTCAGGAGTGTCTGCGCGGCTATTGCCGGCGCTACGGGTGCCGCTGCGTCGATTGCCGCGCTTACCTGCCCGATCCGTGTTTCACGGACAATCATCACGTCTACATCCCCGGCGGCTCGGTGCCGTTCAGCCGCCGGCTGGCCACCGAGGTGATCGTGCCGGAGTGGCGAGGCGCCATGCCAGCGCGGGGTTGCGCAGGCGCAATAATCGCCGCCGGTGGGCGGAGTCTGCTACAATAATCCCAGACTGACATCTCCTGTTTACGGAGTGTGGCGATGATCCGACGCTGTGTGCTGGCGTCCCTGTTGTTCGCGGCTGCCGCGCTGGCCTGGGCAGATGAGCCGGCCCCAAAGAAAGACGAGCCGGCGAAACCAGGCAAGCCGGTTGCGGTGCCGTACCGGCTGACCGACACGCATCACGTCATGGTGCGCGCCAAGATCAACGGCAAGGGACCGTTCAATTTCATCGTCGACACCGGCTGCCCGGTGCTGATCGTGTCGGCGCCGGTCGGCAAGAAGCTCGGCCTGAACGCGGACGCCAAGGGCTGGACGATGCTGGACAAGCTGGAGTTCGAGGGTGGTCTTACCCAGGAAAAGATCAAGTGCCGCGTCGAGACGCCGTTCCAGATCGAAGGCATGAACAGCATGGGCTTGCCCGGCGTTGAACTCCACGGCATGCTCGGCTACACGGTGATCGCGAAATACAAGATGGAATTCGACTTCAAGAACGACCAGATGCGCTGGACGCCGCTCGCGTTCGACCCGCCGCCGCCCGCTCCGCTGGGCGGCAAGCCGCCGCCCGGCCTGGAGGCGATGGGCGGCCTCATGAAGCTCCTGAGCGCCCTGGTCGGCCTCAAGGCCGCACCGCCGCCGGTGCAACGCGGCTTCTTCGGCTTCGAGGTCGCCGAGAAGGACGGCACGGTCACCGTCAAGCATGTCCTCGCCAGGAGCCCGGCCGCCGAGGCCGGACTGATGCCCGGCGATCGCATCGACGCCGTCGAGGGTGATGAGATCACCAACGCGGCCGACCTGTTCAGCCGGGCCGCCAAGCTCACGCCGGGCCGGCCGCTGGAGCTGACCGTGACGCGCGGCACCGACCAGCAAACGCTCAAGATTACCGCGGGCAACGGCCTGTAATGATATCCATCTACACCCGGATCACCCCATGAAATACCGCGCCATTCCGCTCGCCTTGATGCTTTTCGCGCTTGCCTCCTGGGCCCGCGCGGGCGAACAGCCGCAATCCTTCACGGTGCCGTTCGACACGATCAAGACTCAGCACATGATCGTCAAGGTCAAGATCAATGGGAAGGGTCCCTACACGCTGATTTTCGACACCGGCACCCCCGACTCGCTGGTGAACAACAAGCTCGCCAAGGAAGCCGACATCTTTCCCAAGAACTACAAGCCGCCGGTCTTGGCCCTGTTCGGCGCCAAGGGCCAGCACAAGATCAAGACACTGGAAGCCGGCGATCTCAAGGCCGAGAACCTGTCGGTCCAGGTGGTGGACCATCCCACGGTGACCGCGATCTCCGACGTGGTCGGCCCGATCGACGGCATCGTCGGCTTCACGTTCTTCGCTCGGTACAAGATGACGATCGACTATCAGAAGAAGGAAATGACGTTCACGCCGAACGACTACACGCCGCCCGACACGATGCAGGCGATCATGAAGATCATGCTCGCGTCGAAAGCCGAGCGCGAGACGCCCAAGGTGCTCGCCCCCGGCACCCTGTTCGGCTTCCGGGTCGCGAAGGAAGTCAGCGACGAGGACGCAGGCGTCGTCGTCGAGGCGGTGCTGGACGGCAGTCCTGCCGCACGCGCCGGCCTCAAGGCAGGCGATCGCCTCCTGACGCTCGACCATCGCTGGACCGATTCGGTCAACGACTGCTATTACGCCGCCAGCCGTATCCGTCCCGGCGCCACGGTCGCCGCCACCGTGCGCCGCGACGGCAAGGAGACGACCCTCAAGATCAAGGCGCACTCGGGGCTGTAACGCGGTTTACGTTTAGCGCTCGCTGACAGCGCGGGGCGGGTTCGCGACGCTGTCGGCGAGCGCTAAACGTAAACCCCCACCGACAAATCATCCTCATGGGCTCACCGCCGGAACAAGATGTCGTCACGGAGCTGAACGCCGTGTTCCGGTCGCTGTCGGAGCAGATCGGCAAGGTCATCGTCGGCCAGCACGACGTCATTGAGCAACTCCTGATCGGCCTGTTCAGCCGCGGGCATTGCCTCCTGGTCGGTGTGCCAGGCCTGGCGAAGACGCTGCTGGTCAGCACCCTGGCACGCATTCTCGATTTATCGTTCAAGCGGATTCAATTCACGCCCGATCTCATGCCGGCGGACATCACCGGCACCGACATCCTCCAGGACGATCCCGAAACCGGCCGGCGCCAGTTCGTCTTCCTGTCCGGCCCGATCTTCGCCCATCTGGTGCTGGCCGACGAGATCAACCGCACCCCGCCCAAGACGCAGGCCGCTCTGCTGGAGGCGATGCAAGAACGACAGGTGACCGCGGCCGGCCACCGCCATGTGCTGCCCGAGCCGTTCTTCGTGCTGGCGACGCAGAACCCGATCGAGCAGGAAGGCACCTATCCGCTGCCGGAGGCACAGCTCGACCGCTTTCTCTTCCAGGTGCGCGTCGCCTATCCGAGCCGCGACGAGGAGCTGGCGATCATGAAGCGCACCACCGGCAGCGTCCGCGCCGAGGTCGAGCACGTGCTGTCCGCCGAGCGAATCCTGCGGCTGCAAGAGCTGGTGCGGCAGGTGGTGGTGGCCGACCACGTGTTCGAGTACGCCGCCGACCTGGTCCGCGCCACTCGGCCGGGCGAGGTCGGCACGCTGCCGTTCATCAAGGAGCACGTATCGTGGGGCGCGGGCCCGCGTGCGAGCCAGTATCTGATCCTCGCCGCCAAGGCGCGGGCGCTGTTGCACGGCCGGCTGCACGCGACAACGCAAGATGTGCGCGCCCTCGCCCGCCCGGTGCTGCGCCATCGCCTGCTCACGACGTTCCACGCGGACGCGGAGGGCGTGACCACCGACGACATCGTCGGCCGGCTGCTCGACGCGGTGCCGTTGCCGCAAGAGAAAATGACTTAGGGCTTCGGTGGCCGAAGCAGCTTTAGGCCGCACAAGGATTCGGCCGCCTCGAAATGTTTGATGTTATTTGTCACCAGGCCTATGTCGTGGCGGACAGCCGCAGCTATCCAGGCGTCCGACGGTGCAATCGGGCGACCGGCGTCCTCACAAGCCGCCACGACGCGTGCCCAGGACCACGCAAGGTCGCGGTCGTAGGGGAGGATGACGTACCGGTGCAAGGCGTCTTCAAGTTGCTGGATTTTCTTCAGGCTCCACGGGCGCTTCTACGTCCATTTGAACGACTCCGCAACGGAGAGACGAAAGCGAGCGCCAACCGCTTGCCCTTGACCATTCTTCGGAACGGTTTGGTCTTCGGGCTATTCTTGAAAAAGAAGCTGGCCACGTCGGTATCCAGAATCACGGTATCCAGAATCGCGGTTTCCGTCATGACCGCTGCGACTCCTGTAGGCGCCAGCGAACAACCGCGTCCTCAAAGCCGTCTTGCAACTCATCGGCGGGCCAGCCGCCGACCATGTCTTCGTCGGCGATTGCAACTGCGACCCCTTGCCGCTCCGCAAGTTGGTCCAGCGAAGCGCCGGCCCAGAATTCAATGGGCGCGGACGTGATCGGTTCCACACGCACCGCAGTCCCATCGGGAAGTGCGACGGGCACGTCAAACACCACCACGCCGTTCTGAATATGTGCTTGAAGGCGCATGCGGATTACTCTATACAAGCTTCACAACTCCCTTCCAATTGTAGTGCGCGGGCATGTCGCCGTGGCGGCTGCTCCCTGTGGATCCCAAGGTGCAACTTGGTCCCTCTGACGCTGCTCAACGGCCAGCTCTTGCCCCAGGCGCAAACCGCGCTCGCGCTGAATGATGCAGGCTTCGTCTTCGGCGCGACGGTGACCGACCTGTGCCGCACCTTCCGCGGCGTGCCGTACCGCTGGAGCGAGCATCTGGCCCGCTTCCGCCGCAGCGGCGAGGCGACCCACATCCGCGTGGCGTTCTCCGACGACCAGATCGCAGCCTGGGCACACGAGCTGATCGCGCACAATGCGCAAGGGCAGGAGTTAGCTCTGGTTCTATTCGCCACGGCCGGGCCGGTGGGGTACTACCTGGGCCAGCCCGGCGGCGCCGGCGATGGGCCGCCGACGTTTGGCATGCACACGTTTCCGTTGCCGCTGGCACGCTACCGTGGCTTGATCGAACACGGCGCCTCGTTGGTGGTGCCGTCGGTGCGCCAGGTTCCCGCGGAGTGCGTCGATCCACGCGTCAAGCAGCGCAGCCGCCTGCACTGGTGGCTCGCCGATCAGGACGTGCGGCAGATTCAACCCGGCGCAGGCGCTCCTGCTCGACACATCGGGCCAGCTTACCGAAACGGCCGCGGCCAACTTCCTCATCGTCCGCGACGGCGTGGTGGTTTCGCCCCCGCGGGAGCGCATCCTCGGCGGCATCAGTCTGGGCGTCGTCGACGAAATCTGCACGCGACTTGGCATCGCGATCGAATATCGGCCGATCGCGCTGGCCGACGCACTGGCCGCAGATGAGGCGATGCTCGCAAGCACGCCGTACTGCCTGGCGGGCGTGCGCGAGATCAACGGCACGCGGCTGCCGTGGCCTGGCGCGGTGATGCAGCGACTTGTTGCGGCGTGGAGCGCGGATCTGGGCCTCGATATACATGGACAGATACGCGCGTGATCGTGCTTCCGCACGCGATTAGGCGAGCGGCAGGTGAACATTGCCCGCGGCGTGTACAGAGAAAGGATTCGTCGCAAGGGGGTATCTGGGGGGGTGCGACGAAACGAATCCTAACAGAGTACCGGGAAACTTGCTCGCATCGCTCGCCTTACGGACTGCGCCGCCGCTGCGAGGGGTCCCGAGAGGAGAGAAACGGTGGCGTGTAACTCGGGGCGCCGCCGCAGGCTTTTGATATCTCGTCGTTTGCGGAGCAAGGTTACACGCCAATGACGTTGGCGTGTAACTCGCAGGCCGTTACATTCGTGGCGTAGCCCTCAATCGGGCACCGGGCGAGCGCCGATCTTGGACAGAATCAAACCGGCGAGCTTGTACGCTGACGGCTTGTCCCCCCATTCCGCCAACTTTCCTCCGTGCACTTGCCCCGCGCGGTCGCGCCAGCGCATCATGACAGCATGGGTATAGCGACCTTCCTCCGTGCCTTCCTGTTTTTTCGTAATCACGTCGATCGCTGTGAACGTCCGTGAACGGCACCTCGATCGCGTGCTTGCGGCCGAACGTCCGCGGCAGCGTCAGCCTGCTTCCGAAACGGTGGATGACGAGGTCGGCCTTGCCCGCAACGACCTGCCAGGCCAGACGCAGATAAACGACGACGGCGGTGCCGATCAGAAGAACCCAGACCGTCGCCGTCCACTCTACGGAAGAATTGATCGCGCCGCAGAGAGCCAAAAAGATCGCAGGAAACGAGCAGGCCGTCAGGATCATGAAGGCGGCCAGCGCGGGCGGCCAGCGCGGCAAGCGAATCCGCGTCTCCTCGCGTCGATCGATGATGCGGATGCCGGAACTCAGGCGCGCCAGCGCTTCTTCGCCGCGCGTGTAGACGGCCGCAAAACCCAGGAGCAGGAGCCCGATCAGGTTGAAAGGGAGCGCGCACAAGAGCACGAAGAGTTCTTCCCCCGACCAACCCGCGATCAGCACCGCACGGGCGGGATTGTCGGGGTCATAGAACACCGTGACCTTGCTGCCACCCGGATGGGCAGCGACGAAGCCCGAAACCCATTTTTCGGCGACGAATATCCGGTAATCGACGCGGCGGCCCGTATGTTCCTGGTTGTGCACCCAATAGGTGTATTCGATATCCACCCGATACGATATGCCTTCATCCGTCGGCACCTCCTTGGCGGCGCACGACAGGACCGTCCCTTCGACGCTGGAATAGCCGCCGGTTTGGAACTGTCTTGCAATTCGGCCGATGATATAGTTATCCATGAAATAGACGAACACCGCCCAACCGACGGCGAATACCCAAGCGCCGACGAGAGCCCAGCGACGCCGCACCTTGATGGACTGGCCGGGCTTCATGGTTGCGGCGTCCCGAGAAACTCGCACACCGTCGTCACTCGATGATCCCGCGCCGCCGCGAAGACCGCCTCACACAGCGCGATCGTCTCCAGATTGTCGCGGCCGCTGATTTCGGGCTCGGTACCGTCCTCGACGGCGCACAGGAGCTGTGCCATCGTGCCGACAAAGGCGTCGGGGAACCACACTTCCTTCCAGCGCGGCGA
Source organism: uncultured Gemmataceae bacterium (assembly GCA_963834865.1). GTDB lineage: Bacteria > Planctomycetota > Planctomycetia > Gemmatales > Gemmataceae > CAWIDK01. The sequence goes on from CAWIDK010000005.1 coordinate 296,405, forward strand.
GAGCCAGTAGCCGGGCTGCTGCTTCGTCGTGAAGTCGAGCGTGCTCGGCGTGCGCGCGGGATAGCTCGGCCAGCCGATGGTGCCGCGGGCCAGCCCGTCCGTGCCCTCGATGCGCCAGCGGATGCCGATGTCGCTTTCGGAACCTTCGCGGGCCGGGCCGGTCCAGACGTCGTCCCAGCTGCTGGCCCGCACGCCACTGTCGTATTCGAGGATGTACAGGTTGATGCCGTCGGTGTGCGGGAAGGTCGTGCGCGGATCGGGGCGGGTGCTGGCCAGCACGCGGTCGGGCGTGCCGAACCAGTAGCGAAACGTATCGAGATGATGGATGCTCATCACGAACGTGGCCAGCGACGGCAATTGCCGGCTCCACGGCATCCAGTGCGGAATCGCCCGCATCTCGATCGTGCCGAGCACCGGCGTGCCGATCCAGCCGCGGTCCAGGACATCGCGCATGGCTCGCACCGACTGGTCGTAGCGCATGTTCTGGTTCACTGCCAGCGCGATCCCGGCCCGCGGCACGCTTCGATGCAACTGCGCATCCTGAACGGAAAGCGCGAGCGGCTTCTGCGCCAGGATGCCGCGCAGATTCGCGGTGCGTTCGGCGGCGCGGCGAATGATGTCGGCCTGGCGATCGGGCGGCACCGCGATGTCCAGAATCTCGATGTCAGGATCGGCCAGCAGGGCGTCCACGTTTTCATGAACGCGCCCAATCCTGTGGAGCGCGGCGACCTCACGTGTCTGTTCGGCCCGACGCGCCGCAATGGCGACCGGGTTGAAGCCGGCATGCCGGTACGCAACAAGATGGCAGTCGCGCATGATGAAGCCAGCGCCGACACAGCCGATGCGCCAATCCATTCGCCGTGGCAGCCGGGGCAGATAATTCAGGCTGAGATCGAGGGTCATGCTTAATTCGCTCTGGACTACGGAACGGCCCAGATTGCAATCGTCCAGCCGCCGGTCGTTTTCAGGGTACCAGCCAGCTTCGTCCCGTCGGGAGAAAATGCCAGCGAGGGAGCGTTTTCCGTGCCGACGCGCCAGGTCCAGGTCTTCGCACCGCCGGTCTGGCTGAGGACGACGAAACGGCCGTCCTCCCCCCCTGGGAGGTCCGGCGCATGAACTGCAGCGTGTGCGCCGATATACGCGTATCCGGGGCAATGGAGTAGAATCGCGACTCTGCCTGGGCGGCTGGCTGAATCGCAAAGTGCGGCTTGGCAGGACTGGCCGGCTGGCCCGTCCCAACGTCCCACCACGACATCCTGTGCTGTTGTCTTTTCTGTTTTCCGCCGGAATCCAAGATATCCGCAAAAAGGCCCTCCTTCCCGACAAACACGCTAACCGACTTGCCGTCGGCTGTGAACCCCGCACGATAGTAGCCGAAAGGAACCTCCTCGTTCGAAGCAATTTGCGTTCCCTTTTCGAGATCAAGAAGCTGGAGCACCCCAGGCCCGATTCCCCGCTGCGCGACCACGGCCAGCGTGAGGCCATCGGGCGCGACCGCAAGGGCCTTGCTACGCAAGTTCCCCGCAGGGATTGTGGGCTACTCGACAAATTCAGGAGCGGTCCAGCGGCGGATGTATCCCAACCGTACCATGCCGCCGTCGATTGCGTACAGGGATTTGCCGTCCGGTGCCCAGGCGATGTCAACAAAGAAATCATGACCGTCGCGCTGGCCATCCGTCGTTTTCCGGGCTGAATGCGATTGCAGCTTGGCGGTGAATTCCGGGACGACGAACACTACCAGTTCCGCTGCCCCAAACTTGTCGTTGACCAGGGTAACGCTGGTAGCCATGGCCAGCCATTTTCCGTCCGGCGACAAGGCCAACCCGTCGACGGCGGCGGCGGTTTCAAGTGTGCCTATGACGGCTTGCTTGCCGACATCCACGATGTATACCTTGGCTGGCCCATGCACCTGGTTCGAAGTCGTATACCCGGTTCCGGCCGCAATGTAAGTGCCATCCGCGGACCACGCAAGCAAACTCGGCTCCACCGGCAGGGCGATGCTCGCGAGCTGAGTGGCTTCGTCCAACTCATTGCGAGATAGGAGTGCATGGGCAACCCAGAAAATGAGCGAGCCGAGTGCCGTCACGAGGAGCAATGGCACAACAACGTACCAGAGGCCCCGTCCAGCTGTAATGGACATAAACTGCTCCCCGCCGATGGCCGATCATGACACGGTAGTCCCCGGGGCCGACCGAATCGTCAAGAGCGGGCAGGGCGCCGGCGCAACACATGCTCCGCGACACTGCCCATCAAGACGTGCATCAGAGCGCTGCGCCCGTGGGTTGCCATCACGATCAGGTCGATCGCTTCGGTTTGCGCGTAATGGCAAATGATGCCGGCGATGTCGGAGCCAATGCGCACCGCCTCGACGCGCCGCACGCTGCCCGCCTCGCCCAGGAGCGCGGCCAGCCAGCGGTCGTAATCGTCGGCGCCGGCCGAGGCGTCCACCACCCCGGTCGCGCCGTGCAACCGGACCGCCTCGGTGAGATCGGCGGCGACGTGCAACACGTGCAATTCGGCACCGAAGCGCTCGGCCAGCGCATGCGCATAGCTCACCGCGGCCTCGGCGCGGGCTGAGGTCCGTGGGGGCGAGGATCTTCTCCAGCCGCAGCGGTATCATCGGATCCTCCGTCACTTCATTTCATCGTCCGGTGGGCACCTGTTGCTCCCGCGCCAGCAAGACCTGGGCATCTTGCAAGGCTCGTTGCACCTGGGCGTGGCGCGGCGTGTCGGCGGCGAGGAGCCCAAGGGCTTTTTGGTAGGCCACCACGGCCCGGGGTAGATCGGGCTTCGCCATCAGGGCAAGTCCCAGATTGCTCCAGGCCAGCGCGTAATTGCCGTCGAACTCAAGGGCTTTGCGGTAGGCGTCGATGGCCCCCGACAGGTCTTGCTGGGCATACAGGCACAGGCCCAGGTTGTGCCAGGCCGCGACGGCGTCGGGTCGAATGGCCAGGGCCAGTCGGTAGCAACCCTCGGCCTTGGGCACCTTCTTGGCATCATAGAGCATGTAACCGAACTGGTAATTCAGCCAGAAATCCGCCGGGTAGGCGACCAGGGCTTGCCGGTGCCACTCCCCGGCGGCCGCCGGGTCGGTGGCCAGGACTTGCCCGATGATGAGGAGCATTTGCGGGGACATTCGCCCCACGCTCTCCTTGTCGCGCTGGATTTGCTGCAGCAGCGTACGCCGTGCTTCCGGATTGGTCCACATTGCGGCGTCACGGATCTTGTCCAGGAGCGGATGCGGCGCCGCCTGCCGTGCCAACTCCAGAATCTGGGGCAGCGCGGGCTGGCGCAGGAAATAGGTGGCGAGCGCCCAATCGTCCAGGGCCGCGACCAGGTGCTCCTTGATCGCCGATTGTTGCAGCCGGGCGATCGCCGGCTGGTCCGTGCCGGCCGCCACGGTCAGGCCGAACTGCTCGAAAGCCTGCGTGTATTCCCGTACTGCGAGGGCGGTACTGAAGGTGCCTTCGACCAGCGCGGAGCGATCCAGGCGGACCTTCTCCAGACGCATGGCCAACCGCCGATCGCTTTCATCCGCGCAGCTCGGCGGCAAGGGTTTGGATCTGTTCAGCGAGTGCCGGCTCCAAGGCGACGGATATTCCCCTTAGCAAATCCCGAGCGTCTTGCAAGAGGGCTTGCGCCGCCTCGATTTTGCTCGCCCATTCCTTGGGCCGATCAAGCAGCTTGAAGACGCCGCCGGGCCTGGCCAGCTCGGCTTGCAAATCGTCGCGCGCCGCCTGGGCCCGTATCAGCGCCACGTTGACGCTGGTGCTGACCAGCATCTTCAGATTCCGCTCACGGGCACGCCGCTCGACTGCCTCAATCTCGCGGTCGGCCCGGTCGTTGGCGTACCAGATGGCCGCGCCGCTGCCGCCGAAAACCAGCATGAGCAGGAGCGCGATCAGCGCCGCCGCCGCCGGACGCCGCCGCGCCCACTTCCAGGCGCGTTCCAGCCGCCCGACGGGCCGTGCGTCGATCGGTTCGCCGGCTGCAAAGCGGCGCAGGTCGTCCGCGAGCGCCAGCGCGCTGGCGTAGCGCCTGGACGGCTCCTTCTGCAAACACTTCAGACAGATCGTCTCCAGGTCGCGCGGCGTGCGCGGCTGCAAGCGCCGCAACGGCACCGGCTCGGTGTCCTGCACGTGGTGCAGCGTATCGAGCATGGTCGCGGCCCGGAAGGGCGGCTGGCCCGTCAACAGCTCGTACAGGATCACGCCGAGCGCGTACACGTCGGCGGTTGGCCCCACCGGCTCGCCCCGCGCTTGCTCCGGCGCCATGTAACTCGGGGTGCCGATCACGACGCCGCTGGCGGTCAGCGCGTCCTGCTGGCTCGTCGCGAGCTCGCCGAGTTCCCGGGCCAATCCGAAATCGGTAATCTTGAGCGTGCCGTCGGCGGTCAGCAAGACGTTGCCCGGCTTCAGGTCGCGGTGGACGATCCGCTGCTGATGCGCCACCGCGACCGCCCGCGCCAGCGTCTCGACCACCTGGCCCGCCGCCGGCGCCGCCAACGGGCCGTTGCGCAGCTTGTCCTTCAGGCTGCCGCCGTCGCAGTATTCCAGGGCCAGGTAGGGTTGGCCCTGGTGCTGGCCGATTTCGTAAATCTGCACAATGTTGACGTGCCGCAGCCGGGCCACCGCCTCGGCCTCGCGGTAGAAGCGCTGCTTGTGGTGCTCCTCGGCATAATCGCCGTGCAGGATCATTTTGAGCGCCACCAGGCGCTGCAGCTGCGTCTGCCGCGCCTTGTACACGACCGCCATGCCGCCCCGCCCCAGCTTGTCCATGATCTCGTAGCCGGGAGGCTGCAAGGCGATCGGCGCTTCCTCGGCGCCGTGCCGATGGACGGTTTGCAGATCGACCGTGCTGACCGTGAGCAGCAAGCTGAAAAGCCGGTCAATCGGTTCGGCAAAGTGGGGAAAGTCCTGCTTGTATTCGTCGGGTTTGGGAATATCGCCCTGCTGCACGCGGTGCTGAACGTGTACGTGCAGCAGGTGCTGGAACAGCGTCACGGCCTCTTCGCCCTGGTGGTCGGGGGACAGATACGCCGCGATCCCCTGGATCGAGCTTCCCTCAACCAGATCGCGCTCAAAGTGGGAAACCTGCCGGAGCCCCTCCGGGGAGAGTTCGGGCAGATATTGCGAAACGGCCATGGCGCAATCTCCCCGCTGGAGCGCGGCGCGGCTGCCAAACCGCCTGCCCGGGGCGTCATTCCGCCATTGTCCCCGAGCCGGCAGCCAATTGCAAGCGCCCTTTTTTGGGGAGTGACCGGGCTAGCCGTTGTCAAGGAACGTGTCTTCCTCCTCCATCGACATGTCGTCGCGGCAGATCGAGACGCGCACCGGCTCAATCTCGTCGCCGCGCATGCCGATGCGCACATTCCACAAGTGCTCGCCACCGAAGGTGATATCACTGGGCAGCGTCTTGAGCAACCGTTCGGCCAAATCCTCGTCGGCCTCGATAACGAACTTGATGGTGATGCCGATCGTTTTGGTTGTACGCACCAATCTCATGGCGACCTCCACTTCGTCGTGCGGCCATCGTGCCATGGGCGGCACTCGCTCGGGGCACCGGTTGCCGCCGAGGCCATTCGCGCTGCCCAGGATGACCTTACATCCTCTCAACCGAACGATGCGAGCGCGACGGGCAAAGAAATCGGAAAAGATATTTCGCGCTCGGACCGCGATTCGTCAAGTCACGGGCAAAAATTGGCACCTCGCGTGCCATGTACGGCGGCGATTTTTTGTCAGCGGTCTCCGGTTTTTCGCGGAATGAAAACCGCCCGGCATCGTCATATCCGGTGATGAGCCCGCACGACTTGGCGCAGCTCCTGGACACGCATGGCCCGCCGCTGTTGTTGTTTGCGCGGCAATGGTGTGCCTCGCCCAAAGACGTGGTGCAGGATGCGTTCCTCAAGCTGGTCGCGCTGCGCCAGCCGCCGCGCGCGGTCGTGCCCTGGCTCTACCAGGTCGTGCGCCATGCGGCCATCGACGCCCAGCGCAAGGCGCTGCGGCGCCACCGGCACGAGGCGGCGGTGCGTCCGGCGCGGTGGTTCGTCGAGCCGGAGGTGGACGGACTCGACGCCGCGGCTGCGGTCGCCGCGCTGGAGCGCTTGCCGCTGGAGCAGCGTGAGGTGATTGTTGCCCGGCTTTGGGGCGGGCTGAGTTTCGAGCAGATTGCGGAGGTCGCGGGCTGCAGCGCCAGCACCGCGTTCCGCCGCTTCGACGCGGGCATTGCCGCTCTGCGTCGCGACATGGGGGTGTCATGTCCGAACCCATCGAACGATTGAGCAAGTTCACGCCCGACAGCAGTGGCCTGGACCGCGACCGCTTGCTGTTCGAAGCCGGCCGAGCCTCCGCGCGGCCGAACCGGCGCTGGCGGGCCCTGTGCATGGGGCTGACAGCATCGCAGCTCTTGACGCTCGGCCTCTGGTGTTGGCCCCGGCCGGTCACCCCGCCCGCCACTTCAGACCCCGGCGTGCCGATGGTCGACGTCAGTCCGTGGCCGGCACCGGCTGCGGAAGCGTCGTCCATCGGCCGGCTGCGTGAGCAGGCGCTCGCCACCGAAGGCAACCTGCCAAGCTCGGGCATCGTCGAGCGCCGCCACGTCCGCGCCGCCCATGCATGCGCTGGCGGTGCCCGATTCGTTGTTTCGTTGATTGCCGAACCATTGAGGAGAACCGCCATGAGCCGAGTGCTTTTGGCCTGGGCCGCGCTGTTGACGCTGCCTTTCCCCACCCGGGCCGGCGAGGGGCCCGAGCCGACCGAAACTGTGATCCGCATGACGGTGTCGCCGGCCGCGGAGCCGAAGCCGGCGCTGTACTACCAGCTCTTGCCGGAATTGCGCGAGATGAACCCGGGCAATCCGGTGCCGGCTTATATGAAGTGCTTCATGGAGCAGAACAATTTTTGGTTCAACAAGGACGTGGTGGAGGAACGGGAGAAATGGCAGACGATGCCGCTCAAGGATCTGCCCGTGCACCTCCTGAAAACGGACTCCTACGGCAAGGGCCGGGGACCCTTGGGCCAGGCGGATTATGCCGCGCGTCTTGAGACGGTCGACTGGCAAGTCCTGTTGCCGCTGCGCCGTGACGGCATCCACCTGCTCGTTCCCGAGCTGCAGCCAATGCGCACGCTGGCCGGGGCCCTGCGGGTGCGCGGCCGCCTGGAATTGGCCGACAAGCGCTATGGCGATGCGATCGTCACCCTCAAGACGATGTTTGCCCTCGCCCGTCACCTCGGCGAGCACCCGACGCTTGTCGGCGGCCTGGTCGGCACGGCGGTCGCGTCGCTTGCGGTGGAAACGCTCGACGAGCTGATCGCGCAGCAGGGCGCTCCCAACCTCTACTGGGCGCTGACCGACTTGCCGAATCCAGTGGTGGAATTGCGTAAGGGAATGCAAGGCGAACGCGCCTGGCTGGGGGCTGCGTTCGAGGGCATCCCCGCGCGGGCCCCCTTGACCGAGTGGCAAACGAAACGGCTCGTGAAGCTGACCCAGGATCTGATCGACGTGAGCGGCGGCGCCGACGAGAAAAAGCTCGATGTCGAGGCGTGGCTCACTGAGCGCGGCAAGGACGCGGCCCATCTCAAGGCGGCGCGCCAGCGACTGATCGAAACTGGCTTTCCGCCCGGACCGGCGCTTGACAATTTGCCGCCCTTGCAAGTCATCCTCGTCGACGAGGTCGTCTCCTTCGAGATCAGGCGCGATAACCAGATGAAGCTGATGATGCTCCCCTTCTGGCAGATGCAGGCGATGACCGCGGCTAAGCCAGCCGTTAAGGAGCGGCCCGACGATTCGCTCTTCGGCGGCCTGGTGGGGTCTTTTTTCCGGGTGCGGCGAGCCCACGCCCGCCTGGAGCAGCGCATCGCCCTCTTGCGCTGCGTCGAGGGACTGCGGCTGTACGCGGCGGCGCACGACGGCAAGCTGCCCGCGGCGCTCACGGACGTGCCGGTGCCGCTGCCGGTCGATCCGATGACGGGCAAGGCGTTTGGTTACGCGCTCAAGGACGGGACGGCGGCGCTGCGCGGCACGCCATCCGCAGGGATGGAGAGACACGCGGCGTATAACGTGCGCTATGAGATCAAAATCGCGAAGTGATCGCCTGGGCCATCCTCGTTCCCACGCTCCGAGGAGCGTGGGAACGAGGAACGGCTCACGCCAAAATCTCCCGCACCACGCGCCCCTCAACATCGGTCAGTCGGAAATCGCGCCCGGCGTAGCGATAGGTGAGGCGTTCGTGATCGAAGCCGAGTAGGTGCAAGATCGTCGCGTGGAGGTCGTGAACGTGCACCGGGTTCTCGACCGCGCGGTAGCCGAACTCGTCGGTCGCGCCGTAGACGGTGCCGCCCTTGATGCCGCCGCCGGCCAGGCAGACGGTGAATCCCCAGTGATTGTGGTCGCGCCCCATCGCCGGCCGACCGCCCGCCAGCTCGACCGCGGGCGTGCGGCCGAATTCGCCGCCGATCATGATGAGCGTCTCGTCGAACAGGCCGCGCCGCTTGAGGTCGGTCAGCAATGCCGCCAGCGGTCCGTCGATCTCGCGGGCCAGGTTGCGGTGGTTCGTCGCGATATTGTCGTGGCTGTCCCACGGCTGCACGTCGCCGTGATAGCACTGCACGAAGCGCACGCCACGCTCGATCAGCCGCCGTGCGATCAGGAGCTGGCGGCCCTGCACGTGTTCGCCGTAGGCTTGCCGGACCGGCGCCGGCTCACGGCTCAGATCGAACGCTTCCGACGCCTCGGCCTGCATGCGGTAGGCCAGCTCGAACGACTGAATGCGCGCCTCCAGCGCGGTGTCCTCGGCCCGCGGCTGCTGGTGCCGGCGATTCAATTCCGCAAGCAGGTCGAGCTGGCGCCGCTGGTCGTCGCGGGTGACGGCGGTGCTGCGGATATTTTCCAGCAAGCGCTCGACGCTCGTTTGCCGCGTGTCGATGTGCGTGCCCTGGTAGATGCCGGGCAAGAAGGCGGAACGCCAGTTGGAGGTATCGGCGACGGGCAGGCCGGGGCACATCGCGACGAAGCCGGGCAGGTTCTGGTTTTCGGTGCCGAGACCATAGGTGATCCACGCGCCCATGCTGGGCCGCGACAGCCGTTCGTCGCCGCAGTTCATGAGGCGCATCGACTGTTCGTGGTTGGGCGTGTTGGCGTGCATCGAGCGGACCAGGCACAGGTCGTCGGCGTGGACCGACGCGGTGCGGTCGAACAGCTCGCTGATCTCCAGACCCGCGCGGCCATAAGGGCGGAAGCGAAACGGCGAGGGCAACGCGGCGCCGGTGGGGCGCTCGGTGGTGAGGTTGCCGGCCGGCAGCACCTGGCCCGCGTAGCGCTGCAAAAGCGGCTTGGGATCGAAGGTGTCCACCTGCGACGGCCCACCGTTGAGGTAGACGTGAATGACGTGTTTGGCGCGGGCCGGGAAATGCGGCGGCCGTGGTGCGAGCGGGTTGCGTGGATCGGGCGGCGTGGTGTCATTGGCGAGCAAACGACTGTCGCCGAGCAGGCTGTACAGGCCGAGCACGCCCAGGCCGGTGCCGGTGCGGCGGAGCAAATCGCGGCGGGACATGGCGAATGGGTGGTTCATGCGTGCGCTCTGGGTGGGATGGAAACTACGTAGGCAAATAATCGGGGTGCTCAAATCGGAAGTTCATATCAGACTCCTTAATCTCCTCGGGAGTCAAAAGCACGACGAGCATCACGTCCTCCCAGGTCTGGTCGGGAAGGTTTTTTTCCAGGATCGGAAAAACGACCTCGGTGCGCTTGACACGGTTCATGCCCTTGAACTGGTGACTGACAACGCGAACCGAAATCGAGGCTGGGTTGTGGCGATACGCCGCCGGTGGATACTTCGGCGGGTACTCGGGAAATTGTTTCCGCAGCAGTTTCTCGATCTTCCGTGTTTCCGGAGTTTTCAGAGTGCGCCAACTGCTCATGGTTAGCTCCCAGAATAGATACGGCGTATTGCCCGAACAGCCTCGAAGAACTGGCGAGCTTCGTCTGGATCGAATCTGCTCACCTGATATCGTAGGTCGGTAGTCCAGACAACGGTGTTTCGCAAATGAATCGCCAGCGCGCCCAGAATTTCGCGATCGCTTTTTGCCTTTCCGGCATGTAGGTCCTTCAAAATGTTCTTGAGGTACTGGAAGCTGTGACCCTTCGCCCCAGCTTCGGTCAACTTCTCGCGCATCACGACGAACTCACTCCGAGGGGTCCGGCGCAAAATCAACGCCTTCAACCAACATTCTACCGGATAACCCGCGAGGTAGACTGCATCGAGGTAGAACTCATGCTCGAACAGAAGCTCCGCCGCCGCCAACCGCTGATCGGCGGCGCGCTCAAACAGGCGAATCTGCTTCTCGCGATTCGGCATGTGGGCGACTCCCAGCTTCAATCCACGAACATTACCTCATTCGTCAGCAGCAGCACCTGCGCGTATTGCTGCCACGCGTTGAGCTGCGAGCCGCTCTTGCTGCCCGCAATGAAGCGCAACCCCGCCTCCACCTCCTCCCGTGACGGCGACCGCGCCAGCACCAGCCGATACAGCGCCGCGATCCGCGCCGCCGGCGGGCCGGCCACTTCAGGGCGGGCGGCGAGCGCCTTGGCCTGCTCGATCATGAATGGCGCGTTCAGGCCAAACAACGCCTGCTGCGGCACCGTCGTCATCGGCCGGCGCTCCGCGGACTGGTCGGGACTGGCGAAATCGAACGCGCGATACAGGCCCGGTAGGCTTTGGCGATCGACCAACCCGTAGACGGTTCGCCGCCGATTGTTCGCGTCGCCAGCCACGTCGACCGGCCGGCCGTGCATCTTCGGGTCGAGCCGGCCCGCGACCGCCAGCAGCGTATCGCGCATCGCCTCGAAATCGAGCCGGCGCCGCTGATAGCGCCAGAGCACCTTGTTGTCCGGGTCGGCCTCGCCGCACGCCGGGCGGTCGTGGCTCGCCTGCTGATAAGCGCTCGACAGCATGATCTGGCGGTGCAGCTTCTTGAGCGAGCCACCCGCCGCCCTGAGCGACCACGCGAGATAGTCGAGCAGTTCCGCGTGCACCGGCGGCGTGCTGCGGCTGCCGAAGTCGCTGGGAGTCGCCACCAGCGGCTCGCCGAAGTGGTGCATCCACACGCGATTGGCCAGCACACGGGCGGCCAGCGGCGTGCCGGCGATGGCGCGGGCCAGTTCGAGCCGGCCGCTGCCGTGCGCAAACGGCTGGCGCTGTGCCCGCCAGGATGCGCAGGAACTGCCGCGGCACGCGGTCGCCGGGCACGCCGGCATTGCCGCGGACGAAGACCCGCGGGTCGTGCATCTCGCTCGCATCGTAGAGCACCATCGCGCGCGGCAGGGCGCTCGGCGACTGCACCGCGAGCTTGTCGTATTGACTCAGCATTCCGCCGTACGCGTCTTTCTCGCCGCGCAACATGTAGTAATAGGTCTGGCTCCGGGGGAAGTACGCCGGAGTGTTCTTGCCGGCCACCGCATCGGCCAACTGCTGCCACTGGGGCATCGGCGTCTTCTTCACCTCATCGTAAGCCCGGATCAGGAGGTCGCCGTAGAGCCGCGCAACGTCCGCCTTGCCGGCAAGCTTGACGTTGCCGAACGCGTCGTGCAGCAGCGGGTTGAGCTGGCCCTTCGCAAGCCCCGTGGGTTTCATGCGCCAGCGCTCCACGACTGCCTTCGCCTGGTCCGTGTAATCGCCGGCCGGCACGTTCATGAAATCCTGCCAGGGACCGAAGACCGGATCGTCGGCGCGGTTCGGGCTGGCGAGGAAGCGCCGCCAGCGCGCGACGATCTGCGGGCGCAGGTCGTTCGGCGCGAGCGACAGGAAAAAGATCGCCGTCTCGAGTGGGTCGGGATCGGTAGTGGCGGCGCGAGCGAGGTAATCGCCGGTCCGGCGCCGCGCCTGCTCGCTCAGCAGCGCGAACTGCGCATCGAGCAATTTCTGCAGCTCGGCGCGCTTCGGCGCCGCTTTCTTCTCAAACTCGGCGAACCCGGGCAGCCCCTCGGGCCGATCAATGAGCGGCAGTTCCAGCGGTGCCTCGCTGCTGGCGAAGACGCCGTAGAGGGAATAATAGTCCATCTGCGGGATGGGATCGTACTTGTGATCGTGGCAGCGGGCGCACGCCACCGTCAACCCGAGCAGTCCGCGCGTGACCACGTCGATGCGGTCGTCGATCACGTCGTGCACGTTATTGTCGAACATCCGCCCCAGCGTCAAATAGCCCATCGCCGCCAGCCGCCACGGCTCGACCCTCGGCTCGATCTGGTCGGCGGCAAGCTGCTCCTCGACGAAGCGGTCGAACGGCGTGTCGGCGTTGAGCGCCTTGATGACATAGTCGCGATACGTATAGGCATAGGGCCGAACGCGATCGTCGCCGAACATCAGCACGCCGTCCTTGGTGTCGGCGTAGCGAGCGACGTCAAGCCAGTGCCGGCCCCAGCGCTCGCCGTAATGCGGCGACGCCAGCAGCCGATCGACGACTTGCTCGTAGGCGACGCAGCTTGCGTCGTCCACGAACGCCTCCACCTCGGCGGCCGTCGGCGGCAGCCCGATCAGGTCATAGTAAGCCCGCCGTATCAACGTGCGTCGATCGGCCCGCGGCGACGGAGTCAGCCCGTGCGCCTCCAGCTTTGCGAGGATGAAGCGATCGATCGGCGCGGCCGCCCAGGCCGAATCCTTGACAGGAGGCAGGATCGGCGTACGCAGCGGTTGGTACGCCCAGTGCCGGCCCGCGACGCCAAAGTCGATGCCGCCGCTCTTCGTGCCGGCCGTGTCGCGCAGATCGGGCGCTCCCATCGCGATCCAGGTTTTCAGGTCGGCGATGACCGCCGCGGCCAGCTTGTCGGCCGGCGGCGGCGGCATCTTCAGATCGCCGGCAGCATGCTGGACCGCCTTGAGCAGCAAGCTCGCGGCCGGCTTGCCCGGCACGACGGCGGGCCCGGTTTCGCCGCCCTTGCGCAGGCCATCGCGGCTATCGACGTACAGGTCGCCGCGATGTTTCTTGGCCTGGTGCGAATGACACTTGTAGCAGTGCTCGATCAGCACGGGGCGAATCTTCGTCTCGAAGAACTCGACGCCCGCGTCCTGGGCGGAAGCGGTGCCGGTCGCGGCTAGAATGAGCCAGGCCGTAAACGCGAGGTGGCGCATGGGGATCCCTGGGGGAGGATGACCGCGTTGCGGGGTCCCGACGAACGGGACCGGTGGGTAGTGGTATTATAGCAATGCCGAACAGATCAGTAGCGCTCGCCCGCAACCGCCCGTGGCGTGACATTCTCGAGGTCCTGTACGCGCCCGAGCTTGAGAAGCTCCTTGTCGGCAGTCACGAGGTAATCAGCCTTTGCCGCCAGAGCCGTTTGCACTATTGGATCGTCGTCGGGGTCTCCAGGAACATGGTGGCGGAAGGCAGGCGGCAGTTTCACCGTTTTGGCAATCCTCATTACGGCCCGGCGGGCGAGGAAGGCGTAGCGGCGAGTGCGGTTCAGATCCTCGACCAGGGTGTCGGCCACGAGCAAGACCGGCGGGGCTCACGCATACTCCGTCGGATCCACCACCCCCGCCTCCGCAAACGCCGCTCGCCGATCGCGGCACGTCCCGCAGGTGCCGCAGTGCTGCTCGCCGCCGACGTAGCACGACCACGTGCGCTCCATGGGCACGCCAAGCTCCCGGCCGCGACGGACGACGTCTGCCTTGCGCCATGTGACGAACGGCGCCAGCACCGCGATCGGCTGCCAATCCGCAACGCGCGCTGCCTGATCCATCGCCGCCGCGAACTCGGGCCGGCAGTCGGGATAGGTCAGCGTCGTCCCGGCATGCGCGGCAAACGCGACCGCGTCGTCGTGCAGATGCGCCGCCCAGGCGATGGCGATCGCCAGCAGCAGCATGTTGCGGTTCGGCACCGTCGTCGCCTCCAGGTTTTCACGTGCGTACTCTTCCCGGGGCACGTTGGCGGCCGTCGACGTGAGAGCCCTGCCTGGGAGCAGCGCGCCCAATCCCGTCACGTCCACGATGCGGTGCTCCACCGCCAGCGATTGCGCGATGTCCGCCGCGGCTGCCAGCTCGCGATGATGGCGCTGGCCGTAGTTGACCGAGAGCGCGCGCACCACATGGCCCGCGTCGCGCAGGTGGTACAGCAGCACCGTGGAGTCGAGTCCGCCCGAGTAAACCAGGATCACACGCACCGATTATTCCCCCGAAGCCGGCCGGCCGCCTGCAGTCGCGCCGAAATTGTGCTTGGTGAGGCGCCGGACAAGGTATGGTGTAGGAAAGACGCCGACCGTAAGGACCCTCGCATGCCGGAACGCTCCCCTCAACCGTCGGACGAACTGGAACTGCCGGCACCGCCGGGCGAGACGCCGCTGCACGGCTACCGCGGCAACGCGGCGGAGCCCACCGGCTTGCCGGCTGCACTGACGATCACCATCAGTCGCGAGGCCGGGGCGCGCGGCACCACGATCGCGCAGCAGGCGGGGGCCAAGCTCGGCTGGCAAGTGTATCCGCAGGACCTGCTCGAGTACGTCATGCAGGATGCCGGCGCCCGTCAGGAACTCCTCGACAGCGTGCCGGCCGGGGCGGCCGCGTGGGCCGACGCGCAGCTCAACGGGCTCTTGCAGGCCGAGGCGATCAGCAGCAATCCGTCAATCATCGAGCTGGCGCGCGTCCTGCTGTACATCGGGGCGCGCGGCGAGGCGATCCTGGTGGGCCGCGGCGGTGGCTGCATCTTGCCGCCCGGCTCGACGCTCAATGTCCGCCTCGTGGCCCCACGCGAGGATCGCATCGCGTACATGACGCAATGGCTGCGGCTAACTGAGGACGAGGCCGCCGTGCACGTGCGCCGGCTCGACCAGCGCCGGGCGGACTTCGTCAGCACGCACTTCCATCGCAACCCGACCGAGGTCTGCCAGTACGATCTGATTCTCAACACCAGCCTGCTCGGCGAGGAGCGCTGCGCCGAGCTGATCGTGCACGCGGCCCAGTCCAAGCTCGCGGCGCTGGGCGCCAGCACCGATTAAGCGGCTCGCGAAACCGCAAGCGCGCTGCGACGCGATGATAATGCGCGTTACGCTTCCCATGACCACGTCGCCCGATTTCCTGCATTTCGCCGACGCCGTTCGCCGGCGCCGGCCACGGTTCGCGCTGATTCTGGGCTCGGGCCTGGGCCATCTCGCCGACCGCGTCCACGAGGTGCAGGAGCTTCCGTTTCACCAGGTGCCCGAGCTGGCAGCCCCGTCGATCCCCGGCCATCGCGGCGCGCTGCTCGTCGGCGAATGGGCGGGCCAGCCGGTGCTGATCTTCGCCGGCCGGCTGCACGCCTACGAGGGCCATCCGTGGCGGCGCGTGGTGCAGCCGGTTCACATCGCCCGTGCGTTGGGGGCCGATATGTTGCTCGTAACCAACGCAGCGGGCGGCATCCGCGCCGACCTGAACCCGGGCGACCTGGTGGCAATTCGCGATCACATCGAATGGACGCGTGCCGATTGCTGGCAGCGCACCGCGCGCGGCGGCCCAGCCCCTATTCGCCACGCTTGCTCGAACGCTTGCAAGGCGCTACGACCAGCGCCGGCTTTGCGTTGCCGGCCGGTACTTATGCGCAAGTCACCGGCCCCTGCTACGAGACACGGGCCGAGATTCGCGCCCTCCGCGCTGGGGCGCCGACGTGGTCGGCATGTCGACCGCCCGTGAGGTGCAGGCCGGCTGCGATCTCGGCATGGAGTGCGCGGCCGTCTCGTGCGTCACGAACAAGGCCGCCGGCCTGAGCGACGAGCCGATCAACCACGCCGAGGTGCTCGCCACAGCGGCGGCGCAGCGCGAACGCCTCGCCGACCTGGTCGAGGCGTTCGTGCGCAGCGCCCGGGCTTGCTACTGAAAAAACAATTGTCCACCCGCCGTGGGCGCGTTAGACTCGTACGTAGCTCACGGTTCCCCGAAACGCCGCCGGCCGTGCGAGGACGCTGGCGGTGCCACCCTCTCCTCGTGGGAGCACACCCATGATTCAGCGAACACGGCGTGATTTTCTGCGCGACGTCGGCGCCGGCGTCGTCGCGGCCAGCGTCGGCTCGAGCCTGGCCGCCGACCTCGGTTTCTCCACCGCCTTCGCCGACGACGGCCCCGAACGCCTGACCTTCGGCGGTCTGGAACCGCTCGTCGCCCTGATGCAAGAAACCCCCGCGCCTCAGCTCCTACCCCGCGTCGTCGAACGATTGCACCAGGGCACGTCCCTACGTGACATCGTCGCCGCCGTCGCGCTCGCCAACGCCCGGACCTTCGGCGGCGAGGATTACATCGGCTTCCACACGCTGATGGCCATCGCGCCGGCGTTCCACATGGCCGGCGAATTGCCCGAGAATCGCCGCGCCTTGCCGGTGCTCAAGGTGCTCTTCCGCAATGCGAGCCGTATTCAGGAATTCGGCGGCCCCGCTCGCGAAGTGCTCCACCCGGTCGCGGCCACGACGCCGGCCGGCCCCCATGCCGTGCGTGACGCGGTTCGCCGCGCGAATGCGAACGAGGCCGAATCGGCGTATGCCGCCGTGGCCCAGGGCAATGCCGACGCCGCTCTCAACCATGTGCTCGACGTGGTCGAGGACGCCGCCGACGTGCATCGCGTCGTGCTGCCCTACCGCGCCTGGGACCTGATGGGCCTGATCGGCCGCGACCATGCGCACACGCTGTTGCGGCAGTCGGTCCGCTTCTGCGTGCGTGCCGAGACGCCACAATATCGCCAGCACTTCGAAAGCGTCCGCACCTTGGTGCCGCGTCTCCTGGATCAGCACCACCTGCTCAGCCGCGCCCTGGGCACGCGCGTGCCGGACGACCGTGGCCTGGAGGAGCTGAGCCTCACGATCTTCCGCGGCTCGGCGGAGCAGGCGGCCGATGCCGCGGCGGCGGCGCTGGCTGAGGGCATGGACCCGGCCGCGGTCTCCGAGGCGGTCTCATTGGCCGCCAACCAGCTCGTGCTGCGCGACAACGGCCGGCCGCGCGAAGAAGGGCCGAACAAGCCGGCCGGCAGCATCCACGGCGATTCGATCGGCGTACACGCCTGCGACTCGGCCAACGCGTGGCGCAACCTGGCCCGCGCCGCCAATCCGCGCCATCGGGTCGTGTGCCTGATCCTCGGCGCCTGGCAGGTCGCGCGCGATCGCAGCGACCGGGGCGGCACCTTCCTCACCTGGCAGCCCTATCCGCGCGATGAGGCGCAGGCGCAGACGCAGCATCTCGAGCCGACTCGGCTGTTGCCGATGCTGGAGGACGCGATTCGCAACCGCGACCAGGTGCGCACCGCCGCCGCCGTGCATCGCTATTGCGCGAGCAATCAGCCGGTGCGGCCGCTATGGGACGTGCTGTTGCGCTATGCGGTCAGCGAGGACGGCGCGTTGCACGCGGAGAAGTTCTACCGCACGACGGTGGAGGAATACGCGTCCAACCGGGCCGCGTTCCGTTCGCGGTACCTGATCGCGCTGGCCCGCGTCACCGCCAGCGCCCACGGCTACGCCGCCCCCGGCTACGCCGACGCATGTCGCCTACTGGGGGTATGACGCGTTGGAGTCCCGGCTTTAGCCGGTCTTGTCCGGGTGAAGCCGGGACTCCAACGTGGAATAGCGCCCCTCAAACTCGCCAATCGCCGCCAGCCGCTGGGCGTTATCCAGCACCGGCAGCGCCACGCGCCCGGCAGTCCATCGTAGGTCCGCCCGCCGAGTTCGCGGCCGGTCTTGCTCTTGCGCGTACCACCCCACTGTTTGAAGAAGAACGGCACGCCGGCCCGGTCGCACTGATCGCGCAGCGCGAGCACCCAGTCCTGGTGCATCGGCCGCGCCCCCGGCCCACTTTCGCCGCCGACGATGACCCAGTGGATGCCGTCGAGGTTGACCTCGCCGAGGTCTTCGAGCAGCGGCTCGATGGACAGGAAGCGCACCGCCGCCGGCGCCTCACGCAGGTGTTCGATGCGCGGCAGCCCGTGCACCCGATCCTCGACGCTGACGCCCCACCAGATATGCGGCAGATTCGCCGCGAACGCGAGCCGTGTTTGCAGCATGTTGCGCAGCCGCGACGAGCGTTTGGTGAGCACCTGATAGGTATGCCAGTTCGCCCGCTCCATGACTCGGCCGACCGTCTCGACATAATCGTCCGGCACGTCCTTATGGAACAGATCGGACATGCTATTGACGAACACCATCTTCGGCGTCTTCCACCGCACCGGCTCCGCCAGCTTCCCCGGCACGAGCCGCAGGTCGAAGCCTTGCTCATAGGGATGCCCCGGCACGCCGCGGAAGCGCTCGGCGAAGGTTTCCGCATAGCAATGGTCACAGCCGGGTGTAATCTTGGTGCATCCGCGTACGGGATTCCACGTCGCGTCGGTCCACTCGATCTGGGAGTGCTCGCTCATGCGTCTCTGTCCTGTCTGCCACCTTGCAAAGAACCCGAGGTCTGGACCTCCCATTGCTATATCAGATCAGCCTGGATACGTCGCGGCAGGAATCGCGATTTCCCTTCAGCTCTTCGAACGGCAGTTCGATGTCTTCCAGAAGAAATGCACCCAAGCCGAGCCCACGGGCAAAATCGACATGAAGCGTGAACAAATTTACCTGACTTGGGACCCACCGGGTAAAGCTGCGGATGTACGCGCAGACCTTTCTGCAAACCGCCCAACAAATGCCCCGCCGCGAGATCATCATTAACCGGCGTCACCAAACAGCGATCGCTCGAACTGCACGAGAATCCCGTCAAGCATGTTTTCAGGGTATTGACCACGATTGCGCCTGGCAGGAACTTTGACAGCCCGCAGGCTCGGGCTATTGCCGATTTCGAGTGATTTGAGCGCCTCTTTGAACAAATAACATGGTGTTTCCACAAGGACATATTCTTTAATCTGCGCCACTGTCATCGTTCGCCCAGCGAGTTTGGCGGCAGGTTCACCTGCAAGCCAATCCTCGTCAAAACGATCGTTGAATAAACGGAGTTGACCAGGCGAATCACTATCAGAAAAGCGAAAGGCACCAGAAGTATCAACAGCCCACATCGCCTTTTTCATCTCCTCCAATCCCCGTAGATTGTTGGTGCAGAAAAGGAGCCAATACAACGGCTGCTCGTTCCGGTCGAACATTAGGAAGGACACCACATACTTGGCGCCGGCGCGTTTCTTGTCTTGGAGGGCGGCTTTGTATGTTGCGAGCAGCACAGCTCTTCGACGTTCCTCAGGAAGATCGATACACTGGCGCCACTCTTCACCTCCGTAGGCACGGGTGAACGCTGCCGCCTTGTTCTTGTCGATGATCCAGCGGTTCATGTCCTTATAGTCGAGATAGCTAAAGACTTCACATTGAGGATACCGCAGAATCCTAGCAATAAGATCCATTGATACAGAACCGTAGCCGAATTGGTCGAGAAACGCGAGCGAAGGGCCGAACTTGATCTGGTCGCGTTCGTATTCGTCCAGCATTTCGTTCAGCACAATGTCACAATCGCCCTGCCTGGCCTCAACCCCACGTACATTCAGCGATCTGGTTGCCGCTTCGAGATAGGGAGCCAAGACGTGATTGAGATGTTCATAGCGATCCTGGCGCTGTTCAATAAAAAGCATCCGAACAGGGACGGGGAACAACGCAGAGTGATCCAGCGCGGCTTTTAGCGCAACGACCGGACTGCCGGGTTCTCCCATCTCGTACTCCCCAGGCCCGGCAAAGCCGTCAATAAACAAGACCTCATGCGAATTCAGAGTACCGTACTGTTGTTGAAGGCGAGAGCCTTGGCGCGTGAGAATCGGGAACCAGGCGTCCAAGTAACGCTGAAGGATTGCATGCTTGTGCGCGTATGCGGCTGACTGGGCCATACCGTAGGTAATTGATCTGCCATTTGTCATCCTCTCAAAGCCCTGTCAAAGCCCCAACGGAAGAGACCCTTCGGTGTTTGCGGGCCTCGAGATTGTTGAGGCGCCGGGCACAGTTTCTGCAAGGCTATCAACCGCCCGGATGTGCCGCGGTCTCTTTCCCCCAATGCCATGACGGCCCGCGATTGAAGGTCGCGCTAGCCGCGAACTTCCATGCCACAGGTGTTCGCTCCGATTGTCCATGCATTGATCGGTGCGCCAGCAATCGCTCTTTCCTGATGTCAGCCGCCTTGGATTTCAATACCAGCAATCACGATACTGCCCGTCAGCATGAACTTGAGGAATGGCAGTTCTCGCATAGCCTTCTCGTAGCTCATCATTCCCGAATAAGAAGGCTGGCGCTTTGACTTATCACCCCTTCTTGTGCTCGCACGTCGCTGCCCTAGATCACAGAGTAACTGAGCAAATGCGTTTGTGGGACAAAGGAGAATCCCAAGCTCTGCAGCTCGATGCCGCACGGCAAGCAAGAATTTGATGTAGTCCTGGTAATAGACTCGGGCATTGCCAAACTCAATCTCCACCCAGACGCCGTTTTTCTCGAAATCGCAGCGCAATCCGATTTCGCTGAGAATCCGCGTTTCACATTTCCAGCCTTTGCTGGCCAGGGCCGATGCAATTTCTTTGTTGTAATGGGCTTGATTATGCTCTGCATTGTAGGGAATCGCGAGCAAGCACTGCTCTAGCTCCTTGAACTCAAGACGAGCCCTCACATCAACGTGCGTGCAGTTGTGAAAGTGAGGCGTACAGAGCGAAAGGGCTGCAATAGTGTCGCGGCCGGCGGAAACCGCCTCGAACAGAAAGACACGGGGTTCCAACTCTGACACTCGCAAGACGCCATTTGATTTCTTCGTGCCGCGAAATACTCGGCCGAGATAGTTCCGCAGGGCCGCTTGTTTCTTGGTTTCGTAGCGAAACTGGAGATGCCCGCGGGCATTGTTGATCCTTCGCAAGGTAGCCAAAACCGATTGTCGCTCGCCAAACCTGATCGTCACAGGAATGGCCTGGCCTTTTTCGATTTGCGCAAGCCATGCGATTTGGGCGATGACGGGAACGGCGATCCCTTGCCTAATGGTGGATTGCCCAACGGCATGCAGAAAAGAAACCGGCGAGAAAGGAGGCAATGGCTCCACTTCGCGAGCTACATCGAGCGGTTCGTCAGCCTTATTCATCGTCGATCGCCATACGGGCCGATATTCCGTGACAACACCCTGACCAGCTGGTACACTTCCTCGAAGGTGTGAGCGTTTTTGGTCTCGCAGTGCAACCGCCTCGAAATTGTAGTACGCTCGTCTCCGGCCTGAAAGGCAAGTTTGGTATTGGTACGACTTGGCATCGCCTACCGTTTCGTTCTCTTATTGGCGCGGCCGAGTACATGATCGCGTATCGCCTCGGAAAGATCCTCTTCGACCATCCCAGAGGGCTCGTTGGGCGATCCCTCAATTCCGTACTGCCCTAAGAGAAACCTCGCCTCATCAACATCGACTGTAAATCTCACCGTGAGAACGCGCGTAGACGGGCCGCCGACGTTGACCGTAGGAGGGACGATTGATGGTGGAAGGTTGACACCCCGCTTCCGGTGCAAATCCACTTCGACAGTCGCGAGGGTAGGGATGAACAAATCCTTCTTCGCCGTGTCTATTACCTTGGGCAGCCTGTCGCTGATGAGCTGTGTGACGGCACCACGGCCCACTGCTTGATAGGCGTCATGCCAATAACCGAAGAAGTCCCTAATAAGCTTGTTCTTGGTGAGGGCCGTCATGATCTCGCGATCAGGATTGTGATGGTGCTTGTGCGTATCCCAGGGGATGAAGACGTTCGGACCGTGGATGTTCACGAATCCGCGAATGAGGTTCCGGGCGCTTCCGGTCGGCAAGAGGTGGGCGAACGTCTCTTGGTCATGCAGAACAAAGAGCCTGTTGTTGCCGTAGAGATCGATGCCTGGCCTTGAGTGACCGGTTCCGGTCCCGCTAGTCCTTCTGCATCCGAGGACGATTTCGGCTCTCACCGTGTGCGGCATGCCCTCGTGGAGCAGTTGAAAGACAAAGTTCACCAGCTGGGGTTGGAGGTTCGTCCCGTCTCTATTCGTTCCGCTGAATTCATACAAGTCTACAAACGGCTTGATGGGGTTCTCAAGATCTTGGAAGTAAATCTTGATGTTGGGGTTGCGGATGAGGAGCAGTGTGTAGGTGCGCCGAATGCTGTCCGTTACCTTCTTGATGCCGTCGGGCTCGAGGAACCAGGGCGTTCTGGCGATCGGCTCTTCACGCAGTTGGAGGGTGTAGCGCGTCTGACCTTGCTCGATGGCGCTCTTGTCCTTGAGAGGAGCGAAGAGAAACTCGTAGATTTGTGGAGCCCGCAGCCACGCTTCATCAAGCTGGATGGACCACGCCTGGTCTGAAGGTTCAAAAAGACTCCAATACCGGGTGGTGATGCTGGCGGCAGTGGCAAGGCGGAAGATTGCTTTTTTTCCGCCCGTCCTGTAGCTCCCGATCGTAGCAATAAGGTCGGTCGTTTCGCTGTAGCCCGGTACGACTAGATTCGTGAGTTTCTCCTTCGGGACGCCGCCGGCATTGTCATCGTAAGTAAGTTGCTGTGTCTCAGGATCGATACGGATGCGGATGATGAGATTCTTGGCCGCTCGTGCTGGGTAGGCATTCCGGCGGAGGTTCCACGCGTCGATACTATTGTCGATCAGTGCAAGGAGAGCTTGGGACCGATCCAAATCGCGCCAGGCTCCAATGACCACATCCTTCGTCGGCGGGCCCCCCGTCATCTGGAAGGTGCCGAGATTTCGAGGATTCCAGAGGCTCAGTTCCTTGACGAGATTGGCGCGAAAGGCTTCCAGATCACGCCCTGGAAGTTCGTAATTGTCCAGGATCTGGGCGACCGTGAAGGTCGCCAGGAGCTCGATGCGCTGTTCATGCGTCAGTGCTGTCCATTGCGGTTTCGTTGACATGTTAGCCTTCTAAGATGACGGGGGCGTCGGCCCGCGATCGGGCTTTCGCCTGCTCCTTTGTGGCTCATCGTCGGTTGAACTCCCTTTCGGCAGGGAATCCACTCGCCGGTCGATCCGAGCGTGTCATTTTTCGGGGCTGTGTCCAAGTACAAGTAGCCCCGCACTTTGAATCTATCCGACCTCGCGACCCAATCCGGGAAACTCGCAAGATGCACCACCCGACCGAGGTCGTCGGTGACGACATACGCAACTGCCGGAGGAGCTTCGCGATCAGCTGGTTAATCTCCCCGAAGGAATGTGTGTTCCTGATCTTGCGGTGCAACTGCCTGGATATAGTACTGCGTTCGTCGCCCACCTGAAAGACAATTTTAGTTGCGGTGTTCGCGAATGCCACCGGGCTGAAATCCTCGGGCTGCTGGGACGCCAGGATCAAGCCCAGGCCGAACTTCCGCCCTTCGCGCAGAAGCTTCTCCACCGGCGAGCCGCGGTCGAACGACAGCTTGTGTGCCTCGTCGAGGATCACGAAGCAGCGTAGCGGGCCCGGTCCCGTCGCCTCGATGAAGCCGATCAGGTTCCAGAGCAGGAATTCGGTCACCGCCATTTCCAACGAGTGTTCCAGGCCCTGCAGCTGGATGACGACGACTCGGTTGCGCACCGCGAGCATGTCGGTCCAGGCCAGCTTCTGGCCGGTGGGCCGGAAGGTGTTGAACACGAAC
This sequence comes from uncultured Gemmataceae bacterium, assembly GCA_963834865.1. Classification (GTDB taxonomy): domain Bacteria; phylum Planctomycetota; class Planctomycetia; order Gemmatales; family Gemmataceae; genus CAWIDK01. The sequence goes on from CAWIDK010000005.1 coordinate 319,930, forward strand.
AGGGTGGAAACGTGCGAGGAAGCCGATGCGGCGACGCGAGCCTGCGGGCTCTGCTGTTCGCTCGCGTAATCGCCCAGCTTCTCCTGGATTCTCCCGAACGCCGGTAGGTCCGTGGACCAGGTGTCCGGGGCATCCGCTCGGATGCCCGCATCCGCCATCACGTCCAGCACAGCCTGCCGCACCACGGCGTGCTGCTGGACGCCGATCTTCTTGTAGACACGGGCAAACGTATCGGCAACGCGCTGGGCCACATTCACCGGGCCGTGCAGGTCGGACGGGAAAAGCTGCAAGGGGTTGATGTCCACCCCGTCGCGCCCGACGTGCAGTTCGACGGGGTTCGTCGCCGTTACGAATTCCTGCGGCAGCGTCTTCGGCGAGAAGCCCTGTCCGTAGTCGAACACGATGGAGACGATGCCCTGCTGGGCCAGTTCCGCCGTCAGGCACGAAATGGCGTAGGTCTTCCCCGTGCCGCTTTCGCCCAGGATAAGGACGTGCGGGTTGGGCGTACCGCTGGCCTGGTCGGGATTCCAGAACACCTCCTGTCCGGTCTCCGCGTCAACACCCAGGAGGATGGGGTTGATCTGCGTTTCGTGTCCGCGGGCGCCGTCGAGCTTTTGAAGTTGGCGGAGCAAGTTGGTTGTCGTCTCCACCGCCACCGGCACATGATCATGCGTCGGGCTTTCGGGCTCCGGCAGCGCGTAGGTCCCCATCTTGACGTGCGCCAAGATCGCGGAAACCTGCCTCGGTGTCACACCGACTGCGGCGGCGATAGTATCGCGGTCGTGTCCCTGGGCCAGCATCCGCAGCACCGATTCACGCTGCTCGGGTGTCACTTTCTTGGGCATGCGGCTTACTGCTCCCTGCCATCGAGCGCGGCCAATTCGTTACACAGCGGGCGAATGATGGCGCCCGGGCGACCCTCAATCTTGCGGCGCCCTCGTTCTCTGGGGCTAAAACCGGCTCGGTGGCAAGGCAAGTGCTTCATACGCCGCGGGCTCGTCATCATTGTGTGTGATCACTCCTGGGATGACTGCGTCGAGGATTAGGAACAACCGACCCCGACCATGTTGGCTTGATTGTGCCTGGCGCCACGGATGGAACCGAGCCGCGACAATTGCTTTGTCGGTGTTCCACCAGACATCGTAAATGTTCGCAGGTTCCGCTTTCTCGAAGAAGATAAACGACGCAGGTATGTCGCGAATTGCGGGAACTCGATTGGTTCGACGGGTAAGGCTTGCTTGGTAGCGTCGTGAAATGGTCAATTCTGTTTCAAGCGCGGGCGCAACGTCGTCGCATGAACTGAAAACGCGAATTTGCACATTAATATCTTCGCCGTCTGCGCCAAAAAACTCCCTCGCAGCTTCGACGGGGAACTTCAACCGGTCGGAAAACGCCCCCGTTTCCCAATCGTGGCGCTCAACGATCAAGCACCTGGGCTGCTGAGGCGGTGTTTCCGTGGGCATTTTCTCAACCCCGTTTCGATTTTGGGACCGTCGCCGTCCAATCGGCAACTTCATCGCCGCACGGCGACCGCAGTTTCCGTCATTTTACATAAAACGAGCGCCAGACGCTGACGTTGGGTATTCGCTTATCGGTCCCGCCCGCCGGCCAACCCGGCCAGTTTCTCGCGCAGCCACCGGTTGATTACGCCCGTACGGTTCGCAATGTCGCCGGTGCCTTCCAGCGCCACGAACCGCGCCCACAGGTCACGGTCGATGCGCAGCGTCACCGAGACGCGGTCGCAGAGCTTCGTGCCCTTGCGACGGCCGACGGCGCGGTGCGGGTCGGTCTGCCAGGCCTTGCGGGCCGCCAGGCTGTAATTCGTCACCTGGCCAGCGACCACGCGCAATGCCTGCGCGGATTTCTCCAGCCGCACCACCAGCTTCTCGCCGTCCACCGACTCGACGACGCCCCGCTCGCCGGCATGCGCGCCGGCTTTCACCCGCACCTTGTCTCCCGGTTGCGCCTTCAAGCGTGGGTGCTCCGAGGTTGAATTAATTGCAATAATCTTATCCGAAGCCGCTGATCTGTCAACGAGTCGCGTGACCCAGGATCTGGCGTTCGTGTCGGTGAAACGAGCAAGCTTGCCAATCCTAACGGGACTGCAAACAACGGGTTGCACATTCGCCGGGCGTGCTGACGCCAGCCGCGTCTCACTTGAAGGGGTGTCCCGTAAAAACGTGAAAACGTGCAACGGCGAGGTCGCGTTGTCGTAGCTCAGGGCCTGGCCGCGCCGTGCTTCGTCGGTCGCGGGGGCCGCCTTCGTGGCGGGACCCGGCTGACGACTTGCAGGTTCACGGCAGCCAGCAAAGCTTCGACTGACGGCAGTTCGAGCTGCCGCTGTCCCTTGAGGAACTCGTGAACCGCCGATTGAGAGAGCGCGGGATAATGCGCCCGAGCCAGCTGCCAAAGTCGATAGACGGAGAGATGGCGGCCACGCATTTCCCTCACCACCGCATCGCGGATAATGCTCTTGCGCGGCGGGAGGTTGCCGCTCGCGTCGCGCTGCAGCGGCTGAAACTTGCGGCGCTCCGGGATTTCGGCGGTATCGATGGCACCCTGCATCGCGGCACGTAGGCGGTCGAGATCTGCCGCCGACGCCGGTGGTATTTCCGCGGCCGACTTCCGTATCGTCTTAGCGGCCACTGATTTCCTTGGCATACTTTTTCCTCTCGGCGGTTTCGCGACTCGTGCACTGATGATTCTTGTCACGCGGGCATGCTCCGCGGATCGGTCGGTCCACGCAATGATCAGGACAATCCGCCGATCGTCCGGGTGCGACGCGGTTGTGACATACCGATCCTCGCCAGTGCTGTGTTCGTCGTCGTACTCCTCGACGTGAAACCGGTCGCCGTCCTCGTCCGCAAGAACCAGCGCAGCATCATCAAATGATACGCCATGGTTTTTTTTGGTTCCGCTGCGCTTTATCGTCGTCCCATTCGAAGTTCTCGTGCAGCATCTGCGGGCGCCTCGATCACCGACTCTGCATACCACTTTACTACCTTTATCGGAAGCACTCAAGAGGGCCTTACCGCCACGCGCTTGCGCGGTTCAGCTCCTCGATCGCGGCGGCGTCGAGCTCGAGGCGGGTCGCCTCGACCAACTCGTGGAGCTGGTCGATGTTCGTCGCGCTGGCGATCGGCGCGGTCACGGTTGGGCGGGCGAGGAGCCAGGCGATCGCCACGCGGGCCGGGGTCGAATGCGTGCGGCCGGCCACCTCGTCGAGCGCCGCAGGATGCGGTGGCCGCGCTCGTTGAGGTACTTCTTCACGGCCGTGCCGCGCGGGCTCTTCGTGAGGTCGGCCTCGGTGCGGTACTTGCCGGTGAGGAAGCCGCTTGCGAGGGAGAAGTACGGGATGACGGCGAGACCCTCCTTCGCGCACAGCGGCTCCAGCGCCTCCTCGTAGGCCTGGCGCTCGCAGAGGTTGTACAGCGGCTGCAGGCACTCGTAGCGCGGCAGACCGTGATCCCGGCTCACCTGCAAGGCCTGGGCGAGCCGCGCGGCCTTGTAATTCGAGGCGCCGATCGCGCGGACCTTACCCTGCCGGATCAGCTCCGCGTACGCGCCGAGCGTCTCCTCGATCGGCGTCGTCTCGTCGTCCTGGTGCGACTGGTACAGGTCGATGCGGTCGGTCTGCAGCCGCTTGAGCGACTGCTCGGCGGCGCGGAGGATGTAGGGGCGTGAGAGGCCTTTGGCACCGGGGCCCATCTCCATGCCGACCTTGGTCGCCACGAGGACCTTGTCGCGATTGCCGGGTCGCTTGAGCCAGCGTCCGAGGATCGTCTCGGACTCGCCGCCGTGGTGGCCCGGGACCCAGCGCGAGTAGATATCGGCGGTGTCGATGAGATTGAACCCGGCCGCGACAAAGCCGTCGAGGATCTTGAACGAGGTCGGCTCGTCCGCGGTCCAGCCGAAGACGTTGCCGCCGAGGGCGAGCGGCGCCACCTCGAGTCCGGAATGTCCGAGCTTACGCATTTTCATGTTCGTGTCCTCTTGAGCACGACCAGGGTGCGCCCGTCTCCCTTCTCTGCCGCGAACTCCGTTGGTCTCGGCAGGCCGGGTCCGGCAATGCAATAGGTCAGGACATCGTCGGCGATCGAGTAGATGGCTTTCGTGCGCAGAGTGGACTGGTCGCCTGCAACCACCGTGGTGAGATTGATAAGCCTCGGCGGATCGATGGGTACGGCGTAGGTCGAGAACAGCGGCAGAGTCTCACGAGACTCGGTGAGCATGAGCGTTCAGCCGAGAGGCTCGGGAAGTTCAACGATCTCAGGTACTTTGTTGGGCTCGAAGCTGACCGCGCCGCCGGCGAAGGTCATGCGCGCCCCGATCTGCCGCGCGTCTGGTACCCCGTCGCGCTCGACCGCCGTTACCTCCCAAACTCCCTCCAGGCGTTGGTCAAGCGCCGCCGGACGTTCGCCGTAAATCGTCAGCGCGGTCGCGACGCCAGCGAGCGCGGCCATGAGGCCGGCGAGAATCGCCCATTGCAATCGCCGCATAACGACCTCCATCTTGGGACGACACGCGCCACTTGCACACCATGCATGCGGCGGCGTCATCAATCGGTACGCATCGATGCTCGGCTCGGTTCAGTCCCTGGCCGGCAACTGATAGGCACCTATCGCAGTGCCGCGCGCCGCCAGCACCCGCGCCCGTGCCGCTTCCGGCGTGTCGGCCAGCGCGGTCAAGTGGCCCATCTTGCGGCCCGGACGCGGCTCGTGCTTGCCGTAAAGATGCAGCTTGACGTCGGTAAAGGCGAGGGCGGCGGGCCAGTTCGGCGCGCCGGCCGACCACTCCTCGCCGAGCAGATTCGCCATCGCGGCAGGACGCAGCAGACGCACATCGCCCAGCGGCAGGCCGCAGACCGCGCGGAGCTGCTGCTCGAACTGGCTCGTCAGGCACGCGTCGACGCTGTAGTGGCCGCTGTTGTGCGGCCGCGGCGCCAGCTCGTTGACCAGCACGCGCTGGTCGACCACGAATATCTCCACCGCGAGCAGGCCGACCACGTCGAGCGCCTCGGCGATTGCGCGGGCCAGCGCCAGCGCGTTGCGCTCGACGCTGGGGCTGACGCGGGCCGGCGCCGTCGTCACGTCGAGGATGTGGCGAGTGTGAACGTTCTCGACGGGGCCGAAGGAGGTGAAGTCGCCGCGGGCGGAGCGGGCACCGATGACCGAGATTTCCTGGGTGAACGGCACGAACGCCTCGAGCACGCCCAGCGGCCGGCCCATCTGTGCCCAGGCGGCGGCACATGCGTCGGGCCGATCGATGCGCACCTGGCCCTTGCCGTCGTAGCCGAAGTCGGCCGTCTTCAGGATGGCCGGCGTGCCCAGCTCGGCCAGGGCGGCGGCGACGGCGGCGGCGCTGTCCACGGCACGGTACGGCGCGATCGGGAAGCCGTGACCGCGGAGGAAATCCTTCTCGCGCTGGCGATGCCGGCAGATGTGCAACACCTCGGGAGCGGGATGCACCGGCCGCGTCTGGGCGATGACGCGCAGCGTCTCGGCGGGGATGTTCTCGAACTCGAAGGTGACCACGTCCACACCGGCGGCGAAGCGGCGTGCGGCGTCGAGATCGTCGTAGGCGGCGACGACCTCGACGTCGGCAACCTGGCCGGCCGGGCAGTCGGTGGTCGGATCGAGGGCGTGGACGCGATAGCCCATCCGCCGGGCCGCGATCGCGAACATGCGTCCGAGCTGGCCGCCGCCGAGGATGCCGACCGTGCGGCCGGGGAGAATGGGGGCAGGATTCATCGGCAACCAGCAAACGCGGTAACTCGTGCGATGCGCCGTGCATCGTGCTTCGTTGCTGAAACTCTCGCTCTGTGGCGCGGGCTGTGCCCTTTTTTGGAGTGCGGCGGTTTGACGCCGCTTTTTTGCTTAGGTTTTTCTTTGGTGTTTCAAGAAAAACATTCAAACAAGAGCGGCGTCAAACCGCCGCACTCCAAAAAAAGGCACAGCCGGGGCGAGGCATAGGCACCTGGTGGCACGCTATTTTGCATCCTTCTCTGCGGGCGGTTGCGGCCGTTTGACCCGCAGGCTCAGGATACGTGCCAGCTCGGGGATCGGCTCCTTGTGATCGTCGACACGCAGGTCGATGTAGCGGTCGCCGATGCGGTTGGGTCCCCACTTGTCACGCACGACGAGGACGGCGGCCGATTGCTTGCCGCGCTTGTCGCCGCCGGCCTTGTCGGCGGCTTCCAGCGCCGCCATCATCCGCCATGCCAGCGGTCCCTTGGTTTCCTCGAACGCCTTCGCCATGTCGTCGATCACGGCCTGGCCCGCGAGGATATTGCCCTGGCACGTGTAATGCTCGCCCGTCTTGTGCCCGGCGAAGGCGAGGCACTTCTCGCCGGTGAAGCCGGCGGCCTTACCCTTGGCATCGACGACGCCGAGCTGCCGGACCTGGATCTGCTTGTCGCCGTCGGCCAGCGTCTTGAGAACTTCCTCGGCGCTCATGCCCTTGGCGAGCAGCTCGAGCCCATTGGGTCCGTGGGCGATGTTGACCGACGCCTGCGTCGCCACGGCGCCGACGCCGGCCTTGGCCCACGGCACCACGGCGCCGACCGCCAGATATCGGGACGCCACGGCGACGCCCCACTCCTGCGTCTTCGGATCGTATGCGACGATCGAGAATGTGTTCACATTAATGTCGGTGGCGGGCGCCGGAGCGTGGGCCCGCGATTGCAATTGCCAGCCGGCGGCGAGCGTCAGGAGCAAGCAGCCGATCCATCGAAGCGAAGCGCGATGCGACATGAATGAAAATCTCCAAGGAGTCGAGTGGGCTATGAAGAGTCCGCGTATCCGACACTCTACGGTTCAGGTCCCGCCCGGCAGGCGGGACGTACCGCGTGCTCGATCGCGATGCCGGCCGACGCGGCGAGCGACGACAGGATCTCGATGTCATCCATGTCAAACGCGCCGTCCTGCTTGTTGATGACCTGAAAAACGCCGACGACGCGGCCATCCCGGGCGGTCAACGGCATCGTGAGCAGGTTGCGCGTCTTGTGGCCGGTGCGGCGGTCGACGGCCGCGTCGAAGCGCGGATCGGCATAAGCGTCCGGGATGTTGACCGGCTCGCCGGAGACGGCCACGGTGCCGGCGATGCCGACGCCCAGCGGCAGGCGAATCTCGCCGACGCCTGGGTCGACCGTTACCTTGGATCGGAGCTCGCCGCGCTCGTGGTCGACCAGGTAGATTGTGGCAAACTCCGCACGGGCGAGCCAGACCGTCGTTTCCGCGAGCAGCCGTAGCAAATCTTCCAGCTCGGTCGGCCGCATCAGGCGGCGCGTCATATCGAGCACCAGGTGCAGGCGCTCGGCGGAGCGCTCGGCGAGGAGTTGCTGCCCTTGCAGCTCGCGCAACGTTTTTTTCAGGCGAATGGTGTACCAGCCGCTCGCGACCAACAGGCTCAGACCGGCGACGGCGGCGACGGCCAGCGCGCTCGACCACACGAGCCCGACGGCCAGGCCCGCGAGCGCCATCACGCCGGTCCCGAGCAGCACGGCTTCGAGCGGGTGGCGCCGGGCCCAGCGCCGCAGGCGTTCGCGCACGCCGGCACGCCGAGAGCGGATGGGCTCGCCGGCCAGGAACGCGGTGAGGTCCTCGGCCAGCGCCTGCGCACTGGGGTAACGCCGGTCCGGCTCCTTGTGCAGGCAGCGCAGGCAGATCGTTTCCAGGTCGCGCGGCAGGTTCGGCCGCACCCGCGACGGCAGCATCGGCTCCAGATAGCACACCTGGTCCAGCGTCACCTGCACCGTGTCGGCCGAAAACGGTGGCCGGCCGGTCAGCATCTCGTAGAGGATTGCGCCGAGGCCGTAGACGTCCGCGGCCGGGCCGATCTGGCGTGTCTTGCCCTCCGCCTGCTCGGGCGCCATGTAGCTGGGCGTGCCGATGATCATGCCGCTCTGGGTCTGGGTCGCCGCGGGACTCGCCACGATCTTGGCCATGCCGAAGTCCGTGATCTTGAGGACGCCGGCACGACTGAGGAGCACGTTGGCGGGCTTTAGATCGCGGTGGACGATACCATGCTGATGGGCGTGATGGACGGCCCGCGCCAGCGTCTCGAGCCATTGGGCGGCCTGGCGCGGCGGCAGCGGCGTCTCGGCCAGCGTGCGCGTCAGACTGCCGTCGATGTATTCCAGCGCCATGAATGGCCGGCCTTCCTGCTCGCCAACGTCGTAGACCTGGACGATGTTGGGATGCTGCAGGCGGGCGACCGCTTCGGCCTCGGTGCGAAAGCGCGACAGGTCGCCCGGTCCGGCGTGGGCGCCGGCGAGGACCATCTTGACCGCGACCAACCGATTCAGCTCGAGGTGGCGTGCCTTGTAAACGACGCCCATCCCGCCGCGCCCGAGCACCTCCAGGATTTCGTAGCCCGGCAGCGGCGGCAGCGCGGTGCCGCCACTCGGAATCGGACCGGCCCTGAGCGTCGCGTCGCGAACCGTTTGCGGGCTAGCGCCGGCGGCGATCGGCCCGGCATTCAGGGTGCGGTTGCCCTCGAATTGCACGGCCAGCGCGTCCGCCCATTCGGGGAAGCGCTGCCGATATTCCTCGAGCCGCGGCAACTCGCCGGCCTGCGCGCGCAGCAGGATTTCGTTGTTAATCAACGCAAGGACGGCGGCACACTGGCCGCGCAGCGCCGGCTGCTGTTCGAGGCAGGGTTCGACGAGGACGCGCTCGCCCTGCTGCCAGCGGCGGCGCTGGTCGTCGAGGAGGGCGGCGGGTACCACCGGCGGCTCATGCATCGCAGGCTTCGTCCAGGTGCAGCTCATGGGCGAGCGGACCTATTGTAGCGGTCAAGCCCGCGGGTGGGATGCCGCACATTGCAGCCGGGCACGCGCGCACGGATAATACGTAAACGATATCTGCCGGCCCTTCCACGGACGCGCGGCGCGTGCGGCGGCCGGCGAAGTTCCCTATCAGCGATCGTACCCATGCGGCGATTTGGTTTGCTCCTCGGAACGCTGGCCGCCGTGACCGCGGTTGTGGCGGTGTGGCTTTGGCGATCCTGGACGCCGGCGCTGCCGCCGGCCCCCGTGGAGGACCCCTTTCCCCTGCCGCCCTATTCTGCCAGTGCATTTCGCAACACGGAGCCCGATGCGCAGTACGTCGGCACCGGCGCCTGTGCCGAGTGCCATCGACCCGAGCATCAGTCGTACCTGCTCACGCCGCACAGTCGGGCGCTTGCCGACGTTGATCCAAAGGCGGAGCCGGCCGACGCCGCGTTCGACCACAAGCCGTCGGGGCGCTCGTACCGTGTATATCGCCGCAACGACCGGCTCCGCCACCAGGAAGTTCTGCGCCGGGCGACGGCAAGGAGATCACGAACGTCGACCTGGCGGTCCGCTACGTGATCGGTTCCGGGCATTTCTGCCGAACCTACGTCGTTGAAGTCGACGGCTTCCTGCACGAGTCGCCGATCACCTGGTACACGGCGAAGCACCAATGGGCCCTGTCGCCCGGCTACGATTTTCCCCTGCACTGGGGTTTCGAGCGGCCGGTGCGCGTCGGCTGCCTTGCCTGCCATAGCGGACGCGTGGACGCGGGCGGCACCGTGCATCGCATCACGTTCCACGAAAAAGCGATTGGCTGCGAGAGCTGTCACGGCCCCGGCTCGTTGCACGTGGCGCATCAGTCCGGCAAGCCGCTGCCGCCGGGCGAAACGGGCGGGCTCATCGTCGATCCCAAAAAGCTGTCGCGCTCGCTGCAGGAAGCGGTCTGCGCGGCGTGCCACCTGAACGGCCCGGCGACGGTTTCGCTGCGCGGCCGGGGACTCACCGATTATCGGCCCGGCCGGCCGCTGACCGACTATCGCGTCGATTATCGCTTTGATGTCGGCAGTGAACAGATGACGGTCGTCGGCCACATCGAGCAGCTGCGCCGTAGCGTTTGCTATCAGAAATCGCCGGCGCTGACGTGTCTCACCTGCCATGATCCACATGCGCGGGAAAAGCCTCACGACGCGGTCGCGTTCTATCGGCAGCAGTGCCTGAAGTGCCACGCCGAGCAGCAGTGCCGGCTGCCGTTGGCGGAACGGCGGCGCAAGGATGCGATGGACAACTGTGCCGGCTGCCACATGCCGCGAGGCGACACCGATATTCCGCACATCGCGTTCACGCACCACCGCATCGGCCGGCACGCCGCCCCACCGCCTGCCGTTGCCGGACGCGTCCCCGAGCTTGTGCCGATCGACGAGGCCCCGCATCTGACGCCGCTGGACCAGCAGCGCAACCTGGGATTGGCTTACATGGAGGTGGCGCAATCCCGTCTACGCGCAGCACGGCGAGGCGTTCCGCGACCGTGCCCGGCAACTTCTGGATGGCGTGCACGCGGCGGGACTGTGTGAAGGCGAAACGGCTGCCGCTCTTGCGGAGCTGTACTGGAAGCGCGATCGCTTCCGTGCCGCGGAGTTTGCACGCCAGGCGGTCGCTGCACAAGACACGCCTGCGAAAGCACGTGCCGAGGCGCTCTTGCTGCTGGCGGATAGCGAGCGGAAAGCGCAGCAGATGCAATCGGCCATCGCCCGGTTGGAGCAGGCCGTCCGCCTGCGCCGCTACGCGGATGACTGGCGTATCCTCGGCGTGAGCCATCTCGACCGGAACGAGCCGCAGCAGGCACTGCCGGCACTGCAGCAGGCGCTGGCGATCCGGCCGTACCGCCACACGACGCACCTGGGTCTCGCGGAGGCGTTTCGCCAACTGGGCGACGAGGCGCAGACGCGGGAGCACCTGGAGATTGCGCAATGGTTGCTGCGCCACAAGCAGGACTAGCTTTGGGGTAGTAGAGGAACCGCTGCCGCACCGACGCCGCGATATCCTTGCGCGATGTCCTTGACAGGGCGATGTTTCACAGGATCTAGGATGTCCATTTTCGGCAAGGGCCGAGGGCCATCGGAAGGGGCAGGTGCCCTCAACGTCGGCGGCGCTGCTGGTACGCCCCCGCGCTGAGAAGCGAGGCCACGGCTTACGGTCATCGGTTCGGCTCTTCGTAGCGGTCGTAGTCGTCCATCTTTGGATCGTGCAGTTTGACGCGGACCCGAAAGTGTCCTAGTGTTGAACGGCCACCCCGTCGGCCAGCAGGGGCAGTCCAACTCATGTCTGAACCCGATCCCCTGGCCGCGCATCAACGCTCAGCTTCCGTTGCGCCCGAGCGCCGTGCGTTCGTACGCCTCGACAGCGACCGTGCGGTCGTGTGCGCGCCCGCCACACGCTCGCGCGAGCCGGGCTGGGCGGGGCGACTTCAGAACATCTCCCAGGGCGGTTTCGGCTTGCTGCTTGAACATCGCTTCCGACCGGGAACCGGCGTCGCGGTCGATTTTCGCGACAACGACGGCACATCGTTGCGCACGCTCCGGGCACGCGTGGTTCATGCAACGGCGGTCCTGGTGGACGGCTCACCGTGCTGGTTGCTCGGCTGCGCCTTCGACAGCCCGCTCAGCGAAGCCGAGCTCGCGACCTTGCGGTAGCCATTGCAACTTCGCGTTTCTCGTCTTGCATCGGCCGCCGCTTCTTTGGAGGATGAACAGCAGAGGATCACCCGTTAACGAGGATCTGGGGATGGATCGGCCGTTGCGTATCGTGTTGGCCAAGGTGGGGCTCGACGGGCACGATCGCGGCATCAAGGTCGTGGCGCGGGCGCTGCGCGACGCGGGCATGCACGTCATCTACGCCGGGCTGTGGCAGACGCCCGAAGCGGTGGCACGGGTCGTCGGCGACGAGGACGCCGACTGGCTCGGGCTGAGCCTGCTGTCCGGCGCACACATGACGCTGGTGCCGCGCGTGCTTGAAGTGCTGCGCGCAACGGACTCGGCAACGTCGGCGTGATCGTCGGCGGCATCATCCCCGACACGGACGTGCCGCGGCTCAAGGAGATGGGAGTAGCCCACGTCTTCGGCCCCGGCACTTCGCTCGACGACATCGTCGCGTTCCTGCAGCAGGAGCGTCAGCCGTGATCGAGCCGCTTCTGGAACGCTATCGACACGGCGATCGCCGCGCCCTGGCTCGACTGATCAGTCTGGCGGCGCACGGCGAGGCGCTGACGGAGATCGCGCGCGGGCTGCCGGCGCCGAGCGCGGCGGCGCGTGTGATTGCTTTCACGGGCGGGGCCGGCGTCGGCAAGAGCACGCTGGTCGGGCGGATGATCGGCATCGCTCACGGAGCGGGCCATCGCGTCGCGGTCCTCGCCTGCGATCCGCAGAGCCCCGTCAGCGGCGGTGCGCTGCTCGGCGATCGCTTCCGCATGGCGGCGCCGGCCGACGATCGCGTCTACATCCGCAGTCTCGCCGCGGTCGGCGGCCGCGGCGCGGTGGCCGAGCATCTCGACATCATCATCCGCCTGCTCGAAGGCTTCGGCTTCGACGTGATCTTCCTCGAAACCGTCGGCGCGGGCCAGGGCGACGTCGCGGTGGCGGGCCTCGCCGACGCGGTGGTGCTGCTGCTCCAGCCCGAAAGCGGCGACGACCTGCAGTGGGAAAAAGCCGGCATCCTCGAGTTGGCCGACGTGATCGTGGTGCACAAGGCCGACTTGCCCGGCGCCGAACAGACCGCCGCCCAGCTGCGGGCGATGCTGGAATTGTCGCCGGACCGCGCCGTGCCGGTGTTGCTGGTCAGCACCAAGCACGGCCAGGGCCACGCGGAGCTCTGGGAGGCGGTGCGTGCGCTTCCTCGGCGCCGCCGCCACCCCGAGGAGGCGGCGCTGCTGCAGCTGGCCCACGAGCTGCTTGCGCGACGGCTGCAGCAGGCGGAAAATCGGCGCGATGCGGAATTAGTACAGCTGCTGGCGCAGTGGCGGCAGGGAATCGCCGCGCCGGAAGAGGCGGCGCAACGGCTGCTTCGATTGCTGGCCCAGGATGATCGCAGCGGGTGATCGCGTCAAAATCGGCGGCATCATTTCGCCGCGGACAACTTGCGTGCCAGCAGTGCCAACCGCGCCTCGGCCGCTGCGACGCGACCGCGGACGGACGCCACCACTGCCGCCACCTTGGCGGAATGCGGGCTAGTGGCGAAGAGCTTTTTCATGCGCTCGCATAGCGCGTTGACGCGCTCGATGGCGAGCATGCCGCTCTTCTGGTTCGACCCGCGCCGCCCCAGCGTGAATGCGCGCAGGGCCTCGCAGGCCTCGTCGAGTTCAGCCTTCTGAGCATCGAATGATCGGCTGGCCATGAGTTTCTCTGCCGTTTGGGTTGCGGGTGTCTGCCTTTAGTGTATCAAGCCGGACCGATTTCACCAAACCCGCATTGCTAGCGCAATCGATCTTTCAAGAAATAAATGGGAAACTTGTTGACTTGCGCAACGCGGCGATTATAGAGAATGGTTAATGATGAACGGAGTGTGAAATCGAATAGTGGACGAGTGAACATTAAGTGCTTCCTTTCAGCGCTTCCGTATCGCAAACTTCTGTTTTCATCTCATTTTTGCGGAGGTCGAAATGGCCAGAGTCTACCTCTCCCGACGATGGCAGGCGTTCACCTTGATCGAGCTGCTGGTTGTGATCGCGATTATTGCGATTCTGATCGCGCTGCTCGTGCCGGCCGTGCAGAAGGTTCGCGAAGCCGCAGCACGGACTCAATGTACCAACAATCTCAAGCAGATGGCGCTGGCCGTCATCAATTGCGCGGACACCTACAAGGGCAAGCTGCCGCCGGGAGTCGGCATCTACCCTGGCTATCCTGGGACCGCCAACAACGGTGACGGCGGCCTGCTGCTGCATATATTGCCTTTCATCGAGCAGCGTCCTCTCTACAACGCTTCGATTTCGGCGGATGGCCGCAACGCGAATTTGCCGACCTATAACCAGTGGACGACCCCGATCCAGCAGTCCGTCGTTCCTACGTATAATTGCCCATCCGACCCGACGGCAATGACCGGCCAAGGGGTGACCGCCTTTACCAGCTACGCTTACAACGGCATGACATTCACGTCCGGTTACCAGGGCGGCACCCTGGGCTGGGGCAACATCGCCCCGTTGCGGTTCCCATTCCAGATCACCGACGGCACCTCGAATACCGCCATGATGGCGGATGGGCTGCGGGCGTGCATCAACGGTTCGAACTCCGGACAGGATCTGTACACGGACCGCTACTGGCCGGATTGGGGAGGCCACGTCTACGCGGTCGAAATCGGTGACCCGGGCATATATCCGAATGGGGCCGTCCAAGGAGGCGGCGTGTTGCTGCCGACCTTCAATATCAACCCGTTGCAGATCAACAATTTCGGCATGCTTGCCGGTAACTGCAACACCGCCGTCCCGGCCACGCCGCACGTGAACATCATCATGGTAAGCATGTTCGATGGCGGGGTCAGGGGTTGTAATAACGGGGTCACGCAGGCGGTGTGGCAGGCCGCCTGGACTCCCGCTTACAATGACGTATTCCCTGGTTTCTAGTAACCTTTCCAATGAAGCGTATCACGATTCATCAAGTCACCCTGATCGCCATCGTTGCCGTCCCGGCGGTCACCGTCTGCGGTTGCACGGGCGACCGCGTGGCGACGGTGTCGGGCACCATCACCTTCAAGGGCAAGCCCATGCCCGGCGGTACGATTACGTTTGTGAGCGAGGACCGGACCAAGCAGGAAATGGTGGCGATCAGCGCGAACGGCACCTACACCGCCTCGCGCGTGCCCTGGGGCAACGTGCTGATCGGCATTCAGCCGGTGGCGAAGAAGCTGGCCGTGGAGAACAAGGCGCCGAAGGACAAGGGCTTTGCGCGACCGCAGGCCGAAGGTCAATACGTGGACATCCCGGACTACTTGCAGAACCCGGCGACGTCCAAAATCACGCTCAATGTCGACGCCAACCAGAAGCCGTTTGATATTCCGCTCCCCGATAAATGAGCCTGAGCGCGAACCGGACGGGAAGCAGCGATGAATAACGGCCCAGCTGCCGTGGGCTCGGTTCCGCCCGGCGCCCCTTTGCCAATGCACGACCCGGGGCCGTGCAGCGCCGTCCCCGTGTTGCGCTGGCGTCGCGCTGCCCTGCCCCTGTGGTCGCTTGGAGGTTGGGTTCGCGGCCAGGCAGCCAACCCCCGCCGGCTGGTCGGGCTGATCCTGGCCATCCTAGTCCTCGCCGCCGGCGCGTGGATCGTGGGCTGGCGTGCCTACGGCTGGTATCACCTGCGTGCCGGCAATGCGGCCCTCCAGGTCGATCATTGTCGCGTGGCGCTCGAGCATTTCCAGGCGTCGCTGCGGGTGTGGCCCGAGGACGCGGACGTGTTGTTGCTGACGGCGCGGGCGGCCCGGCGCCGCGGGGACCTCGCCACGGCGGAACACTTCTTGAGCCAGTGTGAGGCGGCGCCCGCAGTCGCCGATCGAGCCATCCTGGAGCGCGTCTTGCTCCGCGCGATGCGTGGCGAGCTGGATGAGGTCGAGTCTTTTTGCCGCGCAGCTCGACCAGGAACATCCCGACGCACCCCTCATCCTTGAGGCGCTCGCCCAGGGAGCGATGACCGCCCTGCGCTTCCCGGCAGCATCCTATTACCTGGAGCGCTGGCTATCACTTACGCCGGATTACCCGCAGGCCTTGCTGCTCAAGGGACAGCTGCAGGTCCGGTACGGCAATCAGCAAGAGGCCATTGCTTTGTTTGGCCGCGTGCTTGAGCTCGACCCCGAACGCGACGATGCCCGGTTGCAGCTGGCCGCGCAGTACCTGGAGCTCGTCCAGGCCGACAAAGCCAGGCCCCATCTGGATTGGCTCCGGCGCCGGCTGCCGGGTAACGCGATAGTGGACGTTGAATCCGCACGTTGCCTGGACCTGCTGGGCGAGCCGGAGGAAGCACGCCGGCTGCTCGACGACGTGCTCAGCCGTCAGCCGTTGCTCGCCGCCGCGCTTCTGGAACGCGGCCGGCTGGCCCTGCGGGCACAGGAACTCGATGACGCCGAGCATTATCTGCGTGCGGCGTGCAAGCGCGATCCGGGCAACTACGAAGCCCATTTCAAGCTCATGCAGTGCTTGCGGAGCCAGGAAAAACACGCCGAAGCGGATGGCGCCCTTAAAAAGAAAAAACACGCCGAAGCAGACGCCGCTCTCGAAATGGCGAATCGCGTCAAGAGCGATGGGACCCGGCTGCGCGAGATCGCGACCGGTGCCCTAGCGCTGCGGCCGCGCGACCCGGCATTGCACGCCGAGATCGGCGAAATCCTGCTGCGGCTGGGCCACCTCGAGCAGGGACAGCGCTGGCTCGAAAGCGCTCTGCAGATCGACCCGCGCCACGCCGGTGCTCATCGGCGCTGGCACAGCATTACCAATCGCTGGGGCAGTCGAGCAAGGCGGAGCACCACCGTATTCTGGCGCGCCTGCCGATCCCGCAAAGGCCAAGCAATGAATCCCTGGCGACTGGCCGTGATCCTGTTGCTGCTGGGCGCCGCCGGGGTGGCGGCCGTCCAGGGTTATGCCTGGCACCACCTCAACGCCGCCGCCGCGCTGCCCGGCTACCAGAACGAGGCGGCGCCGGCACCTGGAAAGCTGCCTGCGCATTTGGCCCGGCAGCGTGCCGGCGCACCTGTTGGCAGCCCGCGCCGAACGCCGCGCGGGGCGGTTCGCTGAAGCGTCGCAGCACCTGGACGAATGCCGGCAGCGCCGGCCCCGACGCGGACGAGGCCATTGCATTCGAGTGGGCGCCTGCAGGCGGCGATGGGCGAGCTGGCAGCCGTCGAGGAACCGCTGCAGGCGCGGGTGTTGAGCCGCCCGGCCGAAGCGCCGCTCATCTGGGAAGCGCTCAGCGCCGGCTATCGCCGCACCTGCCGCATGCCCGACGCCGTCGTCTGCCTCAACACCTGGCTGCATTTCGACCCCGACAACGTGCATGCCTATTTCCTGCGCGGCGAGATCTATCGCCAGGTTGGCGCGATTGGCCGAGGCGCGATGACTATCAACGGGTGCTTGAGCTGGACGTTGGCCATGATCAGGCACGGCGACTGCTGGCACGTTGTCTCGTGAAGATCGGCCACTATACGGACGCGAGCAAGCACCTGGAGATGCTGCGGCAGAAGCTGCCCGACGATCCGGAGCTGGAAACCCTGCTGGCGCGCTCCGAATACGACATGGGACAGCGCGCTGAGGCCATTTACCGGCTCGACGAGCTCCTGCGTCGCCATCCGGAACATGAACCCGCCTTACGTGAGCGTGGTCGCTTCGCGCTAGCCGCCAAGGAATACGCCCAGGCTGAGCAGTGGCTGCAGAAAGCGGTCGACCTGTGGCCGTACGACTACGACGCCCAGTGGGGCCTGCAGCAGGCGCTTCAAGCCCTGGAGCGGAAGGAAGACGCCAACGCGCGGCGCGTCCAGGCGCTGCAACTCCGGGGTCGCCAGGAACGCATCAGTGCGATTCAGATGCACGATATGCCCGCCAAGCCGTCGGACCCGGCCCTGCACTGTGAGCTCGGAGTGCTGTTTCTCGCCATCGGCGAGCGCGGCCTGGGCGAGCGCTGGCTGCACAGCGCCCTCCGGCTCGACCCGAGCATGAGCGCGGCCCACGCGGCGCTCGCGGACCAATACGAAAAGGCCGGCGACGCGGAACGCGCCCAGCAGCACCGTCGACTCGTCACGTCACGTTGATCGTCCGGCTCTCGGCAACCGTGCGGGAAATGCCGGACGTGCCAGCGCCGCGGTCAATCTCTTCGCCGGGCTATAATGCCGCCAGGGTCCAATTGCAGGATCAGGGACCTGGGCTTGGACCCCATTGGCTGTAATAACTGTCCGAGGAAGGAAACGCCGTCATGTGCCGAAACACGCTGCGTGCGACCGTGCTGTGCCTTGCGGTATGGTCCGTCCTCACCGTCGCCGCCCCCGCCCGCCAATCCAAACGGTCGCTTCCAGAGATCGTGGCCGATCTCAAGAAGGGCGACGCGGACAAGCTGCGGGCCATCGCCGAGCTCGAGGCCCTGGGCGACCGGGCAGCCGAGGCGGCGCCGGCCCTCGTCGGCGTATTGGCGTCCACGAACGAGGACGTTCGCCTCGGTGCAGCGCTGGCGCTGGGCAAGATCGGCACGGCGTCGGTCGAACCGCTGGCAAGAGCCGCGGCCTCACCTGACGCCGACATCCGCTTCTACGCCATCTGGGGCCTGGCGTTCGTTGGACCGCCCGCCAGGAGCGCCGCCCCAACCGTCGTCAAGGCCCTCAGCGACGCGTCGGCGCAGGTGCGGCGTAAAGCGGCGTACGCCCTTGGCCGAATCGATACCGAACCGAAGCTGGTCGTGGCGGCGCTGGTGACGGCGCTCGCGGACCCCGACGCGGATGTGCGGCAAGCCGTCGAGCAAGCGCTGCCCAAGCTCGGCAAGGCGGCGGTGCCGGCGCTGGTCACGGCGCTGCACAACGACAAGCCCGGACAGCGCCGCCAGGCCATCCACATGCTCGGTGCCATCGGTGCCGACGCCGGGGCCGCCGTACCGGAATTGCTGCCGCTCTTGCTCGCGCCGGACAAGGGCCTCGCCGAACCCGCGGCCCAGGCGCTGGGCGGCATCGGTGCGCCCGCGCTGCCGGCGCTCACCACGGCCGCCGCGAATGATCAGTCGGCCGTTCGCAGCCTGGCGCTGGACGCGCTCGAGCGCATCGGCGTGCCGGCCGCGCCGCGCTTGTCGACCTCCTCGGCGCCAAACACGCCGACGTCAGGCGCCGGGCCGCCGCGGTGCTTGAGCCCATGCCGATCAACGACAAGATGGTCGTCATCGGCCTGGGTTACGCCACGAAAGATACGGATTACGAAGTACGCCGTAACGCGCTGAAGGCGCTGCGCAGCCGCGGCGCCGGTGCCAAGCTCGCCGAGCCCTACATCAGCGTCCTGTTGACCGACAGCGATCCAACGCTGCGCCTCGATGCCTTCCACACCTTGCAGAACCTCGGCGCCGATGCACGGCCCGGCCTCAAGAAGGCGCTGAGCCACGCCGACCCGGTCATCCGCATGAACACGGCCAGTCTCATGGTGCAGCTCAACGTGGAGGTGGACCTCGCGGTGCCGGTCCTGCTCGAGGGACTCAAGTCGAAGGACCGCGCCGCCCAGATTCAGGCGGCCAACACGCTCGCGCAGCGCGGCCTGCAAACCGACGCCGTGCTGCCGATCTTCATCGACGGCCTGAACGAGACGGCGCCGGCCTTGCGCCTGCTCTGCCTGGAGCGGCTCGCCCTGATCGGTCCACCCGCAAGCAAAGCCGTGGACGGGCTGATCGGGGCGCTCGCAGCGCCGCAGCCGCGATCACGACTGATCGCCGCTCGCGCGCTCGGCAACATCGGCCCCGACGCCAAAGCGGCCCTCGATGCCTTGGCCAAGACCGCCAAAGACGAGGACGCGAACGTCCGGCAGGTTGCGCAGGCCGCCGTGGCGCAGATCCGTGCCGATCCGAAGCTGAAGGAATTCCAGGTCCAGGGCGTGCTCACGGCCAGCGACCCGTTCGACCGCGTCCGCGCCCAGCAGCACTACGTGGTACACATCCACGCGATGAAGGACGGCGTCACCTACACGATCGACGTGACCTCGCCATGGGACAATTACCTGCGGCTGGAAAACGCGCAAGGCCAGCAACTTGCTGAGGACGACGACAGCGGCGGCAATCTCAACGCGCGGATCGTCTTCCGCGCCGGCGGACGGTTGGTATCGGGTCATCGTTACCAGTTACGCGCCGAATGTCACCGGAAGCTATACGCTGCGGATTCGCTAACCGATGAACGAAATCACCCGCATTCTGTCCGACCTCGCCCAGGGCGACGCCCACGCAGCCGCGAAGTTGCTGCCGCTCGTGTACGATGAGTTGCGCAAACTGGCGGCTGCCCGGGTGGCGGCGGAAACGCCCGCCGAGCGTGCCGCCTTTCTGGAGCAGGCCTGCGCCGGGCAGCCACAACTCCGCGCCGCCGTCGAGTCGCTGCTCGCGGCCCACGAGGGGTCCGGCGACTTGCTGGATCGGCCCGCGGTTGAACCTAAGCAAGCGTCGACCAGCGATTATCGTCCGAATGCCGCGCCCGGCACCGTCATCGCCGGCCGCTACACGCTGCAACAGAAGATCGGCGAAGGCGGCATGGGCGAGGTCTGGGTCGCCAAGCAGACCGAGCCCGTCAAACGCAAGGTGGCCCTCAAGCTGATCAAGACCGGCATGGATTCCAGGGCCGTCCTGCAACGCTTCGACCAGGAGCGCCAGGCGTTGGCGATGATGGATCATCCCAACATCGCGCGGGTGCTCGATGGCGGCGTGGTAGGTCCCGTCTGCCGGACGGGACCTGAGGCGATGAGCGATCATGCCACGCAAGGTCCCGCCCGGCAGGCGGGACCTACTGGTCAGCCCTTCTTCGTCATGGAGCTGGTCAACGGCCTACCGCTGACCAAGTTCGTCCCCATCTGCAAGGCGGTCCAGCACGCGCATCAGAAGGGCATCGTCCACCGCGACCTGAAGCCAGCCAACATCCTGGTGACGCTCATCGACGGCAAGCCGATCCCCAAGGTCATCGACTTCGGCGTGGCCAAGGCAACGTCGCGCAAGCGGACCGACGAGTCGATGTCCACGCAGTTCGGGGCGGTGGTCGGCACGCTGGAGTACATGTCGCCGGAGCAAGCGGGCTTTTCCGGCATCGACATCGACACCCGGGCCGACATCTACTCGCTGGGCGTGATCCACCCCGATTGCCGTAGCACGACGGCACGACGCACCGCGTCAATCCCACTCTGGTACGCGCTGTGTGCCGAGCCGGGGTGCCTGCTCACGTAATCGCCGGCGAAGAATAATTGCGGATTGGTGTCGTCTTCGGGGGATTGCAGCTCCTGAAGCAAGGCGTCATGATCCACGCCCACGGGCAGGGATGAATAGCCGCCCTTGATGCGCGGATCGGCGTGCCATGACTTCACATAGTACGGCGCAAGTACTTTGCCTTCGACGCGCTCCCGGCCGAACATGTGGGCGAGCTGGGCAAGTCCAACTTGACGGGGATCGTGCTCGGCGAAGCGCGTCACCGCGGCGCCGCCGACGAGACAGGACGCCAGGAAGTGCCGTTGATCCTCGTAGCCCCATCCGGTCGGCCACCACAGCTGCGTTGCCAGCGCGGTGGCCAACAGGGGCATGCCCTTGGGCCAAAATGTCGTGCCCATGCGGTTGCGGCGAAAACATAGCACGAGCTTGGTCGCGGTTCCCGCATTGATCGACTCGATCGCTGCCGCCTTGCCGCGCGTGAGCGGCGGATCAAAACGCAGGTCGCCGGCTTGCAATACGCCGACCGGCAGACACGCCACCGCAACATTGCCACTATAGACGCTGCGATTGGTGACAACGTCGACGCGATCGCGATGCCGGAGAACGGCCGATGCGACATGCTGGCCGCGAACGTCATTGCCCTCGGCCAACCGGCGCGGCACTTCATCATATCCCTCCGCTATGCGGTAATTCTCTTCGTAGCCGTCAACGTCGGGCGCCAGCAAACCCGTCAAACCGAGGTCCGATACGCGCGCTGCATAGTCATTGCGAATGAGCTGGAGCAGCAGGTGTGCGCTAACGCCTGGCGGCAGCTTGCCATCCGCATGCTCCAAGGATGCGAGAAATTCCGCGACCGAGCGATCGTCCTTCCCTGAGGCAAGATAGGCGGCGGCTTCTTCACGGATGCTCTTGAACACCTGGAGGATCGGCAGCAGCGGCAGAAACTCTTTGTCCACGTACGCAACGCCGTCGGAGGGATGTTTGATGAGCGTGAGTCCAAGCGACTCGCACAGTTGCTTCATCTCGGCGCCGTGGACAAACTCCGCGCCCAGCTCGATGGGGTATCTCGCGAAGCGCTTGTTGCGCACCGTGCGAATACGCCCGCCTGGTCTGGCGTGAGCTTCCAGGCAGATCGCACAGATGCCGAGGCGGCGCGTCTCCGCCAGGGCGGCCATGCCGGCCATCCCGCCCCCAATGATGAGAAAATCGGCATTCGTTCGCAGCTTGCGAGCCGTGCGCACCGGATGGCCCTCGACCAGAGTGATCAGATCAGCTCCACGCTGCCTGGATCAACAACGTGATGCCGATGACGATGAGAGCGACATGAACGGCGCAAATGAACGCTGGGCCCGGCAGGCGGCGACTGACCACGCGGCCCAGCCAGATGGCCGCCAGCGCGACCGGGAGCGACAGCAGGAAGCAGTACGTCACGGCCGGCACCCAGAGGCCGGCGAGCCAGTAGCCGAACATCCCTACCAGACTCGCGGGCAGGAAATACCCTTGCAGCGTCGCCCGAAACTGCTCGGCCGGCCAGCGGCGGAGCGTGCCGTAAACGACCAGCGGCGGACCGTTCATGCCATAGGCGCCGCCCAGAACCCCGGCCGCGAACCCGAATAGCCAGGCGAGCCGGTCGTCTTTCAGCGCGCCGGGCGTCCGGCGTGCCAGGCAGTACGCCGCAAATGCGACGATGACGACGGCCAGGATCGCCTTGACGGCATACTCCGCGACCGCCACCAGCAGCAGCAGTCCCAGGGGGATGCCGAACAGGGTGGACACGATTAGCCGCCAGGCACTGTGGATGTGGACGTGGCGCCAGTCCTGCACGACGATGACGCCCGCGACGGTGATCGACAGCAGCACGGCCAGGGGCGTGGCGACCTCGATGGGCATCAAGAGGGCGAGCAGTGGCACCGCCACCAGCGCTTCGCCGAAGCCGAGTGCCGATCGGATGAGCGTGGCCAGGAACACGACCGTGAGCACCGCTGCGATCGTCCAACCGTCATCCGTCAAATGATCACCCCTGACATCACGGCAACGGCAGCTCCTTCAGCGTGAACGGCGCCGTCAGCTCGACGATGCGGCCCGGCGTCTCGTACGCGAGCGTCCAGCCGTCGAGCGAATCCGGCAGGCGCTGCTCGGGCGACTCGGCGAACTCGTAGACGACGCGGGCGCCGTTGCCGCGCATCTCCTCGCGGGTGCCGGTCGGCGCCAGCGACGATTTCTTGGCGCCCGTGCCGTGGAATAGCACGATGCGGTTGTTCTCCAGCCAGGATTGATGGCTCTCGAAGCCGGGACTGCCCCTGGGGTTCTCGATCGCGACGGTGACCAGCACGGCGTCGGCCTGCCGGCGAATCGGCCCAATCGTCACCGTTACGCCCTCCTGCACCGCCTGGGCCAGCTCGGCTTTCACGCCGGGCTTGGCGACGACGAGCTTGGCAAAGCGAAACGACAGCATCTTGCTGGGACCGACCGCCCACAGCGTCCCCTCCAGCACGGCAATCCGCGGGCAGGTGCGGTCGGGGGCGGCGGCCAGCACGTCCAGCTCGATCGCGCCGCGGCCGGCCGTGGCCACGGGGCCGCGCCGGCACGATGTCTTGCAGCTGCTTTTTGTACGCATCGGCGGCGAAGGTCAGTTTGAACTGGCGCAGGTCGAGATAGAACGGGCGGAAGCGCGGCTCCCACGCGACCTCCAGGGCGAGCTGGCAGTGGTGCGTACGCGTCTCCTCGTCCCGGCTTACCCCGACGCGGCGCACCGCCACGCGGAACAGGCCGGCATACGCGGTCGGCATGGAACGGTAGGGGCCGTCGGTCAGCGCGACGCCGCCTTCGGCCGGGTAGGGAGAAAAGCCAATGCCGGCGGATTTGCCGATCGCGTCGAGGGCGGGCCAGAAGGCGGCCGGTTCGCTGGGGAGCTGAATCGGCGGGCTGGTCTTCTGGCGGCGCTGGTCTGTCATGACGTTGCCGGTCTGCGCGGTCAATTCGGCGAGAGCCTCGTTCAATGGGAGGGCGGGCTTCGAGAAGGTGACGGTGCGCGGGGCAAGCGATTTGCGGGCGGCGGTCTGTGGGTCGTCCTGACCGGCCCAGGCAATCGTCAACGCGAAGGCGGCGGCAACAATCACGGCAAGCGGGCGCATGGTTGCACCTTGGGGCAAGATGATGATCTTATTCTAGGGGGGGGCAGACCCGCGGGGTTCGCTGCGCTCATCCCGCGGCTTGAGGTGTCAACGCGTCAGCACCATGGCGCTAGGCTCGGCGATCGACGGGCCGCGTTCCTGGCGGACGGCGGGAACATCGGCCCAACGGATGACGGACGCCGCCCAGGTGAGACCGCCGCCGAACGCGACCAGGAGGAAGTTGTCGCCGACGTCGGCGGGATGGAGCTGGAGGTATTCGCCCAGGGCGATCGGCAGCGATGAGGCGCCGGTATTGCCGTGGCGATCGATGTTGACGTACATCTGGCCCGGCGACAGCGCGAGCGCTTCCTCGGTGGCCAGCAGGATCCGCTTGTTGGCCTGGTGCGGGATGACGGCACGGACCTCGCCCAGGGTGAGGCCGGCACGGCTGAGCGCTTCATGGCAGGCCTGCACCATGTTGCGCACCGCCATCTTGAAGACCTCGTTGCCGCGCATGCGGATCAGGTGGTCCTTGTTGGCAACGGTCTTGGCGGTGGCCGGCCGGGCGCCGCCGCCGCCCTCGATGGTGAGCAAGCCCTCGACGTCGCCGCGGCTGCCCAGGACGTTGCTCAGCACCCCGACCGGCTGGGTGGTCGCCTCGAGGACCACCGCCGCCGCGCCGTCGCCGAAAAGGACGCAGGTGCCCCGGTCTTCCCAGTTGGTGAACCGCGTCAGCACCTCGCCGGCCGTGATCAGGATACGCTTGTAGGTACCGCATTGAATGAACTGGCTGGCGATCGACAGGGCATACAAAAAGCCGCTGCACGCGGTGTTGAGATCGAACGCGCCGGCCTTTTCGGCGCCGATGCGGTGCTGGATCAGGCAGGCCGTCGCGGGCAGCAGGTAGTCGGGAGTCGTGGTGGCGCAGATGACGAGCTCGAACGTCGCCCGCGGACAGCTTCGCCTGGGTCAGGGCCTTCTGGGCCGCCAGCACGCACATCGACGACGTGGTTTCCTCATCGCCCGCCTTGCGGCGCTCGATGATGCCCGTGCGGCTGCGGATCCACTCGTCATTGGTGTTGACGAGCTGCTGCAGGTCGTGATTGGTCAGCACGTGCTGGGGACTGTGCCAACCGCACCCCGTGATGGCCGCGTTATACTGCATAGAGCGAAAGCCCTCCCCTCCGATCCCCTGCGGGAATCGGCAAGGGGCAACACCGATCCTCGATGTCTATGCGCCCGGCACGCCGAGAGCATCTAGCTGTCATCGGCTTAATATAAACAGGTCTCGGGCCGACGGGCAGGCGCAATGATGTTTTTTTCGCGCCGCGGCCCGGTACCGGGTTTGGCGGACGGTATTGCCGGCAGCGTTTCGCCAGACTCGCCGGGTTATCCCGCCAGGCGGCGCACGTCGAGGACGATACGCTTGTTATCGGGAATGGTGCGGCAAGAAGCTCAAGGCAAAGAGCCAATGGGCCGGACGGCAGGTCAATTGCCCCCAGTGCGGCAAGGTGGTCGCAATTCCAGCAGCAATACGTGATGTGAAGTAGCGACCTGTGTCCGAGCAGCGCGGGTCGGCATGTCGGCAGGTACGCGCAGCGCGGAAAAAAGAGCGGCGGCGGCTCGATCTCGAGGCGCTCGCCGCCCTGGATAGCGCCTCCGACGAGGAACTCATCGCATTGGACGACCACCCGTGATGGTCAGCCGGCCAGAGTGGTGGCATTGTCCGCGACGCGCAGGAGGTTGACGAGGTTGGCGACCTGGGCGGTGGTCCGTGCCAGCAGCTTGTGCATGACATTGGCGCGATGAATGTCCAGCGTCTTGGGGCTGATGCCCAGTTCCGCGGCGATCTCGCGGTTGGGCGTGCCGGCGGCCATCATGCCGGCCACCTGCAGCTCGCGCGGCGTCAGCCGGCCATGGCGATCCTGGGCGGCGGCGATCGTCAAGCCAAGCACCTTCTCGACCGCCGCCAGGGGGACGGCGGCGGTGACAACCGGACCGGCGGGGCGTTGCGTCGCGGTCTTGTTCATGGAGTCCTCTTTGGGGGTAGTTGAGCCCGGCTGCCGCTGGGGACAACAGGGCGAATCATGTAGGCGGCGTGATTGTAGCCGCTGCCGTGCCGAACCACTAGCATTTTTTGCGCGATTTTGACAGAAATCTGCTGCCGTCACCAGATAGGTATTCATCCCTTTAACCACATCCTACCAACTGCGGTGCCGGATCAGAACCGCGCCCGTTTGCGATCGCAGGATGGCCCAGGCGCGGTGCGGCTCACCGGCGACGCCGTTTCCGCAATGTTGGTTCGGAGGTCGCGGGCACAACTTCCGGTGCTTGCGTGGCGAAGACGCCTTCATAGCCCTTCTCCGGTGTGCCGTGGACTTCTTCGAGGATGAGCTGACAAATCTTCATGCCAACTTGATCTCCCGATCGGAGGGGATCATGCGGGAACTCCGTTCGGCTCCAGCAGCGAAGTCAGCGGCACCCAAATCCGATGTGTCCCCGAGTCCGCTTCCACGGGAAACTCAATAAGGGCAACGCCCTTCTCCTTGTCCCGGTAGACCACACCAATGGGAAGGAAGATAGGTCTTTCCATTGCGATGAGCTACGAAATCGCGCTGGATTTCGAGGACGGTCGGCTGGCTGGTCGTATCTCGAACGGCGACCGAGTCGGAGACCGTTCCGGGACGCGCTTCACTTCGCAAAGAACCAACGCCATCATGAATGTCTCCTCTCAGACAGATCGCGGCATGTTATTGTTCCTCGACTACCCTCATTCTACCTGAGCTTTCGGACCGGCCCAAGAGAAAAGGCGGACGCCCCGTCAATGTGCATGCGCAGCCGCCAGCACGGCACGTACCTGCTGGGCGAGCGCGTCCGGCGTGAACGGCTTCTGCAGGAACGCCGAGCCTTCGTGCACGCCGTGGCGCATGATCGCGTCGTCGGTATAGCCCGAGAGGTATAGCACCTTTAGCGCCGGCCGCAGCGCCGCCAAATGTTCCGCCAACGCCCGGCCGCTCAGGTGCGGCATCACCACGTCGGTCACCAGCAGATGGATCGGCCCGTCATGGCCGGCCGCAACACGCAGCGCCTCCAGACCGTTGCTCGCCTCCAGCACGACATAACCGCGGCTGCGCAACGTGTCGCCGAGCAGTCGCGCACGGCGCGGCTCGTCCTCGACCACCAGCACGGTCTCGGCGCCGCCTGGGGCGGGTAAGGATCGCGGCGGCGCGGGCCCGGCCGGCTCGGCGGCCTGCGGCAGGTAAACGTGCACCGTCGTCCCCTGTCCCGCAGCGCTGACGACGTCGATAGCGCCGCCGGCCTCCTTGACCACCGCATAGACCGTGGCCAGGCCCAGGCCTGTTCCCTTGCCTGGGCCCTTGGTCGTGAAGAACGGCTCGAACAAATGCGCCCGCACCGCCGCATCCATGCCGATGCCAGTGTCGCGGACCCTGAGCAAAATGTACGGCCCGGCCCGGACCTCCAGGTGCGCCGCTGCGAACGTCCCGCTCAGCTCGACGTGCCGCGTACTGATTTCCAGGCGGCCGCCTTGCGGCATGGCGTCGCGGGCGTTGAGCGCCAGGTTCATGATGACCTGTTCCATCTGGGCCTGGTCGCCGCGCACCGGCGCCGACGCCGGGTCGAGCGCCAGCTCCAGCGTGATATCCTCGCCGATGAGCCGGCCGAGCAGCTTGAGCAGATCGGCGGCAATCACGTTGAGGTCGAGCACGCGTGGCTGCAAGAATCTGGCGGCGGCCGAACGCGAGCAGCTGGCGGGTCAGGGCCGCGGCGCGCTCGCCGGCGCCGTGCACGGCGTCCACCAGCTCACGCTCCGGGTCATCGGGCGGCCGGTTCAGCCGCAGCAGGTCGCAGCAGCCGTTGATGACGGTCAGCAGGTTGTTGAAATCGTGGGCGATGCCGCCCGCGAGGCGGCCGACCGCCTCGAGCTTCTGGGCCCGACGTACCTCGGCTTCGAGAGCCTTGCGTTCCGTCGCATCGGCGAGCACCATGAGGACGCCCGCTACCTCGCCGGCCGCCTCGCGCAGCGGCGCCGCCGACAGCGTCACGTCGATCAGCTGGCCGGCCTTGCCGCGCCGCTGCGTTTCAACGTCGAGCAGCGAGCCGCCGCGCAGGGCGCGCGTGAACAGGTCGTGGAACTCCGCCTCCTTGCCCGGCGGCACGAGCGGATAGGGCTGGCCGAGCACCTCGGGCTCGGTCCAGCCGAAGGCG
The DNA here is from genome assembly GCA_963834865.1 of uncultured Gemmataceae bacterium. Taxonomy (GTDB): domain Bacteria; phylum Planctomycetota; class Planctomycetia; order Gemmatales; family Gemmataceae; genus CAWIDK01. The sequence continues at coordinate 347,931 of CAWIDK010000005.1, forward strand.
CGTTCGGCGGCCGGGTTCCACAGGCGAACCCGCCGCTCCAGGTCGAGCGCGACAATGGCGAGGGGCGCCGCGAAAGACGCCGCGCACCAGCTCGTCGGCGCGGTGACGCGCTTCCTCCGACTCGACGAGGGCGCGGCTCAATTCGCCATGGGCGCGGCGCAGCGCCTCCTGTTCGCGACGGCGGTCGGCGTCCTCGCGGCGGCGCAACGCCTCCTCGGCTTCGTAGCGAAGCGCGGCGCTGCGGTTGATCAACAGCAACGCGCCCAGCGCCGCCGCGAGGGCCAGCGCGCTCGCCAGGGTGGTCGTCAGCCCCAGCCACCGGCCGGCCGCCTCGGCGCGCCGTGACCCCTCGGCCAGCAGCGCCAGCTCCGCGTCACGAATCGCGGTGAGCAACCGCCACAGGTCAGCCATCAGCTGCTTGTTCTCGTCCTTGACCGGGCGCTCGGCCGCAGGGTTGATATGGTCGTTGGGGTGTTCGACCGCGGCGCACAACAGGGCCAGCCGTTGGTCGAGTAATGGCGCCAGCGCGTCGACGCGCTGTTGCTGGTCGGGGTCGTCCTGGGTTAGCGACCGCAGCTGTTGGGCCGCGTCCTGGGCGGGCGGCAGCGCACTACGACATGCGTCGAGGTACGCGGGATCGCCGCTGAGCTGGTAGCCGCGCTGGGCGGTCTCCGCGTCGAGCAGGGCGGTGCGCAGCCTATCGGCGACTTCCAGCACGGCATGGGTATGCTCCACCTGGCGCATCGTCGCGCCGACCTGCTGTACGCTAAGGAGCGCCGCAATGCCGGTGATCGCCAGCAGGGCGAAAGTAACGAGGACGCCTGCCGTGGCTTTGCCATCGAGGAACCAGCGTGCATGGCCCAGCTTGGGGTGCATGCGACACCTCCCAGGGCGACGGCCGAGCGGGGACCGAGGGGTGTGTCCCGGCAGATAGGTTAAGGACGGGAGGGTGCCGGTCTCGTTGAAATGAGGTGGGGAGCGAGTGGCAGCACTTCCACTACAATCATAACATCGAACGTCGCGAGGACAAGCCCCGGTGCGCTTTTGTAATTCTTGCCCATTGCCGAGCATCCGGACGAACACCCGCACCTGAACGGGAGAAGCCGATGAAACGCGTGATCGCATTGGCCGCGGGCGCCTGCTGTTGCTGGGAGCGCGGGGCCAGACCCAGACGAAGGACGACAAGACTTTGCCGAAGAAGTTCGGCAACACGCCTGACGAGATCGTCGCGACCCTGCTCAAGCTCATGGACACGAACGGCGACGGCAAGATTGCGCAGCGGAGGCCAAGGGCAAGGTCGCCGAGAGCTTCGATAAGCTCGACACCAACAAGGACGGCTATCTCGACCGCAAGGAACTGCGGGTGTTGGCCCAGCGCCTGCTCGGTGGGCCGGGTGGCGGGCCGTTCGCGCATGCGGGGCCGGACTTCGACGCGCTGGACAAGAACGCCGATGGCCGGCTCACTCCCGACGAGCTGAAGGGCACGCCGCTGGCCGCACGCTTCGCCGAGATCGACACGGACGGCAACGGCTCGATCGATCGGCGCAAGTTCGAGAATTTTGTGCGCCGCGAGGCGGCGAAGAAGGAGTGAGGCGATCGTTCGGCGTTTACGTTGAGCGTTCGGAGGCGGCCTGCGAACGCTCAACGTAAACATCGATCGTTAATACCGCCATTCAAGCCCCGCATTCAACCCGTGGGCGTAATAGCTGCTCGTGGTGAACGGCACGATCGGGCGAACGATGCTGCTCGGAGGGGAGAATGGACTGCCGCCGACCGGAGTGAAATTCGGCACCTGCGACACGTTGACGCTGGTGTCGATCTGGTCGCCGGCGCGGACCACATTGCTCCAGTAGAGGAAGTCGTAGCCGACGAAGACGCGGACATTGTCGGTGAGGTTGTAGCCCACGCGCAGGCCGACCTGCGGCGCGACGCTGAAGCGGTTCTGCGAGACCGTGCCGATGTTGCTCGGCTGCGCCAGCAGGCCGCCGACATACGTCGTCCGCGCCGGCAAGCGTGGTGACGGTCTGGCTGCCGTTGATGCTGATGGTTTCGTTCGTGACGCCCAGGCCGAGCTCGGCGCAGGCGCCGATGAACCACTTGCCCATGCGATACTCGCCGTCGAAGCCGAATTGGCCGCCGTAGAACAGATTGCGTGTCGCGAAGCTGTCGTTGACGATGATCTGGTTGCCGGGCGTGAAGTTCGGGAAGCCCGCCACCGCGGCGGCGGACACGACGTTTTCTGTAATGCTCACGCCGTCGCGCAGATCGAGGAAGCGAAAGCCGGCCAGGCCGCTCAGGCTGTAATTGCAGTCCGAGCACAGGCAGTTGCGCAGGTTGATGTCGCCCCCTTGCAAGTTGGAAAAATTGTTGACCGTGATCGAGCCGCGCAGCATGAACGCGTCCGCCGGCAGAATGCCCGGCGTGGCGGTCAATTGCCGGTCCTCGGCGCCGATGTTCACGTTGAAGAACGGCCGGGCCAGCACCGGATACTGGGAGCTGTCGGCAAAGAAGTTGTCGTGCTGGGGGCCCAGGAAAAAGTAGTCGGCCTCGATGGAGCAGGGACTGCACGGGTCGGGGCGGTAGCCGATGGTGAAGCGGGCTCCCGATTGCGGGCCCTGATTGGTCGTGTCGCCGCCGAACAGCGGGACGGTGCCGGGTACGCCGAGTGTGCCGCGGAAGTTCTCATCGGTCGTCGCCGGGGCGGTGGTGACGAGGATCGGCAGGCGATCGCCCTTGGTCCACCACGACAGGTACTCCGCGCGACCGTAGAACGTCGCATTGGCCGCCGGCGCGCCCCAGATGCCGGTGGGGCCCATGTCGTAGACGACGACCGAAGCGGTACCGGCCGGCACGTCGACGGTGAGGCCGGTCCACGGGTGGCTCTGCGGAGCGCTCTGCGGGGCCCCCAACCACGCTTCGGGAACGGCCGGAACCACGGGCAGCCTGTTGGCGTCGGCCAGCGCCGGTTCGGCGCTCGGCGGCGTCGACGCCGGCGCGAGCGGCAGCGGCACATCCGGAATGAGCTGTACGGCGGTCCTGAGCTGGGCGTCCGCGAGCTCGGCAGCACTTGGCAGGATGCGATCGGGCAATTCTTCCATGTGGGCGCGGACGATGATCGCGGGGACGGTGGCCGGCCGCGGCGCCACCCGGGTCGGCGCCGCTCGCGGCGGCGCCGCGGGTGGCCCGACGGTGACCGTGATGGTGGCGGTCGCCGGCGCGGTCAATGGCTGCGGCCTACAGATGACCACCGGCGCGGCTTCCGGCCGCGGCGCCAGCGTCTGGGCGGTCGCGGTCGCCGCGCTGCAACAGCCCACGGATGCCCACAGCAAGCTTTTGCGCAACCAATTCATCATACGGACCCTCTGTGGGGATGTGGGCGGGAGCCAAAATCGCGGTTGACGCTGGGTGTGAAAATTCGGTATTGAATAGGCGACTCGGCTGGGGCATCCTTGCCCCAGGGATCGTTTTCGGCAGGATTCTCGTTGTCGATGGAACGATTCGGGAGATGAGCAAACCTGGCAGTTTTCGTGAAGCACGCAGAACCGGTAACGGTTCGCCACGTTGACTGACCCGCAGGACCCGCAGTGCCGACGCCCATCGGAGCCGCAGCTGGCGCCGGCCTTCCCCGCAGTACCCAGGTTGCCCGACCGGCAGGACCCGGAAAGCTCCTCTTTCCCGACCGGCGGCGGACCGGTTACGATGGTTCTTCGGGCCGCGATCCCCCCGCGCCGAGTCGATCGACCCTAGCCCCTTATCCACGGAGAGAAGAAGCCATGGATGGTTGGTGGAACGCGAAAAGGCATCTGCTGGCGGTGACGCTGTTCGCCGGCTCGACCCTGGTGTTCGTCGGCCGCGCGCATGCGGACATCTTGACCACGAACGCCCCGGCGGCATGCACGGCTGGATCACCGGGTCGTGGCACGCCCGCCTTCAGCCCCGTCGCAACGACGCCCCCGGTCGCTCGGACCGTCGCCCCGGTCAACGTGAAGGCCGTGGTGCGGACACTGGGCGAGAGCCTGGCTGCATGGCGTGAGGATCTCGGTGCGCGAGCTGGTGGCGACGCAATTAACGCTGGTCGGCGGTCATGCCACCAAGCCGCCGACCAACACGACGCCCCCGCCGCCCCCGCCGCCACCACCGCCGGTAGGTGGCGGTGTTCCGCCGCCGCCGGGCAACGGCACGCCGCCGCCGCCGCCACCGACCACGCCGCCGCCGCCGCCGAGCGGCACCGGGGTTCCGCCAGGCGGCCCCGCGCCGCCGCCGCCGACCGCGCCGAACCGGCCAGCCTGGTCACCGCGCTGCTCGGTGCCGGTCTGGCGTCGCTGGCCGCCTGGCGGCAGCGACGCCGCAAACGCCACGAGGTTTAGGCGATCCCCGTAGGACGGCCTGGGAAGGCCGTCCTACGGGGAGCAAGCATTCGTCTCACGGGGTGTCTCGGGGGGTGAGACGAAACGAATGGTAATTGGAGCACGGTTATACAGTCAAACCGCTCGCCTCAACGGCGGATCGCCTCCAACGGCGCCGCCGTCGCCGCCCGCCACGTCGAGTAGAGCGTGCCGGTCATCACGACCACGAACGCAATCAACCCGGCCAGCAGCACCGGCACCGGCGTCAGACGAAACGGCACCTGGAAGCCGGGTGCCGCATCGACGCCAGCGAGGAACGCGCTCGCAATCCAGTAGCCGTTGCCCCAGTCCAGCCAGACGTACGCGAGCAGCACTGACAGCGCCGCGCCGGCCAGGCTGAGCACGCCGCTCTCGACGCTGCCGCGCAGCAACAATTCGTCGGTCTGCCAGCCAGTCGCCTTGAGGATGCCGATCTCGCGACGCCGATCCGACATCCCGAACCCCGAGGTGACCAGCACTACCAGGATCGTCACGGCGAACGCGAGCACGAAGAGCAGATTGAAGATCCCCTCGCGGTGCAGCAGGCCGCGCGGCACGAGCGCTTCCAGGTCGACGCGCGTGGTGACGCGCGGCTGGATCGGGGCCGTCGCGTCCGCCGGCGTCAGGTGAACCGTCCGCAGGATCGTCGTGCGGACCTGTTCGGCATAGCCGGGCCGGCAGTCGACCAGCAGATCGGTCGCCAGCCCCGGCGCGTCGAAAATGTTCGCGGCCGTCTCGAACGTGGTGAAGACGACGTGTGCCTGCCAGAGCGACACGTCGGAGCGAAACACGCCGACAATCTGCGACAACCGCTCGCCGCCGCGGCTCTGGTAGAACGGCGGAATCACGTCGCCCACCCGCAGCCGCAGCCGCCGCGCCAGCTCCGTGCCGAGCACCAGCTCGTTACGGCTGCCCGGCGCCGGTAGCCGGCCGTCGATGCAGTCGATGCCTGCCGGGAAGTGCTCCGCCGGGATGCCGACCAGCACCGCGTTCAGCCGTTCGGTGCCGAGCACGATGCCGCCGACGATGCGCGGCACTACGCTCCGCACCCCGTCGATCTTGCGGATGGCATCGGCGGCCGTCACCGGCACCGGCACCGGCCGGCCAAGCTGACTGCCGCCGAAGTATAGATCGGCCCCGAACCGGAGCGCGTCTTCCGCCTCCGCTTGCACGCCGCGCGACAGACCCAATCCGGCCAGGTACGGCAACAGCACCGCGACCAGGCACGCCACGGTAACGAGGCTGCGCAGGGGATATTGCAAGACGGCGGTCAGCCCGGTCGCGGCGATGCCCGGCAAGGCGCCCATGATGGTGTCATTCCCCGGTCAACGGGTCAACGGCCGGTAATAGAAGATCGCCGACGCGTGGTGTGGGCAAAAATACTTGCCGGCCGGGATCGGCCCGTGATCCTGCTCACAGTCGGGGCAAAGCCGAGGATCGCAGCCGAAGGCGCAATGGTTCAGATCGGCCGATGGTCCGAAGCCAAGTCCGCCGACCAGCTGCTGGAATGCTGGCGCGCGCCGCCGAACCGTCCGCGCCGCGCCAGGATCAGGCCGGCCGCCACGGCGACCGTAACAAGCAGGGCGACCAAGACTGCGGGGGCGCGTGTGTACATTGTGGTGTGCTCCTTCCTCGCTCATTTTACAGCAATTTCCAGATAGCTGTTTCAGGCGGGTTGAGGTCGGGATCGCTAAGCGGCTCGGCGAGAATGGGCCCCGCTGTAACGGACTGGATCGGCGCCCCGAAGATCGAGAAGTCGGCAATGGGCGCCGGCTCGACATACATGAGAGCGTCTGCGTCCGGCTGCTGCGCATCTTCACGAAGTTCCATGAGCAGCCGGCCGAGCCGGTTGTCCCCAACGAGCGTATCCTCGTCCTGCGGCCGTGCCCCCCAGAAGTCGTCGCGGCTGGACTCCTCGACGATCGGCCGAGCCGCGGTTGACAAGAGGAGGGAGAAGAACGAAGGCCAGTTCTGGGCCAGTTTCAGGCGAAGGCACCAGCGCATGATGCGAACCTTGACGCGGTCCCAGTCCGGCCGGGACTGATCTCGATGCGGCTTGCCCACCATCTTGGCCGCCATCGGGCTTTTCTGTTCGACGATCAGTTGCTGCATGTCGGGCAGATGCGGAAAACGACACGCCTGGTAAAGGGCCTCCGACGTCCGGATCGACACGCCGTTGACCGTGAGGGGGTAGCCGCTGGCCATGTTGGACAGGCCGCCGAATTCCTCATGCGTCTTCCGGAAGACCGCGCACCGCGCCCGATGGTAAACGCCATTATCGCCTTCCGCCATTCGTCTCTCCTTGTTGCTGATGAATCAAACCTTGCGGGGGAAAAGCGGGTACCATTCGCCACGAGCGCGGGTCGCGCCGAGCGCTGCGCTATCCCACCACCATGCGAGCGGACAGTTGTTCGGACAGTTGCGATACGTCACGACGGTGGCGCCAAAGCCCAAACCCTTGTGCCAATGGTAACCGAGTGGCCGCAGAATTTCCTGCGGTTTTCGGTAAAAGGAGCGGATTTTGAGCCCGGCAAGCAAGAACTGTTGTTCAAGCAAATGGCGCCCCGTTTCGGAGGAAAAGATACGGCACTGACCCTCGGATGTCGGTGTCCTGAACCGGACGGGAAACCCAGCCTCTCCCAGCGCCCACGCATAAGCGTGAGCGAGGGGAACGTCCGGAAGAAGAGTCGGTTGGAAGCCGTCCCGCGCGCCGGCGCCCGGCGCCGGTCTTCGAACTCCATGGCGCGCAGCCAGTGAAGGCCAATCCGCTTGCGCCGTTGGCTGCCGCTTCCAGAATCCTTGTGTGGGTGCGCCCGAAGCCGTACCGGTAGAAGGCGATCACGATCACCACGAGGTCGGCACGCGGCGGCGCGTCCGTCCGAATCCATTCGCCAACGTCCGCGAGCACACGGTTGCCGGTAAACAGGATGTCGTCCAGGTAGAGGAACGGGCCGGCGGGCGCGCCCGAACGGCATTCGGCCCGTATTCCTCGCGGAGCACGTCTTTGAGCAGGCACAGCATCTCGCGCTGGCTGGCGCCGTGCTTCTGAATTTCAAGGAGTTGGACATCTCGCCAAAGCACGGATAGGCCTTGCCGTCGATGCCCCGACCGGCGAAGCGGGCAAGGGCTATCGTCAGCCACTGCCAGACGCCAGGATACGCGGCGAGGCGGCGCATGCGGGCCACGCCGCGTAGGAAGCTCAGGACGTATTCACGCGACAGGTACGACTGTTTGAGAACGTGGTCCATCTCGGCCAGCATGGGCTCCTGAACGGCCGAGTCGAACTGACGAATCCAGCAATCGACGTGGTCGGCGTCCAGCGCTGGGATTTCGCCCTTGCGATAGTTGCCGATTGTGGCGGCGATGGACTCTAACAGGTGCTGGCGCGACATGGCAGTGGTGAGTTGGTTGCAAGGGTCGAAAAGGCCGAGCGGCTACGGTTCTTAGACCTTGCGGCCTCTCAGGTGCTTCTTAAGCCACGCCGTTTCCTCGGGGCTCGGAGGTGGCCGAAGCGTGCGGCGATAATCGATGTCTTGATCATAACGCGATCGCGCGTACACTGCGTCGACCAGCGGTTGCAGCGATAAGGGAACATCCTGATCCGGGGGTGCCAGCGGCACTGGGATCTCCGGGAGCGGGTGCCGAAAGTGCGCCTGCCAAACCATGCGCCGGGGCGACTCCTCCTTGCGCGACCAGGAGGTAATAGGGACTGTCTGGCCAATCGTCCTCCATGGGCAAACGTTGGCCGCCGCGCAGCAAGTCGATCTTCACGAGATGAGCCTGGCCCGCCAGCAGCGCTTGCCGCTTGCGAAGATACTGTGCCCATCCCGGCGAGTCCTCGCGCTTGTTGGAGGGCGACAGCACCTCGATCACGGTGATCAGCCGATGGTGCGGATTCAACTCGCGGATTTCGAGAAAGGTCTCTCGGAACTCGGTTTCCACCAGGGCACGCATTGCCAAAGGGCCGTTCACGGGTCGCTCGGCGATCGCCGTGCCGCCCGCCGGTTTCTTGCGGTGTTTGGCACGCCGGCGCGTGATCACCGCGATGTCGGGGAGCATCGCGTATTCGGCGGCTTGCGCCGATGGCGCCAGGACCACATAAGAGCGCTCGCCCGCGCGCACCACATAGCGCTCGGGGAGCACCGGCGCGAGCGCGCGTTCGATCTCGCCGATCAGCTTGGCGTGAAAGTCCTCCCAAAGTCCGCAGGCTTCGATGTAAGGATTTATGCCTGGAAACGGCGACGCCATTGTAGTCTCCGCGCGGGCCGAGAAACATGCCCTTATTCTAGTCCGGCGTTGCGCAACCCTAGCCCCGGGGGCCTTTCTTCTGCGCTGCCAGATCGGACCGTAAACCTCCTTGTCGAACGGCGGGCAGCCGGTGGCAAACTGTCCCAGCTCGTTGTGCTTGCTGCGCATCAGCGCCGTGCAGTAGCTGAACGTGCGGCACAGGCGCTTGCGGTCGAGCTTGCCGTGCGCCTCGAGCTGGCGCACGAAGTCGGGCTGGGCCAGCGTGGCGCGGCCGACGCCGACGAACGTGCAGCGGCCGTCGCGCACATTGGCGGCGCCGGCGTGCGGAAAGAACTCCTGCAAATAGCTGTAGCCGCTGCCGACCACCGGCAACCCGCCGACGGCCTCTTGCACCTGGGCGGCGAGGCGGAAGTGGCGGTCCACGCCGGCGAGCGGCGGCTCCGGCGTATCGTAGCCGTCCGGCGGTGGATACTCGAAAGGCCGGGTCACGTGCGGCGTCGCGTAGGGGCTGCCCATGCTGACGTTGACCAGGGCTACGCCCAGCCGGGCCATCTCCGCGATCCAGGCCAGCGGCTCGGTCAGGTCGGGCCGCAAGGGATCGAGCGGATCGGTGCCCCAGGCGCACCTGAGCGGTGTCTCGTAAGGACACGGCTCGCCCACGTCGCCGCCGGATTTGCTATAGGGAATTGCATCATAGACGTTGATCCTACTGGCGATCACCAGGCCCGGCACCTCGGCACGAATCGCGCCGATTATCGCGCGTGCCAGGCGGGTGCGGTTCTCCAGGCTGCCGCCGTACGGTCCCGGCCGCTCCTGCGCCGCCAGCAATTCGTTGAGCAGATAGCGGTGGCATTGCTTGACATCCACGAATTGATAGCCGATCCGGTGCGCCAGCCGGGCCGCGGCGACGTAGGCATCGACCAGGCGGTGCAGCTCGTCGTCGCTGAGGAGCGGATAGGCGGCATCCACGGCTCGGCCCGTCGCGCGATCGGCCACGGTGCGCGGATCGAGCAGCGGATCGTGTACGGCGAGCAGCGGACGGCGATAGCTGTAGCGGCCTGAGTGCGTGAGCTGCAGGCCTACTACCAGGTCGTCATCGCGGCCGCACGCCTCGCGGTGGGCCTGCCGGCATACCTGCAGCATCTGCGCGAGATCGGCGGCGGTGCGTTCGTCGATCAGGAGCTGACGCGGATTGGCCCGGGCCTCCTCGACGACGGCGGTCGCCTCGGCCCAGATGAGCTTGGCGCCGCCGGCGCCGAAGCGCTGATAGCGGCGCAACGTCAGTTCGTCGGGCCGGCCGTCGAGCGTACCATCGCAGCCCTCCATCGGTTGAACGCACAGCCGATTGCCGACGACGAGCGGACCGATATTTGCGGGGGCAAAAAGCGGCGCTAGGTCGGCACTGAATCGCAGATCGAGGCCGAGCCGCTGGGCCTCGGCGTCGAGGTCGCTGAGCGCATGGAACTTGAAGTAATGTGCCAAGGGAAAAGCCCGGCGCGTCTCGCTACAATTTTCCTGGGTGAACCTATTCCGCCTGCGAGGGAACGGCCATGACCGCGAGGGGACATGCGATCGGCATGCTGTTCGTGGTGCTGCTCGCTGGCTGTCAGAACGGCGCCAATCCGCGCCGATCTTTCTCGGGCAAGTCGCCAACCTCAGCGGGCCCGACCACTACGGCAAGCACGCGGAGCAGGGTATCAGTCTCGCGCTCAAGCAGTTGACCGACGACAACCTCACTGAAGCGCTGCAGGGCCGGCCGTTGCAGGTCCGCCATGCCGACACGCGCGGCCAGCTCGACGCTTATGAAGGCGAGGCGGTCCGGCTCACGAGCGTCAACCGCGTCCTCGGTCTCATCGGCGGCGCCACGCCCGATGAGGTCGCCCGGCTCGACCGCGGTCACGTCCCGCTGCTGGCCACGGCAGGGGTGCGCCCGCCCGGCGTCAGCGACCTGGTTTTCGCCATCGGCATGCGCCCGGTGCAGCAAGCGTTCGTCCTCGCCCAGTACGCGGCCGTCGACATGAAGCTGGTCGACGTCGTGGTAGTGACCGATGAACGGCGCGAGGAATTCGTGAACATGGCCGATGCGTTCGCGCGGCACTTTGCCGACGCACGTCCTGCGCAAGACAAAGCGGCGGCGCCCCCGGTGCCGTTACGCTTCGGCAAGGATGCCCGGTGGGACGAGCTGGCCAAGCTGATTGCGCCAACCGACGTGGTGCGGACCGTGGTCTTTGCCGGCAAGGCGCGCGACTGGGTCGAGTTGCGGCGCAAGCTGCCGGCCGCGACGCCGCTGATCTTTGCGGGCGATGACGGCGACACGGCCGATCTGCAAGGCGCGCCGGGCAACCCGGCGATCCACGTCGCCACTGCATTTGTGCCCGACGCGGGCGCCCCGCGGACGCAAGCGTTCATTGCGAAGTATCGCGAGGCATTCAAGGAAACGCCCGACGTTGCCGCCGCCCTGGGCTACGAGGCGTTGCAGCTCTATGCCGAGGCACTCAAGCAAAGCAGCCCGACGGTCACAGTGGAAAAGCTCACAGCGGCGCTGCGCGAGGTCAAGGATTTTCCGGGCCTCGCCGGCACGCTGGCGATGACGCCGGAGCAAAATGTGCGGCGGCCTCTGTACGTCGCGCGGCTCGACGACGGGGTGCCGCGAATGGTCAAGCGCTACGAGCCGGATGCGCTGCCGTGAACCGGTTCGTGGTTCCGCCTTTAGGCGGTCGGGGAACCGCCTAAAGGCGGAACTACGAACCCTTGCTGCACTCGGCTGCCCACGGTAGACTACACGATTGGTATCGCCCCTGTCCGCGGGTGACGTACGATGGCCCTTCCTCCCCTCGAGTCGCGGCCGCTGCGCATGGACGAGTCGCCGCCATTGCGCCGCATACACTTCCGCCTGTGGCAGATTGGCCTGTCGAGCGTGACCGTGCTGATCACCGGCTGGTGCTACACGCTCGGTCCGCTCGCCGGCATTACCGCGACGCTGATCGCCAAACACGTGCTGGTCGCCATCATCGCGGCCGGTCTCGACCTGCAGAATGACGAGCGCGAGGGGTAGCGATTATCGTTTACGTTTAAGGCGAGCGCCAGGAGTTAACTTACCCTCGCTTGCGCGTCGGGCTTGTGACTGACACAAGCCCGACGCGCAAGCGAGGGTACGCTTTCACCTGCCGATCGCCTTAGCGTTCGGACGCTGCCTCCGAACGCTAAACGTAAACCAGTAAACGGTCAGGCCTGCGGCTCCCATCCCTTCGCATACTCACGCGTCCAGTAACTCATCGCCTGCTTGTCGCCAACGATGTGGCCGTCCCGGGAATCGCACTCCAGGGCCCGGCCGACGCGCTGCGCGATGTTGCCGAGGTGGCACAACAGCGTGCTCTTGTGTCCCTCCTCGATCGCGCTCGTGAGCCGGCCGTTGCCGCGCACCGCGTCGAGGAGACTGCGGATGTGGGCATTGTCGATATTGCGGTCGGCCGCCTCGACCTGCCGCAGCTCCTTGCCGGCTGGGTCAAAGACCTTGTAGCCGTGGCCATCGATCACCAGGGTGCCGTTATCGCCGACAAACATCACGTCGGCACCCTTGCCGGCCGGTAAGCGATTGCAGCTAAGGCCTTCCCAGGTGATGGTCTTGCGGCCGGGGAAATCGAACGCGACCAGATGGGTGTCGGGCGTCTCCTGATCGTCCTGGAAGCGGTAGCGGCCGCCCGCCGACATGACGCGGAGGGGGAAATCGACGCCGAGGCCCCAGCGGCACAGATCGAGCATATGGATGCCGTTGTTGCCGAGCTCGCCGTTGCCCCAGTGCCAGAACCAGTGCCAGTTGTAATGGAGGTAATTGGTGTGGAACGGCCGGCGCGGCGCCGGACCTTGCCACAAGTCGTAGTCCAGACCCGCCGGCGCGGCAGCTTCCTTGCCGCGGCCGATCGTGGGACGGTTGTTGAGGTACCACGACTGGGCGAGGTAGGCCCGGCCGATGGCTCCCTGGCGCACTTCTTCGATGCCCTCGATGATGCGCGCCCAGCTGCGGCGTTGGTTGCCCATCTGGACCAGGCGTTTGTGCTTGCGGGCGGCCTGCACCGCCAGCTCACCCTCGCGCGGAGTGTAGCTGCACGGCTTCTCGACGTAGACGTGCTTGCCGGCGGCGCAGGCGAGAATGGTGGCCGGCGCATGCCAGTGGTTGCAGGCAGCGCAGACGAAGATATCCACGTTCCTGTCGTCGAGGATGCGCCGGAAGTCGGCGACGGCGCGGACGCCGGCATTGCCGGCCTTGCGCACGCCGTCGGCGGCGCGGTCGACGCGAGCGCGGTCGGCATCGCAGACGTACGCAACCTCGACGTTGGGCTGCTGCTGTAACGTGGCCGCGAGGCCCGCGCCGCGGCCACCGGTGCCCATAATGCCGACGATGAGGCGGTTGTTGGCGCCGGTGCCCTGGGCGGCGGCCGGCTCGGCAAGAGCCCCCATGCCGGCGGCCGCAGTGGCTCCGAGAAAATGTCGGCGGGTGAGCTCAGCTGTCATGGAATCATCCTCCGCGGTGGCTCAGCGTGTCGGGTGTCGGGTGTCGTCAATGCCGCGATTATAACCCGGGCGTCGGACGGGGGCTATCGTGTTTACACCTGACGTGTGCGCACCGGCGGCAACGGGCGGACGTAAATCGCCGGCTGCGCCTTCCGCACATTTCCATGCCGCTACAGTCGTTTCGCCGGGAAAAAGCGAGAAAAAAGCTGCGATCGATTTGACTGCCCCGGCGCCGCAACCTACGTTTGCGTTGTCATGCGATCGAATCAACGATGGCTGCGGCAAGGAGTTAACCAACGCCGCTCAGGTCGTCGTGAGCCGATCCCTCTGCATCCCACGATACTTGGCAAAACCGTCGCGAGGCGGTGACGCAAAGCCATGGGCCTGCTGGAGCAGGTCGCCAGGCCGCCGAAGGGATGACCGGTCCTCGAGCGCCACGCTGCGCCAGCGCCACGCATGGAGAGCGCCATGCTCCATTGCGCCGCGCTTCGAGAGTGCGACGCTCGCCGTTACCCGCATCATCCACCTGGGGGGGAGGAACTGAAGAGTTTGCCCGTGCCCTGCGCGGGGCCGGAACACAGAGAAAGGGGAGCCAATCATGCGAAGTCTGCTCGGAATCGTGGACCGCTTTCTGCGGTCCGAAGACGGCCCGACGGCCGTTGAGTATGCCGTGATGCTGGCGCTGATCATCGTGGTGTGCATTTCCGCCATCACGCTGCTGGGCAGCAACGCCAACGCCACGTTCAGCAACGTCGCCCTGAACGGCACGCTGGTCTCAGGATCCTGAGGCAGCGTCTCGTTTGCAACCGTAACCTCTCGCCCTAAATCCAAGGAGCAGTGAAGTGAAGAAGTTCTACCAGAGCGTTGTCAATTTCGTCGCGAAGGAAGACGGCCCGACCGCGGTCGAGTACGCCGTCATGCTGGCCCTGATTATCGTGGTGTGCATCGCCGCCATCACGACGCTCGGCCAGAATGCCAGCAGCACGTTCACCAGCGTCGGCACCACCATCGGCGGCGCGAGCTAATGAGAGACTTCCGAAGTCTTCAAGACTTCGGAAGTCTGCCATGGGCGGGCGGCTCCCAATGGGCGCGCCCTTCCGTCGTCGAATCACTGCCGGCCGCACGGTGCGGTCGGTGATGAAACCCTGGCCGCGATCCTCCAGAAGAAAGCGGGCAGGATGGGTTTTCGGGACACGGGATTCAGAGAAAGGATCCAACCATGAAGAAGTTCTATCAAAGCGTCGTCAACTTCGTTGCGAAGGAAGACGGCCCGACCGCAGTCGAGTACGCCGTCATGCTGGCCCTGATTATCGTGGTGTGCATCGCCGCCATCACGACCCTGGGCAACAACGCCAAGGCCACGTTCACCAGCGTCGGCACCACGATCGGCGGCGCGAGCTAATGCCGTAGCGGTGCGGGCTCCGGCCCCGGCACCGGAGACGAGCCGCGGAGCCCTGGGGCGCCGCGGCTCGTTTCTTGATGCGTTTGGCTCCCCTCACCCCAACCCCGAACCAAGGAATTAGTCCATGCGATTGCTGACCCTGGAAAACTGGCCGGTCCTGGTGATCTGCGCCGGCATGCTGGCCGCCGCCATCATTGACTGGTGGAAATTCAAGGTCCCCAACAAGCTGACCTTCCCCCTCATCCTGTCGGGCTGGCTCCTCGGCCTGGCCAACGACCTCGGCCTGGACGCCGGCGCGGGCGGCATCGGCGCCGCGCTCGTCGGCACGTTCCTGGGCTTCTTGCTGCTCTTGCCCATTTACTCGGTTGGCGGCATGGGCGCCGGCAACGTCAAGATGACCATGGGCTTCGGCGCGTGGATCGGCGCGTTCTACGGCAGTCAGGATGGCCCCTGGATCATCGTCTGCGCTTTGCGCCGGCGCCGTCGTCGGTGGGGCAATTGCCCTGGTGATGATCGTCGTGCGCGGCCGCTACCGCGAGAACGTCCAGCATGTGCGCGAGATTCTCGGGGATCTGTTCAAGCTTTCGAACCTCACGCAGGCGTCGAGCAAGGCCAATGCGCGGCGGCCGCGCTGGCACCGGCTGCCGTACGGGGTGCCGCTGTGCATCGGCTTTCTGGGGTATTTGATCTTCACGTATGGCCTGTAAACGCTTGCGCGTGGGCCGCTGCGCCGCGCGCGGCACCGGCGCAGCACGGACAATCTGCAAGGCCCCTACAGGCGGTAGGGCCCGCACGAGCGCAAAAGTTTAAGTTACCCGCGTCTGCGGGTCGAAAATAACTGCGGCGAAGCGATAATCGCCCGGCGTTCGCTCAAGAATCCAAACGGTTCGCCCGGCCCGGGCCGGGGCGAAATACTGAATCCCCTGACTTCCTGGAGGAATGCACCGATGAAACCGAAGACCCTCGTGCTGATGGGCGTGGCCATTGCTTGCGGCCTTGGCGCGAGCTACATGACCAGCCGGCTGCTGGCGGAACGCCAGACGGATGACGACCCGAAGATCGATGTGCTGGTGGCCAAGAAAAACCTGAACATGGGCGACACGATCAAGGCGCCTGAGGAGTTGTTCCAGCTCAAGCGCTTCACCAAGGGTGAAGAGCCGGAGCGCGCGGTGACCGACATGGAGCAGCTCAAGAACCGCGTGCTGAAGCGGCCGCTGCGTCCCGGGGACCACGTCACGCCGGAAGACATGTTCGGCGAGAATGATAGCAACGACGTCATGTCCTTCATGCTGGCGCACAACCATCGCGCTGTCGGCGTGAAGGTGAACGTCGAATCCGCCGCGTTCGGCTTTGCGTGTTTGCCGCTGTCGCGCGTGGACATCATCTCGACGGTGCGGCGGGCCGACGACAAGGCGACCTACTCGCAGATTTTGCTGGAAAACGTGCTGGTGCTGGCCGCCGACGACAAAATGCGGCGCGGCGAGGACGGCAAGCCGATGCCGTCGCAGGTGGTGACGCTGGCCCTGACGCCGGAGGAGTTGCTGAAGGTGCGGCTTGCCGGCGAGATGGGAACGCTGTCGCTGGCGCTGCGCAAGATCAACGACCTTTCCAAGGCCGAGAACGCCAAGCTGACCTACGACGCGCTGAAGAGAGGCGACGGCCCCAGCCGCCTCGAAGAGGAAGTGGCGAAAAAGCCCGAACCGGCGCCCACGACCAAGACCGACACGGCGCCACCGGTGGTTCAGTTGAAGTCCGAACCCAAGGCACCGCCGCGCAAGCACGTGGTGGCGGTGAGCGACGGCGGCAAGACCCGGTACTTCCATTATTACTTCAACGACAATAACGAGCTCGTCCAACCGGAGGCATCGGAGTCGGAGGAGACGCACCTGCCGCGCCCGCAGGATGCCGTGGTGGAGCCCAACACCAAGAAGTAGGCACGTAATCCGGGGTGTTGCTTGTTTACGTTCAGCGCTCGCAGCGAGCGAGCGCTAAACGTAAACAGCAACCCACGGACGGAATAACCGCGGTGGGTGGAGGCACCCGCCCTCTACATCTCAACTCGGAAGAGGTGAAAGGATGCACCGCACGAATCGCATGCCCCGCCCCCTGGCGTGGAGCTGTTTCATCGCCCTGGTGCTGGCTTTCGGCGTGCTCGACCTGGCGGCGCAGGAGCAATTGCCTCCCCCCGGCGCGATCGCCGGCGGGGCCAACGGCGGCATCGAGCCGCAGGCACGCACCGAAATCATCGGCGTCAATCAGACCCGCCGCATCGGCATGTCGACCCGCACGCCGATCGTCGATCTGCAAAACGAGAACCCCACGGTGGTGCGCATCGACAAGGTGGACAAGGACCCCACCACCGTGTTCGTCACGGGCATCGGTCGCGGCAAGTCGCGGCTGATCTTCACCGACATCAACAAACGCGTGGAGCAGGTCATCGTCCGCACCGACGACACCGAGGAGCGCCGTCTGGACCTGCTCGACCTGATCCGCCGTATCGCGCCCACCGCGGCCGTGCAGGCGACCATCGGGCCGAACAACACCGTCATCCTGACCGGCTACGTCAACAACGTCGAGACCGGCCAGCGCATCATGGAGGCGGCCCGCGCGGTGTTTAGCGTCCGCGACGGCCAAATCAACATTCCGGCGACCGTCTTCAACGGTATGACCGTCGGCGGCGTGCAGCAGGTGCAGCTGGAGGTCGTGGCGGCCGTCGTCAGCCGTTCGCGGCTACGGACCATGAGTTTCAGCTTCGCCTACAACGACGCCCATGTCGCACTCAACAGCGTGCTCAGCTCGCCGACGAACTTTGCCACCAGCCTGGTGACCACGCTCATACCCAACGGCCTGCTCGGCAACTCCGCCAGCGCGACGGGCAGCCTGGTGGGCTCGCCCAACCTCACGTTCGGCTTCATCGGTAACAGCGCCGCCTTCCACGGCTACCTCGAGGCGCTGACCACCGAAGGGCTGGCGAAGATCCTGGCCGACACCCGCGTCACCACGCTGAGCGGCCGGCCCGCGGCGTTCAACTCGGGCGGCTCGGTGCCGTTGCTGACCTCCAGCGGCTTCGGCGCACCGCAGATCAGCTATCAGGACTTTGGCACGGTGGTTAGCTTCCTGCCAATCGTCCAGAACGGCAAGATTCACCTGGAAGTTCGCTCGGAGCTGAGCGCGGTCAATGCGGCCAACAGCCTCAGCGTCACCGGCCCCACGCCGACCTCGGTCCCAGGCTTCTCGAAACGTTCCGTCCAGTCGGCGGTGCAGCTGGAAGACGGCCAAACCCTCGCAATCGGCGGTCTCATCCAAAACACGGTCAATGCGACCATCCAGCGCGTGCCGCTGCTGGGCGACATCCCGTTCCTCAATGTGTTGTTCACCAACAAGAGTTATCAAGAAGTCGAGGAAGAGATGCTGGTCATCGTCACGCCGCGCCTGGTGGACGGTTTTAGCTGCGATCGCATTCCAAAATATCTTCCGGGCCGCGAAACGCGCAACCCCGATGATTTTGAGCTATTCTTGGAAGGAATCATGGAAGCCCCCCGCGGGCCGCGCTATATTTCGGCTAATCCGCTCGAGTACAAGGGTGCCCACATGCTGAGTCCCAACGCTGGTGCGATTCCCTGTGCCGCGACGCCGCATCTGTTCAACGGCTTCGGCGGCGGCCTGGGCGGCAATGGCGGCTGTGCGACGTGCGGCAACGGGGGACCGATGAGTTACTCCGGCGCCGGTGAGCAGCGTGCCGGTGAGCAGCGTGCCTGCTCCGAGTCCCATTCGTTCGGCGCCTCCGACCCTGGTGCCGGCAGCGCCGCCGACTGGCCTGCTACCAGCTGGGCCGCTGCCGACCGTGACGCCGACGCCGGCGGCCCCGACGAGCGGTTCCGCCGAGCTGCCAGTGTCCTATGTGCCGCAGCCGCTGCCGGTGCCGGCGCCGAACGCGATTCCGCCGATCCGCGACCTGAACCCGCTCCTGGCGGTGCCGACGGCGAATTACGGTGCGATGCCGGGCGTGGACCATTAACAAGTGGTCAGGGATCCGGAGTCGGGAATCAAGCTCCTGACTCCGGATCCCTGAACCGTGAACCCTGATTGCCCGGCCTCGTCCCCAGGCCGGCGGACAGTTGCCTGGAAGTCCTACTTCACCTGTGGATTGGAACATCATGAAGGACGTGCAACGAATCGCGATCGTGGACCCCTCCGACGCCACGCGCGAACCGCTGCGCAACCTGCTGCTCGGCGTCGAGTCGGTGTGGCTCGAGGCCGAGTGCTCGCGTTATGAATTCTTCATCGACGTCGCCCGGCAGTCGAGTCCCGACATCGTGGTGGTGATCGCTCGATTCCGATCACAACAAGGCACTGCAGCTGATCGCAGCATCTCACCGGGGAATTCCCAGCGATGCCGATCCTCGCCGTCAGTGCCCGCGGCGACGGCCAGTCCATCCTGCAGGCGCTCCGCGCCGGTGCCAAGGAATTCCTGACGGCGCCGGTCGTCCTCGAAGAGCTGTTGCTGGCGCTGCAGCGGCTGCGCCAGGCGCGGCGCCGGCGGCGATGCCAGCGGCACCTCCCACGGCGCCACCCGGGCCGAATCGCTCGTCGTGGCCGTCGTCGGCTCGCGCGGCGGCGTCGGCTGCACGACCATCGCGGTCAATCTCGGCTGCAACCTGGCCCAGGACAAGACGCAGAACGTCGCCCTGGTCGATCTCGACCTGGCCCTGGGCGATGCCGACGTGGCCCTCGACCTGATCCCCGACTACACGCTGGCCGACGTCGCCATGAACATCGACCGGCTCGACATGACCTTTCTGCGCCGCTCGCTGTGCAAGCATCCCTCGGGCCTGTCGCTGTTGCC
This sequence comes from uncultured Gemmataceae bacterium, assembly GCA_963834865.1. Lineage (GTDB taxonomy): Bacteria > Planctomycetota > Planctomycetia > Gemmatales > Gemmataceae > CAWIDK01. Next base: position 367,323 of record CAWIDK010000005.1, read on the forward strand.
GCACCCGGTGCAGATGGAGGACATCGGCCTGATCCACGAGGACCACCTGCCGCGGCTGATCAGCCTGCTGCGGGCCAGCTATCACGCAGCTGGTCCTCGACCTGAGCAAGCGCTTCACGCCGACCGACCTGACGGCGATGCGCATGGCCGACGTGATCCTGCTGGTGGCGCAGCTGGAGCTGACCAGCCTGCGCAACGTCGTCCGCATGCTGCACACGCTGGGCAACGAAGAAGGACTGGGCGACAAGGTCAAGGTCATCGTCAACCGGGTCGGCAGCGACGATAGCGACATCACGCTGGCAAAAGGCGGAGGAAACGATCGGCCGGCCGATCTTCTGGCAGATGCCCAACGACTACCAGCGCGATGCTCGGCGCCCGCAATGCCGGCGTGCCGCTGTTGACAGCACGCCCCGCAGAGCAAGGCGCAGCAGAGCCTGGTCGGCCTGGCCAACGCCCTGTGCGGCAAGACGCCCGCCGAGTCGGCGCAAGGAACGTCGAGGGTTCGTTTCGGTGGATTCGCGTACCAGTGTAGTCCTCACGCTCCGCGTGAGGAACCCGTCACGCTCCGCGTGAGGACCGTCACGCTCGCGTGAGGAACCGTCAGCGGAGCGTAGAACCCGTCACGCTCCGCGTGAGGAACCGTCACGCGGAGCGTGACGGCTACACGATGGCATCTGAGGAATCCATCCATGTCACGTTTGCAACGCGGCCTCGGCAGCATGAACGGCAGCGCCACCGGCGCCGCCAGCCGCATGGGCAGTATCTCGCAGGCCGGCGGCGCCGGCGACCGCGGCGGCAAGAGCTTCGAGGAACTCAAGCGCTCATCCACGGCAAGCTGGTCGACAAGCTCGACCTGTCGCGCGTCAGCGACCTGGCCGGCGAAACGCTCCGCCGCGAAATCCGCCTGGTCGTCGAACGCCTGTGCGACACCGAGAACCCGCTGCTCAACCGCATGGAACGCGAACGCCTCATCGACGAGGTGCTCGACGAAACCTTCGGCTTCGGCCCGCTGGAGATGCTGCTCAAGGACCCGACCATCAGCGACATCCTCGTCAACGGTCCGCACAAGATCTACGTCGAGCGCCGCGGCAAGCTGGAAAAGACCGACGTCAAGTTCCGCGACAACGATCACCTGCTGCAGATCATCGACCGCATCGTGTCGCAAGGTCGGCCGGCGCGTGGACGAGACGTCGCCCGATGGTGGACGCCCGTCTGCCGGACGGCTCGCCGCGTCAACGCCATCATTCCGCCGCTGGCCCTGGACGGCGCCGTCGATGTCGATTCGCCGTTTCGGCGCCAACCCGCTGAAGCTGGAAGACCTGCTCAACTACAAGGCGTTCACGCCCGAGATGGCCATGCTCATGGAGGCGTGCATCAAGGCCCGGCTCAACATCGTCATCTGCGGCGGCACCGGTTGCGGCAAGACGACGCTGCTCAACACGCTGTCGAGCTTCATCCCGCACGACGAGCGCATCGTGACCATCGAGGACGCCGCCGAATTGCAGCTGCAGCAGGACCACGTCGTCCGCCTGGAAACCCGGCCGCCCAACATCGAAGGCAAGGGCGCGGTGACCACCCGCGACCTGGTCACGCAACGCCCTGCGTATGCGGCCCGAACGCATCATCATCGGCGAGTGCCGCGGCGCCGAGTCGCTGGACATGCTGCAGGCCATGAACACCGGCCACGCCGGCTCGATGACGACGCTGCACGCCAACACGCCGCGCGACGCCCAGGCCCGCCTGGAAACCATGATCATGATGGCCGGCATGGAACTGCCGATCAAGGCGATGCGGCAGCAGATCAGCTCGGCCGTGGACCTGATCATCCAGGCCAACCGCCTGCAAGGCGGGCCGCGCAAGGTCACGTCGCATCACGGAAGTGATGAACATGGAGCAGGACATGATCATCATGCAGGACATCTTCCGCTTCAAGCAGCTGGGCATCGATCAGAACGGCCGAGCCTACGGCCAGTTCGAGGCGACGGGCGTGCGGCCGACGTTCGTCACCCGCCTGGAAGCGGCGGGCATCAAGCTGCCGTCGAACTTGTTCCAGGAGCGCGTGCTGTTGCGCGATTGACCTGGTCGGTGGTGCGTGGTGCGTGGTGAAGTTACCACGCACCACGCACCACGCACCACGCACCACCCCAAGGACACCGCCATGTCTCCCCTGATGATTTGCGTGCTCGTGTTCATCGGCGTCCGGCTTTCCTGGGAGTGCTGCTGTTCTTTTTCAACGACGGCTCCGCCAAGCTTGCGGACCGGCTCGACGTCCTCACCGGCCGCAAGAAGCGGCGAGGATGCCGCCACGTCGATTCTCAAGAAGAGTGCCTTCGAGCACGACAAGAAATCGCTGCTGGAAGTGCTGACGCCGAACTTCCCGAGCCTGCAGAAGCTGTTCGAGCAGGCCGACTGCCACATCCGGCCCAGCACGCTGATCGGCATCGGTGTCGTGCTTGGCGTGCTCGGCGTCACGCGCCAGCTGGCTGACGGGCGTCAATGGTCTACCTGGCGCCGATCGCCGGCATCGATCTTCTTCTGATGCCGTTGGTCTGGCTGTTGAACAAGCGGCGGAAGCGGCTCAAGAAGTTCGGCTCCCAGCTGCCCGACGCACTGGAGCTGGTCGGCCCGGGCCCTGCGGGCCGGCCACAGCCTGGCGGCCGGCATGCACGTGGTCGCCGAGGAAATGCCGTCGCCGATCGCCGACGAGTTCGGCCGGGTCTACGAGGAGCAGAACCTGGGCATCGCGCATCGAGGACGCCTGAAGAACATGTGCGAGCGCGTGCCCAACCTCGACCTGCGCTTCTTCGTCACCGCGGTGGCATCCAGCGGCAGACCGGCGGCGACCTGGCGGAAATCCTCGACAAGATCGGCTACGTCATCCGCGAACGCTTCCGCATCCTCGGCCAGGTCAAGGCCCTGACGGCGGAAGGCCGGCTGTCCGGCGTCGTGCTGATCGCCTTGCCGTTCGTGCCTGTTCCTGGTGATGCTCCACATCAAGCCCGACTACATCGAGAAGCTGTGGACGCACCGACTGGGCGTCAAGATGAGCGTCGTCGCCACTGGTCATGCAGGTGCTCGGGGCGCTGGTGATCAAGAAGATCGTGAACATCAAGGTGTAAAGACTCAGCAGCTTCGCCGATGGCCGAGAAGTGTGCAAGCGGCGAGCGACGAACTACGCAACGGCCGATAACATGACAACGTGACGTGCACCGCGAACGCCGACGTAGCGGACGAACTGCACTCGTGGAGGTGCATCTGCTGATCCGTGCTTGCTCCTGATCGGCTTCGCGGAACTGATCCCGCTGCTGGTATTCGTCGGGCTTCGTGCTCGGCATCTGGTCCGTGCTGTCGATGATTTCCAACCGCAACAGCCGGGCCGCGGATCGGCTGACGCGGCTGAGCCGGCCGCAGTCGCTGGCCGACATCGAGGATCCGCCAGCGCAGCAAGCAGGAACAAGCTGCAGGGCCTGATCGACACCGCCAAGGCGCTGTCCGGCGCCGCTGATGCCCAGACGGAGCTGGAGCAGAACGCCCTGAAGAACCAAGCTGGCCAACGCCGGCTTCCGCAGCGACGCCGCGCCGATGGTTTACTCCGGCCTGCGGCTGCTGTGCCTGTTTGTGTTCTTTGCGATCGCGATGGCCTGCTTCGTGCCGGGCACGGCCGGTCGGCTGGTTCATGATCCAGTGGCGTCATCGTCACGACCGGCGTCGGCTTTTACCTGCCGAGCATCATCCTGTGGTACCTCCGCAGCAAGCGGCAGGAGGCAATCTTCCTGACCCTGCCCGACGCCCTGGACCTGCTGGTCGTGTGCGTGGAGAGCGGCCTGGGCCTGGACGCGGCCATGCGGCAAGGTGTGCGAGGAGATGAAGGACCATGCCAAGGTGATCTGCGAGGAGTTCTCGCTGGCGAACTTCCAGCTGCAGATGGGCCGGCCGCGCCGCGAAGTGCTGCACGACCTGGGCGTGCGCACCGGCGTGGACGACGTCCGCAGCCTGGCGGCCATCCTGATCCAGGCCGACCGCTTCGGCTCCAGCATCGCCCAGGCACTGCGCGTGCAGTCCGATTCGATGCGGACGCGGCGCAAGCAGATGGCCGAGGAGAAGGCGGCCAAGACGGCGGTGCAGCTGATCTTCCCGCTGGTGCTGTTCATCTTCCCCGGCATCTTCGTGGTGCTGGTGGGACCGGCGGCGATCAACATCATGGAGACCATGCTCAAAAAGTAGAGGAGAATACGATGAACGGATTCATCACGACGCGATCACGGCGCTCGGCCTGGCGGTGTGCCTGTCCAGCCTGGCCGGCTGTGCCGTCTATCGCGAAATCGTCGACCCGTGCTGGATGGAGCGCTACAACTTCCAGGCGCGCTCGAGCGTCAACGAGGCTGACAACCGCAGGCGTACAACGGCCACGTCCTGGACCAGACCATCTGGAATTACGACTTCGAGCATGATCCCAAGACCGGCGCCGACCGATCAGCTCAACCCCGCCGGCATCGAGCGCCTCAAGTACCTGTCGCGGCGGCGGCCGGTGGCGGACTGCCGCCTCTACCTGGCCACCGCCCAGGACCTGCCCGGCCTGGCCGAGCTGCCGCCCGAGAAGGTCCTCGAATGCGCAACGACCTGAACCTCCGCCGCACGCTGGCAATTCAGAAGTTCCTCGTGGCCCAGACCAATGGCCACGGCGGCTTCACCGTCGAGATCCACGATCCGGCCGAGGTCGGCCTCGCCGCGCTGCAGATCACCGGCGCGTTGCCGGCGCCGAATGCGGTTCTGCTCGGTGCCTACCAGAAGTTGCAGCCGAACTTCCAGGGCGTGCTGCCGGGCAGCGCCGGCGGCGCGACCACCACCGGCAGCGGCGGCGGCGGCGCTCCGGGCGGGACCCGGTAAGACTTGTTTAGCGGCCGATTGCGGGCCGGGCCGGTCTGCGACCGGCCGCTAAACGAAACGCTTGCCTGCGAAAAAAATGCTATGTATTGGCTGGGCCCGTGATGCACCCCTGCGTCGCGGGCCCATTTGGTACGCCGACCCCCCGGCGGTTAGACCAGGATCTCGCACCATGAATGCCACTCCCCCTTCCCTGCTGCAGCGCGGCCTTGCCATGCTGCTCATTGCCGTCACCCTGCTGGCGCTGGCCGCGCCGGCCGCCGCCGCCGAGCTGTCAGCAGCGGTCCCGGCCGTGTTGCCGGCGCTCGACATGTCGCAGATCGTGCACGATCGCAGCCGGCTCATCCAGTTCTCGGTCGTTGCCGTCGCCCTCGGCATCGCCGTGCTCTGGTGGGGCAACAAGACCTAGCCCTAGGTAGGTCAGCCTTTCCAGGCTGACGCAGCCGCGTCCAATATGTCAGGCTGGAAAGCCTGACCTACGTGAACTGAGAATAGACCATGGTTTCCAACACCAAAGCGATTGCCCTCGACTGGGACGGCGCCGGCATGCCGGAGGCGCCGACCGCCCCGGAAAGCCTCAAGCAGGCCGGCCTGACGCTGTCGGCTTCCTCAACGACCTGATCCTGCGCACGCTGTACACCCGCGGCGGCATGCTCGGCCTGGACCTGGCCCGCCTGCTCTGCCTGCCGTTCAAGGTCATCGAGGAATCGCTCAAGTTCCTCAAGGACGAAAAGTGCGTCGAGGTGACGGGCGGCGACCTCATCGGCCGCGTCAGCTACCGCTTCAACCTGACCGAACTGGGCCGCCGCCGCGCCCAGGACGCCATGAAGCTGTGCGCCTACGTCGGTCCCGCCCCGGTGCCGCTGGAGGATTACGTCGAGCAGACCTATCGCCAGGCCGTCACCGGCATCACGCTGCAGCCCCGAGCCGCTGCAGGGCCGCCTTCGCCCACCTGGTCATCAAGGACGAGCTGTTCAACGCCCTCGGCCCGGCCATCGTCAGCGGCAAGTCGGTGTTCATCTACGGCCCGCCCGGCAACGGCAAGACGTCGATCGCCCGCGCCATCGGCGACTTCATGAACAACAGCCGGCGGCGAAATCTACGTCCCCTACGCCTTCCTGGCCGAGAACAGCATCATCACCGTCTTACGACCAGGCGGTGCACCAGCCGTCCGAGGACGATCCGCAACGACCGCCTCGAGGACAACGAGGCCACCATCCGCCGGCTGCTCAACACCGGCACCGTCGACGCCGCGCTGGGTGCAAGATCAAGCGGCCGGTCATCGTCACCGGCGGCGAGCTGAACCTGGACATGCTCGATCTGCGCTACAACGCCGAGCGCCAACTTCTACCAGGCGCCGCTGCACGTCAAGGCCAACGGCGGCGTCTTCCTGATCGACGACTTCGGCCGGCAGCTGTGCAGCCCCAAGGAACTGCTCAATCGCTGGATTTTGCCGCTGGAAGACCGCGCACGATTTCCTGACGCGTCGCGTCGGGCAAGAAGTTCGAGGTGCCGTTCGAGCAGCTGATCATCTTCTCGACCAACCTCGACCCGAAGGACCTGGTGGACGACGCCTTCCTGCGGCGCATCCGCCACAAGGTCGAGATCGACGCGCCGACGCGCGACGTCTACGAGAAGATCTTCAACGCGATGGCCAAGCGGCTGGGCATGAACCCCTGCCCGGAGGCCATCGACTACCTGTACGAGCGCTACTACGATCAGCGGCCGCAGCCCGCGCGCCAGCGATTGCCGCGATTTGCTGGAGATCGTGCAGTCGATTTGCCGATTCCGTAGGCAACCGGTCCAGCTGACGCGGGACCTGGTCATGGAAGCGGCAAGCAGCTTCATCTGCGAGTTCTAAGTAGGGTGGGCGAAGTCTTCGAGGCCCACCATGCCTTGACTAGGCATGGTGGGCTTCGAGGACTTCGCCCACCCTACGGGGGAAGTAAGGAATGAGGACGACTATGGATGGTCGCATGTCGGCGCTGCTGCTGATCGGTCTGACGCTGGCCGCGAGCGGCTGTATCACGACCACGGAAAAAAAAGTCACCGTACGCACTGACAACGAGGCGCCGCCGGAGCTGCCGGTCGCCAAGGACGAACCCAAGAAGCCGGTGCCGCCGCGACTGCTGCTCGCGTTCGCCGACATGAAGGAGAAGGAGGCGGACGCGTCCAAGGACAATCCCGAAGTCCAGGCGAAGCTGCGTGACGAGGGCCGCCGCGCCTACCAGGAGCTGCTCAAGACCGAGCCGGAAAACATCGAGGCACTGTGCGGCCTGGCTCGGATGTATACGCGCATGGGCGACTACGAGCGCGCCCAGGACACTTACCAGAAGGCCCTCGCCAGGCATCCGCGCGACGTGCGCCTGTGGCACGGCCTCGCGATGATGCACAACCGCAAGAAGGAGTGGGCTGAGGGCATTAAGTGCTTCAGCAAGGCGCTGGAGGTCGATCCGGAGAATCAGCGCTGTCTGCGCGACCTGGGCTTCACACTGGCGCGCACCGGGCAAATCGAACCGAGCATCACGTGCCTGACGCGCGCCATGGGCTCCGCCGCCGCGGCCCATTACAACGTCGCGCTGATGCTGCTCCACGTGGGCCAGCAGGACCCCGCCGGCACCGCGCCGTATGAGGCCCGGGCCCGCCAGCTCCTGCAACAGGCGCTGGCGGCAAACCCGAACCTCGAGCCGGCGCGATCTGCTTGGCCGCCTGGATTCGCCCAACGGCGGCGGCAACCTTGCCGGGCTTGGGTTCGTCGACTCCGGGAATTAATTACGTCAGCAAATCACGACCCAGACGAGCCCTTGAAGACTATTGGTGGCGCGGGAAGCTCGATGCGGCAGCGGCTCCGCGTACCATAGCAAGGTCAGTTTGCCTGGGAGAAATCCATGACCGAACAAACCTTGCCGGTTGAGGGCGTTCGCGTGCCGCGCTTCCTTTACGGGACGGCCTGGAAGGAGGGCGAGACGCGGCGGCTGACCGAGCTCGCGCTCCAGCAAGGATTTCGCGGGATCGATACCGCCAACCAGCGCCGCCATTACGACGAGGCGGCGGTAGGGCAGGGCATCGCGCCGGCGATCGAGCGCGGCCACGTCGTTCGCGACGATCTGTTCCTGCAAACCAAGTTCACCTTTCGCCGAGGACAGGATCATCGCCTGCCCTACGATCCCGCGGCCCCGATCGCCGTCCAGGTCGAGCAGTCATACGTCAGCTCGCTCGCGCATCTGGGAACCGAGATGATCGATTCGTACCTGCTGCACGGCCCCACCCAGCGGACCGGGCTGGCGCCGGCCGACTGGGACGCCTGGCACGCGATGGAAGCCATCCACGACAGCGGCCGGGCGCGCATGCTGGGCGTCAGCAACGTCACTGTCGAACAGCTCCAGGCGCTGTGCCGTGCGGCCCGCGTCCGACCCCGCTTCGTGCAGAACCGCTGCTACGCCGTCGAGGGCTGGGATCGTCGTGTCCGGCAGTTTTGTGCCGCGAACGGGCTGATCTACCAGGGCTTTTCGCTGCTGACCGCCAACCGAGCGCTGCTGGCGCGCCCCGAACTGGCGCGGATCGCGCGGCACCACGGTCGCTCGGTCGCGCAAATTATCTTTCGGTTCGCCCTCGACGTTGGGATGGTGCCGCTGACCGGGACCACTGACGCGGGCCACATGCGTGCCGATCTCGACGTATTCGATGTCAATCTGGCACCCGAAGAAGTCGCGCAGATCGAGCGATTGGCGACCTCGTGACAAACCGCCGCAGAGAATTGCATATTCGACGGTTGACAGGCGCGACCGGCAAGCACAGACTTGAGGAGTCGCCACAACGCACCACCAGGGAGGACGCCATGGCTCGCTCCGTTGTTGCACTGTGTCTGGTGTCCAGCTTCGCACTCGCCAGCTTCGTATCGCCGGCCGTGGGCTGCCTCAACGATGGCGAGACGAAGAACCGCGAGCGGGAGTTCAAGTCCGAGTACAAGCAGGACGCGCCGCCGCCCGAGGAAGGTGATACACCGTTGCTCGTCGCGGCCTATCCGAAAACTAGCTTCGCGCTCGGCGGCGTCATGGCGCTCGCGGGCGTCACGGTCGGTTTAACGTCGCGGCGCCGCAAGGGCTAGCGGCATGGACCTGTTGCCCTTTGTCGTTCTTTTCCTTCCACTCGCCTACTACGTCTACGCAAATGGCCTGAGGCGCACGGCCAGCAAGCTCGTTTTCCTGTTGGTCATGTTGGGGCTCGGCGCACTGCTCGGTATGGCGTGGCCTCCGCGCGAGGCTGTTTTCCCGTTGCCGCATCAAATCGCCAGGTATCCCGGCGGCATCTCCTTGCGCTCACCATGGTCCACGATGTTCTGCACGACCGCTATCCGCGGCACGGCGCGGCGTTCTATCGCGAACGCAATCGCCAGATCCTGGCCCAACTCGCCCAGGAGCAGATGGACGCCGACGGCCTGCCGCCGCCCGACAAGTATCTGCTGCTTGACGATCTGGGTGTAGGGTACGACTTGCTCGGCCAATCCGACGAAGGGGTTCGCGTGCTGCGCGCGAAGCTCAAGGGCCAACTCGCCCACGGCATGCAGGGACGCGAGCTCTACACCACGTACGCCAACCTCGGCACGTTCCTGATGCACGCCAACATGGTCCAGGCCCGAGGGGGCGCTCGAGCATCGGCGGAACAGGTCCGCGAAGGATTGGCGTTCATCTGCAAGTCCATCGAGGTCAACCCTGAGGCCCACTTCGGCCGTGAGGTCTGGCAGGCCGTCGCCGCCGAGTTCTTGCTCGCGACCGCCGAGCGGCCGGAGCTGCTGCTCAAATACGACATGGTGGGCCATCGCCTAGATCGGCTGCCGTACGTCGAGCACGCCCGGATGTGTGCCGTGTTCTCGATTCCGGGGCGGCGCGACTGGCGAGCGCTGTTCGTGGCGGAAGAGCCGGCGTATCGGCAATTCGCGCGTTGTGCGCGCGATGCCGGCTGTGCGAACCGTGAGGAATTGCGCGGGTTTATCACGCGGGTCGGGGCCGACGACGGCTGGGCACGGGAGGTTTCGTCGCTGCACAGGGAGTCGGTCGCGTTCGACGAGCCGGTGCTCGGCATCATCGGCATGTGGCGCACTCGGTGGCGGGGCCAATCCGCACTTTGCGCTGGCGCTCGGCGAGATCATGCACCACGTCGGCCAGCACCGTCTCGCCTGGTGCGCCTACACACGGGCCGTTCGCGAGGCCGATCGCTTCTCCCCGGATCCCAAGATTCGCGCCGCCTTCGTCGCATTCTGCGAAACACGGCAAAACACCGTGCCCAGCGGCGATCCGGCACAGTTCGAATCCGAGCTGAACCAAGGCCAGGAGTACCAGGCTGCGTACCAGCGTTACGAGGCGGAACAAATCGCGGCAGGCCGGCCGTTGGACGATCGGCATTTTTACGATGCGTTCCACGCCAAGCATCTGCCGATCGCAACGCCGGTGGGCGACGCCGACTTCATGGAAGTGAGTGAACCGGTGTGGGCGATGGGTCCGTTACTCGCGGGGCTTTTCGGTCTGCTCGGGGGCCACTTCCTATGGTCGCGGAAACTTACTTCTGCGACCGGCGCAACGCTGCCTGGGCTTCCACGGTGACCAGCGCCGCCGGCACCCGTCCGCCAACGCTTGCAGCAACGCCCGCGCATCCGGGCTGGTGATTCGCTCCAGCACCTCAATGGCGCGCATCGCGCGTAACCGCGCGCCCGTCGACCGGGGGCTCGTCCATTGCTGCTCGAGTGCCTCCAGACGCCGCCGGGTCTCCAGCGATTTCGCGCCGGCCAGCGCCCTGGGCAGATACGGCGCCAGTTGCTCGCCCATCGCTTCCAGGTGCCCCTGTGCCTGCTGGCGGACTTCGAAGTCGTCGCTGTCGAGTTTTTCGATCAGGCTGGCAACCTGTGCCGCGTCCACGGGCGCAGCCGGCCGCACCCGGGTTCGCAGGAACGCGACCGCCTCGTGCGGCGAGGCGACCAGGGCGTTGATGGCGGTCCCGGCGCGTTCGACAGCCAATTCGTCCCAGCGCATTTGCACGCCGGCAGCGGTGAGGACTCGCGGCGCGGGCCCCGTCTTGCCGCTGAGGCCGCGTACGTCCCAAACCAGCGTCGTCGTGTCGGCGCTGCCGCTGGCGACACTTTGGCCGTCCGGGGCGAACGCGACTGTCTGGATCGGCGCCGTGTGTCCCGTGAACCGCGCGAGGCTGCGACCCGTCGTCCCGTCCCAAACCTGCAAGGCCGCGTCGGGCTGAGCGTGTGCAAGCAGGCGTCCGTCCGGCGAGAACGCGACGGTGGGTCCGGCCGGCACGCTCCACGAGTAACCCCGAATCGTCACGGTGCCGGCTGGCTTGGCGCTGCCCGTGCTCGGCGACGGCTTGCCGTAGCGGCGCCGTTCCTGGCCGGTTGCGAGCTCGAGCAGCCGTACGACCCCGTCGGCCGTGTCAAGGGCCACCGTTCGAGCGTCGGGCGAAAAAACCACGCTGCGTAGGAGCGGACCCTCGCCGGGCGGCGCTCGATGGACAATCCGGCCGGTCGTCACGTCGACGATGGTCAACAGCTGCGTAAGCGACGAGATTGCGAGGCGCTGCCCGTCCGGCGACAGGAAGAGCTGCACGTTTTCCGGGTCGACGGCAATGGGATCGGATTGCGCCTTGTCGGCGACCGGCAGCCGCCGGCGCTCCTTGCCGGTGGGCACGTCGTGGAGCCGGGCAAAGGTTTCGTTCACGTAGCGCACGAGCAGCGTCTTGCCGTCGGCCGCAAAGAAGCATGTCGGGAAGCTGTGCTTGCCGGCCACGGTGAACAGGGGCTTGCCGGTGGCAGTGTCATGGACGACGATATTGCCGCCACCCGTTTCGAGCGCGAGGCAACCGCCGTCTGCCGAGACGGTCAGGCGAAACGCGACGGCAGGCACGGCCACGCGGCCAAGCAGTTTGCCGGCACCCAGATCCCACCGCCAAAGGCTGAGGTCGGCGCCACGGGTCAGCAGCGTTTGGCTGTCGGCGGCGTAGATCACCTGGAGCAGCGCGTCTGCGGGCCCAGCGACGGTCGGCTGCTCCTTGCCGGTCGGCAAATCGATGAAGCGCAGCGTCTGGCCGTGGTCGCACAGTGCTAACGTCTTGCCGTCGGGCGCCATCGCCAGGCAACTCGGCGGCCCGTCCATGCGCGGGAACACCGACCAAACCGTGTGCCGGCGCCCGCGGTCCGCTAGCCGTCGCAGCTGCTTGCCGGTGCGCAGGTCCAACTCCAAAATCGCGCCTTCGCCAGCCGTAGCGTAGAGTCGGTTGCTGTCGGCGGCGAACGCCAGTGCCGGCCACGTCGTAGCCGTGAAAACGAGATCCTCGCTCTTCCATCGCTGAAGCTGCTCGCCGCTGGCCACGTCGAGGACCACCACCTCGGACAGCAGCGCAAAGGCAAACCGCTTGCTGTCCGGTGAAAAAACCCCGGACTGAAGACCGGTTTCGCGCAGTATCCGGGCCGTGTGGCGGACCTTGCCGGTCGCCAGGTCCCAGAACTGGATGTGGTGCTCAAGCTCCATTTCGCCTTCGGCGGTGCGGATCGAAACCAGCGTCTTGCCGTCGGGCGCGTACATGGCGGCAGTCTGGTCGCCGGATACGAATCGCCCGAGGGGGGCCCGCTTGCCGAGCACGCCGGCCGGCTTGCGCTGAGCCAGATCCCAGAGATGAACGGTGCCGTCGGTGCTCGCGATGGCGAGCTGCGTGCCATCGGGCGCAAAGGCGAGCGATCCGACGACCCGCACATCGGGGCCAAGGGGGACCGTCCCAATTTCCTTGCCCGTGGCAGGGTCCCAGAGCTGAATGGCCGGCCCGTCGAAGTGCGTCGCGACGACCTTGCCGTCCGCCGACACCGCCGCGAGGGCGCTGGCCGGCCGGCCCTTGACGGTGACATAGACGTCGCTCACCGGCGCTGCGCGAGCACCGGGACCGAACCGGTACAGCTCTCGGCCGCTCGCCCGATCCCAGACGCGCACGTAGCGGTCGTTGGCCGCCGTAACGACACGCTGGCCGTCAGGCAGAATGGCCGCGAACGTCACCACGCCGCCATGCCGCCAGCGGGTCGTGCCCAAGCGCAACGTGGCGCCGGCGGGCAGCGGATCGCCGTGCAGGTCCCGGGCGATCGGCGCCTCGGCCGGGCCCTCGACTTTCGGCGGGTCGTCGGCCCAATCGAGCTGCGCGGCGCCGACAGCCAGCGCGAGCAGGGCGGCCGTGAACGCGGCAACGGCGACGAGTTTCAGCTTGCCGGCCGCCAGCGCCGCACTCTCCACGAGGGCGGCCACGCGCGCCGGAATCGCGGCCGGCGCGATACAGCGGATGCTTGCGTTCAGCAGGACCGGCGATACCGCCGCGCCGGCCTGTCCGCTGAGGACGCTGGCCAATGCGATGGCAGATAGGGCCACGCCGCGGCGTTCCAGGCGTCGGCGCAAGAGCGTGTGCGTGCGCTGCACGCGTCCTTTCAGCGTGCCCAGCGGCCAACCGAGCTGCCGGGCCGCTTCAGAATGGCTTAGGCCCTCGAGGTGACACAGCACCAGCGCCTCGCGGCATGGGGCGGGCAAGCGCTGCAGCTCTTCGTCGAGGATCGCGCCCAGTTCGCGCAGGCTGGCGCAGGCCGCGGGTTCGCGAGACATGGTCGGCACCTCGGGGGATTGCCGGGCCGCGGTTTCGTGCCGTCGCCGCCGGTGCGCTTGGTCCGGAGTTGCAGCGCGAGGCGATAGGCGACACCATAGAGCCAGCTGGCGACGGAGGCCTGCTTGCGAATGGAGCGAGCACGTTGCGACAGGAGCACGAACGTGGCCTGGAAGGCGTCTTCCGCGTCGGGGCCGGCGCCGAGGATCCGCCGGCATACTCCAAGCACGAGCCCGCCATGACGGCGGACCAGGGCAGCGAAGGCGGTTTCGTCGGCGGTGGCGGCGAAGTGCTGCATGAGCTGCTGATCGCTCTGGTCACGGACCGCCAGTGCGTGCACCTGCTGCAGAACGCTGGTCAAGGGAACGGCGACCATGGGACGTTGCCTCCGGAGAAGTCATACTCAGGATAGTCGCCGCCGCCGCGGATTTGGATGCGCCGGAAAAAGACGATTGCATCTTTGCGATTTGTCGCTTGCCAGGTACGCGCGGGCCGGCGAGAATGGCAGCCATGTCGCAATCTACGCTACCGCCGCTGCGCTGCCCACTGATCCGGCTCGGCAACCTGTTTCCGCACCAGGAAGTCCACGCGAAGTGCGAGTTCCTGGCGCCGTCGGGTTGCTTCAAGATCCGCGGCGCGCCACCTGCTGGAGCATCTGCGCGGCGAAGGCCACACCCCACAGCTCGTGGTGCCGTCGAGCGGCAACACAGCCATCGGCGCCGCCGTCGCCGCTCGCGCGCTGGGCTTCGCCATGGTCGGCGTCGTCCCAGAGACCATTTCCCGGGCCAAGGACGAACGGCTTCACGGCCTGGGCGCCGAGCTGATCAAGATTCCCGGCGGCGGCAGCGCCCTCTTGACCAGGGCGGCCGAGATTGCTCGCGACCGTGCCGGCTATTTCGTCCATCCGCACCTCGATCCGCTCTGGACCGACGGCTATCAGGCGATTGCCGACGAGATCCTCCAGGAACTGCCCGTGTGCGGCTCGCTGGTCTTTCCCATCGGTGGCGGCGGCTTGCTCATGGGCCTGACCGAGCATTTGCTGCGCCGGCCGGCACGCGTGCAGCTCTTCGGCTGCGAGCCGTACAACTATCCGAAATACGCTCGTTTCGATCACGCCCGTTCGCCGACGATCGCCGACGGCCTGATCCTGGAAGTGCCGCACGCCAAGGTCCAGGAGCGCATCGCCGCCCTGGGCATTGCCGTGAATCTCGTTCCGGAAGCGGACATTTGCCACGCGATGGCCGAACTGTACGACGGGCACGGACTGATCGTGGAGCCGTCCAGCGCCATCACGACGGCATTCGTACGCAAGCACCTGGCCGAATTGCCGGCGCCGGTGTGCGTCATCCTGACGGGATGCAACATCGCACGCGAGGATTTCGATCGGCTGTGCACCTTGGGGAGTAGCCAATGATCGAACTGCAGGACGACCGCGACGCGATTCCGCGGCTCATGTGTCGTATACGCCACTGGTCCACGGCAGCCAGAAGCACATGACGTTGCCGGGCTCCACGATAACCGACCAGTCCTCGTCCGGCTCCTCGGGCGGTTGCGTGATAAACCCGAACTCCACCCCGAATATCTCGATGTGGAACGGGGCTACCCGGATGCGCTGGTACTTGACCTTGCCGAGCGAGGCGAGCAGGGCATCCCGGCGGGCGAGCCGGGCGGGTTCGTCCAGCGTTTCTCGCGGCCCCAAGTCGTCGATCGTGGCGGATTGGAGCCGTCCCGACTTGTCGAACACGTACAGGGCGAGGAACTCCCGCTCATGCGGGACGAACGGAGTGGTCAGGAAGAACTGCCGCCCATCCCTTGTCCGGCCGACGTACTCCGCGTGGTAGTCGTCATGACCGAGCGCGACCAACTTCGGCGGACCTTTCGCCATACATTTTCCCCCTTCGCCGAACGCCGGAGCCGCTCCGACGGCGTGATGGCGCGCGAAAACGGAACGCGGCCCCGGTCGCGGTGAAACCCATTGTTCGGCCGGAAAGCGTTACTTTTCGTCATCCCAGCGAAGGTCTTCAAAGCCGAGTTGACGGATAGCATCAGCCGGAAGTTGCTCCGCCTTTGCCTCCAGAATATCGAAGGTTGCGGCACCTTCACCGAATACGAATCCTCGCCCTTGCAGCGGCACGTTAGCCACTTGAAACCAATGAATTCGCCACATGTGTTCGGATCGCCCTGTTACTACGCCGTATCGCGAGCCAAATCTCCACATTACGAATCGATTCGAAATCGTGGGCCCATCATGCATTACGTAACTGATCGTGCAATCGCGAGGTTCCATCTCAAAAGGCACGATCATGGAAGGGGACCAATTCATCGCGCGTATGCCTTCGTCCGTTTCCGTCACGATACACAGGAACCGCGTTTCTGCCGGGACATTCTTGATCGTTACCGCGGTGCGATCGCGAGGATGAATCTGAAAATAGACGACGGCGCTTACCCCGCCGATGCCCGCGAACATGAGAAGCAGGCATCCGACACATCCTCGTTTCGAGACGCGGTCGACCCGTTCAATATCGGGCACACCGTCGTCCACAGAGCCGCTCCCGTAAATTTGAGGCCGAACGTCGTTTTCAAATGGGTGCAGGCTGAAACGCCAACACGGTTTTCTCACGCTGCCACCGTCAGCTTCATCGGTTGATTGGTCAATACCTTGCGGCGTTGTCCCTTCTTCAGGCGAGCGCGATTCTGCCGTTCAAACCAGTTCACAAACTTTTGCCAGTCGCCGTTCAGTTCGATGCAGCGCAGGTGGAGCAACGCCTCTGCCTTGGCGCGGGTCCACCGCATGCCTGCACAGTCGAAACGCTCGCCGACCAGGTAACGCACGGCACCTTCCACCTGGCCTGTGGCGATCACCAAGTCTTGCGCCATCCACTCCCCGTAACGCAGCATCGATAGGCGTGGCTGTAGGTAACCAATCTCGCTCTGCAGAGCTGCACGGCGACTCTTCGTTCCAGGTCCACGGTTTGCTGTGTCGCGTAACAACTCCTGCAGATGCTGCACCAAGGTCCGCGCCCGCCCTGCGTACAGCAGCGCCTTCAGCTTTTCCACCCAGGCCTTCAGGGCGTCGGTGCCTTCCTTGTGATAGTGACGCCCCAGCCGCCATAGCCTCTCCACGACGTGACAGACATCCAGCGTGAAGATGGCCTGGGGGAATAACGCCTCGAAGTGCTTCTTCAGGCTCTTCGCCCCGTCGAGGACGATCTGCACCCGCTTGGTCGTCTCCGGTCCGAAGCCACGCTTGGTCGCTTCCGCACGCGCCCACAATGCCGCCGCCTTGCGACCCGCAAAGGTGGCATACAGTTTCTTGTTCAGCGGCCCGTGCAGCAAGCCGTCCGCGCCACGCTTCAGCGTGTACATCACTACCACGCTGACTTCCTTGCCATTCTTGCTCTTGTCGCCTTTTTTCCGTCGTTTCTTGCTGCCACGCGCTGCCCGTTTGGCTCGGCCCCGGTGACGTTGGCAGCCGCAAGTGCAACCCGACCCATGGCGCGGCTTCCGCTTGCCGCGACGCTTCGCCAACTCCGTTTCGGTGGCGATGGGCGGACACTTGCCATCGACTTCGATCACCAGAACCTCGCCATCGTCGGACGGCGCGGGCAATTGCTTCATGAACGGCGCCGCCTCGCGTCCCATGCCGAGCACCACTTGCTCGATGGTCTCGGGGGCCGGCGCCCAGTTCAGCACCGCCTTGCACACCATTTGCGTCGCTTTGAAACTCATGCGCGTCGCCAGGCGTGCGACCCATTGCCTCACCCACGGCGACAACCGATCGCGGGTCAGTCCCAGGACCACGTCGAGCGGAAACAAGCCGCTGCCGCCGGCCCGCGACATCAGATACTGCCGGCCATAGGTGACTTCGCCGTAGAAGGTCTTCAACGTCCGCTCGGCATAGGCGTTGCCGGGCCGGTACTTGTCGTTGGCCAGGAACGGCTGCACATCCAAGCGTTGATGCCGTGCGGTGAGGAACACGCGCAGCAGACAGCAGCCCAGGACGGCGATGCGGACGAGCAGTTCTTTCTCGAAGGCCGCGAATGGCAGCTCGCTGGTTTGGCAGAACTGCAACAGTTCGTCGAGGATCGCGTGGGCCTGCAGCCGCAAAGTCTCGGCGGTCACTGGACGCACAGGAGTGCATGGCTTAGATTGTCTCTTCATGGAGCAGACTCCGTACCGCTTTGTTCAATAACGGTAAGGATATGCTCCATGTCCTTTTTCAGCTGCGCCTCACCTGAATATTCGCGAAAAACGGGGCGATTCGGCCGAAAAACCTAGGGAAAACGCTTGTAGAACCGCCAGTTGCACCCTTTTCAAATGCACACGCGCACCCTACTGATTGGCGCGCCGGTACGCGCTCAAAATCGTACAGGTCCCTGCGGAACTCCAGGGCGGCACTGGAGCACGACCCCGCACGACCCCCAGAAGAGCAGACGCAGCCGCGCATGTCAAGCACCTATATTGGTAGACGCTGATTCGACCGGGACGAAGTAGTCCTTCTCCGGACAGGCCAAGAGCCAGGCCACCACACCAGCGTTTGGCTGGGGCTGGCGACGACGCACCAGGCGATATACGCCGCGAGCGAGCCGCTCGATGTCGAAACTGTGCCCCGGTTCGATGCCGTCCTGTCGGCGAATTGCTGCGGGCAACACGATCCGGCCCTTGCTCGAGACGGTGGTGGTCACGTCAACTCCGTTCACTCGGTTCCTTCTCTTGCGCCGTTGTTGTGGGGCAGACATCCGTTTGTCTGCCCCACGAGAAATCAGCCGACGCTACTTCGCCGTGAGCGGGCGAATCTTGATATTGCGATACGTCACCTTGCCGTGGTCGCCCTGCAGCAGGAGCGGGCCCGGTTCGGTTACCTTGCCGTCGAGCGCGGCGCCGGTGGGGCCGGATATCTCGGCGTCGTCGATGACCCTTTCGCCGTTCCAGATTAGCGTGACCCGCGCCTTTTTCGCGACCTTGCCGCCCTCGCCGCGAGCGCCTGGAAGAGCACCTCGTAGCTTTGCCATTCGGTCGGCTTCTTCGCCATGTTCTTGCTCGGGGCGATGAGCCCATAGATCGCGCCGCACTGGTGCGTGTCCAACATCTCGATCTTCTTGCCGTCCTTCTCGACGAGCTTGGGCTTGGCGCCGTACGAGTTATCGACCTGGATTTCGTAGCGGCCCTGCAGATAGACGCCGCTGTTGCTGGTGGCCAAAAACTCGATGGACAGCTCGAAGTCGGTGAACTTCTGCTCGGTCAACAGATCGTTGCCGCTGTGCGGCTTGTCGCAAATCAGCCCGCCCTTCTCGACGGTCCAGCCCATCGGATTGGGCACGGTTTCCTGCACCGCCTTGGCGTCCTTGAGCTCCTCGCCGGCCTTGTTGACGATCGCCTCGCGGCCGCCGACCTTGCCGACCTTGGCGCCCGCGATCGGATTGCCGTCGGCGTCGACGACAATCTGCTTCTTGTCCGTGACGACGATCTTCGCCCCATCGATCGCCTTGCCCTTGACGTCCTGGGCGAGTTCCTTCTGGTCGAGCTTCGCCTTCTTGGCGCCCTCGATGACATTTCCGTCGAGGTCGACGAATTTGGTCACAGTGAGCTTGTCGGACCGCAGCTTCCAGCCGGTCAGATCCTTGCCGTTGAACAGCGGTGTCCAGCCGTCCTTGCTGTCCTGCGCCGGCACGGCGCCGGCCAGGGCGAGGACGAGGAGGACGGGTAGCAGTCGGATGGTCATGAGTATTATTCCTGAAGATAAGGCGCCGCACGCCCACGGCCGAAAGGCCGTGGGCGTGGCCGACCAGAGGTTACTGCATTTCCTTGACGCGGATATTACGGAACTCGAACTTGCCCACCTCGGCCTGCAGGCCGATACCGCCCTTGGCGGGGACCGCGAACGCCGGCTCGATCACCTCGCCGTTGCACTTGCACTCGGCGGCTGGGCCATTGGTCAGCTCGATCTTGTTGACCTCGATGCTCTTGCCGTTGAGACTCGCCATCTGCTGGCCGTCCTTGACCGTCAGCGACAGGGTGTCCGCGTCGGTCAGCGCCTTGCCGTTGACCTTGGTAACCGCAACCTTGGCCCGGACGATGATCTCCAGCTCGTTCCAGTCGCCGTGCTTGAAGCTCTTGGGCTTGTACGGGCCGACGGTGGGATAGTCGCGCACCTGCAGCTGCGGGCCGCGAATGTAGACGCCGCTGTCGGCCTTCGGCGCGGCGCGGAACTCCAGCTTGAGAATGAAGTCGTTGCCGAAGTTCTTCACCGTGTACAGATCCTTGATGCCGCCCTTGCCGTTCTTGTCTTTCTCGTGCATGACGATGACGCCGTTCTCGACGCTCATGCGGCCGTCGGGCGTTTCGGTCTTGCCCTCAAGCAATTCCTTGGGGGCCGACTTGTACATCCAGCCGGTCAGGTCCTTGCCGTTGAACAGGGACGTGTAGCCGTCCTCGACCTTGGGCGGCTCCTGGGCGAGTCAGCGTGCCGGCGGCGGTAAACGCCAGCAGGCCAAACCCAAGCAGGTAGTGCACCAAACGACGCATGACAGTTCCCCCCTTGAGGTGATGGAGAGCGTCCGGAAGCCGGCGCGCGACCAGCGCGAGCATGTCTTCGGACAAAGTTGGTAGGCAAGCGAGCGCACGGGAGTGAGACACATTGGGAGAGTATCGACCGGCAAGTAGGCGGGTCCGGTCCGATGACCTGTACGGTATGCGATCGGCGGGCGGCGGTCAAATCAAATCCGTCTCTCGATGCCAGCCATGACAACCCCCGTTACTTTAACAATCTTGCCCCCCCCACGCTCAATCGTCCAAGCGACAGCACCGTTCGCTTGGCCTTTGTGAAGACGGTTGACAGCGCACACGTCTGATCTTCGCCTGATCACCGAGCGCATGCGGCTCGGCGCTGCCCCACACGTCGGCGGCTGCCTGTGCAAGGCGGCGCTTTCCCGGTATCCTAGGCGTAGACGGAACGTCCCCGGCGCTGCCTGTGCGCCGCTCCTTCCCTTGCAGGAAACGCCGCGACATGAGCACCGATTCGAGCCGGATCCGCAATTTCTCCATCATCGCCCACATCGACCACGGCAAAAGCACCCTGGCCGACCAGTTCCTGCTCCAGACCGGCACCATCTCCAAGCGCGATTTCCAGGCCCAGCTCCTCGACTCGATGGACCTCGAACGCGAGCGCGGCATCACCATCCGCATGCACCCGGTCACGATCTATCACGACGTCCAGGGCACCCGTTACGAATTGAACCTTATCGACACGCCCGGACACGTCGATTTCGGTTATGAGGTTTCGCGCAGCCTCGCCGCCTGCGAGGGCGTCATCCTCCTCGTCGACGCGTCGCAGGGCGTGCAGGCGCAGACCGTGGCCAACGCCTATCTCGCCATGGACAGCGACCTGACCATCGTGCCCGTGCTCAACAAGGTCGATTTGGCCATCGCCCGGCCCGACGACGTCAAGGCCGAGATGGAGCAGGCGCTCGGCATCGAGCCGGCCAGCGTGCTGCACGCCAGTGGCAAGACCGGCCTGGGTGTGCAGGAAGTCCTCCAGGCGATCATCGACCGCGTGCCGCCGCCGTCGGGCAAGCCCGAGGACCCGTTGCGGGCGCTCGTCTACAACAGTCATTACGATGCGTACAAGGGCGTCGTCGTCTACGTCCGCGTCCGGGAAGGGCGCATCCACAAGGGGCAGCGCATCCGCCTGATGCGCGGCGGCACCGAGCACGAGGTCATCGAGATCGGCCAATTCCGCCCGAACATGACGCCGTGCGCCGAGCTGGCGGCCGGGCAGGTCGGCTACCTGATGGCGCAGATCAAGACGCTGTCGGACGTCCACATCGGCGACACGGTGACCGAGGCGGCCCGGCAAGCCGCGGAGCCGTTGGCGGGCTACAAGGAGCCCAAGCCGATGGTGTTCAGCGGGCTGTACCCGGTGAACAACAACGATTTCGAGACGCTGCGCGAGGCGCTGGGCCGGCTCAAGCTCAACGACGCGAGCTTCACCTATCAGCCCGAAAACAGCGAGGGGCTCGGCTTCGGCTTCCGCTGCGGCTTCCTCGGCATGCTCCACCGCGAGATCATCCAGCAGCGGCTCGAGCGCGCCAGCGAACTGGAGCTGGTCACGACCGCCCCGAACGTCACCTATGAAATCCTGACGCGCAAGGGCGAGACGATCGTGATCGACAACCCGCAGAAGGTGCCCGACGCCGGCCAGATCGAGGAGTTCCGCGAGCCGGTGGTCAAGGCGAGCTTTCTGGTGCCGTCGGAGAACATCGGCGACCTGATGAAGCTGTGCGCCGACCGCCGCGGCGTCTATGTGCGCACCGAGTACCTCAGCCCGAGCCGGGCGATCCTGGTCTACGAGATGCCGCTCGCGGAGATCATCTACGACCTGTACGACAAGCTCAAGTCGGCGACGCGCGGCTACGGTACGATGGACTACGAGCTGGTCGGCTATCGCCCGGCCGAGCTGGTGCGTCTGGACATCCTGGTGCACGGCAAGCGGGTGGATGCGCTGTCGACGATCGTGCACCGCGCCTTTTCGGAGACGCGCGGCCGGCGGCTGGTGAAGAAGCTGCGAGAGGAGATTGACCGGCACATGTTCGAGATAGCG
This sequence comes from uncultured Gemmataceae bacterium, assembly GCA_963834865.1. Lineage (GTDB taxonomy): Bacteria > Planctomycetota > Planctomycetia > Gemmatales > Gemmataceae > CAWIDK01. The sequence goes on from CAWIDK010000005.1 coordinate 389,440, forward strand.
ATCCAGGCGGCGATCGGCAGCCGAATCATCGCGCGCGAGACGATATCGGCGATGCGCAAGAACGTGACCGCGAAGTGCTACGGCGGCGACATCACGCGCAAGCGCAAGCTGTGGGCGAAGCAGGCGGCGGGCAAGAAGCGGATGAAGCAGGTGGGCCAGGTGGAGATTCCGCAGGAGGCATTCTGGGCGGTGCTGGAATCGGATCAGTGACGCCCGTTTAGCGGCCGGTCGAGCCGGGGTACAATGGCCGATGCATTGCGCTGATCGGCTGCGCCACGTTTCACGAGGAACCAACCATGCTTTCCGTTGCACGCCGGACGACGCGGAAAACGGACGTGCCGCCCCTGGTCAACGGCGATCATCTCGATCAGAAGACGTTCCACGAGCGGTATGAGGCGAGGCCCGAGGTGCGCGCCGAGTTGATCGGAGGAATCGTCTATATGAGTTCGCCCCAGAAAGTGCGCCATGGCCGGTACCACAGCCAGCTTGCCGCCCTGACCTACGAGTATGCAGAGGCGACGCCCGGCATCGAAGACGGTGTAAACACGACCGCGATCCTTGGACCCGACGCCGAACCGCAACCCGACGCGTACCTCTCCATCCTGCGGGAATGCGGCGGGCAAGCCGGCGTGGACGCCGACGGGTACCTGACGGGCGCCCCGGAGTGGGTCGGCGAGATTAGCGACAGCACGGAGTCGATCGACCTGAACCGCAAGAAGCTCGATTATGACAAGGCTGGGGTTCGCGAATACATGGTCGCGGCCGTTCGCACGGCGCAACTGTTCTGGTTCATTCGCCGCCGCGGCAAGTTCAAGCCGCTGCTCCCAGATGCCGACGGCATCATCCGCTCGGAGGTCTTCCCCGGCTTCTGGCTGCACGTGGAAGCGTTCCTGAACCGCGACGGCCAGCGCCTGCTTGCCGTGCTGCGCCAGGGAATCGCTTCGCCGAAGCACGCGGCGTTCGTCGCGAAGCTGGCCGGCAAGCGGCGAGGCCATCGAGATGCCCCGTGAGGGTACAATGGATTCCGGAGGCAAGCGGCTACCCCCGGCCGATCCGCCGCGGCGTCTACGTGCACACGGAGTATCTCAGCCCGAGCCGGGCGATCCTGGTGTATGAGATGCCGCTCGCGGAGATCATCTACGACCTGTACGACAAGCTCAAGTCGGCGACGCGCGGCTACGGCACGATGGACTACGAGCTGGTCGGCTACCGCCCAGCCGAGCTGGTGCGTCTCGACATCCTGGTGCACGGCAAGCGGGTGGATGCGCTGTCGACGATCGTGCACCGCGCCTTTGCCGGCACGCGCGGCCGGCGGCTGGTGAAGAAGCTGCGGGAAGAGATCGATCGGCACATGTTCGAGATCGCGATCCAGGCGGCGATCGGCAGCCGAATCATCGCGCGCGAGACAATCTCGGCGATGCGCAAGAACGTGACGGCGAAGTGCTACGGCGGCGACATCACGCGTAAGCGCAAGCTGTCGGCGAAGCAGGCGGCGGGCAAGAAGCGGATGAAGCAGGTGGGCCAGGTGGAGATTCCGCAGGAGGCGTTCTGGGCGGTGCTGGAATCGGATCAGTGATCTCGTTTACGTTTAGCGCTCACAGGCTGCGCCGCTGCATTCGCGGTTGCGGCAAACGCTTCGCCCCGGTAAGCTCTCCACGGGTCGCATCCGTTCAAGGAGGAATTCATGGTCACGTACCTGCTCGCGACTTGCCTGTTCCTTGGAGCTGCCGAGGAGAAATCGGTCACAGTCGGTCGGATCATAATCGTCGGAAATGCCACGACGACGGCTGAAAAAATCCAGGAGATCACCAAGATTGAGCCAGGCGACGAAGTTACGCCGAAGGATCTGAAGGCAGCGGAGCAACGGCTCGTGGATAGCAAGCTATTCGAGGTCGACGCCAAGCGAGGCATTCGGCCCACCATCACGGTTGTCGACGCGGACGGCCCAGGACCGCGGGACATTCTGATCCGGGTCAAGGAAGCAAAACCGCCAGCCAAGTAGATGCGCGACGGTGCGAAAAAGCGAAAATGAAGTATTTCACTCCCGACTTACTCGAACGATTCGGCTCGCTCGACGATGACGTTGCCGATGCCCTGCAGGCGGAATGGGACCACGTCAGCGATAAATACCGCGACTACCTCGCCCGCATTCGTCCCACCTTGCCGCCCAGCGTTTCGGGACCAGCGTTTCGGGACATGCTCGATCGGTACCCGCTGCACGACGCTTGCATCATCCGCCGACAGAGCGAGTGGGGCGGGCGAACGTACACGATGGAACTCGTACCCGTTTCGCACGGCGGACGGCCCCTGGTACTTACCTACTCTCTCGCCTCCGACAGCGAGGCTCCGACGAACCTGCCGCCGTTTACGGCACCGTCTGAGCAATGCTTCTGGCTCTACGACGAGGTGGAAGGACCTGACGCAAATACGGGCGTCTTCACGCACACCATCCTTTTTTCCGACAAGACCGAGGTCTGTTTGCACTTCACCGACTTCAACCTGGGCTCGCCCGCTTGCAACCAGGACGATGATTCCGCTTTGTCGCGTCAAGGTTACGCCCGATCTACGTCATCAACCGGAGGCGGCGTCGCCGAGTTTCGTGCGCAGCTACGCCTTGGCGTAATTCCAGATACGGTAGGCGGTGTCACGCGCCAGGCCCGTTACATCAGCGGCTTCCTTCACCGACAGGGCTGCGTAAGTAACGCAGCTCCACCGGCGGGGCGGATTCGGCATCTTCGGCCGCCAACTGCGTCAACGCTTCCTCAATTGCGAGCAAATCGTCGGTGGGCGACCTTCCTAAGCGTATTGTGGCCGGGTTTTGTCTCAGGCATAAATCTCCTCACATGTTTTTAACGTTTGCCTTCTGCGCCGAATATGCCACAGTTGCGTGCGGGCCGCCCAGCCCGCCCAGATCCGCGAAGCGTCGGCATCCCTCGGCCCGGCTCCGCGCGGCCCCGCCACGCCTCCCCGTCAGGAAGCACGTCCATGTGGGTTAAACTTACTGCGGAATACATTAATCTGGACCACGTCTATCGCGTCCATATCAACAAGGGCTTCAAGAACGGTCGCGAGGAATGCGTGGCGGAACTTGAGGTCATCGATCCCAAGGGCCAGATCGGCACGATCACCCGCTATCGCGGCGCCGACGCCGAACTCTTGCAGGCGGTGCTCGCCCAGCGCTGCCGCGACTCGGTCAAGGCGGTCGGCGTTAGTGACGACGCCCCCGCCCACGCGTTGACGGGGACCATCGCTGACTTGAAGCTGCCGTGATCAGCTGACCGGCGCGGCGTGGCTCACCGCTTCGCGCAGCAGCAGGCGCTGCAGATCGCTTTGCGCGAGGATGACCGTGAGGCGGTCGCCGGGGGCCAGCGTGGTTGCCGCGGCGAGCGGCGCGCGGTGCCGTCAGCGCCGGCCAGCGCGATCGGCGCAAAACGAAAATCGGCGGCGAGCGCGGCAATGGGGCGGTCGACCAACGGTGAACCCGCCGCGGGCACGTGCAGATCATGGACGATCAGCAGCCGATCGGCGACGAAGAACAGGCCGCGCGTGCGCTCGCCGAACAGACGGGCCACGAACGCCGGGGCGGCCAGCTCGGGCACCGAGAGCGCGAGCCTCACGTTGGCGGCTTCGCGCAGCGTTTTGGCAAGAGTAGGGTCGGTCAGCCGCACGACGACGCGCTGGTGCGATACCAGCTCGCGGACCAGGAGCGCGATCTCCAGGTTGATGAGATCGTTGCTGCTGGCGGCGATCACCGCACGGGCGTTGGCGGCGCCGGCCTGACGCAGCACTTCCGCCACCGTGGCGTCGCCGACAATCACCGGCACGCCGAGCCGCCGCACCGTGGGGATAAACGCGTTGTCCACCCGGCGCTCGATGACGACAACCGGCTCGTGATGGCGGTGCAGCTCCTCGATCGCGCGGAAGCCCACGTTGCCCAGGCCGCAGACGATCACGTGTCCGCCGTCGGGAATGCGGCGCACGGCCAGGGCGCCGCCGAGGTTGGCACGGATCAGGTAATTGGTGAAGATGGCGGTGAACGCGGCCGTCAACACCATGCCGACCAGGCGCAGCGAGCTGATGAATGCCTTCTGCCAGGCGCCGTGCGCAAGGTTGTCGCCGTGCATGTCGGCACCGGTGGCCATCAGGCTGATCGTGCGGTAAAAGGCGTCGATCGGGTCGTTCCTGTCCATGGCGAAGTGAAAGACGAGCACGCTGACAAGGATGACCGCGACGAGCACGGCGGCACAGACCTTGACGGAAGTATCCACCAGAGCGAGGCCGCGCAGGGCAACCCGGCTGAAGCGGCGCACGAAGCTGGCCCAGAGCAGCTCGGGGAGCGATTCGTTGCCGCCCAGGGCCAGCAGGGGCGCCAGCCGATCCGCGTCGCCGCAGACGACCACTTTATCGCCCGTCGCCAATGGGATCTTGCCGGCCGCCTCGTGGAGGAAGCGGCTGGTGCCCTTCGCGGGCCGATGCGCCACGACCACGGCCTGGTGCGTGCGTGCCTCCTCGGCGAGATCGCGGCCGACGAGGGGTGAGCCGGCGGCCACCGTAAACTCGGCCACCTGAGCCTGGGCGCCGCCGTTCAGCGGGAACGAACTGAGCGCCTCGCCCGTGCGCGCGATCAGCGCCATGAGTGGGCCGGCCAGGGCGGACGTGCTCAGGGCGTAGACATTCTCCACGGCCGAGCCGAGCCGGGTGATGAGGTTCTGGTTGAACAGGCGGACGACGACACGTACATTCGGGTTGAGATGGCGCACCCGCAACGTCGTGGACAGGTTGGTCAGATCGTCGCTGGTGAGGATGAGCACGCCGCGCGCCCGATCGACGCCGGCTTGCTGCAGAATCTCCGGCGAGCGGCAATCGCCCACGATGAGCCGCACCCCGTCGAGCAGGGGGTCGTTCGGATGATCGTGCGAGTTAATCACCACCACGCGAACGCCGGCGGCACGCAGATGCTCCAGCACGCGTGCGCCGACCCTGCCCAGACCGCAGAGGATGTAGTGCATGTTTGGTGAGTGGTGAGTGGTGAGTGGTGAGTGGTGAGTGGTGAGTGGTGAGTTGGCTTTACCACCCACTCACCCAATTACCCTTTGATCACGCCAATCGGCCGCATCCGCGCCACCTTCTTCGACAGCCCGGCGGCGTGAACGACCTCGACAACGTCGTCGACGTTCTTGTACGCCTTGGGCTGCTCCTCCGCCAGACCCTTGCGGCTCTGCACCGCGCGATGACGCCGCGCGCCAGCAGCTCCTTGTCGATGCGCCGGCCCGCGGCTTCCTTGACCGCGGCCGTCCGGCTCATCGCCCGGCCGGCGCCGTGACAGGTCGTGCCGAACGACTTCTCCATGCTCCCCGGCTGGCCGACCAGCACCCAGCTCGCCCGGCCCATGTCGCCGGGGATAATCACCGGCTGGCCGATCTTGCGATATACGAGCGGCACCTCGGGATGGCCCGGCGGGAACGCGCGTGTCGCCCCCTTACGGTGAACCCAAACGCGCTTCTGCTTGCCCGCGACCGTGTGCTCCTCGAACTTCGCGATATTGTGACAAACGTCGTAGATGAGATTCATCTGCAATTCCTGCCACGTCCGGCCAAACACGTCGGCGAACACCTGCCGGGCCTGCGTCATCAGCAGCTGCCGATTGCACCACGCGAAGTTGGCGGCCGCCCGCATGGTGGCGATGTAGCGCTGCCCCTCGGGGCTGTCCACCAGGGCGCAGGCGAGCTGGCGATCGGGCAGGACGATGCCGTATTTCTCCGGAGCCTTGCGCAGCATGCCGAGGGCGTCGTCGCAGACCTGGTAGCCCAGGCCGCGCGAGCCGGAATGGATCATGACACAGATCATGTCCTTTTCCAGGCCCATGACGGCGGCGGCGTCCGCGTCGAAGATCGCATCGACGACCTGCACCTCCATGAAGTGATTGCCCGAGCCCAGCGTGCCGCACTGGTCCGCGCCGCGCTGCTTGGCGTGATCCGACACCTGGTCGGGATCGGCCCCGTCGAGCCGGCCGTGCGCCTCGGTGAAGTCCAGATCGCGCGGCTCGGTCAGCTCGCGGTCCAGCAGATGCGCCGGCCCTTCGCCGAGCAGCCGATCGAGATCCTTGCCCTTGAACGAATAGCGCCCGGAGCGGCCCACGCCGGTCGGCACGTTCTTGAACAGCGACTCCACCAGCTCGACGAGATGCGGCTTGACCTCGCGGTAGAAGAGGTTCGAGCGCACCAGGCGCACGCCGCAGTTGATGTCATACCCCACGCCGCCGGGAGAAATCACGCCGCCCTCGGCCGGATCCGTGGCGGCGACGCCGCCGATGCAGAAGCCGTAGCCCCAGTGGATATCGGGCATGGCGAGGCTGGCGTGCTGAATGCCGGGCAGGAACGCGACATTGGCGACCTGCTCAGGCGCCTGATCGCGCTTGAGCTGCTCCATGAGCTTTTCGCTGGCGAAGATCAGCCCGTCGACGCGCATGCCGGGCTTGTAGCTCTTCGGAATGCGCCAGGTATTCGCGTCGACCTGTTCGAGCGGACCGGTGAAAGCGTCTTTGGCCATCGCTGCGAATCTCCCATGCGTCGCTTGCGGTTTCGCGGGGCAAACCCACATCTCCTGGACACGCAATCGGCGCCCAGGTTCAGCCGGCGGCACGAGCCATGCTTGCCCCACGTGCGCGAACCGATTAATATCGTGAGTTGATCGACACGGCCTCCGGCCTGGCTAATCTATGGAACCAGCACTCCGTGCCGCCATGAGCGACGAACGCATCCAGGACCGTCCGCCTGCGCCTGGCCCGTCGGCGCGGAAGCGGCCAGACCGTGCGCCGCGTGAGAATCGTGACATCACCCTGCCGCCCAGCGATGCGATGGTCGTTATCTTCGCGTGGGAGAAACTGCGAGTGGTCTACAACGCGGTGCTCCTGAGCGTGGGCATCTATTACTTCGGAATCCCGGGCGTCGTCTTCTTCGGGCCGTCCCTCCTGGTGTGGGCGGGGCTGGCAAACTTGTGTTTCTGTGCCGGCCCGGTTGTGGAGTGTTATTTGTGCGTGATCGGATTCCCACGCAATCTGGCGCTGGACCGTGTTCCTGTTCGGCCTGGTGGTTGCGGCCTGGCTGGTCGCCTTCGAATGCGTCGCGTTCGGGTTCGGTGGCCGACCAGACAAATAACCTCCCACCGGGATCGTGGTTCCAACCAGCTGGATCGGATTCTGCAAACCGTTAAATGAACGAAGCTTGCGATTTCTCGCAAGCCTTGTTCGTGTGGAGCCGAAGGGGATCGAACCCTCAACCTCTAGAATGCCATTCTAGCGCGCTCCCAATTGCGCCACGGCCCCGGAAGTGTAGGTTAGGATAGCGGGGGCGACGTAGGCTGTCAATCGTGGGCGAAAGATGCATCACGCCCGGGGAAAACACGCCAGGGCTGGCGAAGGCCGGGCAGCGGCACGGGCTTCGGCCTCCGCATAGCGGCGCTTGTTGGCGATCACCGTCTCGATGGCGGCCTCGAAATAGGCGCTGGCCGAGCGTAGCGGCTGCCCCGCGACCCGGTCGTACGCGAACAGGGCTTTCGCGTCCTCAACCAGCCGCTTCAGGTCGGCGCCCGTAAAGCCGTCGGTCAATGTCGCCAGGTGCGACAGGTCGACGCCGACCAGTCCCGCGACCAGCCCGGTGCAGTTGCGCCGCAGGATGGCGGTACGCGCCGTTTCGTCGGGCATCCGCATGTCCAGCCACAGCTCGATTCGCCCGCTGCGCACCAGCGCCGGCGGCAGGCGGCCCACGTCCATGACCGTGATCATCACACACACGCGGCCGGCGCTGTTGCTCTCCAGCCCGTCCAGCAGCGTCAGCAGGTAGCGATACAGGCTGAAGCTCGTCTGGTCCTCGGCCGTGAACAGCACGTCGCCGTCATCGATGAACAGCACCGACGGTGCATTGCGCTTGGCCTCATCGAAAAGGCGACGCACTCGCTCGAAAAAGCGATAATCGCCGGCAACATAGCTGCCGTCGAGCATGAAGAATTTGCTGCGCAGCCGGTGGGCGAGGGCCCGGCCGACGGTCGTCTTGCCGGTCCCCGGCGGGCCCGCGAGCAGGACGCCGCGCTTGGGCCGGAGATTCAATTCGGCGGCAAGCGCGTCGTTCTCCAGCGGAATGATGATGTTGGCTTCCAGGCTGCGCACGACATCGTCGATCCCCTCGAGGTCGTGCAGATCGACGGTCTGGACCTCGGCAAGATCGACGTTGCTTGCAAGCCGGTATGTCCGCAGGTACTCGATCACGCGATCCGTGTCGGGGGGCTCCGGCCGGAGCTGCGCCCACTGAGCAACCGCCAGGAGATGGTGGCCGTTCAACTCCCGGCTGAAGCGGTGCAACTTGCGAAAGTCGATCGCGCTGGTGCAATCGGCGCCCGCGAGTCTTTCGTAGAGAAAAGCACTCTCATAAAGGAATGCATAGTCGGCCGGCTCGAAATCCGGAATCGACACGGTATGACCGCGCAGCTGGAGCGGCGCGGGTACCTGATCGTCGAGCGCGAAGATCAATTTTTTCTTCGTCGCGGCGGCCAGCGCCGCGAGCGTCGTCAGCGGCAGATGGATCAGGCCGTTGCGTTGATAGAAATGGCAGGTGCCGCCGATGACATGGAGCAGCAGGTGCAAATCGTCCACGAAAACATGCTCGTGGCCGCGCAGGCCTTCCAGCACCAGCTGCTCGAAGGTTTCCTCGATCGCCTGCGGATGCTGGTTGCTCAGCGCCTGAAACAGCTCACCCATGCCGAGCCGGACGCCGCCGTGCACGCGGTGCAGCTCGGCAAGAACGGTGGAGCGACCGCGGCCGGTCCGTGCCTGCAGCACGAAGATACTCGCCTTGGGCAATAGCTGCTGGAGGCCGTCGAATGCCTTCTGCTGCGCGGGGCACAAGGTGGTCGCCATCGCTTCCCCAGGTTAATCTGACGGGAGCAGAGTGCTCTTATACTCCGGTCGCTGACGCTCCCAGATCGCCGACTATCTATCACGCGAGGTTCACGTACACCGTCTTCACCTCGGTGTACATCTGCAGCGCGTACTCGCCGAGCTCGCGGCCGATGCCGCTCATCTTGAAGCCGCCGAACGGCGCCGCGGCGTCGAACACATCGTAGCAGTTGATCCACACCGTGCCGGCGCAGGCGCTCGACAGGCGATGCGCCTTGGCGATGTCGCGCGTCCACACCGCGGCGGCGAGGCCGTAGTACGTCTGGTTGCCGCGGCGGATCACCTCGTCGATGTCCTTGAAACGCAGGATGTTCATCACCGGGCCGAAGATCTCGTCGCGGGCGATTTTCATCTCGTCGGTGACGCCGGTGAAGATCGTCGGCTCGACGAAGTAGCCGCGCTCGCCGCAGCGTTTGCCGCCCATCAGCATCTTGCGCCTTCCTTCTTTCCCGCGTCGATGAAGCCGAGGATGCGGTCCATCTGCTCCTGCGAAACCTGTGGACCCTGTGTCGTTTCGGGATCGAACGGATCGCCGACCTTCTGCTTCCGCGCGCGCTGCACGATCTTGTCGACGAACTGATCGTGGACGCGCTCCTCGACGAAGAGCCGGCTGCCGGCACAGCAGCACTGCCCCTGATTGAAGAACAGGCCGAAGAACGCCCCCTCGACTGCGGCATCAAGATCGGCGTCGGCGAAAACGACGTTCGGACTCTTGCCGCCGAGCTCGAGGCTGACACGTTTGAGATTGCTCCGGGCCGCCGCCTGCATGACGATTTGGCCGGTGGTGTACTCGCCGGTGAACGCGATCTTGTCAACGTCCATGTGCTCGCTCAGGGCGGCGCCGGCGGTCGGACCATACCCCGGCACCACGTTGATCACGCCGTCAGGGAAGCCGGCCTCCTGTGCCAGCGCGGCGACCCGCAGCGCGGTTAACGGCGTTTGCTCGGCCGGCTTCAGGACGATCGTGCAGCCGGTTGCCAGCGCGGGGCCCCACTTCCAGGCTTGCATGAGCAGCGGGAAATTCCACGGGATGATTTGGCCGACGACGCCGACCGGCTCGTGCCGCGTGTAGCAGAAGTACGAGCCGTCGACCGGGATCGTCTTGCCGTGGACCTTGTCCGCCCAGCCGGCATAGTAGCGATAGCACTTGATCGTGAGCGGCAGGTCGGCGGCCATCGAGTCCTGGTAAGGCTTGCCGTTGTCGAGCGATTCCAGGGCGGCGAGCTCCTGCTGGTCGCGCTCGATCAGGTCAGCCAGCCGGTTGATGAGCCGGCCGCGCTCGGACGCGTTCATGCGTGCCCAGGGGCCATCCTCGAATGCCTTGCGGGCAGCCTTGACGGCGCGGTCAACGTCGGCCTTGTCGCCCTCGGCCACCTGGCAGATCGCCTCGCCGGTCGCTGGGTTGAGGGTCGGGAACGTCTTGCCGCTGACGCTGTCGACCCACTTGCCGCCGATGAACATCGGCTGGTCCTTAACCTTGGGCGGCTTCACCTTGGATGTCTTGGCAGCGGTTGCCGTGGTCATGGAGAGATCCTCCTCGAGGCTGAGAATAGTGTACAGCGAGTCACTGTGCCGTAGCTTCGGAAAGGCATTCGCGGAGGAACCGGATGCCATGGGCGATGTCGGCGATGCGCTGCGGCTGGTTGCCGACCTCGCGCTCGATGCAGAGCGGGCCGCGATAGCCGACCTTCTTGAGGCGTTTGACGAATTCGCGGATGTTGACCTGACCCTCGCCGAGCGGCACTTCCTCGCCCCAGGTGCCGGGCACGCGCGTGCGGTTGGCGTCCTTGACGTGGACGCTGCGAATGTCGGGGCCGAGGATTTCCACCGCCCGCAACGGGTCGCCCTTGTCGTAAAGGATCATGTTGGCCGGGTCGAAGTTGACCTTGAGGTTCGGACAGCGCAGCTCGTCGAGCGTGCGCCGCAGCAGGTCCGCCGTTTCCTGGCCGGTCTCGAATGCCACGCGCATGCCCGTCTCGGCGGCAAGCTGGCTGACCCGGCCGAGCGTGTCGAGGAACGGCTTCCGGTCCGGTGTGCCCGGCTCGGGCAAGAAGCCCGCGTGCAGCATGATGTCCGACAGGCCTAGCGCCCGCGTCCGCTCCAGCGCCCAGCGAAATCGTTCGAGGCGTTCAGGCCGGGTCGCGGGGTCGCCAAAGCCGCCGGTCTTCTGGATGTGTTGCGGTGTCGTGTAATCCTCGCCGGGAAAGCCGAGCATGGTGCCGCACATGCGAAAGCCCGCCGCCCGGGCCGCCTGCGGCATGTTGTCGCCTTCGTCCCAGGACGCATGGTGGGGATCGCCGCACGCGATCTGCACCACATCGATGCCGAGCCCGTCCATCAGCCGCTTCAGCTCGGGAACGCTCGTGACCTGCAGCGACCAGCTGCACACGCCGATTGCCAACGGTTCGATGGGCACGGGTGAATCTCCTTATTGCTACGCCGCCGGTTCAATCGCCACGCCGAGCGGACCGAGCTTGCGACCGTTGGGCAGGATTTCGTGAAAGCTCTGGATCTGTTCGGCCTTGAGCTCCGCGACTTCCTTCGAGCCGGTCCAGACGACCGCCCGGCCCTTGGTGTGCGCCTCGTGCATCAGCAGGAACGCTTTCTGCTCGGTGAAGCCCAGGGCCTTGCACAGCACGTCGACCACGAACTCCATGGTATGGTGATCGTCGTTCTCGAGGATGACGTGATAGGGAGGAAGCCGGTGGGTTTTGACTTCTTCCATCTCCTCCGGACGAGTGCCGACGCCGGTGCCGGCGAAAACAGGAACGCTCACAGAGGTGGCCTCCTCCAACAACGGCAAAACTCGCTGGGGCACGACTCCTTCAGGATACCAGAGGCGTGTGCCGCGCGCCTACTTTTTCAGCGGCACCTGCCCCGGCCCCGCGAGATACGCCACCAGGTCGCGCACCTCCTCGATGCGCAATTGCTCGAACAGCCCTTCCGGCATCATCGACACCTTCGTCGCCGTGCGCGATTCGATGTCGCCCTTCGGCACCACCACCTGCTCGTTCTGCGTCTGCAGCGTGACCGCTGTGTCGGTCTCCTTCTTGACGATGCCCGACAGCGTGCGGCCCGCCGTCGTCACCACCACCGTCACCTGATATTCGCGCGGCACGATGGCGCTGGGGTCGAGCACGTTCTCCAGGACGTAGTCGAGGTTGGTCCGCTGCGAGCCGGTCAGGTCCGGTCCGATGTCGCCGCCTTCGCCGAAGAGCCGATGGCAGCTCGCGCAGGTCTTCTGATACAGCGCACGGCCATTGGCGAGGTTCGCATTCTTGAGCACGTCGGGCCTGAGCTCTGCCTTGTACTTCACCATCAGCTTGGTCTTCTCCGCCGACGCCGGCCGAATCTCGCCCCAGAGCTTCGTCAGCTTCGCCGAAACTTCCGGCGACTTGAGCGCTTGCAGTTGGCGGATCGTGTACGAATTGACATCGGCACGTGGAACGGCCTGCTTCTCCAGCGCGTCCAGCAGGGCCAATGCATACCGAGGGCGCGATGACAGGGTGAGGATTGTATCGCTGCGCTCGACGGCGTTCCATTTGGAGTAGGCCCGGAGCAAAAGGCGCGGCGCTTGCGGATCGTCGAACGCCGCCAGGCCACGGATCGCCTGACCGCGCATGGTGTCGTCTTCCAGGAGATGGTGCAGGAGCGGCACGAGGTCGCCTTTTTGCTGAAACAGCAGCGTTCTCAGCGCGTCCTCGCGTTGTTTGGCGGGTTGCGTTCGGTCTGGAACGATCTTGCGCAGCAGCGTGAACGCCCGCTCATCGCCGAACTGCACTGCAACAGCGAGCGCGCGCTCACGCACTTCGGCGAGGGGGCTTTCGACCAGATTCGAATAGGCATCCCGCCACGACTCAGGCATCGCGACCTTTCGTCGACCGGCGAGGCCGTCTTGAATTCCGCGCAAGTAGTCGCGGTTTGATGGAACGTCACTGTTCCCCATCTTCCAGATCAGCCAATCGAACGCGGCGTCGTATTCGCCCCCTTTTTCATCCATCAAGCTCGCACATTGGCGTGCGAGATATTCACGCACTAATGGAATTCGACAGTTCCCCATGACATTGAGCTGGAGTCCCTTATTCCCAACAAGCGTCGGGCCGGTCGCGTACCAATACATGAGTGGCAGATATGGGTCGATCGCGTCATCCGAGCGATCCACCATGAAAATGATGGCGACCTCGCGGTCGATCGCATTGAGCCGCTGAAGAACGGACGCGGTGTGTAGCCGCACGAGACTCGACGAGTCCGTAGTCGCGTCAGCCAGCAGTTCCTGACGGTCGTTCGCTTTGATCCCGAGGTCACCGAGCAACCGTATCGCCCACGCCCGCATATGCTCGTCGGGTTCTTTGACGAATGCGCGAATTCTCTTTTCGTCCAGGGCCGAAATTGAATAGAGAGTCCAGAATGCCCGTAATCGCTCGTCTGCCTTTTCACTTTTCAGCTGCTCGTTTAGGGCGTCGACTGCGGTTGTGTCAATTTTTCGCTGTAACGATCTTTCCTGTAACAGCCGCCGGGCATGTCGCACCAGCCATTCATTGCGGACCATCCGATTATGCCTCTCGAGCTTTTGGACCTGCATGTTCGCCAACTGCAAGTCGCTCAACTTCGCCAGGTCCACCCTCCACGGCTCTACGTCTCCATAGGTAATCTTATATATCCGCCCGTTCGTTCGATCGACCACCTTGTAATTGTGGCACTCGCCCGTGTCGCACCAGTCGCTGACGTACACGCCGCCGTCCGGCCCATACTGCAATGTCATGCCGCGGAACCACGGGTCGTTCGCGAGCATGAAATCCTTGCCGTGGCGCGCGACATAGGTCGAACCGTTGCGCTCCAGGATGTCGTGGTTGATGCGATTCCCGTGCAGGTTGCACATGAAGGCGCCGCCGCGGTAACGGTCGGGCCAATTGTCGCCGAGATAGATCATGCAGCCGACGTGGGCGTGGCCGCCGCCGGCGTCGCTGTGGACCTTGTAGGCATCATCATCATGCTTGCCGGCGGTTGACGGGTTTCGGCTGGTGGTCCAGTTACCGCCGCCCCAGTGGATATGGTCGCAGATGCTCGGCATCAGCTTGTAGACGTGCGGATTAAGGTCTTCGCCGTACATGCGCTGATAGTGGGCGCCGGGGACGACGTGCCAGAGATGGTCGATCACGCAGTTCGTGATGAACATCTCGCCGTATTCGTCGAAGTCCAGGCCCCACGGATTGGTGGTGCCGTGGGCGAACGCTTCGAATTTCTTCCTCGTCGGATGATAGCGCCAGACGCCGCAGTTCATCGCGACCCGGTCCTTGTCGGCCGTGCCGGGCGGGCCGACGCGCGACGTGGCGAGGATGCCGTTGCAACCGTAGAGCCAGCCGTCGGGGCCCCACGTCAAGCTGTTGAAGACATTGTGGCCCGCCTTCAGGCTCCAGCCGTCGAGGACGATTTCGGGCGGACCGTCGGGCACGTCGTCGCCGTTTCTGTCGGGGATGAAGATCAGGTTGGGCGTGGCACAGACCCAGACGCCGCCGAAGCCGTACTGGATGCCGGAGATATTCTGGATGTTGCTGGCGAAGACCGTGCGTTTGTCGAATTTGCCGTCGCCGTCGGTGTCCTCGAAGATGACGATGCGATCCTTGCCCTTCTTGGGATCGGCTTCCCAGTTCGGATACGACAGGCACTCCGCGACCCAGAGCCGGCCGCGATCGTCGAAGCAGAACGCGATCGGCTGCACCACGTCCGGCTCGCCGGCAAATAGCGTGGCGCGGAAGCCGTCGGGCAGTGTCATCTTCGCCGCAGCCTGGTTGGCCGGCACCGGCGCGTCCTGCGCGGCGATCTCGGGGAGGGGCAGGAGGACCGCGGCGATGACCACTGCCGGGAAGATTGCGCGATGGTTCATGGGGGGCTTTGCCTTTTTTTGGAGTGCGGCGCTTTTTTCCGCCGCTTTATTTTGTTGCGTTTCTTTGAAAAACCAAAGAAAAAAAGCGGCGGAAAAGCGCCGCACTCCAAAAAAAGCAACGCCGTTCATGGTGTTGGCTTGGGGTTGGTGGGCCGTCCCGCGTGAGCGCCGGTCGGTGCGTTCATGCTATGCGCGGCAAGAATACAAGGGAAGCTGTAACGAATTCGCCAAAGAGAACGGTCGCGCCGATTCACGGGAACAATGCGAATGGAGGGGCTGGCGGTGTCAATGAAAGCCTGGATTTTGCCGATACAGCTAAAGAACGCTGGCCCGCGCAGGATGAGAACATCGGGGCTGGCGCAAGCGGCGGAGGTGGCGATGTCCAGGCTTGTGTGCGTCCACGTCACTTTGCCGGCCTTGCTCGCCGCGCCCCTGTTGATGGCGGGCTGCAGTTCAGGTCCGGGCAATAGCCTCAACCTGTTTCCCGAGGGCCACAAGCTCACCGACGAGGCCAAGGCGCTCCGCAGCGCCAACGCCCCGCCGATCCTGATTTCGCGCGAGCTGGAGAAGGCCCCGCTGCCGCCTTACACCGTCGAGCCCGGCGACGTGCTGCTGGTGCAGCCGGCCGACCTCGACGCGCCGGTGCGGCTGCCGGGCGACCAACCCGTCCTGCCCGACGGCACCATCAACCTCGGCAAGTACGGCATCGTGCAGGTCATGGGCAAGACCATCCCGGAGATCGAGGCGCTGGTGCGCGCCCAGGTAGAGGCCCAGGTCAAGGACGCCGGATTCATCAACGTGCGGCTGGCGGCCCGGCAGAGCAAGGTCTACTACGTCATCGGCGAAGTCATCTCGCCCGGCGCGTTCCAGCTCCAGGGCCGCGAGACGGTCCTCGACGGCATCCTGCAGGCCGGCGGCCTGACCGCCAACGCCTCGCGCGACAACATCATCCTGAGCCGGCCGACGCGGCCCGACTGCCCGCGCATCGTCCTGCCGGTGTGCTGGCGCAACATCGTGCAGCACGGCGACACGGCGACGAACTATCAGGTTGCCGCGGGGGACCGCATCTTTGTGCCGGCGCGCTGCCTGCTGGAGTCGATTCCGATCCTGAACCGGCACGCGGACAAGAACTCCTGCTGCAACTCGCAGCCGCCGTACGCGTTCCCGCCGTACCCCGGTGGCCCGTGCGACGTGCCCATCCCGTTCCACGACGTACCGCCGCCCGGCGAACGCGTGCATTCCGCGTCGCCGCAGTGGGCGAACGTGCCGAGCCGGTAGTTTGTTTTCATGCCATCCCCCAGGGGGGGTGCACCCCTGGCACCTTTCTTCCCGGCGGTACTACGCGGCGCTGCTCGGAGCCATAGCCCTTCTGCAGGCTGATCAGCCGCACGCCCGGCAACTCCGCCACCGGCGCGAACGCCCGCAGGGGCACCGACCGATGCGCGTCGCCCTGGTACTTCTGGCTCCCCTGCCAGGCAATGCCAATCCTGATGTGGGGCACGTTTTTTGCGTGCCCGTTCGCTTCCGGCACGTAAGAAACGTGCCCCCACCTTCGCCGCCAGCTCGCGCCCCACTCCTCGATCCGCGCCGGCTCCGCCGATAGGTAGGGCACCGCCGCCGGCACGGTCTCCAGCCTCGTGTGAAACACGCCGGGCAGGCTCAGAAACGGCACCTGTACGTAAAGTCCGGCAGCGGCGTCCCCTGCACGATCACGCGATCGATCCCCGCGCAGCGCCAGCAGGTTCACGAGCGCCTTCTGGCACTCGACAACTACCTTGCCGCCGCGCTCGGCCACCAGCGCCGCGTAGCGAATGAATCGCCGAGCCCCTGCTCCGCGTACAGGAAGATGGTCTTGCCGTCGAGCGGGCCGCCGTCCCAGCGTGGCTGCGCGAACTTGCGGGCCGGGATGTCCTTGGTGCCCAGCGATACTCGTACTGCGGGCAGCCGGCCGCGTAATCGCCCTTGCCGAGCAGCGCCAGCCCAAGGTTCTTGTGTGCGTCGGGATAATCGGGCTTGAGCCGCAGCGCCTGGTGATAGTTCGCAATCGCCTCGTCGACGCGCTCCAGCTTGACGAGGTACTCCGAAAACTGGGCGTACAACGCAGTGGCGGACACCACGAACGCCGGCGCGTCGCACTCAAGCTGGTGCTGCCCGAGCTCGGCGGCTCCGGTGACGCCCATGGCTCGGGTTGCCATTTTCACCGTGGTATTAAACCTCGGTTCCTACGTCGTCAACATTTTGGCCCTCGCCGGCGTGGTGACGCCGCCGCGCCCTGAGATGACGGAGGAGGAAATCATCGTCATGATGCTGGTCGGCTTCGCGTCCATCGCTTTGATAATCATCATGGCCTCGTCGGGATGGGTGGGAGCCTGTCCCAATTACAATGAGGGATCAAGGCGGTGCCTTGTCCCAACGTGGAAGTTTCAGGGAGAGTGTACCTCCCAACCACGATCCGGGATCAGGCCCCCACCCATGTCGGGAGACCATGATGCGCTTCTACAATGCCAGCCCACATCGATTCTACTGCGGCATCGACCTGCACGCCAGGACCATGCACGTTTGCGTCCTGGACAGTGCCGGTGCCGTCGTACTCGATCGCAACCTGCCGTGCCATTTCGAGACGCTGCTGGAGGCCCTTGCCCCCTTCCGCGACGGTATCGTCATCGGTGTGGAGTGCATGTTCGGCTGGTACTGGCTCGCCGACCGCTGTGCCGAGCACGCGATCCCGTTCGTGGTCGGCCACGCGCTGTACATGAAGCTGATCCACGGCGGCAAGGCCAAGAACGACCGGATCGATGCGGACAAAATCGCGCATCTGCTCAAGGGGGGCAACTTCCCGTTGGCGTATGCCTACCCCAAGGGCATGCGTGAGACACGCGATCTGCTGCGGCGGCGGATGTACCTGGTGCACCAGCGTGCCGCGCTGATCACACACCTGGAGATTCTCAATGCGCAGAACAACCTGCCGCCGTTCGGCAAGAAGCTGAGCTATGCGGCGAACCGCGCCGAGTTGAACATCCCCGAGCGTTTCGGCGATCCGTCCGTGCGCATCAGCGCCACGCTCGATCTCGAGCTGATCGACAAGTTCGACGAGTTGATCGGGCAGGTGGAACTGTACCTGACACGCACGGCCAAGGTGGACGACGTGCAGACCTATCACCGGCTGCGGACCGTTCCGGGTATCGGGCCGATTCTGGCGCTGGTGCTGCTCTACGAGATGCACCAGGTGGAGCGTTTCGAACGCGTCGGCCAGTTTCTGTCGTACGCGCGGCTGGTGCGGTGCGTGCATGAATCGGCGGGGAAACAACTCGGCTCGGGTGGAAAGAAGATCGGCAATGCGCAGCTGCGGTGGGCGTTCGCCGAGGCGGTGTGCCTGTTTCTGCGTTCGAGCGAACGGGCCCGACAATGGAAACAGAAACAGGAGAAGAAGCACGGGTCGGCGAAGGCGCTGGGCATCCTGGCCGCCCGGTTGGCGCGTGCGGTCTACCACATGCTGCGCAAGCGCGAAGCGTTCGACGAGGAGCGTTTCTGGAACGGCCGGGGCAGGCCCAGCGCGACCGCGGCGCCCGAGCGCAAGCCGAGTTCGGCCCGCCCGTCGCGCGGTAAAGCGCGCACGGCAGCGCGCTGAATGCAGGACGGTTACCTACGTGTTCCTCTTCCCTGTCCCGCGTTGGAGAATCACCATGCCTGCGATCGACTACCGCCGTGCCCGGGCGGAGCTGCGTTTGGCGGACGTGCTGAATGTGATCGGCTATGAACCACGCTCGCGGCTGGGCCAGCAGACTGCGTGGTCCGTGTCCGTTGCACGGCTCACGCTCGGCCCGCAGCCGGGTCTTCTCGGTTAACCTCGGTAAGAACCTGTATCACTGTTTTCGCTGCGGCGCCGGCGGCAACGCGCTAGACCTGTGGGCGGCGCTGAGCCGGCTGCCGCTGCACGCGGCCGTGCTGGACTTGTGCGAGCGACTACGCCAGCCGGTCCCCTGGCTGCACGAGCCCAGCAAGTGCAGCCGCCGGAGCGACTCACCACCCGCTGAGGAGACCCGACCCATGCCCGAGCCCTAGCTGAGCCATGCCGACCGTGCCGGGGAGCCACACCGCCTAACGGAGGCACGCCAGGGACGAGCGCGACCCGGGTGCAGCAAGATTGGGGACACTGATCCCGCAACGCACCCCTCGCCATCGTTCCCGACCTCGTCGCTTTGATTGGACCCCGGTGCGGACCGGCATACTCACGTAGGAAGGATCGGAAACTCGAGGACCTTGCCCGCGGCTGCCCTCGCGTCGAGCTGACCCTGAACTGCGACCGTTCTTCGGAACGCGATCGCGTCGTTTTGCATGGCCGACGTGGGGAACGCATGATTTTCGAAGGCGCAGGCCAAGCGGCCTGCAGCCGGCTAGCCCAGGCGAAAGGCCGGCCGGCTTTGACCTTGTTGAGCTGTTTGGTGCAGCGCAGGCTGCAACCGAGGAATGAAAAAAGCGGCGCAGACACAAAGGCACGGGTCAACAGGTTCCGATTGTAACGATTGGTAGGAAGAAAAAATCCTCTACGGAGAAGCTCCGTCTATTGACTTCCGAGGCCATTGAGCGGTCAACAGGTTCCGATTGTAACGATTGGTAGGAAGAAAAAATCCTCTACGGAGAAGCTCCGTCTATTGACTTCCGAGGCCATTGAGCGGTTCGGCGTTGCGGTGCTCCTGATCGTGTGTACGATGCGTGCGCACAACGGCTATCGCGGGCTGCATGAGTTCTTGAGCGGGACGCGCACCTATCACCTGCGCTGGCCGGGACCGCGACCGCGCCGCGCGTTGGAGAGCCGATCGTCTGACCTCCACGTCACGCAGCCGGAGGGACTGCCCGAGCGCGTCGGGCCCTTCCGTGTCCAGGGGCGCTGCACTGGACCGAACGAGAGCGGACCTTGCTGGCCGAGGATCCGCAGCTCAACCGCAACGTCTGGCTCTGGCTGCGTCCGCTTGCCGAGCCGTCGCTGGACGCCGCGGCGCGCGACATCGGCCGAGCGACGCGCAACCGCTGGGTTGCGTGCGGCACCGACGGGGCGTGGCAGTGGGACGCGTTCCTCGCTCCGGCCGGCATGCCGCTGCCGGTGCTGGCCGCGGGACCGACCCGGCTTTCCTGGGCAGAGGTGCGGCCGATGCTGGAGGAGCTGGCCGAGGAGCTGGATGCGAACCAGGCCGCCGTGTCCAAGGTCGAGAGGCGTGGCGAGGACGTGCGCGTCCGAACCTTGAAATCTGTCGTTCGCGCGATGGGCGGCCAGCTGTCCCTGCGTATTTTATTCCCCGATGGCACGGAACGCGAACTCCAGTTGGAGGAGTGGAGGAGGTGTGATCGTGGGCCGTCCTTCCGCGCTCACGGCTGCAACACGCGTTTCATGAAATCGTATTGCAGCCGCTGATAGTGTTTGCCGAAGATGCCGTGCCGGGCGTGGGGATATACCATCACCTCGAAATCGCGGTCCGCCTTCTGCAGCGCGTCGATCAGCTCCATCGCGTTCTGCACGTGGACATTATCGTCCATCATGCCGTGGACGATCAGCAATCGGCCGTGCAGGTTCTTCGCCGCCTTCACCACTGAGCTGGCCTCGTAGCCCTTGGGATTGTCCTTGGGCGTGCCCATGTAGCGCTCGGTGTAGATCGTGTCGTAGTTCTGCCAGTTGGTGACCGGCGCGCCCGCGATGCCGGCGGCGAAGAGCTTGCTGTGCGTCAGCGCATACGCCGTCATGTACCCGCCGTAGCTGTGGCCGCTCATGCCGATGCGCGGGATCGACGGCCGGATAGGTCTTGCAGAGCCACGCGATGGCCGTCTCGATATCCTTGAGCTCCTGCACGCCGAGCTGGCGATAGGCGGTCCACGCCGACGCGGCGCCCATGCCGCTGGCGCTGCGCGGATCGAAGCGGAACACGATGTACCCCGCCGTCGCCAGCGCCTGGTCGCGCATGCTGCCGCTCCACTGGTCGTGCAGCGTCGGCGTATGCGGGCCGGCGTAGGTCATGAACCACACCGGGTACTTGCGTTTTGCGTCGAAGTCCGGCGGGAGCACCACCCGCGCCGGCAGGACGAAACCATCCGCCATCGGAATCTGCACCAACTCGTCCTTGCCCAGCTCGTACTGGTCCATGAGCTTGTTCGGCGCGCTCGCCGTGACCACGCGGACGGGGCTTCCATCGCGCTGGCACAGGGAAACCTGCGGCGGCATGGCGTGCGCGCTCCATGTGTCAATGAAGTATTTGCCGCCGGGACTGAAGTTGATCGAGTGGGTGCCGGCTTCTCGGGTCAGCCGCTCGATGCCGCTGCCGTCCAGCCGGGCGCGATAGAGATTGGAGCCGAGCCAGCCATCGCGCGTGCCGGAGAAATAGACCCAGCCGTCGGCCTCATCGACGCGGTGCAGGCTGCGCAGCTCCCAGTCGCCGCGGGTGACCGTCTGCTTGAGCTTGCCGTCCGGCTGGTAATGGTAGAGCTGCTTGTAGCCGGTGCGCTCGCTGAGGAGCAGGTAGGAGCCGTCCTTGAGAAACGTCAGCGGCCCGGGATCGTCGACCCACGCCTTGGTGGTTTCGCGTAGCAGCTTGGCGGGCTTGCCGCCGTCGAAGCCGATGGTGCAGATGTCGAGCCAGGTCTGGGCCCGGTCCTGCACATAGAAGTAGGCTTGCTTGCCGTCGGGCAGCCAGCCGGCGCGGATGATCAACAGCGATTGATCGGGCGGACCGTATTCGCCGAGATCGACCCAGTGCAGGGCGTCGCTGCCGTTGGCATTGCTCTCCGCGGCGGCGATGCCGAGCTTGACAGTGGGATTGGCGGCGCCGGCCTTGGGATACGTGGCGATCTCCAGGGCCTGGGCGCGCTCGGTCGGGTTGATCAGCGTGTATTTGGCAACGTTGCTGTCGTCGAACTGCAGGAACGCGAGATGCGTTGAATCCGGGCTCCACCAGAACGCCTTGTGGCCGCGATTGAAAATCTCCTCGAAGTAGACCCAGTCGGCCTTGCCGTTGGACAGCGTGCTGCTGCCGTCCTTGGTCAGCTGGCGTTCGGCCTTCGTGTCGAGATCGTAGACGAATAGATTGGCATTGCGAACAAAGGCCGCGCGTTTGCCGTCGGGACTGAGGGTGAGCAATTCGGCGCCGGCCAGCTTCGGCAACGGCTTGACGGCGACGGCCTTGTAGAGCTCCGATTTGCCGGTGAGCGCCTCGACCTTGAGAAACTTGTCGCCCTTGGCCTGGAGGAAATGCTCATCGTCCAGCCAGGTAATCCGTGACGGGAGACCGCCGCCAAAGCCGAGTTTCTGCACATTGTCGAGCGTGATCTTTTTCTTGGGCGCGTCCTTGTCGCCGGCCGGTGCCTGGGCGAGTGCGGCGGACGGAGCCACCAGGAACGCGAGGGTGAGCGCAATGCCCCCCAGGATGCGATTCATGCGAGTGGACCTCTACGGAATTGTCGCGGATAACGATGCGAGGCTCATTCTATGTAGGTCAGGCTTTCCAGCCTGACTTGCTGATGGTCGTCAGCCTGGAAAGGCTGACCTACCGATAATCCTCGCGGACCGGATAGAAGATATCGAGCGCTGTCACCGGCTCGTCCAGCGCGACGACGCGATGCTTGACGTGGCCGGGAATGCGGTACATGTCGCCCTTGCTCAGCACCTTTTCCTCCCCGCCGATGTAGAACCGCGCCCGGCCATCAAGCACCATGCCGACCTGCTCATGCGGGTGACTGTGTTCCGCCACCACGGAATGGGGATCGAGCTTGACGTAGGAGAGCATCATGTGCTCGACGGCACAGGTTTGAATCGTGACGCCGGGGAAGATCGTGTGCGTGGAGCATTCCGCCGCAGTTGGAAAGTACAGGCTCATGCGTGGGTCTCGCGTGGCGGTCAAACGAAAAACCTCGCCAGGCGAGCCCGGTAGGTCCAGCCTGCCGGGCGGGACCTGAAAGTGTCAAGGTCCCGCCCGGCAGGCGGGACCTACCTGACGCAATCGCGCGATGTTACCGGCCGCTGAACAAGCCGCCGCCGGCGAACTGGTAATGGAACTCGGCGGGAGCCCGGATGATCAGCGCCATGCTCGCCTCGTGGAACGTGATGCTGCCGTTGCCGCCGTTGGCTTGCCAGAGCGTCGGGTCGACCGAGCTCTGGATGATGCCGATCAGCGTCTGCACGTTGTTGAGCATCTGGGCGCGGGCGACGAGCGGGCCGAACCGGATCCCGAAGCCATTCGGCGCGACGATATCGCTGACCGGGTAGGTGCGCACGACCATCATCTCGCGCGCCCGCTCCCGCGTCACCGCCTGAATCGTCCCTT
Source organism: uncultured Gemmataceae bacterium (assembly GCA_963834865.1). Taxonomy (GTDB): domain Bacteria; phylum Planctomycetota; class Planctomycetia; order Gemmatales; family Gemmataceae; genus CAWIDK01. The sequence goes on from CAWIDK010000005.1 coordinate 412,580, forward strand.
CCTGAATGACAAAGGTGAGGCCGACCTCGCCGAGCACCATGCGCAGGATGGTGCGGAACGTGAGCTTGTTGGCCTTGAACTTGATCGGGTCGGTGTAATCGCTGTTGGCTTCCTTGAGCGAGGCCGGATCGATGATGATCGCCTGGCCGGTGCGATCCTGCAGATAGTCGATCGCTTCCCGCAGTGTCTTGCCGTCGAAGTCGACCGACAGCACCGAATTGAGCGCCTTGAGGAGCGCGACTTCCTTGGCCGACAGCTGCGGGCCGGCATATTTCTCGCGCAGCTTGGTCTTTTCAGCCCAGTCCTTGGGGAACATGACGTCGTCGGTCGGCAGGACGGACGATTTGGCGATGCCACTGACGGTCGCGGAGTAGCCCCTGTTCTTCTCTTCCTGGAATCGGCTGCCCGCGTCGACGCCGGCATTGCCCTTCTCGATGAATGATTTGGCGACACCCGAGACGCCGGCGCCGGACGGCCCCGTGCTCGGCCGGTTCGGCAAATCGCGCAGCGGCGCCTGCTCGCGGGCAACCTTCTGCTCGCGGAGGATCTCGCCGACCTCGCGCAATCGGCCCAGGAGCTGCGTGGTCAGCTGCGTCTGGTCGGTCGCGGCGAGCGCCGTCGAGTTCTGCACCTGCTTGAGGGCCTTTTGCAGGAGTTCCTGCGCCTGCTCCGGATCGGCCTTCTGCACGGCGCGCGCCTGGAGCATCGCGTGGTTCGCTTCGGTTTTGACCTTTTGCGCCAGCAGGCGGTTCTTTTCGACGAACCGGTCAAGGTCGTCGTCGGCACGCACCGTATACGGAATTGCCAGGAACAGGCCCACCGCCAGCAGCGACACAACAAGGCGAACAGACATGGTCGGCTCCTCTCCGCGAACGGAACCTCTCCCCCATCATGGTTTAGTCTACCCCTCCGCGAGCAGGCACGCCAGAGAAAAAAGCATGATTCCTCGCGGCTGTTCCTCCTTCCCGCGCTCCGCGTGTCACCTGGAGCCTGGGATGTTCAACTTGTTCCGTGGTAGGACTTCTGCCGAATTTACCGGCGTGTCCCGGCGCGATTTCCTTCGCGTCGGCGGACTGTCGGCCCTCGGACTCTCGCTGGCCACGTTCTTCCGGCTGCAAAACCAGGCGGCCGCCTCCGAAAGCGCGCCGGCGCCGCGCGGCCGCAGCGTCAACTGTATCCTCATGTGGATGCATGGCGGACCGAGCCATATCGACACCTTCGATCCCAAGCCGGACGCGCCGGCGGAGGTTCGCGGCGAGTTTCGCACCATTCCGACGGTGCTGCCCGGCGTGCGCGTCTGCGAGCACTTGCCGCTGCTCGCCCGGCAGCTGGACAAGCTGAGCCTGATCCGCGGCCACGATCCGCAGAACGGCAGCCACGGCCATGCGGATCACATCATGATGTCCGGGCATCGCGTCAACCCGGCGATGGCGTATCCGTGCTTCGGGTCGGTGGTGGCGCGCGAGCGTGGCTACCAGGGCGGTATGTTCCCGTTTGTGCAGCTGGGCCGCAGCATGGACCGCCGCTTCAACGGCGGCGTCGCGGGATTCCTGGGCGACCAGTACAACGCGTTCGAGGTCCACGACGATCCGAGCTCGGCCAGCTTCCGCGTCCGCGACCTGAGCCTGCCGAACTCGGCCGACCAGGCCCGGCTGGAACGGCGTTACGGCATCCTGGAGGAGATGGACCACTACCAGCGCGCGATCGAGGCCGCCCCACCGGTGCAGGCGCGCGATGAGTTCTATCAACGCGCCGACCCCCTGATCACGTCGCCGAACGCCAAGCGCGCGTTCGACCTCAACCTGGAGTCCGATCGCGTCCGCGACCTGTATGGCCGTAATGCGCTCGGCCAATCGTGCCTGCTGGCGCGCCGCCTGGTCGAGTCGGGCGTGCATTTCGTCACCGTGACCGACGGCGGCTGGGACACGCATACGGACAATTTCCGCAGCCTCGGCACACGGCTGTTGCCGCGCCTTGACCGGGCGTATGCGGCACTCCTGCAGGACCTGCACCAGCGCGGCTTGCTCGACAACACGCTGGTCGTGTGGTTCGGCGATTTTGGCCGAACGCCGAAGGTCAATCCATCCGCCGGCCGCGACCACTGGTCGACAGCAGGCGTGGCCTGTCTCGGCGGCGGCGGCGTACGGCTCGGCGAGGTCGTCGGCGCGACCAACGCGCAGGCGGAGGTGGTCGTGGACAATCCGGTCCGGCCGCAGGATATCGCCGCGACCATTTATCACGCTCTCGGCATACCGCTCAACACGTGGTATCGCGCCCAGGACGGCCGACCCATCGAGCTGGTCCCAACAGGCCGGCCCGTACGGCAGCTCGTTTAGCGGCGGCGGTTCGGATTGAACCGCCGCTAAATGTTGCTGAGTTCCTCCACCGCCCGCTCGTAATCCTCCGGCGTGTTGAGATTCCGCAGCGAATCGCACACCGGATCCACGTCCGCCAATTCGCTGGCCTCGACCACACGCGTCGGAACCGCTTCGAAAAGAAAGAACGGCCGCAATCGATTTTCGCCGAGCAGCCGCCGTACGACTTCGACCACGTCAATCCGATACACGGCGGCGAGCGGATGGTGATATGCGCCCACGCGCGGCACACAGATCGTGTGATCGCCCAGGAGCTCGATCAGTCGACGCACAAACGCGGGTCGCAGAAACGGCACGTCGCAGCTCGACACATATGCAGCCGTCACGCATCCTTGCAATGCCGCCAAGCCCGCGGCGAGTCCTTGCAACGGACCGCGTCCGCGTTGTTCGTCGCGCACCACCGCAACCTCAACCGGCAGCGGCGGCACCTCCTGGTCGGGCGCGGCCACCACCACGACCGGGGCGACAATTTCGCCTAGCAGCCGAACGACGCGCGGCAGCATGAGCTCGCCGGCGATCGGCAGCCAGGCCTTCGCCCGGCCCATGCGCGAGCTCTGCCCACCGCAAAGAACGATGCCACCGACATTAGGCCGCTGCATGCTTGTTTTCCCGCACGCCGTTCCACAGGGATAAGTCTAAGCCGGCCGGGCAGCGGCTACTGGTAATGGTTGTTATCTCTGTGCAAGTCCTCCGGGACAAGCAAGAACGAAGGCAATTCGAAAAATATACTTGGGGCAACCGTTGTTACAAGTGCGGTCGCTTGTAGAATGGGCCAATCTGAGCGAACATCCTTTTTCCCGGAGGGCCCATGGCGAAAATGAAAGCGGCGGCAAGCACGGCGACGGCATCGAACAGCGGCGAGAAGACCAGCGGTTATTTCCGGCGACTCTTCAAGGAGAATCCCAAGCTGCTCTTCACCAAGAGCAACGCCGAGCTGCTTGGCCGTTGGCTCACCGACCATCCCGGCAACAGCGAGGTGCCGCAGAACATCAAGAACAACCTCGCCAACCTCAAGAGCGTGCTGCGCAAAAAGAGCCGCAAGCGCGGCCGGCCGAAGAAGGTCGCCGAGGCGGCGCCGGCCGAGGCAGTTAGCGTCGCCGTCATGAAGCCCGCGCGCATTGCGCTGAAGAGCCTGGAGGCGCTGGAGGAGCAAATCGATGAGTGCCTGACGCTGGCCCGCGGCCTGGATCGTGAGGGGCTCATGGACGTGATCCGGCTGCTGCGCAAGGCGCGCAATGACGTTGTCTGGAAGCTGGGGCAGTAATAACGCAGAAAGCCCACACCGCTGGGTGGTGGGCTTTCTTGTTGGTTCGGCTGGATAATGGGACTCAGGCGCACGCAGCCCGGGCGGGGCGGCATTGCTCGAGGTACCGCGCAGCTCGCCGTGGCAGCAGGTGCAGCCTTCGCCCGCGCCGGTGTGCCGGCGAATGTCCTTGACCGTGCGCAGCTCCAGCGCGACGATCGCGTCGACGACTGCGGCCTCGGTGACCTGCAGACAACGGCACACGATGCGACCGGGGCAATCCGAACAAGCGTGGGGGGAGTGGTTGCAGTCCATCGGCGGGATTCCATCGCGAGCAGTCTCGGCGGGATGCTATTGAGACTGCATCTCAACTCCATTCTAGCGGCGCGGCGGGGCGGGTCAAGAGGATTCCGCGCTTTTTGATGTGCGGCGACACGCGCGTTAGATTTTCGGCATTCATTCGTGTCGTTCGCAGGGAATCGGCGGAATTGATTGGACAATCCCGCAGCCGGGCATTCAATGAAGACGATCGGCCGCCCCGCCAAACCGGCTCTCCTTCGACACCCCGCGCAAGGATCCTGGTCATGCCTGTACATTCGCATTCGCGCCGCCCGCCGCATGCATACCTCCTGCTCCCGGCCATCGCGACCAGCCTCGCGGCGCTCGCCATCGCCGTGGCCGGCGTCGCGCAGGAGCCAGCGGCGCGGCCGCCGGTCGAGGTCAAGATCCAGGACGAGAGGCCGATCATCGTCGACATCGAGCAGAGCGCGCCGATCGATCCACAGCAGCACGTGCAGCTCTTCAACCAGCCGAACATGATGGTCGTCCTCCGCGTCGACAATCAGATGCTGCACCTCGGCGCCATCCAGACCCTGTTCAAGATTGACGATCAGATCATCTACCCCGGCAACCCAGGTACCCGCCTCACCGCCAATCAAATGCTGGGCAAGGGCAAGTTCGGCAAGCCGCGCGTCGGCACCCGCTCGATCTGCGAGGTCGGCAAGCTCAAGATCACGCAGGAAGTCGAGGTGGTCGCGACCAAGGCCAAGCCCGGCCAGAAACGCCGGCTCGACTCGGTCATGGTCAATCACATCGTCGAGAACAAGGACGATCGGCCGCACACGATCGGGCTGCGGATTTTCATGGACGTGTTCATCGTCAACAACGACGGCGCCCTATTTGCCGCCCCGACGGAGCCGGGCAAGGTCCTCGACGGCGTCGAGCTCAAGGGCAAGAAGCTGCCCGATTACGTCCAGTTCCTGCAGCAGCCCGACCTGAAAAACCCCGGCTTCGTGGCGCACATGACACTGAATTTCGGCCGGGCCTTCGAGATGCCCGATCGGGTGGTGCTCACCGGCCTTGGAGCGCAGCAGGACCAGTGGAATGTGGGCGTGATGCAGGCCGGCGGCGATTCCGCAATGGCGGTGTTCTGGGAGCCGAAGGAGATCAAGCCCGGCACCAAACGCCAGATCGCGTATGCCTTTGGTCAGGGCATCGCGCCCAATCCGGAAGCCGAGGGCCAGGTCGCGCTGACGCTGGGCGGCTCGTTCGAGCCAGGCAAGCTGTTCTCGGTAGCCGCGCTCGTGCAGGATCCGGCGCACGGCCAAAGCCTCGTCCTGGAGTTGCCGCCCGGCATGGAGCGCGTCGAGGGCAAGGAGCGCCAGCCGGTGCCAGCCATCGACGACGACGGCAACAGCATGGTCTTGTGGAAGGCGCGCGTGCTGAACACCGGCAAGTTCACGGTACGGGTGCGCTCCAGCACCGGGGCCACGCACGCCAAGATTATCACCGTCTCGCGCCCGGGGGAATAATCGGCAAAGCCCTGCGTCCTCCTCATCCGCTGACAACCTCCGTGTCCATTTCAGTACTGCATCTCGCCGCCGCCGCGGATACTTGACATTTTTGTCAAGCTGTGCCATAATGTCGATGATAAGCGGGCAGACAAGTATGGCACCAATCCCTCCCTTTGAATCTGATGGCCTGTTGCCGTCAGGCGACTACGACGTGTCGTTCGACGAGTTGCGGCAATCCATTTTGGTGCTCGGGCCGGGCGGCGCGACCTCGTGGGATAGTTGGTGGCGCGCGAAACTTGTGGACAACCTGGAAGTTTTGACACGTCAGCTTTGGGATGTGGGCATTACGGAGATATTCGCGGACGGATCGTTTGCGGAGGACAAGGACCACCCGAACGACATTGATGGGTATTTTGTCTGTGGGCTTGATCCGCTGAGGAGCGGGGAGTTGACGCGCGAACTCAACCTTTTGGACCCTATTAAGGTCTGGACGTGGGATCCGCCGACGCGAAGGCCATATCGCGGCTATCCGAAGCGGCAGCTCCCCGATGTGGCACCAGTACAGGGTTGAGCTTTATCCGCATGTTCCGGGGCTTGGCTTCGGAAGCGGCATCCGTGACAAACATGGCAATGAGCTGGAATTCCCGTCGGCTTTTCGCCAATCGCGGCGCGACGGCAAGCCAAGAGGCATCGTGAAAATCCGTTACGGAGTTAACTCATGATTCGCAGCGACGCCGATTACAAAGAGGCTGTTGGAAGGCTTGCGGACGAGCAGCAGCGGCTGGCAGAGCATCGGGCGCGTCTGAAGGAAGCAGGCTTGAGCGATCCGGAAATCAAGCGCGTCATCGATCCGATGGAGTCTTTCCATCTGCAGCTCCAGGAAGAAGTCGAGAGCTATGAGCGCCTCAAACGTCGGGACTTCGAGGAGCTTTACAACTTGCGGGGGCTGGGACATTTGCTGAGCGCGTTGCGGGTTGCTCAAGGCATATCGCAGAGGGAACTGGCCAGGCGGCTGGGCGTGCATGAGTCCCAGGTGTCACGCGACGAACGCAACGAGTATTTTGGGATCACGCTGGAGCGGGCTGCGAAAGTGCTTGACGCCTTGAACGTGCGGCTTCGTACCCAGGTCGAGATCGACAGTCCTCCTGACATGGTTTCCGCATGACGCGGTGTGGTGCAATCGCGTCGCGCTCCCTAGAATGACGGGAACTCGCTGTCCTCCACGGAGCTCGATCACAGGCATGGCCGAACAATACATCTTCACCATCGAAGGCCTCAGCAAGGCCTACGGCAAGCGCGAGGTCCTCAAGAACATCTGGCTGGCGTTCTATCCCGGCGCCAAGATCGGCGTCATCGGCAGCAACGGCGCCGGCAAGAGCACGCCTGCTGCGCATCATGGCCCGGCGAGGACAAGGACTTTCTCGGCACCGCTCGGCTAACGCCGGGCTTCAGCGTCGGCTTCGTTCCCCAGGAGCCGCGGCTCGACGAGGCCAACGACGTGCGCGGCAACATCGAGCAAGCCGTCGCCGCCACCCGCGCCCTGCTGCACGCGCCACGAGGAGATCGGCAACAAGATGGCCGAGCCGCTCGACGCGCGACGAGATGGAGAAGCTGCTCGACGAGCTGGGCACGCGTGCAGGACGCAGATCGACGCCGCCAACGCCTGGGACCTCGATCGCCAGCTCGAGATCGCCATGGACGCCATGCGGCTGCCGCCCGGCGACGCCGACGTCGAACACGCTCTCCGGCGGCGAACGGCGGCGCGTCGCCCTGTGCAAGGTGCTGCTGCAGAAGCCCGACCTGCTGCTGCTCGACGAGCCGACCAACCACCTCGACGCCGAGTCGGTCGCCTGGCTGGAACGGCACCTGCAGGAATACCCCGGCACCGTCGTCGCCGTGACGCACGACCGCTACTTCCTCGACAACGTCGCCCAGTGGATCCTGGAGCTGGACCGCGGCCAGGGCCATCCCTGGAAGGGCAACTATTCGTCGTGGCTGGAGCAGAAGCAAGCCGCGCCTCGACAAGGAAGAGAAGCCAGGAGATCGGCCCGCAGCAAGGCCCTGGCACGCGAGCTGGAATGGGCGCAGATGGCGCCGCGGGCCCGCGTCGCCAAGAGCAAGGCCCGCCTCAGCGCCTACGAAAAGCTGGCCGCCCAGGAATACGAGGAGCGCCGAGGACGAGCTGGTCATGCAGATCCCGCCCGGGCCGCACCTGGGCGACCTCGTCGTGCGGGCCGAGGGCGTCCGCAAGGGTTACGGCGACAACCTGCTGATGGAGGACCTCAACTTCGACCTGCCGCGCGGCGGCATCGTCGGCATCATCGGCCCCAACGGCGCCGGCAAGACCACGCTGTTCCGCATGATCGTCGGCCAGGAGAAGCCGGACGCCGGCCAGCTGCGCGTCGGCGAAACGGTGGTGCCGGCCTACGTCGATCAGAACCGCGACGCTCTCGACGGCACCAAGACCGGTCTTCGAGGAGATCACCGGCGGCAGCGAATACCTGATGCTCGGCAAGCGCAAGGTGGCCTCGCGCGGCCTACGTCTCGCGGTTCAACTTCAAGGGCCCCGACCAGCAGCGCAAGGTCGGCGAACTGTCCGGCGGCGAGCGCAACCGCGTCCACCTGGCCAAGCTGCTGCGCCGCGGCGGCAACCTGCTGCTGCTCGACGAGCCGACCAACGACCTCGACGTGGACACGCTGCGGGCGCTGGAGGACGCGCTGTTGAACTTCGGCGGCTGCGCGGTGGTCATCAGCCACGACCGCTGGTTCCTCGACCGCATCGCGACGCACATCCTGGCGTTCGAGGGCGACAGCAAGACCGTCTGGTGCGAGGGCAATTACCAGACCTACGAGGCGCAGCGCAAGCAGCGCCTCGGCGCCGAGGCCGACCAGCCGCATCGGATCCGGTACAAGAAGTTGACGCATCCTTGATGAGCAGCCATGGCACGGTTCTATTCGGTCCAGACCCCGGCGGATGCCGCCCGGCTTGCCGCTGGCGGCATACCGTGGCCGACTGGTTTGCAGCGTGCCAACCTCGGTCCCGGTTTCTATGCGTGGGCGTCCTTGACCGAGGCGGAACACTACCGGGAAGTGCTGGAGCGGCACGGCGCCACTGATCTTCGGATCGTGATTTATGAAGCGGCCGACGAAACGCTTGCTACGATAAAGACGTTGGATCTGACGCGCCTGAGCGATGATGACGTCAATGCCTGGATGGAACGCTACTCGCAATACGGGTCTGCTGAAGCCCACGAATGGGAGCACATCGTGCGCGGCACTGATAAGGGTACGGAGTATTACTTTGCCGCGTCCATCTTCGGGAAGCTACGGGAGGTGACATGAAAGGCAACTGCCGTTTCCTGCGAACGAAGGCCGGCAAGTCCTATTTTGCCAGCGTCGGTCTTGAGGTGCTCCCCGACGGCAATGGCGTCACCGTCGAGGACGCGCTACCGCAAAAAGTCGATGCCGACGCCGGTGAAGTGAATCGCCACACCGCCGCGCGCTGGGTGAGCGCGGCCCAGGCGGGAATCCATGACGCAGTTGATCATGCCCGTGGTCTGGGGCTGCTGGCGGCCGGCTGTCGCATCCAATTGACCAAGCTGATCGGTTCGTTTGTCGATACACGCGAGGATGTGGTCCACTGTGCCGCCGCCCTGGCATTTTGGCAGGCAATCGGCGGGCCGGAACCCGGCCCCACAGTGGCCTTTGAGAGTGAGGCCTGGAAAGTGCTATTCCCCGCCAGCGTCGGCAACCCGCCTTCCGGAACCTCATCATGATGGAGCTTCGGGAAGCAACCAAGACTTACCAGCAGGGCCGCCGGCAAGTTCACGCGCTGCGCGGCGCCAGCCTCCGGATCGACGCCGGTGAGTTCGTCTCGATCATGGGCCCGTCCGGCTCCGGCAAGTCGACGCTCATGCACCTGCTCGGCGCGCTCGACACGCCGACCACCGGCGAGGTGTTTTTCCAGGGCCGGGCGCTGCACACGTTGGCCGATCGCGAGCTGGCCCTGTTGCGCCGCAGCCGGATCGGCTTCATCTTCCAGTTCTTCAACCTCCTGCCGACGCTCACCGCCGTTGAGAACGTCGCGCTGCCGCTGCTGCTCGGCGGGCAGAGCCGCGGCAAGGCGCTGCCGCCGGCCCGTGCGGTGCTGGAGCGCATCGGCCTGGCCGAGCGCGCGGAGCACTTCCCCGACGAGCTATCCGGCGGCGAAATGCAGCGCGTCGCCATCGCCCGCGCCCTGGTGATCGAGCCGGAGGCGGTGCTGTGCGACGAGCCGACCGGCAATCTCGACTCGCAGAGCAGCGAGGAAGTGCTCAAGCTGCTGCGGAGCCTGCCCGAGCCGGGCCGTCGCGCCGTGGTCATGGTTACGCATGACGCCCACGCCGCCGCCTACGGCGATCGCATCGTGCACATCCGCGATGGGCTGGTCGCATCGGAAGAATCGCTCGCAAGCGAGAAATCCGAAATCCGAATATCGAAATCCGAAACAAATCCTAAATTCTAAATTCAAAGTGCCAAACCCTTAAGCCGGCTTGTTTGTTTTGGATTTCGACATTCGGATTTTGAATTTGTTTCGGATTTCGACATTCGGATTTCGGATTTCCGGTATAGCATGTATTCCCTCTATCGTACCCTCAGTGTCCGTTACGTCAGCCGCCGCTGGTTTCGCGCTGCTCATTGTCGCCAGCATCGCCCTGGGAGTGGCCACACTGGTCGCCACGCGCACGCTCAACAACACCATGGCCAATGCGGTCGTCGCGTCCAGCAACCCGCTTGCCGGCCTCGTCGATTTCATCGCCGTCAACGGCGACCTGACCATCGGCCGCGACCTGGCTCGCGAGGTGGCGGCCGTGCCCGGCGTGCAGTCGGTGCAAGCGTGGATCTGGAACAACGCCCGTCTCAAGATCGGCGATGAGCGGCGCAGCGTCCTTATCGTCGGCGTTGACCTCGCCCAGGCGCAGCAACTCGCCGGCGGCGCGGACGACATCACCCTGAGCAAGGGCACCGAGATTGCGTTCGGCCTCGCCAAGCTCGCGGGCAAGCGAGCGGCCGTCGTCGGCAAGGAACTCGCCGATGCCCTGCCCGCCGGCACCAAGGTCATCGAGCTGGAACGCAATCGCAATCCCTACCCCGCCCAGGTCGCCGGCAGCGTGGCGGCTTCCGGCAACTGGGCCATGCTCAGCGGCAACGTCGTCATCCTCGACCAGGACGATGCGGCCGAGGTCCTTGGGTATCCGAAGGGCCAGGTCAATCGCCTCGACGTGCTGCTCAAGCAAGGCGCCGATCCGCCCACCGTCCGTGCTGCGATCGAGCAGGTCCTGGCCGGCCGGGCCCACGTCAAGACGCCGGCCGAACAGAATCAGGCGATCGGCAGCGCGATGAACAGCTTCCGCGCCGGCTTCACGCTGTGCGGGGTGGCCGCGCTCGTCGTCGGCATGTTCCTGGTTTACAACGCTCTGTCGGTCACCGTCGCGGAGCGCCGCCACGAGATCGGCATCCTGCTCGCGGTCGGCGCGACCCGGCGGCAAGTCCTCGTCCTTTTCGCCGGCGAGGCGGCCCTGCTCGGCCTGGCCGGGGCCCTCGCCGGCATCCCGCTCGGCCTGGGCCTGGCGCTGCTCGGCCTGGAGCCGATGCGCGGCATCCTCAACAACGTCTTCGCCAATCTCAGCGTGCGCCGGCCCAACGTCTCGCTCGAGCTGATCCTGTCCGCCCTGGCCGCGGGGATCATCACGACGGTGGCCGCTTCGCTGGTGCCCGCGATCCAGGCGTCACGCGAGAACCCGGCCGACGCCGTCCGGCGCGTGCCGAAGGCGGCGACGAGCCGTCATCTCGTGTTCCTATTCGCCGCCACTTTGACGCTGCTGATCGGCGGCATCCTCCTGACCGTGCTGCGCGACCGTCTACCCCGGCAATGGGGCACCTTCGGCGGCCTCAGCCTCGTGCTGGTCGCCGCTCTGGTCGCCTCGCCGCTGTGCGCCACGCTGGCCGCCTCCGCCCTGCGGCCTGTCGCGCGCCGCTACTTCCCCATCGCCTGGCGGCTCGCGGCCGAGAATCTGTTGCAGTCGCCCGGCCGCACCGGCATGGTCATCGGCGCGCTGGCGGCGGGCGTCGCGCTGGTGATGCAGACGGCCGGCGTCATCCGCAGCAACCGGGCGTCGCTGCGCGAATGGATCGAGGAGTCGATCGCCGCCGACGTGGTGATTACGGCCGGCAGCGCGCTGGGGTCCGGCGGCCACGGCGAGCCGATGGACGCGGAGGTTGCCGACGCGCTGCGGTCGCTGCCCGAGGTGGAAGCGGTCATGGAGCTGCGATCGCCGAAGGTGGAGTTCCGCGGCGACACGGTGCTCCTGCTCGCGCTCGACGCCGGCCTGGCTGCCCGCATGCACGAGGCACGCATCCCCGGCGGCGGCGAGGTCGCGCTCTTTCGCCGGCTCGACGCCGCTCCCGACGGCGCGCTCGTCTCGGAGAATTTCGCCGCCCGCTACGGCGTCGGGCCCGGCGACACGATCACGCTGCCGAGCCAGTCCGGCCCGGTGACGCTGCGGGTCGCCGGCACGATCGTCGATTACAGCTGGAACCTCGGCACGCTGTACGTCAATCGCCGCGACTACCTCGCCCACTGGCACGATTCGCGGGCCGACATGGTGGATGTTTACGTAAAGCCCGGCTACACGCCGCGCGAAGTGAAGGAAAAGATCGCCGCGCGCTTTGGCGCGCTACGGCCTGTTCCCCGGAACGCGGGCCGAGTTGATCGACCAGATCGACCGTATCATCGAGCGCGTCTACGGCATCGCGTACGGCCAGCAGATCGTGGTGATGCTGGTGGCGGCGCTCGGCGTGATCACGTCGCTGTTGATCTCGGTCCTGCAGCGCCGCCGGGAAATGGGCCTGTTGCGCGAATCGGCGCCCGGCAGACGCAGGTGATCCATTCGGTGCTGGCCGAGGCGTGCCTGATGGGCGTGCTGGGCACGGCGCTAGGCATCCTGTTCGGCATCCCGCTGGAGTGGTTCGTGCTGAAGGTGGTGATCTTCGAGGAATCGGGATTTCTGTTTCCGGTGTACATCCCTTGGGACGGAGCGCTGCTGATCGCGGCGGCCGCGCTCACGACGGCGACGCTGGCAGGACTGGGGCCGGCAATTTATGCGGTGCGGCAGCGCATTCCGGAAGCGATTGCATACGAGTAATGCGCGATGGTAGGGGCAAAACCATGACTGAGCAGGACTGGCTAGAATGCACGAACCCGAGGGCGTTGGTAGATCATGTACAGGCAACGAGCAATATGAGCGAACGGCAAACGCGGCTTTTCTGCTGCGCGTGTGCCCGGCGGATTTGGCACTTGCTGCCGGACGATCGAAGTCGGGATGTGATCGAGGTCATTGAAAGGTATGTGGACGGACTTGCTGACGAGCAGGAGGCAGACGCAGCGATGGCGCGCAAGTAGGTTCATCTTTGAGGAAGAGGTATCCCCCAGCTTGGGCTGCGCGGAATCCTGCGCGGCGTGGGCAGCATACCATAACGACTCTCCAAAATATGCGACGCGAGACGCTTGGTTGGCCGCTGCATGGCATTTGATCGGCGGGTCCGGTTGGGATGAGTCGGACCCCGGAATCCATGCTGCCTGGCTGCGTGCACAGGAGGATGAGGCCAGTCACCAGTGTGTCTTGCTGCGTTGCATCGTCGGCAATCCCTTTCGGCCCGTTCGCTTCGACCTGGCGTGGAGAAGCGATGAAGTAGTATCGCTCGCCTCGCATATTTATCGCGACCGCGCTCCGGAGCGGACACCTGACCTGGCCTCCGCGCTTGAAGAGGCTGGTTGCGATGATGCGACGATTCTGGAACACTGCCGCGGTCCCGGCCCGCACGTGCGCGGCTGCTGGGTGGTGGATTTGCTCCTGGGGCAGGAGTGAGGAGCCGCGTCCGGGTCCGGTGATCTTCGTTGTTTATGACGCCCGCGCTGAGGTCGCGTATTGGCTTTATGTGCAGCAACACTTCGTCAAACGACCGCGAGTCGACCCGACGCGGGGCTCGCAGACGCTCACGTTTCGGATCCCAGCAGCCCAACGGCTCGACGGGGTTGCGGTGCGCACGTTCGCTCGCTTTCGGGACAAGATTCGACGACAGCAATCAGGAGTAGGGCACGATGAGTAACTCCGATGTGAGCTTTGCGGTTTTCGACGCGCTGTTGCGTCAGGCCGGCTTCACGAGGACCGAACAGCCGGACGCCGTGTACCGCCACGTGCACGAGCAATCGGACACCGTCGTCCTGGTGCGCATCCGTGACATGCAGGCGCCGGTGCCGTGGGGCACCTTCGCGTCAACACGCAAGATCCTCGATGGTCGCGGCGTTCTCGCCTACGCCGACTTCGACCGGCGCTTGGGCGAGTTGGAGCGTACGCTTGGCACGGGCGGCTCGCCTGCAAACGGCGCCCCGGAAGGGGTTGCTCGTCAAGGGCGCCGGCGCCGCAGCGTTGTCGCAGACGAGGCGGATTAAGCAAGTGGACAAGTGGTCTGCGGCTGGCGCCGGGACCGCCAAAAGATTTTTCTCTTTTTCATTGCTCTGCGCACGAAATCGGTTAAATAATGATGGTACCTGCCCGCAGCGCCCTCCCTCCTGCTGCCTGCCTGCTTCTTCGAGGCTCCCGCCATGCCGCGACGCGTCTGCTTGCTGTCCCTCGCTTTGCTCGCCTGCGGCGCCCCGGCCATTCACGCGGATGAGCTGCTGCCTGCGGATCGGCCGATCGAACAGGTCGTGGATCATTACATCGACGCTCAGCTGAAGGACGCGAAGATCACGCCGGCGCCGGTCGCGACCGACACTACCTTGCTGCGCCGGCTGACGCTTGATCTCAACAGCCGGATACCGACCGTCGCCGAAATGGACGCGTATTTGCCCAGTGTTGAGCCCAACAAGAAGGTCCAGCTCGTCGACCGGCTCCTGGCGTCGTCCGCGTTCGTCCGCCATCAGGCCCAGGAGTTCGCGGCGCTGCTGCAACCGGATGACGGCTCGAACAAGGGGGCTCGGCGCGGAGCGCTGCAGGGTTACCTGCTCAAGAGCTTCGCGGAGAACCGGCCGTGGGATCGGGTGTTTCGCGAGGTGATGCTGCCCGACGACGCCGATCCGAAGACGCAGGGCTCCGGCGAGTTCATCAAGGCGCGGGTCAAGGACCTCAATCGGCTCACCATCGACGTCAGCACGATCTTCTTCGGCGTCAACGTCAGCTGCGCAGTGCCACGATCATCCGCACGTGCGCGACTGGACGCAGGACCACTTTTACGGCATGAAGTCGTTCTTCGCCCGCACCTTCGAGAACGGCGGCATCCTCGCCGAGTATGACGCCGGCATCGTGAAGTACCTCCCAAACAAGGGGACCGAGAAAGTCGCCCCGGTGATGTTCCTGACCGGGAAAAAGCTCGATATCCCCAACGTGCGCGAACCAAACGGCGAGGATAAGAAGAAGGCCCAGGAACGCATCAGCGCCGCCAAGAAGGCGAAGAAGGCCCCGGCCCTGCCGGCCGTCAGCGCCCGCGCCAAGCTGGTCGAGACCGCCCTGGAGCCGGACCAGCGCATGTTCTTTGCCAAGGCGGTGGTGAATCGCCTGTGGTATCGCCACTTCGGCCGCGGCCTGGTGATGCCGCTGGACCAGATGCACGCGGCAAACCCGCCGAGCCATCCCGAGCTGGTCGATTGGCTCGCGCGCGACCTGGTCGAACATGGCTACGACCTGCGCCGTCTCGTTCGCGGCCTGGTGCTCAGCAATACCTATGCCCGCAGCAGCCGGTGGGATGGCGATACGCTGCCGCAGGAGAAGTTCTTTGCCGTCGCGCAGGCTCGGCCGCTTACACCGACGCAGATGGGCGCCTCCTTGCGGCTGGCGACGACCGATCCGCAGTCGCTGCCCGCGGATCGCGGGGACCTGGACAAACGGCTGGAAGCGATCGAGCGGAGCGGCGAGGGACTGGCCAACCTGTTCCCGCGGCCGGCCGACAACTTCCAGGTCGGCGTCAGCGAGGCCATGCTGTTCGCCAACAACGAGGGGCTGCAGAAAGAATTGTTCGGGCCTAACGGCGGGCTCGTTTCGCGGCTCCTGCAGCTGCCCGAGTTGGAAACGCGTGTCGATCTCGCGATTCGTACCTGTCTGAACCGGCCGGCCCAGCCGAACGAGGTGAAGGTGCTGACCGATTACCTGCGCCACCGTGAAGATCGGGCGGCGGCGGGCTGTCAACAAATGGTGTGGGTATTATTGACCAGCGCGGAGTTCCGATTCAATCATTAGGCGGTTTGAGGAACGTAATATGCCTGGCAAACCCTTCTGCGGCTCGGGCGAACACGTCGTCAGCCGGCGCGGATTCCTGCGGACCCTTGGCGCCGGGGCCGGCGCGGCTGCCGTCGCCGACTTGACCGGCATCCAGGCGCTCGGCTCCCCCGCCGTCGCGAACGAACTGCGACACGGGGGCAAGCGCTGCATCCTCCTCTGGCTTGCCGGCGGCGCCAGCCAGCTGGAAACCTTCGATCCCAAGCCCGGCGCGGCGACGGGCGGGCCTTTCCTGTCGATCCCGACCTCGACTCCCGGGGTGCGCATCTCGGAATTGATGCCGAAGATGGCGGCACGGTTTAAGGACACGTGCATCATCCGCTCGCTCAACACGCGCAACGGCGATCACGGCGGCGGCGCGCGCATGATGATGCGTGGCCGCGCCGGCGAGGCGGCGCTCGATTATCCCGACCTCGGCGCCGTGCTGGCGCGAGTTTGGTCAGGAGGACAGCCCCGTCCCCGACTACGTCTCGTTCTACTTCGCCACCGAGGGGCGCAACATGGCTCCCGGCCATCCGGGATTCCTCGGCGCTCGCTATGGGTCGATGGATCTCTACACCTCGATGATCCCCGAGAACATTCGCGCCGCCGGCATCACCGCGCAGGATCACCAGGAGCGTGCCCAGCTTCGCGATTTGCTCAGCACCGCGTTCGAACAACGCCGCGCCGGTCCGGCGCTCGACAGCCATCACCAGGCGTATCAGCGCGTCCAGGGCATCATGTCGTGCGAACGCCTGTTCGACATCAACCGCGAGCCCCAGTCGATCCGCGACCGCTACGGTCCCACGCTGTTTGGCCAGCAGGCTCTGGCCGCCCGCCGCCTGATCGAGGCCGGCGTACCGTTCGTCCGCGTGGGCCGGGCGTGGTGGGACAGCCACGGCCAGAACTTCGAGACGCACCAGGAGCTGGTCCCCGAGCTGGACCACGTGATGTCGACGCTGCTCGACGACCTGGAGCAGCGCGGCCTCTTGCAGGACACCCTGGTCATCACGCTCGCCGAGTTCGGCCGCACGCCCAACATTAACTCGCAGCTCGGGCGCGACCACTTCGCCAGCGCCTGGAGCTGCACGCTATCCGGCTGCGGCATCCGCGGCGGCTCGGTGTATGGCCGCACCGACGAGACCGGCAACCGTGTCGCCGACGGCGAAATCGGCGCCTCCCGGCTGTTCGCCACGATCTACCGAGCGCTGGGAATCAATCATCAGAAGAACTATCACGTCGGCTTGCGGCCGGTGCCGCTGACCGATCCCGGAACTCAACCCGTGCGGGAAGTGCTTGCGTAGGTCCCGCCTGCCGGGCGGGACCTTAAGCATGCCCAGGTCCCGCCCGGCAGGCGGGACCTACCTACAAGGAGCCAACCATGCCCGAGAGCCAGCCGCGGAACCTGCGCATGGTCCGCGATATCAGCCGGCCCGACGTTCTCTTCGGGGTCGCCCGGCTGCCGAATACCGACCGCCTGTTCGTCGCCAGCTCGGCCGGCAAGGTCTTCGAGCTGAGTGCCGCGCAGGGCGGGCCGAATCCGCAACCACTCGCCGAGCACGGCCGTTACGTGACCAGCGTGCGCATCGCCGGCGGCCATGCCGTCTCCGGCGCGTACGACGGCCGGCTCATCTGGTGGGACATCGCCGAGCGCCGCCAGGTCCGGTCCATCGCGGCCCACAGTCGCTGGATTCGCAACATCGCCGTGTCGCCGGACGGCAACAAATTGGCCAGCGTCGCGGATGACATGGTCTGCCGCATCTGGAACGCCGCCGACGGCACGCTGCTGCACGAGCTGCGCGGCCACGCCGAGCACACGCCGCAGCATTTCACGTCGATGCTATACGGCTGCGTGTTCTCGGCGGACGGGCGGCGGCTCGCGACCGGCGACCGCGTCGGCCACGTCGTCGTGTGGGACGTGGGCAGCGGCCAGCAGCTTGCCGCGGTCGAGGCGCCGACGCTCTACACCTGGGACGGCGTCCAGCGCATCCGCTCCATCGGCGGCGTGCGCGGCCTGGCGTTCTCGCCCGACGGCACGCACCTCGCGGTCGGCGGCGTGGGCCAGATCGGCAACGTCGACGCGATTCAGGGCCCGTCGCGCGTGGAGATTTTCGATTGGGAGCGCCGCCAGCGCGTTGCCGAGTTCACCGGCGCCCAGGGCATCGTCAATCGCCTGGTCTATCACCCGCAGAACCAATGGCTCTGCGCCATCGGCGGCGGCGGCAACGGCCTGGTGATGTTCTACGACCCGACCCGGCGCACGATGATCCACCAGAGCAACATCAGCATGCACGTCCACGACGTGACGTTCAACGAGGATTTCACGTCGCTGTACGCGGTCGGTCACAACAAGGCCGTGGTGATGGAGCTGAAGGCCTAACCGCGGCGCGGCGTCGTGATTTGTGATTCGGTGCGTAGCTCGCTTGCGGTTTCGCGAAAACGCGAAACCGCAAGCGAGCTTTTTTGATGATCTCGACCCCGTCGAGCTGGTCCGTTACGATACGAATGGCAGGAAGAGGTCGCGCGATGGAGCCGTCTGCGGCTCGGGCGTCGTCGTGCACAACCCAGGCAGCGCCGACCGCTCAATCGAAGACATCTTGATGCCGGGCGGCAGGCCGATTGGTGTGAAAGCGACGGGACCACGGGCATCGGCGCGACTTCGCGAAGTACGTGGAGGTGAAGCGGAAGCCGAGCGCGTTTTCAGGGAGTTGACCCACGGGGGCACGGATATCACGCCAGCCGGCTACCCTGGGACTCTCGTAAGCCTTCCGAATGGCCAGGGTACAGTCGGATATCGGCCAGCGTCCAAGAGTGGTCCGCCAACGATCGATGTCAAAGTGATCGATGCCGTGGGGCAACCGATCCGAGTGAACAAGATCAAATTCGTAGATTGAAAGGCGATCCCGATGACCACTGATGATGTTCTTGAGAGTCTGGCCGACGAATGTCGCGAAGATCACGTGGGTCTCTGGGAGATCGTCAATGCCGTGCAGCTTGATCTTGGGTCGACCAATCCCGTCGAGACCCGAGCGTTGACCATGCGTCTCGTTAGCAGCCTGTTGCACGAGCGTGGAATCCAGGTCGGGCAACCGGCCCCGGATGGGCGGCATTTCATCGCTTGGAATCTTCCGCCTGACCTGGCGGTCAATCGGATCGAGCAAGAATGGTCCGCTCTCGGGCGCGAGCCCGACATCGGCGAAGTCGCGTGGTTTACGAGCGTCCCTTAGTCAACGCGTACGCCCACAATTCGGTCACGCTATCCCGGAAAGGACCAACATGAGTCGTTGCATCGCGTCGTCGTTCGTATTCATCGCACTGACGGCTGCCACCGCCGTCGCGCAGCCGACGACGCTAGAGGTCTGGCCCGGCAAGCCGCCCGGTGAAACCGGCGAAATCGGGTCTGAGAAAATCACGGAGCAGAAAAGCGGCGGCCGCGTCATCCAGATCGTCGCCAACGTCACCACGCCGAAGCTCACGGTCTTCCGGCCGGCCAAGGACAAGGACACGCATGCCGCGGTGCTGATCTGCCCAGGCGGCGGCTACAACATCCTCGCATGGGACCTCGAAGGCGAGGAGGTCGCGACCTGGCTCAACTCGATCGGCGTCACCGGCATCGTCCTCAAGTACCGGGTGCCGCGCCGCAAGGACCAGCCGGCCCACCTTGCCCCGCTGATGGACGCGCAGCGGGCGATGAGCCTGGTCCGCTCCCATGCGAAGGATGAGGAGTGGGACCTCAATCCCGAGCGCATCGGCATCCTCGGCTTCTCCGCGGGCGGTCATCTCGCGGCGGCGACGTCCACCAACTTCGACAAGCGCCAGTACGAGCCGATCGACGACGTCGACAAGCTCAGCGCTCGGCCCCATTTCACCGTGCTCGTCTATCCCGCGTACCTGACGACCAAGGATGCGTCAGCGCTTGCGCCGGAGATCCGCGTCAGCAAGGAGACGCCGCCCACGTTTTTCGCGCACGCCGGCGACGACGGCATCAGCCCTGAGAACAGCGCCCTGATGTATCTAGCCCATGTTTAACAAGTGTCGGGGTAGTTTTTGACGTAAGTCCTTAATTTTCAACGCGCGGAGGTCCAGTTTTCAGAAAACCGTAGTGACAATCATTACAAACATTTTAGCTGTTTTGTCCGCATTTCATCGAATATCCGGTTGACGGACCGGTGGATTTGTTGATGATAACATCATGTTCATCCGCTCCGTCAAAGTTCCGTCCTCCAACGGCACCGTCCACGAGTATGTCCGCATCGTCGGCTCGGTGCGCGAGAACGGCAAGGTCAAGCAAAAGGTCATCGCCAACCTCGGGCGACGCGACACCCTCGAAGCCGTCCTGCCGCTGCTCAATCGCTTTCTCACCGGCGAGGAAGGGCCGCAGGCCCTGGCCCAGCAACTCGGCGCCGAGGGACCCATCGAAATCCTCGACGCCAGTACCTGGGGACCGATGCTCGTCGCGCGCCACTTCTTCGACCAACTGGGCCTCTGGCAATGGCTCGATGCTGGTCGGCGTTGGCCCAAGTTGCGGCCGAGCGAAGACCCCGCCGACGACTGGGTCAGCCGCGTCCTGGTGCTGATCACCAACCGCCTGGTGCGGCCGGCCAGCGAGCACGGTTTGGCCGCGTGGCTGGAGACCGATTACGTGTGCGACCGGCATGGTCGCCGGTACGTACCCTGTTGGAAGCAGCAAGGCCGCGTCCAGGTCGACTTGGGGCAACTGCAGCGTTGGTATCGCACGCTGGATCATCTGGGGTTGAACAAGGACGCCGTGGAAGTGGCGCTCTATGAGCGGCTGCGGACGTTGTTCGAGTTCGACGCGGACCTGGTGATGTACGACCTGACCAGTACGTATTTTGAAGGCCATGGTCCGCCGACGCTGGCCAAGCACGGTTACAGTCGCGACGGCAAGCCGCGGAACGTGCAGGTGGTGGTGGGCGTGGTGATGGTGGCGGGTTGGCCGATCGCACATCACGTGTGGGCGGGCAACACGCGTGACAGCACGACGGTCAAGGAAGTCATCCAAGACCTGGCCCGGCGTTTTCGCCTTCGGCGTATCGTCTTTGTCGGTGATCGCGGCATGGTGACCGAGAGCAATCTGGCCATGCTGCAGGCGGCGGCGGAACATGGCTACTTGGTGGGCATGACGCGTCGCCGCAATCCGGAGGCGGAGGCGTTGATTGATCGCGTGGACGAAACGAAGTGGGTCGACTGCCCCAATGGGATCACCGCGCGGGCGAAACCAAATCCACCCCGGACACGAGTGCAAGAGGTCGCCTGCGACCGTGCCGGCGTGCGAGTGTTTGTGGTCGATAGCGACGAGCGTCGGGCCTATGAAGAGCGGCAACGTAGCAAAGCGATGGAGCGGGTGCGTGCGGCCTTGGCGAAGGTGCAGGCGCGCGTGGCCAAGGGCCAGTTGAAGCAGCCGGCCAAGATCGGCGCGGCGGCCGAGCGGGCGTTGCAAAAGAACCACGGCTATCGTTACTACATGTGGGAGTTCAAAGAGGGACAATTGGAGATCGCGGAGCACCCAGTGAATTTACCTCGGGAAAAGAAGTATGAAGGGCGCTACCTCATCCAGACCGATCAGACGGCGATGACGCCCGCGGAGGCGGTGGCGCACTACAAGGACTTAAGCGAGGTGGAACGGGGCTTTCGTTCGCTCAAGGATCCGCTGGGCATGCGGCCGATCTGGCATCACACGGCGCGGCGGGTGAAGGCACACATTTTTGTGGCGGCGTTGGCGTTCTTGATCGAGCGGATGCTGGAGCGCGCCTTGAAAGATGCTGGCCTGTCGCTCTCGGCGCAGTCGGCCTTGGAAGCATTGCAGACGATTCGCTACGTGCAATTCCGCGTTGCGGAAGAGCTCCGTAGCGGCACGACACCGGGTTCGTCCCGCGCCCGCCAGGTACTCAACGCCATCGGTCTGGCCGACCATCGGCCGCCGGCGCCGCCCGCGGGCGATGAAACGACAATGTAGTGACTAATCCAAAAATCAGCCCTTACGCAGCAAGGACTTACGGCGACACTTGTTAAACATGGGCTAGCGCTGAAGCGTGCCGGAGTGCCGGCCGAACTGCACATTTACACGAACGGCGGCCACGGCTTCGGCCTGCGTCCGACCGCCACCAGCGCCGCACCGACCTGGCCGGCCCGCTGCGAAGATTGGCTCCGCGCCCGTGAGATTATTCCCAGGAAGGCCGCGACCGCGGCGGCTCCGTGAATGCACTTACTGGAAGATCGACCGTCCCCGCCGCATCCATTTCTGCCCGGCAATCATACATGCTATTCCGTGGGCAACAGTGTCCCCCTTCCCGAAATACCTGCCACTTTAGCGGCTTAATCGTCTAGAGGAATTGTCTCCTCTCAACTTGCGGGAATACCCGCAGAAAGGGAGGACTCATGTCCCACGATCGAGTAATTCCGGGCGGCGCGCGCCACCCCAGTGCCGACACGCCCACCCAGCCAGCGTCTCCCGGCGCGCCGCGCGCCGCGAGCGTCCCGGCGCTGGCGCCGCCAGCCCTCGGCACGCAACCCCGCGGCAGTACCGAGGCGACGCTGCCGAGCACGGCGAACCAACGGAACTGGTAGCCGACGACCCCGCAGCCGACCTCGACGCCGAGCCCACCGGTTCGTCACCGCCGTCCGTCCCGGCCGGACGCGCGGCCTTGCCCCGTCTGTCCGGACGCGGCAAACGCGGCCGACGGTTGGTCAAGCCCGATGACATCCCGCGGACGAGTACCACGCCCGAACAACGGCTGCTGCTGTTGGATACCTGGCAACGCAGCGGCTTGCCGGCCGGCGACTTCGCCGCCCTGGTCGGCATCAGCAAGCACACCCGCTATGCCTGGAAGAAGAAGTTCGATCGCGATGGGCCCGCCGGTCTGATGGATCAACCCCGCGGCGCCGCGCGGCAGCCGCCTGCCCGAGTTGACCCGGCGCAGCATCCTCATGCTCAAACAGGCCAACCCGAACTGGGGCTGCCAGAAGATCAGCGACATGCTCCTGCGCGGTCCGGCGCTACCGGCCAGCGCCGCGGCGGTCGCCCAGGCTCGGCGATGCGCAACGGCGGATCGGGCTGTTCATCGACCATTACAACTTCCAACGGCCCCACCAGGGCATCGACGGACTGGTGCCGGCGGATCGGTTCTTCGGCGCGGCCAGCGAGGTGCGGCAAACGCTG
The DNA here is from genome assembly GCA_963834865.1 of uncultured Gemmataceae bacterium. Taxonomy (GTDB): domain Bacteria; phylum Planctomycetota; class Planctomycetia; order Gemmatales; family Gemmataceae; genus CAWIDK01. The sequence goes on from CAWIDK010000005.1 coordinate 435,463, forward strand.
CCGGCGCGGGTGGCGGCCAACGCCCTGGAGCTGGCGCGGCACGGGGTGCCGAAGACGCCGTTCTACCTGACCGGGCAGGTGGGCGGCCAGCCGTTCAGCGTGCATGCCGGGGGCACAGTGGCCATTATTCACTTGCATACTTTCAGTCCATTAGGAAAGGCGTGGTGAGCCAGTTCAATGACTACCGCCAGCGCTTTGGAACCGGTGTGTATCTCGCCCCTAACGGCAAGTTATATGACCACGTAGCCGTTCCTCCACCGATTTTTCGTGCCGTGCAGGCAATGGCAATGGAGATGACGAAAAAAGGCGGGTTGGAATTGCTTTCCAATACGGATTTCAGAGCTTATAAATTCGCGCCACCGAAAGCTGTTAAGATCCTCCCATCGGTGTCGGTTTGGATTTCCGTAATCCGGTACGACCAAAGCGCGACCGAGTACTATCCAGTATTCGATGGAACTGACGGCGCGGTCAAGGCGAAGTGGGATACGATGGTCACCTATGCAGAGAATTACAAATATGCTGAGCAACCTGACGCGGGAGGCAAAGATGTACCGACGTTTACTGGCAAATTCGTCAACTGGCCAAACTCAATTTATGAGACGACGGGGACAAATAGCAGGACATTCATAGTACAAGAATTGCGTAATTCAGATCTTCCTTTCCAGTAAGCGCCTTTACTAGATGGTATGCTGGTTATGATGATCCGGACCCAACCACCAGTGGGTCTGGGTTGGAATATCTGGCTAACTCATGGCCGTTCAGACAAGGAGAATGATGGTTTTTTCCCAACGCGATCGCCGTGACGAGTGTTTCCCGATTCGAGGTGCTTCAACGGTGAAGAAACCAATTATCTGAGTTTTCGCGCGTCGGAAACCGCGAACTTGCTAAGTAGCTAACGCTGTGCGGGTAGAATCATGAGGATTGGATTAGTAATTTCTACTGTAGCCATCGTGAGCCTTATAGCCGCATGCGTAGCGCTAGCGTGGGCCGCATTCCTGCGGAAACCCGATCTTCATATTATAGTTGAGAACGACGGAAACGAAGTGCGTTTCCTGTTTGACTCGTCGCGAATCGATTATATCGCGGTCGTCGACCTTTACTCAGAATCAAGGCACGAGCGCCTTTGGATCGCCCGTCCGCTTGAACATGAACAGGCTGCGTTGGTTTACGAGGCTCGCCCCGCGAGCGATCCTCAGGCGTTTCCACCAGCGCTTCAGCCTCGCGACGTTCGTCGGCGTCAACTTTCCGCTGTTGCGCGAATACTTCGGCGAGGGCAAGCGCTGCCGGTATGTCGAGCCGGCGGGCGAGGAGGGCCGCGGCATCCATGCACGGTTGCTCGCCCCGAAGCTGGCGCACGAGGTATTCGAGCGGTTCTACGAGCGCTTCGGCGCGGCGGCGCATCAGCGGCTGCAGGAGCCGATTCAGCAGGCGCGGGGGGTGGCGTCGCGCCATGCCCCGCTGTTATGCAGCTTTTTTGAGGATATGGCCCTGGGAGACCCGTTGACTTGCCGATTGTACCACCGTAGGCTGTGGTTTCGAGCGTAGGTAGTTTTCGTGCACCTCACGCCAGATCTTGCTCAACACTAACACGCGCAAGTCGAGAATCACTTGGCCACCCTCGCAGCCCCAAGTCATGCCCGAGCGTTTCAGGCGCTCGCTGAACACCGTCTTGCAGGCCGCCTCGGTTACACCGCTGCCAATGGGCATCCCCTGTCCCCGATACTGCCAGTATTTCATCCACACTGCGTGCTTGCGGATGTAGCGGTAGGCTGTCCAGTAGTCCTCGGTCTTGGCCTTGCCGAGCTTGCGACCGTTGTTGTAGTGCCACATCATCGACCTTAATACTTGGGTCACGCCCTGACGGCGGTCACGCAGCCAGTGCCGCCATTTCGCAAACCAGTGCGAAGCCTTGGCTCCGGCTCCAAACAACGCTTGGGCGATTTTATTGACGTGGCCGCAGGCATGCCAGAAGTCCAGGACCCACTGCCAGGCTAGCTTCCGCCCTGGATGCCATGGATCGTCCATGCGACGCAGCACTTTCTGGTAGTATTCCTTTGGGTGACTGCCACCATCCGTGATGTAGGCCAAACGGGGCGCGCGCCGCCCTGCGGCGTGCCATCGCGTCAGCACCTTGGTCAGCAACGCGGTCAGTTGTGCCGACAGCGTTGCCTGGCCTGATTCGGGCATCCGTCCGAGGTAGACGGTGCCTAGACGTTTGCCACGCCGGTCGCAGACGGATACCGTCGCCGTGCTGCCCTCGTGATAGCCCTGCTTGCGAATCGGCACGTGAATGCCATCTCGACCCGCTGCCAGCGTCGGCGGATGCTTGCCTTTCGACGCCAAGGCTTTGTCCAGCAATTCCAGCAACTTGTTTGCTTGCGCTTCTTCGCGAAACGGGGCCAAGCCATCCCGCAGCGTCGCGGTCACCTTACGCAAACTGTGCACCGACCAGCAGACGTTGTGCTGGCGCTGCAGGAGGGTGCGGACTTGGTCCTGCTCGTGGTCCACCGACAACACACCGACGCGTTCCGCCAGGGCCGCGGTCGCCAGCCCAGCTTCGATACCCAACTGTTTCTCCAGCGGAACCAGTGCTGGCTCGCCGGGCTCAACGGGCTGGTACAAATAGCGATGCAGCTCGATCTCACCGAACAAGCTGCCGACCCACTTGCGGCTTTTGGGCCGACGACGGTAGACCTCGCCGGCAAACCGCAGCCGCAACGGGCACTCGTCGCGGCGTTGTGGCTCGATGCCATTGAATTCGTGCTCGACGATGATTCGATTCGCTTCACGTGCAATCGCCGCCAACTCGTTTTCAAACGCACAGGCGCACACCGGCGTGACCGGTTCTTGGCGAAAGCGTCGAATCAGAGCAATGAGCTTCAGAAACTGAGGCAGCGCACGAATCAGCACTTCAAGCACATCGCACAGATCCGGGATTGCCGGCAGCATGGCCGCCAGGGTAGACTGCTTCATGGGGGAATCCTTTCCTGTAGTGGCGGTTCGCACCAACATTGGGCAGGAAAGGCCCCTCTTTTGCAATGTCAACCGGCCAAGTTCGCAGCCTCGCGTCCTGCGGAAACGCGAGAAACCCCGGATTCTCCAGGGGCTGGCGCGATTCCACCCGGCGCGGGCGTGTGCCAAGGCGGGGCGGTTCGAATTGGCGGCGGGGTCCTATCGTGAGGCGCTGCACTTGCAGCCGCGGAACTGGGTGCTCCTGTGCAAGGTGAGCCAGTTCTTGACGTTCTCGCTGCGCGACCCGAAGCGCGGGGCGGACATGGCCAAGGCTGGCGCTCAATCCGAGCTGCTCGGCCGAATTGTGGAACGCGCTGGGCGACGCGCTGTATGAATGGGGCCGCACCCGCGAGGCGCGGTCGGCGTACGAGAAGGCGCTGGCGGTTAACGCGGCCGACGTGCGCGCACGCTACAACCTGGCGTGGGTCCACGCCGCGAACGGGAGTATCCGCAGGCGCTGGCGCGGATCGCAGAGGCGCTGGCGCTGGAGAAGACCGGCGAATATCGCGACCGGCTGTTGCAGAAGCAGCAGGAAGTGGTGGCCCTGCAGGCGCGGCGGCACCAGCAGGAATATTTGCTCCTAATCAATCTGGTGAGCAAATACGCGAAGCCCGAGAAGGAACGGGAGAGCCCGGCATGAGTCCCGGCAGGGACGAACGCGGATTTGCGTCACAAGAGAGTGCCGAACACCCAGTTGCGGCCACGGACTACATTGCCAACCCCCGTGGCAATCGAACTCGACACAGCATCGGCCTTTGGAACATTGATCTGGAAGGCGGCCGACGATGGATGACGAACCACGCTACCGACTGGATCGGCCCGAGGTGCGAGGGGAGCAAGGCGGGCCGGAGCCGCTCCTCTCGCTGTGCATGATCGTCAAGAACGAGGAGCACAACCTCGGCGCGTGCCTTGCCTCGGCGGCGGGGTTGGCGGGCGATATCGTCGTCGCCGACACCGGGTCGACCGATCGCACCGTGGAGATCGCGCGCGATATGGGGCGCGGATGTTTTCGTTTCCCCGGGCCGATAGCTTTGCGGCGGCACGCAATGAGAGCTTGCGGCATGCGATCGGCAAATGGGTGCTGTGGCTCGACGCGGACGGCTCGATGCGGCGAACCATGCCCGCATGCAGCAGCTTCTGCGGACGCTGCCGGACGCGAACCTTGGGTTCGTGATGAAGTGCCTGTGCTTGCCGGACCCGGTGTCGCGGCGCAGCACCACCATCGACCATGTCCGCCTGTTTCGGCGGCACTTCACGAACGAGTTGGTCACGAGCCTTGGTGGTTAGTTCGGCCATTAGGTGGTCGCTGGCGGAAGGAGCCGCGGCGCGCCGGCGAGCTTTGCGGAAAGCTCGCGCACGAACGAGGCGCTGGGTCCCGCCCGCCGTGCGGTGTCCAGCAGCGCCTCCAGCGCCCTCCCCGAAATCACGCGGCTAATCACCACGGCCCCTGCGGAACTCGCGCCGACGAGGCCCCAGCCTGCAAGTGTCGGCGACACCAGGCCCAGCGCCGGCGACCGGCGGCACCACGACCGAGCCCACGAGCAGCGCCATCGAGCCCGCCACGGCAGCGGCGACCGAGCCCGATAGCGTGCCCTCGACGCGGCCCATGTCGATCGTTTGCGCGAGCTGCGTCGTGACCACCGACGTGAAGCCGACCGCGCTCGCCAGTTCCGGGCCGGCCACGCCGCGCATCAGCGCATAGGCGGCCAGCGACGGAAGGGTGGTGGCGATGCCGCGGCGGATCACGTCCATGCGGATGCTCGTGTCCAGGGCGCTCAGCCCCTCGCGCGCCAGGCCGGCCAGGTTGCGATGTTGCGGCCGCTGCAGCACCACCGCGACGCACGGCAACGCATCGGTGATCAGGTTCACCAGCAGGATCTGCACCGGTGTCAAGGGCGGGCCGAAGCCGAGCAGGCTGCCGCCGACGATCAGGCCCAGCTCGCCGGCGTTGCCGCCCAGCAGCAGGCCCAGCGCGTTGCGCATGTTGCCCCAGAAGCCCCGGCCCTCGACCAGCGCCTCGACCAGCGCGGCGAAGTCGTCGTCGAGCAGCACTACGTCGGCCGCCTGACGGGCGACTTCCGTACCGCTTTTGCCCATGGCCACGCCAACGTCGGCCAACCGCAGCGCGGGGGCGTCGTTGACGCCGTCGCCGGTCATCGCAACCACGTGGCCGCGGCGGCGCAGGCTCTCGACGATCCGCAGCTTGTCCAGCGGCGTGGCCCGGGCGATGACCGACACCCGTTCCAGCAGGCGATCCAGCTCCTCGTCCGAGAGCTCGGCCAGCTCGGCGGCGCACGACCTCGTCGCGGTCCGCGCCGCACAGGCCCGCTTCGCGCGCGATCGTCCGGCCCGTGGCGGGGTGATCGCCGGTCAGCATGATGACGCGCACGCCGGCCGCCTGGCAGCGCCGGACCGCGTCGGGCACCGAGGTGCGCAGCGGATCGGTGATGCCGACGAAGCCCAGCGCGGTGAGGCCCTGCGGATCACCAAGGCTGATTCCCGCCGGACCTTCGACCACCAGCAGCACGCGCAGGCCACGCTCCGCGAACCGGGCGACCCGCGTCAGCCACGCGGAGCGGCACACGCCATCCAGCGGCACGGCGACGCCCCCGCGGCGAACGTGCGTGCAGCGCGGCAGCAGCCGTTCGGGGGCGCCCTTGGCACAGACTCGGCCGGGCACGTGCGCAACGTAGATGGCCCGCGCCGAGTCGAACGGCACCTCGCCCAGGCGCTCGACGCGCATCTGGTCGCCGAGCCCGGTGCCGCGGGCGGCATGCATCACGGCGCAGTCGGTGGGATGTGTGGACGCGAAGGGCGCGTCCGGGTGCGGGCAGGCGAGGGCGGCGGTGAGCAGCAGCCGGCGCAGCTCCGGGCTCAACGGACCGGGCACTGCGGCCTCGTCGGTCTCGTCCGCCACCACGCGAACCGCGAGGCGCCCCTCGGTCAGCGTGCCGGTCTTGTCGGTACAGGCGACGTCGACGCGGCCCAGGGCCTCAATCGCGGCGATCCGGCGCACCAGGACCTTGTGCTTGCTCAGCCGTCGCGCCGCACCGGCCTGACCGACGCCGGCCAGCAGCGGCAAGCCTTCGGGAATCGCGGAAAGCGCGGTCGTCACGCCGATAGTCAGCTGGTTCATCCACGGCCCGCCCCAGACCCATCCCGAGACGCCGGCCATAGCGCCGCCGGTGAACGACAGCGGCAGCGCCACTCGGAGGATCTGGGCGAGCCGCATGCCCATCGGGCTGACCTCGTCGCGATCCATGCTCAGGGCGGCCGTGGTCGCGCCGAGCCGCGTGTATTTGCCGACCGCGACCACGATGGCCCGGCCGGTGCCCGCGATGACGTCGCTCCCTTCGAGGAGGATGCGGTCCGATTCGGCGTTGGCGTCGGGCCCCTTGGCAACCGGCAGCGACTCGCCGGTCAACGCCGCCTCACCGACCTCCAGCCCGGCGCAATCGAGCAGCCGGGCGTCGGCAGCGACGCGATCGCCGGGCGCCAGCGCCAGGATGTCGCCCGGCACCACATCGCCGATCGCCACGGTCAGCGTCGCACCGTCGCGCAGGACGCGAGCGTTGCCGGCGCCCATGCGCGACAGCGTCTCGGCCGCCATGCCGATTTCGCGCTCCTGCCAGATACCGGCCGCCACGTTCATGCTGATGGTCAGGGCGATGATGGCCGTGTTGAGCGGCTGGCCGAGCACGAGGGTCAGGCAGGCGCCGCCGGCGAGGACGCACGTGATCGGTGCGCGGAGCTGATTGAACAGCGCGCCCAGAAACGCGTCGCCCACCCCGGCCGGCACCGGCGGCGCGCGGCGGGCAGCGGCCTCGGCGCGACTCAGCCCCAGCGCCGTCGTGGTGAACGTGCGCAGCACTTCGCCGGTGCTCGCACGGCCCCACTTCTCGGGCCGCGGGTCCGCCAGGAACGTCAGTGTGGATCGTGGCCGATATCCGCCGCGCAGCCGCAGCCAGCCGTTAGTCATCGCGGTCAGGGCAGCGATATGGATGCCGTAGGTGGCGCGCTCCACGCCGAGCTGGCCCTGGAACAGGCTGAACACGCCGCCGAGCACGTTCGCCGCCACCGAAAGAAGCACGGCGTTGTCCACGACCATCCTGCGACGTGCACCGGTGTCGAGAAGGTCGGCGAGCGCCCGCAGGTCCGGTGCCAGCAGGTCGGCGCGGGCCGGGAACTCGCCGGAATTGCGTCGGAGGATGCCGACCGCCAGATCGCACGCTGCGAACGCCGCTTCCGCGCCGGCGTGATCGGACACGAACAGTACCGCGGCTCCCGTCCGCTGATAGGCGCGAATGGTGTCCAGCGCCCGCGCCTGGCGCGCGACCTTGAGACCGGTGCGGCTGGCAACCACCTCGGCCGCGAGGGCGCGGTCGTCGGCAGCAGTTCCAGGATCACGCCGAGGCGTTTGCAGGTCTCGACCAGCTCAGGGATGCCGTCCCGGAGGCGGCGGCGCAAGGCGATGTAGCCCAGCGTTTTCTCGTCGGTTTCCCGGTACAGCGACAGCAGGTAGCCCGCCCGGTGCTCCGTCTCGAACCAGTCCGGGAGCGTTGGGTCGTCCTCCGGCGGGCCCAGGATATAGCGGTCGGCGCCGACGGTCGCGGTGGCCCAAAGCCCGGTGAACTCGCCCGCCACGCCCCGCACCTGGCCGTGCGTCGGAAAGACGTCGCCCCACGGCGAGCCGGCTGCCGCGCTGACCGCCTCGGCGATCGCCATAAGCTCGTCGAAGCCGAGGTTCGGCACCACCGGCACCACGTCGATCACTTCGAGCCCGTCGGCCAGCAGCCGCGGGCCGTGGAGCAGGACGACGTTCCGGCAGGATGATTTGTCGCGCGGGCCGCGTGCCGACAACGGTCAGGCCGGCACGCAAGGCGCGGGTCGCCGCTTGCAGGTTCGCCGCCTCGAGACCCACGACGGCCGTGCGCGGATTGAGCAGCAGCACCGCCTCGAAGACGCGCCCGAACGAGCCCGTCCGCAGCCCGGCGAGTGTGGCGAAAGCCAGCGAAACCGCGCCGCCGTAGCGGTGGTAGTGATCGTAGAGCCCCGGTGCAAGCGGCGCCGGCCGCGGCTCGGGGTTGAACGCCTCGCTCTCTTGCAATTCGACGACGAACGGGCCGCCGTACATCACAGCGCCTGCGGGCACCGTGTCGCCGGGCACGACCGGGCTCGGCAAGCCGCTGGCACCGGTCGCCGTGCCGAGGCCCTCGATGATGCGGGCCGTGCGGGATGCTCATGCCCGGCTCGATGCGCACCACGGCGCCGGGCTCGATCGACGGGGCTGCTTCCAGGCCTTCCTGATAGCGGCGCCACGCGGAACGGCGGGCGACGACCTCCGTCAGGAAGATCACTGCCTCGATACCACTTACGATCATTCCCAGCGGGAAACTCGCGAACGACATCGCAGTGATACTGAGCACGCTGGGCACAACGTCGGCGGGGTGCCGCCCCATGAGCCGGCGCAGGAAGGCACGGACGAACGGGAACGCCTGCACCAGGTGCATCACGCCGACCGCCGTCGGCGCCATGCCGGTGCCCTCGGAGATGGCCGGGGCGGGATTGGCGAGCCGCCGGGCCGTGATCGCGAGCAAGCCGACGAGGCTGCCGACGGCACGGGTGACGCCTTCCAGGAGCGGGCCCGGGTCGAGCGGATGGGCGGGCCGGTCCTCACCGGGGCCCTCCGGCAGGTCGAGATGGGCGATGCGGGCCATCACCTGCTGCAGCAGCACGCGCCGCTGGTCGTACTCGACGACCACGTGGCCCGTCAGCGGCTTCACGCGAACGCGCACGCCTTGCAGCCGGTGCAAGGCGTCCAGGACGCGGCGCATGAGGTTGGGGTTGCGCTCGATGCCGTACAGGGCGATGCGCGCCTGCCGCCCGCCGCCCCGGCTTTCCGAAACCACCGGCGGCGGCATCGTCGTCACGACGCGCACGGGAACCGGCGGCCGTGCCGCCGGCCAATCCGCGAGGCGCAGCGAGGCGAGGATCGACGGCTCGTTGGTGCTGGTTGCATCGAAGGTGACGAGGACGTTGCGCGTGATGGGATTTGCCGTGGCGGCGCGCACGCCGGGCAGGGCCCGGAGGTAATCTTCGAGGGGCTGCTGGCCAACGCCGCTCCAGCAGGCCACGTGGACCCGGAGCCGGCCGCGGCTCGAATGCACGATGGCGAGGTCTTGCGGCACGGCGGCGGCCTCCGAACGCCGACGAGCGGCGGGGCGCTTGTCCCCGCCGTGCAGACCGCCGGGACAAGCCCGGCGGCTCGCTAATTCTTATCCCCGCGCCGCACACTCTGCGCTTCCGCCCACAGATCCTCGGCCGCTTCCCGCACCGACGCGAAGATCCAGGTGACGCCGCGGACGCACGCCGCGGCGGCACCGGCCGCCTTTTCCGCCGCCTTCGCCGCGATCTCTTCGGCGCGGTCGACGTTCGTTGGTTGCGCAGTGGGCGCTGCCGGGGGCGCGTCGGCATTGGCCGGTGCCGCGGCGTGCGCCGGCTCGGTGATCCGCTGATTCTGCACCGCGACGTCCGCGGTTTCCTGGCCGTTCTGCTGATTGTTTACAAGGCTCATGGCATTCGATCCGGTTGAAGGCATCCAAAAAGGGAATCGACCCACATCGTCAGCTGCCCGGTCACGCGGGCGGCGTCGTGTTGGCGGGGTTCGCCGCGGCGTTGGCGGACGGTGCGGCCTCGGCGTGGGCAGTTGCCGCGGCCTCGTCGGCGAGGTTGCTAACGCCATGACGTACGCCGCGCACCACGCCGTGCGTGACGGCGGCAACGCGGTCGTAGGCCGTCAGCGCCCCGGCAAGCCCGTAAACCAGGCCGCGGCGCACGATGTGCCGCCCCGTTTTGGACGCCACGGCGGCACCGACGGCCGCGCCGATAATGAGTTCAACAGGCATGGGTTTCTCCACGAAAATCCGCCGGTGGGGGCACGTCTCGCCGCCCAACCGACCTGAGCGCAATCCGCGGACCGTCCATGCCGTGGATGAAGGCCCTGCTGGCTGCCGGTCGTAGTCAGGATGAGGCGGTGACCGCGACGAGAGCGACAGGTACGGAAGCTAATCTTAAAGCAATGGCGAGACCGTCTCAACAGATTTCTCGGGAAAATCTTGCAAAATTCTCCAGTTTATCGGCGTGCTCAGCGCCCGAGCTGCGCCGCCGCCCGGAATTCGTCGAAGGTGCTTGCTTCCAATGCCGCATCGAACCAACGCGACAGGACACTCATGTCCTGCGTCGCTTGAATCGCCGCGGCCAGGTCGCGCGGAACCGGAGCCTTGCACCGCTTTTCCAGTACGCGTTGCAGATTTTCCCGCTGCGTCTCCACACGGGCCTCGGCTTGCCACTCCAAAACCTGCTGGGATACTTTCACGTTCCATCCCTCCAAAGCTTTTTTCCACAGATGCGAGACACCCGACAACTCCGCCAGAATTAGCGCGTCTGCTGCGTACTCTAACCGAACGCGCAGGTCCGGTTCCAGATCAGCCAGGCGTTTCCATTCCTCGATGTTACCCGATTCGCCGCTACCGCGCATCAGCACTACCCACGGTAGGACGCACCGGCTCAGCTCGCCCGAAGCGATCTTGCCCAGCGTCTTCGCGGCATCCTCTTCGCGCACGGCCAACCGCAGTACGCGTCCGCCCAGGCCAAACTCGGGCATTCCCGGTATCGGCATCGCCAGAGTGTCTGGCGGCGGCGGCCCGGTGAGATTCAGCAGCACGCCGCCGACTTGGTATTTGAGCCGCGGGTCCAGAGCCGGACGGCGCTCGCGGCGGAACCGCAGCATGTATTCCAGCAGGCGTTCCAGATCGTCTTGCCGCGGCTCGGTCTGGAACTCCGTAACAGCGATCCACGGCTCGTGCGGTCGATCCGCGCACACGAACTCGGCCAGGGCGTCGCAGGTTAGCTCGGTCTCGGGCGGCGCCGGCACCGTTCGCGCATCAAGCCAACCCGCGAAGGTCATGTCCGGGTCGAGACGGGGCATGGCCCAGCGGAAAAAGCCGACAGGATCGCGCTTGGCCGAGCGCCGGGCGGTAACGTCGAACATCCCCATGTGATACCTCCGGCGCTGTGCCGTTGCCCCGGCCAGTCACTTGACCCGCAGGAATTCCGGTCCGCCCGCGACGCCCGGCGGTGGGCCGACGCGCTTACGATAGGCGCGGTATTCGCACAGGGCGGCGGCAGCGGATGACGTGACATCGATCGGCGTTACCGTCGTGGCGCCGGCGACAAGATTGCCGTTCCAGCCGCCGACCGGCACATCGAAATAGACGCCCATCCGCTGGGCGTGTGCCGGCGTCGACTCGACCAAGCCGTCCACCTTCTCCACTTGCATTCGGTTCGGCGCCGTCTGGACCACGGCTGCGAACGGGAAGTCAATGCGCTCGGCAAGCCAGCCGTGCCACTCGCGCGCACGCCATTGCTTCAGATAGGCCGCGGCGGCCGCCGGGCTCGTGTTCCACGGTAAGGGACGTGCCGCGACGTCCGGATGGTTCAGGCCAAGGTAGACTACCAGCATCTCGGCGGTGATTTTCGGGGATTTCTGGCCGTAACCCATGAGGCAGTGCAGATTGTCTGCCGGCGCCCACGGGCAGAGATAGATCAACAGGATGTCGCCGGCGTCTTTGCGAAAAGCATTGACGCCGCCGATGCCGAGTGAGATGGTGCGCACCGGCGCGCTGCGCCGGATCTTCTCGACGGCATCCCACTCGTGCAACTCCACCGTGTCGTCGCGGACCGCGCCGATCTCGTACAGTCCGACGCGCGCTTCTTTCCAACGCCGAATTTGCGCCTGGGCCGGCGACGGAAAGCGCGCCGCAGCATGCTGCAGGAACGCATCGACCGGATGCCAAGAATCACCAGGCTGCGCCAGAGGAACAGCTCGATCGCCCAGTCATGGAGTTGGGGGAGATAATCCAGCGGGCCCTGGCCAAGGTGCCGTTCGAGCAGCTGGGCTTTCGCCTTGCCCGGGGCACAATCGAACGCGAATGCGGCGAGCTCATACTTCACGCGGTCGGGCCGGGACAGGCTCGGGTCGGCGGCAACCAGGCCAGGACGCCGGGGCCACTGTCTTGAGCGCCTTCATCAGCGCGGCCAATTCCGCTGCCGCCGGCGAACCGGGCGCCGGACTGGCCAGTACTGGGTCGGCCGGGGCCGGGTGGTGGCCGCGTTTGGCGCGCCACTGGTCTCGATGCCGTCGGAGGTCGTCTTCGCGTCGTGCCATGTGCCGAATCCTTTACGTTGGACCTGCTGATCGTGCGCCGTCCGGTTCACTCCGTGTTCCGGACCTACGACAGCGTTCCGCCTTGCATTTTACAGGCTGGCAATCCCGTCGCCGATGCCATATAGTCGGCAGGGGTCGCTCGCGCTCTTCTTCTCATGAGGGTGTCATGCGCTCGGTTCACCTGGCTGCCGCGGTTGCTGTGCTGGCCTTGCCGTCGTGGAGTTTCGCCCAGGCGCTGCCCGGCACGACGCTCCTCGAAGGCAAGCACGATTTCGCCAAGGTTATGGTCGAAGGCATCGACCGCTATCTCGTGAAGCTCACCGCCGATCACGTTCCCGAGCGCACCCGTTCGTGGAAGCCGAATGTATCGACGGCCGAGATGTACGCGAAGTCCCTCGAACCGCAGCGACAACGGCTCCGCAAGATCCTGGGTGCGGTCGATCAGCGGTTGCCTCCCACCATGGACTATGTCAACGCGACGGATCGGTCGGCGCTGCTGGCGGACGAGAAATCCTACCGCGTCTTTGCGGTGCGCTGGCCGGTGCTGCCAGGCGTGCACGGCGAAGGTCTGCTTCTCGAACCGAAGGGCAAACCCAGCGCGTGCGTTGTAGCCATCCCCGACGCCGACCAGACGCCGGAAGTCTTCGCGCGGGGGCGCCCAGCAAGATGGCCGCCAACGGCGTTCGGGTCGTCATTCCCACGTTGATCGACCGCAAGGACACCTGGTCCGGCAGCTCCCGCACCGGCCGTTTCACCAACCAGACGCACCGCGAATTCGTCTACCGCATGGGCTTCGAGATGGGCCGGCACGTGATCGGGTACGAGATCGACAAGGTCCTGTCCGCCGTCGACTGGTTCTGCCGGGACAAAACGCATCCGCCGGTCGGCGTCTACGGCTATGGCGAAGGCGGCCTGCTCGCGCTGTACACGGCGGCGATCGATCCGCGCGTCGATTCGACCGTGGTCAGCGGCTACTTCGGCCCGCGCGAGAAGCTGTGGGAAGAGCCGATCTACCGTAACGTCTGGACGCTTTTGCGCGACTTCGGCGACGCGGAGATTGCTCGCCTGGTCGCGCCGCGCACGCTCATCGTCGAACCAGCAAGCTTCGACCCCGGCGCCGCGCCCCATCGTCGCCGGCCGTGGCGGCGCCGCGCCAGGCATTCTCAAGGCGCCAGGCCTCAAAGCCGTCCGCGCCGAGTTCGACCGGATCTTCGCGGTCGATCAGCAAGCGCAGGGATTCCTGCACGACCGGCTGGCCATGTCCAAACAGCCGAACGCGGACCTGCCGCCCGGCCGGCCTGAGACGACCGCCGATTTCCTGGCGGCGCTCGACGGCGGCAAGCAGCACGACCTGCTCGATCCGCCGCCGCTCGAACTGCTCGCGCGCGTCGATCCCGACGAGCGCCAGCAGCGCCAGTTCGACGAGGCCGTCGCCTTCACCCAGAACCTGCTCGGCCCGTCGATGAAGAAGCGCCAGGATTTCGTCTGGTCGCGGCTGGACACCTCCTCGCTCGACAAGTTCAAGAAATCGCAGGTGCCATTGCGCGATTACTTCTGGAACAACGTCATCGGCAAGCTGCCCGCACCGACGAAGCCGATGAACCCGCGTACTCGCCTCATCCTCGACGAGCCGAAGTGGAAGGGCTACGAGGTCGTCCTCGACCTGTACGACGACGTTATCTCCTACGGCATCCTGCTCGTGCCGAACGACATCAAGCCCGGCGAGAAGCGACCCGTCGTCGTCTGCCAACATGGCCTCGAGGGCCGGCCGATGGACGTCGTCAATCCGAAGAAGAAGACCAATTATTACAACTCGTTCGGCGCCGATCTGGCCAACCGCGGCTTCATCGTCTTCGCTCCGCAAAACCCGTACATCTTCGGCAACGAGTTCCGCCAGTTCGTGCGCAAGGCCAACCCGATGGGCCTGCACATCTATTCGTTCATCGTCCGCCAGCACGAACGCATCCTCGAATTCCTCAACACGCTGCCGTACGTCGACGGCACCCGCATCGCCTACTACGGTCTGTCCTACGGCGGCAAGGTGGCGATGCGCATCCCGGCGATCCTGCTCGGCTACTGCCTGTCGATCTGCTCCGGCGACTTTAATGAATGGATCTGGAAGAACATCAACCTCGACTGGACCGGCAGCTACATTACCAGCCCGGAATATGAAATGTACGAATTCGACCTCGGCAACACCTTCAACTACGCCGAGATGGCCGCGCTGATTGCACCGCGGCCGTTCATGGTCGAGCGCGGCCATTCCGACGGTGTCGGCCTCGACGAATACGTGGCGTTCGAGTACGCCAAGGTGCGCCGGCTGTACGCGACGCTGGGCATCGCCGACCGCACCGAGATCGAGTTTTTCGTCGGCGGCCACGTCATTCACGGTCAGGATACCTTCGCGTTCCTGCACCGGCACCTGAACTGGCCTGTGAGGTGAGTGGTGAGTGGTGAGTGGTGAGTGGTGAGTGGTGAGTGGTGAGTGGTGAGTGGTGAGTGGTGAGTGGTGTAACACAAGCTGCCACGCCGCGGGCCGAAAGGCCTGCGGTTCCAGGCGCGCCCTTGCCGACACGCCTCGCCACGGCGGGCCTGCCGGTGTGGCAGGCGCCGCTGGTACCGATCGCGCTCGTTGCGAGTGCGGGTATCGTCCTGGATCGCGGCGTCAATCTCCCGTTGCCGCTGAGCCTGACCGCCGCCGTCGCCGCTTTGCTCGCCTTCGTCGTATGCAGCGCCGGCCCGCGCCGGCAGCTCGCGCTGCTTTATCTCTGGACGGCGTGCGCCGCCCTCGGCTGCGCGTACCATCACTGGCGGCGCACCGATACCGCGCCGGACGACGTGCGCCATCTGGCGAGCGAAGAAGGCCGGCCGGCGCGGCTGCGCGGCGTGATCGATGCACCGCCATCCGTGACGAAGGGCACTGAGCACGACCCGCTGCGCAGCATGGCAAAGAAGCCCACGACGCGCTTCGTGCTGAACGTGACGGCCGCCCAGGACCCGGCGAATCGCCAGTGGCACGGCGCCGCCGGCCAGGTCCAGGTCAGCGCCTCCAGCGCAGGCAGTGGAATTGGCGACTGGCGACGCGGTCGAGATCGTCGGCCGCTTGTCGATTCCGGAGGCCCCGGCCAACCCGGGCGAGTTCGACTACGCGTCTTTCCTGAGCGACCGCCAGATCTCGGCGCTGCTCACTGCGCGGGAAGCGGCCAGCGTCATGGTGCTCGATCGGGGCAGTGCATGGTCACTGACGAGTTGGCCCGCGATCGTGCGCGGCTGGGGCCAGAACGTGCTGATCGACGCGCTGCCGGCACCCAGGGGCGACCTGGCCGCGGCGCTGCTTCTGGGCGACAGTCCCGGCATGACGACGGACGACTGGGACCTATATCTGCGCACCGGCGTCATCCACGTCCTCGCAATCTCCGGTCAGCATCTCGTCGTGCTCGCCGCGTTCCTGTGGGCCGGGCTACGATTGGCGCGGGTGCGACGGCGGCGCGGCGCCTTGCTCGTCGCGCTCGTGCTGTTTGCGTATGCCCTGGTGGCCGGCGGCCGGCCGCCAGTGATGCGCTCCGCGTGGATGGTGCTCGCCTACGGCGGCGGCATATTACTGCAACGTCCTACGCATCCCGCCAATACCTTCGCGCTGGCGTGGCTGCTCGTCGCGCTCTGGAATCCCGCCGACGTGTTCAACGCGGGATGCCAGCTCTCATTCCTCTCGGTCGGGGTGCTTACCTGGGGCGTCCCCGGCATCACGGAAATGTCGTGGCTGCGCCGGTTCAACCTGTTTGGCGCCCGTGACCCGCTCCAGCGGCTGGTCGACGACAGCCGGCCTCGGACAGCTCACCTGCTGCGGTTGCTGCGCGGGGTCATCGAGGCGTACCTGCTCACGGTTCTGGTCTGGCTCGCGGTCACCCCGCTCGCCGCGTTCCACTTCCACATCGTTGCTCCGATCGCCCTGCTGCTGGGGCCGCCGTTGGTGCTGCTGACGTCGATTGCGTTGCTCGCGGGTTTTGCCGTGTTGCTAATCGCCCCGATCGCCGGGCCCCTTGCCTGGCCGTTCATGTTCACAACGCAGTGGAGCCTGGCCGGTTGTGCTGGGCTTACCCAGCTCGGCGCCCAGTTGCCGGGTGCCTACTTCTACGTACCGGACATTCCGCTATGGTGGCTCGTCTGTTTCTACACTGCGCTGCTGGTCGCCCTGGCCGTCCGCCTCCCCGAGCGCCGGCCGTATGCAGCGCTTGCCGCGCTGCTCGGCGGACTCGCAATCGGGCTGGTGGTCCTGCTCTGGCCACATCGCCCCGGCGAGTTCCATTGCACGTTCCTCGCGGTCGGCCACGGCGGCTGCGCCGTGATCGAAACGCCGGGCGGGCAAGTCTTGCTCTACGACGCCGGCAGCATCGCCGGCCCCGACGTGACGCGCCGCTTCATCGCCCCCTACCTCTGGCGGCGCGGCATTCGACGGATCGACGACCTGCTGATCTCCCACGCGGACCTCGACCATTTCAACGGCATCCCCGACCTGCTCGATCGATTCACGGTTGGCCGCGTCACACACACGCCGACTTCCGCACAACGCGACATGGATGCCATGCGCCTGGTCCTCGCGGCCATCGAACGGCACGGCGTTCCACAGCGCGTGATTTCCGCGGGTGAGCGCTGGCAGGTGGATAGCCTGGCGCTCGAGGTGCTGCATCCCCCGCTCGACGGCCCCGAGGGCAAGGAGAATGTCCGCAGCCTGGTCCTGTTGCTGCGTCATCGCGACGTGTCGATCCTGCTCACCGGCGACCTCGAAGAGGCCGGCATGGCGCAGGTGCTCGCGATGGCGCCGCGCAAGGTCGATGTGCTGATGGCCCCGCATCACGGCAGTGCCCGATCGAGCACGCCGCAGCTGGCCCAATGGGCGTCGCCGCGCGTGGTGGCGATCTGCCAGGCCCGTAGCGACGACACGAGCACGGCCGCAAAGGCGTATGTCGGAACGCGTAGCACAGTCCTCGGCACCTGGCCGCACGGCGCGGTGACGGTGCGTCAGAATGGGGCGGGTTCGTGGGTCGAGACGTTCCGCACGGGCCGGCGGTGCGTCCTATTCGGCAGTTCGCTAGAATAGCAAATAAATCGCCAACCGCGGGAGGCATGCACGATGTCCACGACAACCGGCAAGGCTGGAGAGCGACCCCCGAACGGCTCCGTCCCTGGCGCGGCAACAACATCCGTGGGCGACACGACCGAAGTGCTAACCCTGAGCGAAGCCGCCGCCTATCTGCGCGTCGCCGAGGAGGATGTCGCGCGCCTGGCCGCTCTTAAGGAGCTACCCGGACGCCAGATAGGCAGTGAATGGCGCTTTCTCAAAGCGGGGTTGCCGGATTGGCTGCGGACTCCCGCCCGTATATCGGGAAGGGACGCGATGCTAGCTCTCGCCGGGGCGTGGAAAGATGACCCAGACATCGACAGGATTGTGCAGGAAGCGCACCGCCGTCGCGGCCGCCGCGTCACGGAGCCCGACGAATGATACTTCTGGATACCGCCATGCTCACGCTGCTCTTTCGAGGTCATGCACGCGTGCAGACCCGCATGCGTTCAGCCGAACCAGATGCTGGAACCACGATCATTACCTGGATGGAAGTGATGCAAGGACGTTTTGACGCGATTTTCAAGGCCGCTGACGCGGAGCAGCTTCTGCGAGCCACCCGGCGGCTTCGCGATTCGGAACGACAGCTTGCGACGCTCACGAGCCTGCCGATCGACGATTCAGCCGCAGAGGAATTTGCAAAGCTGCTGCGGCACAAGAAGCTCAAGAAAATTGGTCGCGGCGACTTGTTGATTGCAAGTATCGCGCTGGCCCGCAAGGCGAGACTGGCCACCCGGAACATACGAGATTTTAAGCAGGTTCCCGGCTTGACCGTAGAGAATTGGGCTGATTGACGGGACGGGTGTGTACACGGACACGGGTCGGCGGTAAACGCACTACACACGGGATTCTTCGTGGGAACCTTGAATGTCACCTGAATGCGCGGGCCCCGCAGCACGCTCGACCCTTCTACAGGCCCGCCTGAGCGTGGAGGAAGCCCGCCGCCTCGATCCCGACGTGGAACAGGCAGCGGACATAATCCAACCCAGGCGACGCCAGGTAGGCGTCTGACACTCTGACACCCGCCGTGCTTTTGCAAGGCGTACCAGCGTGTAGAATAGCAGTATGTCGCGGAAATCCTCAACTTTGGCCAAGACCAAGCTGCCGCGCTGGTATCGCGGAGCGGATGTGCCCATGTCCGCCATTCGGCGCTTCGCCCGCGAAGTGGCGCAGCGGTTCGAGCCGGAGAAAATCATCCTGTTCGGCTCACACGCCTACGGGACGCCGCACGCCGACAGCGACGTGGATATCCTGGTGGTGATGCCGGCGCGAAACCAGATCGATCAGGCGGTCCGGATCGACCGCGTAACGGACCCCCCTTTTCCTCTTGATCTCATCGTCCGCACCCCGAAAACATTGGCCTGGCGGCTCGCCGAAGGGGACGCGTTCTTGCAAGAGATCATGGCCAAGGGCAAGGTCCTTTATGAAAAGACTGACACGGGAGTGGGTGCGAAAGGCCGAAGCCGACTATCAACTCGCCGCCCAGCTCGCCGGCGGAAGCGAGCCGTTTCATGATCAGCTTTGCTTCCACTGCCAGCAGTCGGCGGAGAAGTATTTGAAAGCGTTGCTTCAGGAGCTGGCGCTTCCCATACCTCGCACTCATATTCTGCGTGACCTTGTAAACCTGCTCCTTCCCCATCACGCGCAGTTGCGTTCCCTTCAGCGGGGAGCGAAGTTTTTGACGCGTTTCGCCGTTGAAACACGCTATCCTGGAGAAACTGCCAGCAAACGCCAGGGCGTCGCCGCGTTCCGCTGGGCCGGACGCGTGCGGGCTGCTGCACGCGCACTCCTGGGTATGCGGGCACGGCGGAAGTAATCGCGGTTACCAGCCCGGCCACACTTGCCGCAACAAGACCTTTGCAGTCCATTTCCATTCGGCGATAATGGCAAGGAAATCCTGCTTTCCCCTCAGGGCCTCACCGATGCGCTGTCGCGTCCCGCTGCTCACCGCAAGCCTCCTCCTGGTCTCTTCGTCCGTCTTCGCCCAGCAGCACGGCCTGAAGGTTCCGCCGGGATTCGAGGTCACCGAATACGCCGATGGCAAGCTCGCCAACGACATCTATTGCATGACCATCGATCCGCTGGGCCGCATCGTCGTCGCCGGCCGTGGCTACATTCGCATCCTCATCGACGATGACGGCGACGGGCGCGCGGACCGGGCGATCGAGTTTGCTGCCGAGCCGAAGGACGGCGCGATGGGGCTCTGGTGGGAAGCGGACGCGCTGTACGTCACCGGCGACGGTGGGCTGCGGCGGTTCCGCGTCAAGGACGGCAGGGCAGACGGGCCGTCCGAGTTGATCCGCGCCATGAAGACCGGCGGCGAACATGCGGCCCACGCCATTCGCCGCGGACCGGACGGCTGGCTGTACGTCTTGTGCGGCAACAACACCGGCATCGACCGCTCGTTCGCCCAGACGCCGGCCTCGCCGGTCAAGGAGCCGATCGCCGGCTGCGTCCTGCGCTTTTCGCCGGACCTGAGAAAATCGGAAATCGTCGCGCACGGCTTCCGCAATCCGTACGGGATGGATTTCGACCTGCGCGGCGACCTCTATACCTTCGACTCCGACAACGAACGCTGCGTCAGCCTTCCCTGGTACGAACCGACCCGGCTCTATCGCATCGTCAACGGTGGGTTCTACGGCTGGCTCAATCCGCAGCGGGTGAGCTTCTGGCGCATGCCGCCGTACTTTTTCGACGTGGTGCCGCCGACGCGCACACTCGGCCGCGGCTCGCCGACGGGCGTGGCCTGTTATCGACACGCGCAGTTTCCCAGCCATTATCACGGCGGCCTTTTCCTCTGCGATTGGACCTTTGGCCGCATCCATTTTCTGCGGTACACGGAAATACCTACGGAACTGCGCCACTGGGGTTGGCCCGAAGAGTTCTTGTCCTCGGTGGGCGAGAACGGCTTTGCCCCGACCGCCATCGTCGTGCATCCGGCGACCGGGGATGTCTTCGTTTCGACCGGTGGCCGCGGCACTCGCGGCGCCGTGTATCGCATCCGCTTTGCGGACGGCTTGGCGGCGGCCACGGCGGCGGGGATGACGAAAATCACGTCGCGCTGGGCAAAGGACGAAGGGTTCGCTGCGCCCAGTTGGAACAGCCTGGATGTGGACATGACCGAAAGCGCCGAGGCACTACGACTGGCCGAGGAGCTTGTTTTCAAGCCCGAGGCCGACGATGCCGATCAGCTCAAAGGAATCCGGCTGGTCCAACGCTATCTCGGCGACGTCGGAGCGGTACGGGAAGCGGGCACGATCTGGGAAGGCTACACGGCACGTAAGGACGGTGTGAAGCTGCCCTTGGCGCCGCGGTTAGCCGGCCTGTTCGGCGGGGCGCATTCACAGTCGGTGGATGTTGAAATTGCACGCACACTGGCGATGGTGGGTTACAACGATCCCGCGTTTCGGGAGCTCATTATCAAGACAGTCCGGCTCAACAGATTTGGGAAATTCTTTGTGCCCGGCTCCCATCCGGTGGATGACATCCATTTCCTCGCCGTGTTCGCTAGGCTCCCCGGGGAGCGCAGCGTAGAATGCACCGAGGCGGTCGCCAAAGCGTTACTTGCCCTCGACCGCAAGATGGCGGAGCGCAAGCTGAACCGTGACAGCAATTGGCCGCTGCGGGTGCGAGAGCTGTACGCCGGCCTCGCGGACAAGGACGCCAGCCTCCACGAAGCGGTCGTCGGTGATCCGCAGTTCGGCCGGCCCGATCACGCCATCTTCGCCCAGGCCAACGGTTTTCCGCGTCGCCGGGCCGCCGAGGTTTTTCTCGATCGCCTTCAGCACGACAAGGATTTCGCGCTGTCCTCCGCCGTGGTGGAGATCCTCGGCACGCTGCCGGCCGATGAAGTCGTGCCGGTGCTGCGTAAACTCTGGGGCCAGACGGGGCAGGATGCCGCGATTCTGCTGCAGCTTGCACGCGCTCCGTTCTACACCGATCGCGCCAAGTTCATCGACGGGCTTGGCTCATTGCAGCCCGCGACCGTGCGCGCTGTTCGAGGCGCTGCGCCGGCTCGACGGCGACGACGTCGGCAGCGAAATCCTCGGGCTATTTCTCGCGCTCAAGCGGCTGCCCGACAATCAGAAGGCCGTCCGCACCGAGGTGCTGCAGCGCTTGCGCCAGCTCAGCGGGCAGCCATGGGACGCCGCAAATCCGGCGTGGCTCGGGTGGTTCGCAAAGGCTTATCCCAAGCTCGCGGCACGGCTGACCAACCCCGACGGCGTCGATGTGGCGGCGTGGGAAAAGCGATATGCGCGGCTCGATTGGACCGCGGGCAATGCCGTCAGCGGCCGTACGGTCTTCCACAAGGCAAGCTGTGCGAACTGCCATTCAGGAAGCCAGGCGATCGGGCCGGACCTCAAGGGCATCGCCGGCCGCTTTTCGCGTGCGGACCTCTTCATCGCAATTGTGCAGCCGAGCCGTGACGTGCCGGCGCGCTACCAGGTCACGGTCGCGGAAACGGCCGACGGCAAAATCTACCAGGGACTGGTGATCTACGACGCGGTGGACAGTTTGCTGCTCCAGACGGGCCCGTCGACCACGGTCCGGCTCGACGGCCGCGCCGTGGTGAGCCGGCGTGTCGCGCCGGTGTCGCCGATGCCGGCCGGCCTGCTCGATCCGCTGTCGGACCAAGATGTCGTGGACCTGTATGCTTATCTGCGGACGCTGGGACGCTAAGCCCGAGGGCGAGTCTTCGAGCCTTCGGGGTCAGACCCCGAGGGCTCGAAGACTCGCCCTCGGGCTTGGAGGATCGCGATGTCGGCCTACCTGCGCACCGTCGAAGAAGTCTACGCTCGCGCCGCCCAGACGCCGGACGCGGGGCTGTGCTGCACGCGCTCGTCGGTGTGGAAGCTGCCCGGCCTCGCCATCCCGCCGTTGATGCTGCAGATGAACTACGGCTGCGGCTCGACCGTGGACCCGCGCGACCTGGTCGAGGGCGACACGGTCCTTTATGTCGGCGTCGGCGGCGGGCTCGAAGCGCTGCAATTCGCTTACTGCACGCGCCGGCCCGGCGGCGTGATTGCGGTGGACCCGGTGGCGGCGATGCGCGCCCGGGCGCAGGCGAACCTTGCCGAGGCCGCCCAGCTCAATGCGTGGTTCGATCCGGCGTTCATCCGCGTCGTCGACGGCACCGCCTTCGACCTGCCCGCGGCCACCAGCTCGGTCACGGTCGTGGCACAGAATTGCCTGTTCAACGTTTTCATGCTGGCTGATCTGCGGCGTGCGCTCGGCGAGGTCTTTCGCGTGCTCAAGCCGGGCGGGTTCTTCGCGACTTCCGACCCGATCGCGCCGGTGCCGTTGCCCGAGACGTTCCGCGCGGACGCGATCGCCCGCGCCCGCTGTCTCGCCGGCTGCCAGACGTTCGACGATTATCTCGCGACGCTCGCCGGCGCCGGTTTCGGCCGCATCGACGTGCGCGCACGCTTGCCGTATCGCTATGTCTCGCCGCACGATTATCCGTCGCTGACCGAGCCGGTGTTGCTGGACAGCGTGGAAGTGGTCGCGTTCAAGGTGCCCGCCGACGCCGACGGTCCCGCGGTCTTCACGGGCCGCACCGCGATCTACGCGGGACCCGAGGAATCGTTCGACGATGGCCGGGGCCAGCTCTTGCCGCGCGGAATTCCCATCCCGGTCAGCGATGTGGCGGCGCTGCGGCTGGCGGGGCTGGCGGACCTGGTGGTGACACCGGCGACGTATCGCGGGCGCGGGGGATGTTGCTGATGCACCGGTTTACGTTTAGCGCTCGCAGGCGAACTACAAGGGGCCGGCCCCTGCGCATCGCCTGCGAGCGCTAAGGCGACCGGCAGGAGTTAACTTACCCTCGCTTGCGCGTCGGGCTTGTGACTGACACAAGCCCGACGCGCAAGCGAGGGTACGCTTTCACCTGCCGATCGCCTAAACGTAAACAAGAATGTAACCTACTTGCAAAACCGCAGCACTGCATCCACGAATTCCTTCTCCTTCTCGAACATCGGCAGGTGCCCGCAGCCCGCGATGAGCTGCAGTTCGGCGCTGGCGATGTACTGCTTGTACGCCTCACCGTAGGCCGGCGGCACGAGCCGGTCGTGCTCGCCCCACAGCAGCAGCGTCGGACAAACCACGCGGCGCAGCCGGGCGGCAAGCTTCGGATCGTAGGGCGCTCCCAGAGCAGGCGTGCCAGCACCGTCATCGCCTGATACGCGCCAAGCATCGTCTGCTCGTCCGGGTCGTCCTTGATGATCATCGCCGCCATCACGCCCTTGGGATCGTCGAAAAGCATCTCGCGCAGCCGATCGCGGCTCTGCATGAGGCGGAAGAGATCGCCGAGCGGCTGGTCCTCGACCCACAGGCCCGGCGCGTCCGCGATCCACAGCTTCTTGACGCGCTCCGGCCAGCGCACCGCGACCTCGGCCGCGATCCAGCCGCCGAGGCTGACGCCGCCGAGGATCACCTCCTCCAGGCCGAGCGTGTCGAGCAGCTCAATGTAGTGGAACGCCATGTCTTCGATCGTGTCGATCTGGTCGAAGCCGCCGCTCTTGCCGAAGCCGGGATGGGTCGGCACCAGGACGCGATATTTCTTCGCGAATGCCTGGAAGAACGGCAGCCACATGAACGATTCGCCGAGCGTCGAGTGCAGGTAGATGAACGGCTCGCCGGTGCCGCCGGACATGATGACGGTCGGCCGGCCCGCGATGTCGACGGTTTCCGATTGCCCGCCGCCCTTGGCGAGGTAGACGCGAGCGCCGTATTGGATCTTCTTGAGGAAGTTGAGCATGAATGAATCCTCCAAGCCCCGGGGCGAGTCTTCGAGCCCCGGGGGCGCCGTTTACCCCCGGGGCTCGAAGACTCGCCCCGGGGCTTGGGGGAATTCGTCCGCACGCTGCGGGGCCTCGGCAGCTTGCGCTCGCAGGTGCGGCAACACTTCCCGCGCCAGCAGCTCCATGCTCTTGCGCGCAGCTCGTGCGACAGCGTGCCGGTCTGGCAGCCCGTCAGCACGACGCCGCAGCCGAGCTCCTTCTGGTATTGTGCGAGCTTCTGGCGGACCGTCGCGGGGCTGCCGACGATGGCGAACACGCCCTTTTCCACGTCGTCCCAGGTCTTCTGCACATAAAGAAAATGTTTCTGGTTCTTGAGAATAGCAGCCGCCGACTTCGCGGAGGTGTAGCCGGGCGGGCTCACGCCGATGCCTTTCATGAGGTTCTTGACGAAGTACCAGAAATGCGGCGCGAATTCCTCGCGGGCCTGCCGATCGGTCTCCGCGACATAAATCGGCACGCCCCAGCCCATCTGCTCCGGGTCGGCGGTATAGCCGGCCCTGGCGCAGGCATCGCGGAACATGGCGAAGACGCGGCGGAAGACGTCGATGTGGAAGTACGGCACGCCCATGTACGCGAAGCGCCGCTGGGCCACGAACTCGATCGTTTCGAGGCTGCCGACGCCGGGAATCCAGATCGGCGGGTGCGGCTGCTGCAAGGGCCTTGGCCAGGGATTGACGTAGCGGAAGTAGTAGTGCTTCGAGTTCCAGGTGAACGGCCCGGGCTTGGTCCACGCCTTGAGGATGAGGTCGAGCGCCTCGCGGAACTTCTCGCGCGGTGGTCGGGTTGACCTGGTAGGAGAAATACTCGGGTCCGCCGCCGATGACCATGCCGGCCACCAGCCGGCCGCCCGACATCACGTCGAGCATGGCGAACTCCTCGGCGACGCGCAGCGGCGGATTGTACAGCGGCAGCGCATTGCCGATGACGGCGATCTTTGCGCGCTTCGTGCGCTGCGTCAGCGCGGCGGCGATGAGGTTCGGCGACGGCATCAGGCCATAGGCGTTCTGGTGGTGCTCGTTGACACAGATGCCGTCGAAGCCGAGCTCCTCGGCGTAGGCGAGGGTGTTGATGTACTCGCGATAGAGGTCCTCGCCCTTGACGGGATCGTAAAGCGAGTTCGGCGCCCAGACCCAGGCGGAATCGTAGACACTGTCGAAGTCCGCGGGCAGATAGGGCCAGGACATCAGGTGAAAGAAGAAGTATTTCATGTGGTTAGCTGCCGCCGTGTCGCGTCACTTCACCACGAGCCGATACACATGGGCGGCGCTGCCCGAGTCGTGAGCGTCGATCAGCACGAGGAAATAGTCGCCGTCGGCCGGCAAGACAACGTCGATCCGCGCGTTGCGCGTGTCGGGAGCGAGGTCGTCGTTGAACGCCACCTGCTGGCCTGCGGCATTGTATAGCGTCAGCATCGCGTCGAGCGGCGAGCCATGGCGGTGTGCCAGCACCTCGGCGGTCAGCTTCTGCCCCTTTTTGCCCGCGAAGCGGAACACGTCGACGTCCTTGGGCCGGTCGATCGCACCCTCGATCACGACCGGCAGCTTGATCTCCTGCGACTGCTTGAAGCCCTCGTTCGGCTCCTTCTCCACGACCACCGGCAAGGTCATCTCGACCAAGAGCTTGTGCGGCTTCGTCTCCCCCGCAGGTGTGACCACGGTAAGCGAAACCGCGCCGTCCAGCAGCTTCGCATCCAGCGTCACCTCGACGACGACCTGCGTATCGCCGACCTTGTCGGGATTCTTGTCGGGCACGGAGGCGGCGCCCTTGCTGATGAGCTTCGCCGTGCCGTGCTCGATCTTGACGTCGGTGGCCTTGTCGAGGCTGAGGCCGCGGATGGTGAGCTTGGTCGTCTTGCCGGCGGCGGCGCCGAGCGGGACGATGACGAGGACGCGCGGCGCGGCGGGTTTCTCTGGTTTTTTCTTGTCTTGCGCGAGCGTCGGCATGCCTGCAAGGAGCAAGATTAAGAGAAATGCAATCCCACCGCACGCCCGCGGCCGAAAGGCCGCGGGGTTACTCGCATAACCCCGCGGCCTTTCGGCCGCGGGCGTGCGGTGCTGTTTTCTTTCCACTGCCTCACCTCACGCAAAGAGCTCGCGCACCGGTTCGCCGCGATCGAGGATTTCGATCGGCCGGCCCTCGGGATGCATCAGCCAGCGATGGGGATCGACGCCCACCGCCTCGTAGATGGTATACGCCACGTCCGCCGGCGCCACCGGCCGGCGCGTAACGTACGCGCCCATGCGATCGGTCTGCCCCAGTACCAGCCCGCCGCGCGCCCCAGCACCCGCGAACAGCAGCGACGCGGCCGGGCCCCAGTGGTCGCGGCCGACCTCGCGATTGATGCGCGGTGTGCGGCCGAATTCGCCCATGCACACGACCAGCGTGCTCGCCAGCAGACCGCGTTGATCAAGATCCTCGATCAGTGCCGAGAAGCCCTGGTCGAACTCGGGCAATTTGCGATTGAGACTGTTCCAGATCTGGGCGTGATGGTCCCACCCGCCGTAGTTGACCGTCACGTAGCGCACCTCGCGCTCGACCAGCCGCCGGGCGAGCAGGCACGATTGGCCGAACGTGGTACGGCCATAGCGATCGCGGGTCGGCGCCGACTCGTGGTCCATGACGAAGGCGTTGCGGGCCTCGCCGGAGAGGATCAGGTCGGTGGCGCGCTGCTGGAACTCCCCGAAGGTCTGCAGCTGGTCGTTCTCCTGCACGTTGCGGGCGAGGTTGTCGATCGCCTGCAACAGGCCCTGGCGGCGCTGGGCGGCCTGGGCGGGGACGGCGTCGCCGGAAGGAATCTCCTCGACGCGGAAGTTCGCCTGGTTAGGATCGCCGGTGCGGAAAGATTCGTAACGGCCGCCGAGGAACGCGCTCTTGCCCAGCTCCCAGGTGAACGACGGATTGCGCGGGATCGACACGTACGGCGGCAAGACACCGCGGAAGCCGAACTGGTGCGAGACGACGGCGCCGATGGCCGGGAAATCGCCGAACGGCGTGCCGAAGCGCCCGGACATGACCCAGTTGGTCGCGGTCTCGTGATGGTCGTTGTTGTGCGCCCCCGAGCGGACGAGCGCGACCTTGTCCATGACGTGCGCCATCCGCGGCAGCAATTCGCCGACGTGGGTGCCGGGCACGTTCGACGCGATCGGCCGATAGATGCCGCGAATGTCCTCGGGCTGATCGGGCTTGAGATCGAAGCTGTCATGGTGCGACAGCCCGCCGCCGAGATAAACGAGGATGACCGAGCGTGCCCGAGCCGCGGTGCGCGGGGCCGGCGCCTGGGCCTGAAGTAGGCGCGGGAGCGTCAAGCCGATGCCGGCGATGGCGCCGACGCGCAGGAAGTCGCGGCGCGTCACCCCGTCACAGCGGGCCGGTTGCCGGTTGAAAAAGATATCGAGCATGCAATTCCCCTAATCTAATGCGGTTATTCTACTGTTGCCGAGATCATTCGATCATGCGCCGCTCAGGCCCGCCGCCGCTTGGATACCGCGGCCGTCTTTGGTGGACATGCCGGCATGCCTTGCAGCATGCCCCGGGCGCTAATGTCCTCGTCGATGTCCGGCCAGTGAACCCCCTCACCGTCGCCGATAAGCTCAAATCGGTTCCGCTGCGCCGGCGTGGCATTCGACAACCGCCATGACCACGCAAGCGGTACGCTAATCGTTCGTCCATCGGTGAGCTGGGCCGAGATCACAGCGTCAGTGATTTTCAGGCTCACGATCCTCGGTTCGCTGTTCGCCACAGTGTTCCTCCCATGCCGCCACAAGGTCATTCAAGTGCTCGAAGATCAATTTGCGAATCCGGTTCAACTCCTTGGCCGAGAAGCCGTTGTTCTTGCTCAGCACAACGGGTTCGAGCCAGAATTTGCACACCTTTTTGTCCCGACGCACATGGACGTGTCTCGGTTCATTGCAATCAAAGCTGTAGAAAAAGAACCGGAACGGGCCAGTGATTCCCGGTACGGTTGGCATGGCGAAAGTCCTGCACTCCATATTGCATCAATAATTGAACAAGAATCGCTCCGCATTCAGCAGCGCCCACATTAGCTCGCTGAAGAACATCTGCCGATTCGGCGCCTGCGTCCGGTAGCGCTGCAGCGTCACGCGTTCCCCAGCCGTCGGCAGCGTGCCCAGTGCGCTGCGGAATAGCTCGTCGATGACCTCGTCATCCGTCATCTTCGACTTCATTAACAGCGCCAGCCGGCCCTGCGCATCGTCGATGCGGCCCTGCGTGACCGGCCCGCTCATCAGCATCAACGTGTGCGACAGGTTCACGTCGCTGGTCCGCTCGCAGGCGCACGCCGTCACGCGCTCCGAACGGCCGAACATGCTCAGGAACGGCGACTTCACCGACGGGTCCGGCACCTGCACCGCGCGCATGCCGACGGGATAGCCCTCAAAGCGCTCGGGCACGCCGGTCACGTCGCAGATCGCGTCGAGCATCACCTCGGCCGGCAGCCGCCGCGCGTAGTAGTGCGAGTAGAAATGCCCATCCTTCGCGTTGGCCGCTGTCGTCTTCGAGCTGAGCTGGTAGGCGCGCGAATTGAGGATCAGCTTCATCACGTGCTTGCGGTCGAACTTCGCGCGCACAAATTCCTCGCACAATGCCTTGTACAGCGCGGGGTTGGTCGGCGGATTGCTTGCCCGCAGGTCGTCGACCGGCTCGACCAGGCCCGTCTTGAAGAAATGCGCCCACAGCCGATTCACCATCGCGCCGGCGAAATACTCGTTCTTCGGATCGGTCACCCACGCCGCCAGCACCGCCCGCGGATCCTGCGCCGGCTCGACCTCCGTCGCGATGCGATCAAGCGG
The DNA here is from genome assembly GCA_963834865.1 of uncultured Gemmataceae bacterium. Taxonomy (GTDB): domain Bacteria; phylum Planctomycetota; class Planctomycetia; order Gemmatales; family Gemmataceae; genus CAWIDK01. The sequence continues at coordinate 464,428 of CAWIDK010000005.1, forward strand.
CTGCGGCGTGAGGAACTTGCCGGTGCGCGGCTGTACCACGCCGACCGGGTTCTTGTTCTGGTTCGCGTCGGCAGCCGAAACGGTCAGCTTCGTCGGGCCGAGCTTCGGCTCCTTGCGCTCGAGGCGGACGCGCGAGAAGAAGCCGGCGAAGTGGTAGTAGTCGTCCTGCGTGTATTTCTCCAGCGGGTGATTGTGGCACTGGGCGCAGCCGATCCGCGTGCCGAGAAACGTCTGGGCGGCCGACGCAACCAACGGCGAGCGGTGCGATTCGCGCTCCTCGCCGACGGTGACGATGTAGTAGCCGACCGCCGGCTGCGTATCGCTGTCGCCGGTGACGGTGAGCAGATCGCGCACCGTCGCGTCCCACGGCCGATTCTTCGCCACCTGTTCGCGCAGCCACTGGTGCAGCGAACGCACGCCCTTGCTGCCGCGCACGTCGTGATCGCGCTCCTTGCGGTTCTGCACAAGGTCGGCCAGCTGCATCGCCCAGAAGTCGACGAACTCCGGCCGCTCCAGCACACGGTCAATCAGCCGCGCCCGCCGATCCGGCGCCGCATCGCCGAGGAACGCCTTGACCTCCGCCAGCGTGGGCAAGGCGCCGATCGTGTCGAGATAAACTCGGCGGATGAATTGCTCGTCGGTACACGGCTCCGACGGCTCCAGGCGCAGCTCGGCGAGCTTCTTGAACACATGCTCGTCGATGAAATTATTCCTGCCCGCGTACGCGGCCGGATCGACCTTCGCGTCGTACGGAGCGGTGATCAGCGCGACGGCAACCTGGCCCATGAACTGGGCGCGGACCGCGGTTTCGCCGGGGCGCACCACCTTGACCAGGCCGTCGGCGCTCGACCTCCGCCACGCTGGCGTCGTTGGAAAAGAACTGTGTCAGCCAGGTGACGTCCTTGACCTGCCCGTCGGCGAACTCGGCCCGCACCAGGAGGCGCTGCGTCTGACCGACCCGTAGCAGGCGATTGCCCGGCAGAATCTCGACCCGGCGCACGGCCGGCTCATCCTTCTGCAAACCGGGAGCGCCCGCCCCGATCCAGCCGAGCAGCGTCCGATATTCACGGCCGCCCGCCTTCATGAGGACGCCGCCCTCGTGCGGGACCTGACCGGTCGGCTTGGCGAGCAGCAGGCTCTGCGCCGGCGTGGTCGGATTGACGCGGCGTCCCTGAAACTCGCGCGTGATCCAGCCGTGGTCCCACTCCGGGGCGTAGCCGCGCAGCGACAGGCGAAAGCCATTCTGGCCCGCGTTCTTGCCATGACAGGCGCCCTGGTTGCAGCCGAGCCGCGTCAGGATCGGCTCGACATCGTTAAGGAACGACGGCACCGGCGTCCGCTGCGCCTGCCGTACCGTGACCGCGACCTGAGCCGACAGCCCGCCGAAGCGCACCGCGATGGTACCGGTACCGTCGCCCTGGGGAACGCATTCGCCGCCGGACATCTTCAGGACGCCATCGTTGCTGCTATGGAAAGCCGCCTCGCCGGTGACATCGCGCAGCACGCCGTCGGGCGCGACCGCGGTGACGAGGATGCGATGGCGCGCGTTGGGCCCGACCAGCTCGATCTGTGCGGGATGCACCTGCAGGGCCTGGGCGTGGGCATTCGCTTGCAGCAGCGGCCAGGCGCAGAGCGTCCAGAGGATTGCTGATCGCGACATAGAACCTCGGCAGGCAGGACACCGGCTCGGCCGGCGCGGATGGAGGGAGGGCGCAGCTGATCTTATTATCGCCGACTGCGCCGTAAATGCAACTTCCGCGGCCAGGCCGCCAGGCCGGCGAGCGCGTTTCACCGAAACCCGGAATTCGTTGACTTGCCCCACCCGCGCCGGTTACTCTCAAGGGGAAGCCTACCGCATCCCTCCCGCCAGGACTCCGTTCATGACCTCGCTGTTGCTATTCGCCGGCCTGACCCTCGGCGCGGATCCGCCTGCCGATCCCGTCGACTACCTGCGCAACGTCAAGCCGATCCTGGCGGCGCGCTGTTACGCATGTCATGGGGCGATCAAGCAGAAGGCCAGCCTGCGCGTCGATACCGCGGCCCTGCTGCGCGAGGGCGGCGCCAGCGGCCCGGCGATTGTGCCCGGCAAGGCAGCGGCTAGCCTGCTCGTCAAGCGCATCCTCGGCCAGGACAAGCTGGCGCGCATGCCGCCGGAGGACGTCGGCGCGGGGCTCAAGCCGGATCAGGTCGCCTTGATTCGCCGGTGGATCGATCAGGGCGCGATCGGACCGAAGGATGAGAAGCCCGAGACCGATCCGCGCGACCATTGGGCGTTCAAAGCCCCGCTGCGTCCGGCCGTGCCGAAGGTGGAAAACGCCGCGTGGGTGCGCAACCCGATCGACGCGTTTATCGCCGACGCACACCAGCGTCAGGGCCTGGTGCCGCAGGGGCCTGCGGAGAAGAGCATCCTCTTGCGGCGCGTGTACCTCGACCTGGTCGGCCTGCCGCCGACACCTGAGGAGCTGAGCGACTTCCTCGATGACCGGGCGCCGGACGCTTACGAGAAGGTGGTGGATCGCCTGCTTGCCAGCCCGCAGCACGGCGAACGCTGGGGCCGGCACTGGATGGACGTGTGGCGTTACAGCGACTGGTGGGGCCTGGGCCAGGAGCTGCGCAACAGCCAGAAGCACATGTGGCACTGGCGCGACTGGATCGTCGAGTCGCTCAACCGCGACAAGGGCTATGACCGCATGCTGCTGGAGATGCTCGCCGCCGACGAGCTGTATCCGACCGACGCGGACGCGCTGCGCGGCACCGGGTTTCTCGCGCGGCACTACTTCAAGTTCAACCGCACCACCTGGCTCGACGAGACGATCGAGCACACCGCCAAGGCGTTCCTCGGCCTGACGGTGAACTGCGCCAAGTGCCACGATCACAAGTACGATCCGATCAGCCAGGTCGATTACTACCGCTTCCGCGCGTTCTTCGAGCCGTACCAGATTCGCCTCGACCAGGCGCCGGGCGAAACCGACTACGAGAAAGACGGTGTGCCGCGCGTGTTCGATTGCCATCTCGACGCGCCGACCTGGCTGCACCTCCGCGGCGACGAGCAGCGGCCCGACAAGAGTCGCCCGATCACGCCGGGCCTGCCGACGCTGCTCGCGCCGGCCGGGTTGACGATTCAGCCGGTCGCGCTACCGCCCGAGGCGTACCAGCCAGGACTTCGGCCGTCTGTGCTGGCGGATCACCTCAAGGCCGCGGATAAACGGTTTGCAGCCGCTTGGGCCGGCGTGACCCTGGGGGCTCCGGCTAACAACCTAACACTAGGGCTTCGTCCGACTGGCAACGAGCCCTACTTCATGGCCGCCATCCAGTTTCATATCGCCGCGCTCAAAGCGGCGCTGCCGCTGACCATGCGGCCGTCCGGGATCCAGGTAGCCCGAAGACCCGAGAGCTTGCGAAGGAGGCAGCGCTCGCGGAAAAACGGGAAGCACTCGCCCAGGCCGAGGCACGAGTGCTCCAGGTTCAGGTGCAATACCCGCTGGTCGCCGTCGACCCTCAACAGGTGAAGCAAGCGAAGGCAGCCGCCGAGGCTGCGCGCAAAGCGCTCGCCGATCCTGGCGAGACATACACGCCCTTGACCGGCGCGCTCAAGACGCTGGAGTCAAACCTGGAAACGGAAGCATCGCGCCGCAAGCCATTCCCAAAGACGAGTACGGGCCGGCGGGCTGGGCTCGCGAAGTGGATCGCGGATGCGAAGAACCCGCTGACGGCGCGGGTCGCGGTCAATCACATCTGGGCACGCCATTTCGGCCAGCCGCTCGTGCCGACGGTGTTTGACTTTGGCCGCAAGGGCACGCCGCCGACGCATGCCGAATTGCTCGACTGGCTGGCGGTGGAGCTGGTCGAGAACGGCTGGAGCATGAAGCACCTGCACAAGCTGATGGTAACGTCGACCGCGTATCGCATGGCGTCGACGCTTGCGGGCGCTTCCCCTGCGAACCGGCAAGCCGACGGGGACAACCGTTACCTCTGGCACATGAACGCGGGGCGCATGGAATCGCAGGCCGTGCGCGACAGCCTGCTCCACCTCGCCGGCGAACTGGACGCGACGCTCGGCGGCCCCTCAGTCGAGATTGGGCAGCAGGACGCGTCGCGCCGTCGCAGCCTGTATTTCTTCCATTCGGCAATCGACCGCAATCGCTTCCTGACCACGTTCGACGAGGCCGACCCGCTGGAGTGCTACCGCCGCCGCGAGAGCATCATCCCGCAGCAGGCGCTGGCGCTGTCCAACAGCCGGCTCGCGCTAACCATGGCGAACAAGATTGCCGACCGGCTCGGCAACAAGCTCGGCGAAGTGCCCGACCGCGATTTCGCCCGCGCCGCCTTCACGGCTCTCCTTGCCGCAAGCCCGACCGACGCGGAGTTGGCCGCATGCGCAAAGGCGATGAGCCAATGGCGCGCTGATACGCGAAGACGCCGCCGATTGAGGCGACGCGTAACGTGCGCACGCACCTGGTGCACGCGCTGTTGAATCACAACGATTTCGTGACGATTCGATAGACATTGGGTCGGGCACGTTTTCAACGTGCCCGGAAGTCTGCGGGCACGTTGAAAACGTGCCCCACAGGGGACACGGAGACCGCCGATGCCGCCATGCTGCAGCCGCCGCAACTTCCTCTTCGACATGAGCGCCGGTCTGTTCGGTGTCGCCCTCAGCGCGCTGATCCAGCGCGATGCGCGGGCCACGCCCTCCGAGCGGCCGTGGTCGCCGCCAGACGGCAGGCCGCATTTTCCGCCGCGGCGAAAAGCGTGATCTGGCTGTTCATGAACGGCGGCGTGAGCCACCTCGAATCGTTCGATTACAAGCCCGAGGTGAATCGCTACGCCGGCCGCAGCATCGCGCAGACGCCGTACGCCGAGGTGCAGAGCCCGGAGCGCATCGCGATGAACAACCGCGTCGTCGTGGTCAACGACGCCAACGGCCAGCAGCACAGCGTCCTCTATCCGCTGCAGGTCGGCTTCAGGCGGCACGGCCAAAGCGGCACCTTCGTGAGCGACTGGTTCCCGCACACGGCCCGCTCGATCGACGACATCGCCGTCGTGCGCTCGCTGTGGACCACCGACAACAACCACGGCGCCCAGACGCAGTTCCACTCCGGCCGGCACATGCTCGACGGGCGAATACCCCAACCTCGGCGCGTGGGTGCAGCTACGGCCTGGGTTCGCTCAACGACAACCTGCCTCAGTACATTTCGATTGGGAATCGTGAGTACTGGAATGACCGTGACGGCCATTACCTCGGGCCGGCCCACGATGCGGTGCCCTTGCGGCTCGACCCATCGCACCCGCTGGATTACGCCCGCCCCGAAAGCCCGCTCAACCCGGCGGCCCAGCAGATCGGCTTCGACCTGGTCGGCCAGCTCAACCAGGCCAGCGCCGCAGCGCTATCCCGATGACCCGGCGCTGCAGGCCCGCATCCAGTTCCTACGAGCTGGCCTTCCGCATGCAGCGTTCTCTGCCCGAGGTGCTGGAGGTCAGCGGCGAGACGGAAGCGACGCGCCGACTCTATGGTCTGGACAACCCGACGACGCAGCCATTCGGCATGCAGTGCCTGGCGTCGCGCCGGCTGGTCGAGCGCGGCGTGCGCTTCATCCAGATCCAGCACGGCGCCGGCGGTGCCGGCATCTGGGACGCGCACGGCGACCTGCGCAACAACCACGCCCGCAACGCCGCCCAGGTGGACCAACCGATCGCCGGCGCTGCTCAACGACCTGAAGCGCCGCGGCCTGCTCGACGAGACGATCGTCGTCTTCGCGACCGAGTTCGGCCGCACGCCGGGCGCGCAGGGCGGCACCGGACGCGATCACCACATCTACGGGTTCTCATGCTGGCTGGCCGGCGGCGGCATCAAGGGCGGCGTTGTCCACGGCGCGACCGACGAAATGGGCTTCCACGCCGTCGAGGATCGCCACTACGTCACCGACATCCACGCAACGATCATGCACCTGCTCGGGCTCGATTCGCATCGGTTGGAGTTGCCGGGACGCGTCCGGCTCGCGATCGACCACGGCACGCCGATTCGGGCGATCATGCGTTGAAGCACATACGGTGTTGGATGGCATTAGGGCACTTAGCTTAGGAGTCGCAGCGTTGGCCCAGGCACCGATCATTCCAACCGTAAAAGCGCTATACCTGTGTGACGGCTCCATCGGCTTCCCGAACGGAAAGACCGACCTCATGGGCATCTTCCATGCCATTCGTCCACGGCACTATCCGCATCGCCAACAACAGTTCGTCGTGTTTGCGCAGTTGATTGCAGGTCTGGGTCAAGTTCCCTGCTTCCTGGATATTCGATTTGCCGCGACCGGTCAACTCGTCCATACCACAACCACGTACCTGCTGCATTTTCCGCATCGCCAGAAGCTGGTGCAACTTGCCTACACGTTCAAGGGTTGCTTGTTTCCGCAGGCCGGGACCTATCTGCTAGAATTACACTGTGACGGCCAATGGGTGGCCGACACGTCCCTGGAGCTTCTGTAGGAGAGGCGTTATGAGCGTCAGCCCACACAATCCGCAACATCAAGCGGAGACGGAAGGAAATTGCGACTTGATCGAGATCGAGGGAGTAGCTCTGTCGCCTGACGATCCAACGCTCGAACCGCGCGTCCGGAGGGGCAGACCGACGGACCGGCAACCGTCCACGCCGCCGCAGCAGGACGCTGATGACGAGCCAAGGATGCAATCAGAGTGATCGCAATGAAACTTGATCGAATCACCAGCGATCCCGCCCGCATGAGCGGCCAGCCGTGCGTGCGCGATCTGCGGTTAACGGTTCGGCGCGTCGTGGAGTTGGTGGCAACGTATCCCGACCGCGCGGAACTGCGTCGCGAGTTTCCCGAACTTGAAGGCGAAGATTTTCGGCAGGCCTTGCGTTTGCCGCCGCGGTATTGGAGGACCGGATCATCGAATTCACTTCTTCGCCACCTTGCGCAACAGCCCCAGCAGCGTGTCGGTGATGGCCCGTGACGCGTTGACCTCCAGATAGCTCGACCGTGCCCGCCAGGTTTCGTAGCCGCCGAGCGCGTGATGTTCCGGCGTCGGCAGGTAGCCGTTGTAGCCGTTCGCCAGCTCGATCGTGCAGGTCGGCCGTAGCGGGCTCTTCTCCTTGATCTCCAGGCCGATCTCGACGAACGTCTCGCACGGGTTGGCGACGATGCCCAACTCGCCGATGCGGATCGCTTGCAGGACGAGCTTGACCTTCGGGGGGGACTTCGCCATCTGCAGCGTTTCACGGGCGTAGACCTCCGGCTGCGTCGTCAGCATCTTCTTGTTCGCCTTGTCGAGAATGTCCTGCGCCCGCGTGACTTCCTCCGGCGCCGGGCGGCGCACGGCCAGCTCGATCTCCTTCTGCGCCATCGCCAGCCGGACCCAGCCGTGGTGCTTGATCGTTCTGTAAGCCGCCAGGCTGGCCTTCGCGACGCTGTCGGTGACGATGCGGATCTGCTCGCCGGGTTCCTGCTTGCCGGGCGCGACGCCGCCGAAGTTGATGTTGTTGATGTTGCCGCTCGTGCCGTTGGACATGACGCCGACGAATGACTTGTCGGCGCCGAGCAGCTCGCGCATCTTCTCGGCGTACGCGCCGAAATAATCGGCCGACAGCGGCGGCAGGCCGCCAACGTAGTGCAGCGAGTAATTGGCCAACAGCGCGATCGGCCTGCCATCGGGCGATTGCACCGACAGCAGCGTGATGTCCGGGTCGGTTGGACCGGCCGGCTCGACGAGATCGGGATGGCGGTAGCCGGGGTTCATCCGGACCTGGTCGGTGCCGCCGAACGGATTGGTCAGCAGCTCCGAGCCAGGCTTGACCTTCCAGCGGCGGTTGAAGACCTGAGACGGATCCTTGCCGATCGCCCAGCCGATCCGCGCCGGGCGAGCCGGTCGTTGGCCTTCGCGATGCCCGCGGCGATCATGCCGGGCAGCTCCTTGATGTATTCCGCGTTGGGCTCGCTTTGGAAAGCACCGCGCAGCGTCGGGGCAGTGTGCGTATGCGTCGCCGAGATGAGGATGCGCTCGGGCGGGATGCCGGTCGCTTTCGCGGCGAGCGTCTTGGCCGCGTCGGTGATCTGGCGCGGAACCATGCAGCTATCGACGACGACCAGCGCGATCTTCATCGTGCCGTCGTCGAGAATGAGTGCGCGGGCATGCAGCCGATCGTGGGCCGCGCTCGCCTGGCGATCCTGCATCCCGCCGTTGACCGAGACGGGGAACTTCGACGGCACGATGTCCATCGCGTAGGCGCCGGCGCGAAAAACCTCCTCCTGACCGTGGAGACGCCCGAAAGCGGTGGACGCCAGTGCAGCGAACAACAAGGAAGCGGCAAATCGTGACATGGCGGTGCTCCTGCATTGGGTATGCGAATTCGTACGTACGCGCCACGATCCTCGTTCCCACGCGGAGCGTGGGAACGAGGAATTCACGGCACCATCGGTTGTGTCCAGGCGCACTCCAGGTCGCCCTTCTGGTACGGGTTCGCATGCGACTTTCGTCGAGATCACCCTCGCTCGTACATATAGCTCCTTGCCGGTGAACTCGTACATCGGCTCCATCGCCGCGGTCTCGGCGACCACCTTCCCGATCTCCGCGCTGTAGCGGCGCGTGACGTTGAGCGGGTTGCCCTCAGTGTCGACGACGGGCTCCGAGTCGAGCGCGATACCCTGCATGGTCGCGACGAACTGCGTCTTGTAGGTCACGCCCGTTTCGGGCTGGATCGCGAGGGTAAGCTGGCTGCCCTTGCGGCGAATGTCGCGCAGCGTCACGCCGGACGTGGCGTAGAAGTCGCCCGCCTCCATCGCGCGCACGATCGCCTCGGCGCTGAGAAACGGCGCCTTGACCATGACCCACGCCCGGCCGGGGTTCGCCTTGCCGGTCGCGAATTTGTGGTAACTGTGCGCGTCGTCGGTGGCCAGGGCGTAAACCAGCGGCATGCGCAGCTTGCTCAGCCGCGTCGCGAGGATGATGTCCCAGATGCGCTCGGTGCCGGCGTGCGTCGCGTCGCCGTAATTGCGCACGCTGGGATGGCCGTTGAAGACCTCGAAGAAGCGCAGCTCGTCCGCGAGCATGTCCTCGGCCCGGATGCCCCAGCCGAAGTTCGGATGATTGAGCGACACCAGCGTCCGCCACCCGGTCTTCTTGCGCTGCTCGTCGACCTGGCGCAGGTTCGCGGTCACCGTCTCCGCCACGTTCGGACCGCTGACCGGCCGAATCACGTCGCGCAGGTTGATGGCGTTCATGTGGACCGGGAACAATCCGTACCGTTGTGTGATCTCCTCACCGGGGATGAGCAGGAATCGGCCCGACTCCTCCAGCACGCTGCGGAACTCGGCAAGCGGCTTGAGGCGGACCTGCATGCCCTCGGCTTTCTTGCGTTGCTCGATCCACGCTTCGCCGAATCGGTCCAGGTACTTCTTGAGGATGTCCTCGCGATCGGTGGTCAGGTTGAGCCAGCGTTCGCCGTCCGCGAGGATGTTGTGGTCCGACAGCGTCAGGAACTGGTAGCCGTGCCGCTTGTACCAGTCGGCGATCATCTCGGGAAAGTCGTCGCCGTCGCTCCAGAACGAGTGCGTATGCAGGTTGCCCTTCCAGTAACGCGGCCCGTTGTACTGCAACACCGGCAGCAGTTCGGTCGCGGGCTCCGGCTTGGAGGGCGATTGCCAGGCGACAGCCGTGGACAGGACGGCGATGGTTGCAATGAGGACGAGCAAGGGTCGCGATCGAGGCGACATCGGGTTGGACTCCAGAATCCGGGACGGCAGGTGTTTCAATCCGGGCAGAAGGGCATTATAACAAGAAGCAACGCGGACTGGCGCGAGAATCCCCGACTGCGAGGAGGCAAATATGCGACTCCTGGTCTTCGGTATCTTCCTTTTTCTTTGTGCCGTGATGGCATTCTTCGAATTCAAGAATGCGTCGTGGTGCAACGAATACGCCGCCTCGAGAATTGATCATGACGGGATGTCGAGTATTTGGCACGATGTCAGCGCCCTTCATTCCCGGCTTGGTGCGGCCTTCTGCCTCATGATCATGTTGGCGTCGCAGGCCTTTGGGTGTTTCAAGAACCAAGCTGATAGAATCAAGGCGCTTGAACAGCGGTTGGGGGAGCGCGTTCAGAATGGATTCGTTTTGTCACCAGCTTCACAAACACGCAACCCGCTGCTTTGAGGCAATACACCGATGCTGAAGCTCGCCATAATCGCCTGCACATTGCTGCCGGCCGGCGTCGGACAGGTCGAGGTCGACGCCGACTACGTCCTGCGCGGCGCCACCATCTACGACGGCACCGGCAGCGACGGCGAAGTCGGCGACGTCGCGATCAAGAACGATCGCATCGTCGCCGTCGGCAAATTCGCCGCCAAGGGCAACCCGCGCATCCTCGACGTGCACCGGCCTGGTGCTCGCGCCCGGCTTCATCGACCTGCACACGCACAGCGATAACGCGCTGACGCAGGCCAAGACCAGCCAGAACCTCAATTACCTCACGCAGGGCGTCACGACCATCGTCACCGGCAATTGCGGCGCCGGACCCGTCGACGTCGCGAAGTATTTCAAGGCGATGGAGAACATCGGCATCGGCACGAACGTCATCCATCAGATCCCGCACAACGATGTGCGCCGCCAGGTCATGGGCAACGTCAACCGCGATGCGACGCCCGAGGAAATGCAGCAGATGGAGGCGTTGGTGGACCGCGGCATGCGCGACGGCGCCTACGGCCTCGCGACCGGCCTGATCTACAACCCCGGCACCTACTGCAAGACCGATGAGCTGATCGCGCTTGCCAAGGTGGCGGCTAAGCACGGTGGTCTTTATGCCAGCCACATTCGCAACGAAGACGACCGTGTCGTGGCGGCCATCGAGGAGATCCTCACGATCGCACGCAAGGCCGGCATTCGCGTCCACATCTCGCACATCAAGGTCACCGGCCGGCGCAACTGGGGCAAGGCGCCGACGTGATCGCCCTCATCCGCAAGGCGCGCTCCGACGGCTTGAAGGTAACCGCCGATCAGTACCCATACATCGCCAGCAGCACGTCGCTGGCCGCAATGGTCATCCCGGCCAAGTATCGTGAAGGCTCCAACAAGGATCTGCTCAAGCGGCTCGACGATCCCGAGGTCGGCCCGAAGATGCGCCAGGCGATCGAGGACTTGATCGACGGCCGGCAAGGCGGCAAGACGTTGCGGATTGCCAGCTACAAGGCCCGACCCGAGTGGCAGGGCAAGGATCTCGACACCATCGCGACGAAAGAAACGAAAAGCCTGCTCGACATTGTCCTGGAGATTGAACGGCACGGCGGCGCCCAGGTGGTGAGCTTCGGCATGAACGAGGAGGACGTGCGGCTGTTCATGAAGGAGCCGTATGTCGCGACCGCCAGCGACGGCAGCGCCATGCTGGTGTCCGAGACGGTGCCGCATCCGCGCAGCTACGGCACCTTCCCACGCAAGATCGGCCGCTATGCGATCGAGGACAAGGTGATCTCGCTGGCGCAGGCGGTGCGCAGCGCCACCAGTCTGCCGGCGGACATTTTGCAGCTCCCGGAGCGCGGCTACATCAAGCCGGGGTATTTCGCGGACATCGTCGTTTTCGATCCGAAGAAGTTCCGCGATTCGGCGACCTTCGATCAGCCACACCAGTACTCGACCGGGGTTGTCTCGCTGTTCGTCAACGGCACGCTGGTGATCGCCCTCGACCGTATTCCCGACCGGCGGGCAGGCCGCGTGTTGCGCCATACCTCAAAAGCCAATTAGGAGGGATTCTGATGCGTCGCTTGCTAATTTTGGCCGCGATGGCACTCTGCTTGCCCCTGGCGGCGCCGGCGGGTGAGACGCCGACCAAGGACGAATTCGCGGACCTTTCGCGCATGCTGCACAAGATGGCCGTCAAGCAGGTGCCGCGCGAGTATGAGGAAAAGTTCGACTGGGGCAAGTCGATTCGCGTGCCGGAAAAGCTGCGGTTGCCGAATCTGCCGCGGACCTTCATCAAGGTGGGCGATCGCATGGAGCTGGCCCACGGCACCTGGCGGCGGCTGCGCGTCAAGCTCGACGATCCGAACAAGGACCTCAAGATCAAGGTCAAGGATCTCAAGAAGCTCGACAAGGGCGGCTATCGCGTCGTCATCGAGTCCGAGGCGCTCCTGCACTGCGACGGCGAGCTGAATCAATGGATCAATGGCCTCTTGCTCTTCAAGGCCGTGGGCCAGGCCGACGCGACCATCACATCGACAGCGGTGTGCGACGTGGACGTGTCGCTGAACATCAAGAAGTTCCCGCCCGAGCTGAAGATTGAGCCGAAGATCCAGGATCTGGCGCTCGATCTCAAGGAGTTCAGCCTCAACCAGCTCGGCGGTACGCTGCAGGGCGAAACCTTCCGGCAGATCGGCAACGACCTGATGCGCGATCTCCTGCGCGACCTGATCAAGGTGGCGGAGCCGACGGTCAAGCAATATGCGAACGAGGTCATTGCCGAGAGCCTCAAGGAGAACCCAGGCAAGTTCTCCGCCGCCGAGCTGTTGAAGGCGGCGCCGAAGGAGAAGAAGTAGGTCCCGCCTGCCGGGCGGGACCTGAAGCGCCAAGGGCTCGCCCGGCAGGCGGGATTTACCAGGCGGGATCTGTAAGCGCCAAGGTCCCGCCCGGCAGGCGGGACCTACCAGCGGACATCGCATGGCCGATAGCACTCTCACGAAACTGATCCATCTCTTCACGGACGCCCCGTCGCCGGAGCTGCGTCTGGCCGCGCTCAAGGTTGCCGGCAGTGTCGGCTCCGCGAAGGAGAAGGCTCTGGTCAAGGGCCTGCTGGCCACGCTGGACGAGGCGGAGGCGTCGCTGCGGATTGCTGCCGTCGAGGCCGTCGGCCAGCTCAAGGTCGAGGCGGCCCTGCCGCGGCTTGACGGCCTTGTCCGCGCCGGCGGGCCGGAGTTGGAGCCGGCCGTGCTCGCCGCCAGCCAGCTCGGCGCGCGCGGCACGAAGCTGATGGGAAAGATCATGGATGAGGCGACGCCGAGCCTGCGCTCGCGCATCGCCGACGTGCTCGCGCACTCCGGGACCGGCAACGCGCTGGTCGTCACTGCGCATGCGCTGTTCGACGCGGATCCCAAGGTGGTCGACGCCACCGCGCGCGCTGGCGACACAGATTCCCACGTTCAGCCCCGCTCAGCGGCAAGCGCTGGCAAAGTTCCTCACCGAATCGCTGCACGACCGGAAACGGCTGACGCCGCGCACCGAGGCCGCCCTGGTGCGCATCCTCGGCAACCTTCGCGACGGCAAGGCCGAAGAGCTCTTCTGGAATCGCATCGCCCCGCCGCATGCGCCCGAGGTCCGCGCCGCCGCCCTGCAAGCGCTCGGCGCACGCCCAGCCGGGCAACGACGCGCGCCTGCAAAAGCTGCTCGCCTGTGCCGCCGACAAGGACTTCCAGATCGTCGCCCCCGCGCTGATGATCCTCAAGAATGTGCCGGTCAGCGCGAAGAACAGCAAGCACTGGCTACGGCTCATGGACGCTGCCGACATGGCCACGCGCCGGTTCGCCGTCGAACGGCTGCGCGGCGTGGAGAGCGCCGAGGTCGCGGCGGCGTTCCTCGCGCAGCTTCGCCATCCCGACCGCGGCCTGCGCGACGATTCGCTGACCGCGCTACGCGGCTTCACGGCGGGACGGCAGGCGCTCGTCAATCAGCTCCTGGAGGCGGCCACCAGCGATGAGGCATGGTTCCTCGCGCGGGCGCTCGCGGCGCCCGGCGGCGAGCTCAGCGGCTCCCAGCGGCAACAGCTCTTCAAGCAGGCGTGTGCGTATCACGAGCAGGACGATCGCCGGGCCGCCGCGCTCTGGTTTCTGCTGCGCGAGTCCGACGCCGCCGCGACCCGCGACCAGATCGAGGCCAAGGCCCAGGCGCTGCGCAAGAAGAAGAGCTACGCCGTCGCGCTGAGCTATTATCGGCTGCTGGCCCACGATCCCGCGTGCAGCGAGGAGACGCGCTTCGAGCTGGCCGCCACGGGCATCAAGCAGACCGACCACGACCTGTCCGCCGAGGCCCGCGCCGGCGATCCGTCGCTGCAGCAATTTGCCCGACTCCTGCAGGACGCCGCCTTCGACCTCGCGGGGCACGTTGAGAAGGCGAAATGGCTCGAAGCCCGCCGACCTGTTCTATCTCGGCTTCCACTTCGCCGAGCAGACCCACCGGGCCCGCGACTTCGGCCGGCAAATGCTGGAGCTGGCCGCCGCGCGGTCGCCGAAATCGGAGATCGGCAAGCAGGCGAAGCGCAAGCTCAAGAGCGAAGCGCTGGCCTGAGCCAGGTCTATTGCAGCACCGCGCCCCTCAGGAGCACGCGGCGAGCGCCGGTGCCGTGGTGTAGCTCTTCTCCTCGCAGAGGCGCGAGCCGAGCCGCTGGTTGATTTGTCGCTTCAGCTCCGCGCACTCGTCGTTGGTGCGATAGACCGAGCGCGCCAGCTCGATGAAGCGATCGCCGAAGTCTTGCCGCTGTTCACATTGGCGAATTTCGTCTTCGATCTCCCACAGCGTTTCGTTCACCGTCCGCAGTGCCGCGGTCAGCCGCTCCAGCTCCGCCGACGGTTTCACGCACCGCGCCTGCGCCGCCAGCAGGCCGCCCAGCTCCAGGCGGATGTTCTCCAGCTTCCGCGCGTCGTGTACCCGGCTGCGCTTGATTTCGAGGATCGTGATCTTGTCCACCAGCTCGCCCGGCGCGATCTCGGCCACGATCGGCCCGCGCAGGCCGAAGCGCCGCTGCCGCAATTCGCCGGCCATGCGCGAACACGCCGGCCCAGTCGCCCCATTGCTCCTGGCGAAACAGCCGCAGCGTCGGATACCACGGGCTGGCCTCGCGGCCGCGCATCCAGCGCCAGTCCGCTGCCATGCTCACCGCCATCCACACCTCGACGCCGAGCGCGCCGGCCAGATGCGCCACTGCCGTGTCCGACGTCACCACGAGATCGAGGTGCGCCAGGATCGCCGCCGTGTCGAGGAACGCGCCGTCCGCGTCGAGCCGGGCGCCGAAGTCGACGATGCCCCAATCGCCCGGAACGTCGCGGAGCTGCTCCGAGCCATAGCCTTTCTGCAGGCTGATGAGCCGCACGCCCGGCAGCTCCGCCAGCGGCGCGAACGCCCGCAGCGGCACCGACCGATGCGCATCGCCCTGGTACTTCTGGCTCCCTTGCCACGCGATGCCGATCCTGATGTGGGGCACGTTTGTTACGTGCCCGTTCGCTGCCGGCACGTAAGAAACGTGCCCCACCGCAGCGGCGAGCTCCCGCCCCCATTCTTCAATCCGCCCCGGTTCCGCCGATAGGTATGGCACCGCCGCCGGCACCGTCTCCAGCGTCGTGTGAAACACGCCCGGCAGGCTCAGAAACGGCACCTGGTACGCAAAATCCGGCAGCTGCGTTCCCTGCACGATGACGCGATCGATCCCCGGACAGCGCCCGAGCAGCTTCTCCAGCGCCGCCGGACACTCCACCAGCACGACGCCGCCGCGCTGTTGCACCAGGGCGCATAGCGTACGAACTGGATCGTATCGCCGAGTCCCTGCTCCGCGTACAATAGGATCGCTTGCCCATGCAAGAACCGGCCGTCCCAGCGCGGCTGCGCGAAGTTGCGCTGCGGCGCGGCCGGCGATTTCCAGCGCCACTCATATTCGGCCCAGCCGCGGTCATATTCGCCGCGCATCAACAGGCCCAGCGCCAGGTTCTTGCGCATGTCCGGCGAATCGGGCTTGAGCCGCAGCGCTTCCTGGTACGACGCGATCGCCTCGTCCATCTTGCCAAGCTGCTCGAACAGCACGCCGAGGTTGTTGTGCGCCTCCGCATGCTCGGGCCGGAGGCGCACGCTGCGGCGAAAGCACGCCTCCGCCTCCGCGTGCCGCGCCTGTGCCAACAGCGCGATCCCCAGGTGATTGAGAATCTCCGGCGAATCCGGTGCCAGCTTCAGCGCCATGCCATACTCCGCCTCCGCCTCAACCATCCGGCCCGAGCGTCTGAGAATGTTGCCCAGGTTGTGGCGGGCGTCGACGTAGTCGGCCTTGAGCCGCACCGCTTCCTGAAAGCCCGCCAGCGCCTCCGCTTTCTTGCCGTCCTTGTCGAGCGCCGCCGCCCGGTTGTTGTGCAGGACGGCGTTGCGCGGCTCCAGCTCCAGCGCCCGCCCAAACGCCGTCGCCGCCTCGGCCGCCTCGCCCCGGTTCAGCAATTCCAGTCCGCGCTGCGCGTGCCGCTCGGCACTTTCCAATCGTGGATGCGCCTCCAGCGCCTGCGCCATCCGCGCGAACACGCCGTCCCAATCGCCGCGCTCCGACTGCCGAAACAGCGTCATGCTCGGATACCACGGGCTGTCGGTGCGCCTGCAGCCAGCGCCAGTCGGCCGCGGTGCTGGCCGCGAGCCACACCGGCACGCCGAGCCCGCCGGCAAGGTGCGCGATCGCCGTGTCGGACGTGATGACCAGGTCGAGGTGCTTCATCACTGCCGCCGTATCGAGGAACGGCCCGTCCGCGTCGAGCTTCTTCCACGCATAGAGGGTGTGCTTGCTGATGCCGACCAGGGCGGCGAAGTCGCCGGCGGGCAGGCCGCTGCGTTGCCAGGTATCCAACAGCAACAGCCGTTGTTCGGGCGTGGTACTCGTCGGCCGGATGTCATCGGGCTTGACCAACCGTCGGCCGCGCTTGCCGCGTCCGGACAGACCGGGCACGGCCGCGCAATCGCGCGGAGTGGCCGGGGGTATCGAACCGCTGCCGTCGGCATCGCTGTCCGCGGCCGGGTCATCGGCCGTGGTCTCCAGCGCATCGGGGCGGACGCTGGAGTCGCCCTGGGTCAAGACCGTTCGCCAGCGCAGGCGCTCGGTGCAGCCCGGGCGCTGTGCGTCGCGCGCTGGCGTCGCCGGGGCGTTGGCGTCGTGCGGCGTGCCGCGCGCGGCGGGGTCGCCGTGTCGGCACTGGGGTGGCGCGGGCGCCGGGGGTTAATTGCTCGTCGGACATGAGTCCTCCCTTTCTGCGGGGTATTCCCGCAAGTTGAGAGGAGACAATTCCTCTAGACGATTAAGCCGCCAAAGTGGCAGGTAATTCGGGAAGGGGGACACCCCGTTGGTCTGGAGCGACTCCGTGAGGGTGTCCGTGATCGTGGCGGTCACGTCGCCGGTGGTGTCGTCGGCGGTAACGGCCAGCGACAACGACTCCAGGACGGTGCCGGCGGTGGTCGTCCGCGCGTTCAGGTCGTTGTCAAGCGCTAGTGGGTCCTGGCTCTGCCAGCGACCTGTTGCCGAGTCATACCACCGCGCCCGGTTGTACTGCAAGTCCGTTTCGACATCGAACATCCGCCCCGTCCAGGCGTAATTTCCGCGGTACGCCGAGTTTGTCTCACTGATGATGTTGCCGAAGCCGTCGTAGACGATCGCGTCCTTCACGTTGCCGCTGTTGTCGAGCACGTCGCGCACCGACTCTGGTAATCGGTCAGGTACCAGTACTGAACGCCCGCATCCTGCCGCGCGAACAGCTGGTCCACCTGGTCGCCGTGCAGATAACGCGTCAGCAGGCTGTTGCTGCTGCTGAGGTCGGCCCACACGTTGTATTTGGAATTGCCGGTCGTGCCCGCCAACGCCGGGTTCCAGCCGTCCACGGCGTAGCGGGTCACGGTCGGCGAGCCGCTGCCGGTGGGGTAGTCGTCGCGCTCGGCGAGATTACCCCACACGTCATAGCGGGTATGCTTCAGGCAGCTGCGAAGATTTTGGCCTTGGAGCTGAGGCCGGCAGCTGGTTCGCTGAAGATTACCGGGGCTGGGGACGAAATGGTGCATCGCTTTCGCAAGAACCAGCAAGACCAAGGGGACCGGCCATTTCGGGGCGGCTCGCTTATAAGTATGGGCTTCGAGCCCGCCGTCATAATCGAGCCCCCCTTACGGCCCACCCGGTTGAGCTACGAGCTCGAAGAGGTAAGTGCCGCCGAGCCCTTGCCGCCAGCCATGCGACCTCGTGGGTCAGGCTGGCAGCGCTCGCCACAAACGAGCGTCGTCCCCCCGGTCTTGCCAGGAGTGCTTCCATGATAAAGTATTGTGGTTTGGATGTCCATAAACGCGTCGTCGAGGCGTGCGTCATCGACGAGGCAGGCCAGGTGCTGCACCGCCAACGCTTCGATCTGACCGCCCAGCTGTTGACGCAGTTCGCCGAACGGCACCTCGATGGCACCACCCATGTTGTCCTCGAGGCCACGAGCAATACCTGGGCGGTGGTGCGCGTGCCGCGGCCGTTGGTCGCCGAGGTGGTCGTGTCCAACCCGGTGCAGACGCGGGCCATCGCCCAGGCCAAGGTCAAGACCGACAAGATCGACGCGGCGGTGCTGGCCCAACTGCTGCGCTGCGATTTCCTGCCGCGCGTGTGGCAACCGGATGAAGCCACCCAACGACTGCGTTCGTTGACCCGGCGCCGCGCTGCGTTGGTAGCGATGCAGACGGCGGTCAAGAACCGGCTGCACGCGCTGTTGGCCGAACGGCTCATCCTGCCGGGCGTAGACCTATTCAGCAAGGAAGGCCTGGCGTGGCTGCGGGCGTCGAGCTGGACGAGGTTGGCACGCGGATGCGCGACAGCGAGCTGCGTCTGCTCGACCAGTTGGCCGACGAGATCGCGGGGTTCGATCAGGTGCTGGCGGTCGCGGGGTACGCCGACGAGCGCGTGAAGTTGCTGATGACCTTGCCGGGCGTCAGCGTGACGGTGGCCCAGACCGTGCTGGCGGCGCTGGGCGACATCACGCGCTTTCGCGACGGCAACCACGCCGCCGCTTACCTCGGCATCGTTCCGCGGACCAAGCAGTCGGCGGAGCGCTGCTATCACGGTCCGATCACCAAGGCGGGCAGTGGGCAAGCGCGGTGGATCATAGTTGCTGTCGTAGGTGAACTCCGTGAGCGATCCGTCGGGCGCCTCGGTCTGCGTGGCCTGGCCGGCGGCGTCGAGCGTGGCGGCCGTTGCGTCGCCCAGGGCATTGGTCACGACCGCAATCGCATTGCTTAGGTTGGCCGCGTTGCTGCCGAAGCCCTGCGACAGCGCCGGCTGGACCGTCGGCGTATTGCCGAGCCCACCGTTGATCGACTCCAGCATCTCGTGGCCGTCGTAAGCGAAGGTGGGAGTGGTATCGGGCGTCTGCTCGACCGTGAGCTGGCCGTCGCCGTCATAGGTAAAGGTGAGCAAGCTGCCATCGGGGCGCTGAATTCCGGTGAGATTGCCGCCGCCGTCGTGGGTTAAGGTGGCCGTGCCGCTGGGCATCTGCGCAGTCTGCAGGTTGCCGCTGCCGTCGTAGGTGAAGCTTACGAAGCGGCAATCGGGAGTCTCGATGCTGGTCAGCTCGCTGCCGCTATAGGTGAAGGTGGTCGTCAGGCCGTCGGCTGTGACCTTGCTCGTCTCATAGCCGCTGCTGTTGAAATTATCGGTATAGAGGCCGCCCTTGGCGACGTAGGTGTAGCCTCCCATGGTTTGGGTGAGCGTGCCGAAGTCGCCGGCGGGACTGGTGAAGCTGCCGGACATGCCGCTAGCGAAGAACTCGCCGTCGCCTTCGCCGTCCTTCCACTCGACGCCGCCGGTGGTGCTAATCAGGCGGTTCACGCCGGCAATCGTCCAGCCGTTGCCGGCCATAACCCCTTCGCTGGCGCTGCTCACGTCGAGATAGGCGGTGCCGGAATAGGTGGTGCCAAAGCCGCCGCTGGGCGTGATGGTCACCGACCAGGGATAGGCGCCCGAGGCGGTGACGGCGGTGCTGGGCTGCAGGTCCATCACCAGCACGTCGCCAGGGCTATCTCCCGTGGTGCCGTACGTCACAGTTGCCTGGGGTGTTCCATTCCATGTCAGTACGTCGCTAAGCGAGGTCGGCAGCGACATTCCGGCGGGGGTACCGCGTCAGCCCCGACCTCAACGAATGGACGGACCTGAGCCTGTTCGACAGCGACATTCTGAGCGCAAAGGCCCGGCAAGCGGGCTTCACACTGGCGTGCTGCCGCGACCTGTTCATCCACCATTTCGGCACACGTACCTTTGCGCACGGCAAGCCGCAGCCCGTGGAGGCGACCCGCAACGGCGGCCTGGGGCATTGAGGGGAATAGTGTTAATTTAAGCACGACCGATGACCGTTCCACGCTCGCGGGCTCCCAGACGAACGAGCAATGCGAACCACGCACGCGCGTGCATCGGTAGCGGATCGGTCGTGCCGGTCGTTTGGTAAATTGGGTAAGAAAGCACTTGTATGACTCAAGAGGCCCCGATAGAATCCATTTCCGGCGGCGACCCCAGATAGCTTGCGATGCGGTTCAGCTGGACCAGCGGCGGCGGATCCGTACCGGTGGGCAGCACCGAGGTGGCGTGCAATGAAGTTTACCGGACGGCTAGGCCTGTTCCTCGGCCTCGGCGTGCTGATCATCGCGTCCGGCGGCGCGGTGGGCGGATTCTTCCTGGCGCACGTTTGGAACCCGTGGCCGGCAGCGGAAATGCCCGCCGGCACGCAGGGCGAAAACCTGGAATCGATCAAGAGCTTCGCTCAGGTCCGTACCAGGCCGGCGCAAGTACGATCCCCGGGTTGGGACGCCTCGAGCCGCGTGGTGGGGTCATCGACATCGGTGGCGTGATGGGCGAGCGTCTCGCCAGCCTGGACGTCAAGGAAGGCCAAGCGGTCACGAAGGGTGACGTTCTCGGACATCTTGATACCTTCGCGGTGCGCCAGGCCCAGCAGGCAGCGGCGGCGGCCCAGCTCGCCGATGCGAAAGCGCGGCTGGCGGCGGAGCTGGTGTCGGCCGACGCGCTGATCAACGAGGCCCAGATCGGCGTGCGCCAGGCCGAGAAGCTCGATCCGCTCGATATTCAGGCGCAAGAAGCCAAGGTCCGCCTGCTCAAGAGTGAGCTCAAGAACGCCCGGACTGACCTGGAACGGATGCAAAGCCTCACGATTCCCGGAGCGGTGTCCGCCCAGAAAATGGGCGAGCAAACCCAGGGGGTCCGCCGAGCGCAGGAGGAGCTGTTGGCTGCCGAAGCGACCCTGGCCAAGGCGAGCGCCGGTCATGTGTTGAACGTGGAGCGTGCGCGGCGCAGCTGGCGCTGGCCCAGGCGGGCCGGCACAAAGCGGAGGCGTCGGCGCAAATCCCGTCCTTGACGAGGAACGTCGAGCTGGCCCAGGCCGAGCTCGAGCGGTCAAGCCTCAAAGCGCCGCGCGACGGCGTGATCTTGCAGATCCTGGCTCGACCGGGCGAAAAAGTCGATCAGCAGCCGATCCTGAAAATGGGCGACACCAGCGTCATGTTTGTCCGCGCCGAGATCTACGAGACCGATCTGCCGTGGGTGAAGCCCGAACAGACGGCCTGGGTCACCAGCCGCGCCCTGCCCAAGGCGCTGAAGGGCACGGTCGAGCGGGTCGGCCGGCTCATCGCGCGCAACACGCTGCTGCACCTCGATCCGGCGGCGGACGCCGACGCCCGTGTCGGCGAGGCGTGGATTCGGCTGGATCCGGCCCCCGACGTGGACCGCCTGACCAACCTGCAGGTAGACGTGGTGATCTATCGGACCAGCGCTGGTCCCTAGCGAAACGATTGTGGGGCACGTTTCTTACGTACCCGAGGAAAAAACCGGGCACGTAAGAAACGTGCCCCACAGCAGACGTGCTGCGACAATAGGAATTATGGCAACCTTCCTCGCCGGGCGCAACCTGGCGCACAGCAAAGTTCGCACGCTGGTGGCCATCACCGGCGTCTGTTTCGCGGTCGCGCTGCTGTTCATGCAGCTGGGCTTCCTCGCGTCGGTGGCGCTGACGGCGGTCCTGGTGCACGACACGCTCGACTTCGATCTCGTGCTGACCTCGCCCAATTACGTCATGCTGTCGCAGGCCGGCACGTTCCCGCGCCGGCGGCTGGTGCAGGCCCGGGCCAACCCCGAGGTGACGGCGGCCATGCCGCTCTACGTCAACCGCCAGCTCTGGCGCAACCCCAATCCCGAAAGCCGTGAGTTCGGCCGCTATTTCCGCTCGCTCGTCGTGCTGGCGTTCAACCCCAGCGACCCCATCAGCCGCAATCGCGAGGTCAACGCGCTGCGACCGGCGCTGACCCGGCTCGACACGGTGCTCATCGACCGATTGTCGCGCCCGGAAATCGGTCCGCAGGACGCTGGCGTCATCACCGAGGTCGGGCCGCGCAACCTCGAGATCGTCGGCCAGTTCACCATCGGTCCGGGCTTCGAGGCCGGCCAGATGATCGTCAGCGACGCCACTTTCTCCCGGATGTACGGCGGTTGGCCGTTGAGCGACGTGTCCCTGGGGCTGATCAAGATTGTACCCGGAGCCGACCCCGAGCGCGTCGCCGAGCAGCTCAAGGACAGCTTGCCCGCCAACGTCAAGGTGTGGACTCGCGGCGAACTCGAGGCGGCCGAAGTTCATTACTGGATCGTCAATACCTCGACCGGCATCATCTTCGGCTCGGGCGTGCTGGTGGCGGTTTTGTTCGGCATGGTCATCATTTACCAGGTGCTGTCGATGGAGGTCACCAGCCGGCTGAGCGAGTACGCCACGCTCAAGGCGATGGGCTTTAGCGACAGTTACCTGGCCTTCGTGATCGTGGAGCAGGCGCTGATCCTGGCCGTGCTGAGCTACATCCCAGGCCTGGTCGTCGCCCTGGGCATCTACTGGGCGAGCCACGAGGTCACCAAGCTGCCGGTGAGCATGACCTGGCAGCGTGCGCTCGGCGTGCTGGCGGCGACGCTGGCGATGTGTTGCGTCTCGGGCGTGATGGCGCTGCGCATTCTGCGCAAAGCCGATCCGGTGGACCTGTTCTGAACCGCTCATGGACCGTTACGTACCCATCGCACTGCGTATCTTGATTCACCAGCCGGGGAAGCTGGCGGTGTCCATCGCCGGCGTTCTGCTCGCCGTGTTGCTGATGTGCTCGCAGGCCGGTTTTCAGAACGCCATGTACGACAGCCAATCCGAGCTGATCCAGCGGCTCAACGCCGACCTGGTGATCATCAACCGGCTCAAGCACGTCCTGTACGCGCCGCTGTCATTCGCCGGCCGTCGGCTGCAGCAGGCGCGGGTCGTCCCCGGGGTCCGGGGCGTCTACCCGCTGTGCATGGACGCCGCCCAGTGGAAGAATTCAATGGACCACAGCATGCGGACGGTGCGCGTGCTGGCCTACGATCCGGAGGATCCCGTCTTCAATTTCCCGGAGGTGCGCGGGTACGCGGCCGCGCTGAACGAGCACGATACCGTGCTGTTCGACGACCTGTCGCGCGCCTTCTTCGGCCGATCCGGACCGGGGACCGAAACGGAGCTGGCGCGCCGACGGGTGCGGGTGGTCGGCTCGTTCCGCCTGGGGACCGACTTTTTCATCGACGGCAATGTGATCATGACCGAGCGTAATTTCCTACGGTACTTCCCCGCACGGGGCAGTCCATCGGGGGAGCTGACGCGGGTCGACATCGCCGTGATCGAGATCGACCCTGGCGCCGACCGCTACACGGTCCAGAAGCGGCTGCAAGAGGCCTTGCCGGACAACGTCCTGGTCATGACCAAGGCCGAGCTGATCAAGCGCGAGATGGATTACTGGGGTGACAACACCGCCATCGGCTACATTTTCGGCCTGGGCATGGTCGTGGGCTTCGTGATCGGCATCATCATCTGCTACCAGATTCTGTACACCAACGTCATCAACTACCTGCCGCAGTTCGCGACGCTCAAAGCGATCGGCTACAGCGACGCCCGGCTGGTCAGCATCGTGCTGCAGCAAGGCCTGTTCCTCGCGGTGCTCGGGTTTTTGCCGGCGATCCCGGCGGCCCAGGTGTTGTTCTGGTTGGTCAGCCACTGGACAGGTCTGTTGATGTCCTTAACGCCGCTGCGCCTCGCGACGCTGCTCTTGATGACCGTGGCGATGTGCATGATTTCCGGAGCGGTCGCGGTGCGCAAGGTGGTGACGGCCGATCCGGCCAAGGTGTTCAAGTGAGGTGCACCCCATGAATACGAAAGCACAGCAAGCCTTGCTAATAGCCCAGGCATTGGCCAAGCAAGCCAAATCAGCGGTGGATTTGCACAACGCATTCTTCGGCATTGGCGGGAAATTTGGCGAATTGTTTCCCACGCGCGAGGAACGGGAAGCGTTTGCCAAGACGCCGGAGTATCAAGAGATTGTCCGCCTGCGAGCGGCTTTGGCGAAAGCGGAGAGAGTCTCATCCTGAGGTAACCAACATGTCCTCCGCGCCCACGCCCAGTGCTAATGGTACCGCTGCGCAGCCGATCATTCAGATCGAGAAACTAAGCCACACCTTCGGCGCCGGCGACGTTAGCCAGCAGGTGTTGACGGAAATCGACCTGCGCGTCAACCCCGGCGAGCTGGTCATCGTCACCGGGGCGTCCGGCTGCGGCAAGACGACGATGCTGACGCTGATCGGAGCGCTGCGCTCCGTGCAAAAGGGGAGCGTGCAGGTGCTGGGTCGCGAGCTGCGCGGCCTGGGCAAGGCCGAGTTGATCGCGGTGCGCCGCAACATCGGCTTTATCTTTCAGGCGCACAACTTCCTCGAGGCAGTGTCGGCCTGGGCGAACGTCAACCTGGCGCTCGACCTGCGCAGTGACGCCGTCGATCAGCTGGTCCAGCGCGGTCAGGAGTTGCTGACGATCTTGCAGCCGGCGGGACCGGCAAGCGCGGCGTTGGCCGCCGTCCCGCGGAACCGGCCGAGCGTCACGCGCGCCCTGGCGGCGAGCCTGCTGTCCATCCTGAACCTCGGCGATCGCGTCGACTACATGCCGCGCGAGCTGTCCGGCGGGCAGAAGCAGCGGGTCGCCATCGCCCGCGCTCTTGTCAACAAACCGCGGCTGATCCTGGCCGACGAGCCGACCGCGGCGCTGGACAAGGCGTCCGGCGAGACGGTCATCAAGCTCCTGAAATGCCTGTCCCGCAGCGGCTCGGCCATCCTGGTCGTCACCCACGACAACCGCATCATGGGCCAGGGCGATCGGATCATCAGCATGAAGGACGGCCGCATCGCGTCGGACATCGCGGTGGACCAGACCACGCGCATCTGCCTGTTTTTGCAAAAGGTGCCGTTGTTCAGCGGACTGCCCCCCGGACGGCTGGTCGAGGTGGCGGAGCGGATCAAAATGGAAACCGCGCCGGCCGGAACGCGGATCATCCGGCAGGGCGACGTGGGGGACAAGTTCTACCTGATCAACGAGGGGAAGGTCGATGTGGTCCTTAACGAGGGGACGGCCACCGAACAAGTCGTGGCGACGATGACGGGGGGCCAGTTTTTTGGCGAAGTGGCGATCGTCGAGGACAAACCGCGCAATGCGACGGTGATCGCGAAAGAACCGGTGCAGCTCTACACGCTCAGCAAGGCCGACTTCAACGCAGCGCGGGCCGCGTCCGACTCGATGCGGGAGGAACTCATCAAGGTGTACGCCCAGCGGCGCGGCAGGGACTAACCCATCCTGCCGGCCCGTTGCGGCGGCGCCAATTCCCCGTAGACTGGATACCGTGACCAGTAGCGACCGCTCCGTGAGGATCGCCGTCGTAGCGACAAGCGGCGCGCTTGTCGGCTATTCAAAGCCGACACGCGAGCCGCTTGTCGCTACGACCATCACGATCGGCTTAACGGCGGCCGTGGTGGTGGTAATGCCCATGGCGATACCACGAATAGCGGCCGTAGTTCGGATAGCAGCCGCGATACCCGTAGTGGCTCCCGTGGTAGTACACCGGCTGGTAGCAGGTTTCGACCGGCACGACGCTCGGCTGGTAGACCGTCGGGACCGACACGCGCGATTCAGCGGGCATGGCGAAAGCCAGGCCCAGCGCCAGTGTGCCGGCACAAAGAGCAAGCGTGAAACGGGACATGAGAAGCCTCCTCTGTTGGTTGTGGAGCTGAGTTGAGTTACATGCTCCCTATCAGAGGGACGCCACGGCCTAATCGGACTTGCGCGGCGCGGGACTGCCCCTCATAGCCGTTGAGTCCCCGCGAGCGGCCGCGGGCCTGTTGACGACCACGGACTCGCCGGTACACTCATCAGTGGCGATGGGGTTCGCCTTTAACCGCGGCCGTGCCATCGTGAACGGCCGCTGATGACCCCTACCTCGAAGGTTCTCCTTTCGGGTGGGGCGTGCCGGGTGCATCCAGGCCCCACCGGGAGAACCAGGTTCCCGGTGGGGCCCTTTGTTTGCGCCGGCGCTGGAGCGTCCCCGATGAACGCCTTGAAGAAAGTGTTCGCCCTCCTGGGGGGCTGGTGCTGGCTGGTTGCGAGGCACAAGATGGTGTGGCTGATGGTCGGGGGTACCGCCGGGACGCTCTTACGTTACTGGGTGGGCCGGTGGTTCGGCCAGCATCCCTGGGGGCAGGCGTTTCCACCGCTTGGTACGTTGGTTATCAACGTGACCGGCTCATTCATCCTCGGTGCCGCCGCGGTGATCATCCTGGAACGGCTGCCGCCGGAGTACCAGGACTGGTACTTGCTGGTCGGCACGGGCTTCTGCGGCGGCTACACCACGTTCTCCACGTTCGAGTTGGAGACGTTCAAGTTGGTCCGCGACGGCAGCTGGCTGCTGGCGCTGGCCAACGTCACCGGCAGCGTCGTGGCCGGTTTCCTCGGCGTCGTCCTCGCGGTGGCGCTGGTTGAGTTGATCTTCCCGAAACAGTAGGTCGGGCTTCAGCCAACGCGCCGGATACACTCGGGGCTGTTGTTGCGGACGTTGTTCACCAGCGGACTGACGGGATCGCAGGTCATCGCGTCGGCGGGGTACGGCTTGAGCAAATCCTGCAAGACCGCCGGATCCTCGACCTCGGGATCGAGCCACAGCGCGCACGCCGCGTGCGGCAGGATGACCGGCATGCGGTCATGGATCGGCCGCGATAGCTCGTTGGCCTCCGTGGTGATGATGGTGCACGTTTCAAGCGGCGCGTCGCCGCCTTTCCAGCAATCCCACAACCCAGCAAAGGCGAACGGCTGATCGTCGCGCAGATGAAAGTAATAGGGATGCTTTATCTTGCCTTCAGTGCGCCACTCGTAGTAGCCGTCGGCGAGCACCAGGCAGCGCCGCTTCTTGAGCGAGTTGCGAAACGCGGGCTTCTCGACGACGGTCTCGGCGCGGGCGTTGATTTGCTTGTTCTTGCCGTCTTTGGACCAAAAGGGAATCATCCCCCAGCGCAAGAGGACGCACTCGCGATGGCCGTCGTGCAGGCGGACCGTCGCAACTTCCTGCGTCGGCGCGACGTTGTAGCTGGATCCCGCGGGCACCGCATCGACCTCGAACATCGACGCGTAAACCGATGGTTTCGTATGACGCACGAATCGGCCGCACATGGCTGCTCTCCCAAAAATCGGCTGCAAGATATCACGTGCATTGTATCAGCGGCGCGGTACAATCACGTGCCGATACCCATCACCCACGGAGAGCGACGCCATGCGCATTAACAAGCGCTGCAGCACCGCAGCCCTGATCGGTGGTCTCTGCCTCCTTGGACCGGTCGGTAGCATTCGCGGCGGCGCGGCCAACAAGGACGCGCAGCTCGAGACGACGCTGCGGCAGCTCGAAAAGGACATCGCGGCCGTGCGCGGACTCGCGTTCAAGACGCCGGTGGCCGCCAAGCTGATCCCGCGCACGCCGGATGTCGTGCCCGGCGCCCAGGGATTCTACAGCACCAGGGACAAGACGCTCTTCGTCTACGACGACGTCGCCGGCAACTACCAGCGCGGCGTGCTTATCCACGAGATGGTCCACGCCCTGCAGGACCAACATTTCGGCCTGGCGAAGCTCCACCAGGCCGAGTTCGGCAGCGACGCGGAGTTGGCGAGCGCGGCCCTGATCGAGGGGGACGCGACCTTCACGATGATCGAGTTGTTGAAGAAGGAGCAGCCGAAAGTCGCCGCCATGCTCGACGTGCCGCTGGACCGGGCGAAGGACCTGCGTAAAGCTTTTCTCTATTCGCAGGGCGCGCGCTACGTGAAGTCGCTGAAGGAGCGCGGCGGCTGGGATGCGGTCAACGCGCGCTATCGCTTCCCGCCGCGCACGACCGCGGCCATCCTGCATCCCGAGGGCGTCGGCACCATCGACCTTGGACCAGGGCGGACCATCGGCGAGCTTGGGCTGGTGCAGATGCTCGCGGACCACCCGGCCACGCGGGAAAAGGCGTTGGTGGCGGCCGCTGGCTGGATGGGCGACCGCGTCGTGGAGGAAGGGGCGGTCAAGTCGTGGGTAGTCGCCTTTGCCGGCCAAGGCGAATCGCGGCGTTTCCAGGCGGCGCTGAGCACGGTGCGAGCAATCAAGGACCCGGTTTACGAATTAGCGATTGCGGGTCAGAACATCTGGCATGATGGCGCCGATGGCCGCGTTGTTGCGGTGCTGCGCCAAGGCGCCCGCGTGCTGGCCATCGACGCTCCCAACGAGGCGGCTTACCGGGCCGCGCTTGAACGGCTGGAGGGACCGCCGGCACTGGTGATCCACAGTGCCCGCGAACGGCGGACCATCAGTTTCGGCGAGCTGATCGATCGGCTGCTCGAAGCCGATCTGGTTTGCGTGGGCGAGCAGCACGACAGCGAGCCGTGCCACCGGGTCCAGCTGCAGGTCATCCGGTCCCTGTACGCGCGCGACGAACGGCTTGGCGTCGGCCTGGAGATGTTTCAGCGCCCGTACCAGGCCGACCTGGACCGCTTCATCGCCGGCACGATCGACGAGGAGGAGATGCTGAAAGCAAGCGAATATCAAAAACGCTGGGGCTTTCCCTGGCCGCTGTATCAGCCGATCGCCGACTTTTGCAAGAAGAACAGCGTTCCAATGGCGGCGCTCAATGCGCCACGCGAGCTGACCAGCAAACTCGGCAAGGTGGGATTGGCCGCGCTAACGGTGGACGAAAAAAAGCAGCTCGGCCCGGTGGACTTTCACGTCAAGGCGCACCGCGACCATTGGTACGAGCAGCTTGCGAAAATGCACGGCAAGTCCAGCGCGAGCGCGGAGCAGAAGGAGCGGTCGTACCAGGTGATGACCGCATGGGACGAGTACATGGCCGCCAGCGCGGCGGCGTTCCAGCAGGCTCGGCAGCTACGCCGGCTGGTGGTCCTCGCCGGCAGCGGCCACATCGATCGCGGCTTCGGCATCCCGGCCCGGGCCGTGCAGCGCACCGGCGGCCGGGCCGCGACGGTCCATCTTGCGCCCGGCGGCGACCCGGCCCAGCTATTTGCCGACCCGGTCGCGGACTATATCGTGGTTATTCGGTAAATCCGTAGGGTGGGTGGAGTCTTCGGAACCCACCACGCCTTGCTTGAGCATGGTGGGTTCCGAAGACTCCACCCACCCTACGGGATCATTCGGTAGCGAGAAAGAGGCCCCTCCCGGATTTGAACCGGGGCTGGCGGATTTGCAATCCGCTGCCTTACCACTTGGCTAAGGGGCCGGCACTGCCGACATTGCTGTATTTATCGTCTCGCACGGCCACGAACTTTCGGGAAAGGAGGAAGCGATGCGCAAACGCTGGCTGTTCGGCATCGTGGTTGGGTTGCTGGTGGCAGGCGGCATCCTGTTCTTGTGCCTGCGCGGGCCGGCCGAAGAGCCGCGCTACCCGCGGGTCGAGATCGGCATGCAGTGGGACCAGGCAGAGCAGATCCTGGGCAAGGCGCCGTTCCAAACCACGTACGACGGGATGTTACATAAGTCGTACACCGACGTCGATGGCCGGGTTCGGCTCTCGTTCGACGCGGAGGGGGTCGTACGCCAGGTGAAGTACATTCCGGACAACCCCGATCCCACGGCCTTTCAGCGCCTGGCGAAGTGGCTGCGATTGTAAGGCGGCGCGAGTAGCTCGAAGGGGAGCTTCTTGCGACGCAACAGTCGCAGCTGCTGTGAGCTAACGATGTATATGAAGTCCTGGCTAATTCGGGAAACTGCACCGGCTGCAACCAGCGTTCGCCAGACTCTGCCCCAGTCCGCTTCAGGAATGCGAATGACAGGCATCGCCGGCGCCTCGCGCAATTGGTTGAGCGAAAAAGGCCCCTCCCGGATTCGAACCGGGGATGGCGGATTTGCAATCCGCTGCCTTACCGCTTGGCGAAGGGGCCGCGGCGGAATGCATTATCTTAGCGGTACGCCGTGGCGGCGGGAAGTTGAGTTTACCGCGCCGCCATCACCGTGCTCTTCAGCTTGCGCCAGCCCATCGATCCGTTCCTTGCACCCCTGCCGCGCGGCGGCGTACCCCTTCGGATCGACCTTGCCCGCCTTGAGGTAGTCCATCACAATCGCCTCGGCGGCCATGTACTCCGGGCACGCCGCGGCGATCGCGCCGGCCAGCTCGTTGGGGACCGTCGTCACGCCGTTGCAATCGCCGTGCAGGAGATCGCCCGGGTGGATCAGCACGCCCCCGACGTGGACCGGGATGTGGATTTGCACAAAGTGGCAATAGCCATGGCGCAAATCGTGCCGTCGGCGAAGCAGGGAAACGCCAGCGCCGCGACCTGCTCGAGATCGCGCGCCGCGCCGCTGGTGATCAAGCCCGCCGCCCCAAATGCCTTGTAGGTCGTACACATCACCTCGCCGAAGGTGGCCGACGCGACGGGGCTGTCCAGAATCCTGGAACACGACGATGGGCGGCCCCGGGAGCTCGCCGAACGCCGCGACCTGCTCGACGAGGCCGGAGTAAACGTTGCCGCTCGCCGGCGGGGCTGCGGAGCGGAACGTCGCGGTCGATGCGTAGCCGACCATCGGCGGCAGTTTCGGATAGCACGCCTGGATACGACGGTCCAGATACCCCGCCGTGCGCGGCCGCAGGTCATACAGCTCGACGACGTTGCAGATCGTCGGCGTATCAAACTGGCGCAGCAGTCGCAGATCGGCTTCAGCCACGGCGTGGATTTTTCGCATGGTTGGCTCGGCGGGCGGGGCATCGCGGGTTGGATCAGCTTCGGAAGCTTAGTGTACGGCCTCGGTCGGAACGTCGTGAAGGGCCACGACCACTTCGCGACCTGCGCCCATGCGCCCCTGCGCCGCGGAGCTTGGCGAGGTGCCCACGGTCGCTGGCAGAAATGGTTTGACGCCGCGTTACCCGCCATTTAGACTCGGCACGTCCCAATTGCATCGTTCTCTGGCGCCCTCATGGAGCTTCTCTCATACGACGAACAACACGCCGATTCCGCCCCGTGCTCGATGACTGGAAGACCGCCTAACCCAGCACCTCCGTCTTCGACGGTGGGGCGGGCACCAACGACCTCTTTGCCGGGGCCCGCAACACCTACGTGTTCTTCACCAGCACGCCGCAGATCAGCCACGATAAACTGATCCCGCCGCGTGCAAGCGTGCGTCGGGTTCCAGTGCGGTGGCAACGACTTCGTATGGTGAGGCCTTGATGCCGACCCACGGTTTTGATCCTACGTTGAAGGAGATGGTCGAGTGCGGGCCCGCCGATTGGCCCGTGCTGACGCGACTGCCGCGCGGACCCACGCGGATCGTTGACGCGGACATCGCCACCGTCAGCGGCGCCGGCGACAAGGTGCTCGTCGTCGAAGCTGATCCGCCGTATTTACTGCACCTGGAGTTTCTAGTCGGACACGACGCGGCGGTACAGCCGCGCAAGCTGCACAAGCGCAACCTCTTGCTGGAGGACCGGCATGACCGTGAGGTCAAGACGGTCCTGGTGCTGCTCAGGCCGGAGGATGATTCGCCGGCGCTGTCGGGGCACCGGCAGCGGACTTTTCGCGGCGAGACCGAGCCCTACATGGTGTTCCGCTATGAGGTGCTGCGTGTGTGGCAGGTGCCGGCGGCGGTGTTGTTGGCGGGCGGTCCGGGAACATTGCCGCTGGCGCCGCTGGGGGCGGTGACAGAAGCGCAATTGCCTGGCATAATCAAAGCAATGTCGCGGCGGCTTCGTTCGCGGCGGCTATCGGCGCTGGCCGGGAAACTCTGGGCAGCGACATACATCCTAATGGGCGTGCGTTATCCCGAGGCGCTGACACAAGAGCTATTGCGAGGAGTCCTATCGATGAAGGAATCCGTTACCTATCAGGCCATCCTGCGCGAGGGGCATGCCGAGGGGCGCGCTGAGGGCGCGCTGAGGGCGCGCTGAGGGCGCGCCGAGGGGAGCGTGGTCGAGGCGAGAAGAATCCTCCTGTTGCAGGGTGAGACCGCGTTCGGTCCGGCCGATGCCGAAACGCGGACGCTTGTGGAGCAAATCACCGATCTGGAACAGCTCGAAAAGTTGAGCGTGCGGCTGTTGAAGGCTACGAGCTGGCATGACCTGCTGGCGGCGCCGCCAGTGCGCCGCCGGAACGGCCGCCGCCGGTCGGACAGCTAACTGCGGCGCCGATCGTACCGCCGCCAGCGTTCGCGCACCTACATTCCAGCGGCGGTAACGCGACGCCGATTGCGACTACTAGGATTAGACCGTCTCGAATTCGCGAAACCGCAACCGATGGCGGTCCGATGGAATGGAGGGCCGGCCGTAAAACCGCGCGAGAATGGTGCGGGCGGCCGGCGCTTCTGGTATATTGAGAACAATCCTCCCAGGTTTCCCGGCGCCGCCAACCCGAATCTCTCCGCCGGATCGACAATCCTCCCGGCGGGGCGTTACCCTGAGAGGGTAACCGGGTTTCACATTACGTAGAACCATGCCGCGGCGGGAGTCAATGATTCGGCCATGAACCTCGTCAACTTGCTGATTCAAAAAGGCGCCCTCCGCGATACCGACCTGCCCAAGGTGCAGGACGCGCTGCGCGAATCGCCGAACAAGCCGCTGCACACCGTCCTCATGGAAAAAGGCTTCGCCAAGGAAGAGGACATCCTGCCCATCCTCAGCGAGCAGTTCGGCATGGAGGTGATCGACCTGGGCAAGGTGGCCGTCGATCCCGAGACGCTGCGGGCGATGCCGGCCAAGCTGGTGCATCGCCGGGGTCTGATGCCGATCTCGCGCAGCAATGGCACACTGGTCGTCGCAACTGCCGATCCATTTGATGTTTACGCCATCGACGAGCTGCAGACTCTAACCGGGCTGCACGTCCACGCCGTCCTCGCCAGTCCGCGCGAAATCGGCCGGCTCATCAAGACGCACTTCGGCGTCGGCGGCGAAACCGTCACCGCGATGGTCGCCGAACGCGGCGAGGTCGAGCTGCTCGAGGAGCTCGAAACCGACGACAGCGAGCTCGCCAAGCAGGCCCAGGAAGCGTCGGTCGTCAAGCTGGTCAACGAAATCCTCATCGAGGCCGCCACCGAGCGGGCCAGCGATATCCACATCGAGCCGGAAGAGGCCGGCCTGCGCATTCGTTACCGCATCGACGGCATCCTGCAGACCCAGGCGCTGCCGCCCGAGATCAGCCGTTTCCAGAACGCGATCATCAGCCGTATCAAAATCATGGCCCGGCTGAACATCGCGGAGAAACGGCTGCCGCAGGACGGGCGCATCAAGATGCGCGTGCACCAGCACGAAATCGACGTCCGCGTCTCGATCATCCCGATGATCCACGGCGAGGGCATCGTCATGCGTCTGCTCGACAAGACGCGCATGGTGTTCAACCTCAAGAACGTCGGCATGCGGGAGGAAACCTACAAGCTGTTTCGCAAGATGATCGATCGGCCGCACGGCATCGTGCTGGTGACGGGGCCGACCGGTTCGGGCAAGAGCACGACGCTGTACAGCGCCCTCAACGAGATCAAGGATGACGCGACCAAGATCATCACCGTTGAGGACCCGGTCGAGTACCAGCAGCCGGGCATCAGCCAGATTCAGGTGCATCCGAAGATTGGGCTGACGTTCGCGGCCTCGCTGCGCAGCATCCTGCGTCACGACCCGGACGTGATCCTGATCGGCGAAATCCGCGACAAGGAGACGGCGGAGAACGCGATTCAGGCGTCGTTGACGGGGCACCTGGTTTTCAGCACCCTGCACACTAACGATGCGCCCAGCTCGTTCACCCGCCTCATCGACATGGGGGTCGAGCCGTTCCTGGTGTCGAGCACGGTCGAGGGGGTGATGGCCCAGCGGCTGGTGCGTACCATTTGCAAGGACTGCAAGATTGAATACGAGCCGCACCACGGCGATCTGCCGCTCGATTTCCCCGGCATGGCCGAGGGAAACCCGCCGAAGCGCCTGTGGCGAGGCAAGGGCTGCCGGACCTGCCACCAGACCGGCTTGCGCGGCCGAACCGGCATCCACGAGCTGCTGGTGAACACGGACGCTATCAAGGATATGGTGGTCGAGCGCACCAATGCGAACACGATCCGCACCATGGCGCTCAAGGCCGGTATGATTACGCTGCGGCAGGATGGCTGGAGGAAGGTCGAGATGGGGATCACGACGATCGACGAGGTGTCCCGCGTGACGGCGGCGGATGTGGCATAACAACTTCTCCCCTCGCCCCTCTGGGGGAGAGGGGAGCATACGGCGGATGACTCATGCCTGACTTCAATTTCGAAGCCCTTGCCGGCACGGGGCAACGCAGTGCCGGGACCCTGACCGCCAACACCGAGCGCGAAGCGATGGCGATGCTCGACGCCCGGGGCCTGTTCCCGCTGCGCATCGAGCTGGCCAAGAGCGCGGTCACGGTGCGGCGCGGCGGCAAGCGGGTCGGATCGCGGCAGATGGCGACCTTCTTCTCGCAGCTCGCCGACCTGCTGCGCTCCGGCGTGCCGCTATTGCGCAGCCTGGAAATCCTCGAACGCCAGAGCGCGGCCCCGGCCCTGTCGAACATCCTCCGCGAAGTTCACGTCAAGGTCGCCGACGGCACGAGCCTGGCCGACGCGATGGCCCAGTATCCGGGCGCCTTCAACGAGCTGGCGATCAGCATGGTGCGGGCCGGCCAGGAAGGCGGCTTCCTCGAAGATGTGCTCGACCGCATCGCCATCTTCACCGAGCACCAGGAGGACCTCAAGGCCAAGGTCGTCGGCGCCATGGCGTATCCGATCTTCCTCGCGGTGACCGGGCTCATCGTGCTCAACGTGCTCATCATCTTCTTCGTGCCGAAGTTCCAGCCGATCTTCGATCGGCTCGAAGCCAAGGGCCAGCTGCCCGGGCTGACGCAGGGGCTTATTTTCGTCAGCCAGACCATGCAGACGCACTTCGTCTGGCTGCTGCTGGTGTTGCTTGGGGCCGTGGTCGCGTTTCGGCAGTGGGCAGTTACGGCCTCCGGCCGGATGATCGTGGACAGCTGGCGGCTGCGCATGCCGCTGGTGGGGAAGGTCTTCCTGAGCCTGGCCCTGTCGCGCTTTACCCGCATCCTTGGCACGCTGCTGCACAACGGCATCCCCATTCTGCAGGCGCTGCGCATCGCCAAGGATTCGACCGGCAACCGCGTGTTGACCGCGGCGATCGAGAACGCCGCCGAAAACGTCACTGCCGGTAACAGGCTGGCCGAGCCGCTGGCGCTGTGCACGTATTTTCCGCGCGACGTGGTCGAGATGGTTTCCGTCGGCGAGGAAAGCAATCAGCTGGAGAAAGTCCTGATCAACGTCGCCGAGGCGCTGGACAAGCGCACGGCCCGTCAACTGGATCTGTTCGTGCGGTTATTGGAGCCGTTGATGCTGCTCGTCATGGCCCTTTTGGTCGGGCTGGTGGTCGCGGCTCTGTTGCTGCCGGTCTTCAAGATGAGCACCACGGTGAGGTCGTAAAGCATTGGCTTGCTACTAGTTGCGCTCACGCCGCGGGCCGAAAGGCCCGCGGGTCGCAGCCGCGGCGACGTAACTCGAACGCTCACGAATCTTTAAGCGGTAACATTCATGATTCTTTAAGGGGTCAGGTGGTATAGTCCACCTGGGCACAACGGGTCAGATTGATACGAGGAGACGGCCATGATCCTACGAAGCGAAAGAAAACGGAATCGGCGTGCGGCATTCACCTTGATGGAAATGCTGGTCGTGGTGGCGATCATCGTCGCGTTGGCCGGGATCGGCACCTATTACCTGCTTCCGATGCTCACGTCCAGCCAGCGCGATGCGGCACGCATCTCGGCGGACACGCTGTCCAAGGCGGTGTTTGCCTACAAGGTCAAGCACCACACCTGGCCGGATAGCCTGGTGCAGATGACGCAGCCCGACAACAAGGGCCCGGCCCTGCTGGAGCCCAACGATCTCAAGGATCCGTGGGGCCAAGACTTCCAGTACGACAAGGCGGGCGCGATGAACCAGGGCCGCCGTCCCGACGTCTACACGACCGACCCGTCCGACGGCACCAAGGTCGGCAACTGGCCGGAGCAACGATGATTGCGATACATCAGCCATTGCGAGCAACGGACGGCCGGCGCGTACGGGTTTTCCGCACGCGCCGCGCCGGCTATACGCTTCTGGAGATCGTCATCGTTGTCACGCTGATTTCAGGCGTGGCCGCGATGACGCTCCCCTCGGTCGACGGGCTGTTCCTCAATGCCCGCACCGACGCGGCGGGCGACATGATCCGCGCCCGCATGGCTGATGCTCGCTCCATGGCGATGGAACACGGCACGGCGTATCGCTTCGGCTTCGTCCCCGGCACCGGCAAGTTCCAGATCGCCGCCGACGATTCCCCGATGTGGGACAGCGTGCAAAGCTCGGGACACGTCGAGGCGGACGACCTTATCCGCGGCGAATTGCCCGAGGACGTGGTCTTCGGAACCAAGCCGGGCTCGGTCAGCGCCGGCGGTGGCGGCTCGTGGCAGCTGGGCGGCGTCTTCCTGCCCACCGGCGAAGCGCACGGACCGATGAATCCCGACGGCACCACCGCCGACGACGTCACCTTTTATTTCGGCACACCTGGCTACGCGCCTCAGGGCGTCATTCTGCACGGCTTGACCGGCACCGTCCGCGTCTTCGATCCCACCACCGACGGAGACCAGCCATGACTCGCCGCATACCGGTTTGTAGTTCCGCCTTTAGGCGGCACGGGAACCGCCTGAAGGCGGAACTACGAACCGTACGCGCAGGCCTGAGCTTGCTCGAGGTCGTTGTGTCGATGGCGATCCTGCTGTCTTCCGTGGTCGCCATCCATCAGCTGGTGACGATCGGCAGCGAGCGCGCCCTCGACGTGCAGCAGGAGGCGATCGGCAGCATGCTCGCCCAGCGCAAGCTCAGCGAGGTCATGATCGGCGCCACCCCGCTCAGCTCGACCGGCTATACGGCGTTCGAAGAGGACGGCATGGACGAATGGCAGTGGAAGCTTGACGCGAACCAGAATACCAATGGCGTCAACGGCCTGTGGAATGTGCAGGTGTCCGTCAAGTTCGATCCGCCCGACGGTGGTCCCGGTGCTGTGATCGAGCTGGGCCAGATGATCCTCGACCCGACGCTGCGGGGCAGCAACCTCGATCCGCCGCCGCTCCAGGCGGGCAATCCCAACGCCAACAGCACCAGCGGCTCAAACAGCACCACCCCCAGCACAACGCCGTCAAGCCCCACGCCCAGCGGTGGCGGCAGCATGATGGGCGGCGGCAAGAAGGGCGCGGGTGGCTTCGGTGGCGGCGCTGGTGGCGGCATCGGCGGTGCGAAGGGCGGGAGTGGCGCTGGCGGCGGGAAGGGCGGTGGCGGCGCTGGCGGCGGGAAGGGCGGTGGCGGCGGCGCTGGCGGTGGCTTCGGTGGCGGTGCCGGAGCGGGTGGTGGCGGTGGCTTCGGTGGCGGTGCCGGAGCTGGCGGTGGCGGTGCCGGCGCTGGTGGTGCCGGCGCTGGTGGTGGCGGTGCCGGCGCTGGCTTCGGCGGTGGTGGTGCCGGCAAGTAGACAGGCGCGCCGCTGAACAGCAGCGGGGCGAAAAAGTGCTCCAGGGCACGAATAACGGGGGACTGCAATGCGTTATCGCCGGCCGCGTCGTGCGGGTCTGACGCTCCTTGAGATGGTGCTGACCTTCGCCATTGGGATGCTGATCTTGATGGCGACGTTCATGGTCATGCGCACCCAGTACACGCAGACCGAGGCGGGACGCGAAGCCATCGAGGAAGCCACCGTGGCCCGCAACGTCCTCAACCGCATCGGTTCCGACCTCGCCAACAGCCTCGGCCCCGTCGATCCACGGTTTCTTCCGGTCAGTGTCATTCCCGACAACGCCAACATCGGCGTAACCCAGGTGCCTCCCGGCGGCCAGATGGCGGCAATGCAGGCCGCCGCCGCCGCGGCGAGCAGCAACAGCACTACATCGACGACCGGCAGCACGACCACGGGCAACTCGGGCACGGGATCCAACACGTCGTCCAAGGGCGGCATGACCAAAGGCGGCATGACCAAAGGCGGCACGACCAAAGGCGGCATGACCGGGGGGGGCAAGTCTGGCGGCGCCATGACCAGCAGCGCCATGTCCAGCGGTTCCGCGGCCACGAACTCGGCAGCCAATGGCAGCACAGCGTCGAACGGCACGAATTCCTCGTCCGGCAACTCGAACTCGGCGTCGAACGGCGCCAATTCATCCACGTCGGGCGGCACCACCATGGTCCCGGTGCCTTACAACCTCGGCGTCAAGGGCGACACCAACTGGCTGGTGATTTCGTCCAGCCGGATCCCCGGCGCCCTCCTGGGCTCCAAGTCGCAAGTGGAAACGCAGATGGCGAATCCCACGACCATCTCCAGCGACCTGCGCAGCCTGAGCATCTGGATGGTGGAGGGCAGCGGCCTGGCACGCAACGAGATGGCCGCGGTCACCTCCGACGATGCGCCGACCGGCGAGCCGAGCTTCGACAATCCGAAACAGTACGTCATCGCGCCGCAGGTGCAGGACGTGCTGTTCGAATATTTCGACGGCACCACCTGGCAGCCCAGCTGGGACGGCGGCGCCCTCGGCGGTTCCGACGGCAACACGCCGGTCGGCCCACCGGCCGCCATCGGCATCACGATCACGCTCCGCTCCAGCACGGTCGCCGGCGCCGACGGCACGGCGCCGCCGCGCAAGTTCAAGCATGTGGTCGCGCTGCCGGCAACCAACGCGTTCAGCCTGGCCAACCAGTCCGGCCAGGGCGAAACGCTGAGCGGCCAGAGCCTCATTCCGGCGCTGCAATCCGGTACGCCGCTGTCGAGCGCCAGCCTGACCAATCCACCGACGTTGAATCAGAAGGGCTCGTCGGGTTCATCCGGCTCTTCGGGCTCTTCGGGCTCTTCGAACAGCAGCACGGGGCAGTAACCGCCTGAAAAGACTTCCGCAGTCTCCGAGACTTCGGAAGTCTGACGCTCAAGAGGATCGCAATCATGTCCCGCCCGCAGCCAGGTCGAAATGGGCAATCGCGTGTGCCGCCGCGGCGGCGTGGCGTCATATTGCTCGCCGTGCTGGTGGCGCTGGTCCTGCTGTCGCTCGCCGGCTACCAGTACAGCGACATGATGCTGTCGGAATACCGCGCTTCCGTCAACGCCCATCGTGGCGCGCAGGCGCGCGCTGGCCGACAGCGGCATTCACTACGTCGCGTCAATGCTCGCAAGCCCGGACACCGTCACCAACATCCTGGGCGGCAACATCTTCGACAACGCCCAGTATTTCCAGGACATCCAGGTCCCGACCAGCGACGGCGGCGCCAACTTCGGCAAGTTCTCGATCATTGCCCCGCTCGACCCGAACGCCCAGACCTCGGGCGGCTACCGCTACGGCGTCACCGACGAGGGCGGCAAGATCAACCCCAACGTGCTGATGCAGCTCGACCCGACCGGCACGCGCCTTTACAACGCGCTGATGGCGATACCGCCGCTGCCGAACGGGTTGGTCATGACCCCCCAGATCGCCAACAGCATCATCGACTGGCTCGACGCCGATGACACGGTGCGCGAGGGCGGCGCGGAGGACGATTATTACATGTCGCTCTCGCCCCCTTATCACTGCAAGAACGGTGCGCTCGAAAGCCTCGAGGAGCTGCTGCTGGTGCAGGGCGTTACTCCCCAGTTCCTCTTCGGCAACGATCTGAATCGCAACGGCGTCATCGATCCCGAGGAGGACGACGGCAGCGGCCCCAATAACCTGGGCCTGTCCGCCTTCCTCACCGTCTACAGCCGCGAGCAAAACAGCGATTCGCAGGGCAATGCGTACTTCTACCTGAACAGCCCCGATCTGCAGACCCTGTA
Source organism: uncultured Gemmataceae bacterium (assembly GCA_963834865.1). Taxonomy (GTDB): domain Bacteria; phylum Planctomycetota; class Planctomycetia; order Gemmatales; family Gemmataceae; genus CAWIDK01. The sequence continues at coordinate 504,374 of CAWIDK010000005.1, forward strand.
TCAGAACCTGACGACCAACGTCGACCCCGGCCTGGCCGCGTTCATCATCCTCGGGCGCCAGTACGGCATCACGAGTACGCCCGGCAGCAGCAGCTCCGGCACCTCGTCCGGCGGCACCGGCACGGGGGCAAGCGGTGGCGCGGCCGCCACGGCTCCCGCCAAGGTGGCGATCAAGACGCCGGCGAAAACGGGCGGCGGCGCCGGTGCGAAGGGCGGGGCCGGCAATGCCGGCGGGAATGCCGGCGGCGCGAATTCGAGCCAGCCGACGGGCGACCTGACCAGCGTCACTCTCGATTTCACCAAGCAGGGCAAGACGCAGCTTACGTCGATGTGGCAACTGATCAACGCCCAGGTGACGGTCCCAGCCACCCCCGCCAGCGCGGGGACGCCTGCCACCCCGGCGGTTACTTATGCCAGCCCGCTCAACGACCCCAGCCAGCTGACGACGTTGCTCCCGCTGCTGTTCACGACCTCCACGCTGTACCAGGGCAACGAGATCCCGGCACGCATCAACATCAACACCGCCCCGTACGAAGTGCTGAGCACGCTGCCGGAGCTTACCAGCAATTACACCGACACGACGACCATTCAGAATATCCTGTCCATTCGGCCGCCGCTCGCGCAGATGGGGCAGGACCCGACTTACCAGACGCCGACGTGGCTGTACACCCAGGCGAACCTGCCGCTGAGCACACTGCAGCTGCTCGACCCGTACATCACGACCAACAGCCAGGTCTATCGCGTGCAGTCGGTCGGCTACCTTGACGACGGCGGACCGGCGGCCCGCATCGAGGCGATCATCGACACCAACGGCGGCCGGCCGCGCCTCATGGCCTGGCGCGACCTGTCACGGCTGGGCAAGGGATACAACCCCCAGGAATAACACGAATAGTGTAGCCGTCACGCTCCGCGTGACGGAGTCCTTACGCGGAGCGTGACGGAGTCCTCACGCGGAGCGTAAGGACTACACTAAATCCCGGAGTAGACACCTTTGGCTTACCTGTTAGCGATTGACTGGGACCAGCAGCAGCTTCATCTTGTCGGCGTGCGGACGCAGCGCAAGGGCATGCAGGTCGATTGGGCCGCCGACTGGACCATGGGCGAGGATCTCACCGCGCGCTCCGCCGAGGCGATCGGCAAACGGCTGCGCGATTTCCTCAAGGCGGAGCACATCGCGGCCGGCTCCGCCATCGTCGCCATTGGGCGTGAAAAAGTCATCCTCAAGGAGATCCGCTTCCCGGCCGTGGCAGCGAGCGAAGAGCCGACCCTGGTGCGCTTCCAGGCGACCAAGGACGTGACCGAGCCGCCCGACATGCTCGAGTGCGACTACATCCATCGCCCGGTGTCCGGCGGGGAGAAGCAGGCGCTGGCCGTGCTGTGCCGCAAGGACGTGCTGGCCGCGGTGCGGGCGATGTGCCGCGGCGCCGGCCTCAAGCTGCTCGGCGTCGCCCCCCGGCCGTTCGGCGCCCCCTATGCTCTGGAGCGCACCTTGCAGGCCGGCGGCAGCACGTTTGCCGCGACGGCGGTGCAGGGCGTGCTGACGGTCGGGCAGCGTTGGGCGGAGCTCTGCCTCTTCCGCGGCCATGAGCTGCTGCTGGCGCGGTCGCTGCCGACGGGACCGGTGCTGGTCGGCGAGGTCAAGCGCAGTCTCGCGGTGTTTGCCGCCCAGAACGCGGGCGATCCGCAGCTGGCGGGGCCGGCGACGCTGTACGTCTTCGGCAACGGCCAATCGCCGGCGCCGGCTCTGGCCGAAGCGCTGCCGTGCCCGGTCGAAATCGTTTCGCCGCTGACGATCGCCGATGCGGTCGCGCCGCGCGAAGAGCACCAGGCGTCGCTGGCGGGGGCCGTGGGCCTGGCGCAGCGGTGGGCGGTGGGCGGCGGCTTGCCGGTCAACCTCGCGGTGCCCAGGAAGACCCAGGCCGCCAGCATGCTGCCCGGACGGCGGCGCTGGCTGGCCTACGGCGTGGCGGCCGGCCTGCTGCTGGCGGTCGCCATCGGCACGATGTACTCCACGCTCTCCAACCGCAAGACGCAGATCCAGAAGCTCGCCAAGGAAAAGAAAGACCTCGAAAAGGAGCTGAGCTACTATGCCCAGGACCGTGCGGACCTCGACGGCCTGAAAGAATTTGAGCAGGCGTCGATTCCCTGGCTCGACGAGCTTTACGACCTGACGGCGCGGTTTCCGTACGAGAAGGGCTTCCGCGTCAACCATTTCGCGGTGGAGATGATCAGCCCGAAGAAGGCCGCCAAGGAATCGGCCAAGGAAGCGGGCAAGGAAGCGGTCAAGGATTCCGACGGTGGCGCGCGTAACGATCACCGGCGTGACCCCGTCGAAGGAAAAGGATGGCCTGGTGGAACAGCTGCGGTTCGCGCTCAGCCGCGATCCGCACCTCAAGGCGACCATCGTGAAATACCCGAGCGGCGCGATGCACGAATTCACCATCCGCGTCGATGTGGCCAAGCAGCCCGCGGCCAAGTATGACACGTCCCTCCAGCTGCCGCGCGAGTCGGGGAACGCGGGGAAGGCGGGAATCGCAGCGATCGAGGCCAGCAAGAAGAACAGGACCAAGACGGCTGCGCAGGGAGCCGCTGCGGAAGGAGACGACGAATGACCCCCCGTGAAATGAGGCTCCTGATCGTGCTCCTCGCCGTCCTGGGCATCGGCGGCACCGGCATCCTCGTCTACCAGGGGTTTTACAAGCCGCTCACGCAGTACAATCAGCAGATCGCCAGGCTCAACAGCGACAACCTGGAAAAGGACCTCCAGCTGCAGATGGTCATGAGCGAGCGCACGCTGCTCGACCGCGCGGATGATGAGCCTGTCGCCCAACCTGGACGCGGCGGTGGCCGAATACGGCAACTTCCTGGCGCCGCTCCTGATCGACAGCGGTCTGGAGATCGAGCAGATGAACTGGTCGGAATCCACCGACAACAAGCAGCAGACCGCCAAGGACAAGGAGACCAAGCCGGGCCATCGCATCGTCATGTTCCAGGTCCGCGCCAAGGGCGATCTGGGCGACCTGGTGCGGACGCTGGAGGTGATCCAGAAGACGCCGCTGCTGCATCGCGTCAAGACCCTGGACATCGCGCGCATCGACACGTCGCCGAAGAAAACCAACGACAAGCTCAACATCAACATGAAGATCGAGGCGATGATGGTGGGCCGGGCCGAGCCACACGCGGACGGCCCGCTGGCGCCGGACCAGCGCCTGGTGGCCTTGGAGGTGCTCCTGGCCCTGCGGCGTGCGCCGACCGGGCTGGCGCTCTTGCCCTGGGTGGTCGGTCCGACGGGGCCCTTTGCCCGGCAGCAGCTCGCGATGGACAGCGGCTATCGGCAATACGGCGACATGGATCGCAAGAACATTTTCCGCGGCGGTGAACCGCCCCCGCCGCGGACGGGGTCTACCGGCGACGACGACGATTTGCCCGACGATGGTCTCGACGTGCGCGAGTACATCCGCCTGGACACGGCCGATCCCGACAACCGCGAGGCGTTCTTCCGCAACCTGGTGTTCAAGACACAGCCGGTCCGGGTGCGGTCGTCCACGTGGTCGGGCTTCAACATCTTCCGTGTTTACAACGAATGGAAGACCAAGGTGCTTTACACCGCCAAGGTGCTGCGGGTCGACCAGCGCGACGTGTATTTCCAGGTGCAGGACGACGTTTACGGAATACACCTGGGCCAAACGCTCGCCGACGCGATGCGCAAACGGCTGCCGAGCGCGGAGATGGAGCGGCTGAACCTGACAGGTCTGTACGACGCGGAGTGGGCCACCAAGCAAATCCGAGAAGCGGCGAAGGAAGCGGACGCGGCGAAGAAGAAACGACTGGCGGGCGGGCGGTAGCCAGGAAAAAAAAAATGCAGCACGTCAGGCTTGCGCCTGACGTGCTGCGTTTTATTGGGCGATCAATCAAACTACGGCTGCGTGTCCACCGTGTCCTTCACGAACGTATTGTTCTGATGCGTATTGCCGGTAACGCCCTTGATACCCACATCGCAGAAGCCGATGGTGTTGTCGTCGGCGGTGTTACCCTTGGCATTGCTGAACAGGATGCCGATGGCATTCTTGGCCCCAAGGTCGGTTTTCCCATTCAGGCCAACCCCGATGGAGTTCCCCAACACCTCGTTGCCGGTGCTGCCCTCAATCTCGACGCCGTCGTCGCCGGCGCCCACCGCGATCACATTGCGGCCGCTGGTCGTTCCACCAATGACGTTGTCAATCGTATCGAGCAGAACAATGCCGGTGCCGCTGAACAGCTTGACCGTGCCGGTCACGTCGGTGTCGATCAGGTTGCCCTGAATCTGGTTCTGACCCACGAGCGGAATATCGTCCTGTTCGCCCTGTTGGTCGCTGATGAAGATGGCGACCGCAGCCCCGGAAATGAGGTTGCCGGCCCCGGCTGCCGTGCCGCCGATCACGTTCTCTTTCGCACAGGGCCCCTGGATCAACACATTGTACGTGGGCCCGGATTGAGCCAACGTGCTGGACGGCAGCAGGCGCGTTCCGGTGGCATCGGTGCCGATGAAATTGCCCTCGATAACGTTGCTCCAGCCGTTGACGAACACGTTCGCGGCCAGTGCCGAGCTGAGGTGGGTCGAGTTGGCCGAGATGACGTTCCGGTCTGCGAACGCGGTCCCGCCGACGACGTTGCCGGATCCCGAAATGGCCACACCGTAGAAGCCGTTGGGCAGCGCGACTTCGCCGGTGTCATCGGTGCCGATCATGTTCCCCTGAACCGTGTTGTCGTTGCCGAAGAGCGCGACGCCGTCGCCGGCATTCCCAGAGATGGTGTTGTCGCTGATAATGTTGTTGTTGCCCGCCACGCCGACGCCGGTGCCGTTGGCCACCGCGTGTTCACCGGAGAAATCGGTGCCGATGAAGTTGCTCTGCACGACGTTGCCGGAGGCCACGAGGTAAACTCCATCCACCGAGTTCCCCGAGATGATGTTGCCGATGATGGTGTTGTTGGTTGCGCCACCCTCGACGAGCACGCCATACTGCTGAACGCCGGGCGCCGTCGTTGCTGTCGGGCCGGTGCCGATCTGGTTGGCCGACACGGTGTTAAACGTCGCGGCGGCACCGGTAATTTCGATCCCGCCGAGGACATTCGCCGCGAATGTGCAGTCGGTGATGGTATTGCTGCCGACGTTGTTGACGACGACGCCATAACCGACGTTCCTGGCGATGCTGGCGTTGGCGACGCCGAAGGAATCGTACTGCAACGCATCTCCGCCCTGGCCGCCGAGAACGATGCCGTTGTTGCAGAGAATCAGGTCCATGTTTTCTACGGTGGTACCGCCGCCGTCGATCGTCAATCCGTTAACGGGGGCGCTGGGGGTATTCGAAAACAACGTAAACGGCACGCCGAACAGCTCGGTCGGTAGGGTGCTCGCCTCGTTCGTGCCATTGATGATGACGTCTCCCCTCGTGAGCGCCGGCAGCGAGCTGTCAAGGAAGATCACGCCACCCGAGTTGTCGAAGAGAATTTCGTCCGCGGACCGGCGCAGCAGATGGTCGTTGTTGATGGTTTCGATCGCCGCCCGCAGGGAGCCGGCCCCGCTGTCGAGCGAGCTGGTAACCGTAACGACGAGTCCGTAGGGTAGGTAAACGGGTCCGGACCACACGATCGCCGGTGCCGCGCTCATCACGAGCCGGTGTTCGAGGCATTCGACCTGAGGCCGAAAGGCGTGCCGCTGGTTGGTGCAACGAATGGGCCGGTTCTTGCCGCCGAATAGACGTTGAAGCCAGAGCTTCATGGTATTTGCCTTGCTGCCAAAAGCAGCGTTGGGTTTCATGGTTACGTTTCAGTTGGATAGTAAAGCAACCGTGATGCCGCTGCTGCGGCTGCGTCAGTTAGCTAATTTGTAAATTATTACACACAAGCGACTTGCGAATTGAATGACGGTGGAGTGTCTGCACGACCGATTGTTCGACCAAGCGCGATTATGTAATCGGATTGATTTACAAGCGTTATCGAAATGATAAGGCCGTGGGAGCAAAGGAAGCTGTTCGTGCGGGTGCTCACTTCAAGAGGATCGTGCCGAGGTTGTTCTCGCCCTCCGCGATGTCCACCTGCCGCACCGGCCGGCGCGGGTCGGCGTAGCGGCCCTTGAAGCGATCGGGCCCTTCCTCTTCCTTGCCGGGACGCGGCGGCAATCGCCAGGTCACCGTCAGCGCGTAACGGCCGGCCGGGGCGCCGTCGCCGGTCCGGAAGGTGGTGATGCGGAACGACCCGTCCGCGGCGACCACCGCGTGCGGGCCCAACCGCGCCAGCACGGGATCGTCGAGGGCCGTGAGCTGCACCCGCGCCGGCGGCGGGCTTGCCGGCGAATACCACCTCGCCGCTGACCGGCTGGGTCCTCGGCCGATCGTCGGGCTTGTGCCAGCAGCCGCTCAGAAGCAACGTCAGCAGCACGAGCGTGCCGCGGCGGATCAGGTCCATGGTCATAGGCTCGCGACGGGTCAGAAAGCGTCGCCCGGGATCACCTCGTCACCGGCACGCGTCACCAGGGCGGCGAACACGTCACGGTCCAGGCCGACATTCAGGAAGTGCACCGAGCCGTCGACGAACACGGCATTGGCGCCGCCGGTGTGGAAGCTATAGATGCCCCAGGAATTGTTGCAGTTGATCGTGCAGAAGCCGCCCGGTGTTTGGCCGTCGTCGCTCCACGTCTTGTAGACGCACGAGTTGTACGACGCCCACGGCCCCCACCACGCCGGAAAACGCAGGTTGGCGTTCGTCGGCTGCAATACCCCCAGGATGTACTGGTCAGGCCGTCCCGCCAGCTCCGAAACCAAGAGTGTGTTCGACGTGCCGTCGGTAATCAACGCCAGCGACCGCCGCACGTCCTGCGCCATGGCGGGCGCTGCAGCTCGTCGGCGGCCAGCGCATATTGCGCCGGCGGCCACCAGAATGCGTCCACGCTGTTCGGCGCGAAGTAGTCCCCTCGGCGCCGACCGTCCCGGTTGGGTTGCCGTTGACGTCCACGAGGTTGTCCATGCGGCCGGACGGGGCCGACGGGCAGGAGTAGACGGCGAGCGGCACCGCCACCGCCGGGCCGTTGGGGGGATCGTAGAAGTTCAGGTTCATGTTGTAGCTGTTCGCGACGGTGCTCTGCTCGACATAGGGCAAGAGGTAAACGCCCCAGCCGCGATACGGAACCATGGTCATGCAGCGCGGCGGCAGGCCCTTGTTGACGCTTTCGAAGTTCAGCGCCGCCAGTCCGATTTGCTTGAGGTTATTTTGGCACTGCGTGCGGGCCGCGGATTCGCGCACCTTTTGCACCGCGGGCAGCAGCAGCGCAATCAGAATTGCAATGATCGCGATCACGACCAGCAGCTCGATCAGCGTAAAACCGCGGCGCGAAGGGTGCGGCATCGACTCGACTCCCCCAGGAGGTAAGGCCCAAAGCTTCGGCACGTTGGAAACGTGCCCCACGCCCCAAATCGCTACATGCGCCCTTTGGCGTGCTTGGGGTAATGATAAGGACCGATGTTTTCCTTGACCCATTCGAAGTAGAACCGCACGCCGCGATCGTCGGGGCCGGTGCCGTTACCGCCCATCTCCGGGTGCGGGGCCGTGCCGCTTTTGTTGGTGATGCCCTGGGTGAAGGCGCTGTGAAAGAGCATGCACGCGTTCTGGGCGGCTCGGTACTGCTCCCAGGTTGCAACCATCCGCTTGCGCACCTCGGGGCTGAACACGCCGTCGTTGTCGTACTCGTCCTCGCGCGTCGTTTCCACAGTGACCACGAAGCCCTTCGCCGGTATCGCGTAGCCCTTCTGAATCAGGTGGACATCCATGCCGGGATACGCCGCTGCCGAGGCCTTGCTCTTGTAGTCGGGCGTGATGCCGACCGGCACCTCCGGGTTGACCTTCTTGAACCACGCGGTCAGCTTCGCCTTCTTGGCCAGGCCGTCCGGCTCACGAAAGATGTCGTGGTCGGCACGCTCGGCATTGAACTCGTGGTACAGGTCGACGAATACGTTGCGCAAGTGCCGCTCGGCCAGGAACCGTGCGGTCGTTTCGATGGCGTATCGGACCGCCGACTCGTCCTTGAGCTCCTGGTCCTTGCGCGGCGAGATCAGGCCGACCATCACCACCATGCCGCGCCGGTCGGCCTCGCGGACCAGCCATTCCAGACGGCGAGCGAACTCAGGCTTGAGGTTGCCCTCGGGCGTGTAGCCGTTCTTGCTGGCGTTGAGGTCGGGCCAGCCCGGATTGCTCCCCTGGATGTAAAGGCCGATGCAATTGACGCCGTGCGCGATGAAGTTGTCGAAACAGCGGATGTGCCGTTCAGTGACCGCATCGTCCATGAGCGCGTTGCCGCAGCGGATGCCCCACAAGTCGATTTGCTCGCCGCCGAGGAACGGCCGTTCGCCGCGCACCTCGAAGCGGCGGGTCGGCGCCGGCGCGTTGGGGGCCTGGGCCGGCGCCGGGCCGACGAGCATCAGGCTCAGGAACAACAGTAACCAGGTGCGCATGGTGTGGGGGTAACCTGCGGTAAAGACGAACGACAAGCCCCCGCGGACGGCGCCAACGGGACTTCGAACAGCCAGGCGCCGATCGGCGCTGTGTGGGGAACTGGTTTTTTGATCGATCCACTGGACGTTTCCCAGCCCGGCGCGGCGGTCGGCAGTCATTTCAAGAGGATCGCGCCAAGGTTATTCTCGCCGGCCACGACCTCCACCTGCCGCACCGGCTGGCGCGGATCGGCGTAGCGTCCCTTGAAGCGAATGTGGCGAAACGGCTCATAATTGCTTGAACTTCGGCATCACGAGCCAGGCCTTCCACTGGCCGTTTTCGCGAACGAAGATGAGCAAGAGACAGCTGAAGTCGAATGTTCCCTCGACGGCAAGAAACTGCTCGAAGCCACCGATGACGCGATCACCGAAGCGGGGTTGGTGGGCCTGTGGTCGAAAGCCGACGCGCAGTCGTACTTCGATGAGTTCGCAGTGACGAACCCCTGGTCGTGCCGTGCCTGCTGCTTGCGAAACCCATTGCGGCCCAGGAAGGATCCTGGGCTGGCAAGAAGATCATGACAACGAAGCCCGGGATCTAGATTGCTTCCGCCGACGGCAAGGGCATGCGGGCTTCCGTCGGTGCGCTCGGCTACGCTGTTTACCTCGTACTGGCCGATCAGGACGGCCGATTGAAGGTGAGCCAGCAAAGTGTGCACTCGTCACTGCCGAGACGCGCCGTCACGGCATGAGGTCGATATCGTGCGCCTGCGTTCCGGGGCGGACGGTGTAGGTAAGCTTGCTCGTATCGGGAAACGCGTAGCGCTCAGGAATGGGCGGCGGTGCCGGTGCGGGCTTGGTTGGCGCACGCCCCTGCCCGCTGCGCGGAACTGCCGCCTTGACCGCAATCTTGACGGGCCCCGGCGGGCAATCGCGGATTTCGTAGCTGCCGTCCTCGCGAATCAATGACGATGCCACGGCGCCGGGCGTGGCCGCGCTCGTGAACGCGACGTAGCCGGTCTTGAGCGGTTGGCCCTGGAAACGCACCGTGCCCGTAACGGTGCCGCGGTTGCCGTCACAGCCACATAGCACAAGTGCTAAAGGCGCGGCTAGCCCGCCGAGCAGCCACATGTGACGGGGCCAGGTCTTCATCGGCGGGTCTCCGGCCCGGTCCACGGAGTGGGAAGCGCATCACCAATCGGCGCCGAGCGGTTGGCCGTCCGCAGGATTGAGCGCATTGGTCCAGGTGATCCGGCTAAGGGACGTGGTCACCGTGCGCACGCTGCCGTCCATCAGCGCGATATTCATGACGCTGTGGTAGCATTGGCACAGGTTCGGGTCCATCTGCATCGCGCTGAGGCCGATCTGCGGCAGGGCGAACAACCCGGTGTAGTGCGGTTGCCCCGGCAGCTCGTCGGGGTTGGGCCAGTAGGGGCCGACCGTGTTCGTATAGGCCGGGCACCACCAGGTCATCAGGTTTTCGTTGGTGCCGGTCTGCGGGTCGACGGCCGGGTAGCCGGGGAAACAGGCCGACGCCTCGACGATGCCGATGGTGTTGGACGTGCCGTCGGGGATGGTGCCGATCCGCAGCGGCGCGGACGCCCCCTTGACGTTGCAAGTGCCGCCAGCGCCGAACACCGCCAGGTTGAGCGCGTAGTTCGAAGGTGGCGGTCTTGCCGTCAGTGGTCGCGATGCCGTTGATGGTGGTCGGGTCGGTGGGACAAACATGGATGGGCCAGATCGCAACGTACTGCGCCCCGCGATAGCCCGCATCGGGTCGATCCTGGGTGTAAAGATTGAAAAGATTGGCCTGCTCGTAGTAGGGCAGGAGCGCGTAAAACGCGCTCCCCTCCGCGGCATTGCCGGTCTGGGCGTTGACGATCTGAAAAAAGTTGGACGGCGGCAGCCGGCCGTTGTAGACGCCGGCATAGTTGTGGACCGACAGCATCAGCTGCTTCTCGTTGTTGGCGCACTGCATGCGATTGGAAGCTTCGCGGACCTTTTGCACGGCGGGAATCAGCAGCGCGATCAGGACGGCGATAATAGCGATCACCACCAGCAGCTCGATCAGCGTGAATCCACGGCGGACGCGCATGCGACAGCCCTCCCCTGGATCGTCTCGCAGGCAACCGGCGTCACCAGGTATTACGATTCTATGAAAGATATTACGAAATGTGCCGCCCGCCGCAAGCGCAATCGGGGAGTATAGGAAGCGGCGCGAAAACCGGCTTCGGTGTATGACAAACGCACGCCGGCATGCTTGAGGCGCGGCGGCCGCCGCCGCGGCCTCGCGCCGGCGGAGGCCGCGTTCATCGCGCTCGACCCGGCGGGCCGCACCGGCGCCGCATGCACGCCGGGCACCGAGTTCCATTACGCGATCGGCCGCGGCGGCAAGGTCGAGGTGCTCAGGGCGAGCGGCGTGATGTAGGTGGGTGCGGTCAAGGAACACCGAGTCCGGCAACCAGATACCATCAGCCGCCACAGATGAGCGCCGCGTGCCCGTTGTCGGCTTTGACCGCGAAATGCTCTCGAATGTCCCCGGTCTCTCCACCACCTGGTCTCCGGTCTCCCCACCACCTGGTCAAGCCCGTGGATTTCCCAGTCCTGCAAGAACGCCTGCGCCGCTCACGTCGCGCGAGCAACACGGCGAGGTAGCCGCGCAGCGTTCTGCGCAATGAAGCACCGACCGCCGTCGTTTACTGACGTGACACCGCACCGCATGTCGTCAGCCCCATGCGGCACACGCTGCAATTGAATCAACCCGTCGCGTCGGCGCTTGCCGAGGTTCCGCGACCGCCAGAATTTGCCAACTTCTTTCCACGCATCCGGGCCAAAAGGCAGCATGCGCCCGCGAGCGGTATTGCGTTTGCCGTGCCATCACCGCCCGAAGCGAAGGTTGGCACCCATTCACGGAGGAAGAGAACATGGCAGCCAAGCAAACGCAAAGCATGGTGCAGCTCCTCACCGTCATCTTTACCAGCCTGATTGCCCCGGTGCTTGTCAGCGTCATTGCGCGGGATCTGAGCGATCAGGACCCAACGCCGGCGAACACTGAGCCGACACGTCTTTGCCAGAAGGAATCCCCGACGCCAAGCGTTCACGCGTCCTTGACCGTGAACCGTTCTCCCCAGCCGGTGCAGTCACCCGCGGTGCAGACCCCGCTGCCACCAATGGCCACGCCGCCGGACGCGCTCATCCAGGTGATTGCCCAGGGCACCGGCCATACCCCCGAAGAAGCATTTCAGCAGGCGGTGCGCGCGGCGCTATCCAAGGCACTGGCAGCACAGGTTGATGTCGACACCTGGAGCCGTAGCGGGCCGTTGCTCGCCGACGATGCCGTGCGCAACGCCGATCGCATTATTCGCGGGTGTCGAAGCCTTGGCGCCACGAAGCAATGGAAACTCGGCGGATCGGTCCATCACACCGAGGTGGCGATCGATATGGACCGACGCGCGTTGCTGGACCGGTTGCGGTCCGCCGGCATTCCGGTTTCGACGCCTGAAATCCTTGGTGACCGTAGCGCCGCAGTGCCCATTCAGCGGTGAACGGGCACGGTCACGCAGCACGGCGGGAACCTGACTGGTATAATCCGCAGTCATGAAAGCCAACGAGTCCCAGCGCGCTCGCGTTCGTGACGCCGTGAGGCCGCCGCGATTGCTCGACAACCTCGCGACACCCGAAAGCGTCGCCGCGTGGTACCGCGCCCGCGATCGCAAGGCCGAGCGCGGCGAGCTGACACACGACACCGTAACGGTGCTGGCGCTCGATCGATCCGGTTCGCTCGGCGGCGCGTGTACCACGTCAGGCCTGTCGCTCAAGCTGCCCGGCCGGGTCGGCGATTCGCCGATCATCGGCGCCCGCCTCTACGTGGACGACCCAGCCGGCGCGGCGGGCGGCACCGGCGTCGGCGAGGAGATCCTGCGCGTCGGCGGCAGCCTGCTGATCGTCGAGGCGCTGCGCCGGCCGGTCGCCGCAGGACGCGTGCGCGCTGGCGGCCCAGCGCGTGCTCGACGCCGGCCGCCGCCGCGGCCTCGCGCCGGCGGAGGCCGCGTTCATCGCACTCGACCCCGCGGGCCGCACCGGCGCCGCATGCACGCCGGGCACCGAGTTCCATTACGCGATCGGCCGCGGCGGCAAGGTCGAGGTGCTCAGGGCGAGCGGGGTGGTGTAGGTGGGCGCGGTCAAGGAACACCGAGTCCGGCAACCAGATACCATCAGCCGCCACAGATGAGCGCCGCGTGCCCGTTGTCGGCTTTGACCGCGAAATTCTCTGAATGTCCCCGGTCTCTCCCGGGGTTTCAATCTTGTTCTCTTGGATCACGCTCCTCGGCGCTGAAGAACGCCACACCGGCCGCCCCCAAGGGACGGTTTCAATCCCTTGTTCTCTTGGATCACGCTCCTCGGCCAAACCGAGCTGGCCAGCCGCCCGGCCCGCTCCCAGCGGTTTCAATCCTTGTTCTCTTGGATCACGCTCCTCGGCCCGCCCGGCAGCGTCTGCAGGAGCCATTGCCGGCGGTTTCAATCCTTGTTCTCTTGGATCACGCTCCTCGGCCCTGGCGGGGCCTAATGCCCTCGGCGGGCGGCCCCCTGTTTCAATCCTTGTTCTCTTGGATCACGCTCCTCGGCTGGACGGCGGCGGACCTGATCGAGGTTACGGACGCGATGTTTCAATCCTTGTTCTCTTGGATCACGCTCCTCGGCCGTCGCTGCCTGGATCGCGCGGCAGGTCGAGTGGTTGTTTCAATCCTTGTTCTCTTGGATCACGCTCCTCGGCGCCGTAGGCGCCGGCCGCGAGACTCGCGATCCCGCTGTTTCAATCCTTGTTCTCTTGGATCACGCTCCTCGGCACGTGGTAGCCGGGCCTGGGCGTCTCGACGACTGGCAGGTTTCAATCCTTGTTCTCTTGGATCACGCTCCTCGGCTCGAGGATGCGCTGGCGGTCGGCTGGGCCGCGATGTTTCAATCCTTGTTCTCTTGGATCACGCTCCTCGGCCGCTTCTGGGCTGTAACCTCCTTTCCATTGACGGGTTTCGATTGCATCTCGTCATGCCATTTCATGGTAGTCGCCCATCATCGCCCGGCGCAATTTGGCCTGGGCGGCCTTGACGTCGCACGGCGGACGCGTCCCAATCGCTTGACCGGACTCGCCTTGTGGCGCGCCCATCATTGTACGCAGATATTTCGGTAGCAGCAATCGTGGCAGCGAGCCTTCCAGGGCGTCGCGCGGGAAGACGCCGGTCTGAATCACCTCCAGGATCTCGGCCAGGATCCCGCGCACTTCGGCGAAGTCCGCCGTGGTGTGCTCCAACTCCACGATCCGGTGCTTCGAACGCACGAAACACAGGAAACCCCGCCGCACGGCCACACCGAAGGTCTCCGCAATCAACAGGCCGTACAGCGCCGACTGCATCTTCTGATTGTGATAGACGTTGGCCGGGGCCTCGGCAAACTTGTAGTCGAACGGCGCCATCGTGCCGTCGTCCAGGGTCAGCACCTCATCGACGCTGCCGCGCACGCCGAGCGTGGCGGAGGCCAGCGGCACGTCGAACTGCCGCCGCACCACGCCGAGCTTCTTGCGGAGGTACTGCGGGTTGATCCGCCGCCGCTCCTGATGAACTTGCCGGCCCTTGAGCACCAGCGGCCGCCGCCCTTGCCGCTCCGGCACGCCCACGACGTACTCGAAATACGTGAAGCGCGGGCAGTACAGATGCTCCAGCAGGTGCGTCACCATCAGCGGAACCGGCGGCGGTTCGGCCATCGGCGGCGACAAAACGGGTAGTTCCACGAGTCAATCTCCCAAAATGCGCCGATTCGATCAGACGATCATCCCCCAAACGTTATCGCCGATCTTGTCGCCGACATCAATTCCCCCGTCGGGCGTGTAATGGCCCGGCCGGAGCAGCCAGAACCACACCTCGTCTTGCGATGCTTGCGGCGGGAACGGGTCGGCAAAGTCTGCCGGATCAAAATGGCCGCGCGCGTAGACCGAGACACTGACGCGGGCAATGCGTCCGGCCAGGCCGCGCAGCGCCCGCCGCCTCTTCCAACGGTCTTCGGTCGCAGCCGCTGCCTCCAGATCCGATTGTAACGCAATGTCTCGTTCGATGACGACGAAGGTGACTTGGGGTAGTTCCGGGCCGCGAAGCATTGTCCGCACCGATTCCGGCATCTCGCGCGAATACGCCCAAGTCTTGAGCGCCACTTCTCCCGTGTCCTTGCGTTTCCGGAGTTCGTCAAAGTAGGTTCGCGTCAGCGGATAGACCTGCTCCTCTTCAATGCGTTCGTGTGGGCCAAGAGCGAAGTGTGTCGCATCGAGTAGAACCCGGTCGTAGACTTGATTCGCGAATTCACTCTGCCGCTCGGCCTCGTCGTCCAGGAGTCGCACGATCTCAACGGTGCCGCGTTCGATTTGACCGTTGCGGTTGCAGCGTCCGGCGATTTGGATAATGCTGTCGAGCGGCCCGAAATCGCGGATGACGAAGTCCAGGTCGATGTCCACGCCGGCCTCCACGCACTGCGTGCTGACGACGAGACAGGGCGTCCCGTGCTCGCCATACCCCTTGATGCGATCGACCGCCTCCAGTCGGTCGGCCGGAGTTACGTCGGCGGTGATAAACTCCACGCGGAAGCCGAGCCTGCCGGCCTCCGCGGCCAGTGCCTCACGCACCCGGCGGGCGCTCCGCCGCGTATTAAGAGTCAACATCACCCGCTTGCCCGCCCACTCCCGTGCCAAGCGGCCGCGACACTCGTTAATGAACACGGACAATCCCAGGGGCAAACGGTGCCGAAGAACCAACCGGTAGCGATTCATCCGGCCGAAGAAGTCGGCCGGCCTTTCGATCAGCTCGTCAGCCTCCGGCAGGAACCCTGGCTGCGTCGCTGACATCGCCAGGACATGCGTCGTGCCGAGACGGATCAGCCCAGCGAGCGTGTGGCGCAACGGTTCCCAGAGGACACATGGGAACGCCTGCACCTCATCGAGCACAACGACGGCGTCGGCAAGGTGGTGGAAGCGCATTTGGTGCTTCGCCTTTGGCGACAGTAAGGCGAAGAGGAACTGGTCGAATGTCGTAACGACGACATCCGACCGCCAGGTATCGAGGAAGAAGTCTTGCGCCTGGTCTTCAAGGTCCGGCGCGAAGGTCCGCTCGGAGAGGCTGTGATAATCTGCGATCACGCCCGAATCGGACGCGCCCGGAAAGAGTTGGTCGTACTCTTGGGCCGTCTGGTCGATAACGGTCAGGAATGGCAGGACGATCAGCACCAGTGGCGGCGTGTCGTTCTCGCGGCGCAGCCGCTCGCGCGTTTTCAGTGCCCATGAAGCTGCCAGTAGCGTCTTGCCGGTTCCCGTCGGCAACGTCATTGTGACAACCCGGCCGGTCGCTCGCTCGGTGCCGGCGAACATTGCCGAACGGGCGTCGGTGCGCAGGTCGTTGATGGCTGCGGCAGGTTTGCCCGCGATGTACTCGGCGACGCGGGCGAACGGCAACTCTGCCGCGCGTGGGGCGAGGTAGCGATCGCGGTCGGTCGCTGGTACGGCGAGGAACGCCTTGTCGGCTTCCAACAGGACCGAGAATACGAGTTGCACCAGCAGTCGATAGCGCACGGCGTCGGGCAATGGCAGTGCATCAAGCTGCCCGGCAAGCTCAAACTTGAGCAGGTCGCTCGCCTCGTCAACCGCATCCTCGACGGCGATGCCGTCGAATCGTGGCAGCGATCGACCCGTGGCGCGGTGCAGGGCGTCGTGGTCCAGCGCGGACAATTGACGGACAAGGATCTCGCAGAAGTCGCACGATAGAATCGTGTCCAAAGAGTCCAGATCGCGGAATTCGCTGTGGTGTCCGGCCGCCACCTGAGCCACGGCCAATGTCCGCTGCCAATTCCATCCAGCCGCGGGGCCGTGGCGGAGGGCGAAGAGCGTCGAGAGCGGTGTATGGGCCTTGTCCTTTTTCGGCCCGCGGTACTTCTCGGGGGCCGGAATGTACGCCTGGAACTGCGGGCTCGCTTTGCCCGCGTCATGCAGGGCGACCGCATCATCGAACCAGACCCCGATCTCAGTGCAATTCTCAAGTACCCGTCGGCCATGCCGGCGGAGGATTCCAGCCGCTGCGGCGCGAATCTCGGCCAAGTGTTCGGCCAGGGTCAAGTGTGGGTGGGACCGGATTTCGCTCATAGGAACACCACGCGGTCAGTACCGCAAAGCCAGGCGCCGGCCGTCCGTATTGGGAACGGCCGGCCCTTGTGCTCGAACCAGTACGCTCTGTGGGTAAAGACGCGGTCAGCTGTCGCCGCGGCTGGCATCCGCAGCGACACGAGGCCGAGCTTCGCCGCCGCCGCGGCCGTCGTGTCGGGCGCGTTACCGTCGTGCGGCGTAAGTGTGGCGACGCCCTGGGCGCCTTCCGGCAACAGTTCGGCTGCCACCTTGCCGATGAATTCCAGGTGGGCGAACAGGAAGGCCAAGCCCAGCGTCGGCGTGTAGTGCCAGCGCTGCTCGCGCAACCGGGCGACGAACTCGGCCTGATCCTCGCCCGGTAAAGCGGCCCACACACGGTAGTCCGGCTTCCAGAGCCATTCCTGGGGAAAGCGGAAGTTCCGCTGCTCGCTGCTCGTGCCCTTATCCCGCACCTTGACCGCATACGGCAGAGGTGCCGGCGGGTCCTTGCGGACGTTGGTCTTGTGCCAGAAACGTTGCGGCGGCGGCCCGCCGACGCCGATCTTGGCTTCGGCCAGACGCACCTGTGGCTCGTCTTTCTCCAGACCGAGGACGGCCCCGACCAGCCCGAGCAGAACGGTGCGGGGCGGGAACGGGTAGGTGATACCGTTGGCGTTCGCCTCGGCCCGCAGGAAGTGCCCGTATTTGCCGAAGCACCGGAAGCACACGACGCGCATCTATCACCCCGCTTTCGGTTCGGGCTTGTCGAGATCGAGGTTCTTGACTTCAACATCGTCGATCTTGAAGCTGCTGAAGGCCGGCAGAGTTTCGACGTTCGGGCGAGGCGCAGTACTCGACCCGCTGAATGCGGTGCGCCTGCGGTTTCAAGCGCTCGACGAGCCGTGTCAAGTCGAACGTGTAATCATCAGGCGATGCCCACTCATGGGGCTGCTTCGCGCTGTTCGTGCGATCCCTCAGTTCCAAGTAGTCCATCAGGTTGCCGAACTGAAATTCTTGGCCCGGCTTGTAGACCACGTTGACGAGCAGCCGCGGCACTTGACCGCGTTTGGTTCGCGTGTTTCCCGCCGAGCGGACGCCGTACCACATGGCTTTGAGAAGCTCCTTGTAGTCGTCGTCGGTCATGTGCGACTTCTTGGCGGAGTGTTGGTTAGCGACGCCGTTGAACGCGATCAGCGCGTAGCGGAGGGCATAGTAGCTCGTGAATGTGCCCTGCGTCTTCTCCTGGTCGCTCCCAAATACCGATGTGCCGATAATGTCTACTTCCTGGGCGCTGTGCTTCACCTCGCCGATCTGAATTTGCACCGCTCCGGTCAACGTCTTGGGCTCGGCGGTCGGCTCCCATCCATCCTGCTTTTTGAAAGCGAACGAGCTGCCGAATAACCGGGCGTCGATGAACGCGTTCAGTAGGATTGCAACCAATGGCGCTCCCTCGCACTTGGCAAGGCTCTTGGCTTGCAGGTGAGCAGCGACTCGGCCGGTCAGGTTCGTTGTCTTCCCCTCGATAGTATCGACGAGGATTTCCTTACCCTGGCTCTTCAGGTAATCCCGGACGAAGCGCTTGAGGCGGACATCGGTAACGTAGTGCGTCTTGTCGGGCAGCACGCGCGGCCGGTTCTCATCGGGGTCGCCGTTCGGATTGCCCATCTTGATGTCATAACAGAACAGGAACTCGCGGCGCGACGACAGGGTTGGGGGCGTCTCAGGCATCGGCTCCTCCATTGGTAGTGGTGTCTCTTGAGGGCATAAGCTTCACGGCCAGGGATTGGCCCAGGAGCAGGAAATAGCATGTCTGCGTTTCGTCGAGTTTGATTCCAGAGCCGAGCTGCACGCCTAACTCGCCGAGTTCGCCTACCAGGCGCGAACGGCGGGGCTTGCTTCGGTGCCGTACACCAGCATCTTCTCGCGGACCTTGACGTAGAGGTCGGGCAGGTCTTTGCCGGCGAGGGTGAGCCGCCGGAGCCATGTCAACGCATTGGCGCCGACGTTGACGCCGCGCGCGGCCTGGACTTGCAATAGCTTGCCGTACAGCAGCCCGAGGATGAAGGCGAATGCCTTTGCGGGCGAGTCGATGCCGGACGCCGGGCCGAAATAGGGGCGCAGCAGTTCGCAGCTAGGCCGGTAGGCCTGGGCGGGTTCGGACATGGGATACCCTCCGATTGTGCGACAAAAGTGCAGAAAGCGCGTCAGTTGGCGGATCCAGCCGGCGAGGGTCAAGAAACCCTCGTTCTTCTTCTTGGACCAGCCTTCGTACAACATGCTGTAGGGGCAGTTGTCAGACTGACAGGCCGCGCCCCAGTGCCAGCGCACCGTCTCGTGAACCTCGGCCCAGAACCGCTGCCACGGCAACGGTCGGGCGTGATAGATGGCGTCCGCGATGTCCCGGCGCAGGTCGAACAGCCGGCGGCTATCGTTGCGCGATTGCGCTTTCTTGCCGCCCGGACGGTGCAGCAATGGCCGAAGCATCGACAGCCCAAGGTCGTACTCGAACTCGCCGAGATGAACGTCCGGGAAAATCGGCAGGTTGAGCCGATCGAATTCTTCGTTCTGGTGGGATAACTCGTTCAGCCGGCTGGGCAGCACGTCGGTGACAACGCCGCGGATGTCGTCGATCCGCTGCCCGAATTCGGCCCAGAGAATGGTGAGGCTGTTGACCGAACGGTCCTCGGCAAGCGCCTTCAGGAGTTGGCGTTCCCGGCTGGTAACCTTCTTCGTGGCGTCGGCAACCCAGTCGCGGAGACGCGCCACGACTCGCTTTCGTCCTGGGTCGGCCACATTGAGTGTTGGGACGGCGAGGGCATTTTCGCCTGCAACGCGCGTCAAAAAAGTGCTAGCGACGTGATTCCAGTAGACGTATAGGAGGTCCGAGCACTGCACACATAGAGCGAAGCTCTTCCATGCGGCTGCCGGGTCGAGTCCAGGGAACGCGCCGTCGCGATCGAGGTTCGCGAGGTTAATACCCGCGCCGCGTAGGGCGTTCGGGTAAACGTCCATGGGCGCCCCACCGCACAGCGGACAGGCCTGTTCCGGCTGTAACGGCACCGCCCCCGTCGTGTACTTGGTTGTTGCCAGTACTTCCTGCAAATACGCGACATACTCCGGCACCTCCCCCGGCAGCCGCCGGTCTGCGGTGCGGAAAGTCAGCAATACGGTTCGCTTCTCGTTGATGGTCTCGACTGCCGCTGCCAAGGCGCCATCCGGCGCATCGATGAGTGTTGACCCGTTGCGTAATGTCTTCCGCAGCCAGCATTCATGAGCCGACGCAAAGTAGGCGCTCCACGGCTGCCCGGACTTGCCAATCTCCTCAAATGCGTCGAGCGTCGTTACCTGAATCTTTCGGCTTGGCCCGGCCGGTTTCACTTTGCTCGGCGCGGTACGCTTCACGAGTGGTCCAAGCGCGGCCGACTGGGAACCGCTCGGCTGGTTGAATGGCAACTTGCACGCATCCGACGCCTTCAACTCGAAGGTTTCGAGCACGGCGATTTTTGGATCGTCGTCCGCCGGCGCGAGCGTGTAATACCGGGGCTTGTCCTTGCCGCGCTCTTCCTCGACGTTCTCGACAAGGAACGGGAACAGTCGCTCCGGTGCAGCCGTCCGGATGCGTTTGTAAAAGTCCTCAGGCGATTCGTCGGCCTTGCCGCCCAGCTTGTCGTGCAGGTAATCGAGGGCCAGTTCGCACATCGCTTCGAGCATGGACCACCTCCGGCTCAGCCGGGCACCGACTGCGATTCCACCAGCGCCACGGTCCCAAACCCGCGGCTCACCGATTTGCCAACGCCAATGCCGCTCGGCAAGCGGAAGTTGACTCGGAACGGCCCGTTGAAGGCAATCATCGGGCGGTCCTTGAACCGGCACGACCGCGGCCGCAGATACCGCGCGTCCGCCGCCAGCCGGCCATTGACCCAATGCCCAAACGCCTTCGCCAGAGAAAGGCAGTTGCCCACCAGCACGCGCTCCAGCACTGCCCGCCGCTCTGCGTCCGAACGGGCCGCGTCGTAGCGGGCATAGTTCTGCTGATTCAGGCCGAGCCACGGGTTGACAAACCGGTACGCTACTGGCTCCGTGCATTCGCCGAGAAACTCGCGACGGCGCACCAGCGTGGCCTCCAGAATCGGCAACTCGTCGCGGCCGAGGCGGGCCGACTCCACCTCGCGCCAGAGTTTCTCGACGACTGCGCCGCCCTCGGCAAGACCGATCAGGTGGGCCGTGCGGTCAATCACCTTGAACTGCACGCGCGGGTAGTCGTAAACCAGCGACCCATCGGGCCGGTGGTGGTGGAGCAGCTGTTCCTCGGCGAATGCCGCACCAAAGAAACCGCGCAGGTGCGTGGCTTCGCTGGGCGCCAGCGGCCGCTCGAACCGCAAGCGGTACTCGGTGACATCCAGTTCGCATGAGTTAATAATTGCGCTCATCAGGTGCATCCGCCGAAGAACCAGGGGCCTTTGTTCAATCCTTGTTTTGTTGGATTCAGCGCGGAATCGAGTTACCGCGATCCGGTTTCAATCCTTGTTTTCTTGGAGTTACCGCTATCCGCAAGCGTCGCTCAATTTATCGAAAAGCACCACTGCCTCACACGGAGGCTGCCGCGGTTCAGTCAGTGTTCGGCGAGTTTCGTCTCGCTTCCGGCTACTTGTTCACCACGTTCACGCAACTCGCGCAACAACCGAAGCTCAAGAAGCCCCAACAACGTCTTGATGTCCGCATCGTCGAATTCGCGCTCGGCGCCATTGGCGTGTCGTCCTGACTTCTTTCTTTCGTACCGGATTTGCGCTTCGATGGCAGCGGCAACCCAGGCATTCAAACTTGCACCGGACCTTTTGGCAGCCAGCGACGCCTGCTTGTGCAATTCGGACGAGATCCGCACCAGAAATCTTCCGGAAAGAGGCTTCTCGGGCGACTCCTTGCTGTCTCCGCAAAAATCGAGGTAGTCGTCGACAGAGTCGTGGAAGGCCTGCATGAGCTCTTCGAAGGTGCTGCCTTCAAATGTGATCACGTCGGTAATGCCAGCGACGCGGCCGTGAATCAGTCCCTGCTTTTCATCCACGGTCATGATCTGGCCGGTGTATCCTTTATATTCCATCATGGTTCGATTCCCGCGTTCTGGAAGAACTCCCTGACCGATTCGACGCAGCCCTTGCTCGCCTCCTTGCGCGGGTGGGGCCGATGAAACACAGCTTTAATGCCGTTGAGCATCACCCGTACGCGAGAGCCCTTCGCCATGGTGACAGTCGCCCCCAAATGCTTGAAGAGCGCCTCGACATCCCGCCAGTCGATGCCTGCTTTGGTCGGAACCTCGAAAATCGCCTGCCGCGTCTTGTCGTGCTTCGCCATTGGCCGACCCGATCTCCTTCCCTCGCGGTCCTGACCAGCCAGCCATGTTCACCTCGGAATTGATATCGCTACAGGCATTTCTGATACCTGGAATGATATCGTATGCGCGGCGAGAGTCAACAACCAGCGTCGAGAACAGTATCAACCCGTGGTCAACTCGGCGATTGCTCGCGGTACCGTGCGAAGCCGAACGGCTTTTTGGGTTTGTCCTCGGCGGGCGGCGCCATCGAGCTCCCGCAGGGCAGCCACCAGCTGGCGAATCGCATCATCGTGACCGCCGACTCGGCGTTCGAGTTCGGCAAGCTTGGCGGCCAGTTCCTTGTGGCCGGCCACGACGCGGCGGAGTTTCACGAAGGCGCGGACGACGAAGACGCTGACGTCGACGGCACGCGGCGAGTTCAGGATGGTCGCCGCCATGATGGCGCCGTGTTCGGTGAACGCGTATGGCAGGTACCGGCGACCGCCATGGCCGGGTTTTGAGGTCACAATTTGTGACCTCAAAGCTTCCACCTCATCTGGCGCCAGCTGAAAGAGAAAGTCTTCCGGGAACCGGCTCCGGTTGCGTTTCACGGCTTGATTGAGCACCTTGGTCGGCACGCCGTACAGCGTCGCCAAGTCCTTGTCCAGCATGACCTTGACTCCGCGCACGTCACGGATGAGGGGCTCGATCTGGTCGACGACCACGAGGTTTTGGCTATCTGCCATGTCGAGCCCCAGTCTCGCCAACGATGCGGTCGCAGTTTGCGACCGCATCTTTAGGGTCGCAATTTGCGACCTCAAACCCTTCGACTCAGAAAACCCTCGTCAACAACTCATCCGCCACCTGGTCAGCCTGGCAAGCGGGACGCTTGCCGCTACGGGTCAGATCACCTTCGTCAGCAACTCGTCCGCCACCAGCTTGCGGTCAAACCCCATTCCGACGATGCGCACCTTCGCGAAATCCTCCCGGCACATCGGAAAAATGTACACTGAGTCAGTCTCCGGTACCAGCAATTCCCGGCTGAAAAGCAGGATTTCGTCGATCCGGTTCGGCGGCAAATCACCCAGGAAAACACTCTTTTGCACCCGGTACAATCCGAAATCGAGGCAGCGCTTGGCGACCTTCGTGCGCGTTTTGTCCTTCGAGATGTCGTAGACGACCCAGGTCAGCATGGCGGTTCCTCCGGGGGCTCTTCGGGAAGCGATTCCTCGTCCGGCAGGGCTGGGTCGAGCTCGTCGTCGGCGTCGAGGTCCGGCACGGCGGCGGCCGACTCGTCCCAGAGGCGGCGGGTCTCGACCACGCGCGGCAGGTCGGTCTTGCCGAGCAGGCGGTTGGCCAGGGAGTGGGCCTCGTAGCGGATCACGTCGCGACGCTTGATGTTTCGCGTCCTGCCCGGCTTCGATTGCACCGGGTAACGCACCGCCTGCTCCATTCGCTCGTTGAACGACTCCAGCAGGGCGGCCCGACCGGCGGGGCTCAGGGCGACGCCGCCGGGGACCGCCTCGAAGTGCTCGGTCTTCATGCGGCGGCCGGTGAACAGGAGCAGGGCCGTGCGATCGCCGAGGATGCGGAAGGGCTCGATGAGGTCGAATACGAGCGATTTCTTACCGTAATTATCGGTGTGCAGGAAGCCGACGAACGGGTCGAGGCCGGCGCAGACGCAGGCCTTCTCGACTTGCGAATAGAGCACGCCGTAGGTGTAGTTGAGCATGGCGTTGAAGCCGTCCCTGGCGGGATGGCGGCTGCGGCCGTCGAAGCGATAGGCCTCCGGGACGAGCCGGCCAAGGCAGAGGAAGTAGACGCGGCCGGCGGCGCCTTCGAGGCCGAGCACCGTGTTGCGTTGTTCGTCGACGGTGCCGGTCAGGGCGGTGACGCGGGCCAGACAGTCGCGCAGGCCGTTCTGGGCGGGGGCGAAGTCGGCCTCGGCGCCGGGTCGGCGGCGGGCCAGCTCGTCGAGGAATTCGAGCTGGTGGCGCAGCTTCGCCTCGATCCAGCCGCGGACCAGGGCCAGGCCCTCGGGGCCGTCGGCGACTTCCAGCTGGCGGCGGCGGATGGCGGCGGTGCTGCCCATGCGGTTCTGCCAGAATCGGCCGTAAGGATCGCCGAACTTGTCGACGAGGACAACGTCGATGTTGTGCTCGGCGGCGAGCTGCAGCGCATCGGTGGTCAGTGAGACGCCGGTGGCGACGAGGATGCTCTGGACCTTGTGGGCGGAGATGGCCAATTCGCGGTCGCCGGCGCGGACGAGGAAACGCTCGCCTTGGCGGCGAAGGGCAGCGCCGAAACTGTTGATGACGAGCTGCATCGTGAATAGCTCGCTTTCCCCGGCGGTCGACTGGAGCGGGCCGAAGTGGGCGACGCTGGCAGCGTCGCCTACGATTGCCGAAGTCTAAAAGAGCCGCTGAAGGGTAATCATCCAGCCTTAGGGGACAGATGTCCACACATTTTTCTTTTTTTGGCGGCGGCGAGACGAATGTTCGCCGACGGTGAAACGTGGACGCATGCGCCCGGCGACCCGGGTGTTGCGGCGAAACCGGCACCGCGCGTTGCAGTTGCAGGGGTGTCCCATAAAAACGTGATAACGCGATATGACGATGTCCCGACTGGATATTCGGCGTTGGGTGCGAGCGCTGCGAATTCCAAACGCGACCGCAAGCGAGTAGAATACGGCCATGTCCACCGATGCCAATCGGCCGGGAGCAGTGAAGACACAAGCGCAACATGAAGCCGCGCGGCGGTAGCGCGGTGGGCTTTGCGACCAACCAGATAGACGAACCGTGTCAAGGGCGCGGACATGACCGCCGATCCGCAACAATGGCTGCACGATGCCCGGGCCGGCGATGGCGCGACCCTGGGCCGGCTGCTGGAGCTGTATCGGCGCTACCTTGCGCTGCTGGCGCGCGTGCAGATCGGTAAACGGCTGCAAGGCAAAGCCGACGCGTCCGACCTCGTGCAGGAGACCTTCCTCGAAGCGCATCGCAATTTCGCGCGCTTCCGCGGCACCAGCGAGGCGGAGCTTGTGAGCTGGCTGCGGCAAATCCTGGCTGCGAACCTGGCCAACCTGTTCCGCCATTACCTTGGCACTCAGGGCCGCGACGTGCGGCTCGAGCGCGAAATCGAGAACGATCTGAACTGCTCCACCGTGCTGCTCGACCGCGGCCTGGTGGCGCGCGATTCGTCGCCGAGCCATCGGGCTGCCCGCCGTGAGCAGGCGGTGCTGCTCGCCGACGCGCTCGCGGAATTGCCCGAGGACTACCGCGAGGTGCTGGTGCTCCGTCACCTCGAAGGCCTGACGTTTCCCGAGGTCGCGCGCCGCATGAACCGCAGCCTCGACAGCGTCGAGAAACTCTGGATGCGCGGCCTCGCCCGGCTGCGCGTGCAGCTCGGAGCGAACCCGTAATCCCTGGGAGAATCGTCGATGCGCCTGGGCGTTTCCGTTGTCGCCGTCTTCGTCGTCGTCGGGCTGTCCGGCTGCCCGGCTCGCAATAACAGCAACCCGTCGGGCAAGGGGCCGGACGCCGCGCCGGGGATTGCGCCGATCGAGGAAGCGGGCGTCGATGCCGGCCCATACGCCGCGGGTCGCAAGGTGTTCGACAACAACCGCTGCAAGCAGTGCCATGCCACCAGCGGGCTGGGCAATCTGGCGCCGGGTGGGCCGCCTGGTGGACCACCGGCTGGGCCGCCTGGTGGACCGGGTGGGCCGCCGAAGATGGGCGGCGGGCCCAATCTCAGCACGATCGGCGCCAGGCACGATGCCGACTGGATCGCCGCTCACGTGCGCGATCCGCAGAGCCATAAGCCGGGCTCGAAGATGCCGAAGTATCCCGAGGGGAAGATCAACGACGCCGATCTCAAGGCGCTGGCGGACTACCTGGCCAGCTTGAAATGAGCACGCCGATGAACGCCGAGCCATCCACCGACGACCCGCGTCTCTTGCGGGCCACGCAGGAATACCTCACCGATCTCGAGGCGGGTCGCCGGCCGGACCGCACTACTTTCGTGGCGCGGTTCCCCGAGATTCGCGCGGCGCTGGAGCCGTATCTCGACGCGCTCGACCTGTTCCACGCCGCCGGTCCGCTGGTGCAGGCGCTGCCACAAGCCGCGGCAGACGAAGCGCTGCCAGCCGAGCCGCTGGGCGATTTTCGCATCGTGCGTCAGATCGGCCACGGCGGCATGGGCACCGTGTACGAGGCGGTGCAGCTATCGCTCGGCCGGCGCGTCGCCCTCAAGGTGCTGCCGTTCGCGGCGGCGCTCGACGCCAAGCAACTGCAGCGATTCAAGAACGAGGCCCAGGCCGCCGCGGCGCTGCACCACACCAATATTGTGCCCGTCCACGCCGTCGGCTGCGAACGCGGCGTCCACTACTACGCCATGCAGCTCATCGAGGGCCAAAACCTCGCCGAGCTGATCCACCAGCTTCGGCCCGCCGAGCCGCCTGCGAGCCTGGACGACCTGGCCGGCGCGCACTCGACGGTGCCGACCGACGTCGGCAACATCGCGGCAGAGCTCTCGACGCAGCGGGCAACGCGCGGCGACAGCTTCTTCCGGACGCTCGCCCGCCTCACGATCCAGGCCGCCGAGGCGCTGGAGCATGCCCATCAGCTCGGCGTCATCCACCGCGACATCAAGCCCGCCAACCTGCTCATCGACGGCCGCGGCAACCTCTGGGTCACCGATTTCGGCCTGGCGCAGTTTCACACCGGCGCCGGGCTGACGCGCACCGGCGATTTGCTCGGCACGCTGCGCTACATGAGCCCGGAGCAGGCGGCCGGCCAGGGCGCTGCGCTCGAACGTCCGCACCGACGTCTATTCGCTCGGCGCCACCCTCTACGAGCTGCTGACGCTGCGGCCGATGTTCGACGGCGAGGACCAGCAGCGGCTGCTCAGGCAAATCCTCAACGACGAGCCGCGGCCGCCGCGTGCTGTGGACCGCGCGATTCCGACCGAGCTGGAGACGATCGTGCTCAAGGCGGTGAGCAAGCATGCCGCCGACCGCTACGCCACCGCCCGCGCGTTCGCCGACGATCTGCGCCGTTTCGTGGATAATCAGCCAATCCTCGCGCGTAGGCCGAGCGTGCCGCAGCGGATGCGGAAGTGGCGGCAGCGGCATCCGTCGTTCGTAGGCGCCGGCCTGGTGCTGCTGATACTCCTCACCATCGGTTCGCTGGTGAGCGCGGGGCTGATCCGCTCGGCCTATGAGCGTGAACGGCAGCGCGCTGAGGACGCCGAGGCGCAGTTTCGCCTCGCGCAGAAGGCGGTTTACGAGATGATCGAGATCAGCGATGAGGAGCTGGCCGGCAATCCGCAGCTGCACGGTGCACGCAAGCGCTTGCTGGAGTCGGCCCTGGTCTATTTCCAGGAGTTCATCGACCGCCGCCAGGACGACCCCGCGGCCCAGGAGGAGTTGCGCGACACCAAGGCGCGCGTGGAAAAAATCCTCTCCGACCTCGCCATGCTCCAGGCGGCACGGCCGACGCCGATGTTGCGCGAGCGCGCCGTGCTCGACGAGCTGAAGCTCACGGAGCCGCAGCGCACGCAGGTTCGCGAGATGCTGGACGCGGGTATGAAAAAAATGATGCAATGGGGCAAAATCAGCGCGACCGAGCGCGAGGGCGCTTCGCCGAGCTGATCCGCAGCGAAGACACGCTGGTGAGCACGATCCTGACCGCGGAACAAGATCGCCGGCTGCGGCAGATCGCGCTGCAAAGCCAGGGATTGGCGGCCTTCCGCGACCCAAACGTGATCGCCGCTCTGAAGCTGACCGCCGAGCAAAGCAAACGCATTCGAACGATTGAGGCGGAGACGTTTTTCTTCGGGCCGTCGCAAGGCAAGCCCCACGGCCCGCCCAAGGATGACTTTCGCAAGGGTTTCGAGCAAAAGCAGCAGGCGGCTCGCCAACGGGCGCTGGCGGTGCTGACCGAGGAGCAGGTACGGACCTGGCGTGAGATGACCGGCGCGCCGTTCAGGTCAAAGTTCGGCCCGCCGCCAGGGCCGCCGCGCTGAGAGCAACAGCTGAATACTTGCCGTGCTTCGCGAGATACAATGAATGCATGCCTGATTGAGGAGACGTATGGCTAGCGTTGCCCAAGCGATTGTTCCGCGTGCGGAGGTGCCGGAGCTGCACAGCGGCGACCGCATGACGCGCGCCGAGTTCCACCGAATCTATGAACAGATGCCTGCGGGCTTCAAGGCGGAGCTGATCGGAGGGACCGTCTACGTGGCGTCACCGTTGAAACGCCGGCACGGCACGTATCACGTGCTACTGGGAACCTTGTTTGGAACCTACCAGTTGCACACGCCCGGCGTGGAATCCGGCGACAACGCAACCGTTCTACTGGGCGACGAGGGTGAGCCGCAACCCGACCTCTTCCTGCGCATCGCACCTGAACACGGCGGGCAATCGGGCACCACAACGGATGATTACGTCACGGGTGCCCCGGAGCTGCTGACGGAGATTGCCAACAGCAGCCGGTCGATCGACCTGCACGCGAAGAAGGACGACTACGCGCGCTATGGCGTCTGCGAATACCTGGTCTTGTGCGTGCGGGAGCAGCAGCTGCGGTGGTTCGATCTGCGTGCCGGCAGTGAGCTAACGGCCGACGCCGACGGGATCGTGCGGATTCGGAGTTTTCCGGGGCTGTGGATCGACGTGGCGGCGCTGCTCCGCGAGGACCGGCGGCTGTTGACGATGCTCGAGCAAGGCCTGGCGACACCCGAGCATGCCGCCTTCGTCCAGGCGCTGGCCGATGCCAAGCGAGAGGCATCCGGCAAGCGGCAGCCGAAGGGCCCTCGACGTGGAGCCCAGAGAAAACCCGGGCGGTGATTGTCGTGGACCGCCCAAGCGCTTCGCGGTCGCCGATCATGGCAATTCCAGCACCGTCTTCAAGCATTGCCCGATCCGCTGCATCACGGCGTCGGCAACGTAACCGATGGTCTGGTCGATAAGGGCCTGTTCGGTGGTGAGGAGATTTGTGCAGTTGGCGTAGGACACCTTGGTAAGGCCCGAGCGGGGCTCCTGCGCCGGGTCGATCTCAACTTCAGTACCCGGCAGGCCGTGCCGCCTGCCGGTAATCTGCACGAGGATCGTGTCGTCGATAACGGTGTTGAGAAAATCGGCCTGCACGACGATCGCCGGGCGGAGCTTGGTCCCGGTGGAATCGGAATAGGCCCAGTCCACGAGCACCACCTCGCCGTGAATCATGATGTCTTTCGATAACGCTCGTAGTCATCCAACTCAGGATCGTCCCAGCCGCGCCGGTTGGGGCCATCGACGAGGCGGCTCACAAGCTTGTATACATCCTGACGGATCAGGACGAATACTTCCTGCGTGTGTGGATTCACCACCTCGACGGGAGACTTCTGGCTTTCCATCGCTCGGATTTGTGCGTCGGTCAATTCGATCATGGCATTTCCCCTTTACCGCCATCGTAGCGGCGTGCCGGGTTCCTTGTCAGGACCAACTAACGTGGTGCCGGCGCCGGCGGCCGGCGACAGCACTTCAGCGTCATCAGCGCGAACGCGGTGCCATATTGCTGGTGATAGTTGTACAGCGGGTAGTCCCACCACGAACCGTCCTTCGACTGCAGCCGCAACAGCACCGTCGCCAGGTGGTCCTGATAGACGGGCCGATCGGCCGGCGGCAGTTGGCCGATGCACAGGCCGGCGTAATAGTGCCCGAAATAGAAAAAGTAGCCCGCCACCGCGAAGTGCGATTCGTGCGGAATCGGCTTCTTGCGGCCCATGTCAAGCCAGCCGTTGCGCACGAACAGACGATCCAGCCAGGTTTTCATGATCTGGTCCGTCACCTTGTCGTCGTTCCACAGCCGCAGGGCCACGTTGCACGCCTGGGAACGGCCGAGGCTGCCGCCGGGTAAGTTGATCGGATGCCCCGGATCCCATTTAAGGTATTCGCCGTAGAGATAGCTGAAGTCCGGCTTGCGTTGGCGCTGGACGGACTCCACCGCGCCCTTGACCAGCTTCTCCGGCACGTCGATGCCGATGTCCTTGGCATCGCGCAGAGCCACCAGGGCGGCGGCGGTCATGAAGCTGGTCGAGTCGGTCGCGGGCCGCTGGGAGCCGACGCGAAAGTCGTAATAGCCCCAGCCGTTGTCCACCGACTCATAACGCATCAGAAACCCAATCTGCTCGCGGATCAGTCCCTCCAGCTTCTTGCGACGCTCCGGGTCCGGCAGACGCTGGTGCATGCGCACGAACGCCTGGATGCCATACAGGTGCGCCCAGATGTTGTAGAGCGCATCCGCGCTGCCGCGGCGCACCTTGGGTAGGGCGTCCATCAACCAGGTTTCGCCGCGTTCGATCGCCTGCTTAACGTCGTCGCGGTCGCCGCCGGTCTCGATCAGAGCCGAGATGCACATCGCGGTGACGGCACTATGGAACGCCTCATGGGCACCTGGGACCGGCGCGTAGATCGGCACGCCGCCCTTGAGCGCCGCGCTGCCCCACGAGCCGTTCTTGTTCTGGTTGCCCATCAGGAAGTCGACGCCCTTGCGAATGGAACTTTCGACGGCGGCCGGGTCGGGCGGCGGGACCGGTTTGGTGCGCGGACCGATCTCGGCGAGCGATGGCTGCTTCGCCTGCGGTTCGCCGTTGCCGCCGATGAGTGCCGGCTCATCGGTCGGCCAGGCGAGGGACAGACCGGCCGGCCCACCGAGCAGGATCAGCAGAGCGAGCAATCGTTGCGATTTCATGGGAGCGTTCCTTTCTCCGCCGTCGTGGGGGGTTGTTTCTTCTGGGCCGTTTTTGGCCCCGGGCGGTCGACGCAGATTTCGTCGCCGTCCCGCAGGCCGTCGAGGATCTCCGTGTGTTCGCCATCGGTGCGGCCCGGCGTCACTTGCCGCTTTTCCGGCCGGCCATTCGGGCTCATCACGTCCACGAAATACTGATCGTCTTCTTCGTGAATCGAGGCGGCCGGGATCGCGAGGGCGTCTTTCTTGGCGTACGGCACGAACTGGACCGAGCACGCCATGCCCGGCATCAGGTTGGCATCCGCAGGTCCCATCGTCAGGACGACCTGGGCGTCGAACTTGCCCGGCGACGCCGGCACCGGCGAGAGTCTGGCGACTCGAGCGGCCAGCGTGCGCTCGGGATGGAACAGCACCTTGGCCTTGCCCTCCAGGCCCGGCTTGATCAGATGCACATCTTTTTCCTCGATCGTCAGATGCACCACCACCGGACGCGGCTTGACAACGGTGAGGAAAACGTCGTCGGCCGACACGGTGCCGCCCTTGACCAGCTTGCTGTCGAGGCCGGCCGATCCGGTCCAGTGGCCCTTCTGGAATTTGCCGTAGTACACGACGCCGGCAATGGGAGCGAGCACCGTGAGCGCGGCGCGGTCCTTGCCAAGCTTTTCCAGGCGCGCGACGTTCTTCTCGCGGTCGGCGCGCATCTTGGCCAGAGCCGTCCGCTTCTGGATCGCCGTCGGTCCCAGCGTCGTTTGCGCCTTCGCCAGCACCAGGTCCTGCTTGAGCTGGTTTTCCTTCAAGGCGATTTCCCGGTTCGGTAACGTGAACTTCAGCGTGTGCTCGCGGTCGATCACCGCGGTCTGATAAAAGTACGTCGCCATCTCGACGTAGTTTTGCTGGCGCCGGAGGATCATGCGCTCGGTGGACTCGGTCAGGTCGTTGGCCTTGTACATTTTCTCGAGCTGTTGCAGCTCCTCTTCGGCGTACTGCTTGTAGAACTTGCTGCTCTTCACCCGCCAATCCACCTGTTTTTGCTGCTGCGCGCGGTCGACCTCCAGGAAATACTTCAGGTCCTCGTCGGCGCGTTTTTTGGCGGATTCCGCGGCCGCCAGTTCGACCGGCACCGATTTCTCAAAGAGCGGCAGCTCTTCCTCGGCGAGTTTGAGACCGGCGTCGAGCGTTTTCAGCTCCCTTGCCAGGTCCGCGATGACCTCGTCGATCTTGGTGCTGTCGAAGGCCGCCAGCACGTCCCCCTGCTTGACGCTGGCGCCGTGCGCGACGATGGTGCGAATGGTTAGCGGTCCCTGGCTCGCGGGAGCGGGGATCATGGGGTGCGGCCGATAGCTGATCTCCGCCGTTTCCTCGGCCGTTAGGGTCCCGTTCACCGTCAGCGCGATCTTGAACGGTTTCTTCTCGACCTTGTGGGTGAGCGGCGGTGCTTCGGCAGCCGCACCGGCTTTGCCGCCGGGACGTTTTTCGTTGGCAGGTTGCTGGGTGAAGACCAGCCCGCCCAGCAATGCCAGAATGGCAAGACAGGCGGCAGCTCTGGCGCAGGTCATGGATGGGCCCTCTCGCGAAGAATGGTGACGCTCCTGCACGGAGCGTCATTGTAGTCCGCGCGGGCCCAAGAACGTCAAGAAAGTCAGCGCAGCAGCTTCTCCAACGGCAACAGCAGCAGGGTGCCGTCGTTAAGCGGCACCAGCAGCCGGCCCGGACCGAACGGCACCGGGGCCGTCTCCGGTGCCGTGTTCGCCCGCAGCGTGTAGCCCGGGCCGAGCTTGGCGCCGGTCTGCGGGTCGAACGCAAGGAAATTACCCATCACGTCCGCGGCCACCAGCATCCCCTGGACCAGCACCGGCGCCCCGACGATGTCCGCCATTGCATAATCCAAAAACGGCTCGTTCGCCTCGGGGTCAATGCCAATGAGCTGCTTGTGGTCGACCACGCAGACGATGGCCGGGCCGCGGACGAACGGGCCGGCCGTGATCTTGCCCGCCAGCTGCCAGCGACGCAACACCTGCAGCCGCTCGCCGAGCATCGTCAGCGCGTCCGATGCGTCGGCCACAAAGACACACGGCCGGGCGCCGGCGCGAGCAGCACTGCCGGCGGCGATACGATGCGGTGGCTCAACTCCACCGGGGGGGCGCGCAGCTGATGGAGCTTGCCCGACCACGCGACGCGCACCAGGCCGCGCGCCGTCGGTCAGAATAAACTCGTCGCTGCCAAGCGGTACGATGTGGCCCGGCGACTGCTCGTCGACGCCCTGCGCCGCCAGTTGGGCCCGGCCATCACCTTGCCGGCGAAATCGACGCGCACCGCCACGCCGTTGGCCAGCGGCAACAGGACAAATCCTTCGCCGGCTGCGGGAGTGCCGGCCGGCGGCGCGGGCACGACAAAATCCTCGGTGGTGCCGGTGCCGCCTGGCGGCACATGGCGGACGCGGAGCTTGGTCGCGGTCGGCTGGTTCGACCACGTGAGCTGCACGCATTCATTCGCCCCCGGCAGGAGCAAAACGTGAGCATCGGCGCCGAGCGGCTCGCGCACCGTGAACTCGTCCACGGCCTGCCACGGCTGGCCGTCCGCGCCGGCGAACGCGGCCGGGTCGAGCAGGGTCAGCCCGTTCGCGTCGCGCAGCACGACACGCCCGGCCGCCGCCACCGGCCCGTGCAGTGGGACGAAGCCGAGCTGGCGCTGCCAGACGAAATGCCCCGACGCCGCATCGACTGCGGTACACAGGCAGGTCGGCTGATCGAGAGCAAGCGTTGTCATGATCAGGGTGGCACGGCCGGCCGCGTCGCGATGGTGCTGCCCCGCGTGCAGCGGCGAGCCCAGCGCCGGCGGCTGCGGCCACGCGGCCACAACGTCCGGTCCCGAGTGCGGCCGAATCACCGGATTGAGCCGGTGCAGCCGGCCGCCGCTCAGCACCCAGTAGCCTTCCGCGTCGGCGTGGACGACCTGGGCCCGACCGGGGCCGCTGCCAATCGCGTAATCGCCGCGCAGCAGCCGAAACAAGAGCGGATCGTCGCGATTGCCTTTTTCACGGATGCCCCAGAGCGACAGCCATCCCGCGTCGGTCGCGAGGGCCAGCTTCTCGGCGTCGTGAAACGGCGGGAACCACGACAGGCCGGGCACGTGGAGCCCCGGTTCGGCCGCCGGTTGATCTGGATCGTGGATGGGCAGCTCGAAAGGCCGGACCTGCACCTCGGCGGCGCCCTTGGCCTGGCAGAGCAGCATCCATCCGCCGGAGCCCTTGGCCTGGGCGCCGTCCTTGGGCGGCGTCTTCTTCGCGCCAGGAGGATCGGCACGCCGCGCAGCGAGCCGGCGGGGTGATTGGAATAGAGGATCGCCGCACAGGTCCGCTTCGCCACGTCCAGCACGTAGACGCAGAAATCGTCCCCCGGGAAGTAAACCAGCGACGTGCCGTCTTGACGCGCCCCGCCGACGGTCAGAGGCTGGCCCAGCTCATAATGCCCCAGCAGCCGGCCGCCGCTGATCTCGATCTCGTCGACCCGGCCGCTGTGTGTCGGCACCAGCAGCGAACGGCCGACGAGCACCGGCTGCCCAGTACACGGCTGTTCCAGGCCCTGCCGCCAAACAACGCGCCCCGTGTCGGCGACGAGGGCGGTGACACTGCGGTTATCGGACGACAGCACCAGCACCAACTCCGGCGTGATCGGATCGGCCGGCACGCGCAACGGCAGGACGCTGGTGTCGATGCCGACACGCCGTGCCCAGCGCAGCTCGCCGGTCTGCGGATCGAGCGCGTACAGAACGCCGCGGGCCAGCGCCAGGGCGACCCCGCCGTGCGTGGCGTCGGCCTTGGCTGTCGTGAGCGCTGGAATCACCAGCACGCCCGGCAGCGCGTCCTCGTCGATCGTGCCCGTGCCGGCGCCGGCCGTGGCCGGCTCGTATTTGATCGCGGCTCGATGCGCCGACCATCTGCGCGAGCAGCCCGGCAACCTCCGTGTCGTTTTTCAAGTCAGTGCGCTGGACCAGCGCGCACGCTCCTGCACCCTGGCGGCATTGGGCTGACGGATTCGCTCCCGGATGGCGGCGATCACGCCTTGCCGTCGGATGTGGGCCTGCTGTCCCTTGTCGATCTGGGCGAATTGCTCGTCCTGGATGCGCTTGGCCTCGGCAAGGTTGACATTCGCTGGCGGCTCGAGCTTGTCCGTCTCGGCCCAGGCCTGGCGCGCCAGCTTCAGCGCCTCGCCGTCGTTAAGCTTGCCGGCCTCGTCCGCCAGCCGTTTCGCGAGCAGTTGCAGCGTCAGCCAGAACGTCGGCATGGCGATCCTTGAGCAGCGGTTCCTGTTCATTGAAGCTGAGGAACTGCTGCACGTGCATGAAGGCCGGCTTGAGCGCGTTGACGTCCTGCGCGGCATCCGCCTCGCTACGGACGACGCTCAGCTCGGCCATGAAGCTATACTTGCGGATGTTGGGGCTGGCGGGAAAATCGCGGATCAGCTTTTTCAACACGTCCGCGGCCTCGGAGTAGTCGCCGCGATCGTATCGTTCCTGGGCGAGAGTGAAGCGGTCCGCCTCGCTGCCGGCGCGAACGTTCTCGAACTTCCACAGGAAGTAGCCCACCACGATGGCAGCCACCAGCGCCAGTCCCGCGATGCCAAGGACGGCGCGGCGGCGAGCCGTGTGGGCGACCGGCGGCTCCGCGGCAGGTACGACAGGTGGTGGTTCGATGACCGCGGTGGCCCCCGCCGGCGCATTGTCGACACCGCGGACCGGCGGCGCTTCCCAGACGCCCGGCCCGACCTCTTGTGGGCCCTCGCTTACCTTCGGTTCGCCATCGACGCCGTCATCACCCGGGAAATCATCGGGAAAATCGACCGGCGCTGGCCCCGACGGTGCCACGGTTGGCGCGACACGAATCGGCGGCGGCGCGATGGCTGCAGCCTCGACCGCGGCAACCGGCGCCGGCATCGGCGCCTCGACCGGTTTGGGCGCCGGCGGCTCCTTCGGCCGGGCCGGGCGCGACGGCTTGGGCGGCTCGGGCGGCCTTTTCGCGATCGGCGGCGGTGGCGCGGGCTCGGCAAGCTGTGCCGGCAGCAGCTGCACGAAATCGGCGACCGAGCCCGAAACCACCGACACCGGGTTTTCAGGCTTGGGCGGCGGCGGTTCCGGCGGTGGCGGGGGAGCCTTGTCGCTCTCGGCGCGTGCCTCGAAAATCGTGCGGCATTGCGAATTGGGACAGCGCACGCGCTTGCCGCGCGTACTCTCGTCGAGGTGCAGTAGCGTTTCACAGCGAGGACAAACGACCGTGATTTGCATGGGCGGTCCCGGCCACAGCACGATGGGCAACGTCCGTCATTGTACGACACCGGGGGCCGCGCGCTAACCCACAAGCGTCCTGCATCGCACGTCCGCGGCCGACAGGCCCCGGGGTCACGCGGGCGTCGGCGCACCTCCGCGGCCTTTCGGCCCCATAGGTCCATCGATTCCAGCCCTGGACGCCGAGCGTCTCGACGTGCGTTCCACGCGATGCCGCCGAGGGTCAGCACCGCCCGCTTCGGCCCAAGCAGGGCCGAGGGCAGCCTGTTTATTGGAAACGCACGCCAGGCGCTCGCTCTGCAACCATCGCGAACGTCCGCCACGCTACTTGTTGAACTCCCCCTTGTCGTAACGATCCCAGAACTCCGCCGCCGGCCAGCCCGTGTAATAATCGATGCCAATGGTCTTGAGGCTCTTCATGTCGTGGAGGATATCCAGGCCCTGGGTGATGTTCCTGGGGGTCAGGCGGATATCTTCCAACGGCACGCCTTGCAGAGGTCGCAGATCGGTGACCCCGGTTTCTGAAATCATCAAGAGCTTCAGTGGCATTCCCTTGAGCGGCGCCAGGTCACGGACATGGGTGAAATTGAGGTACAGCGTTACGAGCGACATGCCCTTGAGCGGCTCGAGGTTCTGGACGTTACGGGAACCAAGAAGGTCCAAGTGGGTGAGCGGCATGCCCTTGAGCGGCGCCAGGTCATCCGTGGCGCAGCTATTAAGGCTCAGGTGGGTGAGCGGCATGCCCTTGAGCGGCGTCACGTCCCGGACCTGGGCGCAGCGTGAAAGTTCCAGCTTTACGAGCGGCATGCCCTTGAGCGGCGAAAGGTCCCGAAGCTGGATGCTGTCGCGAAGGTCCAGCGAGGTAAGCAGCATGCCCTTGAGCGGCGAAAGGTCCGACAGCGGTGCCCCAAAGCAGCCTAAAACTTTCAGTCCCACTAAAGCCCGCACCGGCGAGAGGTCGGTGACGTTTTTGGCGTGGCCGAAATTCAGCTCCGTCACCACGCCGCCCTCGATCTTGTGCCCCACGTTGCCGTCAAAGCCGGGGTTGCGTTTCTTCAACTCCATGCGGACTTGCTCAAACTGTTCGGCGGCGGGCAAGGCATGAAAGCCGCCATCCGCCTTCGTCAATAGCTCCTCCACGTCTGCCCACAACTGGGCGAACGCCTTCTGTTCGTCCGCCGGGAGTTTGGCCAGCGCCGCCGCGTCGCGGATGCCCGCCAGGCCGCTGTCCTCTTGCCAGTGCCATAAGGTTTGCACGACGGGCAGTCCTGGTGGTTCCTTGCTCCAGACACTCAGCTCGGCCTTCAGCCAGTCGAGCGCCTGCCCGCGGAGCTTCGCTTTCGCCGCGTCGTCGAGCGGCGGCTCGTCCTTGCCTTGCCCGGCGACAGCCAGGGCCGCGGCGCGGGCGGCGCTCTCGCGGTGCAGCGCCTGACGGTCGTCGCCGAGCTTCGGATCGGTTTCCATCGCCTCCGCCCACAGCCGGGCGGCGACGGCGAATTTCTTAAGGTCGTAGCCGATCTGGGCGAAGGTAAGGCGCTCGGCGTTGTCTTTGGGCTTGTCGAGCGCCAGAATCTCTCCGCCGGCCAGAATTGGTAATGGGTAAGGCCGATGGTCTTCAGGCTCTTCATGTCGCGGAGAATATCCAGCCCCTCGGTGATGTTCTTGGGGGTGAGGCGAATATCTTCCAACTGCATGCCTTTCAACGGTGTCACATCGGTGACGCCGGGGGCATAAATATACACACGCTTCAGCGGCATTCCTTTTAGCGGCTCCAGGTCCCGGACCTGGGTGTCATCAACGAACAGCGTGGTCAGCGACAAACCCTTGAGCACCGAAAGGTCCTGGACCTGGTGGCAATGACTAAGGATCAGCGTGGTGAGCGGCATGCCCTGGAGCAGCGAAAGGTCCCGAACCGGGCAGGAGTTAAGGCTCAGGTACGTGAGCGGCATGCCCTTGAGCGGCGTCAGATCCTGGACCTTGGGGCCGTCATGAAGGTTCAGGGAGGTGAGCCGCATGCCCTCGAGCGGCGTCAGGTCGTGGATCTGAGTGCACATATGAAAGTTCAGCGATGTGAGCGGCATGCCCTTGAGCGGCAAAAGGTTCTGGACACGGGTGCCAGGAAGGTTCAGCGACGTGAGCTTCATACTCTTGAGCGGCGCAAGGTCCGACAGCGGTCCCCCATCGCAATTGAGAACCTTCAGTCTCAACAGAGCGCGCACGGGTGAAAGGTCCGTCACGTTATTGCCATTGCCGAAACTCAACTCTGTCACCACGCCGCCGTCCGTCTTGTGCTCCAGCTTGCCGTCGAACTTGGGGTTGCGGTTCATCAATTCCTTGCGGACCTCCTCGACCTGTTCGGCGGCGGGCAGGGACGTGAACTGCTTGCGCAAGGCCTCGACTTCCGCCCAGTGCGTCTGCCAATCCGTGTGCTCGCCCTTGGGGAGCTGGGCCAAGACCTCGGCGTCACGGAGGCTGGCGAGATCGGGTTCTTTTTGCCAGTCGTCCAGGGTCAGAGCGATGGTCAGTCGCGCCTGCGCGCGCCCGATTCGCGAACCTTGGTCCAGGCGCTCAGCTCGGCCTTCAGCCAGTCGAGGGCCTGCCCGCGCAGCTTCACTTTCGCCGCGTCGTCGAGCGGTGACTCGTCCTTTCCTTGTCCGGCGGCGGCCAGGGCCGCGGCGCGGGCGGCGCCGTAGCGGTGCAGCCCCTGGCGGTCGTCGCCGAGCTTCGGATCGGTTTCCAGGGCCTCTGCCCATAGCCGGGCGGCGACGGCGAATTGCTTGACGGCGTAGGCGACATCGGCGATGGCCACGCGCTCGGCGTTGTCGGCCGGTTTGATGTCGAGCGCCCAGAATTTCTCTGCCGGCCAGATTTGGTTGCCGGCGATGCCGATGTCTTTGAGGCTCTGCATGTCGCGGAGGATATCCAGCCCCTGGGTGGTGTTCTTGGGGGTCAGGCGGATCTCTTCCAGCGGCATGCCTTGCAAAGGTTTCAGGTCGGTGACGGCGGTGCCCTGAATTAACAACCGCTTGAGCGGCATACCCTTGAGCGGCTCCAGGTCTCGGACCTGGGTGCAGCCCTCAAGGAGCAGTTCGGTGAGCTTCATGCCCTCGAGCGGTTCCAGGTCTCGGACCTCGCCGCACCCACCAAGCCAGACCGAGATGAGCGGCATGCCTTTGAGCACCTTCAGATCGTGGACCTGCGTCCCGCGAAGGTCCAGGTGCGTGAGCGGCATGTCCTTGAGCGGCTCCAGGTTCCGCACGCGGCAGTTCAAAAGGTTCAGCGAGGTGAGCGGCGAGCCCCTGAGCGGCGTCACGTCCCGGACCTGGGTATTTTCAATGTTCAGGAAGGTGAGCGGCATGCCCTTGAGCGGATCCAGATCCTGGACCTGGCAACCGGTAAGTTGCAGGATAGTGAGCGGCATGCCCTTGAGCGGCTCGGCGTCCCGGACCTGGCAAGCGTAAAGGTTCAGTCGGGTGAGTGGCATGCCTTTGAGCGGCGTAAGGTCCTGGACCTGGCTGAAAGAAACGTCCAGCGAGGTGAGTTGCATGCCCTTGAGCGGCGAAAGGTCCGACAGCTTCCGCTTGCCCGCGGAAGTGCCGCGGCAATCCAGAGAAATAAGCCGCTTCAACGACCGCACCGGCGAGATGTTGTCCACCTCGTCGGTGAGGAACTTCAGTCCGGTTACCACGCCGCCAACAATCGTGGGTGTGACGTTGCCGTCGAAGCGCGGGTTGAGTTTCTTCAATTGAGTAACGACAGCTTTCACCTCCGCATAGGGGTTCTTGCGAATCGTCACGAGATGCTTGCCGCCGCGCTTCAATTCGAACGTGTCGGGCATGACGATTTCCAGGGTGTCGGGATCGTCCTTCAGACGGACGGTGTACTTGCCGGTGCGGATCGACCAGGTTTTCTTGCTGGCGCCGTCGAGGATTTCGATCTCCTGGCCGTTCTTGAGCAGCAGCACCTGGACCTTGTCGTCCTCGGTCATGATCTCGATGGTCCCGTTGTCGGTGACGACGTAGTAGATGCCGCCGCCCAGCAGGGGAATGACGCAGCCGAGCACGCCGACCGCGATCAGCGCGAAGACGGCGTAGGAAGTCTTGCGCCCGAGCGGGCTGGGCGATACGACCTCCGTCTTGTCCGCGTCCTTCGAGGTTGGTAGCGTCTTGCTGCCTGACTTTGCCGCCGGCTTGATCCGTGTCGTCAACGTTGCCTGCGCCGGTGGTGCGAGGTCTCTTTGGACTGCGGTGAGTTCGTCGATTACCTCCCGTGCCGTCCGCGGCCGATCGTCCGGATTCTTCGCCAACAGACGCAGGATGAGGTGCGACAACGGCTGCGGAATCGTCGCCGAGATGGCGTGCGGCGGCGCGGGTTCGTGCGTCGCCAGCGCCAGCAGGACGTCCATCATCGTCTTGCCCTGGAACGGCAACTCGCCGGTACACAGCGCGTACAAGACGCAGCCGAGGCTGAAGAGGTCGGTGCGCGCGTCCACGTTCTTCTCGCCGCGGGCTTGCTCGGGGGACATGTATGCCGGCGTGCCGATGATCGCGCCCGACTGGGTGATCTGCACGTTATCGGCCTGCACGCGGGCCAGGCCAAAGTCCAGGATCAGCGACCGCGGCGGACCGCTCGGCTGCG
This sequence comes from uncultured Gemmataceae bacterium, assembly GCA_963834865.1. Classification (GTDB taxonomy): domain Bacteria; phylum Planctomycetota; class Planctomycetia; order Gemmatales; family Gemmataceae; genus CAWIDK01. The sequence continues at coordinate 544,937 of CAWIDK010000005.1, forward strand.
TCTCCATCCAGATGTTCGCCGGCTTGATATCGCGATGGACCAGCCCCGCCGCATGCGCGGCACTCAGCCCCTCGGCAACGTCCTTGCCGATGCGCACCACTTCGCCCGGCGCCAGCCGCTGATGCTTCTTCCAGAGCGCATTGAGCGGCTCGCCTTTCAAGAACGGCATCGCGATAAAGGGAACGCCGTCGTCCTCGCCGACTTCATAGATCGGGCAGATGAAATCGCTCTCGACGCTGGCGGCGGTGCAGGCTTCGCGCAGGAAGCGCTCGCGATGCTGCGGGTTCTTGGCGATCTCGGGCTGCATGACTTTGAGAGCGACGCGGCGTTCGAGCTTGACATCCTCGGCCTCGTAGACCGTCCCCATGCCGCCGTGGCCGAGTTCGCGCACGATGCGGTAACCCCCTAGGGTCCGGGTCGCGCCGGCGGCCTGGGCCGACGACGGGCCAACGTCCCGCCGTGAAGCCGAACCAGGCAGCGCCGCCATCGCGTTGAAGTCGCTCGTCGCCGGATCGGTGGGGCGTTCGTCGATGGTTGCCTGCGGATCAGGACTGGGCAGCGCGGCGGTTTCCGGGTTGACGGGGCCGGCACCGACCTGAACCGGCACGAACGCGACCTTGCCGCAGCCGGGGCACTTGATCTTTTTGCCGGCCGACGCGTCGGGGGCTTTCAGACTCTGGCCGCAGGCACAGGTGAAGGGAATCACGCCTTAACTCCGTTTGGGGGGTCCATCAACGCGGCACGAGGCACCATCCTTCGGGGTTGCGCAGTGCGCGATGGGCCGCCAGCAGCCGTGATAATGGCTCCGGTCGTCCAGAGAAATGCTGGTGAGCGGACAAGGCATTATCCCAGGGCGAGACACAAATGCAAGCGCTTTCCCGATACAGCGATACAGCCGATACAGGTCAGGAATAGCCCCAGAACCGCGCTTCCACCAGCCAGCCGTTCACCAACGGCTTCCTTCCAAAACTTGAGCTGGTATACTGCCCGTTGACCCGGTGTTCCGCCTGGAAGTGAGGGTTCGGGCGTATGGCCAGCGTGACGCACACGGCTCTGCCGAAGGTCAAGTTGATTGCAACGGACGGTGTGCCCTTGGAATCTCCCTGGCACTGGGCGGGAATCGTGCTGCTCATTGACTCGCTCCGTTTCCATCTGCGGGGCCGCAGCAACTACTTCGTCGGCGGGAACATGTTCCTGTATTACAGCGAGGAGCAGGCCCGCAACCGCGACTACCGCGGCGCGGACTTCTTCTTCGTGGACGGGGTGGACGGCCTGAAACCGCGCGAGTGGTGGGCGGTCTGGGAAGAGGACGACCGCTACCCCGACGTCATCATGGAGCTGCTGTCGCCCACGACCGCCAAGCTGGACCGCACGGTCAAGAAACGCCGACCAGGCCGAAGCGCAACTCGCTCTCTTGAAGGCTCAGTTGGCCAGGTTGGAGGCTCGCAAGCGGAATGCCGACGCCGGAAGCTGACCCACGATTTGAGCGTCACGCCCACGCCGTCCGCATCAATGATTACGAGCACCTCGTAAGGCCCGACCGTCTTGTCAGGCGCCCCAGAGCCGCGATTCCACCAGCCAGCCGCTTACCTCCGCGCTCGCGGTCATCGCGCAAGCCGCGACGATGGCGCATCAGCTCGGCGATCTCGCCCAGCACGCGCAGCCGGCCCAGCAGCCACGGCGTGAAGGTCCCCTCCTGCCAGCGCCGCCACGCCTTGGCCGCGAGCACGGCGGCATGCATGGGAAGCGCACACGGCAAAGCGCCGATAGGAAGATTGCGCCAGAACACGCGCTCCTCATTGCACGACTGCCGCTCCAGCAAACGCCGGCCGCGCCGGCCATACGAGGCCGATATGTGATGCAGCACGCGCGACGCCGGCTCGTAGAGTGCCTGGTAGCCGGCGCGGCGCAGGCGAAAGGCAAGATCCACGTCCTCGAAATAGCTGCCGAACGACTCGGGAAACAGCCCGACGCGGTCCAGCGCCGACCGCCGATAGAACCCGCTACTCGCGCTGGCGCCGAAGACGGGACATGGCTGGAGAAACGCATCGGTGAGCGGCTCGCCGTGGCCGCGCTTGCCGGCGACGCCGCCGACGAAATAGCGATCGCCGGCACTGTCGATGACTTTGCCGTCGGGCCAGGCCAGGACCAGCGGCGCGACCGCCCCGACCGCAGGATCGGCGAACGCGCGCAGTGCGGCGTCCGCCCAGCCCGGCTGTACCTCGGTGTCGTCGTTGAGCAGCTCGACGATCGTGCCGTGGCTGGCCCGAATGCCGGTGTTGGCCGTCCGCGCAAAGCCGCTTTGACGCGCCAGCCGCAATATCTGAACACCGGCAAATTGCTCGGCGACGCGGCTGCACGTGCCTGCCGGCGAGGCGTCGTCCACGACGATGATCTCGCGGTCGGCCGGCGCATGACGCACCACGGCGTGCAGGCACGCCCGCAGCAGGTCGGCCCGCCGGTGTGTGGGGATGATGATCGACAGCATGTCGTGGCGCCGTGAGTTCTATCCATGCCAGGTAGAACCAACCGTTATAATGGCGGTCGGTCGCATCCTTGTCACCGGAAGTCCAGCCATGAACGACCTCGCTACCCGAACGCGTGCTGCTCCCGCGCGCTCCCGCTGGCGCTTGCCGAAGCGCATCGCGAGCGCGCTCGTGACATTGGTCGTCCTGGCGGCCCTGCGCGTCACGACGCACGTTGTCGAAGCGGCCAAAAAACGACCCGTCGAGGAGCAGTTGGCGGAAGTGCGGCGCACCATGCCGAAGCGCGACGCCCTACCGTTCTTCTTCCGCGTCTACATTTTCCCGATTATCGAGAAATACGTAGCCGATCTCGCGGGTGGTCAAGTCCGCACCCAGGCCGAGCTGCGCTGCACGATTGCCGCCCTGGCCGTCGAGCGCCACCGGCGGGCGAAGGGCGCCTTGCCCGGTTCACTTGCGGAGCTGGTGCCGGCATATCTCCGTGCGGTGCCGACCGACCCGTACGACGGCCAGCCGCTGCGCTATCGCAAGGTCGCGGACGGCGTGGTGATTTACGATCTCGGCTCCGACTGCACGGATGACCAGGGCAACCTCAATCGCCAGCACCCCGGCACCTGGGGCACCGATATTGGTTTGCAGCTTTGGGACATCGACCTGGCCCGCCAGCCGCCGTAAATTATTTCACCGTATCGGCAGTGAAGGACGCCAGGCGGAAGATGGTGAGCGTGCTGTTGCCGTTGCCGCTGATGAGATGGCGCCCATCCGGGGCGAAGGCGATGGCGACGGCGGGGCAGCGCACGTCCCATTCCTTCGACAGCATCAGCGTCCGCGCGTCCCAGATGCGGACGCGCGTATCGCTGCTGACGGTGGCAATGAGCCGGCCGTCCGGGCTGAAGACAGCCTGATGGATCGGCAGGGCCTGCTTCTTCGGGTCGCTTGCCACCCGGTGTTCGAGCGTCGCCCGACGAGTGAGCTGCCGGCCGTCCCAGGCGCAGACGAGCAGGCTGCCCTGCCCGCCGCCGCATAAGAGCGTCTGGCCGTCGGGAGCGAACGCGAGGACTCGCGCGCTATCCGGCATGTCGAACACGCCGGGCTTGGCGGTGCCGCCGACGCGAGTCCAGCGCACCCGCGGCCCCTCGCCCCAGAATAACGTCTCGCCGTCGGGACTGAATGCCAAGGCGTAAACCTCATCCAGCCCGCTCGGGAACGACGTGCTCGCGGTGCCGCTGGCCACGTCCCACAGGCAGATCCGCCCATCGGCGCCGGCCGAGGCGAGCAGCGTGCCGTCACGCCGGAACGCCAGCCGAGTCACGGGGGCCTCATGCTTATCCAGGCTGCCCACGCGTTGTCGCGTCACCGGATCCCACACCCGAAGGGCCAGGTCGCTGCCCGCCGTCACCAGGCGCTTGCCGTCCGGCGTGAAGGCGGCGGCGTGCAGGCGCTTGGCGTGCGGCTGCAGACGGGCCGGCGGCCGCGCGAAATCCGTCGTGTCCCACAGGCGCAGTGCCGGATCCTCGGCGCCAAGCAGCCAACGGCCGTCGGGACTGACCGCGACGATGCTCGCCGGATGATCGATATAGCCGCGGCGCTGGCCGAGGACGGCCACCAATTCCGGCGGCGTGACGCCCGGCATCTTCGGAAGCTTGGTCCGGTCGAGCGTGTCGAAGGGCGACGGCAGCCGGTTCAGCCATGCGTCGGCCTCGCGGACATGCACACTGCCCGGGAATTGCATGCGGAATGCCAGCAGCTCCTCCTGTAGCACGCCCGGCGATGACTTGGTCTGCGTCTTGAGCTGCAGCTTCTGCCATTGCGGCTCGTCGGCGCCGGTGACGCTTGCGTTCGCCGGCGGCTCGGGATTGCCTGGCCTGGACGACCACGCCGCCACGACCGCCAGCCCCGCCGCCACGGCGAGCAGCGGCAGGGTGGCAAGCGCGGCGAGCGAAACCCAGGGCCAGACACGCCGCTGGACACGCGGGCGCCGCGGCCGAGCGACGGCCGGCGGTGTCGGTGCCGGTGCGACCGGGACGGCGTTGCGGACGGGTCGCGCCGGCGCGGCGCGCGACGTGATCTCGAACTCGCCGAGCGTCTCCGGCTGCGGCCGCGACGGGATCGGCAGGACGCCGCGCGTGAGCCGATCCTGGATCGCCGCCAGTGCCTCGGCCAATTCGGCGGGAGTCTGGTATCGTTCGTCAGGGTGCTTGGCGAGCAGCTTGCTCACGACCTCCTCAACCGGCGCCGGCACGCGCAATTGCTCCGGCGTGACCTGTTGAAATTCCCGGGCGCTGAGCCGGGCGGCCAGACGCATGCCGCGCACCTTGCCGACCGGTTCGGCATGGTCGAGCTGGTGCTGCAACAGCTTGTCCGTGACGGTGCCGGTCGGAAACGGCACCTGGCTCGCAAGCAGGTAATAGAACGTACAACCGAGGCTGTAGAGGTCGGCGCGGATATCGCAGGTGCTGGAGTTGCACGCTTGCTCGGGCGCAATGAACTCCGGCGTGCCCAGCACCGTGCCCATCTGCGTCAGGTGCAACGTCGGCCGTCCCGGATCTTCGTCGTCGGTCCAGCGCCAGGCCGAAATCGGTGATTTTCACAACGGGCGGCGCACTCGCCCGCGCTGGCGCTTTGGGCTTGCGCCGAGAGCCCGAAGCGCCAGCGCGCACGTCACTGGCTCGCGCCGGCTCCCGTCCTGAGCCCGAAGCGCCAGCGAGGACGTCACTCGCTCGCGCTGGTGGGTCGGGCTCGCGGCCCGTGACGCCTGCGAGCAGGAGATTGGCCGGCTTGACGTCGCGATGGACCAGGCCGCGCTCGTGGGCGTGCTGCAGGCCGAGCGCCGCCTGGCGGACCAGGTCGCACGCTTGCCAGATTGGCAAGGGGCCCGTTTGCTTGACCAGCCGCGCCAGGTCGATGCCGTCGACAAACTCCATTGCGATGTAATAGGCGCCGTCGATCTGGTCCGCGTCATAGGCGTGGACGATATTGGGATGGGTGAGCTGGCTGGCCGCCCGGATTTCACGGAGGAAGCGGCGAACGACGCGCGGATTGGCCAGACCCTCGGGACGGATCACCTTGAGCGCGACGATGCGTTGCAGCGACGCCTGGCGGGCCTTGAAGACCTGGCCCATTCCGCCCTCGCCGAGCCGCGTCAGGATCAGATACGGCCCCACGACCAGCTCGGCACCGCGGCCCTGGGCGACGGCATTCACCTGGTAAGCGGTCAGCCAACCGCGACGCAGCAGCTCCCGGGCGAGGGTCCGGGGTTCCTCGTAGCGCTGCTGCATTTCCGGCAGCTGCTCGCGCTGGACAGCGTCCAGCACCGGGCAGCGGCTCAGAGCTTCCATGAAGCGGGTGATGGGGGCGGCAGGCATACCGACTCGTTGTTTCGGAGCTCCAGCCAGGCACATGCTGCCCAACTATAGCTTAGAGCGGCGTGCCCGGCCAAAGGTTCCGTAAGCGCGTCAAGCACGTCCGCGGGCGGCAGGGCTTGTCCCGTTTTTCGACATCCATGTCTTCAAGATCGCCACGCACGTGGGCGCGTGCGTGATGCGTCCGTCCCAAACCATCGCGACCGCATCGGCCAGCGGCACCTGCAAACGGCGCATCGTCTCCGTGCCTTCGCGTGCCGCATCCACCGATTGCAGCTCTTCCGCGAGGTACAGCAAGGTCGGCGAGTGGACGTTGCTCGTAAAGGGATCCACCACGCCCAGCTCGGTCCAGCGCCCGGCGACGATGCCGATTTCTTCGCGCAGCTCGCGCTGCGCCGTGGCCAGGAAGTCCTCCGGCGGGTCGTTGCCGCCGCTGACGGCCTCGATGGTGACGCGGCCGACGGCGTAATGGAACTCCTCCGTGAGGTAGACATTCTGCGCCGCATCGAGGGCGATCACGGTCGCGCCGGCCTTGATGCGAATCACGCTGTGGGTGCCGGGCTGCCCGTCGGGGCGGATCACGTCGTCGACCTGCACGTCGATCCACGGATCACGATAGACGTGCCGGGTGTGCGCCACTTTCCACGGACCGTGGTCGCGCATGGGCTCCTTCGCTAGCACCTTGCTTCATGAACAGGGACAGCGCTCGACCGCGGTCGTAGAAAACCACCAAGCGCCTGCCTTCCGCTAGTGGAACAGAGATCCCGCCCGAAAACAAGGAGTATCCGATGCCTCTCCCGCAAACCGCTCGGGCGTGGCTGTTCAGCCTCGCGAGCATCTGCGTAGCCGCGCTGCCCACGCACGCCGCCAACGTCAAGATCGGGCTCCCCCTGCAGCGCGATGCCTACCAGACCAATGAGTGGATCGACATCAGCGTCGTCCGCAGCGACAACGCGGCCCTGCCGGCGGGCACGTTGACGCTCCACCTGCAGCCGGTCAACTTCGAGGGCGGCGACGTGGTTGCGACGTTCGATGCGCCGGCGGTCGCGGTCCAGGGCAAGGAAGCACGCCGCGTCGAGCACCTGCACATCAGCGGCTGGCTGCTGCGGCCCGGCAAGTATCACGTCACGGCGACCATTGGCGCGAATACCGGCGCCGCCGACATCGAGGTCGTCAGCCATGTTCGCCAGAGCAGCTTCCGCCTCGTCAACTGGGGCCGAGCCGAGAAGGACGAGCAACTCCTGCAGGGCGAGGACAGCTTCGGCTTCAACCTGTTCTATGGCAACGAGACGAAGGATAGCCTGCTGCGTGCCGGCGTCGACGCGATGGGCGTGTGCGTCATGAGCGGCGGGCACCAGATGGACCTGCGGTTCGAATGCGACTGGTCCGATCCGTATGTGACCCGGGGCGGTACTCGGCGCGTCGTTCAGCGGGCGCTACACGATCGCACCCGGCCCAACGTCCCCGGCGTACACTTCTATGACGAGCCGGGCCTGACGTGGGGCAAGCATCCCACGACCGGCGAGTTCACGCCGCACGACATCCCGGCCCAGCTTCGCTCCTACAAGGCGGCGTATGACAAGGCGCCGCCGCACTACAACGAGCTCGATCCCAAGAACGCCGATCAGGTCGCGCGCTGGCAGCACTGGATCACCTGGAAGCTGAGCCTGATGGACGCGGCCTGGAAGGAATCGCAGTTCGGCGTGCAGCGCGTCCGGCCCGATTTCCTGTCGTTGACGCAGAGCCAGTACGGCTGGACCGCGTTCAGCGACGGCTACTATTTCACGGTTGCGCAGCCTGCCGATCACGAGCGGCCACGGCGGCTATCACGATTTCGGCCCAGGTTACTTCAATCCATCGCTGTTCCTGGAGATGGCGCGGGCGCGGGACCAGTGGAAGCCGTGCTGGTACCTGCCGTGCTGGTACGGCAACACGACCAGCGATCAGTTCCGCCTGGAACAGTACCTCGCGTTCCAGACCGGCATCCAGGGCATGATGTCGCCGCCCGACCTGGAGCCGGCGAAGAACGCCTCCGCCCGCGCGGGCATCGTCGAATCGAACCAGCTCATGAAACGGCTCGGCCCGATCTTCACGACCATGCCGCCGACGAAAACGCCGGTCGCCATGCTCTACTCGCTGTCGGCCGCCATCCACGAGCAGGTCAAGAGCTACGCTAAGAAGAATTACGCGCATGAAATGCGGCAGGGACAAAACCTAGCCTACACGTACCTGGCAGGCAAGCTGATCCAGCAGCCGTTCGACGCGGTGCTGGATGAGGATGTGCGCGACGGCAGCGTGGCGAGCGATCGCAAGGTGGTCGTCGTCACCTCGGTCGATTATCTCGATCCGAAGGTCGTACACGGCCTCGAGGAGTTCATCACGGCCGGCGGCAAGGTCCTGCTCACCGGTGATTGCACTGTCGCGATCAAGGGCGCGAAGAACCTTGGCGTGACGCCCGGCCATCCCGACCAGGCGCTGATCGACAAGCTGCAGGCCGAGCTGAAGACGGAGAAGGACAAGACCGCCATCGAGCGGCGGCTTGGCGCGACGCAACGGACAGGACGGTACCTCGCGGGGGCGATGCCGCTGGCAAAGGCGATCAAGGCCGAGCTGGCCGCGGCGAAGATCGCGCCGATCGTCGAGACCGACGTGTCGACGATGGTTGCGACGCGGCACGTCGCGGGCGATGTCGAGTACATCTTCCTCGTGAATGCCACGCCGGACGACGACGCGGCCGACGCCAAGGGCAATCCCGAGCGCGTGACGCCGAAGGCGGTCGAGGCACGCATCACGTTGCCCGACGATGGCCGGCCGACCTACGACGCCGTGCTCGGCGGCAATGTCCTCGAATACAAGGAGCCAGGCAAGGGCGGCACCGTTAGCGGCAAGTTCCGCTTCGGTCCCGGCGAGATGCGCGTGTTTGCCCGCACCGCCCGGCCGATCGGTCCCTTCGGCGGTATCAAGCTCGCCCGGCCGGTCGTGACGCGCGACCTCGTGCTGGAGAAGGCGCCCGTCGAGGTGAAGATCGCGGCGACCGTCGTGGACGAAAAGGGCGATATCTTGACCGGCTCGATGCCGCTGCACGTGCTGGTGATCGACCCGCTCGGCGTGGCTCGTCAGGAGGTCTTTCGCGCAACGGAGCAGGGGCAGCTTGCGCTGCGCTTGCCGTTGGCGGCGAATGACCCGGCCGGTCGCTGGACGGTCGCAGTGGTAAACCTGCTCGCGCCGCCGTCGGGCGCCGGCATTGCCGGAGCAATCACGTCTTTCGACTATCTGCCGCCGGCCCAGGCTCGCGCCATCGCCGGCGCGACCCGCGCGCTGTCTCGTTCGGCGACGATCGCGACAAGATCTTCCGCTTCGCGCGCACGTTCCACGAGGCGACTATCGTCAAGGGCACGAGCCCGTTCAACGACGCGGCGGCCAAGCGGCTGGCCAAGATCCTCGAGCCGTGGGGCGTCAAGTGTACGGAGCTGAACCTGACCGAAGCCGCGAAGTCGCGGCCGCTCACGCCGGATGAAGCGCGGACCTGGGCAGGCCTGGCCTACGCCGGCAGCGGCCAGATCAAGCCGGGCGACAAGAATCCGCCGGTCCTCGCCGGCTTCAACGTGCGCGGCCCGGTCATCCTGCTCGGCAACCCGCAAGACAATCCCCTTATCGAATTCTTGCTCAAGGAAAAGTTCCTGCCGTATACTCCCGACCCGGCCAACTTCCCCGGTCCGGGCCGCGGCTATCTCGCCTGGCAGCGCGACGGCGTCGGCCCTGGCCAGGAGTCGATTGTGCTGATCGCGTACGATGAGCCCGGCATCGCCGAGGCGGTCGGCAGCGCCTACGAAGCGGCGGCCGCCATCGAGCCGCTGACCCGATTTGGGCTGCCGGATACCGCGCGGGCGAACCCCGCCAAGGGCGGCAGCCAGATCCACATCGCGCGGGTGACGCCGCTCGCGCGGGTGCCGGACCGTGTCGATGCGCTCAGGGTCCACGACAACGGCGTGCTCGCCGCCAGCCACGACGGCAGCCTGGTGACAATCGACGACAAGGACATGCCGGTCGGCAAGGTGGTTCCTCCCGCCGAGTTCGCCCGGTTCGTCAAAGAGGCCGCCGTGCCGCTCGACGCGAAGCAGCAGGCGCTGGTCAAGCAGCAGGCCCGTCCCGACCGCATGCAAAGCGTCGTGGCAGCCGCCGGCGACCACGTGGCGATCGCATACTGGGGCGGCACGCTGCGGATCGTGGACAAGGGCGCGGTGCGGGCCGAGCAACGTTTGCCGCAGGACATCACGGCAATGGCGTGGCTGGGCAATCGTTTGGTGGTTGGGCTCGCCGATGGCCGTGTGCTCGCGCTGGACTTGCCAAAATGATCGTGGGCCGACGCAAGGGCATTGTTGGAGGTGTTCTACCTCAATGCTGGACCGAGCGGCTCGTCAAGCCGTCAATGGCCCAGTTGGAGACGTGCCGGTTCCTCATCGGCGCTTCGGTCGGCCGGCGCGTCGTTGGTACGCGCCTCGACCGGCGGGAGGGCGGGCATAATCAGGCGGATCAAGCAATTTTCAAACGGATTGTCCCGGAGGATTGGCGGCAGGGTAGAGGATTGCACGGCCTGCGGGGAGACGGCCGGCGCAGCATCGGTGCATTTGTCCACAAGCTCAACCATCGCTTTGCAAGGAATCGCCGAGTTCCATCCTTCGCCGCGCGGTGAGCTTTCCGTAGCGACCTGGCTATGGTCCGTTGCGCAGGCTTTTTTTCGCTGGTGCTCGATGTAGAGCGTAATCGGCAGCGTCAAGGTGTCTCCAGCCAGGCTCAGGATTGGGTCCACCAACAGGATACCCAGGAAGATAAACCCTACCCTCGGATCCACGGGCGCACTATCGCTGACCGTCGACACCCCGGCGATGGCCCCAAGAACCGCCAGGTCGAGCTGGACGCCGCCGTAGACCTGGGGATCGGCATGCGTCAAGCCGCCCGCGAAGTTGCAGACCGTGCCACAACCGCTCAACAGCAGCGCGGCCGTCGCCACGACGGCTGCGCGTGGCATCTGTTTCATACGTCCCCCATTTACGCTCAAGATCGGCGATAATAGCGGCGTGTCTGGAAAAAGCAAGCGAAACCGTGAGGTAGTGAGGTAACGTAGACGTAGCCAATCTCCTAGCTTCCGCGGCCGCGGGGCCGCAAGGCGCTTGCGCAGCTCTTGAACGCTGCCGCGAAAATGTGATAGGATGCTGTAATGGAACGCCCTTCCGCTGACGACGCCGGCCCGGCCGGCCGCTTGCCTCTCCCACCGAGTGTTCACCTGCCTTTCCCCCGGGAGCCCCTTATGAGCAGTGCGCTTCGCCCGCTCGCCTTTGCCCTGTTCCTCGCTTGTCTCGCGGTCGCGCTCGGCGGCTTCGAGCGTGCCGGGGCGGTGCCGGACCCCGCCTCCTTCTGGGCCGTCGACAACGTCCGCGCCGGCATGAAAGGCACCGGCAAGACGTGCGTCAAGGGGACCAAGGTCGAGACGTTCGACGTGGAAATCCTCGGCATCCTGCGCAACACCAGCCCCGGACGCGACATGATCCTGGCCCGGCTCTCGGGCCTCAACCTCGACAAGACCGGCGTCATCCAGGGCATGTCCGGCAGCCCGGTTTATCTCCAGGGCAAGCTCCTCGGCGCCGTCGCGTTCGCCTGGCCGTACGGCAAGGAACCGATCGCGGGCATTACGCCATTCGTGCAGATGCGCGACTTCGTCGCCTCTTATGAACGCCGCGACCTCGCCGAGAAGGGCCAGCCGCGCCGAGTGGGATTATCTAGGCCGATCACCCTGGAGGGAAGAGAGTACCAGGATGTGATGGTATCGGACGGCTTCGACGAAACGGCAACGCCGCAGGCGGCGGATGGCCTGTGCATGGTGCCGTTGCGCACGCCGCTGGTGACGAGCGGTATGTCGCCGCGCTGCTTCGCCGGCATGCGCCCCGAGCTGAACCGCCTGGGCATGGTGCCGATGCAGGGCGGCGCCGTCGCGCCCGCCGACCTCACCGTCACGGAACGCAATGTCCCCCTGGAGCCCGGCGGCGCCCTGGTCGCGGCCATGATCACCGGCGACTTCGACATGTCCGGCATCGGCACCGTCACCCACATCGACGGCAAACGCGTCTACGGCTGGGGCCATCCGTTCTTCGGCATGGGCGGCTGCGAGTTCCCGCTGATGACCGGCTATACCCACCTGATCCTGTCGCGCTCGAGCATCAGCTTCAAGATGGGCTCGCCGATCAAGACCGTCGGCGTCATCAACGCCGATGTCAGCACCTGCATCGCCGGCTGGCTCGACCGCACCCCGGACATGCTGCCGCTGACCTCGGCCGTGCTGCGCGAAGGCGACGGCGCCGCGGACGTTCAACGTTAAGATCGTCCGGCAGCGCAACCTGACGCCGCAGCTTACGACGATGGCGCTGCTCAACTGCATCGACCAGGAGGGCGATCTGCCCGACGAGGTCACCGCCCACCTCAAGCTGAAGATCAACGTCGAGGGGCGGGAGCCGATCCAGATCAACGACCTGTATTCCGGCTCGCTCTACGCCGGTGCCAAGGGCCCGCAGGCGATGTACGGCCCGGTCGCACTGATCCTGCAGCTCCTCCTGAACAACAGCTTCGAGACCGTGCGCATCAAGGGGATTGAGGCGTCGACTGACATTCTCGCGGGCCGGCGCACCGCGGACATCGAATCGGTCGAGCTCGACAGCGATGTATTGTCGCCGGGTGAAACGCTGCGGGCGACGGTGATCCTGCGGCCGTACAAGGGCGTGCGGCAACGGGTGCCGATCGTGCTGCCATTGCCCGCCGACCTGCCGGAGGGGCCGTACACGGCGATGATCGGCGACGACCTAAACAACGCGCGGGCTGAGCTGCGCGACAATCCGCAGCTGGGAGCGCCGCAGTCGGTCGAGGCACTTTTCCAGGCAATCCAGCTCCAGGCGGCGGCGCGGCGGACGAACCTGACGATGCGAGTGCCGATCGGCGGCGCCGGCGTCGCGCTGCAGGGCAAGACGCTGCCCGATCTGCCACCGAGCATGGTGCAGATCCTGGGCAATGGCCGCAAGACCGGCGTGCAGACGATCAACAGCGCCCTGGTCGCGCGGGCGGCGACGGCCTGGGTAGTGAATGGAGCCGACACGGTGCGGTTCCAGGTGGCGAAGAACAAACGGTGAATCACATGCCCTGCAAGCCCGAGGGCGGTCTTCGAGCCCTCGGGGTGCTCGACCCCGAGGGCTCGAAGACTCGCCCTCGGGCTTGGGAACATTTCCCTTCCATAGGACTCCTCATGCCGCAGCGCCTCTCCCTGCTAGCCCTTGCAATCCTGCTGTGCATCGCCGCCAGCGGCGAAGCCGCCAAGGTCAAGGTCTGGCACCAGCACGGCCAGGCCAGCTACGACAAGGCGAAGTTCACGCGTGCCGTCGTCTCCAGCGAGGGCGTGCTGACCCTGGCACGCCAGCTCAAGCTGCTCGCCGACCCCGGAGCCGCCAACGTCTGGGCGCTCGCGGAATCGAAGGACGGCGTCCTCTATGCCGCGACCGGCGATGATGGCAAGATCTTCCGCATCGAGGGCACCGCCTGCAAGGAAGTCTACGCGGGCAAGGACAGCCAGGTCCTATCGCTCGCCGCAGCCGATGACGGCTCGGTTTATGCGGGCACCGGACCGGGCGGCAAGATCGTTCGGCTGACGCCCAAGGGCGAGGCGCAGGTCGTCGCCGAGGGGCTCGACTCGTACATCTGGAGCCTGGCGTACGATCCGCAGGCGAAGCTCCTGTACGCCGGCACGGGACCCAAGGGCAAGATCTACAAGATCGACGCCAAGGGCCGAGCGACTGTCTATTACGCGACCAAGCAGGAGCATGTCCTCTGCCTGGCGATGGGACCGGCCGGGGCGCTCTACGCCGGCACCGACAAGGGCGGGCTCATCTATCGCATCACGCCGGACGGCAAGGGCTTCGTCGTCTTCCACGCGCACCAGACCGAGGTGCGCAGCCTGCTCGTGACCGACGGCACGTTGTACGCCGGCACCAGCGCTCCAGTCTCACGCAAGAGCATCTCATTCAATCCAATGAAGGGCGGCGACGGCCCCGCCTCGCCGAGCACTCCGTCCACCGGCGAAAACTCGCTGTACCGCATCGCGGCTGACGGCACGACGCGCGAGGTCTTCCGCGACAAGACGATGATGTTGAGCCTCGCGTCCTGGCACGGCCCGGACCTGCTGGTCGGCACCGGCATGCAGGGGCAGCTCTTCGACGTGAACCCGAGCACGCGGGAGCGCAGCGAAATCGCCCGGCTCGAGGCCGCCACGATACACGCCATCCTCAAGCGCAAGAACGGCACCATCGTACTCGGCACCGGCGACCCGGGCAAAGTGTATGTCCTGGAAGACAAGTACGCGGAAAGCGGTACGGTGTTGTCCGAGGTGCTCGACGCAAAGATGCCGGCCCGCTGGGGCGCCATGACGTGGAAGGCGACCGACCTGGATCCGTTTGTGGCCAAGCCCTGGACCGGCGTCAGCGTCGCCGTGCGTGCCGGCAACGTTGCCGAGCCCGACGATACCTGGAGCGCCTGGTCGGTCGAGCAGCACGACCCCGCGACCGCGAAGGCGCTGGCGCCGGTGGCGCGCTACCTGCAATACCGCGTCACGCTGACGACAAAGCCGCCGGAGTTCACGCCGCCCGAATTTCGCGATTTCACGCTGCGCTATCAGACCGTCAACCAGGCCCCCGAGATCGCGAGCCTCGACGTGCCCGATCTCGACGCGACCAACCTCGAAAATCCCAAGAAGCTCAAAATTCGCTGGTCCGCGAGCGATCCCAACGATGACGAGCTGACGTTTTCGCTCTTCGTCCGCAAGGACGACTGGAAGGACTGGGTGCTGCTCGAAGAGAACCTCGAGAAAAAGGACTACGAGTGGGACACGACCGGCGTGCCGGCCGGCATGTATCGCGTCAAGGTGGTGGCCAGCGATCGCAAGGATAACAGCGCCGAGGACTGCCTCTCGGCGACGCGCATCAGCGCTGCGGTGCCGGTGGCGCACGTGCCGCCGACGGTGACGCTGAAGCTGGCCGGCTTCGACGGCGACCGCGCGGTGCTGGAGGCGACAGCGTCCGATCCGTTGGTGCGCCTGACTGAGGCGTCGTTCGCGGTCAACGGCAAGAAGTGGGCCAGCGTCTTCCCGACCGACGGCCTGTTCGACAGCAAGACCGAGCACTTCCGCTTCCAGACCGACGCGCTGCGGCCCGGCACCTATGTCGTCGTGCTGCGCGTTCGCGACGCTGCCGGCAACGTCGGCTCCGGCGACGTGGTGTTCACCAAAAAGTGAGTGGTGAGTAGTGAGTGGTGAGTGGATTTGGCTTGAGCATCGCCTGCGCCATGACGACAATAGCGACTGGAGAACATTTCCACACGGGTTCGATCGCGGAAAGGATGTCTCACATGAAGCGAATCATGGTGCTGGTTCCGATTGTCGGTCTGGGTATCATCGCCGGCGGGGCAGGTGGGCAGGACGCGCCGAAAGGGAAGTACAAAGTCGCGACCTATGAGGCGCTGCAACAATTGGCCTATCAGGCGCAGTTCAAGGATGGAGACAAGAAGGCTCACGACAAGGAAGAAAAGAAAGACGACAAGGCACCAGCTTACGATCTGCCGCGTCTCCTCGCAGGCTTGAACCAGCTCGGTAAGGACGGCTGGGAAGCGGTGATCGAGGCGGAGCGCGGCGTGGTGCTCCGCAAGGGGCTGCCGGGCGAGATCTGGGAGTACCGCGTGCTGCGCACGCCGGATTCGACGCTCAACGGCAAGTCGGACGATAACGAGGTGCTCGAGCTCGCGCTCGATGGGCTCGCGGCGCAAGGATGGCAGCTGTGTCTCGGCCGGCTCGCCGATTACAACAACCTGGTCTTCAAACGCAGCCGGCAAATGCCGCCCACGATAAATGTAGATGCCAAATCCATCGGTCCGGTGCCGTCCGTCTTGGTTCCGCCACTTACCGAGCCCAAGAAGAAATAGCCCATCGCTAAACCCGCGGGGTTCGCAGATGTCACCCCGCGGCTTGGGGCTTGCGTCCTTCCACCTGCATCTCGTGCATCTCGACGCCATCCTGCGTGAAGCACGGGCTGGGATCAAGCTTCAGCACGCATACCCGGTGCAGGCCCGCCGACTCGAGCAACCGCAGCGGCTCGGACTGCAGCGGCACGTGCTTGACGACCGCGGCCGGGCCGGGCAGGTGCAGCGCCGCGGTCGGCGGGCGATCGGCGACCAGCACGTGAATGTACAATCGGCCGCTGGGGCGGAGCACGCGACAAGCCTCGCGCACCAGGCGTTCCTGCACGGCCGGCGGCAGCGGTTGATTCAACGTGCCGCGCAGCCGAATCTCGTCCATGCTGGCGTCGGCGAACGGCAGCACCTCGGGAATCGCCTGACCGAGCTGATGCTCCCACGCCGCCGCCACCGTGGGCGCCGCGGCGGCCGCCGGCACACGCCGGTCGGCCAGCATCTCCTCGCGCGTCTGGCCCCGGCCGCGATGGTCGATGTCCTCATCGAGCGTGTAGATCTCCCATAGCGTATTATCGGGGTCCGTCACCCAGAACTTCGTCTGGCGGGCATAGCAGCACTCGACGCCCTCCTCGCGGCGTGACGAGATACCCGCTTCCCCGAGCCGGCGCTGCATGGCGACCAGCGCCGTGGAATCGCCCATGCGGAAGCCCAGGTGGTTCAGCGCCCCGCCGGTACCGCCGCCGACCGGCTCCAGCGACAGCACCAGCGGCGGGTCGTCCAGCTCGAACTTGGCGTAATCGTCGCGGCACTTCGCCGGCGCGGTGCCGAACAGCACCCGATAGAACGCGATTGAACGCTCCAGGTTGGCGACGTTCAGGGACAGGTGAAAGCGGATGGCCGGGGCCATCGGTAGCGTTGCAGGCATGGCGTCGCTCCTTTGCCGTTGAGGGTTCCAAGCCCGAGGGCGAGTCTTCGAGCCCTCGGGCTTGTGACCAAAACATACGCTTAGCGCAGATCTCACTCAAAATACACATCGGTCTTGCCGTACTCGGCGTACTTCTTGCGCAACCACACGTGGAACTCAGCGTAGTGCCGGTCGCGCTGGGCGCCGCCGTCGGAGCGCTTATTGTAGCTCAGATAAAGCTGCCGGCGCCAGCGCGGCGAGTTATTCGGCGCGGAGCGGTGCGGCGTGAAGCCACCGAAGATCGCCACGTCGCCCGGCTGCAATTCCAGCAGCACGCCGCGCGATTCGTTGACGACGTCCAACGGCAGCTCGTGATAGTTGCCGTCTTCCGCGGACAGCGAGCCGTGGTGATGGTAGCCGGGGAAGACCTCGGTCGCGCCGTTGTCCTTGTCGGTCGGATCGAGTGGCACCAGCACCGTCAGGAAGCTGCGCGGAAAGCCGGGCCAGGCGATCCAGTCCTGGTGCAGGCCGTATCCCTTGAGTCCCGGCGGCTTGTAGATCAGCTTGTCCTTGAACAGCAGCGCCGGCTCGCCGTACAGGTCGGCCAGCGCCGCGAGCAGCCGCGGATCGTGGGCGAGGTCATGGAAGCTTCGCGACAGGTCGATGACCGGGTCGAAGGTCTCGAACTCGCAGGCGGCGCCGGTCACGAGGTTCGGCTGCCACCGGCAGCGCAAGTTGCGCACGGACATCAGCGGCTTGCAGCGTTCGCGGAGGGCGTCGGCTTCCTCGGCGGTCCGGGCGATCTCGTCGGGAAAGAAGAGGCCGCGGAGGATCACGAATCCGTCGTCGTGCCAGGCGCGGACCTGGGCTTCATTAAGAGGAGCGCACGCGGTTGACACAGTCACGGCATTTCTCCGATGTCCTTGTTTGGCTCGGGAGCCACGGGTGGGCGCGACGGCATGCCCACGACCCAGGTCAGGATGGCCAGCACCAGAGCGATTGCGGCGAAGACGTAGAACAGCGGCTCGTAAGCGCCGCCGAGGGTCTTGGCGCCGGCGAAGATTGTTGGCCCGATTGCCGAGAACAACACGGTCAGCATCTGGGCGATGCCCTGGATCGAACCAAGGTGGCCCGGGCCGAACGCTCGGCGATAGAACGTGTAGAAACACACGGTCATGCCACCGCCTGCAGCGGCGATGGTCGCGGCATAGGCGTAGACTTCGGGCTCGGTGGACACCAGCGGAAAGGCAAGCAGCGCGGCGCCGAACAGCGCGGTGGTGACCGCCATCAGCCGCCAAAGCCCCCGGTGCGCCGCCAGCAGTCCGGTCAAGAGGTTGGCGGCCAGCCCGAAGGGTATGCCGACGATCGCCACGTTCACGAATACCTTCCTTTGCAAACCGTAATCGGCAAGCCCGGAGTCGTCGAGACCGCGCTCCAGCATGATCGACTCGCCGAACAGCGAAGTGCCCGCGAGCACCAGTCCCAAAAATGAGATGGCCACACTGAACGTCCAGAACGACGGGCTGACCAGCGCCTGACCGAGCGTGAAGCTCGGCTCGGCCGGAGCGGAGGGGGTGCTGTCGGCGCACTCGGCGGCGAGGTAGCGGCTCCGAATCAGCATCGCGCCGACAAAGCCGAGCACGAGTACGGCCACCCCTATTCCCGCCCACGCCGGACGCCACTCGGCGGGGCGACCCACGATCCGAAACGCGGCGATGAAGCCAATGGAGGTCGCGACCGCAAAAACACCCATCGCCAACCCCGAGCGCAGCCCCGCGGCCCGGCCAATCAATGCCAGGCTCACCACGGAAAGCGCGCTCTGCCCAAGCCCACGCGTCAACAGCAGGAAAACAAAAAGATCGATGGGAAAAACGATCGTTACTGGGCCGCCGAGCCAGCTCGGCAGCTCGGGAGTGAAAGTTAGGCGCCAGGCGGCGGTCAGCCACCAGCTCATGGCCAGGACCGTGCAGCCGAGCGCGGTCGTCACCGCGAGCAGGACGGCGCGAGTGCCGAAGCGATCGAGCAGCCAGCCGCACGGCAGGCAGAACAAGGCGCCGAGCAAGGTGGCCCAGGTGTTGAGGAATCCGTAGCTCGCCCGATCCAGCTCCAGCGACTGCAGCAACGGCTCGGTGAATAGCCCAAGGCCCTGCGTCCGGCCCGGCATGGTCAGCACCATCGCCAGCGCCGCTACCAGAACATGGACCCAGCGCCATACCGGCGGCCGCGTCGAGCGCCAGCGGCTGGACGGTGGTGAGCGGTTGGGTGACGGTCGTCATGCCCATTACCAGTTCGGGTCGCTGATCACCTCGCCGCCGTTGCGCGTGCCGATTGCGCCAGGCGGTGATGCCGATGCTGTTCACGACGAAGCGGACCGAGCCGTCGCCCACGGTGAGGTTGACGCCGCCGGTGTGCCGGCTGCGGGCGGCGCGGAACCCCGACGTCGTGTAGCCCTGCGCCGGGTTGTTGGTGATGCAGTCGGGCGTCGGTGCATTGGGCAGCAGGTAATGGTTGTACGAACCCGTGCGCAGCTCGCCGGTGGCCCACGTGAATCCGCGGTTGTTTTCGTAGTTGTACAGCGAGGCCCCGGCGCAGCTCGCATCGCTGATCGACGTGCCGATGGCGACATAGACGTAATAGGTCTGCGGATCGGGCGGCGCCGTGGTAGCGTTTTCGGGCCCGGTGCCCAGTGTGCTCTCGGACAGCATGGCGGTGTTGCTGGTGCCGTCGGTGATGTCGGCGACGCGCAGGCCCGTCTGCACCTCGAACATGCCGTCGGTGCCCCACATGTTGCCGTACGGCGCGCTGCCGTTGGTGGTGCCGCTACCGACGCAGACGGCGTAATTCGTGGGCCCCATGTTGTTGATGCCGTACGCGCTGCTGACGGGGCGACCCAGGTCGCTGGGGCACAGGAACAGCGGAATGGTCAGCGACACCGCGAGCTGGTTGGGGGCGGAGATATTGTAATTCGGGAACACGAACGTCGGCTGGGTCAGGTCCATGCTGTTGTAGATGGCGGTCTGCTCCAGGTACGGATTCAGGTAGGCGACGGCCGACCAGCTGAAGAAGTAAGCGGTGTAGCCCTGATTGGCGTAAGCCGGCGACAGGTTCGCGGAGATCGCGGCCGGGAAGCGTTTGTTGGCGCTCTCGTAGTTGTACATGGCCAGGCCAAGCTGCTTGAGATTATTGGCACACTGGATACGGGCAGCCGCCTCGCGCACCTTCTGCACGGCCGGCACCAGCAGGGCGATCAGGATCGCGATGATGGCGATCACGACCAACAATTCGATCAACGTGAAGGCACGGCGGCGCATGGGAATCCCTCCAGGTGGGTGGCGCTCGCCCGACAGGAGGCGGCCGGGCAAGGATCCAACGACTGTCAGAACGTCATCATGTTACGGTTGCCGCGCCCGGCGGCAAGCGCGAATTCCGGGAGACCTGGGCGTCATCGGGGCGCTTCGCGGTGGCAGCCGAGGAGCGTCCTGGGTATACTGGCAAGAACGGATTGCTGGACCGCAAATGAAAGACCCGCTGCAACCCAAACACTGTGCCCGCATGCTGGCCGCCCTGGCGGCGCCGGAACGGCTGCGCATCGTCGACTTCCTGCGCGAGGGCCCGCACACGGTCACCGAAATCGCGCAGATGCTCAAGGAGCCGGTGGTCAACGCCTCGCACCACCTGATGGTGCTGCGCCACGCCAAGCTGGTCCGCAGCGAACGCAAGGGCCGATTCAAGATGTACTCGCTGTCCCCATCGGTCTTTCGGCCTGAGGACGATCCCGCCCAGGCGGAACACCTGAACCTGGGGTGTTGCCGAATCGAGATTCCCAAGGAGCACTGATGCCATTCAAGGCCCTCGGCCTGCACCCCGCACTGGTGCAGGCCATTCGGGAGATGCGCTATACCGAGCCGACGCCGATTCAGGCCCAGGCCATCCCCGCGATCCTTGCCGGCAAGGACCTGATCGCCACCGCCCAGACCGGCACCGGCAAGACCGCCGCCTTTATCCTGCCGATCCTGCACCAGCTCATCGATCTGCCGCGCAGCACCACGCAGGCGCTGGTGATCACGCCGACCCGCGAGCTGGCCCAGCAGATCGACAACGTCTGCCTCGGCCTGGCGTACCACACCCCGTTGCGCGTCGGCATTCTCGTCGGCGGTGCACCGATGGGCCCGCAGGAGAAAGCCCTCCGCGCCGGCGTCGAGGTCGTCATTGCCACGCCGGGCCGGCTGCTCGATCACATGCGGTCCAACCAGACGCGCTTCGACCATTTGCACACCCTGGTGCTCGACGAGGCCGACCGCATGCTCGACATGGGCTTTCTGCCCGACCTCAAGCGCATCATCGCCCGGCTGCCGGCGCGCA
This sequence comes from uncultured Gemmataceae bacterium, assembly GCA_963834865.1. Classification (GTDB taxonomy): domain Bacteria; phylum Planctomycetota; class Planctomycetia; order Gemmatales; family Gemmataceae; genus CAWIDK01. The sequence continues at coordinate 566,044 of CAWIDK010000005.1, forward strand.
AGCAGACGCTGCTCTTCTCGGCGACGATGCCGCCGGTCATCGCCCGCCTCGCCGCCGACATCCTCAAGAGCCCGCAATCGATCTCGATCGGCCGGCGCAGCGCCCCGGCGGTCGGCATCACCCAGGCCGCCTACCCGGTGGCGGAACATCTCAAGACCGGCCTGTTGCGGTATCTGCTACGCAACACCGAGATGCCGTCGGTGCTCATCTTCACGCGGACCAAGCAGTGGGCCCGCAAGCTGGCGCGCACCGTCGCCGCCGACGGCTTCAAGGTGGCCGAATTGCACGCCAACCTCACGCAGCCGCAGCGCAACAAGGCGATGGACGGCTTCCGGCGCGGCGACTACCAGGTGATGGTGGCGACGAACATTGCGGCGCGCGGCCTCGACGTGACGCACATCACGCACGTGATCAGCTTCGACGTGCCGAACGTCCCGGAGGATTACGTGCACCGGATTGGCCGCACGGCGCGGGCCGAGGCGGAGGGCGACGCGTTCGTGCTGGTGGCGCCGGCGGAGGAGCGCTCACTGCAACGGATCGAGCGGCACATCGGCCAGCGCCTGCCGCGCGTGACGTTGCCGGACTTCGATTATAGCCAGTCCGGCCCAGCGCGCCGGAGAAACCGGCGGGACGTGGCGGCCGGCGCGGCGGCCGTCCCAGCGGTCCGCCACGTACCCGGCCGGCCGACGGCGAGCGCTCGATCCAGCCCGGGCCGACATCCCCCGCAGCGCCCGCCACGTCGGCCATAGGGAGAAGCTGGTGGTCACTCGGCCCACCGCCCCGTCCGGCAACTCGCCGAGCACGAAGGCCCGCAGGTCCTGTTCGCTGACGCAGGTTTGGCTCGACATCATGTTGTGGACCTCATCGGCCTGGAAGACCAGCGTCCGGCACCCGCGTTTCGGCGTCCCACACCTTGACCGTCAGGTCCCCGACACCGCTGGCGGAGGCAAGGCGCTGGCCGTCGGGGCGGAAGCACACGCGGCTCACCCCGCCGGTATGCCCCTGGAGGGAGAGGAGTTCCTGGCCGGTCCGCGCGTCCCACACCTTGACCGTTTGGTCCTGGCTGGCAGAGACGATGCGCCTTCCGTCGGGGCTGAACGCCACGCCGGAGACCTCGCCGGTGTGTCCCTGGAGGGAGAGGAGTTCCCGGCCCGTCCGTGAGTCCCAGACCTTGACCGTCCGGTCCCCGCTACCCGAGGCGAGCCGATTGCCGTCAGGGCTGAACACCATGTTGCTGATCCCACCGTTGTGCCCCTGGAAAGAAAGCAGCTCCTGGCCGGTCCGCGCATCCCACACCTTCACCTCGGCGCCCGCCAGCCATCCCGCTTGCCGAATACAGCCGGCGCTGGCGAGGCGCTTGCCGTCGGGGCTGTACGCCACGCTGGTCACGAAGTCGCTGTGCTTCTTAAGAAAGAGCAGCTCCTGGCCAGTCCGGGCATCCCATAACTTCAGCGTCCCGTCGATGCTGCCGGAGGCGAGCTGCCTGGTGTCGGGGCTGAAAGCCATGCCGCTGCCCCGGTTGGCGTGCCCGTGGACGGAGAGCAGCTCCCGGCCGGTCTGCGCGTCCCACACCTTGACCGTCGTGTCCGAGCCGGCGCTGACGAGATTCTTGCCGTCAGGGCTGTACGCCAGGCTGGGGATCATAGCCACATGGCCTTTGAGCGTGTGCAGCTCTTGACCTGTTTGCGCATCCCACACCTTCACGGTATTGTCAATGCCGCCCGCAGCGAGGCGCTGGCCGTCGGGGCTGTAGGCCAGGCTGGTGACGCTGTTGGTGTGGCCCTTGAGGGAACGCTGCGGTGGGCCGATCCGCGTGCTCCACACCTTGACCGTGTTGTCCCTACTGGCGGAGGCAAGGTGCTGGCCGTCGGGGCTGTACGCCACGCTGCCGACCGAGTTTGCGTGCAGCTTGAGGGAATGCAGCTGCTGGCCGGTCTGCCCATCCCACACCCTCACCCTGCCGTCAAAGCTGGCGGAGGCGAGCTGCTGGCCGTCGGGACTGTACGCCACGCTCCAGACAGCGTCGGGATGCCCGTGGAGGGCAAGCACTTCCTGGCCGGTCTGGGCATCCCACACCTTCACCTCGCCAGCCTGGAAAAACACTCCGCCGGCGCTGGCGATTCGTTTGCCGTCGGGGCTGTACGACACGCTGCTGACCGGAGTCGTGTGTCCCTTGAGGACGCGGAGCTCGGTCCCCTGGTCGGCGTCCCATACCGTCACCGTGTCATGGCATCCCGTCGCGAGGCGTTTGCCGTCGGGGCTGTACGACACGCTGCTGACGCTGCCTGGTTGCCTCCTGAGGGAGAGGAGTTCCTGGCCCGTCTGGGCGTCCCAGACCTTCACGGTCTGGTCAGAGCTGGCGGAGGCGAGGCGTTTGCCGTCGGGACTGAACGCCACGCTGTTGACCCAGTTGCCGTGCCCCTTGAGGGTGCGGACCGCCTGGCCGGTCTGCAGGTCCCAGACCTTGACCGTCTTGTCGCCGCTGGCGGAGGCGATGTGTTGGCCGTCGGGACTGTATGCCACGTTGGTGACCCGGTCGGTATGGCCCGAGAAGGCGAGCTGCTGCTTGCCGGTCCGCGCGTCCCACACCTTGACCGTCCTGTCGAGGCTGGCAGTGGCGATCTGGTTGCCGTTGGGGCTGAACGCCACGCTGGCAACCTCGGCGGCGTGGCGGCAAAAGGTGATTGGCCTGGTTGCACACAGGTGGTTGAGATAATGCCATTCCCAGCCGCGCAGCTCCAGATCAGAGCTTAACAATACCTGGTCGGCCCCCACGACGTCGAAGGTGCGCCAGCGCTCTGCACCTCGGCGAGCTGCCGGACATAGACTGCCGTGCGATACTGCCGCACCGCCTCCTCGGTCTTGTCGCGCTGCACGGCCAGCGCCTGGTCGAGCTTGCCCAGCGCCTCGTCCTTGACCTCGTTGGCCGTCTGCTGTTCCGCCAGGGCTTCGCGAGCGCGGTCGGTTTCACGGCTCGCGTGCCAGGCGAAAAAAGCGGACACCGCGGTCCCCCCGACCAGCAGCACCGCCACCGCCGTCAGGAGACTCGCTACCAGCCGGTTTCGACCCGTCCATTTCACCGCTCGTTCCAGCGCCCCCACCGGCCGAGCCGCGATCGGCTCGCCGGCCTGCCAGCGGCGCAGATCCTCCGCCAGCGCCGCCGCACTGCCAAACCGCCGGGCCGCATCCTTGCGGAGGCACTGCAGACAGATGATCTCCAGGTCGCGCGGCGTCATCGACTGCAGCTGCCGGGGCGACACCGGCTCATCGTGGACCACCTGGGCCAAAGTCTCCAGCACCGTGGCGGCACGGAAGGGCGGCCGGCCGGTCAGGCACTCGTAGAGGATGGCGCCCAGGGCATAGACGTCGGCCGTAGGGCCAACGTGCCGTGCCTTGCCGTCGGCCTGCTCGGGTGCGAGGTAGCTAGGCGTGCCCATGACGGCCCCGCTCTGCGTCAGGGCCGTCTCATCGCTCAGCAGCCGGGCCAGTCCGAAATCGGTGATCTTTGGCGTGCCGTCGGCGGTGACCAGGACATTCGCGGGCGTCAGGTCGCGGTGGAGGACGCCGCGCTGGTGGGCGTAGGCGACGGCCTGGGACAGTCTCTCAAGAAGTGCGGCGGCAGACCGCGCCGGCAGCGGCGCCTCGCGCAGGCGCTGCGCCAGGCTGCTCCCTTCCACGAACTCCATCGCCAGGAAGGGCGTCTCGTCCTGCTGGCCCACGTCAAAGATCTGCACGATGCCAGGGTGCTGCAGGCAGGCCATGGCGGCGGCCTCGCGCCGGAAGCGATCGCGCACCTGCGGCCCCGCATCGCCCCCCGCCTTGATGATCTTCACGGCGACGACTCGGCCCAGCCGGCGGTCACGGGCCCGGTAAACGACTCCCATGCCGCCCCGGCCCAGTTCCTCCAGCACCTCATAGGCGGCCAGGTTCGGCCTGGCCGCGCCATGCGCGCGGGGCTGCGGACGGTCGGTGCGGCGTCTCGGGTGCCGATGGAGTCGCCTGACCCCGCGGCCCCAGGGCCCGGCGCAAGGATTCGACGATCGGATCGCTCACCGCGTCCAAACGGGCGGCGACGCTTGCGCATGCAGGGCAGGCTTCGAGGTGTTCGGTCACCCGGGCCACCGCCTCGTCCGGCAATTCGCCAAGGATGAAGGCGCGCAGGTCCTGTTCGCTGACACAGGTTTGGCTAGACATCATGTTGCTCTGGGCATCGCGTTCTTTGACCAGCTTCCGCCCGCCCACTCCGCGACGAGGATGTTTCGATCCGGCAAGCCGCCGCCGCGGCGCTACGATCCGCGGCTTAACGTTTTCCGCACGACGCAAACACCGACAGGGCGTGACGGCGGGCACGCGCCTGCGGTACGATTATTTGCCCATGTCCACCTGCACGCGCAGCAGGGGCTGGGCGGCGGGTGGCGGCGGATAATGCGGCGCGTCCCAGTCGAGGCCCAGCTCCTTGAGCTGGGCGCGGATGGCGCGCAGGTCCCATGTGTACAGCACGCGGCTGCCGGTGCCGACGGCGGCGAGCTCGGCGCCATCGGGCGTGAACGCCGCCGGCAGCAGCGGGGTTTGCTCAGGAACCGACAGCACCGCAACCTCGCGGCCGGTTTCGGGCTCGACGAGGCGGACCTGGCCGAAGCCGGCGGAAAGCGCTAGCAGCTTGCCGTCGGCAGTGAATAGGAAGCCGGTGAGCGCACCGTTCTCGCCGGGTTGCTGGGCGATTGACGGGCCTTCCGCCCACGAGCCGGCGCGCCACAGGCGGTAGCCGCCGCCCGTGGTGAGCAACCAACGGCCATCGGGGCTGAAGCCGACGCGGCAGAGGCCGCCGACGGGCAATGTTTGCAGTCGCTTACCGCTCTGGGCGTCCCACACCGCGGCACCCTGGCCCGAGTGGCTGAAATGGTCGCCGGTCGCGACCCAGCGGCCGTCGGGGCTAACCGCACACGCGCGCACATCCTCGCACGGCTTGAGCATCAATTGCCGATCGGGGCCGCGCAGCACCAGCGCGTGGCTCTGCGCCGGAATGGCCACGACCATGCCGTCGGCGCTGCCAGCCGGCCAAATCCTTCGTGCTGGACGGATGCATGGTTTCGGGCGGCCCGATGTGGACGATGCCGGTTGCTGGATCGGTGCGCATGGGCCAGCGCTCGAGCGCGCGATCGATGCCGCTGGTCAGCAGGGCGTCGTCGCGTGTAAAGGCGAAGGCAGCGCTGGACGCCAATGCCAGCTCCGCGACCTCGGTACCGTGGGCCCAGTCGATGAAGACAATCGCACTCCCAACGTGGGCCAGCAGCAGCCGGCCGTCAGGGTTGGCGATGCCGGAATAGAAACACCGTTGCAGCGACTGTTTCGACACGGCCTGCAAGCGCAGCTCGCGCGCATTCGCGATCCGGAGCAGCCGGGCCTGGTTCTGAACCGTATTGCCCAGCAGGAACTGATCGTCGGGGCTGAACGACATGAGTCGGGTACACGTTGTGGCAACCAACGGCCGGCCCGTCCGGGCATCCCACAGGCGCAGGCTGTGGTCCCAGTCGTGGCTCGCTAACCGATCGCCCGCGTGGTTGAAGCCGACGGTGCTGATATAGCCGCTATGGCCCTCCAGCGGCGGCATCGCCGTTTGCTCGCGGGCGACGTCCCAAAGGTAAATCTTGTGATCGGTGCAGCCCGCCGCCAGCACGCGCCCGTCCGGATGCCAGCCGATCGAGGTCACCGGCTCCGGGTGCGGCAGGTTCGCCACGACGCGGCCGTTGTCCGTATCGAGAACCGCAACGCTCTTGGCGTCGGGACTGGCAGCCGCCAGCCGGCGGCTGCCTGGGCAGAACGCCAATAGCTGGGCCACGAAGCCGGGGCGCAGGCGCTGGTCCACCGCGCCGGTGGCCGTGGCGTAGAGGACAACCGAGCCATCCTCGTGACCGATCGCGACCTGCCCGCTGTCTCCGCGAAAGACCGCCTGGAAATCAAACCCCTTGGTCTCGTGCTCGAACACCACTGCGGGTTCGCGGACGTCCAGTCGCCACACTTTCATGCGCGTATCGCGCGCATGGCCATAACGGTGGAGCAAGAATCGGCCGTCGGGGCTGAACGCGATCTGTGGAGCCTCGACGGAGCCGGAGTTCTCAAGCCGGGCGATCTCATGTCCATCGGGCCATTGCCGAATGTGGATTGCACGGTCGTTGCCGATGGTGGCGTAGCGCGTGTGCGCGGCGTCGGGAACAAGGCAAGACTCGTCGGATGGGTCGACGATGGCTGCTCGATCCAGGGCGGTTTGTACATCCGCCAGCACCAGGCATGCGATCGCCTCGTTACGCAGCTCGGCAAGGGTATGACCGGGGGGCAGCGCCAGCGCCGTGGCCTTGCGGATCGCGGCCAGGCTGTTGAATCGCTGCCCTTGGCGGCCGCTAAAGCGGTGGGCTTGTGCCTGCGCCAAATACGATGCCCACAATCGATGATTGCCGGTCAGCTCCGCCGCGCTGGCGCGGACCCGTTCGTCCTCGGATTGCTGCAGCGCGTCGTTAAGATGCCAGATCAGGAGCGACGTGCTGGTGGCGACCAGCATGAGCAGCGCCGCGATGGCCGCCGCGGTCGCCGCCCACCCAGGGTTGCGCCGCGCCCAACGCGTCGTTCGCCCAGCGGCGCCTACCGGCCGAGCCTGCACCGGCCGGCCTTCGCGGAAGCGTGCCAGGTCGTCCGCAAGCGCGCCGGCGTTGGCGTAGCGCCGGGCCGGCTCCTTTTCCAGGCACTTCAGGCAAATCGTCTCCAGGTCGCGCGGCACCTTCGGCTGCAAGCGCCGCGGCGGCACCGGCTCCTGATGGCGCACCTGCTCCATCGTCTCCAGCGCCGTGGCTCCCTGGAACGGCGGCCGGCCTGTCAATAGCTCGTACAGGATCGCCCCCAGCGCGTACACGTCGGCGGCTGGCCCGACCGTGCGGCTGCCGGCCGCCTGTTCGGGCGCCATGTAGCTCGGCGTGCCCAGCACCGCGCCGGTCGCGGTCAGCTCCGGCCGTTCCGCCTTGGCCAGGCCGAAATCGCTTACCTTGGGTTGACCGTCGGCCGTCAGCAGGACATTTGCCGGCTTGAGGTCGCGGTGGATGACGCCGGCCTGGTGCGCGTGCTCGAGCGCTTGCGCCAACGGCTCGACCAGGGCCGCCGCGGCCGCCGGCGCTTGCGGCACGCCGCCCAGCCGCTGCGCCAGGCTGCCGCCGTCGCAGAATTCCAGGGCGAGAAACGGCAATCCGTCGTGCTCGCCGGCCTCAAACACCTGCACGATGTGGCCATGCCGCAGCCGGGCGATGGTGTCGGCCTCGGTGCGGAAGCGCGCCCGCCGTTCGCCGCCGCTGTGGCAGCCCGTGAGCAGGACCTTCAGGGCCACTATCCGTTCGGGGTTGTCCTCGCGCGCTTTGTACACGACCGCCATGCCGCCGCGGCCGATCTCCTCCAGCACCCGGTAGGCCCCGATTCGCGCCGGCGGCAGCCCGGCGGCAGCGGCCGGCGCCGGGCCGCTGGCGGGGGTCACGACGCCTTGGACCGTGGCCGGCGCCAGCGCCTGGCGCAAGCAGTCGACGAGCGGATCGGCCGCCCCGTCGAGCCGCTGCGCCCGCGCGTCGCATACCGCGCAGCTTTCCAGGTGGAGCGCCACCGACCGGCCGATGCGCTTGGGCAGCTTGCCCAGGACGTATGCCTGGAGATCCTGGTCGCTAACACATCGCAACTCGGGCATGAGCTTCCTCCGCCTGACATCTGCGCCTACTATCCTATTGCGCCCCCTGACAGACTTGTAGGCTGTGGCACATCACGAGAACGTCCAGTTGGTGTTGCCGCCGGAATTGCGCGACCCGGTCGCCGTCAGCGCGACGCGGCCGGTATTGTCGCTGTCGCGCACGTCCACGAAGCTGATCGCCTGACTGGCCGCACTGCCTAGCTGGATCAGCCAGGGCGTCCCCGGCTGCGTGGACACCAGCGCCAGCCGATTCGTTGCGGAGGCGCCCTGGAGCGTTAGCTTGCCGTTGACGGTCTGACTCGAGCCGGCCGCGAACGTCAGCGTGTCGGCGGTGTGCTGGTCGATCTTGGTCAGGTTGAAGAAGGTCGTCGCGCCGGCAATCGTCTGGTGCGTGCCGGTCAGGTAGACCGTGGTCCCGCTGCGCGCGAGGAAGCCGCCGCCGGTGACCGTCCAGTTGCCGGAGTCGTTGAGGATGGCCGGGGCCGTGATGCTGCCGCCGTGGATCGCCACGCCGCCGGCGGTCACGGAGCCGGTCGAGCCGCTCAAGCTGCCCCCATTGACGAGCAGCCCGCCGCTCAGGAGTTGGGGTTGCGTGCTTGTCAGGTAGGTGCCGCCGCTGACGGTGGTCAGGCCGGTGACGTCGATCATCTTCGTATTGGCGTTCAGTGTACCCGCGGTGACGGTCAGGGCGCCGTTGATTGTCAACGTCGCGCTCGGCTGAAAGACGTTGGCTTTGGCATGGGCATCGTCGATGACCAGGTTGAAGTAAGACCCGCCGAGCGTCATCGCCTTGCCGCTGTCGTCGCCGACATACTCCCAGGTTCCCTCCTTGGTGTCATTGCCGTGCGCCAGGGTCACGAGTTCGTTGCCCTGCAGGATCATGGTGCCCTGATTGACCAGGGTGCCGCCGAGGATGAATTGATTCCCGGCCAGCGCCAGGCTGTTGCCGGACTGGATCGTGAGCGTGCCGAAGACGATGAGCCGGGTCACGAGCTGGAACACGCCAGCCGCCCCCGGCAGGTTACCGAAGACCACATTGTTGAACTGCGTCGTGCTGAGGTTCGCGATGCTGATCGGCGCGCCGGTGCCGTCGCCGACGAATTGCCAGGTTCCGTGCAATAAATCGTTGCCGTGAGCGAGGCTGACATGCTCATTGCCGTCGAGGATCAGCGTGGCGCCGCCGGCCAGGCTGCCGTTGGCGAAGCTGCCCGCAACGGTGAGGCCGTGACCGGCAAGGGTCAGTGTGGCGCCGGCTCCGAGCGTCAGGTTGTTCATCGCCGCATCAATATCCAGCATGGGCGCGTGGCCGTCAGGGTTGTTGCCGATGACGCTCGCGGCGGGAATGGTCACATTGTCGCCGGCATTGGGCACGTACCCCTGGTCCCAGTTGGCGGCCGTGCCCCAGGCGCTGGAGGCGGCGCCGGTCCACGTGAGGTTGTGTGCGAGGAAGGTCCAGCCGGTGTTGCCGCCGGAATCGTGGGAGCTGGCCGCCACGATCGGTATGGCGCTGGCATTGGTGCTGTTCTGGACGTCGACGAAGGCAATGGCGCGGTTGGCCTCGGGATTGATGCTCCACGCAGTGCCGCTGGAGGAACGCAGCGCCAGCGGCTTGCCGGCGGCCCCTTCCAGTGTGAGCGTGCCGGCGACGGTCTGGGTCGAGCCCGCCTGGAACGTAAGCGTGTCCGCCATGCCCACCGTCTTGGCGAAGTTGAAGAACGCGGCGGAACCGTTGACGTGCTGGTTGGTGCCGGTCAGCGTCACGGTGCCGCCGTTGGCCTGGAAGACGCCGCCGGCCACGGTCCAGTCGCCCGTGTCATTCAGGGTGGTCAACGGTGCCGTCAGCACACCGCCGGTCACCGCGACGCCGCTGGCCGTGACCGTGCCCGCGCTCCCGGTGAAGCTGCCGCCACTGATGGTGAGCCCGCCGCCGAGGTCCTGGGCGGCGGTGCCGGCAAGATAGGTCCCGCCGCTGATGGTGGTCGTGCCGAGCACGGTCGTGGTCTGGCTGCCGGCGTTGTACATGCCGCCGCGGAGCGTGAAGTTGCCGGCAACGTTCACCGCAGCGCTCGCCGTGAACGTGTCGCTCGGATCGTTGTCGGCGAGCACGAGATTGAAATAGCCGGCCGGGTTGAGCGTCGCGGCCGAGCCGTGATTGTCGCCGACGTATTGCCAGGTTCCCTCGCTCGTGTCCTGCGTGACGTGGACGTTCTCGGTGCCGTCGAGGATGAGCGTGCCCTGGTTGGTAAAGGTTCCAGCGTCGGCGAAGTCATGGCCGGCCAGCGTCAAACTGGCGCCGGGCTGGATCGTCAGTCCCGCGACAGCGGTGGTGCCCGCGAGGATCGGTTCGTTGGCCGCCGCGGCCACGATCACGCGGTCGTTGGTCTTGGGCACAAAGCCCAGGTCCCAGTTGCCGGCGGTGTTCCAGTCGGTCGACGTGGCCCCGGTCCAGGTCAGAACGCTGGCCGCAAAGCTCCAGCCGATGTTGTCGCCGGAGTCGTGCGCGCCGGCGGCCACGATCGGGGTCGGGGCGGTGTTGGTGCTGTCCTCGACGTCCACGAAGCTGACGGCGCGGCTGCCCTGGGGATCGACGTTCCACGGCGTGCCGGTCGCGGAGGAACGCAGCAGCAGCGGACTGCCGGCAGCGCCCTGGAGGATCAGGTTGCCGGCAATCGTCTGCGTGGAGCCGGCCTGGAATGTGAGCGTGTCGGTCGTGGCCGCGGTCTTGGCGAGATGGTTGAAAAGGGTAGACCCGCTCAAGTGCTGGTGCGTGCCGTCGAGAACGACGGTGCCGCGGTGCGCGTCGAAGATGCCGCCGAGGTTGGTCCAGTCGCCGGAATCGAACAGCGTGCTGCTGGGGGCGACGAGCACGGCGTCGGGGCCGACCGTGACGCCGCCGGCGCTCACGGTGCCGGCGGCGGCGCTGAAATTGGTATCGACCACGAGTCCGCCGGCGAAGGCTTGGGCGCCGGCGCCGGCCGTGTACGCGTTGCCGTTGACGGTGGTCACGCCGCCGACCTGGACCGGTTGGTCGTTGGCGGCGAAGTTGCCGTCGGTATTGCCGAGGTTGCCGGTGACGACGAGCGGCGCGCCGAGTTGCAGCGTGCCGGCGCCGGAATGGATGAGATTGGTAAATGCCTGGCCGCCGCTGTCGAGGTGCTGGACCACATTGCCGGGCGCTCCCTGATTGCCGCCCTGACCACCACCGGTGAAGAAGAGGTTGATCGAGTCGGCCGCGAGCGCGCCGCTCTGCGCGGTGAAATCGCCGGCCAGCCAAAGGTAGATCGCCTCCGCCGTGAGCGTGCCCGCCGTGTTCAGGTCGATGCTGTCGCTAAGGTACACATTGTCGCCCACGGTGCCGGTGCCCAGCTGGGCTGCCTGCACGGTCAGCGGTTGAGCCAGCGAGCCGACGGCGCCGCCGGCGCTCAGGTTCAGCGGACCCGACGTCGTGACCACGCCCACGGTGAACGCTTCGGTGTCGACTTCGACAATGCCGCCCAGACCCGCCGCCAGGCTGACGACCGGCGCAGTCAGGCCCTGCCCAAAGCCGCTGTCGTTGAGGATAATCTGCCCGCTGCCGTCGGCGCTCTGGATTACGGTAACCGGCACGGTGAACACGGCGTTGGTCAGCGTGATGTCACCGGTCTGACTGGAGTCGCCGATGATAATGCCGGAGCTCTGGAGGTCGTTCAGTTCCAGCGCGGTGAGGTTGACGCCGGTCACTGCATTGTCCGAGCCACCGATGCTCATCGGCAACGATGGCACCGACGTGCGCACAATGATGGTTGCGGCCAGGATGGCGGCCGAGGCGGTCGCGAGCGGATTGGCGGTGACGCCCAGCGAGATATCGGCGCCGCGGAGTGTGACGGTGCCGCCGATGACGGTCGCGCCGGTCGCGATCGTCAGCGTGCCGGTGCCGTCGTCGCCGGTGCCGTCGGGCCGAACGTCGGCGGCCAGCGAAATCGGGTTCGCGCTGGTCTGGACGATGGCCAGAGCGGGTACCGTCAGGTTGCCCCGCGCGGTGACGTCGATGGTGGCGCCGGTCAGGTCTCCGAGGGTCAGGTTGCCGAGGCCGTCCAGGTAGTCGCTGCTTGTGGCGCCGAAGAGGCGGGCGATGCCCGGAATCGTGACCTGGTCGCCGTCGGCAAACTGAATGCGGTTGGCGGCGGTGCCGACGGGGCCGTCCGTCGCGATGGTCACCCCGCCCGTCGTGGCCAGCTCGGCCGTCGCATTGCTGGCGCTGGCGGCCACGACGCCGCCAAACCCGGCCTGGAGGAAGACCGAGCCGCTGCCGGTCGCGAGGGCCGGTGCGCTGCCGCCGCCGTCGTCGAGCACGATACGGGCATTGCTGTCGATGGCCTCCGACGCCATCACGGGGCCGGCGTGGAGGGCCGTGACGAACGTGATGTCCCCGGTCTGCGTGGCGTCGCCGATATTGAGCCGTCCGGCTGCGTTGATGCACGCCAGCTCGGGGTTGCTGAGGTTGATGCCGGCCCCCGTGCCGGGATTGCTGCCACCCACGCTGATGGGCCGCGTCTCCACCGAGGACAGGATGGACACGTCGCCGAAAGTCGTGGAGACCGTGGCCGGGTTGCTGCTCGTGTCCAGGACGATGGCGGCGCCGCGCAAGACCACGTTGCCGCCGATGACGTTCGCGCCGGCGCCGAGCGTCAGCGTGCCGGCGCCGTCGTCGCCGGTGCCGTCGGCGTTGACGTCGGCGGCGAGCGAGACGGTGCCGACGCCGCCACCGACGAGCAAGGCGTTGACGTCGAGGTTGCCGCGGGCCGTTACGTCGACGGTCGTGCCCTGGAGCGCAAACGGCACGGACAGGTCGCCGAGCCCATCGAGATAGATGGCGAGGGCCTGCGAGCCATCCGTCGGGTGATCCAGGGCGACGGTGACGTTGTCTCCTGAAGCGAATTGAATACGGTTGCCCAGCGAGCCGATCACGCCGTCGCTGAAGAGCGTCGTGGCGCCGGTGCAATCGATTTCCGGCGTGGTGTTGCTGGCGCTGGCCGCGAGGATCCCGCCGGTGCCGGCGACAATCGAGACGCCGCCGCCGCCGGCCGTGAGGGCGGGTGCCGTGCCGCCGCTGTCGTCCAGCACGATCTTGCCGCCGCCGTTGAGATTCTGAGACGCGGTAATCCCTGCAAACGCGAGGTTGGCAAGGGTAATGTCGCCGAGCTGGCCGAGGTCGCCGACAAAGAGGTGCCCGGTGGACAGCCTTGCCAGCTCCGCGGGCGTGAGGTTGATGCCGGCGACCGCATTGGCGGCGCCGCCGACGCTCATCGGTTGCGTCTCGAGCGAAGACTGGAGGACCACCGCGCCGGCTGTCACCGAGGCGGGGTTGTTGCTGGTGTCCACCGTGATGGCGGCGCCGCGCAGGTCGACCGTCGCTCCGGTACTGATCGTGGCGCCGGCGCCAAGGGTCAGGGTACCCACGCCGTCGTCGCCGCTGCCGTCGGGGTTCACATCGGCGGATAACTCGATCCCGGTGGTGCTGCCGCCGGTAATCGTGCCGGTTACCGACAGGTCGCCGGTGGCGTCGAATTGCACTTCGGTGAGGAGGTCCGATGGCCCCGGAATCGAGTCGAAGATGCGCCCGGCGAAAACAATGGCGCCGTTGGCCGCGGACGGATCGACGGCAACGGTGAGCGATGGGCCAATGCCGATCCCGTTGTAGTCGAGCGCGGCGTCGGCCTGCCAGGTGATGGTGCCGGCTTGCGTACCGCTCGTGCCGTCGCTGATGAAGATGCTGTTGCCGGACAGCAGAGCATTGCGGAGGTCGCTGACCGCAATGTTCGCGTTGGGGCCGGCGGCGATGAAGGTGCCGGCCGGCTGGTTCGGCTCGATATTGATCGTGGGCGCCGTGCTGATGGTCAGGTCCCAGGCCGGGGCGACCCGATCCTCGAGCGCTTCGAGGTCCAGCCGTAACCGAGCGCCCTTGCGCCGCGCACGGAACCGTTGGGGAGGTGAATCGTCGCAGCCAGGTGCGGAACGTGCAGGACATGGTCGACCTCGGCAAGAGTGATGGTTCCGACGCAAGCCGCACGCAGGCGCAAAGCTGCCGGCCCCGGCGCAGCCGCGTGGCAGGGGCGTGATCGCTAACAGGAATCGCTTGATCCGGCGTGTTCGGCTACTATGAGTATTGCGCCCCGCATGACAGATTCTTCGGCACCGCGAGAGCAGGCGATGGCGGCGGACCCAATTCCGGAAGATGTCGGTGACACGGAAGAGCGGGCTGGCGGCCCCGACAAGGGCACCTCGCTGAGCTTGCTGGAGCGCCTGCGCCAACGATCCGGCGGCCTGGCAGCGCTTCGTGGCGCTCTACGGGCCCCTGGTGCGGTTCTGGTGTGGCCGCGGCGGCCTGCGCGGCCCCGACGTCGAGGACGTGGCGCAAGAGGTGTTTGCCGCGGCCGCCGCCGGCCTGTCCCGTTTCCACCGCGATCAGCCCGGCGATACCTGCCGCGGCTGGTTGCGCGGCATTACGCGCAACCAGGTGCGGCTGCACTATCGCCGCAACCGCGGCCGGGCGCAGGCCGAGGGCGGCTCCGACGCCTGGCGCAGCTCCAGGATATTGCCGACCCGCTGGTCGAACCGGTCGAGGGCGAGGACGTGGAGATGGGCGCGCTGTATCGCCGCGCGCTAGAACAGATCCGCGGCGAGTTCCTCGAACACGTCTGGCAGGCGTTTTGGCTCACGACCATCGAGCAGCGCCTGCCGGCGGCGCTGGTTGACGAGCTGCAGATGACCGTTAACCACATTCGCCAGGCCAAGTCGCGCGTGCTGCGCCGGCTGCGCGAAGAAGTTGGCGTTTTGCTCGATTAGCCGCAGCCCAACCTTTTTTGCTGGCGGCGCCGATTTTGTCGCGCGCCGCGCAATACCTCCTTAGGACCAGCCAAACGAAAGCTCCGAATCCAGCCGGCAGGTGCGCTCGCATGCGCGCCACGCTGCAGGTCCCATCTGGACTGCGAGCGCTCGACGGGCGTTTTTCCTGACGGCCTCTTTACGAGAAATCAGCCATGACCTGGACACCGCGCTTTTGGCTCAAGAACGGCAACCGCGGCAGCAAGGCGTCGCCCCGACGCGGTCGACGCAAGCCCGCATACCGGCCAGTGCTGGAGTACCTTGAGAACCGGCTGGTCCCGACCTTCACCTTTCCGGAACTCGCCCAGGCATCCGGCGACCTGTACTCGGACATCATTGCAGCCAATAGTGCCATCGAGGGGGCGGTCCCCTACGTCATTGATCTGCAGGCCAATAGGACCTTCAACTTCACGGTACCGCAAAGCTACCTCTACGGTCCGGACGCCTTGCCGGCGATTGCCAGCGATATCACGATTGTCGGCGGCGCGGGCGACATTTTTGCCACGCCGCGCACGGGCCAAGACATGCGCTTCTTCTATGTGTCCGGCGGGCCGAGCGTATCTGGAGGACTACCAGCGGGCAGCTTGACCCTGGAGGACGTAACCCTGCAGGGCGGCGAAGCGCAAGGCGGGAACAGCAATAGCGGCGGCGGCGGTCTCGGCGCCGGCGGGGCCATCTTCAACCAGGGCACGCTGGTGCTGTCGCAGGACACGTTGAGCTTCAACTTCGCCATTGGCGGCAACAGCGGCACGAATCTCCCCGGCGCGCGCGGCGGCGGTGGGATCGGCGCGGACGCCGATGCGACCGGCGACGGCGGCGGCTTTACTGCCACACCGGGCAACTTCGGCGGCGGCCAGGGAGCCAGGGGCGGCACCAGCGGCGAGGGTGGCGGCGGCGGCGGCTTCACCCAGAACGGCATCCAGGGCGAGGACGACCGTTCCATTTTTGATCTCTCCCTTGACGCCAGTGGCGATGTTGCCGGCTTCGGCGGCGGCACCACAGGCCTGGGCGGCAACGGCGGCCAGAGCGGCGGCAACCAATATGGCTTTGGCGGCGACGGCGGCGGCGCTGGCGCTCACGCCAACGATGGTGCCGGCGGCGGACCGGGCGGCAACTTCGGCAATGGCGGCACCGGGGCGGCCAACTACGGCGGCGGTGCCGGCGGCGGTGTCGGCGGCGGCGGCGGCGCCAGTGGCCGTACCGCCCTGGGCCCCGAAGGCGGTGCCGGCGGCGGCGGCGGCTTTGGCGGCGGCGGCGGCGCCGGCGAGTCCCTCGGCGACTTCAACAGCGAGGGCGGCGGCGGCGAGGGCGGCTTCGGCGGCGGCGGCGGCCAGGGCTTCGGCACCAGCGCCAGCGTTTTCGGCGGCGGCACCGGCAACACCAATGGCGGCGGCGGCGGCGCTGCCATGGGCGGCGCGGTCTTCAACATGTACGGCAACGTCACCATTACCGACTCCACGCTGGCCGACAACACGGCGACCAGCGGCTCCAGCCTCGTTGCCGGCGGCGGCACCGCGGGAGGCGCTATGGCGGCGCGCTGTTTAACCTGGATGGCACCGTCACCCTCGACGACGATACCATCGCTCACAACGCCGTTGTGGGCGCCGCCTCCAGCAACGGCGCCGAGGTCTTCAATCTCGCCATCGGCAACGACCTCTCCAATCAGCCGGCGAACGCCACGGTCACGTTGAACAACAGCATCGTGGCCGACGGCGCGGGTGCCGCCAATGAATTAGCCAACCTCGCCATCCAGCTCAGCATCAGTGTCAGTGCCGGTCAGGCCGTCATCCAGGGCAGTGACAACCTGTTCACGGGTCCTCCCACGCAAGACGATATCCATGTCATCAGTGTCCTCGAGGACCCGCTTCTGGGTCCGCTGAGCAACAACGGCGGTCCAACCCAGACCATGCTGCCTGGCGCGAACAGCCCGGCTCTCGGCTTCGGCAATGCCGCGCTGCTGCCGAATGGCGTGAACACCGATCAGCGCGGTTTGCCGCGGATTGATGCCAATCGCCCGGCAGGCGCCAATCTCGATCTCGGCGCGGTCGAGATCCAGACCCCCCCGCGTTGACCGCTCCCAATGCGGCCAACGCGAGCGCCAAGGAAACCGTCGTCGTCCAGATCGATCCAAACGACCAATCGCAACTCGAGGTCCAGATCAATTCGATGACGCCGGTGTTCTATCACCTGGCGACCCTGTCCAGCCTCACCATCCAGACCGGCACCGGCTTCACCGCGGCCAACAACGTCATCGAGGTGTTGCAACTCCCCAAGTCCGTGACGCTCACGCTGGAGCAGCCCGGCCCCGGCCAGGTGATTCTGGGCGACAATAGCAACTTGATTGCAGGCGTGCAGGGGCAGGTGATTATTGCCAATAGCGGCAAGGCCGACACAGCGCTCATCCTGCACGATTCCGCCGACCCAGCCAATGTGGCCAACAATGTGACCATCGATGGAGACCAGGTTCCCGGCGGCAACCCTCCGGGCATCACCGGCTTGGGCGGCGGCGTTTCCTTCGGCGTCGGCAATCTTAGCAGCATCGAGATCGACGGCGGGCATGGCACGGACACCTACACGGTGAACAGCACGGCTTTGCCCACGCCGTTGACCATCAACGTTTCCAACTACAACAAGGGCGACGGCACGACCACGGTCAACATCAGCTCACCGGTAGTGCCAAACGGAAAGGTGCCGGCCGGCTCCGGCAACCTGAAATACATCAAGGGCCTGGTAACCATCAACCCCGTCACGACCAAGAACCCGAAGCCGCCGCCAGCAACGGTGTACGGCACGGTCAAGCTCAATATCAACGGCACCAATACGCCCCCCAATAACGGGATCGGTTTCACCAAGACGGGCTTCACCGGGACCGATCCGGTGACGGTCAACTACACGAACATCCAATCCGTCACGTTCTACGGCAGCCCAAGCAACGCGTACAACATTCAGGCGGTTCAGGCCGGCACCAGTCTCATCATCGACCCGGCGAGTGGCGCGAACACGTTCAACATTACCCCCGCCGCTCTCGCAAGCGTCAGCTTCATCGGCACCAACCCCGTGCCGCTGACCATCGACGCCAGCGGCATCACGGCGCCCACAACCTACACCTTCACCGCCACCGCACTGCAGATCAACGACGGCCCGCCGATTCCGTACGGCAACATCAGCTCCCTTACCCTGCTCGGGGGCAGCGGCAGCAATACCTACACCGTCATGGACACCCCGACCGGCATCCCGCTGACCATCGACACCGGTAGCGGCGCCGATGTCGTTCATGTCCTCGCCAGTCACAGCAGCGTCTCCATCATGGGCGGCAGCGGGCATCTCAATGTCGCCATTGGAACCGACGGCTCCAAACCCGTGGGCACGGCGGGCAGTCTTGCGAACATCGACGGCAACGTCGATGTTGAGGACCCGACCGGCACCGCGCAGCTCGCGGTCGACGATGGGGCAAACAACGGGATCAATGTGGCGACGCTCACGCCGGGCATGCTCACCGGCCTGGCGCCGGCCACGATCACCTGGCGCGTGTCGAACGTGCAGATCTACGGCGGCAGCTTCAACAGCCTCTACTACGTCAACGGCGTCTCGGCGGCGCCGACGACCACGCAGCTCAACCCCGGCAACGGCAGCGACACCATCTACGTCACGCAGGCCAGCCCGAATTTCACCCTTAACGTCGGCACCGGCAGCTACAGCGTCATCCTCAATTCGAGCGCCGCGGGCAGTCCGTTCGACACCATCAGCGGTCTGGCGATCACCGGCAGCAGCAAGCGCGTGAGCCTGGCGGTCAACGATACCGGCGACACCACGCCGCGCACCGTGTCCCTCACTGCCAGCGGCATCAAGGCAGGCCCGAATGCAGCTTCCATTGTCTCCCTCAGTCCCACGCAGCTCAGCGGCATCGGTTATGCGGCCGGGCTTAACACCATGCTCGCCGTCAACCTCAGCGGTTCCACCGCCTCGCTGTCCGTCGGCAACACCGGGACCAACAGCCAGACGGCTATCGACCTGGAGCAGATCACCGGCAACTTCACGTTCACCAACCAGGGCACCGGCCAGGTCTCCATCGGTCAATCGTCGCACACCGCCCAGAATGTCCAGGGAAACCTGACCCTCCAGAACAGCGGCCCGGTGATGGGGCTCGCCATTGACGACAGCGCCGACCCGACGGCACGGCAAATCCACGTCAGTCCGACAGCCATCCAGGGCCTGTTTACGGCCACCGGCAACGGCGTGACGCTCAACCTCACCGGGCTCGATGCCCTGACGCTGGACACGAGCCTGGGCAGCACCATCGCCGTCGATCAGGGCTACAACCTTAACACGACGCTGAACACGCGCGGCGGCACGGTGACCTTGAACAGCCTCGCAGCCGGCAGCACCCTGCAGGTCAACGGCGCCGCCGGCCCCACTGCGCACGGCCCTGGCGGTCGCCAACCCGCAGAACGAGCTGGGACTGCTCCAGGTCTCCGGCAACGTGTCGCTCCAACTACAAGGACCGCAGGGACAGGCCGTGCAGCTCGCCGGCCAGGCGGTCACGTTCGGGCCGAATGCCGGTCCGCCGAACGCGGGCTATTACCCCATCTACGGCGTGGCGCCCTTCTTCCCGATTCTCTACCAGGCCGGCGTCGCGATTTCGCTCGTCGGCCCCGCTGCGACCACCCAGGGCCAGCCGATCAGCTACCAGATCACCGACCTGTACGCCAGCGAGCTGGACCTAAACGCCGGCGCCGGCACGGTGGCGATCCAGGCCAGCCACGGCAAGCTCGTGATTACGGGCGGCAGCCAGGTGACCGTGGCAAACGCCCTGGCGCTCGCTGGGCCGCTGTTCATCAATGCTGCGGTGAGCGCGCCGAACGGGCCGCCGCCGGCGCCGGTGGCCGTCACGCTCGACACCCCCACCGCCGCGTCCGCTTACCAGGCCACGCTCGGCCCGGCCAGCAAGGGCGCCAATTATGTCGTGGCATTCTCCAGCGGCAGCACGGTTAGCCTGGCGACCCCCGGCGCGTTCAATCTGGACGTGGAAGACTCCAGCGACCTGGCCAACGCCTTCACGGTGAACAACACGCCGGCCGGCGCCCTGACGCTCGACACCGCCCAGGGCGCCGTGGACGTCAAGGCCACGACCGGCACGCTCGCGGTCGCCACCGATAACGCCGTCACGATCGGCGACGGCAACACGCAGGCGATCAAGGGCGCCGTGTCGATCAACGGGGTCATCAGCTTCATCGGCCTGGGCGGCGAGTCGCAGCTCGGCCCGAGCGTCACCATCGACGACAGCAAGGACACCGCAGCCCACAACGTGTCGACGGCGCTGCTGAACGCCCAGGGACTGCCGGCGCACGTCATCACCGGCCTGGCGCCGGCGACCATCACGATCGACAATGCGCCCAACCCGCTTATCACGTCATTCGTCCGCTCGCTGACGCTCATCGGCGATGCCGCAAGCGGCGCAACCTGGACCGTCAATGATGCTGGCCCGCAGCTCACCACCCTGGAGCCCAACACGGCTGCGGTGAACGTCACGGCGACCGAAGGGCCGCTGGTCATCAAGGGGGGGAGCACCGTCGCGATCGGTCAGGGCTCCCTGGCGCCCATCACCGCGCCGGTGGTGATCCTGGCCAACCCGTTCGGCAGTGTCGCCCTGAGCGCCGCCGTCACCGTCGATGATTCGAGCGACACCGCCAGCACGCTGGTGCAGATTGGCCAGCTCGCCCCGACCCAGGTCACCGGCATCCCGGCGAACGTGCTGCCGGCAGACTCGGTAACCGGCCTGGGCGCGGTTCCGCTGTTCTTCGACGGGACCAGCCTCAAATCGCTGACGATCCGCTCCGGCCAGGGCACACGAACGTTCTCCCTGGTCGGCGGCATCGTGCGCCAGCTCAACCTGACCATCACGCCGCAGAGCAGCAATAACACGTTGATCGGCCCCGACATCCCCAATGGGTGGGTCATTAACGGCCCCAACCAGGGCACCCTCGGGCCGAACATCCTGTTTTCCGGCATGGCCAACCTGACCGGCGGCGCGTTTAGCGACAGCTTCGCCTTCGTCACGACCGGCAAGGTCAGCGGCTCGTTGACCGGGAACCTCAGCGGCGGCGGCGTCAATTCTCTCAATTACTCGGGCTACACCGGCGACGTGATCGTCGACTTGCCCCTGGGAACTGCGATCGGCGTCGGCGGCACGATCAGCGCAATCGAGACGGTGACCGGCAGCAAGGGCAACGACATCCTGGTGGGCAACGCCGTCACCGCCAACCTGACCGGCGGCACGGGCCGCAACCTGCTCATCGCCGGGCCCACTCCGACCACGCTGATCGGCGGACCGGGCGACGACATCCTCGTCGGCGGCACGACATCCTACGACACTAACACCACCGCCCTGGCCGCGATCATCCTCGAGTGGACCAGCAGCAGCACCTATGCCCAGCGCGTGCAGCACCTTCTTGACGGCGGCGGCAAGAACGGCACCACCCTGCTCAACCAGAGCACGTTCAGCTTCAACCTCGGCGGCAACACGATGACCGGCGGCGCCGGGCTGGACCTCTTCTACGGCTACCAGCCCACCGACGTGACCGACTATAACAAGGCTCAGGGCGAGGTCTTCATCAACGACAAGAGCTTTGACCAGACCAGCATCGACACGTCCGCCCTGAGCATTCCTGAATTGCTTCTCGACAGCCAGCAGCTCCTGCCCAAGGGCGTCTCGCCATTCGCGACCCTTACGCCGGGCCCGCACACCCTGACCGACTTCATGGGCGGCGGCAACAGTGTGAGCTTTACCGTTGCCAGCAATGGCACGGTCGATTACGCGCACACGTTCGACAGTGTCTTGAGCGGGCGCGGCACGAACACCCTCGTCGTCAACGGCGTCCAGGCCTCTATCGATGCAACCGCCCTGGGCCTGCCGCAGCTTCTTGTCAACGGCATGTCGGAATTTGCCAACGGCATCTTCAGCATCACGACCCTGCCGGGGACCGTCACCATTACCGACCCGGCGCTGGCCCAGCAACCCAGCAACGTGCAGTTCACGCTTAATCCCGACGGCAGCTACAACTACGCTTCGGCGCCACCTGGCATGTTCTCTCTGGAGCAAAACGGCACGGTGCTCCAGGTCAACGGGCTGCCTCTGGCCATTGACACGCATCTCCTGTCCGAAGCGGTGGCGCTGGACACGACTCCCCTCAACGGCGGTCTCGCTGCCACGGCCACCGTCCATGTGCTGCCGGGCAACCACATGATTGAGGATGGCAGCGGCAACTCCGTCGCGTTCGTGGTGAATCCAGATGACAGCGTGACGTTCCCCGCCACGCCGAGCCCGGCGCTGTCAACGGCCGGTCCTGGGACGCTGACCGTCAACGGATTGCCGGTGACCATCGACGCGTACGCGCTGGCCGATCCGAACCTGGGTCTGGACAACTTTGCGATCTCGTTTGCGGGCACGGCTCCGTACAACGCGGTGCTGCTGCCGGGAACGCACAGCGTGGACGAGGCGCCGGGCGGCTCCGTGGCGTTCCAGGTGCTGCCCGACGGCAACGTGGACTACGACACCACTTCTGGTCAGACATTGCTATCGGGCAGCGGCAGCACGACGCTCACGGTGAACGGCCTCCTGGTGATCGTCGATGCGCAGGCCCTCACGGCTCCCACAGTCACCCTCGACGGAGTCCCGTTTGCCACGACATCGAACTACGAACCCGCGGTGCTGCCGGGCACCCACGTTATCCAGGAGCCGCAGGGCGGCAGTGTTCCTTTCCAGGTGACCGAGGCCGGCGATGTGACTTTCGATCCAATGTATAGCATCGCCCTGACGGCCAATGCAGGCGTGCTGACCGTCAATGGCTTGCCCCTGGACATCGCCCCCGCAGCGATCACCGAGCCGGGCCTGTACCTCGACGGCTCGCAGACTGCGTTCGACCCGACACAGGGTCTGGTCGCGCAGGTATTGCCCGGCGATCATACCCTGCGCGATGCCGCCGGCGGTTCGGTCGCGTTCACGTTGAGTCCCGCCGACGGCCTCGATTACGCGACCCAGCTCAACGCCATCCTTGGGGGCCGCAACGACTTCCTCCTGCACGTGCTCGGCCTGCCGGTAACCATCAACGCAACAGCCCTTGGGGACCAGACGGTTACGCTGGACGGCGGCGAAACGTTCAACGCCGCCACACCGTTCGCGGCGCTGCTGCTGCCGGGCATGCACACATTACAGCCGGCAGGTGCCAATGTGGTTGCCTTCACGGTATACGACGATGGCACCGTCGATTACGCCATGGCGCTCGACAGTGTGTTGTCGGGCCGCACCTTGACCACGCTGACATGGTTGGCGTAACGATTTTGCGACCCTCAAATTGCAACGACTTGCCCTCAGCAACCCAGCCATCGTTGCGAAGTCCATTGGTGGTGGCGAGTTACGACGGGGCACTGTGGTCGTTTCACGGACCCGCTCCCTGAGCCCGTGCTTTTGTCATCCTGCGCCTGGCGAGCCCGAACGGCCGCCCCACGCTTCTCCCGTGATCACATCGGAGGCAGGCGCTCACCCCATGAGCGCCCAACTCCGCGCTGTAAATGGTGCGGGAACGAGCTCTTGCCCCAGCGGTCCGAGTCAGGCGCTCAGATTCTGGGTCTCTCCGGGACATGCCGACCGTCACTCGGGAAACTCAAGGCGCCCTGGCCGGACCGTCGAGGATGCTCGGGAACAGCCGGCATTCGGCTGAACGTTCAGGGACGTTGCGGCGATGCTCGGTCACCCGCTTGCTGACTCGGGTCGTTCCGCGCTGGCAAGGCACGCCCAGTTTTTGGCATGCGCGGCCAGACCGGCACGACCTGCCAAAGACAGGAATCACCGGCACGCGTTGCAAGGACAGGAATCACTGGCACGACCTGCCAGAACCCCAGCTCAATACCAGTGATGCGTCGCGTGCGTGTGAATCGACTCCGGCGAGCAGCGCGTGTAGATCAGCGGCAGGTATCGGCCTGACTCGACTGCGCCGGGCGGCGCCCAACCGCTCGCCATCGCCTCGCGGAATGAGATGTAGCGCTGCGGATGGATCGAGTCGCCGTCCGGACGCCACCACATCGCGCACGGCGCGCCAAGATACACGGCGAAGATGCCCAACCCCGACTGGAACGCCACCACGCCCGCCGATTGCTGGATGACCGCGAACGTGGTGCCGATGGGCCAGCACCCGATTCGATCCAGCGCCCCGGCCGGCAGCACCGGCCGCAGATGCCGCTCGAAGTATGACCGGTCCCACTCCGCGCCGACGAATACCGGCTGCACGCCGTCGGCCAGGAACAACGCACATAGCGCCGCCCACTGCGCCGGCGTCCACAACGGGCCGCGGTTGTGTCCCTCGCGCGTGTTGGCCGCTTCCGACGCCGCGAACATCACTAGGTAGCGGCCGCCCACTTCACGCCCGAACTCCTCGGCGGCTGTGGTCTCCTCCGGCCGAAAGCGGAAGCGTTTGGCGACGTCCCACTCCGGCTCCAGGTGCGGCAGCCAATCGGCCAATCGGCCGCCGGCCTCGAGGTGGCCATTGGCCTGCAACAGCCAGTCAAACTCGTGGTGCCAGTCGCGCTGCGATGGGGCGTAGTTGTACGTGCCGTCGGGGCGCACGTGCGGATCGGCCTCGGTGATGTGCCAGCGCGTGTAACCGGACCGGGCCACGAAATCGAAATGCTCCAGGAAGTCCTTGGTCCGCGGCAGCGGCGTTTCCTCCGCATCCACAACGGCCGCGTCGGCGCCCTCCTGCCGCAATAGCGCTGCCAGCTTCACCAGGCACCAGACGGCGTCACCGATGCCGGCCGGCACCGCCACGCGGATCAGCTTGCGCCCCTCGGGCACCGGCGGCCACACCGGCGCGGCCAGGTGGAAAAGCCCGCGACCCGTGCCGGGATACGCGTGCATCTCGCCGTAGTCCCAATGCCGCAGCACCCGCGACCGCAGCTCATCCCAGGCGGCGCGGTCGTGGTATTCGCCGACCACAAAGCGGATGCGCGCGCGACGGCGTATTGCCGAGAATGTCGATCTCGGACCCTTCGCAATCCAGCTTCAGCAGGTCGATATGATCGACGCCCAGCGTCGCCATGATCTCTTCGAGCGTCACCACCGGCAGCGGCCGCGCATCGCGCCAGTATTGATAGCCCGGCTGGCCGCGGGCCGTGTCGAGCTGGTCGAGCGGGACCACCATGCTGCCGCCGGTCGATTCGCACTGCGGCCGGACCGCGTTGAGCAATCCGAGCGGCCGCTTCTGGTAGGTGCAGGCAGCGTGGACGACGGTCGCGAAGGAACCCACGTTTTTTTGCAAGGCCGGGATGTTGTCCGGGCAAGCTTCGACGCAGACGATCCGGGCGCTGGGATTCTTGGCGTGCCAAAGGACGGCGAACGTGCCGATGTGCGCCCCGATGTCGACGACGATGTTGAACGCGGGGCCACTCAGGAGTGCGGTGCGATAGGCGTCGCCCTGAACGATGTCGCGGACAACGACGAGGTCCTGCTCCACGTTGTCGGCGCGGACCCAGAAGCCTACTCGAAAAACTAGCTCGGTCATGGCATTACGCCCGTCCTTCGTAGCCGTCGTGCTGGGGAATGCAAGAAGCGGGCAGCACCGGGGACGAATTTCGTTACAACTCGAACCGGCAGAAAACGTTACATGAACTGTCCTTGCGCCAAGCAAAGCTTGGGGGAGGAGGCGATGATGTAAGAGAATGCACCATCAAAACCTTTCGTAGGAACCCTGTGGGCAGCCAATCCCACCCGGCAGAGCCTGGCCGGCAGCCGGAAGCGAGTCTTGCGTGCAGCGGTGGGGTAACCCACACCACGAAGCGTAGACAGCCAGTGCCTAGGCCGTGCTACTGAGCCTCAGAGCATTACCCGCGAGAGCCCTTGACCTGGACAGATGCGGGGGCCGCGCCGAACCATCGCAATGGCCTGGTGGATTCGGTCTCGCCGGGGTCGAAGAACACGGCATAAGCACATCAGGGTTCCCCAGGAACTTGGGACGCCCTGTGCCCTCCACGGTGCCTTTCCGGTGGGGAACCGGATCATCAAGCCCCGGCCTGTCGGTTACGCGTTCGGGACCGGCGGGAGCGAAACACCGACGCCCATCGTGGTATTGCCGAGCGAACCAAAAGGAAGCGCGGCGAGACGGGGGCAGGGAATCGGAGTGCCTCATAGTACCGTTGAGGTCGGGGAACCCAACCCGCGGGGACCCGGCGGAGGGAAGGGGGCGCCTGGTTGCGGAACCGTTGGGAGGAAACATGGCCGGTGCTCAGAAACTGGATTGCGTGTCAACGAAACAACAACGGATAGCGAAGCTGGCGAAGCAGTCGCCGCAGTTGGGATTCACTTCGCTCAACCACCACCTCGACCTGCCCTGGCTGGCTGAGGCCTACAACCGGACGCGCAAGAACGGCGCTCCTGGCGTGGACGGTCAAACGGCCGACGATTACGGGTTGCACCTCGTGGCCAACCTGACGTCGCTGCAAGATCGTGCCAAGTCGGGCACCTACTTGCGCCCCGGTGCGTCGCGTGCACATCCCGAAAGGGACCGGTCCTGAGACCCGTCCCCTGGGGATTCCCACCCTGGAGGACAAGGTCCTTCAGCGGGCGGTCGTCATGGCTCTGGAGCCGATTTACGAACAGGACTTTCTGAACTGCTCGTACGGCTTCCGACCGGGGCGATCGGCGCACATGGCGCTGCAGGCGATTTGGCAGCAGGTCATGGATCTGGGTGGCTGCTGGTTGCTGGAGGTGGACATCCGGAAGTTTTTCGACACTCTGGATCATGCTCAGTTGCGGGCGCTGCTACGGCAGCGGGTGTGTGACGGGGTGCTGCTCCGTCTGATCGACAAGTGGTTGACGGCGGGCGTGCTCGAAGAAGAGCTCCTCACTTACCCCGAGGCCGGGACGCCTCAAGGGGGTGTGATTTCGCCGCTCTTGGCCAACGTGTACCTGCACTATGTGCTGGACGTGTGGTTTGAGCAGCTGGTGAAGCCTTGCCTCAAGGGTCGCGCCTTCCTGGTACGTTACGCGGACGACTTCGTCATGGGCTTTGCCTGTGAAGCGGACGCTCGCGCCGTGCTGGCCGTGCTGCCGAAACGGTTTGGCAAGTACGGGCTGACGATCCATCCGGACAAGACGCGGTTGGTGCCGTTTGTGCGGCCCGGCCGCCACCCGTCGGCGGCGAGCTCGGGGTCGGAACCTCGTGAGGGGTCGTTTGACTTCCTGGGGTTCACGCACTACTGGAGCCGCGCGCAGTCGGGGCGCTGGGTGGTGAAGCGGAAGACGGCCGGCAGTCGGTTTCAGCGCGCGGTCAAGAAGATCGCGCAGTGGTGCCGGCTGAACCGTCACTTACCGATCCGGGAGCAGTACGCGACACTCTGTCAGAAGCTACGGGGGCACTTCGCTTATTACGGAGGCGTGATCGGCAACGTGCGTTGCCAGCAGCGGTTCCGTTATGAGGTGATGCGTCTGTGGCGGAAGTGGCTGGCCCGCCGGAAACGGCGTGGCCAGTATCCGTGGGAGCGGTTCAATCGGTTGCTGAAGGTTCTTCGGTTGCCGTGGCCGTCCGCCTGGGTGTCCCCGTGCGCAGTGAGTCCGTAGCCTTGACGAGCCGTATGCCTTAATCGGGCAAGTACGGATCTGTGGGAGGGGCGGGGGGCAACCCCCGCTCCGACCCGGCCCGAATTCCTCACCCGAATTCCTCAGCGCCGCGGCCGGCGCCAGCAGCCGCGCATAAATCCCGCGGCCTTCCTCGCCGGCGGGCTCCAGGTACACGCAGCGCTGCTGCTCGCCGAAATACTCCCGCAAGAGCGCGAAGTTCACGCCGACAAAGGTCGCCAGGCTGAAGCGCTGGTGCTCGAACTCGTCGTCGCGGCCCAGCTGCGTCGGCCCGTAGTCGTTGACCAGGATGAACCCGCCGTCAGCCAGCATGCCGAGCAGCCTGTCCACGCACTGGATCGCCCCGTAGCTGTGCAAGAGCCGCTTGGTCCGCGTCCGGCCATACTCCACGGCAAACGCGCCGTGCGGCAGCGTCTGTGGGTCCACTGGGCGATAATCGTATTCGGAGGCGAACAACCCATAGACTTCCAGCAGCTCGTCCCGCGCCCGCGCGTCGGTCGACTCGGCGCTGGCGCAGCTGCTCGGCGGTCAGGTCGGTGTAGTCCGCCAGCCGGACGTTGGCGCGACGCAGGTACGCACGCACAGCTGTCGCACTTGCTGGCCGTCGAGTTCCAGCACCGCCGCCGGCAAGCAATCGAGCAGGTAATTCAGAAACACGGCCCGCAGCTTCCCGTTGTGGGGCACGTTTTTTACGTGCCCGTCTGTCCCTGGCACGTTAAAAACCTGCCCCACCTCCGCGTCACCGCTCACGCCGAACCCCACATCCCGCAGCACCGCCTCGGGCTCCATCGCATCGATCTGCCGTACGCGGTAGCGCCCCGGATGCTCCGCCAGCACTCCGTGCCGCAGTACATCGTGCAGCATCCGCGGCGAGCGGTCCGCCGCGATGTACGTCAGCCGCTCGTAGTAGTCCTTCTTCTGCTGCCGGCACAGCGTCCGCAGATGATCGAGGAAATACCGCGCAAACAGCCCCACGCCGATGCCCAACTCCAGAACGACGATTTCGTCCTCCAGTACGCCTACGCCGTGTTCTTCCGCATCGCGCAAGCTCGCGAAGAACACGTCGGCGGCGTTCTTCGAGAGGGTGCCCTCGTTGTTGACCACAAAAGGAATGGGCGCGGAGTCGGAGAGAAATGCCTTGTTGCCGCGTTGACGTAAGTACTCCTGGCCGAGAAGCCATTCCAACGACTGCGCGAGCGGCACGAACTCCTGGACGACCTCGCGGCCGGCCTGGGCATGCGCCAGCACCTGCTCGGCCGGCGAGCCGGTATGGAGCTTTTCGTCGCGGTTTTTGGAACTGCCGTTTCGTGACATGGCTACGACACTCCATGATGTTGGTTCACCGAGATTGGTCTTTCGGACAGCCACCGGCAGCCACCCCGCCGCCTGATTCATTAAATTAGCTCAAATCGGCCTACCTAATTTTGAAATAGGTGGGACTTTTTTTTCGCGTAATTATGAAACGAGATGCGTCCCCTTTAATTCGCTGCCGACGTACGCTTCAGGGCCCGCTTGCCCCGCGAAGTGATACCACCGCCACAGAATTGGGCGAGCGTGCCACCCAGACGGACCGTACGCTCTCTGCAAGCCAGATGGTACATTCCACTCAAGCCCCCGCGGGCAGAGACCTACCTAATCTCTCCCCGGTCGCCAAGAAGAATCCTGTATGTCTCCGGCATTCCTCACTTAGCGAGTTTTTTCTGAACGAATAGTCTTAATTGCCGTTGCCGCAGCGTCGCGAACTGATTCATTTTCATCCCTAAGGAGTTTCGTGATTTCTTGCTCATAAGCTCTTGCTCTCGAGCCAAGCTTGCCCAGGCTCTCGACAGCAAGCTTACGGAGGCTCGGCGACTCGCTCCCTAGAGCCATGGACAACACCGGCCCCGTAATATCGATGCGCGTCGGGTCGATGTCGTTTATTGCTGCGGCGGATAATGCGCTTTCATATGGATCGTCACCGACAAGCAACGTTTGTAACGAGGGGATTGCGGTCTTCGCATCCGCTCCGATCATACCTAACGTCACTACAGACATTCGCCGTGCCAAACTATCCGACCCTACAAGCTCTCGCTCACGTGGTCCGATTAGGTCCTTAGCGCTTGTAGGATCGATTCTCAGGATTGCTCTAGCCGCAGATGCACGCACGCGTGCAGCCGGATCGGCAAGTGCTGCTCTAAGCTGCGGAAGAGCTTCCTTCGCGCTAGAGCCATACGCGCCTAAGGCGTGAGCAGCTGCGCTTCTTACCTCGGGATCATTACTCAGCAAATCCTTCTCAAGCAATGGCAGCGCTTTGTCGTCGTTCCAATGTGAACAGCAGCCGCCGCAGGCGATCAACACAAGCAGTCCAAATCGTTTCATGGCTTTACTCCAATCTTGCTAATGACTATCCTGTACTGCATGCCGAGCATAATTACGAAGTGCCAACTCGTTCAAAGTCTAAGCTAAGAACAGCTACACTTCAACCGGTGGTATCGTACCGATCCGAACGCGATTGTTGCATGAGTCATACTCGTCTGTGGAATCAGCCTCAGTACCTCGAGCCTTCATGCGCGGCCTATGCCTCAATTTACGCGGAAACCGCCATTTTTCAGGCGCTACGAGGGAGTACTGACTTTGCCGCTCCAGATTACGGTAGTATCATCCCAGGCATTTCGAATTGTGAATTTCGTGGGTGCGCCCGTGACGTCCACTCGCCCCTGAGTGTCTACCTCTGCATACCATTGTCCACTAATCGACGCTTGATACGTCGTGGAGAATAAATAGCCTAATCCCCAGCCAAGTGCACCTCCGCCAACGGCGCCTATTGTTCCAAAAGTACCGGCACCGGCAGCAGCGCCCCCAACGGTACCCAGGCCGGGGGCAACCACGGTCCCTGCGCAAGCCCCTCCGATAATGCCCCCGACGCCTCCGATGCTTGCACCGATCGCAGTCCCCGTAGATTGCCAGCTTGAGTCACGTGTGATTGTCGCAGACCAATTAATCATCATTCCGTCGTTCTTCACTTTGTTCTTATAATATTGTGTCGTTGGGCCAGTTATCACACCGTCAGGTTCGTTTGCAGAGGGATATACAGCGCTGATTGGCTTCCCACTTACCACGACCTCGTATCCGCCCTTGACCTTTTCTGCTGCAAAGTTCATGGTAAATGCGAATTGTGCGACAATATGTCCGTTGCTGTAGCTTAAGGTGGCGAAGAGGTGAATTCCATCGAACAGACCGCTTGGGTCGGTCAAATTCGCGAACCTATTGTTCACATACCGATACAGATTACTGTCCCCGGCGTCGAACCCCAGCGGATCCTGCGTTTGCCACCGCCCGGTGCTCGGATCGTACCACGCGCCCGGTTGTACTGCAACCCCGTCTCGACATCAAACATCCTTCCCGTCCATGCGTAATTCCCGCGGTACGCCGAGTTCGTCTCGCTGATGATATTGCCCCAGCTGTCGTAGGTGATCGCGTCCTTGACGTTGCCGCTGTTGTCCAGCACGTCGCGCACCGAGCCCTGGTAATCGGTCACGTACCAGTACTGCGTCCCCGAATCCTGCCGGCCGAGCAGCTGGTCGACCTGGTCGCCGTGGAAGTAGCGCGTCAGCAGGTTGTTGCTGCCGTCCAGGTCGGCCCACACGTTGAAGTTCGCATTGCCGGTCGCGCCGCGTAGCGCCGGGTTCCAGCCGTCCACGGCGTAACGCGTCACAACCGGCGAGCCGCTGCCGGTCGGGTAGCTGTCGGTCTCCACCAGATTTCCCCAGACGTCATATTTGTAATCGACCTCTTCCAGGAGGGTGTCGCCGGTGCCGTAGACGCGTGGGTCGGACTGCCAGAGCTGGGCGCTGACCAGCTCGTTCTTGTTGTCGTAGCCGTATTCCCACGTCTCGCCGCCGGAGACCGCCACCTTGTACGTCTCATTGCCGGCCGCGTCGTAGCTGTACGTCCAGTTGGCGTCGCTCGCTATCTGGTTATCGCTGCCGACGACGTTGCTGCCGTTGTCGCGGTTGCCGTTGTCGTCATAGGTGACCGTGTTGGTGCCGTCGCCCGTCAGCTGGCCGTCGGCGTCATAGGCGTAGCTTGTCGTCGTGCCGTTGGCCACCTCGGTCGTCACCCGGCTGGCGGCGTCATAGGTGTAGGTGAAGTTGGCGATGTTGCTGTTGTCGGAGCCCTTCTTGGTCTGCTGGTTGGTCAGCCGCTCGTCGGCGTCATAGCTGTACGCCGCGTACGCCACCGTCGTCGTCCCGCTCAGGTTGCTGTAATCGGTCTCGGTCGCGATCTGGTTGTCGGGATTGTAGGTCAAGTCGACGCGCATCGGCGTCTGGCCGCTGCCGCCGAAGAGCTGCGTCACCAGGTTGTTGGCCGCGTCGTACACCGAGGTGCTCACCCCGCCCTGGCCATCCTGCACCTTGGTGCGATTGCCCACGGCATCGTAGGTGAAGCTGAGCGTCTGCGACCACAGCTCCTGCACCCCGGTCACCTGGTTGAGCGCGTCGTAAGCCATCGTATACGTCCCGACCGAGTTGCCCGCAGTCAGCTCGTTGCTGTTGGCGTCGTAGCTGTAGATCATGGTCTGCGTCGGCGTGCCGCCGCTATTGAGCCAAATCTCGGTCGTCACCCGATTGTCCGCGTCGTACTGGTAGTCGATCTTGCGGCCCAGCGCGTCGATCGACTGCGTCATGAGGCCGACGCTATTGTCGGGGTCGAACAGGTACTCAGTGAGATTGCCCACCGCCGACGCGAACCGACGCTCGATGGCTCGCTTCACGCGCGCTCGCCCCTGGAAGTGATACCACCGCCACGGAATTGGGCGAGCGCGCCGCCCAGACGGTCCCTACGCTCTCTACGAGCCAGGTGGTACATTGCACTCAAGCCCCCGCTGCCAGAGACCTACCTAATCTATCCCCGGCCACCAATAAGAATCCAGTGTGTCCAGTAGGTCCAATTCCGTCCCCGTCGCGATTGTTTGAACTGCCGTTTCGTGACATGGCAACGACACTCCATGATGTTGGTTCAACGAAAATGGTCATTGCAGCGTTCGGGCAGCCGCCCGGCGGCCACGCAGCGCCGATTCGTTAAATTAGGTAAATCGGCACTTCTACGTAATTGTGGAACGAGCTACGCCCCCTTTATTCCCTATCCTCGGTTTGCCTACCGCTTGATTCTCCATACTGCCGCCGTCGTGTCTTCACCTCCTGAGACCAGTAGTGTGCCATCGGCCGCGAATTCAAGGCAATTCACTTTGCCGTCGTGGCCGGCCGTCGCAGCTACTCGGCTCCATGTCGCCCGGTCCCAGATTACAATATCGCCGTAGGGTGAGCCCGTCGCAATCCGGCGGCCGTCTGGCGATTGAGCAATCGCCATGACGCTGGAATCCCGCTCACCTCCCCCAAGAGCATGCACCCGTTTACCACTAATTGCATCCCAAAATGTCACGCCGCCCTCGCCATTGTCGCTCAGAAACGAGCGACTATCGGGTGCGAATTCCGCCAAAAAGCCGTATCTGAGCCTCTTCTTAGGGCGATTACCCCCTTTGCCCTCTCTGTCCGCGAACTCCAATAATTTCCTGCCGGTCGCCGAACTCCAAATACTAACCATCTCGTTCTCGCGTATGAGCAGCATCGCACCGTCCGGAGAATAACAGAGCCTCCTCGCCATTGAACCCAACGGAATTACGTGAGTTGGCTTCTGCGTTGAGAGGTCATAGAGGTTAACGGAAGGAACGAATCCCTTTTCCCCGCCTATGGCCATCCTTTTTCCGTCTTGCGAAAGTGCGAGCGACGTTGCGAGGAATTCGGGTATGTCAATCGTCATTATCCTGTGCTTTTCCGGATTACTCCACAACGCGACAACTCCAGCGTCCTCCGCGAATGCGATAACAGACTGATGCAAGCAAAACGGATAAATCGCGCGTGGTTTTTCCCTTCGCACGAGCATCTCCAGCTTTCGCCCATCGATTGTCCAACGACACACTCGTCCATCAGCTCCCATTGTTACGATCGTATCGTTGGCCTTGCCAAACATCGCCCCAATAACCGGACCGTCGTGGCCAGTTCGGGGATTGAGAAGTTTCCCATCATCCCTCGTATCCCAAACGCTTGCCACATAGGTGTCACTTGCGGCTAGAACCTCGCCGGAATTCGAAAACGACATCCGACTCGCTCGGGTTGTCGAAGGGATCTGTAACGTCCGAATCAGCTTTGGAGTGCCACCAATATCCCAGATATAGACAAACCCGCCTTTCCAACTCCCTGCAGCGAGGTACGGCTTCGACGGGCACAAGACGAATGAGGTGAGATTCTTGCCAACGTCGACCGTCATCGTCTTTCTTAGCGACTTTAATTCCCACCAGTGAATCGTGCCGTCTACGCTTCCTGTTAGCACGTGTTTTCCATCCGGCGTGAACTCAGTCGCTGCGACGCGCCCTAGGCCGTGATACGCGTCGACAACCTTAAGTCTTTCACCGGTTCGTGCATTCCACAGCGTCATTTTTCCGTTTTCTTCGCCTGCAACTATGAGAGAGTTATCAGGCGACACAGCTAAACATCCTACCGGCCCGTTATTGAGCAGCGGTCCCAGGATCTTATCGGGTTTCTTGGTCGAATAAAGCATCATTGCGCCACTCTTGTCCGAAATCCAGATCCCTTCCTGATCCGTTGAGATCGTCGCCACTTCAAATGGATGTGTCGTGGGCATGCCGCAGTTTACGCTCAAGGCCTCCTTATTTCCGTTGAAATCCCAGACAAAAAATCGTGATGCACAAACAATCAAGATCTTGTCCTCGCCATCTAGAAAGCACGTGTAAATAACCTGATCGCCGCCGCCCCCAACAATGAGCCCGGCGCGGCGTTCTGTGGAAATGCGCATTGACTCCTTGTTCGTCGTCAGATCCCATAACCGTACGAACCCATCGCGTCCACCGGTTACTAGGCGCGTACCCTTCGCGTTAAGCTGGATGCAGGTGACGCCGCCAGCATGTCTATACTCACGGTTCCCAAACCGTTCGCAGAGTTCTATGGTCTCTTCGGGACCCGAGCGATTGCTTGACAGCATCGCATAGGCAAGAAGGCAAGCGTAAGCCAACATCACATATCCCTCCTATCTTGTATGTAATTTTGAACGCGATTGTTCGACTCGCACGGAGCACTCATTAGGGACCTTGTCGCCGATGTCGAGGAAGATCAGCTCGAACGGCTCGCGGCTATAGCGCAAGACACTCGGGACACAGAGCTTGGTGTAGTCCAGCATGCCGGCGCAGGGCAGGAGGATCGACACCAGGCCCGGCGGCGACGTGACCGAAATGGGGCTGGTCGTTGCCATAGAGGTTCCTTCTTCACGGTGGTTGACGGTGGAGTGGTCAAGGCCTCAACTGGAGTCAATCGCGACGTTCCGCGGACAGGCCCGTGTCCGGCCGCGGTTCTTCCGAATCCTTGGGCTTATCGCTTTCTTGCCTGGCCCCCTTGCTGACAAGGTTGATCAGGAGCAGGTATTCCTGCTGGTGCCGCCGGGTTTGCAGCGCCAGCACTTCCTGCTGCTTCTGCAATAGCTGCTGGCGATACTGGCCGATCTTGTCCAGCGCCAGCGCCTGGGCAATCCGGTTGAGCGCCTGCGGATAATCCTTCAGCCGCGTGTGGACCCAGGCCAGGTTGTGCCGCGCCCGCACATCGGCCGCGTTCACCGTCAGTGCCTTCTCGTAGGCCGACCGCGCCTCTTCCGTGCGGCCGAACTCGTAGAGGGCATCGCCCAGGGCATTCCACAATTCCGCCGAGCACGTCGGGTTGAGCGCGAGCGCCACCTTCGCCATGTCCGCCCCGGCTTTCGGGTCGCCGAGCTGGAACGTCAGAAACTGGCTGACCTCGCAGAGCAGCACCCAGTTGCGCGGCTGCTGCGCCAGCGCCTCGCGATAAAAGCCAGCCGCCAGCTCGAATCGCCCCGCCTTGGCACACGCCCGCGCCTTCTGGATCGGCTCCTGCAGCTGCTGATGCGCCGCGTCGCCGAACCGGTCGCTGAAGCATGTCCGCACGTCCAGCGTCACCGCCGGCGCCAGCAGCCGCGCATGAATCCCGCGCCCTTCTTCGCCGGCCGGCTCCAGGTACACGCAGCGCTGCTGCTCGCCGAAATACTCCCGCAAGAGCGCGAAGTTCACGCCGACAAAGGTCGCCAGGCTGAAGCGCTGGTGCTCGAACTCGTCGTCGCGGCCCAGCTGCGTCGGCCCGTAGTCGTTGACCAGGATGAACCCGCCGTCAGCCAGCATGCCGAGCAGCCTGTCCACGCACTGGATCGCCCCGTAGCTGTGCAAGAGCCGCTTGGTCCGCGTCCGGCCATACTCCACGGCAAACGCGCCGTGCGGCAGCGTCTGTGGGTCCACTGGGCGATAATCGTATTCGGAGGCGAACAACCCATAGACTTCCAGCAGCTCGTCCCGCGCCGCGCGTCGGTCGACTCGGCGCTGGCGCAGCTGCTCGGCGGTCAGGTCGGTGTAGTCCGCCAGCCGGACGTTGCGCGCGACGCAGGTACGCACACAAAGCTGGCGCACGCCGTCCCCGTCCATCTCCAGCACCGCCGCCGGCAAACAATCGAGCAGGTAATTGAGAAATACTGCCCGCAGCCGCTTGCGGCGTTGCGTCAGCGGCAAGCAAACTTCCGAAGTCTCCGAGACTTCGGAAGTTTGAACCCCGCGGACGCCGAACCCGACATCCCGCAGCACCGCTTCCGGCTCCAGCGCGTCGATCTGCCGTACGCGATAGCGCCCCGGATGCTCCGCCAGCACGCCGTGCCGCAGCACATCGTGCAGCATCCGCGGCGAGCGGTCCGCCGCGATGTACGTGAGTCGCTCGTAGTAGTCCGTCTTGTGCTGCCGGCACAGCGTCCGCAGATGATCGAGGAAATACCGCGCAAACAGCCCCACGCCGATGCCCAGCTCCAGGACGACGATTTCGTCCTCCAGGACCCCACGTTGTTCCGCATCGCGCAAGCTCGCGAAGAACACGTCGGCGGCATTCTTCGAGAGGATGCCATCATTGTTGACCATAAAAGGAATGGGCGCGGAGTCGGACAGAAATGCCTTGTTGCCGCGTTGACGTAAGTACTCCTGGCCGAGAAGCCATTCCAACGACTGAGCGAGCGGCACGAACTCCTGGACGACCTCGCGGCCGGCCTGGGCATGCGCCAGCACCTGCTCGGCCGGCGAGCCGGTGTGGAGCTTTATTTCGCGGTCCTTGGAACTGCCGTTTCGTGACATGGCAACGACACTCCATCATTTTTGTCCATCGGGAATGTTCATTGCAGCTTTCGGGGAAGGCACCCTGCGGCCACAACCTATCAAAACGCAAAGCTCTTCGTACCAATCATTTGTGCGAGCCGTTCCCGACCACTGCTGTAAACATCACAACTTAAGCTTTTGCTTGGCTTCATTTACTTGACGCCTATGATCTTCCAGGACGCGATGGACCGAGGTATGTGTCCGGCTTGCCTGAGGTTTGCGGCGATAAGGCCGCGCCTTTTCGTTGACGGTTTTAAGCCAAGGGTCGCGCCAGACATGGCTCAGCAGCTTGGTCAGCTGCTGCCGCACTTGGGCCACGCTGGGAATCTCACCAAACACGGTCACCGTGTCCATGGGTTGCACCAGCACCGTCCAGGCAATCAGTTCCTTGTCCACGTCCTCGAACATCTTTTCCAGCGATACGTCTGCCGGTTCCCATTGCTCCGCCGCCGCCACATAGGCACGCAGCACATGAATCATGTTGTACAGCAGCAGGCAGAAAGCCAGTCTGAAAGATGCCGGCCTGCGCTGTGCTCCCAATCAGATGCTTCAGCGGAAAAACTTCCGTCACCGTCTGAAAAACGGTTTCGATCCCCCAACGCCCATGGTAGACCGCCAACAGGTCCACCGCCGGATATTGGTACGCATTCACCAGGTCGGTCACCAGGATCAGGTCCTCCTCCCCTGGCCGCGTCAGGGTGATGCGTCGGACATAACGGCGACGCGGGTCGGTCACCGCACCCAACCAACCCCAGGCTTCGGTGTAAGGGCGGCCCCCCGCGTCACTGCCCGGTCGTACGACGCGTTCGGGGTCTGGGTGAAAGTGCACCTTGGGATGGTAACGCACCAGGAAATGATCGCCATTGGCGGTGAATCGACTCGTTTGCTCCAGGTCGCAAAACAGCCGGTCGCCCACCCACAGATGCAGCCCCGGCAACCGTTGCTGCACCTGGCCGACCACTTCGGGGACCAGGCGCAATTCGTTGATCTCCCCATCGGGGTGGGCGCCCATGGCCACCGCCAAGCCGCTGTTCATTTCCAGGGCCACCAGCGTTTTGCCGCCCAA
Organism: uncultured Gemmataceae bacterium; assembly: GCA_963834865.1. Taxonomy (GTDB): domain Bacteria; phylum Planctomycetota; class Planctomycetia; order Gemmatales; family Gemmataceae; genus CAWIDK01. Next base: position 603,563 of record CAWIDK010000005.1, read on the forward strand.
AACCCCGCCGCGAACACCCCGCAGCAGTTTCAGGCGCTTGGCGACGTGTTTGATCGTGTTGCCGTCCAGAACGGTGACGAAGAACGCCTGCAAACTGGGCGGAATGGCATTGGCCGATGGCGGCGGCAGCAACGCATGCAACCGTAGCGTGCCTTCGGTGAAGAAGGGGGTGCTCACCGCGATGGGAAGCCGGCGCAGCTTGCCGTACGCTGCTGGGATGGTGACAGGCAGCGCATCGCGCAGCAGTGCCCGCTCGAAGCTGGCGCGGGCACTGCCGTCGTGTAGCAGCAGCGCGTCCGCGATCAACTGCACGAGGCTCGGGAAGGACAAGATCTTCTGGAAGCCACGGCGACGCTGGCTGTCAAAAAGGTCGTGCAGGAACGTCGGATCGGCCACTAGCTGCCACAGCAGCAACACCGACTGGGCCAAGGGCAAGCGGTCCAGAGCGTAACGTGTAAACCCCAACTCGTTGGCCACCCGCACCGGCACAGTGGTATCGCCAAGCGGTTCTGGCGGCATATCCGCAGCGTTCAACAATGGTGTTTTCATGACAACCTCCTTGCAGCTGAGTTTTCTCTGTCTCTAACCATATTTTACGCAAGGAGTTGCAGAAAAAATGATGTTTACAGCAGTGCGTTCCCGACCCTTCCCGACCCCTTCCCTGGAATCAACCTCCTTCAGGAGTTGTCCGGGCCCTTTCCTGACGCGTTCGCGCCTCAGAGTGCATGGCTTGAACACGCCGCTGACCTGGTTGAGGGCGTTGTGGGCCATCGTGTACGTGCCCACCGAGTTGCCCGCGGTCAGCTCGTTGCCGGCCGCGTCGTAGCTATAGGTCATGGTCTGCGTCGCCGTGCCCCCGGCGTTCGCGCCGCGCGACGGCCGGAGGAAACCCCAGGAAACCCCCGATCGGACCTGAAACCATTTTCTCCGTGCAACGGAAGGGTGTTGCAACGCCCGCGTTGGGCTAAAGCTTCGTGTCAGAAGCCATTAAACCTAAGCTCGTTGGGCAGAATGGTCTTGACCCAGTTGCGCCTATAAACAACCGTTCCTTTGCCGCCAATCCAAATCTCAACGGCGCGCCAACGATCATGCCAAAACCAAATTCGGCGCAACAATGTCATTTGGCGGCAGGACATCGTCCGAATACCAGACCATTCCGCCAATTAGACTGTCTGCCGGAGGTCCCAGCAACTCGACAAGTACTGTCTCCTCGGTTCCAAGGCTCACCGCCCTCGCCTTCTCGTATATCGCATTCTCCGATGTCGCCTGAAAGAATGACTGAGATGCCATCCAAATGCCAGAACCGATCATGAAAAGTGTAATAATCGATCCAAAGGCGCGCATCTTGCGTAGGATATTGCCTCTTGACACGTCTCCTGTACCCCCTCTTGCGCAAATTCGGTGGCTACTGCTTTAGTGAATAAGAGAATGTTGGGTCGGGCGGGGTGCGCTCTCGTCCAACCAGCATATGCTCCCTGTTCAGCCGGGCTGCGTATACCCGCAGGGTCTCAGCGAAAGGTTTCGAGCTGTTTCCTACATCTCATCCCCCTTTCCCAAGCTTGCTTGGCACAATCCCTCATTTCCTTCCAGAGCAACTTGCGCCCCATTTATTCCCTATCTTTGCTCTTTTTTTCCTGGCCAAAGCCAGATTCTCTGATCAGAGAGTCGATGGATTTGCCATTTTTTGAGACCGTCACAGTAATGAATCGAAGCGTGCCTGGACTTGTTCCCCCGCCACTAATGATCTTCTGTTCCCCGATCTTTATATCTTTATTCATGATTTCACGGAGGGTCGCCACACCAACGATTGCACTCGTTGACTTTTTCTTGGAAATGGAAAAAAATACTCTTGTTACTGGCCCAAGCTTTGGGTCTATGTCCCCCGGCGCTATCGCAGCCCTTATCGTCATATCGTCGACCTCAGTTATCGCGATGCTCTCGGTCTTCTCAGAGCGGAACAAACGAACGGTTACGAGCAACTTGGCGTCCCTAGGCACCTCTCTGGGTACAGGCGCATCTGCGTTGTTCCGCCATTCCCAACAATCGATTCGCCATTCCATCACGCTTGCATCAGGTCCCGCGACTGCGCAAACGGTCAGGAAAAACAGGGACGAAAGCGCGCCAATGGCAGCCGGTATCCGGGATGAGCGGCTAACGAGGATTGCAAGCATACGCCACCTAGTTCTTTATCTTGTTGGCCTTTATGTACCAATCTGCCGCCTGGTCAAGTAACATTAATCCATCGGTGTTTCCCCAGTTAACATTTCCCTCCGCGGCCTGGACTTCAAAGGTATGGGTCCCACCCGCTATGCCCCCTTGGCGTACGACGTAATCCTGCAAGTACAGATACAATTTCGCTGTCGTGCCGGGCGCGACAGTTACTTGGCCCGAAAAAGCAGCATCCACGATAAACCCAGAAAAGTTACCTAAATTGGCTTTCACCGGAGACTTGGCAAGCATACGTCCACTAACTGTGACGTCTTGCGTCGTGTTCGGATTCTGCACGAGGACTACTGCGGTCACCTTTATTGTCTCACCTTCGATCGGTGTGAAATCCAAAAGAGGGCTTGCGATAAGGTTCACGGGCAGTGGTCCAAAGGCTTTAACAACATCTGGTCCTCCCTCCGTAATTGCGAAGGATTGCAACGAAACCACTGGCGGCGACGCACTGTTAGGATTTTGCAGAACGGCAGACGGGCCGCCGACGACGGTCGTGGCGATTCCGGTGCCCAGTGTTCCAACAAATGATCCAAGCATGCCACTTCGGTCGCTCGAGTTTACGAACTTATTGTTCACATACCTGTAAAGATTTGAGTCCCCCGCATCGAACCCGAGCGGGTCCTGCGTCTGCCAGCGCCCGGTCGACGGATCGTACCATCGCGCCCGGTTGTACTGCAACCCCGTCTCGACATCCAGCATCCGCCCCGTCCATGCATAATTTCCCCGGTACGCCGAGTTCGTCTCGCTGATGATATTGCCCCAGCCGTCGTAGGTGATCGCGTCCTTGACGTTGCCGCTGTTGTCCAGCACGTCGCGCACCGAGCCCTGGTAATCGGTCACGTACCAATACTGCGTCCCCGAATCCTGCCGGCCGAGCAGCTGGTCGACCTGGTCGCCGTGGAAGTAGCGCGTCAGCAGGTTGTTGCTGCCGTCCAGGTCGGCCCACACGTTGAAGTTCGCATTGCCGGTCGCGCCGCGTAGCGCCGGGTTCCAGCCGTCCACGGCGTAGCGCGTCACAACCGGCGAGCCGCTGCCGGTCGGGTAGCTGTCGGTCTCGACCAGATTTCCCCAACGTCATATTTGTAGTCCACCTCTTCCAGGAGCGTGTCGCCGGTGCCGTAGACTCGTGGGTCGGACTGCCAGAGCTGGGCGCTGACCAGCTCGTTCTTGTTGTCGTAGCCGTATTCCCACGTCTCGCCGCCGGAGACCGCCACCTTGTACGTCTCGTTGCCGGCCGCGTCGTAGCTGTACGTCCAGTTGGCGTCGCTCGATACCTGGTTGTCGCTGCCGACGACGTTGCTGCCGTTATTGCGGTTGCCGTTGTCGTCATAGGTCACCGTGTTGGTGCCGTCGCCCGTCAGCTGGCCGTCGGCGTCATAGGCGTAGCTTGTCGTCGTGCCGTTGGCCACCTCGGTCGTCACCCGGCTGGCGGCGTCATAGGTGTAGGTGAAGTTGGCGATGTTGCTGTTGTCGGAGCCCTTCTTGGTCTGCTGGTTGGTCAGCCGTTCGTCGGCGTCATAGCTGTACGCCGTGTACGCCACCGTCGTCGTCCCGCTGAGATTGCTGTAATCGGTCTCGGTCGCGATCTGGTTGTCGGGATTGTAGGTGAGGTCGACGCGCATCGGCGTCTGGCCGGCGCCGCCGAAGAGCTGCGTCACCAGGTTGTTGGCCGCGTCGTACACCGAGGTGCTCACCCCGCCCTGGCCATCCTGCACCTTGGTGCGATTGCCCACGGCATCGTAGGTGAAGCTGAGCGTCTGCGACCACAGCTCCTGCACCCCGGTCACCTGGTTGAGCGCGTCGTAAGCCATCGTATACGTCCCGACCGAGTTGCCCGCAGTCAGCTCGTTGCTGTTGGCGTCGTAGCTGTAGATCATGGTCTGCGTCGGCGTGCCGCCGCTATTGAGCCAAATCTCGGTCGTCACCCGATTGTCCGCGTCGTACTGGTAGTCGATCTTGCGGCCCAGCGCGTCGATCGACTGCGTCATGAGGCCGACGCTATTATACAGGAACGTCGAGACGCCGTCCGTCGGGCTGGTCTCGCCGACCTGCCGGTTCAGCGCGTCATAGGCAAATGTCGTTAGGTTATCATCGGCATCGAGCATGCCCGTCATGTTGCCGGCCGCGTCCAGCATCTCGGTGGTCCGATAGCCGTCGGCATCGATCGTGACCGTCATTCTGTTCAGGGCATCGAACAGATAGGTCGTGCGATCGCCGTCGGGGTTGATGGTGACGGTCGCATTGCCGTTTGGATCCAGCAGGGTGGTGGTGCGATTGCCCTCGGCATCGATGGTCACCGTCATGCGGTTGTCGGCGTCAAACAGGTACTTGGTCAGATTATTGCTGCCGTCGAGCGAGCCGGTGAGGTTTCCGGCGGCATCGAACAGCGAGGTGGTTCGGTTGCCGTCGCCGTCCACGGTCACGGTGGCGCGGTTGAGCGCATCATAGACGTACTGCGTCAGGTCGTTGTTGGCGTTCAGCACGCCGGTCACGCGGCCGGCCGAGTCAAAGAGAGTCGTGGTCCGATCGCCCGCGGCATCGACCGTTACCGAGAGCCGGTTCGAGGCATCGTAGAGGTACTCGGTCAGGTTACCATTGGGGTCGATGCTGCCGGTCATATTCCCGGCCGCATCGAGCAGGCTGGTCGTGCGATTACTCAGCGGGTCAATCGTCACGGTGGCGCGATTGTCGGCATCGAACAGGTACTTGGTCAGGTGGCCGGCGGCATCGTCCACGCCGGTCACGTTCCCGGCCGGATCGAATAACGTCGTTGTGCGATCACCTAACGGGTCGATCGTCACCGAGGCGCAATTGTCGGACAATCCGTGTCGTGGCATGTTGGCGCCTCCTTGCCCAAAAGGGTCGCTCTATCATTGCTAATCACGGAAATCCGGGCAAGACCAGTTTCAAAACAGAGCCTAGAGACCAAACCACCACCAGATTGTCTTTAGAACCGATTCGCTTGGTGCTTCGCGACAAAACACGTCGGCGACGACAGTATCGCGGTGGTGTTGCTCGAAGGTAACAAATACGTCCAACCGTCCATCTTTCGATGCCCAGACGCGCACTTCGGTCCCGGTCTGGCCCATGTTCCTGACTATCTGTCCAGACGAGCCGAAAATGCTTACCACGGCGGTTACGTCCATTCCCTTGCAAATCCGCGTGGCATTGAATCTAGTAACTCCGGTTCTTGGCCAAATAACGATGAGGCCGATAAAAAGAACAACGCCTAGGAGCATTCCGAATAGGACACGGCGACAGGCAATGCTTGGCATTTGGCACCTGTTTCATTGACGATATTGGGATTCCAGTATCCGCCGATAAACCGAGACGTTGGTAGCTGCGATGCATTCCTCCGGCTTTGAGATCGGGACTCCGGCAGGTATGCCTGATTCCGTAGCTTGCGTTCGAGGAATCTGACTGCGAATACTTGCCGCTTCCGCTTAACCTTACACTCCCGCGCTACGCGACGACCGTGTGCTACTGTCATTCATTGTTGACCTATTGGGCGTGGGGCCCACCTGGGAGAACCAAATTGCAACCCCACACCGTTACCCGGAGCTGGCGGCGGGAGATCGACAGCCCCCTGGCCAACACCCCCCACGCCAACACCCTTGCCAAATACCGCCTGAACACCAAGTAGCTGTACGTCTATTGTGACCCTTGGTATGAGTAGGGCAGGCGGTTGTGGCGCAACCAAAATGTCAGGAGTCAGCTTCACCAATTGTACGGAGCCGCTAAATCCAACGTTTACTATCACATTGAACAGTTGTTGGTGCCACCAGCTCGTTGCAGAAACATCGTCGTTAGTATCAATGAATACATCCTGGGCCGGAAGGGGCAGGTTGTTTGATGTCAATGGTACCCTAATTATGGTATCGTCACCTGGTTCGGTGCCTTTCGGGCCGTTTCCCCCTGGCGGCAATTGTGCGGTAACGTCGACGAGGTATCTACAGTTGTATTGCCCAGGAGGTAAATCTGTAAGGGTCAGGGTCAGACTGCCGTTATATTGGTAAGTGCCCCCGAATAATCTGCTCAACCTACTTGGGGCAATAGCATTGCTTCGCGCCTGGGTAGCGGACGGCCAAACTCCGACGGAATAGCTTACGCCAGTTTTTATACAGAGTACCGGATCATAGGTAAATACCGGGTTGGTAACGTAGGACGTAGAGCTCCTTATCTGAGTTATGTCCCATAGCGGGTAGAAATTGAGCTCGGCTCCTGTGAAGACTCGAGCGCTCCCTGGAAGAGCGAAACCCCCGCGAACTTGCGTAGCAGATCCTCGCACTGGGGGCGTCGGCAGCGGCACGCCAACACCTTTCTGCATGCCTGCAGCGTCTGTGAAATCCGTCGGAGCATTGCCTACATACCGATACAGATTACTATCCCCCGCATCGAACCCGAGCGGATCCTGGCTCTGCCACCGTCCGGTGGTCGGGTCATACCAGGCGCCCGGTTGTACTGCAAGCCCGTCTCGACATCAAACATCCTTCCCGTCCATGCGTAATTCCCGCGGTACGCCGAGTTCGTCTCGCTGATGATATTGCCCCAGCTGTCGTAGGTGATCGCGTCCTTGACGTTGCCGCTGTTGTCCAGCACGTCGCGCACCGAGCCCTGGTAATCGGTCACGTACCAGTACTGCGTCCCCGAATCCTGCCGGCCGAGCAGCTGGTCGACCTGGTCGCCGTGGAAGTAGCGCGTCAGCAGGTTGTTGCTGCCGTCCAGGTCGGCCCACACGTTGAAGTTCGCATTGCCGGTCGCGCCGCGTAGCGCCGGGTTCCAGCCGTCCACGGCGTAACGCGTCACAACCGGCGAGCCGCTGCCGGTCGGGTAGCTGTCGGTCTCGACCAGATTTCCCCAGACGTCATATTTGTAATCGACCTCTTCCAGGAGGGTGTCGCCGGTGCCGTAGACGCGCGGGTCGGACTGCCAGAGCTGCGCCGAGACCAGCTCGTTCTTGTTGTCATAGCCGTACTCCCAGGTCTCGCCGCCCGAGACCGCCACCTTGTAGGTTTCGTTGCCGGCCGCATCGTAACTGTAGGTCAGCGTCTGCGTCGGCGTGCCGCCCGCATCGAGCCAGATCTCGGTCGTCACCCGGTTGTCCGCGTCGTACTGGTCGTCGATCTTGCGGCCCAGCGCGTCGATCGACTGCGTCATCAGGCCGACGCTATTATACAGGAACGTCGAGACGCCGTCCGTCGGACTGGTCTCGCCGACCTGCCGGTTCAGCGCGTCATAGGCAAATGTCGTCCACGGATTCCTTGGTGACGCGGCTGCTACTGTCGTATTCGAAGTAGTGGTCAGCGTACTCCGCGACGACCGAATCGAGGGCGGTCAGCGGGTCGGCACCGGATGCGACGAGGCGGTCATAGGACGACGGCAATACGACGTACTTGAGCTGGTGCAGGCTATAGGTACCCGCGCCGGAGGACGACGAGCTCGACGAGCTACTGCTTGAGCTATCCCCGGCGAGCCAGTAACGGTACAGTGTGGTGCCCGTCGTGGCCCAGGCGTCGTTTTCCCAGGTCTGCGTCTGGACGGTTTGCAGGTCGTGATAGCCGCCGAATTGGTCGCCCGGGTTGTAATAGGTGTAGAGTGCCTGGGTCACGTTGGTCCACGCGCCGCCGTTGACGCTGCGGCGGAGCGTCACGCTCGACAACAGCGGGTAGCCGGCGCTCGGGTCGATGTACTGGTACAGCAGCGATTCGACCGTGGTGACGCCGTTGACGACGGTCGTGCGCTGCACCTCGGTGAAGTTGAATAGGTTGTTGGTGTAGCTGACCGGCGCGATCGTGTTGCCGGCCGGGTCGATGTGCTGGACGAACGCGCCGGTGCCGCCGTCGAACTGCGTGGCGCTGCCGTCGAGGTCGAGCAGGCAATATAGGTTGCACGCCGGGTCGAAGGTCAGGGTTTGCCGCACGCCGTAGCGCGGGACGAACGGGCCGTCGGCCGGGTCGAACCAGAGGACGGCGTCGGCGTTGCCCATCACGACGACGGTGCCCGAGTCCTGCAACACCAGGTAGGGCCATTCCTGGATTTGCCAGTTCATGCCGTTGCCGGGGTTGGTCGGCTGGCTGAGCCGGCTGGCGAAGCGGCGGGTGTGGCCCCAGGGAAAACCGCTGCCGGCCGTGTGTACGTCGGTCGCCGACAGCACGAGCTCGCCGGTGCCGTAGCGGATGGGGAAGGCGGCGACGTTGGGCGCCAGCGGCGCCGGCGGCGGAGCGCCGCACTGGGCGCAGCCGCACCCGCAGCCACAACCTCCGCCGCCCAACGGGGCGCTGGGGTTGGTCGGGCAGCCGGGACAATGATTGGCCACCGTGAGTATCAGGCAGCTAGCTTGCACCTGGAGCGGACCGGACGATCCGGAGCTGGAGGAGTTGGAGGAGCTGGACGACATCGCGGAACTCCAGGAAAAACCGGTCAGCCGGTGACGGTGACGTTGATCGTGCCGGTTCGGCCGCCGGGCAGGCTCATCGCGACCCCGGTAAACGTGAGGTTGAACGGCGAGCAGCTCGGGCCAGGGTCGCAGTTTGCAAGGATGGCGAGCGTGTCCGAGCCGAGCGCCCAGACGCCGCCACTATCGGGGACGCAGGCGATGCTCATGTTGTTGGTTTGGCCGCAGGCGTTGAACCCATAAATCGTAAAGGTGGTCAGGGGTACGACCAGGCCGTTGAGACAGGTCCCGGCCCCGGTGCCGCCGCTGAAAGCGGCTTCGAGAACGCTGGGGATCGGGTTGGAGCAGCAGTCGGGGACCAGGACCGTGCCAATCAGCGTCACGGTCACCTGTAGCGCGGTGTAGTCGGTGATCAGGGCGACCTGCGCGGGGGTCGGGGTGATGACGTAGCTGGTGACGGTGCCGGTTAGGTTGACAATCTTATAGGCGATCAGCGTACCTGATTGCAAAAGCACGAGCAGGGCCTGGCCGGGACCGCCCCCAAGCTGGGCAAGGCACACGGTGACCGTGAAGGTGCCCGGAGCGGGCCAGGCGACCGGCTTGAGCTGGACCGTGAAGGTGTCGCCAACGACATACGGATTGCTGACGACCGCCTGGCCGGCGGCGAGCCTGGGCCACAGCGGCGTCGGCGTCCAGCTCCCGGTGTTGACGTCGCCGCTGGGTAGTGAAGTCTGTGCCATAATAAGGTTACCTTAGGTGAGCTTCCATCCTTCATCGTCGGTCTCAGCCGCGGCGCACCGCCGCGAGGATCGCGCTGGTCGACACTCCGGGGCGCTGGCTCGTCACGCAGACCCGGCCGCCGTACGACTCGACGATTTCCTTGCCGACCACTTCGTCGGCGGTATAGGTGCCGCCCTTGACGAGCACGTCGGGCCGCAGCCGGCGCAACAGGTCCTCGGGCGTGTCGTCGTCGAAAATCACCACGTGGCCGACGCATGCCAGCGCCCCGAGCATCGCGGCGCGGTCGGCCTCGCCGATCACCGGGCGGCCCGCGCCCTTCAAACGGCGTACGCTGGCGTCGGAGTTCACCGCCACGATCAGCACGTCGCCGAGCGCCGCCGCCTCGCGCAGGTACTCGGCGTGGCCGACGTGGAGCAGGTCGAAGCAGCCGTTGGTGAACACCAGCGTCTTGCCCCGGCCGCGATGCGCGGCGGCGAGCGCTGCCATTTCTTCGGCGGTCACGATCTTCGGCGGGGCGGCGGCGGTGCACGCGGAATGTAGGTCGTTCACGGGGTCGCCTCCGATCGTAGGTCAGGCTTTCCAGCCTGACTAACCGTCACCCGCGCGTCAGACTGGAAAGCCTGACCTACGGCCCGCGGATTCGTTAACCAGAAGACGCCCAGCTCGCCGTCCTTGAGGATGCGCAGCGCCCAATCGGCGAAGCGCTCCGCCACCAGCTTCAGGAATCGCGCCCGGTCGTGGTACTCGCCTACGATGACGCCGATGCGGTCCAGCATTGTCGTGTTTTGCAGGATCGAGAACTCGCTCCCCTCGCAATCGAGCTTCAGAAAGTCGATCCGATCCAGGCCGTATTTCTCGGCCAGCTGCTCCAGCGTCACCGTCTCGATCGGCCGCAGGTCCGCCCAGTATTCGGCGTCCGTGACGCCGTCCGCGTTCGCGCAGGCGCCCCGGCCGCCAGCTTCTCTTGCAGGTTCTGCCGCGGAATGATCGTCGAGCCGCCGGTGGTGACGCAATTGGGGAACACCGCGTTCAAGAGCGCCACGTCCGGCTCATAGGTGACCGCGGCCTGCACCACCGTGGCAATCTGGCCGACATTCTTGCGCAGCGCCGCGATGTTCTCCGGACAGCACTCGACCGCGATGATCCGGGCGAGCGGGTTGCGGTCGTGGAACCGGCGCGAAACAGCCGATGTGCGCGCCGACATCCACGACCACCGGCCGGGGCATCGGCAGCTCGTCGATGCGGTAGGAGTCCTGCTCCGCCACGTCCTGAACCACCACCAGGTCTTGCTCGGCGTTGTTGTTCCTGATCCAGAAGCGCCGGGTGTAGCTCAGGCTGTCGTCAAGACGCTTGAGGCTTTCGCGGACGGCGGCATTGAGCGCCGCGCTCAGGTCCCGGTAGGTTTGAAACCGGTAGCGTTCGCGGAAATACTTGGCGCCCGCGTTGCGATCGCCGCGGAGGAGGCGCACGTGGTGCTCGGGGACCAGGTGCGTCACGTTGTCGGCGTGGCCGAAATAGTGCAGCGGATGATGGCCGGTCCACACGCCGATCGTGGGCGTGTCCGTCGCGGCGGCAACGTGCAAGGGGCCGCTGTCCACGCCGATCATCAGCGACGACAGCGCGGTCAGGGCGGCCAGCGTCTTGGCGTCGCCGGTGCCGGTCCAGCCCCACAGCTCGTGCTTGGTGTTCGGATTGTGAATCCGCTTGCCGTCCGCCAACGGCGTGCGATAGTCCCAATCGAGGATGATCGGCACATAGCCCGCTTCGATGATCCGGTCGCAGAGCTGCCGGATAATCGCGACGGGGATGTTCTTCAGCTCGCCCGAGCTATTCCCCTCGTAATGGACCAGCACGGCGGGAAAGCGCGCGTCGCCGGACGATCGGCCGTCGCAGATGCGCTCCAGGTAGGCGCGGGCCAGGTCGTTGGCCCTGTCGCCGCGCTGAATCTGGTAGGTACACAGCTCGGGCCGCGGCGTGATGCGGAAGACTTCCTGGAGACACCGCTCGGCCTTGGTGCTGGGGCAGTTGGCGAAGCAGCTATGGCACTCGTGCCATTCCAGGTCGAGGACGCGGTCGTACCGCCCGCGCGGCGGCTCGCGGTCGAGGACGTACACCTGGCGGCACAGGCCGTGAAAGGCGCTGTGCTTGCCGACCAGGGCGGCGACGTCAATGTTCCAGTCGGGCTGGTGGTGCCTCAGGTGCTGCAGGACCGTCGTGAGCTGTACGGCGTCGCCCAGGCCGTGGCGGAATTTGATCAGCACGTTGGTCGTGGCCGGCGCAGCTTGCGTCGGCGGGCGTTCCGTGCCGGTGCTGGCAGCGTCGGCTACGGCTGTCGTGGCCGGCGCAGCTTGCGTCGGCCGGCGTTCGGTGCCGACGCTGGCAGCGTCGCCCACGGCGATCGCAGCAGCTTTGGTTGCGGGCGTTTCCACGGGCAGCCTCCGGGCCGAGCCGTCGCTTGCCTTGCGAACGGCGGCGAGGATGTCGCTCGTCGAGACACCCTCGATCTTGCCGGTCACGCACACGCGGCCGCCGTACGATGGTCGGAGGAATCTGTCCACCAAGCGAATCCGACGTGGCGTTGCTAGTGACACTACCTACGAACGGGCGGGGTTGCCATCGGGTTCGGCGTTTGCGACCTCCCGGTAGTAGTCGGTCAGGCGCAGCGTGGCGCGGTGGCTGAACAGACGCGTGCGGGCCAGCCGCCACCGCCATAGCCGATACAGCAGGCTGGTGTGCAGCACGCCCAGTCCATACGCCAGCGAGCGCCGGAAGTTGATGGAGCTGGCCTCCGGGAAGTAACGGGTCGGGCAGCTCAGCTCGCCCACCGAGAAACCAAAGGCGAACGCCTGGGTCAGCATCTGATTGTCGAAGACGAAATCGTCCGAGTTGGCCAATAGCGGCAGGACCTCGAGCACCGTCCGCGTGAAGGCTCGGAAGCCGGTGTGGTATTCCGACAGCTTGCTCCCGAGCAGCACGTTTTGTATCAGCGTCAGCATGCGATTGGATGCGTACTTGTAGAGCGGCATGCCGCCACGCAGGGCCGAGCCGCCCAGGATGCGCGAGCCGAGCACCACGTCGTAAACGCCCGAGGCCACCATCGCCGCCATGGCGGTGATAAGCCGCGGATCGTACTGATAATCGGGATGGACCATCACGACGATGTCCGCTCCGAGCCGCAGCGCCTCGCGGTAGCAGGTCTTCTGGTTCGCGCCGTACCCGAGGTTTTTCTCGTGCGCGAAGACGCGAATTCCCAGCCGCTGGGCCAGCGCGACCGTGCCGTCGGAGCTGCCGTCATCGACCAGCAGGACTTCGTCGACCACGTCGTGCGGGATGGCGGCAAAGGTCTGCTCCAGCGTCCGGGCCGCGTGGTACGCGGGGAGCACCACCACCACCTTCTTGTTGTGAATCATGGCGCGCGTGCTCCCGCCCGCCGGCTCTGCGTCCAGCAGTCGGCACAGGCCGCCGCCAGCAAATGGTAGCCGGCGGCGTTGCAGTGGCCGTCGGTCGGCCAAAACAGCCGGCGCGTGCGTTCCCCGGCGATGAACGCGTCGGTGGTATCGATGAACGCAATGCCGGCGTCGCGGCACGCGCCGGCGAGGTGCCGTTGCTGGGCGCGATGGGTTTCGTCGCTGAACGAGGCGGGCAACGCGAACCCGGCGCAGCCGCCGAGCTTGACCTGCGCGGCGAGATAGGCCGGGTTGGCGGCGACGTGAAACGGAACGTAAATCACGGTCAGGCGCGTGCCGTGTTCGCGGCAGAACCAGGCCAGGAATTGCAACTGGTTCGCCACCCCGCCGCCGCGCTCATAGTCGTGCCGCAGGCATTGCTCGAAGAACGGCAGCGTGCCCGCAAGGTAGGGGTTGGCCTTCCCTGCCCGCATCGCGTGCTCCAGTTCGGGATCGAGGCCCGGCACGGGCGGCATCCCGGTGAGCGGATTCGCGGGAGACGGTACCGGGGCGAAGAACGGAAATGGGCCGGCGTGACTGCGGCGCGGCAGCACCCAGCCTTGCCGCCGCAGCGCGATGGCCTGCAGCGCCCGCGGCTGCCAGGCGTTGAGGACTGTTAACGACCGCGGTTCCAGCAACGCCAGCCCCGGCGGCGGCGGCACGGGTTGATCAAATGGCGGCGCCGGCAGGTCGTTCGTGCACACCACCAGGAAAACCGTGTGCGGCCGCAGCAGCGGGACGCTGTCGCACACCAGCCGCAGATACTCGGGGAAGTTGGCGGCCGCGACCCCGAGGTTGAGAACCTCCGGCGCTTCCGGGTCGGCGACCAGGTCGGCGAACTGGCGCGGCAAGGTATCGTCGTCCGCATGCCGCAGCCTTCCACGAAGCTGTCGCCGATGAAAAGGATGCGCGGGCGGTCGGCCGGCGGCGCGATCGCGAAATCGGGCCCGCGGAAGCCATAGAGATTGAGCGTGTGGTCAAACGACACGCCGTCCGGCTCAAATTCCCAGCGAACGATGACGTTGCAGAGCGCCTTGCTGCGCGTCGCGGAGATCTCGGCGGCGAACAACGGCGGCATGTAGTCGGCGCGGTTGAAGAGCACCTCCGGCACGGGAAACAGGAACCGGCAGACCGCCTCCTGCACCGCGATGAGCGTTGCCAGGGTCACGCCGATGAACAGATAGTGGCGCCGGCGGGAGCGCGGCCGAGGCGCCACGCCGAGCGGCGCGACTCCCGGCGGCGAGGGAGCGCTACTGTCGGCACGGCTTTCCATGGGGAGCGGGCCTCGCGGGAGGTCGTGTCACGGCCCGGCGGGTTTGAGCCGTGGCGCAGGACCGGCGCCAGCAGGTCGCGCAACCGCTGCGCAATCAGGTCATAGCCGCGGTCGCCGAAATGGCAGCGGTCGATGAAGATGTCCGGCCCGCTAGCGTCGTCGAACAGCGGCGTGAGGTCCCAGAAGTGATAGCGCGGCAGGCAGACCGCGGACAACACCGTACGGCATTCGCCATAGCGCGCCGCGAAGCCGGCCTGCTCGGCGATCACCGGCAAGCCCCCCGGACGCGTCGCCATGCGCTCCTCGCGCGGCGTGCGGACTTTGCGGCTGCAGCTCAGGATCGGCTGCAGGACGAATGCGTAATCGGCGCCGACCGGCTGTAACGCCGCGTGCGCCAGCTCGACGTTGCGCCGCAGGCGCGCGACGGTTTGGGCGGCACTCACCGGCTCGTGCCAGCCCGGCAGGTCGTCGTGCAGCTCGTCCCGCGAATGCGACCGGAGCATTTCATTGCTGAGCCGCAGATAGTAGGTGTCCTGAATCGCACGGTAACAGTTGATATCACACTGGAGCATTCCCCAGAACACGTCGTTGTGGCCGGACAGCGCCAGCACCACGTCCGGCTCCAGCTCGAGCAGGCGGTTCTCCACCAGGATGCGCTCGTGCGTCGACGCCCAGCCGCAGGCGGCTGCCGTGACCACCTCGAATCGGCAGCCATACGCCTTCGCCTGCTCGTTGAGGTAGCGCTCGAGATAGCCGCCCACGGTCGTTTCATTGGTGGAGGCGCCCGAGCCGAATGCCGTCGAGCCGCCGATGACGAAGATGCGGCAGATGCCGGCGGTCTTCGGGCGATCCAGGTCGCGGCGGTAGCGGAATTGCTGCCGATTGATGTGCGCGCCGGGCAACGCGCCCGGTTGCGGAGCGAAGCCGAGGAACGGCGTCGGCATGTCACGACCGGTCCAGGTGATACGCGTGAAATCCAGCGGACCGTCGTAGTAACATTTCTCGACACCGTCCAGCGGGATGCCGTCGATGGCGAAGGCGCCGGCCATGGTTTCCGCCTCGCGCATCAGTTGCACGTACTGATCCAGGTTGTCGGGAGTTTGCCGGATCCCGTTCGCGGCGGGGCGACGGCCGGCGAGCCGGTAGCCCACCAGTCCGCCGAGCGTGGGCAACACGACGCAAAAGCCGGCCAGCACGACGGGAAATAGCACCTTGCGCAGCCGCATGATCGAACCTTCCGGCCTGCCTCGATCGTTACACTGCTGAGCTTATCGTATCGCAAGACTGCCGTCATTTCATCTGCGGGTCGCGCAGGGGTTGCGCGTTGCTGTACAGGCGGAGGGCGCTGTCGAGCCGCTCGACCAGGACCTGGTCGCCCGCCTGCTGCGCCAGCTCGCGGCCGTGGTCGGCGGTCGCGATCGCTTGTTTGAAGAGGCCGGCTTCGGCGTAAGCTGCGGCCAGCGTCTCGAGGAACGGCGGGTAGCGACGGTCGGTAATCGAGCAGCTCGCCCGCGCCAGCCGGATCGCTTCACGCGCGTCACGGCGGGACGGGTCGGCGTGCATGGCGAGGATCCGCGCCAGCCGATCACAGTATTTGGGCCAGCCGGAATTGATCTCCAGCGCGCGACGGTACGCAGCGGCGGCGGCGGGCAAGTTTCCCTGATCTTCGAGCGCCAGCGCCAGATCGACGTGATGGAGGACTCCCCCGGGATCGAGACGGACCGCCTCCGCGAAGCAGCGGACCGCGTCGTCCAGCTTGCCCGCCCGCTGCAGGAGTATTCCCTGGTAGTGCTGTCCTTCCACCGACTGCGGCTCCAGCCGCGCGACGACGGCGTAATGGGCGTCGGCAGCGGGGATTTTCCCCTGCGACCGGAGGATACCCGCAAGCTCGCGATGGCTGGCGGCGGAATCCGGCTGCAGCGCCAGGGCGCGCGTCAGGCTCGCCACCGCCTCGTCGAGATGTCCCTTTTCCGCGAGCACCGTGGCGAGAAATCGATGGCTCTCCGGATTGTCGGGCTGCTGCTTGCACAGCGCCTCGGCGTGGGCGAGGGCCACGTCCATGTCTCCCTGGCGCAGACTCGTATACGCTAGCTGCCAACGCAACCGGGGGTCGTCCCCGGATATTTGCAGGGCGCGATCCCAGAGCGTCGTGCTGTTTCGCCAGAACCGCACCTGCGACCAGGTGAGCGCCGTGCAGGCGACGAGTAACGCTGCCGTAATGGCCGGGAGCGCAAACCGCGCGTAGCGCCGCCGGCCCAGCCAGTCCGCGGCACCCCAGGACAGCGCGACGAAGATGCCGATAAGCGGGACGTATGTGTAGCGATCAGCCCGTGCCTGCGTGCCTACCTGGAGCAGACCGATGACGGGGACCAGTGTGCCGAGATACCACAGCCAGCCCACGAGGAAATACGGCCGGCGCCGTCGCCAGTACAGCGCCGCCAGAGTAATGCCGGTCAGCAGCACCCCGGCTGCAACGCCCAGTGCCACCGACTGCTGCTCCATCGGGTGTGGGTAGAGCACGGCCAGGTCGCTGGGCCAAAACATCTGCCGGAGATAGGCGACGTAGCTCACCAGGGCATTCAACAGGCGCACGTTGAAAGGCAGATAATCCTGCGCGTTCTCAATCAGTTGGCCCTGTGCGCGGACCGTCAGCACGCAGGAACCCACCGACAGCAGTAACAGCGGGATTTTCTCCAGCAGCAGCCACCTGGCCGAGGCAGGCGCAGAGCGGCTCGGTACCGACCGGCGAGTGCGGCCAGCGCCGCAGCGGCCAGTAGTCGAGCAGCAGCAGGACACACGGGACCGTCACCAGCATGGGCTTGCACATCAGACCCAGTGTCAGGCACACGAATACGACAAGATAGCGGCCCACGTCCGGCCGCGCGGCATACCAGGCATAGGCCAGCATCGTCAACAACCAGAACAACGTGCTGAGAACGTCCTTGCGTTCGGTCACCCAGGCCACCGACTCGACGTGGATCGGATGCAGCGCGAAGAACGCAGCGACGGCGGCCGCGGGCCAAAGATCCCCGGTGGTCCATCGCAACACCAGGTACAGGAGCACCGTGTTCGCCGCGTGCAGCAACAGATTGGTCGCATGGAAGCCCCACGGCTGCATGCCGAAGATCTCGCGATCGAGCTCCAGCGAGATCCACGTCAGGGGATGCCAGTTGAGGGCATCGAAGCTCGTCAGGGCCCACCGCAGGCTCGCGCGAGTCAGCCCGGCCTGGACATGGGGGTTGTCGCGTACGTATGTGTAGTCGTCGAAGCTGACGAACTCGTACTGCCCGCTGAGGAGAACATCTTCGTACGCGACCGCCGTCACCACGACCAGGCCCAGGGAAATCCCCACCACGAGAAAGCGCGCCCGCATTATTCGTCTCTCCGAGCCCGGCACCCACGCACCCAGGTTGTCTACGCTCCGCCGGCCCACACGGCAAACGACCTCGATGGCCACGGCAAACACGCTCGATGGCCACGGCGCGTGGCCAACAGCTCGCAGGCGCAAGCCGCCTCAGGGATTGGCCGTTGCGCCGGCAGGTTGGCCGAATGGCCAGCCGGCCACGACCTCTCGGGGCACAGCGCGGCTGAGCCGTCGCCAACCAAGGTCGTGTCGCGCTGGCCGGGCACACCCATTTTTCGGCACGCGCCGCCCGTCGCGCACGACTTGCACCGACAGGAATGACCGGCACGACTTGCACCGACAGGAATGACCGGCACGACCTGCCAGAACCCCAGCTCAATACCAGTGATGCGTCGCGTGCGCGTGAATCGACGCGGGCGAGCAGCGCGTGTAGATCAGCGGCAGGTATCGGCAGCGTCGGCGCCCTCTTGCCGCAACAGCGCTGCCAGCTTCACCAGGCACCAGACGGCGTCGCCGATGCCGGCCGGCACCGCCACGCGGATCAGCTTGCGCCACTCGGGCACGGGCGGCCACACCCACGCGGCCAGGTGGAAAAGCCCGCGACCCGTGCCGGGATACGCGTGCATCTCGCTATAATCCCAATACCGCAGCACCCGAGCCCGCAGCTCGTCCCAGGCGGCGCGGTCGTGGTATTCGCCGACCACAAAGCGGATGCGCTCGCGCGACGGCGTGTTGGCGAGGCTGTCGATCTCCGACCCTTCGCAATCCAGCTTCAGCAAGTCGATATGATCGACGCTCAGCGTGGCCATGATTTCTTCGAGCGTCACCACCGGCATGGGCCGCGCATCGCGCCGGTATTGGTAGCCGGGCTGGCCGCGCGCCGTGTCGAGCTGGTCGAGCGGGACCACCATGCTGCCGCCGGTCGATTCGCACTGCGGCCGAACCGCGTTGAGCAGTCCGAGCGGCTGCTTCTGGTAGGTGCACGCAGCGTGGATAACCGTCGCGAAGGAGCCCACGTTTTTTTGCAAGGCCGGGATGTTCTCCGGGCACGCTTCGACACAGACGATCCGGGCGCTGGGATTCTTGGCATGCCAAAGGACGGCGAACGTGCCGATGTGGGCCCCGATGTCGACGACGATGTTGAACGCTGGGCCGCTCAGGAGCGCGGTGCGGTAGGCGTCGCCCTGAACGATGTCACGGACGATGACGAGGTCTTGCTCCACGTTCTCGGCGCGACCCCAAAGCCTTCTCGGAAGACCAGCTCGCTCATGGCATCACGCCCGGCGGACTCGGCGGGCCCACAAGAGTGACTTGATATCCCTGTCGGACGACACCTCGCCCACGTTGAACTTGAACGGCGCGAGTCCGAGCCACGCGGTAGTTTCGGCGATAACGTTGGCCGGGTCGGCCACGAAATCAGGATGGTAGTGTTTGCGGAAAAACGGCACCCTGCTGCCGAAGCTTTCCGCGCCTGCCAACACA
Source organism: uncultured Gemmataceae bacterium (assembly GCA_963834865.1). Lineage (GTDB taxonomy): Bacteria > Planctomycetota > Planctomycetia > Gemmatales > Gemmataceae > CAWIDK01. Next base: position 622,483 of record CAWIDK010000005.1, read on the forward strand.
TGTCGTAGAAAATTCGCTGATACTCGACGCCGCCGAACCGCAACTGGTCTTCCACGAAACTCGTCGGCTTGCACGAGCTGGCTGCGGTATCGGCAAAGCTTCGATAGCAGTAGATGAATTTGGCGCTGGGCATTTCCCGTGTCATCCAATCGCCGTGCCAGACCTCGTTCCAGGGACGCTTCAGGAGCACCCTTCGGGTCGCAAATCGGGTGAGCAGCCGCTGGATCGGTTCGGCTTGTTACAGCGGCAGCCAGGTATTCTCCAGGATCCAGGCTTCCGTGCCGTCGGTGCAACAGACTACCTCGGGATGCTGCCGCAACACGTAAGACAGGATCGTCGTGCCCGAATGGGCCATCCCGAGACTCCTATCAACCTGTCATTGCCGCATATCATCGCAGCTATCTCATGCTGTTGACTATCGCCAAGCGAACCAAGCGGAAGTGCGGCGAGACGGGGCCAGGGAATCGGAGCACTTCATAGTACCGTCGAAGCAGGGGAACCCGGGCCGCGGGGACCCTGTGGAGGGAAGGGGGTCCCTCGTCGTGGAGCTGATGGTGGGCAACAGTGCGGGGGCTCTGAGCCCCGGTATGCTGTAACCGTAACACCACCGGATAGCGTGGCGGCCTGCAAGACCACGTCGAGACGAGCCGTATGCGGGAAATCCGCAAGTACGGATCTGCGGGAGGGGCGGGGGGCAACCCCCGCTCCGACCCGGCCCGGTTTTCCCTTCCCCTTGTCTTCCCGAGTTCCCGAGTTCCCCAGCTTCAATCGCAAACCAATGAATAGCATAGCCGTAACACTATGAGTAGTCCGAGAATACAAAGACGAATCACACCAACTCGAACAAGTAAGACTGCATTACTGCGCGCTGTGCTATCCTTGCATAACATTATCCCGACAAGGCCAATGCTCAATGCCGCCAAGTCACAACAAACCGCAAGAAAAATCAGCATGAATTTGTTCGTCTCACGCAGGGTCGTATCAAGAACCCCAAAGGCCGCTGTGGGTGAATTAAGTTCGCCAGGCGCGGCGAGTCGATCCGTGGCTTGCCCGGCCCCCTCGTCGCGTGAAACGCCCACCGTCGAAGCGCCGCGGTAACGGGCAAACCACCTGTTACCGATGGATACGATAGCACCTACCAACCAACCGACGATTCCCCCAACCACCGCGCAGCCGGTCAGACTAAAGGCGATTACATACATATCTAGTTGCGGCGAGTCGTCCGCGCCAAGATTTCTGGCTAGTATCAACCACGGCAAATTCGGATAAGCACCGACATATGGTATCGTCATCCAGCACGCACTTGCCCATGCTCCGAGAATTAGGCCAAGCAGCAACCCCGACCAAAGGTGTAGTGCTTTCTTGACCAGCAAATGGAGGGTTGCCGTAGCAATAGCAAACGGCACCATCGTGAGTAATTCGTAGACAACCGTGAGATACAACGGAGCGCCAAGAAGCCTTAACGCTGCGTTAGCAAACTGGTCAGACCACATGCTGAGCTACTCCAGCCGTAGACGACGGCGCCGGTCCCCATCTTTGGCGGCATGATTTGCTTGTGGTTGGCTGGCACTCCGCGTCGGTACAAGTTAATCCCTCCCATGCGACCGTGCGCCTGTCCTATGCCAGCTCATTTGCGAAAATGCTCGCCTAGGTGAGTCCGCAAGGTTCTTGAAACTAACCTCTCGCAACCCGCCCGGTTTCCGCCATTTCTTGCTCCTTGAATGTGAAAACGGTATTCCGGCCCACTCAAGATCGCGCCAAGACAGGTTAGGCGCTCGCGCCCTATTTCTCGCTATCCAGAACCCCCCCCGGCCACCGGACCCAAAGCACAGACTTGGAGCTCAAGGCTGCGTCGCAAGCCATGCAATGACGAATCGCGTACTCTGACTACCGCCGCGACTAAAAGGGCGGACTAAACGTATTTAATGTGCAACCCTCCAGGCAAACCTCATGACAAAATGCGAATCGAGGCAGACAGCCGAAGAACCGTACGACTGGATTGGCGCAGCGCTGAAGGCATGCCCGCACACAATTGCCCCAGGGCGAGTTTGGCGTATTCATACAAACCCAGAACTCCGCATCCACGACGAGCCACTCAATGCAACAATGGAGCCGCATTTCAAGGCTCTGATAGTGTGAACAAGAATTTCGTCCCGGAGGGCAACCTAGCGGCCAGGGCGCACAAGGAGCCAAACCATCTGGGTCTTGCAGCATAGTCGGTCGACTGTTTACGTACTGATAAAGGTTTGGTCCCGCAGCCAAGCCACGTGGATCGCGCTGGAGCCAGCATCCGAGATTAGAATGCAATACACGGTTGCGCACTTGATAGAGGCCCAAATTATGCTCCCATTGGTAACCGGCAAAGAGTGATCCCCAGGCAAACGTCGAGCTGGTCCGGGCATCATATCCCGCCGTCATGAAAAGCGGCACACCGGGGGAAAACTCGGGAAAACTCGGGCCGGGTCGGAGCGGGGGTTGCCCCCCGCCCCTCCCACAGATCCGTACTTGCCCGATTAAGGCATACGGCTCGTCAAGGCTACGGACTCACTGCGCACGGGGACACCCACGCGGACGGCCACGGCAACCGAAGAACCTTCAGCAACCGATTGAACCGCTCCCACGGATACTGGCCACGCCGTTTCCGGCGGGCCAGCCACTTCCGCCACAGACGCATCACCTCATAACGGAACCGCTGCTGGCAACGCACGTTGCCGATCACGCCTCCGTAATAAGCGAAGTGCCCCCGTAGCTTCTGACAGAGTGTCGCGTACTGCTCCCGGATCGGTAAGTGACGGTTCAGCCGGCACCACTGCGCGATCTTCTTGACCGCGCGCTGAAACCGACTGCCGGCCGTCTTCCGCTTCACCACCCAGCGCCCGACTGCGCGGCTCCAGTAGTGCGTGAACCCCAGGAAGTCAAACGACCCCTCACGAGGTTCCGACCCCAGCTCGCCGCCGACGGGTGGCGGCCGGGCCGCACAAACGGCACCAACCGCGTCTTGTCCGGATGGATCGTCAGCCCGTACTTGCCAAACCGTTTCGGCAGCACGGCCAGCACGGCGCGAGCGTCCGCTTCACAGGCAAAGCCCATGACGAAGTCGTCCGCGTAACGTACCAGGAAGGCGCGACCCTTGAGGCAAGGCTTCACCAGCTGCTCAAACCACACGTCCAGCACATAGTGCAGGTACACGTTGGCCAAGAGCGGCGAAATCACACCCCCTTGAGGCGTCCCGGCCTCGGGGTAAGTGAGGAGCTCTTCTTCGAGCACGCCCGCCGTCAACCACTTGTCGATCAGACGGAGCAGCACCCCGTCACACACCCGCTGCCGTAGCAGCGCCCGCAACTGAGCATGATCCAGAGTGTCGAAAAACTTCCGGATGTCCACCTCCAGCAACCAGCAGCCACCCAGATCCATGACCTGCTGCCAAATCGCCTGCACGCGCCATGCTGCGCCGATCGCCCCGGTCGGAAGCCGTACGAGCAGTTCAGAAAGTCCTGTTCGTAAATCGGCTCCAGAGCCATGACGACCGCCCGCTGAAGGACCTTGTCCTCCTGGGTGGGAATCCCCAGGGGACGGGTCTCAGGACCGGTCCCTTTCGGGATGTGCACGCGACGCACCGGGGGCGCAAGTAGGTGCCCGACTTGGCACGATCTTGCAGCGACGTTAGGTTGGCCACGAGGTGCAACCCGTAATCGTCGGCCGTTTGACCGTCCACGCCAGGAGCGCCGTTCTTGCGCGTCCGGTTGTAGGCCTCAGCCAGCCAGGGCAGGTCGAGGTGGTGGTTGAGCGAAGTGAATCCCAACTGCGGCGACTGCTTCGCCAGCTTCGCTATCCGTTGTTGTTTCGTTGACACGCAATCCAGTTTCTGAGCACCGGCCATGTTTCCTCCCAACGGTTCCGCAACCAGGCGCCCCCTTCCCTCCGCCGGGTCCCCGCGGGTTGGGTTCCCCGACCTCAACGGTACTATGAGGCACTCCGATTCCCTGCCCCCGTCTCGCCGCGCTTCCTTTTGGTTCGCTCGGCAATACCACGATGGGCGTCGGTGTTTCGCTCCCGCCGGTCCCGAACGCGTAACCGACAGGCCGGGGCTTGATGATCCGGTTCCCCACCGGAAAGGCACCGTGGAGGGCACAGGGCGTCCCAAGTTCCTGGGGAACCCTGATGTGCTTATGCCGTGTTCTTCGACCCCGGCGAGACCGAATCCACCAGGCCATTGCGATGGTTCGGCGCGGCCCCCGCATCTGTCCAGGTCAAGGGCTCTCGCGGGTAATGCTCTCGAGGCTCAGTAGCACGGCCTAGGCACTGGCTGTCTACGCTTCGTGGTGTGGGTTACCCCACCGCTGCACGCAAGACTCGCTTCCGGCTGCCGGCCAGGCTCTGCCGGGTGGGATTGGCTGCCCACAGGGTTCCTACGAAAGGTTTTGATGGTGCATTCTCTTACATCATCGCCTCCTCCCCCAAGCTTTGCTTGGCGCAAGGACAGTTCACGCAACCACCTGTGAACTCACAAGTTATGAACTAATTCGCCCCTTCATCCGCCGCCCGGGCAGTGGCAAGAGGCCGGCCGCGGCCGCGCGCGATGGGCCGTGCACCTGGGCACTGCAGCCGCTTCCGGAACGCCGGGCCGCCGATCGCCCAGTCCGCCCTGCGGATGGCCGGTTCCTTGGGATCGTCGCCCAGCAAAAATTCCTGCCACCGGCGCGCACGCGCCGCGGCCTCCGATGCCAGACCTTCGTACCACGGATTCGGCGCGAGCAGGGCATCCGTCTTGCCCAGTGCATACGCGGCACAACTCGACCAAGGGTAATGCCACGGCTCGACAATCATGCCCGCTTCGAGCGGATTGCGTTCGATGTAGCGCCCGCAACTCAAGAGGTAACTGTCCGCCTCAATCGCCGGACTTTTGAAGCGGCCTTGAAACAAATGACCGACCAGGCCGTAGCGTCGCCGATAGTGATGCCAGTAGGCCACGAGCAAGCCGGCCACACAGCGAGATAGTTGCTTGACCTCGGGAATCTGCAATAGCAGATGAAAATGGTTGCTCATCAGGCAATAGTGGTAGATGCGCAACTCGAAGGCGTCGCGGTAGCGCACCAACAGCTTGAGAAAGTACGCCCGATCGTCGTCATCGTGAAAGACCCTTTCCCGGGCATGGCCGCGGTTGATGACATGGTAACACGCGGCTTCGGTAAACACCCACGAGCGGGCACGGCGCGACATGATATCACCTCGGGATTTCGCCGGTTCACTTGCGAAAGGGCCTCTGCGCTACCGGGTATGGTACGCACATTGTGGCCGAATTCAATCAACGGGCAGTGCGAGGGACATTTTTGTCGCAACCAGTTTCTGCAAACCATGTTGCGTGAACTGTCCCGGTTTTTCCTCTGCCGGTATCTTCCGGCCATCGCTGATTCCTCACCATGGCGTGGCTCAGGAAACTTGGAATCTCGCAACCCGATACTACTAGCCGCCAAAGGGGGATTCTTCACCGTGCGATCCGGAATCGAGCTTGCCACCCCTTTATCCCACGAATTAAGAATCGAGCTGCGTCCCCTTTATTCGCTCTGGCCACGCTGCGCGCCCCAGGCCGACCCAAAAAACCATCGACCACGCCGAATCCTAAGCTCCCGAAACGAACTGCGTCCCCTTTTCCTCTCCCCTTTTCTTCTCTAATTATTCGTTCAAGGACTTGGCGGCAACTTCTTGTTGCGGACAAATTTCCCCGAACGGGCATCCAAGCATTCGATATATCTTCCATTTGATTCTCGCCCAAAGACGACTATCAAATCCCGTTCGATAACCAGGATAACCTGGTTGTCGTAGTCGGACCAAGCCGACGGGGGATTACCTACGAGTGGCGTCTTCCATAGCTCCTTTTGTTGTCTTAAATCGAAGGCTACAACAGAACAACCTGGACAAATTGGGCTGTACCTCGCAACGTATACAACGTCACCTGCCCGCGCAATAGCCGTTTGATTATGGGCTCGGAAACTGTGCAGGAGGCGACCCTTTTTCTCGATACGAACATCAAATGGTTCATCGCGCTGCTCTGGATTTGCTGCCACTGTGATTCGCACATCGTACGTGTTTAAGTGTTGCAACACACCATATAGCAAATTTGCATTACGTTCACACCATTGCCATTGACTCGAAACTGAGTTTTCCTCAGAAAAAGGCGCCTTTGACTGCTGATTGGCACCTCCGACGAGTATAGAGGCAAGGAGGATCAATGGAAACCAAGTCATAGTAGTCTCCCAACTCATGGTATTCAATCAGACAGCGGCCATTGACCAGAACCAGCACCACGAGCGCAGCAAATTCAGTCTTTCCACCCCAACGACGTGTCGCTCCAAGAGAACAGCTTTCTTGCGGAACTCGTCCACGCACGTGTCCCTTTTCGATCCCCGCGCTCTTAAAGAGCATCGTAAAACAACGGCGTCTGGTTGTTACCCTTCTGGCTATTCCACGCAGCGACGGCATTTCTAAACTCTGGAGACATATAAGTAATCGCGTCTATGGCGCTGGCGACAACTTTGGTTTTTGCGGTCACCGGACCATTAGGATTAAGCGACCATCCCCACTGAAGGCCGCAATATACGGCACCGGGCTTGCCGCCGGCTGTAAACTCCGCGACGTACGTCTCAAATTGCTCGCTTGTGACTTGTAAGCCGCTTGTGCCAGACCAGTCTCTCATGAAGGCGGAGGGGTTCGCCTTAGCGTCCTTTGGATCGAAGATTCGAGCGTTGGGAGAAACGATAGTCCCCGCATTATTCATACCCCACCAGCTGTTCTTAAGGTTCACCTGTCGATCAATTCCCCATCCGTCAGTCGTTAATCTCCCAGCAAGGCTAGTGTTGAGCACGTTCGTATTCACATTTCCGTTGCTATCTTTCGTCTGGACAATCTGGATGAACGCTAATTTTTCCAATGAGGCCGCCCGGCCAACGGTTGGGTAAAACCATATCGCGGCCTTGACCTGTACTGCCGGGACAGGTGGGCCTGGCGGTAGTTGTTGTTGAGTTGGCGCATAGGGCAATTCAATCTTCCACAATCCAAAAGCGGTTTGTATCTCCACCACCAAGCCGCTTGGGTCTGTTGAGTTGGTCGCCCTGTTATTCACATACCGATAAAGGTTCGAGTCTCCCGCATTGAGCCCCATCGGATCCTGGCTCTGCCACCGCCCCGTGCCAGGGTCGTACCACCTCGCCCGGTTGTATTGCAAGCCGGTCTCGACATCGAACATGCGCCCGGTCCACGCATAGCTCCCACGGTATGTGGAGTTCGTCTCACTGATGATGTTCCCGAAGCCGTCGTAGACGACCGCGTCCTTGACGTTGCCGCTGTTGTCGAGCGCGTCGCGCACCGAGCCCTGGTAATCATTCAGGTACCAGTACTGAACGCCGGCATCCTGCCGCGCGAACAGCTGGTCCAGCTGGTCGCCGTGCAGATAGCGCGTCAGCAGGCTGTTGCTGCTGCTCAGGTCGGCCCAAACGTTAAATCTCAAGTCGCCGGTCGAGCCCGCCAGGGCCGGGTTCCATCCATCGACGGCGTAGCGGGTGACGGTCGGGGAGCCGCTGCCAGTGGGGTAGTCGTCGCGCTCGACCAGGTTGCCCCAGGCGTCGTACTTGTAATCGACCTCCACGAGGACCGTGTCGCCGGTGCCGTAGGTTAACGGGTCGGAGGCCCACAGCTCGCCTTGACCAGCTCGTTCTTGTTGTCATAGCCGTACGTCCAGGCCTCGCCGCCGGAGATCGCCACTTTCATGGTCTCGTTGCCGGCGGCGTCGTACCTGGTATGAGAATATAGCGGGCTTTTTGTGCGTGGGGCTTTCGGGCCGGTTGTACGGCTTGGCACCTTCGGTGCGACTAATAAACGCCGTCGCTTTGGCAACGGCCAACGCCCCGGCAAGGCGCAATTGCCTTGGCGCGAACTCGGCCGGTATGGTTCGCTGGACGATACCGGGCTTGGGACAAGGTAATGATTGACACTGTACTGTCACAACCATCGTTTTAGAAAGGCAAGACCAGGGGCCGTTCACCTTGGGGCTGCTCGTCTACACTTATGAGTCGCGAACTCCCTGTCGTATCTGAGCACCCAACGGCCCACCCGGTTGAGCTGCGAGCTCGAAGAGGTAGGTGCCGTTCGGCCCACCCTGCTGCGGGCGGTTTGGTCTTGGGGACCAACCGCCGAGCCACGCGCCTGCCAGCGCGTGTCAGCCCCCGGTCTTGCCAGGAGGACTACCATGATTCGTTTCGTCGGTCTCGACATCCACAAACGCGTCGTGCAGGCCTGTGTCCTCGACCAGGCCGGCCAGTGCGTCGCCCAACACCGATTCAACCTCACGCGCCATTCCTTGCTCGAGTTTGCTCAACAACAGCTCACGGCCGACGACCGCGTCGCCGTCGAGGCCACCACCAACACCTGGGCGGTCGTGGCGCTGCTCAAGCCGCACGTCGCCGCGGTGGTGGTGTCCAATCCGCTCGCCACCAAAGCCATCGCCAGCGCCAAGATCAAGACCGATAAGGTCGATGCCCGCGTGCTGGCGCAACTGCTCCGCTGCGATTTTCTGCCGCGCATCTGGGAACCCGACCAGGCCACGCAGGAAATCCGTCGCCTCACCTCACGCCGGGCCAGCCTCGTCAGCGACCGCACCACCGTCAAAAACCGCCTGCACTCGGTGCTCGCCCAACGCCTGCTAACCTATGCCGGCCCCGACCTGTTTGCCAAGGCGGGACTTGCCTGGCTGCACGCTCTCGCTATCGACCCCGAAGGCCGGCAACTGCTCGACAGCGATCTGCGCCTCCTGGCATCCGTGGAAACGGAGATTACGCATATCGAAAAGATGCTGATTCCCAAGGCCTATACCGATCCACGCGTCAAACTGCTGATGACTTTGCCCGGCGTCGATTACACGGTGGCGCAGACCGTGATCGCGGCCCTGGGCGACATCGGCCGCTTTCCCGATGGCGATCATGCGGCCGCCTACCTGGGCCTGGTGCCGTCGACCAAGCAATCGGCCGACCGCTGCTACCACGGGCCGATCACCAAGCACGGCAATGGCCACGCCCGTTGGCTGCTGGTGCAGGCCGCCCAGCACGTCGGCAAGCATCCCGGCCCGCTCGGCGTGTTCTTCCGCCGCCTGGCCAAACGCAAGAACCGCAACGTGGCGGTGGTGGCGGTCGCACGCAAGCTGGTGACCATCGCCTGGCACCTGCTCACCAAGAACGAACCGTACCGTTACGCCCAATCCTTATCGACCGAAACCAAGCTGCAACGTCTGCGGGTCCGGGCCACCGGCGCCAAACGCAAGACCGGCCCACGCCAGGGAACGCCCGCCGGGCCCAAGCTCGCGTCGGGAATCCGCGCGCACGGTCAAGCCGCTCGCCCAGGTCTGCGCCGCGGAAGGCCTGCCGACGCCCAGCGCCGGGCCGCCGGGGGAAGCCCGCACCATCAGCGCTACGGCGACGGCCGCGTACGTGGAATCGCTGAATCAGCCGCAGCTGCGTGCCAAACGCCCACGTGCCGCCGCCGAGCCAGGCGCGGGCTCGTCGGCCTAGCGAGGCCGGCGGGCATCCTTGCCGCAGAGCACCGCATCCTGCGGTGGGATTTTCGGAGGCATAGCTCCGGTGACCGATGCAGAGGCAGCGGCCCTTGCCGCGGCGACAAGGGCTGGCTGCCATCGGTACACCATCGGCCTGGCTATCCCTAATCCGGTTGCGTCCCCGCAGAGCCGGACGCCGTTTCGCCAGGCGTTTGCAGCATACCGTGCCGGCCGCCACGCTGGCAACAGCACGCCTACTGCTAACATGGTTTGTGCTCGCGATCGAGGCAGCAAGAGCCAACGGTGATGAAGGTAACGCGGATGAGGAATCCGCGGGCCGCCGAGAAAAATGGAAATCCTCGACACTTTGAGGTTGCCATTTACAGAGGTAGGTGTAGTCCCACGTCCCATCTGATTCTAGCCCATGTTTAACAAGTGTCGGGGTAGTTTTTGACGTAAGTCCTTAATTTTCAACGCGCGGAGGTCCAGTTTTCAGAAAACCGTAGTGACAATCATTACAAACATTTTAGCTGTTTTGTCCGCATTTCATCGAATATCCGGTTGACGGACCGGTGGATTTGTTGATGATAACATCATGTTCATCCGCTCCGTCAAAGTTCCGTCCTCCAACGGCACCGTCCACGAGTATGTCCGCATCGTCGGCTCGGTGCGCGAGAACGGCAAGGTCAAGCAAAAGGTCATCGCCAACCTCGGGCGACGCGACACCCTCGAAGCCGTCCTGCCGCTGCTCAATCGCTTTCTCACCGGCGAGGAAGGGCCGCAGGCCCTGGCCCAGCAACTCGGCGCCGAGGGACCCATCGAAATCCTCGACGCCAGTACCTGGGGACCGATGCTCGTCGCGCGCCACTTCTTCGACCAACTGGGCCTCTGGCAATGGCTCGATGCTGGTCGGCGTTGGCCCAAGTTGCGGCCGAGCGAAGACCCCGCCGACGACTGGGTCAGCCGCGTCCTGGTGCTGATCACCAACCGCCTGGTGCGGCCGGCCAGCGAGCACGGTTTGGCCGCGTGGCTGGAGACCGATTACGTGTGCGACCGGCATGGTCGCCGGTACGTACCCTGTTGGAAGCAGCAAGGCCGCGTCCAGGTCGACTTGGGGCAACTGCAGCGTTGGTATCGCACGCTGGATCATCTGGGGTTGAACAAGGACGCCGTGGAAGTGGCGCTCTATGAGCGGCTGCGGACGTTGTTCGAGTTCGACGCGGACCTGGTGATGTACGACCTGACCAGTACGTATTTTGAAGGCCATGGTCCGCCGACGCTGGCCAAGCACGGTTACAGTCGCGACGGCAAGCCGCGGAACGTGCAGGTGGTGGTGGGCGTGGTGATGGTGGCGGGTTGGCCGATCGCACATCACGTGTGGGCGGGCAACACGCGTGACAGCACGACGGTCAAGGAAGTCATCCAAGACCTGGCCCGGCGTTTTCGCCTTCGGCGTATCGTCTTTGTCGGTGATCGCGGCATGGTGACCGAGAGCAATCTGGCCATGCTGCAGGCGGCGGCGGAACATGGCTACTTGGTGGGCATGACGCGTCGCCGCAATCCGGAGGCGGAGGCGTTGATTGATCGCGTGGACGAAACGAAGTGGGTCGACTGCCCCAATGGGATCACCGCGCGGGCGAAACCAAATCCACCCCGGACACGAGTGCAAGAGGTCGCCTGCGACCGTGCCGGCGTGCGAGTGTTTGTGGTCGATAGCGACGAGCGTCGGGCCTATGAAGAGCGGCAACGTAGCAAAGCGATGGAGCGGGTGCGTGCGGCCTTGGCGAAGGTGCAGGCGCGCGTGGCCAAGGGCCAGTTGAAGCAGCCGGCCAAGATCGGCGCGGCGGCCGAGCGGGCGTTGCAAAAGAACCACGGCTATCGTTACTACATGTGGGAGTTCAAAGAGGGACAATTGGAGATCGTGGAGCACCCAGTGAATTTACCTCGGGAAAAGAAGTATGAAGGGCGCTACCTCATCCAGACCGATCAGACGGCGATGACGCCCGCGGAGGCGGTGGCGCACTACAAGGACTTAAGCGAGGTGGAACGGGGCTTTCGTTCGCTCAAGGATCCGCTGGGCATGCGGCCGATCTGGCATCACACGGCGCGGCGGGTGAAGGCACACATTTTTGTGGCGGCGTTGGCGTTCTTGATCGAGCGGATGCTGGAGCGCGCCTTGAAAGATGCTGGCCTGTCGCTCTCGGCGCAGTCGGCCTTGGAAGCATTGCAGACGATTCGCTACGTGCAATTCCGCGTTGCGGAAGAGCTCCGTAGCGGCACGACACCGGGTTCGTCCCGCGCCCGCCAGGTACTCAACGCCATCGGTCTGGCCGACCATCGGCCGCCGGCGCCGCCCGCGGGCGATGAAACGACAATGTAGTGACTAATCCAAAAATCAGCCCTTACGCAGCAAGGACTTACGGCGACACTTGTTAAACATGGGCTAGCTCGTTGCCGGTCCCGGTGGAATAGCCGGTGTTCGTCCGATTGCCCTCGGCATCGTAGGTCGGCGTCGCGGTGCCGTCACCGGTCAATTCGCCGGCCGCGTCGTACCTGGTATGAGAATATAGCGGGCTTTTTGTGCGTGGGGCTTTCGGGCCGGTTGTACGGCTTGGCACCTTCGGTGCGACTAATAAATGCCGTTGCTTTGGCAGGCGCCAACTCCCAAGCAAGCGCGCAATTGCCTTGGCGCGAACTCGGCCGGTATGGTTCGCTGGACGATACCGGGCTTGGGACAAGGTAATGTTTGACACTGTACTGTCACAACCATCGTTTTAGAAAGGCAAGACTAGGGGCCGTTCACCTTGGGGCTGCTCGTTTACAGTTATGAGCCACGAGCTCCCTGTCATATCTGAGCACCCAACGGCCCACCCGGTTGAGCTGCGAGCTCGAAGAGGTAGGTGCCGTTCGGCCCACCCTGCTGCGGGCGGTTTGGTCTTGGGGACCAACCGCCGAGCCACGCGCCTGCCAGCGCGTGTCAGCCCCCAGTCTTGCCAGGAGGACTACCATGATTCGTTTCGTCGGTCTCGACATCCACAAACGCGTCGTGCAGGCCTGTGTCCTCGACCAGGCCGGCCAGTGCGTCGCCCAACACCGATTCAACCTCACGCGCCATTCCTTGCTCGAGTTTGCTCAACAACAGCTCACGGCCGACGACCGCGTCGCCGTCGAGGCCACCACCAACACCTGGGCGGTCGTGGCGCTGCTCAAGCCGCACGTCGCCGCGGTGGTGGTGTCCAATCCGCTCGCCACCAAAGCCATCGCCAGCGCCAAGATCAAGACCGATAAGGTCGATGCCCGCGTGCTGGCGCAACTGCTCCGCTGCGATTTTCTGCCGCGCGTCTGGGAACCCGACCAGGCCACGCAGGAAATCCGTCGCCTCACCTCACGCCGGGCCAGCCTCGTCAGCGACCGCACCACCGTCAAAAACCGCCTGCACTCGGTGCTCGCCCAACGCCTGCTAACCTATGCCGGCCCCGACCTGTTTGCCAAGGCGGGACTTGCCTGGCTGCACGCTCTCGCTATCGACCCCGAAGGCCGGCAACTGCTCGACAGCGATCTGCGCCTCCTGGCATCCGTGGAAACGGAGATTACGCATATCGAAAAGATGCTGATTCCCAAGGCCTATACCGATCCACGCGTCAAACTGCTGATGACTTTGCCCGGCGTCGATTACACGGTGGCGCAGACCGTGATCGCGGCCCTGGGCGACATCGGCCGCTTTCCCGATGGCGATCATGCGGCCGCCTACCTGGGCCTGGTGCCGTCGACCAAGCAATCGGCCGACCGCTGCTACCACGGGCCGATCACCAAGCACGGCAATGGCCACGCCCGTTGGCTGCTGGTGCAGGCCGCCCAGCACGTCGGCAAGCATCCCGGCCCGCTCGGCGTGTTCTTCCGCCGCCTGGCCAAACGCAAGAACCGCAACGTGGCGGTGGTGGCGGTCGCACGCAAGCTGGTGACCATCGCCTGGCACCTGCTCACCAAGAACGAACCGTACCGTTACGCCCAATCCTTATCGACCGAAACCAAGCTGCAACGTCTGCGGGTCCGGGCCACCGGCGCCAAACGCAAGACCGGCCCACGCCAGGGAACGCCCGCCGGGCCCAAGCTCGCGTCGGGAATCCGCGCGCGCACGGTCAAGCCGCTCGCCCAGGTCTGCGCCGCGGAAGGCCTGCCGACGCCCAGCGCCGGGCCGCCGGGGGAAGCCCGCACCATCAGCGCTACGGCGACGGCCGCGTACGTGGAATCGCTGAATCAGCCGCAGCTGCGTGCCAAACGCCCACGTGCCGCCGCCGAGCCAGGCGCGGGCTCGTCGGCCTAGCGAGGCCGGCGGGCATCCTTGCCGCAGAGCACCGCATCCTGCGGTGGGATTTTCGGAGGCATAGCTCCGGTGACCGATGCAGAGGCAGCAGCCCTTGCCGCGGCGACAAGGGCTGGCTGCCATCGGTACACCATCGGCCTGGCTATCCCTAATCCGGTTGCGTCCCCGCAGAGCCGGACGCCGTTTCGCCAGGCGTTTGCAGCATACCGTGCCGGCCGCCACGCTGGCAACAGCACGCCTACTGCTAACATGGTTTGTGCTCGCGATCGAGGCAGCAAGAGCCAACGGTGATGAAGGTAACGCGGATGAGGAATCCGCGGGCCGCCGAGAAAAATGGAAATCCTCGACACTTTGAGGTTGCCATTTACAGAGGTAGCTGTGCTGGATGCGCTCGACGATGCCCGCCGGGCCGCTGCTCGACGAGTTGGAACTGGAACTAGAGCCCGCGCCCGCGTTCAGCCAGATTAGGTCTTTCACTCGGCCAAAGCGGTCGAAACCACGATAGATGTCGCCCGTGTCGGGATCGTTGCCCCCGTCAATTCCGATCAGTGTGTAGGTTAAGCCCGGCTGAGGCGAGACTGCCTGAATGATCGTGTCAAGGCCCAGATAGGAATAGTCCGCAAGGTGCGTGACGCCATCGTCGTCGATAAGCGATGCGACGCGACTCGCCGCGTCTTCGTTTCCGCCCGATGGGCCGTAGTCGTAATACAGAACTCGCCCGTTCGGATAGGTGATCGAAGTCGGCCGGATCGTATTTGCGCTGCCGTCGGCATAACCGTACTGGACCACGGGCGTGGTCCCGATGACGACCGCCCCGCCGTGCGATTGATATTCGGCGATCAGCTGCCCGAAGCCGTTATAGACTTCCTGATCTTGGTTCACAATCGTCCCGGCGCCCACAGTGGCGTTGTCGTAGGACGTTACTAACTCGATCATGCCGCGGACTTCGTAGGTGGTCTCGATGCGCAGCACAGCGCCGTCGACGCCGCCGCCGAGCGTGGTTACGCGGTCCTGGACGGGGCGGCCCAGTAAATCATAGTCGAACTCGTGGACCGTGCCGTTCTGGTCTGTTTTGGTGACGACCTCTCCTTGACGGTTGTAAGTGAATGCGATCTGATCGCTGCCGCCTACCGAGTCAGGCAGGATTTCGTAGCGTTTCAGCATGCTAGATGCGATGGCGGAATCCGCGAGGGTGCTGCCAAAGACGTATTGCGTGACTTGATTGCCCGTCTGGCTGTTGACAGCGGTGAGTGCCGATGTGTTGCCGTCGGCGTTGTACGCGGTTAGCGCCGTGACATTGGTGTCCAAGGACGGGGGACACCCTCCCGACGAACTGCTGGAGCTGGAGCTACTCGATGAGCTGGAACTTCCTCCCGTGGTGCAATTCCGAATGCTTTGCACCTCGCGACCCACGTTATCGAAGGTGAAGCAGGTCACAGTGCCGGCGGGATCGGTTGGCGTCTGCAAGTTACCCGCGCTGTCGTATTGCATGGTAGTTACGAGGCAGGTGTCCGATCGCGCGGGAATCGTGTCGGGGCGGCTCAGGGACGCGCCGCCGTTGGTCCCATAGTTGGCGACCGCAACCGTGCGGCCCAGCGCGTCGGGGTATTGCGCGACGTATTCGACGCGTGCCATCGGCGCGGCACTGCTGGGCGTGCCGAGAGCGCCGGTGCCCGTCGCGCTATCGTAGCGGTCGCGCGTGGTGGTCTGGATCGCGTTGCTCGCCTCATCGAACGCGGTCTCGATTTGCTTGAGGACCGTGTCCGCGGAAATGTTACCGGCTTCGGCATACGTGATCGTGCCGAGGTAATAGGCGCTATACTGGGCCACGATGCGATTCATGCTGTCGTAGGAATTCTTGCTGGCAAGCTGCGAGCCGGCCGGCAGCTGCATCATGACGTTGCCCGCCGGGTCGTACCAGGTGTTGTCCACGAGGCTGTTGCCGACCGTGCCGGTAGTCGGATCGACGGCGTAACGGACGGATTGATAGACGCGGCTCAAGTCGTCGAAGTAGTTCACACTGCGCGATCAGGTTGCCGGCCAGCGTCGTGTCGTACCGCTCGGTCATAATGAGGCGGTCGAAGTTGTCGAAATAGTCCTTCTGGTAGAAGTCGATCTCGCCGTCGGTGTCGGTGCGGCGATTCCGCCAGTCGTAAAGGAACGTGGTCACCCGGCTTGTCGAAGAATCGACGTACTGCGTAACCTGCGTCAGGTCGTTGTCGCCGCCGGCAATGCCGCCGTCGTACTGGTTGGCAGTGACCATCACCATGTTATTGCCGGTGGCGCCGCCGCCGGTGGGATCACTGTCCGTCGCGCCCGTGTCGTTCGTGCCGGTCCAGATCGATTGGGGATTGCCGCGCACATCGTAGACGGTGCGGTTGACCGTGCCGCCGCCGGTGACCTCGCGGTTGGCCCGCTTCATCACGTCGTAGCCGAAATCCATCTCGTCGTAGTTGGTCCCAACCGTTCCGGAACCGGTATCGGGTATCAGCTTGTACACGAGCTGCGCGGACACCAAGTTGTCGCTGCCGTATTGCATGACGGTCCAGCGCGTGTAGGAGGATTGCGCAAAGCTGTCGGTCGCCTGGAGCGCGCCGCTCGTGCTGGAGCGGACGGCCTGGATTTGCTGGAGCGGCCGGCCGCTGCTGTCGCTGATCTGGATCGTAACGGGATTGATCAACGTTTCGGTGTAACTGGGCCCGGTGCCGGTCGCTTTGCCTCCCGCCCTCCAGATCTGGTGCGTCCCATCCTGGTACACCGTCCACGCGTCGCTACGCGTGACCGTCGCGGCACCGCCGTCGTCGAGCGTGTGCGACGGGCCGAGCGTCCGCGTGTTGCGGCCTTCGCTGTCGATGGTCATGTCGGTGATCAGGTGCAGGCCGGCGCCCGTCGGCGTAGTCCAGCCTGGCGGCGCGTCCGAAACCTGCGTCGTGTCCACGTCGTCGATGCGCTGCGTGACGCCGGCCGTCGGGATGTCGTAAGTCGTGCGCGTGAGGATGCCGCGCTCGTCCATGTGCCAGGTCGAGTTTCCGTAGACGTCGTAATAATCGCGATAGGTATTCGCAACGCCGGAGCCGTTCTGCGCGGTGGAGATCACCGGCAGCGTCGTGATGCGCTGCTGCACGCGTGCGGTGCCGGCATACCAGGTGTAGGCGTAACTCGTGATGATTTGCGGCAGCCCGCCCGACGAAGAGGAGTCGGACGAGTCGGACGACTGCCCGTCGGACGGGTAGAGAATCACGGCGGCCAGGAAGTACACCGGCCCCATCGGACAGGGGCATCCGGAAGAGGACGACGACGGCGAAGAGCTGGACGAGCCGCCCGGCGTGCAGAGGACGTACTCGTATTGACGTAGGTAAATCTGTGCGCCGAGGGTTCCTTGCTGGATCAGCGCGGCGGCGAGGTAGCCGGTCGGCGCGTGGTACTGGTACAGATGAATGAGCCCCGTATTGTTGTTCAGGTACGCGCCGCCGTTGATCAGATCGGCGTACGTATCGTCGAAGCCGTTGACGGCGGACGGCATCGCGTGCATCAGCAAATCGGCGGTCGCGGTATCGTATTGGTAGTAATGGCACCATTGGTCGGTGCCGGATTGCAGCACGCGCAGCATCACCTGGCCGGCGTAGTTGGCGTAGAGGAGGTTCTGGCTGCCGTCGGGGCACGTCTCGACCGTTTTCATCGCCCAGCTATTGTAGCCGGGCGTGTTGCCGCTCGGATAGTACGCGTACAGGAACGTCCGCGAGGCGCCGTCCACCGACTCCTTGGTAACGCGGCTGCTGCTGTCGTATTCGAAGTAATGGTCTGCGTATTGCGCGACCAGCGAGTCCGGGGCGGTCAGCGGGTCGGCGACGGCGGCAAGGCGGTCATAGGACGCCGGTAATACGACATACTTGAGCTGGTGCAGGCTGTAGGTAGCCGCGCCGGCGGACGACGAACTGGACGAGCTGCTTGAGCTATCCCCGGCGAGCCAGTAGCGGTACAGTGTGGTGCCCGTCGTGGCCCAGGCGTCGTTTTCCCAGGTCTGCGTCTGGACGGTTTGCAGGTCGTGATAGCCGCCGAATTGGTCGCCCGGGTTGTAATAGGTGTAGAGTGCCTGGGTCACGTTGGCCCACGCGCCGCCATTGACGCTGCGGCGGAGCGTGACGCTCGACAACAGCGGGTAGCCGGCGCTCGGGTCCACGTACTGGTACAGCAGCGATTCGACCGTGGTGACGCCGTTGACGGTCGTGCGCTGCACCTCGGTGAAGTTGAATAGGTTGTTGGTGTAGCTCACCGGCGCGATCGTGTTGCCGGCCGGGTCGATGTGCTGGACGAAGGCGCCGGTGCCGCCGTCGAACTGCGTGGCGCTGCCGTCGAGGTCGAGAAGGCAGTACAGGTTGCACGCCGGGTCGAACGTGAGGGTTTGCCGCACGCCGAAACGCGGGACGAACGGGCCGTCGGCCGGGTCGAACCAGAGGACGGCGTCGGCGTTGCCCATCACGACGACGGTGCCCGAGTCCTGCAACACCAGGTAGGGCCATTCCTGGATTTGCCAGTTCATGCCGTTGCCGGGGTTGGTCGGCTGGCTGAGCCGGCTGGCGAAGCGGCGGGTGTGGCCCCAGGGAAAACCGCTGCCGACCGTGTGTACGTCGGTCGCCGACAACACGAGCTCGCCGGTGCCGTAGCGAATGGGGAAGGCGGCGACGTTGGGCGCCAGCGGCGCCGGCGGCGGAGCGCCGCATTGGGCGCAGCCGCACCCGCACAACCTCCGCCGCCCAATGGGGCGCTGGGGTTGGTCGGGCAGCCGGGACAATGATTCGCCACCGTGAGTATCAGGCAGCTGGCTTGCGCCTGGAGGGGACCGGACGACCCGGAGTTCGAGGAGCTAGAAGAGCTGGACGACATCGCGGAACTCCAGGAAAAACCGGTCAGCCGGTGACGCTGACATTGATCGTGCCGGTTCGGCCGCCGGGCAGGCTCATTGCGACCCCGGTAAACGTGAGGTTGAACGGCGAGCAGCTCGGGCCAGGGTCGCAGTTTGCAAGGATGGCGAGCGTGTCCGAGCCGAGCGCCCAGACGCCGCCACTATCGGGGACGCAGGCGATGCTCATGTTGTTTGTTTGGCCGCAGGCGCTGAACCCATAAATCGTAAAGGTGCTCAGGGGTACGACGAGGCCGTTGAGACAGGTCCCGGCCCCGGTGCCGCCGCTGAAAGCGGCTTCTAAAACGCTGGGGATCGGGTTGGAGCAGCAGTCGGGGACCAGGACCGTGCCAATCAGCGTCACGGTCACCTGCAGCGCGGTGTAGTCGGTGATAAGGGCAACCTGCGCGGGGGTCGGGGTGATGACGTAACTGGTGACGGTGCCGGTTAGGTTGACAATCTTATAGGCGATCAGCGTACCTGATTGCAAAAGCACGAGCAGGGCCTGGCCGGGACCGCCCCCAAGCTGGGCAAGGCACACGGTGACCGTGAAGGTGCCCGGAGCGGGCCAGGCGACCGGCGTGAGCTGGACCGTGAAGCTGTCGCCCACGACATACGGATTGCTGAAGACCGCCTCGCCGGCCGCGAGCCTGGGCCACAGGGGCGTCGGCGTCCAGCTCCCGGTGTTGACGTTGCCGCTGGGCAGTGAGGTCTGCGCCATGATAAGGTCGCCTTAGGGTAAAGTTCCATCCTTCATGGTTGCGCTCAACCGCGGCGCACCGCCGCGAGGATCGCGCTGGTCGACGCCGGGCTCGCCCTCGCGCAGGCGCGTGAGATTTGGGTTGTTCTCCCACAGGACATCGGCGCTGGTGCGCACGTCAACTGGCCGGGATGAGCGCGGTGTAGATCGCGAACCGCGGCGGTCAGCATGAGCACATCGCCGGGACTCTGGAACGAACGCAGGATAAGCTTCTTCACCGCGCGGCGCCTACCGGAACCTGTTGGACCGATTGCCGACCGTGGCCCGAGAAAGGAACAATCCCAACGCTACCACCGTGCGATGGTTCCCGCAACGGAAAAATAACAAAATCGGCATGAGCGCATGAGCATGAGCTATGTCGATGGCCAGGGTGCGTTGCCGCCTACCCCGCGAGGACCGCGATCATGACCCGCTGCCGTGTGCTGCTGTTCGTCCCGCTTGCTACTCGAAAAGTACGAATTCCTTTCGATTGTCGCCCCAGGAAACGCCGAAGCAGGGCCAGGACCGCCGGGTCCTGGCCCTGAAATACTTTCCGCGGCGCGTCCGCAAGAACGGGCGCGAGTCGATGACGGAAGGGCGGTGCTTCCCTCCGCGTTGAGGTCCGCCCGCGCCGGCGCCTCGATGCAGCCCGGGCAAACGTGAAACAAGTTCCGGGCGGCAGCTCCCAGGTAGCCCTTGTGTCATAACGTTTGTATGAAGGCTTGCAGCCACTGCCGGCGTCAACCCAGGAGCGTTCCATGCCTGTTCTATCTACCGAAGAGTTGCGCAGCGCCGTCGTGCGCTTGCCGCGCATTACGTTGGCCCATCTGCCGACGCCACTCGAAGAGGCGCGGCGCTTCGCCGCGCACATCGAAGGGCCGCGGCTTTTCGTCAAGCGCGACGATTGCACCGGCATGCTGATGGGCGGCAACAAGACGCGGCACAATGAGTTTCTCCTGGCGCAAGCCATGAAGCAGGGGGCCGACGTGCTCGTCTGGGCGCGGGTGTGCAGTCCAATAATTGCCGGCAAACCGCGGCGGCGTGCAACAAGCTCGGGTTGGAGTGCCATCTCTACCTGAGCCGGGCGGCGCACAACGACGACGTCCAGGGCAACCTGCTGCTCGACCAGCTGATGGGGGCCACGGTTCACATCATCGATGCGCCGCTGGGGCCGGAGCTGGATGAGCTGCTGCTGGCCAAAGCCGAGGAGCTACGCCGGGCGGGCGGCCGGCCGTTTGTCTGGGACCGCATCACAGGCCGGCCGCTCGCCGCCGTCAGCTACGTCCTGTGCCTGGCGGAAATCCTCGATCAGCTCCGGGCCCAGGGGCTCGTGGCGACGCACGTCTATGCGGCGGCGGCGGGGGCGACCGGGGCGGGTCTGGCCCTGGGCAAAGCGGTCCTCGGTTGGCCGGGACAGGTGCGGCTGCTCTGCCCAATTCGCTGGCCCTGGGACACGCCGGCCGACCTGGCTGAGGTCGCCACGCAAGCGGCCAGGCTGCTGGGCTTGCCGCATGGGCTGACCGCCGCCGACATCGACATTCGCGACGACTATATCGGGCCGCGGTATGGTGCCGTCACGCCGGCCGGGCGCAAGTGCTCGACCTGCTCGCGCGCACGGAGGGCATTCTGCTGGACCCGGTGTATACGGCGAAGGCGATGGCGGGACTCATCGATGACGTGCGCCAGCAGCGCCTGGCCGCCAAGGACCTGGTCGTGTTCATCCATACCGGCGGCACACCGGCGGTGTTTGCCTATCGCGACGAGTTGCTGGGCAGGTAACAGCCTACGCGAAAAACTTCCGAGGTCTCAGAAGACTTCGGGAGTTTGGGGTTGGGCTCTAAACGAAAACGGGGGAAGACCTGCGTCTTCCCCCGCTGATCCGTTCACCCCGTAAGACAGGCAGCCTGCCTGTCCCTGCCAGCAACACGGACAGGCAAGGCTGCCTGTCCTACGAACCGAAAGGCACCGCGTGGGAGTTGCGAACCATGCTCCAGGCAACAACTCGGCGCGCGGATGCCGCTTCGGTCAGCGGCTGGCGATCCCCGCAGAGGGGAACGTGAACTGCGCCTGCGAAGTCTGGCCGGCGTAAACGCGGACTTGCTGCGTCTGGACCTGGCCGTCAACCTCCGCCTGCAATGTGTAGACGAAAGTTCGGTCGCGTTCCAGCGCGGGGGAGATCAGCGTCCGCGTCGTCGAGGTCGACGACGTTGGATTGCCGTCGATGGTCAACGTCGCGTTGGCCGGCAGGGAAACCACGATGGTCGCCGGGGCCGGGGCCCGGCTGTCCTCGGGTTTCTTTTCGGTCTTGGGCGGGACCTTGATCTTCTCCGCTTCTTTCATGTCCATCATGGTCTTGCCCGGCATGACGATGGTGCCGCCACAGCAGCCGGTGTAGCCGTGGTAGATCACGACGCCATGACAGCTGTGGCAGCCATAGCACCCGTAGGTGACCACGCCGCCATAGCAACCGTAGCAGCTATGGCAACCGTAGCTGACCACGCCGCCGTAGCAGCCATAGCAGCCATAGCAGCCGTGGCACGTGGAGTAATAGCCGGAGCAGAAGCAACTGCACCGGTGGCCGAAGTCAACTGCTTCGGTGCTGCCGCTCAGGGCCAGCATTAGCACAGCACTGTACATCTCGAAGACCTCCTGCTACTAGGGAGTACATCCAGGGAAGCAACCTCATTCTGCCTGGAGCATTCGCGACGTTTCCCAGCGGGGTGACAGCTGGCTGACACTGCATTGACCAAACGAGAATATACCCCGGTGACAGGCAACCGTCCAGCCAGCCGCGCCATTTCCGGCGTAGGTCAGCCTTTCGAGGGCTAGAATTTAGTTCCCGGCCATCGGCCGCAGCCGCGGGTAGTCCGCCCCGGCCTGCCACAGCCGCACGACGCCGTTGCCGACGCCCGCCAGCGTGCTGCCATCGGGGCTGAAGGCGAGACCGCGCAGGGCGCCGGTGTACTCCTGCAATTCGAGGATTTCCTGCCGCGTCACGATGTCCCAGACCCGCACCGTGCGATCTGGGCCCGTGGTCGCGAGACGGCGGCCGCCGGGATGCCACGTCAACGCCACCACTGCGGCCGGCGCGCCTTCGAGCAGCCGCGGCGGCCCGGTACTGTCGAGATCCCAGATGCGGATGATCTTGTCGTTGCCGGCCGAGGCGAGCTGGCCGCCCCGGCTGAAGGCGAGCGCGTTGACCCAGCCCTTGTGCCCCGTCAGCGTCAGCGCTTCCTTGCCGGACGGCAGGTCCCAGACACGGATGTCGCCGCCGAAGCCGGCCGAGGCGAGACGCTGGCCGTCGGCGCTGAACGCCAGCGCCTGCACGCCGTTGGTGTGGCCGTGCAGCAGCTTGTGCAGCGTGCCGGTCGCAACGTCCCACAGACGGATCGTGTCGTCCGTATTCGACGCGGTCGCCAGCAGCCGGCCGTCGGGGCGAAACGCGACCACCGACACGGGCCCGCTGTGGCCTTGCAGCACCAGCGGCGGCTGCTGCGGCGAACGCAGATCGAGCAGCCGGGCGGTTCGGTCCTCGCCGCCGGTGGCCGCGGTGTGGCCGTCCGGCGCGATCGCCACGCACAGCACGTTGCCGATGTGGCCCTTGTGCACCCTCGGCGGGCGGGCGGGCTCGGTCAGGTCCCAGATCAGCAGCGGCGCTTCGGGGCCCTTGCCGGCGGCGGCGAGCAGACGGCCGGCGGGCCCGAAGGCGACTGCGTGCAGCGATGTCGGCGCGCTCAGCGCGAGCGTCTCCAGGCCGCCGGAGCTGTTCCACAGGCTCACCCGGCCGCTCTGTCCCGCCGACGCCAGGGCCTGGCCGTCGGGGCTGAAGGCGACAGCGTACACGAGCTGCGGGTCGCCGCGGAACGTGTACGCCTCGCTCGCCAACTGGTTCTGCCAGATGCGAATCAGGCCGTCGCTGCCGGCGGCGGCGAGGCTGCCGTCGCGGGCATACGACAGGCTCAGGATGCGGTGCGACAGGCCGTGGCGCAGGTATATCGGCTTGCCCGTGGCGACGTCCCAGGTGCGCACCTCGCCGCGCTGATTGCCCAGACCGCCGCCCGACGCGAGGATGTCGCCGCGCGGGCTGTACGCCAGGCAATTGACCTTGCCCTTGTGGCCGCGCAGCACTTTTTCCTCGGTGCCGTCAGCCAGCAGCCAGAGCTTGATGGTTTTGTCGTGGCTGCCGGAGGCGAGCCGTTTGCCGTCGGGCGCGAACACAACCGCCGTGACCTTGCCGGTGTGCCCCTCCAGCACGCGGAGGGGATGCTGAGGATCGGCCAGGGGAGTATCGTACTGCCAGATGCGTACGGTGCGATCGCCGCCGCCCGAGGCGAGCAGCGTGCCGTCAGGGCTAAAGGCAATGCTGCTGATGTGGCCCGTGTGGCCCTTGAGCACCAGGATTTCCTCGCCTTTGTCGAGGTTCCACAGGCGGATGGTCTTGTCGTAGCCGGCCGAGGCGAGCAGGTTGCGATGCGGATGATAGGCCAGAGTCGTGACCAGGTCGGTGTGCCCCTTGAGCACGTGGATCAGCCGGCCGGAGGCGACCGAGCGCACCTTGATGTCGCTGGGCCGGCCGGCTTCGCCGCCGGCCGAGGCGAGCTGTTTGCCGCCCGGATGAAATGCCACCGCCGTGGCCCGGCCCGGGTGTTCGCCAAACGCGAGCCGGGACTCGGCCCACTGCTGCAGGAAGTACCATTCCCAGTCGCGCAGGTCTTCCTGGCCCGGGCGGGGGTCCCAGCCCAGCAGTAGCTTATCGGCTCGCGCGAGGTCGGCTTGTTCCAGCGAGCGCCGGCGCGGCGCACTTCAGCCTGGTAGAGCAGGTGCCGCATCGCCGATTCTCGGATCAGGGCGGTGCGCTGTGCCGTCTCGGCGCTCGCGAAGCACGCGCTCCTCGCGGAATGTCCAGGCGACGAAGGTGGCGAAGCCGGCCAGCGCCACCAGCGTCAGGCCGAGCACCGCTGCCCACGCCGGCTTGCGGCGGGCCCATTTGACGGCGCGCCCGATCGGTCCCAGCCGCCGCGCCGCGATCGGCTCGCCGGCGAGATAGTGCCGCAAGTCGTCGGCCAGCTCGCCGGCGGTAGCGTAGCGGCGGCGCGGGTCCTTCTCCAGGCACTTGAGGCAAATCGTCTCGAGATCGACGCCCACCGCCGGGTTGAGCAGCCGTGGCGAGAGCGGCTCCTGCTCGGCGACGAGGTTGATCGTTGCCAGCGGCGTCTCGCCGGCAAACGGTGGCTTGCCCGTCAGCAATTCGTACAGGATCGCCCCGAGGCTGTAGATATCGGCGGCCGGGCCCAGGTCCTTGCGGCCGGCGGCTTGCTCGGGCGACATGTAGCTCGGCGTGCCCAGGACGGCGCCGGTGCGCGTCTGGCCGGAATCGGTGGTGATCAGCTTGGCCAGGCCGAAATCGGTGACCTTGGGCTGATCGTGC
Organism: uncultured Gemmataceae bacterium; assembly: GCA_963834865.1. Lineage (GTDB taxonomy): Bacteria > Planctomycetota > Planctomycetia > Gemmatales > Gemmataceae > CAWIDK01. The sequence continues at coordinate 647,415 of CAWIDK010000005.1, forward strand.
TCGTCGAGCAGGACGTTGCCCGGCTTGAGATCGCGATGGATAATGCCGCGTCCATGGGCATAGTGCACGGCCCGGGCCGTCGCCTCGAGATAGGCGGCGGCACGGCGGCCCGGCAACGGTCCCAGCGTCACCCGCTCGGCAAGGCTGGTGCCGCTGATGTACTCCATGCTGAAGTACGGCTGATTCTCGTAGGCGCCGACCTCGTAGAGCGCGACGATGTTGGCGTGCTGCAAATGCGCCGCGGCCGCCGCCTCGGTCTCGAAGCGCTGCAGGTCGTCGGGCCGGGCCAGCGCGCCGCCGAGGATCATCTTGAGTGCGACGATGCGGCCAAGGCGCACGTGGCGAGCGCGGAACACCACGCCCATGCCGCCGCGGCCGAGCTCCTCGAGCAGCTCGTAATCCGCGAGGCGCGCAATGGCCAGCGGCCGCAGCGGCGGCGGCGGCGGCGGCGGCGGCGGCGGCGGCGGCCCGGCGGCGACGTCGTCGGAGGTCAGCGGCGGCACCGGCGCGCAACGGCGCATGGACGCCCAGCTGCGGCAGCGTCCGCTGCGAGTCGAAATGATGCGCCCCCGGCTCGGGGCCCGGTTGTTCCATCCGCCACCTCACCGCGCGGGACCAACTCCATCTTGCCCGCTCGCGGCGCCGGCGTCAACTGGCCGCAGTGGGTTTGCGTATCGCCATGCGTGATTCTGTTTACGTTTAGCGCTCGCCTGCAGCTTGCAGCCGGCGAGCGCTAAACGTAAACGAAATCAGCCGGCGCGGATTCGGACCTGCTTCGGTTTGACGGCCTCCTGCTTCGGCAAATGGACGGTCACCACGCCGTTGTTGTACTCGGCCTCGATCTTGCGCGCGCCGATGGTCTCGTGAATCTGGAAGACGCGATAGAAGTCGCCGCGCTCGTATTCCTCGAGCACCGGCTGCTCTCGCTCGGGCGTGAGATCAACCTTGCCGCGCAGGATCAGTTCGCCGCGTTCAAAGCGCAGATCGATCTGGTCGGGGCGGACGCCGGGCATGTCGGCGAGCAACTGCAGCTCGGCATCGGTCTCACGCCTCAATTTGGCACTTCGCCCTCGCCCGCATCGTCTGGTTCGGCCTCGGGCAAGTCGGGTGCGATGCGATGCAACACCTCGAGGAATTCCGCCGGCGGGTTCACCAGGGCCTTCTCGCCCTGCAGCTCGATTGCGAAGTGATGCCACGAGCCGCGGCAGACCCAGAACAACTCCGCGCTGATGGGATAGGGCAGATTGCGATGCGTGCGGATGGCGATCGAACGCAGCCACGGCAAGAACGCCAATGCCTGGGCACACACCGGCAGCACCAGCAGATGATCGCGGCCCGGTACCGCGACGAAGCAGCCATTCTCCGTCTGCCCCGGCAGCAGGTGCTCCAGCAGCAGTGCCCGCGACGAGTCATACGCGTCGCCGACCTCGCATTGCATGAGCCCCGACTCGGCGTGGACCTCCGTCAGGCAGCCGTCCGGCGTGCTGTTGCGCAGGTTTTGCAGGGCCCGCTCGAACCAGTAGTCGCCGCCCTGGCCTGATTCCGCAATCATCGGCGCTGTCACGTACGACATGCTGTTGGGATAATCGATCACGAGCGTCGCCACGACGTGCGCGCCGGCGATGCGCTGCGACCGAACGTCGACGGCTGGGTCGTGCGTCGTGAACGGCGGACCGAGGCGCACGAGAATACGATCGGCGACCTCGGCCAGCGATGCGGGGGGGCTGACCAGCGCCTCGTCCGGAATCTGCGCCAAGAATTCCGCCAGCGCCTCGGGCCAACTTGTGCGCTCCACCGGCCGCACCCGGCGATACAGGTTCTCCAGCGCGAGCATTTGTTCGCGGCCGTTGGCGTCGGTGCAATCGACCGCGTCGCCGAGCCAGCGCCGCGGCTGCCAGTTCAATTGCACGAAGGCTTCGCGCAGCGCCAGCAGGAAGGTGCCGGGATAGCGCGGCCCACCGAAACCGTGGCCTGGGTTGCTGCGATGGTGATGCGCAGGCATCGACACTCTCCCGTAGAAACCCGAAATCCGACTGGCGACCGCGCTGCGCTCATTCTAAGAAAAGCTGCAGGGGTCGTTCATTGCCAGGTGGAGATGTCATGCTAGTCGTCATGGACAGTCACGCCACGCCGCAGCAGGTCGATGACGCCGTGCGCGCCATCCGCGCCATGAACCTGACGCCGCACCCGATGCCCGGCGCGACCCGCACCGCCATCGGCATCACCGGCAACGTCGGCGCGATCGATCCGCGCAGCCTCGAAGTGCTGCCCGGGGTCGCCGAGTTGATCCGCGTCACCAAGCCGTACAAGCTCGCCAGCCGCGAGATGCACCCCGCCGACACGCACGTCCCGCTCGCCGGCACCGTCATCGGTCCGGGAACATTCACGATCATCGCCGGCCCCTGCTCGGTCGAGAACGAAGCGATGATCCTGCGTACCGCCGAGTTCCTGATGCAGCACGGCGTGCGGCTGATGCGAGCCGGCGCGTTCAAGCCGAGGACGAGCCCGTATTCATTTCAGGGCATGGGAATCGACGGCCTGGCGATTCTGCGCCGCGCCGCGCGAAGACCGGCATCGGCATCGTCACGGAATTGCTGGACACTGAGAACGCCGAGGCGGTGGAGCAGGCCGCCGACATCCTGCAGATCGGCACGCGGAACATGCAGAATTTCAGCCTGCTCAAGCGCGTCGGCAAGGCGCGCACGCCGGTGCTGCTCAAGCGCGGCATGTCGGCGACGCTGGAGGACTGGCTGATGGCCGCCGAGTATGTGATGGCCGGCGGCAACTACCAGGTGATCCTGTGCGAGCGCGGCGTGCGGACCTTCTCGGACCACAGCCGCAACACCCTCGATTTGTCGGTGATCCCGCCGGCCAAGAAGCTGTCGCACCTGCCGATCCTGGTCGATCCTAGCCACGGCACCGGCCGGCGCGATTATGTGCCGCCGATGGCGCTGGCGTCGCTGGCTGCCGGCGCCGACGGCCTGCTGCTGGAGGTGCATCCGGACCCCGACCATGCGCAATCCGACGGGGCGCAATCGCTCGACTTTGCGGGATTCGAGCGGTTGCTCGCGGCGCTGCAAAAGCTCGCGGAACCGCTGGGGAAGCGGATCAATTGACGACCGCGCAGCGTTTAGCGGCGGCTCGTAGAGCCGCGCGGCTCTTCGAGCTGCCGCTAAACGGCATTCTGCGCCATCGCCCGGTGTTCGACGCGAGCGTATGCCTCCAGGATAACATCGACGCATTCGGGCACCGACAGCCGCGCGGTGTTGAGCACCAGGTCGTACAAGAGCGGGTCCGCCGGGTCGACGCCGAAATTGCCACGAAGAAACGCGCTGCGTTCCTGCTCGGTGTGATCCATCCATGCGATCGCCTCCCGCTCACTCAAGCGGCGCTGCTCGACAAGCCGCTTGGTGCGCTCGGGCCGAGGCGCAATCAGGCGGACACGCAGCGTGCGCTCCGGCCCCAGAATGTGCGGCGCCGCGGCCGACGAAGACACAGCGACCCATGCGCGCCAGGCCGTGGATCGTCGCGACCAGAAATTTGACGTAAGTGTCCATGCTGACGTGGCGAGCCGTCCCGGGCATGGCGCTCAGCCAATCTTCAATCCAGAACGTCGGCCGTTCATCCAGCCGGTGCAGCTGCGCCGCGGGCTGGTGCAGCGCCGCCGCGATCTTGTCGACCAGCTCGCGGCCGTATACCGGCCAGCCGAGCCGGCGACCGACTGCGCGCCCGATCGTCTCGCCGAGGGCGCCAACCTCGCGGCTGATGGCGATGCTGGCATGCGGACCCTCGGACTCGTCGCCGGCGCGCGTGCCTTTGGGATGTTGCGTCCGCAGCAATGCTTCGGCCACGGACAACGAGAGATTGTGGACATTCATGAGCCTTCTCCTGCGGGTCGGCCACGCTGGCCGTTCCCGGAGAAATAGCGAGCAAACCGCGTGCCTGCGATACAATAACAGAGTCGGCTGTCCGCTGCGTAAGGTTTCGGCCCCACCGCGGTATTCTCCTCCAGGACGCGTAGGCATGATCGAGTCGCCGGACACGCGAGCAAGCTTGCTGGTGCGCATCCGCGACGGCCGGGACACCGACGCCTGGCAGCAGTTCATCAAGCTGTACGCGCCCCTGGTTTACGGTTTCGCGCGGCGGCGCGGCCTGCAAGACGCCGACGCCGCCGACCTGATGCAGGAGGTGCTGCGTTCCGTCGCGACGGCGGCCGAGCGCCTCGACTACGATCCGAAGCGTGGGACGTTTCGCGCCTGGCTGTTTACGGTGACGCGCAGCAAGCTTTACAACCTGCTCGACGGGCAAAGGCGGCACGTGCGCGGCACCGGCGACTCGGCCGCCCTGCAGCGTCTCGACGAGCAGGTCAGCCGCGAGGGCGACGGGGAAGCCGTCTGGGAAAAGGAATACCAGACGCGGTTGGCCGCCGTGGCGATGGAGCGCGTCCGCGGCGAGTTCCACGACGCGACCTGGCAAGCGTTCCTGCTCACCGCCGTCGAGGCCAAGCCGCGCGCGAGGCCGGCGCAGCGCTGCACATGACGCCGGGCGCCGTTTACGTTGCGAAGAGCCGGGTGCTGGCCCGGCTGCGCGAGGAAATCCAGAAGCTGCAAGAGGAATAAAGGTGTCCACGTCATCCGTCTGCCCCGAGCCGGCCCATCTCGCCAAGCTCCTTGCGGGTACGCTGACCGAGCGCGAGCGCCGCGAATTGACCGGCCATCTCGATGGCTGCGCCGACTGCCAGGCGTCGCTCGAACGGCTGGCCGTCGGCGATACGGCGTTGGCGCGGGCGGTGCGCGCGGTGGCCGAGGAGCCGCCGCCGCCGTCGCGCTCGAAATACTGGCACGCCTTGCAGGAGCTCGAGCAGGAAGCCACGCCGATGCTGCGATCCGGCCGGCTGGCGGCGCGGCTCACCAGCGTCCTGCTCGAATTCCTCGAACCGAGCGACACCCCAGGCCATCTCGGCCGGCTCGGGCACTTCGAGGTCGAGAAGCTGCTCGGCCGCGGTGGCATGGGGATGGTGCTGCACGCCTTCGACACGCACCTGCAGCGGCACGTTGCGATCAAGGTGCTTGATCCGCAGCTCGCCGACGACATCACCGCGCGCCAGCGCTTCTGCCGGGAGGCTCGGTCCGCCGCCTCGATCACGCACGAGAACGTGGTCACCATTTACCACGTCGAGAAGGAGGAAACGTCCGGCCTGCCGTTCCTGGTAATGCAGGTGGTTGCTGGCGAATCGCTGCACGACCGGCTCGAGCGGCAGGGCCCCCTGCCGGTGGGCGATATCGTGCGCATCGGCCTGCAGACGGCGGTGGGACTCGCTGCCGCCCACGAGAAGGGCCTGGTCCACCGCGATATCAAGCCGGCCAACATCCTGCTCGAAGCGAACACCGATCGCGTCAAGCTGACCGACTTCGGCCTGGCCCGCGCCGCCGAGGACGTGCGGCTTACCCAGACCGGCTTCGTCACCGGCACGCCACTGTACATGTCTCCCGAGCAGGCGCGCGGCGCGGCCGTGGATCACCGTGCCGATCTCTACAGCCTAGGGGCCGTGCTGTACCAGATGGCGACCGGCGACCCGCCCTTCGAGGGGGATTCGCCGCTGGCGCTGCTGCGCCGCGTCGAGCAGGAGGACCCGATCCCGGTGTGCGACGCGAATCCGGCGATACCTGAGTCGCTTGCCCGCATCATCGAGCGCCTGCTTGCCAAGGATCCCAACGACCGCTACCAGTCGGCCGCCGAGGTCGCGGAACTGCTGGCCCATCACCTGGCGCAGACGCAAACGGTGCCGTCGCCGACGGCCGGCCTGCCGCGGGTCCGCCAGCGCACCGGCCCGCTGCGCCGTCGCCGCACGCCGTCGGAGCGTCGATGGCGCGCGTCCGCACTCGCCGCCTGGAGCCTGCTTGCCGGGCTCACCCTTGGGCTGGCCGCGACCGAATGGACCGGGCGCACGCATCTCGTAACGTCGCTGCTGCACTCCAGCTCGCCCGGCGAGTTCGACGACGGCGATGCGCCGGAACCGCGCCTGGTGCTGAAGGGCAATGCGGGCCCGATCTGGTCCGCCAGCTTCGCGCCCGACGGCGCGACCCTGGCGATGGGCATCGACGACGGCACCGTCAAGGTGTGGTTCACCGACGGCAAGGGTATCAAAACCACCATCAATGCGCACAAGTCGCCCATTTGGCGGCTAGCGTTCGATCGCACCGGCCAGCATCTGGCCACCGCCAGCGACGACAACACGGCGAAGATCTGGGACACGGCGACCTGGACGGTTGAGCACACGCTCAAGCACGATACGGCGGTGCGCACGGTCGCGTTCGCGCCGAACGGGCGGGACGTGGTGACCGCGAGCCGCAAGGGCGCCGTCCGGGTGTGGAACCTCGATACCGGCAAAGAACGGTTCGAGATGCCGGGGCACGATGGCGTGATCTACGGCCTGACCTATTCGCCGGACGGCACGGTGATCGCGTCTTCGGGCGGCGACAAGGTGATCCGGTTGTGGTACGCGACGACCGGCCACGAGAAGATCACGCTGCGCGGGCATGACGGCGGCGTCTACGCGATCGCATTTTCGCCCGACAGCAAGACGATCGCCTCGGGCGGCTGGGACAAGACGGTGCGCCTGTGGGACGTTGCGAGCGGCAACAACTTCGCGACCCTGTCGGGCCACACGCAGGACGTGTGGTCGGTCGCCTTCGCGCCGGATGGCGCGACGCTGGTATCGTCGAGCGAGGATCACACCGCGAAGGTATGGGATGTGGCGACGCGCAGCCTGCTCGCCACGATGCGCGGCTCGACCGGTTCGCTGTACACGATTACGTTCGCGCCGGATGGCCACACATTCGCGGCCGGCGGGCGGGATGGGATGGTGCGGCTGTGGAGTTGGTAAGGGAGGTTGGCATGTTCCCCGAGGGATGTCCCATCCAACCGAGCCGTCGTGACTTGCTGGCCGCCACCGGAGCGTTGACGGTCGGCGCGGCGACGGCGGCCGGCACCGAACTCGCGCCGGCAAATCGCGTCTATCGCATCGGCGTCATCTCTGCGAGCATCGACGGCAGGCCCCAACCGACCAACGGCCATACCTGGCACTTCGCCCAGTATTTTCATCCCAACGTCAACCTCGGCGCGATCCGGCGGCATCTCGATCCCGGGTCGGCCCGCATGTTCGAGCGCTACACGCGCAATCCGCGCTACGGGTTCGATCAGCTGCCGTTTCCCGACACGCGCATCACCCACGTCTTCGCCAAGCCCGCCGACGGCCTGCAGAACTACGTCGAGGCGTTTCGCGGCGTGCGGATCGCCCGCTCGGTGGACGAGCTGGTCGACGCGGTCGACGCGGTCTGGCTCGGCGACGCGTCCGGCCGCGGCAACGATCACTATGAGCTGGTCGCGCCGGCGCTGCGGCGCGGTCTGCCCACTTTCTGTGACAAGCCGATCGGCGGCACCGTCGCGGAGACGCGCCGCATCCTGGAGCTGGCTCGCGCTCACAGGGCCCCGCTCATGTCGTCGAGCCTGTTCCGCCATGAGTTCGGCATGGAGCAAGCGCTGCGGATGCGCGATTCGGGCGAGTTCGGCCCGCTGCAGTATGTCCTTGCCAGCATGGCGGGCGGCTATGCGCGCGCCGGCTGGTTCGTCTACGGCCATCACCCCGTCTGGACGGTGATGACGCTGTGCGGCCCCGGCGTGGAGGCGGTGAGCATGTATGCCCGCGAGGCGACGGCGCACGCGCTCATCACCTACCGCGACCGCATGCCGGCCGAGGTGTGGTATGGCCGGCCGGACCTCGTGGGCCAGTACTGTCACACCGCCGTTCATTTTGCCCAGAAGGTGTACCAGTTCACGCCGGCCATGGAAGGCGATTTCTGGTACGGACATCACTACGAGATGTTCCGCATGGCGCACACATTCCGGGAAATGGTGCGCACTCACCGCGAACCGGTGCCGCATCGCGAGATCCTCGAGGTGACCGCCATCCTGCACGCCGGCGCCCGCTCGCTGGAGGAACGCGGTCGCCTGGTGGCGCTGGCGGAAGTGATGCCGCCCAGCGCGTGATGCCTGGCGGTTGATTGAGTAGAATGATGGCGAGGTGTGGGCGCGCTATCTGGAAATGATGAGGCGGCGGCCTACCAGCGCTTTGTTCCGGGACGGCCAATCCTGGCGAGCTAGGACGTATGCCGATGGAAGAGGAATACGTCTCGCGGATCCGCAAGCTGGGTTAGCCGGCTTTAACCTGGCCCGCCTTTTCCCGGCGGCGGACCTTTCCGCCCACTGGATGCTGTACAAGACGCAGCCAAAGCAGGCCCTGGCTTACCTGTTCAAGCACGGCGGTGGTCCGCTAAGTCTATCCGCACTGCTCGACGCGTTCACCAGCGCGGACACGGACCGACTGCGCCAGGCTGCGCCCATCCGCGAACTTATTGAGTTCACGAAGGATATGGCTTGGTCGGCAAGCATACGGAGTCTCAATAAGTAGCCGGAAACGACGGACGCGACGCCGATGGTACGGCCGAGTCGGCTTTCGCGGTCACGAGGGATTTCTGTATGTCCCCTAGCCGTTTGCCCTTCGGAGGGCCGCTATGACCAGCGCCGAACCGGTCGCAGGTCCAGGCCATGCCGGTGCGCCACGGCGCCGCTGGCGTTGGCGCATCGCGCTCATCTGCCTGCTGGTCATTGTGGCGACTCCCGTCATCGGGTACTTCTACCTGCGCTGGATTCAGGATCGCGAGCTGCAGGCGGCCATCGCCGAGATTGAGGCGGTCGATCCGCGCTGGCGCTTCCAGGATGTGCTGGCCGATCGCCCGCCGATCGCCGATGCGCACAACACGGGGCTGGTGGTCGCCAAGGTCGAGTTATTGCTGCAGCCGAGCGGCTACGACATCGGCGTGAAGAACTGGTCTGAGCTCAACGACCTATTCCCCGTCCACCAGCTCAACGGGCCCCCAGATCGAAGTGCTGCGGACCGCCCTGGACAAACATGCAGATGCCCTGACGCTGGCGCGGACGTTGAAGGATTTCACAGGGGAAGGCCGCATCGCCATCAAATACAGCAGTGACTTCATCAACACCAACTTCAATCCGCTGACGCGCGTGGGGGGCGTGCTGGCGCTGCTGCAGCATGACGCGATGCTGCGGGCCGAGCGCCAGGACAGCGCCGGCGCGATGGAGTCGTGTCGCAGCGTGCTCGTCGGTGCGCGTTCCATCGGCGACGAGCCGTGCCTGTATGCTGCCAACGTTCGCCGTGTCGGGCGGGTCGTCGCCGTCGCTACGCTGCAGCGCGTACTGGCACAGGGGGAGCCGCTTCCGGCTGCATTGCAATCGATGCAGGAGCTGCTCGCGCGGGAAATCGATGCGCCCATCCTGCTTCAGGCACTGCGCGGCGAGCGCGGCGGCTTGGACGAGTGGAGCATGGAATTGGACAGGGGCAATGTCAAGATCTCGGTCATCATGGGCGAGCGCGCCAACAGCTGGGACGCCTGGTTCCTGGACGCTATGCCGGCCGTTCTTGTTCATAGCCGCGCGAAGAACCTGCGGTTGTTTACGGAGGCAGTCGCGGCCGCCAAGCTTCCTTCCGAGCAACAAAAGGCGGCGTTTGGCGAAGTGGAGAACAAGGCTCGATCCAGCCCATCGGCAACGGCCTCACCGCTGATGTCGTGGTTACCGTTGGTGTCCGAGCACGTCCTCCGCAGCCAGGCAAACCTGCTGTGTGCCATGGTTGGCGTGGCCGCGGAACGCTATCGGATACGTCACGAGCATTGGCCGCAGGCGATCGCCGACCTGGTTGCAGACGGCCTGCTGAAAGAGGACCTGCGCGACCCCTATGACGGCCAGCCGCTGCGTTACCGAGTCGTGCCCGGCGGCGTGGTGATTTATTCGGTGGGCGCCGACGGCGTAGACAACGGCGGTGCCATCAATCGGAAGGAGGTCAACAATCCGGGAACCGACGAGGGCTTCCAACTCTGGGACGTCCGTGCACGCCGGCAATCGCCGCCATGACCATGTCCGAACCGCGTGCAGTCCCCGTGCAGGAGGCGCAACCGCGCCGCCGTCGGCGCCGGCTGCTGGCGATTTTGGCGTTGGCCTCTTGGCGATCGCAACGCCGCTGGTCGCGTGGAGCTATTGCGCGGACGGATGACGAAGCGGTTGCAGCCGCGGTCGCCGAAACCGATCAGCTCGATCCGCTTTGGCGCTGGCCCGACCTCATCGCATCTGCCATCGCTTTCATGGTCGGCCGTGACGGCGAGCATGCCGGTGCCACAGTGTCCGTCTGTGGCGCGCAGGACCCGTTCGAGCAGTTCGGCGTCCGTAATCTTGGGGTTCTTGCGGTGCTGCTGCACCCGATCCACGTCACGAGTGCCTCCCTATCCCTCCCTATCCGGGACTGGTTCGTACATGTACGAAATCGGCTTCAAGCATCCGAGATCCACGTCCCATGGCCAGATTACCTTCTTTTCTCCGTTGGTCAGCACCTTCCCGTCCGGCGATACCTTGATTGAGTGGAGGACGAACAGAGCCATCTGCCCCTTGTTGCGGCGAGCGAAGTCGACCTCGTTCCAGATCAAGATGCCAGCGCAGCGCGTCGATGCACTGGGTGACGTTACCCAGAATATTGCAGAGCGTGGTGCTGCGGTTGCCGGGCGCGTCAACGGTGGCAACTTGCGCGCATTGTGCCGGTCGTGCCGGTCGTTGCGCGTCGTGCCGGTCGTTGCGCGTCGTGCCGGTCGTTGCGCGTCGTGCCGGTCGTTGCGCGTCGTGCCGGTCGTTGCGCGTCGTGCCGGTCGTTGCGCGTCGTGCCGAAAACGGGGTGTCTCCTGCCAGCGCGGCACGACCTTGTTGGAAGACTATCGCAAAGCAATCACGTGCCAAGTTACTTGGGCGCATTGGTCTGACGCCGCCCCACCAAGAGAGCGTGGCCCGCTGGCCGCCGAGCCTGCCCGCGCGGCGTAAGACACACCTCTCCGGCCGCTTGCGTTCAGCGCTCGATGGCCACCGCCCGTGGCCATCGAGCTTTTTGGCCGTGGCCATCGAGCCGCGGTCCTGACTTGCCGCAGACGCGGCAGAGTCTGCCACGGCTTGGCGCTTTGGCCCGGGATTCACTGGCTTACCCCACCGCCGCGGTCGATAACGGAGAGGTATTGACCACGCTTTGGCGTTTCTGATAGACGCAGAACGGCACAGCGGCAGGGCCCGGTGCACCATGCGACGAGCGATTCGGCTCACGCGGCCGGCCCGGCAACTCGGAGAACGCATGGGAACAGGGCAACAACGTGCGCTGCTGGTCGTCGCGGACGACTTCGGCATCGGCCCACCCACGACCTCCGGAATCCTGCACCTGGCCAAGAAGGGCGTCGTCACCGCGTCGGTCATGCTCGTCAATTCACCCTATGCCGAGGAAGCGGTGGCCGCCTGGCGCCGGGACGGCCGGCCGATGGACCTCGGCTGGCATCCCAACCTGACGCTCGACGCTCCGATCCTGCCATCGGAGCAAGTGCCCAGCCTGGTCGCCCCCGACGGCAAGTTTTGGCCGTTGCCGCGCTTCCTGCGCCGCTGGCTGCTGCGCCGGATGGAGCCGCGCGAGATCGAGGCCGAGTTCCGCGCCCAGCTCCTGCGTTACATGGACCTGGTCGGTCAGCCGCCGGCGGTCGTGAACGCACACCAGCACATCATCCTGTTCCCGCCGCTGGGGCCGATCATCCTGGATGTGCTGGCACAGCAGCGGTGCTTTCCCTACATGCGGCGCGTGCGCGAACCGTGGACCCTGCTGGCCCAGGTCAAGGGGTCACGGATCAAGCGCACGCTGCTCACCACTCTCGGCCGGCGGCAGAGCAGGCGGCAAGCGGCGCGCGGCTTCCCCGGCAATGACTGGTTGGCCGGCGTGACCGATCCGCGGTGGGTGCGCGACCCCGCGTTTCATCAGCGCTGGCTGAGCCGGGTGCCGGGCCGGGTCGTCGAGACTCGTGTGCCATCCCGGCTACGAGGATCAGACGCTGCTCGGACGCGATTGCACCCCCGGCGACGGCCTAATGCAATGGCGGGTCGATGAGCTGACGCTGCTCGATCGGCCCGCGTTCCTCGAAGCCGTCAGCGCCGGCGGCTTCCGGATCCTTTCGCCCACGCAATGGCTGCAAGGTGAACACGCCCATGCCCCCGCCGCCTAGCCCCGCGCTCTCCCCGCGCGTGCAGTTGAGCTTCCGTGTCATGCTCGCGGTCTGGATCGCGCTGGCCGTGGTGATGTGCGCCGCACGGCGCTGTGGCCCAAACGCAACTCCGTCTACCCCATTTTCTCGGACGCGGGCCACGGCTGGCTCCACGGCACCGATCTGTACGACCAGCACTTCTGGGCGCTGCAGATCGACGAATACCGCTACTCGCCGTTGGTCGCGGCCCTGTTCGTGCCGCTGAGCCTGCTGCCCGATAACGCCGGCGGCGTCATCTGGCGGCTGCTGAACATGGCGGTGTTTTTCGGCGGCTTGATCGCCTACCAGCGCACGGTCTTTCCCGGCCGAACGCGGCTCGGCTGGGCAAGTGTCGCGTCCATCGGTTGGTTGCTGATTCCGCTGGGACTGCCGAGCCTGAACAACGGCCAGGCCAACCCGCTGGTCATCGGCGGCCTGCTGTTCGCCGTCGTCGCGGCTTACCAGGGTCGCTGGAACCTCGCCGCCTTCGCTCTCGCGGGGCCGATCCTGCTCAAGGTCTACCCGCTGGCCGTCGCCCTGTTGCTGCTGCTCATCTATCCGCGCCAGCTCGGCTGGCGGCTCGGCATTCTGCTGGTGCTCGGCCTGGTGTTGCCGTTTGCGCTGCAGGATCCAGCGTATGTCGTGCGCCAGTACGAGGCGTGGTTCGCGAAGCTGGCGCGAGGATCGCAGCGAGCGCCTTCTCACGGATACCTACCGCGATTTCTGGATGCTGGTGCGCTGGCGCAGGTGCCGATGCCGCACCGGTTTTATCTACCGCTGCAGCTCGCGACCGCGGCCGGCATTGCTGGCATGGTGTTGCTTGGCCGACTACGGCGCTGGGCGCCGAACGAGCTGCTGTACCATCTTTTCAACCTGAGCTGTTGCTGGATGATCCTGTTCGGCCCGGCGACTGAAAACAGCACGTTTATCCTGATCGCGCCCACCTATGCGATCGCGGTCTGGGAAGGGTTCGCGTATCGGCGACCGGTCTGGACACGCGGAGTGCTGGCGGCTATTGTTTGCATCTTCGTCGGCAGCGCTCTTTTGACGGCGCTGCCCAACGGCCGGAACTGGGCGTATCCGCTCAATCCGCTGGCGACGCTGCTGCTCATGGGCGAGCGGGTATGCAGCCTGTGGAGGCGGATGCCACGGCAAGAGGACCGCGACGTAACCAGGGTATCGGCCCGAGCGGCGTGACAAGGCGTAGAACGCACTGGAGTGCCGGATGGCGGGCGAGAAAACCCTCGTCAGTATCGTGTGTCCGGCCTTTCAGGAAGAAGAGGTCCTGCCCCTCTTTCACCGCGAGCTGTCGGCGGCGCTGGCGCCGCTCGAACAGCACTACCGCTTCGAGATCCTCTATGTCGACGACGGCTCGCCCGATCGCACGCTGGACGTGCTCAAGCAGCTCGCCCGGCAGGACGCGCGGGTCGCCTATCTTTCGCTGAGCCGCAACTTCGGCCATCAGGCCGCGTTGACGGCGGGCCTGGAGCATGCGCGGGCGCGGCGATCATCTCGATGGACGCCGACCTGCAGCATCCGCCGCGGGTGCTGCCGCAGCTCTTGCAGACGTGGCAGCAGGGCTACGACATCGTCATCACGATCCGCGCCGACGACCAGCGGCTCAGCCTGTTCAAGCGGCTGACGTCCGGCGCGTTCTATCGGCTGATGGCGCTCTTGAGCGACACGGACATTCGCCTGGCCGCGTCGGACTTTCGCCTGATGTCGCGGCGCGCCGTGCAGGCGCTGGTGCAGTTGCGTGAGCAGCACCGCTTCCTGCGCGGCATGGTGCAGTGGCTCGGCTTTCGCTCCGCCGAGATCGCCTTCACGCCCGACGAGCGCCGGGCGGGCCGGAGCAAGTACACCTTGCGCCGGATGCTGCGGCTGGCGGGCGACGGCCTGTTCTCGTTCTCGCGGGCGCCGCTGCGATTGGCGACGTACCTCGGCCTGCTGGCCGCCGGCATTGGCCTCGCGCACTCCGGCTGGTACGCGATCCAGTGCGTGCGCGGCGTCGAGCGCGTGCCGATCGAGGTGGCCTACCTGATCCTGGCGACGCATTTGCTCGGCGGCGCGGTGCTCGCGGCCGTGGGTTTCCTCGGCGAATACGTGGGCCGTATCTATGAGCAGGTGAAGGGCCGTCCCGTCTACATCCTGAAGGACCAATCGCCGCGCACCGTATCGGAACAAGAACGCGAGGCCGCGTAGGCGCTAACCAAACCAACTTAACCACGGATTACACGGATAACACGGATGGAGACAAATAGCGTGTTCTTCTTATCCGTGTTATCCGTGTAATCCGTGGTTGAACCTTGCTGAGGCACCCCGGAAGAGTGCGGCATGAACGATCCTGCGACGCGATGGCCCAACCGGCTGGAGTGGGCGGCGCTCTGGTTTTTCCTGGCCGCCATGCTCGGCTTCGGCGCGATGGTGGAGCTGCGCTCCGCATTTCTGTCGCGGCGCATGGGCGATCTCGACTGCTATCTGCGGCCGGCCTGGGCGGTCATCGCCGGCACGGACATCTACGACATCACGACCGACAATCATTGGCACTACAATTACCCGCCGCTCTACGCGATCCTGATGATCCCGCTGGCGGACCCGCCCGACAGCGTGGATCCGACCGGGTTCGTCCCATACCCGGTTTCGGTGGCGATCGTCTACCTGCTCAATCTGATTTGCCTCGCTGTCGCCGTCCATCTGCTCGCGACGGTACTGGAACGCCAGGCCGTCGACCCGGCGTACCGGGACCAGCCGCGGTTCTGCCGTCGCTGGTGGGCGCTGCGCATCTGGCCGACGGTGATTTGCCTCGCGCCGATCGGGCACACATGCATGCGCGGCCAGGTTAACCTGCAAATCCTGGTGCTGCTCAGCGGCTGGATCGCGTGCGTGGCGGGCGGCCGGCGCGTCGTGGGCGGGTTTCTGCTCGCCATCGCCATCTGCATCAAGGTGATTCCGATTTACCTGCTCGTCTATCCGCTTTGGCGGCGCGAAGGTCGGACGTTCGCCGGATGCGGCCTGGGACTGTTCGCCGGTCTGGTCGCCGTGCCGCTGTTCGCCTTCGGACCCGCGCGGATGGTACACGAATATGATCGATACGCTCACGTCCTGTTCGGTCCGCTGCTGCATCTGACCGAGGACGAGTCGCGCAAGCACGAGCTGCTGGGGCCGAACGCAACCGACGTGATGGGCGTCAAACACGCCATTCACAACTGGCTTTATCGTGACGTGTATACGCGTCCCGAGTTCTCGCCGGCCGAGGACTGGACGCATCGCGTGCTGGGCGTGCTGATGACGCTGGCGGTCCTCTGGCCGGCACGGCGCCGCCGCCCAGATGACGCCCAGCGTGCCTTTCCCGATGTCGGCGCACTTCTGATCTTGATGGTGGCGTTCAGTCCGATCTCGCACGCGCACTACTACATGTTTTGCTTACCGCTGGTGATGTACCTGCTCTTCCGGCAGTGGCAACATGGCACGACGCTACACATCCGCTGGCCCCTCGGCGTCCTGCTCGTCTGGTTCGCGGTGGCGAGCAGCGTGCCGACCTGGCCCGGCCTGGAAAAATATCGCGATCTGTGCATTCCTCTCTTCGGCGCCTTGCCGCTCTGGACGTTCGGCGTGATTGGACTGTGGCGCTCCCGTCCGACCGCTACGTTCGCCGAACCGCCTCGCGTGGCGGCGTAGGTTCCCCTCGCAATCGCATCCGGCCGCTCAAATCGCTCTTGACGCGCAGCGCAATCGTCGCTATATGCCGCCCTCCCAATGGCATTTATCCGTCACGAGCGTCGGCAGCACGCCGGCGCGCCCAACGCGCGAGGGAGCGTTCATGGACGAACCGCTTTCTTTTCTGACGCTCGCGTCGGAGGACGATCTGGCACAAGCCCTGGAACGCGGCGAGGTGATCCATTACCCCGTCTGCCCATTCCCGCTGCCGGAGGGCCCCGACCGCCAGCTTCTGCTCGAACAACGGCTGGCGAGCCGGGCACATAAGAACATCAGCTTCGATCCGCACCGCGGCAAGGTGAGCGCGTTCCACGGCGCCTCGGCCGACAGCGCCCGCCGCTTGCAGGAGATTTTCGCGACCTTCTCGGCGACGACGACGCGCTGGCTAGCCGGCATCCTGCCGCGCTACGCAACGGGCTGGCAGCTCGACCGCGTCAGCTACCGTCCGGAAGAAGAGGCGGCGCGCCGCTGCGCTTGACCGCCCGCAACGACCTGTTGCACGTGGACGCGTTCCCGAGTCGACCGACCAACGGCGCCCGCATCCTCCGCGTCTTCGCCAACATCAATCCGAGCGAGCCGCGCGTCTGGGTGACCGCGGCACCGTTCGCGCAGCTGCTCGAACGCTATGGCCGTCAAATCGGCCTGCCCACCGGCGCCGCGCCGAGCCTGTTCGTGCGTGTCCGCGAGGGGGTCCTCGGCGTGTTCCACCCGGCGCGTCGCCGGCGATCGGTTTACGACCGGTTCATGCTGCGGATGCACCATTTTCTCAAGGGGAACGCCGACTTTCAGCAGAACACGCCGAAACGCCACTGGCACTTCCAGCCCGGCTCCGCGTGGCTCGTCATCACGGACACGGCCAGCCATGCGGTGCTGAGCGGGCGGTTCGCGCTGGAGCATTCGTATTTCCTGGCGCCGGAGACGCTGGCATTACCCAACGAATCGCCGCCGGCTCTGCTGGCCCGTGCCTGCAACATGCCGGTGCTCCGCGCGGCGTGATATGCAATCCGTTGTGAGCCCGAAGCGCAAGCGAGGGTGTGGCGCCCTCGCTAGCGCGTCGGGCTCACATTTTTTGTGCCTGCGCAAAAAAACACCGCTTCTTGCTTTGCTTCGCTGCTAACCGATGTTAAACTGAGAAGTTAGCAAGGTTCCCGCCCGCCCCGCCACTGCCTACCCTGCCTGCCGTGCTCGCCCGCCTGCCGCCAGGAAGCTCCCGATGATGCGCTCCGCTGCCACCCTCCTGACGCTGTGCGTGTTCACTGCTAGTAGCCGTGCCGACGAATCCATCGTCGCCATCACGGCTGATCCCGCGACGGTCCGGCTGATCGGTCCGCAGGCAAGCTTCACGCTGCTCGTACACGGCACGACCGCGGCAGGCAAGCTGATCGACCTGACGCGCTCCGCCCGCTACCAGGTCAGAGACGGCAAAGTCGCCCAGGTCGGTTCGACCGGGAGCCTGCGTCCTGTCACTGACGGAAGCACCGAAGTCATCGTTGAGGCGAACGGCCATAGGCAACTCGTACGCGTCGAGGTGGCCGAATCGGCCCGGCCGCGGGTGTTCCATTTCGAGAACGACATCGTGCCGATCCTGAGTCGGTTCGGGTGCAATTCCGCGGGCTGCCACGGCGGCGCCGAGGGGCAAAACGGCTTCAAGCTTTCCGTGTTCGGCTTCGACCCAGGTGCGGACTACACCGCACTGGTCAAGGACGGCCGCGGCCGGCGTGTGCTGCACGAGGCGCCCGACGCGAGCCTGCTGCTGGCCAAGGCGTCGGGGCAAATCGCGCACGGCGGCGGCGTGCGTATTCCGCGCGGCACGCCGGAGTATGACACGCTTCGCGGCTGGATCGCCGCGGGCACACCGCTCGGCGATCCGAAAACACCGCACATCGTCGCGATACGCGTTGAACCCAGACAGCGCTTGCTGGCGATGAAGGGCCAGCAGCAGCTGCGGGTCATCGGCCGTTACGGCGACGGACGCGAGATCGACGTGACCGGCCACGCCAAGTTCCAGTCTAACCAGGAAGGCATCGCGTCGGTAGCGGTGGACGGCCTGGTCAGCGCCGGCGACGTGCCCGGCGAGGTCGCCGTGATGGCGACCTATCTCGGCGCCGTCGACACCTTCCGCGCGCTGGTGCCGCGCGCCGGCAAGATCGATCCATATCCGGCCTTTCCCGCGAACAACTTCATCGACGGCTTCGTGCTGACCCGACTCAAGGATCTGAACATCGCGCCGTCCGATCTAGCCGACGATGCCGACTACCTGCGGCGTGTTTATCTCGACGTCATGGGCACGTTGCCCACGGCCGGCGAGGCACGGCGATTCCTCACGGACCAGCGCGCGGATAGGCGAGCGCGTCTGGTCGATGAGCTGCTGGAGCGACCGGAGTACGCCGACTACTGGGCGCTGCAGTGGGCCGACGTGCTGCGGGTCGATCGGCAGGCCCTGGGCCACAAGCGGGCCTACGCGTTCTATCGCTGGATAAGGGCGAGCATCGCGCAGAATAAGCCGTTCGATCAGTTCGCCGCGAGCTGCTCACGGCGGAGGGGCCGCTGGAGGAAAATGGGCCGGCCGGCTTCTACAAGGTCGCGGTCAAGCCGGGTGAGAAGGCCAGCTCGCTGGCGCAGGTCTTCCTCGGCGTGCGGATCGCGTGTGCTGAATGCCACCACCACCCGTTCGACCGCTGGAGCCAGACCGACTACTTCGGCATGCAGGCGTTCTTCACGCAGCTCAGCCTCAAGCCGTCGGTCCACGGCGAGGCGCTGGCCGTGGCCGGCGATCCCGAGACACGCCACCCACGCACCGGCCAGGTCATTCCGCCGCACGCGCTGGGCGTGCCGATCCCCGATAAGGCGCCGCAAGGGGACCGCCGGCTCGTGCTGGCGGAGTGGATGACGTCGCCGCAGAATCCGTGGTTCGCCCGCAATCTCGCCAACCGCACCTGGGGGCACTTCTTCGGCCGCGGCCTGGTCGATCCGGTGGACGATGTGCGCGACACGAATCCGCCCAGCAATCCGGAGCTGCTCGACGCGCTGACCAAGCACGTCGTCGACACGCAGTTCGACCTCAAGCAGTTGATCCGCAGGATCACGGCGTCGCGCATCTATCAGCTTACGTCGAAGCCGAACGCCACCAACGCGAAGGACGTGTCGAGCTTCTCGCGGCGTACTTCCGCCGCATCGACGCCGAGGTGATGCTCGACATGGTGAGCCAGACGACCGGCATCGCCGAGCGCTTCGGCGGCGTGCCGGCGGGAACGCGCGCCATCCAGCTCTGGGACAGCAAGGTCAGCCATTATTTCCTGAAGCTGTTCGGCCGGCCGGAACGGCTGTCGGCGTGCGAGTGCGAGCGCATCCACGAGCCGAGCGTCGCCCAGGTGCTGCACCTGCTCAACGCGCCCGAGATCCAGGCCAAGCTCGCCCACGAACGTGGTCGGGTTGCGAATCTGGTACAGGAGAAGGCCGACGACGGCGAGCTGGTCGAGGAGCTGTACCTAACATGCTATAGCCGGCTGCCGAGCGCCGCGGAGCGCAAGGTGGCGATGGCGCACCTGCAGAAGCGCCCGGCCAGCGCCGGCAAGCGGCGGAGGATTTGGCGTGGAGCTTGATGAACACACTGGAGTTTGTGTTCAATCATTGACCACCCGGATGGTAGAATGAGACGGCGCTCGTCAATTGGAGGTTCGCATGACGATGACCATCGAAGTCGATCTTCCCGCCGACCTGGATCGGTTCCGACTCCCGGCCGGTGTCGCGGCTCGGCTGCAGGAGCTTCTGGATCGGCAGGACTCGGGCCAACCGCTGAGCCCGGAGGAACGGAATGAGGCCGAAGGCCTTGTCACCTTGTCGGAACTGCTCACCTTGTTACGACTGAGGGCAGAGCGACTGAACCCATGAGTAATATCTCACGGGAGCTGCATGCGAGCGGATTTCGCAGGCATATCCTTACCGGGAGCCGGAGGACATCGACGCGGCCCTGGCACAACATACGGGAGACGGACATGACACCGACATTGCAAGACCTGGGAATTGACCGACTCGGAGTCGAGGATCGGCTCGCGCTGGCCGAGGCAATCTATGAAAGCGTCGCCGCGGACATCGAACAGGCGCCGCTAACCGAAGCGCAGCGGCGAGAACTGGAGCGGCGGTTGGCGGATAGCGTGGCTCGGCCCGATGCGGTCACGCCCTGGGAGGTCGTCAAAGCCCGCGCGCTCGCGAGGGCGCGGCAATGAGCCTGCCAATCGTCCTGCGCGACAAGGCGCAGACGGAATTCGATGAAGCATTTGATTATTACGAGGCACGGGGTTCCGGCTTGGGCAAGAAATATGCAGAGCGAATCCAGCAGGTATTCGACCGTATTGCGCTCCATCCGAAAATGCATGCCGTCGTGCTCGGCGACGTGCGCAAGGCGGTGGTGCGGCGATTTCCGTACTGCATTTATTATCGCGCCGAGGAGGCACGCGTGGAAGTCATCGCCGTATTCCATACCTCGCGATCCCTCCAATTGGCAAAGGCGCGCCTGACGTAGACGCCATCGATCGGGAGGTTGCCATGCCGAAGAAGTTCACGGGAATTATTAAGCGCGATGGCGAGTGGTATATTGGATACTGTCCAGAAGTTCCCGGCGCGAATGGCCAGGGCCGAACTCCGGACGAGTGCCGAGCGAGCTTGGCGGACGCCATCGCGCTGATTCTGAAGGACCGCTGTGAAGATGAACTCGAACAACCTGGCACGGAGAATCTGTAGGGGCCTTTCCGTTCGAGAGATCGGTCATTAAACGAGTGAAAGCAACCGGGGGGGAATCTTTCATGACCCAGCGTCCATTCTGCGACGGCATCAACCGCCGCGATTTCGTCCGTCTCGGCACCGCGAGCGTGCTCGGCATGAGCTTCTCGCTGCCCGGACTGCTCGCCGCACGGGCACGCGCCTCGGAACAGGGCCAGCCGACGCGCGACGTCTCGCTCATCTTCCTGTTCCTGCACGGCGGGCTGAGCACCATCGACACGCTCGATCTCAAGCCCGACGCGCCCGCGGAATTTCGCGGCGAGTTTCGGCCGATCGATACCAATGTCCCCGGCATCCGCATCGGCGAGTACCTGCCGCGCACGGCCCGGCAGATGGACAAGATCGCGTTGATCCGCTCGTTCCGCCATCGCAACTAGCGACCACGGGCCGGCCGACCACTATATCCTCACCGGCTATTTCCCGCAGGCCGGCTTCAATCCGTCGCTGTCGCCGAACAACCAGCGGCCGGCGCACGGCTCGATCATCGCCCGCAAGCTCGGCCCGCGCGGCGGCGTGCCGCCTTACGTCTGCCTGCCGCAAGATGCACCCCAGCTCCGGCTCGGCGTACCTCGGCCCGACTTATTCGCCGTTCGTCATCGACGCCGATCCGAACGCGCCCGATTTCGCGGTGCCCGACATCGTGCCGCCGCCCGCCCTCGCCGCGGACCGGCTGGAGGCACGCCAGGCCCTGCTGCAGCAACTCGACCGCTATCAGCCAGGCGACCGAACGGCAGGCGAATCAGCACGCCCAGGCTGTCGGCGAATTCCAGCGTGAGGCGTTCAACCTGATGACGTCGCCGGCCGCACGCCGGGCGTTCGACATTCAGGCCGAGACCGCCAACCTGCGCGACGAATATGGCCGTAATTCGCTGGGCCAGTCGTGCCTGATGGCCCGGCGGCTGGTCGAGGCGGGCGTGCGCTGCGTGACGATCGACCACAGCAACTGGGACACGCACGACAACAACTTCCGGACGCTGCGCGAGCAGCTGCTGCCGCCGCTCGATTCGGCGCTGGCCGCGCTGTTCCGCGACCTCGCCGACCGCGGCCTGCTCGGCAGCACGCTGGTCGTCGTCACCGGCGAGTTCGGCCGCACGCCGCGCATCAACAACAACGCCGGCCGCGACCACTGGGGCCCGGCGTTCACGGTGCTCTGCGGCGGCGGCGGCATCCACGGCGGCCGCGTCATCGGCAGCCTCGGACGCCCGCGCCGAACGGCCCGCCGCCAACCCGCACGGACCGGAAGACCTCGCCGCGACGATTTATCACCTGCTGGGCATCGATCCGACGGAAGAGTTCTACACCGCGGAAGGCCGGCCGATGCCGATCGTGAACAACGGGCGAGTGATTCGGCAGTTGTTGTAACCGAATCAGGCAACCAACCCGGTTTACGTTTAGCGTTCGCAGGCGCCTGCGAACGCTAAACGTAAACCGGGTTCGCAATATATTGCCGGAGCAAACGATGCAACAAGCACTGCACGTGTTGTATTCTCTGTGCCTCTGCGTCTCGGCGGTTCAAACTCTTCACGCCAACCCGCCGGTTGCGTCGTACATCTTTCCTGCCGGCGGCCAGCGCGGCACCCACGTCGCGGTACGCGTCGGCGGCCTGTTCCTCCACGGCGAATGCGGCTTCGAGATGCTCGGCGGCGGCGTGTCGGCGCCGCGCGGCTGAAGCCGGCGCCGCCGCACTGGTTCGAGGGTCCGCTGTTGCCGTTGCCCGCGTCCCAGCAGGCCGAGGATTATCCCCGCGACATGGCCGCCGTCATCAACATCGCGCCGCGCCGCTCCTCGGCGTGCGCCACTGGCGGCTCTGGACCTCGCAGGGGGCGACGCCGTCGATGCGCTTCGTCGTCGGCGACTTGCCCGAAGTCGTCGAGCAGGAGATCGACGGCGATCCGATTCCGGTCCGGGTCGAGCTCCCCGTGACGATTAACGGCCGCATCTTCCCGCGCGAAGACGTGGACCTGTGGATGTTCCACGCGAAAAAGGGCCAGCCGGTCCTGTGCGAGGTCGATGCCGTCCGGCTCGCCTCGCCGCTCGACGCGCGGCTGGAGATGCTCGACGCGCGCGGCCAGGTGCTCGCCGAGAGCGACAATCTCGACGGCCCGGACCCGCGGCTGCGCTTCATCGCGCCGGCCGACGGAGAGTACCAGGTCCGCATCCGCGACGCGCAGAACCAGGGCGGCCAGGCGTACGTTTATCGCCTGACGCTCACGAGCGGACCGCACATCGATCACTTCTACCCGCTCGGCGGCCGGCGCGGCAGCAATGTGAAGCTGGAGGTCGCCGGCCAGGGATTGCCGGAGCCGCGCGTCGACGTCGCCGTGCCCACCACTTCGGGCAACGACTTCCCGCATCGGCTCGACATAGCCGGCCAGAAGACGAATACGCTGTGGCTGGACGTCGACGAGCTGCCGGAATACCTCGAAGGCGAACCGGTGACGGCCAAGCCGCTGACGCTGCCGGCCGTGTTCAACGGCCGAATCGCGAAACCGGGCAAGATCGAGACGTGGCTATGGTCGGGCAAGAAGGGTGAGACGTATGAATTCGATCTACGGGCGGGCCGGCTCGGCTCGCGGCTCGACGGGGTGATTGTGATCGCCGACGCCGCGGGCAAGGAATTGGCCCGCGCGGAGACGGCCGGCCCCGCTCCGGGCGACCCGTCGCTGCGCTTCACCGTGCCGGCCGACGGCACCTACACCGTCAAGGTGCAAGACCGGTTCCGCTCGCGTGGCGGTCCGCAGTTTGCGTATCGGCTGCGCGCCTGGCAGCCAACGACGGCGGACTATCGCCTGACGCTGGCGGCAGACGCGGTGACGGTGCCGCGCAAGGGCCAGGGCAAGCTCAAGATCACGGCCGAGCGCCTGGCGGGATTCAAGGACGCGATCCACCTGCAGGTCATGGGCTTGCCGGCCGGCGTCACGGTCTTGCCGGCGACGATCCCGGCCGGCCAGAACGCGGTCGAGCTCACCTTCAAGGCCGAGGAGACGGCGAAAATCGAGCCGGCCCACGTCTGGGTCAAGGGCATCGCCAAGGGCACCGATCGCGACCTGGCTCGGGTTGCGTCCCTGGCCGTGCCGCGCGGCCAGAAACGCAGGAGGATGTGCTGCTCATGGTCGCACTGCCGACGCCGTTCGTGATCAAGGGCGAGTACGACATGGGCTTTGCGGCCCGCGGCTCGGTACACAAACGCAAGTACAAGATCATACGTAACGGATACGCCGGCCCGATCGAGGTGAGTCTCGCCGACCGGCAGGCCCGCCATCTGCAAGGGGTCACCGGCCCGACAATCGTCGTGCCCGCCGATGCCGACGAATTCACTTACGCCGCCTTTCTACCGCCCTGGATGGAGACGGGCCGCACCTGCCGCGTCTGCGTCATGGGCGTCGGCGTCATCAAGGAGCCCGACGGCAGCGCGCATCGCGTCTCGTTCAGCTCGGTCAATCAGAACGAGCAGCTCGTCGCGGTGGTCGGGCCGGGCAAGATCGCGCTCGAATTGGCGAAGACCTCGTTTATCGCCAGGCCGGGCCAAACGTTCCCGGTCGCGGTGTGCGTTAAGCGCGGCCAGGGCCTAACGGGGCCGATCACGCTGGACCTGGTCGCCCCCACGCACATGCAGGGCCTCGCCGCCACCCCGGCGACGATCGCCGCCGACCGCGACCAGGGCGAGCTGACGATCCGTTGTGCCGAGCCGATGGTGGGCCCGCTGAACATGCCGGTGACCGTGCGCGCCACGCTGCTGCACAACAGCGAGCCGCTGACCGCCGAGGTCAAGATCGACGTGCGGCCGTAGCCGCGCGAAGCAAACCATTCGCGAGTTGGTCACATTTATAGTCCGCCTCAGCCGGATCTGGGGCGGTGTGCGCCGGCAGATCGAGCGTCGCGACGGCAAGCGGGCCAGCGCGAAAATGGTGTGAGGCCAGATTCTGTGACAGTGAACCCGCCAACGCCCGACCTGAAATCGCAAGACCGTGGCGAGCGCGGCGCTTTGCCAGCATTGTCCTTGCCCTACATGGATGGTGCCCCCTGAATGGTGCCGTTACCATCGGGAAACGCAAAAAGCCTGGAAAAATCCAGGCTTTTCGCAGTGCCGAAGAGAGGACTCGAACCTCCACTCCCATTACAGGAACCAGCTCCTGAAGCTGGCGCGTCTGCCAATTCCGCCACTTCGGCGCACGGGCGACGGGGCCCGCCGTCACTTCATCTTAAGGCACGCCGCGTCCCGTCGTCAAGATGCGACGCGAAGAGCGACGGCGCGGGGGCGGTCACGGATTCTCGCGATCGCGAATCTTGCGGCCGAGCCATTCCAGGCCGCGCATGCCGCCGTGAGTCCCCGTAAGAAAGCCAAGCAGCGTGAGCACGATGAGCACTCACAATTGTTGCAGGTCGCGCGTGCGCGGCAGGTCGTCAAGATTCTGCAGGCCGAACAGCTCCAGGAAGCGCGGGGTCGTGCCGTAGGACACTTCATGACGATTCGCCTCGCCACGGTAGACGATTTGAATCAAACCACGCCGCACCAGCTGTCGCAAGAGCGCTCCGGACTCAGCGCCGCGCAGGCTGTCGATCTCCGCCTTGGTCGCGGGCTGGCGATACGCAACCAGCGCCAGCACATCCACCGCCTGCGTCGAGAGCCGGGCCTCACGGACGCCGCCGTGCAACTTGTCCACGACACGCTGAAAACGCGGCCGCAGCGCCAGCACGAAGCCGGGCCGCGCGGCTGCACGGCGTAGGGCCGACCCTGCCGGCGGTAAGCGTGCGTCAATTCGTCGATGGCGTGGGCGAATTGCTCGGGCGTCAGGCCGCGGATCACCTCGCAAGCGCGGGTTGGGGTCAACGGCGGTCCGCCCACGAACAGCAGCGCTTCAATGATTCGCACCGGTGACGGCGGCGCCGCGTCGGCGCCATCCGCCGGCGCGGGCGGCGGCGCGTCGGCGTCCCAGGCGGCGTCGCCGAGCAGTGCGGCGTAGGAGCGGCCCAGCTCCTCAGAACCGCTCGCGATTGTCGGGGTGTCGTCGGGCATGGCGAGTCCAGCACGTTACTCCGCTCTCGGCGCCGCCGAGAGGGCCTGGGGGGCTTGGCCGTGAGAATTCACGAAATAGGGGTCCGGCAGAAAGAACACGCCGGTGACGAACGTGCCCGTCCACAGGATCAGGAATGCGACGCCCAGACCAATGTGGATCTTGCGCCGATGCCGCAGTCCCGTGAACAGCATCACGGTAAGCAACAGCGCCGCGGGCACCGAAAACATCAGGTGAATGCGCAGCATGTCCTGGGCGTCATGCTCCTCGAGGTACGCCTGGAAAAGCTCCGGACTCAGCAGCCTGGCGATGAATTCCAACCCGATCAGCGCGGACAGGGTCAGCACGAAGAAGGCGATGTTGATGCGGCCGTGCAGGCGATAGCGTCCCTGCGCCAGCGCCACGAACGAGCCGGCCAGCAGCACCGTCACGGTAACGACCGCGATCTTCAGCACGAGAATGATCAGACCGGCGTTCATGCGGAAAACGGCAGAGTGACGTTCGGGGCCTTCAGCCGTTATGATATGACTTCCTCACGCCGACTTGCGGCGCGGCTTCGGCTGGTGTTTCCAGCGGCGGTGCAGCCAGAAGTACTGGGCCGGTGCGAGGCGGACGAGCCGTTCCAGGTCGCTGGTGAAACGCTGGGTCATGGCGCGGGCCGCATGGGGTGTTTTTTCGTAATCGGCGGGATCGATGACCTCGGCCGGGCAGACGATGTACTTGCCGTCGAGCTTCGGAGTGCCGACGACCAGCATCGGCACGTTGTGCTCCATCGCCATCAGCGCGACAGCCTTGTGTGTCGAGGCGGGCCGGCCGAAGAAATCGACGAACAGGCCGCGCTCGCCGGCGTCCTGGTCGGCGAGCGTGGCGAGGACACCCCCGCCGGCAAGCACCTGCTCGATCCTGTCGAAATCGCCCTGCTTGGCGAGGATCCGCTGTCCGGTGCGCTCGCGGAACCGGCGGAAATAATCGTCGAGGTACGGATTGTCGAGCGGCCGGGCGATGGCGTGGGTGGTAAAGCCGAGCAAGCCGAGGACGTAGCCGGCGACCTCCCAGTTGCCGAAGTGCCCGGTGACGATCAACAACGGCCGGCCCGACAACAGGGCGCCGACGACGCGATCGCCGCCCTGGATCTCGACGTGCCGTTTCCAGTTCGTGACGTGCAGCCGCCGCGGCAGATGCGCCAGCTCGACGACGACCCGGCAGAAGTGTACGTACACCTCACGGACGAGCCGATCGATCTCCGCAGCGGAATAGACGCCGGGGAAGGCCTTCTCGATGTTTTCGCGCGACTTGCCGATGACGTCGATCCACGCGATACGCGAGCCAGGCGAGGAAGCGCACAAACGCACACGCGGCGCTGAAAGACATGGCCTGCACCACGCAGACCGTGACGCGCACGGCGAGGTAGATGAGATGATCGACGATGCGGGACCGCGGCTTGTCGGACATGGGCCACTCCTTTGGCACAGAAGGACATCCTCACTTAGACGATACTTGTGCGGGTCACGTTGCGGCCGCAGTGCCGCCCGCGAGCAGTCCGGCGACGGACAGATCCTCATCCAGGTCCGTCCAATGCAGGCCGACGCCGCCGCCGCCGATCTCAACTTGTTCGCGCTGCTCCGGTGTCGCCCGGTAAAGGGCGGGCGACCAGATGAGCGGCATGCTAACAATCCGGCCATCCATCAGCTGGACGTGCATCATAAACTCATCGAACGTGACCGCCTTGGCCAGAGCGCTCGTCGGGCGAAACATCCGCGGCTGTTTCGCTGTTCGAGGTCGAGACACACCTGCCTTGCCTTTGGGCCTACGCCGATCGCCGCCATTGCCTTTACGCGAAGTGCTCATTCCATGCCTCGCTGAGTTGATCACAATAATCATGCACCAATTGCTCAATCTGGTTCAATTCGCGCACATTATACCCGTAATTGGTTGCAAGTTCCACCGGGTTCAACCAGAACTTGGCCTCCTTGTCAGCGGCGCGGACGTGGATATGCGGGGGCTCCTCGCCCTCATTGCTGTAAAAGAAGAATCGCCATCCGCCAATCCGCAGCACGGTGGGCATTCCCTACACCTCCACCACACGTTGCGTTGCGTTCGCTTCGTAAATCCCCAAAATCACCGCGACCGCACGGCGGCCTTCGCGGCCGTCCACCAGCGGCGCTCGGCCTGACTGGATCGCGGCGACGAAATCGGCGAGCTGGCGCGCGTGGCCGACGTGCGAGATCGCCGCGGGATTGCTCGAGCCGCCCGAGGCGCCGCTCTTCTGCGCGAAGCGCTCGCGGATCGCCTGGTCCGCGGCCGCCGGGGGATCGAACTCCCAGCGCAACAGGTCGTCCTGCTCGATGACGACACTGCCCTTGTCGCCGTGCACGCCGATGGTCTTGGGCAGGCCGGGCCAGACGCTGGTGGTTGCCTGGATGACGCCGAGCGCACCGTTCTTGAAGCGCAGGCACGCAACCGCCGTGTCCTCGACTTCGATGCGTTCGTGGGCGAGCGTCGCCGTCAGGCCGCTGAGGTGCGTTACTGGGCCCATCATCCACAGGAGCAGATCGACGTTGTGGATCGCCTGGTTCATCAGGGCGCCGCCGCCATCGAGCGCCTGGGTCCCCTTCCAGCCGCCTTCATCGTAATACGACTGCGGCCGCCACCATTTGCACGTGGTCTCGCCCAGCGTGAGCCGGCCGAAGCGGCCCTGGGTAATTGCTTGCTTCAGGGCCTGGTTAGCGTCGCCGAAGCGCGACGGGAAGATGGTGCAGAGCTGGACGCGGTGCCGGTCGCAGGCGTCGATGATGCGATCGCAGCGCTCCAGCGTGATCTCCAACGGCTTCTCGACGACGACATGCTTGCCGGCGCTCGCAGCGAGGACGGCCGGCTCCATGTGTGCGCCTGACGGCGTGGTAATGATGACGAGGTCAACGTCCTTGCGCTGGACCACGTCGCGGAGGTCCGTCGTGATGTCGCAGTCCAGGCCGAGCTCCTGCCGCATCTTGTCGGCGTTCGCGGGGCTGCGACCGACGAGAGCGACGACGCGCGTGCCGGGCACGTCGGCCAGCGCCCGGGCGTGAAACCGGGCGATCATCCCGCAGCCGACGATGGCGCAACCGAGCATGGCTATTCCCCGAGGTTGGTCGTTTAGGCGTCGTCAATAACATATTGCGCAGCCGGCACGGCGCCGCCACGGCGCGCTGCCGCGCCGACGCTTGCCGGTTAGCGCAGCCTGCGATTCGCGGTTGCGGACCTGGCGTCGCATCCCGGACCGTGACCACACGACCCCGGCCCACGATGAATCTTCTGGTCGACAAACGCGAAAGCCGCATTCGAGGCATGTTCGGCCACATCGCGCCGAGCTACGATTTCCTCAACCATCTGCTGAGCCTGAACGTCGATCGCTACTGGCGCTGGCGTACTACGCGGCTGGTGCCGCCGGCCGCCAACGGCCCGATCCTCGACCTTTGCACCGGCACCGGCGATCTCGCCCTGGCGTACGATCGCGCGGCCCAGGGCCGGGTGCCGATCATCGGCGCCGACTTCTGCGCCCCGATGCTCCAGCGCGCCGTCGCGAAGACCGGCGCATCCATGCCGAGACCCGGATTCGCTACGTCGAGGCCGACGCGCAGCACCTGCCGTTTCCGGATCATTCGTTCCAGATCGCCGCGGTGGCGTTCGGGCTGCGCAATGTCACCGACACGGATCGCGGCATCGCCGAGATGGTGCGCGTCACGCGCCCCGGCGGCCGCGTGGCGATTCTCGAATTCTCGCAGCCGCGCGGCCGGCTATTCGGGCCGCTGTATCGCTTTTATTTCCGTCGCATCCTGCCGCTGCTGGGCCAGATGATCTCGCGCAGCCAGGACAGCGCCTATCGCTACCTGCCGGCGAGCGTCCTGGAGTTTCCTGACGGCGCGGCGCTGGCCGAGCGCCTGCGGCGGCACGGGCTTACCGAGGTGCGCTGGTATTCGTTCACGCTGGGCATCGCGACGCTGTACGTCGGGACGAAACCGTCCCTCGGGGACTCGACGGTCGCGGAGAGCTGACATGGCGGAACATTTGCTGGTGCGTGCCGCGCGTGGCGAGGCGGTGGAGCGGCCACCGGTCTGGGCGATGCGCCAGGCGGGCCGGTGGGACCCGGAGTTCCATCGGCTGGCGCGGGGCAGGGCTTTTACGAGTTCTCGGAAAACGTCGAGCTATCGGCCCGCTGCTCGCTCTTGCCGCGCCGGTTCGGCGTGGACGCGATCATTCTCTTTTACGACATCACGACGCTGCCGGTCGCGATGGGGCTGCCGTTCACGCTGCAGCCGAACCGCGGCCCGGTGCCAGACCATCCGATCCGCACTGTGGCCGACGTGGAGCGACTGGAGCCACGACCTGACCCGCAACGGTTCGGGCACATCCTGGAGCTGCTCGAGCACGTCCGGCAGGAATTGCGGGGCGAGCTGCCGGTGATCGTGTTCGCCGGCGCTCCGTTTACCGTGGTGACCTATTGCATCGGCACCGGCAAGGACCTGGAGGGGACGCGTGCCTTCGCGGGTGCCCAGCCAGCCGCGTGGGAGGCGTTATTGCAGCGGCTGCAGGAAGCCACGATTCACTTCCTGCGCGAGCTGGTGCGGCGCGGCGCCGACGTGTATCAGCTCTTCGATTCGTGGGCCGGTGAGCTGGATCGCGACGAGTATCAGCGCTGGGCGCAGCTACACCACCAGGCCGTGTTCGCCGGCGCGCCCGGCGTGCCGCGGATTCTCTTCGTAAAGGAAGGGCCCTATCTCGACCTGATGGCGCACAGCGGCGCCGAGGTGATCAGCCTGGGCACGCGGCACGATCTTGCCGGCGCGGCGGCAATATCCGGAACTGGTCTTTCAGGGCAACGTGGATGAGGAGCTGCTGCGCCTCGGGACGCCCACGCAGGTGGCCGAGGCGACCCGGCGCTGTGTCGAGGCCGGCGGAGGCCGGCGGCACATCGTCAACCTCAACCACGGCGTGGATCGCGCAACGCCAGTGGCGAATTTCGAGGCGTATGTGCGCCGTCAAGGGTTCGTAATTACTTGAGCCACGCCGACACGCGCTGGATGAGATTGGGCTGCAGCTCGTTGACCGGCTGGCCGGCGAGGGCGGCGCGCCAGACCTGCGGCTCGGGCGGCAGGTGCTTGCCGGTCGACTCCTGGAGCGACTGATGGGCGCGTTCGCGCAGGGCGATGTCCTTTTCCGACTCCAGGATGTACACCAACGTTTCGCGGCATTCCGGCTGGTGGTATTTGCCCAGGGCGCAGAGCGCGATCAGCTTCTCGTCCTGGACTTGCTGACGATCCACTGACGCGGCCTCCTGCGCCGGTCCCGGCTGCCGCGCGACGCGGATCAGCAAATCGCGGGTGCTTTCGCTGCCGATCTTTTCCAGCGAGCGCAGCGCCGTCAGCCGAACCATCATGTTGAAGTCCTGTGTGAACGGCAGCTTGGTATGCTGGTAGACGCTTTCGAGCGCCGTGGCGGCGCGGATCCTTGAAATGACCCAGGGCCTGAATGGCGCCGAGCCGGCAGTACGGGTCGCGGTCGGTGCCGGCGGCCGTGGTCAGGATCTCAAGATAGGTGTCCTGCTCCTGCTGCTTGCCGCCGTTCTGGGCGGGCTCGCGCAAGGAAGCCAGCGCCTTGGCGCGGCGCTCGCCGTCGGTGTTTTCGCGTATGACCGTGAGCGGGTCGGGCGGTTTGAAATAGCCGTTGAGGTCGCGTTCCCGGCTAAAGGCCTCGTCCCAGAAGCTGGCGCAGCCTGTCGCAGGCAGCGCCAGCATCCCCAAGGCCAGCAGGTAGAACAGCCGGCGCTGTGCCAGAAACCGCGGTGTCACCGGTCGCCTCCTTTGCCCCAATCCGCCATCCCCTCGCCGGCGCCGGCAGTTTGCGTCGACAGCCGGCATCCGGACCCTGTCCCCCGCAGGTCGCGCCAGGAGCATTCGGGGCAGCCGCCATACCCACAGTCACGGCCGACTGCAAGAGCAATCCCAGGTGAGCCGGGAGCGTGAGTGCTGTTGGAGTCCCGGCTTTAGCCGGTCTTCACCGGCTAAAGCCGGGACTCCAACAAAACTGCGGTCGCTGGCGCTCCCGGCTTGCCGTTACAATCGCGCAGCTCGGCATGTTGGGCATTTTCGCCCCGCGTCCATGTCCAGACATGGCGACGTTGCCGCCGCCGCCGGCGCGTACCGATGATTTCCTTGCGGATGGTTGCTTGGCAGGAACAGGTTTAAGGATAAAATGGAGAACATCTGTCTCGCCGCCGTCGGCCGGTCCTGGGCACAAGCGCTCGGGTTACTGCCGCGGCCCCACGGGAAGCCACGCGACCATGTCCATCAATGACGCAGCCACGCTGGCCAAGGCGGCGAACCGCGCAGGCCTCCTTACGCCCGGTCAGATCGAGGAGGCCTGGGACGAGCTGGGGCGCGTAACGGGACGCCCGACGACTTTGTGCGCGTGATGGAGCGCCGCGGCTATCTCACGCCCTTCCAGACCAACAAGCTGCTCAAGGGCGATACCGACGGCTACTTCCTGGGCGGCTATCGCATCCTCTACAAGATCGCCTCGGGCAGCTTCGGCCGGGTCTATCGTTGCGACGACCCGCACGCCGGCCGCGTGGTCGCGGTCAAGGTGCTGCGCAAGAAGTGGAGCGTCGACAAGCACAAGATCGAGCTGTTCATGCGCGAGGGGCGCATGGGGATGGACCTGCACCATCCCAACATCGTCGAAATCCTCGCCGTCAACAACGACCGCGCGACGCTTCAGTACTACATAGTCATGGAGTTTGTCGAGGGCGGCAATCTCCGTGACATGCTCAAGATGCGCAAGAAGCTGCCGGCGGCCGACACGCTCAAGGTCCTCGAAGAAACAACGTCGGCTCTCGCCTATGCGTTCTCGCGCGGCGTGACGCACCGCGACATGAAGCTGACTAACGTGCTCATCTCCAGCCAGGGGCCCAGCAAGCTCGTGGACTTCGGCCTCGCGGGCGGCGCGGTCGGCTTCGAGGAAAAGGACGATGCGACGGTCGATCGCACCGTCGACTACGCGGGATTGGAGAAGGCCACCGACGCGCCGTCGGGCGATCCGCGCAGCGATCTATTTTTCCTCGGCTGTGTCGCCTATGAGCTGCTGACCGGCCGTTCGCCGCTGGACATGAGCCGTAGTGCGCAGTCGCGAATGTCGGCCAAGCGTTTCGAAGCCATTTCGCCGATGAAGCCGGAGGAGATCGAGGCGCCGGCGTCGCTGTTCCATCTCGTGGAGACGATGATGACGCTCGACCCGGCGAAGCGTTTTCAGACACCGTCGCAGCTGCTCGAGCGTATTCGCGAGGTGCGCCAGGAGGTCGAAGGCAAGGCGCGCACGCACGGCAAGGGACCGGTGCGGACGCTGTTTTTGGCCGAAAGCGACGAGCGCCTGCAAGACAAGCTCCGCGAAAAGCTCAAGGCCGAGGGGTATCGCGTGCTGATCGCGGCCGACCCGATGCGTGCCGTGGACCGGTTTCGCCAGCAGCCGTTTGACCTGTTGATCGTCAACGCGTCGACGACGGGAGAGGACGGCTGCTACGTGTTCCAGCGGATTCTCGAAGAAGCGCAGCGCCAGCAGATTTCGTGCGGCGGCATTCTGCTCGTGGATCCGGAACAGGCCGACTGGCGCGACCGGCTGGCCGAACAAGCCGGGGTCTCGGTGCTGGTGCAGCCCGTCAAGTACCTGCAGCTGCTCAACGCCATCCGCGAGCGTCTGGCGTAGTTCCAAGCCCGAGGGCTCGAAGACTCGCCCTCGGGCTTGAGTTTTCTCTATGAACCGCTCTCGGTATCCTTTTTCCTTTCGGGAATCGTTCGGCCCATGCGCCGCATCAGCAGCTGCATGTCCTCCCACACCTCGCGCTTCTTGGCTGGGCTCCGGTGCGGCAGCAGGAACGCGGGATGGTACGTCACCAGCACCGGAATGCCCCGATAGTCGTGAAATCGGCCCCGGAGCTTGCCGATGCTCAAGCTCGTCTGCAGCAGGTTGGACACGGCGCAGCCGCCGAGAGCGCATATGAACTTCGGCTGAATCAGGTCGAGCTGCCGATCGAAGAACCCGCGGCAATTGGCGGCCTCGTTCGGCAACGGCGTGCGGTTGCGCGGCGGCCGGCATTTCAGCACATTCATGATGTAGACGTCCTCGCGCCGCAAGCCGCACGCCGCGATGATCTTGTTGAGCAGCTGCCCGGCGGCCCCAACGAATGGCAGGCCCTGCCGATCCTCGTCCTCGCCCGGGGCCTCGCCGACGAAGCACAGCTCGACGCCCGGCTCGCCCTGGCCGAACACCGTCTGCGTCCGGGTCGAACATAGCTCGGGACAGCGCGTGCAGCCGTGCACCTCTGAAGCAAGTTGCTGTAGCGCGATGCGGCGTTCGTTCAGCGATCCGCCGACCGCGGGGCCGAGCACCGGCTGTTCAAGGGCCGGCAGCAACGGTTGCAGCACGGCAGGCGCTGCCGCTAATGTCAGCGGCGCCGGCGCAGCGACAAGCGGCGGCCCCTGCGGGAGCCACTCGACGCCGGCGGCGCGAAGGCTCCGCAGATGGGCCTGGAGTTGACGCTTGAGTTCTTCAGGATCCGGCGCCACGGTCACTCGGTTTTCGTTTCCGCAGACCAAAGTTGTGTACGTTCAGGCGACCGGCAACCGGAAGTATACCAGAAACTGCTCAACGTAGCCAAGCAACTCACCCCGCCATCGCTAGCTTGCGCCGGCGCGGTGCCGCTCACGATCTGCTGGGCGGCGTCAACGAGCCCACGAAACACCTGTATGTCCAGGCCGGACGCCGTGCCGCTGGCGGGCTGCCACTGCACACCCATCGCGAACCAATCATTGCCGGTGTACTCAATCGCCTCGATCACGCCGTCCAGCGCGATGCCGCTGGCCACGAAGCCGTTGGCCAGACGCTGCACCGCCTGGCGATGCTCGCTGTTGACGACCACCTCGCCCTCGCCGTAGATCGACGCGAGAATGGTGTTAGGCTGCACGTTGATCGCGTGACGCAGGCCGGGCTCGGGCGGATGGCGATGCTGCAGTGCCTCGGGCAATTCGCGCGGCAGGTCGTTGTAGTTGAGGCCGCCGAACGCCGCGTTCATCGCCAGCAGGCCCTGATCGATGGCGAGCAGCGGAAAGCGGTGCTGCCGGCACCACAGGCAGAGCGATTCGACGTCGCCCATCTTGGCGGGATCGGCCTGGTGGAAGCCGCAGACGACGACGCCGTGGAAGCCGTCGAGCACCTCGTCCCATGACTCGTCGCCGGCGGCCGGCGGCAGCATGGCGGGATTGGCGCCGGCGGCGGTGATGGCCCCGGGATAGCCCGCGGCCCACAAGCCGACGCCACGGCCGGCCTTCTTCACCTCGGAGCCGTAGACGGCGATGCGCAGGTCAGGATTGGGGGTGAACATGGGAGGACTCCTTTCCTCAGAAAGTGCGACTCGGGAAGTCGATCCTGGATCAACCAATATTATAACCGCGGCGCGGGCGAAGGCCAGCGCAAAAGTGGATTTTTTCCCAAGCCGCGGGATGAGCGCAGCGAATCCCGCGGGTCGGAGCGAAGCACCCGCGGGATTCGCTGCGCTCATCCCGCGGCTTGGGGGTGTGTGGTTACTTCTTCTTCCCCAGACAATACAGCATGCCGTCGGTGGTGCCGATCACAAGGCAACCTTCGCCGACCGCGGCCGACGCGGTGATGCCCTTGCCAAGCTGCAGCTTCTGCACTTCGGTGCCCTTGTCCAGGTCCAGCACGAAGAACGTGCCCGCGGTGTTGCCGACGTAGACGCGCTTGCCCGCGATCACCGGCGAACACTCGACCCGGCCCTTCTTTGTCTGGAACGTCCAGACGCGCATGCCCTTGACGGGCTCCAGGGCGTAGACGTTGCCGTCGTCGCTGCCGACCACGACGCGCTGGTCCGTAACCGCCGCCGAGCAGTTGAACGCCTGCGATTCGTCGGGTTCGAACGACCACGCGACCGCGCGTTTGGCGACATCGACGGCCTGCACCTGGTTGGTCATGTTCGGGACATAAAGCTTGCCGGCCAGGAACGCGGCCGTGGAGCCGGATTGGCCGCTCAGCTCGACCTGGGCGATGCCCTTGCCGTCCTTGACGTCGACGATGTGGAGCATGCTGTCGCAGCCGGCCAGGAAGGTTTTGCCGTCGGCGACGACCGCGGAGCCAAAGACGGGGCCCTGCTTTGTCTTGTAGGTCCACGCCGGCTTGCCGTCGGCGCGACGGAGGGCGTGGAGCGTCGAGTCGTGCGTGCCGAATAAGACCAGATCGCCGGCGAAGTTGGCGCCGCCGGTGATGGTCGCCTCGACATCGACGTCCCAGCGCTTGGTGCCCTTGGCGGCGTCGACGCAGTAGAAGGTGCCGTCCTCGTCGCCGATGTAGACCGCGCCGTCGAGGACGCTCGGCGCCGCCTTGAACGAGCCGCCCTTGAACTTCCACTTCTGCGTGCCGCCGGCCAGATCGAAGGCATAGAGGTGGTCGTCGAAGCAGCCGACGTAGGCGACGCCGTTGACGATCGCCGCGGTCGAGGCGATGCCGCGCGGCAGCTTGACCTGCCAGCGTATCGCGAGCGGCTCGGGCAGCGTCTCACCCGCGACGCCGGTTTGGGCGGCATTGCCGCGAAAGAGCGGCCAATCGGCGAGGGCCGATACGGGGAGCAGCAGGAGAGTGAAGCAGAAGATGGGCTTCATGATGTGCTCCAATTGCCCCACGCCGCGGGGTGAGTCTTCGAACCCCGCGGGTTCCGCGGAACCCGCGGGGTTCGAAGACTCACCCCGCGGCGTGGGATTGGTTTTTCTACAACGCTGCCTGATACAGCCGCAGCAGATCCGTGTCCGTCACCGGCCGCGGATTGAAGCGTGCAGTCCACTGCTGGTTGGCTTCCTCGGCCAGCAGCGGCAAGATGCCGGGGCTGACGCCACACGCCTCGAGGCGCGTCGGCAGGCCGGCGAGCTGCATCAGGTTGGCGACCCGCTGCGCCAGCGTCTCGGCGGCCCCGCCGGCCTGGCCGTTGTGCAGGCCCGCCTCCTCCAGCAGCTCGTGATACAAATCGCTGGCGTTGTAGCGCAGCACGTGCGGCAGCATGATGCCGATCGCCAGGCCGTGCGTGATGCCGTAGTGGGCGGTCAACGGATTGGCGCAGGCATGGCAGGCGCCGAGCATCGAGTTCTCGATTGCGGTGCCGGCCAGGAACGCGCCGACCTGCATCGCGCCGTGCGCTTCCAGGTCGGCCGGGTTGGTCAGGACCTTTTCGAGGTTGACTTCCAGTAACACCCACGCCTCGCGCGAAGATCTGCGACAGCGGGCTGCGCCGCGTGGTCACGTACGCCTCCAGCGCGTGCGACAGCGCGTCGATCCCGGTCAGCGCCGTCACCTTGGCCGGCTGCGACACGGTCACCTCGGGATCGAGGATGGCGACGCGAAAGGCGGCCTTGCGGTCGCCGCACGCCATCTTGAGGTGCGTCTGGTCGTCGGCGATCAGCGCGTACGACTGTGCCTCGCTGCCGGTGCCGGCGGTGGTCGGCACGCCGATCGATGGCAGCATCGGCCGTTTCGCCTTGCCGAAGCCCTTGTAGTCGGCCATCTGCCCGCCGTTGGTGAGCAGGAAGTTGATGCCCTTGGCGCAGTCCATCGCGCTGCCGCCGCCGACGCTGACGATCAGGTCGATGGCGAAGGGCTGAGCGAAACGCATACCGGCCTCGACGTGCCGGCTGGTCGGGTTCTGCTCGACGTCGTCGAAGAGGAACACTTGCAGGCCGGCGTCCTGGAGCGACTGCTGCGCCCGCTGCGGATGGCCGGCGGCTTTGAGTCCCGGGTCGGTGACGAGCAGCGCGCGGGTCGCGCCCATTTCGCGGGCCAATTCACCCAGGTTCGCCAGCGTGCCGGGCCCGAATTTGACGCGCGTCGGCGTGTGGAAGTCGAACGGCTGCAGCGGCCACGGCGAGACGGCGAACCGGCGTGTGTCGGCGGTAAGGGCAGGTTGCATGAGTTCCGATCGTCCCTGGGGCGGAGCGCGATAACGCCGCGAACGGCGGCAGCGCAATCTTCGTCATGATACGCGAAAGGTCGGTCCCCGCGAAGAGCGAACGCCTGCAATGCGCTATGCTTCTGGTGGCGGGAAGAGATCGAAGAGCTCCTCTGCCTGGCGAATCAGCTGACGGCGAAACGCGTTGAGCTCGAGCGCAAGGATAGTTGCTCGGCCGGCGGGGGTGCGACCCTCGAGGCGATAAAGCTCCCAGCGGAAGTGTTCTGCCCAAATTTCCGTTCGTGGGTTGAACAGCGCGACGAAATCACTCGTGACCGGATCGACGGCGTCTGTGCGGTCGGATTTCTTGAGATTGCACCCGGGGCAGGACCAGGCCAAGTTATCCAGTTCTGTCCGGCCGCCGCGCGCCTCGGAATGACGTGCTCAACGTGAAAGGTCGCGCCTTGCAACGCTTCGTGCATTCGGCAACACTCACACCGCGCGCGGGCGCAGCCGTACCTCTTCGATCCATGCCGCTGGCACCGTCATAGGGGTTTGCGTCCCAGGAGCCGCAGCACCTTGGCGCGGAGCAGCGACACGTTCTCGCTCCATTCGACCAGTGCCTCCAGCTCGGCTTTTTCTTGCTCGTTCAAGAGGCCGTTGTTATTGCGGTCCATCAATTCCTGCAAGAGGCTGTCGGCCTTGTCGGGCAGTCGAAGGGCGGCGATCTCCTCCAACAGGTCCCGGGGCGCTTCGATCACGGCAGGCATTGGCCGTCCTCCGTCGAGTTGCCTTGGCACATCTCGATTATAACCCTGCGATAAGCGACCGGCACGCTTTACTTCTCCTTCGCGCCGTGCTTGCGCAACAAGCTGGCGATTTCCGGCTGGTTCATCGTCACCGCGACGTGCAGGGCCGACGTGGCGTTGCTTGGGCGGAAGTTCACGTACTCCTCTCGCTTCGCGCGATCGCCGCCGAACGAGTCGAGCAGGGTCTTGACCACCAGCAGGTGGCCGGCCCGCGTGGCATACATCAGCGGTGTGTCCCAGCCATTCTTGTAGTGCTCGGGAGCCGGCATCAGCGGGCAGCCCGTCTTGAGCAGTTCCTTCACCAGGGGCCGCTCCCCCTCCCAACAGGCAATGTCGAGGACCGTAGTTCCGGGAGTGGTCGGCGCAAGATAGTGCTCCACGACATATTTCTTAAGCAGCTCGGCCGCGTCCTTGTGTCTCTTGTCCTGGGCGAGGTCGAGGGCCGTCTTGCCCTCCGCGTCGCGCTGCCGGACACAGCGGAACCGGTGGACCGCATTGGCGTTCGCCGGGTCCGGCTGGCAGCTCAGCCAGCCGAGGCTGACCATGTCGAGCAGCTTCTGCAAGGTTTCGACATGCCCACCCTCCGCGGCGTAGTGCAGGGCCGTGCGCTGCCGCTTGTCCGTGACCGCCACCTGGCCGTTCAGCGAGCGCTGGCGGATCGTCTGCTGCAAGAGCATCACCGGCGTCGGATCGCCCTTGGCCGCGGCGTGCATCAGCAGGGATTTGCCGTCCTGGTCCCGCCGCCGCAGCAGGTCCGCCTTGGCGTCGTCGCTCGCCGGCCGCCAGATGCGATCGATCGCGTCAGTGTCGCCGGTCTCGATCGCTTTCACGCGGGCGGCGACTTTTTCACGCGCTGGGTCATTCGGATCAACTTGCACCGGCTGCGGCTGCTTGCCGTCTGGCGCTTTCGCGAGCGGCTGGGCCGGCGGGACGGGCCGGTTCACGAACCACGCCCCGATCGCCACACCCGTCGCGACCAGCACCAGCACTCCGGCGGCCCATGCCACGGGATGACCGGTCGCATGCCCGTCCGGCACCGCCGCCCGATCGCGCCCGGCGAAGAAATTGCTCGCACGCCGGCCGAGTAGCCCCACGAACGAGACGACGCCGTAAGCCACCAGCACCGCGCCCGCCAGCAGCACGAGCGGCGTCGCGTCCTTGCTGGCCAGGCACGCGACGCCTTCGAGCAGGGCCAGTGCCGCGAAGAACAGCGCGAACACCCGCGCCCACCGCTGCCGCAAGAGCACGCCGGCGCCGACCAGCACCAGCGGCAGTCCCTGTGCGATCGAGCAGCCAGCGATGATGCTGGCCAGCGCGAGGATCACGCCGGAAAGGCCCTGGCTTGCCAGATTCAGGAGGTCGTTGAAGGTCTTGACGCCTTCCGCGTTGGCCGGCACCTGCGCCGCGACCTGGCCCGCGGCGTCGCGCGCCTGGAACAACGCGGCGACGGCATTGGCTCCTGCGAGTAGAATCCACAGGCCGAACGCGACGTAGAGCCCGCCGATGGCGAGGTTG
Organism: uncultured Gemmataceae bacterium; assembly: GCA_963834865.1. Classification (GTDB taxonomy): domain Bacteria; phylum Planctomycetota; class Planctomycetia; order Gemmatales; family Gemmataceae; genus CAWIDK01. The sequence goes on from CAWIDK010000005.1 coordinate 687,397, forward strand.
ACCAGGCCGACGAAATAGATCAGACCCAGGCGAAAACCCGATATGGCAGATGCGGACATGGTGATTCTCCCGAGGCCGTGCACGCCGCGGGATGAGCGTCGAATTCCGCGGGTGGAGTCGGTCCCACCCGCGGGATTCGCTACGCTCATCCCGCGGCTTGGAGCCGCTATTTCACCGCAGCGGCGCTGTGCTTGCGGATGAACTGCAGCATCGCCTGCGTCACGGGATTGTCGGCATTCGCGGCATCGCGCACGATGCTGCCGTGGTCGTAGGCGATTACAACCTCGCAGCATACCCGGCCCGGCGCGCCGATACAAGCAACTACCGTCCGGCTTGCACTGCGCGGTTGGAAACACTTGCGTGGGTCTGACGCAGGTGGGATACTGAACAAATCCCCGCGGCGGAAGCCGGGAACCATGTATCCGCCTGGAGCTCGGATGGAGTCTGCGCCTGGCGCCGCCGCCTCGATTGCGCGGGGGCCGCATGAGCGTCATCTGTCCATCTTGCCAGCATGCGATGCACGTCAAAGCGACCAAACCCGGTCGTTACAAGATGAAGTGCGCCCAGTGCAGCCAGCCGCTTGTCGTCACGCTCGGCGCCGACGCGGCGATCAGCGCCCGCGCCGTGCCGGCCGTCGACGCAACCATCAGTGGCGCGGAGCCGGCGCCGCCCTGCCCCGCGGACGGGCCCGGCCCCGACGTCACGGCCACGCAAGATCCGGAGCAAGCCGCGGGCGCGCCGGTCCCCGAGATCACGGTCACGTGCCAGACCCCGGGCGTCGACGACCCGCCGGGCGCGCCGGCGGCTGCGGCCGGCCCCGACGAGCTGGTTGCTGCCCGCGTCACCGCCGAAGCGCCGCAAACCAGCGAACCGGTCCCGCCGCAGCGGATCACGCCCACCGACCCCACTGTGGTTGTCGACCAGCCGGCGCACGGCAAGACCCGCGCCGACCGCGACGCCACCGCGACGGGCGCGGACGCCGGCGGGACTGACTCTGCCGTACCGGCCGTTATCGGCAACCATGAAATCATCAAATGCCTCGGCAAGGGCGGTATGGGCGCGGTCTATCTCGCCCGGCAGCGGTCGCTCGATCGCGACGTTGCGCTCAAGGTGATCCACCCGCGCTGGCGCGCGACCCGCGCTTCCTCGTGCGCTTCACCCGTGAGGCGTATGCCGCCGCCCAACTCGTACACCACAATGTTGTCCAGGTCTACGACATCGGCGCCGACCACGGCATCAACTGGTTCAGCATGGAATTCATCGACGGCACCTCGCTCGGCGAGCTGCTCGCATCCAAGGGGCGGATCGACCCGCGCACGGCGGCCGGCTACATCCTGCAGGCGACGCGCGGCCTGCAATTCGCCCACGAGCGCGGCATGGTCCATCGCGACATCAAGCCCGACAACCTCATGCTCAACAAGCAGGGTATCGTCAAGGTCGCGGACCTCGGCCTCGTCCGCACGCCCGGCGCCGCCCACGTTGCGCCCGCCGCCGTTGCGAAGCATTCCGAGCCCAGGCGCTCCAAGTCCGCCCCGTCCGGCAGCCTGGCGAGCATGTCCGGCATGACGCTCGTCACCCAGACGATGGGCACGCCATCGTACATGGCTCCCGAGCAGACGCGCTCCGCCATCACCGTCGACGAGCGCGCCGACATCTATTCGCTCGGCTGCACGCTCTACACGCTCATCACCGGCCGTACCGTGTTCCAGGCGCGGACCGCGCAGGAGATGATGCTCAGGCACCAGCATGACCCCGTCGTGCCGCCGCAGACCTATGTCAAGACCGTCCCGAAGGCGCTTTCCGACATCATCCTGAAGATGCTGGCGAAGGACCCCGCCGCCCGCTATCAGACGACGCCCAGGTGGTGCGGGTGCTCGAGGACTTCCTGGGCATTGGCCTTGACGCCCGCACCAAGCTCGCTCAGGAGAAAGCGGAGACGCTGGCGCGGGGCATCACCGCGTTTCGCTCCGTCCCGGCGGCGCGGCTTCGGCCGCCGGTGCTGGCCGGCGGCCCGGTGCTGTGCGGCGTCGCCTGCCTGATGTCACTGCTCGTGGGCGCCTGGGTGACTGCCGGCAGCTTCCTCGGCCTCGCGGTGCTGACGCCGCTTGCGTACTTCATCGTCAACGGCATCCACACGCGCTCAGTGCTGTTCCTGCAGGTACGCCAGTACGTCCTCGGCAGCGGCTGGCTCGACTGGGTCAAGGCGTCCGCTGGCCTCGTGCTGTTCCTGATGATCCTCTACTTCACCGGCCTGCTGCTCGCGTGGCTGCTGGTGTGCGTGTTGGCCGTTGGGCTCGCGTTTGCGATGCACTATCTGCTGGATCGGCCGATCGCCCGCCAGCGCCGGCGCGCTCGCCGAAGTCGAGAAAATGCTCAAGGGACTCCGCTTACGTGGCATTGCCGAGGAAGCGATCCAGAAATACGTCTGCCAGTTCGGCGGCGAGCACTGGGAAGAGGCGTTCGAGGAGCTGTTCAGCTACGAGGCGAAGCTGACGGCCCGCGCAAATGGGGCGCCGGACCCAAGGGCCCACGGCCGCGCTTCGCTGCCTGGCGCGATCCGCTGGTGCAATGGATTCAGGCGCGAAAGCGCCCGGCAGGAAGCGCGCGAGCGCAAGCACCTGCAGGCGGTCGAGCAAGAGCACCTGGTGGCGGAGGGAATGCAGCCGGTCGAGGCGCAGCGCCAGGCTGAGCGCGTCGCCGGCGCAATGGTCGACAAGGCGGCCCAGATCAAGGTGGCCGAGCACGTCGACGACGTCATGGTCGCGCAAGTCGTGCCGCATCAGCCGGAATCCATCCCGCAAATGAAGGCGCCGCCGACCGACCAGGTCGCCGCAGGGGAGGAAGAGGTCAACCTCGAGGTCGAGGACGAGCCGCGCCGCCGGCCGCGCGTCGACCTGCGCGAGCTGAGCACCATTGCCGACGCGCCGCCGCCGGCGCGGCCGCGCGCCGCTGTTGCCGAAGCTCGTCAACCTGATGCTCGGCGCCGGCGGCCGTTTCATGACCGGCGCCTTGCTGCTGTGCATCGGCATGGGCGGGCTGCACCGGAGCCAGATTGCCGACGATCTAGGCACGCTGTCGCTGCTCGATCCGGCAAGCTGGCAGACGGCGTGGACGCAGCTCGTCGAGCCGCGGCTGATCCTCAGCGTGCCGCTCCTGCCCGAGCTGTGGTACAAGCCGCTGACGTTCCTGGCCGCAGCGGCAGCGGGGCTCGCGCTCCTCTGGTCCAGCTTCCAGCGGCTGCGCTGGCGATCGCTGCTGTATTACGGCAGCGCCGTCGTGATGATTCTTGGCCCCAGTCTCGGCGTGCCCGCCGTCGGTCCGCTCGACGCGTCGCTCGTCAGCCTCGCGGCAGGTGGCGCGGTGTCCTTGCTGCTGACCGTGCTCCCGTGGCTACGGCGACGCCACCGTGTTGGCGAGCCGGCAACGTAAGCGACCGGAGATGTGCATGCGCGGCCCCATTGTCCTCTTCGACGGCGTGTGCAATTTCTGCAATGCCGGCGTGAACTTCATCCTCGATCACGACGTGCGCCGGCAATTCCGTTTCGCCGCGTTGCAGTCGACGGCGGGGCAGGCGCTGCTCGCGCGTTTCGGCTTGCGGACGAACGATTTCGACACGGCGGTGGTGGTGGAGCACGGCCGGGCGTACACGAAGTCCTCGGCAGCGCTGCGGATCGCGCGGAACCTGGGTGGCTGGTGGTCGCTGCTGGCGGTGTTATTCGCGATTCCGCCGTTCCTGCGCGACGGGGCGTACGACGTGCTCGCGCAACCGCTACCGCTGGTTCGGCAAGACGGACGCCTGCCGCGTGCCCACACCGGAGATCCGCGATCGCTTCCTGAGTTAGGTGCGCACCGATCATGGCGACCAAGCCATACGACCCAACGCTGAAAGCACTGGTCGAAACGGATCCGGCGTCCTGGCCTGGCTTCCTGGGCCGGCCAACCGGGCCGACCCGCGTGATCGACGCGGACATTGCGACGGTAAGCGGCGCCGCCGACAAAGTGCTGCGGGTGTCCGCCAGCGTGCCGTACCTTTTGCACCTCGAGTTCGTCGCCGGGCATGACGCGACAACCCTTCCGCGCAAGCTGCTCGTGCGGAACAGCCTCCTGGCGGACCGCCATGATTTGCGTGTGCGCCGCGCTGTCGTGTTGCTGCATCCCGAGAGCGATTCTTCTCAATTGTCCGGGGTCTACGAGCGCGGCTTTCCGGGCGAGGAGTCCTACCTGCTCTTTCGCTACCAGGTAATGCGTGTCTGGCAATTGCCGCCGAAACTGCTGCTCACCGGCGGGCTGGCCTTGATGGCGCTCGCCCCAATTTGCGCCGTGACAGAAGCCGAGTTGCCGCACATAATAAAGCGTATGTCAGCGCCCTGAGCGCCCGCCAAGCGCGGAGGCATGCGCCGCAGGTATGGGCGGCGGCGTATCTGTTGCTTGGGTTGCGTTACTCGCCAGCACTGGCGGCCCAACTGTTTCGAGGAGTGGTTTCCATGAAAGAGTCGTCGACTTATCAGGCGATCCTAAGTGAAGGAAAGACCGAGGGCGCGGTCGCCGAGGCGAAGAAGGTGCTGCGTCTTCTGGGTGACGATGCCTTCGGGCTTCCAGACGCCCGAACCGCAAAGGTCATTGAGCGACTCGACGATTTGGCGCAATTGGAAGAGCTGCTCAAGCGTGTGCGAACCGCGGAAAGCTGGCGGGATTTGCTCGGGCCCCTCGCGCCCGGCCCGCGAAAAGAACGGCCGCGGCCATAACCATCAGCGCGAGGTGTTCATGGCGCTTGAACACCTCGCGCTCTTCATGCCACAGTAACTACTTCTCCGCGCCCTGCTCGTGACGCAGGTCGCCCTCGATCGACACGTCCAGCGTGATCGTCTGGCCGTTCTGCTCGAACTCCGACGCGCCCTTGACCGTCAGCAGGCCCTTGCTCTGGTTGGCCGTCGACGAACCGTCGATCGGCGTGTCCAGCGTCAGCTTGAGCGTGAATGGGATCGCCTTCTCCAGCGCCAAGGGTCCAAATTGCTTGATCGGCACCGCGACGCTGATCTCCAACGTCCCCCATTGCTGGCCCGCCTTCTTGTAGGCCTTGACGAGCTTGCCCTGCGCCTTGAGCTTGTCAAAGTCCGCTCCGCCCTTCATCTGGCCGAGCATCGAGCTCAACGCGTCCTTGGGAATCGTCCAGGTGTCGCCGACCTGCACCGATTTCTTCGGCACCAGCTGTTGCTCCTCCGTGCTGTTGTTGACCGACTTGCTCAGCTCCTTCAGGTCCTTCTCGTCGACGCCTTCGCCGGTCGCCGTGTACTGGCCGTCCTGGCGCTCGAACACGATCGTCTTGCCCGCATAAGAAAGATCGGTCAACTCGCCGTCGTCGCCCTTGGCGGCCTTGCTGTAGGTGCGCGTGAATTTCTGGCGACCCTTCTGGTCGGTTTCGAGCACCTTTTCGGTGTATTGCTTCACCTCATCGGCAACCTTCTTTTCTTCCTTGAGCACATTGCCGCCCAGCGCGACGCTAAAGGCGATCTTCACCTTGGCCGTCTCGTCGACGGTGACGCTCTTGCCCGCGTCGGCGTGGCGTTTGATTTTCAGCTCGTAACTCTGGGCGTTGGCGCCGGCCGCCACGAGCGGCAACACGACCAGGGCTGTCAGCACGATTCGTGCGCACATGGGACCTCCTGGAAAGAAAGCGAACCGTTTGCCGTAGGTCAGCCTTTCCAGGCTGACGAAGCGAGTCAGGCTCGAAAGCCTGACCTACGCTCCCGAACTGTTCCGCATCAGGCTATCCCGCCGAGCCGGCACCTGCAAGGGGCGGCCCGCAAACTCGACGGCCGACCGAGAGCGCGGTTGACATCGCTGCGCCGCTTGGGCTATAACGTGATCCCCGGAAACCAGGCGCCGGGAGCTCGGCAGCGGGAGTACGGCACACGAGCCTTGCACCAGCATTTTCACGCTCTGATCCGCGGCGACCGCAAGGGACCCTGGCCGGCCTGCCAGCGACTGGGACTGTGGCTCCTGAGCTTGCCCTACGGGATCGGCGTACGGCTGCGAAACCGGGCTTTCGATCGTGGCTGGCGCCGCTGTGAAACGGCACCGGTGCCCGTGGTCAGCGTCGGCAACCTGACCGCCGGCGGCACCGGCAAGACGCCCTGCGTCGAGATGGTCGCCCGGTTCTATCGCGGCCTGGACCGGCGGGTCGCGATCCTGAGCCGGGGCTACGGCGCCCAGGCCGGCGTCAACGACGAGGCGCTGGTGCTGGAGCAGAGCCTGCCCGATGTGCCGCATCTGCAGGGTGCGGATCGGGTGGCATTAGCGCAGCTTGCGGTTGAGGAGCTGGAGAGCGAGATCCTGGTGCTGGACGACGGCTTTCAGCATCGCCGCTTGCGACGCGATCTCGACATGGTGCTGATCGACGCGACCAATCCGTGGGGCCACGGCTACCTCTTGCCGCGTGGCCTGCTGCGGGAGCCGATCGGCGGACTGCGGCGCGCCGATGTCGTGCTGTTGACGCGCTGCGATCTGGCGACGCCGGACGCGATCGTGGAGCTGCGGCGGCGGGTGCGCGAAGTCGCGCCGCAGGTGCCGCTGGTCGAGACGGTACACGAGCCGGCTGCGTGGCGCAACGCGGCCGGCCTTGAGCAGGCGGTAGAGGCGTTGCGCGGGCGGCCGATCGCGGCGTTCTGCGGTATCGGCAACCCCGACGGGTTTCGGCAGACGCTCGTGCACCTGGGCCTGAATGTGACGGCGTGGCGGACCTATGCGGACCACCACCCGTATTCGCGCGACGATATCGACGAGCTGCGCCGCTGGGCCCGGCAGCAATCGGCCGACGCGGCGCTGGTGACGACGCAGAAGGACCTGGTGAAGATCAACGTGGACCGACTCGGCGAGCGCGAGCTGTGGGCGCTGCGCATCCAGTTGCGGGTGCGGGCGGGCGCGGAGGTTCTGCAGGAGAAGCTGCGACAAATCGCACCTTTGACGTAGAGTGGGGCAGACACACATACCGACCAAGGAGGGGCGGAATGAGCGATACGACTGCCGGCGGCCCGCATGCCGCCATCAACTCCCCGCATCACGAGGCCTTTCTACGGCCCTACGACCTGGCGGGACTGAAAACCTACGAGCTGGTGTCGCGACCGTCGAAGGTGTTTCACGACGACCTGGGCCGGCCGCTCGGCCCGGACGCGACGGTCGGCGCATGGCTCGACAGCCTGCCGCGCCAGCTCGCCGCCAACGACCTGCGTCGCGTGGCGGCCCATCTCGCCCGCGCCCATCGTGACGGCCGAACCACCGCGGTGGCCCTGGGCGGGCACGTCATCAAGACGGGTTGTGCCCCGTACCTGATCGACTGGATCCACCACGGCGTCGTCAAGGCCGTGGCGATGAACGGCTCGGCGGCGATCCACGATTTCGAGCTGGCCGTCGCCGGCAAGACCAGCGAAGACGTTGCGGCCCAGCTGCCGGAGGGCCGCTTCGGCATGGCACGCGAAACCGCCGATGCGTTCGCGGTCGCCGCCCGTTTTGGCGCCGAGAACGAGCGCGGCCTGGGCTGGGGCCTGGGCCAGCACCTCGACGACATCGACCCGCCCTACGGCGAGGCCAGCCTCGTGCTCGCCGCCCATCGCGCCGGCATCCCGTGCACCATCCACGTCGCGCTCGGCACCGACATCGTCCACATGCACCCGCACGTCTGCGGCGCCGCGCTCGGCGCCGCATCGTTGACCGACTTCCGCCGTCTGTGCAGCGTCGTCGCGACCGCCGCCCACGGCGTCTGGATGAACCTCGGCAGCGCGGTCGTCATGCCGGAGGTGTTCGTGAAGGCGGTCGCCGTGGCGCGAATTTCGGCCACGACCTGGACGGCCTGGTGACCGTCAATCTCGACAAGCAAGCGCAGTATCGCTCGCGCGTCAACGTGCTGGAACGGCCCAGCGCGGAAGGGATCGAGCTGATCGGCCACCACGAGGTTCTGCTGCCGCTGTTGCACGTGGCGCTGCACGCGGCCCTGGCGCGTGACCCCCTCGGCGGAACGGGCACGAGCAGCCTAATTAGGGAAAATCCGAATATCGAAATCCGAAATCCGAAACAAATTCAAAATCCGAAAGATCGAAACCCGCCGATTCCGTTTTGAGCTTTTCGTGTTCGGCTTTGGAATTTGTTTCGGATTTCGATATTCGGATTTCGGATTTCGCATGAAGAGGACCGCCATGTCCAAGGACCTCATAGACCTGGTGCAGCGGCTTGGCCAGCCGCGCGTGCTGGTGGTCGGCGACGTGATGCTCGACCGCTATGTCTGGGGCGACGCCGAGCGCATTAGCCAGGAGGCGCCGGTCGTGCTGCTCCGCGCGGAACGGCGCGAGGAACGGCTCGGCGGCGCCAGCAGCGTCGCCACCATGCTGCGCGCCTGGGCGCCAAGGTCATGCTTGCCGGCATCGTCGGCGACGATCACGACGGCGGCCGAGTACGGCAGATGCTCACCGACCTCACCATCGACCATGAGGCGGTCGTCACCGACGCGGGCCGGCCGACCACCGTCAAGGAACGCTATGTCGGCATGGCCCAGCACCGCCATCCGCAGCAGATGCTCCGCGTCGATCACGAGGACCGCCGGCCCATCGGCGACGCGGTGCGCCGGCAGATCGAGCTGGTCGTGCAGGCGCAGCTCCGCCGTTGCGACATCGTCCTCGTCAGCGATTACGACAAGGGCGTCTGCACTCCCGGCCTGCTCACCTCGATCATTGCCGCGGCGCACGCGACCGGCCTGCGTGTCCTCGCCGATCCGATCCGCGGCCACGACTATCGCAAGTACCACGGCTGTTCGGCGATCACGCCCAATCGCCTGGAAGCGGGCCTGGCGACCGGCCGGGTGCTCAACACGCTGGACGACGCGTTCGCCGCCGCCGCCAGCCTGCGCGAGAAGCTCGACCTGGACGCGGCCATCGTCACGCTCGACAAGGACGGCATGGTGCTGCGGCATCGCGACGGCCGGGCCGTGCATTTTCCCACCCGGCCGCGGCATGTCTACGACATTACCGGTGCCGGCGACATGGTCATGGCCGCGCTCGGGATGGCGCTCGCGGCGGGAGCGGACTACGAGCAAGCGATCCCGCTGGCGAACATCGCGGGCGGGCTGGAGGTCGAGAAGGTCGGCGTTGCCACGGTGTTGCGCGAAGAAATCCTCCGCGACCTGATGACACCCGGCAGCGCCGGCGCCGCTGTGTCGACCAAGTTCCTGCCGCTGGAAATGCTGCTGCAGGAACTCGACTATCGCCGGCGGCTCGGCCAGCGCATCGCGTTCACCAACGGCTGTTTCGACGTACTGCACGCGGGCCACGTGCAGTACCTGCAAGAGGTGCGTGCCCAGGCGGACGTGCTGGTCGTGGGCCTGAACAGCGACGCGAGCGTCCAGACCCTCAAGGGCAAGAGCCGGCCGCTGCAACCGCTGCCGGCGCGGGCGACGGTGCTGGCGGGCTTGCAGGCGGTCGATTTCGTGGCCGTCTTCGACGAGGCGACGCCGCTGACGCTGATTCAGCAGGTCCGCCCCGACGTGCTGGTCAAGGGCGCCGACTATCGCAAGGACGAGGTGGTCGGCGTCGAGTTTGTGGAGTCCCACGGCGGCCGCGTACACCTGGCGACGCTGCATCACGGTTACTCGACGACACGGCTGATCGAGCAAATGCGGGCGGCGTGACGAACTTATGAATATCGCGGTGTTCCTGCCAAACTGGGTCGGCGATGTGGTCATGGCCACGCCGGCACTGCGCGCTGCGGGGGCACTTTGCGCAGGTGCGCATCGTCGGCGTCTGCAAGCCGTACGTCGCCGACGTCCTGGCGGCGCCCCTGGCTCGACAACCTCGCGTTTCTCGACCGCGCCGGCCCGTGGACCCGGCGTTGGCCGGCGGTCGCGTGGCAGCTGCGCGGCATAAAGCTCGACCTTGCCGTGCTCTTCTCGAATACGCTGCGCGCTGCCGTGGTGGCGTGGCTGGCGGGGTGCAGACGGCGGGCCGGCTTCAACCGGCACGGCCGCGGGCTGCTGCTGACGGATCGGCTCGAATTTGTGCGCGACGCCGTCGGCCGCTTCCTGCCCAGCCCAATCATCGACGATTACAATCGGCTCGCGGAGACGGTCGGCTGTGCGCCGCCGGGCCATCGACTGGAGCTGTTCACCACGGCAACCGACGAGCAAGCCGCCGACTCGGTCTGGCAGAAGTTTCAGTTACGCGAACACCCTGAGGTGATTTGCCTCAATCCTGGGGCGGCGTTCGGCGCGGCGAAACATTGGCCGGCCGAGTCGTTCGCCGCGTTGGCGCAGGACCTCGTCGATTGGCGCGATGCCAGAGTGGTCGTTTTGTGCGGGCCCGCGGAGCGCCACCTGGCCCGCACGATTGTGACGCTGTCCGCTCGGCCGGGCGTGTACAGTCTCGCCGATGAGCCGCTGTCGCTCGGGCTGACCAAGGCGCTGATACGCCGCGCGACGCTGCTGGTGACGACCGATAGCGGGCCGCGCCACTTTGCGGCGGCGTTCGATCGGCCGGTCGTCACGCTGTTCGGCCCGACGCACATTGCGTGGACCGAAACCTATTTTCCGCGCGCGATCCATTTGCAGAAGGCGGTGCCGTGCGGTCCCTGCCAGCAGCGGATCTGCACGACCGACCACGCGTGCATGCGGCTCCTGACGCCCGCGGAGGTCTTCGCCGCCGTGGGCACGCTGCTCGCTTCACCTTCCCCGCACCGAAAGGCGTCGTAATGGCGTTCATCGAAATCGTGCCGCGCTATCGCGGCCTGTTGACCGGTTGCGGGCGGTCGTCGGCCCGGACCCTGCTCGACTGGAGCGGCGTCATCGTCAGCGGCCATCCGCGCCGGCACGTGCTGCGCGTGCAGGTCGGCGCCGAGTCGTTCATCCTCAAGAAAGAACATCGCGTGCCGTGGCGCGACCGGCTGGCCAGCGCGTGGTCGGGCTTCGGCTGGTCGTCGAAGTCGGTGCGCGAAGCGAGACTGCTGAGCCAGCTGCGTGCCGCGGGCGTGCCGTGTCCCGAGCTGGTGGCCGTCGGCGAGGACGGCAGCCAGGCGTTCGTGCTGCTGCGCGAACAGACGGGTATGACGGAGCTGCGAGCCGTGCTGACGCGCCTGGACTCGGCGGCGGAGGGGCGGGCGCTGGCGTCCGCGCTGGGTCGCGAGCTGGCCCGCATCCATGCCGCGGGCTTCACGCAACCGGACCTGTACGCCAAGCACATCCTGGCCCGACGCTCGCGCGGCGGCTTCGAATTCTGCTTCCTCGACTGGCAGCGATCGCGGCCGCTCCACCGGGTTTCCTGGCGCCGCCGCGTCCGCGATCTCGCCGCTCTCGATGCGAGCCTCGCCGTCGAGCTAGCGCCGGATCGGTTGCGGCTGGCGTGTCTGCGGGCCTATCTGCGCGACACGCGCGCCCACGGCGTGACGCCGGACATCGCCGTGCGGAGCCTGGCCATCGCCATCCGGCGCCGGGGCGAGCGCCGGCTGCTACGGCGGCAAACACGCGAGCTGCGGCAGCCGCCGCTCGCCGGCGGCGCCCAGGAGCTGCTCTGGCTGCAGGACGGGGAACGGCTGTGCATTGCTCGTGATTTCTACGAGGAGCTGGGCGGGCAGCTCCCGTCCTGGCTGCCGCAGGATCCAGGGCCGAGCCCCGACGGCGCGTATACCGAACATCGGCTGATCATGCTCGGTTCGGGCCGCACCGGTCATCTCGTGCAGCGCTGGAGCGGCGCTGTCACCTGGCTGTACCGGGGCAAATTCCCGGCGCCGGAGCTTGCGCGAGCCGCGGCGATATTTCGGCTGCAGCGCTTCGGCGTCGCGGGGCCACGCCTGCTCGCGATGGGCCATCGGCAGGTCACGGCGTGGCAGCGATTCTCGTTCTTGCTGACCGAGCCGCCGACGGGTCCGTCGCTCGGAACCGTACTGCGCCAGGGCGGCACGCCGGGGCTGCGCCAGCGCCTGCTGCGCGAATTCGGTGCGCAGCTGCGGCAAATCCACGAGGCGGGTTATGCGCTCCGGCCCGATGTTGACATGGGGCAAGCGTGGGTGGTCAGCGCCACCCTAGGACTAGCGCTGGCGAGCGTTCAGCCGCTCGAACGGACCCACGCGTCGTGGCAAGTGCTGGCCGTGGGGCAGGCCTCCGGCCTGCCACTGTTCGCAGGCCGGACGCCCGCCCCACGGGCACACGAACTGCCGTTATCGCGTGCGGATCGATTGCGGGTGCTGCTGGGTTATCTGCGATTGCGCCGGCTCGACGCCGTGCGCGGCAATGGCTGGCCCAGGCCGTCCCGCGCGAAAGGCGGGTGGCGTAATGCCCTCGCTTTGGCAGCGGTTGCTGGGCGCGACAAGGCGCCTGCACGCGCGCGCGGACTGGGAGGCGCACGCCGGCGCGGATTGGCCGGACCGTGTCATGCGGTTGGCCGCCACCGACGATTTTCACGAGAAACAGGGCCGTTCCACCGGCCGGCTGCTCCTCGAACATGACGGCCGGCAGCTCGCGGTTTATCTGAAGCGCCACTATCGCCTGCCGCGCTGGCGCGGTCTGCTGGCGGCACTGTGGCCCGGCGGCAACTGGTCGCCGGCGCTCCGCGAGCGCGCCGCGCTGGCGTGGGCCGAGGCGCAAGGCGTGCCGGTGCCGCTCGTGGTGGCGGCCGGCGAATTCCTTGGGCCCCTCGGCCGGCTGCAGAGCTTCCTCGCGATCGAGGAGCTGTCCGGCATGATCGCCTTGCACAAGGCGATCCCGCTGGCCGGCCGCCAGCTCGACCCGGCGACGTTCCGCCGCTGGAAGGCGGGCCTCGCCGCGGAAATGGCCCGGCTGATCCGGCTGATGCACACGCAGGCATATTTCCATAAAGACCTTTACCTTTGCCATTTTTTCATACCGCGCTCGGACGCGCTGCACGTGCCCGACTGGAATGGACGGGTTTACCTCATCGATCTGCAGCGCTTACGGCATCATCGGTGGACCTGGGTGTGGTGGATCGTCAAGGATTTGGCCCAGCTGCTGTACTCGTCCGAGGTTGAGGGCGTCGATGGCCGGGATCGCCTGGCCTTCTGGCGTGCGTATCTCGGGCCGTTGCGTCAAACCTGGGGCGGCCGACTGCTGCGCCGGTTCGTGCTGCTCAAGGGCTGGCGCTATCGCGATCACAACACGAAACGGCGCAAGCTGCGCAAAGGCGTGCGAGCTAGAGAGGGGACCATGGACATCGCGTTCTGTCACGAGAGCGTCCTGCCCGAGCGCGGCGGCTGCGAGACGTACATCGCTGACCTCGCTCGCCGGCTCCTCGCCGATCGGCACCAGGTTCACGTGTACGCCAGCCGGCTCGACGAGGCCGCTCTGCCACAGGTGCAGTTTCACGCCGTACCCGCCGTGCGCGGGCCGCGCTTCCTGCGTCCCTGGCGCTTTGGCCGGCGCTGCCTGGCGGCGCTGGCCGGGCAGTGCCACGACGTGACCGTGGGCTTCGACAAGGTCTGGGGCCTCGACATCCTCTATCCCCAGGGCGGCCTGCACACCGCGTCGGCCGAGCACAACCTGCTCAAGTACGCCAACCCCGTCGCCCGCAGCATGGCCCGGCTCGTCAAGACGCTCGACCTCGCCCACTGGTCGTACACCCGCCTCGAGCGCCGCCAGTACCTCGGCGGCTTCCCGACGCAGATCGTCGTGAACAGCGAGATGGTCCGCGATCACTTTGCCAGCCATCTCAAGATTTCGCCCGACCGCATCCGCGTGATTCCCAGCGCTATCGACCCGGGCCGTTTTCCCCAGCATGATCGCCTGCGGCTGCGCCAGGAAGGCCGGCAGCAGTGGGACGTGGCGCCGGCGGACATCGTCGGCCTGTTCGTCGCGAAGAACTATCGCCTCAAGGGCCTCGGCGCCCTGCTCGATGCCGTCGCGGTCCTCTTGCAGCGACCCGAGTTCCGCGGCGCGCCGCCGCCCTTCCGCCTCCTGGTCTGCGGCAACGATCAGACGCGGCCGTACCAGCGTCAGGCCGAGCGGCTCGCGATCATGCCGAACGTGCGGTTCGCCGGCCAGTTCCCGGACATTCGCACCGCGTTCTTCTCCGCCGATTTCCTGGTGCATCCGACCTTTTACGATCCGTGTTCGCTGGTCGTGCTGGAGGCAATGGCGTGCGACCTGCCGATCGTCACGTCGCGGTACAACGGCGCCAGCGAGCTGATGCATCCGTTGCAGGAAGGCTTCGTGATCGACGACCCGCACGACCACGCGCATCTGGCGTGGTGCCTGGCGCAGATGCTGGACCCGTGCGCCGCCGCGCGTGCGCCCAGGCCGCGCGGCGCACGGCGGCGCAATGGACCTTCGAGCACCACTATCGGCAGATCGTGCAGGCCTTCCAGGACGTGGCGGAGCGCAAGCAGGTGGCGTGAATTCCGTGGCCGACTTCCGATAGCGACGCTAGTTGTTCGATCAGTTTGCGGATTTTTTTGGGGCGCCCTTCGGTACAATGATCGCGGAGAATGGGAGACGAACAGCCTACCGCAGAGCAGCTGACGTTGCCTCCCTGGCAAGATAAGCTAAGAGGATTGGCCCTCTTTGTTGGTGTGGCGCTTACGCCGAGGTCGCCGTGATCCGCTTCCAGTGTCCGTCCTGTGGCGACGCAATCAACTCGCCCGATGAAATGGCGGGCAAGACTGGCCAGTGCAAATGCGGCGAGCGCGTGCGCATCCCGACGCCGAATCCCTTCGAGCAGGCGGACGCGAAAAGGACTGTCAGGTCGAAACCGCGTGCGTTGTCGCCTCCTGAGCCGCTTACATCCTCCGCGGCTTCTCCTACGCCACCGCCGCCCGATTTCGTGCATGCCGCAAAGAAAGGGCAAAGGACACGCGATGCCAAGCGGCAGGATGGGCGACCCTATAGACAAGACCGTAGTGGTACTTGAGACTTGCTCACCAACACCAATTAACTTCCGTATTGCTGACGGGCGGAAATATCAGATGGGGAAACAATTCTTCTTTACCCGGGACGACACGGACAATGAATGCGGTCCCCGCTGCTTGGCTGATGCTTTGCCCGACCGTTGCTTCGGATTCTGGCATCGCAACGCCCTTCTCCTTGTCTGTGGAGAGGTCATGGTTGTTCGTGGGCGCAACAATGTCGCCTTTCATTGGTCTGTGCCGCAGGTCTTGAAGGATGCGGTGCGCTTACCTGCGGCAATGATCCTCAACCCGACTCATACACGGATGAGAAACGATGGCTCGATTAGAGCGTGGCGCGAATACCTGTCCAGCGTGGGAAGAATGTATGTGAGCGCATCAAACTGGGATCTTTCCATCGGCCAACGACCATCCGATACGATCCAGAGCCTGTGGCACAATGGCGCGATGCAAACGCCTGTGTACGATTTCGAGAATGACTGGCTATGTTATCGTGAATGGCGCCGGCCTGAGTAAACAGCATCCGTTGCCGTTACCTTCGAAAGCAGCTTTGCAATACATTGTTGGGTGCGAGGGTCTGGCGCCCACCAGATCTTTGGCTGGGTGCGCCAGGGGTTGCGGGCCTGCAGTCATCGCGCATAGTCAGGGGTAGTTAGGGACGTACAGAGTTGCCGGCGGAAACTCTGTATGTACCAACGACCTACATAGCCTGTCACCCGGATTTCCCCCCGGCCGTCCCGTTCCCCGCCTGCCCGCGTCGTGGCTCAACACCGAAGGACACGGGGCCACCGAGGGTTCGCTTCAGAAACCCTGGATGGCCCCGTTTCTCCCGTTTCTCCGCTCAAGCATCAAGAGGAAGAAACGCCGCAAGTGCTACCTTGCGGCATCTATCTCAAAGGGCTGCTGGGTTACGCCTCTTCTTCTTGTTGTCGCCCGAACTGGCGTAGTGATCCTCTGCAAGCTTCCACTTCTGAGTCGTTCCGGGCGTGACCACCTGCTTCTCGGGCAAATAGGGGCGCAGCATCTCCATCATCTTCTCCAAGGACCCCTTCGCCTTCCGCATCTTCTTCGTACTGCGCTTCTTCATATCTCATTCCTCCCTTCTCATGCGGAAACGGCTGATAGGCTCGTCTCGATTAGCTTGTTACGGCGAGAATGTTCGACCGCGTACTCTGACCTAATATACAACTCCCATACCGTATGCCACAATTCCGAATGCAGATCTACGATGCGGATGTTCAGTCCGCACTTCTTGGCTTCGGTATGGTTGATCATGTGCCCGTGGGAGACAGTTCGCGTTTGCGACAGGAAGACATCGATTGCCTTCCGAATGGCATCCTCCGACTTGCCTTGCATCATCAGGGAACTGAGTAACCGGACGGAGATGTCCTCCGACAGTTTTTGGAAAGACCGGAGTTGCTCAACGTATCGCGAATCATAGCGGCTCAGTTGCTGAATGAACGGCTCCAGTCTTTTAGCCTTCCCATTGCTTGCACGGTCCATTAAGGCGTCATAGGCGCGAATGTACTCCTCCGCAGAAATCCACATCGGCGGATCGTTCGCCGGATTGGAGCCGTCCATCCAGTAGGGCACTTGGGGATCCACGGGGCCAAGTTCAGCGGTTGGACTCATGTGGATGAGGGACGCCCCAAAACAGATCATCGTGGCGGCAGACTTCGCCATGTGCGGAACCAGCACCTCGAACTTGTTGTCCGAGTAGGACCTGCACACGTTGACTATCCGCTCGGCAGCCAGGCCTTGACCACCTGGAGAGTTAATGAGCAAGATGATCTTGCCGCCGCCACGATGTTCGGCGGCCAAGATGCTCTCGAACATCTCCGCATCTTTATCGGTAATCTGCGCTTCCTGGCTTCCGAACAAGGTGAAGAATGTGACGATTTTGGCCCCAAAAACCTCCTCAATCTTCTTGATCAGGTGGCGCCGCAAGTCCGGGTGCTGGTTCGTCTCCTGCTGGACTTTAATGAACGGGCTGTCAGTAAATGACCCGGTTTTCCCGTTCTTATCGTCATTACCATTCTTCTCGCTCTTGTCGTCGGCTGCCGGTTTCGCCATGTTCCCTACCCCTGTGCCCGCCAGCGAGCTTCCGCCGCCTTTTTGGCGATCGCGGTTCGCTGCTGCTTCGTGAGCTTCTTGGCTCTTGCTGGTCCGCCCTTCAACCCGCCGAGGCGCCGAAGCGCTACAGCAGCAGGATTCTTCTCCGTCGGAAAAGCAGGCTCGCTCGGTTGCCGGTGTGCCGGTTCTTGTTTCGCCACGCCTTTCTCCTCCAGATGTTGCGCCCGCCTGAACGAACTGTTAATGCTTGAGCGGTTACGCAGGAATTGTAAGCGGCAACCGCAGGAAGTCAATAGAAAAAAAGGACAGGAAGCATCGCCACATAGCGCCAAAGCAAGACCCAACGGTGAAATGCCGTCGCATCCCCAGGCAGGCGTGGGCTTTCGGTTGGCGGAAGCCTACCGACCGCTTGCGGCAGGCCCTGGGAAGCAGGTACGATATCGCGATGAAGACGCTCGACCAACCTGTCCTGGACCGGCTCCTCGATCCGCTCGGCCGCATCCTCACTCCCGAGGTCGCGCGCAAACTCGTCAACCTGCGCTTCGACGCCAAAGCCCAGGCACGGATCGACAAGCTCGCCCGCAAGTGCAACGAGGGCGAGCTGACCGACGATGAGCGTCGCGAATACGAAACCTACGTCTACGCCATCGACTTCATCGCGATCCGCCAGGCCAAAGCTCGGGCGCTTCTCAAGCGCTCCGCCAACGCCTGATGACACGATCCCTGCGCCAATATCTCCGCGAACGGGCCGGGGGCCGATGTGGACAGCTCCGCACGCCATGTTCATGGCGATACGAGCTGCGGCCGTCCTGTCGGAGGTTGATGCGTCACCGGCGCTGCTTGCTCGACCGCCTGTCCATTCGCGGCAGGCAAAATCTGCGGCAGAATAAGGAATCGGAAGTCGCGGAAGCGCAACCGGACCGACCAGGCATTGCTGAGCAGGACCTCGAACCAGCACCTACCGCGGCGGTCGAGGTCCCATTCTTCGTAGAGCCAGGTAATCGTGTGACCGTCGCCGTGGCCCGGCACGACATCCGGTTCGATCACCGGATCCTCATCCAGCGTGAAGATCAAGAGGACAATTTCCTGTCCAGGTGGTTGCCGGTGCAGGATCGCCACGAACGTGTCATCCTGTCGAGCCATGCTCAGGACGCGGGCGTCGTGCAAGCAGACACGCTGCTCCTCGAAGCGTTGCACGGCCTCGGGAAATGCCGTCCGGATCTTGTGCCAGCGTCGCCGGGCACGAACAAGGGCGCGCTCCCACTCCTGGTCGGCGGCGTCCGCAACCGCGTCATTGGAGGATGCGAGCCGCTCCAGGAGTTCCGGCGTGAAGTACTTCATGTAGCTCGGCTCGCTTTCCGCTGCGGATTATCCGTTTCGTAAAACGTGTGGCCATCGACCGCACGCGACTCTCGATGAAAATGCGGCAGGGCGTGCGGTCCCGCGTTCTTGTGAGGATGCTGGGGGCGCGTCGGCGTTCCCACGCCGGTCTCGATGGTCCGCGCCAAGCTGCGATTGGCCTTCACGGCACCACCGCAGACGACGACATCGCGCCCACTTTGCCGCCGCGCAATCGCTGTCGCCAGGTCGATTTCCGAGCCCCGGACTACCCAGCCGGACGGCCCGGACTCCAGTGTTGCCTCGTAAATTCGCGGCGGCTCCACGGTTGCCGGCGTTGCTTGCTTCTTTTGCTTCTTGGCGGCCATGCCTGGTTATTCTACCCGCACGAGGCGATCGGTGCGCACGTCAACTGGTCCACTCGGCGCGTGTCGGCTCGCGGCTCATCGGGCCTCCGCGGCGCGCATCGCGTCCTTCATTTCCCGCACGGCTCGTTCCATGCCGACGAGGACCGCCCGCGACACAATGCTGTGGCCGATGTTCAGCTCCTCGACGCCGGCAAGACGGACGACGGGGCCGACGTTCTCGTAGTTGAGGCCGTGGCCCAGGTGGACGTGCAGGCCGAGCTGCCGCGCCACGTCGGCGGCTTCGCGCAGCGCTTCCAGCTCGCGCTGTCGATCGGCCAACGTGCGCGCCTCGGAATAGCGGGCGGTCTGGATCTCCACCGCCGTGGCGCCCAGGACGCGCGCCATATCGATTTGGCGTGTGTCCGGATCGATGAACAGCGAAACCTCGACGCCGCACTTGCCGAGCTGCTGCATTGCCGCGCCGACGGCCTGCTGATGCGCGACCACGTCGAGACCGCCCTCGGTCGTCAGCTCCTGCCGGCGTTCCGGGACCAGCGTGGCCTCGTCGGGCTTGACCTCGCAAGCAATCGTCACGATCTCCTGGGCGACCGACAGCTCGAGGTTGAGCCGATTGGTGACCACCTGACGCAACAGGCGTACGTCGCGGTCCTGGATGTGACGGCGATCCTCGCGCAGGTGTACGGTGATGCCGTCGGCCCCGCCCAGCAGCGCGAGCACCGCGGCGGCGACGGGATCGGGCTCGGCCGCCCGCCGGGCTTGTCGCAACGTGGCGACGTGATCGATGTTGACGCCGAGTCGAATCATGGACGCCAATCCTTGTAGCGCCGCGTCTCACAGAACAGTGCGAGAAACAGCACGCCGGCCAGCACGAGATCGAACGCCTTGTCGAGCAGGCGGCCAACCAGGTAGTCGGTCAACGGAAACCAGGCGGCGGAGGTAAGGATGACGATCACCAGCACGATGACCAGGAACCGCGTCAGCCACGCCATGTGATAGCGGCGGTCGAGCAGCATCCGCCCGACCACCGCCAGTTCCTGCATCATGTCGAAAGCCAGCCAGGACGATCGGGCGACCTGCTTGAGCGTCGACGGCTGCGTCGCGGCGCCGACCAGGTTCTTGACGGCCGGCGGCAACGGCTGCGTGCTGAGCGCCTCGACCACCGACGCGACCGAGACCTGCGGCACCTGGGCGGTGACCCGTTCGGCCACGCGCGCTTCCATCGCGCGCGTGTCCTGCAGGGTCGCGACCGTCGCTTCCAGCGCTCGCACCCGGCCCTCCAGCGCCAGCAGCGAGTGCTCCAGCAATTGCGGGTCCGCAGCATCCATAACCGATCGTTCGTAGCGGAATTCGCCAGAATTCCGTCTTGGGCATGGCGGAATTCTGGCGAATTCCGCTACAAGGCTCCTGATTACTTAATAGTGCTAATCTTCTTGTCCGTCGGGAAATTGTCCGGCAACGGCAGCGTCACGGTGCCGGTGGCGGCCCATTCCGTGCCGCGCTGCAACGTCGCCATGAAGCCGACGCAGCGCATGCCGTTCACGTCGTGCCCCATCGGCGTGTGGAAGACCCGGCCCTTGCCGTAACTCACCGTCCAGATCATCGGCTCGTTCTTCTGCGTGCCCTTCGAGTACGCGGTGGCGAGCAGGTGCACATTCTCGATCGGGCCGCGCATGTTGTCGTACAACTCGTCGCTGTTGTGCATCCACTCGCGCGGCATGCCCTTGGTGACGGGATGGCTCTCGTCGCGGATGGTGACGGTGAACGGGCCCGAGTAGCGATGGCCGGAGTCATCGCCCTTGCCGGTGGCAACCTTGACAGGGTTGCCCTGTTCGTCGAGGTAGAGCCGATCGCCGCCTTTGTTGCCGCGCCAGCCCATGCCGATCATCTGGTTATATTCCTTCCAGCCGCCGAACGCGTTGTTGGCGGCATGGACGATGACCAGGCCAATCTTGCCCTCGCGCAGCCGATGCTCCAGGGCCTCGTTGATCTCCTTGGGCCAGCTTTGGCCGTTGTAGTTGCTCAGCACCGCGTCGTACCTGTCGAAGTCGATGCGCCAGTCGGCGAAGGCCTGCTGCGCGACCTTGAGGTCCTCCTTGAATTTGGGCAGGGCTGCCTTGTACTTCTCGAGCAGCTCCGGATACTTCTCGAGCGCCTCCTGGTACTTCGCCTGCGCCTTCGCGTCGTTTTCGTCCTTGGGCTTCTGCGGCTTCTGCGGCTCCGGCAGCCTGGGAATCGGCGGTGATGTCGCCACGTCGACGGTGAAACGACCGCTGTCCTCGAGCTCCTTCTTCATGACCGGTGTGGTCGCCTGCCAGTTGTGGTTGTTCTGGCCATCGATGATTACAACGCGAATCTTGCTGTTGCTCTTCTTTTCGCCCGCGGTGCCGGCCGGCACCCAGGCGGCGAAAGCGACGGCCGCGAGGAGAAAGCAGGTAAGGCGCGGTTGCCTGAACATGACTCGAACCTTTCTGGGTGGAGAGACGGAAATCGGCAGGCGATCGATCGAGCTGTTCACGTTTAGCGCTCGCCGACGGTGAACGAGCGCTAAACGTAAACAAGAAATCGGGGGAGGCCGTTACTTGACCATTTCCTTGAGTCCCTTGAGGGCGAGGGCCTTGACGACGGTCCGCTTGGGCTTGGCGGGAATCGTCATCGGCTCGCCGGTGCGGGGGTTCTTGCCCTGCCGCGACGGGGTGGCCTTTTTCTCGACGCGCTTGATCTTGAGCAGGCCGGGAATGGTGAACACGCCGGGGCCCTTCTTGCCGAGCTGGCCCTTGATGAAGGAGCCCAGCTCGTCGAAGACGCCGGAGATCTGCTTGCGGGACAGGCCGGTCTTTTCAGACAGGGCCTGGAACACCGCGGTTTTGGTCGCCGCCTTGGCCTTCGCAGTCGCCATGAATGGATCCTCAGGAGAAAAGAAACGGGACGCCTTCGCTCAACGCATTTAAGTGGGCAAATTAGGGCCGCGCGGCCCAGTTGTCAACCACATTCTCAAAAAAACGCGTCTTTTCGCGGTTTTCTTGGACCCCTTGCCAGGTATGCCAAGACCGCTCTATCTTGTCTCCGTCAACCTCAAGATCGGGGTGCGGAACATGAGGAATTCGCCAGAATTCCGATGCCCCTAGTGCGGAATTCGGGCGAATTCCGCCACGACCGACGTGCTCGACGACTGAGGACGCAATGATCGAAACCGATCCTGTGCCGCTTTCCGATGCGGATGAGGAACTCTTTCAACAGGTGCGCAACCACCTCCTCGGCAAGGTACCGCCCCCGGAGACGGTCCCGCTGGTGGTGGCGGCGATCACCCCGCGGCGCAACGCCGGACGCTGGCTTTGGGTGGGCGCCGGCATTCTCGTCCTGGTCACGGCCGTGGCGACTGTCGCCACCCGGGTATTCGACAACTTAAACCCGGTCTTGCCGCTATTGATCCTGTGCATCGCCGTGGGCAGCCTGATTGGTCTGGCGATCGTCGCGGCCGCGGTTGTCCTCGCCCGATTCCTGGTGCGGGCATTGACGCCGAAGCGACCCGAGCGACCGATCGGCTCGCCGCCGCTGCCGGCCCCGGCAGCGCCCTGGCGCAATTTCCTGATTACTTTGGTGCTGTTTGCGCTGCTAGCCGCGCTCGCGTTCAGGCTCGACGAGGTGGCGGTGCTGATCGGCGTCTTGCTGCTGCACGAGCTGGGGCATTTTCTCGGCATGCGCTATTTCGGCTATCGCGACGTACAAATGTTCTTCATTCCGTTGTTCGGCGCCGCGGTGCGCGGCGAGAAAAAGGGTGTGCCGGCGTGGCAGGAGACGATCGTGCTGTTGCTCGGGCCGGTGCCGGGGTTGCTCCTCGGCTGCGCCATCTATTTCGTTGATTTTTTCTTGCTCGATCCGGCCGAACCGCATTCGTTGCTGCGCATGGCTGCGGGGATGCTGGTCGTGATCAACTTCCTCAATCTGTTGCCGTTCGAGCCGCTTGACGGTGGCCGGATTTGCAACCGGCTGTTGTTCTCGCGGTTGCGCTGGCTAGAAGCCGTGACAGTGGTGCTGGCGACGGTCGGTCTTATCTTCGTTTGCCTGCAGCCGAGTTGGATCTGCCTCGCGCTGAGTGCGGCATTTGCCCTGTTCGTGCTGGCGCCGGCGCGCTACAAGATGGCGACGGCTGGGATGGCCCTGCAAGCGCGCTGGCCCGAAATGCCCGCGGAGTTCGCCGACCTCAGCGAAGCGCAGTGGCGCGATCTGTTCTGCAGCACCCGGGAGCGATTCCCTAAGGCCGATCCGAAGAAGCTGGCAGCCAATCCGAAGCTGCTTGCCGATCAGATGAAGATCATCCATCAGCGTGCGCTGCAGCGCCCGGAATCCGGACCGGTGACGCTGGCCCTGTTCTCGGTGTACCTGGCCGCGATCGCCCTGGGAGTCGTCACGGCGAGCGTGACCCATTTGCAGGACGATGCGGGCCGCTGGCCGATCCGCCGCCATGTAAAGGATCTTACGGATCCTGCTCCCGCGCCAATAGCGCCGAAGAACAATGGCGAGCCGGGAGCGTAAGCGACCGGAGAACTCCGGTCGCTTACGCTCCCGGCTCGCCATTGTTCAGGCGTACCGCTTGCCTGGGGTCTTGACAATGCTAAAATGTGTGCTGAAGTGGATGCCGAATCTCGCGCCGCCTGGCGCGGAACGGGGGAACCAACAGGCCCGGCACGGTTGCCGAGCCCGGGCGCAGGTCCGTTCGCGGACCAGGGTACCTTTCAAGCCCTAGCCCGTCAGCTAACCTCGTAGGCACGCCGGTGCACGGTGTACCGGCCGAATTTGAAAGGGCACTCCCGTCTTCAGCGGGTTAGCGCCCGTTTCCTGTCATGCTGGCCTCGGCCAGCCCGGTGCTTCCATGACCCATCTACCTGTCCTTTTTGCGCAGGCCGGCCTCGACCAGCTGTCGGGCAACCCGCTGTGGCCGTTGTGGGCCGCTCTGGGCGCTATCGGAGCGCTCATCGTGCTGGCCCTGATTGTGGCGTGGTGGACCACGGTCTACATCCCGAACAATTACGTCGGGGTCGTCGAGAAACTCTGGTCTCGCCTCGGATCCGTGACCGAAGGCGCGATCATCGCCCTCGAAGGCGAGGCCGGCTACCAGGCCGATCTGCTCCGCGGCGGTTTGCACTTCGGCCTGTGGGCCTGGCAGTACCGCGTCCACAAGGTCCGCCTCGTCACCATCCCGCAGGGCAAGATCGGCTACGTCTATGCCCGCGACGGCGAGCCGCTGCTGCCCAGCCAGACGATCGGCCGGGTCGTGCCGTGCAACAACTTCCAGGACGCCCGCCCGTTCCTGCTCGGCAACGAGGCGATGGGCCGCGGCCAGCGCGGCCGGCAGCGCTCGATCCTGCGTGAAGGCGTTTACGCCATCAACCCCGCGCTGTTCGTGGTCATCAGCGAGGACGCGGTCTATCGCATGCCGTCGCAGGAAGCGCAGGAAGTGCAGACGCTGGTCAACTGGCAGCGCGAGCTGTCCCGCGTCGACGGCTTCAACCCCGTCGTCGTCGGCGGCGCGCTCCGGATGGTCGAGGCCGTTCCGGAAGCCGAAAGCACGTCCCGCAAGAAACGGCGACCCGCGGAGGAAGCCGTTGCCGTGGAAGTGGTCGAGCCGCATGACGAGACGCCGCACGGCGTGGACAACATCGCCATCGTCACCGTGCACGACGGCCCGTCGCTGGGTGCCGGCGAGATCATCGCGCCCGCCGTCGGCACGGACGCGACCGACGCGAATTATCACAACAACTACCAGGATCCCGAGGCGTTCCTCCGCGCCGGTGGCCGCCGCGGCCGGCAGTACGCGCCGCTCACCGACGGCACCTATTTCATCAACCGCTGGTTCGCCACCGTTGAGATGATTCCCAAGACGGTCGTCGCGATCGGTTACGTCGGTGTCGTGGTCAGCTACTATGGCCGGGTCGGCCGCGACACCTCCGGCGAGGCGTTCCGCCACGGCGAGCGCGTCGCCGAGGGCGAACGCGGCGTGTGGGAACGGCCGCTCGGCCCCGGCAAGTATCCGTTCAACACCTACGCCGGCCAGATCGTGCTGGTGCCGACGACCAACTTCGTCCTGCACTGGATCACCGGCCGCACCGAGACGCACCGCTACGACGAAAGCCTGCGCTCGATCGATCTCGTAACGAAAGATGCCTACGAGCCATTGCTGCCGCTGTCGGTCGTAGTGCATATCGACTACCAGAAGGCGCCGGGCGTCATCCAGCGGTTCGGCGACATCAAGAAGCTGATCACGCAGACGCTCGACCCGATGCTCAGCGCCTATTTCCGCGACGTGGCGCACAAGAAGACGATGCTGGAATTGCTGCACCAGCGCGACGAGATCCAGAAGGAATCGCGCGAGGAGCTTCGCCGCAAGTTCCGCGACTTCGACATCGAGTGCGTCGACGTGCTGATCGGCAAACCCGACACCGCCGAGGCCGGCGGCAAGATCGAGACGCTGCTCGAACAACTCCGCATTCGGCAGCTGTCGATCGAGCAGCTGGAGACGTACGAACGGCAGAAGACGGCCGCCGAAAAGCAGCGGACGCTGGCCGAGGCGCAGGCGCAGGCCCAGATGCAAACGCAGTTGACCAACACGCGCGTCGAGGCGCAGATCGCCGAAAGCAAGGGCGAGGCCGACCTGGCGCGTGCCCGCAAACAGGCCGAGCAGACGGTGGTCGTCGCTGAGGCCGAGTTGAAGCGCTCGCGGTTGCAGGCCGAGCAAACCGTCGTGTTGGCGGAGGCCGAGAGCAAGCAGCGGATGCTGGCCGGCCGCGGCGAGGCGCAGAAAGTCATGCAGATCGGTTTGTCCGAAGCGTCGGTCTTGCTGCGCAAAATCAGCTCGTACGGCGACCCGCGGCTCTACGCCCTGGCGCTGGTGGCCGAGCACCTGTCGCACGCCAGCCAGCCGCTGGTGCCGGAGCGCGTCTTCAGCGCCGGGACGAACGGCGAGGCCGGCCAGGGGACCGGGATGCTCGGCATGCTCGTCAACTTGCTGGTCGCGGAGAAGTCCGGCTTCCAGCTCTCCGGCGACGGCACGGACCTGTCGGCGCTGAAGGAATTCGCCGATCGCATGACGCGTGACGCGATGTCGTCCATCGAGAAGTCCGAGGCCGACGCGGTGGTATCGGTACGCAAGAAGGGATAATCATGAACGCCGAGCTGACGCGCGACGTGATGCAGGTGTGTCTGCGGGGCCACGTCATCACCGACATGCTGTTGAGTCATCCCGAGCAGGGCGCGAACCATTGCGACCGCTGTGGGGCGCCGACCCTGTGCCACTGCCAAACGTGCGGCCAGGAAATCCCGGGGGCGTCATCGCTCCCGGGACTCGCGACGATCGGCCATCGTCCGGCACCGCAGTTCTGCCCCGGCTGCGGCGCCGTGTTTCCGTGGTCGAACCGCCCGCTCCTCGCGGCGGCAACCGACACTTCGGCGGCGCTGGCGACACTGCTGCGCCGGCTGCCGCACGCGGTGCGCCAGTTGCGCGACCGGCACGACAGCCGGCCGACGCTCAAGGTGGAGGACGAGCACGATCTGGAAGACTTGCTGCGCGCCGTCTTGCATCTGCACTTCGACGACGTGCGCCGTGAGCTGCGCACACCGTCGTATTCCGCGACGACACGGACGGATTTCATCGTTGGGCCCGACTGCGTCGCGGTGTCGGCGAAGATTGCGAGCTCCGACCGCGGCGAGGGCCAGCTTGCTGCGCAATTCAGGAGGACATCGCTCATTACGAGCGAACCGCCGAGGCGGAACGTCTGGTGGTGCTGATCTACGACCCCGAACAGACGCTGCACGAGCCGCAGCGGTTTGAGGCGGCCTGGTCGCAGGACGGCGCGGACTTGCATGTGCGCTGCGTCGTGGCCTCATGAGACACCGGGAACTGCCGCTCGTCGCGACCGCGCGGCGGCCGTAGAATGTGGTGTGGTTCTCGTGCCGAAGCTGCGAGCTGTGTTTCGAGAGGACCTGAATAATGAAGCTCCTAAGTCTCAAAGCAGTACGCTACCGTAGCCTGCGCGACGAGACTATTAGCCTGACCGATCTGAACTTGTTCATTGGAACCAATGCGTCGGGAAAAAGTACCATACTCGATGCGCTGCGCTTCCTCCACGAAGGAGTGCAAGAACGTGACTTCAGATCGCCGGTTTTCTCTCGCGGTGCTATTGTCCATCTTGCTTGGAAAGGCGAGGAAACGCGACAGATTGAACTCATGATATGCCTGCAGGGCGATGGCAAGACGTACGAATGGACGATTCGGTTCGTCAAAGATGGGTACGAGTTTTTTGTTCAAGAGGACGTCTCTGAGTTCCGTGCCGGCGCTCCACCATCGCATTTGCTTTCGGCGGATAAGGGCCGAGGCTGGTGGTGGTCCGGTGCAAAAGGGGACCGCGTATCCCTGGCACAATCGCCGACGACCTGTGCACTCGCTGCCGCGGCGGCGGATGCCTCCTTTCCGGCGCGAGGCGTCGCAGAATTCGTGAGCCGCTGGGGGTTCTTCGATCCAAACCCGTACCTGTTGCGCCGTGATTGGACCGGCTTGGATTCGTCGCGGTTCGATCCCTACGGCCGAAACCTAGCTGAACGATTGTACTTCCTCAGCAAATCGTCACCGGAAATCTTCGCCCAGATCGTGTCCGCAACCCAATCGGTCTTGGGGTTGCCATCGAGAATCGAACCGCGCGAATCTGAAGATCGCTTCAACTTCGTGCAGTTTGAGCCAGGGCTCCAGTTTTCGGTTCATCAAATGGGCGTGTCCAGTGGTACGCTGCGAATGTTGGCGCTCATGACCGCCCTTTTTAGCGAGTCGGCAAGCAACTTGATCGGGATTGAGGAACCCGAGAACAATGTCCATCCAACAGCCTTGACTTCGTTCGCCGCGTATCTTCTCAAAGTCCGCAATCGTGTTCAGATCCTTGTGACTACACACTCGCCGCTCCTGCTAGACTTCCTGAATGACCCGGAGGCTGTATGTGTCGTCCGCCACACCGACCATGACGGCACCCGCGTGAGTCGCGAAAGCGATCCGGCGGCCGTCCGGCAGGCGCTTGAAGCCTCGGGCTTCGGCCTCGGGGAGTTTTACGAGACCAAGGGGTTCGGAGGTTAGGCGGTATGAGCAAGAACGTGGTTGTGATCGCATCAGGCGAAACCGAACGTCGCGCCCTTCCCCACCTCGTTGCGCACCTGCAGGCGGACGATATTTTCGTCGTTGAGGTGCGTAGGCCGGATGGAAACAAGGCCTTGAATGTCGAGATGGCTGAGAAGCTCGTGAAGGCCGCGTGATACGCACCCACAGGGAACGTTACGCCAGACAAGTTTGTTATCCTCGTAGATACCGACGGTAAAAACCCCGCTCAAGTCTTGCGCCCGTTTCGGGACCAGCTCGCTGGAAGGCTTGGGGCGAAAATCACAGCGAGCCTTCAGTTCGCGTGCGCCCAGTGGCATCTTGAGGCGTGGTACTTTGCCGATGTCGCTGGCCTAAAAGAGTACCTCGGGCGAGCACCGGGGAGTGTAGATACGTCGAAGCCCGACGAGATTGAGAACCCAAAACTTCATCTTAAGCATTTGTTGGGTGATCGCGTCTACACCGCTGTGATTTCAGAAGAGATTGCGAGAAGCTTGAACGCGCCGACGATCGCTGACCGTAGTCCCAGCTTTCACGGATTTCTTGAGGCGGTAAGAAACGGGTGCGTCGAGACATGAGGTGATTGGCCCTGCGCTGCGCCAACTGCATTTGTTAGCGTTGCCGCAGCCGTCCAGTTTGCCCAGCGGGCTTCATTCACAACTTCGACGCAATCTCCAACTTCGTAATGTCACCCTCGGCATGAAGCCACTGAAGGATTTCCAGACAGCGCGTCTGATACTTCTTGCCGCCGTGCTTCCTCTTGGGATTGGGCGGCAATGCTGCTAACGGCGGCGTTTTGTTCCAGCGTCGTTCGATCTCGGCGTAAACCAGCGTCAGAAACATCGGATGGCCGTCGCTTGGAACCGGCGAGGCCACTACATAGATCTTGAACGGCTCCGGATTCTCAATCGGCGGCGGCGGGTGGGATCGGCCGAGCCAGTGTAGCAATGCCATTGACGGCCACGAGGCAAGGGTTCGGCTCCCGTCGTCACAGGTGTATTCGATTCGCATGGTTTCTCCTGATGGCTCACTCGGCAACAGGGTTAGGGTCTGGTACACCTTACGAACGTACAGCATTTGGATAGATCCTTCAGGCGGTCAGCGCCCACGTAAGCGCAGGCCGATCTCAGGCCGCCCATGATCTTGCGCAACACGTCGGCGACGGGACCTTTGTACGGCATCTCCATGCATTTGCCCTCGGCGGCAGTGTACTCCTTCACGCCACCGTGATGTTTCTCCTGAGCTTCGACGCTGGACATGCCGTAGAATTTCATGGACCGCTTTTGGCCCTCGGCAATCACCCACTCGCCCTCACACTCGTCGGTCCCGGCCATCATGCCTCCCAACATCACAAAGTCCGCTCCCGCTCCAAACGCTTTGGCAACATCCCCCGGCTTCCTGCACCCGCCATCGGCACAAATGTGCCCCTTGTTGCCGTGGGCGGCATCGGCGCACTCCAAGATGGCCGACAACTGCGGATAGCCCACGCCCGTCATCTCTCGGGTCGTGCAAACAATGCCCGGACCAATGCCCACCTTCACGATGTCGGCGCCGCCGCCGATCAGGAGTTCCTGCACCATCTCCGGGGTCGCCACGTTTCCCGCCAGCAGAATCGCCCAGGGGCACATCTCGCGGACCTGTCTCACGCGATCCACAAAGAACTTCGTGTACCCGTTGGCTGCATCGACGCAGATCAACCGCGCCTTATCGCCCGCCTCCTTGACAAACATCTTGAGCTTGTCAAAGTCCTCATCGCGGATGCCAAGCGTGTAAAATGTAGACTGACTGGCCGGATCGGCTGTAAAGAAGTCGATCAACTGCTGCACGGGATAATATTTGTGGAGGCAGGTCAGCATGTGCAACCCGTGCAGCACCTGGGCCATCT
The DNA here is from genome assembly GCA_963834865.1 of uncultured Gemmataceae bacterium. Classification (GTDB taxonomy): domain Bacteria; phylum Planctomycetota; class Planctomycetia; order Gemmatales; family Gemmataceae; genus CAWIDK01. Next base: position 717,080 of record CAWIDK010000005.1, read on the forward strand.
TCATCGTGCCAACCGTATCGAGGTTGGCGGCCACAATGGGCGTGCCTGTCCAGCCCGCCGCCGGGGAGGCATTGCGAAAGCGGTGGCTCCGCTGCAGGTCCACACTCGCGCGGCTGGGAGCGACGGACCTCTTGGGACGAATCAGTACGTCGTCAAAATCGAGCTTGAGTTCGGTTTCGACTCGCATGGCCGATTCCCCACATGGAATACGCGAAAAAGCAAGAATCTGCCGGCGCCAAACGAGAAAGCCCAGGCGTCCAACACCTGGGCTTTCGCGTACTGATTACCCCCAAGGGGACTCGAACCCCTGTCTTAGCCGTGAGAGGGCTATGTCCTAGGCCACTAGACGATGGGGGCCTTTGCTCTTTTTCTACGGGCGCACACCGCTCGTGTCAAGCCGGACCGCTCCCTGCACCGCAGCGCCTGCAACGACTTCGGCGTGGCGTGCCAGGCAGGCTTCGAGGAAGCCGCGCAGCCGGCGCAGGTATTCTTCCCGGTTCCGCTGCCGCACGTTGTAGTGCGACGCCCCCGCGACCCACCAGTGGTCCTTCGGGCCGGCGTATGCGGCGTTCAGGGCCTGTCCGTCGGTCAGCGGCACCAGCTCGTCGCGCTCGGCATGACAAAAGAAGATCGGCGCCTCGACCTGGCGCAAGCGGTCGATCGGATTGACGGCGGGGCCCCAGAGGCCACAGTCCGCCCAGCCGAGCAGGTAGTAGACGCCCGCCAACGGGCGGCGCAGCGCGGGCGGCGCGGGCGCTAATTCCCGGTCCACGGCGTGACGCAAGCGCGCGAAGGCGCCCTCGCTCCACAGCCCGCGGACCTCCGGCAGCTCGGGCAGCGCCTGAATCGAGACGGCGGCGCCCAGCGATATGCCGATCAGGAACACCGGCTGCCCTGGGCACTTCTCGTTCAGATACGCCACGGCCGCCCGCACGTCCTGGACCTCGCGATCGCCGAATGTGGACGTGTGGCCCTCACTGTCGCCGTGACCGCGGAAATCGAATGCGAGCACGTTCAGGCCCAGGGCGTGCAACGTTGCGAGCAGCCCGGCCACGTGCCCGCGATTACGGCCATGTCCATGACAGAAGATGACGTTGCCCTGGGGATGCGGATGCGGCACGAGCCAGGCCGCGAGCTGCACGCCGTCGGCGGTCCGGAAACGCACGTCCTCGAAGGCCAGGCCGAATGCGGCGGGAGTTCGCTTGGGCACGGTATGGAGCGGGTGCAGAGCCGCGATCGGCGGGATGACGAGGACGAAGAGTGCGAGCAAGGCGCCACGCAACCAGGCGCGCGTTCGCGCCGTGCTGCCGACGCGGTTCACGAAGCGTTCGAGCAGGAAAGCGGCCAGGCAGACCATCATGCCGCGATAGGTGGCCTCCCACAGCGGCACGAGGCCGGGCCGCATCAAATAGAATGCGGCCCCGCCACCGAAGAAGTAGCCGGCGCGAATCGCCAGCTCCCTGGTCCACGCAATCGGCAAGCGCCCCGGCACGACGCGTAAGGCGAATGTATCGAGGAGCAACATCAGCCCCAGACCCGTGACGAGAAAGCCGCTCGTCGAATGGGCCCAGCGCAGCGCGGCCAGGAGCACCATGCCGTGGCAGAGAAGAGCGACCATCCGGTTCACGGCAAGTTCTCCTGTACGCGTATGCATTGCCATGTGGGCGGGGAGGATAGCGAACCGTTGGGGATTGTGCAAGCTCTGGTAGGGACCACGAAGCGGGGCCGATTCGGTACATTGACCAGGGACGCGGCGATGGCACGATGGCTGGAAGGGAGGCACTCATGTCCGAAGAAAAACTGCACGTCTACACCGAGGCGGAGATTCCCACGAAGCTGTCCGAGCTGGGACTCGCCGGCTGGAAGCTCGAGGACGGCTGGCTGCGGCGCAAGTTCACGACCGACGGCTGGCTGACGACACTGGCGCTGGTCAATGCGGTCGGCTACCTGGCTGAGGCCGCCTGGCACCATCCCGACCTGACCGTGACCTGGGGCAAGGTGTGGGTAAAGCTGAAGACCCATTCCGCTGGCGGCATCACTGACAAGGACTTCGCCCTCGCCGGGCAAATCGAGGCCGCGGTGTTGTGGCGGCCGCCGGCCGGGGGCCCGCTGGGAGGCAATCCGAACAAGTGGGTCAAGGGATAGGGGAACTACAAACGGCGAACGGTTTGCAGGATCAGTGGCGTGACGCCGGGGTGTCAATCCTGCGCAACTCGGTGCCCAAAAAAAGAGCCGCGTCCTCCGGACGCGGCTCCCGACATTTTGCTCGCTGACACGGCCTAATGGCCGCGGCGAAACAGACCGCCGCAGCACGGCGCCTGTAGCAGCAGGTCGTGCAGACCGGGACCTGGATCACCTCGGTGTACGGCACACATGTGCAGTAGCGGACCTTGCGCGTCACCTTCTCGGCGACAGTGTCGCACACCGTCCGGCTGCCAACGCGCTCCTCGGTGCGATAGCTGCACACGTTCACCGTGATTTCCTGCGGCACGGTGATCGTCTCGCAAACGTGGCGAATGGCGGTGCGCTGCTCGGGGCGATAGCTGCACACGTTGACCGTAATCTCCTGCGGCACCGTCACCAGTTCGCACACGTGGCGAACGCCAGTGCGCTGCTCGGGGTGATAGCTGCACACGTTGACCGTGATTTCCTGCGGCACGGTAATCGTCTCGCACACGCGGTGGACGCCGGTGCGCTGCTCAGTGCGGTAGCTGCACACGTTGACCGTGATTTCCTGCTGCTGCGGAACCATCTCGCACATGGTCCGCTCGCCCTGCTTCTGCACCGAGTCGCACACGATTTCATTAACCGTGATCGTCTCCTGTACCGGCACGCTCTTCATCACGGTGCAGCTGGTGGTCTGCATTTCCGTCACGCGCTGGCACACATAGCAGCAATGCCCGCAAGAGTCGGTCATCGGGACCTGGATGGTGCGACAGACCGGCACCGTCCTCGTGACCACTTCCGGCACGCACTTGTAGCGGGTCACCGTCACCTGCTTCTGCACCGTCCTGGGCACCAGCTCCGTGTAGGTATAGGGGACCTTCTTGTATGAGGGAACATGAACCGTCTGGATCTGCTTGGTGGGCGTGAAGACGGGCACGTGCACGGTGTACGTGAACGGCACTTCCTTGGTGACGAGCTTGCAGACGTTGATCGTCTGCTTGGTCGGCGTGAAGACGGGCACCTGCACGGTGCAGGTGTACGGCACTTCCTTCGTGATTACCTTGCAGACGTTGATCGTCTGTTTGGTCGGCGTGAAGACGGGCACCTGCACGGTGTAGGTGTACGGCATTTCCTTGGTCACGAGCTTGCAGACGTTGATCGTCTGCTTGGTCGGCGTGAAGACCGGCACCTGCACGGTGTACTTGAACTTCTCCTCGCGCGGAACGCTCTTGTAAACGGTGTCGATGACTTCCTTCTCGACGATTTCCTGCTTGAAGCGCGTCACCGTCTGCGCGACGTACTGCACCGGCGCCGGGCGCACGCATAGACAGGACCGCAGGCGGGACTGTCGCCTGCCTGGCTGTCACCCGATGTCAGACCTATCAGGGCCATCAGCGCTACCACCGTCAGCACGGACCGTTTCATGGGCTTTCTCCCTAAACCAGTACACCTGAGTTGGAAAACTACATTCTCCCCATCTTTCCCCTATTCCAGCAAAGATGGGCAGGCTGGGTATTTTCTACAGATTCTATACGGGCCGACAAGCTTTTCCAGATCAATTAGGCAAGATGCGCAACTTTTGTTGCGCTAATCGAATCGACGGGAACGGCAACGAGCAACTCGTATACCAGTCTTGAGGTAAAATGGGAAAACAAGGCAAGATTGTGACTGACCGCCAAAACGAAGCCGAAAGTAGCGGAATTCGCAAGAATTCCGCCGCCCACGCGGGGGGGCGGATTCTTGCGAATCCCGGGCACGTCAGGACGCCAACCAGATGTCGAGCACGTCTCGATTGCGCTGATTCCGACGACGGCCGACCGACCGGCGCACCCATACGGTGACAATGTCGCGGAGGGCGTTGGCGCCGTCGGACACCGCAAGCGTCTGGCTGCCGGCGCTGCTAAAGATCACGGTCGCAACGTGGATACCGTTGTCCGCTGGCCCGAACGTGACCGGCGCCGGCAGCGCCGCGCCGGGGTCCGAACTGTGGAAAGTGACGGTGCCGCTGTACTCCCCGGCGGGCCGGTTGGCCGGGTTGAGCGCGATCACCAGGACCTCGGCCGGTGTGCCTACCTCGACTTCGTACGGTATTTCCACGCGCAGGGTCGTGGCGGATGCTGCCGCGGTACCGTCCTCGGTTGCCGGATTGGTGCCTGCGTCGGTCGCGATCTCGGCGGCGAACAGATCACTGGCGGATGCGTCCATGGCGCGGGTCAGGGCGTGCGTTGCGGGAGCGCCGGCCTGCAGCATGGCGCCTTCCAGCGGCGCGTCAAGCATGCCGGGGGCGTGGGCGTCGACGGCTGCCGACGCCGCAATCGGGAGCAACGCTGTGCCACCGTGGCCCGCCGAATCGAGCGCGAACGTGATCGAGTCCAGGACGAACGTGAACACGGGCAGCGATGTGCTGCCGGCGCCGACCGCGCCAACGGAGCCGGTCGGCGTCGCAACCGGGTCAGGAGTAACGCTCGGATCGTTCCCCGGCGTCGACACGGCGTGCATGAACTCCACCGAGTCGCCCGATGGCGGCGCGCTGCGGGCGTCGATCAACGCGCCCGCGCCCATCGGCCCAAGGATGTTGGGACGCGCCAGGCCGCCGCCAGCGTCGACGTCGACCATGGCCGCCGCCTCGGGTCGAGCGAGCCCGGCGGGCGGTGCCGTCAGAAACGGCAACAGCGAGACGGCCGCGGACGGCATGGTGCGCGTTTCGAGGTTCTCCAGGCGCGGCCGACATGCCCACATTTTCCGGCCACGCCGGCCGCCGCGCGGGGCAGGGCGCCAGGTACCGATGGCGCGGCGACAGGCGGCGCGCAAAGAGCCACAGCATCAGGGAGTGTAACACGAGTTTCTCCTCAACAGGAGTTCCGGACGGCGTCGCGGCACCGGACATGCACTTTGGACGGCGCCGCGCACTCAAATTTCCATTTAACACGAAGAACCGGCTCGATGCACGCAAAAAAAACCATTTGCGCGGGCCCGACACCCGGATCGAGCGTTCGATCGCGCCGCGGCACAGCGGCTTCTATAATGCATCAGCACCCGGCCGCGGCAGGCTGACGCTTGGTCGCACGCCATCGATCTCGGACAGCTCCCTATGCTCGATTTCATCGATCAGAAACGCAGCGCCCTGCACGAGCACCTCCGCCGCCATGTCGACGGCGAGGTGCGCTTCGACGAGGCCGCCCGCAAGCTCTACAGCACCGACGCGAGCATCTACCAAATCGAGCCGCTCGGCGTCGTCCTGCCGCATACCACCGACGCCCTCGCCGCCGCGGTGCAGGTCGCCCTGCAGATGCACGTCCCGATCGTGCCGCGCGGCGGCGGCACCAGCCTGTCCGGCCAGTCGATCGGCCCCGGACTCGTCATCGACTGCAGCAAGTACCTCCACCAGGTGCTCGCCATCGACCCCGCCGGCATGACCGCGCACGTCCAGCCCGGCGTCGTGCTCGACCAGCTCAACCGCGCCCTCGCGCCGCACGGGCTCATGTTCGGTCCCAACGTCGCCACCGCCAGCCGCGCCAACCTCGGCGGCATGATCGGCAATAACTCGGCCGGCTCGCACTCGATCGTGTACGGCAAGACGATCGACCACGTCCGCCGTCTCAACGTCGTCCTCAGCGACGGCAGCCGGGCGGTACTGGGGCCGCTCACCACCGCCGAGTGGCGCCAGCGCGAGGATCACTCGCTGCTCGGGTCGATCTATCGCGGCGTGCGCTCGGCGGTCGAGACAGCCGCCCCCGAGATTGCTCGCCGTTTTCCGCGCATCCTGCGCCGCGTCAGTGGTTACAACCTCGATGTCATCGCGCGTGCATTTCTTGGCTCCCCTCTCCCCAACGATCGTAGGGTGGGTGGAGTCTTCGGAACCCACCAATCGGCGTTCGTGGTGGGTTCCGAAGACTCCACCCACCCTACGAACGGGGAGAGAGCAGACAGGGCCGGCCTGCACCAGCTCGTCATCGGCGGCGAGGGGACGCTGGCCGTCGTCACCGAGGCGGAGCTGCGGCTCGTCCCGCGGCCGCGGGCGGTCGGCCTGCTGGTGCCGCAGTTCGATAGCCTCGCCGCCGCCATGGACGCGCTCGCCGTGTGCCTGGAATCGGGACCGTCCGCGGTGGAATTGCTCGATCACCTGCTGCTCGAACTGGCGCACGACAACCTGTCGCTGCGCAACGCCGCGGCGCCGCTCTCCAGCCGGGCCGCGGCGCTGTTCATGGTCGAGTTCAGCGGCGCCGAACTCGCCGAGGTCGAGGACCGCGTCACCCGGCTCAACCAGCGCCTCCAAGGCATGCCCGGCCTCGTCACCACGTTGCCCGCGGTGGAGCCGGCCCTGCGCGACCCGCTGTGGAGCTTGCGCAATGCCGCGGTGCCGCTGCTGCTCGGATTGCCAGGCGATCGCAAGCCGGTGACATTTATCGAGGATACCGCCGTGGCGCCGGACGCCTGCCCGCGTTCGTCCAGCGCTTCCGCGACGTGCTCAAGCACCACGGGACCGAGGGGGCGTTCTACGGTCACGCCTCGGTCGGCTGCCTGCACATTCGGCCCGTCTTGAACCTCAAGAGCGACGCCGACGTGGCGCGCATGCGCCGCATCACCGAGGACGTGACCGACCTGGTGCTCGAGTTCGGCGGCAGCCTCTCGGGCGAGCACGGTGACGGCCTGGCCCGCAGCGAATGGAACCGGAAGATGTTCGGCGAGACGGTCTATAACGCGTTCTGCCAGGTCAAGCATGCCTTCGACCCGCACAACCTGTTCAACCCGGGCAAGGTCGTCCACGCGCCGCGCATGACGGAGCACCTGCGCTATGGCAATGCCGTAAGCGGCGAGGAGCCGGCGACGCTGTTCGACTACAGCAAGCAGGAGGGCTTCGTCCGTGCGGTCGAGCTGTGCAACGGCTCAGGCGTTTGCCGCAAGATGCAGGGCGGAACCATGTGCCCGTCGTTCCGGGCCACGCGCGACGAGCAAGACAGCACCCGCGGCCGGGCCAACGCGTTGCGGCTCGCGCTGTCCGGGCGCAGCCGCTCAAGGCGCTGCGGCAGGAATGGGTGCGCGAGGTGCTCGACCTGTGCCTAATGTGCAAGGCGTGCAAATCGGAGTGCCCGAGCAACGTCGATCTGGCCAAGCTCAAGGCGGAATGGCTGAGCCTCTACTACCGCGATCGGCAGCGCCCGATCGGCCACTGGCTGATGGGCAACATCCATCGCGTCAATCGGCTCGGCGCCTGGTCGCCGGGACTTGTCAATCGCATGCAGCAGGGCGGCCTATTCCGCTGGCTGCTCGAGAAGGTCGCCGGCATCGACCGCCGTCGCAGCCTGCCGGTGCTGCACGAGGAGACGCTGCGCCTGTGGATGGCGCGGCGGCGCCCCCGGGAGCGCGCACCGGCCGACGTGCTGCTGCTCGACGATTGCTTCACGAATTCCAATGAACCGCACGTGGGCCAGGCCGCGGTGGAGGTGCTGGAAGCCGCCGGCTGCCGCGTGCGCCTGGCCGGCCTGACGTGTTGTGGCCGGGCGCTGATCAGCAAGGGCTACCTGGCCGAGGTCCGCCAGCTCATTCAGACGCAGGCGCCGCGTCTGGCCGCCCAGGTGGTTGCGGGCTTGCCGATCCTCGGTCTGGAGCCGAGCTGCCTGTTGACGCTGTGCGACGAATGGCCCGAGCTGGTCCCCGGGCCGACGACGCAAGCCATCGCCCGCGCCGCGCATCTTGCGGACGCCTGGCTGGCGCGCGAGCTGGACGCCGGACGGCGCACGCTGACACTGCGCGGCCTGCCGGAGCAATGCGTGGTGCACGGCCACTGTCATCAAAAGGCGCTTGTCGGCATGGAGGGAACGGCCGCGCTGTTGCGGCGCATTCCGGAGCTGGAAGTGCGCGTGCTCGACACCGGGTGCTGCGGCATGGCCGGCTCGTTCGGCTACGAGAAGGCGCACTACGACATCAGCACCGCCATCGCCCGGCTCGACCTGCTGCCCGCGCTGGAGAAGGACCCGCAAGCCCTGGTCGTCGCCCCGGGCACGTCGTGCCGTCACCAGATCAAGGACCTGACCCCGCGCCGGGCAGCTGCACCCGCTGGAGGTGGTGGCGAATCGGCTATCGACTCAGCGGGCTTAGGTCACGTCGATCGTCAAGCTGCCGACGATCGTGCCCACCAACGTGTCCATAACCGTGAGCGTTTGGGTACCTTTCGTTTTGAGCTTCAGGCCGGTGAACGTATACACGCCGTCACCGGCCGCCGTGAACGTGTCGTTGGTGGGCAGCGTGCCGCCGCTGACCGAATCCGTGGTGTAGACCTCCCGTTCGCGAAAACGGTTTTCCAGCTTTTCGTCGTCGGCGTTCTTGCTTACACTACACCTGAGGATCCTTGGTCCAGTACTCTTGGGCAGCTTAATCCATGCAGGCGATCCGGATTCCTGATGAGCAATGGGGCAAAGTTTGGCGGGCGCTGGTCGCATCGGGTCCCATCTCTTGCATCGGTCCGGAGCCGATTTATCTGGTGAGCGATCGCCAGATCCTCCTCTTGCGCCGCAAGAAACTCCCTTTTGAAATCGTCCCTCCACCTGACGGTCACAAGGCAGGTCCGAACCATGTCTAGAGCGGCTCGCCGATATGACCTTTATCTGCCGCTGACCGACAACGAGGGTCAGCCGATCACCGATGACGTATTCAAGGGCGTGCAACGCCGGCTGCTGGCCCGCTTCGGTGGCTTGACCGCCCAGCAACGCGAATTCCCGTTGGAAGGAATCTGGCAAGGCAGCACCCGCCTGTACCTCGATCAGGTCATCATCATGACCGTGCTGGACTTCCGGCGTCAGGGAAGTTCGCGTTTCATCACACAGCTCAAGCGGGCCCTGCTAAGCGAATTCGATCAACTGGAGATCCTGATTACCGAACAATCACTCCGCGTCCATTGACCCGATTCTTGGCTCATGAGGGCTCCTCCAGTACGCCGTGCTCGGTCTGGACCTATGGGTTTGCATCCGCGAGAGCCCGGGCGTTTTTTTGTCTCTCGCACCGGCGTTGCACCCCACACCGTGCCCCGAAGCGGCACGCACGCCGCAACTCGTGAGTTGAACGCCTACCCAGAGACCCCGCAACTCTTGCCCGATCCCTTCCTCCGGACCATTCCGGAGCCAAAGCGGCGCCGCGCCGGTGCCGCCGGCGCCGACCGGGCTTTTCAACGCCCCCAGGGCGTCTGCTACAATACAGGAGCGAAACGGTCGGCCAACCGGTTCCGGGGGAGCATGTCCATGGAAATCTCCGCCTTTGCTCGCGCCCGCAAATTCCTCCAGTATCATCCCGTCGCCCAGTGGCTTGCCATCGTTTCGTCGATCGTCACCGCATTGCTGTTCTTCGCGCTGGTACTCCTGCTGGCCCTCTACATCGATCTGGTCGTCAATCGCGGCGAGGTGCCGTCCTTGCAGCAGCTCGCGCCGGTCGAGCGGGCGGCCTTCGATTTTCCAGACGCGACGCCGCCCGAGGATGCGGACAGCGCTCCCGTCCCGAAGAAACGCGTCCATGCCACGTTGGAGTCGCTGAACCTTCCCGACGCCGAGCTGAATGAGTGGTTCAACGGCGTGCACGCCAAGCAGCTGGCCGATCGCGAACGCGCCTTGCTGTGGTACGTCGACGCTATTCAGTACCTACACGACGCGGTCGGTGAGGACGCCGCCGAGCGCGTCCGTGACCGGCTGCGCCGCAACATCAAACAGCACGGTCTCGACGTGGCGCTGGCCCAGCCCGTCGCCAACGTCGGCCTGCTCGGCCGGGTCGTACGCAGCCGGGGGACCTTCACCGGTTGGCTGACGGCGACGCTCGCAGCGTGGAACGGCTGGACCTGGGCCGGCGGTGACGAGCGCTATTTACTGGGGCTGTTCGCGCTGGCCCTCGTGCTGGCCGCGGCCCGCTGCGGACTGCTCTTTCTGTCGAATTACGCGGCGGCGCTGGCGTGCCTCGAAGCCGTCACGCGCTGCACCGCGCCCTCTATTTGCACACGCATCGCCTTGGCACCTCGGCATTTCATCCCCTCGGCTCGAGCGAGGCGGTCGGCGCGTCCAATCGGCATCTGGAGTTCGTCCACGAATCGCTATACCGCTGGCTGAACGTGTTCTTCCGCGAGCCGGTCAAGGCGGGGCTCCTGCTGCTGTTCGCGCTGCTGGTCAGTCCCTGGCTGGCGCTGGCCTTCTTCATGTTTGCCTTGCTGATGTGGATCGTCGGCGGCCAGGTCGCCGCGCTGGTGCGGCAGCAAAGCCGCACGGCACAGAACCGGGCAGCCGCCCAGCTTGCTCTGATCCAGGAGAGCTTGACACTGACGCGCCTCGTCAAGGTCTACCTCATGGAGGCGTTCAACCAGGCCCGCGTCGAGAAGCAGCTCAAGACTTACGCCGACGCCCAGCTCGCGCGCTATCGCGGCGAGGCGCTGTACCCGCCGCTGCTCGCGTTACTCGGCCTGTTCGCCGGGCTGGTGCTGCTGCTCGCCGCCGGCTACGTCATCGTGCAGGGCCATCTCGGCGTGGCCAGCGCGGCCATCCTGGCGGCGGCGCTGGTTTGCCTGTACTGGCCGGTCCGCGCCATGCTCGACACCCGCCGCGCCTTGCGCCGCGGCCGCGAGGCAGCACGGGCGCTCTTCGCATTTCTCGATCGGCCCGGCGGCGTCGGTCAGCCGATCGAGGCCGAGTTTCTGCCGGCGCTCGCACAAGCGTTGGAATTCGACAAGGTCACGCTGCAGGAGCCGGGCAATGGCCGCAAGCTGCTGCGCCACGTCAGCCTGCGGATCGAGGCCGGCCAGCGCGTCGCCGTCGTTGGCCCGGACGCGCAGGAGAAGCGGGCGTTCGTGTCGCTGTTGCCGCGCTTCGTCGACCCGACCGGTGGGGAGGTCCGCATCGACGGCAAGAACCTCCGCTGGGTGACGCTCGACTCGTTGCGGACGCAGATGGGACTGGTCCTGCAAGATAACCTCGTCTTCAGCGACTCGGTGTTGAACAACATCGGCTGCGGCGATCCGGCGTACAACCTGCAGCGGATCATCGAGGCGGCCAAGACCGCGCACGCCCACCAGTTCATTCAAAAGCTGCCGCAGGGCTACGAGACGGTGATCGGCGAGTCGGGCCACGCCCTCAACGCCGGCGAAATGTTCCGCATCGCCCTGGCCCGTGCAATCCTGCGCAACCCGGCGCTGTACCTGATCGAGGAGCCGGCCACGCTCGACGACGATACCAAATCGCTGATCGACGACACGCTGCAGCGGGTGCTACCGGGGCGGACCGTGGTGTTTCTGCCGCAACGTTTGTCGACGATCCGCAGCTGCGACCAGGTCATCCTGCTGCACCACGGCCGCATCGCCGCCTCCGGCGACCATCGCGAGCTGCTGGCGAGCAGCGATCTGTACAAGCACCTGCAGTACCTGCAGTTCAACGAGTTCGCCGCCGTGCTCGCCAATCAGACGCCCGCCCCCCCGCTGGCCGAGGAAACCTAACCAACAAGGATGCTAGCGCATGTACGAACGCGAACTCGAAGCCGCGCTCACGGCGGCACGTCTGGCCGGCCGCTATCTGCTCGAAGAATACGCCCGCTTCCAGGCGATCCCCGATGCGCCCGCGGACATCACCACCGACGCCGACCGGCGTTCGCAGGAAATCATCCTGCAGTCGCTGCGTTCCGCGTTCCCCGACGACGCGCTCTGTGCCGAGGAAGCGACGGCGACGCTCGCGGAGGCGCAGCATACCGGCGGCCGGCTATGGATTGTCGACCCGATCGACGGCACGCGCGGCTTCGCGGAAGAACGGCGAGTTCTCCGTCATGATCGGCTTCGTCGAGGCCGGCGCCATCGGCGCCGGCGTGGTCTACCAGCCCGCGGTGGCGCGGCTCACCTACGCCATCAACGGCGGCGGCTGCTGGCGACGCGACGGCGACACGACGGAGCCGCTCACGTGCCGGGTGACTGCGGTAAGCGAGCTGAGCCAGTGCACACTGACGCAGAGTCGGTCGCGCACTCCCGGCAAGCGTTCGCGCTGGGCGGAGGCGCTGCGGCCGGCGCGGGTGGTCGAGTCGTACTCGGCGGGCATCAAGCTGGCGCTGGTGGCGCACGGCGAGGCGGACGTATATCTCAACACCTACGAGGCGTTCCACGACTGGGACATCTGCGCCGGCCACATCCTCGTGACCGAAGCCGGCGGTCGCGTCACCGGCACCGGCGGCGAGGAGCTGCGCTACGGCTTGCCGGGGGCGTGGCAGAAACACGGGCTGCTCGCGACCAATGGGCTATTGCACGACGCGGCGCTGGCGGTGATTGGCAAGGCTCAGTCACCTATGTGACCGGTCGCCCAATTTCCCTCGGTCGCAGCGCACGCCTAAATCAGGACCAGCCTGTGCGACCCTGGAACTTCAGCCCGGTCCTCGCCTATGAATGCGTCCTGGTTGCGCGGCGCTGGCAGACCTACGCGGCGCGGACCGTTTTCCTGGCCGCCCTGCTCGTCAGCCTCGGGATCGCCTGGGCCCTCCGATCACCCGGCATCGGTGGTCACCTGGGCCGCAATACCCTGGCCGCCATCGGCGAGGCGTTTTTTTTGGCACTGTCCGGCACGCAGCTCGTCCTGGTGCTGCTTGCTGCGCCGGCGTACCTCGCCGGCAGCGTCTGCCTGGACAAGGCGCGCGGCAGCCTGGCCCATGTGCTCGTCACCGACCTGTCCGCTGCCGAAATCATCCTGGGCAAGCTTGGTGCCCGCGGGTTGCCGGTACTGGGCCTGCTGCTGGCCGGCGTGCCGGTGGTGGCCCTGGCCACGCTTTTGGGCGGCATCGAGCCCGAAGCGGTTATCGCCAGTTTCTCGGTGAGCGTCGCGGTGGCCCTGGTGAGTTGCGCGATGGCCCTCTGTCTGTCCGTCTGGGGCGACAGGCCGCACGAGGTCCTGCTTGCGACCTACCTCGCCGAAGGCATCTGGCTGCTCGCATTGCCCGTGTGGCACTGGCTGGGCATGGCCTGGAGCGTCGGGCCGCCGCCCGCCTGGCTGGAAATCAGCAACCCGTTCGCGCTTGCCTTTGCCGCGTACGCGGGGCCGACCCGTGCGAGCCTCGAGGAATATGCGACCTTCTTCGGCATCTGTGCCGCGCTGAGTGCGGTGTTCACCCTCTGCGCCGCCCTGACATTGCGCCGCGCTGTTCAGCGCGGCGGTGGGCACCGCGTGCCCCGATGGCGCTGGCCGCGCCTGCTGTCCTTCGGCCTCGCAACGCCCGCACTCGACTTCAACCCGGTACTGTGGCGCGAGTGGCGTCGCCGACTGCCCTCGCTCTGGCTGCGGGCCGTCTGGGCGGTTTACGCCGTGCTCTCCGTTGGGGCGTCGCTGATCGCGCTGGCCGCCGGCAGCAGGCGTGGCGGGGAGACGGCTGCGTTCGTCAATGCATTCCAGTTCTCGGTCGGGCTGCTGCTGGTCGCCGTCACCGCCGTCGCCTCGCTGTTCGAGGAGCGTGTCAATGGCAGCCTCGATGTGCTGCTGGTGACGCCGCTGCCGACGGCGAGCATCGTCCGCGGCAAATGGTGGGCGAGCTACCGCCTGGTTGCGCAGGTTTCACTGCTGCCGGCGCTGCTGGCGTACGGCGTCGCCGTCCAGCAGGCGCAGCCCGGAAGCGGGATGTTACTCGGGCTGCTGGTCGCGCTGATGCTCGCCTACGGCGCGCTGGTGAACAGCCTCGGCCTGGCGCTGGCGACTTGGGTGCCGCGCTTCGGTGTAGCCTTCGGGGCCGTGGTGGCAGTGTACGTGCTGCTTGCCGCCGGCCCGGTGCTGCTGCTGCTTGCGTCCGGCCCCGGCGACACGATGCGTGGGTTCGCCTGCCTGAGCCCCTGGTACGGAGTCGGCGAGATTACGTTCCACGTTGGCCACGGCCCGCCAGACGAACAGGTCGGGTGGAAGGTCTTCTGGCTGCTGAGCTACGCCGGCGCCGCATTCGGCCTCACGCTGGCGACGGAGCGAACCTTCGACCGCTGCCTCGGGCGCGCCGGCGGCGGATCCTGACTGCCCCCGGCGCGACGGAAGGCCCAGATCGACTCGTGGCCCCAGAAGTATCCTGAATGCCCCGGGGGCGACAAGTCATGGCACCGCCAATGCGTCCTTGAGGCACTCATTGACCTTCTGCATCAGGGCCGCTGACAATCGACCGCGGATTCGCAGTATGAACTTGCGATCCACCGTCACAAGGTTCTCGCATTGGACAACGGAATTGATGACCAGGCCCGTCTGCATGCCGTCCGGAGTCGCAATCTCAATCTCCAGCTGCGTCGCGGCTCCCACCCGTCGCCGGGCACTGCCCGTAATGAGGGCCAGGATCGTGTCGTCGAGTGTCGTGTTGTACGCATCGGCCTGCACGACGAGGGCAGGCCGGCGCTTGCTTCCCGTGCGGTCGCTAAAGAACCAGTCCACCATCACAACGTCGCCGCGCTGAACGTTCATGGTCGTTGCTCGGACTCCTCGCGATCATACACGTCCATTTCCGGATCGTCCCAGCCGGCGCAGCCCGGCGGCACGAAGCGCGGCTTGCTGTTCGGGAAGGGTCAAACGGTCAGGCACCAAAAGCGCTTCAAGGCGTTCATACACCTCTTCCTTGACGAGGACGTACGTCGTCTGTGTTTCCGGATCAATGGCACGGGGCATGTCCGTGTTCAATTCCAGGCGTTGCTCGGCGGTCAGCTCGATCATGGCAATCTCCTTTCGCGCATCTTACGCGCTGGACGCTACGGTCGCCAGACGTGTTCGGGCCGTCACTCGTCATACTTGAGCAAGAACTTCGGGTTGATTACCTTGAAGCTCAGCCGGCCGCCAATGTCCTCGTCGTACTCCTCGACGAGCGGCCTGAGAACCACGCCCTCGCGCTGCACCTTGGGGTTCAAGACGCTCATCCCCTCCGCGAACGCGACCAGCTCGTCCACCGTGTGGTTGAGGATCAGCGTGCCGAGCTGCGGCACGCCCTCCAGATCGACCGCGCAGGATATCGATCATCGCCGCGTGATCGACCAGCCGGCCGGCGCCGATATCGAGCACATTGAACACCCGCAGCGTGACCTCCTTCAGCGCATACTTGTTTTTCTGCACGCCCAGGCCGATCACCTCGGCCTGAATTGCCGGCTGAAATCCGCGTGCCTGCTCGATTGCCCGGAGCTTTTCCTCGAGCTGCAGCCGCTGGGCCACCCGCGCGAGGACATTCGTGCTGTCCGTCTCGTCCATCCACTGGTTGCGGCTGCAGATGCCGTACTGCCCGTCGCGGAGGAATGCCGTGAACGACATGCCGTCGAGCTTCTCGGTGACGTAGAACGTCTTGCCGCGGTGCTGGGCCAGCACCGGCTCCAGGACCTGAACCCGGATCTCGTCGGTCTTCGGCAGGAACCCTGGGAAGCCACCCTTCACGCGACCGCGCATGGCCATCGACGGCGGCTCCCACTTGCGCACCGCGAGCCAATCGGTCACGTCCGCCCCATCGTCGGCCGGTGCGCCCGGCGGCAGCACCGACAGCGGGAAGCAGATTCCCTGCGAAATCTGCCCGCGCAGCTTCACCGTCCTGATCCGAAAGCCCGCCGGCTGGACGACGGCGCCCGTGTCGTCGGTCTGGGCCGGCTTGAAGCTGCCGGCGCGCAGGAACTCAAACTCCGGCCGCTCCGGCAACAGCGAATCGATCTCGCAGTAAACGACCTTGTCGCCCGGCCGGTGCTCCCCCTTCTTCACGACGACCCACCAGCCGAGCACACGGATTTTCTCGATCGCGTCGGCGTTCGGAATCGGCTCGGCGGCGTTCACGATCTGGATGCTGGCAAGCTTGCGCATGGGGTTCTCCCTGACGTGAGTGCCTATCCTTGACACTACGCAGCGGCCGAGGGTTCGGTGCTCGATCGGCTCCGACAGCGTGGCGCTGGCGACCGAGGGCCCGCTGCGCCGCGGCCAGCCCGCGGATGCCCGCTGGTCGGTGAATCCGGGCGGAGCGTACGCGTCAAGTTGTCTAGCGGGTAGTCTCATTCCTATTGGCAACTTGATACACCTGTTGTAAGGTACAGGCGGGTCGGTTTCGACGGCTAAGGAGTTCGCACAACGGCATGAGGAGTGATTCCGTGCCTCGGATCGTTCGCCCCATGTTCTTCGACCCGAAGGAACCCAGTTTTCCCTTAATCGGAACCACCCGGAAGGGAGCACAACGGCCGGAGTGGTCTGCCCGATAGCGAAGGTGCCGCTGGCACAGTACCAGAGCGACCTAGGGGCGACCCGGCCTGATTGGGTCATTGACGAGAGCTAAGCCGATGCCCGACTTCACGCCGAAGACCGACGCTGCCTACCGCGAATATGCGGACAAGCAACTTCGTCGGCATTTTCTGCTGGTCGACGGCAAGGGCGACAGCGACGAGGCGGCCGAGATCGAGGAACGACTCTCAGCGCTCTGGGAAGGCATGGATCAAACGCAGCGACACAGCTTGAACGGCATCGCGTCAGACTTGAACTGGCTCCGTCGCCGGGGTACCCCTCCGCCGAAAGGTCGCGCCGCGTCCGAAGTCGCCGATGCCGAGTTGCAGCAACTGCAAGCCGCTCAGAATGCACAGGACTGGTACGCCACCCTGCATCACCTGCGCGTGTGCGCCCAGCGCTGCCGCAAGACATGCTGGCCTACGCCCGAGCCACGTGCTACCACAAGCTTGCGTTCCCACAGCTTGCGGCGGCTCTCGCTGACCTGACGGTGGAACTAAGCCGTGGCCACAGCGAGGTCGGCAGGTTGGCGTTCGGTGTCTTGATGAACTTCTCGCCGGAGGTGGCGTTTCACCGAGCCAGTCAGATAATGGAGGCCGCATCCGCGTACTCTCCTGTCCTTGTCGTCCAGTCCATTGGGTACATATTTGACACGTTGGGCGCCGACCCCGCCGTGTTCGACGCAGGTAAGATCGTTGGAATGATTCAGGAAGCGCGCCGTAGGCTGGATTCGACACAGACTTCCGCGGCCGATCGGGCACACTTCTGCCACGTTGCGGGGGCGGAGATGCAGGCGTTTGGGCAGCAGCGTGAGGCTCGGGAGTTGTACGAGGAATCCCTTCGTTTGAGACCGGAAAATTCGGAGGTTCTAGCCCGGTTGGGGGCATTGCTTTACGACGCCGACGCTCCTCGGGCGGTGCAATTGTTCAAGAAGGCGATCGTTTCCAGGGCGACATTCCTGCAGCCATATCTCATGCTCGCTCATTATTATTTGGTCAGCCGGGATTATGCCAACGCTTTCACATACGCCAGACAGGCGATGGATTTCGCGAGGGAGGATCGGGCGCGAGCTGCGATTCTCGAAATTATGGCGATTAGTGCAAGCGAGTTGGGCTTCCCCCCTGACGTCGTATTGAAAATGCTTTCCGAAGCCATTCGGCTCGCCCCGACCTCGGTACGAATCGGCGAGAACCTGAAAGCGTTTATGAAGTCACGCGATACCCAGGCGGCCAAAGCCGAGTGGGATTACCAAGAAGACAAAGCCGACTATTTTGTCAGGGAGCCTATCGTAAAGGCAACGATGGACGAGGCGGCATTCGCCGGATGATCCGTTGGTTGCATTGGGAACGCCGAAAACGCGAACGCCGCCCGGGCATTCTGAATGTCACGTATGTCCCCAGACGTCACCAGACCCTCGCTGGCGTGGAGCCCTCATTGTGGAATGGCCGGTGAATGCTTGTCGCAGCTACAAGGCCTGGACAAGCCAGGAGAAGACCGCGTTGCGGCGGCGGTCTCGATTACAGGTCATGCAATTGCGCGGTGCCGCAGCGACTCGAAGCCCTCGAGCGGGTCCTGATGTGCCGGTCCGCGTGGCACCAGCCGGTGAGTCGGTCCCAGACCCCGTTGATGATCTCTACGGTGGCATCGTCGGCTCCCGCGGTCCGCACCTTGAGCAGCAGCGCCTCCAGGACATCTTCGAGGGCTTGCTGTGGCTGCCCCTCGGCCGCCAGTTGTTCGACTTCCCGGTGCAGCGCCAGCGGATCGCCGGTGGCCCAGGCCGCTTGAACGCGCTCCAGAGGTGTCGCCATTTCCATCCTCCTCTCCGGGATCAGCCGACCACCCGAACCCACCGCGCCCGGGTCGCCGCCAACGCCTGCTCGAACTCTGCCAGCGTGATCGCACTCTTGCCGCCACGACGCCATGAGTCGGCTTATCTTGAACGAACTGGAGTTTCAACTCGAGGTCTTCGGTGTCGATCTCCCAAACCGGGTCATTCCCAGTGCCCCCATTGAGCTGTGGCGGTCGGCGGTTCTTTCCGAGGTTGGCCGGATTATCCGGTGCCGCCGACATCCCCTCGCCAAGGTTGACGATATCGTCCGGGCTCGCGGCACTAACATCATTATGGGGCAACCGGTCAAGGAGGCGAACCCCAAGTTGCCGGGCTGACCGGCCGACTTGTGGCAGTCCGTCGCTGTCCGGAGTCATGGCCCGGTAGATGTTCACGCCCCGCCGCGCCGCCGCGCCCCGCCATGACGGAAGCGAAGGGCATGGAACGCAACGGCCAGGCGGAGTGAGAGCGAAAAAGATCTCGCGCAAAGGCGCCAAGGGCGCAAAGAAGAAGTGTCGATACGTGCCGGAGTGCGAGCAAGAAAGATGTCACGGACGGCGCCGAGGCTCAAGAAGAGGTCGATGGGTGGCGCATGTCGTCTCTGTTGGGCGGGGTGGGTGGTACGGCGGGCCGGCCTCTGACATGGCGGGGGGGGTGGGTGGTCACGCCAGGGCGTAACCTTTCCATGCCGCACCCGGCGTCCTGGCGCCGTTGCATGACATTCACGACAGCAATGAGGCGTCGAGTCCGCCAGGCCGGATATCGCTTGCTGGGTTGCCGGGAGGCGTTCATCCACAATTTCGGCAGCCGCAGCGCAATCCGCCGGTGAGGCATTCTTTTCGCCTGCCAGGTAGTGCCAATCGTGCTTGTGGTACCGGTCTGGCATGTCGTGCCGGTCTGGCAGGTCGTGCCGGTCTGGCATGTCGTGCCGAAAAAAGGGTGCCCCCGGCCAACGTGGCACGACATGGGAACGGTTGGTTGACATCCGGCGCCTGCGGGGGTAGGTTGGCATGGCCAAGGGAGGTCCCTCGGACATGGCCCCGGTGAGGAGAGAATGGCCGGCCTCTTCTTTGAGCAAGCGCTGCTGCAGTTTGGCTGGGCTATCGGCGTCCGGATCGAGATTGCGGAGGGCCTGATCGCCACGGTCGAGACGGACACGCGGCCTGGTGCCGGGGACGAACGGCATGCGATCGGCTTGCCCGGCATGCCGAATGTGCACAGCCATGCTTTCCAGCGTGCCATGGCGGGGCTCGCAGAAACCCGCGGACCGGAAGAGGACACATTCTGGACCTGGCGCGAGTTGATGTACCGCCTGGCGCTGGCGATGACGCCGGACGATGTGCAGGTGGTAGCGGGCCTGGCTTATGTCGAGATGCTGGAGAGCGGCTTCACCCGCGTCGGCGAGTTCCACTACCTGCACCACGATCGCGATGGTCGGCCCTTTCGCGACCCGGCCGAGATGGCCGGGCGGATCATCGCCGCAGCAGGCGAAACCGGGATTGGGCTCACGCTGCTGCCCGTGTTCTACGCCCATGGCGGATTCGGCGGCCAGGTCCCGACATCGAGCCAACGACGGTTCATCTGCGATCCCGATGCCTTCGGCCGTCTCGTCGAAGCCTCCCGTCAAAGGGCGCTGGCCCATCCTGGCTCCGTCATCGGTATCGCCCCGCATAGCCTGCGGGCCGTGACGCCCGAAGAATTGACGGCGATCCTGCCCCTGGCGCAGGGCGGGCCCATCCATATCCATGCGGCCGAACAGCGGCGTGAGGTCGATGACTGCCTCGCCTGGTCGGGACGGCGTCCGGTCGAATGGCTGCTCGAGCATGCGGCCGCGGACGGCCGCTGGTGCATGGTCCATGCGACCCACATGACGCCGGACGAGACCCAGCGCATGGCGGCGGCGGGCGCGGTGGCGGGGCTCTGTCCGATAACGGAGGCGAATCTCGGGGACGGAGTCTTCAACGGCCCGCATTTCCTTTCCTGCGGCGGTCGGCTCGGCGTCGGCACGGATTCTAATGTGCTGGTGGGCGTCGCGGACGAGTTGCGGCAGCTGGAGTACGGACAGCGGCTGCATGGCGGGCAGCGCAACGTGATGATCCGGAGCGAAGGTGCATCCACCGGACGCGCCCTCTACGAGGCGGCGGCTCACGGGGGATCGGCCGCGCTCGGGCGCCTCTAGCGGTTCTGGCGCCGGGCGCTCCGGCCGACATCGTGTCGCTCGATGCGGCCCACCCGGCGCTGCTGGAGCGGTGCGGCGACCGAGTTCTCGACGCCTGGATTTTCGCGGCACGCACCAGCCCGATCGATTGTGTCTGGGTCGGCGGCCGCAAGTGGGTCGAGGCGGGGCGGCACCGGGCGCGCGCGCCAATCATCGCCCGCTACCGGCGGAGCATCGCCCGATTACTTGCGGCCGACCTGTAGCGCGGCTAATGCTAATTACCGTGCGGGCCTGCGGGCCGATTCGCCATTTCCCGCACCGTCGCGGAGATGCTACAATCGGGGCCCCAGAGGAAGATGGTTGGCCGCAAGGAGGCATGCTTGTGGGACACCTCCGCCGCTCGTTGGGCCGGCTGTGCAGCCGGGTTGAGTCGCTGATCCTACCGCAGCGCACGTACGTGCCGCCGCTGCATTTGCGGTGGAGTTACTGCCGGAGTCTTCGTCGCGACGGACTGCAGCCGTTCGCCGCCGCCGCCGCCGCGGAGTTGCAGTCGCGCGGCCTTCAGCCTCATCATCGCGTACTCAACGTCGGCTGCGGCGTCGGCGTGCTCGCGCTCGGCCTGATTCCCCGCCTAACCGGCACCTACGAGGGCTTCGACGTGCATCGTGAGGCAGTAGGCTGGTGCCGGCGTGCCATCAGCGCGCGGCACCCGCGATTCCGGTTTCAACACGCCGACCTGTTCAATACTGCCTACAACCCACGCGGCACGCAAACGGCGTCGGCATATCGCTTCCCCTACGACGACGCCACATTCGATTTCGCCTATCTGGGATCGGTCTGCACACACCTGCTGCTGGCGGAAATATCCCGCTACCTGAGCGAGCTGGCGCGGGTACTGCGGCCGGGGGGGAAGTGCGTGGCGAGCTACTACCTGCTGAATGCCGACTCCCTGCGCGGCATCGCTGCCGGCACCAGCTTCCTGCCCTTCACCCCATGCGAAGAGGCCCACGGCAGCCACGTGGTTGATCGACACAACGCGGGGCGGGCCATTGCCCATCCGGAAGCCGTTGTCCGGGACCTTTACGCAACGGTTGGCCTGGCGATCGAAGAGCCGATCTACTACGGACGCTGGTGGGACAGCATTGCGCACCAACAAGATGTTGTTACGGCAGTGAAAGCGAATGACCCACCAGCGAACTCAGCCGTTGCTCGAAGTTTCAGGTGCGAAAAGAACTACAAAGAAGAACCCGAAGAATGCAGGAAATCTACTTGCATCGGCCGTCACAATCAGGTATGATCCTCTGACTGCACCCGCCACCCCAGGCCGAACCGTGCGACACCTCCGGAACGGTGTTGCCGCGGCCAGCTGCCCTTTAGCACCTGCCCTACCATGCCGACCTCGACCACGTTCCTTGTGCCGCTGCGACACCTGAACGAATTCACCAGCGACGAAGTGAGAGCCGACGTTCTCCGCCTGGCTGGCCGGAAAAAGGCTGACGAGCTGCACCTCGATTGCCGCGAGGTTCACTCCATCACGAGCGCCGGCTTGGGCATGACCGTCGGCCTCAATCGGCATCTCCGCGACCACGGCGTCCGCCTGGTGCTGTGCAACGTTCGGGACGAGCTGGTCGATCTGTTCCGCGTGACGCGGCTCGACACGCTGCTCGACGTTCGCGGCACCGCTCGCTCAATACAGGATGCGGCGGAACCGCTCCAGGAGCATGGTCAGCGTCTCGGGATCGGCCGGCTTGACCAGGTGCAGGTCGATGCCAGCGTCCTTTGAGCGTTCGAACGTCGGCGTCGGCGCTCCGGCCCGTGACGGCGACCAGCAGCGGCCGTTTCCACAGGTTCATCGCGAAGATCCGCCGGGCGACCTCGTAGCCGTCCATCCCGGGCAGGCCGATGTCCAGCAGCACCACGTCCGGGTCGCTCGCGCGCACTTCGCGCAGCGCGGTCGCGCCATCGGGGGCAATGGTGACCGCGTGCCGCGCACTGCTCAGGAGCACAGCCTGCGTCGTTGCCGTGTCATGGTCGTCCTCGACAACGAGGATCCGCAGGCCTTCACGGGGCGGCTGTTCCAGCCAATTCGACATTGGTAATTCTCCGCAGGCACCGTAGCTCGTTTGGGGCTGCGTTCGAGATGTGCAATCGGCGTACCGGCGCCGGCAAGAACCCTCCAGGAGGGTCGCCGGCTGAGCCGAGGGCCCGTGCGAGCCTCCGTGGCCGTTTGGCCAAGGAGCCTCGCCGGGAGGCGCAGCGGTCAATTCCCAGACAGCTTGCGGTCGCGAGCCGTTGGCCACGCAACGTGGCCATCGAGCAGCGGCACGAGATGTTCCCGGCCGAGACGCTCGGTGAACTGGGAAGCGCCGGAGCCGATCAGATGGTGGGCGTCGGAAAAGTGCTCGTCCGCGATCCAGTCCCGGGCATCGATCAGGGATAAGTCGAACTCCCGGCACAGGCCCTGCAGGAACGACTCGATCTGGGCCCAGACCTCGGGTGTATACAGGTTGCGGAACGGCTTGCCCTGGGGCATCAGCAGCAGCCTGGCGTCAATCCGCTCCTGCCGACACAGCGCGACCAGCTCGCGCAGCGCGTCGCAACCAGGGCCGCCGAGCCGAAAGTCCGCAAAGTACGGCGCGAAGGCCTGGCGCTCGTGCGCCACGGCATACTGGTAGGCATCGGGTGTGGGCGGCGTGTCGCGCAACGGCACATCGCCGGCCTCGTCGATCAGGGCGTAGGTGCTGTTCGAGACGCGGTTCGGCAGCAGCCGCGGCGCCACGCAGGCGAGGATCGCGTAGCGATGGCTGTACCAGGGCACCGGCCATTCCTGCCACCACTCCGCGTGCAATTCCGCGAGGGACGGGCCGAACCTGGCAATCAAGGACAACTCGCTCAGCCACAGACGCTGCGGCGTGAGCCGCGAGAACTCGGACGAGGGAACCTGGGCGGCCAACAGCGGCGGCACCACCTCGATCAGCACGTGGTCGGGACGAATTCCGTCGGCGAGCAGGCGCCGCATCGTCAGCAGCTCGGTGAGCGGTCCGCCGCCGGCGATGCCGAAATTGAAAACCACCGGCCGAATGCCGCACGTTGCGGCCAATTGCTCCTCGACGGCGTGCCCGATCAGCCCCTCCTCGACGTGCGAGCTTCCCAGGACGACGACGCTCGGTGCGTGCCCGGAGCAAGCCAGGCGCGTGGCCAGCCGGCGTTCCTTGATGGCAAAAAGCGGATCGCGGAACTCCGGCAGCCAGCGCTCGATGCCCAGCGCCAGGCCCACTTGCAGCACGACAAAGCTCGCGACCGCCCAACCCAGGGCCATGCGTTGGCGGCGCAAGCGGTCGGCCGTTGTTCGTCGCACGGGTTGCATGGATACGGCTCCGGCGGCACTCAAAACTGGAAATAGATGAACGCCTTGCCGCCGTGGGGCGCCAGCACGAGCGCGACGGTCAAGGCGACGGCATAGCTCATCCCGAGCACGGGCCCAGGCAGTCGGGCGGCGACCCGCTTCCAGCCAATCGTGCGGCTGATGACCTGAATCGCGAACAGCATCGCCGCCGTCACGAGCAAGACCAGGTTCTGCTGGCCCGAGCCCAGCCCGGCATGCGGGGTCAGGATGCGCCAGAGCAGGGTGCCGGCCGCGGCGAGTGACGGCGTACGGAACACCACCAGGCTAAGGCAAAACGCCAGGAACGTCACCACGACGCGCAGCACCGTGCCGGCCGGCGCTTGCAGAGCGCTATTCCACGCGGGCCGGCGCTCGCACCAGGTGTGAAAGAAGCGGTGCGTGATCAGATACAGGCCCTGGATCACGCCAAACAGGACGAAGTTCCAGTTGGCGCCGTGCCAGAGGCCGCCCACCGCCATCACGGTCAGCAGGTTGCGATAAGTCCGCCAGCGGCCGGCGCGGCTGCCGCCCAGCGGGATGTACAGGTAGTCGCGCAGCCAGCTCGATAGGGACATGTGCCAGCGCCGCCAAAACTCCGCGATGTTGCGCGACAGGTACGGCATGTCGAAATTCGGCGTCAGCTTGTAGCCGAGCATGTGCGCCGCGCCGACGGCCATGTCACTGTAGCCGGAGAAATCGCAATACGCCTGCAACGCATAGGCGAGCATGGCGAGCCAGGCGGCCCCGCTGTTGTAGTTCTCGGGGTTGGCGAACACCGGGTCCGTCCAGAGCGGCATGCGGTCGGCGATAGCCATCTTCTTGAACGCGCCGCGCAGGAGGTATTGCACACCCAGGTGAACGCGGGCCAGGTCCCAGTGTTTCACGCGCGCGATCTGCGGCAAGAAGTCGCGGTGCGCACGATCGGACCGGCAATCAGGTGCGGGAAGAACGTGATGAAGAGCATGAAATTGCCCAGGTTCCGCTCGGCCGGCGCCCGGCGCCGAAAAACGTCCACGGTGTAGTTGATCGCCTCGAAGGTGTAGAACGAGATGCCGATGGGCGCGATCACATTGAGCACCGGCATCGCCGCGTCATAGCCCACCGTGTGCATGGCGTCGCCGAGGGACTGCAAGAAGAAATTCGCATACTTGAAGTAGCAGAGCAGCCCGAGATTGGCGAGCACGCTGATCGCCACGAGCAGCCGGCGGAGCGGGTCTCGGCCGGTCGCTTCCATGCCGAGGGCCAGCAGATAATCCATCAGCGAGGAAACGCAGACAACCAGGGCAAGCTCGGCGCTCCAGCTCGTGTAGAAAAAGAAGCTGGCCGCGAGCAGGAACCAGACGCGCACGGCGCGCCAGGGAGCGCCCAGTGGACGACGAACACGACGGCGAAGAACAGCAGAAACTGCTGCGAACAGAAGAGCATGCCACCTCGCCTCACAAGGGAACACGGCGGCGCGATGTGCAATCGTGTGGGTGAGTCTCTCCGCCTTACCCGGTATGTATCGGCAAGTAAGCTCGGCTGTCTAGAGCAACCTTGGCGGTGGCAATAAAACACTGACGCGCGGACCGGTTCCACCCCTCTAACAAGTAGGAGGCGTGAGATGGAAACGAAGACGACCCGCCTGCGCCAGGTCCTTGGCAGTCTCCGCTCGTCGTGCAACGGCATGACCGACGGGCAACTGCTGAACCATTTCGTCGTCGGGCGGGATGAGGCGGCTTTCGCGGCCCTGGTTCGGCGGCATGGTCCGCTTGTCCTGGGCGTCTGCAGGCGATTGCTGCACCATACGCAGGACGCCGAGGATGCTTTCCAGGTGACTTTTCTCGTCCTGGCACGGAAGGCGGCCTCGGTACGCAAGGGCGAAGCGCTCGGCGGCTGGCTGTATCGAGTGGCTTATCGCACCGCTCAGGAGGCGCGGGCCATGCACGCGGCGTCAGGCTCAGGAAAAGCAGATGCAGGAACTTCCCGAGCCCACGACTGTGGCCGCCGAGCCGCAGGATTGGCGCGGGTTGCTCGACGACGAGTTGAGCCGTTTGCCTGAGAAATATCAGACGGCTATCATCCTGTGCGACCTCGAGGTTCGGCCGCGCAAGGAGGTCGCTCAGCAGCTCGGTATCCCCGAAGGCACCCTGTCGAGCCGCCTGGCCAACGGCCGCAAGATGCTGGCGGCGCGGCTGGCGCGACGCGGCGTCACGCTGGCCGGCGGCGCGCTCGCGGCGGCGTTGTCACAGTCCGTTTTGTCCGCGCACGTGCCGGGGCCGTTGGTTTCGGGCACGGCCAAGGCGGCCGCCCTCGTGGCGGCCGGTCAACTGGCGGCAGTCTCCACGCCTGTCGCGGTCCTCATGAAGGGAGTGATGCAAACGATGTTCATGGCAAAGCTCAGAACGGTCGTCGGTCTGCTGGTCGCAGCCGTCTTCACGTGCAGCCTGGGCGGCGTTGCCTACCAGACGGTCGGCGCCCAGAATCCCGGCGCACCGGGTCAAAAGGCTGTCAAGCCGCAGGACGAGCTGGAGGCGCTCCGCAAGGAGAATGAGCTGCTCAAGCTGAATCTGCAGGTCGTGTTGGAAAAAGTGCGTGCCCAGGAGGCCGAGTTGCGCACGCTCAAAGAGAAGGTGGCCGGCAAGAGCACGCGGCTTCGCACGACCATACTGAATGAATCCTTGCTCACCGAGGATACCAACGCGATGGAGGTCAAGATAAGGATAAAGGAGCCGATGCCCGCTCTACCGTCGGTTGAGGACGCCTGGAAAATACTCCAAGGAGCGACCGACGACGCACAAAGGCGCCACGCCGCGGAGGTCCTGCAACAAGCGGTGCAACGACTTGTAAGCAAATTGAACGAATCGCAGCACAACAACGCCCCTCTGGCGAAATAGGCGGTGGGATGGCGACCGGAGTGGCGCGAGCCATGCCGGTCGCCCAGGCCGTTCATGCAAAGTGCTGAGTATTGAAGTAATACTCCTGCTCGGCGTCGGCGGCGGGCCATAAGACCGGCGTGAGCTGCTCGGCATGGCGGCGCGCTTCATCGTGCTCGGCGAATACCGCGGGCTGATACGTCTGGCCGGGCGTGCGGTGGCAGACGATCCACACGAACTCGTCGGTGCGGATCCACACCTGATGGCTCTCGCCGCGCGCGTCGCCAACGGTCTGGATCGGACTGGCGCCGGCCGTGACCGCCAGCTCCAGCGCCTGCTGCAGCCGGCGCGCGACGCCGGCCGCCTCATCGCGGCCGAAGGTGCAGAACACGGCGCACTCTCGCCGCTGCCGTTCCAACGCGCCGGCAGCAGGTCCCACGGCAGCCCGCGCGGCCGCAGAATCACCAGGGTCCGCAGCCCCTGCGGCACCAGGATGCCCAGCGCGGTCGGACCGGCGCGGCGCAATTCGACCCGTCGAAACGGCGGCACAGCAATGGACTCCTTCAATGGAAACTTCTCAACCCAACCAATTCTCGACCCGCAAGCCGGGCACCCGTTCGAAGTCGCGCAAGTTGGCTGAAAGGAGCAGTGCGCGTGTCCGCGAGAGCAATTGCGGCAATCTTCAAATCCTGGGCCCCCATGCGCCTGAGTTGCTTGCGGAGGTGCCTGTATTGATCGGCGGCGGCTGTGTCGAAACGGACAATGTCCCAATCACCCAGGAAGTCGAACAACTTTGCGAGCTGATCGTACGCGCGGACCTGTTTATCCGGATCGCGCTGACGGGCAATCTCGGCCAGCCATCCGCGGCACTGCTCTTCCGCGGCGACAATCGGCACGCTGAAGCTTTCGGTCCTAGCGGCTTCCATGCGTGCTATAAGCGCCTCGTATGCAGTGGCCCGGGCGTTCGTAAGATGATCGGTGTCCAGCAGGATCATGTCTCAGTCCGCCGATTTCCGGCCAGGTTTCCGGCGGGCGCGTGCGCGGTCAGCCTCCCGGAGTTTCAGCGCTTCCTCGAAGAGCCGCTGCATCTGCGGGTCATCGGTAAAAATGCCGATAGTGCGCCGCCAGTCCTTGTGGGGCGACCCGTTGGTAGCAGAGCTTTTCAGCTCCGCCAGCTCGCGCTCCAGCGCGGCGACGCGTGCTTCGAGTGATGGTCTGCGCATGGCCCGCCCTCCATTGTCGATCATCCGTCGTTTCGCATGCTACCGCATCCGCCGCAACGGATCGAGCCCCTACCCCTGGCAACTCACGTACTTCCCAACACCCGCCTAATTTGCAGTACCAGGTTTTTCATCACAAACCCCTGCTCCGGGCAGATGTGGACCGTCACGCCGCGCACTTGCAAGTGCTCGGTCAGCACCGGACCGACCGACGCGACCTGCGTGCGCTCTAGGCCCTGGCGCAGCGACTCGATCAGCGCGCGTTCCTGGGCAACCTCGAACAGCCGATCCACCTGCGGCGAGCTGGTGAATACCACGGCATCCACGCGGCCGTCGGCCATCTGCCGTATCAGGTCGGCGACGCGCTCGGAATCGCTGGCCGGCGCGTAAACGTATGGCAATACGGTGCGGACCACGGCGCCGGCGTCCGCGAGAAACCGCGTCAACGGCGGATTGCTCGCGCTGTAGAACTGCACGCCGATCGTTTTTCCACGTAGCTCCAACGTGCGCAGCGAGGCGATCACTCCATCGGTGGTCGGTGCCGTCGCTACGAGTGTCGGCGCTAGGCCAAGTTCCCTGAGCGCTTTGACCGGCTTGGGGCCGCGCGTGAGCGTCGGAACTTTCCCTAACGCCGCGACCACCGCCTCGCGCAGACCGTGCCGCTCGGCCAGCGCGACCAGACGGCGCACGCCCTCGCCGGTGAACAGCACGACCCAGTCCAACGCGCCGGCCGTGAGCTGGTGCAGCCAATCGAGAACGGGCACGGCGTCGGGGGCGTCGAGGATGCTTAGGAGCGGACAACGCAACGTGCGGGCGCCTTCCTTCTCCAGCATCTGCGCCAGCTCTTCGAGCTGGCGGCCCTCGGCCAGGGCGATGGTGCGGTTCTCGAGCGGCAGGGGCATAAAGGCTCCTTGGAGCGCCATACCCTGGCGAGCCGCCGGGCTTGTCGCGGCGGTGTATTGTGTGGCGAGGCTCAGACGGCGGGGACAAGCCCCGCCGCTCGCCGCGCGATGTCACCCCCATCCTTGGCACCTTACCTATTCTATGTAACCTGGAGCGGAATTAAGACAGGCGCTCTGGACCCGGCGGGCAAAAACGTTATTATTCCGACCCTCCGTGTCGATGAAACGATTGTTCCGTCTCTTCGGAGAGATTGCCATGAGCCGTGCGCCACGCTCTGCCAGCGACGCCCCTCGCGGATCGCTCGGCAACATCGTGTCCTTTGTCCTCGGCCTGCCGTTGGCCTACGGCCTCTTGCAAGCCATCCACAGCGGACTGATCGGCAACGCCGACCTGGTGCGCTACACGCGCTTCCATGTCCAGCAGACCGCAGTGGTGATGTTCTGCTGCGCGATCACGCTGCTCGGCGGCAAGCTTCTCCGCTGGATGCGCGAACGGGCGGCGTGCGCCAGTCCGCCGTTGCCGCAGTGGGACGGCAAGCCGGTGCCGGTCGCGGAGATGGGCAAGCTGCAACAGCAAATCGCCCTGCAATCGCCGGGGGCGCGGCGGACGGTGCTTGGCCGGCGCATCGGGGCGATCCTCGATTTCGTCGCCTGTCGCGGCAGCGCTCACGATCTCGACGATCAGGTCCGCTGCCTCGCCGACAACGACGCCATCGCGCTTGAAGGCAGCTACGCCCTTTTGCGATTCATTACTTGGGCCATTCCGATCGTCGGCTTCCTCGGCACGGTGCTCGGCATCACCGGCGCCATCTCCGGCGTCACGCCCGAGGTCCTCGAACACTCGCTCGGCGGCGTCACCGACGGCCTGGCCGAGGCGTTCGACACCACCGCGCTCGCCCTGTTCCTGACGATGATCCTCATGTTCGTCAGCTATCTCGTGGAACGGCTCGAGCAAGGGGTGCTGACTCGGGTCGACCAGTACGTCGACGACGAGCTGGCCCATCGCTTCGAGCGCGTCCAGGGCGAGGCGGGCCCCTATGCCGAGGCGGTACGGCAAAACACGCAGGCGGTGCTCGGCGTCACGCATCAGCTCGTCGAGAAGCAGGTCAACTTGTGGGCCGCCGCGGTGGAGAAGACCGAGCAGCTCGGCGCCCGCCAGCAGGAACGCCTCGCCACCGCCATTGGTCAGGCCCTGGAGTTCGCGCTCACCCGCTACGGCAAACGGCTTGCCGAGCTTGAAGAGGCGCTGCTCACCCGCAACAAGGCGCTGCTCGACTCGGTTTCACAGCTCGCCCATGCATTACGCGATACCGGCCGGGAACACCAGTTGACGCTGGCCCGGCTCACCGACGGGGTGGGGGCGCAGGTCGAGGCGCTGACGCGTGTCCAGTCGGGCGGGGCCGAGCTGCAGCGCGTGCAGGAGCTGCTCGCGCAGAACCTGTCGGTGCTGGCCAGCACCAACACGTTCGAGCAGGCGGTGCAGAGCCTGACCGCGGCGGTGCACATGCTGACGGTCCGGACCAATACGGTGCCGCAGGCGCCGACACCGGCGCTGCGAGTCGTGCGCAAGGACGCCGCGTGAATCAGGCCGCGCACAGAAGGGTGGAGTGCCCATGAGGCGTCCCCGGCACAAGCTGCACGTTTCGACGTTCCCATTCCTGGCCGTGCTCCTGTGCGCCATGGGCGCGTTGATCCTGTTTCTGCTGGTGATGGACCGGCGCGGCAAGATCGTGGCCCGGCGCAAGGCCCAGGAAGCCCTTGAGGCGCGCCTCGCGGATCGCCAGGCCGAGCGCGAGCTGAATGACGCCGCCCGCAAGGCCGAGTGGGAAAAACAGCGCAATGCGCTGCACCAGGCCCTGCTCGCTCAGCAACAGGAATTGGAAGGCGAAGCGAAGCAGGTCGACCAGAAGCTTGCCGAGGCCGGTAACCAGCTCCAGACGAAACAGGCCGAGGACGCGGCCACAAAGAACGCCGCCGCCGCCACGGCCGCTCGCCTCGCGCAGCATCGGGCGTTGCTCAAGTCGAAGGCCGCCGGGTTGGCGGAGTCCGAGAAGCAAGCCACCATGGCGAAGGCCGACCTCGAGCGGCTCAACGCCCAGGTGGCCGACCTTGAAATCGTGCTCGATGAGCTCAAGGCGCTCAAACGGCAGGAGCACGCGACCTATTCGCTCATTCCCTACCACGGCAAGCGCGGCGACACGCGCAATCCCATCTACGTCGAGTGCGTCCGCAGCGGGCTGATCTTCCACCCCGAGCGCAAGATGCTCGAAGGGCTCGATTTCAACGTCAACATGCTCCGCGCCGAGGTCGAGCGCCGGGCCGGCGGCCTCGAACGCGAGATCAAGCGGAAGGGCAAGGAACCGGATACCGGCCCGCCGCGTGGGCCTTACGTCTTGTTCCTGATTCGGCCCGACGGCATCGCCAGCTACTACCACGCCCTGGGATTTCTGCGCGGCTACCAGATCGATTTCGGCTACGAGGTGGTCGATCAGCACTGGGTGCTCGATTTCAGCCACCCGGGCCAGCTCGCCGGCGCGCCGCCGTGGGACAAGACGCCGCGGCAAAACGTGACCCTCGTGAAGCCGCTCCCGCCTGGCCAGACGGGCCCGTCGGCGCCACCACCGCTGTTGCCTCCCGGCATCGGCGGCGTCGCGGGTGGATCGCCCGGTGCACCGCCATTCAACCCAGGCGGACCTGGCGGCAACGGCCCACTCGGTATGGGCGGCCCTGCGGGCAACGGCCCATCGGGCGTTGGCGTCATTGCGGGCGCTCCGGGATCGGGCGGCGGTATCGGTGTCATTCCGCCCGGCAGCAAGGCGATCAACCTCAGCGGTCCGGGCGGGTTGGGCTTTCCCGGCGTGACCGGCGCCGGCCAGGGAGTGCCCGGCACCGGCGGGTTCGGTCCCGGCGGCACTGGCCCAAGCAACGGTGGGCAAGGCAACGAATTGCCCGGTGGCGTGCCGGGAATTGCTGCACCGGGCATTGGCGGCCCGGGCATAGCCGCGGGCGATCCGGGCATTGCCGGGTATGGCGGTGTTAGCGTCGGCACTCCAGGCGTCGGCTCTGGCAACAGCGGCTCTGGCAGCGGCGGTTCTGGCAACGCGTTCACCGGCGGCGTACCGGGCATTCCTGCTATGAGCAACGGCGGACCGGGCGCCGGCGGGCCAGACTCGGGCGCGCCTGGCATACCGGGGATGCCCGGGCAAGGATCGGCGTCGTCCGGCAGCTTCGCGCCAGGCGGCGTCGGCGATACCGGCATCCCGCGGCTGGTACCGCTTACGCAAGCGCCCGATGCCAGCTCCGTGCCGCTGGTCAAGGCCGGCCCCGGACTGCCGTTCGGTGGCGTGGCGCCGGGAGCGCAACCGGTCGCAGCCGCGGCTGGACTATCCGGCTACTCCAATCCGCCAAACACAGGACTCGCGGGACAGGGACAGGGCGCGGGATTGCCCGGTCCAAACATGGGCCGGCCCATCGCCGCGGCGGGCCCGGGCACCGCGAGCGGCACGCCGGGACAGGGTGGCGGTGTGCCGGGAGCCGGTGGCGGCCTGCCGTCTGCCTGGGCCGTCCCCGGCAGCGTCTCGGCCGCGTCATCCGGCGCCGGGTTCGGAGGTGGTTCACCGGGCAACGGCGCCGGTGGTCCCTACAATTCAGGCGGTGCATCCGGTACAGGTGGCGCGTACGGCTCAGGCGGCGCGGGCTCAGGCGATGCATCCGGTGCAGGCGGTGCGTCCGGTGCAGGTGGCGCGTCCGGTGCAGGCGGCGCGTCCGGTGCAGGCGGCGCGTCCGGTGCAGGCGGCGCGTCCGGTGCAGGCGGCGCGTCCGGTGCAGGCGGCGCGTCCGGTGCAGGCGGCGCGGGCCTTCCATCATTTTCAGCCGGTCCGTCCGGCGCCGGTGGACTACCCAGCGTGCCGCCGCCCGACGCGCCCGGCGCGGCCAATGCGCCACCCTCCAGTGCCCCCCGATCGACCGCGTTTGGCGCGGGCTCCTATGAGTCGGGCGGCACCGGCGGAGGCGGCTCGTCGTCGGGTGTAGCAATTCCTTCGATGGCGCCGCTGATGCCGGGCGAGACGAGGAACGCCCCCCAGCGGCCCGCCGCTCCGCCCGCGGGCCCGATGCTCGGCAACCGCGATTTCGTCATCACGATCACCTGCTTCACCGACCACGTCACTGTCTACCCCGGCGGCAAGCAGCACTGGTGGAAGAACGGCGCGGCCGTCGTCCAGCAGGCCGTCGTGAAGAACGTGCAGGAGCTGATCGCCGGCCGCCAGCGCTCCGTCCGGCCCGGCGACACGCCCTATCGCCCGCTGGTTCGCTTCCAGCTGGCGCCCGACGGGCTGGCGAGCTACCTGCACGTCTATCCGGGCCTGCAGGTTCTCCAGGTGCCGATGACGCGCGAGAACCTGGAGGACTGAGGCTGCCATGTACCGACGCCGCCGTATCCCGCGCGAGATCGCTTTCAGCTTCGACTCGTTCCTCGACGTCGTGGCCAACGTCATCGGCATCATCGTCCGCCTGATCCTCGTCGCCTGGGTCGGTGCCCGTTCCTATTCCGCGGTGACGCAGCTCAACGACGAGCCGGCGGCAAACGTGCAAGCAATCCCCGCCCCGAGCGCCGACGACGACCCGGCCAACGCCGAGCTGAACCGGATGCGCCGCGAGCTGGCCGAGGCGCGGCGCCGGCTGCTCGAACAGCTCGGCAACCTGCAGCTCGTCGATCAGGAATCGCACAAGGCGCATGAGGAGCTGGCGGCCCTCGAAAGCCAGCACCGCGACCTCGAAACGCAGGCCAACCGCCTCGGCCTCGACCTGGCCGGCAAGGGCGCCAAGGTGCAGCAGGTGCTCGCGTCGGCCGCCGATCTCAAGAAGCGCAGTGCCGAGGTGCTGGCGCAGATCAAGGCGATCGAGAAGCTGCCGTCGCAAAAGCAGGTGCTCAAGTATCACACGCCGGTCAGCCGGTCGGTTCACGCCGACGAGATGTTCTTCGAATGCCGGCATGGGCGGGTGACCTTCATCGACTTGCCCGCGTTCATGCAGGAAGTCCGCGCCACCCTGGAAGACAAGGTCGGCACGCTCCGGTCGCAATGGCAGGTGGCGGCGGTCACGTCGGCGGTCGGCCCGTTTCGGCTGCGGTACGTGATTGAGCGTGAGAAGACCGCCCTGGACGGCATGGGGGGCGGCCCGGCCGGCAGCGGCTTCCGCTACGGCCTGAGCGAATGGACACTGGAGCCGATCGCCGAGCGGCGCGGCGAGCCGATCGAGGTGGCGCTGAGGGAAAACTCCGAGTTCCGCCGGTTGGTGGACCGTCTCGATCCGCAGATCACGGTAGTGACATTCTGGGTCTACGCCGACAGCTTCGAGCTATTCCGCCGTCTGCGCGATCATCTCTACGAGCGCGACGTCGAGGTCGCCGGCCGGCCCCTCACGGATGACGCAGCGATCGCGGCCTCGCGCAACGGCACCGCCTCGCGCGGGCAGTAGGCACTTCGTGGCCGACTGCAATTCCAACGGGTTGGGTTGGGGACATCGTCGTTTCACAATTTCGCGTTCTTACGGGACACCCCGGCTTTGTAACCCCTGCAGTTGAAACGCGCGGGCCCGGTTTCGCCGCAACACCTGGGTTGCGTGGTGAATGGGTCCACGTTTCACCATCGGCATTCCCGGCAGGGGCGGCGGTACTCGGCTGATCGATCGCGAGATCGAATCCGCCGACGCGTCGCGGGCGGCGCAGGACAGTTCCTGAGCGGCCCGGCGCGACCGCGGCATTCGGCCTGCTACCGGCGTAACCGCGCTCGCGGTGCGCTCAATGTCGGCGCTCAGGCGTAAACAGGAGCGTTGGCGGCGTCGGGCCCAGCCAGGGCATCACGAAGAATCGCCGAAAACCGGAGAAAATGCTTGGACAAGGCGTCAATTTGGCGATAAAGTGCATCCCAGCAACGCCGCCGCGGGCCATCGAATGCCCATAGCGCGGGTGTCCGCGGTTCAGTCCAACGGGAATCTATCCTGCGTGCCCCGCCCCGACGCGAGTGGCGCAAGAGCGAGCCCATCGGGGCGGGGCACGCAGGATAGATTCCTTAACGTTCGGCGGAACTTGCCTTTCCGGAAAGGAGCCGCTCGATGGGGCTCTTTGACAAGCTGTTTGGATCCACTCCGAAATCGGCCGACGACCATGTCAAGCGCGCCGAGGCTTTCCTTAACCAAGGCGATTACGACCGGGCCATCGCCGCCTACACCGAGGCCATCCGGCTCGATGCCAGTAATTCCGCTTACTATTGTCAGCGTGGTTCGGCCCACGGCCATGAACAAGAAAACGATCAGGCCATCGCCGACCTTTCTGAGGCGATCCGGCTTGATCCGAACGGAGATCAAGCCTACTTCCTGCGGGGCATTGCCTGGGGGCAGAAGGGCAATCACGATCAGGAACTGGCCGATTACAATGAGGCGCTGCGAATTGCACCGAATCGCGCGGACGTACATCTCAGCCGTGGTCTGGCACACGACGATAAGCAGGATCCGGAGAAGGCACTCGATGACTTCACCACAGCGATCAGGCTTGATCCGAAGTTCGCCGCTGCCTACCAAATGCGGGGTCAGCTTTACGGTCGGCAGGGTTACAATGAGCGGGCGATCGCTGATTTCACCGAGGTAATCCGTCTCGGTGCACAATCGCCCTTTGCTGTCGCTGCTTACGAGGCCCGTGCTCATGCACTCATGCAATCGGGTACATATGACCGGGCCATCAATGACTACAACGAAATCATTCGACGCCATCCGCGAGACTCTGAGGCTTACATGAATCGCGGCGATGCACACGTGAACCAGGGTTTGTACGAACAGGCCATTATGGATTACACGCAGGCCATTCGCCTCAGCCCACGCAACGTCAGAGCCTTTACCAACCGGGCCGTCGCCTACTACAAGCTGGGCCAATACGATCAGGCCATTGCCGATCACAGCGAAGAGGTACGGCTCAATCCCAAGGATGCGGCCGCCTATTACAATCGGGGCGTCTGCTACGCCGCCAAACAGGAATACGACCAAGCCATTGCGGGCTATGACCAGGCGATCCGCCTCGATCCGAACGGTCCGAATTCCTACGAGGAGCGGGGGCTTGCCTATGCGGCGAAGGGCGACTACGACCAAACCACTGTCGACCACACTGAGGCAATTCGGCTCAACCCTCTCAACCCTAGAGCGTTGATGAACCGGGGCAACGCCTACTCTTGCAAAGGCGATTATGACCGGGCCATCGCCGACTACTCGGAAGCGATTCGTCTCGATCCGAACAACGCCGCTCACTATTACAACCGCGGGTTATGCCACGCCCGCAAGGAAGCCCACGACCTGGCCATTGCGGACTATGACCAGGCGATTCGCCTCGATCCAGAGGATGCCGACCACTACCTGAATCGGGCGCATGCTTATCGGGCTGTGGGGGATACAGCCAAGGCCGCGGCTGATGAACGGCAGGTCCGAGAAATGGGCGCTTTCTGAACGGCTTTGAATCGGCATAGCGAGCGGACACAGAGGAAGGGTGGCAAAAGCAGCCCTGGACGGCTTGTCGTTGGTGCCCTACCATGGGTGCCGGGCGCCGTCCACTGGCGAGAGCAGTTTCGCTCCACGGCGGCGAGCGAGGCAGAGCCGAACGAGCCGTTGCAGCCGACCGAGGCCGCCCTCGTCGGCTTGGCTAACATGGCGGCTAGCGAGGGCGGCCCCGGCGGCTGAACGGGGGCGTTCGGGTGCGACACAACGTCGTCTATTGGTCAACACATGTGAAGCGCTGTTAACCGTCGTCACAAAGGCCAAGCGCAAGATGCTGACACGCTGACACGCTTGGACCAAAAAGGTACGTGGTCAAGTCCGCAGCACACGCATGAACCGTACGTCGCGACTGATGACGCTGCTTGACGAGCAAACCGTGAATCACCGCGGGACCATTACCGCCGTGGCCTTCACCCCTGACGGCAGGACGTTGGCCAGTGCCGGCGACCTGGCCCTTTGGGACCCTTTGGGACCGGTCATATGAACGAAAGCCATAACCTCGACAATTTCCCTTCGGAGCTCTCGCATGAGACTTTTGATCTTCCCATTAGCGTTGCTTACCATGGTGGCCGTACAAGATGGTCCCGAAAACAAGATCGAGGATCTTGTGGAGGACACCCGAACTAAACTCTGCGCGACCCTCGCCAAGTTAGAGGCCAACCCCAAGGACCGCCGAGCAGCCGAGCAAGCCCTGGGCCAAGAAATCGTGCAGGCTATAAGCAAGAACATCGCCAGGCTGTGCCCTGACAATCGTACAGATGTTCCAGAAGCTGAAAAAACAATGAGCGTCACCGACGGCGCCGATAGTAAAATGAAAGGCGTCGCTTTCCTTGCGGTCTCCAAGAGCGCTGGTGGGTATTGGACGGCAAGAGACGCAACAAGGAATGATGGTACTGGCCTGTCTCACGCGACACGCGCCGCCAGCGGACGATGTTTGGAACCGAGCCGCCGCCAGTGCGTCTCCCCAAGTTACAACCCTAGGATGACAACGGCCCTGCCGCTGAGATAGTTTGCAATGGCCTCACCGGATCCGGAACGCACACCGCGGCTTGACAGCGGAGGGGAATGGGAGGACCTCTTCGCCGCGCTGCGGTTGCGCCTGGAGCAATGGCCCCTGCCGTTAGCTTACCCCGCTGAACAATGCCTCCGCTGGGCATCGTCTCCCGCTTCACTGGTGAATTGGAGCTTCCAGCTCTATGGCCAGACGCTGCGGCTGACTTCCCTTTACCTCGCGGGCGCCTATCTCGCCGGCAAGGTGGCCCGTACCGACCTCAATACCGCCATCCAGGAAGACCTGCGCCGGCCCTTGCTGGGCAAGTGGCGTGGCTTTCTCCGGGACGCCCTGGACCGCCTTATCAATTCCCGGTTAGACGTTCCGCTCGTGCGCGCGATCCGCGACTTTCACGCGGCTGTCGGCACTCGCCGAGACTCGCCCGGAGCACCCACGATGCGCGACGGCCGGTTGGTCCGCAAGCCGACGCCGGTTCTGGACGCGCTCCTCGAAATGCGGAACGACCTGGTCCACGGGGCGCGCGGCCTCGACGATGACGTGGCTGGCGCCGTGCTCCCAGGCCTGGCGCCGCTGCTGAAACGCCTGGTCGAGGCCCTCGATCACCTGCAGGGGTTCCGGCTGATCGCCCGGTCCCCGCTGGGTGCCGAAATCGCCCTGCACGGCCCGCGGCCTCCGGACAACGTCGAGGATCACGTCTGCGAGCTCATCGATCCCGAGGGAAACCGGTTGCTGTTGCGCCCCTTGCCCTCGTTGACCTACTCGGCGAAACGCTGCGCAAGCCGGACGCCCCGCCGGTCGATCTACTTCTCTACGACGGCCGGCAGGAAAAGCGCCTTCGCTACCTTGGCCTTCAGGACGCGCAGGAGCGCAAGGATCTCTATCCGGACTTCTCTCTGGCGCTGGAGCGAAAAGCGATCGCGGCGCGGTTGCAGGACCCTGTCGGCGCCTGGGATCGCCAGCGGCTGCGCGAGGCTCTGGCCCTGCGCCAGTTCCAGCTGGAGGCCGACGGCCGTGGTCCCGCCCCGCCGGAGATAGCCATTCCGCGCCCCGATCTGCAAAACCGGCTCGCTGAGTTCATTGCCGGACCATCTCCCGCGGTCTTGTTGACGGGGCCGCCAGGGGCAGGACGCTCGGCCCTCCTGGCTCAGGCCGTCCGCCAGTTGCTCGCGCAAGGCGTGCCGGCCGTGACGTTTTCCGCCAGCCTGCTGGCACCGCTGGTCGATTACGGTCCGCTAGAGGACATCCTGCCTGAAATCCTCATCGTCCAGGCTCGGTTTGGGGACCTCCTGGCC
The DNA here is from genome assembly GCA_963834865.1 of uncultured Gemmataceae bacterium. Lineage (GTDB taxonomy): Bacteria > Planctomycetota > Planctomycetia > Gemmatales > Gemmataceae > CAWIDK01. Next base: position 755,635 of record CAWIDK010000005.1, read on the forward strand.
GTGGCCCAGCGCCCTGCAGGCAACGCCGGCCTGGTTGTGGCCATCGACGCCCTGGAAAGCGTGGGGGCGATCGAGAAAATCCGCAAGATCATCCACGATGTTGAGGCCCTGTGCCGCCGGCACCGCGACAGCCGGCTCAAGATACTGCTCGCGCTGCAATCGCAGGCGCTGGCCCGCCTCCTGGACGCGACACCCGCCCTGGACGAGCAGGTCTGGCTCCATAGCGTTGTCGCTGGTCCCGAAGGGGAGCCGCTCAGCGTGCCGGAGTTGCCCGTCGAAGAACTGCTCCCGAGCGAGACGGAAGCCTTGTACCGGGCGCTGTGTGACGCCGCCGGCGCAGATGCGCCCGGACGCGCTGGGAGTTGTTGCCGGATGGAGTTCGGCAGCGCCTGCGCATGCCCGCCTTTACCTACCGGTTCGTCGCGCTGGCTGGCCGCCAAAACATCCGGCATGATGAGGTGCTCACGACTGTGGAGAAGGCGTTTCTCGAGCAGACCCTCTTCGGCCGGCGCTACGACCCGCGCCGCCGCGCTTATGTCGATGCCTTTCCCGGCCGCCAACGCCTGGTCGAGCAGGTGGTTCGCTGCCTCGTGGAAGATCGCCGCGCGGAGACGCCCGTGCAGAGCTTGCCCGGCCAAGAGGAGGATTACGCGGACATCCTCGCCAGCGGCGTTCTGCATGAGATCCCCGGTCAAGCCACGGCCGCGGAAGTCGTGGTTCGCTTTGCGAGTCGGGCCGCGTTGACGGCCGTGCTCGCCGACGTGCTTCGGCGTGACCGTCCCTTCCTGGAAAAGCTCCTGTGCGACGCGGAGTTGGCGGCGCTATGCAACACCATTGCGGGCCTGGAAATGGGCCTGGTCGAAGCGCTGGAGCAGGACCTGGAGCGTCCGGACTCCCTGGCAGTGCGCCTGCTGTGCGATAATCCCACCGGGATTCGGCGCCGCGTGATGGCGGGCGTCCTGGTGCGCCTGGCCGGCGCCGGCACCGCCGCGGTCGGCCGCGCCTTGCAGCAATTGCATTGGGTTTTCCCGGGGCTCCTCGAAGACCTGATCGGCCAGGCCCTGGACGAAGGCACGATCTTCGCGCGCCCCGAGGCGGCAGCGGCGCTCGCACAGGCTGCGTTCGAGCGCACGCCGGTCCAGCGGAGCCAGACGCTCATGCGAATGTCACGTGCCTTGCGCCGGTCCGGCAAAGCGGAGCAGGCGGAACGGGTCCTCCGGACTGTTCCCACTGATCCGGCCCCCGCGACGGAGGCAGCGCGCGTCTACTTCCTGGGATCGCTACTGCGCAACCTGGGCCGGTGGGAGGAAGGTCTGGTGGCGCTCGGCCAGGCCCAGGCGGCCTACCAGGCGCTGGGCGACCGCGACCGGATCCTCATTGCCGGTGCCGCCTGCGCCGAAACGTTGTCCCTGCTGGGGCGGCACGAAGAAGCAGCCCGGGAACTCGATGCGGCCGAGTGCGCAGGGCAAGGGGCTGCTCTCGAAGTTGAACTCCGCTTTCGCGTCAAGCACGCCATGTCGCTACGCATGCGCGGCCTGCTCCGCAAGGCCTACACCCGTTGCGAGGACGTCCTGCGGCGCTCGACCTCGGCACGCTTGCTGCATCTGGCCGCGCATGCCCAGACCGAGATGGGGATCATTCATGCCTTGCTTGAGGACGCGCCGGGGGCTATCGACTTGCTTACGCAGGCGATTGTCACCAAGCGGCAGCTGGGCGACAACCGCGGATTGAAGCAAGCCTACCTGTCGCTGGGGTTCGCTTACGCCCTGAGCGGCAACGTCTCGGCGGCCTCTGCCGCTTACAGTCAGAGCCTGACCTTGAACCAGGACACCAACAACGTCTATGGTGAGCTGCTTTGTCTGGAATTTCTGCTACGACTGGATCCGCGCCTGGTCCACCAACCCACCTTACTGCGGGCGGTCACCTTGGCAAACCGCGCGGCCGACTGGAAGAACCCGCGGATTCAAGGCATCCTTGACCAATTCAATCAGCAACTGTCAACCCAGGGAGGCAACCATGGCCCTGTTTAGTTGTATTCGGTGTGTGCATTTCACCGGAGGACAGACGCCCCGCTGTCAGCGCGGCTTCGCGCTGACGACCACCGCGCCGCCCGAGCGCAGCACCATCCCCCTGGTTGTGATCGACGAGGGGTGCGACGAGTTCACTGTCTCCCTGCGGAGCGCCGTCCAGAAAACCGGCGGCGGCGGCCCATTACGTCGCTCCGCGAAGCTGCCGGCACTTCGCGGAGCGGCTCGGTTAAGCCGGCACTTTCGGCCCGCGGCTCTTCGACCCGCCGCCATGGCGAGCCGCCGGAATTAAGTTCCCGGTAGGACGGCCTGCCCAGGGCGTCCCTGCTTGAGCAGGACGGCCTGGGAAGCCCCGTCCTACGGGGAACGCTACCCTGCGCTCATGACAGCCCGTACTCTCGGTTCAGGTCGAGCACTCGATGGCCGTAGATCGAGTCATGGGCAAGGTCAACGACAACAGCAAGATAGACGTTCCTCGTCCCCGTCATCATGAGGACATGGTCGAAGCCGTCGTCATCGTTGCGGTAGACGCCTGCAACGAGGCAGTCGTGGATGGAGTGGCCCTCCAGATCAACAGAGGGAACGGAATTGACATAAGGCCTAACGTCGAGAATACCAGTGGCAGTCGCAGCAACGTCGTGCATTTTCGGGGTCATCGTCGCCTTGAACTCGTCTTCGTTGAGTTGTCGGGTCCGCATGTCCGCACTCCTATTCTCCGATGATCTTCACCAGCACCCGCTTCGGCCGATGGCCGTCGAACTCGCCGTAGAAGATCTGCTCCCACGGGCCGAAATCGAGCTTGCCCTTGGTGATGGCCACGACGACCTCGCGGCCCATCACCTGCCGCTTGAGGTGGGCGTCGGCGTTGTCCTCGCCGGTGCGATTGTGGTGGTAGTGATCCGGGTCGGGCTTGAACGGCGCCAGCTGCTCCAGCCAGACGCCGAAGTCGTGGTGCAGACCGGCCTCGTCGTCGTTGATGAAGACGCTGCTGGTGATGTGCATCGTGTTGCACAGCAGCAGCCCCTCCTGCACGCCGCTCTCGGCCAGGATCCGCTTGACGTCGGGCGTGATGTTGCGGAACGCCATCTTGCTGGGGATGTTGAGCGTGATGTAGGCCGTGTGCGCTTTCATGGTCATGCATCCTCCTCCGCCTGCAGCCGCAGCCAATCCACAAACCACTTCCCGAAGTTCGACGCCATGCGCTCGACGCGCCGCGTTTGCAGGTCGTAGCAGACCAGCGGCATCTCCCCGTCGGCCGCCGCCTTGCTGGTGTCCAGGCAATAGGGCGCATCCTCGTCCGGCTGCACGACCAGCAGCTTGGCCGGCAGGCTGTGGTCCCGGCGATACTGCTGCGTGTCCCAGTGCAGCCGGCCGGTCCCGCGCCAACGGCTGATTGTCAATAATGCCGGAGACGACCGAATCGAAGATGCCGAGGCCGCCGAAGCGCAGCAGGAACTCCCGGTAGCTCGGCGGCAGGCGCACGCCGAGCGCCTTCTCCAGCTCCGCGATGGCTGGCTCAGATTGCGGGCCGGCGATCGTCACCTCGTCGCCGTTCGCGCGAATGCGGGCCAGCAGGTCATCCACATCGTCCATTGCCGCTCTCCCATTGGCGATGCAAGATCGGCAGCCATACCGCTGGTCATTGTAGGCGGCGCGAAACGCACCGGCCCCCGGAGAAGCACTCAGGGGCCGAAGCCGTGCGGGTCGCGATTTCACGCTGTTTGCGCTCGCGGAGGGCGTGGTGAAGTTTGCCGTCGGCCGTCGTGTCCAGCGTTGTCGCCGCGCCGCCGTCGGCGTCATCGGCCGCTTGCCGATCAAGGTCGTTCCTCGCTGGCCGGACACACCCTGTTTTTGGCCTGCGCCGCCCGACCTGCCACGACCAGCCAGACCGGCACGACCGGCCAGACCGGCACGACCGGCCAGACCGGCACGACCGGCCAGACCGGCACGACCGGCCAGACCGGCACGGACCGGCACGACCGGCCAGACCCTGGGCGACTGCCTCATGCCCATGGCCGTCGCCAACTGCGTCAACGATTCAATAATTGACAACTGCCATTCTCTGCGCGATAAAGGACGGCACGTGTCCCTTGCTGCGCGGCAGTGCCGCGCCTGACCCCGTATTACCGCAGATCATGATGCCGGGAGTCAATCCCAAGGTCGATTACGCCTTCAAGAAGGTGTTTGGCAGCGAAGCCAACACGCCGGTCCTCTTGAATTTGCTCGAGGCGGTCCTACGACCGCCGCCCGAGCAGCGGCTGGTGGCCCTGGAGATTCGCAACCCTTTCAACGACAAGGACGCCCTGGACGACAAGCTGTCGATCTTGGACATCAAGGCGCGCGACCAGCAGGGCCGTCAGTATAATGTCGAGATGCAGATGCTGGGGACGCCCCTTTATCCCCAGCGCGTCCTGTATTACTGGGCTGTGCTCCACAGCCAGCAGTTGCACGCAGGAGAGCATTACGGCCAACTGCAGCCGACGATTTCGATCAGTTTCGTTGACGGGCTGTTGTTCCCCCAGGTGCCGGACTATCACCTGGATTTTCAGTTGCGCAGCTCTCGGCATCCGCAGCTGATCTTCAGCGGCCAGCAGTCGATGCACGTCCTGGAGCTGCCGAAATTCAAGCGGACAGCCGCGGAGTTGGCCGACCCGCTGGACGTGTGGTGCTATTTTCTGGTTCATGGCGAGGAATTGGACACGGACAACCTGCCCGAAGCGCTGCGGACCCCGGCGGTGCACCGGGCGATGGAGGTGTTGTACATGCTATCGCAAAACGATCTCGAACGGGCACGCTACGAGGCCCGGCTGAAAGACGAACGGGACCGGATCAGTTTTGTCGAGGAGGCGCGCCAGCTAGGGCGGGAGCTAGGACTGGAACTCGGACGCAAGGAGGGGGAAGTGGGTCGCATTCATCTTTCTCAACGTTTGCTCAAATTGCCTCTGACGCCGCCGGAAGAGTTGCTGGCCCTGTCCTTGGCCGAACTGCGGGCGAAGGCGGCGGCCCTGGAGCAACAACTCGGTGTTGCGGGGCCATGACGGGTGGCGGCGAACGCTCTTATGCCCAATGCCCGTCGCTACTAACTTCCGCGGCGGCGAACCGCTGGCCGATTTCGCGTCCCAGCTGCCGCTCATGAGCCTGACGCGCGTGCTGTGTACGACGCTGGAGCCGGCCGTCCGCCATGGGGATTGTTGACGCCCCAGTGCTTCGTCAAGTCGCAAAAGAGGGGTTCGCTGGTAGCCGCATTCGTGAGAATGCGGGATCGACTACAGCCGGCCCCCGAAGCAGCTCTTCGGGGGCCGGCGGAAGGTTGTCATCGATCCGGCTCAGACGCCGGCCAGCTCGCGGCGCTGCTTGCGGCGCGGCCGCCGGCCTGCCGGGTTCTCCAGCGCCTTCTTCAGGCGGTTGCGCGCGACGTGCAGCCGGCGCTTGATCGTGCCGACCGGCGTCTCAAACTCGCGGCTCATCTGAATGAGCGTGCGACCGCGAATGTAGAACGCCACCAGGGTCGCGCGGTCGATCTCCTTGAGCTGGTCCAGACCCGTCCAGATCTGGTCGCGGACCTCGCCGCGGATCAGCTCGTCGAGCGGGCCGTCGACCCGGGCCGGCGCGTTCTGCAGCAGCTCCGGGTCGGCGCCCTGGACCGGCGCCTTGCGCGTGACGCGGTTGATCGCCATGCGCACCGTGATCTGCCGCAGCCAGCCGACGAAGCAGTGCGGGTCGCGGAGCTGCGCCAGCTTGGTCATCGCGTGGATGAAGACCTCCTGGGTCAGCTCGATCGCCTCGTTGGCGTCGCGCAGCCGCGCCAGCGCGACGGCGTAGACCGCCGGCTGGAAGCGCTCGACCAGCTCGCCGAAGGCGGCCCGGTCGCCCGCCTGGGCCCGCTCAATCAGTGCCGTAATCTCGTTCCAGGACATGATGCGAACCTCACCTGATCCCTTACCGCTTGGGACTCCCACCTTCGCTGTTGGCCGGGCCTTCCTGGATCACGGAACAAGCGCCTGCGCACTCCGGCGGGAGCGCGCCTGCCAACAAAGGTGCCGGGGACAGCATGGCAACCGGCGGTCGGCGTTCGTAGTGACCCGCTTTAGCGGGTGCTGAATCCGCGTAAGCGGATTCTGGACCCGCTAAAGCGGGTCACTACGAACCGGAACGCGGTTGCGCTCAGGCTTGTGCCTGCATGGAGATTGAGGGTGCTGAGTCTGGCTGGCCACAGCCGGCCCGCACGGCGTTTCCCCACCGTGGGGAAATGCTCGCGAGGACTCTCGGGTTGGTTAGACCCGGCTGCCGGCCTGGTGTCACCCGCAAACCCGCTTCGCGACGGCCTCGGGCATCGCCTGGCGCTGCATCGTCTGCGGCGCCGTACCGCGGGAATAACCGGTTGTCCGGCATCCCGCGGTGGTTGGCTTTTGCCCCAGGGTGCAGCAGCCGGTACTCGCCTTGAACGGGCGTTTGGCTGCCGGCCGGGTCGACCAACCTGATAGGATGGTCATGCCCGGCAATCGCGCGAAACCGAGTTGGCCAGATACACCAGCACTGCTCGCGGACCGACCGGCCCGCCCGCCGAGGGCATCCATCGAATAACCTCGATGGCCCCCGACCGGTTCGGGACCGATGCGGATGGGATAGAGTCCGGGCAGCGGGTGCCACAGTAAGGACAGGGCCCGCGCCGGATTGCCCACCACGGCCGTAAACAGCGCCTCGCTCCCCTGGCCGGTCGCGCGAGCGCCGGCAAGCAAAGCGGCACGCAATTGCAGGGTGTGCGAGTTCTGATTGGCCATGACGGACCTCCGGCGAAGGTAAGGCTTGGCCCCGAAGGGCCCACGTTGATCGATCGTGTTTTTCGGCGGTCTTGCGATCCCTAAAAAGTTGCTCGATGCCGAGGGGAGTCGAGCGATCTCCCGGAGTGTGAACCTGATGCTGCATCACTCCTCGGACACTGGCACGCGAACGCAGGTTCGCGCCCAGCGCCTGCATTTTGCAAGATTTCTTGATGCGAGCAATCGGGATGCCAATGCGCATCGCGAGCTGAAGCAGCAGGCGCATCTGGCTAATTATACGCGATTTACAGAGGCCGAGCCGCGAAAAAAAATCCGCCGGGTTAGCGGGAGACCGGGCGAATGGTTTTTTTTTGCCGGTCGCTGTAGCACTTTGCTGCAGGCCCGGCGGTTCGGTGGTTCGAGCCGACGCACACGCGCGAGGTCGCTACTGCAATGGTTCTCGGTCTGCACGCCAGTTCATGGGTGCTGCGTTGGCGCCTTGGCCACGGGCGCCGACATTCGGAAGACTTTCGTGGACAGCCATTTGCCGACGATTACGAACCCCGCAAACAGGCCGATATCTCGGCCATGATGGCTTTGTGGATAAGACGCATTCGTTTTGCGCGAAAAAAATCGAAGCGATCGGTCGCCGCCTGCCTCTAATAAAAGGCAAGAGACAAGCGGGCCGGAGCGTGGTTCATGGTGAACGGCCGACTGCGATCGCTCATTCGCTACTTGCGCGGCACGGCGCATGGCGCGGATCGTACGTCGCCGGACGGCGCCCTCTTGCAGCGCTTCGTCAAGCACCGCGACGATGCGGCGTTCGCGGCCCTGCTCGAAGACACGGTCCGATGGTTCTTGGGGTTTGCCGGCGTGTGCTGCACAACGCCAGCGACGCGGAAGACGCGTTTCAGGCGGCATTCATCGTGCTCGCGTGCAAAGCCCATTCCATCGCACGGCCGGAGCTGCTCGGAAGCTGGCTCTACCGCGCGGCGTTTCGGACCGCGCTGCGTGCCCGCGCCGAGAAAGCGCGCCGGCGTGAGCAATCGGCGCCGCTTGTGGATCGCGCCGCTCCGGTGTCGGCTGCCGCCGTCGAACTGGACGAGCTGCGCCGCGTGCTGGACGAGGAGATCGATCGGCTGCCCGAAAGGTATCGTGTGCCGGTCGTGCTCTGTTATCTCGAAGGCCGAACCAACGACGAGGCCGCCCGCCATCTTGGCTGTCCCGTCGGCACGATCGCGTCCCGACTCGCCACCGCACGCGCGCGGCTGCGCCCGCCTAACTCGACGCGGAGTCGAAGTTCCGGCGGGTGTGTTCGCATCGCTCTTGGCCGCGGACTCGCTGTCCGCGGCCGTGCCCGCCGCGCTGGCCGATGCGGTGCGCGGGGCCGATCTTCGGGGAATCTCAACATCTGCGGACATCCTCGCGAAAGGAGTGTTACGGGCCATGTTACTATCGCGCATTCGCACGGCGGCCATCGTGGTGATCCTGCTTGGGCTCACGGGCGCCGGGGCCGGCTTGTTCGCAACTCGGCCAGGAGGCGACGTGCAAGCGCAGGATCGACCGCCGGCGCCGGCTGCGGGCGACGATGACGCCGCGAAGCGATTGACCAAGTTGCTCCAGGAGCGCCGCGACGCCGCGGAGGTCGCATTCGCGCTGCGCATGAAGCGGGTGGAAGCAGGCAGTTTGCTCGCCGATAATGTTTTCTTCGCGGCGGCGCTGTGGCTGCACGAATCCGAGATGGAGCTATGTCGAACCAAAGCCGAGCGCGTCCGGGCGTGTGAAGCACACCTGAAGCGAATGGACGCGGTCGATCCTATCCTGCAGGCGCAGTTCGAGGCTGGCAAGATCAATCAAGTCGACCGCGTTCCGGGCACGTACTACCGCCTCGATGCTGTGATTCGCCTGGAGCGTGCAAAAGGGAAGTAGCGCAGATAGCCGCGTTGTCTGCAGCGCTTGTCAGCCTGTCCGGTGGCGAACGACGCCGTGCAGCAGACTCGCCGAGGGGGATTGACAAGACGGCACGACCGCGTAATCCTTCCCTTGTGGGCGAACAGCAAATCAGTCCCCCGAAGCGAATCCGCGTTCCGGAGGGAGGAAACGCCGGCACAAGAGCTTCCAGCCATGAAGAAGCTTCGGAAGGAGACGGGGCCAAAGGCATCCCGCCCGCAGAAACGCGGCGCCGTCACCGCGGAAGACGAGCACATCATTTCCGGCGCTGCAACCTACTGCCTGCGCCACTTTCCCATGCTTTGGACGACGGAAGGACTCCCTGAGGAGTGTACCGGCGACAATGGCGCGCGCCACTGGATCATCCGGCTGTACCTGCGCTACCCGACCGGGTTCGAGGGCTACCTGGGGGATCTCCGCTACGACGGAGCCGAGTTCACGGAGCTGACGGATCGGTCGGTAATGCTTGAGCGCGCCGGAAGATTGCCGCCGATCCCGAGGGGATCAACCCCAATCTCGCCCACGCAGGAGTGAAATGCCATCGATCTCTTCCAGCAAGCCCATGAAGAAAACCTGCGCCGCGCCCAACCGCTCGCGGCGCGGATGCGGCCGCGCACTTTGGACGAGTTCGTCGGCCAGGAGCATTTCCTCGGGCCGGGCAAGCTGCTGCGCCGATTGCTGCAGGCCGATCGGCTCGGCTCCGTGATTTTTTACGGCCCGCCCGGCTCGGGCAAAACGGCATTGGCGCACGTTATTGCGAATCAGACCCGGTGCAGCTTTCGCCAGGTGAACGCGGCGGCGACCGGAGTCAAGGAGGTGCGCGACCTGCTCGCGGAAGCGCGGGTCGAGCTGGAGACGACCGGGCGGCGCACAATCCTCTTCGTCGATGAGCTCCATCGCTTCAACCGGGCCCAGCAGGACGTGCTGCTGCCGGACGTGGAGGAGGGCCGGATCATCCTCATTGGGGCGACGACGCAAAACCCGTTTTTTGCAATCAACTCGCCGCTGGTGAGCCGCAGCCAAATCTTCACGTTCGAGCCGTTGACGCCGGCGCAAATCAAGCAGGTGCTGATGCGCGCCCTGAATGACCGCGAGCGCGGCCTCGGCGGCCGGCAAATCCAGGCGCACGACGACGCCCTGGCGTTTCTCGCCCAGATCTGCGACGGCGATGCACGGCGGGCGCTGTCGGCACTGGAGGTCGGTGTGCTGTCGATGGAGCGCGAGCCGATCGACTTCACCCTCGCGGTCGCCCAGGACTCGATTCAGCGCAAGGCGATGGACTACGATGCGACCGGCGATGCCCATTACGACGTGGCCAGCGCGTTCATCAAGAGCATGCGCGGCAGCGATCCGGATGCGGCGATCTACTGGCTGGCGCATGCTCGAAGCGGGCGAGGATCCGCGGTTCATCGCGCGGCGCATCGTCATCTGCGCCTCAGAGGACATCGGCAACGCCGATCCGCAGGCCCTGCTGATTGCGACGGCGGCGATGCAGGCGGTCGAGTTCGTCGGTCTGCCGGAGTGCCAGCTCAACCTGGCGCAGGCCGTCACGTATCTCGCGACGGCGCCGAAATCGAACGCAAGCACGCTCGCCATCGGCAAGGCAAGCGCGGACGTGCGCTCGGGCCGAACGCTGGCTGTGCCGTTGCACCTGCGCGACACGCACTACCCTGGCGCCGAGCAGCTCGGGCACGGCCAGGATTACAAGTACACCCACGACTATCCCGACGGCTGGGTGGAGCAAACGTATCTGCCGGAGCAGCGCCGCTACTACGAACCGGTCGACCGCGGCTACGAGGCGGAGATCCGCAAGCGGCTGGGCCAGCGGCGCCGCGAGTCGGGGCCGGAGGACATGGCGCCAGGGTCGGGCGACAACAAGAAGGCTACGTAATCACTTTTTGCCAAGTAGCAACACTCGGACAGGAAGCCCAACGTGTTCGACTATGACATCAAGCCGCGCAGCGCGGAGGCCTTGCCAGGCGCCATGCCGTGACGCTGAATTGGCTAGGCGGTTGTCCACCGTGCTTCATATCATGCCCTGCATACGATCGGTGCCCCGTTCCTATTGCAGGAGTTTGGTTCTGTGCCTCTCGTCGTGCAGAAATTCGGCGGCAGCAGCGTTGCGACCGCCGAGCGCATCACTCGCGCCGCCCGCCGGGCCATCCGCGCCAAGCAGGCCGGCAATCACGTGATCGTGGTCGTCAGTGCACGCGGCGACACCACCGATGAGCTGATCGAGCTGGCCAAGCAGATCAGCGATCGGCCGCCGGCGCGCGAGATGGACATGCTGCTGGCGACCGGCGAGCAGATTTCCATCGCGCTGATGGCGATGGCGATCCAGAGCCTGGGCGAAAAGGCCGTCAGCTTCACCGGCGCCCAGGTCGGCATCGTCACCGACAGCTTTCACACCAAGGCACGCATCAAGAACATCTCAACCCAGCGCATGCGGCAGGCGCTCGACGACGGTAATGTCGTGATCGTCGCCGGCTTCCAGGGCATCGACGAGAACTACAACATCACGACGCTCGGCCGCGGCGGCTCGGACACGACCGCGGTCGCGCTGGCGGCGGTGATGAAGCACGACCGCGCCGGCATTGCGGACGTGGGGTGCGAGATTTACACCGACGTCGACGGCGTGTACACGACCGATCCGCGGATTGTGCCCGAGGCGCGCAAGGTCGACGCGATCAGCTATGACGAGATGCTGGAGCTGGCCAGCGTGGGCGCGGGCGTGATGCATTCGCGGTCGATCGAGTTCGCCAAGAAATTCGACGTGCCTTTGCAGGTGCGCTCCTCGTTCACCGATACGGAGGGGACCTGGATTGTGCCCGAGGCCGACTGGATGGGCGCCGCCGTCGTCTGCGGCGCCGCCATCGTCAAGGACGAGGCGCGGGTGAGCCTCGAAGGCGTGCCCGACGAGCCGGGCATCAGCCACCAGGTTTTTTCCGCCATCGCCGCCCAGAACATCGCCGTCGACATGATCGTGCAGAACGTCGGGTCCGGCGGCCGGGCCAGCATCGGCTTCACCGTCATCGCCGGCGAATTGGCGGCGACGCTGGCCGTGCTCGTGCCGCTGGCGGCCGCCCTCGGTGCCCAGGTTCAGCACGAGGAGAACCTGAGCAAGGTCTCGGTCGTCGGCACCGGCATGCGCACCCACACCGGCGTCGCCGAGCGCATGTTCGCGGCCCTCGCCGAAGCCGGCGTCAACCTCAAGATGATCACCACCGGCGACATCAAGATTTCCGTGCTGGTCGCCAAGGCCGACGGCGTCAAGGCGCTGCGGGCGGTGCACCAGGCGTTCCAGCTCGATCGATCGCGCCCCGGCGCGGGGCTGCCTGGCGCTGGCGCCCCGAGCAATTTTCAGCGCCGCCCCAGCGTGCCGGCCGAGGAGGCGACGGGACGCGACCTGTCGGCGATCACACAGCGTCTGTCAAGCATGGAGGATATCGTCGTCAGCGAGGTGCTGCTCGACACCGAGCAGGGCCGCATCACCATCTTCAACCTGCCCGACCAGGCCGGCGTCTGCTCGCGGGTCTTTCAGACCGTCGCCGCCGCCGGCATTGTGGTGGACATGATCGTGCAAAACCTCTCCGGTCCCGGGCGGCGCAGATCTCGTTCAGTGTGCCGCGCGAAGATGTCGCCCGGGCCCTGCAGCTTACGCGCGAGCTGGCGCGAGGCGTCGATCCCGCCATCGAGGTAGCCGGCGAGGCGGACATCGCCCGGCTGATCGTGCTGGGAATCGGCATGCGGACGCATACCGGCGTCGCCCGCCGCATGTTCGGCGCGTTGGCGGAGCGCGGCATCAACATCAGCATGATTAACACGAGCGAGGTGCGGATCACGGTGGTCGTGGATCGGCAGCGTGGCGAAGAGGCGCTGGCGGCGCTGCGCCAGGCGTTCCATATTGCATAGCGAGCCGAGAGATTGGCATAAAGGGCCGGGCGAAGCGATCGTAGTGACCCGCTTTCGCGGGTTCTGGACCCGCCAAAGCGGGTCACTACGAGCGCTTCGCCCGGCCCCCTTTTACCTGATCGTCACATGCGCGACAGCATGGACATCGCCAGCTGCCCCAGACTCTCCTCGCTGAACTGAAGTACGACGCCGCACTGCGGGCAATGCACGGAATCCTTTTCGGCCAGCGCGGTCGAGATCATGTCCTCCAGAGTTTCGCCGTCGCCCAGCGCGTAGCCGGGGGCATCCTGGAACATCTGTTCCATCAGCTCTTCACCGGCGCTGTCCGCCGGCGCGACAAAGCTGCGGAAGCAGCGCGGACAACACATCTCGATCTGCATGGCGAACCTCCGGCTGGGTTGAAGCTCACTTTCCGGAACGGAAGTATTGCAACCCGGATACCAAACACGCCCGCCTGGCATTGACAATTTCGTTTTGCAATGCATCCGATTGTGGCAAAAGGCATTAGGTTTCAATGGCCGCGTGCGGGGAATGGGCGGACCGTGCCGAGACGGCAGACTTTTCTGTACAGAAACAACACGATCGCGGATTCGGCTTGAAAAAAAGGGCAGAGCGGCGCGGAAGGCGAGCGAATCGCGTAACAAATACAACGGCCCGCGAGTCGAAACTCACGGGCCTGTTTGCTTGGTAGGACGGCCTTCCCAGGCCGTCCCTATTTTGAGAGGACGGCCTGGGAAGGCCGTCCTACGGTACTTGCTGCGCTCACGGCTCGTTCGCGGCCACGAGTTGGCTCAGGGCCACATCGTACGACGCGAGCGCCGAATGCAGCGCGCGGTAGGCGCCCTCGTCGGACGGCAGGGCGGGAGCGAATCGCCAGCCGCGCGTGACCATGACCTTGACGAGATCGTTGAGGTTGTGAATCTCGCCCTTGGACACGAGGCGCTGATACTCGACCTGGGCAGCCGCTCCGCCGGAGCTGATGGCGCGCGTGGCGGCCAGCAGATCGCTGAGGAAGCGCTGTCCGGCCATGTAATCGGGCGTGCCGAAGTCGTTCGCCTTCTTGCCCAACTGGTCCTGCATCTTCTCGATATGTCCGCGCAGATCGCGGATCGCATTGGGATCAGGCTCCTTGGCATTGATCGCATTCTGCGCGATGGCTTGAGCCTGGGCGGCAATCTTGTCACGGATAGCGCGGTCGGGCACCAACTCCACCAGGGCCAACGGCCAACTGAGCTTGTCGCCGCTGCGCAGCAAACCGAGGCTGGGGCCGCCGGATGCGGACGCGATGTTGAGCCGCTGCAGCACGCTTTCGTCGAGGGGAATCTCCGACAGCGGCGCCTTGGTATCGTGGAACTTGTTCGCAATGTCGCCGAGGATCATATTAAGCGACCGGCCGTCCGCGATCTCGGCGGGATTCGAATTCTTCAGCATGCGCTGAAGGATCAGCCGTTGGTTCTTGAGGTCGAGCTCGGTAAAGGTCGGCGTGTTGGCCTTGATGTACATGTCCAGGTCGAACGCTTTTTTCTTGGTGTCGAGCTTCGCCTGGTAATACTGCTGCCGCATGATGCGGGCCTGCTCCTCATCCTTCCAGACCTGGCCGGTCGCGCGGAGCACGTCGGCGCCGCCCATGAGGGTATAGCCGGGGCCGATGGACGGCGGCGCGCCGAAGTACCCACCGGGCACTCCGCCGGCGCCGGCGGGCGAATACGGATTGGAAGCGGTTGCATCGTAACCGCCGGTCGGTGAATAGGGATTCGACCCCGCCCCGGCACCGTAACCCAGCGGCGAGTACGCGTTGGCGCCGTAGCCCCCGTATCCCGTCATGTACGGATTGTAACCGCCTCCCGCGAACGGCGAAACCGCGGGCGGAACGTAGGGGTTGAACCCGCCGCCGCCGCCGTAGGCTTGCGCCACGTAGGGCAGCCACGCCGGCACCGCCTGGCCGCTGGCGATCGCCAATCGCCCCGACTGCAAATTCGCCAGATACTGCTGCTGCGCAATAAAGGGATTATTCAGGTTCATCCCATAGCGCGTTTGGCCGAACGAAAACTGTGCCTGGGCGAGCTGCTGCCCTGCGAGCACACCGAACAGGACGAGGGCACCAACCCCTACCTGTCGCCTCCAGCTGGACATGACACGCCTCCCGTGAATTGGGTCGCCGGTACCGCATTTGTCGCAACCTTATCCTACCGCGAGCGTCCAGCCATTGCAAGAAGCAAGGCATCCGCGCAACATTCTTTTTTTGAGCGCCGGCAGCGAGGGCCGATCGTGACCGCGCCGACCGCTTCCGCCTGTCCCGGGGCCGACCCACCTGGTATCGTGGACTGGGGGCGGCACTCAGGGACGGTAACCGATCATGACCGTGCTAATCACTGATCCTTTGTTTCTGCGCCACGAAACCGGCCGCCACCCGGAATGCCCGCAGCGCCTGGTATCGATCACGGAACGCCTCGAACAAACGGGCGCGCGCGCACTGTCAAACACGCCCCTACCAACCGTTGACGCCCGAACAGATCGCGCAGATTCACCAACCGCCCGTCATCGCGCGGGCGGCGGCGGCTGCGGACGGCGGCGGTCAGCTGGACGCCGACACGATCGTCAGCGCCGAGTCGTATACCGTCGCGCTCGCGGCCGCCGGAGCGTGTGCAGCGGGCGTCGATGCCGTTTTGCAGGGCCAGGACCGTACCGCGCTGTGCCTGGTTCGCCCGCCGGGCCATCACGCCACGCCGACGCACAGCATGGGGTTCTGCCTGTTCAACAACATCGCCCTGGCCACCGACCACGCCCGCCGTGCCTTCGGCCTGAGCCGAGTGCTGATCGTCGACTGGGACGTGCATCACGGCAACGGCACTCAGGACATCTTCTATGCCGACCCGACGGTGATGTTCTTCAGCATCCACCGCTACGGCCACGGCTTCTATCCGGGCAGCGGCGCCGGCGGCGAAACCGGCACCGGCCCCGGCCTCGGCTACACCGTCAACGCGCCGGTACGCTACGGCACCCCCCGGCCGGACTTCCGCGCCGATTTTCGCAACGCGCTAGAAAAGGCGGCGGACCGCATACGGCCCGAACTGGTGCTGGTCAGCGCCGGCTTCGACGCGCACCATCGCGACCCAATCGGCTCGCTCGGCCTGGAGTCGGAGGACTTCGCCGATCTGACGCGCCTCGTGCTGCAGGTGGCCGACACGCACGCCCACGGCCGGCTCGTCAGCTGCCTCGAGGGCGGGTACGACTTGCAGGCACTGGCCGAATCAGTGCAGGTTCATTTAGAAGAACTACTCGGAACGGCATAAATAGATAGAACGTGGTCGAACAAAACGGTCAATCGGTGCGAGGGGTGCCAATCATGCTCGAATACCACGCGGCCTTCTACCGTGAAGAAAGTGGCGGCCTGTTTGTTACTCTACTTGATTTTGCTGGGGTCAACAGCCAGGGCAAGAACCTGCGCGAAGCACGCTTGATGATCAAGGACGCGTTGGCGCTGATGGCGGAATGCTATCTGGAGGAAGGTCGAGCTTTGCCGACGCCGAACCCCAGGGCCAAAGACAGCAGCGCGGAACTTCAGGAGGCGATCGGGCTGGTGGTTAAGGTCAAGGCTGTGGCGAAGCGATGAAGCGGCGAAAACTTGTGAAGCACCTGCAGACCCACGGCGGCACCTTCCTCCGCGAAGGCCAGAAGCACAGCGTTTTTTGGATGCCTGCAACGGGCCTGCAAACAACCGTTCCGCGTCATGCGGAAATAGGACCTGGGCTCGTCAAGAAGATTTGCAAGGACCTCGACCTTCCGACACCCAAGGAAAAGTGATCAGCCCGCGACGGCGAACCACAGGGAATTGCCCCATGAAGCCAGTCGTTTTTGCTTGAGGATAAATTCCTCGTTGCACATCGGTACGCAGCCGGGGTACAGTAGACTGGAGAAGTTCGCTTCACCGATCCCTTGCCGTCGAGGGTAAACGCCATGGCCACCGCCGAGAAAGCCCCACCGACCCGCGCCGGCCAACCGCTGTTGCCGCCGGAGGAGCGCTTCTGGAAGCGATACTCGCCGCACTTCGAGCTGCCGCTGGCCAGCGCGACTTCGCTGTTCCTGCACGGCATGATCATCGGCATCTTGGCCGTGGGCGGATTGGCGTACCTGTTCAGCGGCGGCGTCGACGCGGTGCGCCCACCGCAAATGGAGATCGCGCTTGTCCCCGAAGGCGCCGGCTTTGGCCCCCCGGGCGGAGCGCCGGCCGGCGAAGAGGGTTCGCCCGGTGAGATCCGCAAAACGGAGTTCTTGCCGGGACCGCCGGGAGGCAGCAAGGGGCCGAAGGGTCCCGACGGCCCACTCGATGACACGATCGAGCTTCCGTCGCTGCAGGGGCTCACGGTTGACATCCCGGCGAAGGACACGACCGCCGATCCCACCGAGGCATTGCTCAACCAAATCAATAAGGACGCGACGGTGCGCAACCAGGCGGCCAAGACCAGCAGCGGTCCGAAAAGCAGCGGCACCGGCAATCCCAAGGGTCAGGGCGGCAACAAAGCCTCGGGCGGCTCCGGCACGGGCAAGGGCGGCACCGGCCCCGGCGCTGGCGGCGGCGTCGGTCGCAAGGCCACCGATGCCGAAATCAAGGCGTGGCGCTGGCGCTTCGACGTGACCGGCAATCCCAAGCTACACGCCGAAAAGCTCGACAAGGCCGGCGTGATGGTCGCCATCCCGGACCCCAAGGCGGGCAACATGGACGAGCGCACCGCCCCGCTGTTGCTGATCTCCGACCTGAAACGCCGTCCGGTCAAGCTGCAACCAGGCGGCTTCGATCAGGGGGCGGATGCCGTCAAGTGGTACAACCGCGAGCCGAATTCCGTGCAGGGCCTCGCGAAGGAGCTACAGCTGCCCTTCCTGCCGCGCTACGTGGTTCTGCTGCTGCCGAAGGATCGCGAGGCGAAGATGGCCGCCGAGGAATTGCGCTTCGCCAAGCAGATGGGCAACGACATCGCGAACGTGCAGGAAACCTGGTTCGATTTCCAACTGCAAGGCGGCGTCTACGAACCGAAGGCCCTGCGCCAGAAATAGACGGAGACGGCTTGTGCCGTTGCAGGACCACTTTCACCCGCCCCTGAGTCTGCGCCGTCACTGGCACGCCTTCCACAACTCGTGGGCAACGTATCTATCGGCAGAGATCAATCGCCTGTTGCCGCCGGGGTACTTCGCCGAGGCGAACGTCCAATTCGGCATTGAGATCGACGTGGCGAATTGCCAGGCGGAGCCGCCCCTCTTGACGGTGCCGTTCACGCCGGCAACGGACCGCGTCGAAGTCCAGGTTTACCGCGATTCGGGGGGGCCGAGCCTGGCCGGCGCGATTGAGCTCGTCAGCCCGGCGAACAAGGATCGACCGGAAAATTGCGATGCCTTCGTCGTGAAATGCGCCGCCTATCTCCAGGAGGGCATCGGCCTGGTAATCGTCGACGTGGTCAAAGAACGCCGCGCCAACCTCCACGAGGCGCTGCTGGAACGCATCACGCCCGAGCCCGCGCCGTGGAAGGTGCCGCTTTACGCGGTTGCGTACCATCCGGCGACCGCGGGCGAGCAAACGCTCCTTGAGATGTGGCCCAGCGAGCTAAAGCTCGGCCAGGTATTGCCGACGCCGGTCCTGTGCCTGCGGGGCGGCCTGCGAATACCCGTGGAACTGGAAGCCACCTACATGCGCACCTGCCGCGAACAGCGACTGCCTATCGAAAGCGCGTGAGACCATGACCCGCGTCAGACTTCCGAAGTCTCCGAGACTTCGGAAGTCTTCGATCATTTTGGTGTCGGTGGTGCAGGCACCGCGTAGCGAATCTTGTTCACCCCGGCGGCACGCGCGGCATCCTGGATCTGGATGACCGTCTCCCAACTCACCTCGTGCGCGTCCAGCAGCACTTCGCGCTTGTGATCCTCGCCGCGCACGTAGGGCTGCAGCGCGCTGCGCATCTTCGCCTGGTCGATGGTTTTGCCGTCCGCAGCGAGCACGTCCGCCGGCAGACTTTCGATGCGCACCACGGGCTTGCCCAACTTGTCGCCGATGGCCTGCACGCGAATCATGAATTTCTTGATGTCGGAGATGGGCGTGACCTTGGGCTTGCCCTGCGCCGACACGTCGGCCGGCACAGGCACCACCTTCTGGACCAGGTTCGCGTAGGACGTTGTGAGGATAAAGAAAATCAGCAGCACGAGACAGACGTCGATCAGCGCGTTCATGTCAAGGCTGGTGGCGTCCGGAGGCCGGGCAGGCCGCGGCGGCTCCATCTCGAGCACAATCTCCGCGAGCTGCGGATGCGCCTCGAGGGCGAGCCAGCGTTCCTCACCGGGCCCCATCGCCTCGTCGGTCGGCTCCCACAGTCCGTCGCGCAGCCCCTCTACGATCTGCTGCAGCGTCAGATTGCGGACAATGCGCGGCGAACCTTGATGACGTACATTCCACGGCATGCTGCGCGCCTCCCGAAGAGACAATTCCGAGATACCCGGTTGGAGTTCCGGCTTTAGCCGGCTCCGGCTAAAGCCGGGACTCCAACGCGTCAGCGCCCCTTCGGCTCGCTGACTTCGCCGAGAATGGTCAACGTCAAGCGCTCGCCGGGGCCGCGTTTCTGGTTCAGGCGGTCACGGAGCGCCTGCAGGTCCGCCGTCATGTCCCGGATCATTTCGATCGGTACGGTCTTCTCGGCCCGCAGCCGAACCGTGACCTCCCCGGCGGGCGTCTCCTTCAGCTCCTTCGCCAGCAAATCGATCACCTCACGCCGGTCGAGCGTCGGCTTGAGCAATTCCTTGTTATCCTGGCCGAGCGAGAACCAGGGCCGGGGCCGGCCCTCATCGTCCTTCTCGACGACGCCGGCGCGGCTGCGCCGGTCGATGCCGACCCAGTAGGTGCCGCGATTGATGGTCGCCAGCTGAAACTGGGCCGACGGCGTGGCGATCGCCGACAGCACGCCGCTCTCGACGGACGCGGTCATCATGAAGAAGATCAGCAGCACGAGACTGATGTCGATCAGCGGGATCATGTCGACGTCATCGTCCTCCTCCTCGCTGGCGCACCGCCATTCCACGTCCAACTCGACCGGCTCGAGCGCCTCGGCGCGATCCTCGGCCCGCTGCGGTGCGACCTTCGGCAAGTACGGCCCGAGCGCCGGCACCGCGCGGATCGCGTGCCATTTCTTGCTGCCCGCGAGCCGCACGCAGTCTTCCGCCAGCAGCCGGCCCTGCTGCAGCCAGTCCGTGACGACGACGAACGGCACCTCCCGGTAGACCGTGTTGATCTCCAGGATCCAGACGTCGAGCAGGCGCGTCTTGGCGTCGGCCATCGAACAGCCCTTCGTTACTTGCGTGCCGGCACGGCGTCGGAAGCCGGCTTCTCAGCCGGCTTCTCGGCCGGCTTGATCGCCTGCACCAAGAGAAGCAACTTCTGGGCTGCGCTCTTGAGGCGGATCTCGAAGTTCGCGTTCCAGCCCTTGAACATCACGTGCGCGAACACGAGCGGAATGGCGGTCACCAGCCCCATCGCGGTCGCGAACAGCGCCAGGCCGATCGAGCCCGCCTGGGACGCAACGTCTTTGCCCTCATTGCGCAGCGTTCCGATCTCGGTAAACGTGCCGATCATGCTGATGACCGTGCCGAGCAGGCCGACCATCGTGGCGATCTTGGCGATGGCGAGGATGGTCGTCAGCAGGAAGTTCAGCTCGGGCACAATCTCCAGCTCGACGACGTTGGCCATCGCCCGGCGCATGGCCGCCAGCCCCTGCTTCGACGTTTCCAGGCCCGCGACGTACAGCTTGCGCGGAAGCATCCCCGGCTGCGACCGGCAATAGCGCAGCGCCCCGTCGACTCCTTCGCGCTGCAGCTTTTCCTGGAACGCCGGCAGAAAGACGTTGAGGTTGGTGCTGGCGTTCAGGTTCAACAGCAGCCGCCAGACCACCAGGGTCGCTGCGACCAGCGACATGCCGAACATCGGAATGGCAAAGTACCAGTCGTTGGTGACAAACCGCCAAAATTCTTGCATTGCGACCTCGGCGCGCTTACGTTGAATTATCGGCCCGTATTCCTTTGTACCCTGGAATCGCGGCCGGTGCTAGTGGCTGGCACGCAGGGAAAAAAGCGAAAATAGTGGGCAGGTCGCGCAAGTTGGCCGCGCGACCGCGTCCAAGATGCACACGCGTGCGGCCGTCGGGCCCAATACAGCCGTCGCGTTCCATGGCTGCCCCATCAAGGTGTACTCATGCTTCGAGCCATTCGGTCCTCAATCGCATTCCTCGTCGCCTCGTTCGTTATCGTGTATGCAACATCGCACTGTGCCGCCCAGGGATCAGGGCAGCCCGGCACGCCTCCGGGGGGCAAGCCGCCGGTGAATCCAGGTCCCGGTGTCGGCGGCGCAGGCGCGATTGGCGGCGGCTTCACCGGCAAACCGCCTGCGGGATCGGGAGCGACGGGCACCGGCAAAACCGGCGTGGGAACGACCGGCACCGGCAAGACGGGTACCGGCAAGACCGGCGCCGGTAGCACAACTCCAGGCACGACCGGACCGGGCATCATCGGGTCGGGCACGGCACTCGGTTCCGGCAATACGGGACCGGGCATAACCGGCCTGGGCATCGGCGGCGGAACGGGCGCTATCGGCAATCCGTTCGGTATCGGCGGCGGAACGGGCGCCATCGGCAATCCGTTCGGCATCGGCGGCAGTCCGTTCGGCATCGGCAATCCGTTCGGCATCGGCGGCAGTCCGTTCGGCATCGGCAATCCGTTCGGCATCGGCGGCAGTCCGTTTGGCATCGGCAATCCGTTCGGCATCGGCGGCAGTCCGTTCGGCATCGGCAATCCGTTCGGCATCGGCGGCAGTCCGTTCGGCATCGGCAATCCGTTCGGCATCGGCGGCAGTCCGTTCGGCATCGGCAATCCGTTCGGCATCGGCACCAACAGTAACCAGAGATTTCTCCTGAACAACCAATTCCCCGGCCTCACGGGTGGCAATCCGTTCGGCTTGCAGGTCGGCGGTCCACTGAGCCTTTGGGCGCGATTACCACGGGTCCGTATAACCAGATTCAGCTTCTGGGCCACTGGTGGGAGTTGCCCGGCGCCAATGCCATCCTCAACGGATCGGCGTTCCAGAATCAGCTGACGTTGAATAATCCCTTCGCCAACTCGGGCTTCAACTCGTTCGGCAACAACCCGTACGCCGTCAACAACAATCCATTCCTCCAGCCTGGATTCAACAATCCGTTCTTCCAGCCAGCCTTCAATAACAATCCGTTCTTCCAGACCGGGTTCAACAATCCGTTCTTCCAGACCGGGTTCAACAACAATCCGTTCTTGCAGCCTGGGTTCAACAACAATCAGCCTGGGTTCAACAACAATCCGTTCTTCCAGCCTGGATTCAACAACAATCCGTTCTTCCAGCCGGGCTTTAACAATCCGTGGGGCAACCCGCTCAACAACAATCCCTTCGGCAATCCATTTGGGCTGGTCAACCCCGGCTTGCAGTTTCCGCTCGGCGGCGGTTTCCTCGGCGGCGGCGCGTTCTGAATCGATTAGCGGCGGATTCGCAGAATCGCAGGCGGTTCTGCGAACCGCCGCTAAACGGCTGCCGCCTACTCCTCCTCGTCGTGCGCCAGCTTCGCCTTGCTGACGATCTGCTGCTGCACGTTGCCCGGCACCACGTCGTAATGGCTGAACTCCATCGTGTACGAACCGGTGCCCTGCGTGATGCTGCCAAGCTGGGCGGCGTAGCGCGTCACCTCGGCCAGCGGCGCCTTCGCCATGATGACCGCCAGGTCGCCGGGCAGGCTGTCCTGATTCTCGATCCGCGCCCGCTTCGTGTTCAGATCGCTGAGGATCGCCCCGGTGTACTTCGACGGCACCGTTACCTCGAGGTTGACGATCGGCTCCAGCAGTACCGGCCGGGCCGCCAGGAAGGCTTTTTTCATCGCCATCCGGCCGGCAGTCTTGAAGGCGGCTTCGGAGCTGTCCACATCGTGATACTTGCCGAAATACACTTCCACCGCCACGCCCTGGATGCGATAACCCGCGAGCGCGCCGGTATCGAGCAGCTCCTTGCAGCCCTTCTCAATGGCCGGGATAAACTGATTGGGGATGGAGCCGCCGACGATGTGATCGACGAAGCCGAAGTCATGCTCCGGCTCATAGTGGCTGCTATCGACGCGAACTTTCTCGAAGCGCGTCTTGTTGGCGAACTTCTCGAAGAACTCATCCTTGGAGGTCAGTTGCAGATCCTGCAGCGGATAGATGCGCATCAGCACCTTGGCATACTGTCCGCGCCCGCCGCTCTGCTTCTTGTGCTGGTGCTCGGCCTCCGCGGGGACCGTGATGGTTTCGCGATAGGGAATCTTCGGTTCATGGGTGATGACTTCGAGATCGTACCGGGCTTTGAGCCGCTTTTGCACGGCGTCGAGGTGCAGCTGGCTCATGCCGGTGATGACCATCTCCTTGGTCTGCGCGTCGCGCGTGACCTTGAAGGTCGGATCCTCGTCGGCGATCTTGTGCAAGCTGCCGGAAATCTTGGTCTCGTCGCCCCGGTTCTTGGGCTCGATTGCCAGCCCATACATCGGTGTCGGAAACGTCGGCAGCGCCAGCTTCACGGCGCCCGAGTGATTGCTGACCGTGTCGCCGATGTGCAGGTCCTCGATCTTCGCGACGGCAATGATGTCCCCCGGAATGGCGCCGTTGACCGTTTTGGTCGTCTTGCCCTGCGCCAGCAAGAGCCCACTGCTGCGCCCGCCCTTGCCGGTGCGCTGGTTGACGATCTGCTGATCGTGCTCGCCGGAAACCTTGCCGGAGAGGATGCGGAGGTAGCTCAGGTTGCCGACGAACTTGTCGGAGATCGTCTTGAACACCTGCGCGATCATTTCGCCGTTTTCGTCGGCCGTGACCGCGACCTCGGCGGCCTTCTCACCCGAACCCTTGACGCCCTTGCGCGGCGGCCCCGCCTTCGGCGACGGCGCGAACCGCGCCAGCGCGTCGAGCAATTCCTGCACGCCGATGTCCTTGCCGGCCTTGGCCGACGTGCAGAATATCGGCACGATCGTGCCGGCCGCCAGCGCCCGCGGCAGGGCGGCCGCCAGTTCGTCGGCCGTCACGTCGCCCTCGCCGAGGTACTTTTCCATCAGCGCCTCGTCGCTTTCGACGATCGCGTCGATCAGCCGCGAGCGCTCGGCGGCGATTTCGACCGGCAGCCCGGTCGGCGGCGGCGTGGGCGGATTGAGCACGCTGACCACCGCGCTGAACGCGGGACCGACCGCGTTGGGGGCATTGAACAGCACGCAATTCTTGCCGAGCGAGTCGCGGATGACGCCGAGCAGCACGTCGAGGTGAATGTTGTCGCCGTCGAGCCGATTGATGACGAGCAGGCGGGCCAGGCCGCGCCGGCCTGCCTCGGCGAACATGCGGCGCGTGTTGACCTGCACCCCCGACGTCGCCGACACCACCACGGCGGCACAGTCGACGGCACCGAGGGCGCCGATGGCCTGGCCGACGAAATCGGGCTTGCCGGGCGTGTCGATCAGGTAGATGCGTTTGCCCTGGTAGTCGAGGTGGAGCACGCTGGAGTCGATCGAGTACTTGTGCTTTTTCTCTTCCTCGTCGAAATCGGAGACGCTGGTGCCGTCGTCCACGCTGCCGCGGCGATCGGACGCCTTCGCCTTGAAAAGGAGCGCGTCCGCCAGCGACGTCTTCCCCGCCTGTTCGTGCCCCACCAGCGCCACGGTGCGGATGTCGTCGACACGATAGTTGGCCATGAATCACTCCGGGAGAGTTTCTAGGGATGTTCTATGCCGGGCCCGGGCCGAGCCCCGGCCGGCACATCGGAAAGGGTCATTATGGCCCGACGGCCGCCGAAAATCATTTTATTTTCCCGCAATCGCCATTGCAATTTCGCGCAGGCTCAAATGGCCTTCGTAGAGCGCCCGGCCGACGATGCAGCCCGCAAGTCCCGCCGCCGCCAGCCGGCGGATGTCGTCGAGCGTGGTGACGCCGCCGGAGGCGATCACCGGAATCGGCACCGCCGCCGCCATCTCGGCCATGGCGTCGACGTTGGCGCCCTGCATCATGCCGTCGCGGCTGATGTCGGTGTAGACGAGCGCCGCCAGCGCCAGGTGCTCCAGCTTGCGGGCGAGGTCGAGCGCCGCCAATTCCGAAACCGCGAGCCAGCCTTGCGTGGCGACCCGCCCATTCTTGGCGTCGATGCCGAGCACGATCTTGCCTGGGAATTCCGCGCACATCGACTCGAGCCATTGCGGCGACTGCAGCGCTTTCGTGCCGATGATGACACGCGCGACACCCCATCCGAGCGCCTCGGCAATGTGTTCGCGCGACCGCAAGCCGCCGCCGAACTGGCATGGCGCGCCGCTGGCCTGCACGATGGCGCGAACGCTCGCGCCATTCACGGGCCGTCCCTCCTTCGCGCCGTCGAGATCGACGAGATGCAGGTAGGTCGCGCCGTCGTCGACCCAGCGGCGGCCCATTGCGGCGGGGTCGGCGCCGAAGACGGTTTCTTGCGCATAGTCGCCCTGGCGGAGCCGCACGCACTGGCCGCCGCGCAGGTCGATGGCGGGGTAGATTTGCATTGTCTTCGAGATCTTAGATTCCAGATTGCTGAAACGTCACCCGCTGGTATACGTCGCTCGCCTTGAGCCGGCACTTGATCGACGCCAGCTTCACCGTGGCTTTCAATCCTTCATGGCACTGATACGTCCAGGTGCCGTCTGACTCGCGATGGTAGTGTTCGATCTGCGGCTGGTCCTGGCTGATGAGCACATAGTCGGTCAATGTGGGGTTGTAGCGCTGATACCGCGTGAACTTGAGACCGCGATCGAACGCCTCGGTGGATTTCGACAGGACCTCGAAGATCACGGTTGGGTTGAGGACGACATCCTCGTAGTCGTCGAGGTATTTCGGTTCGTCGCAGACCACGAAAACGTCGGGATAGGAATACAGGCCGCTCGGCCGTTTGCGCGATTTGGGCAGAGGCCCGCTGCGGACCTTGGTGTTGGCGACACGAACACGGCACGGGCCATCGCGCAGCTGGCTGCCAATGGACACGACGATGTTGACCGAAATGTCGGCATGCTGGCCGGATTCGCCGGCCATCGCAAAGATCTCGCCATCCAGGTATTGATGGCGATCCTCCGTGGCGCGCTCGAATTTGAGATATTCGTCTTCGGTCAGGATGGCTTTGGGCAGTCCCATGTGAGCTCGCTCGACGGCGCTCGCGCGATTCAAGCGGATCGCCCGGTTCGCGCGGCCTGCAACCCACTCAAGCAATGATATCGCGCCGCAGCGTGCCTGACACATCCGTCAGCCGGAAGTCGCGACCGGAGTAGCGATACGTCAGCCGTTCGTGGTCGATGCCGAGCAGGTGCAGCATCGTCGCGTGCAGGTCGTGGACGTGCATCGCATTCTCGGCGGCGGCGAAACCGAACTCGTCGGAGCTGCCGTACGCCATGCCGCCCTTGACGCCGCCGCCGGCAAGCCAGACGCAGAAGCCGTGGTTGTTGTGGTCGCGGCCCAGCGCGCCCTCCGACGTCGGCGTTCGGCCGAACTCGCCGCCCCAAAGCACCAGCGTGTCCTCAAGCAGGCCGCGGCGCTTCAGATCGCCGAGCAGCGCGCCGATCGGCTGATCGACCGTGCGGGCGTTGTTGCGATGGTTGGCAATGTCGCCGTGATCGTCCCACGGTTGGCCGGCGCCGGTGAAGATCTGCACCACGCGCACGCCGCGCTCCAGCAGGCGCCGCGCCACCAGGCACGCGTCGTTGAACTGGCCCCGGCCGTACTGGTCGCGCGTGGTCTGCGCCTCGCGCGACAGGTCGAATACGTCCTGCGCCTCGAACTGCATGCGGAAGGCCATCTCCATCGACTGGATGCGCGCCTCCAGCGGGTTGTCGCTGCCGCCGCGGACCTCGAGGTGCATCTCGTTGAAGCGGCGCATGAGATCGACCTGCTCGCGCTGGGCGCCGGAGCCGAGATAGTTGTTGGTCAGGTGGCGCAGCACCTGCGCGGGTCGAGGTTGGTGTTGTTGATGTGCGTGCCCTGGAAGATGCCGGGCAGGAAGCTGTTGCCCCAGAGTTGCGGGCCGACGACCGGGAAGCCGGGACACATCACGACGAAGCCGGGCAGGTTCTGGTTGTCGGTGCCCAGGCCGTACAGCAGCCACGAGCCCATGCTCGGCCGAACCGGCTGCATGTCGCCGGACGTCATCATGAGCAGCGACGGTTCGTGATTGGGCACGTTGGTGTGCATCGAACGAATGACGCACAGGTCGTCGGCGTGCTCGGCGATGCGCGGGAAGATTTCGCTGATCTCCAGGCCGGACTGGCCACAGCGGCGGAAGCGGAACGGCGACCGCATCAGGCCGCGCGTGCCGCGTTCGGTGCTGCGTTCGGCGCTCGGCGGGCGCTGGCCGTGGTAGCGATCCAGGGCGGGCTTGGGATCGAAGGTATCGACCTGGCTGGGGCCGCCGTTCATGAACAGATGGATGAGCCGCTTGGCCCGCGGCTGGAAATGCGCCGGCTTCGGCGCCAGCGGACTCGCCGTCGACGGTGTTGCCCGCGCTTGCTGCTCGGTAAGCAGGCCGGCGAGGCCGATCATGCCGAGGCCGGTGCCGACGCGCTGCAGCATGGCGCGGCGGGTGATCAGATCGAACGGAATGGAAGGATTCATGTGATCTCCAAGAAGTCGCGATACATTCGCGGCGTTGTCATACGGGCATGACCTCGCGCTGTACACGCTCGCCGATGTGTCGCTTTAGCGAGTCGCGCGGCACCAGGTCCACCTTCACGCCGACTAGGTCGCTCAGATAATTCTGCATCTCGATGAGGCGAAACAGGCTCGGCAGCTCATCAAAGGTCACCAAAACGTCCAGGTCGCTGTCGACTCGTTCCGTGCCGTGGAGATAGGAGCCGAACAGTCCCAACGACGCGACGTGATACTGCGCAGCCAGCAACGGCAGCTGTTCCTGCAGCAGGCGCCGATAATGGCGGAGCGCTTTGGTCATGGGTTGCCTGTTTCAGTCAACGTACATCAACTCATTGCTGCCAATCAACACCTCGAAGTAGCTTTCGTTGCTCATGCCGTCGCGGTCTGAGCTTGCGCAAGATTCGTCACGCAACGCTCATCGTCGTGTTCCCCTGCTGCATTCTGCGGATTGCTTCCGCCGCGATCTCCCTCACGGGCCGACCCTCGTTATCGACGCCCGCGTCATTGTGCATCGCTGATTGCAACGAAGGCAGTGCCGCGGGATCGCCGATGTTGCCCAAACCCCAGGCGGCCCAGGTACGGTTTGTGCCATCCGGATCATTCAGCAACGCATTCACCAGTAGCGGCACAGCCGCGCGGTGCCTCCATCGTCCAAGCTCCTGGCAGAGGAAGCCACGCAACTCGTCGTCGTCCGTTTTGTGAAGCAGTGCCTCCACGTGTTGGATCGCGGCCGTGAAATCATACGTCAGGAACACCAAAGCGATGGTGCAGCGATATTCCGGGTCCCGATCGCGGAGACCGTGTGCCAGCGCCACAATTACCGTGGGCGCGTCGTGCGTGCGCAGCTCACGGACGACATGCTCGATGATGTCGGGAGCCACTGGAGGATCATCGGTACGCAGCAACGCCAAAAGTTGTTCCATCTCACCACCCGGTGCCGCCATGCTGCCATCTCCAAATAGAGCGACCCTGTGCCACCCCCCGTTTAGTATATCCTAAGGGGGAATCCAACTCTGGGTGTCCCAATACACATCGCCGAAGCCGCTCGGCAGGTTGCCGAAATATGCCTTGCAGGCTGGGCATGGTCCCTTCGGATTCGAAATGCCCATCACCGGTACCCCGGGCTCGCGTTGATGGAGCACCACCTCCGCATGGTCATTGCCGCTCGTGCCCGTTGCCGCAACCCCCAGCTTCCGCAGGCGGCCGGCAATCCGATCCGCGGTGTGCTGATGCCGATGATACACCACCGCGACTTCGACATCGGCAATAATTGCGACGGCAATCGTGACCCATTTTCGTTGTGCGATCGTTACGTGGTTCTTGAAGAGCTCCAAGGCACGCTTCACCAACTTGTCCCCGTCTGCTTCCTTGGCCGGGTCCGCGCCAGGAAGCGAGCGCAGCATAACGGGTCTCCCTGACTTGCAATACTTCTCAATCCACGTACATGAACTCATTGCTGCCAATCAGCACCTGCGCCAGCCGCTCCCACCGTGTCAGGCGGTTGGCCTGTTGCTCGGCGGAGCTGTCCTGGCCGGAGAGGAACGCGACTGCAAGGCGCACTTCATCCTCGCTCGGCGGCCGGCCGAATGTCAACAAGAACGCACGCTGCACGCGCGTCTCGTCGGAAGCGCTTTCCTTCTGCACGCGCGCCGCCAGCGCCTTGGCGGCGTCCACGACAAACGGGCTGTTCAGTACGAACAATTGCTGCTGCGGCACCGTCGTTTCGCCGCGGCGCTCGCTCGTGATGTTCGCGTCGGGGAAGTCGAACAGGCGTAGGAGCTGGTTCAGGTCGTGGCGGCTGATCTTCGCGTACATCGTGCGACGCACGTTGTTGCCGGCCGACAGGTCCATCGTCGGGCCGCCCATCGTGGCGTCGAGCTTGCCGGAGACGGCGAGCATCGCGTCACGCCAGGCTTCGATGTCGAGCCGGCGCCGGCTCATGTGCCACAGGTAGCGATTGTCGGCGTCGAGCGTCAAGTTCTTCTCGTCGCGGCTGCTGCCGAGCTGGTAGACGGCGGACAGCATGATCTCGCGGTGCAGCGTCTTGAGCGACCAGCCCGACTCGACGAGCCGGCTTGCGAGATAATCGAGCAGCTCCGGATGCGTGGGTCGATCGCCGAGCTTGCCGAAGTTGCTCGGCGTGCCCACGAGGGCTCGGCCGAAGTGATATTGCCAGACGCGGTTGGCCATGACACGGGCGGTCAGCGGATTGCTGCTGGAGGCGACGGCCTCAGCCAATTCGAGACGACCGCTGCCCTGCGTGAAGCGCGGCGGATCGTTGCCGGCCACCACCTGTAAAAAGCGGCGCGGCGCGATCGGGCCCGGCTTGGCGGGATTGCCGCGCAGGAAGATTTTCATGTCCGTCGCGCCCGCCTCGGCCAGGCCGTGCGCGATCGGCAACGGCCTGGCGGCATCGTCCTTCTGCAACCGGGCCAGATCGGTCTTCATCGTCTCCAGCCACTGCTTCTTGTCGGCCGGCAGCTGGGCGTTCAGCTCGCCGTCGCTCGGCGTGAAGACGCCCTTTTCGCCGAACAGGCCGTCGAGCAGGTCGGTGTTGTTCTTGCTGAGCGGCTTCTTGCCCCGGTCGGCCATCGCCTGCGTGACTGTCTGCTGCAGCTGGTCGGCCAGCTCGATCGCCTTGGCCTCGTCGGCGTTGGAGAGCTTCAGCCAGGCGTCCGCGGCCGGCAGCTTCGGCGGCTTCTCCATGTACTTGACCCAGCGGCCGAGCACGCCGGCCTCAAGCGATTCCTTGCGGGCCATCGCGTTGACGGTGAGCTTGGGGTCCTTGCGTGCCTGCACCTTCCACGCCGCGACGGCATAGCGCGCGACCTGGCCGGCGTGCTGCTCGGCGATGGCGGTCCGTTCGACGCGGAGGAACTGCTTCATGTCGCCATCGACCTTGCGGATGCGCGCCTGGTGCTCGTTGAAGCGGGCCTCCTGATCGCGCGTCGTGAGGGCCACATTCGCGAGCTTCGAGCTGCTGAAGATGCCGGCCAGCGAGTAGTAATCCTGCTGCGGAATCGGATCGAACTTGTGATCGTGGCAGCGGGCGCACGAAACCGTCAGGGCCAGCAGGCCGCGCGTCAGCGTATCGACGCGATCGTCCAGCTCGTCGGCCGCCGCCTTGGCCGCGTCGGTGTTCTTGTAATACTGCGCCCCAAGGCCGAAGAATCCCAGCGCCGGCAGGTGCTTGATGCGCCCCGCGTCGTCCTTTTCGATCAGATCGGCGGCGATCTGCAGCTTGAGGAAACGATCGTACGGCATATCCTCGTTGAGGGCCGCGATCACCCAGTCGCGGTAGCGATACGCGTTCGTGTTCGGCACGACGGCGAATGTGTGCGCCTGGTCCTCGGCGTAGCGCGCGACATCGAGCCAGTAACGTCCCCAGCGCTCGCCGTAGTGGGGGCTCGCCAACAGCCGATCGACCACCGTGGCGAACGCGTCGGGTGACGGATCGTTGACGAACGCCTCGACCTCTTCAGGCGTCGGCGGCAGGCCGATCAGGTCGTACGTGGCTCGGCGAAGCAGCGCTCGCTTACTTGCGGGGGCGACGGGCCGTAGCCCTTCGGCTTCGAGCTTCGCCAGGATGAAATGATCGATCGGGGTCTTCGTCCAGGCGGTGTTCTGTACCGTCGGCGGCGACGGCTTATGTGGCGGTTGGAATGCCCAGAACTGCCGGGCGGCGGACCAGTCGATCGTGTCGGCAACAGGAGCCGCGCCGATGACGCGCGGATCGGGCGCGCCCATCGCAATCCACTTCTCGAAGTCGGCGATGACGGGGGCGGGCAGCTTGTCGCCCTCGGGCATTTTCAGGTCGCCCTGGTGGCGCAGCGCCTTGATGATGAGGCTCGCGTCGACCTTGCCGGGCACGAGGGCCGGGCCGCTCTCGCCGCCCTTGAGCATCGCGTCCTTGCTGTCGAGACGAAGCTTGGCCCGCTGCTTTTTCTCGCCGTGGCAGGCATAGCAGGTTTCGGCCAACACGGGGCGAATCTTCGATTCGAAGAACGCCATCCCCGCGTCGCCATCAGCCGCGGCTCGTCCGGCAAGGAGCGCAGGGAGCAGGATCACAAGCAGCGTACGTCTCATGAGGCACACCCGAGGGCAGGATTCGCGTCGTGGGAGGGCCGGCGGGGTAAAGTCTGGCGGTAATGCGGGGCGGGCAGGCGCAGCTGCTCCCCCACTGGCGGGGAGAGCAACCAGTGGAGTATAACGTATCCGGCGCACACCTGGATTGCAAATGGATTTTGCGCACATTGCGCGCGGACCAAACTTCCGAAGTCTCGGAGACTTCGGAAGTTTTTCGCATAGGCTTTAGGCTAAGCCCATCACCCCGCAAGTGCAGACGCGATGCTATTCCTTGATCTGACCCTGCCGAGGCTGGCCGAGAACCTCGCCCTGGACGAGGCGCTGCTCGTCGACGCCGAGCAGGGCGGACCCGAGGTGCTGCGCGTCTGGCAATGGCCTACCTACGCGGTGGTGCTCGGCGCCGGCGGCCGCATCGCCGACGATGTGTGCGTCGAGCGCTGCCGAAGCGACGGCGTGCCGCTGGCCCGGCGATCGAGCGGCGGCGGCACGGTGCTGCTTGGTCCCGGCTGTCTGCTCTACAGCGTTGTGCTCGCTTATGCTCGCGATCCGGCGCTGACGCAGATCCTGTCCGCCTACCGCTACATCCTCGGCCGTGTCGCTACGGCTCTGGCGCCGATCGCGCCCGAACTTGGCGTGGCCGGTTCGAGCGATGTGACCCACGGCGAACGCAAGGTCTCCGGTAACGCGCAGCAGCGTAAGCGCACCCACCTGCTGCACCACGGCACGTTGCTGCACGCCTTCGATGCCGGCCACGTTGCCGACTATCTCAAGGTACCACCGCGACAGCCCGAGTATCGCCGCCAGCGCGAGCATCGCGATTTCCTTGCGAACCTGGCCGCCGACGTGCCGATGCTCAAGGGCAGTCTGCGCCGGGCGTGGGCCGCTGATGAATTGCCGAGCGCGTGGCCCGAAGCGCTGGTGCAACAGCTGGTCGCGGAGAAATATGCGCAGGATGAATGGATCTGGCGCCGGTGAGCGTGCACGCGCCATGAACGTCGACCGCCAAGCTTCCCGCCAATTGGCGGGCAATTGGTGAGCAGGATCATTGGCTATGGCTCCGGGTCTGCGCCTCCTCCCGCAACCGACGCGCGAACGCCCGGCTGTCGCCGATGTCCGTGCGTTGGGCCCATATGCCCACCAAACCCGAGTGGAGCAGGTCGCTGGCGGTCAGCGTTGGCGGCTTCGCCGCAGTCACTGGCGCGATGGATTCGACGGTTATCTGCACGTCCCTGTCCGCCTCAGCCTGCCCCACCGGCAGATGCAAATGAAGCACACCGTCGCTGCCGACTCTCGATTTCAGTGTGATGCGAGTGATGTTCATCCCTCCGAGTGTCACCACGTTACCGGTCTGTCGGTATGGGCATGTCCCACCTCCGCCGGTCATTGTACCGCACCAGCCGAGAGCAACGTCGGGCCGTTCGTGGTCTTGAGCTTTCCGCAACAGGACTATCTCGCCAACGCCGTCGCCGTGTTCGCCGGGATGGCGCAATCGGTCGAGCAAACTGTCCGGCGTCGAGTTCATCGAGTCATTCCCGTGACGGGACGCATCAGTGGATACACTGCCACGGCGGCTGCTCCGGCAGGTAGCGGTCGAACGCGGCGATGAGCTGCGCCTCGTAAGTGCCGGCGTAGGTCCCGGCGAGGAACCGGTCGCAGCCTTCCTTGAAGAAGCGCTCCCAGCTCGCCTCCTCGTGGCCGGGGTTGACGGGGAAAAACAGCGCCCCGGCGCCGCGCGCCGCCTTCAGGTCGCCGGGCGCGTCGCCGATCATGAGCACGCGATTCGGCCCATAACCGTGCCGCATCGCACGCTCGAGAATCTCCTGTTTGCTGCCGACCTCCTGGCCGCAAATGGCCATGACATGGCCGTCGATGCCGTGCTCCGCCCATTCCTTGACGAGCGCATGCTGCGGGGTCGCCGAGCAGACGACCAGGTCGGCGACATCAGCCAGCTTCTCGAGGCTCGCCCGGACGTAGGGAAACGGCGGAATACCGCAGACCATCGCGTCGATCGCCTCGTTGACGGCCACCGACCAGCGCAAGGTCTGTTCCAGGTCGGGATCGCTGGTGCGTGCGACCTCGGCCTTGAGCGTCGGGTTGCCGAGTTTGGTCTCGCGCTTGACCCAGTCGCGCAGTCCGGTCAGCGCGGGAATAGTCGCCCCGCGCGCCTGCACTTCGGGGCGTTCCTTGAGCAAATCGAGCGCTTTCAGATATGCCGGGAACCGGTTGGCGCCGCGCCACTTCGAATAGAGATTGACGAATTCGCACGCCTCGCGCGCGTACTTCGACACCGGCTGCAGCGTCATGTGCTTGATGAACGCGGGGATGAAGCACTCCTTGTGCTTGATCTCCATCGTGTCGAAGGCACAGCCGTCCGAGTCGATGCCGATGAGGTAATCGTGTTTTTTCGCGAACCGATCCAGGGGGCTGTCGGACATCCGGTGCTCCTCCACGCCGCGGGGTGAGTCTTCGAACCCCGCGGCGTGCTCTGTTCTACATCCGACATCCGCGTGCGGCATCCTCCCCTGGATCGGCATTGCCTCCAACCGGCGTTTTTCCGATGCTATTAGGGCCGGCCTCTCCCGCCGCAACGCTCCCCTTGCCTGTTGGAGGTTTCTCATGGCGCGTGGCATCCCCCCCATCAAGAAGCTCGCCCTCATCGTGGGCGGCGGTCCTGCCCCCGGCATCAACGGCGTTATCAGCGCCGTCACCATCCAGGGCACGCAGAACAACGGCATCGAGGTGCTCGGCATTCCGGACGGCTACCACCGCATCATGGAGGGCAAGACCGACGGCATCCGCAGCCTGCAATACGAGGACGTTCGGCACATCCACCTGCGCGGCGGCTCCATGCTGGGCACGTCGCGGGCCAATCCGACCAAGGAAGACCGCACCATGCAGAACGTTCTGCGCGTCTTCCGCGAGTTGGGGGTCGATGCCCTCGTTTCCATCGGCGGCGACGATACCGCGTTCTCGGCCAGCCAGGTCTACAAGAAGGCCGAGGGGCGCGTCCGCGTCGCCCATGTCCCCAAGACGATTGACAATGACCTGCCGCTGCCCGGCTCGACGCCGACGTTCGGCTTCGAGACCGCCCGCCACTTCGGCGTGCAGATTGTCCGCAACCTCGTCGAGGATGCGCGGACCACGTCGCGGTGGTACCTGGTCGTAAGCATGGGCCGTGCCGCCGGCCATCTCGCGCTCGGCATCGGCAAGGCCGCCCCCGCCCCGTTGACGCTCATCCCCGAGGAATTCATCAAGCATGAGCTGACGCTCGACCTGCTCTGCGACATCATCGTCGGCGCCATCATCAAGCGCATGTCGCTCGGTTCCTCGCGTGGCGTCGCCATCCTCGCTGAGGGCCTGATCGAGGCGCTCAACCCCGATGAGCTGAAGCGAACCATCGCCGACGCCAAGGGCGCCTACGGCACCCTCAAGCTCGATCCGCACGGCAACCTGCGCATGGGCGAGATCGAGTTCGGCCGCATGATCCGCGACCTGGTCTTCAAGCGCATGCGGCCGCTCGACCTGACGGTGCCGATGGTCGACAAGGACCTGGGATACGAGCTGCGCTGTGCCGACCCGATCCCATTCGACGCGGAGTACACGCGCGATCTGGGTTACGGCGCGGTGAAGTTCCTGTGCTCGGATGAGTCCGCCCGGTACGGGGCGATCATCAGCTACGAGCAAGGGAGCATGAAGCCGTTGCGGTTCGAGGACATGCTCGACCCGATTACCGAGCGCATGACCACGCGGATCGTCAACATCAAGGGCGAGGGCTATGAGTGCCGCGCCGCTACATGATTCGGTTGGAAGCGGAGGATTTCAGCGACCCCGGCGCCTGGCCAAGGTTGCCCGAGTGGTGAACATGACGCCCGATCAATTTGCGCAGCGTTTCGGATACGTGGTGGGCCGCTAACATGGCACGCGCTGCAACGCCGCCGACGATTTGAGGCGCCGGACACGGCAAATAAACCGGGTTGCCAAACTCCGTTTGGCAACCCACCCGCCAAAACCCGTTCCGGCTCCGGCTGCTCGCGGTCCAGGTGTTTCCCTTTTTTCGAGGACCGGCCTTGGATTTGGCAACGGGTTGACTAGTCGTGCGTTTCACAAGTTCGTCCAGTTATCCGCGCGCGGATTCGCTCGAGTCAGCGTTACTGTTGAAGCCGCCGCCGAACCCGGTGCCGCCGGTGTACCCGGGGCCGCCGCTGCCGCCAATCGCCTGGTTGCCGACGAACGTCACACCTTTACTGTCCGCAGAGGGGCCTCATGGGAAGATGTCGTTGTTGCTCGTGGAGGCGTGGTTGAAGAGGATGAGGGTCAGGGGATCGGTGAACGTCCCCCCAACCGTGTTGTAGACCCCGCCGCCGATGCCCGGCGAGCCATTGGCATCGTTCAGGGTCACCAAATCATTCGTCAGCGTCAGGGTCGCGCCGACATCGTTGTAGGCGCCGCCGCCCAGGCCGGCCCCTCCGGCGCCACCCTGGGCCACGTTGAAGATGAGCGCGCTGGTGCTGATGCTGGCGGAACTACCCGTCAAGACCGAGAGGCCGCCGCCCAGGCCGTCGCCCCCATTGCTGCCCAACCCGCCAGCGCCACCGACGGCCTGATTGCCAACGAGGGTGGTGTCGGTCAGAGTCAGAGAACAAGGGACTCCGGAATAACCGGTGAGGACGTCAGTGCCGACGTCGATGCCGCCGCCCACGCCGGCGCCGCCCGTGTCCCCGGTGCCTCCTGCCCCGCCGATGGCCTGGTTGTCAATGAGGGTGGTGTTGCTGACGGTCACGGACGAGCCAACGACGATGTCGATACCGCCGCTCGCGCCGGGGCCGCCCACCGCGCCGCTGCCGCCGGCCCCGCCTTGAGCGACGTTGTCACGGAGCGTACAGCCCTCCACGAGGGCCGAAGAGAAGACGACGACGGAGATACCGCCCCCTTCCCCGACACTGCCGGCGCTGCCGGCCGCCCCGGCGCCGCCGACAGCCTGATTGCCGGCGAGCGTACTGTCGGCAACGATCATGGTGGCGGGGTTGGGGTTGCCATCGGGGAGGAAGTTGGAGATCTCAAAGATGCCGCCGCCAGCGACCGAACTGCCGCTGTTGCTGCCCTGGGATGGGGCGACACCGGGGGCCAGCGGCGTGCCCAGGGCCAGGTTGCAGGTGAGCGTCGAATCGCGAACGATCAAGTTCGCGAAATTGTTGATCCCGCCGCCCTGTCCGGAGCCAAAGTTCGGCGAAGCAACCGTGCCGACACCTCCGGCTGCACCGATGGCTGCATTGCCGCTGAGCGTGCAGCCCGTGACGGTCATGTTCGCAGTCGCACCAAATGTGATGCTGGAATCGCTGAGCGCACCGCCACCCGCACTGGCGCCGGGACTGCCGCCGAGCGCCTGGTTCCCGGTAAACGTGCTGTCACTGATCGTGGCCGTGCCGGTATTGAAGGCCGACAGGTCGATGGCACCGCCCAGTGCGATGATGTAGCCGGGTATGAGGGGAGCGTTGGGGCCGACGGCGATGGCCTTGTTGGTGTCGAAGGTGCTGTTGGTGACGGTCAGTGTTCCAGACGAGTTGTCCTCGATGCCGCCACCGGACCCATCAGGGACAAGCACACTGCCAGCGGCATTGCCGAGGGCCTCGTTGCCGGTCAGCGCGCAATTGCTGATGCTGAGGGCAGCGCTGCCCTGGAGCAGAATGCCGCCTCCCGTGGTCGCCAGGCCGTCGGTGATGGTCAGGCCGTTGATGGTCACGCTGGCACTGCCGCTGATGTCGAAGACCCGGCTGGCGCCGTTGCCGCTGACGGACAGCTTGTTCGCCCCTGGGCCGTTGATGGTCACGCTGTCGGCGATGGACAATTCGCTCGTCAGCGTGATGGTGCCGTGCAGCCCGCCCTTGAAGGCGATGGTGTCCCCATTGTGGGCGGCGAGGATCTCGCCACGCAGCGACCCGTCGCCGGGCACGCCCGTGTCGCTGAGGTTGGTGACCATCAGGGTGCTGGGCAGGCTCCGGTCCTCCAGCACTTCCAGGCGCGGCACGACCGAGCGCCGCGCAAGGGTGGGTCTTGGTGCTCGGCGCCGCGACCGAGTGGGCGAACCCGTTGTCAACCGTCGCAACCAGGATGCAAACAACATGATGCAGGCCTTTCTGGAACAGAACCGATCCGCGCAAAACCAGCGGTCCCCGGTGCGCGGATCCACCGCCGGGGCTGGTTGCTTCAATGCCGTTCACGTTCGCGAGTTTGCTGGCGGCCGGTGCTTACCGGCCGTTTTCCTTTCATGTGGCTGTCAAGAATCATCCACGCTCAGGCTGCCCGTGATCGAGCTGGTGAGCGTGTCCGTAGCCGTGATCGATTCCTCGCCTTTCTTCTTCAGCACTAACCCGGTGAAGGTATGCGTTCCCTTGTCCGAGGCCTTGAACGTGTACTTCGCGGGCAGCTTCGCTGTTGGGTCGCTGCTCGTGAACTGCACCGTGCCCGCGTAGCCGGTGGCAACGTTGCCATCGGCGTCGTAAGCCGTGACCGTGATGCTGAAGGCAGTGCCGGCGGTTGCAGTTGCTGGGCCGGTGATGACCAGGACGCTGGCAGCCGCCGGATTGACCGTGATGCCGGTTTGCGTACTGGTCATGCCGGCCGTCACGGTATCGGTGGAAGTGATCGATTGCGTGCCGGCAGTCTTGAGCGTGGCCGAGAAGACATACTGGCCGGCCTCCGCGGAAGTGAACGTGAAATTAGCCGGCAGCCCCGCCTTGGCGTCGCTGCTGGTGAAGCGAACCGTGCCGGTGTAGCCAGTCGCGATGTTGCCATACGCATCCAGCGCCGTGACGGTCACGTTTGCGGCACTGCCGGCGGTTGTCGCAGACGGAAAGCCGCCGATGAGCAGGCTGGTCGCGGCCGCAGGGGTCACCGTGGTTGTGGCACGGCCCGTGACGATGAAGTTCGCCGTGTCGGTAGCGGTAATGGCTTGCGTTCCGGCGGTCTTGAGCGTGGCTGTGAAAATAGCAACGCCGGCGTTGGCGGTGAAGGTGTAGTCAGCGGGCAGGATGGCCTGCCCGTCGGTGGTGGTAAAGTGGACCGTGCCGGTATAGCCGGTGTCGGTGGTGCCGTTGAGCTGGACGGTGACAGTGAATGTCTGCGGGGTGCCGGCGCTGGTAGAGGAAGGAAAACCACTGATCTGGAAGGACGGCTGGGGAGCGGTTGGCAGCTCGAAAACGGTGCCGTACTTATAGGCGCCTCCTTCGTAGGTGGTGCCGTAGAGGTTGCCGCTGCTGTCCATGATCAGCCCGCCCTTCGGATATTCTCCATTGGAGCCGCCGAACGACATCATGGTCGTGATGAGGCCGCTGCCTGCGCCACCTCGAAAACGGTGCCATAGCCGCTGGTGCCTCCGTCGTAGGTGGTGCCATAGAGATTGCCGCTCGCTGTCCATGATCAGCCCCGCCCACGGAGCTTCCCCGTTAGCGCCGTTGAACAACACCAGTGGGGTGATGGTGCTGCTTCCCTCGGCCAGCTCGAAAACGGTGCCGTCGCCCGGTTTCGCTGGCACATTGGCGACGAAGCCGATGCCGCCGTCCTCGGTTGTGCCGTAGAGATTGCCGCTCGAGTCCATGATCAGCGCCGCCCGCGGCGCTTCCCCGTTGGCGCCGTTGAACGACGCCCGAGTCGTGAAGGTGAAGGTGCCACTGCTTCCCTTGGCGAGCTCGAAAACGGTGCCGTCGCCGACCTCGTTCTTGGAAAGGTCATAGCCGGCGCCTCCGTACGCGGTCGTGCCATAGAGATTGCCGCTGCTGTCCATGATCAGCCCGGCGAGCGGATACAATCCGTCGCTGCCGGTGAACGACGCCAGGGTGGTGATGGTGCTGCTTCCCTTGGCCAGCTCGAAAACGGTGCCGCGGCCGTAAGCGTCGATATTAGATCCCCCGGAGGTTGTGCCATAGAGATTGCCGCTGCTGTCCATGATCAGCCCAGCTTGTGGATCTGCCCCGTTGGTGACATTGAACGACGCCAGGGTGGTGATCGTGCTGCTTCCCTCGGCCAGCTCGAAAACGGTGCCGTCGCCGCTCGCGCCTCCGTATTCGGTCGTGCCGTAGAGGTTGCCGCTGCTGTCCATGACCAGCCCGGCTTCTGGAGCTTTCCCGTTGGTGCCGTTGAACGACGCCAGGGTGGTGACAGACCTGCTGCCATTGGCGAGCTCGAAAACGGTGCCATACCCGTTGGATCCCTCGACGGTCGTGCCGTAGAAGTTGCCGCTGCTGTCCATGATCAGCCCGGCGTCCGGATAGTCCGCGTTGCTGCCGTTGAATGACGCCAGGTCGTAAACGCTATTGGAGGGGGTGACCACCAGCGTCACGCTTGCTTTGGCCGTGGTGTAATCGGCCGTGTCCGTGGGTGTAAAGGTCACGGTCAAGGTGCTGGTGCCGCGGCCGACAATCGTCCCGGCCGGCGCGATATAGGCAAAGGTGCCGGTCAGAGGAGATCCGGAATTCGGATCGGCGGCGGTGGCATCCAGTTGCGTGCTGCTGAGGGGCGTGCCGTAGGTAATGGCGGCGGGGGTGTTCCACGTAAGCACCGGTGTGAGCTGCTCGACCAGGATCGGCACACGAGTCGTGATCGGGCTGTAATCGGTCGTATCGGTCGGCGTGAAGGTCACGGTCAGCGTTTGCCAGCCGCCATGCAAAACCGTCCCGGCGGCCGGCGTATAGACGAAGGTGCCGGCCACCGCTGCCCCGGTGCCGGAATCGGCAGCGCTGGCGTCGAGCTGCGCGCTGCTCAGGGCCGTGCCGTAGGTGATGGCGGCGGGCGTGCTCCAGGTTAGCGCGGGCGTGTGTGCTAATAGCTCGAAAACGGTGCCATCGCCCGTGCCTCCCTCGCGGGTAGTGCCATAGAGGTTGCCACTGCTGTCCATGACCGGCGCGCCATCTGGATAGGCCCCGTTGCTTCCGTTGAACGACGCCAGCGTGCTGAGAGTGCCACTTCCGTTGGCAAGCTCGAAAACATTGCCGACGCCGTTGGCGCCTCCATACACGGTAGTGCCGTAGAGATTGCCGCTGCTGTCTATGATCAGCCCGCCTGGATATAGCCCATCGCTGCCGTTGAACGATGCCAGGGGGTTGATCGTGCTGCTTCCGTCGGCGAGCTCGAAAACATTGCCGACGCTGAGGGCGCCACCACTATCGGTCGTGCCATAGAGATTGCCGCTGCTGTCCATGATCAGCCCGGCACCTGGCTCGGAGCCGTCGCTGCCGTTGAACGACGCCAGGGGGGTGATGGTGCCGCTGCCAGCGGCGAGTTCGAAAATGGTACCGTCTCCATCGGCGCCTCCTTTGTACGCTGTGCCGTACAGGTTACCGCCGCTGTCCAGGATCAGCCCGCCTTCTGGGTAGGCCCCGTCGGCGCCGTTGAACGATGCGAGAACGTTAATGGTGCTGCCTCCGTTGGCAAGCTCGAAAACAGTCCCGTCTCCATTGGCGCCCCCGTTGTACGCTGTGCCGTACAGGTTGCCGTCGCTGTCGAGGATCAGCCGGCAGACTGGATTGGCCCCGTTGCTGCCGCTGAACGACGCCAGTGTGATCAGGGTGCCGCTGCCGGCGGCGAGCTCGAAAACGGTGCCGTCGCCATCGGCGCCTCCTCCCTCGGTTGTGCCGTAGAGATTGCCGCTGCTGTCCATGACCACCCCGGCTTCTGGAAAGGCCCCGTTGCTGCCGCTGAACGACGCCAGTGTGATCAGGTTGCCGCTGCCGGCGGCGAGCTCGAAAACGGTGCCGTCGCCATTGGCGCCTCCCTCCTCGGTCGTGCCGTAGCAATTGCCGCTGCTGTCCATGATCAGCCCGCCGACTGGATTGGCCCCGTTGGCGCCGTTGAAAAGCGCCAGCGTGGAAAGGCCCGATGAGGGGCCGACCGCCAGCGTCACGCTCGCGTAGGCGGTGGTGGTGTAATCGATCGTGTCCGTGGGCGTAAAGGTCACGCTCAAGGTGCTGGTGCCGCGGCCGACAATCGTGCCGGCCGGCGGCCTGTAGACAAAGGTGCCGCTCACGGGAGATCCGGTATCCGGATCGGCGGCGGTGGCGTCCAGTTGGGTGCTGCTCAGGGCCGTGCCGGAGGTGATGGGGGCGGGAGTGTTCCAGGTCAGCACCGGTGTCGCCTGATCGACCACGAGCGTCACGCTGGCGCTGATGGGGTTATACTCGGTCGTGTTGGTCGGCGTGAAGGTCACGCTCAAGGTTTGATTGCCGGCCGGCAGAATCGTCCCGGCCGGCGGCGTGTAGGTGAAGGTCCCCGCCACTGCTGCCCCGGTGACGGAATCGGTGGCGCTGGCGTCGAGCTGCGTGCTGCTCAGGGCCGTGCCGTAGGTGATGGGGCTGGGCAGGCTCCAGCTCAGGGCGGGTGTGTTGGCCAATAGCTCGAAAACGGTGCCGGCGCCAGTGTCGGCGCCGACTCCTCCAAAACGGACGCCTCCCGCGACGGTTGCGCCATAGAAGTTGCCGCTTGAGTCCATGATCAGCGCGCCATAGGGATTGGCCCCGTTGCTGCCGTTGGGCGACGCCAGGGCGGTGATGGTGCCGCTGCCCTTGGCGACCTCGAAGATGGTGCCGTAGCCGTTAACGCCTCCTTCGGACGCCGTGCCGTACAGGTTGCCGCTGCTGTCGATGCTCAGCGTGCCGTGGGGACCCGCCCCATTGGTGCCGTTGAATGACGCAAGGGTCGTGATGGTGCTGCTTCCCTTGGCCAGCTCGAAAACGGTGCCGTAGCTGCCTCCGCTGTAGGTCGTGCCGTAGAGATTGCCGCTGCTGTCCATGACCAGCCCGGCTTGCGGAGAGTCCCCGTTGCTGCCGGTAAATGACGCCAGGGTGGTGATCGTGCTTTTTCCCTTGGCAAGCTCGAAAACGGTGCCGTCGCCGCTGGCGCCGCCGTCGGTCGCGGTGCCGTACAGGTTGCCGCTCGAGTTCATCATGACCCCAGCGGGATAAGCGCCGTCGGCGCCGTCGAACGAGGCCAGCGCGGTGATGGTGCTGCTACCCTTGGCAAGCTCGAAGATGATGCCGTCGTCGCTGGCGCCGCCGAATTCGGTGGTGCCATAGAGATTGCCGCCGCTGTCCATGAACAACTGCCCAGCCGGAGTCTCTCCGTTGCTGCCGGTAAATGACACCAGAGTGGTAATCGTGCTGCTGTAGGTGCTGCCGACCTTGGCAAGCTCGAACACGGTGCCGTCGCCGCTGGCGCCTTCATTGACGGTCGTGCCATAGAGATTGCCGCTGGAGTCCATGACCAACCCGGCTTGTGGATTTGCTGCCGTGGTGCCATCGAACGACGCCAGTACCGTGATAGTGTTGCTTCCCTTGGCGACCTCGAACACGGTGCCGGCGCCGCTGGCGCCGCCAGAGTACGTTGTGCCGTATAGGTTGCCGCTGCCGTCCATGATCAGCCCGGCCTGTGGAATCGCTCCGTTGGCCCCATTGAAAGACCCCAGGGTGGACAGCCCAAAGGATGGCGTGACGCGGCTCTCGAGCTGCTCCAGGAAGAGGCGTGCCGTTTTGGGGCGCGACACGGAGTTGCGACGCTTGGCGCGGCCGGCGTGGCCGCGCGAGAAAGTCGAGGAAAGCCAGGAGGACAGCGACATGGTGCATCTCGTTTCACGAGCCGGTCTGCGCTATAATGCCGGTGCAGGTACCCCGGCGCAGACTGAGCGCCAGGGGCCGGCCGGGCCGGTGAGACTTCTGCTTGGCGGCGAGGACTCACCGGCCGCTTTCTTTCGCCTGATTTCCAAAAAAAAGTCGGCCCAACGAGTCCATGCCCGTTGGCGCGGCCGAGGGGACACGCAAAGCGAAAAAGGCACAAATCCGCGGCGCCGCTGATGGGTCACGTCCCTGCCCGGCGCCGGCACGCCGGGCCGGCCGCGCGGCAAGGAAACGTGGCCCGGCGTGTCCCCTTGGCCGCCCGACCAGGCATATACCAGGCAGAGGCGGCCGTTCGCCCGGCGCGAAATTCGTTGGTACCCCCAACCACGGGCCCTACAATGGGTTGGCATCACGTGCGTTTTGGGGGGTCCGGGTTGATGGCGTCGGCCGAGGGTTCCATCTCGCGCTGGCTCGGTCCGCTCAAGGAGGGCGATCCGGCCGCGGCGCAGCAGCTCTGGGAGCAGTATTTTCACCGGCTGGTCGAGTTGGCCCGCCAGCGGCTGCGTGCTGCGCCCCGGCACGAGGCCGCGGAAGACGTGGCCCTGAGCGCTTTCGACAGCTTCTGCCGCAACGCCGCCCACGGCCGCTTCCCCGACCTGGCCGACCGCGACGGGTTGTGGCGGCTGCTGGTGGTCATCACGGCCCGCAAGGCGTCCCACCACAATCGCGACGCCCGGCGAAAGAAACGCGGCAGCGGACCGACCGCCGCGCCGGCCGGCGATGCCGAGCCGACCCTGGAACAGCTCGTCAGTCGCGAGCCCTCCCCCGAGTTTGCGGCTCAGGCGGCGGAAGAATGCGGGCGGCTGTTACGCCTGCTCGGCGATGCCGAGCTGGAAGCCATCGCCCTCTTGAAGATGCAAGGTTACACCGTCGAGCAAATCGCCCAGCAGTTGGGCTATGTGTTGCGCACGATCAAGCGAAAAATACGCTTGATCCGCACCCTGTGGGAACAGGAGATCGCGCCATGACCGAAGCGACCTCTTCTTCCGCCGCCATGCTGGGGCCGGCCCTGGCCCAGCACCTGGACCGCGTGTGTACCCAGTTTGAAGTGGCCTGGAAGGAGGGCGGCCGGCCCCGGATCGAGGACTTCCTCGGCGGCGCCGTGGGACCGGAACGACCGGCGCTGCTGCACGAGCTGGTGCTGTTGGACGCGCAGTACCGCCGCGGCCAGGGCGAGCGGCCCGACGCGGGCGAGTATGAGGCCCGTTTCCCCGCCGAGGCCGCCGGGATTCGCGGCGCCTTCGCGGCGGAGTTTTCGGCCACGCCGCCGGACGCAGCGGCGCCGGCCACGACCGACCCCGATCGAGCCGGACCGGGGGAGACGGCTGAGGTCATGGGCGCCGGCGCCGCGGCGGCGAGGCCGACGTTGCCAACCGTTGCGGGCTACGAGATCC
Organism: uncultured Gemmataceae bacterium; assembly: GCA_963834865.1. Taxonomy (GTDB): domain Bacteria; phylum Planctomycetota; class Planctomycetia; order Gemmatales; family Gemmataceae; genus CAWIDK01. The sequence continues at coordinate 800,133 of CAWIDK010000005.1, forward strand.
TGAGCGAATTGGGCCGCGGCGGCATGGGCGTGGTGTACCAGGCGCGACAGCGGGCCCTGAAGCGCCTGGTCGCTCTGAAAATGATCCTGTCGGGACACTGCGCCGGCCCGCACGAGTTGCGCGCTTCCGCACCGAGGCCGAGGCCGTCGCCCGTCTGTGCCACCGCCACATCGTGCAGATCTACGAGGTCGGCGAGTACGAAGGCCGGCCGTTTTTCTCCCTGGAATACGTGGAGGGCGGCAATCTCGCGGCAAAGCTGCGCGACCGCCTGCCGGACCCGAACGAGGCCGCGGCGCTGGTCGAGAAGCTGGCCCGCGCCATGCACGCGGTCCACCAGTGCCACATCGTGCATCGCGACCTGAAGCCCGCGAATGTGCTGCTCGCCGCCGACGGGACGCCGAAGATCACCGATTTCGGCCTGTCCAAGAGGCTGGATGAGGACGAGGGCGTGACGGGCTCATGTGCCGTGATGGGGACGCCCAGTTACATGGCCCCGGAGCACGCCTCGGGCGCGGCGCGGGCAGCGACGCCTGCGCTGACGTGTATTCCCTGGGGGCGATCCTGTACGAGTGCCTGACGGGCCGGCCCCCCCTTCCGGGCGGCGACGGCGGCGCAGACGCTGCGGCACGTGCTCGAGGAAGAGCCGGTCGCGCCGCGGCGGCTCAACCCGGCACTGCCCCGCGACGTGGAGACCATCTGCCTGAAGTGCCTCCGCAAGGAGCCCGGCCAGCGCTACGCCAGTGCCGCGGCCCTGGCGGACGACCTGCGCCGCTTGCAGGCGTGCGAGCCGATCCTGGCGCGGCCGGCGGGGCGGGCCGAACGAACCGTAATGTGGGCGCGGCGGCGGCCGGCGCTGGCGGCGGCCTACGGACTGCTGCTGCTGGCGCTGGCGCTGGGCGTGGGCGGCGGCGGGGCCGTCGGACTTTGGCAGCAAGCGGAAAGCGCACGCTCACGCACGGAAACGTTGCGGCAAGCTGCCGAAGACGCGCGCTTCCGGGCGGAGGGGGCGGAGCAGCAGGCCACGAAGCTAACCGGAGACCTTCAGGAGGCACTCAAAAGCGAGAACAAGGCGCGCGAGGAACTCGAACGCTTCCGCTATGCGGATAAAATCAATCTGGCCCAGAGGGAATGGCTGGACGGCCGGGTGCAGATGGCCGGACAAATGGTCGATGAATGCGATCCCAAGTACCGCGACTGGGAATGGGACTACCTGTCTCGAATGGTTCATCCCGAGTTATTCGTTTGCACGGGGCACAGCGGCGCGGTCTGGCGCGTGGCGTTCAGCCCGGACGGCAAGCTGCTGGCCTCGGCCGGCGAGGACGGGACGCCGCGGTTGTGGGACGCCGCCAGCGGTAAGCCCCTGGCCACCCTCACGGGACACGCCGGCGGCGTCCAGCACGTGGCGTTCAGCCCGGACGGCAAGACGCTGGCCTCGGCCGGCGATGACCGGACGGCGCGGCTGTGGGACGCCGCCAGCGGCAAGTCCCTGGCCACTCTCACGGGGCACACCCATGGCGTCTGGCACGTGGCGTTCAGCCCGGACGGCAAGACTCTGGCCTCGGCCAGTCAAGACGGGACGGTGCGGCTGTGGGACGTCGCCAGCGGCAAGACCCTGGCCACCCTGACGGGGCACAACTGCCCCGTCAGGGGCGTGGCGTTCAGCCCGGACGGCAAGGCGCTGGCCTCGGGCGGTGGGCATCCTTGGAACCCCCCAGGCGGACCCGGAGAGGTGCGGCTGTGGGACGTCGCCAGCGGCAAGACCCGGGCCACCCTCACGGGGCACACCGGCAGCGTCAGCCAGGTGGCGTTCAGCCCGGACGGCAAGACGCTGGCCTCGGCTGGCGAGGAGGGGATGGTGCGGCTGTGGGACGTCGCCAGCGGCATGCCCCTGGCTTTCCCCCCTCTGGGAGGGCATGGTAACGGTTACCTGCAGGTGGCATTCAGCCCGGATGGCAAGACGCTGGCTTCGGCCGGCGGGACGACGGTGCGGCTGTGGGACGCCGCCAGCGGCAAGTCCCTGGCCAGCCTTCTGGGGCACACCAGCAGGGTCTGGTCGGCGGCGTTCAGCCCGGACGGCATGGCGCTGGCCTCGGCCAGTGATGACGGGACGGTGCGGCTGTGGGACGCCATGAGCGGCATGCGCCTGACCACGTTTGCAGGGCATGGTGTCTGCGTCCAGCATCTGGCGTTCAGCCCCGACGGTGCCCGCCTGGCCTCGACGGGCAGGGACGGAACGGTGCGGCTCTGGGATGCCGCCAGCAACTCGTCGCAGGCCGCCCTCACGGGGCACACCCGCGTCGTCAAGCACGTGGCGTTCAGCCCGGACGGCCAGACGCTGGCCTCGGCCAGTTGGGACCAGACGGTGCGGCTGTGGGACGCCGCCAGCGGCAAGCCCCTGGCCACTCTTACGGGGCATACCGGCATGGCTTTGTGCGTGGCGTTCAGCCCGGACGGCAAGGCGCTGGCCTCCGGCAGTGAGGACAGGACGGCGCGGCTGTGGGACGCCGTCAGCGGCAAGACCGTGGCCATCCTCACGGGGCACAACAACGCCGTCTTGCACGTGGCGTTCAGCGCGGATGGTAAGACGCTGGCCTCGGCCGGCGGGATGACGGTGCGGCTGTGGGACGGCGTCAGCGGCAAGTCCCTGGCCACCCTCACGGGGCACACCACTGGCGTCGAGCACGTGGCGTTCAGCCCGGACGGCAGGGTGCTGGCCTCGGCGTGGAACGACACGGCGGTGCGGCTGTGGGACGTCGCCAGCGGCGAGCCCCTGGCCATCCTCAGGGGGCACACCGGCAGCGTCAGGTACGTCGCGTTCAGCCCGCACGGCAAGACCCTGGCCTCGGGCAGTGGGTCCACTAGTGTGCAGGGCAAGTTGATGCCCGGCGACGTGCGGCTGTGGGACGTGGCCACGGGGCAGCAGAAGGGCACCCTCACGGGGCACACCAGCATGGTCGTGCAGGTGGCGTTCAGCCCGGACGGCAAGGTGCTGGCCTCGGCGGGCGACGACGCGACGGTGCGGCTGTGGGACGTCGCCAGTGGCAAGCTCCTGGCCACCCTTGCGGGCCACACCGGCACCGTCAGGCACGTAGCGTTCAATCCCGATGGCGGCCGCCAGGCTGCGAACGGCGACCGCCTGGCCTCGGCCAGCGACGACGGCACAGTGCGGCTGTGGGATGTCGGCAGCGGCAAGCCCCTGGCCACCCTCACGATCGGAAATAAGAACGCCGTAATGACCCTGGCGTTCAGCCCGGACGGTTCCCGCCTGGCCTGCGGCGTGGGCTCGCTGGTAGGGCTGTGGATCGCCCGCGAGAGCCCCGCCGATCGCGAGAAGCGCCGCTGGGCCTGGCGCAAAAACAGGCCGACGCCGCCGAGGCCCAGCGCCAGTGGTTCGCCGCCGCCTTCCACCTGGGTATCCTCATCGGCCGCGAGCCGGACAGCGCCGCCCTGTACCGCCGCCGCGGCGACGCCTGCGCCGAGCAGGGCCAATGGCAGGCGGCGCTGGCCGACTTCGCCGTTGCCGGCGCGAAGGAGCCAAAGCAGGCAGGGCACGGCTACCGGCGTGGCCTGGCCCTGCTCGCCGCCGGCAACGAAGCGGCCTATCGGACGCTCTGCGGCGCGATGCTGCGCGACTTCGGTAACAGCGAGGATGCGGAGGCCGCTGCCGCGGTCGCCGCCCTGGCCGTTCTCAGACCCGAAGCCCTGGCCGACCGGGCAGCGGTGCTCCGGCTGGCTGAGGCAGTCATCGGCAAGGACCGGCCGGCCACCGGGCACGCCGGCGAAACTCTCGGCGCCGCGCTCTACCGCGCCGGTCGCCACGCGGAGGCCGCCAAGCGACTCGGGGAGGTGACGGGCAGTTCGGTGGCGGTGCAGCTATTCCTGGCGATGGCCCACCACGAGCTCGGCGCTGCCGACAAGGCCAGCCAGGGCCTGGCCGCGGCGGTGAAGCGGATGAACGAGGGCGCCGGAGCGGGCAAGGGAACTGCACCGCCGTCCTGGCCGGAGCAGACCCGCTGCAAGCTCCTGCGCCGAAGCCGAGGCCCTGCTAGGCGAGACCAGGAAATAGGAAAACCGAGCAGGAAAGGTGGTTCCCAAACGGAGTTTGGGAACGAGCCTTCCCAGTCACGTACGTTTTGCGACAATGAAGGCATGTCCCAGCCCCACGCCATCCTCGGCGCCGGCGGTGCCATCGCGCCGGCTGCCGAACTACGAGGCCCGACCCGAACAGCTCGCCATGGCGGATGCCGTCGCTGCCGCCATCGCGCGCGGCGAGCACCTCATGGTCGAGGCCGGCACCGGCGTCGGTAAGACGTTCGCCTACCTCGTGCCCGCCATCGCGGCGGCCTGCGCCGACAAGGAGTGTCGCGTCGTCATTTCGACGCACACCATCGGCCTGCAGGAGCAGCTGACCCGCAAGGACATCCCGTTCTTGCAGCAGGTCATGCCGGCGCCGTTCTTGCCGCTGCTGGTCAAGGGCCGCGGCAACTACCTTAGCCGCCGCCGGCTGCGCGTCGCGCAGAAGCGCGGGCCGGCGCTGCTCACGGAACCCGGCGGCCTCGAGCAGCTCAACGCGCTGGGCCACTGGACGCGCCATACCGTCGACGGCAGTCGCAGCGACCTCGAGTTTCGCCCGCTTGGCGCCGTCTGGGAGATGGTGGAGAGCGATTCGGGCAACTGCATGGGCAAGCAGTGTGCCGACTTCGCGCAGTGCTTCTATTTCAAGGCGCGCAAGCAGCTGCACCAGGCGAACGTGCTGATCGTCAATCACGCGCTGTTTTTCACCGACCTGATGCTCCGCTCGCTCGGCCAGGGCGCGGGCATCTTGCCGAAGTATCGCGTCGTCATCTTCGACGAGGCGCACAACCTCGAAGACGTGGCCGCCGACCATCTCGGCCTGTCGATCACGCGCGGCCAGGCGGAATATCTGCTCAATCGCGTCTTCCAGGAACGCCGCGGCGCGGCCCATGGCCTGCTCGCCCTCAATGGCGCTCCCGGCGCCCTGGAGCAGGTGGCGAAAACCCGCCGGGCCACCGACGAATTCTTCAACACGATCCTCAACTGGCGCTACCAGCAGGAACGCAAGAACAGCCGGGCCCCGCAGGCGAGCGAATCCCTGCGCGTCCGTCAGGCGGGCGTCGTTCCCGACCTGATTTCCGACGAGTTTCTCAAGCTCGCATCGCACCTGGATCAGGTCGGCAGCAAGATCACCAACGCCGAGGAGAAAATCGAATACGAATCCGCCGCCCACCGTTGTCAGGATCTGGCCACGCGCATCCAGGCGTGGCTCGGTCAGAAGCTGCCCGATCAGGTCTACTGGATCGACGGCACCGGCGAGCGCGGCCAACGGCTCTGCCTGTCGAGCGCACCATCGAGGTCGGCGCGCTGTTGCGGGCACAGGTCTTCGATCGCACGCCAAGTGTCGTGCTCACCAGCGCCACGCTCAGCGCCGGCGGCCGCGGCGGCTTCGAGCACCTCAAGGCGCGGCTCGGCTTTCCCGAGCATCCGACCGTGCAGCTCGGCAGCCCCTTCGACTACGCCCGGCAGGTCGAGCTGCACGTCTTCCGCCAGATGCCCGATCCCACGACGGCCGGCAAGCAGTTCGAGGAAGCGTCGCTGGCAAAAATCCGCGAGTATGTGACGCGCACGCAGGGCCGGGCGTTCGTGCTGTTCACCAGCAACCAGACGCTGCAAAAGGCCGCGACGCAGCTGCGGCCCTGGTGCCGCGACCACGGATTCACCCTGCTGTCCCAGGGCGACGGATTGTCGGCTGCACGGTTGCTTGAGCAGTTTCGGCAGGCGGAGGCGGCGGTGCTGCTCGGCGTGGACAGCTTCTGGCAGGGCGTGGACGTGCAGGGCGAGGCGCTGTCGAACGTCATCATCACCAAGCTGCCGTTCACGCCGCCGGACCGGCCGGTGGTCGAAGCGCACGGCGAGGCGATCCGCGCCCGCGGCGGCGAACCGTTCTTCGAATACACCTTGCCGCAAGCGATCATCAAGCTCAAACAGGGCTTCGGCCGGCTGATCCGCACGCGCACCGACCGCGGCCTGGTGGTGATCCTCGACCCGCGCGTGCTGACCAAGCCGTATGGCCGGCGCTTCCTGGAAGCGCTGCCCGCGTGCCGTCGTTTTGTGGACGGTGAAGAAGTCGTTTGACCCGCCAGCCGCGGGGACACGGACCTGGAACATGCTCCTCACGATCGCACAGCTCGGCCAACCCATCTTGCGCGAGGTCGCCCAGGATGTTACCGCCGAGGAGCTGGCAACTCCCGCGCTCCAGCAGCTCCTCGCCGACATGCGCGAGACGCTCGAAGCGGCAGGCGGGGTGGGCCTGGCTGCACCGCAGGTTTTCATCGGCCGGCGCGTGTTCCTCGCACGGATCCTGCCGGCGGCCCAGGAAGACGAATTGCCCGGCATCGAGGTGTTCATCAACCCGCAGGTGATGCCGTTGACCGACGAGATGCTGCAGGCCTGGGAAGGTTGTTTGAGCTTCCAGGAGCTGCTGGTCCTGGTGCCGCGTCATCGCGCCGTGCGCGTCGACTACACGGACGCGACGGGCCAACCGCGGGCACTAGCGCTGGAAGGCTTTCCCGCGCACGTCGTGCAGCACGAGTTCGACCACCTTGTGGGCATCCTGACGATCGACCGAGCCGAATCGACGCTCGACATCATCAAGGCCTCGGAGATCGAGACGGTGCTCGGCGACGAGCCGGCCGCAGACGAAGAAACGGAATAGTTACGCGCACCGTTTGCGCTTTGGCGAACGGCGGGAAGAAACCAACCGACATCGGCGCTGCGGGCGAAGCCGGGTTTCACGTTTGCACCTTTTTACGGGACACCCCTCCAATTGAAACGCTGCCGGCCGGTTTCGCCGGAACGCCCGGATTCCGCTGCGGATGCGTCCGCGTTTCACCGTCGGCCCCCCCATCTCGGCTTTTCGCGCATTTTGGCCTCCCGCGCCGCCGCGCCGGCCTTGTAGTGTCGGTACCGTGTGAATGCGACCCGTTGCCGCCCGCGTGCCCGACGACATCTACCGCGCGGTCCGCCCCATGCTCGCCGTCTCCAACGGCCGCATGATCGTCCTGTCCACGGCCTTCGGCAAACGCGGCTTCTTCTGGGACGTCTGGTCCCGCGGCGGCGACGACTGGATGCGCATCGAGGTGCCGGCCGGCATGGTGCCGCGCATCGCTCCCGCGTTCCTGGAGGCCGAGCGCCGCGGCATGGGCGAGTCGTGGTTCCGCCAGGAATACTGCTGTTCTTTCGAGGCACTCGAAGGCCTGGTCTACCCAAACCTCGCCCGCTGCATCGTCTCGTCTCTCCCCTCGCCCCCTGGGGGAGAGGGGACCGATCGCTGGCTCGGCGGCATCGACTTCGGCTACCGCAACCCGTTCGCCGCCGTCTGGGGCTACCTGACGCCCGGCGGCGTGCTGGTGCTGACGAACGAGCACAACAGCCGCCAGAAGCCACTGAGTTATCACGCGCAGCATTTGCCGCGCAACGTGACGTGGTACGCCGACCCCTCGGGCGCGACGGAGCGTGCCGAGCTGCGCCGCGACGGCTTCACGGTGCGCGAGGCGAAGAACCCGCTGCGCCCCGGCATCGCGGCCGTCAACGCCCGCATCCAGAACGGCACCCTCTTGATCCGCGCAGGCGCCTGTCCCAACCTGCTCGCCGAGGCCGGCCTCTACCGCTACAGCGACGACCCCGCCGAGCGTCACGCCGAGATTCCGGTCGATGAGCACAACCACGCGCTGTCGGCGCTGCGCTACCTGATCATGATGATCGACGCCCACCGCCTCACGGGCCGCCGCCCCGCCGACCCCGCCCCGCCGCCGCCCCCCGAGCCCGGCTGGCGCCCGCCGAGCCATCCCTGGCTCAGCGTCCGCAACGAATTCCTGTGGCATCCCCTGGACTGACCCAACCGAAGACGGAGCAAGAAAGCTTCCATCACGAAAACACGAAAAACGGAAACCACGAAAAGATGCGGTCCACGGCCATCAGAACCATATTCCGACCATTTTGGTCTTTTTCGTGCTTTCATTTTTTCGTGCTTTCGTGATGAAGTTGGTCGTTCTTCCCAGGAGTTGATTTCATGTCCGCTGCAATCCGCAACCGCATCAAGGCCCACCGCCGCGTCCGCGCCGGCGACCTGGTCCCGCACGAGTTCAACTTCCGCACCCACGGCGACGACCAGCGGGCCGCCCTGGCTGCCCTCTACGGGGCGGTCGGCTTCGCCCGCAGTCTGCTCGCCTACGAACTGCCCGACGGCCGGCTCAAGCTGATCGATGGCCACCTGCGCCGCGACCTGAACCCCGACATGGAGGTGGAAGTGGAAGTCCTCAACGTCACCGAGGACGAAGCCCGCACGCTGCTGCTGTCGATCGACCCGCTCGCCGCGCTCGCCGAGACGCAGCAGCAGCTGCGCGACCGGCTGCAAGAGCTGGTGCCGGACGTGCCGGAAGAGCTGCGGCTCGCGTGGGAAGCCACCGCCCGAGCCGCGATCGAATCGCCGCCGTCGCCGACGGGATGGGCGAAGCCGACCATCGCGGAGCAGTACGCGGTGCTGGTGACGTGCCGCGATGAGGCGCAGCAGATTGAGCTGTTGCGCCGGTTCCAGCTGGAGGGGCTGGCGTGTAAGGCGTTGCTGTCGTGATGTGCCGGATCCGCTGTTCGTTATCTGCACCATGGCGCTATGCGAACCGCGAAATTCCCCTGCGCCCCCGAGTTACGCGAGTTGGCAGCGCGTGCCGTCGTGGCCTAGACCACCGGTTTGTGCGAAAAATGAACAATTTCGGATTATTTGTTTGATTTTCGGACGCACGGCTTGTATCATTAAGGAAGGGAAGGAGGGAATCAATGGCGACCAAGATGCTAACCATGACCGTGGATACCGCGGCGGCCTTTCCGTCTGCGGATGTGAAACGCTGTTTACGGGAGGAACTCCAGAAGATCGCCGATGAGGGTTCCGTTCTCCGCCCGGAGTGGGAGCCGCTGCTCGACTCGAAGCGGGTCGTGGGTATTGTGGTGGTCCTTGAAGACCTGCTTTCGATCAAGATACCTCCGGACAAACTGGTCCGGAAGGGCGGGTACAACAGCGTGGACGATGCGATCGACCATATGCTTGGCCCGCTTGAAAGGCTCTGGGCCGAGCGCAGTAAGCAAAAGGTGCGCAAATGAGCAAGGATCGAGACAAGCGGTCGGACGACAAGGACGATGATCGGAAGACGCTGGGCGAACGGCTCCGTGAGGCGCGGGAGTACCTCGGCTTCTCCCAGGAGGATGTCGCGACCTTTCTGGGCGTTTCGAGGTCCGCGCTCTCGCTCATGGAAACGGGCCAACGCAAGGTGGACGCTCTGGAGTTGAAGAAGCTGGCCGGGCTCTACAAGCGGCCGATCGGCTACTTCACCGGCGAGGAGGTCGAAGAAATCTCGTTCGGTGCGGACGTCAAGCACCTGGCTCGCAAGGTATCGGAGCTATCGCCCGACGATCGGGAGGAGCTGGGACGGTTTGCGGATTTCTTGCGGGCGAAGAAGCAGAAAAAGGAGGGATGAGTCGTGGTGCGTCGCGATGCCATCCTGAATGCCGTCCTCGAAGCGGATCGGCTCCACAAGGAATTTGACACCAAGGTCCGTGCCGAGCGGGGCGAGGGCCGGGTCGACGTGTTCGGCATGCTGGTTAACCGGGGCATCCCGGTGATGTTCCGGCCACTGAAGGGCCTGCTTGGGGCGTACATTGACAAACCCGACCCGGGTGTCATCGTGACCACCCAGCGCCCCCTGCCGGTTCAGCGGTTCACAGCAGCACATGAACTCGGTCACGTCGCGCTCGGCCACGAGGCCAGCCTCGACAAGGACGACATTCTCACCCGCGCCTCTTCGTCACTCGAGCGAACGCTAACACTCGGGAGGTTCGGCTGTGGAGCAAAGCTAATTCCAGCTCAACCAAAGCCGTCATTGAAGCGAACTATGACACTCGGGAGATCCAGGCCAACGCCTTCGCGATCCAACTTCTATCGCCGCCATGGCTGATCGTCCAGCACATGAAGCGGCAAGGGTGGACGCGCGAGAGCCTGATTGACCCGCTCGTCGTGTACCAGCTCGCGCTCCGGATGGGGTCGAGCTACTCGGCGACGTGCTACGCGCTCGCTGATAGCAAAGGCATCGACAGGCCCACGTGCGAGAGGTTGCTGAAGGTCAAGCCCAAGACCATCAAGCAATCCCTGGTTAAGCCTTACCAGCCGGAGACTTTGTATGGGGACGTGTGGCTGGTCACCGAGCAGGACAATGGGATGGTGCTGGACGGCAGCCGGTCCGACCTTGTCGTACTCAAGTTCCGGGAGCACGCCAGTTCCGGTTACCTCTGGCAGTTCGGCCACCTCGCGGAGGCGGGCTTTGAGATCGTGCGCGACGGCCGCACCACGGACGCGGGCAAGCAGCACATTGGCGGGGTCGTGTTCCGGACGGTGATCGCTGAGCCGCAGGACGGAGGCGGCGCGAGCGGCCACGTTCACTTACGGGAAGTGCGCCCCTGGCAGCCCGCGGGCGAGCCCCTGCATTCTCTGGAATTCGAAATCGAACTTTCCGGCCCGGTTCGCGCCGGGCTCTTACCGGCACAGCGGGAGGCCCTGCTGGGAGTCGCATGAGTGCGATCACCATCCACCGTGACCTCCGCAGCCGGTTCGGACCGGCGCGCGACCAGGGAGGGCGCGAAACCTGTTTGGCGTTCGCCATGAGCGACACCCACGCGGCTGCCCTGGGTGACCCGTGGTCGCCGCTGAGCTGCGAGTACCTGTTCTACCACGCCAAGCAACGTGACAAGACGCCTGCGCATGAGGGCACCACGATACCCGCGGCCCGAGCGGCGCTGCAGCACGACGGGCAGCCCGTCGAGACCGTGTGGCCGTACCTCAAGGCACTACCGGCCGACCTGAAGCAATGGAAGCCTCCGGCCAAAGTTGTGGCGCTATACCGCCGCCCGTCCAAGAAGCACGGGGACGCGTTCGACGAGGTTGCCGACGCGGTCGAGGCCGACCAGCCCACCCTGATCGGCATGACCTTCTCGCCCGCCTTCTTCATGCCGGACGGAGACGGCGTTGTGGATTCGGACGAACCGGCAGACACCGATTTGCGACACGCCGTGGTAGCCGTAGCGACCGGCAAGCGAGCGAAGCAGAAACTTTTGCTCGTGCGAAATAGTTGGGGCAACACTTGGGGGCTGTCGGGATACGCCTGGCTGAGCGAGAGGTACGCGGCCCCCCGCATCTTCGTCGCGTTCACTCTCAAATAGGAGGTGGCCAGCATTAAGAAAGGAGACGCAGTGACGTAGTTCGATTCGCGATCACACCACAAGGAACCTGCCTGTGGCGATCTGCAGTATCTGGTTGCGAGATTCCAGGTTGCCTGAGCCGCGCCAACCTGGAGAATGCCCGATGAGCCGAAACGGCGGCACGGTTTCGCAAATTCGAAATCCGAAGCACGAAATCCGAAACAAGCTCCAAACACGAAATCCGGCCGCGCAGATCAGGCTCGGTGACATTCAGGATCTCCGAAGCTTCCGCACCTGATGCCGGACTTCGAGCCGCTGTTCGTGAACCTGGCGGCGCTGGCGCCGGAGCAACTCGTCTCCCAGGGCGGAGCGTTCGGTCACGTGCTCCGTTGGATCACCTTGGATCACTCCCGTGCGCCCGGCAAGGTGGCTGGTTCGCGCGAACCCACGCGCCCAAGTTGCTTGGGCGCGCGGGTCTCGCCGCAAACCTCGTGCAAAGGGCGTTTGCTGCTGTGGTACGACGCGGGCGCTCCCTCAAGCTGTCACTTTTGTGGTACGACGATTCTCGGCGTAAAGTTAACGTCGCCGTAGCGCTGCGGCTGGTAAACTTGGGGCTGATAACGTTGGGGCTGGTAGAAATTCGGCTGGTAGCTGCCTGGCGTATTCGTCGGCCACGGGGAGCTGCCAGGGGTGTACGACGGCGTGTAGGAATACCCCGAATACGGCTGGTATTGGTAGCCGTAAGAGTTATTGTACCACCACCAATTTGGCTGGTAGTAACCGTAGCCGTTGTAGCCGTTGTTGTAGTAGCCCCATTGGGCTGCGGCGCGAGGCGTTAGGGCTCCGAAGAGCAGGACGATACTCAGCACGCTCGCCAAGAGAGTGGTCTTTCGCATGGTGTTGCCTCCTTCTCGGGCGATGACCTCTTCGCTGCTTCCAACGTCACACGGAAGAGGTGCAAACACTGTGCCGATTCGGCGGGCTGAGGCCCGATTGATCCGGCACGTTGGAGCAAGCCCAAACAGGAACAGCGTTTCCACAATGGTCGCGGAATTGCGCCGGCACAAGGTGGTGCTCGGAGATTGCCGGCAAGGTGGCTGGTTCGTGGGTGCGAAACGCACAGGTCCGCCGCAACAAGTTCCATGCAACGTCTGCCACGACGCGCGGAGGCAGGCGCCGCCGCCGACCTTTCCTCGCTTCATGTTCAGCGACCGAATCGCTCCCGACGGCGTGCTTCCCGTTGGCGGAATCGGCTGGTATACTGCCTTCCAATTGCGCCACCCTGTCATACCTTGCCGCGAGCTTGCGCATGGCATCCGAATTCATCGCCGCCAATGAGGAGTTGATCAGTCGGCTGCCCCTGCCGCTGGCGCAACTCTATCGCCGGGCCGTGAACGCCAAGACGCCGTCAGAACGGCACCTAACCGCCTTCTACCTTTGGGAGGCAGCCCTAAAGCTGCTGGCCTCCGTTGCCGTGGTCAGTGCCGCCGAACGCACCGACATTGACCCAGCGGTGGCTGAGCGGCTGCAGAATCTCGCCCGACCGGCCTTGGGCCATTGGTGGGAATTCGTCCGTTTGCTCGTGCCGATGCTCGCCGATGCGGGCGATCGCGGCTTCGGCCAAGTCCGTGACCTGCTACTCGGCAGGGCCCGTGATGATCTGCCCCGGGCCGCCGGGCTGGATGCCGCGCTCCGTGAAGTCCTGGGAGGCCGCGGCCCGGCTCGGATCACGGTACGCCTGGGGGAGCTATTTGACGCGCTGGCGGCTTACCGCAACCGGGAGCTCGGCCACGGTGCAGCAGGCCAGCGCGGTGTCACCTACTACGACCGGACCGGACCGGCGTTGCTCGCGGGAGTCGCCGAGATCCTCGGGCAGTTGGACGTGCTGGCGGGGCGCCGCCTGATCCACGTGAGCGACGTGCGCAGGCTCGGCTCCGGCAATTGGCTGGTGGAGCGCTACGAGCTGATCGGCGAGTCGGGCCGGCGGCTGGAATCGCTTAAGCTGCCTGATGTGGCCGGGGCCAACCTTCCCGTGCCAGACCGGCTCTACCTTGCGGCAAACGACTCCGCAGGCGAGCTGGGGCCTTTACTCCACCCCCTCGTACTTTATGAAGCCGATGCGGCGAAGGTATTTTTCCTCTACTCGCGCCGGCGCGAGCAACAGGCCGACTACCTATGCTACACCTCCGGTGAAGTGATGCGGCGCGACGAGCTAGGCCACGATCAGCGCGAGTTGATTGGCCGCGTGCTGACCAGGCCGGCGGAAGCACAGCCCGCAACATCCTGGGGTGCCATCAGCGGGGTAGACGAGCCGTCGAGGCCAGCCGCCGAACCACCGCCCAGCCGCCGGGTCGGTGACTTTGAGTTGCTCAGCAAGTTGGGACAGGGCGGTATGGGGGTTGTTTACCGGGCCTGGCAGCCGTCGCTCGGACGTGAGGTGGCCCTGAAGTGCCTGCTGCACGGCGGGGACGCTCGCGTGGAAGCGCGTTTTGCCCGGGAAATCCGCGCGTGCGCGCGGGTGGAGCACCCGCACCTGGTTAGGGTGTACGCGACCGGCACCGACGGAGACCGGTTGTTCCTGGCGATGGAATTGCTCGAGGGCACCGAACTGGCGACCGTCTATGATCAGTTGGCCGGCGGCGACGTCTCCTCGATTACGGCCGACTCCTGGATGGCGGCGGTTCGCGCCGCCGGGCAGGCGCAGGCAGCAGGAGCAAGCGCTGAACGCCGCCGTGCTGGGCGAGAGGAAGCCGGCAGCGCGAGTGCTGCCGTCCGTCGAGAAGACAGTGCGGCAACCGGACGCAAGCCACTTGACCGAGGTGGTCGAGATCATCCATCAGGTGGCGGAGGCCGTTGACGCCCTCCACGAAGCGGGAGTCGTGCATCGCGACATCAAGCCGGGCAATATCATGCTGACCCGGGATGGCCGATACGCAGTACTGATGGATCTGGGACTAGCCCAAATGGCCGATGACGAGGAGGGCCGGCTAACACGGACGCGACAATTTGTGGGCACCCTACGTTACGCCAGCCCGGAACAGATACTGGCGATTGGCCATCTGGACCGGCGCAGCGACGTCTACGCCCTGGGCGTCACCCTCTGGGAAATGCTTACCATGCGGCCGCTGTTCGGGGCGATGGATACGACACCTACACCGGAGCTGATGTTACGTATCCAGACGGAAGACCCGTACCCGCCGCGCAGGTATAACCCGCGCGTTCCGCGAGATCTTGAAGCGGTGGTACTCAAATGCCTCGAAAAGGACCCTAAACGACGCTATGCGACGGCAGCAGGATTGGCGGACGATTTGGCGCGCTGGCTGCGTGGCGAGGCGGTGCAGGCGCAGCCACCTTCGCTGGGCTACGTGCTCAGCAAGTACGCCCGGCGCCACCGGGTGGCGCTGGGGGCGGCAGCAGGCCTGGTAGTGGCGTTGGTGTTGCTGGGAGTTCTGGCGGTGGTGCAGATTACCGCGACCATGGACCAGAACGCGGAGGCACTCCAACGAGCGAAAACAATGGAGTCGGACCTGCGCTGAGCAGCTGTACTCTCAGGAACTGCAGGCGCAACTGCGGAAGGCCGGGATTGTCCCAGCGACCGAGCCGCCGACAGCCCCCCCAGATCTTGCTGCTCCGGCGGTCGGGTCCCACCTGCTCGGCTGGTCCTGCGGGGGCCTGCTCGCGCTCATCGCGATTGCGGAAGCTGTTGCGCTCCTATGGTTGCGCACCCAGCGTCCACGTCAGCCAGCCCTGGCTCCGCCGCTCCCCAAGCCGCGGCGGCTGCGCTTCGAGCCCGGCGAGGCCTTCTCCTCGCAGACCGTGGTGCTGCACTACCCAGCGCCGATCGCCATCGCCTACCGCCGCTTCACGTGGGCTGACGAACCCAAGGACCAGTTGTTCCGCCTCTTCCTCACCTTTCAGGCGACCCTCCGCTATCTGGTCACGCTCGGCCTGAGCGACCTGTTCCACTGCAAGATTCAAACGGCCGGGCCGGTCGAGCCGCTGCCGAAAAATCAGGCGTTCAACCTGCTCCGCGGGCCGACCCGGATGACCCTCGGTCAATGGCTCCAAACCCTGCGGGAAACTGCCAAGGTCCTGGCTCAGAAGCCCGACCGGTTCGTTCGCGAGCTGCCGGAGATCTGCCAGCCGAACGGTTTCGTTGTACAAGACTTCTCGCGCTGGCTCACCGACGGCCGCAATGACGAGTTTCACCCCGATGCCGAGATCCCCCACAGTCCGGACGAGTGCCGGCAAATCCTCAAGGAGGCCCGCCCGCGGCTGGAGCGGCTGCTGCAAGAGATCCAGTTCGTCCGCAGCTACCCGCTGGGATTCATCACTCCGGGTCACGCGGCCGACGACGATCCCGCCGTCGGCCATTACCGGGCTCACTCGGGCATGGGGGCCCGAGCTGCCTTCGGCGAGGGAATGTTCGTACTGGAGACGCCGGCCCGCCTTGCCGTCGACCACCCGTTTGTCGTCGCGCCCGAAGGGGAGCGGCTGCTCTACCTCTGGCCGCTGCTATGCCAGCGCGAGTCGGACAAGACCCAGCGCAGCTCGCTGTACGTGTTTGAAACCATTGTGGAGAAGTCGGCGTTCCTCAGCCGCGTTGAGTGCGCCGCCATCGACCATAAGGACTCCTGGGTGGAAATCCTTCACCCCGATGCCAACAGCCACGACTGGCTCTGGGAGGCCCTGCGGCAGCTCCCGGCCACCGTCGCCATCGACCCCGAGCTGAACCTGGTCGAGCGACTGGCGTATCCGCTGGTCGGAACGCTTGCCGGCGAAATGCTCGAGACGTACCGGCTATCGCGGCCAATCGCCAAGGGGGGCTTCGGCACCGTCTACGATGCCGTGGACACGCGTGACAACAGCCAGGTCGCCGTCAAGGTACTGGAGGTGCCGGACGGGTTGCGCCGCCAGGACCAGGATAACCTGTTCAAGCGCTTTCGGCAGGAATTCGCCGCCCTGCAGCAGGCCAGCAAGGGCTGCCGGCACGTCATCCGCTGCTTTGAGAGCAAGACTACACCAAAGGGGAATCGCTACTACCCGTGGTATTCAATGGAGTTCGCCGCCGGAGGGGACCTGAACGCTCGGCTGCTGGCGCGCCGGGCCGGGCTCAAACAGGGAAGTGTATGGAACGACCCAACGCTGCGGGCCGAGGCGGCCACGGAGTTCCGGGCGGTGGCGGCGGCGACTGCCCACCTGCACGGCCTGGGTTTCGTCCATCGCGACATCAAGCCCGGCAACATCCTGATCGTGGTGGAGGGCGACGGCAGCGTTGTGAAGCTGTCGGACTTCGGTCTGATCAAGGAGCTGGAGCAGTCGCACGGCTTCACGAGTTCCGGAGGCGCTGATCGGCACGCGCGGCTACATGGCGCCGGAGCAGGAGCGCGGCGCGGCGGTGGCCGAGCCGGCGGACATCTACGCCCTGGGGATGCTGCTGGCCGAGCTGGCGACCGGCCACCCACCGGTGCCCGACCTGCTGGCCCCCGCCGGCTCGCGGATCGAGGGGGATGTCCGCGTCGACCGACTCCCCGAGCCGCTCCGCCGCCTGATCGTACGTTGCACCGACATCAATCCGACCCACCGGCCCGAAAAAGCCCGGTACGTCCTTTCCGACTTCGAGGCGCTCATCGCGTCAGCTTGAATCGGGCAACGGGTCGTACCACACTCGTAGCCAACGCCCGCCGATTGGCCTCGCATCGCCTGTCGTGTTGCAGTACAACTTGTGCATCGATTGCAGGGAGGCCGCCGATGAGTACGAAGCTACACAATGGGCACCGGATAGCCGCACTATGCCTGCTGCTGGGTGGGACGGCCACAGTCACACTGCAAGCCGGCGAGGCTGCCAACGACGGCGTCGCGTTGCCAAAGGGCGCGGTCGTCCGGCTCGGTTCGTTGCAGTTTCGGCACGGGCCGGGCCTTTGTGGTCTCGCATTTCACCCGGACGGGAAAAGGCTGGCAACCGGCGGCGGTCGTTGGGTCGCCTTGTGGAACCTCGCCACCGGCCGAGAGACGTGGCGAATCGAAACGGGCAACGCAGGGACGCTGGCGTTCACCGCCGACGGTAAGTGGCTTCTCGACAACCGCGGTGTTTCGGACGCTCAAACCGGCAAGAGATGTTGCGAGTTCCCTGAATACGCTTGGTCGGCCGCCATCGCGCCTGACGGTTCGTGTGTCGCCGTCCCGGAGACCACCACGCCCGCGGGTGCCAAGAAAAAATCAGCGAGAATTCTGCTATTGGAGCCCGCGACCGGCAAGGAAATTGGTCGCCTTGACGGTGGAAACCAGGTTGAGTTTTTTGCGATTGCCATTTCGCCTGACAGCCGTTGGCTCGTGTCCTCGGACGGCGAGTCGAAGATTCTTCGAATCTGGGCGCTGAAGCAACGATCTCTGCGCAACGATCGATCACGAGCCGTGCAACCTCGCCTTCGTTCAAGGCGGAAAGAAATTAGTCACATCTTGTTTCAAAGGCAAATCAGGCCAGTTACGCGTGCTCGACATGCCGTCCGGCAAACTGGACCGTGTCCTTGTAGAGCAGGAGAACGAGATCTGGTCGGTTGCTGCGTCGGCAGATGGGTCGCGTTTGGCAGCGACCCTGCAAGACGGCATCCAAATATGGGATGCAAACACCTGGAAGAAGCTGCGCCAGCCGAAGATCGCCGGCGCGTTGCGACCTCCGCTTGCGTTCTCGGCAGATGGCAAGACCTTGGCGACTACAAGATATTGTGAAGAAATCGTGCCTCTGTTGCTGGATGTCGCCACCGGAGTCGAAATCGGTAGGCAGCACGGACATCGCGCTGTCATCTCGGGACTGGGCTTTTCTGCGGACGTGTCCACGTTGTGGTCGCTAAGTGGCGGTGACAAGACCGCGCGTGCCTGGGATTGGAAGACTGGCCGCGAAACCCGACGCTTGACCGTAGGCCTGGACGCGGCACTGAGTAGTGCTGCAAACCATCCGCGCATCGCAGCCGCTTCGTTGGACCACGGACAAGGCATCGGCATATGGGATCTCGCGACGGGAAAACGGACCGCGACAATCAACGCGCCGGATCGGTTCGCTAGGCCGGCCGTGTCCTCGGATGGCAGCCTCGTTTCGTGGCGCACCGACAAGTCGTTGCACATCTGGGACGTTGCCGCACAGAAGGCATTGCACCATTGGACCTCGGGAGAGCAGGTCACGCCCTATAGTGGAAACTGTGCCCAGGCGTTCAGTGCCGACGGTTCTCAATTTGCGTACGGCGAGAATCAGCGGAACGACGAACGATCGGACCTGGTCGTCCGCGACCTGAAGAGCGGCAAGGAACTGCGCCGCGTCGCGGTGCCAGGCGGCATCATCTACGTCGTGGCTTCGCCGGACAGCCGGTGCTGGGCGACCGTCACGTATATTGGAAACGGTTCCGACTCCGGGTCTGGGAAACAGAGACGTGGCAGCTGGCCTATACGCAAAAGCACGCTCAAATTGGCGAGCCGTGCTTTTCGGACGATGGCCGGCTGCTCGCGCTGCCGGGTTCGATTGACAAGGGGCTTACCGTCATCGAGGTGGCCACCGGTGGTGAAGTCCGTCGCGTCGACGGCGTGAGCTGGGCAGTCACCGCGACAGCTTTCACGCAAGATGGCCGAGCTCTGGCCGTCGCCGACAGTAACTCGACGATCCTTGTCTATGACATGACGGGCCGGACCAAGGATGCAGCGCTGCCGGAGCGGCCGTTCACGCCCGATACGCTGGCTGCGCGTTGGGGCGACCTGACCGGTCCGGACGCGGGAAAGGCGTTTGACGCCCAGTGGGCGCTGGCTTCCTCGCCGAAGGAGGTCACGCCATTCCTGGCCAAGAAGCTGACACCCGTTCCAGCAGCGGACGGGGAACGGGTCGATTCACTGCTCCGCGATCTTGATAGTGATGACTTCGGCACGCGCGAGTCGGCTTACGCCAGGCTCCAGGAACTGCGCGACACGGCAGTACCTGCTTTGCAACGCACGTTGGCACGGTCGCGATCGATTGAGGTCAAGAGGCGGATCGAGCAGCTCGTCAAGGAGCGGGCGGCAGCGGAAGTCGCGAGCTTGCGTGCACTCAAGGTGCTGGAAGCGATTGGCACACCAGCCGCCCAGGAACAGCTCCGCGCTCTGGCACGCGGTGCGACTGCAGCTCGTCTCACTGTCGAGGCCCATGCCGCCCTACGCCGGCTTCGCCTAAGCTGCCCCGGCCCCTAGTCGTGTGATTGTCAGACAGGATCCGGAGAATCGACTAGATTGATAGTAGTGGAGGATCGAACGATGAGGAAGGCGAAGGTCGAAGCAGGCGCCTTGCCGCCATATCTCGATGAGCGCGAGCGGCGCATCAACGCCGATCATGCGTGGTGCGCCGGCGACCCAGAGGTGCGGCGAAAGCACGGTGGCAAGATCGCGGCCGTCTACAATCGTAAAGTGCTTGCCGTCGGAAAGACTTATGCGGCGGCGTGGGCCGCCGCCCAACGCCGCCGGGGCTGTCCGCCGAAACACAACGTCGCGATGGTCGTCGTGCCTTACCCGCTGCCGACCGAAACGTCGGTCGAGACATAGGAACTGTCCCACGGTGGCTCGCGTGCCCACGACCACGGTTTTCAGGCCGTCGCTTTTTCCGCTGCCGGCGCCGGCCGTCCACCACATCAGCGAGTCCTGGTGGACTTGCCACAGCGGGGCGTCCGGCCGGCATCAATACCGCGAACGGTTCGATACGATGCTTGCGCCGGGGCTGCTACTGACGGTCATGCCGCCGACGGTCACGGAACGCTTCGACCTCAAAATCCTGCCTGAGCGCGGTTGGAAAGGACAGGTCCCCACCTGGTTTGGAATTGCGTGCCGCCGCGGTCGCGCGACCATTTGGCTGCCCATCCTCGAGGGCCCCGCTCCCCTGCGCGCCCTATCTCTTTTGGCCCTTTTCCCTGGCGAGGAAGTGGACGATACGCCACCATTCGTCCAACTCGGCACGCAGTTCCTGCTGGAGCACCGGGCCGAATTGTCCATCGACTATTCATCATCGGCGGGGGAGGGCCGGCTGCTGATACCGTGACGGAACAGTCATCCTCGGCCATCGTCGGTCGCTGCACGCCCCACGATCAGCCGGATCACGACCCTCGAAAAGGATCGGGCGCCCTACGGCGCCATCGTCAGCCGTGTGATCAACTCCGCGAACGCCGGGTACTGCGCCAGCAGCTCCTCGCGCCGGCCACTCTCGTAATCGACATACTCGAATCCCGGCGCCACGGTGCAGCCGAGCAGCGCGAAGTCGCCGCCTGGCTCCAGCAGGCTCCCCTGCCAGGCGCCGCGCGGCACGACGATCTGTACCTGCTGATCGCCGAGCACGTCGGGGCCGAGAATCACGGTGCCGCCGGTGCCGTCCGGCAGGAGCTGGAGCATGCGCACCGGGCTGCCGAGGTAGAAATGGAACACCTCGTCGGTTTGCAGCCGGTGCAGCGCGGAAGAGGTCCCCGGCGTCAGCAGGTAATAGATCGCCGTACTCGCGTGCCGGCCGCTGCCGTAGCGCGCGGGCAGGTCGGCGGCTGACCAGACCTCAGTCGCCCGGTACGTCTCGCGGAAGAAGCCGCCCTCCTTCGGGTGCGGCTGCAGGTTCAATCGACGGATCAAGGCGTCGGCGGTCGGCATAACATTCCTATTCGGACTGTGGATGGGTTTCGGATTGCGGCAGCTGAATGTCGGGCTTCGAGCCTGGCTCGCCTTCCACCTGCAAGAGTTCACTGTCGGTCCACGAGGCTTCCGCCTCGATGGGCTCGATGTGGACCGTGACCTCGGCGCCGGGCAGGGCGTTACGCACGGCCGCCTCGACGCGTTCGGTGAGATCGTGGGCCTCCTGGACAGTCCATTGGCCCGGCACGAGCAGGTGAAACTCGACGAAACGCCGCGGTCCTGCCTGACGTGTCCGTAGGGCATGGAAGTGCATGCCGGGACCCAACAGCGTGTGGATCGCCGCACGCACCGCCGTCTGCTCTGGCTCGGGCAGCGCATGGTCCATCAGCCCGTTGAACGAGCGGGCGATCAGCGTCAGGGCGGTCCATACGATCGCGACCGCCACCGTGAGCGCGATCAGCGGGTCGAAGATCTGCCAGCCGGTCAGCGCCACCAGACCGATGCCCGCGACCACCGCCAGCGACATCCACACATCGGTCATCAGGTGCTGGCCGTCGGCCTCCAGCACGATCGAGCCGGTCCGCCGGCCGACCCGCAGCAGGATCCGGGCCACGACCAGGTTGATGAGCAAAGCGCCCAGCGCAATCAGCGAGCCGACGCCGAGCTGGTCCAGCTCCGGCAAGGCAAACAGGCGCTGCGTCGCGTACCAGGCGATGCCGGCCGCGGCGAACAGGATGAGCATCCCCTCGAGGCCGCTGGAGAAGTACTCGATCTTCTCGTGGCCGTAGGTGTGCGACGGATCGACCGGTTTGGCGGCGTACCACAAGCACCCGAGCGCCGTCAGGGCGGCCGCGAGATTCACGAACGATTCGAGCGCATCGGACAACAGGCCCACGGAGCCGGTCAGCGCGTAGGCGGTATACTTCAGGGCCAGCGTCACGACGGCCGCGAGGACCGATAGGATAATCGGATTACGCAGCTGTGCCTGGGTCATGGGAAGATGGTCCACTCCGCGCGATCGGTCCGGGGTAAGGTCCCCAGGCTGAAATTACGACAATCGCCCGCGTTTGTCCTTGCTCGATGCGCCGCCGGGCACGAAAATGAAGCTGGTAGGCAATCCGATCCGGAAGCAGCCGAGGAACCCATGGCCCAGGCGATCGTCGATCCCATCGAGTTGCGGCGTTTTGCCCATCATCTCAAACAATTCAATGCCGAGGTGCGCGACCGCGTTGCGGCCCTGCACGGCCAGCTGGTCGGCCTGGGCGACACCTGGCGCGACCAGGAGCACGACAAGTTCACGCAGCAGTTCGAGGAGACGATGCACGTCATCAACCATTTCCTCGAAGCGTCCGACCAGCACGTGCCGCTGCTGTTGCGCAAGGCGGAGCGCATCGAGGAGTATTTGCAGCAACACTAGCTAGTGGTTCATTCGACGCGTTGGAGTCCCGGCTTCAGCCGGAAGAAACCGGCTAAAGCCGGGACTCCAACCACCGACCCCGGGGGTGCCCATGTCCGCACACGTGCATTCGCTCGAAAAGCTGCTCGATTTCCAGGCGGGTATCGCGACGTATGCGCACCAGGCCAAGGAAGCGCTGTGCAGCATCGAGATGGACATTCGCCGCACGCTGGAATGGATCGAGGAACGGCTCCAGTTCTGGCAAAAGGAAGTGCGGCGGGCCGAGGAGGAGGTGTTCAAGGCCAAACAGGAATTGGCCCGGCGCAAGCTGATCCGCGTGGGCGATCGGCCGGCCGACACCACCGAACAGGAAATCGCGCTGGCCAAGGCGCAGCAGCGGCTCAATTACGCCGAGGAGAAGCGTGCCGCGTGTCGTCGCTGGTTGCGCGATTTGCCCGAGGCGATCAACGAGTATCAGGCGTACGCCGTCAATTACCAGACCATCCTCGAGAGCGACGTGCCGCGCATGAATGCGTTCCTCGACCGCAAGATGGACCTGCTCGAAGCCTACACGCAGGTTTCCGCGTCCGACGGACCTCTCCCTGGAGAAAAATCATGAGCCTGGGCACCGGCCGTTACCAAATCGCGTCGGCCATGAAGACGTTGACCGTGCGCTGGGACGACACGTGTCTATCCTGGCGGGACGCCGTACGGCGCGATTTCACCACGCGTTACTGGAATACGCTGGAGGGCCAGCTGCCCCAGCTGCTGACGGGGATCGACCGGCTCGACCAATTACTGGCGCAGGCGCGGCAGGAATGTGCTTGAGTGCCGGCTCTTGTAGCGGAATTCGCCAGAATTCCGCAGCGCCCACGGCGGAATTCTGGCGAATTCCGCTACATTCCCATGGGATGGCGACATGACTGAATTATGGAGCGCACGGCAACGGACGGCGCTGCGGGCGTTTCGCGAGGCGGTCGCGATTCGCGCCGTGCGCGAAGAGGAGATCGCCACCGGCACCGCCGAACGCACGCGGCAGGGCGACCTCGAATTTCGTCAGGCCAAGGAAGCCCTGCGTGAGGCCCTGGTGCAGGCGCAGGCCGCGGCGCAGGCCAAGGCGGAACAGTCCCGACAGCTCGTCGCGGCGCGCCGGGAAGAAACCAAACAAAAGGCCAACACCGACTTCGCCGCCGCCAAGCATTCCGCCGTCCGCGAGTACAACGACTCCAAGACAGCGCTGGAAACCGAGTTCCAGGAAGCGCGCTGGACGATCGACACCATCTACGAGTCCGACAAGAAGGTCGCCCGGGATCAGCTCGCCGAATCGGAGAAGCAGTGCAAGGACGCCGTCGAGAAGCTGCGTGCCCAGCGCGACATCGCCCGCAATCACTGCAAGCGCTGGACGTTTGTCGGCCCGCTGCGCGGCGGCGAACCAGTCAAGTTCGAGACCGGCAGCGTGCCCGATCCCTTCCGGGCGATGCAGGAATGCCTCGACAACGTCGAGGCCGATCTCACCGCGCTGCAACAGCTCCCCTGGCCGCCGCGGCTCACCGGGCTGCGTCCCTGGATGATCCTCGGAATCTGCTGGTTCCTCCTGTCGGCCCCGTGCGTGTTGTTCTGGTTCCTGGAAGACATGCTGCCGTGGATGTTCTGGCTCTGGTGGCCGCTCGGCACCACGGTGACGGTCATCCCGCTCGGCATGTTGCTCGTCAACCGCGCCCGCGCCCGCGTGCGCCACATGGTCGTCGCGCGCTGGCAGGCGCTGAGCCAGCTGGTCATGCGCGGCCGGGCACTGCGGCCGCTGTGCCAGCAGCAGGCGCGCGCCGCGTACCTCGCCAAGCGCGACGTGAGCCGCAAACGCAACAAGACGCTGCTGGAGCAAACGGCCGCGAACACCAAGAGCAAGCTGCGCAAGCTACGGAAGCGCCGGACGCAGCACTTCAAGGCGGCCGACCTCGCGCTGCGGACGCGGATCAAGCGCGCCGATCAGGAGCACGTCAAGCAAGCCGCTGAGGTCGAGGAGACGCTGGAGCGCGAGCTCGGGGCGGCGCAGGAAAAACATGACGCGGACCTGCAGGAGGCGGGCCAGCGCTACCAGCGCATCCGCGAAGAGAACAATCGCCGGCACGCCCAGGAGTGGACCGCGCTGCTCCGGCTCTGGAAGGACGCCTGCGACCACTTTGTGCAGACGAGCCGCGACGTGGCTCGCGAATGCCGGCGCTGGTTCCCGCCGTGGAGCGAGGCGTGGCGGCCGATGGACCAGCTGCCGAACGGCCTCTGCTTCGGCGAATTGGGCATCACGCTGGAGCAGTTTGAGGGCGGCGTACCGAAGGACCCGCAGCTGCCGCGACCCGATCTGGCCGGCCTTACCTTCCCCGCGCTCTTGCCGTTCCCGGAAAAAGCATCGCTGCTCTTCGCCGCGAGCGAGGAGGGCAAGGGCCGCGCCGTACACGCCCTGCAGGCCCTGCTCCTGCGCTGCTGGACTGGCCTGCCGCCGGGCAAGGTCCGCTGCACCGTCCTCGACCCGGTCGGCCGTGGCGAAAACTTCTCCGCGTTCATGCATCTGGCCGATCACGAGGAAGCCCTGATCCATGGCCGCATCTGGACCGAGGCGACGCACATCGAACAGCGGCTGGCGGACCTGACCGGGCACATGGAAAACGTGCTGCAGAAGTACCTGCGCAACCAGTTCGAGACGTTGGCCGAATACAACGCCCAGGCCGGCGAGGTGGCCGAGCCGTTCCGCTTCCTGGTCGTCGCCGACTTCCCGGTCAATTTCACGCCCGACGCGTGCCGCCGGCTCATCAGCATCGCCAGCAGCCGGCGCCCGCTGCGGCATCTACACCTTCGTCATGCTCGACGAGAAGCTGGGCCTTCCGCAAGGGATCGATCGCGCCGACCTGGAGCGCGCGTGCACCTGCCTCGCATGGCAGGGCGACCGCTTCTGGTGGGAAGACGAAGACTTTGGCTCATTCCCGCTCCGGCTGGACCAATCGCCTGCCCCGGAGCGCTGCACCGAGCTCCTCGACCAGGCCGGCGACGCCGCCAAGCGCGCCTGCGCGTCGAGGTGCCGTTCGAGTGGATCGCCGTGCCGCCGGCCGAACGCTGGCTCGGCGACAGCCGGCACGGTATTTCGGTGGCGCTGGGCCGCGTCGGCGCTCGGGCCAAGCAAATGCTGGAACTGGGCAAGGGCACGTCGCAGCACACGCTGATTGCCGGCAAGACCGGCTCGGGCAAATCGACGCTGTTGCACGTGCTCATCACGCAGCTCGCGCTGGCCTACAGCCCGCGACGAGGTCGAGTTGTACCTGATCGACTTCAAGAAGGGCGTCGAGTTCAAGACCTACGCCGCCTTCGCGCTGCCGCATGCGCGCGTGGTCGCCGTCGAGAGTGAGCGCGAGTTCGGCCTGAGCGTTCTGCAACGGCTCGACGTGGAACTGTCGCGCCGCGGCGAGCTGTATCGCGCTGCATGGCCTGAATGACCTCGCATCGTATCGCGCATTGCTTGACAGCGGGGCGAACGTGCCGCCGATGCCGCGGATCATGCTGATTGTCGACGAGTTTCAGGAGTTCTTCGTCGAGGACGACAAGGTCGCGCAGGAATCGGCCCTGCTGATGGACCGCCTCGTCCGCCAGGGCCGGGCGTTCGGCGTCCACGTCCTGCTCGGCTCGCAGACGCTCGGCGGGGCGTATAGCCTGGCGCGCAGCACGATCGACCAGATGGCGGTGCGGATCGCGCTGCAGTGCAGCGAGGCCGACGCCCATCTGATCCTCAGTCGCGAGAACAATGAGGCGCGGCTGCTGTCCCGGCCCGGCGAGGCGATCTATAACGCCGCTCACGGCCTGCTCGAAGGCAACCATCTGTTCCAGGTCGTCTGGCTCGAAGATGCGCCGCGACGAGTTGCTGCGCGAGGTGCAGGAGCGCAGCCGGCAACGCAACGAGCTGCGGCTGCCGATCGTGTTCGAGGGAACCGCCCAGGTCGAGATCGGGCAAAATACGGAGCTGCCGCGCTGCCTGGAGAAATCGGCGTTCAGCCAACCGTGGCATGCCTGGCTCGGCGAGCCGGTGGCGATCAAGGAGGCGACCAGCGCCGCTTTCCGCAAGCAGACGAGCAGCAATCTGTTGATGGTCGGCCAGCACGAGCAGACCGCGTTCGCGCTGACCGCGTCGGCGCTGGTGAGTCTCGGCGTCCAGGCCGACCCCAACGCCGTCACGCCGCCGGTCCACCTGATCGTCGGCAGCGCCATTGATGCCGAGGCCGAGGCACTCTTGCCCGTGCTTGCCGAGACGCTGCCGATCCAAATTCGCCCGCAGCGCGAGCTGGCGGCCCTGTTGACGGAGCTGACCGATGAACTGAACCGCAGGCTGCAAGGGGCCGCGGGGCCGGCGCTCTTCCTGTGCCTGCACGGCCTGCAGCGGCTGCGCGACCTGCGCCGTCCCGAGGACGATTTCGGCTTCTCGCGCGGCAACGAGAAGCCGAGCCCCTATCGGCTGTTCGTGCAGCTCTTGAAGGAAGGTCCACCGTTGGGGATGTTCACGCTGCTATGGTGCGACACCTACACCAATTTGCAGCGCTGTTTCGATCGGCAGACGCTGCGCGAGTTCGACCTGCGCGTGCTCTTGCAGATGAGCCAATCCGACTCGAGCAGCCTGATCGACCTGCCGGTCGCCGCCAAGCTCGGCCCACAGCGAGCCATCTTTTTCACGGAGGAACAAGGCCGCGTGGAGAAGTTCCGCCCCTACGCGATCCCGACGGCGAGTTGGCTCCGCTCGCTCACCGCGCACCGCAATGGCACGCCGGCGAATGGTGCCGTCGCCGGGAATGTGTCGCAGCCAGGCTGACCGCCCGTCGTAGGCGACGCGGCCAGCGTCGCCAGGTGTCAGTTACGACAAGGCTAAAGATTTGTGGAGGGTAGACAATGCCAATGATTTCCCTGAACGAGGCGGCGAGCCGCCTCGGCCTGTCCCTGGAAACCATTGAGGAATGGGCGAACAAAGGCTTGCTTCATGTCCATACCGTTGTCAAAGCAGACAATCTACCGCCTCCATCAGTGGGACATGGGGCGTTGACGCGACAGGTTGATGAGGATGAGCTTGGTCAGCTCGCTGAAAGCCTGGGTTGGTTGCAACTTTCAGCCGAGGACTGGGATAGTGACGAGGGGCAATAATGGCCGCCCGGCATCCTTACCAGCGTGGGGACGTAGTACTCGTTCAGTTTCCATTCAGCGGCCCAGGCGGCAAGAAAGACCGTCCAGCGGTGGTGGTCAGCACTGATACCTATCATGATAATTGGGACGAATTGCTGGTAGTCGCCATCACCTCCAGGCCCCCAAGAACCGCGCACTCAACCAATTGCGCACTGCAGGATTGGCAAACAGCCGGATTGCACCACGCTTCCTGGGTTCGTTCCCACATGGCTACCGTCCAGCGAACCCTCATCATAACAAAGCTCGGGGCTCTGACGGCCCATGATATGCAAGCCGTTGAGGGCTGTTTGCAACTTTCGTTAGGCCTCTAGCTAGTCGCGGCGCGGCAAGCGGGACCTCCAGGAGCGCGATGGCTTATTCGATCCCGACCTCGGCCAAGGGCTGCACGCTCCCGGCGCAAAGAAGCGAAAGCCCGCGGCCGCGTACGGCGAATCGGCCGGTGCGCGGTCGGCGGTGTACGCGATCAGCTTCGGCAGCAGCGCTGCGGCCTCGGCGGGCGGCAGGCCCTTGGCCAGGATCAGGTCCAGATAGGTGAACTCGATGATCGCACTGCCGCCCCAGTCCACGCTGCTCGTGTAGCCGGATACGGCGAACGGCGCTCCATTCTCGACGCGGCGGGCAAAATCGCCCTTTTTGTCCTCGTGCAGCACCAGGCACGATGAGAAGTGCAAGAGCTGGATGTTGTCGGCGTGTCGCAAGCTGTCGACGACGCTGCGCGTGTCGATGGTTCGGCCGTGGACGTGAACGCCCTGGGCGGTGCCGTGGCTGGCGATCAGCACCACCGCCGGCTCGGGAAAATAGAGCAGCTCGCGGCACCAGCGCTGCAGGCTCGCCTCGTCATTGAAAAAGCGCTGGCGCACCGCGACATCCGGTAAACGGGCGAAGAACTCGCGCAGCATGCCGCCGAACGAGTACTCCCCCTCGGCGACCGAGCGCTGCCAATGGGCCTCGACGATCATGAGCCAGGTACGGCCGGGCGCCGGACGGACGCGCCGGCCCGTCCACGACGACCAGGCGTGCATCGATTCGGAGCGCCACTGCCCGCCGAAGCTTTGGCCGTCCTCGGCCAGCTCGAAGCAGCCCTCGCCGCGCACCTGCGGCTCCTCGTAACGAAACACGAGCCGGCCGTCCTCGACCTGACCCTCGACGCGCGACGGCCCAGGGCCGTCGTAGAAGCCCACGACGCGGTCCGGCTCCTCGACCAGCCGCAGCCGGCCGAACGAGGTTTCCCACACGCCGTCCCAGGCGCGATTGCCTTGCCAGTCGTGCTCGTCGGCACTGCCGTCCACGTGCCATTTGCCGGCGAAATGCCCGTAGCGGCGCAGCGCAAACCAGCCTTCGCCGTGCTCGGCCGGCTCGCGGTAGCGGAAGATCAGGCGATCGCCCTGCTGCTGGCCCTCCAGCGTACATGCAACGCCCTGGTTCCAGTAGGTGCCGTGTACGGCAGCGCCGTCCTGCGTCAGATTCATCAGGCCGAACGTCGTGATCCAGCGACCGGCGAACGTGCTCATCGGAGCGCCCTCAGCGGGGGGTTGAATTGCGCGAATCAAACCATTATAGGGGGTGCAAGACCAAGTTGAGTGCAAGCCGCGGGATGAGCGCAGCGAATCCCGCGGGTGGGAGCGGAGCACCCGCGGGATTCGCTGCGCTCATCCCGCGGCTTGAAGGAAATTACCATGCAGCGCCTCATGCTGGTCGGCATCCTGGGCCTGGCGTTCGCGTCACCGGCGCACGCCGGTGATGCACCGCTGTTGCGCCGGGTTCGGCGAGACGGACATCACCCCCGCGCTCGATGGCAAGCCGGTCTGGCTCGCCGGCTTCGGCAAGGGACGCAAGGCCACAGGCGTCCACGATCCGCTCATGGCCCGCGCCGTCGTGTTCGCGGACGGCAAGACGAAGATCGCGCTCGTCGCGGTCGATCTCGTCGGCCTGTTCCGCGAGCCGGTCGAACGCGTGCGTAAGCAGTTGCCGGGCTTCGCGTATGTCCTCGTGTCCAGCACGCACAACCACGAAGGCCCCGATACGCTCGGCCTGTGGGGCCCGAACTTCGCGACCAGCGGCATCGACGCGGATTATCTCGCCAAGGTGGAGGCCGGTATCGTCGCCGCCGTCCGGCAGGCCGACAAGGGGCTGGACCACCTCCGCGCGCATCGGCACCGCCACGGCGCCCGCGCTGCTGCACGATGGCCGGGAGCCGTACGTCAAGCACGACGAGTTGGTGGCGCTGCAATTCTTCGATGATGTCGCCGAGAAGACCGCCGGCATCGTCGTGCAGTGGAACTGCCATCCCGAGACGCTGAGCAGCAAGAACACCGAGGTCGAGCGCCGATTACGTCGGCTACACGGTGCGCTGGCTCAAGGAACGCCATCGCTGCCCGGTGGTCTACCTCACCGGCACCGTCGGCGGCCTGATGACCTCGCTGCACGTCGAGGTCAAGGACGACGCCGGCACGCCGCTGGCCGACGGCACCGTCGCCAAGACCGAGCGTTACGGCCAGCTCGTCGGCCAGCTCGCGGACCGGGCGCTGAAGGACGGCAAGCCGGTGCGGCTCACGCCGATCGAGGCGCGATCCCGGCCGGTCTTCTTACCGATGGACAACAAGATGTTTCGGCTCGGCTGGGAGCTGGGCGTGCTGCGCCGGCAGGCGTTCCTGTGGACCGGCGACAGCGCGAAGGCCGAGCCCGTTGATCTCAAGGTGGGCGCGAAGAGCAAGCCGATGTGCGTGCAGAGCGAGATTGGCTGGCTGCGTCTGGGCGAGTTGGAGGCGGCGGCGATCCCCGGCGAGATTTATCCCGAGCTGGTGCTCGGCAAGGTGCAGGATCCGCCCGACGCGGGCGCGGACTTTCCCGACGCCCCGATCGAGCCGAGCATTTATGGGCAGATGAAATCGCCCTACAAGATGATGATCGGCCTGGCGAACGACGAGCTCGGCTACATCCTCCCCAAGCGGCAATGGGATGAGAAGGCGCCGTTTTGCTATGGTCGCAAGCAGGCCCAGTACGGCGAAGTGAACAGTCTGGGTCCGGACACGGCGCCGCTGCTCTGTGCGGCGTTCAAGGAACTGGTGGGGGGCCGGTAGTGTAGTCCTCACGCTCCGCGTGAGGAACCCGTCACGCGGAACGTGACGGCTACACTGTATCACGGCGGCGACGGCGTCGCGATCGCCTGCGGAATCGTCACCACCGGCGGCAGCGCCTGCAGGCGCGGCGTGCTGACTGGCGGCATCGTGAGGCCCGGTTGCATGTACGCGCCCGGCGGCATCATCGCACCCGGCGGCATCGAGGGGCCGGGGAACGGCAGCGGGCCGGGCCCCGGCGGGAACAGGCTCGGGCCTTCGACGAGCGGTGGATGCGCGTTGGAAATCAGGGGCACGTCGTAATGGCCGTTGCTGCAGCCGGGACTGGGGCAGCACGGGCCGGAGAATCCAGCGTCGCCGCAATCGCAGCCGCTCGGACAGGGGCAGCCGCCGACTGGACAGCCGCCGACCGGGCAGCACATCGTGCGCGAGCGGCCCGGGTGCAGGAAGTCCAACGAGGTAGAACAGCCGCTCGTAAGCAGCAGAGTGCCGGCCAGCGCCAGCGAGGCCAGACGCGCGCGGACCATAACGGGTTCCTTTGTTCGTCAGGGAAAAGAGCGATCCGCAGGGCGCTCTGCGCGCGCTTCGCGGAAGGGTGTCGATTTCATTCCGAATTTCGTTCCGAGGAAGGCCGGACGTTGTCATCATGCGCCAGGAACGAATCTTGAGCAAATCGCCGACGAGAAAATCAGACCGGTTTCGCGCGCGCCGGCGGGACCGGCAAAGGTCGTGACGTTCTTGCGCTTTGCGACGGCGCTGCCGTGACGTGCTAGCGATGGGCGCGTAACACCGCCAGGGTGCGGTGAAACTCCGGCGGCAGCGGCGCCTCGACCGCGACCACTTCCTTGCGCCTGGGATGAAAAATCCGCAACCGCTGCGCGTGCAGCGCCTGCCGCGGCAGCAGCACCTCATCCTGCCCCGGCTCAACGCCCGGCACGACGTCCGACAGCCGAAACTGGTCGCGGCCGCTGTAGATCTTGTCCGCCAGCACCGGGGCGCCGACGCTGGCGAGGTGGACGCGAATCTGATGGGTTCGGCCGGTGCGTGGCTGGCAGCGAACCAGCGTGTAGCCGCGGAAGCGCTCCAGCACCTCGTAGAACGTGCACGCCTCCTTGCCCCGTTCGTCGTCGGTGACGATCATCTTGACGCGGTCGTGCGGATGGTGCGCGATGCGCCGTTCGATGTAGTCGCTGTCGCGGTCGAGCACGCCCTGCGTGATCGCCACGTATTCCTTGAAGACCTTGCGCGTCTCGAACTGCATGGCCAGCTCGCGGTGCGTCTGTTCCTCCTTGGCCACCAGGATCGCGCCGGACGTGTCGCGATCAAGACGGTGAACGATGCCGGGCCGATAGTCGCCGCCCGCCTTGCTCAGTGCGCTGAAGTGAAAGGCGAGCGCGTTGACCAGGGTGCCGGACCAGTGACCCTTGGCGGGATGGACCACCATGTCGAACGGCTTGTTCACGATGGCGAGGTACTCGTCCTCGTAGAGGATCTCCAGCGGAATGTTCTCGGGCGCCGGCTCGGGCCTTTCGGGTTCGGGCAGCTGGATCGTGACCTGGTCGCCGAGCCGCGTCCGGTAGCTCGCCCGCTTCGACACGCCGTTGACGGTGACGCTGCCCGACTCGATGGCTTTCTGGATGATGCTGCGGCTGAAGTCGGGGAACTGCACGACGAGATACTGATCGAGCCGCAGGCCAAATGTCTTGGCCTGCACCTGCACATCGACGGCCCGGCCCACCCCTGGGGCAAGGTGCGACTCTTCTTCATCTTCATCCGGATCGTCGATGAACGACATGGGTAGGTCAGCCTTTCCAGGCTGACGGGTGGCGTTAGTTGGCCTTCTTCGGGTCCAGCTTGAGGTTCTTGGGGTCCAGCTTGAGGTTCTTGCGGAATTCCTCGATGCGCTCTTGCAGAGCCGGATCGACGATGCCGAGCGCGGTGTGCATTTCCTGGTAGAACTGCTGCAGCTGTTCCTTCTTTTCCTTGTTGTCGTAATTGGCGACCCAGTCGGCGGCGAGCTTGCCGCGTGCGGAATCCTTATGCTTGGTCGCGAGGTCTTCATAAAGCTTCTTGGCGCTATCGAGTGCGTCGAGGTTCTGGATCGCGTGGGTCTCCTCGATGACGGCCAGGCCGTACAGGGCTTCGGGCTCCCAGAACGGGTCGCTGGCACATTCCTGGGCGAGCTTTTTGTACAGTTCAGCCGCTTCATCCATGCGCGTGATGGCCTCGGAGCCGTTGCCGACGCCGAGGCGCTTGACGCCGCCCTCCCAGTAGAGCATCCAGGCGAACTGGAAGCGCGCCGCCTTGCCGGGGTTGGTTTCGCCTTCCTTGACGGCCAGCTGCTCGAGGTAGGTTTTCGTGCCGTTGTTGATCATGAACCAGCGCTGCGAATTCTCCTGGCGGCTGACCTGGAACCAGCGCGCGATCAGGAACACGATGACCATGACGGCGATGCCGCCAAGGACGTAGTACAGCGTGGACCGGCGCGGCTGGGTCTTCATCCGCTGGACGAGGTGACCCATGCGGTCGGCCAGGGCGTTCGTTTCCAGCTCTTTGCGTTGTTCCGCCTTCATGCGGGTCGCGCTCCTGTCAGAAGCAGGCACGAGAGAGGAGACCGGCCCACCGGCCGGCCACGCGGGTCGCACCGACTTTCCCCACGGGTCTCAATTTAACTGATAATAGGCCCGCGGCGCGAGTTGGTCAAGAGAGGCGCTGGTACCAAGGGTTCGCAGTTCCGCGTTTTGGCCGTTCCTGCAGCCGCATGAGGTCACCGCGGCGCCGTCAATGCCTCGTAGGCCAGCAAGGTTCCCGCTCCCGTCAGCGCCATGAAGATGCGGCACAGATTGAAGCGCAGCATCACGTCGCGCACGGACAGGTTGCCGTACTCCTTGATCATCCAGAACCCGCTGTCGGCCGGCTGCGTCATGAAGGTCACGCCGCACGCCACCGACAGCACCAGCAGCGTTTCCTGACCCGGCATCTGGTCCGCCAACCCCTTCAAGAGCGCCGCGGCCGTCAGGATCGACGCGGTCGCGGAGCCCAGCGCGATCCGTACCAGCGACGCCACAACAAATGCCACCGCGACGCGCGACAGCGGCAGCTGGGCGGCGAATTCGGCGACGACGCGGCCGGCCCCCGTCGCGGCGATCACCGCGCCGAAGCCGCCGGCCGCGCCGAACAGGAACAAGATCGGCCCGACATCCTGCAAGGCGTCGCCGGTCAGCTTCGCCAATCGCGGCCATGTCCAGCCACTCCGTAACCCGTAGAGCCAGAATGCCAGGCTCGTCGCCACCAGGAGCGCGATGGTCGGCCTGCCGAGGAACTCGATCCACGCCAGCGGCGCATGCGTCAGGATCGCCAGCGGGGCCGGCAATGCCTCGCGCGTCCACAGCGGTTCCGCGAGCCAGTCGGGGACCAGGTCCAGCCGGCGCAGCAGCGTGCCGCCGAAGCCGAGCACGCTCAACCCCAGCGGCGCCAGCAGGATGAGCAGGGCGAGCAGCATGGAAGTCGCGCGCGGCTCGTCGGCGCCGGCAACGGCGGGCACGCTCAGGTCCTCCGGTGTGCTCACGTGTTGCCGGGCCGCCCAGAAGCGGCCTGGGATAAACCAGCCGATCAGCACCAGCGGCAGGCTCAGCAGTGTGCCGAAGACGATCGTTTCCACCATCACGCGCCCGGGATCGGCATGGCCGAGCTGATCCACAGCGCCGACGATGCCGGGATGCGGCGGCACCAGCGAATGCGGCATGCCCAGGCCGAACGCTAACGGCAACAGGTAGTACAGGAGCGAACGGCCGGTTTCCTTTTGCAGCCGCCAGACGATGGGCACCAGCAGCAGGAAGCCGACGTTGAACAGGATCGGCAGACCGACGATAAAGGCTGCCAGCAGGATAGCCAGCGACGTGTTCTTCGCGCCGAGCCACGCGATCAGGCGCCGCGCAATCAACTCGGCCGCCCCGGACGCTTCCAGCATGCGGCCGAGCATGGCGCCAGCGCCAGGAGCAGCGCGACATTGCGGAGGATGTCGCCGACGCCCTGGTGGATCGCGTCCACGACGCGCTCGGGGGAAAGGCCGGCGGCCAGCCCAAGTCCCAGGCTCACCAGCAGCAGCGCAATGAACGCATGCATCCGCACGCGCATCACCAGCAGCAACAGGCCGCCCAGGGCGACCACGGCGCACAGTCCGAGCCAGGGGTCATCCATGGTCGCTGCACCTCTCAGTTCGTAGTTCCGCCTTCAGGCGGCGGACCGTCAACCGCCTGAAGGCGGAACTACGAACGGAACTCTGAACGGTTCGGCACGGCCGCGGGTTGTGAGCTAAAGTGGAGACAGATATTGTGCATGGACACCTTAAGACGAGTATGGGCTGCATGCAAGGATCTGCCTGGATCGCGCTGTTCCGCCGCATTCCGCCGAACCTGCACGACGGCCTCATGCTGACGCTGACGACGGGGGCCGAGATCGTCGTGCAGCGGTTTGTCATGCTGGAGCCGGATTATGCCATCCTGTGCGGCCGCATGGCGGGCACGCAGGATAATGGACGGATCGTGCTGTTGCCGTACAGCAACCTGGTGGCGGTGAACATCGCGCAAGCTGCCGGAGCCGGAGATTGCGGCGATTTTCGGCAAGGATAACGAGGCATTCGCCGCCAACTATGCCGCCGGGGCCGCGGCGCCCGTACCGGCCGCGACTGCCGACGCGGTTGACGATTCGGACACGGAGGACGGCGCCAAGGCGCCGGCCAAGCCGGCGATGCCGTCCAAGACGGAGCTGCTCAAGAAGCTGCGTGCCCGGCTGACTGAGACGAACAGGTAATTCAGTGTAGTCCTCACGCTCCGCGTGAGGACCCCGCCACGCGGAGCGTGACGGCTACACTATCACGCGGCCGTACGCTTCCACGCGCGGTGAATGCGGAAGGCTTCGGCAGCGAACACACCGGCCTGGGAGCCGCGCGCCGGGTGCGCTCCACCAGCAGCTCGTCGAGCGCGAGAATACCGTGGTCGGAGCCGCGCCGGAGCTGCGACTGGTGACAGGCGAGCATCTGCTGCTTCAGCTCCAGGTGCTCGCTCACGTCGACGAAGAAGCCGGGCACAAAATCGGCCTGGTTGACCGTATCCATCCACCATCGCGCCGGGGATAGTGGCACAGCCGGTACGTCCGTGACGTAGCCGCGCAACGCGCAGTACCACGATGCGGACTCCGCGAGGGCCGAGGCGGCACGGTAGTCGGGATGGTGGTCCTCGGGGGCATGGGCCAACAGGAGCGTCGGGCGAAACTCGCGCAATAGATCGATAACCTTGCGGCGTTGCTCCGGCCCATCGAAAAGCTCGCCGTCGGGACAGCCGCCGAAGTAGAGCTCCGCGCCGAGCAGGGCGGCGGCATCTTCCATTTCGGCGCGGCGCACCTCGCTCAGGTCCTGCACCGGCGGTGTGGGTTGTCCCTTTTCACCCTGGCACAGGACGCAGATGCCGACGGCGGCACCGACGGCCCGCGCCGCGCCAGCGTGCCGGCACACATGATCTCCGCGTTATCGGGGTGGGCGACCACCGCCAGCACCCGCTCGCCGGTGAAGTCGAGTCGCATGGATCGCTACCTGCAGCGCCATCCGGAGCGCCATGCGGCGGCGGAAGATGCTCCGGCGTCTGGGGCTCGGTCGGCGCTCGTTCTTTTATACCGCGGTGCGAGACTCGATTTCACCTGGATTCAGACAGGAATTGCGCAGCGCGCCGATGGTATTGTTGGAGTCCCGGCTTTAGCCGGAGCAGACCGGCTAAAGCCGGGACTCCAACAATACGGTCGGCGCGCCCTTCCATTGCGCGCGTCACTCGCGCTTGAAAGGAGTCTTGTCGATCTTGTACTGCGCGATTTTCTCGGTGACACTGCGGCGCGACAGGCCGCTGATCTTGGCGCAGCGGCCGACGTGGCCGCGCGTTTTCTTGAGGGCGCGGTGCAAATAACGCTCTTCGAAACCGGCCGTCAGCTCGGAAATCTGCTCGGGCAGTGGACGCGTCAGGTCCACCTGGAACGGCAACGGCGGTGCGGCCGGCCGCGACAACTCCGGCGGCAGGTTCTCGGGCCGGATGACACCGTCCCGGGCGGTGACGCAGGCGTGCTCGATGGCATTCTCGAGCTGGCGGACGTTGCCGGGCCACTGGAAACCGAGCAGGATTTCCATGGCTTCGGGGGCGATCGACGGCACCTGGCCGGCCGGGGCGTATTTCTGCGTGAAATGCATGGCCAGCAGTGGAATGTCCTCGGTGCGTTCGCGCAAGGGCGGCACGTCGATCTTGATGACGTTGAGGCGATAGAACAGATCCTCGCGGAACTTGCCCTCGCGCAGCAGCTTGGTCAGCGACTTGTTGGTCGCGCCGATGACGCGCACGTCCACCTCGATGCTCTCGTTGCCGCCGATGCGCTCGAACTTGCGCTCTTGCAACACGCGCAGCAGCTTGACCTGCATCGGCAGCGGGATGTCGCCGACCTCGTCGAGAAACAGCGTGCCGCCATTGGCCTGCTCGAATCGGCCGTGCCGCTGGCCGACGGCGCCGGTGTAAGCGCCTTTCTCATGCCCGAACAGCTCGCTTTCCAGCAGCGTATCGGGCAGCGCCGCGCAGTTGACCGCGATCATCGGCCCGGGCCTTTGATCGGCGGAAGCCTGGTGGATGGCACGGCCGATCTGCTCCTTGCCGGTGCCGGTTTCGCCCTCGATGAGCACGGTGGTGCTGGTCCGCGCGACGTGGCCGATCAGCTCGAAGATTTCGTGCATGCGCGGGCTCTTGCTCAGCACATTGAGGAAGCCGTGCTTGTTGTCGAGCGCCTTGCGCAAGAAGTTGACCTCGTCCTGCAGCGCCCGTTCGCGCAGCGCGCGCTGGACCAGCAGGCAGAGGTGATCCGGATTGGTCGGCTTGGTCAGGAACTCGTACGCGCCGAGTTGCATGGCCTTGACCGCTTCCTCGATGCTGCCGAACCCGGTCGTGACGATCACGGTTACCGGCAAGCGCCGCTTGGTCACTTCTTCGATGAGCTGCATGCCGCTGACGCGCGGCATCTTGAGGTCCGTGATGACGACGCTATACGGCTGCTCGATCAGCGCCTGCAGCGCCTGGCTGCCGTCGTTGACCGTGTCGACCACGACGCCGAGGGCCAGCTCGAGCATGCTCTTGAGCGTGCGCCGCGTATCCTCGTTGTCCTCGGCGATGAGGACGCGTTGTCCCACAGGGGCCGACTCCTTATCCTTTTCGGTAGCCGGCGCTGCCGCGTGCTTCGCCCCACGAGCGGTTGGCGGAGGCGTGTGACGTTGATCTTTCGGCGAGTGTATCATGGGTATCCCTCATTGTTTCGCGCTTTCCCAGGCGGTTCTGCCAACCGCCGCTAGACGGGAACCAGAATTATTCGGTGCGCGGGCCACTACTCATTATACGCACGTGGTTGCGTGGCAGTGCGCATCGGCTTGCTCGATAGGAAGCCGGGTGCCCACCGGT
Source organism: uncultured Gemmataceae bacterium (assembly GCA_963834865.1). GTDB lineage: Bacteria > Planctomycetota > Planctomycetia > Gemmatales > Gemmataceae > CAWIDK01. Next base: position 838,175 of record CAWIDK010000005.1, read on the forward strand.
TTGATGCGAGCCCGTAAGCATTTGCGTCATTTTCGCTGCTTTCCAATAATCCCCGCCAAGTCCAATGCAAACGGCTTGCCGAAGCGCAAGAGATTTCTCAACAGGACGGCGCAACGTTTGCGGCGGCCCATCGCGCGCCCACTTGGGATCGCGCCCGGAGAACATCTATGTCGGCCGAGCCATTGAGTATTGTCCTGGCAGAAGACGATGACGGTCATGCGACTCTCATCCAGCTCAACCTGCAGCGCCGGGTTGGCGAATGAGATTCGACGCTTGAAGGACGGTCAGGAGGCCCTGGATTACATTCGCGGCGAGGGAGCGCACATGGGCGAGCCGCACGGCTCGATCCTGTTGCTGCTCGATATCAAGATGCCGAAGGTGGATGGCGTCGAGGTGCTACGGCAACTCAAGGCGGACCCGCGCACGAATACAATTCCGGTGATCATGCTCACGACCACCGATGATCCGCGCAAGGTGCGGCGCTGTTACGAGCTGGGTTGCAACGTCTATATCACCAAACCGGTCGATTACCAGGCGTTCATCGAGGCCATTCGCCGGCTCGGGCTTTTCCTGCAAGTGGTGCAGGTCCCGCCCAACGGACCGGCTGCGCAATAACAGCGTATGAAACAATGGCGAGCCATTGAACGACGGTCCCTGCGGCGCATCAACGGTCAGAGCGCGTTGCTAGATTGCGCGGCTTGGCCGGCGGAGCCGAGGTGGGGGCTTGAGACGTGTGGGTCGCGAGGTGCCGGGTATAGCAGTCCCACGAACAGGTCGATAACCCGCACGTGGGACAAAACAATGCCGTGTGTTCGAGCTTCTGGTGACAGAACTGGCAATGGCTGAACACCGTCGTTGGTGTCTCCATGTCAACGAACCTCAATTTCGTTGGCCAGAATCGGGACGTCCGTTAGCCCCATCACGAGCTGCTGGGCGACCTGCTTGGCGTAGAATGTCCGTACACATCCCCTGAGAATCACGCCCTCCTCCATGATTTCGACGCGCAGGCCCCGAAACCGATTGCTCAGCTGCTGCTGCAATCAATGCGCTAGCTCGTCATGGGCACGCTTGGGCTCCGCACACGGAGGATTCAACACTGGCATATGATTAGCCATCCTTCATCGCAGGCGCCGGAACGCGGTGGAGCGACCGAGGTTCACGTCTTCAGTATCAGGGCCGATCTTGCTTGGAAAGGGTCCCCTCGTCCTTGCCTTGCTCGGCTTGCTGCGCGGCTTTCAGCGCCTTCACTCGTTCACGCCAGTCGCGCGTCGCATGGTCGAAAAGGATTATGCCGTCCGTCTTGATGGCAGGCCGAGCCGTGGGGTCACGTCGCTTCACGAATCGCATCACCGTTGCCTCATCAATGGTGGATAGGGTCCTGATGTGCAATTGAAGAAGAGCAAAAGCGATGCCAACCGGCTCGCCGAATGGGGACGCCGCGTCATGGGTCTATTGCGATAACCTGTTGGCATGAATAAAGTTCAGCGCCGATTTCGTCAGGATGACATTGCAAGCCCGCGGTGACGGGCGTGTCGCGCATGGCCCTTTGGATCGATTTTCTGGGCGGCAGGCCGCGCAGCATGGCCCGCAATTGGGAAGAGCCTTGCGCAGCGAACGCTCGGTTCCGCGGTGGTGCCTGCTCAAATCGTCGGTTCGGCACGTCATGTGCTAACCATTTCCTACGTTGTTTCGGAGCACGGAACCACCCCTAGTGGAGGCATCCCATGTTACGCCTGGCACTGTTGTTCCTGGTCATCGCCCTGATCGCCGGTCTGTTCGGATTCGGCTTTGTCGCGAGCATATCGTTCGAGGCAGCGAAGATCTTTTTCTTCCTGTTCATCGTGCTCGCCGTCATCTTCTTCCTCGGCGGCTTGTTCCGAGGCGGAGCGCCCAGAGACATCATCTGACGCCGTCCGCGGCAATCGCGCATCGAGCAACCCGCCAGGCGGCGGGTTGTTTTTTTGTTGCGCCGCCAGGACTAGGATAAGAGGGACGGCCGATCCGTGCGGCTTGGGTGGCACCATGAACGCGATTGTCGAGTATCTCCTGTCCGATACGCTGAACGTGCTGGAGCAGCGGCGGCGCTTTCCGGAATCGACGTATCGGCTGCAGTTCCACGCCGGCTTCACCTTCCGCGACGCCGAACGACTCACCGACTACTTGCACGACCTGGGTGTCACTCACTGCTACGCCTCGCCGTATCTGCAAGCGCACCCCGGCAGCACCCACGGCTACGACATCATCAACCACAACGCTCTCAATCCCGAGATCGGCTCCGAAGACGACTACGCCGCCTGGACCGAGGCGCTCCACCGCCACGGCCTGGGCCAGATCCTCGACATCGTGCCCAACCACATGGGCATCGTCGCCAACGAGAACGCCTGGTGGCGCGACGTGCTCGAGAACGGCATTGCTTCTCCCTACGCCAATTACTTCGACATCGACTGGACCGCGTCTACCCGGCCAGAGCTGCACGGCAAGGTGCTTCTGCCGGTGCTCGGCGAACCCTACGGCAAGGCGCTGGAAGCGCAGCAGCTTCGGCTGGAATACCAGGCCGGCGCTTTCCAGATCGCCTATTTCGAGCTGCGCCTGCCGGTGGGGCCGCGCAGCTACGGGCTGATTCTCGGCCACGCGCTGTCCGAATTGGTTGGCACGGTCGACAAGGACGCGCCGGCGATGCACGAGTACCTGAGCATCCTGACCGCCGTGCGCAACCTGCCGGCGCGCTCGGACGCTGACCCCGCCCGCCTGGCCGAACGGCTCCGCGAAAAGGAAGTCATCAAGCGCCGTCTGGCCGCCCTGTGCGACGACAACGCCGAGGTTCGCGCGGCGCTCGAGCACACGCTCGTGCTGTACAACGGCACGCCCGGCGAACCGCACAGCTTCGACCGGCTCGACGAGCTGCTCAACGATCAGCCGTATCGCCTGTCGTTCTGGCGCGTCGCGGCGGACGAGATCAACTATCGCCGCTTCTTCGACATCAATGAGCTGGCGGCCCTCAGCATGGAGCGCGAGGACGTCTTCGCTGCGACGCACGGCCTGATCCTGCGGCTCTTGCAAGAACGGCGGCTCGATGGCGTGCGCATCGATCACCCCGACGGGCTTTACGATCCCCGGCAATACCTCCAGCGGCTGCAGGAGAGCTACGTTATCGCCTGTGCCCGGCAGCTCTTCGACACCGAGCCGGAGTACCAGGGCCAGGACTGGACTGTCATCGAGCGCGGCCTGCGCCAGCGAATCGCCGAGCTGCTGCGCCAGGGCGGGAGCGAAACGCTGCGCCGTCCGCTATACGCCGCCGTCGAAAAGATCCTCATGGCCGGCGAACCACTGCCCGAGGACTGGCCCACGCACGGCACCACCGGCTACGACTTCCTCAACGTTGTGAACGGCCTGTTCGTGGACGCCGGCGCCGCGGAACCGTTCACGCGGATCTATCGCGACTGGACGCTGGACGACCAGTCCTACGCCGAAACGGTGTACCAGAAGAAATTCCTCATCCTGCAAAGCGCCCTGTCGAGCGAGCTGCACATGCTGGCCCACCAGCTCGACCGGCTGGCGCAGCGGGACCGCTGGTCGCGCGATTTCACGCTCAACGGCCTGCGGCATGCGCTGCGCCTGGTGATTGCAGGCTTTCCCGTATATCGCTCGTACATTGCCGACACGGGAACCGGCGAGGCGGATCGCGAATATATCCGCCGTGCGGTGCGGCGGGCACGGCATCACAGCGCGGGCGAAAGCGACGCGCTCTTCAAGTTCATCCGCGACACGTTGGAGCTGCGGCCGCGGCCGGGCCTGCTCGACGACAGCTACGTTTACGAGCAGCGGCGCTTTGCCGGCAAGTTCCAGCAGGTCACGGCGCCGGTGATGGCCAAGGGCATGGAGGACACCGCGTTTTATGTCTACAACCGCCTCGTGTCGCTCAATGAGGTTGGCGGCGATCCGGGCCGGTTCGGCATCGCGCCCAGCGACGTCCACAGCTTTTTCGAGGAACGCCGCACCCGCTGGCCGTGGTCGCTGTCGTCCAGCTCGACGCACGACACCAAACGCAGCGAAGACATCCGCGCTCGGCTCAATGTGCTTGCCGAGCTGCCGCGCGAATGGGAGGACGCCGTGCGCCGCTGGAGCGCGCTGAATCGGGCACACCGCACCGAGGTGGAAGATGGTTACGCGCCCGACGCGAACGAGGAGTACCTGTTCTATCAAACGCTGCTCGGCGCCTGGCCGCTGGAGCCGTACAGCGACGAGGAATACGCGCGTTTCGTCGAGCGCATCCAGGGCTTCATGAACAAGGCGCTGCACGAGGCGAAGGTCCACAGCAGCTGGATCAGCCCCGACGCGGCCTACGACGACGCGATCAAGCAGTTCGTCGCGCGGACGCTCGATCCCAAGAGCAGCAAGCCGTTCCTGGACGACCTGCGCACGCTGCGCCGCCAGGTCGCCCACTATGGCCTGTTCAACTCCCTGTCGCAGACCGTGATCAAGCTCACGGCGCCGGGGGTGCCGGACACCTACCAGGGGACGGAGCTATGGGATTTCAGCCTCGCCGACCCCGACAATCGCCGGCCGGTGGATTTTGACCGCCGCCAACGCCTGCTCGCCGACCTGCGCGAACGGACGCTCGCGGCCGGCGACCGCCTGCCCGAGCTGGCGCGCGAGCTGATCGGCAAGCGCGAAGACGGCCGGGTCAAGCTGTACGTCACCTGGCTTGCCTTGACGTGCCGGCGCGACCGGCCCGGCCTGTTCACGACGGGCGAGTACCTGCCGCTCACGGCCCAGGGCGTGAAGCAGGATCATGTCTTCGCGTTCGCCCGCCGCCAGGAGGGCGGCTGCGCCGTGGTCGCGGTGCCGCGCTTCGTGACGCGGCTGGTGCCGGAGATGAATCGTCTGCCGATCGGGCCGGGCGCGTGGGATGACACCGCCGTCGCGCTGCCGGAATTGCCTGCCGGCCGCCTGCTCAACGTATTTACGGGCGAGCGCTTGACGCTGTCCGGCCCGCAGCCGCACCAGCTGCTGCTGGCGCGGGTGTTCGCGCATTTTCCGGTGGCGCTGTTGGTTGGGGAGCAATGATCACGACGCTGCAAGTAATGCGTCCACTGCGTCCACAGCGGCTTGCGGAAGATTGATGGCAACAAAATAGTCGGTCGGGTAGAGATAGTCTTTGCCCGATTCATCGACTACTCGCACGAATCCCTTTGCTGTCGCCAGCGAACGCGATTTGGGCCGGGTAGTCGGCTTCTAGTTATTCCGCCTTTTTGAGCAGGCCCTCCGCCTCGCGGCGCAGGATCTGGCACATGGCCCAAACGTGGCCCGCGCGGCGGAGCGGCCCAATCGCGTTGGACTCCCGGTCCATGCTCTGGACGGCCATCGTAAGCCACCGCTGCGCTGGCTCGGCCTGGCCGAGCTGGTGCTGGGTCATGGCGAGAAACAGCCAGGCGATGACGATCTCAGCGTCCGCGGCACCGGCGTTGTCCTTGGGCTGGGGTAATTGCTGCAAGGCCAACTCGAGCTGGTCGGCCGCCGGCTTGTATTTTCCGGCGCGGCAATGGGCCGCGCCCAGCGCCAGCAGGCACCACGGGTCCGCCGGCTTGCCGGTCACCGCGATCCTGGCCAGGTTTTGTGGCGTGCGCGCATCGCTGAAGGCGTCGGGCCGCAGCAGCCAGCACAGGGCAAATCGGGCCGCCCGCTGGGGATCGCCGGCAACGCCGAGCTGGCGCATGCGCTTACAGCTGTTGCGGTAGCCGTCAACGTCACCGTTGCGCAACTGGTAGGCCGCTCGTTCCACCCAGGGTTGATTGAAGGGCCGGATAGCCAGCGCGGCCAGGTCGAGATCGGCGATGGCCTTGTCCCACAGGCCGACCGCGCCGCAGGTGTTGGCCCGGCTCAGAGCGCGGGCCCCGATTGGGGCTTCAACTCGAGGGCGTGGCAAAAATCGGCCAACGCCAGTTGCCAATGGCCGAGTTGGTGGTGGACGTTTCCCCGATTCAGCCAGTCACGCTCGTTTTTCGTATCCGCAGCGAGCACCAGGTTGCGATCGGCGAGCTCCTTGTCCCATAGCTTCAGCGTCTGATAGAGGTCGGCGCGTTCGCGCAACAGGCCCAGGGGATGAGCACTGACTTCGATGCCGCGCGAGTAGTCGGCCAGCGCCTGATCCCATTGACCCAGTTTTTTATGGAGCCCGCCGCATTGGTACCATCCAGTCGCATTCGTGGGGTCGATGTGGACGAGCTGGGAATACGCCGCCAGCGCCTGGTCCCATTGCCCAAGGATTGCATGGGCGCTGCCGCGAGCTGACCAGAGCCCGGCGTTGTCGGGGCTCAGGGCAAGCGCCTGCGCGTAATCGTCGAGCGCCCGGTCAAATTGCTTAGCGCGGGCGTAAGCCAGCCCACGAATATACCAGGCGTGCACGCTCTCGTGATTTGCGTTGATGGCCCGTGTGTAATCGGCCATGGCCAGGTCGGTCTTGCCCATTGCGGCATAGGCCAGGCCGCGCCCGAAATACGGCCCCGCCGCCTCGGGGGCGCAATCGATCGCCTGCGCGTAATCGGCCAGCGCGTGGTCCCATTGCTTGAGCTGGACGTAACTGCTAGCACGCGCCGACCAGGCGGCGACCGACTGGGGCGCCAGCTCGATCGCCTTTTTGAAATCGGCGAACGCCTCGTCGTGCTTTCCGAGCGCGAGGCGCGCCTCAGCGCGGCACTGCCATGCAAACGAATAGTCCGCTCGACGCTCCAACGCGATCGAAAAGTGGGCGATCGCCTCCGCGTAATCGCCTTTTTGCTTCAACAGCTGGCCCACGCCCACAGCGAGGCCCGTACTCTGCGGGCGCAGCGCCAACGCTGCGGTCTTGAAGCGGAGCGCGTCATCCACCTGCGGCGGCTGCAGGATTGCGCATAACTTGGACAGAGTATACGTGATCCAGAAGTCGCCCGGATAGCGGCGCTGCGCTTGCCGCAACAGCACCACCGCCTGCGGCCGAGTTTGCCTGGTAGCGCCCAGGGCTCGACCGAGGAGATCGAGCGATTCGGGCGGCAGCCGGCGCACATCGGCGGCAGCCGCCAATGCTTCCAGGCCCTTGCGGTCGTCCGCTTGCAGGGCGTCGCGGAGCTGATTGCGCCAGGGGTCGGGATCGGCCGCCTTGGCAATCTGCACCAACGACGGCTCCGCGGGCAGTGCGCCATCGTGCAGCCGGCGCCGCGCTTCCGCCCAGAAGTCCAGTGCGCGCGCGACTCCCGGCGGATGCTGGCGCGGCGATGCGCTGGGCCGCCTCTTCCGCCGTAAGTACGGCCAGGTCGATGCCGTAAGCCCGAAACGCCTCGGCATACTCGTCATCCTGGATCTTGCGTGTGGCAGGTCCATCGCCATCGGGGCGGCTGTAAATCTCCTCCAAACGCTGGGCCATCGTCAGGTCCTGCTGCAATTGCTCGAGCCGGGCCGGCAGCTCGTCGCGGCCGGCAGCGCGCAGCAATTTCTCGGTATGGGCGAGGATGGCACCGGCTTGCGGCCATTTGCCCTCCTCGATGAGCGCTGTCCCCTCGGTCAGGCCGCCGGCCACTTCGCCATCGAGCACCGCATCCCGCGCGGCCCGATCGCGGAGGGCCCAGCCGATGCTGCCGCCGATTGCCGTGGTCCCCAGGATCAACGCGGCGGCGACCACCAGCCCCATCACGAGCGCGCCGCGCTGCCGCCGCGCCAGCTTGCGCAGGCGGTACCAGGCTGAGGGCGGACAGGCCGTCACCGGCTCATCGCGCAAATCAGCGCTCCACGTCTGCCGCAAACGCGCTGGCCGTCTCGTAACGCCGATTGCGATCCTTCTCCAGCGCCTTCATCGCGATCCAGTCCAGCTCGCCGCGCAGCAGCTTGCTCAGGCGCTTCGGATCGCTCTGCCGTTGCTCCGACACCGTCGTGGCAGCCGCGCCCAGCGTGCTCAGCCGCGTGCTCGGGCGTGGCGGCTCCTCCTGCCGGATGATCCGCCGTACCTCGTCGAAGCCCGCCGCCTGCATCCGCGCCCGGTCGAACGGCGTCGCGCCGGTCAACAGCTCATACAGCACCACGCCCAGCGAATAGATGTCGCTGCGCGTGTCGATGTCGCCGGCCATTTCCGCCTGTTCGGGACTCATGTAAAGCGGCGTCCCCAGCACCTGGGCGGCGCCGGTAAGCAGCGTGTGGCCCGTTTGCTCCTGTCCGAGCGCCTTGGCAATCCCGAAGTCGATTACCTTTATGACCGGCGCCCCCTCCGCGGCGTCGTCCTGAGCGACCAGCAGGTTGGACGGCTTGAGGTCACGATGGATGATGCCCTTGAGGTGCGCGTGCTGCACCGCCTGGCAGACCGTCACGAACAATTGCAGCTGTTGACGCGTGCTGAGACCGTGTTGATCGCAGTAGTCGGTAATCGGCACGCCGCGGCACAGCTCCATGACGAAGTAAGGCCGGCCGATGTCGCTGGCGCCGGCGTCGAGCACGCGGGCGATGTTGGCGTGTTCCATGAGCGCCAGGGCCTGCCGTTCCGCCTCGAAGCGCGCGATCACGTGCCGCGAATCCATGCCGGGCTTGATGACCTTGAGCGCGACCAGGCGATGCACGGGTTGTTGCTGCTCGGCCCGGAAGACGACGCCCATGCCCCCTTCGCCGATCAGATCGAGCAGCGTGTACGGCCCGATCCGGCTGCCCGGGCCGGCGGCAAGCGACGGCGCTTCCAGGGCCGCCGCCACGGGCGCCGGCGGCTGGGCCAGGAAGCCGCCGGGATGCTCATGGGCGTCCAGCAGCCGCTCGACACGCTGGCGCAGGGCATCGTCGCCGCCGCAGGCATTCGCGAGGAAAAGGGCGCGTTCTCCGGGTAGTTGGTCACGGACGAGATGAAAGAGGGTTTCTTCGGTCATGGCGGTCCTCTGCACGGCGCGAACGCCTCACGCATACTTCAAGCGCGAATGGAAGTGAAAAAGCACCACGGCCTTTAGGTTTTTTTCAAAGCATCGAGATGCTGCCGGCCGCGTGCACCGCGCTCGTGCGCACGCCCAGCGCGGTCGGCCGTGCGCGCCGAGAGCCGGTTAGCGACCGTCGATCACACCCGGGCCGGCACCGCGAATCCCGGGCGATACTCGCGAGTCAGCAATGCATTCGCCTGCGCATCGTTGACAAACCGCTCCGCCTGCGAATCGATCGTTAGCCGGCGGCCGACCTGCAGGTTGCTGTCGTCGAGCGGCACCCGGTTATTGCTGAGGTGCGCGATCGTGCGGCTGAGGGTCTCGTTGGCAGCAGCGTCGCTGCCGAAAAGGCTGCCGCGGCGATCGAGCGGCGCCACCGTGCCGAGCCGGAAGCTGATGTTGGCGAGGTGACACAACGCGCTCGAGAGGTGCCCTTCGAGGATGTCGGCGTTGAGATCCTCGCGGCGGCGCGACCGGACGGCGCCGATGAAGTTGCCGAAATGGTCCGCCCCGCCGTCGAACACGCGGATCAGTTCGCCGTCGGGACGATAGGCCGCCGCCCGGCTGTAGCTGGTGCAGACGAGATAGCCTTCGGCGCAGTGGAAGACGTTGCCGACCGCTGCTCCGCGATAGGGATCGGTCGTCAGGCCACGCACCTCGAAGATCAATTCGCTGTCGCCATAATCGAAAACGCTGACCTGCGTGTTGGCCGTCTCGCCGTCGTCGACATAGCCGAAGCGGCCGCCGACGCTGACCGCCGAGGCGCCAGCTCATGCTTGCCGATGCCCCAGCGCGCAACGTCCATCTGGTGGATGCCCTGGTTGCCGAGGTCGCCGTTGCCGTAGTCCCAGAACCAGTGCCAATCGTAGTGCAGCCGTTGCCGGCCGAGCCGTTGCGGGTGCGGCGCCGGACCGCACCACAGGTTATAGTCGATGGTGCTGGGAATTGGACCGCCGGCGACGCCGGCCCGGCCGATGCTCCCGCGCGGCTTGTAGCACAGGCCGCGCGCCACCTGGACGCGCCCGATCTCGCCCGAACGCAGAAACTCCATCGCCTGGCGAATGCCCGGCTGGCTGCGGATCTGCGTGCCGGTCTGGCAAATCCGATTGTGATGCCGGGCGCATTCGACGATGCGACGGCCTTCGCTGACGTTGTGGCTCACCGGCTTCTCGACATAGACGTCCTTGCCGGCCTGCAGCGCCCAGATGGCGGCCAGCGCGTGCCAGTGGTTCGGCGTCGCGATGCTGACCGCGTGGATTGACGGATTATCCATGATCCGCCGCAGATCCTGCACGACCTGCGGCGTCGAGTGCTGCTGCTGCTCCGCCGCCTCGGCAGCCCGGCCGACTATGGCGGGTGACAGGTCGACGTCACAGATATGGGTGACGACGCAGTTGTGCCGCCCGGCGTAGCCGCGGACATGGCTCATGCCCTGGCCGCGTACGCCGATGCAGGCGACGTTGATCCGTTCGTTGGGCCCGCGGGGCGCGTTGCCTGGTCCCGCCGCCTGGTTTTGTGCCGACCCGGTCGGTGCCAGCATGCCCGCGCCGGCAAGCGCTGCCAGGCTGGCGGTGCCGCGCATGAAGTCGCGCCGCGTGAGATTGCTCATCGATGTCTCCCCTGCAAGGTGTCGAAGGCGAACGGTAGCTGCCGTGGCGGGATGGTTTGGAACTGGCTTCACTCTAGCCGCGGCGTGGGGCGCGGTCAACGAATTTCCGTGCAATGTGAGCCCGAAGCGCCAGCGAGGACGAGCAACGCCCTCGCTGGCGCTTCGGGCTCAGGTCGATGGCGAACGGTTCACGATTTGCGTCACGCAACTCGCTTCAATTCCGCCGGCAGCGCGTTTTCGACACGGCTATCGCTGCGCGACGGGAACCAGCGGTCACGCAATCGTAAGATCGGCATTTCCGTGACGCGCGCCATGACGGTGCCGACCAGGACGGAGCCCACAATATACATGCCGATCCGCACCGGGTCCGGCGCTGAAGCCCAGCATGTCCTCGCACAGCGGCACGCCCCAGAAGAGCACCGGCATGTGCCAGAGATAGATCGAATACGAATCGCTGCCCATCGGCGCGAGCAGCCGGGCCGGCAGCGACACGCTCGCCCCCACACCCGCGGCGATGACCAGCACGCCGCCCAGGGCGAACAGCGTTAGGCCGATGGTGTAGATGAACCAGGTCGTCTCCAGCTCGAAGATGAACGCCGGGACAAAGCACGCCGTGCCCAGCGCGAGCAGCAGCCTGCCCCGTCCCGCGACGACGCGCTCGAACCCGGCACGGTGGAAGTGATAGACATACGCCAGCAGCACGCCGACCAGCAGCGAGTCGGCCCGCAGATGGCTCACGAACATGTGCCAGCGATGATTGAACGGCAGCCACCAGCCCTGGATGCAGCGCACCGTCGTCAGCCCCACGACGACCGCCACGGTAATCGGCACCAGCCGGCCGAACGGGTCGGCCTCGCCGCGCCGGGCCCGCAGCAGCCAGAGCATGAGCAGCGGCAGCGTAAGGTAGAAATGCTCCTCGACGGCCAGCGACCAGGTATGGTTCCAGACGGCGCGGAAGTAATTTTGCACGAAGAGCATTTCGAACAGGTAGGCGCTCCACGACGTTTTCGGGAACGGCAGCATGCGCGCCAGTAGCCAGGTACACGCGAGGAGGGTGTAGAACGCCGGGTAGATGCGCAGCCCGCGGCGAATGAGGAACCGCGGCAGCGAAACATCGCGGCGTTTCTGATATTCGCGGAACAACAGTCCCGAAACAAGAAACCCACTGAGGACGAAGAACAGATCGACGCCGACCCAGCCGCCGCAGTGCCAGGCGGCCATCAGCGCCGACGCCCCCTCCGGTGTTTCCACGTGCCGGCCCAGGACGAGCAGCACCGCCACCGCCCGCAAGCAATCCAGCCAGGCATCGCGTTTGCGGCTCTCCATGCCACGCCCTCGCCCAGGACTGTTCGTAGTTCCGCCTTTAGGCGGTCGGGGGACCGCCTAAAGGCGGAACTACGAACCCTGCGCCTGGTGGCTCAGTCTAAACTAATGCAGGCGGTCGTGCCTACCGCAACCGGACCGCCGGCGACGAGCGATTGCCATGGTTCCTCTGGTTTACCACCCGCGCTACAACATCACCGCCTTCGGCCTGGAGAAGCTGCACCCGTTCGACGGCACCAAGTATCGCCGCATCCACGATTGGCTGATGCGCCAGGGCCTGCGCACTCCTGAGCAATTCCACGCCCCGCATCCATGCACACACGCCGACCTGCTGCGCATCCACACGCCTGCGTACCTCGACAGCCTGAAGGACAGCGCCACGCTCGTGAAGATTCTGGAGGTCCCCATCCTCGGCAAGCTGCCGGCATCCTTCACCGACTGGCGCATGCTGGACCCGATGCGCTACGCGACCGGCGGGACCGTGCTGGCATGCCGGCTGGCCCGTACGCACGGCCTGGCGATCAACCTCGGCGGCGGCTTCCATCACGCCGGCCCCGCCGCGGGCAGCGGCTTCTGCGTGTACGCCGACACGCCGCTCACGCTCGCGACGCTGCACGCGGAAGCGCCGTTTCGTTCGGCCCTGGTCGTAGACACGGACGCACACCAGGGCAACGGCACCGCCGACGCCATCCGCGATTGGCCGTGGGCGCACATGCTCGATTTCTTCTCGGAAAGCCTCTTCCCGTGGCCCAAGGTCCCCGAGGAAATGCCGGTCCCGCTCGCCGCGGACATCACCGGCCCGGAGTATCTCGATCTGCTCGCGACGCGCCTCGACAAGGCGCTCGATCGGGTGCATCCCGAGTTCATCGTCTACAACGCCGGCTCCGACGTGCTCGCCACCGACCCGCTCACCGACCTGCGGCTGACCGACGCCGAGCTGGTCGAGCGCGACCTGCTGGTGGCCACCGCGGCGCGCGAACACGGCATCCCGATGGCGATGGTGCTGTCAGGTGGATATGGCCCGCACTCGTGGCTGGCGCATGCGCGCTCGATCGAGGCGATTCTGGCGCGGTTTGACACGGCGGTGCCTGCCTAATGGCGCAATTGCAACGACGAATCTCAAGCCATGCACGCCTACTGTTGACGTAGCGCCTGCCGGCCCGCTACACTGTTGTCATCATGGAACACGAAGACCAGATACCGCTGTTCGAATTCGACTGCACGCAAGGTCCGCCGCCCCCGGGCACCAAGGCGCCACCACGCCCCATGGGGCCGCCGCGTCAGATAATGCGCGACGTGCCGGATAGCCGGACGCCGTCGCCCAGACCCCGAGAGTTCACCGATGGTGCGCCGGAAGAGAACAGTGGGCCACAAGACCCAGATAACGGGGCGCGTCATGAGCCTTGAGTTTGAATGGGACGAGGACAAGGCTGCGTCGAATCAGAAGAAACACAAGATCACCTTCGAGGAAGCTGCCACCGTATTCGCTGACCCGCTTGCCGCAATCTTTGACGATGAGGGTCGAACTGGTCCCGAGCAGCGCGAAATCATTGTCGGTCATTCGAATAGGGGACGACTTCTCCTGGTCTGTTTTACCGAGCGCGCCGGAGTGCTTCGCATCATCAGCGCACGCCGCGTGACGAAAAAGGAGCGTCTTGATTATGAAGAAAACTCCCAAGGCTAGTGCATCTCGGGCCCCCGAGCACGACATGCTGCCGGAGTACCGCTTCGACTACAGCAAGGCCCGGCCGAACCGTTTCGCGGACCGGCTCAAGCGTGGGAGTCGTGCCGTCGTTCTTGACCCGGATGTTGCTGCCGTGTTTTCGACACCAGAATCCGTAAATACCGTGCTGCGGGCTTTGATCGAAACCATGCCGCGGAGTAGCTGAGGTCCGTCGTGCGGCGACGACAACGGTCACCATGATGAAACGCACATTTCCTTTCTTCTTCGCGGCCGTGGTCGCCATCGGCGCCGCATTCGCGATTCGGTGCCTAATCCCCGGCGGCCTTGTCACCGAGGCAAGCTGCGATCGAATTCACGTGGGTATGACGGGGTATGACGGAACAAGAGGTGAACGCGATTCTCGGCAGACCGGCCGACACGCTCCAACACGACGCGGCAGACGACGACAACGTCGTCTTAACTTGGAAGGGATCGAGAGCTGAGATTTCTGTTTGGTTCGACCCCAACGGCCACGTTCGCGACAAGGATTGTCTCATCGTGTTCCCCAGGGGTTGGTGGGGTGGATTCCTTCGCTTGTTGGGCCTTGGGCCAGTTGAGGCCGAGGCCTGACCGGTAGATGGCACGTCCTTCAGTCGACCCGATGGGTACTCACTGCCACACCGCGTAAAGCGTCATCGCCTGGTAATCGCGCACAAAGCCCGCATGCTCCAGCAACTCCTTGCCCGGGCTCGCCGTCACCGGCTGCTCGTTCCACGTCTCCACCACCAGCTTGTGCCGCACGTCGCGCGACGGCGACGCTGCGAGAATCGCCGGCAGCAACGCTACGGCATGCGCGATGTCATCCGCGGCCGCGCTCGGCAGCGCGGTCAGCCGTTTGCCCTGCTGCTCGATCAGCAGGACGGGCTTGCCGGCGCAACACGAGCCAGTTGCCGGCTCGCCGATGGAACGGCCGCGCGCCGCCGGCGACCAGGGCCAGGTCGAACGGGGCGCCGCTGCCATAGAGGTTCGCGGGATCGAGGCTGTGCAGCAGCAAGAGCGGCGGCTGCGGCTGGGCGGGGACGGAAAGCTCTTGCAGCATCCGCGCCGCCTCGGGCAGCGCGAACTGTGCTCCGGAGAGCCCTTCGACGAAGTAGCCGCGCCGCACTTCGCCGGCCAGCTCCATCCGGCTGAGCACTTCGTACAGGATGCGCCACACCGGGGCCGCGGGGTCGAGCGCCGCCATCTCGCGGGACACGATGCCATAGCGTTGCAAGAGCAGGCCGGCACGCAGGATCGCCAGCGCCTCCGCCTCCGGCCGGCCCCAGTCGAGAAACGACCAGCGTCCCTCGGGAGCTGCGTGCTCCAGGCGGCGCGTCGATCGCCGCAGAAACAACGTCAACTCACGATGCGTGCGGAAACGCGGCTCGGCCTCCACCGGCGGTTCGCCACGACGAGCCACGTCGAAGCGATCGTTCGTCACCAGGCCCTGGCGCATTAGTTCCCATAGCGCTACCCGCACCGCCCCTTCCGGAGCATGGATCAGCCCGGCCAGCTCGGGGGCATACACGGCGCCGCGCTGCTGGAGCACGTTTTGCACCGCCGCCGCGGCTGGGTCGAGCACGGGGTCCGGCTCCGGTGGCGGCAGCTGCGGCACCAGGCTGCGTTCCAGCAGCGTGAGATCATCGCCGTGCAGCGTCCATGTCCAGTCGCCAGCACCGATCAGATCGTCAAGCCAACGCGGTTCGTACGATTGCAGCCGCGCGGGCAGAACGGCGTGTTCCACAAGTGGCGTGGGCAGCGGCAGTGCCTGCAACCGGGCCAGCACCTCGGTCAATCCGTCCGCGCCGGATCGGCGCGCGGCCGGATGCACGAATTGCCAGCGCGCAACGAAGTCGGCGAACTGCGCCGCCGGACACGTGATTACCTCGCGGCGATGGATGGCCAGCGTGCCGCGTTGGACCTGCTCCCAATTTTCGGGCAGCGACCATTGCAACGGATCGGGCGCCTGGGCCGGCGGGACGCGCACCAGCCTGCCCGTCTGGGCCCACTCTTCGAGCTTGCGCTGGGCCCAGGGGCGCTCGAAGGGATAACGACGCAAAATGTCGTCGAGGCCGACCAGGGCGTGCGTCTCCAGGTAACGGAGCAAGATCACCGCGGCGGCTTGCTGGGCTTCCTCGCCGCTTGTAGCCCCCCTCGCCCCCGCTTCGGGGGAGAGGGGCTGGGGGTGAGGGGGTTGGCCCTCGCGGGTATCCCCGAACACTATGCGATAACGGTCCGCCTCCTCGGTCAGCACCCAGCGCTCCGGATCGACCGCGCCCGACAGGGTCAACCGTTGCACGCGGCCGTCGCTCTCCAGCTCCTGCAGCATCGCGGCCATCGAGCCTTCGAGCTCGCCGGCCGAGACGTCGCCGATGCGGCGCAGCCATTCGGCCATCTCCGCCGCGGTCCGTGGCGGCCGGCCCACGCCGCGCAGCCGGCGATCCACCTGCTGCACGGCCCGCGCGTCGAGCGGGAGCTGCTCGCCGGTCCCGGCGATGAGGTGGTCGAGCAGCTCATGATTCAGCGCCGAGCCGTCGCGTGCATTGGCTTCCACGTCGTCGTACTGGTACATGTACGCCATCGTGAACGAGAACAACAGGCTCGCGGCGAACGGCGTCGGCATCTCCAGCCGCAGAGAGCGCACCTCGATTCGGCCCGCGTGCACGTCGGCCAGCCATTGCTCGAGCCGCGGCAAATCGAGATGGTCGTGCAGGCATTCGCGGAAGGTCTCGGCCACGATCGGGAAGTCGGGATGCTGCCGCGCGACCTGCAACAGGTCGCGCCCGCGCAGCCGCTGCAGCCAGAGCGGCGCGCGCCGCTTCGTGCCGCGCGGCATCGTTCAGGCGCGGGCCGCATTTTGGCGGAAGCGCAGCGCGAACAGGGCGCTGTCGGCCAATTCGTCGAGCACCAGGCTGCGCACGTTCTCCGCCGTCACGCCGTCGAACAGGTCGAGCACCGGCTCGTCGCTCTCGGTGAGGCGCACGAGCAGGCCGTCATCGTGGTGGATGCACTGCGGACGGTACCCGAGCCGCTTCTTAAGCGCATTCTCCAGCGCGAGCCGCAGACCGAGGTGGAAGCGACTGCCCAGCGAGCTAAGGATAATCACCTGCCAGTCGCCGAGCGGATCGCGGGATGCCTCGACCGTCACGGTGCGATCGGTCGGCAGGCAGCCGGCGCGGACGAGCTGGCGGCGCGAAGTCGCGCAGGTTGACGGCGGAGGCGCTCGTCGAGGAAGTACTCGCGGCGCAGCCAGGCCAGGCAATCGTCACGATCGAGCCGGCCGGCCAGCTCGCGCAGGAATCGCCCCTGCGCGATGCCGAGGTCGGCGGTGCGGCCCACGTTTTCGCCGTGCCAGAAGGGGATGATTGCGGGAGCGCCCTCCGCCGGCGTCACCAGCACGCGATCGGTTTCGATGCGGTTGATGCGCCAGGCGCTGGTGCCGAGCAGGAACGAATCGCCGATGCGGCGCTCGTAAACGAACTCCTCATCCACCTCGCCGACACGCACTCCACCAGGCGCGTAGACGCCATACTGCCCCGTATCGGGAATGGTGCCGCCGCTCGTGAGCGCGAGCCGCTGGCTGCCCGGCAAAGCCTGCAGTCGCTGGTGGACGCGGTCCCAGCTGATGCGTGGCTGCAGGGCCGACAGCTTCTGCGCGGGCGACAGTCGCGGATCCGGAGTTTCGGCCTCCGTGAGCGCGGCGAGCCGAAATCGGCCGGTCACCATTTCCAGCACTGCATCGAAAGCGGGCGGCGTCAGGCCGCGGAAGGGATACGCCTGGCGCATCCGGCGATAAAGCGCCTCGACCGGCCAATCCTCCATGGCGACCATGGCCACGACCTGCTGGGCAAGCACGTCGAGGCAATTGACCGGCACGTGCAATTCCTCGACGTGGCCGGCCGCCATCTCCGCCGCGAGCACCGCCTGATTGAGCAGGTCCGGCAGCGTCTTGGGAATGAGCCGGCCGGCGCTGCGCTGGCCGACAAGGTGGCCGGCCCGGCCGACGCGCTGCAGCGCCCGCGCGATGTTGCCGGGCGACTCGACCTGGCAGACAAGGTCGACGGCCCCCATGTCGATGCCGAGCTCCAGCGAACCCGTCGCCACCACCGCACGCAATCGGCCCTCCTTCAGCGCTTCCTCCGTGGCGCGACGAACCTCAAGCGACACGCTGCCGTGATGCGCAGCACGAGGATCGGCCCTTCTTCTGCCCCAGGGGGCGACGGGGCCACATCGCCAAGATGCTCATTGAGCTGCGCGGTGATGCGTTCGACGCTGCGCCGGTTATTCGCAAAAATCAGCGTCGAATGATGGGCACGAATCTCACGCGCCAGCAAGCGGTAAATCGACGGCCAAATCGTTTGCTCCGGTAGCGGGCCGAACTGCTCGACGGGGCTGACGACGCGCAGGTCGAGGTGCTTTCGCAGCCCGGCGTCGACAATCGTCACCGGCCGTTCGCGCCCGTTCGCGTCAAGGCCGCCAAGGTAGCGGGCAACTTCCTCGAGCGGGCGCTGCGTCGCCGACAGGCCGATGCGTGCGAAGCTGCGGGGGCAGAGGGCAGCAAGTCGTTCCAGCAGGAGCGCCAGGAACACGCCGCGCTTGTTCGGGCACAGGGCATGAATCTCGTCCACGATGCAGTGGGTCACGCCGCGCAGGGCCTCGCGCGCCTTCGATGTGAGCAAGAGGTGCAGCGACTCGGGCGTGGTGATCAGCACGTGCGGCGGGCGGCGAATGAGCCGTTGCCGCTCGGCCGTCGGGGTGTCGCCGGTGCGGACCGCCACCTCGATGGCCGGCAGGCTCAGCCCGGCTGCGGCAGCTTCGGCGTGGACGCCTTCGAGCGGCAATTGCAGGTTGCGGTGGATGTCGTTGTTTAGCGCCTTGAGCGGCGAAATGTACAGGATGCGCACGCCGGGCGTGAGCCGCTCCTGACGCCACAGGCCATCGAGGCATGCGAGGAAGGCCGCAAGCGTCTTTCCTGAGCCGGTGGGCGCCAGCAAGAGCGCATTCTGACCGGCGGCGATGACCGGCCAGCCAGCGCGCTGCACCGGTGTCGGCGCGCCCAGGGCATGCTTGAACCATGCCGCGACCGGCGGCAGAAACAGCTCGAGCGACTCGTCGACGCGCATCGATTCAGATCTCGCTCGCGGCACGCTGGGCCTCCTCCGGCGTCCGCGCGAATCCGGGGAACACGCATGCCAGCACAAACGCGACATAGCAGAGCAGCACGCCGTCGAGCGGCAGCCGCGGGCCCGACAGCGCCTCGGCGTGACTCAGGAGATACGGCAGTGGCACCCAGATCGTGGCGAGCGCCGCCAACCGCATGTGCGGCGCCCAGGCCGCGGTCCAGCGCCAGCCGAGTGCGCCCAGCAGCAGCATCACCAGAAGGCTGCCGCGAAGGCTCGCTTCGACCGTGCCGACCATTCCCTCGGGCACCTCGGGCGTGTCCGCGGCGGGATTTGCCAGGGCAAGCCGGTGCTCGGTCCGCCAGTCGCCGCCCAGCAGGAACGCCGCCCCCGCGTCGAGCCGATGCCCCAGCACGCCCGCGGGATCGTCGCGGATCTGCGCCAACACTTCGGGGCCGAGCCGGGCGTAGCGGTGCGGCTGGTCAGACTCCGCCAGCAGCTGATCGCGCAGCTCGGGCCGCAGCGATTTCCGTAACGTCGCCTCGTCAAGCGTCACGCCATTAGCGTGGGGATTGTTGCCCATCCACAGGTGCAGGTACGCCGAGTCGGCGATCGGCACCGGTTCGTGAAATACGCGTGCGTTGCGCAGCGCCCAGGGCGCGAGGCCGTTGGCAAAGCCGAGGAGCGCAACCAGCGCCGCGAACCACCCCGCCCGCAGCGAACGGCAGCGGGCCAGATACCACACGAACGCCACCATGGCGAACGGCAGCAACGCCGCCCGCACCATGGCCAGGCCGGCGAGGGCCAGCCCATACATAAAGCTCGTGAACGCCCCGCCGATCTGGCTGCCGCGCGACCCCAACGTCAAGGCCGCCGCCAGCAGGAAGCTGACGAGCACGCCGTCCGCCAGCTCGGCGGTGTTGATGATCCAGAAGGGATGCGCCGCGACCAGCAGCCCCGCGATCGTTCCGGCCAGAGTGCTGGCAAAGGCCCGGCGGGCGAAGAAAAAATAGCACAGGACCGTAAGCGACCCGAGCCCGCACTGTACCCAGCGGACGAGCATCTCCGGCTCATCGTGGATGCGGCCGGCGAGGCCGCGCAGCCAAGGATAACCCGGCGCGACATGGGCCGTCTCCTCCTCCTGGTCGGCCAGCGGCGTCAGGCAAAACCAGCGCCCTTCGCGCAGGTTGTGCACCAGGTCTTCCAGCTCGGTCCGTGCCGGCCCGCTTTCGCCCGGAGGTACGCGCGCCGGTCCCTGGCCTTGTACGACAAGCACAGGCGTCGCCTGGCCCTCGGCCGAGAAATTCAGTACATAGGCGATGCGCGCCCCGGCCGCGGCGCCGACGACGAGCAACAGGCAGATGAGATCCACCAGGCCGAACCGTGGCGTATCGTTCATGCGCGGGCCCTCGGCAAACCTGCGATTCCCAGCCATCATCATAAGCGCCGGTCACGACGGAAGCCAAGTAACCCTTGCATGCGCCAAGCGGCGCCTGTAGGTTAAGGGGAGATTGGCCGTGGATCACGAACCTATCGGGAGTACCGCGAGATGGCCCGCCGCATCGTCAACCGCATGGAAAAGCGTGCCGAGGTCGAGGCATTCGAGCGCCGTAAGGACGGCGACGAGGAAGCCGAAGAGGAAGAAGACGAAGAAGGCGATGAAGACGAAGAGGAAGGCGAGGAGGAGGAGGAGGGTGAAGCCGGCGACGAGGAGGAGGAAGGCGAAGCCGGCGACGAGGACGACGAAGACGCGCCCAAAAAGAAGAAGCCCAAGCCCAAGCCCAAGGCGCCGGCCAAGCCCAAGGCCAAGCCGCGCGCCGGGCGGTCAAGACGACGCGCATGCGCGTGGTCTGGGGTGTCTTCAACAACTCGCACCAGATGGTCGCCAGCTACGAGTATCCCAAGCGCACGGACGCGGAAGCGCATGCCGCGCGGCTGACCGCCGAGAAGCGCAACACCCACTTCGTGCAGCCGGTCAAGGAGCCAATCGTCGAGGACAAGGACAAAGAGAAGGAAAAAGAAAAGAAGTAGCGGGGTCGTTTGCCGCGCCGCCCAGCTCACCTCTCCGGACTGGCGGCTGATGCCGGCCCGCGCAAGATTTGCGGAGAGTGCGTCGTCATGGCCCCTGCCGAGATCAGCCCGCGCGAATTAGCCCGTCATCTTGAAAATGGTCATGCGGTGCGGATGATCAACGTCCGCCAACCCTGGGAAAGCGCAATCGCCCAGCTTCCCGACAGTGTCCTGATCCCCCTCGGCGATTTGCCGCAGCGCCTTCAGGAGGTGCCGACCGAGGCCGCGATGATCGTGGTGCTCTACTGCCACCATGGCGTCCGCAGCCTGTCCGCCGTGACCTACCTGCATCGGCTCGGCTATTACCATGTCCGCTCGCTGGCCGGCGGCATCGATGCCTGGTCATGCGAAGTTGACCCCGCCGTGCCGCGGTATTGACGATGCGCGTCGTAGCGGAATTCGCCAGAATTCCGATTGCCGTGCGTCGCGACGGAATTCTTGCGAATTCCGCTACGATGCGCTGCACAGCTTGCCTCATTTGCCCCACGTCAACCCATTCTTGCGGATTTTTTCTGTAGTCCGCCATACGGCCATAGGTTGCCCTGGCGGCAAGGGTTCGCTCGCCCACGGGCATGGCAATTGGCTTCCCAGGTCTTGCCGTTGGCAACCTTTGTGGGGCAGGACGTTCCAGCGCTTTGGAGATGCGCGGCGGCACTTTTTTGGCCGCCGGGAGCAAGGATTTCGCTAAAGAACAACCGATCCTTGGAGTGTCCTGCTCGGCATTCCACGCCGTGGGCGGGTTCCCCCCGAGGCGCCGCTTGGCCATGCAAGATTTCACGATCCGGTTGTGCCAGACCACGCATCCGCACCGCTGTCCCGTCTGCGAACAGCCCCACGCGCTGAACGCCGAGTCTCCGGGCCTGTTCCTGGCGGCGCACAATGATCCACTTTGCCGCGGTTGCGGCAAGAAGCTCGCGCCGGCGATGGCAGCCCTCGTCGAACTCGCCGCCGCCGCCGAGCGCGTCGGCCGCCGCTCCCGTCACATGCTCACGCCGCCGCTCGAATCGCTGCTGGATCTCGCCCGTGCCGCCGAGAATTACTCCGACTCGGCGGCGTGACCGGCCGCTAAACACATGCCCGCTTTTTCAGCGCGGGAGCGCGTAGACCACAACGCGTGCGTGATCCTCGTTGCCGCTGATGGGCCAGCGATAGACCAGCGCGGCGCCTCTTTCTTGAGCTGCTCCTCGCGCTGCCAGCGCATCGCGCCGATTTCGCGATTGAGCGCACGCGTAATGACGACGTAACGGATGGGCGCATGCCCCGGCAACGGCGGCGTATCGCAATGCTCCAGGAAAACCTGGCCGGCGTAGAAATGCGACCAGCAGTGGTCGTCATCGACAACGTCGCCCGGCTGTAGCTGCGGCGCCAGCCAAAGGCCCGCCTCCCGATTTCCCTGGCGGTTGACGTGCAATGGCTGCAGCGTCTTGGGCAGGCAAAAGCCGATCAGGAAGACGAATAGCAGCAAGGACCAGCATGCGGGGCGCAGCAGCAGTGATCGCGGATTCGGACCGGCCGACCGCAGGACGCGGCGCGGCAGTTCGCACAGTCCGGCGCTGACGAGGTACGTGCCACACAGCACCAGCACCATCACGTGGCGGTCCGACACATACGACACCGTCAATGCCAACGCCAGCAGGATGCCGGCGTGCATCGTGTAGTAGAGCGCGAGCGCCCAGAAGCCGGGCTTCTTGCGCAGGCTGCCGAACGACCACATCAGCCCGAGCAGCGCCGGTAGCACGCCGACGTAGTGATAACCATTGCTCACTTCCAACGTAAGCGCCCAGACGCTGCGCCAGAATTGGACGCTCGGCCTGGGCGATTCCGTGAACGTCATTGCAAACAACGGTCCGCCGCCGCCCGCGTCCGCGTGCAGGAACGGCAGGTGCGTCAGGATGAACTGAATCACCAGGTTCACGCTCCACTTGGGAGTGAAGCGGCCGGTGGCGAGCACGTACAACGAGCCGACCGCCATCGCGACGAGTATCAGCGCCGCTCCGGAGGCAACGAAGCGCCGCCAGGAAAGCCGCCACACCGGGCTGAACTGCATCGCCATCAGGACCGGCACGACCGCGAGGAGGATCATCGCGCCTTCGGGCCTTGTCAGGTACGCAAGGCCCGTGAACAGTCCGCACATGGCAAAGCACGCCACCGAACCGCCTTGCAGCGCCCGCACGGCCTGGTAGAGCGCCGACGCGACCAGCAACAGGAACAGCGCTTCGGAGATGCCGTCGGACAGGTGGTGCGAGCTGATCGGCAGATACTGAAAGAGCAGCGCCGCGCCGAAGCCAACGCGCCGATCGAAAAGGAGCCGGCCGAGTTGGTACATCGGATAGAGCAGCAGCAGGGCCGCGAGCGTGCTGGTGAGCTGGCCGGCAAACTGCATCGTCACCGCGTCGGTCGCGCCCGTCAGCCAGCGCAGCGGCTCGGAGACGCCGAGAATCGCCAGCGGATAACCGGGATGCTGCTGATGCTTCTCGCCGCAGACTTCCCGCCAGGGGAAGCGTTCGAGCTCGAGCGCGTACCGGATGTAGCCGATGCCGTCGCGTGCCGTGGCGACCGCGCTGCCAAGCAGCCAGAGCCGCAACGGCAACACCAGGACAAGCAACAGGACCAGGACCGCGGCATCCTTTTTCCAGCTTGCAGCGGGCGCATTGCGTTCATCGCGTTCCATCATGGTACGCCGTTCCTTCCCTGGCATGGTCCAGCGGGAGTCCTCCCCAGGGCGGAATCGTAGACGGTTCGCGTGAACCGGTCAAGAGAACCCCAAGCGCCGGGGTTTGGGCAAAGTGTTAATCAACCTTCGTCAAACGCTGTGGTTGGCGCGAATGCTCCTTGTCCACCTGTATGGCGCGGCCACCCAAACACTCTCCGATGAATGCGACATCATGGAATGAGTTGCGTCCTGTGCCCCCCCTTATTCGTCTTATTTGTCGATGGTTAACCGACAACTTTACAGTTCAGGAGGTCGTCCCGGAACCGGTTAACCGCGGTTCGGGACACACGACACCCTTTCACGTTGAGCATTTTCAGCGAGGTCATTTGCC
Source organism: uncultured Gemmataceae bacterium (assembly GCA_963834865.1). Classification (GTDB taxonomy): domain Bacteria; phylum Planctomycetota; class Planctomycetia; order Gemmatales; family Gemmataceae; genus CAWIDK01. The sequence goes on from CAWIDK010000005.1 coordinate 861,964, forward strand.
GCAGTCACTCGACTACGTTGTCAGCCGGTTCATTCTGCGGCTCCCGGCTTGCGCCGGGCCTCCTTGCGCTGCGCCTGCCGGCGTTTCTCGTCGAGGCGGCGCAGCTTCGAACCGCGCGATGGCCGGGTCGCTTTGCGGGGCCGGGGCGGATGCAGCGCTTGCAGGATCATCTGCCGCAGTCGCTCACGGCAATCGTCGATGTTCTTGCCCTGGTCGCGAAAGCGCTGACCCTGAATCACGAGTTGCCCTTCGGTCGTCAGGCGTTTCGCGTAATGGCGGCGCAGCCGATCCTTGGCGTCGTCGGGCAGCGTGGTGTTCGCGGCCAGGTCCCAGTGCAGGATCGCCTTGGACGCGACCTTGTTGACGTTCTGGCCGCCGGGGCCGCCGGAGCGCGCGAAGCTGAAGTGCAGCTCGTCGTCGGGAATCTGCAGCGCGTCGGTGATGTCCATGATTTCATTCTAATCCGCATTCCCGCCGGTCGGCCGCCGTGATAAACTCAGGGCGATCTCCCGCCTCGCCTGACCGCCGTGAGGAACCGCCATGGATTCGCACTATCTGCTCGACGATCCGTCCACCGTTTTCAGCCCCGCGCTGCTCTTCTATCGCGACGCCATCCAGAACAACATCGCAAAGCTGATCGCCCGCGTCGGCGATCCGAGCCGGTTGCGGCCGCACGTCAAGACCCACAAAACGCGTGAAATCGTCCGCATGCAGCTGCAGGCGGGCATCACCAAGCACAAGTGCGCCACGATCGCCGAGGCGGAGATGCTTGCCGGCGTCGGCGCCGCGGAGGTCCTGCTGGCGTACAACCTCGTCGGTCCCAACACGGCGCGCTTCGCACGGCTCGTCGAGACGTTCCCCGCCTGCCGGTTCTCGACCGTGGTGGATCACCCGATCGCGGCGCAGGCGCTCTCCGACGCGATGGCGCGGGCGGACAAGCAGGCAGAGGTGCTGCTCGACCTGGATGTGGGCCAGCACCGCACCGGCATCGCCGCCGGCGCCGACGCGGTGCGCCTCGATGAGACGATCGCGCGGCTGCCGGGCCTCGTGCCGGGCGGGCTACACGTCTACGATGGGCACAACCACGACCATCATCTTGAGGAACGCCGTCAGGCCGCGGATCGGCTGCTTGCGGAGGTCGGCGAGCTGAAATCGACGCTGGCGGCCAAGGGCCTGCCGGTGCCGAGGATCGTGCTCGGCGGCACGCCGACGTTCCCGGTTTACGCCGAGCTGGCGTGGCCGGAGGCGGAGTGCTCGCCAGGGACGTGCGTGCTGAACGACTCGAACTACGCTGCGTGGTTCCCCGACCTCGGCGAATTCCGCTCCGCCGCCCTGCTGCTTACGCGGGTCATCAGCAGGCCGACGCCGCGTCGCGTGACGTTCGATCTTGGCTACAAGGCGGTCGCCAGCGATCCGCCGGCCGGCAAGCGCTGCGTGCTGCTGGGCCTGCCCGACGCCGAGGCCGTGCTGCACAACGAGGAGCACCTGGTGATCGAGACGGCCGCCGCCGAACGCTTTCGGCCAGGCGATGTGGCATATGCGATGCCGGCGCATGTGTGTCCGACGACGGCGCTGCATCGGTTTGCGTACGTGGTCGCGGACGGCAAGGTCGTGGACCGGTGGGACATCGTGGCGCGGGATCGGATGCTGACGATCTGACATCGTACTTCACGCCGTGGGCGAGTCTTCGAGCCATGTAGGTCCCGCCTGCCGGGCGGGACCTGGGCGCTTCCAGGTCCCGCCCGGCAGGCGGGACCTACATGGCTCGAAGACTCGCCCTGGGGCTTGCCGCACCTATAATGCCCCATAGCACGATCCCGTTCTCCCAGCCCGGACGTTCCCATGGACGATTCGCACGCCGCCGACCCCCTCAAGCCGAAGTATCATCGCGTCATCCTGAAACTCAGCGGCGAGAGCTTCACGCTTAGCGGCAAGAGCGGCATCAACATCGATGAGACGCTCAACATCGCCCACCAGGCTAAGCGCATCCACGGCCGCGGCGTGCAGCTGGCCATCGTCGTCGGCGCCGGCAACATCCTGCGCGGCGCAGTTCAGCGCCGGCGGCACCGTCATCAAGGAAGCGACCGCCCACTACATGGGTATGCTCGCGACCGTGCTCAACGGCATGGCCCTGCAAAGCGCCCTGGAGAGCATCCACTGCGAAACGCGCCTGATGACGGCCCTGCGCATGGAGACGGTCGCCGAACCGTTCATCCAGCGGCGGGCCCTTCGCCACCTTGAGAAGGGCCGGATCATCATCCTTGCCGGCGGCACCGGCAACCCGTACGTCACGACCGACACCGCGGCCGCCCTGCGCGCCCGCGAGCTGGATGCCGACATTTTGCTCAAGGCGACCAAGGTGGACGGCGTCTACAGCGAAGATCCCGAGATCAACCCGCACGCGATCCGCTATGAGAAATTGACGCACAGTCAGGTCATTCGCGATAATCTGCGCGTGATGGACACGGCGGCCATCGACCTGTGCAAGAACGCCAAGCTGCCGATCCTGGTGTTCAATTTCAAGAAGGAAGGCAACATCGAGAGGGCGATTGCCGGTCACCCGATCGGCACCCTCGTGGAGTAAACCGTCTCCCCTGTCCCCTCCGGGGGAGAGGGGTTGGGGGTGAGGGGGCAGTCTGTGCAAGGCCCGCCCCCTCACCCCCAACCCCTCTCCCCCGGAGGGGACAGGGGAGCAGAATGACGGGGAGTTGTTCATGACTAGCGACGAAATCCTTCTGGACGCCGAGGAGCGCATGGAAAAGGCCCTGGGCGTTTTTCGCGATGAGCTGCGCGGCCTGCGCACCGGCCGAGCGACGCCGGCGCTGGTGGATCACCTGCGCGTGGATTACTACGGTTCGCCGACGCCGCTGAAGCAGCTGGCGCAGATCAACACGCCCGATCCGCAATCGATCGTCATTCGACCGTTCGACCCGGGCTGCCTTAAGGATATCGAGAAGGCGGTGCGCTCCAGCGACCTGGGCATGGCGCCCAACAACGACGGCAAGATGATCCGCCTGCAAGTGCCGTCAATGTCGGGCGACCAGCGCAAGAAGATGGTGCAGCACATCAAGAAGGCGAGCGAGGAGGCCAAGGTCGCCTGCCGCAATATCCGCCGCGACGCCAACAAGCAATTCGATGTCGCGGAGAAAGACAAGGAGATGACCGAGGACGAGCGCGACAGCGGCAAGGAGTCCGTCCAATCCCTGCTCAAGGACTTCGAGGGCAAGATCGACGAGTCGGCCGAGAAGAAGTCCAAGGAAGTCCTGGAGCAGTAAGCTCCCCCACGCCGCGGGGTGAGTCTTCGAACCCCGCGGGTGCTCGACCCGCGGGGTTCGAAGACTCACCCCGCGGCGTGATTCCCCGGATGACACCCCATGCTTACCGTCGCGGAAATCCTCAAGGCGCTGCCGACGCAACCCGAGACCGGCCTCAATCCCGACGCGGTGGACAAGAGCCGCGCTCAATTCGGCGCCAACCGGCTCACGCCGCTGCCGCGCGAACCGCTGTGGAAGAAATTCATCGAGAAATTCGATGAGCCGATCATCAAGATCTTGCTCGCCGCGGCTCTCCTGTCGATGGTCGTTGACCTCTTCAAGGCGAACGGCACCATCGGCGGCATCGCCCTGGTCGTGCTGGCGGTGCTCTTGCCGGGCGCGTATTTGCTCAAGCAGGCACGGTGGGTGCCGACGCTGATGTTCGTGTCGGCGCTGTTGCTCTTCTTCGTCGGTCTGGTCGATCGGCACGTGCTGGTCGAGGGATTGGCGGTGATGGTCGCGGTCACACTCGCGACCGGCGTCGCGTTTGCCAGCGAATACAAGAGCGACCGCGAGTTCGAGGTGCTCAACGCGCGCAAGGACTCGCTGCGATCCAAGGTCATCCGTGCAGGCAAGATCACCACGGTCGCCATTGAAGAGGTCGTGGTCGGCGACGTGGTGTTGCTCGAGACCGGCGACGAGGTTCCCGCCGACGGCCGGCTGCTGCGGGCGACCGAATTCATGGTGGACCAGTCGCTGATGACCGGCGAATCGGAGCCGGCGCGGAAAGGCCCGCGGCCGGCCGACGGCGATGCCGATGGCCCCGAGCGGCCCGGCTGCGTTTATCGCGGCACTCAGGTCGTGGACGGGGTCGCGCACCAGCTCGTCACCGAGGTCGGCGATTCAACCTACCTGGGCCAGATCGCGCGCCGCCTGTCCGCCGATGACGGCGAGGAGGACGAGGAGGCGGAGGCTGGCGCGCCGAAACGGAAGAAGGCCGCGTCAAGCGCAAGCTGACCATGTCGAAGGAGCTGACGCCGCTGCAGCTCAAGCTCACGAACCTCGCCGAGCTGATCAGCCGCGTCGGCTACGTCGCGGCCGTCCTCATCTTCCTCGCGCAGCTTGCCCGCGGCCTGTGGGTCGGCGAAATCTACCTCCCAGGGAGCGGGCCGGAAACCCTCAGCACCGGGCAGCAGGCGCTCCAGGTCTTTAGCGAACTGCTGAGCTACTTCGTCACGATGGTCATCATCATCGTCGTCGCGGTGCCCGAGGGGCTGCCGATGAGCGTGACCGTCTCGCTGGCGCTGGCGATGCAGAAGATGACCCGCGCCAACTCGCTGGTCCGCCAGCTCGTCGCCTGCGAAACGATCGGCTCCGCAACCGTCATCTGCTCGGACAAGACCGGCACCCTGACGCAAAACAGGATGCAGGTCGACCGGCTGTCGTGGGACGAGATTGCCTGCGACCGCGGCACGCCGCAGTGGGCGAGTCTCCCCTCTCCCCTCGGGGGAGAGGGGCTGGGGGTGAGGGGGGAGCCCGTGCAAGCGACGCCCCCTCACCCCCAGCCCCTCTCCCCCGAGGGGAGAGGGGGGCAACATGGCCTGCCGCTCGATTGGATCGCCATCAACGCCGCCGTCAACTCGACCGCCAACCTCGAAGAGAAGGAAGGCAAAACGGTCGTCATCGGCAATAACACCGAGGGGGCGCTGCTGAGCTGGCTGCGCGAGGCGGGCCTCGAGTACGGCGAATTGCGGCTGAAGTTCCCCGTGCTCTACCAGATCCACTTCTCGTCCGAACGCAAGCGCATGACCACCGTCATCCGCTATGGCGACCGCCTGGTCGCGCTGGTCAAGGGCGCGCCGGAGTGGCTGCTGGAGCAGAGCGAATGCATGCTCGGCGCGGACGGCACCGTCACGCAGTTGTCCGACGCGAAACGGCAAGCCGTGCGGGAACGGTTGCGTGAAGCGGCCGGCAAGGCGATGCGCACTCTGGCGTTTGGGTTCGCCGCGCTGCCGCCGGGTCACGCCGCCGACGAGGACGGCCTGCACGCGGTGCGCGATTCGCTGGAACAACGGCTCGTCTACGCCGGATTTCTCGCCATCCGCGATCCGCTACGCGGCGACGTCAAGGACGCGATCGGCGAATGCCGTGCGGCCGGCATCGAAGTCAAGATGATCACCGGCGACAATGTCGAGACCGCCCGGGCCATCGGCTACGAGATCGGCCTGGTCGCGCGCCGACGAGCCGATCGACGTGGCCGGCAGCACGATCCTCACCAGCGCCCGCTTCAACGAGCTGACCGACGACGAGCTCAAGCAGCAGCTGCCGACGCTGCGCATCCTCGCCCGCGCTCGGCCGCTGGACAAGTTCCGCATGGTGCGTCTGTTGCAAGCCCTCGGCGAGGTCGTCGCGGTCACCGGCGACGGCACCAACGATGCGCCGGCGCTGAAGAAAGCCAACGTCGGCCTGGCGATGGGCATCGCGGGCACGGAGGTTGCGAAGGAAGCGAGCAAGATTGTGCTGCTCGACGACGCGTTCTCGACGATCGTCAAGGCGGTGCACTGGGGCCGCTCGCTGTACGAGAACATTCAACGATTCATCCAGTTCCAGCTCACGATCAACGTCAGTGCCCTCACGATCACGTTCCTGGGCATCCTGATCTTCGGCGTAAAGGCGCCGTTCACGGTGCTGCAGCTTCTATGGATCAACGTGATCATGGACACGTTCGCGTCGATCGCGCTCTGTTCCGAGCCGCCGCGACCCGGCGTGATGGCGATGCCGCCGAAACGCCGGGACGAGAACATCGTCACCCCGGCGATGATGTGGACCATCTTCGTCACCGCGGGTTTCTTCGTCGTCGTGATGCTTGGTTTGCTGGTCATGATGAAGGGCGAGCCGGATGCGCCGGGCTGGTTCGCCGGTCCCGGGCCGTGGTCGCTGGAGGCCGGCGGCAGCCATTTACCGCTGCCGGCCGAGGCGCTGAAGAAGACGGACAATTTCAAGTATGTCTACCAGGAGTCACCCGATGGCGTGCGGGTCGCCGGCACCGTGAACTTCACGGTGTTCCAGGTGAGCCTGTTTTTCTCGATCTACGTCTTTTTCCAGGTGTGGAACCAGATCAGTTGCCGCTCGCTGACGCCCGAAGTGAGCGGCTTCCATCGCATTCTGCAAAATCCGACGTTCCTTGTCATCGCCGGCACGGTCGCGGTCGGCCAGGTGCTGATCGTCACTTTCGGCGGCCGGGTGTTCAACGTCGAGCCGCTGAGGCTGATGGACTGGGTGTGGGTGATGGCGTTCACCTCGACGGTGCTCATCTTCACCGAGGCGGCGCATGATCCGCCGCGCCGCGCACCGGTAGAATGAAATACGCAGCCCACGCCTCGGGCCGAAAGGCCCGAGGGTTACGGAGGCCCCGCATGTCCGACCCCACCGACCGCCCCGAGGCGGTCGCCAAAAAAATCGGCATCGCCCAATCGACGCGGCACGTCTTTCTGTGCCTCGGCCCCAGCTGTTGCGCCCCGGAGGTCGGCCTTGCCGCGTGGGAGGCGCTCAAGCAGAAGATCCGCGACGCCGGCCTATCGGGCGGCGACAACGTCTGCCAGCGGACCAAGGTCGGCTGTCTGCGCATTTGTTGCCAGGGCCCGACGATGGTGGTTTATCCGGAAGGAACGTGGTACTCCGGCATGACCGCCGACCGCATTGAGCGCCTGGTGCGTGAGCATCTCGTCGAGGGCCGGCCGATCCAGGAATGGATGTTCGCGGAGAAATCGCTTGACAGTCGATAGGCGTTGAGCAATATCGAATGCAAGGGCGATGGTTTGAGCGGAGATGCCGAGTTGAGTCGGTCGGTCACGATTTGTGGAGAGGCAGCCATGGTCGCTGAAGTTTTTTCGCAGGCATTGCGATCATTTTCGAAACGCAAGCCCGTCAAATCCTTTGTCGTGGAGTTGGTCAACGGCGAACGCATCACGGTTGAACATCCCGAGGCGCTTGCATATCGGGGTGGCAGTGCCGTCTTCATCAGCCCGCGCCACGAGTTCACGCTGTTCGACCATGAGGGCGTTGCCGACGTTAGAGACATGCCCGCGGACGCATCGTCCGGGGCCTAAAAACTAGAGGAATCTGCCATGCCGATGCACGAAACCGATTACGAAGGTTTCAGGGTAGTGGAAACGAGTACCGACACTGCGACCATAGTGTCGTCGCCAGACATCGTCACGGGCAACGACCAGAGTCCCGAAATCGCGCACGAATGCACGGGTTGCGTGAGCTATCCAACAGTTGTCGATAGCCACTACGAGTCGATACCGACACCGAACGGAGCCGCGGGAAGCGACGCTGGCACGTTGGCCGTGCTTCCGTTCCCAGGAGAACTCGACGGCTAATTGCGCGACGGCTCCGCAGGCGGCGTCAGGCGCTGGCCGCTGAAGCGAATGAAATGAGTCTCCTTCGGATTCAGGATCGACACCACGGCGGCGAGGCCCTTGGCGATGTCTTCAAAGTAGAAGAACGTCATCAGGTGGCCCGCAAACTGGCAGCTGCCGTGCAGGAACGGTTGGTCCTCCAGGCGAATGGCCAGAAAGTCGACCATCTTGACCGGCTTGTGCAGCAACTCTTCGGCGACGTGCGGCAGCACGGCCTTCAAGAACGCATTTTCCTCGCGCCGGCCGCGATCGAGAAACGCGGGATCTTCGCCGAGATGGTCGAAGAAATAGGTGTAAACGTCGGCGAAGCGCTCGGCCTTGACCAGATCGGCTTTGAGCTTGGCAAGGTGCTTGTCAGTCATGGCGCGTGCCCTCGGACGGGTCGGACCCGTTACACTTCCTTCTTCAACCCATACCCCTTGATCTTGCGGTCGAGCGTCGAGCGCTCGATCTTGAGAATACTCGCGGCCTGGCTCTTGTTCCACTCCGTGTGATCGAGCGTCTTGAGGATGTGGCGTTTCTCCACCTCGTCCAGCGGCAGCGGCTCGAATGCTTCCGACACCAGCGGCGCCGGACCGCTGATCTCCAGCGACGACAGCCACACGTCCGACGCGTCGAGCATCGGCCCTTTGCCGAGCGCCACGGCGCGCTCGATGACGTTGCGCAGCTCGCGGACGTTGCCGGGCCAGTGATACTGTGCCATCTTGTCCAGGGCCGCGGGCGTGAAGCCGCGAATCTTGCGGGCGGTCTCCTTGACGAAGCGGCGCAGGAAATACTCGGCCAGCGTCGGCACGTCGTCGCGACGCTCGCGCAACGGCGGAATGCGAATCTCGATCACCTGCAGGCGATAGAACAGATCGCGGCGAAAGCGGCCCTCCTGCATCGCCTTCTCCAGCGGCTGATTGGTCGCGGCCACCACGCGCACATCGACCCGGATCGGCGTGCTGCCGCCGACGCGCTCGAATGGATGGCCCTCGAGCACGCGCAGCAGCTTCGACTGGGTATTGACCGCCATCTCGCCGATCTCGTCGAGGAAGATCGTCCCCTGGTGCGCCGCCTCGAACTTGCCGATCTTCTTCTCGGTCGCGCCGGTGAATGCCCCGCGCTCGTGGCCGAACAGCTCGCTCTCCAGCAGCGTCTCGGTGATCGCGGCACAATTCAGGCAGACGAACGGGCCCTCGCGCCGGGGACTGGAGAAATGGATCGCCCGCGCGACCAGCTCCTTGCCGGATCCCGACTCGCCGCGGATCAGCACCGTCGCATGCGTCGGCGCGACGCGGCCCACCTGCTCGTGAATCTGCTGGATCGCGAGACTGTCGCCGATCAGCTCGCTCTCGACCTTGAGCTGCAGCCGCAACTCGCGGTTCGAGGCCGACAGCGAGTCCTGCCGCTGCACCTGCGTCAGCACGATGCCGACGTGCTTGGCGACCGCGACCGTGAACTCCAGGTCGTCGGTGCTGAGCGAGCGGTGCGGATCGATGCAATAGAGGTGGATCAGCGCCAGCACCTTGCCATTGTGCACGACCGGGCGCAGATCAAGCTGGTCGCGCCGAGCGAGGTGATGCTGTCGCGCTGGCTGAGATAGCGGTTGCGCGACACGTCCTCCGCCAGCACCGCCTCCTTGCTGCTCATCACCTCGTTGGTGACAAACTCGGAGACGGGCGAATACGTGGGCTTGTCCGGGTCGCGCGGCCGAACCGCGGTGATCTCCATTTCCCGGCCTTCCTTGACCGTCAGAAAGGCGCCGACCTCGGCATGGATCGCCGCGAGCAGGCCGTCGAGCACGACGTCGGCCAGCTCCTCGTAGGTCGTCGCCGCTCCCATCTCCAGGCCGAGGCGGTACAGCTGGGCCAGGTCCCGACTGATGCTGCGATGCGGATGATGGGTATGGCCCGGCTCAGCGGTGCCGTCCGCGCCACGTGACCACCCGTCTCGACCTCCGGGTTGGGAGTCATGAACCGCGACTGGCTGAGCCGCTTCTTGATCGAGATCGTCTCGCCGGGCGCAGCCAGCGACACGTGCGGCAACTCCTCGAGCTGATCGACATAGACGAAGCGAGTGCGGCCGACCTGGAACTCGTCGCCGGAGACGAGCTCCCACTCGTCGGTGATGGCGTCGCCGTTGACGCGGGTGCCGTTGAGGCTCTTGAGATCGCGCAGCCGCCAGCGTTCCTCGGCAAAATAGACCTCGGCGTGCTCGCGGCTGCACAGCTCGTCCTTGAGGACGATGCGGTTGGTGTTGGCGCGGCCAAGCGTGCAGCGCTGGCCGACTTCGAGGGCGATCACGTCCCCGTAGCCGTCGTCGCGGCGAATCACCAGATATGGACCGGTCCCGGTTTCCATCGTGCCGTCACCACCTGCATCGCGGTCGGCAATACCCGGCCAGGACCCGCCCGGTCGGGCGCTGGCTGTGCGTGCGCGCTAGAAGAAGTCGCACGCTCAATCTAGCGGCCCACGTGTCCGGAGAAAAGGCACACGCTCCCCTGGAGGCTGTGACACGTCGCCGTCTGTGTACAAGGCTCGACACACCTATTGTACCACGTCGCCACGCCGCGGGGTGAGTCTTCGAACCCCGCGGGTCCCCGGAACCCGTGGGGTTCGAAGACTCACCCCGCGGCGTGGCCGCCATAGCCTGCCCGCATCCGCCCGCTAAAATGAAGGGAACCCGCCTCTCCCCTGGAGATCCTGATGGTGCGAAACGGCGAGAGCAACAACAACGACCCGGATACCGGCGAAACCCGCGAATGGCTCGACTCCCTCGCGGGCGTCCTCGTCACCCAGGGTCCCGACCGAGCCCGCTTCCTCCTGAATCAGTTACGCGGCAAGGCGCAGCGCAACGGCGTTGACGTCACCGCCCCGCTCACCACGCCTTACGTCAATTCCATCCCCGTCGAACGGCAGCCGCAGTTCCCCGGCAACCGCGACCTGGAGCGCCGCATCAAGAGCCTGGCCCGCTGGAATGCGATGGCGATGGTCGTGCGCGCCAACAAGAAGGAAGACGGCATCGGCGGGCACATCGCGACCTACGCGTCGCTCGCCACCCTTTATGAGATCGGCTTCAACCACTTCTTCCGTGGGCCCGACGACCCGGGCGGCGGCGATTTCATCTACTTCCAGGGCCATAGCACCCCCGGGATCTACGCCCGCGCGTTTCTGGAAGGCCGGCTCCGCGCCGAGGACCTCGACCACTTCCGCCGCGAATTGGCCGAGGGCGGCGGGTTGTCGTCCTATCCGCATCCCTGGCTGATGCCGAAGTTCTGGCAGTTCCCGACCGTCTCGATGGGCCTGGGGCCGATCATGGCCATCTACCAGGCCCGCTACCTGCGCTACCTGGAGCATCGCGGCCTTAAGAACACGTCGCAGCAAAAGGTCTGGTGCTTCCTCGGCGACGGCGAAACCGACGAGCCCGAATCGCTCGGCGCCTCGGCGTCGCTTCGCGCGAACGGCTCGACAACCTGATCTTCGTCGTCAACTGCAACCTGCAGCGGCTCGACGGCCCGGTCCGCGGCAACGGCAAGATCATCCAGGAGCTCGAAACCGCTTTTCGCGGGGCAGGCTGGAACGCCATCAAGGTCATCTGGGGCAGCAACTGGGACCCGCTCCTGGCCCGCGACCGGGACGGCCTACTCGTCAAGCGCATGGGCGAGGTCGTTGACGGCGAGTACCAGCGCTACAGCGTCGAATCGGGTGCTTATATCCGCAAGCATTTCTTCGGCAAATATCCGCAGCTGCTGCAGATGGTCGAGGGCATGAGCGACGAGGATTTGCAGAACCTCAAGCGCGGCGGGCACGATCCCGTCAAGGTCTACGCCGCCTACGAGGTCGCGGTCGAGCACCTGGGCCAGCCGACCGTCATTCTTGCCAAGACCGTCAAGGGCTACGGCCTGGGGGTGCCGGCGAGGGGATGAACACCGCCCACCAGTCGAAGAAGGTCGCGGAGCAGGACCGCTTGCGCTTCCGCACGCGCTTCAACCTGACCCTGACCGATGAGCAGGTACTGGCCGCGGATTATTTCAAGCCCGCCGACGACAGCGCCGAGATCAGGTATCTCAAAGAACGCCGCAAGGCGCTGGGCGGTTTTCTGCCGGAGCGGCGCGTCCAGTGCCCGCCGCTCAAGCCGCCGCCCGCCGCGCTTGTCGAGCCGTTCTTCAAGGGCAGCGCCGGCCGGCCCGCGTCGACCACGATGGTCTTTGTCGATCTGCTCAAACGGCTGCTCGCGGACAAGGACATCGGTAAATATGTGGTGCCGATCATTCCCGACGAGGCCCGCACGTTCGGCATGCAGGACCTGTTCACGCGCTACGGCATCTACTCGAACGTCGGCCAGCTTTACGAACCGGTTGACGCCAACACGCTTACGGCCTACCGCGAGGCCCAGAACGGGCAGTTATTCGAGGAAGGGATCACCGAGGCGGGGGCGATGTGCACCTTCATCGCTGCCGGCACTGCCTATGCCACCGCCGGGGTGCCGACGATTCCATTCTACATCTATTACTCGATGTTCGGCTTTCAGCGCATCGGCGACCTGATCTGGGCCGCGGGCGATTTGCGCTGCCGCGGATTCCTGCTCGGCGGCACGGCGGGCCGAACCACGCTCATGGGCGAGGGTCTGCAGCACCAGGACGGGCATTCGCTGCTGCACGCTGCCACCGTGCCGAACGTGATCAGCTACGATCCGGCTTTTTCCTACGAGATCGCGCTGATCGTGCAGGACGGTATTCGCCGGATGTACGAACAGGGCGAAAGCATCTTTTACTACCTGACGCTGTACAACGAAAATTACCCGATGGAGCCGATGCCGGAGAGCGCCGCCGCGGGCATTCTCAAGGGCATGTACCGCTTCCGCCCGGCAACGCTCGGCCAACCGAAGGTCAAGTTGCGCGTGCATCTGCTTGGCAGCGGACCGATTTTGCGACACGCGCTGCGGGCCCAGGAGCTGCTTGCGGAGCAATACGGCGTGGCGGCCGACGTGTGGAGCGTGACCAGTTACACCGAGCTGCGGCGCGATGCGCTGGCGGCTGAGCGATGGAACCGATTGCATCCGGCGCAGCCAAAGCGGCAGAGTTACCTGGAATCGCTGCTGGCGAATGAAAAGGGCGTGTTCATCGCCGCGAGCGATTTCATGAAGTCGCTGGCCGAGTCGATCACCCGCTGGGTCCCCGGCGGCCTGACCCCGCTCGGCACCGACGGCTTTGGCCGCAGCGAAAATCGCGCGTCGCTGCGGCGATTCTTCGAGGTGGACGCGGAGTGCATCACGCTGGCAGCGCTCGAGCAGCTGTCGCGCCGCGGCGAAATCCCCGCCGAGCAGGTGGCACGGGCGATCAAGGATCTCGGCATCGACGCGGAAAAGCCCGACCCGACGCGGGTCTAACATACGCTGGGTATTTGCTACAATTGGGTCGTGGCGCTGCGCACCGGTACCGGCGTGCGCTTTTTCTGCGCGAGGTATTGTTGTGCGATTTCCCTGGAATTGGACTGCGCTCTTTGGCCGTTCCTGTCGATTGCTGCAACCGTGGCGCAAACGGCCCACGCGACTTCGGATCGAGGCGCTGGAAGATCGCCTCGCACCGGCGATCCTGTTGACCTATGGCGGCCCGGGCACCGAGCTTTCCCTGGTCGAAAATGCGGTGACGCCGCAGCCGCAGATCACCATCGCCGAGCCGACGCCGACCCAGCTGACCGTCGTCCTGCACGGCAGCTATTTCGATCCGGCCTCGACGGCCCAGGCCCTAGGGCTGTCGTACGGCGGCAACACCACCCACGGCTATACGACGGCCACCGTCGACGTGACCAATGCCAACGCGGTGAGCGCCCTGATGGCGACGCTTCAGCGCGATCCGCTGACCATCGGGCCGCTCGCCAATCTTACCGGCGGCATCGGCGCCATTAGTGCCACCGCCGCGAGCATCACGGTCAACGGCGTCGACACCTTGCACGTGACCGCCGGTGCCGGCACGATCGACCTGGAAGCGAGCGGGAACCTCACCGTCGCAGCCGGAACCAGCGTGATCGCCGGCGCCGGTACGATCACGCTTGTGGCCGGCGTCAACGCAGGCGGCACCGGCAACCCGACCGGCACGCTGGCCATCCAGGCGCGGGCCGTGGTCTGGTCCGCCAGCACTTCGGCGTCGGCCGTCACCCTGCGCGGTGCGCACGTGTCGATCGACACCAGCGCCCAGCCGGCGCTGGTGGAATCCGGCCCAGCGCTGTCGGCCGAGCCCACCACAACCGTCGGCACCGCCTTCTCGCCCAATGCGCTGGCGGTCGATCCGGACGGCAATGTCTTTGTCGCGAACGGGAGCGCCAACACGGTGCTCGAATTCGCCGCCGGCAGCTCCACGCCGACGGCGACGCTGAATCTCCCGGGCGAGGCCACGGCGCTCGCCTGCGACCAGGCGGGCGACCTCTTCGTCCTGGTACCCGCGGCCCGAACGCTGCTGGAGTTCGCGCCGGGCAGCACGACGCCCAGCGCCATGGTGAGTGAGCGCGGCGTCGCGGGCCGCCATGTACGGACTGGCCCTCGATGCGGACGGGGACGCGTTTGTCACCGACGCGCATGGCAACACCGTCAGCGAGTATGCCGCGGGCACGCTGGCGCTGACCGCCACCTACACCGGCCTGAGCCAGCCGGAAGGCATCGCCTTCAGCCCCAACGGCGATTTCTTCGTGGTCAACGCCGCCAACACGACTGTGAGCGAGTTCACGCCGGGGACGACCACGCCAATGCGCACCCTCACCGGCTTCACGGCAAGCATCGCCTCGGTGGCGTGCGATTCGCAGGGCGACTTCTGCGCGTCCGAGACCAACGGCACAACGCTCAAGTTCGCTCCCGGCCAATCCGCAGCCAGCGTCAGCATCCCCAATCTCCGCATCAACGGATACCCGCTCCTCGCCGCGGACGATCACGGCGACCTGTTCACCGTGGAAGCCCAGATCGGCCGGTACGCCGCGGACAGCACGACCCTGACCGCGGTCCTCACCACTTCGGATGAAACGTCGGTGACCGCCGTGGCCGTCGACGGACGCGGCGATTTGTATGTGGCCCATGCGAGTTATTATTCCGCTTACGTCGACGTTTTCGCGGCCGGCTGCACCATGCCGACCAACGTGCTGAACGTGCCGCTGGCCAACCCGCGGACACTCGCGGTCGATAGCGCCGGCAACGTGCAGGTCGCCAACGGTGCGCAGAACGTGAGCGCGCTGTCGCCGGCCGGCGCGGTGCTCGGCAGTATCTCCGGTCTGAACGCGCCGGTGGCGCTGGCCTTCGATAGCGCGAACAATCTGTTCGTCGCCAACCTCCTCGCGGACACCGTCAGCGAGTTTGCACCGGGCAGCCTGGCGCCAACCGCGACCTTGACCGGCCTGTCCCGTCCGGACGCGCTCGCGTTCGATCCGCACGGCAATCTCTTCGTCGCCAACGCCGGCAGCGATACCGTGAGCGTCTTTGCGCCGGGCAGCACCACGCCCACCGAGACTCTGACTGGTCTGGCAACCCCTGTGGCCCTGGTGTTCGACCAGTCGGGCAATCTCTTCGTCGCCAACGAGGCGGCCGGGACCGTCAGCGAGTTCCACCCCGGTAGCACGACGCCCAACGTCACGCTGACCGGCTTCGTCACGCCGATCGCGCTGGCCGTCGATTCGGCGAGCGACGTCTTCGTCGCGGACAGCAGTGCCGACACGGTCAGCGAGTTCGCCGCCGGCGCGACCACGGCGACCAGCGTCATCACCGGTCTGCTCGGCCCCGACGCCCTCGACGTCGACAAGAACAACAACCTGTACGTCGCCAACAGCGGCAGCGGCACCGTCAGCGAGTTCGCGCCCGGCACCACGACGCCGACGACCACCTTCACCGGCTGCCCGGCCCCGGTGGCGCTGGCGGTGGACGACAGTGGCGACCTGCTGGTTTCGACCGAGATTCAGCGCAGCAACACCGGCCAGCTCGGCGTGTATCCGCCGGGCGTCGCGGTCTTCCAGGCCGGGCACACGACGCCGAATCCCGCCCTCATCTACTGCACCAACCCGCAAGGTCTGGCCTTCGATGAGCACGGCAACCTGTACATTGCCGTGCGCGGCGGCAATGCCGTGGCCGCCCTGACGGACGGGCTTCACGGCGGATTTAACGACCTGACCGAGCTGAACACGCCCGAAAGTCTGGCGGTCAACGCGCATGGCAATCTCTACGTCGCCAACAGCGGCGGCACCACGGTGAGCGTTTTTGCGCCGGGCAGCCAGACGCCGCTGCTCACGCTCACCGGCCTCAACAATCCGCGGCGCTGGCGTTCGACAGTCTCGGCGACGTGTACGTGGCGAACGCCGCCAACGGGGCCGCAGGCAGCGTGAGCGTCTTCGCGCCGGGCCATACCACACCCTTGCGCACGCTCATCGGCGTGAACAGCCCGGTGGCGCTCGCCGTGGACGCGAACAACACCATCTACGTGGCCAACGCGGGCAACAACACGATCAGCGTCTTTCAACTCGGACATACCACGCCGAGCTACACGTTGACCGGAGTGAAAGACCCCACCGCCCTGGCCCTGGACGCGCAGGGCGACCTGTTCGTCGCCGAATCGGGCAGCAACACGGTCGCCGAATACGCGCGCGGACACACGATGCCGACGGCGCTCCTGACCGGCGTGCAGCAGCCGAGCGCCCTCGCGATCGACGCACACGGCTATGTGTACGTTGCCAACGACGATCAGAACGCGGGGGCCTACCTCGGCAACGGCAGCACCATCAGCGTCTTCGCTCCGGGGCAGACGACGCCGCTGCGGATGCTGACGGTGCCGAGCGACAGTGTTCCGAGTGCCCTGGTCTTCGACAAGCAGGGCGATCTGTTCGTCGCCGATAACCACAGCGTCCGCGAGTTCGCCGCACCCGCGCCAACCGGCGGCGGCATCGTCATCCTGCCGTCGCTGCCGAGCGAGGCGATCGCGCTCGGCAGCGGGCCGGGCAGCACCGCCGGCCTGACCCTGACGAATGCGGAGCTGGCCCGTCTCCAAATCGGCGCTGGCGGCACGCTCACGTTTGGCAGCGCGGCGCAGACCGGCACCATCGCCTTCCAGACCGCGCCGTTCACGGTCCCGTCAGGAAGCACAATCGCGGCGGTCGAAGCCGTCAACGGGCCGGGCAGCATCGTCTTCAACAACCAAGGCGCCCGTGCCGCGCTCGTAGACACCGGCAACCTCAGCCTGACGGCCGGCACCGGCGGCATGGTCGCCGTCCAGCCGACGAGCAAGGTCGCGGCCATCGCGGCCACCGGCACGGTGACTTTGACCACGGCCGGCGCCCTGTTCGCACACGGCGGCCTGGCGACGGCCGACTCGCTTACGCTCGCAGCCGGCACCGGCATCGGCGCGCTGAACGGCGCTGCGCATTGAGGCGACTACCCTGGCGTTCCAGAATAGCACCAGCGGCGGCGTGCAGCTTGCTCTGGTCGGCGGCACGACCATCGCGGCCGTCTCGTCCAACCAGGGCGGCAACACCATCCTGTCGGCAACCAGCGGCCCGCTCGTATTCGCCGCCAACGTAACCAGCGCCGGCAACCTGATCGCCACAACGTCGGGCCCAACCACACCCGCGAGCGGCACGTCAGAGGACATCATCGTCCAGAGTGGCGTCACGCTGCTTTCGACCGGCGGCAATCTCGGCCTGAGGGCCGCGGGTGATGTCGTCACCCAGGTCGGCAGCGCGCTCGAAGCGCCCCGCGGCACGGTCACCACGAAGAGCATGCCTGACAGCGATCCCTCTGCCGGTTCGCCGATGACAACGTCTGGTCCGAGTTTTCGGCGCATCGTCTAGCCGCTGAACCGAGCGGATTGCGCCTTTCCTGACCGGTCAAGTATCCGAATCGCACGGGAGCTTGCGGAAATGTCGGTCGAGCAATTCCCTGGCCGGAGCGGTGCCAATATGTTCCAGAAGATTGACAGGCGCAACTCTCGCAAGAACGGTTGGGCTAGAACGGCCGAGGCGGCAACACGGGCCCCTCGATCTGAATTGTGGGCGGCGGTTGCACAACCGTGCCGGGCGGCAGCGCCACGCCTGCCGGCAGCGGACGCGGCAGGTCGGAATTACTCGGCGTCCCCACCGCCGGCGTCACCTTTGCCGGTGTCGGGAACGCGACCGCTGGGATCATGGTCGACGCGGGCGGCTCCGCCAACGGCGGCTCCTGCGTTGTCGGCTGGAACACCGATGGCTCGTTCTTGTTCGAGGCGCTGTAGCCGGCAAGGTGATACTTCAGGAGCGCCGACTTCGCCTGCAGCCGCACCCGCAGCGATTCGTCGCTGGCCGCCGCGTGCTCGATCGCCTGGCCGGCCGGCTGACTTACGGGGCGAAGCCGCATGAGACTGTTGAGCGCTTCGAGCCGCACGGTCGATTTCCTGTCATTGTGCAATACGTCGATGAGCACCGGCACAATCTCGCTGTAGGCCCTGGCATCGTATTCGCGCAGCTCCTCGGCCGCCTCGGCGCGCTTGCGCTCGTCGGTCTCGGTCTTGAGGATCAGGATCAGCTCCGGCACCCGTTGCGCGGGGACCGGCCGTGCCTTCTTGTGGAAGAACTGCGCCTGGGCAGGCAAGGCGAACGCCGGTAGGGCTAGCACAACAAAGAGCCCTCGCAACCGATTCATGGCTGATCTCCCTGGGTCCGCATAGAGCGCTGGTTCTTCTCTCCCCATCGGCCGAAACGATGCGTGCATTGAGGCGAAATTGCATGCGGCGGCCGAATCGCCGGGACTGCCGTCGGCGCAACCGATACAACTCCCCCGAACCGACGGGCCGGATCTGCGGATCTTCACTGCAGGTCGGATGAATGCGGCCGAGCACACGTGATGACGATCGTTTACTGGGTTCTCGCGTTGATCGGGTTGTATCCGCTGGTGCGCGCCGCGTATGCCAACCGCCGGACCAGCTTAACCCACGCCATCGCATGGAGCGCGGCGGCCTGGCTTGGATGGGCATGGGCCATCCTCGGGCCCGACACCGATCAAGTCGGCCCGGACCCCGCAGTTTACGTCGCCCTCTGTTTCACGAGTGCTGCCGGGATCGCGGTCCTCAACGCGCGCCGGCCGTATGTCTATGCCTGGGATTTCGCCGTGTTGGCACTGCTGGTGGTGAGCGTGTGGCCGCTCATCGAGAGCATGCTGATCGGCAAGGACCCCGTGGATCCGCTGCGGATCTTTTTCCTTTGCGCAACGCTCGCCGTCGGCCCTCTCAACTACTTGCCGACACGGTCGGCGCCGGCCGTGCTGCTCTTGGCACGGCGCTGGCGGGTGAGGTGGTAGCGCTCTACGCGCCGCTGTACTGCCCCATCGCACCGACGTGCAGCTCTTTCACCTATTAGTGCTGATGGCGCCGTGCGCGGTCTGGGGATGCTGGTGGGGACCACGGCCGGCGCAATCCGAGTTCGATCGGCTCTGGCTCGATTTTCGCGATCGCTTCGGATTTTTCTGGTCGCAACGGGTACGCGAGCAATTCAACAACTCGGCCGCTCACGCCGGCTGGCCGGTGTACCTGCGCTGGCGTGGCTTGCGCCGCACAACGCGCGAACCGATCGGGCCGTTCGACCAGCAAGCGATGATCGATACGCTGCGCAAGGCGCTGCAACGCTTCATGTAATGCGCAGTTACTTCTGCGCAGTAGCCGCCGTGATCGCCAGCACCACCGGCACGGCGTGTCCTTCGCCGGCGCGCACGTCGATGCTGCGAATCTCCACGCCTGGCCGCGGATTGGTCCACGTCATCTCATAGACCACCGCTTGCATCGTGCCGTCTTTCGGGAACGGTGCCGCCCATGCGACGGCGGCGTCCGGCAGACCTTGAGGCTGCTGGGCGATCCAGTGATCCGCGCCGCGGCCGTACAGCACCGGCACCTCCGCCGTCTTGCCGTCGGCGTAATGCACCACGTACTGGAACAGCACCGGCGGGTCCTTCTTGTTCCCCTCAGGCCGCCACTCTTTCGTGCGGTGAATCGTGTGCAGGAAAAACAGCGCGTCCGCCTTGCGGCCGACCGGAATCCCGTCCACCGCCTTCGGCATCCCCTTGACGCCGGGGCCGTCGAGCATGATACAGGCCGGCAAGGGCGACGTCTTGAAATCGCGGATGACGTAATCGACGCCCGCCAGCTTCTGCTCGCCGATCGGCAAATGGCCCAGGTCGAGCTTGCTGTCGAGCCAGCCGCGGTCGGCCGTCAGGAACTGCGTGCATTTCTCGTTGAGCGGCACCGGCGTGTACTGCATGTTGAGGCCGGCGACGATCAGCCGTTCGGCCGCGAACGTCGCGCCGAGATTGCGTAGCAGCGTCGCGACGATGTTCTGCTTTTTGGGGCCGTTGACCGGATTCGACTCGCTCGCCGGCACGCGGAGCTGATTGAGGATCACGCCACCGGCGCCCATGCGGTACTTCACCAGCGCCCCCATGTTGAGCAACGGCACCACGCGCTTCTGGTAATCCTCGCTGCGGCGCACCCTGATCCAGATGTTGTCCACCCCCGTCGTCGGCTGCTTGCCGCGCGTGTCGAGCTCGATCGGCTCCAGGGTGATCTTCTTACAACGCCGCGGCTTCAAGGCAAATTCCTGCTTCAGCTCCGCGACTCCCTTGAGATCGAGCGTCACCGCATCGGCCTCGTTGTCGTCGAACGTCAGCCGCAGCTTCGAGATGACCTGGTAGTGTGTGTTGAGCACGATCGCGAAGTGGACGACTTCCTCCTCGTGCGGCAAGACGGCCGACCACTTCGGATGCGGGTCGCTCTTGAGCTCGTGGTAAAAGATGAACTTCCAACTGTCGGCCGAGGTCAAGCCGTTGGTCATTTGCGACCAGCCGTGGGCGTATTTCGCCGACCGCGCGAACGGGGCGATGTCGTCGAGGTCGACGACGTGAGTGAACGTGTCCTTCGCCGGGTACCGGTCGGCTGCCCAGGGATAAATGTGCTCGGCGCTTTCCTGGGCCACGTCGCGGCTCGTGAGTCCGGCGAGGATCGGATCGCGCTGGGCCGGCAGCGTGACGCGCTCCATGCCGAACGGGCGGATGACGTGGTCAACGCCGACGACCTTGTTGAAGCCGGCGAGACCGTTGGGTTCGAGACCCCATAGCATCAGGTAGCCGCCGCGCGCGGCGAACTGCTCCAGCACGCGCGGCGATTCGACCAGGCGAGCCAGATTCCGCGCGGAGGCGTCGGCGACGACGATGTCCGCGGCGGGTTCGCCGAGGGCGCTCAGCAGGTCGTCGGTGTGCGTGAACTGAAGGCCGAGCGACTCGATCAGCTTGAGCCGCGAGTCCCCGTCGGGGAAGACGACCACCGTCTTTTTCGCCGGCAGCCGATAGCCGAGGCAATAATCGATCAGGTTGTCGAGCAGACGTTGGGCGACCGGGTCGGTGCCGAGCTTGCTGCCGATGGCGGCCTGGGACAGGAGCAGCACGCCCTTTTGCACGGGGCATTCGACCAGGGCCGTGCACGACAGCTCGTCATCGCACTGCAGCAGCGAACGGGCGCCGCGCGACGCCTTCTTGTACGCGTTGCGATAAACGACGTGATCGCCGGACCAGCAGAAGAAATCTTCCTTGCCGAGCCCAGCGAACGCGCGATGTTCCAGGTTCTCCGGGAACGCGATACGGCCGACGTAATCGGTGACTGCGAGATCGGCCGGTACCGCCTGGAAATGCAGGGGGTGGGTCTGGTCGAGCACCAATACGCGTTTCCCCCTGGCCGCCAACGCGACCCAGCGCGGATCGGTCGCCTCACGCGGCGTCAGCGCATCGGGGCCGATAATCAGCGCGACACACGACTCGGGCAGCTTGTCGAGCACGGCGACATCTCGGAAGGGATAGCCACGCTCCTTGAGCCAGGGCTTGACGAGGTTCTTCGGATCGTAGACGGCGATCTGATTGACGTCGATCTGCGGCAGCCGGGCCAACTCGCCGAGCACGAAGCATTTCTTCACGTCGCGATAGACCGGCTTGCCGCCGCGGTGGCAGGCAAGGACCAGCTCGCCCTCGGTCCGCTTCACGACGCGCGGCGTGCGCAGCATAATGCTGAATTCCTTCGCCGTGCCGGGCTCGAGGGCGAAGGTATCGGCTCCCTCGGCGTACGCCTTGCCGTCGACGCGGAACGACCACTCGACGTCGATTGGCTCGGACGAATGCGTGTCGTTGAAGACCTTGAGCGTGCGCGGCACCTGCTGGCCGGAACCGAACGTGCCGTTCCACTCCCGGCAGAAAACGCATACGGGCTGGAACGCCTTGTAATGCTCGGCATCGGGACTGTCCGCGTTGAACCAGAAATGGAAGCCGGCGATGCCGTGCCAGCGATAGCCCTCGGCCAGCATCCGCGCAAACAGGTGGACGCCCGGCTCGGCCTGGTTGCGCCCCAGGAACGCCTGCTCGCCGATCAGTGCCGAATACGCGGCCGGCGGCGAACCGTTCGCGAAGAAGCTCTCGCCGATAAAAAGCGGCCGATCGTCGCCCAGCGGCCACGGCGTCCACGGATCCTTGTGCCGGCTGAACGCCAGCTTCATCGTGTACGCCTCGTCGGGATAATGCCTAAAGTGGGCTTCGTTATAGTGATTGCCGTAGATCGGCAGCGACCGGTCGCGCAGCGCGTCGCCGCCGTCGATCATGGCCGGCCGAGTCGGATCGAACGCCATGACCTCCTTGACCGCCCGGCGAATCTCCGGCTCGCACGGATCGTGCAGCCCGAGATTGCGGATGTTGATGAAGGTGATCTCGTTCTCGATCGACCATACGAAGATGGAGGGGTGGTTGCGCTCGGCCTTGATCTGCGCCTTGGTCTGGCGAATCCAGTTGTCGAACAGCGCCTTGCGGGCGACGTTCTTGCCGTTCCTGGTCTCGACGAGGTTATAGCTGGCCCCCTCGCCGTCGAAGATGCCGCTACGGCGGATCGGCATGCCGATCGCATCGAAGTAGTCGAGCGTCGCCTCCTGGCTGTCGCCGACCCATGGCTGCTGGCCCCAGTAGCGCACGGTGTTGATGCCGCTCTTTTTCCAGTAATCCTCGACCGTCGCCTTGTCCTTGTCGGCAAGCTTACCGCCGTGCGAGGTGTCGGCGTGGAAGTGCCACGGCACGCCGTTGAGCGTGAAGGTCTGGCCCTGCCACTGCCATTCGCGGAAGCCGAACTTGGTGCGTTTTTCATCGACGAACTTGTCGTTAACCCGCAGCGATGTCACGAGCTGGTACATCTGCGGATCGTCGGGCCACCAGAGCCTGGGATGCGGCCATTGCTCAGTAAGGCTCACTTCGCGCGTGGCGCCGGGCGGCAGTACGACGCTCGTGCTCGCAAACGCCAATTGAGTGAGGCCCCGCGCCCCGGTCACGACCTCGTTTTGGATTGCGACCTTCACGGGCCCGTTCGAGGTATTGTGCAACGTGATCTCCAGGCCCAGTTCTTTGCGTGCCACCGAGGGCTTGACGAACACGTCGGCCACGTACACCGGGCCGGCAATGGTGAGCGTCGGGGTTTCGAGGATACCGGCGCCCTGGACCTGCAGCAGCACCGGGAAGTCGGCGTTGCGCATCGCGCCGCCACCATGGGCGCCGGAGTAGAACCAGCTCGTCGGATAGTTGAACAACGTGCGCGCGGACTTGCCGTCGCCGGTCGATGCGATCGCGTAGTAGAGATCCTTGATCGCGACCACAACCTCATTGTCCTTGCCGGGGATGACGGCCCTGGTGATATCGGCGTCCCACGCGGCGCAGGGAGTGGTGTTGCCCTCGCAGAATCTGCCATTGACGAACACCGATGCGATCAGCGCCGTCGACGGGAAGCGCAACACGAACGACTTGCCGGCGGTTTCGGCCGGCACGTGGATGCGCGTACGGTAGAGGAAGCGATGGCAATACTGCATGTCCGGCCGGGTGGTGTCGCGATTGCCGGGCACGGTGACGGCCTTCCAAAACAGCTTGCCGTAATCGGGCGGCAGCACGGCGACCGGCTCGGCGCGGTCGTTGATCTCCTGCTCATCAAAGCGAGCGATCTCCCACAGGCCCTTGAGCGGCACCGTCGTTCGCGGGCCGCGCACGTCGGCGACGTCGAAAACGTGCTGGGCGGCCTTCTTATCGATCTCTTCCCTATAATCCTCGCCGGGCTTGAAGCGGCCGTTGGGACGGAACGGCTCCTTCGATATGCAGAAGCAATCGAGGCCGGTGAGGATGCGCTCGGGCTGTTTTTTGCCCGGCAGGACGCGGCGCTCGAAGTGGATGGCGAGCGTGTGTTGGCCGGGCGTCAGGTCCACCGTGCCGAGCTTGATCCAGGCAACCTCGTTCCAGTCCTGCAGGCTCATCAGGTCGGTGGTCAGATGCTCCGGCCGATCGTCGCCCCAGGGGCCGTCGTCGATGCGCCAGCGCAACGGCGAGCGCGCAAACTCGTAGCCGACGCGTGCCCAGACCTCATGGCTGCCCTGCGATGTCGCCGCGAAGGGGTAGCTCAGCCGCATGCCGTCGGCGGGCAGCGCTTCGGCGTCCTTGCCGTCAATGGCGGCGAACAACCAGCTGCCGCCGGACAGGTAATGCTGATTGCCCCACCCGCCGGTCTTGAAGCCAGCGGGAAGCTTCGTGACATGTTCGCCCTCGATCCAGATCGGATCGGCGGTGGCCCGCCCAACGAACAGCAGGATGAGCACGCTCGCCGATAGCGACAGGCGAATCCACGGACGGTGCCAAGCGATCGCAAACACGCATGAAACTCCAAAAATGGGCCAAGGTGGCCAATCGTGCCCGGTAAATCTGTGGCGCGGCGCAAGTTTTGGCAAGGTTGGAAACTCTCATGGCCATTGTATCCGCAGCGTCGCCGCCGAATCGGAATGGGGGAAGGCCGTGTGCAGGAAGAAAAGCGCATCCGCCTTGCGGCCCACCGGAATCCCCTCGACCGCCTTTGTCCCTTTGTCGCCTTTGTCTTTTTTTTCTGAATATAGTTGACAAACCGCGCGGCGGCTGTTCTAATCCTTAAACAAGCGAACGCCCAAAGCACGAACGCGTTGCGGCCGCGCCGGGCCGGTCCGAGCAGGCCCGCACGGGCTGCGATTTGGTCCAGGTTGGCGTGGTGCATGGTCTCGTTCCTCTCTGCGGTTGACGCTCTGGGAGCCGCGGGGATCGGAGCATCCAGAGTCCGACTTCGTGAGCCGCGCGTCAGCACCGCAGCGCATCGACCAAGCGGAAGAAGATCGGTTGGTGTCGGTTCCACGAGATCAGTCGATACAAGAGCCGACCGCCGGTCCGCACGATTTGGCATGGCAACTGAATGAATGCGTGCAGATAGGTCTTGAATTCCATACGCAGCATCCAAAGCTTGTCCGCGTGGTACGATGCCCGATGCCGTCCCACTCCCTCGGGTAGCATCAGTGCGCACCACGCCTTCAAGTCCCAGGCCAACGCAGTCATGACCATGTAAGCCCAGTTGCTCTCCAGATTGTCCACCGGCGCCTCGAGCGCCCGGCAACCGTTGTGCAACTGCGCCAGCAGGTTCTCCTGATCGCAGCGATCGTTGGCAGAGAATACGATCTCGTGGGCATCACTGGCCCAGTCGTTGGTGATGTAGAAGAAATATCGAATTTCGTCGTACAGCCGTTGCTCGCCCTTCTCCTTGGTGATGTTCTTGCGCACCACCACCATGCGATAGGTCGCGCCGCACGCCGTCGGCCGATAGTTGAACTCGGCGACTTCTTCCGATTGCAGACGTAGCGTATCGAACTGCCGTCGCTTCACCACGGCGTCCTTGACGTTCGCGGGCCGTTGCCGCCGCCTGGTCGCCACGTGGTAACGGGCCGGCCGCTGCAACTTCTTCCAGGCCGAATCGGGCAGTTTGTCGGCCTTGTCGACGAGACTGGGACAGCAGTCGTAGCCGAAGATGAACCGGATGCGCGCAGCGGCGTTCCAGCGGTCGAGGTGCTGGGTCTGCGAGAAGTCGGTATCGCCGCGTAACAGAATGTGCCGGAAGCCGCCTTGAATGCAGATCTGAATGCAGCGATCAATCTCGGTAGCGGCGCCTTCATGCGAGGGACGGTTGCCGGGACGGTTGACGATGCTCAGCACCGCGCCCGTGTTGGCCAAACTTACGACCAGCACCTGATAGCCCCAGGTGCCCTTATAGGAAATATCCATGCCCTGTTTGCAGGAGCCGGTGGTGCCTACCAGTGTGCCGTCCGCGTCGATGACGGCCCGCTCGAAGAAATTGGCGGGCTGCAGGGCCCACACCTTCTGACGCGTCTCATGGAAAGCGTTTTGCAGCGCGCGAATGTGCTCGGCGGAAAAGCGGCGGCAGAAATCGCCAGCGGTCGTCGGGTCGGGAATACGGCGGGCGCCGAGAGCGTCGAGGAACCCTTCGTCATTACGACGCAGCTCGATGTCTTCGAGGCAAGTGCCCCCGCACAGAGCGTTGTAGGCGATGTTCAGGACGTGATCGGACTCGTGGTAAGGCAAATGGAGTATCTGAAACAGCACCAGATCCCGGTCGATGGCATCGATCAGCCCAAGTCGGCGCACCAGTGTATGAATGACACCAATGCCGCCGTGGGCGATGCCGCGGTCGCGGCTGCTGATTTCGTAGTGGATGTTGGAGGCCGTGAACATCGGCCGCTCGCAGCCCTGGAGATTGCGTTTGTCGAGCCGGCGTTCGATTCGGCGCTTGCTTCGGTTCAACTGCTTGTGTATCTTAGCATTCACTCGAAATCCCTTTCTTGCTGAAGTGTGTGAACAGCGGCTACTATTCAGACACCGCAGAAAGGCCTAGGGATTTCGAGTTTTTTCGTTTTTCCGGGGGCAACCGCGCGGGGTGTACGCTTGTTTAA
This sequence comes from uncultured Gemmataceae bacterium, assembly GCA_963834865.1. GTDB lineage: Bacteria > Planctomycetota > Planctomycetia > Gemmatales > Gemmataceae > CAWIDK01. The sequence goes on from CAWIDK010000005.1 coordinate 888,430, forward strand.
GGACTAAGGTGACCAGACTCTTCGGGACATTAGCGCTATTTGTTGATCAAGCTCGCGACAAGACGAATAATAATGCCATTGTCGCTACGGCATACTGGGGCTATGCGTGGAGTAATTTCAACACTCAGTGGCCGGACTCAGCGAAGCCGCCCCCGCCCAACCTTGAGCCCGTTTGCGCCGCTCAGTTCGTTGGTCAAGGTAGGCTCTTATTCCAGTACGGCGTGTCCGGTGGAATTAAGTTGCCCCCAGCGAACATTTAACGGGCGCAAGGACTTTTTTCTTCCAAAAGGGTGAAAAATGTGTATCAGCTTTTTTCTCATGCTATACGTCGCTGAATTGGTCAGTTCGAAACGCCCAGTCTCGCTCAGTTATTCCAGTTTGCCGGTCCGTGAATTTAGCCGGATATGGCTGGGCACATCGTCCAGGAGCGGATGCAGTAGGCGGCAGCCACGCGCAACGTCCGCCGGGCCAGGATAGAAGTCTCCCTTATACTGATTGCACCGTATACAGGCATAAACGAGGTTGTCGTCCTGATCGTCGCCGCCTGTCGTGACCGGGCGATGGTGGTCGATCGTCAGCTCGCCGCCCGCGTCGGTGTCGCTGATGCCTCTTCGAGATTCACAATCTCCGCGTTGAGCTTCTCACTCTGGGCGCGCAATTGGGCATTCTCGGCGTCCAGCGTCGCCAGCGCGGCCCGGGCCTTGCCAACGGCTTGGCCGGCGCCATGGAGTTCGTCGTCGGCGTCGCGTTCTTTCATGCCGGCTTCGTAGAACCCATGATCCGCTGCGGCAAGCGTCTCTCCGAGCGCCACGCGCACGTGGAGCGCCCACCAGCGGTTATAGGCTTGTTGATCCATGGAACGCTCTCCCGATTTGCCAGGCAATGGGCCACCTGCATTGTGCTCATCCCGCGCCACCTGGGCAAGGGCGATCGACCGGAATGCCGCGCCGCCGGCCCATGACTGGCGGCCCTCCATACAGGCGGGTCGCATACAGCCATACTATCCATCTGCCCGCCATTTGTGGCCGCACAGAGCCCTTAAAAAAACGAGGAATTGTGACGCCGGTTGCGGTATGCGGGGTGCTGGTGGCGCCGAGCGCATGATGGAAAGGAGGCTGGCCGTGCTGATCCGCAAGCTCTGGCGAAATCGTGGTCCGTGGTTGCGCGGCGGCCTGTTCATCCTGGCGATCGGTGCGGTCGCGGTCGGGATGTACGTGGTGACGCCGCCGGAGCCGCGCTGGGTGCGCGCGGACGGGCCAAAGTCGGTCTTCGATGCCGGCGATGGACGCATAGCAACCTACTGGCTGGCAGCCGGCGCGGCTTTCGGTCCAGTGCAGCTCCTCGACGCGGCCACGGGCGACGAAGTAGGCCGATTTCTGACCGGCGCGGACAAGTTCCAGGCTCATGGCCAGTCGGAGGACGGCCGAACCTTTGTCGCCCTGGTGAAAGACGACAGGCCGGATACGTGGCGCATTTGCGGCGTGGACCTGCACGAGCGGCGCGAGTGGCAGGTCGATGTCCAAGTGGGGGCGTTTGAGTCGGCCAGGTTTTCGCCGCGCTGCGATTTCGTCGCGCTGCGCCGGCCGCGGCTCAACGATACAGAAAAGTGCTATGTCGTCGTCGAGACTTCGAGTGGCCGCGTCGTCGCCCGGATCGAGCTTCCCCGCGCCGCCGAGCACACAGCTTTCAGCGGCGACGACGGCTGCCTCGTCCTCGCGTATCAGGACGAAGACGGCACAAACCATATCCGCATCACGAGCACCCGCACGCTCTTGCCTCACGTTGCGTAGCGCGGGACAATGAAATCTGGGCGCTGCGTGGAGAATACGGTCGTGCCAGAAGCGAACTCGGAACACGGCGAGCAGGTGCTGACGCTGGAAGAAGCTGCGGCCTTCCTGCGCATCCCTGCGATGCAGGTTGCGGACCTCGCGCGCGATAACGCAGTCCCCGGCCAGAAGATCAGCGGCGAATGGCGATTTCTGAAGACGGCTCTCGCGGACTGGCTCCGCTACGGCCATTATTACCGCGAGTTCAAGCGGTATGGGCGGCACTGGCCCTTGGAGTTCTTCCCAATGGAAGAGCTGGTCGGCCATATGGAGCGGCTGAGCGCGCGGCTGGCCGCGTTGGAAGACCGGATTCCGCAGCGCGGATCAAAGCAGGCGGTCCTCAAGCAAGCCGGCGTGTTCCGTGAAGATGACGACCTGGAAGAGCGGCTGGCCGACGCCCGCGCACGGCGGGAGAACGGATGATCGTCTTCGATACGGACATCATGACGCTGCATTCCTACGGCAAGACGGAGCAGCTGCAGCGGCGCATCGCGGCAGTCGAGGAAAGCGAGAAACTGGCCGTTACGCTGATTACGCGGATGGAGATCCTTCAGGGGCGGTATGCCAGCATTCTGAAGGCGGCGGATCAGGAGGAGTTGGCGCGGGCCGTAGAGCGCTTTCGGGCCTCGGAGGAACTGCTGGATTCGTTCGCGCTCCTGGAACCCGACGCGGGAGCACGGGAAGAATTCGAGCGGCTGCGCAAGGGGAAAAAGACGAAGAGCATGAAGCGCGGTGACATGCTGATCGCGGCGATTGCACTGGCACAGAAGGCGCTGCTGGTGACGCGAAACGTGGCTGACTACAAGGAAGTGAAAGGATTACGGATCGAGAATTGGGCGGACTAAAGCAGCGGCGGGACAATGATCTGCCATTTTTCCGCCTCCGTAGGGTACACTTGCTGCCATCTCAAGGAGACGGCATGGCAGTGCTCACGGATGATACCATCCAAACCATTCAGTCGGCCGCCAAGCTTCTGACCGGCTACCGCCGCCGGCCCTATCCTACCGGGCGAGCCGGTGGGCATTTGTGGGCAGGGCGGTGGGCAACGGTGGGGATTTGTGGACAGCACGTTGGCGCAGCTTGGTTCAGGGCTTGCCTTCCTCAGGGGTAAGACAGCGGCCGTCTTCCGTCCAGTGCTCATCCGGGTCCAGGCCGTCCATCAGGGTTGCGTCCCACAGCTTCCGCTCGGCCAGGTGCTCGGCCCACGCTTCGGGATCGGCCCGCAGTTCGGCATAACCGGCGTTTAGCTGCTCAAAGAATAGCTTGCGGCGGTACGCGTCCAACGTCTGGCCGGTCTGCTCGGCCAATTCCTTCAGAATCAGGTGCGCTGCCTCGCTGGGAACATTCGGCGCGGACATGGCGTAGCCCTCCATTTTCAACCATTCAGTATAGCAGTCCGGGTACGTGTGGAGCCAGATCGGCACCCGAAGCGGGCGCGCCAGTGACATGCGTGACGTTCAGGTTCTCGGCGTGCAACGCGCTGCGTCGCCATCAGCGTCGGTGGCGGCTGGCGACGGGCGCGATTTTCCGGCCGGTAATCCTCCCCGGCGTCACGCACCGGCCTCGCGGTCGGTGAGCAGCGGCCAACGGTCGGGCGATTCCAGAAGGCGAATCCGCCAATTCCAGAAGTTGATCTCGTGCTCGCCGATCAAGGCGAGCAGCGTCAGGCGTCGCAGCTGCTTCGTGGTCGCCTGTTGCTCGATCGCTTCCCATGCCGCCTCGCTCAGCGCAAAGTCATGCTGCGCGGATTCCGCACCGATCGGCGCGACCATGCGCGATCCAGCGCGGCAGCTGGGTTCGCAACGAAGCCTTCTTGCTCAGGCCTTCCGTGAACTGCCGGCCGAACTCGCGGGCAATCTCCCGTCGGTTACTTCAGGCTCCGGCCGCAATGGACTCGCGCGAGCGGCTAGAATGAACGCATGCGCACGAAGCCACCAGACGAGTTCCCCTTTCCTGCCAGGCGCTACTACCGCGGCGACGCGGTTCCGCAGCGCGTGATTCGTCGCTACGCTCGGGCGATCGCCACGCAGTTTCATCCCGACAAGATCATCCTGTTCGGCTCCCACGCCTACGGCACGCCGCATGAGGACAGCGATGTCGACCTCCTCGTCGTGATGCCGGCGCGCAACCAGCTCGACCAGGCGTACAAGATTCGCCTCGCCTTGACGGCTCCGTTTGCGCTGGACCTGATTGTTCGCACCCCGAAAGAGATGGCGTGGCGTCTCAAGGAGCGCGAGTCCTTCTTGACGGAAATCGTGTCGAAGGGCAAGGTCCTCTATGAAAAAAGTGACTCGCGAGTGGGTAAGAAAGGCCGAGGCACAAAACGCGCACGATCGCGCGCGGCCTTCTCGGCATACCTCCATCGCGGCGGCGCGGGAAATAGGCCGCTGCATTCGCCTCGTGGTCGTCAAGGTGCTCACCACCGAGCAACGCCAACGATCGGGCCGTCGTTCGACTAAATCGGCCTGAACGGGTAGCTTACAGCGCTCAGCTCGGTGTTTTTAGCAGCGTGCGATTGCCGATTGCCAGGTACGCGGGCTAAGAATGTTGATGTGATGCGTAGACAAGAGGTACGTCATGAAAAGCCGACCTAAACTTGCCGCGTTTCTTCAGACGCTGTTCCTGTTGGCCGTTCTGGCTGTGAAATGCAATCCGTCAGCCGCCCAGGAACAACCGGGAAACAAAACACCCCAGCAGGCCGGGGACGACGGCCGTGCCACCAAGGGAGGCATGACCTTCGTAAAGGATTTGCCCCGCATCAACGACATGGCTTACAGTCCCGACGGCAAATGGCTGGCCGCCGCAGTGGCCGTTTATGAACTCCCGGAAAAGGGGCAGCGGGGTTTGCGGGTTTGGGACGCCAGGACCGCCGAGGAGGTGCCGCTTGTGCCGGGCGACACCTCCGGGGCCTGCAGACTGGCCTTCAGCCCCGACAGCCGGCGGCTGGCCGTCGGCAATGGGGAGCACATCGAGGTGTACGACGCCGCCGGCCGCAAGGAGATAGTGCACTTCAAGGCGAGCGAATTCGGTGACTGGGTTTCCTGCCTGGCGTTCAGCCCGGACGGCAAGCTGCTCGCCTCGGCCTCGACCGGCCCGCCCGCGAAGCAGCGGCAAGGCCCGCCGGACATTCGGGTATGGGACGCGGCCACGGGCAAGGAGCGACTCTGCCTCCAAGGCCGCGACGTGACTTACAACTTCTTCCCGCTGACTTACAGACCCACCAAGGTGCATCCGGGCACCATTGTGGACCTGACCTTCAGCCCGGACGGCAAGCTGCTGGCCTCGGCAAGTCCGGACGGCACGGCCCGGTTGTGGGACGTCACCACCGGCAAGGAACTGTTCACCCTCGGGCTCCCCAATGGCAACGTCTACGCGGTGGCCTTCAGCCCGGACAGCAAGCTGCTGGCCTCGGCGGGCACCCGTTATCACTTCCGTGCCGGCGAGATCAGGGAGTATTCCGGCGACGTGGAAGTGTGGGACGTCGATAACGGGAAGAAACGGCGGACCTTGCAGGGGGACAAGGTGGTTTTGAAAAGCGTGGCCTTTAGCCCCGACGGCAAGCTGCTGGCCTCGGGCAGCGACGATGGCAAGGTGCGGCTCTGGGACGCAGCCAACGGCCACAAGGTCTTGATCCTTCGAGAAGGTCTGGGCTCGATCGGGAAGGTCGCCTTCAGCCCGGATGGCAAGCGGCTGGCTGCGGCCACCAAGGGGACGGAAAAGGCGTGGGCCATCAAGCTCTGGGATTCTACCCTGTTCGGTGGCGAGGCTGGCGCTGCTCGGCCGTAGCTTAAGGGCCTATCCGATAACCCCAAACTTCCGAAGTCTTCGGAGACTTCGGAAGTTTTTTGGATAGGCGCTAAACACACTGGAGAGATCGCGCTCGCCTCACTGGAGCGCGTCGCCGAGACCCGGTTGACCGACGCCCCGGACTTGTGCAGCCTGGCGGCGTGAATCGGTCGATGTCGCCGCTTGTCCGCAGGGCTCCACGCGGGTATAGTCCACCACATGGCCAAGCGCACGCGACAGCCGGACGACTTCGATTCGCCGTGGAAGGACGCCCTCCAGTGGTATCTCCAGCAATTCCTCGCGTTCTTCTTTCCCACCATCGCCGCCGACATTGACTGGGGCCGTGGCTACGACGGGCTCGACAAGGAGTTCCAGCAGATCGTCCGCCGGGCCAAGGTCGGCAAGGGCATCGCGGACAAGCTGTTCAAGGTCTGGCTGCGCGATGGCCGCGAGCACTGGCTGCTCATTCACATCGAGGTTCAGGGCGACTACGACAAAGCCTTTCCCGAGCGGATGTTTCGCTACAACGTGGCGGCCTACGCGCTGTATAATCGTGAGGTGGTGAGCCTGGCCGTCCTCTGTGACGCGGACCCCGATTGGCGGCCGACCAGGTATACCTACGGACGCTGGGGCAGTGAAACGCGGATCGACTTCCTGGTCGCCAAGCTGTTGGATCAACTAGGCGACCTGCACGCTCTGGAGACGAGCACGAACCCCTTTGCCGCGGTCGTCCTCGCGCACGGTCAGGCGCTGGGCACGCGCGGCGATCCGCCCACGCGGCGGCAATGGAAACTGCGGATCGTCCAGGGACTGTACGATCGCGGTTGGGCCGAGGATGACGTTCCGCGAGCTCTTTCGGCTGATTGACTGGATCATGGACTTGCCGGACGATATGCAGGAAGCGTTTCGCACCGACGTGTTTCGTTTTGAGGAGGAAAAGCAGATGCCCTACCTTTCAAGCATTGAACGTCTGGCCCGCAAGGAAGGGCTTGAGCAAGGCCGTGAGGAAGGCCGTGAGGAAGGCCGCAAGGCAGAATTGCTCGACGGCATCACCGAGGATCTCGACGCGAAGTTTGGGCAACGCGGCCGCAGGTTGTTGCCGCGCATTCGCGCTCTGGAGGACGTGGCGGCGCTGCGTGCGCTGCGCGGGTGCTGAAGACCGCGACGACACTGGAGGAGGTCCGGGCGCTTTTGCCGCGGCGGCCGAAAGCGACAAACGGAGCGACTTGAGACGCCCGTGCGCGGCCGCTTCGGCGTATCGGCCGCGACATGCAGAGGAATTGTGTGGGGACCCACGGAGGAATCGGTCCGTGAGCCACACCCTCTAGGCGTCGGCGCGACGCCACGGCGCTCCGGGCACGATCGCCACAAGAACGCTGAATGGCCCCGTTCCTCCAATCGCATGCGCCTGCGGCTGACTTAGGTCGTTAACCGGCGCAGCGTGAAACACTGAACCGTCACACGCGGCCAGTGTCCTTTTATCATTGGCGCGGCGTTCCCGTTCATCGCGCCTTTTTCGCCAACAGTACAGTGGAGGAAGCATGTCAAGCGTTTACACGGCAGCCGACAAAGACGAAATGCTGCGGGATGCTTTCGCGTTGTTGAAGCCGCGTGGAATTAGCTCGGCTTGGGCTGACGCGGACAAACCGTACACGCATTTGAGCGAGGAATGCCACTCCCTCATGCGTGAGATCGCTTTCCGTCGAGAGCTTGGTGATTACCTCCGCCTTCGGAGCATCATTCCTCGAACGCTCAAGATGTTCCTGACGTACCTGTCCATGTCTGCCAACGCAGACTGGACCAAGGTCTCTGACGTACTGAAGCCCCTTGCCGCAAGAGGCTGGTGCCTTGGACGGTGGTTACCCACGTTCTTGATCATTGACGGCCCTATCGGCCGATTCCTTTGCGCCCCCGATTCGCCCTTGCATTCCCGACTGGGACCGAACTACCCGCTATTGAGGGCGGCCCGCGATTTCCTCGGAGACCGCTTGTTCAAGCTGGTTCGGAATGGCTTCGCGCATTGGGGGTTTGATTGGGAGGTCATCGGCACAGAGTCCTATGTCGTTGCGTATGACTGGGAGCGCGACCTGCCGGTTGCGAAACTCCACCAGAAAGAGGCAGATGCGTTTCATGTTGCCGCGCTCTCACTCGTGGAGATCATTGATGATGTCTTCATCTCGCAACGACCGCTATGACTAGGGCATCGGCTAAGCAACGGCTGAAGCTGACCGGGGCGGTCAATCCTGTTCAGCTCCCACGCCGACGGCACGCCGCATGAGCACAGCGGTGTCGACCTCCACGTCGTGATGCCGGCGCGCAACCAGCTCGACCAGGCGTATAGTGGGTAAGAAAACTGAAAGGAGCACGTCATGCACCGGCGCGACTGGCTGCGATACTCGGCGGGATTGGGCGCGGCGACGGCGCTGCCGTTGACCAAGGCGCTGGAGGCGGGCGCATTCGCGCGAGGCGTCGGGCCGCAGGCGGCGGCCCAGGGACAGAACCTGCCGGGGCTGCGCATCACCGACGTGCGCACCATCCTCACGCAGCCGGCCGGCATTCGCCTCGTCGTCGTCAAGGTGCTCACCAGCGAGGCGGGGCTCTATGGGCTCGGCTGCGCTACCTTCACGCAACGCGCGCGCGTCGTCGAAACGGCGGTGGACAAGTACCTCAGGCCGTTCCTCATCGGCAAGGATCCGCTGCAAATCGAAGACATCTTCCAGTCGTCGTTCGTCAGCTCGTACTGGCGCAACGGGCCGGTGCTGGGCAACGCGCTCTCGGGCGTGGACATGGCGCTGTGGGACATTTTGGGCAAACGGGCCGGGCAGCCGCTCTATCAGCTGTTCGGCGGCAAGTGTCGCGATGCGGTGCCGACGTACTGCCACACCAACGGCCGAACCGTGCAGGAGGTTGAGCAGGCCGTGCGCGCCGCGCGAACGGGGCTATCGGTACGTGCGGGCGCAGATCGCGGTGCCGGGGCTGGCGACCTATGGCGTCGCGCCGGGCGGCGCGGCCAACGACAACGTCCCGCCCAACCGCCGGCCCGCGCTGTGGGAGCCGGGGCCGTACGTCCGCGTGGTGCCGAAGCTGTTCGAGCACCTGCGGCGCACGGTCGGCGACGAGGTGGAGTTGTTGCACGACATGCACGAACGGGTGCCGCCGATCCTGGCCATGCGTCTGGCCCGAGATCTGGAGCCGTACCGGCTGTTCTTCCTGGAAGACCCGTTCGCTCCCGAAGACGTGGGCTATTTCGAGAAGCTACGGCCATTGACGACGACGCCGATCGCGATGGGCGAGCTGTTCAACAATCCGAACGAATATGTGCCGCTGATCGCGAATCGGCTGATCGACTTCATCCGCATTCACCTGTCGCAGATCGGCGGGTTGACGCCGGCGCGGAAGGTGGCGGCGCTGTGCGAGTGGTTCGGCGTGCGCACGGCGTGGCACGGACCGGGCGACGTTTCGCCGGTCGCCATGCCACCAACGTGCATCTGGATCTGGCGATTCCCAATTTCGGCATTCAGGAGGCGCGCGAGTTGCGCAGCAAGAGCAGGATGTCTTCCCCGGCTGCCCGGTGCTGCGCAACGGCGCCTACACCGTTACCGACCGCCCCGGGTTGGGGATCGACCTGAACGAGGAGGCGGCCCGGCGCTTCCCGATCACGGACGAGCCGCCGTTCGACTACCGTTGGGGCAACTACCGCCGCCAGGACGGAACCATCGTCCGGCCATAACTCAACGCGGCGCGGAGGTCCCCGGCGCCCGGCAGGGCCCCTGAGCCCTTTTGGCGCTCGGTGATGTGGATGTAGCGCACCAGCGTCGGGCCGCTGCTCTCCGTAACCGTCAGCTTGAAGTCGCCCTGTTTCAGCGCCGCGCTCGCCACGTGACGATGCTCATCTGCTTGCCCTTGGCCGGATGCGGCACCGTCACCTTGGCCGTCCCGGCGGCTAGTTCCAGACCGTCCGGCAGCTTCAGCTCGACGCTTTGCCCTTTGGCGGGATTCTTGACATAGGCGGTGACGGAAAACAGCGTGTTCTCCTCGAAGGCGCCGCCGACGGTCACGCCCAGGGATTTTTCCTTGCCGGCGGCCACGTCGCCCAGACCGTAGCCGAATCCGAGGTCGCGGTGGCTGCCGGGCTTGAGCTGTTTCTCGGCCCAGTACATCACGACCGCCGAATCGCCGGTGGGGTCCGCCATCGGCACCTGGTAGGGCGGGTTGCCTTGCCAGTGGGTCAGGCTCACTCGGCCGGGCGATTCGAACCGCGCCACGTGCAGGCTCAGATGGGCCACCGTTCCCGGATCGTCGAGGTCCGGTCGTTCGAGCGCCTGGATGAAGTGCGGGATCTGGCTGGGGTCGGTGAAATCGGTCGCGGTGCTGACCAGCTCGGGGCTGCCGGGCACCGTGAACGGCACGCCGTCGTTGCTGCCGATCAGCGTATCGAGCATGAAGCGCATGCCGACCTTGTGCACGTCTTTCTTGCCGCCCTTGTTCTCGATCTGGTAATGGACGCGGATATTGTCGAGCGGCCGTTTCAGGACGCCGTTGACCTCGATGGGGTGCATGCTGGGATAGTAGCGGACGATCTGCACGAAGTGGAGGTCGCCGACGGCCCAGACGGAACGGGTCGCCTTGCCGCCGCCGTAGGCAGCCGGCAGCTCCTCCTTTTGCGCGAGCCATTTGCCGCCGCCGCCGCCAAATTCCAGCTCCTTGCCGTCGATGCGCACCATCACACTGTTGGTATCGCCGTTGGCGGCATAGGTGAGCAGCTTCTTGACGGACTGGCCGGAACGGCCCTTGATGACCGAAACCCCGAAGCGCAGGTTGGGGCCATAGTGATACACGATCCGCTGGTCCTCGTCCGGCTGGTGCGCAGGGGCCGAGGCGCGACGATCAGCAAGGCGAGGCCAAGCACGGCGGGGACGAGGAGCGTTCGCTGGTCGGGCATGGTCGATACTCCGAAATCGTGAGAGGTGTTTTTGGTGCCGCTACAGCTGGCAACGCGGCGATTCTATCGCATACAGAATGGATCGCAAGCTTTTTTTCTTTATCACCCCGACCGCGGCTGAACATCTTCCGGTGCGGGGGGCGGCGCCATAGCCGGCCGGCGGATAGCGAACAGGAACTGCCGCCGGCAATACTTGCAGGAAACCTTGTACGAGATATACGACGGCGCAAACGACTCGTCGCCGAACAGGGCTTCGTGCAGCGCCGGCCGAAAGGCCGTGATCTGCAGGCAGTGTGGACAACGGAAGCGCGCAATCTTGTTCATGGAGCGATGGTCCTTCCGGGGGCGACCACCAGCGGCGGAGCGTAGCGCTCCGCGGTTCAGTCGCAGGTGCCGGCGCGGCGTCCCTCCGGTTAGTCGGAATCGGCGCGAACAATGGGACAGGGAATCCGAAGGATTTTTATGTTTTTTTTGGACAACGACAATGCGGCCTTTTTCGTGTTTTCACCGACGCAAGTCGACCGTGCGCGCAGGTCGCCGCGTATCATGACGGTCAAAGGAGCCGGCGGAATTCGTAGTTGGTGAGGCCGGCGCTACGAACGATGCCGCCCATTGTGTGCGCATTGACCGGGTTATGGCGGGGGATCCTCGATTTCGCGAATATCGGCGCCGTCCTGCGCCGGGACTTCGGCTTCGAGGTATTCGCGAATGGCATCCGCGATGTTCGCCAGGGCTTCCTCGGCGGTGGCCCCCTGCGACCAGCACCCTGGCAGGGCGGGCACAGAAATGCTATACCCTTCCTCCGATGCATAGAGCGCGACCTTGAACTTCATGGCGACCTCCAGCCATTGAGCGTTGGTCCGTTCGCCAACCGCGATCTGACCCGACTAACTTCACCTGCAGGATATCTCGACGGACGCCACCCCGCAACCCCGGGTGCGCTCTCGGCTCGCCGGAGGATGAACACGATGATTCCCCATCGCCTTTACGTCGGCACCATCGGCGAAGGCTTGTGGCGCAGCCTCGACGGCGGCGCGACCTTCACGTGCGCCTGCGACGGCATGTTTGTCGAATGCCATGTGCGCGCCCTGGCCGTGCATCCACGCGATCAACGCATCCTGTACCTCGGCAGCGAGCAGGGACTGTTTCGCAGCGACGACGGCGCCGATCACTGGCGCCGCGTGGAGTCGCCGCTCGCTGGGCTGCAGATCTGGTCGATTTTGCTCGTGCCCACGGCGCCTGAAGTGATCCTGGTCGGCACATGCCCCGCTCGGCTCTTCCGCTCCGGCGACAATGGCTGCACCTGGAGCGAAGCTGCTGTGCGGATGCGGCCGGACTGTCCACGGATCATACACACGCGTGTGACCGCGCTGTGTGGCCGCGGCGGCGATACGCCGACAGTTTGGGCGGGAGTCGAAATCGACGGTGTGTATCGCAGCCGCGATGCCGGCCTAACCTGGCAGCCGGTCGGCACGGGACTCAGCTCGCAGGACATTCACGCCTTGGCGTATGTCCCCGGCACCAACCGATTGCTCGCCAGCACCAACAACGACGTGAACGAGAGCCTCGATGACGGCGACACCTGGCGACCGCTGCAATTAGGCACAGCCCTGCCGCTGCCGTACTTCCGCGGCCTGGCCCAGCACTCGGCTAGGCCGGACGTGCTGCTGCTGGGCAATGGGGACGCGCCGCCGGGCACAACGGGGCTGGTGGTGCGCTCGCTCGATGGCGGCGTTACGTGGCAGCCGGCCAAGATGCCGGGCCGCGCCAACAGCACAATGTGGAATTTCGCCGTCAACCCAGCCGATCCCGACCTGTCTTATGCCAACAGCGTCAGCGGTCAGGTCTATCGATCGACCGATGGCGGGGCGTCGTGGCACAAGCTCGTCCGCGAGTTCGGCGAAATTCGAGCGCTGGCCTGGACGCAGTGACGATTGTAGAAACACTGGGTCGCACCACGATCAAGGAGAAGCCGTGCGCACCAATTTGGTATGGTCGATCGCTCTGACTGCCGTCGGGACATTTGCCGTCGCCGCGTCCGGCCAAGACGCTGCCGTCATCGCTCCCGGCGCCAAGCTCGAAAAGCTGGCCGGCGGCTTCAAGTTCACGGAAGGACCGGCCGCCGATGCCGATGGCAATGTCTTCTTCACCGACCAGCCGAACGACCGCATCCTGAAATGGAGCATTGACGGCAAGTTGTCGACGTTCCTGGAGCCGTGCGGCCGCGCCAATGGCCTGTGCTTCGACGGCAAGGGCAATCTCTGGGCCTGCGCCGACGACAAGAACGAGCTGTGGTCCATCGCGGCGGACAAGAAAGTTACCGTCGTGGTGAAGGATTACAAGGGCAAGCTGCTCAACGGCCCCAACGATGTGTGGATCCGGCCGGACCAGGGAATCTACTTTACCGATCCCTATTACAAGCGGCCGTACTGGAAGCGTGGGGCGAAGGAGCAGGACGTCGAAGGCGTGTACTACCTGTCGCCGGATCGCCAGCAGCTGGTTCGCGTGATCGACGACCTGAAGCAGCCCAACGGCATCATCGGCACGCCGGACGGCAAGATCCTGTACGTGGCCGACATCGGCGCCGGCCTGACCTATGCGTACAACGTCAAGGCCGACGGCACGCTAGCCGACAAGCGACTGTTCTGCAAGCTTGGCTCCGACGGAATGACCATCGACAACGAAGGCAACGTGTACCTGACCGGCAAGGGCGTCACCGTTTTCGACCGGACCGGCAAGCAGATCGAGCAGATTCCAGTCCCTGAGTTCTGGACGGCCAACGTCTGCTTCGGTGGCCGCGATCGGCAGACGCTGTTCATTACGGCGATGGGAAATCTGTACGGCCTGAAGATGCGCGCAAGAGTGTCGGCAGCCAGTGACCGAGCCTTACTCCAGGGACGCGATCCACGCCTGGGAGGTTATACCCGCGTGGCTCACTCGCACCGTAACGCCGCCTTTGCGGGTAATCCTGTGCAGTTCCGTATCCGTGGCCACCCAGGCATCACCGCCAGCAGCATCGACCTGCACTGCGAGCGCCGCACTCGGGTATTCCGCTTCGGATTTGCCGTCGCTGGAGAACCGCTCGATTGACTTCCGGAAGTGCGCAACCCACACGCTGCCGTCCTTCGGATCCACCGAGACTCGGAACGGCATTTTCTGCCCCAATTCGATCGCCACCAACTCCTTGCCGTTCGCGTCGAACTTAAGCAGCCGGTTGCTGCTCCCGGCCACTTGCTCATGTAGCCGAACCGCGACCCATGCGGCACCAGTCCGCGGATCGATGTCGATACTCAACGCGCACCAGGTCGTGATTGGCGCCGAGAACAACACCTCACCCGTAGCGGCACTGACTTTCGTCAAGTTCTTGGCCGCAATCCAGAACGCCTTTGCTTTCTTATCGTAAACGATATCCCACCCGAATGTGTCGTGGGCGGTGATTACCTTGCCTTTGTTGTCGAACACCAGGGTCTTACCAATGTCAACCCGGCCTTCACTGATCAACGCCGATAGGTTACCCGTTTCTGGATCGACGGCAATCGCTGAGCCGTGTACCCCGTTGATGGCAAGAGTTTCTTTGCCCGAAAGATCGAATCGCCGAATTCGGTCAGCGACGTTCTCGATCACCCAAACACATTGGCGTGCGGGATCCGCCGCGATCATCCGGCTGCAGCCGGTGGACTCGCAGTTGTTGAATCCAGACACGCGGAATGTTTGTTTTCCTGCGGCATCGACCAACGTCAGGTTGTCCCTGTATGCATCTTTTCCCTGGTATTCGGCGTCGCAGTTATCCAGAACCAAGATACCGGCCGGTTTTGGCGTGTCTCTCGGCCGAATGGGCTTTGCAAGAGCAATGGCAGGTACGGTAATCACGAGCATAAGAATGACGTAACGCATGTCTACCTCCGATGGAAGGCTTCGTGTTCGGCGACCACACTGGACCGGCGCATGTCGTTAGAACGTCTCATGGTTCTTGCCATGAATCGCCACTTCGACGCCGTGCAGACCAGCATATTTGATAGCCATGCCCAGAAGCAGGTACTCGTCTTTGTGATAACCCGCGGCAAAGGCATCCTGGTGGAGGACCAGGATTGGCGATTTTGCCTTGCCGCTGGAAGCAGCCGCATTCTGAACGCCTTTGACGAAATCGGGCAGATAGTGCTCGATGGTCGCTTGCAGGGTTTCGGCACGTTCGGCTTCTTCTCTCGGCGTCGGTGACGGTTGATCGACTCCGGGCACCAACCGCATGATGCCGACGCCCTGGAAATTCGTCTCGTCGAAGTTGAATCCTTCCCGCCTGACCGTCTCAACCATCTGGTTGATTTCGTTCTCCCTCCCTTTGTAAGCCTTCATGAATAGCCCTACATGGAACTCCTTGTCCACGTCATAAAACCCGACCACCTTGGCGCCAGGCGGCGTGCGTTGCAGGAGCAGCAGCAATTCCGCTTGACAGTAGACTTCGTCCGCACAGCGAGAGTACAGGGCCACGGCCCGGCCTTCACCTTGCTTCAGGAGGAAAGCCACGGTTTTTCTCCTTCGGTTGCGTCTCAGCCCGGCGTTTTTTCGTGGAGATGGGCGGCGCCGATCACGCCTGCGATGGTACCCGCAAACCGCCGACACGGCAACAAGAATGCTGGTGCGCTTCACAAGATTCGCGGTCCCACGGTCCCGGCGAACCCGGTCACGCGCCCAGGAACAGCGGCCGGAGAACCATCCAGGCGATGGTGGTGGCAGGCGCCAACAATCGGAACAGGATCGCTTTGCCCTCGGCCTGCCCAAGCTCCTGGTGCAAGCGCTCCAGGTAGCCGATGCGCAGCATCGCCAGCGCCTCCTCAAGGCGCGCGGCCAATCCGGCAAGGTCGCTCGCCGGCTTGCCGTCCGCGGTGCCGGCTCGGCCGCGTGCTAATCCCGACAGCCGGTCGCGCAACGCATACGTCTCGCGCTGCACTGCTTGCTCGACGCCGTTCTTCAACCGCAGCCAGGGCGGCACGAAACCCAGCAACAACAACGCCCCGGTGATACAGAGGCTGATATAGTCGGATAGCTCGCCCGCCGCGTACCCGACGTAAGCAGCATACGCCAGGCCGAAAAAGAGCAGGATGGTTGCCCCTTGGACGCTCATGAGCAGGAACGGCCGGTAGTGTTTTTCGTGGAGCACAATCTCGATCGGCGCGGAACGAGTATTGCTTGAGCACCCGCAAGATGAGCACCAGGAACCCCACCAGCAACACCCAGATATAGGCGTTGATGATCCATTCCACGCACCAGATTGTTCCGAGGAGCAGGTCGGCGGCGCCCAGGTCGCCGTCGGGCCCACCGGCCGCTTTGCGGTAGTCTTCGCTGTCGAGGAGGTTCAAGTCGAAGACACAGAACGGCGCGGCCACCAGCAGGGCGGCGGCGCCGCCGATGGGCCGCAGGAGGGAGTGCATGCGTCGGGCCGGTTCACCGGCCGGCATGTTGAGATGGGCGCCGCCCGCCAGGAAGTTCCGCGCATAAACGGTGACGAAGAGCCGCAGAGCCACAAGGTGGCAAGCCAGGAAAAACGGCTGCGCTTGCCACTCCTTGCTGGCGAGGAACTTGGCGCGATCCGTCGCTACCAGCAAGCCCAGGAGCCAACAGCCGGCCGCCATCGTGCCCACGATGGCGAGGAACACGCGCGGCGACCGCGGCAGCAGTCGGTCCAGCCACGCGACGGGCAGCCCTTCAAGAGAGACGGGCCGCGGCGGCTCTTCGCCGGCCGGGGCCGCGCCCAAGACCGCCGACAGCGGCAGATTCACGGCATCGCCTGCAACCTGAGGCGGCTTTCCGCAGTGCGGACACCGGACGCCGACGCCGAGGGCGCGCTCGTCCAAAAGGCAATGGCCCTGGCAATGAGCACAGACGACGCGGAAAGGCACGGCTCGAACCTCCCGTCGCCGACGACATCTACCGCCCCGAACCGGGGCTAAAGCCGATGCACGGTGGCGCTAGTAGGCGGTGTCTTTTGCCGAGTTGCCGGTGCGTACGAGAAATACTCCTATGGTCATGACGATAAAGCCCGCAAAAGGGAACGTTGGGAACAATCCAGTGATGTTGCATAAGCACAGTCCAAATCCAAGGAAACAGATGACCCCACCGCAGCACGTGAGTAGCACTCCGAGAATCGGACTGGGAGGTCTACGTTGATGCGTGTCCTCACGGGTGAGAACAGATGGCAGCTCGCCGGCTGCCACACGATCGCGCAGCTCCTCGAGTGACGGAACCTGGACAAATCGTCCGCATTCACACGCCAGGTTCGCGCCCGCTGCCCCTTCGGAGACAGTGATCCGTTTTCCGCACGCGCACGGCAGAACAATGTCCATCAGTTGCACCCAGTCGATGGCACGCGCCGGTCTAGACGCTGCGGCGGGCACTCTGATTGCACACCAGCGTTGCCACTCCGTCAAGCGCCAATCCGAATTGTTCTTGGCGCCGGGAACCCAATGTGTACATACGTCTAGGCTGGGCGACCCCGCAGGCTCGAAGACTCGCCTGCGGGCTTGGGGAGATTTGTGTGCTGTTCGCCTTAGCTCAGCGTGACGCCTTGGAAATTCGCGGTGCTGTGGAACTGAGACCAGCTGAGGGTGATGAACCCCTTGTTGGTCGGCGGGCTGCCTGACAGCGATTCGATTGTCAGGCCATTGGCGCTGTCGAAGCCCCACGGGTTGTAGAGCTCGACCTTCCACATGCCGGCCTGGTAATAGACCGACAGCACGGCATACGCATGGTCGTAGGCGATGCCGAGCGCATTGATGCCGCTGCCGGGGGGTGAGGAGGCGATGACGTAGTCGCCGGCCGCCAGTTCCGCCTGCAACTGCTGCGGCGTGGCGCTGCCGATCGCATGGTAGGTCGCCGCGTGGCCCGTGAGCGTCTGGATCGCATCCGCGACCGAGTAGAGCCGGTCATCGGTCGTGGTATTGAGCACGTTCCACTGCGCTTCGGTGTAGTTGGTATCGGGGCTGATCCCGAGATGCTGCAAGCGGGCGCGATACAGCAGAATGGTCCAAAACTCGCCCGACGCGGCCGGCACCGGTTCGTCCGAGTTATACCAACCGGTGAACGTGACGTGTTCCTTGACGCTGCCGCCGTCCAGAGCGACGGCGTAGGTCGAGCTGCCGAGGTACTGAATGTTGCCGGCGAAGTTGAAGTGCTGCTGGACGGCCTCGGCGATCGCCGCGTCGGTCTGGCACGAGGGCGATTCGCCCTGCTTGATATCACTGACCTGTTGGCCGTTCACAAAGGGATCCGTGGGGTTGATGGGCTGGTAATACCAGTCGAAACCGCCGCCGCCGTTGAGCACGTCGGTGGGGTCGGCAGCCACCAGATGATCGGTGCCGGGGCCGCCGTTGAGGGTATTATGGCCGCCGGGGCCCGCGACGATGTAGTTGCTGCCGTTGCCGCCGAACACGTCGTTGGAGCCGCCGTCCACGACGATATAGGAATTCTTGGTAACGGTGGCAGCGGCCGACGTGCGCAGGTTGATGAGGTCGCCGCCGCCGGAGGCGTAGACCGTCACTTCGTTGACCTGGCTGGCCGCGACGCTGCCCACCACCGATTTGCCGACGCTGATGGGCACACCGGAGACGGCCATCCGTCCGCTAATCTGGGTGATATTGATAATATCGTGGGCGCGGGTGTCGGTGACGGTCAGGACACCCGACGCCAGGACGGCGGTCGTCGGCAGATCACGGGCTTCGAGAAGTTCGACAGCGGGCCGGTACTGGTTGTTCTGCCAGCGCATGCTGCGTCCCTCTCTATCCGCGATGGATTGAAATCCGTTCTTGTCAATAGCGTCTTGGGGGTCGCCGCAGTAATTAGCAAGCACCGTGCCAATCCGCAGTGGCTGCAGTAGATTTGTCGTACCCTGAATCAGGGTAATGAGTTGGTATGAAACCGTCTGGCGGAGCCAATTGCGCTGGGCGGCCGTGATTTTGTAAAAAAGGGCGCACGGATTGTAAAATTGACGTGGCGGATAATCCTTCAATTATCTTGAAGTATTATGCGCCGCAGCGCGGGTTTTCGCAAGCCCGTCGCGGGGACCGGGGCAGTCGGAACCCCTCAACGGACGGAGCCGACGACGGTTTCCTGGCCAGCTTGCTGCGCGAGCTGATAGCACGCGGCTTCTTCACCATTGCGCACGAACAGCTTACCGTGGGCCACGACCGGGTGGTTCCACGTCTTGCCGGCGATCGCCTGGAAGCGGCCTCGCTCGCGGTGGTCATCGGGAACGGCGTCGATCAGCGCCACCTCGCCTTTCTCCGACACGATCAGCAGCAAGCTCTGGTCGGCCAGCAGCAAGACCTGGCCGGAGCCGTAGCCCCGTTCGCGCCACTTCGCCTTGCCCTTTTCGAGATTGACGCAGGTGAAGAACTCGCTGTCGAAGCCGTAGAGATGGTCCTGGTGAATCACCAGATCGTTGAAATACGGTTTGATCGCGCGGGTCGTCCAAACCTCCTTCGGCGTCCAGTTCTGCTGATCGTGGTTGACGTGCAGGCGGCGCGTGCCCACGCCCATGCCGGTGCCGAGCAGCACATCCCCGCCACCGAGGAGGGCCGGTTGCACGACGCGGGCCATGCCTTGCGTTCCCCAATCATGCTTCCAGAGCACCTTGCCGTTTACCGGATGGAACGCTGTCAGGCCAACATCGGTGGCGAGCAACACCTGCTCAACGCCGCCGAGGCGGGCAGGTTGCGGTGAGCAGTAGCTAAACGTCCCGTCCCCGGCCGACCAGGCCGGGGCACCGGTCGCGGCATCGTAGGCCATCACGCTCTTGCTGTCCGGACCCCCGGCGAAGACGGTCACCACGCCTTGCACGACCAGCGGCGAGGCGGCGAAGCCCCACTGCGGCACCTTGGCGCCCGAGTCGGCCATAACGTCGCGCATCCAGAGACACGTGCCGGTGGCTGCGTCGAGGCAGTTGAGCCGGCCGTAACCGCCCAGGGTGTAAATCTTGCCCGCGTCGAACGTCGGCGTCGCGCGGCCCAGGACCGGCGACGACCTCGGTGAAACGAGTCTCGTCCTCGTGCGACCAGATCTCCGCGCCGAATCGGTGTGGTAACAGACCACCGCCTCGTGCTCACCGCGCTGTTCCTGAGTGAACAGATGCGTCCCGATGACGGCGAACGATCCCCAGCCGGGGCCGACGCGATGCTTCCACAACAATCGCGGCGGGTTTTTCTGCCAGTCGGCGTCGATCGAGACGCCGTACAGACGGCCGTCGCGGTTGGCCCCGCGGAAGCCCGGCCAGTCGCCCGTCTGCAGCACGAGCGGCGTGCCGGCTGACACGACCGGCGGAGCATCGCCGACCTTGAGCCCGGCGCGTTCGGCCAGGAAACGCTCCTCTGCCGTAGTCGTCCAGCGATACGCCACGGCCCCGTGCATGCTGCCGTCGACCCCGTCGAAGCGGACCAGCATAAAATGGCCCCACGCCAGCACCAGGACCGCGAGCAAGCCGATGCGCCGAACTCGCCAGCTCAGGAACGGCGTCACCACCAGCCAGCACACCCAGGCAGTCAGGACCACAGGGAGGGCATAAATGACGACGCCAAAGAGGTTGAAGGACTCGTGGAAGCCCGAATAGGCCGCCGCACCGGCCGCGATAAAGGCGATCAGGCCGAGACCGCGGTCCGCCCAGGGAATGCGGCTGGCAAACATCCACCATGCCACGATGGCGGCTGTCCCGAGGATCGGCCCCCAGAACATCGCCATGAACTGCGCGAAGGTCGCCGGCGCGATCAACGAGGGGAGGGTGATGCCGAGCCAGAGCAGGGCGACGATAACCACGGCGGGCCAGAGTCGTGGCCGTGGCGCCGCGGGCCGCCGTGCGCACCGGATCATCGGCGGCCAAATCCGTATAGACTTCTGCAGGCTGCGGCGCGGGCGTGAATTGCGGAGTCGGACTGTTCATGAAATGCTCCCGTTTGACGAGGTTAGAGAATCCTACAAAAAAGGCGCCCAGCCTGTCTACGGCCGACAGGCGATTTTGTCCCACGCAGTTGGGCGGTCACGTTTGCGGTGCGGCCAAGCGCTTCCACTCGCGGTGCGGGCGGCTACAATGGGCGACATGTAGTTTGGCCGCGAGGAGAGTCGGGCAGCCATGAGTATCTTCTTTGCACACCAGTTTGACATCGATCCGCCCACCGGGCAGACGAGCCGGCAATGCCTCGCCGAGCTGCGCGAACACGTCGTCGTCTGGATTCGCGATTGTTATTACCGGGACGGCGACCGGCTCAAGCTGCCTGCCGACACCGGAACCGTCATGCCCCGCAAAGGGCACGTGGTGCAAATCGACCAGCAGGAATGCGCCACGCACCGCCTGGCAACCGTGAGCTGGGAGCTTTGCGACGCGCTCGGCAGCAAGCCTGTTCGGCGGCGGCCGACCGTCCGGCGCCGGATTGGGGTCAAGCCGTCTAGAGAAATCGAGGCACATCCAGCGTTCACGTGGTATTTCACCGCGACGCTGGCATGCAATACCCAGAGCGTCCAGGCCGCCCTGGTAGTCGGGACTCGGTCCGCCCAGCCGATTCTACGTGAATTTCCGCGCGCTTTGAGCAAAACGAACCCTTTGGAGTCGCTGGGCGGACTTGTCGTGGACCTCCTCGACGGCTGGCAATGCCGCATGGGCGGACAACCGATCCCGACCAAACCCGCTGTTTATGGCGCCGACGAGATGGAGGCATTCGTCGAGACCGTGCTTTTCAATCCCCAGCGCATCCTGCCTATTCTCCTGGTCGGACCCGAATATCGCCCTGCCGGCGGCCTGGTGCGGCCAATCGTCGCCCAGGTGGCGCAGTTTGATCGCACGGAAGAAATTCCCATCGTGGGCTGGCCGGCCACCGGGGTGCCGCTGCACCTCCGGGACCGCGGCAGCAGTCTCGCGCAGGTCCAGGATCGGTTGCTCGGTCTAGCGCAGGTGGCCGCGTTAGGGGACCGCCGAGCCGCTGAACGCCTGACAGTTTTGGCGGGCGCGAACGCAGCCTGCGCCGGCGATCAGATTCGCCTCTTTTGTCCCGGTCTGCAACCAGGCCAGCTGTTCGACGGCGCCACGCTTTACGAACGGCGTTCCGACACCGACATGCGCGTGCCGGAAATCTACGCCCAGCTCGCCAGGCTGAGCGGCCAGCTATTTGAGGATGGCGTGCTCATCCGTGCGGCGCGCGCCGCTCTGGCGCGGGCCGCGGCGCTGGAGCACCAGGCGCGCATCGATGTCGCCACCCAGCTCGCCGATGTCGAGACCGAGCTGCGCCAGACGCGGCAGGCGCGGGAGAACTTCCGCCGCGAACGCGACGCGACCCAGCAACAGCTTCAGGCGCAGCAGCAGGAGCTCGCGGAGATTCGGCAGCGATTGGCAGCCTTCTCGACGCCGGCCGTCAACGGCACCCCGGATCGCGACGGACAGCTCGCCGAATTGGCCGCCGAGCTGGAGCGCAGCTGGGACGAGAACCGCCGCGCGCCAGGAGGCCGACGCCGCCCGCGCCCGCGTCGCCGAACTGGGGGCCGCGCTCGGCAACGCCCTGGAAAACCTGGCGCTGCTGCAGAAACACGAGCCGGCAAACCAGCCGCTGCCGGCGCCCACTGCCGATCCTGAATTCACCACGGTCACCGACGCGCTGGGGGCCGCGGCGACGGACTTCCGCGACATCCTCACGGTGTGGGACGACGCCCGCGGCACCGCCGAGCAATCCGCGTTCGCGACGCCATCGCAGGTATATCGGGCGCTGCGCCGTCGCCGAGGTGGGCCGCGCCTACTTCGCGGCGCAAAACGGGGGCCCGCCGCTCGGCCCCATTGACCTGGCGTTTCGCAGCCGGGTTCCGTTCAAGTATACCGCTTTCGAGAGCGAGACGACGCTGAGCATCTACGGCGCCGAGCGCTGTTTTCGCCACGACGGCCAGAGCCGTCAGATCCAGCGGCACCTGACGTTAGGTGGCGGTCAGACCAACAACTGCCTGCAGATCTACTTCGATTTTGACGAACCGAGCCGCCGCGTGATCATCGGCCACTGCGGCCGCCACCTGCCGTTCCAGCGCCAACGCACCTAATGCGCCCTGGCAACGATACCGCGTTGAGAAAATGCGGGCCCGCCGCTTCAGTTGGAAGATGGGTTCTTCATGATGCGGTCGTAAAGTGTCTCCGTAACACCGTAGCACTCACAACTGGCGGCCTGCAGCCCGTCCCGGTTGACGACGCGCATGACGCCATGCCGGTAGGCGATGAAACCGGCCTTTTGCAGGGTGCCCGCCACCACCGAAACGGACTGGCGGCGCACGCCCAGCATGGCCGCCAGCAACTCGTGGGTGAGCCAGAACTCGTCCTTCCCCACCCGATCCTGCGTCATCAACAGCCACCGGCACATGCGCTCTTCCACCGAATGCAGGGCATTGCAGGCGACCGACTGCTTCGCATTCCGCAGGCAATAAGCGGCGTACCGGCGCAAGAGCCGGTCCAGCTCCCTGCCCGGTTTCACCGCTTGCGACAAGGAAGGCGCTGGCAGGCGCAGGCATTCACCGGGAACCACTAACGTCGTCGTGACCGGGCTGAAATCGAGGCCGAGGGCGGCGGAGACGCCGACCATGCCTTCCTTGCCGATGGCGGTCGCTTCGATGCGTTGTCCGTCCTCCATTTGGATGACGGTGGAGAACACCCCGTTCGTGGGAAAGTAGACGTGGGACAGGCGACTATTCTGGTGGCAGACCTCCTCCTCGTGGGCGAGGGAGATCGTCTCCAACTGCGGAAGGAGGCTCTTGTATTCCTTACGGGGCAAACGGTCGAGCAATCGGTTCCCCGTCCCGTTCGGTGTGGTGGGTGAGGACACGGCGCACCCTCCCCTCATTGAGGTTCCAAGGGCGTGTGCCCTTGGTCCTTCCCGACGGGGAAAGGGGACACCGCAGTTCTTGCGGAGGAATACGCAAATGATGTGCCAGCGGAAATGACAAGGCGGCCGGCGCAGTTTCGCCAGGAGCGATCTTGCTGCCGGAAACTGCAGCGAATTGAGCGCTTTGCCATCTAGCGGGCGGACAAGCACGATGCTATTTTGTATCCTTGCCGTTTGCGCAGCTCCTCCCAGAGGGTGGTGGCGCTGTCGGTGCGCCGCAATCCGCTTCGTCATCGGCATCGGCCTAGCGGTCGCCGTGTTGGTCGTCAACGCCGGGCGATCCAGCGGCAACGAGGACACCATGCCGGAACAAGAAACCAGGAAGCGGCTGTCTACCGGCGTCGCCGGGTTGGACGAGGTTCTCCACGGCGGGTTGCTCCCGCAGCGGTCCTACCTCGTGCGGGGTACGGCAGGGACCGGCAAGACGACACTCGGCTTACACTTCCTCGCCGCCGGCGCAGCCCACGGCGAGCAGTCCCTGCTCATCACCCTCGGCACGCCGGCCGCCCGAATCCGTCTCGACGCCGCGACCTTCGGGTTCGACCTGACCGGCATCCCGACCATCGACCTGACGCCGACCCCGGACTTATTCGCCAAGGCGAAGGCTTACGACATTTTCTCCCCTGCCGACGTGGAGCGGGAGCCGATCACGCAGAAAATCATCGCGCAGATCGAGAAGCAGAAACCGCAGCGGGTGTTCGTGGACGCCATCACGCAGTTCCGCTACCTCGCCAGCGACCCGCAGCAGTTCCACCGGCAGGTGCTCGCCTTCCTCCACTACTTGACCGACCAACAGGCCACGGTGCTGCTCACGTCCGAGCACAGCGAAGCCACGCCCGACGACGACCTGCGATTCCTCTGCGACGGGATCATCAATGTGGCGAACACGGAACACGGTCGGACGCTCACGGTGAGCAAGTACCGTGGCTCTGGCTTCCAGGAAGGTCGCAGTGCCATGCGGATCACCGAGCGGGGCATTGTCGTGTACCCACGGCTGCTTCCCGAAGCACACCACCAAGAGTTCACGCCGGCGCCAATACCGTGCGGCATCGCCGGACTGGATGAGTTGATGCATGGCGGAATGGAGCGGGGCACCGTCACGCTCATCACCGGCCCGTCCGGAGTGGGCAAGACCACGCTGGCGATGCACTTCGTGAAAGAGGCAGCGAAACGGGGCGAGCATTCGGTCGCCTACATCTTGGAGGAACCGCTGTCTACCTTGACGAAGCGGTGTGAGATGCTCCACCTCCCACTCAGCACCCTGATCCAGCAGGGCACGCTTGCGCTCACGCAAGTCGAACCGCACCGCTACATGCCCGATGAGTTCGTCGGGATCGTGCGGCAGCAGGTCGAGAAGAGGAAAGCCCGGATTGTGGTCATTGACAGCCTCACCGGGTATCGGAAGTTCCTGCGCGGCGACGACCTGTTGACCGACATGCATACGCTCTGCCACTATTTGCAGAACATGGGGGTGGCGGTGTTCCTGACCAACGAGGTCCAACAGATCGCCGGTGGGTTCCAAGCATCCGAACACGAGATCAGTTACGTGGCCGGGAACATCCTTTACCTCCGCTACATGGAGCGGCGTACCGAGGCGGGGACGTTGGAAGTCGGCCGGTGCATCGGCGTTCTCAAGAAGCGCATCTCGGACTTCGAGCATACGGTGCGCGAGTTCCAGATCACCGGCGAGGGCATCAAGGGCGGGGAACCGATCATCGGCTTGCGTGGCATCCTGAGTAGCATGCCCGTTGTGGACGAAAAGTAGGCATCAGCCATGAAGAACGGCGGGCAGCAGGGAGCGATGAGCCGAATACTGGTACTCATGGACCACAAGGAAAACCGCCGCCTTCTGGCCGAGTGGCTGGCGACCCGTTACACGGTCCTGCCCCAAGAGACAGACGAAGCGGTTGATGAAGAGTACGACCTCGGCATCCTCGACGGCACGGCCCTCGACCGGCTCGCAGACCGCATCCAGGACCGCAAGAAGTATCAGCAGACGGTGTTCCTCCCCTTCCTTCTCGTGGCCGCCGAGCAGCACGTCGGCTTGGTGACCCGCCACTTGTGGAAGAGCATTGACGAGGTGATCCACAGCCCCGTCGACAAGGTGGAGTTGCAGGCCCGGATTGAAGTGCTGCTGCGGGCGCGGCGGCAAGCGCTGGCTTTGCGTCAAGCGGGGGAACGGGCGCTGAGGCAGAGCGAAGAGCGGCTCGGTTTGCTGATCGAGGGCGTAGAGGACTACGCCGTCTTCCTCATCGACCCAAGCGGGCATGTATCCGGTTGGAACGCCGGGGCGGAACGCCTCTTGGGCTACGAGACGGAAGACATCATCGGACAGCCGCTCTCACAATTGTTCACCCCCGAAGATCGGCAGAGCGGCACACCAGAGCGGGAACTGGAGACGGCTCGGACCACAGGCCGGGCATCTGACGATAACTGGCTCGTTCGGAAAGACGGGAGCCGTTTTTGGGCAAGCGGCATCACCACGGCCTTGCAGAACCGGAGCCTCCGCGGGTTCATCAAGGTTTGTCGTGACCTCAGCGAACGCAAGCAGGCCAAGGAGCAAATCGCCGGGTTGCGGGAGCGGGAGAAGCAGCAGACGGCGCGCCTCATCCAGGTAGCGGCGGCTTCGCTCACGATCCATTCGGCCTTGTCGGTGGACAGCGTGCTGCGCAGTCATCACCGAAGAGGCCCGCAGGATCATCGACACGCACCAGTCGGTCGGCAGCATGACGCTGAACGAACAGTGGACGCAGGCGATCAACGCCATCTCGCTGTCCGACAAGTACGCCCCATGGCGAACCGACAACGCCAAACCGGACGGCAGCGGCATCGATGCCGTGGTCTGCGGCACGAACAAGCCCATGCGGCTGACGCAGGCCGAACTCGAAGCCCATCCGGCGTGGCGGGGTTTTGGTAAAGAAGCTGCCAACCACCCGCCCCTGCGGGGCTGGCTGGCGGCTCCGTTCGTCGGACGGAACGGTCGCAACCTGGGCCTCATCCACGTCTCAGACAAGGTCGACGGCAGCGACTTCACCGCCGCCGACGAAGCCATCCTGATGCAACTGGCGTACATCGCCTCGGTGGCGATTGAGAACGCCCGGCTGTATGACGATCTGCGCGAAGCCGACCGGCGTAAGGATGAGTTCTTGGCGACACTGGCCCACGAGCTACGCAACCCGTTGGCCCCGATCCGCAACGCCTTGCAGATCATGCGGCTGGCGGGCACCAGCGCCGATCATGGAGCAGGTCCGCACGATGATGGAGCGCCAGCTGACGCAAATGGTGCGTTTGGTCGACGATTTACTGGATGTGTCCCGTATCACCCGAGGCAAAATCGAATTCCGCAAGGAGCGGGTCGAACTGGCGGCGGTCGTCGCCAGCGCCGTCGAAACCAGTCGCCCGCTCATTGTTGCGTCGGGCCACGAACTGACGGTCACCTTACCGCCAGAGCCAATCCATCTGGACGCCGACCTGACCCGGCTGGCGCAGGTGTTCTCGAACCTGCTGAACAACGCTGCCAAGTACACCGAGCAGGGCGGTCACATGTGGCTGACCGCCGAACGGCACGGCGGCGAAGTCCTGGTGAAGGTCCAAGACACCGGCTTCGGCATCGCCGCCGACATGCTGCCCAAAATCTTCGAGATGTTCACGCAGGTTGAGCGCTCGCGGGAGCGGTCGCCCGGTGGACTCGGCGTCGGCCTGACGCTGGTGAAGCGACTGGTCGAGATGCACGGCGGCAGCGTCGAGGCCCGTAGCGACGGCGACGGCATGGGTAGCGCGTTCACCGTGCGTCTGCCGGTCGCCGTGGCGTCGGCGTCTCCGCAGCCGCCGCCGCCAACGGGCGAGGGCGCGAAGACCGCCGACCCTGCCACACGCCGTATTCTGGTGGTGGACGATAACCAGGACTCTGCCGACAGCTTAAGCATGATGCTCGGGATCACCGGCATGGAGGTCCGCACGGCTTACGATGGTCTCGAAGCCGTGGAAGCGGCAGCGGCGTTCAACCCGGACGTGGTGTTGCTGGACATTGGGCTGCCCAAGCTGAACGGCTATGAGGTAGCACGCCATATTCGGGAGCAGCCGTGGGGCAAGGACATGGTTCTTGTGGCCGTGACCGGCTGGGGGCAAGAAGAGGACCGCCGACGCTCACAGGAAGCGGGTTTCAACGCCCACATGGTCAAGCCGGTGGACCCTGTGGCGCTCCAACAACTGCTGGCGGCTCTCAAGTAGGCGAGGATCCACTGTCGATCATGCCTGATTCGCGACTCACCGCTTGACACAACCCGCACCGCTGGGCAATGATGTGACGGAACGGAGGACCCTCGCCATGGATGGCGCACCGCCCGCTTGTTTCCTTTCGCTTGTGATGCCCGCTTACAACGAAGCCGCCGGCATTGCTCACGCCGTCGCCGAGGCCGATGACGCGCTGCGCCGGCTCGGCGTCTCCTACGAAATCCTCATTGTCGACGACGGCAGCTCGGACGCGACCGCGCAGGCCGTGCTCGATGCCAGCCGCGATCGGCCGTGCGTGCGGCTGCTGCGGCACGCGGTCAACCGCGGCTACGGGGCGGCGCTGCGTACGGGGTTCCAGGCGGCGTGCGGCCAGCGCGTCGCATTCACGGACGCCGATTGTCAGTTCGATCTGGCCGACCTCGGCCGGCTGCTGGCGTTGACCGAAACGAACGCCATCGCCGCCGGCTATCGCGTGGATCGGCAGGATTCATGGCTCCGCAAGTTTTACTCGCGCGGCTACAATCTGCTCGCGCGCACGCTGCTCGGCACCACCGTACGCGATATCGACTGCGCCCTGAAGGTGTTCCGCCGCGATGCGCTGATGCGCTTGCTGCCGGAGTCGGAGGGATTCTTCGTTAACACGGAAATGTTGACGCGGGCTCGGCAGCTCGGCCTCGCGGTCACCGAGGTCGGCGTGCGCCACCGGCCACGGCTGCGCGGCGAGAGCAAGGTATCGTTGCACGACATACCGCGGACGCTACGGGCGCTCTTGCCGTTCTGGTGGTCGCAGGTGCTGTTCGCAGAAAGTGCGATCACTCCGCCAATGCCGCGCGCCACGCTTTCAAGGGTTCGGCTACGTCACAGCCGGTCGGCGATCGTAGAACCGCAGCAACCGCGCTCCGATGCGGCGCGAGAAAGCCCGGGCCCTGCCGCCGCCACTCCCGGCACGCCGCTGCTTCCTTCACCGTGACGGCTAGCGCTTGTGAAGGGTCCCCACCACCTCCTCGGCCCGGCTCGCGCCAGCTCGGCCAGCGCTTTTGGCAGCTGTTCGACCAGGCGCACCGACACGGTCGGATCGAAGAAATTCGCGGTGCCGATCTGCACGGCGCTCGCACCGGCGACCAGGAACTCCATCACATCGTCGATGGTGGCAATGCCGCCGACGCCGATGATCGGGACCTTGACGCTGCGCGCGACGTGCCAGACCAGCCGCAACGAGAGCGGCTTGATCGCCGGGCCGCTCAGGCCGCCGGTGACGTTGCCGAGGATCGGCTGGCGCCGCCGCCAGTCGATCGCCATGCCGACGAAGGTATTGATCAGCGAGACCGCATCGGCTCCGCCATCGGCGGCGGCCTGCGCGATCGGCACCAGGTTCGTCACGTTCGGCGTCAGCTTCGCAATGATCGGCAGCGGACAGACCTTGCGCACCCCGGCGACAATGCGCTGGGTGAGCGCCGGATCGGTTGCGAAATCCAGGCCGCCCGCGACGTTCGGACACGACAGGTTCAGCTCTAGCCCCGCCAGCCCCGGTTCACGGCCGATCTGCTCCGCCATCGCGAGGAAGTCCGCTTCGTTCTCGCCGGCGATGTTGGCGATGATCGGCGCCGGCAGCGTGCGCAGATACGGCAGGTGGTGCGCGATGAAGTGATCGATGCCGTCGTTGTCCAGGCCGATCGCGTTGAGCATGCCCGACGGCGTCTCGACGGTGCGCGGCGGCGGATTGCCGGCGCGCGGCTGGCGTGTCACGGTCTTGGGGATGATGCCGCCGAGGCGCGACAGGTCGAGCGAGCCGGCCATCTCGCGCGCGTAGCCGAATGTCCCCGACGCGACCAGGATCGGGTTGGGCAGCGTGAGACGGCCGAGGGTGACGGAGAGGTTCATTGTTTGAGACACCAAGCCTCAGGGCGAGTCTTCGAGCCCTGGGGGTGCCGACCCCCAGGGCTCGAAGACTCGCCCTGGGGCTTGGAGGTGCGCGTGTGCCGCTCATGGTTCTTCGAGGTACGTATACCCTTCCAGCCCGCTCTCGTAGAACCGCAGCAGTTGCCGTGATTCGTTGAGCGTGATCTTGTTCGTGCGCACGGCGCGCTCCACGTCCTTGCGCATGCGCGACATCAGCTCGTCGGCGCTATACTGCACATACGCCAGCACCTCACGGACCGTGTCGCCCTTGACGAAGCCGTCGAGGTTCACCTCGCCCGACTCGTCGAGGCTGACGTGGACCGCGTTCGTGTCGCCGAACAGGTTGTGCAAATCGCCGAGGATTTCCTGGTACGCGCCGATCAGGAACGCGCCGAGGTAGTACGGCTGGCCGTTGAACGGGTGCAGCTCCAGCGTGCTGCGCACGTCGCGCAGGTCGATGAACTGGTCGATCTTGCCGTCCGAGTCGCACGTGATGTCGCCCAGCACGGCGCGGCGCGTCGGCGGCTCGGTCAGACGGTGGATCGGCATGATCGGGAAGAGCTGCTTGACCGCCCAGCTATCCGGCATCGACTGGAAGACCGAGAAGTTGCAAAAGTACGTGTCCGACAAGAGCGGGCCCAGCCCCTGCAATTCCTCCGGGACGTATTCCATTTCCTTCATCAGCTTGTGAATCTTGAGGCAGACCGCCCAGAACAGCCGTTCGGTCAGGGCGCGCATCTCGATCGACAGGCCGCCGAGATTGAACAGGTTGAGCGATTCGTCCATCGCCTGCACGGCGTCGTGATAGCTTTCCAGGACGTTCTTCTTCGACAGGTCGCGGCACATGCTGAACAGGTCGCTCACCTGCTGCGGCGAGTCGGCCGGCACCTCCGGCGGCATCGTGTAGCTGTCGAAGTTGGAGACGCCGAGCACGTCAAAGACCAGCATGCTGTGATACGCGACCACCGCCCGGCCGGACTCGGAGATGATGATCGGGTGCGGGACACCGGCTTCCTCGCAGACGCTCTTGATGCGGAAGACCACGTCGTTGGCGTATTCCTGCAAGGTGTAATTGACCGACGACTCGAAGTCGGTCTGCGAACCGTCGTAGTCGATGCCCAGGCCGCCGCCGACGTCGAGGTACTTGACGCCGGCGCCGACCCGGTGCAGCTCGACGTAGACCCGGCTCGCCTCGGTCAGCGCGTTCTTGATCGAGCGGATATTCGTGATCTGGCTGCCGAGATGGAAGTGGACAAGCTGCAGGCAATCCGCCATGCCGCGGCGTTTGAGGTACTCGTGGGCCTCGAGCGTCTCGGTCAGGGTCAGGCCGAACTTGGAGCGAAAGCCGGCGGAGTAGCGCCAACGGCCGGCCCCCTTGGCGGCAAGCTTGACGCGCAGGCCGATGACCGGGCGGACGTTCAGCTCCTCGGCGTGGCGGACGATCAGCTCCAGCTCGGTGAATTTCTCGACGACGGGGATGATGTCCTTGCCGAGCTTGCGGGCGAGGATCGCCATCTTGATGAACTCGTCGTCCTTGAAGCCGTTGCAGATGATCGGCACGCCGCCGTTGCCGTTGGTCAGCGACAGCACCGCGAGCAGCTCGGGCTTGGAGCCGGCCTCGAGCCCGAAATGGTAGTCCTTGCCGACGTCGACGATTTCCTCGACGACGTGGCGCTGCTGATTGACCTTGATCGGGTAGACGCACAGGTAGTTGTTCTGATAGCCGAACTCGGTGATGGCGGCCTTGAAGGCTTCGTGGATCTCGCCGACGCGATGGCGGAGGATGTCGGTAAAGCGGATGAGAATCGGCAGCTGGATGCCGCGTTCTTGCAACTGATCGACGAGGTCCTTGAGGTCGATAGCCTGTTCGGGGCGCTTGTTGGGGTGAACGGTGACGTGGCCTCGGTCGTTGATGCCGAAGTAGCCCTTGCCCCAGTGGCGGACCTCATAGGTTTCGAGGGCGTCGTGGACTTTCCACTGGTCCATCAATTGCTGCATCAGGGGGTGCCTCTGGAAAAAAAGGAGCTTCCGACGATCCGCCCCTGTTCCTGCGGGGGCACAACTACTCATGAGTATCGGGGCCGCGCGTCCACGTCAAGAGTTATTCGTGGCGGGTTTTGTGTGAAGATTTCTCAGGGCGCCACGAGACGTGCGTGACCTGGGTGCCACGGGTGCCATGCTTTCGCGGCCCACCAGCGTCCGCATGGCGGCACAGCGATCGTGGGCCGCGAAAGCATGCCACCCCGCGTAACGTCGTTTCTTGACAGCTTGTGCCCACCGCAATTGCCGCTCGCCCCTTGCTGAGGCCCCCTGTCAGCGGGTATAAATCTAGGATGCGCTGCGACGCATCTGCGACGCGTCCGTTTCCCGCTTTGACACGCTTGTGGAGATCCAGCGATGCCTAGCCCTTTCCCGGGAATGGATCCGTACCTGGAAGACGAGAAGCTTTGGCCCGGCTTCCAGCATCACCTGGTCCACGCCCTACATCAGCTGTTGCTGCCCGGCCTGATGGATCGCTATCGCGCTCGCATCAGCCAGCGGCACTACGTCAGCGAACAGGCCCTGTTCACCTCCGTCATCCGCGAGGAGCACACCGAGGCGCTGGTCGAGATTCGCCAGCGCACCGACGGCCGGCTCGTCACGCTGCTCGAGGTGATGAGCCCGGCCAACAAGATGTCCGACGCCGGCCGGCAGGCGTACCTGACGCGCCGGCAGGAGGCGCGCGGCGCCAAGGCGAACATCGTCGAGGTCGATCTGGTGCTACAGGGGGCGGCCCTGATCGACTATGCCCGCGAGGGGCTGCCGAGCTGGGACTACGCGGTCTTCGTCTCGCGCCGCCCAGCCGGACCGCTACGAGATTTTCCCCGCGACGCTGCCGAAGCGCCTGCCGAAGTTCCGTCTGCCGCTGGCCGCCGACGACCGCGACACGGTCATCGACCTGCAGGCGGCGTTCGCCCGCGCCTACGACCAGGGCGACTTCACCAAGCACGTCAACTACGACCTCGACCCGGCCACCAAGCTCGGCGACGAGAACCGCGACTGGCTCCGCCAGCGGCTGCGCGAGCAGCAGAAACGCTGATGGTGGCCCGCTCGCTCCGCGAGCGGACGGGGGGCATACGATGGACCAGGACAAGAATGACACGGGCGTCAACCGCCGCGACATCCTCGGCGTCGGCGCCCTCGCGGCCGGCGGCGCGCTGCTGGCGGCATCGTCGGACGCGCTGGCCGGCCAGCCGGCGGCGGGCGGGCAGGTCGCCGACCGCGGCTCGTCGATCCGCATTACCGGCGTTCGTGGGCTGCCGGCCGGCACCAAGGCGTACGTCAAGATCGACACGAATGCCAACATCACCGGCTGGGGCGAGATCACCGGCCTGGAGCCGCGCGTCGCGTGCAGCCTCGCCGAGTCGCTGCGCGAATTGCTCATCGACGAGAACCCCACGCGCGTCGAGCATCTCTGGCAAAAGGTCTTTCGCGCTCACCGCGACATGCGTGGCGGGCCGTTCATGACGCACACCCTCTCGGCCATCGACATGGCGCTGTGGGACATCACCGGCAAGCAATGGGGCGTGCCGGTCTATCGGCTGCTCGGCGGCCCATTACGCGACAAGGTGCGCATGTATCCATCGCCGGTCGCGACCAAGCTCGGCACCGGCGGCCCGCACCCGTTCTCCGGCAATCCCGCCGACATCAACAACCTCGTCCGCATGATCCAGGAGGCGCGCAAACGTCTGGGGCCGAGCGGCACGATCATGTTCGACGCCCACTGCGCCATCCCGCCCGCCATGCTCATCCAGTTCGCCGCCGCGATCCAGCCATTCGACGTGTTGTGGATCGAGGAGCCGGCCGTTCCGGGCAACATCGAGGTGTTCAAACGGCTGAAGGAACAGATCCGCGTCCCGCTGGCGACCGGCGAGCGCGACCGCGGCATCTGGGAGGTGATCGCGTATCTGCAGAATGGCTGCATCGACATCCTGCAGTCCGACGTCGGCCACACCGGCGGCATCAGCCAGCTTCGCAAGATCGCGACGCTGGCCGAGGCGTATCACGTGCCGATGGCGCCGCACAATACCTGCTCGGAGCTCGGCCTGAGCGCCAGCATCCACGTCTCCGCGTCGATCCCGTTGTTCCTGATCCAGGAAGGCTATCTCGACGGCCATCTCATGCCTGCCGGCGTGGCGCAAGAGCTTCACTGTGGACAAGGAGGGTTACGCGTCGTTACCGCAGGGCCCGGGTCTCGGCGTCGAGATGGACGAGGCCGCCATCCAGAAGGTCAACGCCGATCCCAACCGCCGCTATCGCTGGCCGCACCCGACGTATGGCGATGGGGCGGTCAGGGATTATTGAGATTGATGGAAAAACTCCTCGCCCTCTTCCTGCGCTTGACCGCGGTCGTGCTGCTCCTGGCGTTGCCGGCGGTGTACCTGCCGTTCACGTGGATGGACGCCGTCCACCAGGCGCTCGGTCTGGGTACCTTGCCCGAGCTGCCGGTCGTCGTCTATCTGGCGCGCTCGCTGTCGCTGCTGTACGCAACTCTCGGCGTCGTGTATCTGTACTTCTCGATCAATGTGCGCCGCCACTTGCCGTTCTTGCGTGTTACAAACGGACTGCTCGCGGCGTTCACGCTGAACATGATCGGCATCGATTTGGTCGCGGGATTGCCGGCGTGGTGGACGGTGGGGGAAGGGCTCGTGCTAATCGGCTGGACGGCGACGCAATGGTGGCTGGTCAAGCGCGTGGCGGCGAGGTGAGCCATCAGACCTGCTTGTCGCGAACGAACGTGCGCCACCCGTTCACCGCTTCCAGCAGCTTCGCGTCGCCCCCATCGGTCGCGGCCCGCGAGGCCACCGCGAGCAGCGCTTCTTCCAGGCGCGCAGACCACGGTGCGTTGGGTTGCCGAACTGCAGCGTGCCGTGCAGGTGTATTGTCTGAAACGCGATGGCGTACGCGATGCCGTTGTGGCGCGGCGGCGGCTGATCGCAGCCGAAGAGATCGAGTCCCTTGAGCGCCTGCGGCATCGGGTCGGCCTCGAGCGTCACCACATGGCTGCACTCGGCCGTTGCGAGCACGGCCTTGACAAAGTCCGGTGCGCGGCAATCTTTGCCTTGCTCGCCCACGGCCGTGGCCACGGCCAGGGCGATAAGCGGGTGAAAGCTCGGCACCACCTCGGCAAACCAAAAGGAGCAAACCGTGCAGCTTCCCTTCGCGTCGCCGCAGTCGCCGCGCAAATGGTGCCGGCCGATGCGGAGGTCGCGCAGCCCCATCCGCCGGGCCATTTCTTCGGCGGTTGGTAGCGTCATGGACTGCAGCTTCATTGCTTCTCCTCAGAGCATGGATGCTCGGGACTGCAATATTTGCCGAATGTGCATAGTGTGCAATCCGGATGCCGCTGTCAATCTTTACCACGGATTTGCGCCTTGAGCCGGTGCTTGAGCCGGTCCTCGATTTTCTTGTGTGCCCGGTCCACTTCCTTGTCGGTGAGCGTCCGATCGCCGGCCTGGTACGAGAGTGCGTAGGCGAGACTCTTGGTCCCGGCCGGGATGCTAGCGCCCCGGTACAGATCGAAGAGTCGCACTTGCCGGAGCAAGTCCCCCCCACCGGCGCGAATCTCGGCGGCCACCGCATCGGCCGAGATCTGCTGGTCGACCACCACCGCGATATCGCGAAGGGCCGCGGGAAAGCGCGGCACCGCGGCGTAGGCGAAGCCGGCCGGCGCCGCCGCCTGGAGCGCCTCGACGTCCAGCTCGCCGGCCAGGACGACGCGCTCGCCGAGGCCATAGCTTTCCGCGACCTTCGGGTGCAGCTCGCCGAAGTCGCCGATCGCCTTACCGCCGACGGTTAACGTCGCCGACCGGCCCGGGTGCAGGTACGCCGCCTTCGCCGGCTGATACGTGACCTCGGCGAGGTGCAGGTCGGCCGTCAACGCCTCGATGGTGCCCTTCAGGTCGAAGAAGTCCAGCGCCGGCCTGGTGACGTTGGCGCCGTCGCTCCAGAATTCCGCGCTGCGCTGCCCGGTCGCCACGATCGCGAGGCGGCGCGGCTCCTCGGGCAGCTTTTGGACCTCACGCGGTCGATAAACGGGACCCAGCTCGAATAGCCGCACGTCGTTCGTGTGCCGCAGATTGCTCGCCGCAACGTCCAGCACGCCGGCCAGCATGGTACGGCGCATCACCACGCGTTCGCTGCTGATGGGGTTAAGCAGGCGAACGTAGGGCCCGGCCGCGAGCTCGCCAAGCGGGGCCTCTTTCTCCGGCGTGGTCAGGCTGTAGGTGATGACTTCCTGCAGGCCGGTCCCGACGAGGATGTCGCGGACGCTCTCCTCGAAGACGAGCGGCTCGTTGGTGCGCTGCCGCGGCAGCCGATCCGCCAGCAGCGATTCGGGCAGACGGTCGTATCCGTGAATGCGCACCAGCTCCTCGATGAGATCGGCCGGCCCGTCCTGGATGTCGAGCCGGTGCGGCGGCACCACGGCACGCAGCGTGTCCGGCCCGCTCACGGTCACGTCGAACTCCAGCGCCTTGAGGACGCGTGCGGCTTCCTCCAGCGGGAAATCCATGCCGAGCAGCCGGCGCACCTGGGCCAGCTTCAGTTCCACGACCTGCGGCGGCAGCGGTGCGGGATAGCAGTCCACGAGGCCCTTGCACACGGTCCCGCCGGCATGCAGCCGCATCAGGTCGGCGGCGCGCTCGGCGGCGGGCTTGACGGTTTCGGGATGGATGCCGCGGCTGAAGCGGGCGCTCGCCTCGCTCGGCAGGTTGAACTGCTTCATGGTCCGGCGGATGCTGACGAAATCGAAGCTCGCCGATTCGAGCAGGATATTTTTCGTAGTCGCCGTCACCTCCGTGTCGCGCCCGCCCATGACGCCCGCCAGCGCGATCGGCCCCGCGGTGTCGGCGATGAGCAGGTTCTCCGGCGTCAGCTTCCGTTCCTGGCCGTCAAGCGTGACGAGCATCTCGCCGGCCGTGGCAGGGCGAACGATGATCGTCGGCGCCTTACCGCCGGCGCGGGCGGCCAGGAGGTCATAATCGAACGCGTGCAGCGGCTGGCCCCATTCGAGCATCACGTAATTGGTGACGTCGACGAGGTTGTTGATCGGCCGCATGCCGGCGTAAAGCAGTCGGCGCTGCATCCAGCCGGGGGCGGGGCCAATCTTGACGCCCTGGATCAGGGCGGCCGCATACCGAGCGCACAGCTTCGGATCGTCGATGCGCACCGCGACCTGGCCCGCGATCGGCGCCCCTGAAGCCGCCACGCCGGCAGGCGGCAGCTTGAGCGTCAGGCCGAAGAGTGCCGCCGTTTCGCGGGCCACGCCAATCATCGCCAGACAGCGGGCCATGTTCGGCAGCACGTCCACTTCGAGAACGATGTCGCCCATGAAGTCGGCGAGCGGCGTGCCGACGGGGGCGTCTGCTTC
Source organism: uncultured Gemmataceae bacterium (assembly GCA_963834865.1). Taxonomy (GTDB): domain Bacteria; phylum Planctomycetota; class Planctomycetia; order Gemmatales; family Gemmataceae; genus CAWIDK01. Next base: position 925,414 of record CAWIDK010000005.1, read on the forward strand.
CAGCAGAATGATGCCTTCGTGCTCATCGCTGATGCCGAGTTCGAGCAGCGAGCAGACCATCGCGTCGGAGGGGACGCCGCGAATCTTGGTCGGCTTCAGCTCGGCCAGCTTGCGCTCCGCGGCATGTCCGTCGATGAGCACGGAACCGACGAGGGCGAGGACGACCTTTTGGCCCTGGTCGCCGACGTTGATGTTCGGCGCGCCGGTGACGAGCTGCTTGTGCGTGCCCGCGCCCCAGGTGACCGAGGGCAGCTTGAGCCGATCGGCGTTGGGATGCGGTTCGACGCCGAGGACCTGGGCGACAAAGATCTTGTCGCGATCCCAGACCGGGCCGCGATCCTCGGGATTGACGCGGACGCCATCGGGCGTCGGCAGGCCGAGGACGCGCACCGTGCCGACCTCGAGGCCGGCGAGCGTCAGGCGCTCGATGAGGCGCCGGGCGGGATGGCGGCGATGTCGACGTAATCCTGGAGCCAGCGTAGGGGGATATTCATAGGGGTCGCCGAAACCCGCGGGATTCGCTGCGCTCATCCCGCGGCTTGGATCAGGTGCATGGCTTGGTCAAGCCGCGGGATGAGCGCAGCGAATCCCGCGGGTCTTACGCTCACCCGTCCTTCGGGAGGCCGTCCTTGTAGGACCAGATCCACGCATCCATCTGTTGCAGGATGTAATGGAAAACGTTGCGTTGATGCTCCGCATCGTCGATCGGCTTGTAGCCGCCGTCGCGCACCCACACCCGGCCAGGTAGCAACTCACGAATCGCATGGGACGCTGCGCGTTTGCAGTTGCCGATGATGCGACGGATCGTCGGCAGGTCGTCGGGCAGCTCGACCTGGATGTGTGTGTGCATGCCAGCGACCGCCAGCGCCAGCACCTGGTAGCCATCATCCTGCAGCTTCTGAAGAATCTCCTGGCCGACAAAAGGGCGGCACTCCACGGGCAACACCACGGCGGCACCGCTGATGCGCTTGCTATACGAATGCAGCCCCGCGTGCTCGCCCTTGGGCGGCGGATTCTTATAGTCGCCGGAGGAGTGCAGCTTGTGATCGAAGGAGCGGAAGCCGCGCGGCTCGCCGGGTAGCCAGCTGTTGTGTGTGCCCAGCGTCACGTGACGCCAACGCATTGCTGGTTTGGGCATGTGTGTTTCCTTTGCGTGTGCGACCCGCGGGATTCGCTGCGCTCATCCCGCGGCTTGGATCAGGTGTGTGGTATGCAAGCCGCGGGATGAGCGCAGCGAATCCCGCGGGTCGCACACGCTAAAACTGCCCCAAGAACCGCAAATCATCCGCCCAGAACTGCCGGATATCGTCAATCCCATACTTCCGCATCGCAATGCGCTCCGGCCCCATGCCGAACGCGAAATCCGCTGAAGCGTGCCGGATCGTAGCCGCCGTTGCGCAGCACCACTGGATGCACCATGCCGGCGCCCATGATCTCGAGCCAGCCGGTGCGCTTGCACAGGCTGCAGCCTTGCGTCGTCGCAGACGATGCAGTCCATGTCCACCTCGATCGACGGCTCGGTGAACGGGAAGTAGCTCGAACGAATCCGTACCGTGCCGCTGCGTTCCGAACATCCGCCGGGCGAAAGCGGTGATCGTCCCCTTGAGGTCGGCCATCGTCACGTGCTCGCCGACGACGAGCCCTTCGACCTGGTGGAACTGGATCTCGCTGCGCGTGGTGATCGCCTCGTAGCGGTAGCACATGCCGGGCAGGATGACGCGGATCGGCTCGGGACACAGCTCACGCATCACGTGAATCTGTCCCGGCGACGTGTGCGTCCGCAGGATCACGCCCGGCGTCGTCGTGTGGAAGGTGTCCCACATGTCGCGGGCCGGATGGTGCGGCGGCATGTTGAGCAGCTCGAAGTTGGTCAGGTCGTCCTCGACCTCGCGACTGCGATAAACCTGAAAGCCCATGTCCGCGAAGATCGCGCAGACCTCCCGCAGCGCCTGCGTCGACAGGTGCAGCCGGCCACGCGGCACCGGCCGGCCCGGCAGCGTCACGTCGAGCGCGTCGGTCGTGAGGCTGCGCTCCAGCGCTTGCGACTTCTCCCGTATCAGGGCTTCTTCGTATGCCGCGGTCAGCGATTCCTTGATACGGTTGACCTCCTTGCCGTACTCGGGCCGTTCGGGCGGCGGCACGTCCTTGAGCCTGCCCACCGCTTGCTGCACCTCGCCCTGCCGGCCGAAGTACTTCGTGTGCCATGCGCGCAGGGCCGCCTCGTCGGTGCAGGCTGCCAACTCTGCGCGGCGCGTTGTTCGAGCGCTGCAAGATCCATGAGAATTGCAGGAATGGGGGTGGAATTCGCCAAGCCCGAAGGCGAGTCTTCGAGCCCTCGGGGTGCTCCCTGTTTTATCGCCGCCAACGCAAAAGCCCACGGAGAAATTATTCGTGGGCGTTTCATTTTTTGTCGCGACCACTGGCAGCCTGTCCCTGAGCGGAGGCGAGCTGTTCGTCAGCGGTTCGGGTGCCGGCGTGACCGTCAGCGGCAGCTTGGCTGAGTCCGGCGGATCGATTGCCCTCTACGGCGCGGGCGCGACCATCACCGTCAGCGGCAGCTTCGCCATGACCGGCGGACAGCTGGACGTCGGCTTGAGCACCGGCACGGGTCCCACGTTCACCGCGACCGGTCCCACGACTGCTTCCGCGGGCATCAACCTCGATGTCGGCGGCGACGGCACCGTCAATCTGCCGAATCTCGCCACCCTCGCAAGCTCGACCGGCCGGGGCACGAGTTTTTCTGCCTCCGGAACCGGAAGCACGATTGACCTGCCGAACCTGACCTCCGTCGGAGCAAATGACGAGTTGTCGCTCATGGCAACGACGGGCGGCCAGATCGACCTCCCGAGCGTTGCTTCCCTTGCTGCTAGCCTGAATGCAAGTGGCACCGGCAGCTTGATTGACCTTTCGTCAATCACCACGCTCAACGATAAGTCCACCTTCGAGGCGACCACCGGCGGCACGATCAAGGCGCCCAATCTGACGACGCTCGACAGCGACTTCGTCGTCCTCGATGGGACCGGCGCAACTTCCGAGAGCCAGTGGACCACGCTCACGAATAGCACCCTTGACGTGACCACGGGCGCCGTCACCCTGTCAGGCGTTACCGACATTGACGGGACCAGCCTCAACGCGGGCGTGGCCGGCAGCATGCCGGCACTGTCGGGAACCATCACGTTGCCGGCCGTCAGCGAATATTCCTATGCCGTGGCGTCCTACGGACAGGAGTTTCAGTTCGCGGCCAACAACGCCGGCAGCGCGATCAATCTGCCGGCGCTGGCCACGATCACGTCTTCCGACCCCGGCGAAGGCCTGGCGGTGTTCGCGAATGGCGGGAAGATCAATCTGTCGGGGCTGCAAACCATCGCCGACAACGGCAGCACCCAGTTCGCGGGCGTGGTCATGAATGCTGAGGGCAACTCGGCCGAGATCGATTTGTCGAGCTTGACGAGCTGGTCCGATCCCGGCTTCGGCACGAATTACAACCCCGCCGAGAGCAATTACTTTGCCGACGGCTCCGAAGGCGATGGATTGAGCGCCACCGCGGGCGGCACAATCCTCGATCCCAACCTCGCCAGCCTGAACAATGTCTGGGTAACGCTGGATGGCACACGGCCACCATCGCCACGAGCCAGTGGACGACCGTGACCAACGCCTACCTGGCCGTTACTGCGATCGGACACGCTCTCGAACCTCACCAACATTAATGGCTCGAGCCTTGCAGTTTCAGGCGGCGGAAGTCTGTCGGTGCCCGGAGCGACCTGTGTTGCGAATGGCTCCAGGGGGATCACGTTCCAGGCGAGCGGGGCAGGAAGCACGCTCACCCTATCGGGGCTGACCACCGCAACGAATCCAACCAACAATTCTTACGACAACATGGCCATCAGCGTAACGGCGGCCGGCCAGATTGGCCTGGCCGCGGTAACGTCGCTGGCGGCCACGGTCAGTGCCGACGGCAGCAGCAGCCAGATCAGTCTGCCGGGATTGACGACAACGTCCGCCAACACGTTTACTGCCTCCAATGGCGCCACCATCGCGTTGGCGTTCAGCATCACCAGTGCGACGGCCACGCTGACCATCGCGTCAAGCAAGCAAGGCCCCGTCTGGAACGCTAGCGGTGCGGCGCTGACGGCGGTGCTGCCGGGCACTTACAGCCTGACGGCGAGGCGCCGCTGGGCGATACGGTGGCCGCGGTTTTCGGCCCGAACTTTGCGGATGGAGCGAATCCATCGCCGCCGGGAATCGCCGTGACGGCACTGAGCGGCGCGACGAACGGCACCTGGCAGTATTCGTCCGACGGGACGTCCTGGATGGACATCGGCACGGTCTCGGCCGGCAAGGCGCTGCTGCTGTCGGCTGGGTATCGGCTGCGTTACGTGCCGAAAGCGGGCTTCCTCGGCACGGCAACGCTGACGGCGTATGCGTGGGACGGCAGCGTGGGCCAGGTGGGCACGCTGTTCAACATCAGCGGCGAGACCGGCGGCACCGGCGCGTTCAGCCGCACGCCGTTGACCACGACCTGCCTGGTCAACACCGCGCCGACGCTGGCTCCCTAAGTGGCACGCCACCTACGCGGTGCTACTACGCGGTGCTCTTCGCCAACTCCACTACCTTGTCGAACGTCGCCGGATCGTGCACGGCGATCTCGGCCAGACTCTGGCGGTTCAGCTCGACGTTGGCCTTCTGCAGGCCGTGGATGAGCTGGCTGTAGCGCATGCCGCGCATACGGCAGGCGGCGTTGATGCGGACGATCCACAGCCTGCGAAACTCGCGCTTGCGGACGCGCCGATCACGGAACGCGTAGACGCCGGCGCGGATCAGCGTCACCAGCGACTGGCGATAAAGGTTGTGCCGGCCCGCGAAACCCCTTGGTCAGCTTACGGGTGCGTTTGCGGCCGCGCTTGAGCGGCACGCCGCTGCGTGCTCGAACCATGACTTGCTCCTTTGCGCGGCGGGCAGGGGCATGTTTCCCTGGACCGCCGGGTAATGAGAAATCGAACCTAGTGCATGGCCAAGCCTTGAGTTTGGGGTAGCCGCATTCGTGCGAATGCGGGTGACGTCGCCCGCATTCTCACGAATGCGGCTACCACGCAACCTCTCTTTCGAGACTTGACGCGGCACTAGCCGCCGAGGTTCTCGACGTACTTCTGGGCGACGCGGCCGACCTCGGCCACCCGGCCGCGCAACTGGCGTTTGCGCTTACCGCTCTTGTGGCTATTGAGGTGCTTCTTGCCGGCCTGGCTGCGTTTGAGCTTGCCGGTGGCCGAGACGCGGAAGCGCTTCTTGGAACCCTTGTGCGTTTTCAACTTGGGCATGACGACCGTCCTTTGCTATGAGCCAACACCGTCCCCCGAGGGAAATACAATTATAGGAGCGCGGGGCAAATCGACCAACAAATCACGGTGCCCGTCGCGCTGCGAGTTGGCAAACGAACGCCGCGTGCTCCGGCGTGGCCAGGCCCTGTTCCAGCGTGGCCAGCATCTGCCGGGCATCCTCGGCGAGCAGCGCCTCGACGTGAATCCACAGCCCAGGAAAGCATCGAACGCGTATCACGCCATCTGGATCGGGTGCCAGCTCGTGATTCGACCGCAGGTCGAACCAGCGCAGCTGCCGCTCGCGCACACAGAGGACCAGATATTCAAGCACGCCGTAGCGGGCATAATCGTCTTTCTTGGCGTGCAGGTCGATCGACCGGCTGCTGGCGGCAATCTCGGCCGTCAGTTCGGTGCCGCCAACCACGTAGTCATTCTTAGTGCGCGACTGGCCGCCGAACTCGGGCAGGATGCGCAGATAAATGTCGGGCTGCGGCTCGCCAGCCTCACCCAGGATGACCGTGGTATTGTCAGCGACCTCTACGCCGGGCGTGGCGCACTTGTAGAGAAAAAACAGTGTGCCCAGCGGAAAATGATTGGTGCCATGCGGAATCTTCACGGGGGAGGCCACGTAGACGATCCCTCCAATCAGCTCGGCCCGGAAGTTCTCCGGCATCTGCTCGTAGATGCGGTGGAACTCCGGCTGCGTCATTCGATCGCCGTTGTGCATCTCCAGCTTCTCAATGTCCGCCGTTGCCATGGTTCATCTCGTATCTGGACGCGGTTACCACGCTGGTATTTTATCAAGAAGGCTACCGCTTCTCCTTCTCCAGCGGCGTCACCCAGAGGAACATCCGATGTTCGCGGCCGCCTTGCGGGGTGTAGGTCAGCTCGCGCTTCGGACGCACGCCTTCCATGTTGAAGTCGTGCGACACGATTCGGCAGCCCGGCTTGAGCTTGTCGAGCTGTGGGATCAGCTTCACGTTGAGCTGCGGCAACAGATACAGCGTGATCACGTCGGCCTTCGACAGGTCCAGCTCGAAAATGTCCTGCAGCTTGATCGTCACCAGGTCCTTGACGTTGTTGTTCGCGACGTTCTCGAGCGATTCCTTGACGCGCACCGGGTTGATGTCGAAGCCCCAGGCCCGCACCTTGTACTTCTTCGCCGCCGTCACCGGGATGCGCCCGTCGCCGCAGCCGAGGTCGTAAACCACCTCGCCGGGCCGCACTTCCGCCAGCGCCAGCATCCGGTCGACGATTTCCTGCGGCGTCGGCACATAAATCACGTCCGGTTCGCGCGACGGCTTCTGGTCCTTGTCCTGGCTGTGGACCGGCGCGAGGGCCAGGAACCCAAGTCCCAGGAAACCCGCGGCAACAGCAAGACGGCACGCGAAAAGGTGGCAGCGCATGGCAAGAGCTTCCTCATTCGATCGGCCGGTCAATCCGGTCCGTACTGGTATTTCGGCGCGAAGACATAGAGCGGTAGGCCGGCGAGGACCAGGATGGCGCCGATCCAGCCGAGGCTGCCGGCGAAGTTGATGCCGCTGTAGAGCATGTAGGCGCACATCGCGCAGAAGATCAGCGGCGTGAGCGGGAACAACGGCGCACGGAACGGCCGTTCCGCCGAGTCGTTGATCCGCAGCCAGAAAACGGCCAGGCCGGTCAACAGGAAGAAGAGCCAAAAGATCGGCGCCGTCATCTTCAGGATCGGCAAAAACCCGCCCGGGCCGACCCAATCATGCTCGCCCAGATTCTGCCCCAGGTATTTGAGGGCGTCGCCAATGTGCTCGCGCCCGGCGGGCAGCCCGACCGCCAGGATCATGAGCAGGCTGATGGCGAGTTGCACGAGCAGCGAAGCGATTGGGGTTCCCCCGTCGGCTCTGGGCGCCAACGGCGTGAACAGACTGTAGTCCTGACCCAGGGTCGCATAGATGCGCGAGCTGGTGAAGATGAGCCCGTTCACGGCACCGATGGCCGAGATCATGACCAAGACGCACATGGCCGTCTCGCCGTGCCGGCCGTATTCATCGGGCAGCAGCCGCAGCATATCGGCCGCCACGGCTCGGGAATCCTCGGCGCACTTCGAAGCCAAGACCATTGACATACGCGATGTTGACCAGGAGGTAGATGATCGTCACGCCCAGCGTGCCGGCGATCAGTGCCCAGGGGATGTTGCGGTCGGCGTTGCGTACCTCGGCCGCGACGAACGCGGCGTCGTTCCAGCCGCCGTAGGTCAGCAGCACGAACACCAGGACGCCCATCAGCGGCACGAAAGAAAGGCCGGTGTAGGCGCCGTCAATCCGCAGGGCGGCGGTTGCGTTGTTGCGCGTCACCACCTTCACCTCGGCGCCGGGCTCGTAATCGGCGAGCGCCACCGGCCGCGCTTTGCCGTCCTCGCTCTTCTCGTCATCGTGCGCAATGCGCAGCTTGGTCTCCTTGGCGTTCACCGTGAATGTTTCTTCGGCGCCGCCGGGCGTCTTGATCACAATGGCGCCGGACTCGGTGCGCACGACGGTCCCTTCATGGGCGACACGTTCCGGCCGCGCGAAGGCGAAGCCGACGACCACGATGCCAAGCAGGCCGACCACCTTGACAAAGGTCAGGAAGTTCTGGGTCCATTTGCCGAAGCCCACGCCCGCGATATTGAGCAGCGTCATGAAGGTCACCGCCCCAGCGGCATAGATCACCGGCGAATAGTCGGGGTTGTCGGGCCCGGGGTCGGGGACGAAGGAGTACAACCGCGTGGCGTAGTCGGCGAAGACGTATGCCATCAGGCCGATGCTGCCGGTCTGCACCACGGCGAGCTGGGCCCAGCCGAACAGATAGCCGATCATCGGACCGTAGGCGCGGGTCAGATAGACGTAATCGCCACCGGAGCGCGGATACGCGGTGGCCAGCTCGGCGTAGCAGAGCGCACCGATCAGCGCGAGCAGACCGCAGATGCCCCAGACGGCGTAGGTCGTGAGCGCATCGGGCATCTTCCCGAAGATAAACGGAGGCGTTTCGTAGATACCGGCGCCGATGATGATCCCCATGATGATGCTGATGACGGACCCCAGCCCAAGGGTGGGGTTGCTGCTGGTCTTGTCCTTGCCATTCATGCGCACGTCTCTCGGGGGTGATCGGTGCCGTGCCGGGATTTGTTTTAAGCGGCATTCACGAAAAGGCGAGCCGGGAGCGTAAGCGACCGGAGTTCTCCGAGCGAAACACTCCGGTCGCTTACGCTCCCGGCTCGCCTCAAGCCGTCATGGCGCGTCGGGCGTGTATTCGCGCGCGACCGCGGGGCCGCCAACCAGGCCGTTGGCGTTGCCGTTCGTCGTCTCGGGCGGCGCGATGATGACGGGCTTGGGAACCTCGTCACTGGTGCTCATCAGGTCGGCCCACGCCCGCCCCTCGGGGATGTGGTAGAGCATCGCCTTGATGCCGGCCATGATCGGCATCGCCAGGAACAGACCGGTCGTGCCCCAGACCAGGTCCCAGAACAGGCACGCCAGCATCACCGTCGTCGCGTTGAGGTCCATGCTGCGGCCCAGAAACATCGGAAACGCCACATAAGCCTCCAGGGTGACCATGACGATGTAGAAGATCGTCACCATGACTGCAGCCGTCGGCCCGCCCGACAGGAACGCGTCGACCAGCGGCGGCGCCCCGGCGACAATCGGCCCCAGGTAAGGGATGTAATTCAGGACCGCCAACAGCACCGCCCAGGTCAGCCACTGGCTCAGCCCCAGCGAGTAGTACACCACCCCCATCACGAAGGCCAGGCCGATGTTCAGCAGCGTCCGGTTCACCAGGTACCGCCGCACCTGCTCCGCCATCGCGCCGAGCACCTCGGCCGCCTTCGCCTGCACCTCCGGACTGGGGCCGAAGACGGCGACGACGCGGCGGGTGAGCATCCGGCCCTCCAACAGGAGAAACAGCAAGGTGAAGACAATGACGATCAGCTGCCACGTCCAGCTGCCGAAATGGATGGCGGATTCTCGCAGGATCGCGGGAGTGGCCTCGCTGATGTACTGGATGACGCGCACCTTGCTCGCGTCCGATGGGTTGAGCGGAAACGTTTCCTCGTCGAGCGGGATGGGGCTGATGGAGTCGAGGCGCTCGCGCAGCCGGTTGTAAAGCTCGATGATCCCGTCGTTATTGGTCGGGCTGGGCAATTGCGACGCGAGCCGCAACGTCGCCAGGATGAACACCAGCGACAGGAGCGCATTGAACAGGAACAGGCCGAAGATCACCAGGACGCAAGAAACCGACCAGGGCAGCTTGATTTTTCGGTGCAGCCATGCGGCCGCCGGGCCGAGCACAGCGGCAAGCATCAGCGCGATGAGTAGCGGGATGATCACTGACTGCGCCAGGTGCAAGGCCATCACGCCCGCAAGCAGCAGCAGGATGTTGATGCCCAGGCGCGTGGCGCTGTGCAGCGAGAAATTGGGAATCATCGACTCACCTTGCGGCGGATGGCGACGACCGCGGCAGCCGTCCCTAGCAGCATAACGGAAGCGGGTGCCACGGTCGAGAGGCTCTGTCCTTTAGCGGCGGCTCTTCGAGCCGCCGCTAAGGCGAGCGGCAGGAGTTAACTTACTTACCCTCGCTTGCACGTCGGGCTTGTGACTGACACAAGCCCAACGCGCAAGCGAGGGTACGCTTTCACCTGCCGATCGCCTAAACGACAGACTGCTCCGCCGCGCACAGCGTGTTGTGCAGCAGCATCGCGATGGTCATCGGCCCGACGCCGCCGGGCACCGGGGTGATCGCCGACGCGATCGGCTCGACCTCGTCGAACGCAACGTCGCCGGCCAGCTTGCCGTCGACGCGATTCATGCCAACGTCGATCACCACCGCCCCCGGCGTGACCATGTCGCCGCGCAGGAACCGCGCCTGCCCAATCGCCATCACGACAATGTCGCCCTGCCGGGTCAGGCTCGCCAACTCGCGGCTGCGGCTGTGGCAGACCGTGACCGTCGCATTGGCGCCCTCGGCCTTCTGCATCAGCATCAGCGCCAGTGGCTTGCCCACGATGTTGCTGCGGCCGACGATGACGACGTGCCGGCCTTCGATGGGGATGTGGTTGCGCAGCAGCAGTTGTTGCACGCCCAGCGGTGTGCATGGGTAATAGCGCGGATGGCCGGCGGTCAACAGGCCGAGGTTCTCCGGACCGAAGCCGTCAACGTCCTTGGCGGGCACGACGCTGCGGATGACGGCGGCCTCGTCAATGTGCTTCGGCAGCGGAAGCTGCACGAGAATGCCATGCACCTTCGGATCGAGATTGAGCGCGGCGATCAGGTACAGCAGCTCCTGCTGCGGCACGTCGGCGGGGAGTTGGTGCAGCCAGCTTTCCATACCGACCGCGGCACACGCCTTGCGCTTGTTCCTGACGTAGGTCTTGCTGGCATCGTTGTCGCCCACCAGCACCGCCGCCAGCCCGGGTCGCACGCCGTGCGCCGCCGCCAACCGCGCGACGCCGGCAGCGATCTCCGCCTGAATGGTTTGGGCGAGCGCCTTGCCGTCGAGGAGAGTGGCCATGATTCACGTCCATTACAAGCGTCTTACCAATTCCGGCAACACCGACCCGGACGGGCCCAGCAGCAGCACGTCGACCCGGCTGCTCGCCTGCGACGGCGTCACGTTAACCTCGATGACGGCCGCCCCTTCCCTGCGTGCGAGGTCGATCAGGCCGGCGGCGGGATACACCACTGCGCTGGTGCCGACGACCAGGAAGCAGTCGCAGCGCGCGACCGCGTCCTCGGCCTGCTTCCAGATGTCGTCGGGCAGCGCTTCCTCGAACCACACCACGTCGGGACGCAGGAGCTGGCCGCACGCGTCGCACACGGGCAAGTCGGCCAACGCCTCGGTGCCGCGGTCGGCGAGCGCGTTGCAGCCGGTGCAGCGGACTCGGCGCAGGGCGCCGTGAATCTCCAGCACGTTGCGATTGCCCGCCTGCTGGTGCAAACCGTCCACGTTCTGCGTCACCAGCGTGAACGCATCGCCGAGCCTGCTCTCAAGGGCGACCAGCGCGTGATGGCCCGGATTGGGCGCGACCTTGGCCAGCGCCGCGCGCCGCAGGTTGTAGAAGCGCCACACCAGCCCAGGGTCGCGCTGAAACGCCCGCGGCGTGGCCACGTCCTCGACGCGATGGCCTTCCCACAATCCGCCGGCACCGCGGAAGGTCCCGAGCCCGCTCTCGGCCGAGATGCCTGCCCCGGTTAGCACCGCCACGCGCGGCGAACGGCGCACGATGTCGGCGGCACGCTGCAGCGTCCTGGGAAAATCCGCGTCATCCACGGGCGGATGCATCAGCGTCATCCTTTGTGGGGTAGGCGTCCCGCCTGCCATCAGCGGCAGGCGGGACGCCTGCCCCACGAACTGTACGTTGAGGATAATCCAGGTTGGGCGGCAGAACAAGGAAAGGCCGCCGCGCTGGTCGAAATTGCTCTTGCACTTCTGTCGACGGCACGCTATGTCGGCCTGGCGCGGCGCACTGCGCCGCCGGAATCTACCCTTATTTATCCGCGGCCCGCATGGACGTCCCGCCGTGCCATGAAATTCATTATTCTCTGCACAGTCGCCTGCTCGATCGTCGGCGATGCCGTGTTGTTCGGCGGCACCGGCCGAGCGACTGCGCAGGTTATCGACTGGTCGCCCGACCAGCTGACGGAGGAACCTCGCCTCGTCTTCAAGTGGTACAGCTTTGACGGCAAGGACGGCGTCGCGGCGGGCATCGTTTCGCACTCGGCGCGGCTGCAAATGGCCGGCATGCAAGCCGGCTTCATCACCAACGGGCTCGGTATCGACCCGGACGACGACCTGCCGCGCGGCGGGCCGACCTCGCCGGGCGACGACATCGACTTCATCCAGATCAACTTCGGCACCTTCAATCCCTACTTCGACCTGCGGCTGCCGGGCGATCCCGGTATGCTCGGCTATTACAAGGTTCACTCGCAGCTGCAGCTGGTCGACGCCGGCACCACCAGCTTTTGCCTGAACCTCCAGGCCTATACGCCCGCCGGTCAGGAGGCCGGCGGCCTGGCGAGCGGGCCCACGTATGTGGTTCCGACGCTGGCGTGCTTTCAAGACCTCGGCTTCGGCACCGCGGTTCAGGGCTACCTCGGCCAAAACATCCAGGCGAACGCGCACTGGACGGACATGAGCCCGAACCTCCAGTACGGCATGTCGATTCAATGTGCCGTGCCGGGCACGACCGTGAAAACCGACCAGGGACTATACCTGTACCTGGAAGCGCTGGGCCGCTACCGTACCGACCCGACCCAGCCGACGGGCCACACGGCGCTGTGGGACGTCTTTCCCGGCGTGCAGATGCGCGTCAACAACGCCTGCTGGATGTCGCTGGGGGCGTCGCGCTACAATTTCCTTAGCTGCTCCTGGAAGTACTAACAGTCAAGCCCGGGGGTGAGTCCTCGAACCCCCGGGGTTCGAGGACTCACCCCGGGGCTTGGCATCACTCACCACTCACCACTTGCGAGTTCGCGGTGGCATTGCCGAAGTGCGTGAAGTCGCGGAACGACCACACGACCTTGCGGTCGCGCGTCACCTCGATGATCTGCGGGTTGTCCTTGCCTGCGTGGCAATTCCCGACGACGATGTTGCCGCCCGGCAGCACCTGCAGCGTCGTGACCCAGCCGAGCTTTACGCCGGGCAGATCGTCCTGCTTCAGGCTCCAGCGAATCTCCTTCGCCCGGGTGACTTCCAGAACGCTGTGCCCGTTGCCGGTCGAGATGAGCGTGTTGCCGTCGGCCAGGCGCAACGCGGCGAAGCAGCTGTTGCCGAAACCCTCGGGGCCAGGCCCAGGCCGCGGCTTTTGGCCGAACAGCGGCACCTCGTATTCCCAGACAACGGCGCCCTCCGCGTTGTACTCGCGCACGCAGCCGTCGCCTTCGTGACAGACGAGATAATGGTCGTCCGCCAGTTTGCGAGCCAGTCGGGTGTCGGTGTGCGGATTGGGCCGGAGGATAATGAGCTTGATCTGCCGCAGCAGCTTGCCCGCGCGATCAACCTCGATGATGCGGCCCGGCCCCGACTCGGCGATCATCGTGACGCCGTCGGGCAAACGCTGGAAGGCGTGCACCTCGACGCGTTTGCCGGCATTGCCGTTGCTGGCGGCCGCGTCGTACTGCCAGACGACCTTATCGGTGCGCGGGTCGACCTCGAGGAGGCGCGTCCAGGAAGTCTGGAACAGGACATTGCCGTTAGGCAACAGGTGCAGGTCGTGCAGATCGCCGATCTTGTGTTCCCACTCGATCTTGCCGTCGGCCGCGACCATGGCGATGCGATGCGTCGAGTAGTCGGCGACGAGGAGCCGGTGCGTGATCGGCTTACCCTGGCCGCCAACCGGCGCGGCGCCGAGCGCCAGGATCAAGGTTGTCAACAGACCCTGGCCCATCTATTTCTCCTATGAAGCAAATCCCCCAAGCCGCGGGATGAGCGCAGCGAATCCCGCGGGTCGCGATCATTCGTCCTCGTCGTCATCAAATATCTCAATGACCATGTGGTCCTCGCCCTCCTCCGGCGCGAACAATCCCAGCCCGCCGCCGTTCGCGACCAGAAACTTCTGCAGTTCCTCGAGCGAATTCAGCTCGACGTGCCACACGTATTCGCCGGGCCACGCCACGGACTCCGGCCCACGGATGGCGCCGGGGCACGGCGGCTCATGCGACACCGCGCCAAGCGAGGTTCGGCCGACCTGGAACTTCATCGGTTTCCCTCACTAGCGCCGCACTCCCGGCGGCGAACACAGCTCGACGACGTGTCCATCCGGATCGGTGACGAACACCTGCATGTAGCCGTCGGGTCGCGGCCTCGGCGGCGACAGGATCGGCACGTCCTGCTTCTGCAGCTGCGCAGCGCCGCCTCGGCATCGTCTACGAGAAATGCGAGATGCTGCGTGCGGCTGCCGCGCTGAGGCGCCGGCAGCAGATTACCCGCGGGTCCGGAGCCGGCAAATTCGAGGATCAGGTGAATTTGCGTCGCGCCGGCCTGGAACCACGACCCAGCAAACGAGAACGCCGGCCGCGGCACCTCGCGCATGCCGAGGACGTCAACATAGAAACGCCGCGACCGCTCCAGGTCCTTGACGACCAGCGTGACATGGTCGATGCTGTGGACGCGCAGCCCCGCCGCCGGCGTGGCCGGCGTGGCCGCTTTGGCCTTGAGCATCAGCTCGACTGCCGTCCGCCCGGTCATGCCGACCTGGACGCCATAGCTCGCCGCCTTCGGCGTCACGCCGACGATTTTGGCGTCGAGCAGATCCTCCGGCTCGACCAGCGGGCAGGCCGGCGTGCCGCGGGCGATGGCGATGGCCTGGTCGAACTCGGCCGGCGTTTCGAGGTCGTAAATGCCGCAACCGACGATGCCGGCCGCGGTGAGGATGGAGCAATATTGCCCCTTCTCCCACCGATTGCTGATGCCGATGGCCCGGCCATGCTCGAACACGAGATCGCGCCGAACCGTGCGGGGGATGGGTTCTGCCATGGCTTGCTCCTCGCCGAATCATTGGGGCTTCGGAGTCATTATAGCTGGGCGCCGGCGGCATCGTCTGCCGCGCGAGCCTGAGCGATTTCGGCCCCGGCGATCTCGGCGGGCAGGCAAAGACGGAAAACATGATGGGGTCAAAGCCGCCTCTGGGATTTGAACCCAGGACCCCAGCTTTACGAAAGCTGTGCTCTACCGCTGAGCTAAGGCGGCGCAAAGTGTCTCATCCGAACAGGATCCCGACAACACGGTTTGCGGCGTGAGTCACCATCGCTGCACGCCATTCTACCGCGCCCACCATGCCGAGCAAGCCCTACCTCCGTTCGATCGGGCGTCGTGCCGCAGGGTGGCGGGTGGTGCGCAGGCTCACGCGCTGTTCGGCGCCGGTTTTCAAAGTTTTGGCGAGCCGGCCAACGATCCAGCTATTGGCCTTTTCGGCGAGCGGTGCAACCGGTCCGCAGATCCCAGTATATGCATGCCGCCGGCTGGTATTTTGCGGCGCAGAAGATTTTTCCTTTGCTTTTCCGCTGAGATTTGCAGAGAATCCGCATGAGTTTTTGCCTGACCGTATGACGTTTATTGGTGGAAGCTTTGCGCTGGCGAGCGTCTGGGCTCGTTGCCGCCGAGATGCCTTAGCTAGCTATTCATTCCAAAAGGGGAGCAAATCATGACGACGCAGCCCGCAGGCCGGTTGGAGCGACGTTCCTTGCTGCTGGCCGGGGTCCTCGTAATCTCATGCCTGATCCTGTTCCCAGCGTGGCTGCCGGCGCAGGCCACCCCGGTCAATGCCGATATCGATAAGCATGCCCTGGCGGCGATGGCCGAGGACGAAGCGTCCCTGGACAAACTCGCCAAGTACCTTGTTCGGCCGTGCAAGAGCGACCGCGAGAAGGCGCGAGGAATCTACCGCTGGATCACCGACCGCATCGCTTACGACGCCGAAGCCTTCTTCAGCGGCAAACTTGGCGATAACAAGGCGGCGGCGGTTCTGAAGAATCGCAAGGCGGTGTGTGAAGGGTACACGGCGCTCTACGTCGATCTGAGCAAGCGTATGCGGCTGGAGGCGGCGCGCGTTGTCGGACAGGCCCGGGGTATCGGCTACGTCGCCGGCCAGCCGCTCGGCAAAAGCGAGAATCACGCCTGGGCGGCCGTGCGCATCGATGGCCGCTGGCAGCTCCTTGACGCGACCTGGGGTGCCGGGCACCTGGCCGATAAGAAGTTTGTCAAGCGCTTCGTCGAGTACTATTTCCTACCGCCGCCGGATCAGCTCCTGTTCACCCACCTGCCCGCGGATTCCACGTGGCAACTGGTCAAGCCGCCTGTGTTCACCAAGGAATTCTTGCGCCGCCCGAACGTGGGCCACCAGCTCTTTGAGCTCGGGGTAACGAGCGAGGATATCCAGTCGGCTGCCGCCGAGAAGGGATTCCGTGAGATCGTCACGACCTACCTGCACCCGTCCACGACGACATCGATTGTGAAGGCGCCGCTGACCAAGCATCTGACGGCGGGCACGGAGTACGAATTCACCCTCAAGTCGGAAGACTACGTTGAAATGGCCGTCTTCAATGACATGGAAGTGCGCGGATGAAGCGGGACGGGATGTTATTCACTGTCAAGATTACGCCGCACGCCGGAAAGCTCCGGGTCAGCGGCCGGACCAGCGACAGCGGTCCGAAGTTTTCGGGGGTGCTTGGCTATGAGGTGGAATAGCCGGGCTAGCGATCCTGCCTCAGTCGCTGAATCTTCCGACCGTTCCGTCCACTCCGGACAATCGGCAGACTCACCGCCCGCGCCCGCCACGATTGTTAAAGCAAACGTACACTTCGGCCGGCCGATGCCGCGCGCGTGCTATCCTTCAGATGTGGAGGTCTTTGTTCGTTTGACCGTCTCGCGAACGGTGGTAAAATAAAACCTTACGGTGCCCTGACGAACGCAGCGGTCTGGAACGAAACGGCCACGGGGCACGCCGCGGGCGAGTTGCTGAGGAGAGTCGATGTCGCAGGGAACACCTGGAAGCCCCGCTCAGGACGGGATGCATGCCTTGCCGACCGAAAGCCTCGGTAGCGGACCGCCTGCCGCCGCGCCGGGCCGATCGTTCGATCCCAATCAGACAATCGATCTCGCCCAGGAAGAAATCAAGCGGGCGCTCAGCGCCAGCCTGCCACAGCAGGCGCCGCCGCCGCTGGAGGTCGAGGGCTACGAGATCAGCACCTGCATTGGGGAAGGCACCTTCGGCGAGGTTTGGAAGGGTAAGCACCGCACGACCGGCGTGCAGGTGGCCGTGAAGTTCTTGCTGCGGACGCGCGACCGGACGCAGCTCCAGGCCATGCGCGAAGAGACGCGCAAGCTCGCCCTGCTCCACTCCGACCCGCGGATCGTGCGACTGATCGACGTCGATGCCGACGCGACGCCGCCCTATTTCATCATGGATTATGCCGAGCAGGGCTCGCTGGCGGGCCGGCTGGCGCGGGGCAAGATGGCGCCGGCCGAGGCGATGGCGATCTTTCGCCCCGTGGTCGAGGCGATGGCGTACGTGCACGCCAAGGGCATCCGCCATTGCGACCTCAAGCCGGGCAATATCCTGCTGGACGCGGCGGGCCGGCCGAAGGTCGCCGACTTCGGCCAGGCTCAGCTCTCGATCGAGCCAACCACCTCGGCCCTGGGCACCTTCTTCTACATGGTGCCCGAGCAGGCCGGCGGCGAGCGTCAGGTTCCCGACGCGAGCTGGGATGTTTACGGCCTCGGAGCGCTGTTGTACGCGATGCTCACGGGTGAGCCGCCCCGGTTCGACAAGAAATGCAAGCACGAGCTCGAGCATACCCTGGAGCTCACGCACCGGCTGGCGCGGTACCGCGATTGGGTCGCGACCTGCCCGGCGCCGACGGGGCACCGGCAAATCAAGGGCGTCGATAGCGATCTGGCGGACGTCATCGATCGCTGCCTGGCGCTCGACCCCGCACAGCGCCTGCGCGACGCCGGCGACCTGCTGGCCGCGCTCGATGCCCGGGACGCCGCCACCGATCGCGGCCGTTGGTGCTGTTCGCGCTGTTCGCGCCGCTGCTGCTGGTGATGGCCTTGCTGATGGTCGGCGTGTACGCCGCGCGGCAAACCCATCAGGCCGTGGGCCTGGCGGAAACGGCGCTGGAGGAGCATAAGGAAAAGGTCGACCAGGTGACCGCGGACCTGGTGGCGGGCATTGTCAAGGAGAAGCTCGAAAATTACCGCGACCTGGTGTCGGCGCTGTGCGCAGCGATGGCCTGCGCCGGGTCCTGCAGGCGTACCTGACGAGCCGGGAGCACGGGCCCACGGCGGCGAATCAGCAGGCGGTATACCTCTTGCAGGTCGAGCAACATCTCCAGCGGATGGGGGAATTGGAAAACGACATCGATTTCCTGGCCGTGTGCGACCATACCAGCGCGGCGGTGGCGGCATGGCGCCGAACGGAGCGCCCGCCTCGCCGTTTCCGCGCAAGATGTACAACGAGCTGCTTGGCTTCCGCGACTACTGGAACCATACCGGGGACCAGCTGCCGCCGCCGAAGGGTCCGTTCCCGTATCGCACCTACACCGAAAAAAACCTCCAGGGGGAGAGTGAGGAAGTTCCCTATGTGGGCCAGCTCCACCTCTGTACCGTCGGCAAGCCGTTCGCGGCTATCGGCGTGTCGATGCCGATCTATCGCGATCCCAAGGCGACGCCCAGGGAAATGGTCGGCCTGCTGGTGGCGTGCGTCAACATCGACTCGTTCAACAACTGGCTCGGCCGGCTCGAACAGGAGGACGGCTGCGTGGTCCTGCTTGATCGCTATGGCTTCTGCGTACACCACCGCAAGGACTTGCGGGAGCTCTACGTGCCGAAGCCGGGCGAGAATCCACAGTCGATGGCCGACGCGGCACCGGCGTACACGCGGGTCCTGCACGGCGAGCAGGGTCGCGACCTCCACCACCGCGATCCGTTCGACGGCCGGGTCTACACCGCCACCTTCCAGCCGGTCGACACGGTTGGTTGGGGCGTGATCGTGCAATACGACCGCGATCGGGACAAGGTTCGGGCCGAGCTTGGCAATGCGAACGTCGGGCTGTATGGCTTGCTCTGGGGCGGCTTGGCGCCGGGCGCGGTGCTGATCCTCGCGTTCTGGGGCTGGCTGGTCTGGACATTGCGGCATAAGGAGGCGGTGGCCCATGGCTCGACCTGCTCGCGCAGGGATCGGAACCCGAACAACTCTGGCGGCGCACGCTGCCGGTCGGCCGCATGATCACGCTCGGCCGCGGCGAATTGTGCGAATGGGCCGCCGAGTGGGACCGCAACATCTCGCGCCTGCATGCCCGCGTGACCTGGCAGGACGGCAAGCTCACCGTGCGCCGCAATGCCATGGCGCAATCCCATCTTCTACCTCGGCCAAAAAGTCGACGAATGCGTGCTCGGCATCGGCGAGTTCTTCGTGATCGGCCGCACCCGCTTCACCGTGGTCGAAACGCAGGCGCATGCCACGATCGACTTGCCCTCGCCGCTGGCCGAGTTCACCTGCAGCGCCGAGGAGTTGCGCGGCGTCCGGTACAGCGACGCCTCCGATCGCATTGAAGTCCTGGCGAAGCTGCCGAGCATGATCCGCTTCTCGCCGACCGAGGAGGAATTTCAACGGCAGGGGACGGCTGTGCTGCTGGCGGGGATCCCGCGTGCCGACGCGGCGGCGGTGGTGTGGATGGACCCGCGCGGGTCGGGCGACACAACCGAAATCAAGGTCAGCGCCCTGACGTTTCGCGACGGCCAACCCGCGGTGCCGCTGCAGCCGAGCCGGCGGCTGATCCACCTGGCGTTGCGCAAGGTTCGCCAGCCGGTGATGCACCGCTGGGTGAGCGGCCAAGGCGCCGACTTCACCGTGTCGGCCGGCTGCGATTGGGCCCTGTGCGCTCCGCTGCCCGACGATCCCGCGCCGGGCTGGAGCCTGTATGCAATCGGCCGCAGCATGCTGCAGCTTCCCGGAAGCGGCCCGGGCATCGAGGCGGCCGAGAAAGAGGACCTCAAGTTTGCCGGCCTGGTGGCGGACATCTTCGGGCGCTGCGCCAGGTGCGCGACCTGCAGCGGCGCAAGACGATGCTCGAGAGCTTCATGAACCCGACCGTGCTGGCGGCGCTGGCCTACCACGACATGGAGGAAGTCCTCAAGCCACGGCGGGTCGATGTGACGGTGCTGTTCTGCGACCTGCGCGGCTTCAGCCGGATCACCGAGAGCGAGGTGCTCGAGGACATCTGCGTGCGGGTCAGCGAAGCGCTAGGCGTGATGACGCGCAACATCCTTGACAAGGAAGGCGTCATCAGCGACTTCCAGGGCGATTCGGCCATGGGCTTCTGGGGCTGGCCGATCGCCGGCGAGGACCAGGTGGAGCAAGCCGTCCGCGCCGCGCTGGCGATTCGTCGCGAATTCCAGCAGTTCGCGCGGCAGAAGGACCATCCGCTGTCGGACTTCGCCTGCGGCATCGGCCTGGCGCACGGTCCCGCTTGCCGGCCGGCTCGGCACGCTCGACCAGTTCAAGGTCGGCGTCTTCGGCCCGGTGGTGAACCTCGCGTCGCGGATGGAATCATTGACGAAGACGTTCCGCGTGCCGATTCTGGTCGACGAGAGCGTGGCCGAGAAGCTTGCCGGCGGGGCCAGTGCGAAATGCCGTCTGCGCCGCCTGGCCCGGCTGCAGCCATTCGGCATGACCCGGAACCTGCTCATCCACGAGGTGATGCCCAAGCACGAGGCGGGCGGCATGAGCGAGCGCGACCAGGCCGATTATGAAGCGGCGCTGGATCACTTCCTGGAGGGCCGCTGGGCCCAGGCCCAGCAACTTCTGGGGCTATTGCCGAACGACGGCCCAAGCCAGTACCTGCTCCGCTACATCCAGGAGCAAGGCGGCCAACCGCCCAGTACATGGAAGGGCATTATCATCGCCAGCGCGAAGTGACGGGGCTGTTTTCAGATAGCCCGCCGCGCAAGCAAGGAAGGAAACTCTTGCGTTCCCCCTTGCTTGCGCGGCGGGCTATGCGCTGCTGTCCCTCGACGCAGGCGATAGCTTCGCGGAGGCATTCTTCGGTGTCGATCTGCCGCTGTACGCCCCTTCAGTGAACCAGCCCCGCCGGCCGCCGGTTTTCGTTTGCGCGGTGGTCGGCCGCGCGCACTAGCCACGTTTTCTACTCATTTTGCCGATTTTTTCTTTGACACCGAATCTAATTATCTTTACTATCATTCCTAAATAACCGACATTGCCGTTGCCGGGCCGCGGCGGCAAGAAAGGGCTTCACACCCTTTTTCTCTTGATGAATAGATCGGTCGTCCTGCGTTGCGCGGCCCAGCGCGTCCTGTACTCTCGCCCGCTAATGGGAAGGGACTAAACCCCGTTTTCCCGTCCTTGTTGGAGGTCTGCGTCGATGAAGCGCCTGTTTCTGTCGGGCTTGTTGTCCCTGGCGGCCCTGCTTGGGCTGACCCTGGACAGCCGCGCCGGCGGCCTCGCTTGCGGCCACCATGTCGTGGTGCCCTGCTCGTACGGGCCGTGTACCGCTGCTCCCGCTTGCTGCGTCGATTACGTGGAGCAGAAGGTTATCAAGTATCGCTCCGTCACCGTCGAGAAGGACATCGAGGTGATCGTACGCCGGCCGATCACCCGCGAAGAAAAGTACACCTATGACGTGTGTGTGCCGGTGACGGTGGCCGAGAAACGCACCTGCACGGTCTATACGACGGTGCCGAAGGAAGTCGAGTTCAGCTACGATGTCTGCGTCCCGATCATGGTGCCCGAGAAGCGCACGTGCACGGTGCTCACCACGGTGCCGAAGGAAGTCGAGTTCAGCTACGATGTCTGCGTCCCGGTGACGGTGGCCGAGAAGCGCACGGAGACCGTGTATGTGAGCGTGCCGAAGGAAGTGCAATTCACCTACGATGTCTGCATCCCGGTGACGGTGCAGGAGAAGCGTCATTGCACCGAGTATGTGTCCGTGCCGAAAAAGGTCGAGCTCACCTACTGCGTGGCCGTGCCGAAGCAGATCCACGAAGTCGTCAAGGTGACTCACTGGGAGTGCGTCACCGAACACGTCGCCGAGCACGTCGCCGTATGCCGAACCATCTCCGTGCCCTGCACCGATTGCTGCGGCCACTGCTTCTACCGCTGCGAGCGGATTGTGGAGCATGTGCCGGTCACCCGCTGCATCACGAAGCGCGTGCCGGTCGTGCGGGACGTGACGGTCTGCAAGACCATCTACGAAACCGCAACGCACGTCGGCCACCGGACCGTGTGCGAAATGGTGCCGGTCGTCAAGGAGTACGTTGTCAACGTTTGCCGCTATACGACGGAGAAGCGCGTCGGCAAGAAGATAGTGTGCGAGATCGTGCCGCAGCTGCGCGAGTTCACGGTCCATGTTTGCCACTATGCGACGGAGAAGCGCGTCGGCAAGAAGATCGTGTGCGACATCGTCCCCGTGGTCAAGGAGTACACCGTCCACGTTTGCCGCTATGCGACGGAGAAGCGCGTGGCCAAGAAAATCGTGTGCGACATCGTCCCGGTGGTCAAGGAGTACACCGTCCATGTGACGACGTTCACGACCGAGAAGCGCGTCGGCACCCGAATCATCCACGACTGTGTCGTGGAAAAGGTCAAACACAAGGTTCACCATTGCGTCCTCGAACCGTACGAGGAAACCATCAAGGTTGCGGTATACCGGCCGATCTGCTGTCCGGTGTGCGCTCCGCCGCCGTGCTGCACTTACACTGTGGGCTGCTGCCACGGTCTGTTCAGCCGCGGTTGCCACTAGGACTTCCGTGAACACGGTGATGTTGTGACGAGACGCGCAAGGCCATGTCCACGCGGCAGGACATGGCCTTTGCGTTTTTCCTGATCGAGCAACTTGAAAAGCCTGGCGGACTTGTTAAACTGGGTCATCTGGGTAACAAACAGGCGAGGGCGAATTCAGAGGTTGGTTCCATGCCAGCGGCTCATGACCCCGAAAAAATACTGTCCGCGAGTGCGGACTTGAAGCGCGTCATCAAAGCGTTCGACGCGTCCTGGCGGCGCGGCGAAACACCGGACCTCGCCGCCTACCTGGATCATCCTACCCTTGACGGCGCCTTGTTACGGCTGACGCTCGCGCTACGGGACATGGAGTGGCGCCACGGCCGCGGCGAGGTGGTTGCCGTGGAGGCCTATCTCGATCGATTTGTCGAACTCAAGCGCGACCGCAGCGCGCACGCGAAGCTGGCCCGGCAGGCGCGGTCTGGCTCGCGGGCGCAGACGCGCGGCCAGGGAGGTGCGACGGCAGCCAAACGCGCCAAACCGCTATCCTCCGCGCCGCCGCGCAATGAATCGATCAAGCCGGCAAGTACGGTCTGGCCGGCGGCCAAGCTACCCGCACGGCCCGCCCGGCGCCGCCGCATTGTGCTGGCGTTGGGTGGGGTCGTGATGGCCGTGGCAACCGGTAGCGCGGGCTGGTGGCTCTACGAGCAGTGGGCCGCCGCCAGCGAGGCCGCCGCCAGGGTCCCATTCCTTCTGGAGAAGGCGGAGGAGTACCTGCGCGGACCGCCTGGCCGACGCCGATGCGACGATGCAGACCGCCGCCGAGGAACTGGATAAAGTCGATCAGCCGGAATCGCAACAGCAGTTGGCCGCGCTGCAAACGGATCGCGCGATGACGCGGCGTCTCGATGACATTTTCGCGCACCGCTGGGGCCTGATGGGCACCGTGCGCAGCACTGCCGTTGCCCGGTCGGCGTATCCCCGCGCCTTCGCCGATTACGGAATCGACCTGCAGAAAATGGCCGCGGCCGACGCGGCTCAGACGGTCAAGCAGGCGCGCATCGAGAAGCGCTTGCTCGCCGCGCTCGACTCGTGGTTGGCGGCCGATCCGGACAACAAGACGGTGCTGGAGCTGCTGCGCACGGCCGATCCCGATGCGGAGCGGCTGGCGGCGCGTGAAGCGATTGCTGCCGGCAATGGCCCGCGGGTCAAGGATCAGGTCGAGCGCCTCAAGGGAAAGGCCACCATCCCCGGTTCGCTGACGTGCGTGCTTGGCGGATCGCTGCTCCTGCCCGATGACGAGGCGCTCACGCTCCTCAAGACAGGCCGGTTCCAGCACGGCGACGACGTGGTGTTGGCGGTGCTGTATGCCAGTCGGCTGCTCGGGCCGGGGCACAGTGACGACACGTTGGGCAAGGCGGCCATCGACGCCTGTTTGGCCGCCCTGAACCGCGAGCCCGACTGCGCATCGGCGCTCGCCGGTCTGAGCACGGCGCTGTGCGCGCTGGACCGCTTCGACGAGGCGATTACCGTCCTGCGCCAGGACATCGAACGCCATCCCGACCGCGCCTGGACCCAGCGCATGCTCGCGGCCGCCCTGCGCGGCAAGGGCAGGGTCGACGAGGCGCTGGCCGCCCTCCATGACGCCCTCAAGCTCGATCCGAACGACATCGACGCGCAGATCGGCCTCGGCTGGACACTCAGCCTCAAGGGCGGTGTCGGCGAGGCCGTCGAGGTCCTGCGCAAGGCGGCCGTCCAGGATCCCACCAACAGCGGCGTCCACCTGACGCTCGGCACCGTGCTGCACAAGCACGGCCAGGTCGACGAGGCGATCCGCAGGTTGCACCAGG
Organism: uncultured Gemmataceae bacterium; assembly: GCA_963834865.1. Taxonomy (GTDB): domain Bacteria; phylum Planctomycetota; class Planctomycetia; order Gemmatales; family Gemmataceae; genus CAWIDK01. The sequence continues at coordinate 949,824 of CAWIDK010000005.1, forward strand.
CGGTCGCGCTCGACCCGGCGAACAGCGCGGCCCGGGTCTTCCTGGCGACGACTCTCTGCAAGCGCGATCGATTGGACGAGGCGCTGCCTATCCTCTCCGAGGGCATCAAGCTCGACCCCAGGCACGGCAAGATGCACTTCGTTCTCGGCACGGCGCTCGCGGAGAAGGGCAACTTCGACGCCGCGATGCCGGTGCTCAAGACGGCCATCGAACTCGATCCGACCAACGTCGCGGCGCTCAGCAACCTCGGGGTCGCCTTCAACGACAAGGGCGCCTTTGCCGAGGCGGTGCCCATTCTCAAGCGGGCTGTGGAGCTCAACCCCAAAGGCGTCGTCGACCACTTCAACCTGGCCCTGGCGTACAGCAATCTGCGGAAGTTCGACGAGGCCGCCAAAGCGTTGAAAGATGCGGTCGCACTTGAGCCCACGAACGCCACGCTGCACAACGAGTGCGGGATCGCACACCTGAACAACGGCCAGCCGAAAGAGGCGCTGGGCCATTTCCAGGAAGCCGTCAAGCTCAATCCGAAGTCCGCCGGGGCGCAGCTCAATCTCGGGCTCGCGCTCAAGGAGGCGGGCCGCTTCGAGGAGGCGATCCCGGCCCTGAAGCAGGCCAGTGAGCTGGCGCCGACGAACACTATAGCCCACCGGCAATATGGGCTGGCGCTGGTGCAATCCCGGCTGTTCAAGCAAGCTGTGCCCGCGCTGCGCCAGGCCGTCAAGCTCGACCCGGCCAATCTCACGGCCCAGCAGAACCTGGGCTGGGCGTTGACCGAGACCAAGCAGTTCGCCGAGGCGATCACCGTGCTCTCGAAGGCGGCGGCGCTCGACCCGAAGGACATGGCCACGCAGCTCAACCTGGCCGCGGCGCTCTGGGCGCGGATGCGCGCGACAAGGCGCTGGCCGTTTACGACCAGATCCTCAAGCTCGATTCCAGGAACGTCGGCGCCTACCAGAGCCTCGGCACGGCCCTGACGGGGATGAAGCGGTTCGACGACGCCATTCCCATCCTGCGCGAGGCCATCAAGCTCGATCCGAAAAACGTCGTCGCCCACCAGAGCCTCGGCTGGGCCCTGACCGAGACCAGGCAATCCGCGCAGGCGGTACCGATCCTGCGCACGGCCGTCGAGCTCGATCCCAGGGATGTGCCCGCGCACGTGAACCTGGGCATCGCGCTGTGGCAGCAGGGCTTGAACGGGGAAGCGCTGAAGGCATACCGGAAGGCCGTCGCGATCGATCCCGACCACGTGCTCGCGCACCGCAACCTCGGGTCAGCGCTGACCGAGCTGAAGCAATACCCGGAGGCGATCACCGTATTGCGCAAGGCCGTCAACCTCGATCCCAGGGACGGCGCCGCGCTGCGCAATCTCGCCCATTCGCTGGCCGCCACCCGGCAGATCGACGATGCAATCGGCGCCTACCGGGATGCGATCGAGGCGGAGCCCAAGGGTGTGAGCGCCCGCGCCGAGCTCGGCCGTCTGCTGAACGATCGTGGCCGATTCCCGGAAGCGCTACCGATCCTGCGGAAGGCGGCGGAGCTCGATCCCAAAAACGGCGCGATCCGGGCCGACCTGGGTTGGGCCCTGAACATGACGGGCGAGTTGGACGAAGCCGTCAAGGTGCTGCGCCAGACGATCGAGCTGGCTCCAGCGCACGTGCCGGCCCACGTCAACCTGGGCGACGTGCTTTATGCCAAGGGTCAATACGACAAGGCTATCGAGGTGCTGCGCCAGGCGATCAAGCTGGATGCCACGAACGGCATGGCCTACGTCCACCTCGGCGCCGCGCTATATGCCAAGGGCCAGCTCGACGACGCGATTCCGGTGCTGCGCGAGGCGGTCAAGCTCGAGCCGGCGCACGGCTTCGCGCAGATCTGCCTCGGCTTCGCGCTGTTCCGCAAAGGCCTGTTCGACGAGGCGATCCCGGAGCTGCGCAAGGCAAGCGCACTGGCGCCGAAGGACAATGCGACGCGGATCAATCTCGGCGCCGCCCTGGCCGCGAAGGGTCTGTCCGACGAGGCGATCAAGGTCCTGCGCCAGGCGGTCGACATCGAACCCAGGAACGGCGTTGCGCACGCCCACCTCGGCGGCGCTTCTTGGCCAAGGGCCTGGTCGGCGAGGCCGTGCCGGTCCTCCGCGAGGCGATCGTGCTGGAACCCAAGAGCGGCCTGGGCAATCGGTATCTCGGCGAGGCCCTGTTTTCCAGGGGCGAGCTCGACGACGCGGTCAAATTCCTGCGGAAAGCCACCGAGCTCGATCCGATGAGCGGCCGAGCCCATCGGCAGCTCGGGCTAGCGCTACTCAAGAAGGGACTTACGGAAGAAGCCCTGCCCATCCTGCGCAGGGCCGCCGAGCTGGAGGCGAAGAACGCTGCCGCCCAATAGCAGGGTTGGTTCAGGAGGAGGGCCGCTTGCGGGCAGAGCGCCGGCGCGGGCCAGGCAGGCCGAGCAAATCGTGCCAGCTGGCCGCATGCTTCACGCGCACGTCAAGTGCCGCGCACACGTCCGGGGCCGGGTCTCCGAATTGGTCCCGCCCAAGCAACAACAGGATCTTCAGAGCTTCCTTGGCTTGGCCATCAAGATGTACGCCGCCGACCACAACTCCGCGGCCCGCCGCGGCGGTACACGCTGAAGACGCAGTTTCATCTGGGCGATGACCACCCGCAGGTCGCTCTGCCGTACGTCGCCCAATGGCGCCAGCGGCACGTGCCCTAATCCGCCTGCCAGCCACGCCGCCGACGGCACCTGCCAGACGCGAACGACCCGGTATCGCAGGGCCACGTCGAACGGCTCGTCGGCGAAGCCGCGTTCGTACAGGCCCGTCAGTTTGCGGGAGTCGGCACCCGGATGCAGAAGGACCAGCAGGCTGCGCACGAGCACGCCATGCCGCCTGAACAGTGCGCTATTATACAGCAGAAGGTCGGCCAGCTTCGCGACGGCGTCGTGGCCGATATCCGCCATCTCCTGCGGCATGCACTTCGTTCGCGACAGCAACCTAATGAGAACGTCCCGTCATCGCTACGCGAGACGGCGCCGGAATGCTCCGCCGGTACGCGCGGATCCACGCGGTTGCGCCGCGTGCCTGGCTGGTCGGGACGGCCCACGCCGGGGGGCGTTTCGGTGCGCTCCGGCGACTGCTCGGTCGTCTCGATGACGGCATTGGGGTTCGCAGCCTGCCGCTCCGGCGGCCCGCGCCACTCGATTACGAAGAATCCCAGCACGACGCACGCCGCGATCAGCATGCTAAGGCTGGCGGCGCTCAGCCCTTCGACCAGCCAGGGAATGCTGCGGCGCGGCGGTGCCGCTACCGAGGCCACGCCGACGATGGGCTCCCCTGCGACCTTTCTCGGCTGCGGATCCGCGGACACGCAGACGATGGGCTCCACGGCGGCGCTCGCCGAATCGATTGGGTCACCTGGCGGCGCCGGCGGCACTTGAACCACGGTCATGTCCATGATGGGCTCGACCGACAACGTCACCGGATCTGGCGCGTCCAGCGGCGCGAGGGACGCATGCATCACCGTTGGCGAGGCTGCGGACTCGATCATGCCCCACACCGCGCTGCCGTCCGTGTCCGGCGCGGCGCCGCCGGCAGCTCCGGTGTCGGCACTGCGGCCACCGGTGCGGCCGAGGTCTGAATCGGCTCGGGCGCGATCTCGGGAGTCGGCGGTGCGGGGGTCTCCGCCAGCGCTGGCGGCTTCAACGTCGCATCGAGCGCGTTGATGTACGCGAGCAGTGCCTGAAGCTCCTGCGTCACCAGCGGCTCCGCAGGCGCCTCGCGTGCGGCCTCACGGCTACGTCGGGCAACTGAGCCGCCGGTGATTCGGGCGGCGAGTCGGTTGCCGCCGCCGATTCGACGTGCGCTATCGCGACCACTTCACGTCGCTCGGGGACCGGCGCCACAGACCGAGGTTTGGCCCCCGGTATTGGCTCCAGCGGCGGTGTCGTGGCGAACAGCGCGCGCACGGTGCCGGCGCGCACCCAGCGCGTCGACTTTTCCTTGAGCAGCATGACATTGGGATCGAGGTCGCCGCGCGATGCCAGCGTCACGAGACGCTGCCAGGTATACGGACCGTAGCGCTGCTTGCCATGCGCCACGAACCAGCGCGTCGCCTGCGCGTCGACCAGCTCCACGTCGCGCCGGCAATGCGGACAGGGCACGCTCGCCGCCGACGCGTCCACCGGCCCCGTGATGGGCCGGGCACAGTGCTGACAAATGAGATTAGCCATGCATGGAACTCACACGTCCGGTGCCTTGGGTGCGCGAGCCGATCCCCCACCGACCGCCGTTGCCGACGGCCCCGGCTCGCGTCAAATTGCGCCAACGGCGCAGTCTTTCGACAGGTTGCAAGAGAGGCGGGACAATACAGGCACCGCCGGAAAAATCAAGCCCACTTTCGGAGCGCCGCCGGCACGCAGCCATCGCCGCGGTGCAAGTTGCCCTTCAATTATTTCGCCAAATACGCTCCAATCATCGCCAGTCCGTGGGGCAGGCGTCCCGCCTGCCATCCGCGGCAAGAACCATTCACCGAAAGCAGGTCGCGATATGTCGCTCGACAACCCCTCGGAGCGTGGCCACGAGATCGAGACCCTGTTTGCCGACCTGGCGGCGCACGAGCGCCTGCTCAAGGATCAGACTGCCGATCTGGCGCGAAAAAGACGCGCTCCACGAGCTGCGGCAGCAGTTTCACGGCAGCCAGGAGGAGCGGGCCAAGCTGCTCGCGAAAATGCAGGCCAACCTCGACGAGGCCGCCCGCAAGGCCCAGGACCGCGAAAACAAGGTCCGGCAGCAGGAGCAGCAGCTCGCCGAACGCCGCGACCAGGACAACCGCGAACGCAGCGAGCTGGGCCGGCGTGCGGCCGAACAGGCCCAGCTCGCCAAATCGCTGGAGCAGGAACGCAGCGATCTGCAGCGCGCCAGCAGGCGCTCCAGAATGAGCAGCAACGGACGCAGCAGGAGCTCACGGCACGCCGGGCCGACATCCAGGCACGACTCGCGGACGCTGAGGGGCGCGAGCAGCGCCCCTGGCGGCCGAGGAGAAGCTCCAGGCAAAAACGTCGCAGTACCAGGCCGACGTGCTCGCGTTGGCAAGCCAGCAGGAAAATCTGGAACAACGCGAGCAGGAGCTGCAGCAGCGTGCGCAAGAATTCGAGCAGCGCCGCCAGGAATTGCAGCGCGAGGGATCGGAGCTGGAAGAGCAGTTCTTCCAGCTCGACGAGTATCGCGCCAAGCTGATCGAAGAAGCCCAGCGGCTCGGCAAGCAGAAGCTCGATCAGGACCGCCAGGAAGCGCATCTCTTGCAGCTCGGCGTCGAGCTCGAAGAGCGCAAGGCGGCGGTGACCGACCTCGAAACCCTTCAGGCGGAGCTGGAGCAACAGGAGGCGGCGCTGCAGGCCCAGGCGTCCCGCCAGGAGGAGTGTGCGAAACAGCAGGCGAACCAGGCCCAGGAATTGCGCCGCGGCCAGGAAGCGCTCGCCGCCGATCAGCAGGCCGTCGCCGAGCAGCGGCAACAGCTGGCGAGCCAGAGCGTCATGATGGACGCCGCCCATCGCCAGCTCACCGAGATTCAGGAACGACTGGCCCGCGAGGAAAACCGGCTCAAGCAGCAGGCGGCCGATCTGGAGTCCCGCTCCCGGCAGCTCTCCGAGGCGCAGCAGCACGTCGCGGTCGAACGGCAAGCCTGCCGCGAACGCACGCTCACCCTCAGCCAGCAAGAGAAGGCCTGCGCAACTTGCAGGACCAGCTCCGCCGCGGCGCCGATGAACTCGCGGTCCAGCAGCAAACCCTGCGCACGCAGGTCGAGGATCATGCCGCGTGCCAGGCCGACCTGAACGAGCGTCGCGCCGCCTTCGACCACGACGCCCAGGCGAAAGCCCAGCAGCTCGAAGACGCTACGGCGCAAGCTGGAATCGCGCCGGAGACGCTGCTGCGGCAAGAAACCGAGCTGGCCGAGGCCGCCGCGCAGCACCGCGGCCGCGCCGAGCAGGCGAACCAGCAACGCCGGGCCCTGGCCACCGAACGCCGGCAGTTCCAGGAGGAGCAGCAGGCGGTGCTCGAACAGCAAACGCAGGCCCGCATCGCCTTTGACACGCTGCGCCGCGAGGCCCTCGATCTGCTCCGCCAGCTCCCCGAATCCGGCCTCGATCCCACCGTCGCCCTGCAGCGGCTCGGAAGCTTCCGCGAGCAGCTCCGCGGCCAGCTCAGCGGCGGTCTGGCAACGTACACGCAAGGCCAGACCGCCGTCGCGACCGCCCCGCACTGGGTCCCGCCCGACGTGCCGAATGACGAATTCCCCCGCGCCGACGCCCGGCGCGGTGCCGCGCCGGGCGGTCCCCCGCCTGAGCTGGCCGCCTGGTATCGCCAGAAGCTGCGCAACCTCGCCGAGCGCACCTTCGCCGAGTCGCCGGGCGGGGATGGAGCCGGCGCATCCAATCCCTTGCTCGCGCACCGCAGCATCCTCAACATTGGCCCGATCGACCCAGGCGACCAGCGGCTGGGCGCCGCCCTGCGCGAACAGCAGCTGGTCGACACGGAGGTCCTGACGGCGCTGCTGGCCGAGGCTCGTCGTCAGCGCCGGACGATGCGGCAGATGCTGCTGGCGAGCGGCACCGTCACGCTCTTCCAGCTCGCATCGATCGAGGCCGGCGATTGGTCCGCCCTCATGCTCAGCGAGCTGCGCGTGATCGATCGCCTGCAAGTCACGCCGCACGAGGGGCTCTACCGCGTCTTCGACCCGCGCCACGATCGCGAAGCGCTCTGCGCCATCTTGCCCAGGCCGACGCCCACGATCCGGCGCTGCGACGACTATCGGCGGCACTTCACGAGCGCGATCCTCGGCGAGCCGCACCTGGCCGCCACACTGGAAGTGCTCGACATTCAAGGCCGGCCGGCGGTGCTGCAAGAATGGCTGTCGGGCCTGCCCGCCACCGATTGGCCGGTGCAAGCCGCCGCCCCCGGCGTCTGCTACAAGCTGCTGACGCAGTCCGCCGTCGGCCTCGCCGTCGCCCATGGCGCCGGCCTGGTCCACGGCCACCTTGACCAATCGCTGTTGCTGCTGACCGGCGACGGCATCGTCAAGGTCTGCGGCGTCGGCGAGCCACCCTGGTTGCACGCCGGCGGCGACGCCGATTGCCGTGCCGACCTGCGTGCGCTCGGCCGAATCATGGCCGGCGTGTGCACGCCGGCTGGAGCGCACCGCGGCGCCCGCACACCGGCGCTGCCCAAGGGCCTGGTCGCGGTGCTGGAGCGCCTGACCGCCGACGGTGACGCGGGCTACGCCGACGTGAGCGCACTGCTTGAAGACCTGGACCGCATGCGCGGCGACATCCCAAGCAACACCGAGGCGTGGGATCGCCTGGTCAAGCACGTCCGCGACCACGGCACCCCCGAGGCGCTGCTGCGGCAGAGCGCCTGAATCACGGTGCGCGATGCCGCAGCGTTTGTGGGGCACGTTTCTTACGTGCCCACTGCCCGCAGAAAACCGGGCACGTAAGAAACGTGCCCCACAGAATATGGTCATTTCGCGTTCTTACGTTCTTACGGGATACCCCCGCACTTGAAACGCGCGCGGCCGGTTTCGCCGCAACATCTAAAGCGCGTGGCCAATGCGTCCTCGTTTCACCATGATTAGCAACGCATCCACCTTCTCATCATCCGAAGCCCCGGAGGGGCGGAAGATGGTAGCCCACCACGTGAGTGGTCGGTCCCCGAGCGACGAAAAAGCGGACCTCCCGGAGGGACGACAGAAACGCCCCGCCGGACGATTAGCGCCAGCGATCACTTCTTCTTGGGCGGCGGGGTGTGGTCAAGCTCGCCGTTTTTGTGGATGTAGAACTCGGTCACCAGCATCGTGTGGTTGCTCGGGTTGCTGACCTCGCCCGTGAACGTCTCGTACAGCTCGCCCTTGTATTTCACCTGCACGATGAAGTGGGTCGGGTCCTTGCAGTCCTTCTTGCCGTGGTTGGCGTAATGCTCCACGATGACCTTGTAACGGCCGATCGGCGCCTTGTTTTCCCATACGACGTGCTCGACGGGGTTCATGATGGCCGTGGCGTAGTCGTTGTTCATGTCCACGTCCAGCTGGCCGCCGTCCCTGGACGTTTTGTGCTTGTAAAAGATCTTCTCCTTGGCCCCGGCGGGCGGGATGACGTGCAGGTCCAGGTCGTTCTTGTTGAACCACGCCAGCGAAATCTCCAGGTGGCCGGTGCGGCCGCCTTTTTCCCTGACCGTTTCTTCGATCTTCTTGGCCAGGAGCATCTGGTCCTGCCTGGCCCGCGCTTCGGCCTTCTTTTCCAGGTCCTTCAATTTGGAATCCAGATCGGCGCCCTTGTTCAGGTCGTAGTACCGGAGCGAGTTATTCGCCAGCTTCTTGAGCGCCGCGGTCTCCTCGGGCTCGACTCCGAGGCCGATGAGGTCCACGCCGCCCATGTTCAGCCGCTTGTCAACCCGCATGGCCACCGCACCCGGGTTGCCCTTGCAGCTTTCCATGCCGTCGGTGACCACCACCAGCATGCATAGCCCCTTGCCCTTGGCCAGCTCGTCGCCCGCCATTTCCATCGACTTCGCCAGCGGCGTGTGACCCAGCGGCACGATATTGGCGATGTCCGCGGCCAGCTTCTCTTTCACCTGGTCCGTCACCTCGGTCAACGGCAGCAGCACGTCAACGTCTTCGCATTTGCGCCGGGGATTGAGGCCGTAGACGATGAACGTCAAGTTGCGGCCGTTGCGGATGCGGCGGATGAAGTCGGTGACGACCTTCCTGGCAACGTCCATCTTGGTGGTGCCGTCGGGCAGCTTGTCGAGCATGCTGCCGGAGCAGTCGAGGACGATGCCGATGTTGCGGACGTCGCTGGGGACGGCCCGGACCGAGAGCTTGCGCAGCTCGTCGATGAGGGCCGGCGTGGCGCCCTTGGACTGCAGGGTCGCGATCTGCTGGTCGCTGAGCGTGAAGTGGGTGGGCGACTCCTGCAGGCGCTCGATGATCTGCTTGGACGAAACCTTGTTCGTCAACAGCTTCACGATGGTGTCATAGTCGGCGATCTCACCGGGCACATCGCCCTTACCGCCGGTGTGGGCACCGGGCGGCAGCCCCAGAAACGCCGACAGCAACGCGGCGACGAGGAAAAAACCTGCCCTGCGCATGGTCCAGCTCCTTTGCCGTGTAAGTGACTCGCGAACTCGCGTAGATTTCCGTGAAGAGATCCTAATCGATTCTCCGCCCGACTGCCAGCATTTTTCCGTGGCCGACGATTCTCGCCGCACGCCGGAACGGACACGCGTTACTTCATCTTGTCCTTCATCGGCGGCGGCTTGTCCTTCGTATCGTCCCGGGCCTGAATTGCCTGCCTGAGACCGAGCTGCGCCTGGCGTCATTCGGGTAAAGCTTGAGTGCTTCCTGAAACACGCTTATCGCCTCGGCGTAGCGCTTGTCCTGCAGCTTCGCGTTGCCGTCCTTGAGCAGCGCGGCGAACTGCGTCTTGCGCTGCTGGTCGACCTTCTGCTTGTCGCCTGTGCCCTTGGTGGGGGTGCCCTTGTCGAGCTTGTCCTTCGCGCGGTCCTTGAGAGCCAATTGCGTCTTGAGTTGCTTCCGCTCCCTGGCCGCCTCGTCATCTCGCTGCGCCTGCTGTAGCAACGCCGTCGCGTTGACGTCATCCGGCATCAGGCGTGCGGCCTCGGTGTACGCTTTGATGGCGTCGGCGTAGTTCTTCGCAGCGGAAGCCTTCTGGCCCGCGAGCAGCGCCGCCTGGTAAGCGGCCTGTTTCTGCGCGGCCGCCGCGATCGCGTCTTCCTCGTCCTTCTTGGCCTTTTGTGGCGGCACGACGAACATGGGCGAGGGCGGGGTTGAGTCCTCCACCGCAAGAGGCCCAGGCGCGGGCGTCTTGGAGCCAACGCGCTCCAGGGATGGAATAGTCAGCACGCCGGAGGCGACGATCAACACACTGAACGCCAACGCAATCGTGATGGACACGCATCCCAGGGACAACCGGAACCGAATGCGCTTCGAGCGTCGCTCCTGGCCGGATAGCACGGCCGGCGGCATCTCGGCCCGGCCCGGCGCGGCACCGGCGGGAACGTACCATTGCGTCGGTAGGGCCGCCTCCGGGTGCGGTTCCTGGGCGAGTTGCTCCAGCGCGGCGCTTACGTCGGCGGGCGTCTGGTAGCGCTGGGCCGGATCCTTCGCCAGCAGGCGCTGCAGCACGGCGGCGACGGCGGGCGGGACGTCGGGCCGGGCGGCGCGAATGGCCGGCACCGGCGCTGCCAGGTGGGCTTTCATCTTGCGCGTGCGGGAGCTGTGCTCGGCGCCGCTGTACGGCGGCTGGCCGGCCAGCAAGTAATAAAAGGTACATCCAAGGCTGTACAGGTCGGCGCGGATATCGACGGCATGCGCATTATCCCACTGTTCGGGGGCCATGTAGTCGGGCGTTCCCAGCGCGTGTCCCAGCGCGGTCACCGCTTCGCCGGCCGGGAAGTCGTCCTGCAGCTGGGCCAGGCCCAGGTCGAGCAGCTTGACCTGGCCCGTGGGCGTCACGAGCACGTTGGACGGCTTGAGATCGCGGTGAACCAAACCGTGCGCGTGGGCGTGCGCCAGCGCTGCCGCCGTCTGGCGGACATAATCGCACGCCTCGGCGATCGGTAGCGGGCCGCCGTCCTGCACCCGCTGGGTTAGGGTCCGGCCGGCCACGTATTCCATGACCAGGAAATGAATGCGGTCGACCTGGTCGGCATACTGGGCGCTGACGATATTGGGATGATTCAAGCGGGCCAGCGCCTGGATTTCGCGGTGGAAACGACGGACGGCCTCCGGGTGCTCGAGAAGCGCTCGTGAATGACCTTGAGAGCGACCACGCGGTTCATGAGTACGTGCCGAGCCTTGAACACCTGGCCCATGCCGCCCTCGCCGAGCTTGTCGAGCAGCTCGTATTGACCGAGTTGCCCGGCATGCGGCGCCGGCGCGAATCCGCTCGGGGCCGGTGTGGGGCCAGGCGTCGCGCCGGGGCCGATGGCCGTCGTGCGCTGGGGGTCGGCGTTGTCGGCGAGCATCGCGGCACGCTGCCGCTCCTCGGCACTCAGCGTGGAGGGCCGGGCGGGCCGGCGCAACTCGGATACCAAGCGGTCATCGCGATCGGTCACACCGTCAAGGATGGCGGTGCAGTCGGCACATCCCGCCAGGTGCTCGCCGACGGCATCGAGCGCCGCCGCCGGCAGCTTGCCCAGGTAAAACGCGCTCAGCACATCGGAGTCCGGACAATCGCCGGGCGCGGTCGGGTCGCTGTTTTCGCGCATCGCGGGTTCCTTACTGGTGGGGCACGTTTTTACCGTGCCCGGAGAATCTGGCACGTTGGAAACGTGCCCCACGTCACGCTTCGCCGAGGACTTCGCGCAGGCGGCGCAGCACGTGAGAGCGGGCGAGGTACACGGCGTTGCGGCTCATGCCCAGGTCGGCGGCGACGTCGGCCGGCCCCTGCTCCAGGGCTACGACGCGCCAGAACGCCTGCCAGGTGCGTTCCGCAAACTCCGCGCGGACGAGGTCCAGGCCGCGCTGCACCAGATCGTCGGCTTCCCCCGGCTCGGGCCACTGCGCGGGGCCTGGGGCCGGCTCTTGCTGCAAGGACTGCTGGGCGTCCGTGCCGCCGGCAGCGTGTTCCCGTTCGCGCTGGCGGCGCAGCCAGTCGCCGATCTTGTGGCGCGTGATCGCCGCCAGCCAGCCGCGGAACGTATCGTTCTCCTGCTCCCGGCGGAAATCCTTGATCCGCGCCGCCACGGTCAGAAAGACTTCCTGCAGCACGTCCTCGGCATCCGCCGGCTGCAGGCCGCGACCACGGCACCAGCTGTACACCAGCGGCCCATAGAGGCTCGCCAGACGATGCCATGCGTCCGGATCGTCTGCCCGAATCCCCGCCAGCAAGCTCGGGGACGGCGTACCGTGGCCGGCGCGCCCGGCCTCGCTGCCACCAGATACATTGGAAAGATCTGTCACGATCAACCCAATCGACGGGCTGCGCCGTTGCGGAGCGGGAAATAGCGCGGGCGCGGCGGCCGCCGTTTGACACGCCGGCGCGCCTGACCTAGGGTTTGGAGATAGTCTATGGCCTCGACGCAAAGGAACGTCGTCATGCCCGAGCAAGCCGCGCGGCTGATCGGTCCGCTGGCCGAAACCCAATACGATCTTGAGACGCGGGAGGTGCCGCGCATCAACTGCCAGGGTCGGCCCATGCTCAAGGTCATGGTTCGCCCCAGCTTCATGACGGTGCCCGCGGCGGTGCGCGACCTTTCGGTCAAGGGGATCGGCCTGTTGTGCGCTGGCCCCATTCAACCGGGCTCCCGCCTTGCCGTCCTCTGGGACTTCGGCCCGCCGGAAGCCTGGCGAACCTTGCAGGCGCGCGTTGCGCGAACGACGCCGTGCCCGCGCGGCGGCTGGGTCGTCGGCTGCACCTTCGATCAACGGCTGCAACCCGCGGACCTTGAGTCGTACCTCCAGGCGAGCGCGAAGCCAACCAGAACCAGCCGGCACAGCTGACTACGCCATGATCGCCCGGATCGGCTCAGCGCCTTCGACGCCCACCAGCTTCTGATCCAGGCCGTTGTAGAGATAGGTCAGCCGATCGGGGTCGAGGCCCATCAACGACAGGATCGTCGCGTGCAGGTTCTTGACGTGGAAGCGGCTCTCGACCGCCGCGGCCCCCAGCTCATCGGTCGCACCGACGGTTGTGCCGCCCTTGACACCGCCGCCCGCCATCCACATCGTGAAGCCATACGCATTGTGATCGCGGCCCGTCCCCATCGCGTATTCCGCGGTCGGCTGCCGGCCGAACTCGCCGCCCCAGACGATCAGCGTCTCGTCGAGCAGCCCGCGCCGCTTCAGGTCGGTAATCAATCCCGCGATCGGCCGATCGGTCGCGCCGGCGTGCCGCGTGTGGTTGTAGACCAGGTCGCCGTGCGCATCCCAATTGTCGTCGTTGTGAGCACCGCCCGAATAGAGCTGGATAAAGCGCACCCCACGCTCGACCAGCCGCCGGGCCAGCAGGCAGCGCCGGCCAAAGTCGCGCGTCTGCGGCCGGTCGATGCCGTAAAGCTGCTGGGTCGCCTCGCTCTCCTGGGCCAGCTCGACCGCCTCGGTCGCGTCGGTCTGCATGCGAAACGCCAGCTCGTAGCTGGCGATCCGAGCTGCAAGATCGCTATTGTCGATACGCGGCTGCTGGTGCTCGGTGTTGTACTCCTTGAGCGTGTCGAGCAGGCGGCGCTGCATGGCGTTGTTCATGCCGGCCGGCCGCTGCAGGTCGAGGATCGGCTGGCCGGTCGAGCGCAGGATCGCGCCCTGGTAGGACGCCGGCATGTAGCCGCTCGACCAGTTCTTGGCTCCGGAGATCGGCCCGCCGGTCGGGTCGAGCATGACGCAGAAGCCGGGCAGGTTCTGGTTCTCGCTGCCCAGGCCGTAATTGAGCCACGAGCCGAGGCACGGACTGCCGGAGAGGATCTTGCCGGTGTTCATCTGGATCATCGCCGAGCCGTGAATCGGCGAGTCGGCGGTCATCGAGTGGATGAACGCGATGTCATCGACATGGCGGGCGAGGTTGGGGAAGAGCGCGCTGACGCGCTTGCCGCACTGGCCGTACTGGCGGAAGCTCCACTTCGGCCCGACGACGCGTCCCTGGTTGCGCCGCCCGCCGCGGCCGAACGTCTGCACCTGGATGGTACGGCCGTCGAGGCGGTATAGCTCGGGCTTGTAATCGAAGGTATCGACCTGGCTCGGCCCGCCGTACATGAACAGGAAGATCACGCTCTTGGCGCGGCCTGGGAAGTGCGGCGGCCGCGGCGCCAGCGGACTGGCCCCCGCTTGCGGTGTCGCGGCCGGCCCCTCCGCCGCGAAGAACCGGTCCTGCGACAGCAGCGCGGTCAGCGCGACACCGGTAAAGCCGGCGCCGGCCTCCCAGAGGAATTCACGCCGTGTGCGGCCACAGAAATTGCGTGGGGGCTTGTGCATTTGGCTATTCTCCCTGCCAAGCCCCAGGGCGAGTCTTCGAGCCCTTGGGGGTTGCGACCCCCAGGGCTCGAAGACTCGCCCTGGGGCTTGGCGCCTAATCCACATACATGAACTCATTCAAATTCAGCACCAGCAAGCAGTACAAATCCAGCGCCACGTCCGCCGAGGCCCTATCCCGCGTCTGAATCCCCTGCATGAAGCGCAGCCCACGCTGAATCTCCGCGTCGGTCGGCGTCCGGCTCGTCGCCAGCGCCAACGCCAGCCGCACTTGGGCCGGCGCATCGGGGCCAGCTTCCTTGCGCAAGCGGGCCGCGAACACGTGCGCCTGCTTGTTGAGGAAGTCGCCGTTGAGCATCCCGAGCGCCTGTGTCGGCTGCGTCGTGGAGAAGCGCACCGCCGTCGGGCGATCGGGCTCGGCCAGATCGAAACTTTCGAGGATCGGCAGCAGCAGCGACCGCTTGACGTGGACGTAGACGCTGCGGCGATGCTGCTCGTCCGGCGGCGACACCGGCCAACCGCGGCCCGGCACCGATTGCCCTGCCAGCACTTCCCTGGGAATCTCCGGATACACGCTGGGGCCGAACATCTTGACGTTGAGGTTGCCGCTGACCGCGAGGATGGAGTCGCGGATTTCCTCGCCGGAGAGCCGCCGCATGTCGAACCGCCAGAACAGGTCGTTGACCGGGTCGGCGGCCAGGCCGGCGGGAGTGCCTCGGGACGACATCTGATAGGCGTTCGACGTAAGGATCAACCTGTGCATCGCCTTCAGCCGCCAGCCGTGGTCGGTGAACTCGCTCGCCAGCCAATCGAGCAGCTCGGGATGCGTCGGGCGGGAACCTTGCAGGCCGAAATCGTTCGGACTGCGGACGATGCCGCGGCCGAAGTGGTGCTGCCAGAGCCGATTGACCATGACGCGCGCCGTCAGCGGATTCTCCTTCGTCGCGATCCAGTTCGCCAGCACCAACCGCCGTCCCGAGCTGCGCGCCCCGGCGTCGGCGCCGGCATGACGGGCTCGGGCAGGTTGAACACCGACGGGAAGGCCGGCTCGACCTTGTCGCCCTTGACGTGCGGATTGCCGCGCAACAGCACAAACGTCTCCGGCGCGTTCGGCCCCGCTTCGGTGACACACAGCGCCCGCTCGCCTGCCGGCTCCTGCTTTTTCAGCGTCTCGAGCTGTTTCTTGAGCTTCACGTATGCCGTGTAGCGCTGCTTGCCGAGCAGCGCCGGTCCGTCGAGCTGGATGGCCCGCGCGAAATCGGGGACATCGGCCCCGCCCGGTTTCTTCTCATAGATTGCACGGAAGTCCGCCTCGATCTTGCCGAGCTGCGCCTGCACCTGGTTACGCTGCTTCTCCAGGGCGCGTTCCTGCTCGGCGTAAGCGTGGGTCGCGTCGGGCGATGTGAAGATCGCCATCTCGTCCGTCGGCCCGCCGTTGCGGAAATGGTTGATGTTGTGGAAGAACGCCAGCAGGCGATAGTAGTCCTTGTGCGCGATCGGGTCGATCTTGTGATTGTGGCAGCGGGCGCAGTCGAAGGTGAGGCCGAGCATCACCTGGCCCGTGGTGGCGACGATGTCGTCGAGCCCGTCGTAGCGTGCCAGCAAAGGGTCGGACGGCTCGTCGTCCCAGATGCCGAGCCGGTAATAGCCGGTGGCGATGATCGCGTCGGCGTCGGTGCGGCCCAGCTCGTCGCCGGCGAGCTGCTCCTTGAGGAACAGGTCGTACGGCTTGTCGGCATTGAACGCGCGGATGACATAATCGCGGTAGCGCCACACGTTCGGCTTGGGATTGTCGCGCTCGAAGCTGTTCGTCTCGGCATAGCGCACCAGGTCGAGCCAGTGGCGGGCCCACTTCTCGCCGTAGCGCGGCGAATCAAGCAGCCGATCGACCAGCTTCGTATACGCGTCTGGCGCCGTGTCCGCCAGCAATGCGTCAACTTCCCTCGGCGTCGGCGGCAGCCCGGTCAGGTCGAAGGTGACACGGCGCAGCAATTCCTGCTTCGAGGCCGCCGCGTTCGGCATCAGGCCCTTCGCCTCGAGCCGCGCGAGGATGAACGCGTCGATCGGGTTCTTGACCCAGCGGCTGTTCTTGACCGTGGGGATGGCGGGCCGCTTGACCGGCTGCAGCGACCAGTGGGCGCGGTCGCGGTCGGAGATAACGAACTCGCCCTTCTTCGATCCGGCGGTTTTGTCCGCGCCCGGCCAGGGAGCGCCCATCTTGATCCACTGCGTTAGCGTCTCGATGTGTTCGCGCGGCAGCTTCTTGTCCTCGGGCATCTTGAGGTCCTTGTCCTCGTGCCCGATCGCCTTGATGAGCAGGCTCTTCTCTGGATGCCCCGGCACCAGCGCCGGACCCCGCCCACCGCCTTCGAGGGCGGCCGCCAGCGAATCGAGGCGCAACTCACCGCGCTGCTTTTTCTCGCCGTGGCAGCGGAAACAGTTCTCCGCCAGGATAGGCCGCACCTTCGTCTCGAAGAACTGCACCGCCGCGGGCGACGGCTTCGTGGTCTGGCCGCCGGACAGCACCGGCACGGCGTACGCGACCGCGCCCAGCAGGAGCAAGGGGCAGCCGAGACGGCGCCATGTGAACGGTCTAGGTTGGAACATCCGAGTTTCCGGGTGGGATGCGATCGAGGCACGGTGGGGAGGATTCCTCCTTGCTATTTGAGCAGGTTTTGTGCCGGCGGCAACTGCAATTCGACACGAATTCGACACCTTTTTCTTGCAGGCGTTGGCAGCGCTTGCACCAGTGGCATGCCTTGCCAGATGTCCCCATCGCGGATTCGCCGATCAAAAAAAGCGAAAACCCGCAACGAACAAAGCCGTATAAACGCCAAAAAGAAACGCGGCGAACGCAAGCAATGCGGTTGCGGCAGCCAACGGCATCCGGTGCATGACGTGTCCCAGAACGATATATACCGGAAACGCGACCCCAGCGAATCGGGCCATCCCGAACATACACATTTCGTGTGCTCTCAAAAAGTAGGGAATTAGCAGCAGCCCAAGCGAAAAAACGGCCTCGCCGCAGTTTAGCGTCCTTTTCCAGGAAGCGATGACCACGACTGCCAGAGCGAACAACCAGTAAAACGGGTTTGCAAGGTGAAGGCTGAAAAAAACGCTCTTTTCCGACGGGTCCCACCCCGTCCCACCCCCACCAACAAGGGGAATCGGAATCGAAGACCGCCCGCATCGGCTCCATCGTGGTCAAATCGAACACCTTGGTTATCAGCGGCACTGGCGGCCGGCGATGCCAATCCGCCTGCGTTCGTGCGAAGGCCAGCGCGTCCCCGAATTCCAGCCACTGATAAGCCATAAAGGCCATAAGCCCCCAGCACGCTAGCGGCATTAGCCAAAGACCGGCGAGCCACGGTCGCTGCGCACGCCGATAGATGTCAACAACCAGCGGGAGAATCAACACGACACCGACCGGGCGCGTCGCCGTGGCAAAGCCGACCAGCACCGCGATCTGCCACAGTCGCCACCGGCGATCCATGCCGTAAAAAGCAAGGATTGAAAAAAAGAGAAATACCGACTCACTGTACGCCATCCGGAAAAAGAACGTCGTCGGGAAAAAGGCAAATACCAAGACGACCATGCCCCGCAACCTGCAAGGCGCTTGGGAAAGCGAACGCGCAGATAGGCAACAAGAACAAGGAATGCCCCGACCAAGAAGAGAGGCGCGGTCAGCACCAGGGCCGATTCGGTGTGGATTCCCGTAACCTCGTGCAGCGCCGCCGCAATCGCCGGATAGGCGGGGAAAAAGGCGATATTCGACGGGGTCCCGGGCTGGTACGCATACCCTTGCTCGACAATCTGCTTATTAATGCGCCCGTCGGCACGCACGAAAGCGGCGGTCCAGTCGGCGTCCCGGCTCGGCGCGTTCACCGACCTGCCTATAAAGTCCGTGCCCAGAATCCCTGCCAAGGTTACGATCAGGGACGTCGCCAGGTAGCCCCCCACCGCGGCAACCGCATCCTGAGAATACCATCCATCTTTTGTTTCTGTTTCCGGATCGGCCGGCAAGGGCCTGGGTGATAGTGACATGGGTTTGGCCCGTCCACCGCCTTCGATGGGAAATCTACTGCCTCGCCGCCGTTGATGGTCGCCAGGCCTCGGTACGTCGTCAACGAAATGCCGTTGTCGATGAAATGTACTGACCCATCCGCGGCGGCGAATTGCAGTCCGCCCGGATGCGCACTCCGAAACGACCAGACGTTCTCCCAGTTATTTGGCGGATAATTACTCCCATCGGGCGCTTTCACATTCGGAGGAATCGCGCAGGTCCCATAGGCGTTATTGGCATACGGCCAAGAGCACCAAATGTCTTGCCCTGGGAGGTCCTCGCCGATCATGAACGTGCTGCTCGTGCCGTCGCCGATCTGGGATAGCCGCAGAATGCGCCTGTAATCGGTCCGAAAAAACATGCCATCGCCATTGCTTAGTCCGTCGAACGAGCCATTCGTTCCCTGATTCCGCCAATCGGTCGGGAAATTGGCACCACCCAGTCCCTCCAGATCGTCGCCCCAGTTTGCCCCGCTTACACCCTTGTAATTCGTCAGGCCCACACCGAACCCACAAAAAGCCCGCTATATTCTCATACCAGGTACGATGCGGCCGGCAACGAGACGTACAAGGTGGCGGTCTCCGGCGGCAACACGTGGAAATACAGTTACGACAACAAGAACGAGTTGACGCAGGCGCAGCACTGGCAGTCCGACCCACGAGTCTACGGCACCGGCGACACGCTCCTGGAAGAGGTCGACTATAAATACGATGTGTGGGGCAATCTCGTGGAGACCGACAGCTACCCGACCGGCAGCGGTTCGCCGAACGTGACGCGGTACGCGGTGGACGGCTGGAACCCGGCGCTGAAGGGCGCGACCGGCAATGCGAACTTCAACGTCTGGGCCGACCTGGACGGCAGCAACAACCTGCTGACGCGCTACTTCCACGGCGACCAGGTGGACCAGCTGCTCGGCCGGCAGGATTCGGGGACGCAGTACTGGTACGTGACCGACAATCTCGGCTCGGTGCGCGACGTGCTCGACAACAGCGGCAACGTCAAGGACGCGATCACCTACGACGGCTGGGGCAACATCATCAGCGAGACGAACTCGGCCTACCGCGGGAACTACGCGTGGACCGGGCGGATGCTGGATGTCGAAACGGGCTTGCAGTACAACCGGGCGAGATGGTATGACTCGCGCACGGGGCGATGGCAGACGCAGGATCCGCTTGGGTTCGATGCAGGGGATAGCAATCTTTATCGGTATGCCACAAATAACCCGGTGAGTAACTCTGACGCCTCGGGTCTGCAGTTTCTTACCGGGTCAGGAGCGGGAGTCGGTAATGGGCAAGGGCAGGCAAGCGGCGCGGCGCCGATTCAAGGCTATGGGAGCCCACAAGGAGGTTTTGGCGCGAGTGGGGGCTTCGGAGGCAGCGGTCTTGGAACTCTCGGTGGCTTCGGCGCCGGCGGCGGGCTTGGTGGCTTGAATGGCAATAAGGGGCCCGGCATGCCCCAAGTGCCGCCACCACCCGCGCCAGTCGTGCCGCCACCGCCCGCTCCGGCACCTGCACCAACGGCCAACATTATAATCTCACCGACTCAAAATGCGTTTGGGGGTTGGCCGGAAGGCCATTTCGCCAACGCGAACAGCTGGGGTTTTGGGATTTCTATCAACGTGGTCACCAGCACCCCAATTAAGAATTGGACTATCACGCAACAGGTTCTTGCTGTGAAACTGATGGTCATTGATAACACCACCTTCTACAGCGTTGTTAACAAGGCGAATCCAAATCCACGGTTGCCGGGTTTTATTGACCAGAAGCAGTATGATGACTTCGTTAATGATATCAAACAGAGCCAAGCAGCTGGTTCCCCGCAGGGTGGTATTACCTTAGCGCCTGACGGCCCTAACTACATTAACGAAAATCCGCCGAAACCTTGGTTTCAGTGGGCTCCTAACTCCCTAACGTATTGGGATTTTCCGGGCACAGCGGGTACAATTAACGGGGTAAGGTTTACTGGTGGCGAGCCCGCAAATAACAAGAATAAAGGAGAAACAATAATAAGTTCGTTTTTCATAACCGTAACTGCCACAAGTGGCGCTACTTCGAAAACCGCGTCGTACGCAAATGTAAACTCAATATTCTTCTCGGATGGCACCAATTGGAAATAGGGAGACAGAATGCACAAATCGAGAGGAGCACTAATGTACGCAAGGCTCGGGCGCCTGTCGGCACTTTTGGTTGCATTGTTCTTGGTCGTATTCGGGACAAGCCGTGCGTTGTTACCGCGCAAGGTGATTTCGGTATCTTCACTCAAGTAAATCCACTTAGGAATGCCGCATGCTGATGTGGAAGGAATAATCGGGCAGCCAAGACTGGGCACGCCGCAACAGCGGTTTGAGGTACGTTGCGGCTTATGTTCTCCAATTGGCACTCCCTTGCCGGAATGCGATGTCGTTGACGGTGAACTCACCGAGGTGGACACGGTGGAGCGGTGGTACGGCGATGCGGGGTGTATCTCGTTGGGGTTTGACTCCGATGGCAATGTCGTATGGAAGCATTTTCAACGTTTCCGCGAAGCGCATGTTCTTGACCGTCTTAGGGAGTTCCTCGGTTGGTGAATGGTGAAGAGGAGATTGGTGGCAATGAGGCGCAACCCCCGGGGAGGTCTGGGGAGGTCTGGAAGCGGGGGGTCGGGACGTATTAGATTCTTTTGGCGGCCGGGGCAGATTTGGTAGGCCCCTCCTGCCCGTTAAGCTGCAATGACCATTCTCGGTGGGCCAACATCATAGAGTGTCCTTGCCATGTCACGAAACGGCAGTTCCAAGAACCGCGACGAGAAGCTCCACACCGGCTCGCCGGCCGAGCAAGTGCTGGCGCATGCCCAGGCCGGCCGCGAGGTCGTCCAGGAGTTCGTGCCGCTCGCTCAGTCGGTGGAATGGCTTCTCGGCCAGGAGTACTTACGTCAACGCGGGAACAAGGCATTTCTGTCCGACTCCGCACCCATTCCTTTTGTGATCAACAATGATGGCACGCTCGCGAAGAACGCCGCCGACGTGTTCTTCGCGAGCTTGCGCGATGTGGATGAACGCGGGGTACTGGCAGGGGCCACGCGTCAAACTCCACCCGAATTGTTGCAGCGGAATTGACGTTGACAAGTGTACAGACATAGGATTCTCTGGATATTCGCCCGCTTTCCGGAGGAACGCATGGCTGCTACCCCTTCCGTGGCGTCGATTAAGAAACACTTCCGGCGCATCTATGACCCCCGTGTCGCCGGCCGTACCAAGCACTTGCTCATCGACCTGCTTGTCATGGCCCTCTGCGGCGTCATCGCCAACTGCGACGACTGGCCCGACATCGTTCAATTTGCGCAGCAACGCGAAACCTGGTTTCGACGCTTCTTACGTTTGCCTGGCGGCATCCCGTCGCACGACACTTTTGAACGCGTCTTCGCGATCCTCAATCCACGGGTCCTGGAAGCCTGCTGCCTGGCCTGGTTGCGAACGTCGCCGGCTTATCCGGCGTCGAGCACATCGCCATTGACGGCAAGACTTTGCGCGGCTCGGGCAATTCGAAGCTGGGCGCCCTGCATGTGGTCAGTGCCTGGGCCACCCAGGCCCAGGTTTCGCTGGGCCAGGTCGCCGTCGAGGGTAAAGGCAATGAAATCACAGCCATTCCGAAGCTCTTGCAGTTGCTGGACCTTGATGGCGCGCTGGTGACCATCGACGCCATCGGATGTCAGAAGAACATCGCCAAGAAGATCCTGGACCGCGGTGGCGATTACGTCTTGGTGGTGAAAGCCAACCAAGAACGGTTGATGAGTGACATCCAAGAAACCGTGATGAAAGCGCTCGACGGCGCGTTGCCGGCGGGCCGGGTGCGGCAATGTACGACGACGGAACGTGGACACGGGCGCGTCGAGGAACGCGGTTGCGTGATCGTCGAAGACGTCAGCGGTATTCGGGATCGCGCGGCGTGGCCGCACCTGCGGACAGTGGGGATGTGTCGCCGCGAACGGACGGTCAACGGGCAGCAGACGACGGAGGTCGTTTACTTCATTGGCAGTCGGCGCATGGCCGCGCGGCGTTATGCGGCGGCGCTGCGCAACCACTGGGGAATCGAGAACAACTTGCATTGGCAATTGGATGTGAGCTTTCATGAGGATGCGAGCCGGGTGGAGAACCGCCACGGGGCGGAGAACCTGTCGTTATTCCGCAAGCTCGCGTTAAGCTTGCTCAAGCAAAATCCACGTAAAACAAGTATGGCCCGTAAACGCAAGGGAGCCGCTGTAGACCCTGGTTATCTTGCCGAAATCCTCACTGGGGCTACGAAACTAGAGAAAGCTTAATGCGTGGCACCTGGGGGTACTGGAGGACGAAATCGTCGTTCTGGAGTTGGGCATCGGCGTTGGGCTGTTTGCGCGGTATTTCCTCGATCATCTGCGGACGCTGTGCCGGCAGCACAGGACGGACTATTATGAGCGGCTGACGTACATCGCGGCGGACCGCTCGCCGCGGATGCTGAACGATGTGCTGCGGCACGGCGTGCTGGCGGAGCATCCGGGGCGCTATCGCGTGCGGCAGATCGATGCGATGGAGCCGGAGGCGGTGCTGCGGGATGTGGGGTTTGGTGTGAGCGGTGACGCGGAGGTGGGGCACGTTTTTTACGTGCCGGGGACAGACGGGCACGTAAAAAACGTGCCCCACAACGGGAAGCTGCGGGCCGTGTTTCTGAATTACCTGCTCGATTGCTTGCCGGCGGCGGTGCTGGAACTCGACGGCCAGCAAGTGCGACAGCTGTGCGTGCGTACCTGCGTCGCGCACAACGTCCGGCTCGCGGACTACACCGATCTGACGGCCGAGCAGCTGCGCCAGCGAGCCGAGTCGACCGATGCGCGGGCGCGGGACGAGCTGCTGGAAGTCTACGGGCTGTTCGCCTCCGAATACGATTATAGCCCGGTGGACCCGCAGACATTGCCGCACGGCGCCTTTGCTGTGGAGTATGGCCGGACGCGGACCAAGCGGCTCTTGCACAGCTACGGGGCGATCCAGTGCCTGGACAAGCTGCTCGGCATGCTGGCTGACGGCGGGTTCATCCTGGTCAACGACTACGGGCCGACGCAGCTGGGCCGCGACGACGAGTTCGAGCATCAGCGCTTCAGCCTGGCGACCTTTGTCGGCGTGAACTTCGCCCTGTTGCGGGAGTATTTCGGCGAGCAGCAGCGCTGCGTGTACCTGGAGCCGGCCGGGGAGGAAGGGCGCGGGATTCATGCACGGCTGCTCGCGCCGGCGGCGGCGCTGGATGTACGGACGTGCTTCAGCGAGCGGTTCGGCGACGCGGCGCATCAGCGGCTCCAGGAGCCGATTCAAAAGGCGCGGGCCTGCGCAAGGCGGGCCGGTTCGAGCTGGCGGCGGGCTTTTATCGGGAGGCGCTGGCGCTGCCAGCCGCGCAACTGGGTGCTGCTCTGCGAGGTCAGCCAGTTTCTGACTTTCCAGCTCCGCGACCCGAAAGCCGGGACGGACATGGCGAAGGTGGCGCTCGCGCTCAATCCGACGTGCTCGGCGGAGTTGTGGAACGCCCTGGGCGATGCCCTGTACGAGTTTGGCCGCACGGAAGAGGCGCGGTCAGCGTACGAGAAGGCGCTGACAGTGAACGCGGCCGACGTGCGGGCACGGTACAACCTGGCATGGGTCCACACGCGGCTGAAGGAATATCCGCAGGCGCTCAACCGGATTGCGGAGGCGTTGGCGCTGGACAAAACCGGCCAGTATCGCCAGCAGCTATTGCAGAAGCAGCAGGAAGTGCTGGCGCTGCAAACGCGGCGGCACCAGCAGGAGTACCTGCTCCTGATCAACCTTGTCAGCAAGTACGCGAAGCCGGAGAAGGAAGGCGAGGAAATCCCCATCAGTCCCGGTAGGGACGGCAGATAGTAGCCCAGGACGTAAGTCCTGGGTTCGCCGTCGTGACCAGGATGGAGTCCCGGCAGGGACGGCAGAGCGAGGGCGTGGGTACGTTTCTGCCGTCCCTGCCGGGACTCTAAGCTGTTCCATGTGCGTGAGCCCAGGACTTACGTCCTGGGCTACCATCTGCCGTCCCTACCGGGACTCAGAAAAGGAAGAATTCGCATTATGGCCAACAACACGTTTGCCGTCGCGTCGCCACCGGGTCTGGTGTCGATCCTCCTCCCGTGTGCCGGCATGCTGGACTACACCAAGCTTTGTGTCACAAGTGTTTTGCGATACACACGCGAGCCGTTCGAGCTGGTCTTCCTCGACATCGGCTCGCTTGACGGCACCGCCGAGTACCTGGCCGGGCTGCGCGACGGGTTAGCCAGCAAGGCATCAATCGCGTTTCAGGCGCAGCAGCGCACGGAAATCATCGCGGCCACTGAGTACGTCAAACGCCCGCGACTCGAGGCCGATCAGGTCGGACCGGGCGCCGGCAAGGGCTTCCTTCAGCAACTCGACGGCGCGGCGCGCATAGGTGTCGGCGCACTCGTTGCGTTGCGCAGCCGTCAGCGCCGGGTCAGCCCGCGCCATGACGCATAACAGCGCCAGGGTTTGCGCGGCATAAACTTTTTCCTGAGCAATCACGTGCACGTCGGTCATGAGGCCGACGGCTCGTTCAGCCGCCCGAGCGGCGGCGGCATGGTCGCGCGCGGCGAGCAGGACCGCCACCAGCAACCCATAGTCTTCGCGCAGATGCTTCGTGTACAAGGGATGTGCGGCATGGTCCTTCCTTAGTTGCTCGTGGATCCGGATCGCTTGCTCGGCCAGGCCGCGCGCGTCCTGCAGCGCCGGCGCATAGCTCCAGGCTGCGCGACCGACGAGCCAGGGATTTCCAGACGTAACATTGAGGACCCAGTCGCTTAGGCCGTCAACCGCGATCGCGCGGGTAAGTTCCAGCTCGGCGAGCGCGCTTGCGGAGTTGGCAAGCGCGTCCTCGTCATCGGGCAGGGTCGGCTTTTCTTGCAGCAACGCATCCTGATGGACCTTGGCCGCGCGGAGGAAAGCATCCGCCTGCAGCCAGGAACCGAGATTCAACAGGCCCCGGCCCAGCGCAAAGCGCGCCGCGCGAGGCGGCGCTGGAACGCTGGATCCTCGGGCTGGTCGGCCAGGCCCTCGAGCAGCGCCTTCGCCCGGTCGTAATCGGCGGCGACGCGCAATCGCAATGCGCCGGGCGCCTGGTCCGTCCGCGCCAACCATGCGGCGCGGCTGCAGTGCACCAGGGCCAGATCGAGTTGATAGACTGCGGCGGTCGGGTACTCGTCGCGCAGGCCCTCGAGCAAACTGAGCGCACGGTCGTGGCACGTGTCGGCCGCACGTGCATTTTGCCGGGCGGCCCGCCAATCCCCGCGCGTCATTTCCGTGCGCGCCAGCTGGAGTCGATCGGCCGGCGTGGCGGATTCATGGCGCACCAGGTCTTCCAGCAGCGCCGCGGCGCCGTCGATCGCGGCGCCCGCCTGGTCGAGTTGTCCGGTCTGCCAGTGGCGCTCAGCACGCTCGCTCAGGGTCTGTGCCAGGCCGCGCACGTATTCGGCATTGACCGCGGCGCGTTCCAGCTGGGGTTTCGCTTCGCGCACCGGCTCGAACGTCCGGGGCCGGCTGCACGACCCGCCACGCCTGGATCAGCAGCGCGGCAATTGCCAGGACCAACGCGACGCACAGAACTGCCGCCACCGGGTGCCGTTTGATCCGGCGGAGGGAACGTTCCCAGGTGCGCGCCACCGCGCCCGCACCGGCTCGTGATGAAGGTAGCGTCCAAGATCGTCGGCCAACTCCAGCGCGGTGGCATAGCGGCGGCGCGGGTTCTTTTGCAGGCACTTCAAACAGATGGTTTCGAGGTCGCGACTCAGGCCAGGCCGCAGCCGCGCCGGCGGGACCGGGTCGTCGTGCTGCACCTGCCGCAGCGTTTCGTGGACGCTGACGGCCTGGAACGGCGGCCGGCCCGTCAGCAAGTGATAGAGCGTCGCCCCGAGGCTGTAAACGTCGGCGGCCACCGTCACGGCGCTGGCATCGACAATCTGCTCCGGCGCGATGTACGGCGGCGAACCGAGCAGGGCGCCCAGCGCCGTCAGCTCAATCGATTCGCCCAGCAGCCACTTCGCCAATCCGAAGTCGGTGACGAACGGCCGATCCTCGGCGTCGATGATGAAGTTGCGCGGCTTGAGGTCGCGGTGCAGGATGCCCCGGCAGTGCGCGTGATGCACCGCGTGCGCGATCTTTTGCAGGATGGCGGCCGCCCGCGCCGGCGCCAGCGGTCCGGTCTTGACCAGCTCGCCGAGATTGCGGCCCGCGATGAAGCGCATCGAGTAGTAGTGCTGGCCGTCCACCGCGCCGACCTGGTAGACCGGCACGATGTGCTCGTGCTCCATCTGGGCGGCGGCATGGGCCTCGATCCGGAAGCGCTGCACCCACAGGTCGCGGCGCGGTTCCGCCACGTCCTCGAGGCGGTCGCGGCGGATGATCTTCAAGGCGACGATGCGGTTGGCGCTGAGCTGGCGGGCGCGAACACTTCGCCCATGCCACCCTGGCCCAGCTTGTCGAGCAGCTCATAATCCCCGAACCGTGGCAGCGTTGCCGGCGGCAAGTTCACTTCGAGCGCTAGCTCCGCCTGGGTGGGCCGTTTCGCTTCGTGCGGGGCGCGCGTTTCGCTCAGCGGCAAGTACGGCTGCTCCGCATACTCCCGCATCAGCGCCAAAATCTCCCGCGCCACCATCGCACGCTCCGACTCGGCGAAGCCGTGCAGCACGTCGTCCGGGGACGGCTGCCGTCCCGCGCAAGCGCCGCCTCGAAGCGATCGCAGGCCGCGTCGATGCGCTGGAGCTGTTCCGCGGTCAGGCTGTTCGAAACCGGTTCACGCACGGCCGGCGCCCTCCGCTTCCCAGAATCTGGCGAATGACCCACAGCTTCCGTTCGACGGTGCGCTCGACGCAGCCGAGCCGGGCCGCGATCTCCGCGTTGGCGTAGCCTTCCATCTTCCACAGGGCGAGCTTCCGCAGATCGTCCTTGCCCAGGGCGTACAGGAGACGCTGCACCTCCTCGGCGATCTGCGCGGCGAAATCGGGCGACGGCTCGTTGCCTTCCGGGTCGAACGCCGCCGCGTCCGCACGCAGCGCCTCGAGGCTCAGCGTGCCGGCCGAACGGCGTTTCTGCCGGGCGTTGAATTCAACCAGGTCGGACGCCTTGCGCCGCGTGATCAGGACGAGCAGCTGCCACAGATCGTTGCGGTCGGCAAGCTGGGGAAATCGGCCATGCTCGGCGCCGCGGCAGAAGCTGTCGAACGCGCTGAGGACAACGTCTTCCTCGTCCGCGACGGCACGGGCGGCGCCGCGCAGGTGCGCCTCGGCCAGCCGCACCAGCCTGGCGAAGTACGACTCCCAGAGCTTCTGGGCGGCCGCGTGGTCGCCGTTCTTGAGCTGCTCGATCCAGAGGGACACGGAATCGGACATGGCGATCGGCCTCAGGCTCGGCGTCGGGGCGCGTCGATCCACAAGCGCATTCTAACGGCGTGAGGCAGGAAAAAAAAAGTGCCCGCGTGTCGGGCTACGGCGGCGAACGCGGAGTTAGAGATGGAACCCCGACCCTGCCGAACGCACCTGGAGAACGCCATGGACGAAGTATCAAGCCGCCCCGGCGCCGTCGTCGCCCTGCTCCGCACGCATAACGCGGCGCGCCGGGGCCTTGCTGTGGGTCGCTCGCCGGAATGCGACGTCGTCGTCAACCACCGCTCGGTTAGCCGCCGTCATGCCGAGGTGTGGCATGGCGCCGGCGGCTGGCATTTTCGCGACCTGGGCAGCACCAACGGCAGCTATGTCAACGGCGTCCCCGTCGGCGTCGACTATCGCGTGCTGCGCGGCGAGGAAATCGTGCAAATCGGGCAAGTGGTGCTGTGCGCCAACGCGCTAACCGGCGCAATCTCGACCGCCAGGCCGCGCCGGCCTCGCAGGCGCCAGCCGTCACCGCTAACCTTGCCATCGCCGTCGCCGCCGCGCCGGCTGGTGCAGGGGGAGCACCAGCTCGTCGTGAAAACCATGGCCGCGCTGACGCATGCCCTCGACTACCGCGATCGGTACACCCGCCGCCATAGCCAGCGCATCGCGCACTACGCGCTGGCGCTGGCGCAGCAGCTCGATCTGGCGGAGGCGGACCGCACTGTGCTGATGGTCGGCGCACTGCTGCACGACATCGGTAAAATCGCGGTCGCCGAGGCGATCCTGTGCAAGCCGGGCGCTGAGCGATGACGAGCTCGCGCAGGTCCGGGCCCATCCGGTGCTGGGCTGGCGGCTGCTGCGCAAGATCGCCATGTTCGCCCCGATCCTGCCCATCGTGCGCAGCCATCACGAGCGCTGGGACGGCGGTGGTTATCCCGACGGCCTGGCCGCGGAGCAGATCCCGCTGCTGGCGCGCGTGGTGGCCATCGCCGACACGTTCGACGCGATCACCTCGGATCGTCCGTACCGGTCGGCGCTGCCCGGGTCGGCGGCGCTTGCCCAGATCGCCGCGGGCGCCGGCACGCAGTTCGATCCGCGGCTCGCGGCCGCGTTTCTTCAGATGCATCAAGCCGCGGGCTGAGCGCCGCGAATCCCGCGGGTCGGAGCGAAATACCCGCGGGATTCGCTGCGCTCATCCCGCGGCTTGAGCGGTTGCTCTTTTCCCGCCGCCACGAATTTGTTACAGCCCTGCCCGCGGAACGATCGCTGCGGTGGAGGGGCTGCGCATGGACTGGCTCATCGAAATCGGGCAGACCTGGCTGAACACCGCCAAATGGGTCGGCGGCCTCGGCATCGCGTTCGCCATCCTGGTCCGCCTGATGCCGTGCAACCCGGGCATGTACTGGTGGAAGACCGGGCGCGCCCTGCTCACCGACTTCATTTACTGGTTCGTCATGCCGATCTTCTTCGGCTATAGCCGTATCGTGCTGCTGTTCATCGGCGTGGTCGTGCTCTATGGCGGCCACCAGCCGGAGCTGCTGCCGGTCAAAGGTTGGCCGCTCTGGGTCCAGTTCCTGGTGATCCTGCTGTTGCAGGACGTGATCCTGTACTGGATCCATCGCGTCTTCCATAGCCGGTTAGCGTGGAAGTTCCACGCCGTGCACCATTCGCCGACGGTGCTGGACTGGGTGGCGACGATGCGTACACATCCGGTCAATTACGTGCTGGAATTCACCGTGGCGGACGTGATCGTGCTGCTGCTTGGCTTCGCGCCGGGGCGCTCTTCTACCTGGCGATTTTCGGCACGGTCTATTCATCGATGGTGCACGCAAATCTTCATTGGACATTTGGGCCGCTGCGTTACGTGTTCGCGAGTCCGGTGTTTCACCGCTGGCACCACACGACGCAGGAGGTAGGCCTGGACAAGAATTTTGCCTCGACGTTTCCGTTCCTCGATGTGCTGTTCGGCACGTTCTACATGCCGGCCGGCCAGCTTCCGGAGAAGTTCGGCATCGGCGAGCCCGACTTTCCGGAAGATTTCCTCGGCCAGCTCACCTACCCCTTCCGCAAGCAGACGCCGCCACCCGCCGCGGTGCCGGCGATGCCGCGCCGGCGGCGGCGGGCGGCATGAGCGCGTGACAAGACACGCGCGCGGTCCCGGCCATGTTTACGTTTAGCGTTCGCAGACTGCCTGCGAACGCTAAACGTAAACACCGATCGTTCCATCGTTTCTTATAATGGCGGGGTTGCCGTGCGGAGTGCCCATTCATGGACCGCCGCCTCCCATCGAGCATTGACGCCGCCTCGCTGACTCGTCGCGCCTGGCTGCGCGGTGCCGCGGCGCTAGCTCTCGCCAGCGCGTTGCCGGCGGGTTGTGCACGGCAAGCCACGGAGCCGTCCGAGCCGATGGCGCGCTTCCCTGAAAAAGTGCCGATGCGCATCCTCACCGATCGCGCGCCGTGCCTGGAAACGCCCTGGCGCTACTACCGCGAAGACCTGACGCCCAATGAAGCCTTCTACGTCCGCTGGCACCTCGAAGCGATCCCGACCACGGTCGATCTGCGTACCTGGCGATTGAAGGTCGGCGGGCATGTCCAGACATCGCTCGAGCTGTCAATGGACGAGCTGCGGCGCATGGAGCAAGTCTCCATCGTCGCGGTCAATCAGTGCTCGGGCAATTCGCGGTCGCTGTTCGAGCCGCGCGTCGCCGGCGCCCAGTGGGCCCACGGCGCGATGGGCAACGCGCGCTGGACGGGGGTGCGCCTGCGCGACATCCTGGCGCGTGCCGGCCTGCGCGCCGGGGCGGTGCAAGTCGTTGTCGACGGCCTGGACGAGGGCCCACTGCCGACGGTGCCCGATTTCGTGAAAGCGCTCGAGGTGGACCACGGCCGTTCCGCGGAAGTGCTCGTCGCTCTGGAGATGAACGGCGCGCCGCTGCCGATGCTCAACGGCTTCCCGGCCCGGCTGGTCGTCCCGGGCTGGTACGCGACCTACTGGGTCAAGGCGCTGAGTGAAATTACCGTCGTCGATCGCCCCTACGACGGCTTCTGGATGGCCCGCGCCTACCGCATCCCCAATAACGCCGGTGCGCAGGAGTCGCCGCAGGCGCTGGCCGCCGATACGGTACCGATCAACCGCATGAACGTGCGCTCGTTCTTCACGCGACCGGGGTCCGACGAGACGCTTCCCGCCGGCCGGCCCTGTGCGCTGGAAGGCATCGCGTTCGACGGCGGCGACGGCATCCGTGC
Organism: uncultured Gemmataceae bacterium; assembly: GCA_963834865.1. Classification (GTDB taxonomy): domain Bacteria; phylum Planctomycetota; class Planctomycetia; order Gemmatales; family Gemmataceae; genus CAWIDK01. Next base: position 980,492 of record CAWIDK010000005.1, read on the forward strand.
GGTGGAATACTCGACCGACGGCGGCGCCACCTGGACGGCGGCGCGGTTGGGCCCGGACCTGGGCCGCTTCTCGTTCCGGCGCTGGCTCGCCGACTGGACGCCGGCCGAGCGCGGGACGCAGCGCCTCATGGTCCGCGCTACCAGCGGGTCCGGCGCGACGCAGCCCACCGCGCCGCGCTGGAATCGCGGCGGCTACATGCGCAATGTGATCGAGGAAATCCGTGTCACCGTCGCCTGACAAACCGCAGCGCATGGCGCTGCCGTTGACGATCGTCGTCGCGCTCATCGCGACCGCGATCGCTTACTTCGGTACGCGCGACGCCCCAGCGCCCGTCGCGAGCATGCCGGCGCCCACGGTGACGGCGGCCGCCGTGAATGGCAGCGTTCGCTCAATCGTGCTGCCGCACCTGGACGTGGAGGTGCCGCCCGGGCCGCATCAGCGCGAGTTCGTGGTGGCCTGCACGACGTGCCATTCCGCGGCACTCGTGTTGAATCAACCGGCATTTCCGCAAGCCAAATGGGGCGAGATCGTCCAAAAAATGGTCAAGACCTACGGAGCGCCGATTGCCCCCGACGACGAGCCGCAGCTTGTGGAATACCTTGTGGCAATTCGCGGGAAGTGAGCGCGTGTGGAACCAGCCTAGTGCCGCGTCAAGTCTCGAAAGAGGGGTTGCTTGGTAGCCGCATTCGTGAGAATGCGGGCGACGTCGCCCGCATTCTCACGAATGCGGCTACCCCAAAATCAACGCTTGACGATGCACTAGCGCGGAGTTGCGTTTGCCGCGAACCCTAGCAAGTTGCGCGTTAACTCGCCGCCGCCGAGCACCAACTCGCGCAGGGCCGCTTCGCAATGAGAGTCGGTCACACGAAGGCGGCCTTCGTCGAGCGAGTTTTCCTCGGCGGCGATCAGCGCCGCTTTCCGCATGAGTTCCTGGATGAACGTCGGACTCGCCCCCTCGATCCTAGCGCTGAGCTGGTCCATGTCCCTCACCGCCAGCGTCAGGCCGCGGCTATAGAGGTGCAGCAGCCGACGGCGGCAATCGGCGTCCGGCAACGGAAACTCAATGGCCTGGTCGATCCGCCCCGGCCGCATGGCCAGCGCGGGCTCGATCACGTCGGGGCGATTGGTGGTCAAGAGGAACAGGACTTCGGCTTCCGAGGCGAGGCCATCCATTTCATTGAGCAGTTGGTGCAGCGTGATCTGGTAGAACGGATGGCGAGACTCGTCGCGCTGGCTGGCTATGAGATCCACGTCCTCCATGATTACCAGCGCGGGGGCAAGCATCCGGGCCATCTGGCAGCACTCCTTGATGAGCCAGAGCTGCTCGCCGGAGAGAAGCAGCACCGTTACCCCGTCAAGCGATCGCGCCAGCCATTTGGCGGTGTAGCTCTTGCCGGTTCCAGGTTTGCCGTGCAGCAGCAGACCGCGCTTGACCGAACGCCCACTTCGGCGAAGCGCGTCGGCGTGCTGAAAAAAACCGACGGTGTTGCGCTCGATGATCTTCATGGTCCCATCAGGCAGGATAATGTCGTCGCGATCGATCGGCGCAAATTGGTGGAAGCGAACGTTGCCGCAGCCGCGTCGCCCCCAACTTTCGGCGTCACATTCCAGCGAAATGATCTTGCGCCGGTAGACGCTGTCCTCGCTTGCAAGCCGGCGAATCTCCTCAATAAACTCCGAGCCGATTTCCGGTGACGCGGCCATGACCTCGAGCTCGAGCGCGGAGGAAATGCGGTTCAATTGCACGTGCGCGGCGACCTTGCCGTGCGGTCCGCCAAACAGGTGCAGGCCGTCGACCATGCACTGCCTGCGCTGGTCCACGTCGATATCGACCTCGCGATACTGCACCGGGCCGACGTGAACTCCGGCGAAATTCGTTTCGTGGCCGACCAGGCTCCGCAGGTCGTGGTCGCCATAGCCGCCAGCGACGTAGCCGATGAGAATGACCGGCGAGCCGGTCGTCCGTGCATAGCCCGTCAACGCGAGGTGGAGGTTCGGCAGATCCACCGTGACAAAGCGGCGGCTGACGATGGGTAACCTGTGCGGGTCGGTGCCGAAGAACGCGCCGAGCACGGCCGCCAGCGTGTTTGCTCGCCATCGGCGGAGGCGTACCACGGCCACGGCAACAAGCGCGACAATGGCGATGGCTGGGGCGAGGCACAGGTACTCTTCGAGTGTCATTAGGTGTTCCGCCACCAACGAGCTATGGTCCGGCCGGCAGTCGGTCCTGGTCAGTACAAGCCGGCAGGGGTCGGTCAAGACGCGCATTAGCGGACGCGCATCAACCACACCTCCGCCACCTGGCAGCCGCGGCCGGCGCCGCCGCCGCCCGGCGAGCGCGTCCAGGTCAGCGCCAGGCGCCGCCCGCAGTCGCGGGCGCGGAATGTCGAACTCGACTGGTTGATACGTCTTCGTCAGCGGCCCATGAATCTCATGGCCGGCGTTGGCGACCAGGCGAATCGGACCGCCGCCGTAGACCACCTTCACCTTGTACTGCGCCGCCGGATCGAGTCCGAAGTACAGCAGCTTCAGCGGCGCATCGAACAGCGCCAGCGCCTGGTCGAGCCATGCCTTCCGCGCCGCGGGCCGCTCCTCGAAGTGAACCAACGGCGCGGCACGAAACTCCGGATCGGTTACGTAATGCCCGGGCCGGACCAGGTGTGGCTGGCATGCGGGATTGCCGAGGTCGTCGTAGAATCCGCCCGGACCGGGATTGGTCCAGTTCACGATCTCGTCCAGCCGGACCAGCCGCGGCGCTTCGGCCGGCAGCTTGCGAATCTCCTGAAACTGCGCCTTGAGCCAGGGCCGATTGTTGAGCGGCGCGTCGATGCTGTCGAGATTGGCGCCGCGGCCGACGGCGATGGCCTGGTACCGCCCGACGCTGAGCTGCATGCGGATGCTCTGAAACAGCGCCTCGGCCAGTTCGAAGACGCGGCGCAATAATCGCCGGCCGTCCGGCGCGTCACCGCGCGATCGAGGATGGCCTCCGCCTCGTCCATCGCCAGCGCCGCCCCAAGCGCTTTCGCGTCGCGCAGCTTCGCCAGCGCTTCCTCTTCAAGCTGCGTCTCGTAGACGAGCCGGCGCGCACATACGCGTCGTAATAGGCGCGATAGAGCGCTTGCTGGAAGCGCCAGTTGAGCTTGTCCTGCGGGCTCGCGGTCCGCTCCAGCGCCTGGAATTGCTGCAGCGTCGTCGCGATGCCGGCGTTCGTCAGCACGGCGCCGCGCCAGTTCCGCTCCAGGGCGAGCAGCCCGTGAGCGAACGAATCGGTGTACGCCGGCCCGATGAAGTAACGGCTGTAGTCGCGCAGGATCGCCAGCACGTCTGCTTGCGCGTCCCAGCCGAGGCCGCTCCAGAGCATCTTGTTGACGTCGTCGTTGCAACCCTCCGAATAGGTGATGAAGCCGTCGCTGCTGCGCCGGCCGGCGTGGAAAATGGCCGCCATGTCCATCGGCCGCGGATTGATGCCTTCGCGGCCCTCGGTGACGGCAAAGGCGCCGTCCCAGTCGGGCACGGGGAACTGGCAGCGCAGGCTGTGCGTGATATCGGGATAATTACGCAGCGGATATTTGCTGGGGATCGCATCGCGGAGCTGCTGCAGGCCGACACGAATCTGCGGACCGTGCACGACGCCGCTCAGCCACGCCGGTTTGGCCGCAACGATGGCGAGGAATTCGTCGAGCCACGCCTGGTTGAAGCCCTGCGGCGAAACCCACATCTGCGCGCGGATGGTACTTCTTCAGGTTCGCAGTCTGCTTCTCCAGCAGGGCCATCAGCTTGGCGGGCGGCGTGTGTCCCGGATCGCCGCCGGGCACGAACACTGCGTCGATGCGCGGCAGCTTCTGGAACACCTCGCCCCACTCCTTGAGCGCCGCCGCCACCGTTGCGGGATTGCCATAGTCCGCGTCCATCGCCGGATACCAGATCCACACATCCAGGCCGTACTGGTCGGCGAGCCGCGACATGCCGACCATCATCTCCAGCGGCGGCAGCGGGAAGTGCGGGCTGTCGGCGGCGTCGTCGGAGCGCGGCGGAATCAGCTCGATGGCGTTGGTGCCGAACACGGCCAGGTCGCGAATGTACTGCTCCCACATCGCCAGCGTCCAGCCGTCGAAGCTGTTGGTCTTGGGCCGATAGCCGAGCTGATGGCCGCGCAGCGTGGTCTGCGGGACGGCCGCAATGCGCAGCTCGGTGGGCAGCGACGCCTTGTGCTTCGACATTTCCAGCTTGCGCAAGAGATGGCCGACGCCGAAGAGCACGCCGCGGGCATCGTGGCCGGCGATGCAGACCGTGGGAAAATCGCGATCGCGGGCCGTCCAGATCCGGTAGCTCTCGGGCTGGTCGCCGCCGTCGGGAGGATCGCGCATCCACAGGTCGGCCGTACCGGAGCGGCCGACGACGACCACGGCGGCCGCCTTCTTCGGCCACCTGTCGGCGCGTTCCCAGCGAATCTGGGTGCGTTTTTCCACTTCGTCGATCAACATCACAACGGCTTTTTCTTCGGCGACGGACAACCTGGGAGGCGTGAGCACGACCGCCCGCGTCAGGTCGAGCACGGGTTCATCCGCATGGATACCGGTGGCAATCGCCGGGAGGAGCAGCAGCGCGAGGAGAGAGCGTGGCACGATGAAATCTCCGAGGAATTTGAACCTCAGTATCCACGACGCTGCCGTTCGATGCAAACAAATCTTGACTCTCACGGAATTCCTGGCGAAGAGGTAAATATCCGCGGGAAACTGTACAATCTAGCGGCGGGCTCGTCGCCGTCGTCTTGACCGTCGGCGGACGTTCCTTTATCGCTGCAGCTGGCAACAACCTGGAGAAGAATTGCCATGCGCAAGGTAATCCTCATCGCGTTCCTCGGTCTCGTAGTACTCGCAGGGATATTTGCCGGCGTCGTTGCCATGCAGCCCGCCGACTTCCGCATCGCGCGATCGGCCACCATCGCCGCGCCGCCGTCCGACGTTTTTGCACAGGTGAATGACTTTCATAAATGGGAGGCATGGTCCCCCTGGGCGAAGCTCGACCCGGACGCGAAGAACAGCTTCGAAGGCGCGCCGGCAGGAACGGGCGCCATCTTCAAGTGGTCCGGCAATAGCGAGGTCGGCGAAGGGACCATGACGCTCACGCACAGCAAGCCGAACGAGCTGATTTGCATCAAGCTCGAATTGGAACGGCCCTTCAAGGCCACCAACGCCGCGGACTTCACCTTCAGGCCGCAAGGCGATCAAACGCTGGTCACGTGGAGCATGTCCGGCCAGAAGGATTTCATCGCCAAGGCGGTCGGTCTGGTCATGGACATGGACAAGATGGTCGGCGGCGAGTTTGAAAAGGGCCTGGCGACCATGAAATCGATCGTGGAGGCCAAAAAAGACACAAATTGATCGAGAATTAACAACGTTGGGAGGAAAGATTCATGGAATCGGACACGCATGCGGCTCCTGTCTCGAAGTCGATGGTCTGGACCGGACGCATCGTCAGTGCGCTGCCGGTGCTGATGCTGCTCTTCAGCGGCGCCATGAAATTGGTGAAGCCCGAGCCTGTCGTGAAGGGATTCACGGATCTCGGATGGCCGGAGAGCCTTGCTCTCAGCCTCGGGATAGTCGAGCTGACCTGTACCGTCATCTATGTGATTCCGCAGACATCGGTGCTCGGCGCGATCTTGCTTACCGGCTATCTTGGCGGCGCAATCGCTACTCATGTGCGCATCGAGGAGCAGTTCGTTTTCCCGATTATTCTCGGCATCTTGGTGTGGGGAGGCCTGTTCCTGCGCGATGCCCGGCTGCGTGCGCTCATCCCTCTGCGAAGTTAGCCGAGGGTTAGCCGGTTAGCCGACCTGCCGACCTGCCGACCTGCCGACCTGCCGACCTGCCGACCTGCCGACCGTGCCGACCGAATAATGCTTGCCTTTTTCGCCAGGGGTCCTTATGCTGGGGTCCACTCTTGCATACCGGGAAGGAGAACAGTCATGTCACGCACGCTCTCGTGGAAATGGCTCTGTTCGCGGCTGGGGCTTCGGCACACCCGCACGCGCACCCCGACATCCCTCCGGCCCTGCCTTGCCGCGCTCGACCAGCTTGAGGACCGTGTGCTGCTCAGCTCCACGCCGCTCATACCGCTGTCGAACCAGTCGGTCAGCGCGGTCGACGCGTTCCTCAAGTTCGAAAGCACGTTTATCGCGGGCCAGAACACGTTCTTGCAAAGCGAGAGCACGGTCATCCAACAATCCAACAACGTGCTCCCCGCGTCGATTGTCGACTATTTCCTCAAGATCGACGACGATGGGGTACAGATCGACACCGACTTGATCGTGACGCCGGCCGCCGCCGGCGCGGCGGCCACGACCGGCGGGATCGACGGAATCCTGACTAATCTCGCGCTCCCGGTGAACACGGCCATCGATCTTGAAGCCCAGGTCATTCCGGCCGTCGCGCAGCAGCTGCAGACGACCAACACGCTCATCGCGTTGCTGAGCCGGACCGGGACACCCGGCGGGGTCCGTCCCGACGCCTACGATGCTTTCCTCAAACTCGACGGAATCGAGGGGGAGTCCCTAGCGGCAGCCACTGGCTTCACGCTCAACTTCACCAAAATCGAGTATCAATTCATCGGGGCCGACGCCACGGACCTCGGCCCGGCCCTGGGTGTGCAGGGCTCCGCCAGCGCGGGGCCGGCGGGGGGTCTGCTGCAAGACGTGGTCGTGCTGACCAGTGACGCCGACCCCACCTTGCCACCACCGGCAGCCACCACTCCGCCGGCCGCCGTCGTGAGCTTCCTCACGATCGAGAGTGCCTTCATCGACGGGGAAAACTCGTTCATCAAATCCGAGTTGACATTTCGCAAGGCTTCCGGGGGCGAACTGTCCTCGGCCGCCGTGGATTATTTCCTCAAGCTCGACGCCGATCTGGTCCAGGTCGACAATGATCTGGCGCCCGCAAGCGTGGCGGGCGGCGCGACCGCCGGAATCGACGGCGTGCTGCTCAAGCTCCAGCTGCCACCGACGACGCTCGCGACCATCAACACGCTCGTGCCTGCCGTCCAGCAGGCTCAAGCCGCCGCCATCGCTGCGGAGAAAGCCGTCCAGGGCGCCGGCAGCACGACTGCGGATGACAAACTCGCCGGGCTCGAGGCGACGGCCCAGCAGGCGGCATCGCAACTCACGCTGAACTTCGCCAAGATCGAGTACGACTTCATCAATCTTGACCCGACGGATCTCGGGCCGGCGCTGGGCCTGCAGGGCTCCAAGACTCCCGGACCGGCAGGCGGCCTGCTCCAGGACGTCGTTGCCCTCGCCAGCGATGCGGGCGGCCAGTTCCCCGGGGCCATCATCTACCCGCCGCCGGCCGTGGTCGATGCGTTCATCAAATTCGAGAACGCGATCATCCAGAACCAGAGCGCCATGGTCGCGGCCGAGCAGGCGTTCATCAAGTTGGACGTCCAGCTGCCGGCCGTGATCGTCGATTATTTCGTCCAAATCGACGACGATCAACTGGAAATCGACACGGCGTTGATCGGAACGCCCGGCAGCACTACGGATCCCGGCGGCATCGATGGCGCCCTGGAAAGTCTCGCCGGCATGCCGGCTGCCTACGATACCACGATTCAAGCGCTCAAGGTCACGGTGCTGAAGGGGCAGGCGGCGCTCACGGCGGCTGAGACGGCCCTCGAGCAGAACGCCGGCGGCACGGCGACCGCCGCCGCGCTGCTGTATTTCGCCTCGTTCCAGGGCGATCACGACAAGTTCCAGGAGGCGTTCGGCGATCTCGTCCTGAGCTTTGGAGCCATCGAGAACGAGTTCATCGGGCTCAATCCGGGTAACGCCGCGTACGTTCAAGATAGCAAGAACATCGCGGATGGTGCCGCCAAGGCGCAGGCAGTGGAGTGACGTCATTTACCATGTCCACGTCACCGGACGTTCGAGCCGCAGGCGCCTCGGCCGGTCCCGACGCCGACGGAGTCAGCTCCTATGACGCCGTCCCGTACTCGGTCAACGCCTTCCCGCAAACGCGTCCGGACCGGCTGGCGGCGATCGCGGCGCTCTTCGGCCTCGCAGCGCCGCCGCCGAGCCGCTGCCGCGTCCTGGAGTTGGCTTGCGCCAGCGGCGGCAATCTCATTCCCCTCGCACTGACCAGCCCCGACAGCACCTTCGTCGGCATCGACCTTTCCGGCCGGCAGATCGCCGACGGCCAGGCGGTCGTGCGCGAGCTCAGTCTCGGCAACGTCGAGCTGAAGCCGCTGAGCATCCTCGACGTCGGCGAGGATTTCGGCACGTTCGACTACATCCTCGCCCACGGCGTCTATTCCTGGGTGCCCCCCGAGGTTCAGGACCGGATCCTCGAGATTTGCCGGCGGAATCTTTCGGCCAACGGCATCGCTTACGTCAGCTACAACACATTCCCCGGCTGGCACGCCCGCGGCGCCATCCGCGAGATGCTCTGGTACCACACGGAACGATTCACCGATCCGGCCGAGCGCATCCGCGAGGCCCGCAACCTGCTCAACTTCCTCGCCCGGTCGGTGCAGCAGGGCGACGGCGGCTATGGCGTCCTGCTCCGTCAGGAGCTGGCGGTGCTCGCGCAGACCCCCGACACCTACGTGCTGCACGAGCACCTCGACGATTTCAACGAGCCGCTCTACTTTCATCAGTTTGCGGAGCGGGCCGCGGCCAAGGGCTTGCAATATCTGGGCGAAGCGCATGTCGGCGCGATGGTGGCCGGCCGGTTCGGCGCCGAAGCCGAAAAGACGCTGCGGCAGATTTCGCCCGACCTGCTGCACATGGAACAATACATGGATTTCATGCGGAACCGCATGTTCCGCCAGACGCTCCTGTGCCGCGACGCGGTGCCGCTGGATTATGCTCTTCGGCCGGAAGCGGTGCAATCCTTCTACATCGCCGCGCCCGTCAAGCCCGTGTCTGCCAATCCCGACGTGCGCTCCGGCCAGGCGGAGGAGTTCCGTGGCGGCGCCAGCGCAACCCTGGTCACGCACGATCCACTGATGAAAGCAGCGATGGTCCACCTGTCGAAGATGTGGCCATTGCCCGTGTCCTTCGCCGACCTGCTCGCCACCGCGCATGCGCAACTCGCTGATGCGGGACCGACCCCGGCGGACGGCGCTGACACGTTGGCGACGCGACTCCTGAACTGCCATGCATCCGGGCTGGTGGAATTCTCCGTTGTCGAACCGGCCTTTCGGATTGAGGTGAGCGAGCGCCCGCTCGCCAGTCCGTACGCGCGACTGCGTGCCCGTGACGGCGGCAAGGTGACCAATCTGCGCCTGGAAACCGTGGCGATGGGCGAGCCGTCCCGCCTGGTCCTGCGCAACCTCGATGGCTCTCACGACCGGACCTTCCTCATTGGCCTGGTCGCCAACTGGCTGGAGAAGGCGTCGCCGTCCGGCTCATCGGCTGCGACCTGCGTCGACGCAACCGTTTCAGCGTCGACGAGAACCGCCCAGCGTGCCGCGCGCTTCATCGACCAGGCTCTTCAGGGCTTTGCCCGCAGTGCGTTGCTGATTGGATAATGCATGGGAGGAACTGCGGGTGCTGAACTTTCTTCCGCTACGGCATGTCGGTAGACTGAGGAGAAAGGAGGAACCCCATGAACACGACCGAGACCGTTCACGGCATCCCCGATGACGTCAAGGCGCAGTTGCGGCAAACCCTCGATGATCTCGTAAAGGGTATCCGTCGTCCCGAGAAGATGAAAGCGGCCTGCGAACGCATGGACCGGATGCGCGAGGAAAACCGCAGGCTGTTCGGCGAGCAGAACATCGCCGTCGATCTCGTCCGCGAAACACGCGATCAGCCATGAAGTACGTTCTCGACAGACGCTTTGGCCGACGATCGAAGAAGCCGTCATCGCCAGCGTGGTTACGGGCAAGCCTTTGCCTCCCCAGGTGGTCTGCCGGGTCCACGACCGTGCCCAGAAGATCCGCGAGCGGGTCTTCCGTACCCACGGTCTGGTAGACATCGGAGTTCCCGCGATCCGAGAGCTTCGCGGCGAATTGCCATGAAGTACGTCAATACTCCGCAATCACCAGCGCCTGCACTTCCAGGGGCGGCACCTCCACAACCCACGCCGCCGCCTCTTGACGCAACGGCAAGTCGCGCCCGCCCGGCTCAATGTGCACGCGCTTCGGCGCCTCGCGGTCGAAGCGCACGCGGATGCCGCCGATTGGGACCGTCTCCTCGCGCAGCGGCACCTCCGCGCCGGGAAGGCCGTGGCCGGCGGTCGAGTTCAGGTTGTTGAACAGGCGCACGACGACGCGCCGGCCGGCCTTGTCGGACTGCGTCCAGTACGTCGCTTGCACACACATCGGTGCCGTCACGGATAGCGGCGGCGGTTCGGCGGCGGCCCACTCCAGCGCTCGCGCCAACAGCCGACGTTGGTACGGATAGGCATAGCTCCATAACGCCGCATCGATCGCGCTGGCCAGGTACACCACCCGGCCCTTGCCGACCTGCCGGCAGATCGCGCCCGGTAGCGGCGACTGGTCCCAGCCCTCCGGCGTCATGCGCCACGCGACGGTCTCCGCGTCCTTCGGCTCGCTGACCCACACCAGCGGGCCACGGAACGTCACCGACCGTCCGGGCACGAGCCTGGCGAGGCGATCGTCGCGCACCAGGGCGTGGTCGGTCCAGCTCAGCCGCGCGACGCCGGTGCGCTGCTTCCAGTAACTGTCGTCGAGCGTGATCGCGAAGTTCTCGTCCAGCGCCGGCCGTTTCTCCGGCGCCTTCGGCCGACCCTTGTACGAGACGCCGATCAGGTCCGCCAGCGCGAAATCGTGGCGCGGCCGGCCCAGCTCGTCGAACAGCGACGATTCGCCGGTCATCACCAGACCGCCGCCCGCCTGAACGTACTGCCGGACCGCGGCCGTCTGCGCGTCGGACAGCGCCGCGGCGTTGGCGAGGATCAGCACGCGATGCTTGGCCAGCTCCTTCGCGTTCAGGTCCCAGTCGTTGACGAGCGTCAGCGGCAGGTGCTCCTCCAGCGCAGCGCGAAAGGTGCCGAAGACGTGGGGCAAGAACCGGCCGGCAATGTCCTCATAAGCGTAGAACTGCCGCGTCTGCTCGCTGACCAGGAGGGCGGCCCATGGCATCGGCTGCGTGTGCGTCAGCCACCGCGAGCGCTGCTCCACCTCCTTGAACAGGTCCTTCGTCGCGGCGCCGTGGCCGGGCCAGCCGAACGAATAAGCGGCGATACTGCCGTGGTTCAGGGCCAGCAGGCTGCGCGTCAGCCGTTCGTGGTGCGGGAAGCTGTCGGTGCCGTAGGGGTTGCCGCGCGACATCAGGTAGGGTTCGCTGGCACTGGGTCGATCGCCGGCGACGGCACGTAGATACGCGGCGCCAAACGCCGGGGCGACGCTGGCGCCGAGGTTCGTTTCGTCCAGCCACCATTCCTGCATCGGCAGGTCGATCAGCCGATTGAGCCGCGTCGGCATGGCCCGCGGCGAATGCAGGAAATGACCGTAACGCCCGGCGTTGACCGTCCACGTCATCAGCGCGGCGTCGGCGTTCGTCTTGCGCAGCCGCAGCACCAGCTTGCGGTAGTAATCCTCCAGCCGCTCGCCGCGCCAGACAAGATACTGGCGATACGGCACCCCCTTGAGATCGGGCCGCGGCGGCAGCTCACGGCCGGTCTTCTGGTAATCGGCCTGGCACGCCGGGCAATGGCAAAGCGGCGGATGATAGTTGCCGTCGAAGGAATAGCCATCCAGGCCGAAATCCTCGATCAGCTCGGCGCAGACGTCCATGAGGTAGTCGCCCCACGGCCCGTTGTTGCAGCCGGAGCGCGTGCCGAGGTCCTGCGCTTGGCGGCTTCAGGGTGGCGCCGGGGCTGGCCGGATGCGCCAGTCGGGATGCTGGTTGGCCAGCTCGACCGGCATAAACGGCGGCAGCCCAAGGACGATCTTGAGGCCGCGCTGGTGGCACGCCTCGACGAGGGCCCGCAGCCTGGCGCGATCGTCCGGCGTCAGTCCGCCGCCGTCCTTGCGCAGCGGATGGTACGGCCAAACGAGATTGGTGTGCATCACCTGGGCGCCGGCATCGGCGATTTTCGCGACGTCGCCCGGAGTGCCGAAGGCCATGCGGGTCACGCCGCGCACCCAGGGCGGCGGCTCGATCTCCTCGAACGGCTGGGCGCCGGCTTGGCCGGCCAGCACCAGCACGAGCAGCACAGTGACGATCACGCGGCGCATGTTCTTCTCCTGTCGGAACGGTTCACCGTAGGTCAGCCTTACAAATCATACAATTGTCACCCGGCAGCGTGTGGATCGATCGCGGCAGCGGAGGCGCGGTACGGTGCCGGATCGCAGCGGCCCGGCCAGTGGTGGCCCAGGGCGGCCGGGCGATCCGCGAAGTGCTGAGGTAACCCTCATGGCCGATTCGACCACACCCGAAGCCACCGTGCCGCACGGCGAGGCGTGTGACGCGGTGGCGGCAGCCAGCGTCGGCTCATTCGGCGACTACGAACTTCTGGAGGAGGTCGCCCGCGGCGCCATGGGCGTGGTTTACAAGGCCCGGCAGCGCGGCCTCAACCGCCTGGTCGCGCTCAAGATGGTCCTCGCCGGGCGGCTCGCCTCGCCCGCCGAGGCGCAGCGGTTCCGGCTTGAAGCGGAGGCGGCGGCCGGGCTGGACCATCCGCACATCGTGCCGATCTACGAGGTCGGCGAGCACCAGGGGCAGCTCTACTACAGCATGAAGCTCGTCGAGGGCGGGAGCCTGGTCCAACACCGGACGCGTCTGGCCGGGGACCAGCGCCGCCGCCCAGCTCATCGCGACGGCGGCCCGGGCGGTCCATCACGCGCACCAGCGTGGGATTCTGCACCGCGACCTCAAGCCGGGCAATGTTCTCGTCGACGCCGCGGGACAGCCGCACATCGTGGATTTCGGCCTCGCCAAGCGGGTGACGGAAACGCCGCAGCCCGGCCTCACCCAGACCGGCGCGATCGTCGGGACGCCGCGCTACATGGCCCCCGAACAGGCGCGCGCCGAGAAGCTGCTCACCACCGCCGTCGATGTCTACGCGCTCGGCGCCGTCCTCTACGAGCTGCTGACGGGCCGGCCACCGTTCACCGGCGCGACCACGCTCGATACGCTGTTGCAAGTGCTGGAGCAACAGCCGGAGCGGCCACGCCGGCTAAAGCCAGAACGTCCACCGGGACCTGGAAGCCGTTGCGCTCAAGTGCCTGGCCAAGGAGCCGGGGCGGCGCTACGAGTCGGCGGCCGCCCTGGCCGAGGACCTGGACCGATGGCTGGCAGGCAAGCCGGTCGCCGCGCGGCAGCTGAAATGGGGTGAGCGCGTGACCCAGTGGGTCCGCCAAAACCCGGGCCAGTTCTTGCTCGCGCTCGCGATGTGCTTCGGAGCGATGATGATGACGATAACCGCGATTGGGTCGCAAGGCCAGTCGTGGGTCCATCCCGTCATCGCCGGCCTGGCCGCGGCAGCGTTCATCGCCTTCATGGTCCGGATGGTCCGCGGTCAAATGCAGGCCGTCGAAAAGCGCCTGCGCCTGAACCGGCCGTCCGGCGCCGCGATAGACACGGCGGAGGCCGTGGCGCTGCCCGCGCAACGCTCGACGGCGGTGCTCCACAGAGGGGACGTGATTTGGGCGTTGTGGAAGGGCGGTTTGAACGGCGCGATCCTCGGCGCCGGCACCGGGGTGGCGATTCAATTCCTGCCGCTGCGGATGCCGACGTGGCTGCGCTGGACGACGTTCACCGTCGTGCTCTCGGAGGCGGTGCTGGCGGGGGCCGTGCTGGCCGTGTTGATCCGGCTCTGCGTCCGCCGGTTCGGCCCCATCCCCTGGGTGCCGGCCTCGATCCTCACGGCCATCGCGGTCGTCGCGGGAATGGATGAGTCGGTAGTCCGCGAAGCGTTGCACCGGCAAGCGTACCTGGCGTGGGCCTGGCCGACTGTGCTGGGCGTGCTCTACTGGGATTGGGCGACGCGGCACAACCTGAAGACCGCCCGGCGACTGGAGCGGTCAGGGGAGCTGTTGCCGGACAAGGTCCGGCTGGTGGAGGGGTTGGTATCGGATTGGCTGATCAAGGCCGTCCCATCCATTCTCATGCTCGCAGGAGCGGTCGCGGGGCACTTCCCCGGCGCTGCCCTCGGCGCAGCGTTGGCCGCCGCGCAGTACACGAGCTTCGGCGCCGCTCTGGGCGGGTTAATCGGCCGGCTGACCGGCGGCCTGCTGGGCGGCTTGTTTACGGTCGCCGTGCTCCGCCTATACCGGGTGGAAGACGACTCGCCGTGGCCCGGTCATGCCGGCCGGCCCTATCCGCGCCTGCTGGCGGCACTCTACCTGGCGGTGGCGCTCGGTTTGTTCGTCGTGCTCCTGGCACTTTGACGCGGCCGGGTTCAAGGACACGACGATGAACACGAAACCCGGCGGCGAGCTGATCGTCGATCGCATTGCCGGCGTCATCCTCGGCACGGCGGTCGGCGACGCGCTGGGCTTGCCGCGCGAAGGCCTGTCGCGCCGCCGTGGTCGCCGGATCTTCGGCGATCCGCCGCTGCGCCATCGGTGGCTGCTCGGCCGCGGCATGGTCAGCGACGATACCGAGCACACCTGCATGACCGGCCAGGCGCTGCTGGCTGCCAGGGGCGATCCCGACGCGTTCGCCCGCGCTCTCGCCTGGCGGCTACGGCTCTGGCTGCTGGGAGCGCCGGCCGGCGTCGGCTGGGCCACGCTACGCGCGATCGTCAAGCTCTGGCTCGGCTTCTCTCCGGCAAGGAGCGGCGTCTGGTCGGCAGGCAACGGCCCCGCGATGCGCACCGCGGTGCTCGGCGTGTGCCTCGGTGACGATCGCGTGCGTCTCCGTGCCCATGTCGCCGCCTCGACATGCCTGACCCATCGCGATCCGCGCCGAGCGCGGGGCGATGCTCGTTGCGCTGGCCGCCCATCACGGCATGCTGCACGGAGCGCACGGCGTCGGCACCTTCTTGCCCGCGGCGCGCCGCGATGCCCGATCTCGACAATGAATTGGCCGGCCTGCTCACGAGCGTCGCCGAACATCTCCAACGCGACGCCGCGGCGGCTGTGCTGGCCGACGCGCTGGGCCTGGAGCGCGGCGTCACCGGGTACGTCTATCACACGGTTCCGCTGGCGTTGTACTGCTGGCTGCGGCATCCGGGCGATTTTCGCGCTGCCGTCGAGGAGGTGATCGACCTGGGCGGCGATACCGACTCGACCGGCGCCGTCGTCGGTGGCATCGCCGGCGCCACGGTCGGCGCCGCGGGCATTCCCGCCGACTGGCTCGACGGCCTGCTGGAATGGCCGCGCTCGGTGGTGTGGATGCGCCGCCTCGCCGAACGCTTGGCCAATCCCCCGGACTTGCGCCCGCTGCCGTTTTTCTGGCCCGGCCTGCTCCCGCGCAATGCGCTGTTCCTGTCGGTCGTGTTCATGCACGTGCTGCGGCGCTGGTTGCCCCCGTAGCGTGCTGCGTCCCGCACGGCATGGAAACGTGAGCCCGAAGCGCCAGCGAGGGCGGCCCTCGCTAGCGCTTCGGGCTCAAGGTATTAGCCCGCACGGCATGGAAACGTGAGCCCGAAGCGCCAGCGAGGGCGGCCCTCGCTAGCGCTTCGGGCTCAAAGTATTCGCGCTCACGCCAGCGCCTGGCGCAAATCCTCCTGCAGGTCGTCGGCGTCCTCGATGCCCACGCTGAGGCGCACCAGGCCGTCGGTCACGCCGCGCGCTTGCCGAAGCTCGGCGGGAATGCTGGCGTGCGTCATGGTCGCGGGATGGCAGACGAGCGATTCGACGCCGCCGAGGCTCTCGGCGAGGCTGAACAGCTTCGTGCGCGTCATGAACTTCAGCGCCCCTCCTTGCCGCCCGCAAGCACGATCGAGATCATGCCGCCGAAGTCGCGCATCTGCTTCTTCGCCAGGGCGTGATTCGGATGATTCGCCAATCCGGGGTAGTAGGCCTTCGCGACCGCGGACTGCCCCACCAGCCACTCCGCGAGCCGGCGCGCATTGGCGCTGTGCCGATCCATGCGCACCGCCAGCGTCTTGAGTCCACGCAGCACCAGCCAGCTATCGAACGGCCCCGGCACGCCGCCGGCCGCGTTTTGGTAGAACGCAATCGGCTGCAGCAATTCCTGGCGCCCGACGACCGCGCCGCCGACAACGTCGGAATGGCCGCCGAGGTACTTGGTCGTGCTGTGGACGACCAGATCGGCGCCGAGCGGGATCGGTTGCTGCAGGTACGGTGACGCGAACGTGTTGTCTACCGCCAGCAGCGCGCCGGCCTTGTGAGCGCGCTCGGCGATGGCGGCGATGTCGACAATCTGCAGCAGTGGATTGGTCGGCGTTTCGATCCACACCAGCTTGGTGGCGGACGTGATGATTTTGGCAAAGCCGGCGGGACTTGGGTCGTCGGTGTAGCGCGCGACCAGGCCCCACGGTTTGAAGACCCGCTCCAGCAGGCGATAGGTGCCGCCGTACAGATCGGCGGCGGCCGCCACTTCGTCGCCGGGCCGCAGCGTGGACAGGACGGCCGTCGTTGCGGCGAGGCCGGAGGCAAACGCCAGGCCGCGTTCGCCGCCTTCGAGGGCGGCCAGGCACGATTCGAGGGCATGGCGGGTCGGGTTGCCGGTACGCGAATACTCGTAGCCCTTGTGCTGTCCGGGGGCGGCTTGCGTGTACGTCGAGGTGGCGTAGATCGGGACGATGGTCGCCCCGGTGGTCGGGTCGGGCTCCTGGCCCGCGTGAATCGCCCGCGTCGAGAAGCCTTGCTTTAGCGCTGCCATGAGGTGCGTCCTTTCGCTGGGGTAATCCGCCATTCCTTGACTATCCTATGGCGCCGCACCGGTGCATGAAAAGCATGAAAGGCATGAAAACCACGCACGCCCACGACCGAGGCCGTGGGCGTGCGTGTCGAAACTGGTTACTCTTCAAGCCGCACCGCGACGATGCGACCGCTGGGGTCATAGATCGCGCGGTGGCCCACCGCAACGTAGGTCTTCTGCGCTTCGTTCAGCGCGATTTCGGCCTCGGTCAGGCTCTTCGCCACTGCGGCAAGGCTCTGGCCGCTGCTGCTGCCGGAGTTCTGAACGACGACGCTCGAGCCGCCGGCGCCGTAGCCGCCATAGCCGCCGTAAGCGCCGGGGAAGCCCGCGCCGAAGCGCCGTAAGCGCCCCCGAAAAAGCCGTAATAGGGGTTGTAGTAGTAGAAGGGGTTGTAATACGCGAGCGGGTAATAGTAGGGGTAGGCCCCGTAGCCGCCCTGCACCACGGAGGTGCCGTTGTCGCTGGCAGCGTTCTGCAGCGCCTGCCGCAGGGTATCGACCGTGTTGCTCTTCTGGACCAGGTCGCCGCCGGCCTTCTCAATGGCGCCGAGCTGGTCGCGCTCGGCGGCCGACAGCGAATTGTCATAGAAGAAGGTGCTGGTGCTCGGACCATTGCGGACGGTCATCGTGTGGATCTCCGGGCCGCCCTGCCCGGCTTGCGCCGGCGTTTGGTCCATCTCGATGGCCGGCCGGATGCCGTTCTTGGGCGCCGTGCCGCTGGCGGGGGCGATCCGCTCGATCTTGTCCGCGTCGCGCGCCGGCACGCCGATGGGCGGCAGCCCCGCTCGCGTTCGGATGTACAGCCGGCCGGACTTTGGATCGGCCCACACGAAGACGCCGGTGACCTTACCTTCGCCTTTGGTGTTGACGGTCACGAAATCGCCGGTATTGAGGACCTGGTCGCCGGAGCGGTAGCTGGCGTAGGTGGCACCCTGCTGGTAGCTCTTGAGCAGCTCGTCGAAGGTGTCCTTCTTGAGTTCTTTTTTCTGGATGGGCGGCGTCTTGTCCTGGCCCGGTGCCAGCGGGGCGACGGCCAGCGTGACACCGCACGCCAGGGCGAGCATGCGAAGTTTCGTCATGAGGGTTCTCCAATGCGCAAAAGGGCTGACGCGAGGTGACTTCGACCGCATGGAGGTGATTCTAGCAAATCCAGTGCCGGCTATTGCGCCGGCGCGCGTGGCCCACGCCAGCGAGCGGCGGGGCTGGTCCCCGCCGTCGTGAACACACCCCCGGGACAAGCCCGGCGGCTCGCTGGAGCTCGCGGCTAGGGACGGTGTTGATAGGAAATGTTTACTACAGGAAACACCGGTCTGTGCATTTTCGTTAACAGTTCATTGCTTACCGCCAGGCGCTGCGGCCTTGCCTTCAACCAATTCCTGTGCCTCGCGCCGGAGCAATTCCAGCTCCAGGCATTCCCATGAGAATCCCTGCTCGGGCGCACGGCACGACCTGCGCGAGATACTTGCAGGCTTGCGCCGTCTCGCCCAGCCGTTGATGCGCCATCGCCAGCACCACCCAGTCGTGATTGCTCCCGGGGCCCTTGCTGACCTGGATGCCGTCGTTGAGCCGATCGATCGCTTCCTGGAAGCGGCCCGCACGATACAGGACCGTGCCTAGCGTGTTGAGCGCCCCGTGCTTCCGATCCGCCGGGCTATTGCGAACGACACGCTCGACCAGGTCGATGAGTTTTGCGTAGTCGTCAACCGCGTTGGGAGCCAGCGCAGAGCCATGCGAGGTTGTTCGCAACCCCGGCACGCCGGGTGCCCCCTTCGGCCGCGAGGGTGGCCGCGCACAGCTTGCGATAGGCGTCGCGCTGGCCGAGCTTCAAGACGACCAGGGCATGGTGACACCAGGTCAGCGAATCGCATGGTCCCCTCGCGGCGGCCAGCGCGTAGGCGTGGGCGGCCTTGTCCCAAACAGCGCGCTCGGCATAGTTGTCGGCGAGCTGGGCCAGGTACCGGCTATCCGCGCCATGCTCGACGGCGCGGGCCAGGTCGGCGTCGCGTGCGGTCGCCTTGCCGAGCTGGTCCTCGATCTCGGCACGGTCGGCGTAGAACTGCCAGTCCGCGGGCACGGCGCCAGCGCCCGGTCGAGGTACCACAGGCCGGCAAGCTGGTTCTTGGTCGTGCGGCATTCGTGGATGCGATAGCGATACCAGGCGAGCAGCTGATCCGGCGCGCCGTGGGCGCGGCGCGCGCATAATCGGCGTCGGCCTGGTCGAACTGGTGCTGGCCGCTCCAGGTGCGTGCACGGCGCGCGTAAGCCAGCCAGGCGGGCGGCGCTGCTGCACCTGCGTGCTGGGCCTGAAGCGCAATCAGGCGGTCCAGGTGCCAGCGCGCCGCGAAGGGATCGTCGTCCTGCTCGGCGTCGCGGGCGCGGGCGTCGTGAAAGTCCAGGTCGCTGACGACCCCAGCGGGCGTCGCGGCGGCGCTTGCCTTCGCCGCCCACTGCGCCCGGCGCTGCTCCCAAATCGCAGGTTCGAGCTGCACGACGTTCTGGCCCTCGGCCATCGCCAACCCGGTCTGCACCTCCAGGCGCAGCGCCAACCGGTCGAGGCTCTCCTCGGTCGGGGTCGGCACCGGCCAGCGCCGGCTGTTGCCGTCGGAGCCCGTGGTAACGAAGGACCGGCCGTCTGGCGCGAAGGCGGCGCCGGCAATAAAACGGCCCTGCAGCGCCGGCGGCCCCACCGGCTTCTGCGTGGCGCGGTCGTACAGCCGGGCGCTGCCGTCGGCATAGCCGGCCAGGATGAGCTGAGGGTCGGCGCCTGGGCTGAAGACCGCGAGGTTGGCGCGAAACGGATAGCGCATCGGCGCCGAACGGCTTGCCGGAGGGCGCCTCCCGCAACCACACCGTGCCGTCGGTCGCGCTCAACAGGACCAGCGCGCCGTCGGGGCTGAACGTCGCGCTGTTGATCTCGGCCGACTCAATGATCTCGGCGCCGAGCGGCGCACCGGTGGCGGCGTCGCCGAAGCGCAAGCGCTGCCCTCCGGTCGCAAGCAGGTGTTTGCCGTCGGGGCTGAGCGCGACGAGCGCGGCGGGCCCGTGTATGGGCGGCGCGATCGGTTTCTTGCGTTCCAGGTCCCACAGGAGGACGCCGCTCGACCCGGCGCGGTCTTCGGCAACGCCGACCGCCAGCGTCTTGCCGTCCGGACTGAACGCGAGACTTAATACGATATCGGGCTGGGGCAGCGGCTCGCCGATTCGCTTACCAGTAGCCGCGTCCCAAAAATGAACGAAATCGCTGTAGTCGCCGGTGACCAGGAGTTGGCTGTCGGGGCTGAATGCCATGGCGGACACGTAGTTGCTGTGGTCCAGCGGTGGACCGATGGGCTGGCCGGTGACCGCGTCCCAGATGCGGGCATCGCCGATCGCGATCTGGGCCGGCCGGCTCGAGGTGGCGCAGCGCCGGCCATCGGGACTGAAGGCCGTGACCCCCACGGCCGGCCAAGGGTGGCGGAACGGGCCACCCTTGCCGCCCCCCGCGACGGCGGGCTGTCCGGTCGCCCCATCCCACAAGCAGGCGGCGTGGTGGCCGCCCCCGGCCAGCACGGTCGTGAGGTCCGGACTGTAGCTGACGACATACCGGCCCAGCCACGACTCACCCTCACCGCGGCGCCAGGCAGCCTTGACGAGCACTTCCTTGCCGCGCGCGGCGGCCGCGACGTTGCGCGGGCCAGCCGGAACCGGTGCATGAAACTGGGGCCGCGGACTTGCTCACTCACCACCACCAGCGTGGCGCCGTCCGGACTGAACGCCAGGTCGGCGATCGCGGCATGCAGCACCGGCAGCGTGCCGATCAAGGTGCGCCCGTGGCGGCGTCCCACCACCGCAGCAGTCCGTCCTCGCCGCCGGTCGCGATCGTGCGGCCGTCGGGAGCGAACCGCGCCGCCACCACGGCGTGCGGATGCCGCAGGGGCGCCCCGACGGGCTTGCCGGTCCGCGCGTCCCAGCGTTGCACCGTGCGATCGAAGCAAGCGGTAATCACGGTCTTGCCATCGGTGCAAATGCAACGCTCGAGATCAGGGCCTGGTGCGGCAAGGGTTCGACGAGCCGCTGGCCGGTGGCCAGGTCCCAAAGATAAAGCTCGGCCGGCTGGCGCTCACGATCGCCGCTCGCGTTCGCAGTGGCGACGGCCAGGATCGCGCCGTCCGGACTGATGGCAAGCCGGTTCACGTTACGCTTGCGGTGCTTGAACGTATCCCGCAGCACCCGGCCGGTCTCGCTCTCCCAGAGGCGCACCACGCCGTCCACGCTGCCGGTGACGAAGTGTTTGCCGTCCGGCGCGAACGCGACCTCGCGCATGCTGTGCGGCTGGCGCAGCGGAGCGCCGATCGGCTGGCCGGTGGCGGCGTCCCAGCGCTCGATGAGGCCCTCGTTGGCACCGGCGGGGTTGCGGCCCGTCACCAGCATTGCGCCGTCGGGGCTCAGGGCCATCCCCGCCAGCCTCTCCTGCTTGAGCGGCGGCCCAGCGAGCCGGCCGCTGGCCGTGTCCCGGTCCTGCACCCCCGACGCGCCCCCCGTCAGGAAGTGCTTGCCGTCCGGGCTGAAGGCGCACCACCGAAGCGCCTTGGGCTCTTTGACAAGCTGTTCCAGGCGGTGGGCGTGGTTCGGCCAGGCCGCCAGGTTGGTGCGGATCACGCGCGTTAGGTCACGCGCGTCCGGTGGCACGGCACGCAGGGCCTCCAGCATCCAGAACAGCCCTTCGCCCACCTCGCCCTGCTCCGCCAGCGCGATGCCGCGATCGAGTAATACGCCTGCCAGCACCTGGTGCGCCTCGACGCGGGCCCTCACCGCCTGATCACGCTGAAACGCAGTCTGCGCCTCGGCCGTTATGACATTCATGCGCGCGTTCTCGGCCTCGAGCCATTTCCAGCCGACGCCGGCAAGGCCGAGAACCAGCGACAGGACGCACGCCGCGGCCAGAAACGCCATCGACGGGTTGCGCCGGCACCAGCGCCATAGTTTTTCCGCCTCGCTGACGGGCCGGGCGTGGATCGGCTTGTCCTCGGTGAAACGCTGCAGATCGGCAGCCAGATCGGTCGCGCTGGCGTAGCGATGCTGCGGATCGCGCGCAATCGCCTTGAGCACGATGGTTTCCAGGTCGCGCGGCACCGCTGGATTAAGCTTGCGGGGCCGGGGCGGATCGTTGTGCATCACCTGCAACAGGAGCTTGTCGCGCTCCGACTCGTCGAACGCCGACTGCAGCGTCAGCAATTCGTACAGCGTCAGCCCCAGGCCGTACACGTCGCTGCGCACGTCGGCCTTGCCGCGGAAGCGCTCGGGGGCCATGTAGCGCAGTGTGCCGACCACGTCGCCGGTGTGGGTGAGATCCTCGCTGCCGACCGCCTTGGCCAGGCCGAAGTCGGTGACCCACACGATGCCCTGTGTGTCGAGCAGCAGGTTGGCCGGCTTGATGTCGCGGTGCAGCGTTCCCTGCGCATGGGCATAGGCCAACGCCTCCGCGACCTGGATGCCGATCCGGGCGACGCTCTGCCAGTACGGCTGGCCCGACTCCGACAGCGTCGCATCCTGCGGCTGGCCCGGCAGGCGCACACCCGAGGATGACGGCGACCGCGGCGGCTCGGGAACGACGACAACCCCAACCGGTTCCGCGCGCACGACTTCTTCCGGCTGCTTCTCAAGGTCTCCTTGAAATCCCGTCAGGTCGGCGGGCCGCTGCTCGGTCGGGGCGATCTCCACCGCCGGCCTGGCGAACACGCCGGTCAAGAGCGCATTGGCCACCGCGAGCACCGAAACCATGTCGAAATTCGACGCTGCCGGCCTCCGCACTACGCCGGCACCGCGGGTGCCCAGATTCGGCTCGGCGGTGCCGCCGCGGGTCTGCTGGCGCAGGCGCTGTAGCACAGCGAGCACCTGATCGAGCCCCTGGCCGTGGATGAACTGCATGACGTAGTAGTGCAGGCCGTCCTGTTCGCCGACGCCGAAGACCGGCACGATGTTGGTGTGGTGCAGCCGCGCCGCCGAGCGTGCCTCGCGCTGGAAACGCTCGAGCTGGCGCGGCTCAAGCAGAGCGTGCGATGGCAACACCTTCAGCGCGACATGCCGGCCGAGCGATTCCTGCTCGGCCTCGTAAACGATGCCCATGCCGCCGCGGCCGATCTCGCGCAGGATGCGGTAGTCGCCCAGCCGTTCGAGCTTCGGCCCCGTGGCGCTGGGGGCGTGCTGTCTTCGGCCGGCGACGACGCGGGACGGACGTCCTCGAGCATCACCAGCGCGGGAAACAGGTCGCGGATCTCCCCGGCCAGCGCGGGATACTTGCTGGTGTATTCCGAGAGCGCCGGCCGTTCGCCGCGCCGGAAGCGGTCGAGGAATTCCTCGGCGAGGCTTTCCAGAGGATTGCGATCCAGGCTGGAGTCGGTCATAATTGTGTCCTTCAAGCCACGGGGTGAGTCTTCGAACCCCGCGGGTCGGCGGCGCACGCTATTCGCCATCAAACCCCGGCAAGCTCGCCATCAGATCCTTGAGCCGCTTGAGCGCCCGGATATAGCGGTTGCTCGCCGCCGACTTCTTGATCCCGAGCACGGTCGCGGTCTCGTCGTTGGACAGCATCTCGAAATGGCGCAACGCCAGCACTTCCCGGTCCACCGGATCCATGCGATTGAGCGCCTCCTGCACGCGAATCTGCGTCTCAGCCCGCATGGCGGCGCGGCTCGCCGAGGTCAGCCGGCCGAGCAGCTGGGCGGCCAATGACGCCGACGACGCCTGCGGCAGCGCACCGCGGTACAGCGATACCTCCTGCCCCGCGTCGCGCATCTTGGCGCCGAGGTGCATCCGGTGCAGGTCGACCAGCCGTTGGCCGGTGAGCAGCCGCAGCCAGAGGTAGAACGGCAGCGCCGGTTCCTTCGCATATTCCGGCAGCCGCCGAGCAAAGTCGAGATACGCGTCCTGCAGCACGTCGGAGGGATCGAGTCGGCCCTGCAGCCGGCGGTCGAGCCGAAGCCGCACCATCTGGCGCAGCCGGTCGCGATAGCGTGCGAACACCTGGGCGAGCGCCTCCTGGTCGCCCGCTGCGGCCCGGCGCATGACCTCGTCACAATGGTTATCGGTGTCGGACATGGACAATCCCTTTATCCACTTATCCGGCCGCCGGGGCGTGCTGTCCACTGCAATTCAGCGAGTTTTCTTTTTTGGTGCCGGCGCGGCGTTAGCGCCGTACGATAGAAATCGTGCTGAGTTGTGCCCCGTGCGCCGATTGCCGAATCGGCTCGCCGTTTACAGGAGATGCATAGATGACCCTGCTTGACTGCGAGATTCTGGAAGGACCCCGGCCCGGGTTCAAGGTCGTTGGCGTCTCCAGCATCGAGGGCCACACCGAGTATCTGACCATCGAAGAGCGCTTTCTCGTGAAGAGACGCGATCGTTATCTCCTTCCCGTGGCGGTTATCGGGCAAGACCGGCGGTACAATACGTTGCTTATCCAGCTTCCCTATGAAGCCGACTCCGGCGCCAATCGCGTGTGGGTGAAAAACGATGCCGTCGTGCCCGAGCCGGATGGGGTTCCCGCATGATCCTCTGCGGCCTCAGATCGCCCGTCGCTGCCAGAAGGCCCAGAACGGCCGCCGCGCACGCGCGATCTCGGCATCGAGCGACAGGGCGCCCGCACCGGCGACGCTCAGATCGAGCAGGCCGCCCAGGATCGCCAGGTTCTTCAGGAAGTGAATCATCGGGTCCTGCCGCGCCGCTCCCTGGAACGCCCAGAAATTGTGGAACATGAGCGTCGTGGGAATCAGGTACAGGAACAACACGATCGCGACGAAGCGCACCTTGAAGCCCAGCAGCAGCGCCAGGCCGCCGCCGATCTCCACCACGACCGCCGCCGCCAGCAAGGCGCCGGTCGCGGTTGTCATGCCCTGCGATTGCATGAACTCTTCGGTGCCCGACCAGTTCATCAGCTTGTTGAAGCCGCTGAGCAAGAAAATCACACACATCAGGAGCCGGCCGAACAGCGGCACATAGCGTTGATACAGCAGAAACATGGGAGCATTCCTCCAAAGGCGTTTTGCGCGTTCGCTTTCCGTGCGCTGTGCAGAAACGATGCCGTCATGCAGCAAAGCGTGCGCACGGCGTGCAAGTTGCTGTTGTCGCCGGGCGGCAAATCGCGTATGGTTCGCCAGCATCCGCAGGTGACAATCCGAACAGGCGGCCCCGCACGACGCGGGCGGTGGATCCACGCAATGAATGCGATACCAACGAATTCCCCGCGCGCGAGCCCGGTTTCGCGGACAGGCGCCGGCGCATCCTCGTGCTGTATGACCATCACTGGGTCCACGTCAAAACGATCCTGCACTACCTCGAAAGCTTTTACCGCTATTCCGAGTTCGCGGTCTCCTACGCCTCGTCGTTCGCCCGCTGCACCTTCGACCTCGACTACTTCGACGCGGTCCTCATCCACTACACCGTCAAGGTTTGCTACCCCGGCCACCTCTCGCCGTCCTTCGCCAAGGCGCTCCGGCACTACCACGGCCTCAAGCTGCTGTTCCTGCAGGACGAGTACGAGGCGACCGACGGCGCCTGCGACGCCATCGCGAAGCTCGGCATCGACATCGTCTTCACCTGCGTGCCCGAGGCCTATATCAGCCAGGTCTTCCCCGGCGAGCGCATGGCGCACGTGCAGTTCGTCAACGTCCTGACCGGCTATGTCCCGCCCGACATCGACGCCGTCGGGCCGATCAGGCCGATTCGGCAGCGTACGCTGCTCATCGGCTACCGCGGCCGCGACAACGGCTGGTGGTACGGCAACCTGTATCAGGAAAAGGCCAACATCGGCCGGCGCATGAAGGCGATCTGCGACGCGCCGGGCTCGCGACCGACATCGCCTGGCGCGAGGAGGACCGCATCTACGGCGACGACTGGTTTCGCTTCCTCGGCAACTGCAAGGCGACGCTCGGCACCGAGAGCGCCTGCAACGTCTTCGACCGCGACGGCACCCTCGCCCTGGCCGTCCAGCGCGAGCTGGTCGTCAACCCCAGCGCCACCTACGAGGAAATCCATGCGAAGTTCCTCAAGGACGTCGACGGCCAAATCGTGATGAACCAGATGGCGCCGAAGATCTTCGAGGCGATCGCCTGCCGGACCGCGCTGGTGCTGTTCGAGGGCCGCTATTCCGGAATCCTGGTGCCGGAACAGCACTATATCCCGCTGCGGAAAGACTTCAGCAACGTCGACGACGTGCTGCAGCGGCTGCACGACGACGCGGCCCTCGAAGCGATGGCCCAGCGCGCCTACGACGACGTGATTCTCAGCGGCAAGTACGGCTATCGCAGCTTCATCCGCTTCTTCGACAGCGTCCTCAATCGTCGCTGGCCGGCCGCGCAGGCGAGCCCGTCGTATCCCTGGCTGCCGCTGCCGCCGTGCGACGCGCTGCCGGCCTTTCGGACGCAATACCAAAAGCAGTTCCAGAGTCATCGGCTCAAGCGGCTCTGGCAGCACCTGCCACGGCCGATCCGCGCCGTGCTCAGCCCCCTGGTCCGCCGCGACAACCTCAAGCGCCTGTGGGTGCTCTCGCCCGAATCGGTCCGCCGACTGCTCCAGCCGGTCCTGCAGCGCATGCGACTGCTGCTGAAGAAGGTGCATTGAACACCCCCGCAAGCGCCTGTCAACCAACCGGCGCGGCGAGGATCCCCATGTCGTGCCGCGCTGGCCGGTGGCACCCTTTTTTCCGCACGACATGCCAGACCGGCACGACATGCAACGCCCGGCACGACATGCAACGCCCGGCACGACATGCAACGCCGGCACGACATGCAACGCCCGGCACGACACGCCAGACCGGCACGACCGGCACGACCGGCACGATCGGCACGATCGGCACGCGAAATGAATGCCTCACCGGCGGATCGCGCTGCGGCTGCCGAAGTTGTGAATGAACGCCTCCCGGCAACCGAGCAAGCGATAACCGGCCTGGCGGACGCGTACGCTGAGCGCGTCCATGTCGAAGGTGCCCAGGGGGGTGCGCGTCGGAAACTGCCCGAGCTTCTGCAACACCTCGCGCTTCAGCAGCACGCAGCCGCCGGCCAGGCCGTCCGCCTCGAACGCCTGCCCCTGGTTCTCCTCCTGCCATTGCCGCGCGAAGCGGTTCACCTTGTCGAGCTGCGCCAGCACGCTCGCGCAGGCCCAGCCGGCCCTTCCTCACGCGCCGTATCGATGCCGTACCGCACCGGATCCACGAGCAAGGCCGCCGGCGCGTGGTTCGACATCGGCGCCACCATGCCAACGTCGGCCGCCGTCGAGACCAGCGACACCAGCCGTTCGAGCCAGCCCTGGGTGACAATCGTGTCGTTGTTGCAGAGCGCCACGAAGTCGCCGCGGATCGGCACCACGTCGTCCTTGCGTCCCGGCCCCATCGGCGGCTCCGCCGGCACGCGCACCACCTCCACTTTGACTGGCGCCGCCGCCGCGAACCCTTCCAGGTATTCCGCCGTGCCGTCGAGCGAATCGCAATCGAGGAACAGCAGCTCAAATGGCTGCCGGCTACAGCGCAGCAGGCTCGGCGCGCAGTAGCGCGTGTATTCGAGCTGGCCGCAGCAGGTGACGAGGATCGTCACCAACCCGCCCGCCGGCCGCATGCCCTGCCCGAGCGTATTGCCCGCTGTGCTCATGATGACCTAGGCCTTTCTGGCGACCCCTGCCGGCTTGTCCGGCAGGTGAAGCAGTTTTGCGGCTAACCGAAAACCGCCCCCCCCTTCCTCGACCCCTGCCGGCTTGTCCGGCAGGTGAAGCAGTTTTCTCGCTACAAGACCAGGCGCACGGAAAGCCCTTGTCTGCGAGCCGGCAAAACTGCTTCACCTGCCGGACAAGCCGGCAGGGGTCGGGAAGAACAATTGCGACTATCCGCCCGACTAGCTGCCAAACTCCTTCACCTGCCGGACACGCCGGCAGGGGTCGCCGGCCCGGCTTGCCCCCGCGTCACTCCGCCTGGCCGTTGCGTTCCATGCCCTTCGCTTCCGTCATGGCGGGGCGCGGCGGCGCGTCGGGGGCGGGCTTGCTGCTGACGCGGTTGGCGAGCAGGAACTGCTTGTGCTGGTTGCGCTGCGCCAGGCGGGCCAGCACCTCGGTCTGCTTCTCCACAAGCCGCTTCGTGTATTCGCCCGTCTCGTCCAGGCCGAGCGCCTCCGCGATCAGCTGCAGCGCCGCCGTGTACCGCCGCTCCAGCACCAGCACCCACGCCAGGTTGTACCGGCCGCGCACGTCGGCCGGGTTGACGCGCAGCGCCCGCTGGTAGGCGCTCCTGGCCTCGGCCGGCTTGCCCCATTCGTAGTAGGCGTCGCCGAGCGTGTTCCACAGCTCCGCCGAGCACGCCGGGTTCAGCTCGACCGCCGCCTTCGCCATTGCCACGCCGGCCGCCGGCTTGGGCAGCTTATACGTGAGAAACCACGCAATCTCGTTGAGCAGGAGCCAGTTGCCCGGATGCCGGTCCAGCGCGTCGTGGTACGCCGTCAGTGCCACCTCGACGCGGCCGTGCTGCAGATTGGCCCGCGCCGCGTTCCACCGCTCCTGCCGCCACTCCCACGCCGCCTTGCCGAAGCGCTCGCGGAATAGCTTTGCCGTCTCCGCCCCAATCCCGCTGCCGGCGAAATCCGAAATCCGAATATCGAAATCCGAAACAACTTCCAAATCCAAATTGCCAAACGGCGGCGGCGACGCGGAGTGTTGCGGAATTTGGATTTTGGTATTCGGATTTGTTTCGGATTTCGGTATTCGGATTTCGAGTTTTTCGCAAGTGGGGTGACTCAACAGGCGCGAATAGATGCTCCCATTCTCCCCGTCCGGCTCGAGCCACTGGCACTTCCCCGAGTCGCCAAAGTACGCCTTGAGCAGGGGAAAGTTGAGACCGACGCCGGTCGATTGCGAAAAGCGCTGGTGCTCGAAGTCGCCCTCCTTCGGCAATTCCACCTGCCCATAATCGTTGACCGCGATGAAGCCCTGCGGGTGCAACAGCGCCAGCAGCCCGTCGAGGCTCTGGATCGCCCCGTAATTGTGCAAGAGGTGCAGGGCGCCGCGCTCGCGGGCAAACGCGACGGCGTAATCCAGGTGCGGCAGCTGCTCCTCCGCGCCGATCGGCCGATAATCGTATTCCGCCGCGAACAGCCCATAGAGCTTCATGAGCGCCTGCCGATCGGCCCGCGTGCCGCTGCGGCGCGCCGCAGCAGGTCGGCCGGCGTCAGCTCGGTGTATTCCTCCAGCGGCACCTGCCGGGCCAGGCAGGTGCGCACGCACAGGCGAGACACTGCCGAATCGGCACCGTTCGCCCCTCGCCCCTCTTGGGGAGAGGGGTTGGGGGTGAGGGGATGTCCAGCGCCGATCCTGAGGTGCGCCGCCGGCAAGCAATCGAGCACGTAGTTCAGAAACACTGCCCGCAGCGGCCGGGCGCAGCCGCGCGGCAGCGACAAATCGTCGAGCAGGTACCGCCCGGGTTCCACCGCGTCCACGACCCGGATCAGGTAGCGGCCGGGGTGGTTGGCAAAAACGCCATGGCGGCACGCGTCGGCCAGCATCCGTTCGGACCGGTCGCCAGCGATATATACCAGCCGCCGGTAGTAATCCTTCGCTTCGCGGGCGCAAATCTCCTGCAACGCGTCGAGGAAGAACCGGGCGAATAGCCCGACACCGATGCCCAACTCCAGGACGTAGAGTAGCGGTTCAAGCGGCTGGGTCTTCTCGGACTCCACGAGGCTCGCGAAGAAAAGCTCGGCAGTCCGCCGCGACAGGCTACCCTCGTTATTGATAGCATACGGCACCGGCGTCGCGTCACCGATAAACGCCTGGCTGCCACGCTCGCGCCAATATTGCTGGCCGAGGTCGAATTCAAGGCTATCAGCAAGCGGAACGAAATCCTCGATAATGTAGCGGCCTTCTTGGGCTTGAGCCAGAATCGTTTGGGCGCCCGGTCGAAGGGCTTTGCCTCTCGCGGGTTCCGTTCGCCGCTCGTGGTCGCTGTGCGTGGGAACATCATTGTCTAGCAGTTTGTTACAGTGCATGACCGACTCCAAGACGCCTGTCGATAATAATCCTTGTATGTCACGTGATCGCACATCGACTTCCTCAAGACGCTAATATGCCCGCACCGATACGTTCGCGCGCTGAACCGCTTTACCATCGAGCTAAGTGATTGCGACGCATCCAGATCCCAACCTTGTCCCAAACCGTGAAGTTCACAGGAATAAGACAATCAAAACTTTTCTCAGCGACGGTTCCGTCTGGCCCAAACCAAATGTTCACGGTGAGCTCGTCACTCGCCCACCAAATCGTGGGATCCATTCGCCCCATCGTGGCAACGGGCGCGATTCCGTTGCAAGTCCGATAATTGCCTGGTGGTGCCTCAAAAACAGACTCCAACTCTGCCAACGACATTCCGACGCGCACTCTGTCGTAGTTCGCTTCCGTGATCGCGTGGTGCCTGGGCGCCGTGAACCACCACAAGGCGACGATAGCCACAAAGGTCGCCGTAAGGAGTACGGCAGCCAGTGTACTCCAACGCCAGCCCACGGTCATCTCAGTTTCCCCTCGGTGCTTCGCCATACAGGTGCCACAGCAAGAACGCAAGGGCAGGTACAGAGTTTAGGGGCCCGAAACCCTGTATGTCCCTGCGTCCCGCCGTCAACCCGACAGGTTGCCCTCAATGTTGATCGCATAGGGTACCTGCGCCGAGTCACCGATAAATGCTTGGCTCCCCCGCTCACGCCAATATTGCTGGCCGAGGTCGAACTCCAGGCTTTCATTGAGCGGGACAAAACCCTCGATGATGAATCGCCCTTCCTGCGCGAGCGCGAGGATGGACGACCCGGGCAGACGGCGCGTCGGGCCCATACGCGGGCTACCGTTCACGCCCCCGTCGGTGGCCTGCCCGTCGCCGGGCTGCCCAGATTCTTGAGCAGCAATTCCTTCGGAAGTCATAGAGTCTCCCCGACCAGTGTCTAGGGACTGCTGAGTTCCTTCAATAACTTTTGCGCCAGTGCGCTGAGATCTGGATGGCCCGAAGCTGCCAGAATATGAAGGCGCTCCAGCAGTTGCGCCCGTGCAGCGCCTGGGAACAACACCAGCTTCTCCCTCGGTTCCCAGGCGATATTCGGGGCATGTAACAATGCCTCCAATGCCCTCTTGCACCGTGCGGGCTTTTCCACACATGCCAGCTCCTTCAAATACCACTCAGCAAAGGCCGTTCGCGCCTCGTTGGTTGCCGCAGGCCGTTCGTGCGTCGCCTGCTTGCCCCAACCGCCGCAAACCAGCCACTGCCCAAGCTGCCAGGTGACCGACGCAATTTCCTCGTCATCGGCTAGTACCCCCTTACTGTTTCCAAGGTACTCGACAACGTCTTTGGAATGGCGTTTCGGATCATACGGCTTTTCCGGGTACGGCCATCGAATATATGTATTGTCCAGCGCATATCCAGAAGCAAACTGGCGAATATTTCGGTATTTGGACTGGCATAGGTGCTTGAAGTGCCGTTTTTTCTCCTCCGCCGATTCGGTACTGAGAAACTTACCGATATCCTCGAAAGCGATCACGCGCGGATCGTCGGCGGCAATTTCCCACCGCTGGCTCACAGGCCAGTGCGGCCAGCTCTCGTCCACCCAACCCTTGAGCTGTTTCGGTCCACAAAGCAGCAGCGTCAGCTTCTCGCCCTTCCGTGGACGGGCCGGCCACACACCGATCGGCCCAATCCAGTCTGCGACGTTCGCGGGTTGGTCCTTTTCTTCCCCCCACCAAAAGCGAACCGTTATCGCGTCGACGGGCTTGCCAACGAGCGTCCGTTCGACGCGGAACTCGATTGTGCCTTCCTCGGTGTACCAACCGTCCGGCCAGGAGCTCCAGTCCGCCCTCTTCAGGTTCACCGCAGTAACGGTTCCGGCGTACACGCTGCCCCCACGAACCAAGGCAGGCCAATCTATCCGGTCCGCCTCGATATTTGCCTCCCCAGGCCTGCCTGGCTGCGCCGGCGGGCGCGCGTTTTCCTTAGGCGTCTTGTCCTCTTCCGGTGGCTGGCAGGATGCTAGGGCAAGCAGAACCGAGCCCCCAAACACCCAACAGCCAACTATTCGTGCTCGAGCCATGAATACCACCATGTTGCGCAAAGCTTGCTACTTGCTACCTAACGACGGCAGAGGCCGAGGGAACATAGCGTTAGGGAAAACTCAAGTCATCGTGTTGTTGTGAACAGCTGCTTTCCACGAAGGTCCGGTTGCGTTGAAGCCGGACACGAAAGCCCCGTAGTTGGGCAGCGATTGCACGCCAAAGGCTGCGCCCGGGGCTGGGGTCAGCCCGCTTTTCGCCTGATTGATTATGGGAGTCCCGTTAGCGGCAGCCGTAGCCACGAAGCTTACTGTCCATGGTGCCGTTGCAATTACGTCGTAGACTGTGGAGTCGCTTGCATACCCGGTCAGATATGTCGTGAAACTTTCGGATCCACTGACGCTTGCCCACTGATTCTTCGCGTTCGTTGGCCAAAGCCGACTAAAATTAATGCCGGGCGCATCCATAGAAAGAACGACCCGAGATTGCCCGGGATGAAGCAGCTTGGAGTCTCGTTGCGTTGAAGAGAAAGTAAACGCTGAAGAGCCGCCCGTACCAGCATTGGTCCTGCCACTATCGAGAAACGTTCCCGCCGCGGGGTCAGGGTTGTATTTTGCTGTCCCGGCGCCAGCATAGGTTGCGGTGACGGTCGGCTGGTTGATATCTTGAACGTAGCCGAGGGTAACCGCGTCGACACCATCCATGCCGTCTTTTCCCGGTCCGAGCAGTTTGACCTGTGCGTTGAACCCGATGAGCGCGTTGTTGATTGTGGCTAGATAAGTTTCTTTCGTATTCGGCTCGGCGAGCGATGCCGACTTTGGCCTCGGGACACCATATGTTGCGATGCTTACCAAGCCCCCGGCGCTCGCATCAGATAAGGGGTTCTTGCGTGTCGTCGGAAGCACTTGCCCTGCACCGTTGTCGTTCGGCATGAGCGTCAGCTCGACGATGGTCGCTTTGATCGGTTGTGTCTTAAGCAGCGGGGCGCCGGCCGCGGCGCCGTTGAGGGCATAGGTCATGTACATCGTTTCGTAGGCCGGCGTATTCAGGAAGCGAACCCGCTCGTAAACCAACAGGAACCCGCCTGTTGGGACTGAGGCAGTGTTGGTGGCGGTGGCGATTTTGGGATCGCTCAAGACCCAATTCAGGCTGAGAGGATCTGCGTTCGCGGGCAACTCAACTTTGTAAAGGTAATCGCCAGTCCCGGCCCTCTGCATATTGGAACTCGCGACGCCAAGAACAACGGTGCCACCGGCGATCGCTGGAGCCGGTGCTGGCGGTTGCGCGAGGAGGGTGCCTGAAACCGCAGGTACTTGGGTTCCACTCCACGATTGAGATACCGAGATATTGACGGTGTGATTCTCCACGGTTGAGTAGCTGTGACTACCCCAAATACCGTAGACCCCGTTTGAGCCGGTGACGGTGGCGCTGGTAGGAGACGTGCCATCGCCCCAGTTAACAGCGACTGAAAAGTTGGTGGACGTGGCGCTCGTATTTGGGGTGGTGAAGACGCCGAGGAGCGCGTCGGTGAGAGTGCCGGTGGCGTCGGTTGTGACGTTGTTGGTAATAAGGTCGAGCGGCGGCGCCGTCACGATAACGGTTCTTGTGACCGTGGAACTGTTGCCGTCGTCATCGGTAACCGTCACACCGAGGTTGAAAACACCACCTGTCTGGCCCAGGCTGTCCACGGCATAGGTGTGGGTCGCCGACACGTTGAAGACGCTGCCCGATTGCACAATCGTCCCGGAACTCGAGGTTCCATCCCCCCAGGTGACCGCCGCTGTGAAATCCGCCGTCGTCGCGCTGGAGTTGCCATTGGCGAAGGAAGCCAGGCTGAGAACACTGGGCACGCTCGCATATACGGCGCCGACAACCAGGGTGCTCGTGGTCGTGGCCGTTGCACCGTTCGGGTCGGAGACGTCGATGGCCACCGTGTATGTCCCCTCTGCGGCATAAGTATGTGGGCGCTGAATCTCGTAAACCCCATTCACGGGGGTCCCCAGCGTTACCGCGGTTGGGGTCATCGAATCGCCCCAATAAACGTCGACCGTAAAGTCCGACGACGGCAAATTCGGATCGCTGTCCGCAAACGTGCCGAGGATAAAGCTCGATTCCTGACCGACGGGGGCGCCGAGCGTCACGTTGCCGGTCAAGGTCATGGCGGCGTCAGCTACCGAAGCCGTGCCGCTGGCCGTCGCCACGGTCGTGGCACTGTTGGCGTTCGTGATTACGACGGAAACCGCGTAACTGCCGGTTGCGGCGAAATTGTGGTCGTCGGTAACGCTGAAGCTGCCATTGCTGCCGGCGACCATTGCGACGTCAGAATTGCCGTCGCCCCAATCGACAGTCGCGGTGAAGTCGCCGGCCTGGCAGTTCATGTCGGGCGTGGTGAAGGTCGCCAGCGTCAGCAAACCAACGTCGCTACCTTGCGTTGCTGAAATCCTTCCACCCCACGTCGCGGCTAGCGCGGCCGGACTGACGTACCAACTGAACGTTTGGGTCGCCGTGTCGCCCTGGGGGTCGGCGGCAGTCACGGACACGGAATACGGCGTCTTGCTTACCGCGTCGTCGGCAATCGTGCCGGAGATTTCGCCGGTGTTGGCATCGAGTGTCAGGCCATCGGGAAGATTGTCGCTGCTGAACGTCAATGAGTCGCCGTCGCCGTCGGAGGCGGCGAGGAAGAAATCGACGCTGTCGCCGGCCTGGTTGCTTTGGCTGCCGGGGTTGGTTAGCGTCGGGGTGGTGGCGCTGGGGTTCGCGATGGTCCAGCTGAAGGTCTGGCTGCCGCTGTAGGTGCCGTCGCTCGCGGTCACCGTGACGCCGTATGGGCCGGCGGCGGCGTCGCCGGTGCTAACCGTGCCGGTGATTGCGCCAGTGCTCGCGTTGATGCTCAGGCCGGCGGGCAAGCCGGTCGCGGTCCAGGTGAGCGTGGCGCTGTTGGAATCGGTGCCGCTGGGCGTGAGCGAAACGGTGTCGCCCTCGTTGTTGGTTTGGTCGTCGATCGCGGCGACGGCGACCACGGGATTGACATTCAAGGTAAACATCTGACTGCTCGCGACGGTGCCGTTCGTCACGGTGATGGTAACCGGGAACGCGCCGTTGGCGCCGGCGGTGATGGTGCCGGTAATTGCGCCGGTGCTGGAATTGATGCTCAGGCCGGCGGGCAAGCCGCTGGCGCTGAAGACGGCGGTGCCGACGCCGACGGACCCAGTGGCGAGCGAAACCGTTCCGCCTTCCTGCGCGGTTTGCGTGCCTGGATTGTTGGGGGCGATTTGCTCAATCGTCCACTCGACGGTTTGGCTCGCGGAGTTGGTGCCGTCCGACGCGCTTACGCTTGTGAGATAGCCGCTGTCTTCGTCGGCGGTCGACGAGAGCGTGCCGGTAATTTCGCCGGTACTGGAGTTGATGCTCAAACCCGGCGGCAGGTCGCTCGCGGTGAAAGTCAGCGTGTCGCTGGCGGCATCCACGGCGGTAAGCGCGAGTGCGACCGACTGATCGTCAACATTGGTTTGCGGGCCGGGATTGACGAGCCAGACCGGGGCGACGGTCCAGTTGAAGGTCTGGCTCGCGCTTAGAGCGCCGTCGGACGCGGTGACGGTGACGGAATACGGCGTGTTGGACGCGGCGCCGGCGGCGACTGTGCCGCTGATAACGCCGGTTGTGGAGTTGATGCTCAAGCCGGACGGCAGGCCGGTCGCGCTATAGGTAAGGGTGTTGTTGAGCGCGTCGGCGGCGGACATCGCCAGCGACACCACGTCACCGGCACCGTTGGCCTGGTCGTCGACGCTGTCGAGCGTCACGACCGGGTTGACGTTCCAGGTCAACGATTGCGTGGCCGTCACCGTGCCGTCGGTCGCGGTGATTGTCGCGGCATACGGCCCATCAACGTCGGCAGTGCTGCCGACGGTCCCCGAAATCAGGCCGGTGCTGCTGTTGATGCTCAGGCCGGTTGGCAGGCCGGTGGCGGAATAGGTGACGGTGCCGAGGCCGTGATAATGCGCGGCGAGCGACAGCGACACGCTGTCGCCGTCGAAATTTGTCTGGTCGCCCGGCGCGGGCAGCGCGATCGGCACGATCGTCCAGGGGAACGACTCGCTATTCGAGTGCATTCCGGCCGTGGCGGTGACAGTGGCGGTGCCGGTCGTCGCCATTGACGAGACGGTCCCGGTGATGCTCCCGGTGGAAGAGTTGATCGATAGGCCCGTCGGCAGTCCGCTGGCGCTGTAACTGAGCGTGCCGCCGCTGATGCTGGTCGCGCTGACAGCAAGCGAAACGGTATCACCGGTAGCGCTGGTTTGCGGGCCGGGGTTGGCGAGCGCGACGGCGGGCGTCACGGTCCACACGAGCTGCTGGCTCGCGGTGTGCGTGCCGGCGGTTGCCGTGATCGTCACCTGGTAGGGACTGCTGCCGTGCGCGGTCGAGCCGATGGTGCCGGTGATCGCGCCGGTGGACGAGTTGATCGACACGCCCGTGGGTAAGCCGGTCGCACTGTAGGCGACGGTGTCGCCCTCCGAGTCGGCGGCGGCGACCGTCAGCGAGACCGAGTCGCCCTCGCGATTGGCCTGATTGCCGGGGTTGCTCAACGTCAGCCGGGAAATGGTCCAGTTGTAGGTGACGCTACCGCTATGGGTGCCGTCGGTGGCGGTGACGGTCGCCGTGTACGGGCTGCTCGCGTCGGCGGTGGAGCTGATCGTTCCGGAGATATTGCCGTCGTTGAACTCGATGCTAAGGCCGGCAGGCAGGCCGGTGGCGCTGTAGGTGATCGTGCCGCTGTCATGGTCGACGGCGGTGATCGCGAGGTCCACGGCGTCGCCGTCGAGGTTGGCCTGGTCGCCGGGGCTGGTGACGGTGATCGCGCTCACGGCCCAGGTAAACGACGCCGCGCTGCTCAACGTGCCGTCGGAAACGGTTACCACCGCGCTGTACGTGCCGGCCGCGCCGTCGGAAATCGTGCCCGAGATGGTGCCGCTGCCCGGGTCGATGGTCAAGCCCGCCGGCAGGCCGCTCGCCGTGTACGTCAACGGCTCGCCCGAGGGACTCGTCGCGGAAACGTCGACGGACACGGCGTCGCCGGCCGCATTTGTCTGGTTGCCGGGGCTCGTAACCTGCGGCGCGAGGTCGGCGGCATTAACCGTCCAGCTCAACGTTTGGCTCGTCGAGGCGTAGCCGTCCGCCGCGCTGACGGTAACCGAATAGGCTGTGGCCGAGGCCGCCGCCGGATCGATGGTGCCCGAGATCAAGCCGGTATCGGGGTCGCACGATAGGCCCGCAGGCAAGCCGACGGCCGTGTAGTTAAGGGGGTTGCCGTCCGGGTCGGTCGCGCTCAGTTGGAGCGAAACCGTATCGCCCGCGGAGTTGGTCTGGGTGCCCGGGTTGGTCAGGATCGGCGTGCGCGGGTTGGCAGTGATTGTCCACGGGATGGTGACGCTCGTGTTGCCGCCGTGCCCGTCGTTGACAATGACCCCGGTTTCGTAGGCGCCGCCGAAATCCTCGGCCGCGGAATAATCGACGGTGCCGGTGATATCGCCGGTGCTCGCGTTGATGCTGAGGCCGCCGGGCAGGTTGACCGCGGCGTACGTGAGGCTATAGCCGTCCGGGTCGGTGGCGGAGATCGCGAGGCTGACGCTGTCCCCCTCGGCGTTCGACTGGCTGCCGGGGTTGGTGACGACCGGCGGCGGGGTGGGGCTCTGGCTCCACGTCGCGGTCGGTCCGGACCAGGATAGCTGGGTAAAGGCATAATCGTCGGCCGCGGACGTGGGCGAGGTGCCGTGCGAATTCTGCACGGTGATGTCCACGGTTCCCGGCGTGAACACGGCTGGCGAGGTCGCGGTGATCTCGGTGGCGGAATCGACCGTGAAGCTGGAGGCCCACGTGGAGCCGAACATCACGGCGGTGGCGGCGCTCAGGCCGGTGCCGGTGATGGTGACGGTTTGCCCGCCCGCGGTGGAGCCGTGCGCGGGACTGACCGCCGTGACGGCGGGTAGCGTATAATACGTATACTGATCCTGCGAGCCCGCGGCGGAGGTGCCGTCGCTGTTCGTCACCGTGATGTCGATGACGCCGGCGGACCCGGCAGGCGCGACGGCATCGATCTCCATGCTGGAGGCCACGGTATAGCTGGCCGGGGCGCTGCCGAAATCGACTGCGGTCGCGCCGGTGAAGTTGCTGCCGTCGATGACCACTGAGGTCCCACCCGTGGTAAGCCCGCTATCCGGCCAGACCAGCGAAACGACCGGAGCGCTGGGCATGACGCGATCCTCGAGTTGTTCGAGGCTGAGCCAGAACCGCCGGTGGCCCGCCGCCCGCCGCAACAGCCACCCCCCCCCAACGCTCCAGGTGCCGGCGTCGAAGAGGCGGGTCAGAATCTTCAGCGACCGGGAAAATCCGTGAAGGATGCCGCGGAGCGTCATGCCGGGAGAGGTCATGGCGAATTCCTGTCGATGGAGAGCGTTCCGCCGAGCGACGCGAAGGGACGTGAAGGCCGCGGCGAAACTCGATCCGGCGTTGCCAAACTCCGCTCAACTTACCCGGACGGAACGCCCGTGTCCAGCACATTAATCCAGATTAACGAGAATAATCGCCACGGCGAAGGTCACCGAACCCCGGTTCTTCGACAGCGTCCTCAATCGGGGACAACCTCAAGCGCCTGTGGGTGCTCTCGCCCGAATGCGTCCGCCGGCTGCTCCAGCCAGTGCTGCAGCGCATGCGGCTGCTGCTGAAGAAGGTGCATTGAGCAGGGGAGGCGTCGAGACACCGATGCGCGTCATGCTTGCTGTCCTTGCTGACGAACGAGCCGCCGTCCGATGTCGTGCAGCAGCCGCACCACCTCGTCGACGTCGGCGGCAGTCGTGCGCCAGTTGATGAAACAGAATCGCAGCGCCACCAGTCCGTGGACGCGCGTCGTCGCCAGGAAGACGCGGCCGGTGCGCACCGCCTCGGCACAGATCGCGCGATTCAGCGCGTCCAGATCGCCCACGCTCCCGTCCGGCACACACCGGAAGCACACGACGCTCAGCTGGCGCCGCGCCAGAATCTCGAAGCCGCCGGCCTGTTCGAGCAGCCGCTCGGCAAACTCAGCAAGGTTGCAGGAGTGATCGACGAGCCGGCGGAACCAGCCGATGCCGAGCACCTTGATGGAGAACCAGATTTTCAGCGCCCGAAAGCGACGGGTCAAGGCAATTCCCCTATCCGCGAAATTCACCTCGTCGGCGGCGGGCTCCACGTCCTTCATGTATTCGGGCGCAGCGCAAACGTCTCGGCCAGTGCCGCCCCGTGGCGCACGAGCAGGCAGCCGACGTCGAATGTCTGGGCGAGCCACTTGTGCGGATCGAGGCTGATGGAGTCGGCGCGCTCGATGCCGCGCAGCAGGCGCCGGCCCGGATCGGTCAGTGCCGCCGCCCAGCCGTATGCGGCGTCGGCGTGCAACCACAGCTTGCGTTGCTCGCAGAAATCGGCCAGTTCCCCCAACGGATCGACGGCGCCGGTGTTGGTCGTGCCGGCGTTTGCAAGCACGAGCCAGGGCACCCGGCCGGCCTGCACGTCGACGTCGACGGCTCGGCCGAGCTCCGCGACCGAAAGCCGCTGCTCGCGATCCGCCGGCAGCAGCCGCACCTGATCGGGGCGGAAGCCGGCGATGCGGGCGCCGCGATCGACGGACCAGTGGCGTTGCTCCGACGCGTACAGCACCGCCCGCGGCCGCTCGTCAAAGGAGAGTCGCTCGCGGGCCACGACCAGCGCGGTGAGGATGGCCTCGGAGCCGCCGCTGCTCAGCACGCCGCTCGCGGTGGCTGGATAGGCGAGGATCTCGCGAAACCAATCGAGCACGATCAGCTCGACCTGCGCCGGTCCGGAGCCTTCTTTCCACACGCCGCCGAACAGGCTGAACGCCCCGCACAACCAGTCGCCCAGCACCGACGGATAACTCGGCGCCCCCGG
Source organism: uncultured Gemmataceae bacterium (assembly GCA_963834865.1). Lineage (GTDB taxonomy): Bacteria > Planctomycetota > Planctomycetia > Gemmatales > Gemmataceae > CAWIDK01. The sequence goes on from CAWIDK010000005.1 coordinate 1,020,252, forward strand.
CACGAAGGCCAGGAACCGCGGGTGGTTCGGCCGCAGCGCGTAGGGAGCGACACGGTCCTGAAAAGCACGGAGGGCCGGCTCGAAGCCGATGCCGTGTTCGGGAAGCGATTCGCGCAACAGCGACTCCATTTCGGATCGCGTCGCACGCCGGCCGACCTCACGCTCCGGCAAGTGCGTGAAATCGTCCAGGATGCAAGCGGCGACCTGCTCGGTGGCCGCGCAGCGCCTCGGGGCCGGGATGATCCAGCGGCCGGCGCAAGCGGCTCGCAGCCGTTCGAGTGGGTCGATCATGATGTTCATCGCAGTACAGCGTGGACCACGTTCCCTGCCACGTCGGTCAAGCGGAAGTCGCGCGCCGCATGGCGGTAGGTCAGGCGGGTGTGATCGAGGCCGAGCAGATGCAGGATCGTCGCGTGGAAATCGTGGACGTGGACGGGATGCTCGGCGGGGCGGATGCCGTGTTCGTCCGTGGCGCCGTAGGCCAGGCCGGCCTTGACGCCGCCGCCGGCAAGCCATGAGGAGAATGCCCATGGATGGTGTTCGCGACCGGCGGCGCCGGCACTGTTGTTGAACGGCGTGCGGCCGAACTCGGTCGTCCAGACCACCAGGGTGTCATCGAGCAGGCCGCGGCGTTTCAGGTCGATCAGCAGGGCCGCGATCGGGCGGTCGACGTTGCGGGCGAGCGGGGCGTGCTGGCCGATCATGTCGCCGTGAGCGTCCCAGTTGTTCGACGAGCCCGAATCGATCAGCTCGATGAAGCGCACGCCGCGCTCGGCGAGCCGGCGCGCGACCAGGCATTGCCAGGCGAATCCCTGCGTGCTGCCGCGCGGCAGGCCGTAGAGGGCGAGCGTTTCGTTCGTCTCCTGCGCCAGGTCGAACACCTCGGGGGCCTCGGTCTGCATGCCGAACGCGGTCTCGAAGGCGCGGATGCGCGCGGCCAGGGCGGCATCGGGGCCGCGGTCGGCGAGGTGCAGGCGATTCAATTCGGCGAGGGCGGCCAGCTCGCGCTGTTGCTGCGGCGCGGCGACGGCCGGGCGGATGTTGCGCATCGGTTCGGGGCCGGGGACGACCAGCGTGCCCTGATGGCTGCCGGGCAGGAAATCGGACGCCCACACCTGCCCGCCCGCGTACGGGCTGTGCGGGGCGATGACGATGAACGACGGCAGGTTGCGGTTCGGCGTGCCCAGGCCGTAGCTCACCCAGGAGCCGATGCTGGGCGCGCGAAGTTGAACGAGCCGGTGTGCATGCCGAGCGTCGCGTTGTAGTGGTTGGAGTGATCGCAGTGCAGCGAGCGGATGACACACAGATCATCGGCGCAGCGGGCGACATGCGGAAACAGCGTGCTGATTTCGAGGCCGGATTGGCCGTGCCGCTGGAACGTCCACTGCGGGCGCTTCAGGAAGAGGCGTTCGTAACCGGGCCGATTGCGCGTCTCGGGATGGTCGAGCGCGATCGATCGGCCATGGTCGGCGAACAGGCGCGGCTTCGGATCGAACGAATCGACGTGCGAGACGCCGCCGGACATGAACAGGAAGATGACGCGCTGGGCACGGGCGGGGTGATGCGGCGGCCGCGGGGCCAGCGGATCGGCAGGCGCGCCATCGGCGAGCAATTCTTGCAGGATGGCCGGCATCAGCATCGAGCCGGCGACGGCGGAGCGAAGGAAAACGCGGCGGTTGCCTGTCATGAGCCACCATTGCCACTTTCGTTCGGAGCTTCCGCGAGACGCTGCAACAGCACCTTCGCCTCAAGCTTTTCCACGGTGCGATCTTCGGAGAAATCGACGAGGGCCAGCAGTTCTTCCCGCTCGGGTGGCGTCAGGCTCTCCTTGTTCTCCGACAGCCAAAGCAAGCGGCGATCCATGGCCGCCGGCATCCGGTAGTTTGCCACCCTGTGGAGCGTGGCGGCGCATTCCTGAATCAACGAATCCAGAGCGCCGTTATTGCTCGTTGCAGTTTTCTGAACCACGGCCATTCCTGTGACGTGGGGCCTGCGAGCTTTGCCTCTGCTGGAAGTTTACCAGACGGAGCGGCAAGAAGCACTAAGTCGATCAATCCACGCAAACAAACTCATTGCTCGCGAACATCACGCGCAGCCACGCGGCCCAGGCGCTCCGCAACCCATCGCTGCGCTTCGTTTCGCGCAGCGTATCGTCAAGGAACCGGCGATTGACCTCGCGATCTCTGATCGACGGTAAGCGACCAAAGAACAGGCGGTACGCTCGCTCCAACCGTGCGTCGTCGTTCTCCAGCCTCAGCAAGCGCGTGGCCAGGCTGTTCGCCTGCGCGTGGATGAACGGGTCGTTCATGAAGTACAGCGATTGCGTCGGCACCGTCGTCGTATGACGGATGCCGGTGCTGGCGTTCGCGTCGGGGCCGTCGAACAACGCCAGGAACGGGTGCCGTTTGATCCGCTGCGTCATGAGATAGACGCTGCGGCGGTTGTGGTCGTAGCGGGCCGCGAAGGGGCTGTGCTGCGTGAATTGCCAGGTCTTCACGTCGGGAAACGGGTGGGCCGCGCCGGGAGTGCGGTCGAGATCGCCGCTGACCGCGAGCAGCGTGTCGCGGATTTCCTCCGCGCTGAGCCGGCGGCGGGCAAAGCGCCACAGCGCGACGTTTTCCGGGTCGATCCGGGCGTTCGCTTCGTGGAAGCCGCTGCTGCGCCGGTACGCGTCGGAGGTCATGATGAGCCGGTGCATCGCCTTGACGGACCAGCCGCTCTCGATGAATCGGCGTGCCAGGAAATCGAGCAACGCGGGATGGCTCGGCGGTTCGCCGCGGGTGCCGAAGTCGCTCGGCGTCTTGACCAGGCCGGCGCCAAAATGGTGCTGCCAGATGCGGTTGACCATCACCCGCGCCGCCAAGGGGCCGGCCGGCCCGGTCAGCCAGTCGGCGAGCTGCAGTCGGCCGCTGGTCTTGGCGGGCGCTGCGACGGGCTGGCCGCCGAACAACTCGAGAAAGCGGCGCGGCACGACTTCGCCCGGCGTCTTCGGGTCGCCACGCTGGTGAATCGCGACGTCGTGCGGCTTGGCTTCCGTAACGGCGTAGGCGAGGCCCGTGGACGGCAGCGCGATCATGTCTTTGGGCATGCGTGTCTTTTCGCAGCCGGGGAAGGGATAGCGCGTGCTGTCGAAGATGCCGTACAGGGCATAGAAGTCGGCGGCGCTGATGGGGTCGTACTTGTGATCGTGGCAGCGGGCACAACCGATCGTCAGCCCGAGCACGCTCTTGCCGAGCACGTCGATCGTGTCCTCGATGGTCAGGTGATGGTCGGCCACCGTGTCGAAACCGAAGCGGCGGGCGATCGCGATGTACCCGGTGGCAACGGTCAGATCGTGGCGCTGGTCCGGCGGGAGCTGGGCGGCGAGCAGATCGCCTGCGAGCTGTTCCCGCAGGAACTGATCGTACGGAAGATCATGGTTGAAGGCGGCGATGACCCAGTTGCGATAACGCCACGCATCCGGCACGGGGAAGTCTGCGGTCTCGCCGGCTGTGTCCGCGTAGCGCACCACGTCGAGCCAGTGCCGGCCCCAGCGTTCACCGTAATGCGGCGACGCGAGCAGCCGATCGATCAACTTCTCGTAGGCGACGCAGCTGGTATCGCCCAGAAACGCTTCGACCTCGTCGGGGGCCGGCGGGAGCCCGAGCAGATCGAAGCTCGCCCGCCGGATCAGTGCACCCCGTTCGGCCAGGCCGACCGGCGTGAGCCCGCGCCCTTCCATCCGTCGGCGAGGAACCGGTCGATCGGATGCGCGAACTCCGCGAAATCCGGTGGCGGCGCATCGTGCAGCGGCTGGAACGCCCAGTGCTTCGCCGCCGCGAACGCTTTCGCCGTGGTGGTCGCGGGCCACGGCGCGCCCTGCTTGATCCACGACGCGAAATCGGCGGCCACCTCGGCCGGCAGCTCCTTGCCCGGCGGCATGTGCGGCGTGTCCTTGTCCTTGGCGGGCCGCAGCACGCGCACGAGCAGGCTGCGGTCGGGATCGCCGGGTACAACGGCCGGTCCGGAGCGGCCCCCTTGCAGCAGCGCTGGCCGCGAATCGACGCGGAGCTTCGCGCTGATGCGTTCGCCGCCGTGGCACTTGAAGCAGGTGCCGGCAAGGATCGGGCGGATTTTGCGCTCGAAGAAGGCGTCGTCCTGGGCCCGCAACGGCGCTGTCCAGAGGATCGCCGTCAGGACGCCACCCAGGAGGCGAATGGATACACGCGTTTGCATGCGCGGTGCGCAGGTTGAGGGCAGGTCGACGCGGGACACGGCTGACAGCTCGATTTTATCGCACCGGCGCACGGCTGCAACGCTATTATCCACATCAGGAGCGCGGGCCCGCGACTGGCCAATCCGAAAACCGCCGGCACCACACCCGCTGCCGCTTCGCCAGCTCCGCTATCCGTTGTTGCCCCGTCTCGCCGGCTTCCTTGTGGTTCGCTCGGCAATACCACGATGGGCGTCGGTGGTTCGCTCCCGCCGGTCCCAGCGCGTAACCGGCAGGCCGGGGCTTGCTCATCCGGTTCCCCAGCCGGAAAGGCACCGTGGAGGGCGATGCGTGCTCATACTGGTGCTCCGGTTCTATTCCTGCCGCAATATGGAGCCTTCATCTTGCACACGCCAGCTTGTAGACTGAAGGTGTGCCAGCAGCGGCGCGAGAGCAGCAACTCATGGCAACGGCGACGGGGACCCTGGTGGATCGATTGCGGGCGATCGTCGGCGCGGGCGGCCTATTGACCACGCCGAGCGATCTCGTCGTCTATGAGTGCGACGGTTACACCATCGAGAAGAATCGGCCCGACGTCGTCGCCTTTCCCACGTCGACCGAGCAGATCGTCGACATTGTCCGCGCGTGCAACGAGTTCGGCGTGCCGTTCCTGCCGCGCGGCGCCGGCACCAGCCTGGCCGGCGGCTGCCTGCCGGTCGGCGGCGGCGTCATGATCTCGCTCACGCGCATGAAGCGCATCCTCGAGGTCAACCTGCGCGACCGCTACGCCGTGGTCGAGCCGGGCGTGGTCAATCTCTGGCTGACCAACCACCTCCGAAAAAACGGCTTCCACTTCGCCCCCGACCCGTCCAGCCAGGGCGCATGTACCATCGGCGGCAACATCGCCACCAACTCCGGCGGCCCGCACACACTCAAATACGGCGTCACCGTCAACCACGTGCTCGGCGTCGAGTTGGTCCTGCCCGACGGCCAGGTGGTGCGCACCGGTGGGGCCGTCGAGGATGCATCCGGCTACGACCTGACCGGGGTAATCGTCGGTTCGGAGGGGACGTTTGGCATTGCGGCGCGGGCGTGGGTGCGGATCACGCGCAATCCGGAAGCGTATCGCACGCTGCTCGGCGTGTTCGAGACGGTCGACGATGCGACCAACACGATCAGCGACATCATCGGCGCCGGCATCGTCCCCGGCGCCCTGGAGATGCTCGATAGCCTGATCCTGCAGGCGGTCGAGGCGGCGTTTCATTTCGGCTTCCCGCTCGACGCCGGCGCAGTGCTTATCATGGAGGTGGACGGCCTGGAGGCGGGGCTCGACCGCGATGCCGAGCGCATTACCGAAATCGCGAAGAAGAACCACGCTCGTGAAGTGCGCCAGGCGGCGACCGATGCGGAACGGCTGTTGCTCTGGAAGTCGCGCAAGCAGGCGTTCGGTGCGGTGGGCCGGCTGGCGCCGAGCTACTGCACGCAGGACGGCGTGGTGCCGCGCACGAAGCTGCCGCACATCCTGCGGGTGATCCAGGGAATCGGCGAACGCTATCGGCTGCGGATCGCCAACGTCTTCCACGCCGGCGACGGCAATATTCACCCGATCCTGCTGTTCGACGAGCGCGATCCGGAGCAGGTGCAGCGCGTGCTGGCCGCGTCGAACGCCATTCTCGACGAGTGCATCCGCTGCGGCGGCAGCGTCACCGGTGAGCACGGCATCGGCGTCGAAAAGATCGACTTCATGCCGAAGCTGTTCAGCCCCGAGGATCTGGCGATGATGCTCCGGCTACGACAGGCGTTCAATCCGGAGAACCGATGCAGCCCGCAGAAGATGCTCCCCACCGCCGGCGCGTGCATTGAACAGAGTAAGGTTGGACGACGTGCTGCCGTATGAGGGAAACCATTGTGGAATTCCAACCAGACTCTCAAGCCGAACATGGCTACCTTCCCGTTCCTCAGGGCGCAAGTCGGTGGATGCCGCCGTAATGGACTGGGCGCAGTTTGTCGTTGCGCCTGCGTTGGTCGCGGTGGCAGAGTCGGTGGAACAGTCGCGCTGGCTGGATTTTGCGCCGCTCTATCAGGCCGGCGCGTCGCTTGCCGATCACGAACAGCAAGCCTGGGCGAACCTGGTTCTTCAGCTGGACGCACAGGCCCGCAGGGACCTCGGTCTTGGCAGCCGTGAATCGCCCATGGTCGTTCGTTTCGTCAAGGCCCTGCCGTTTTTTTTCGTGCCAACGATGCGGCGGACGAAACCGCGTTGACGGCAGTTGTGAAGGGTCTGAATGAGCATTGGTTGCTGGATCGACACCTCCTGCTTTTCCGAAAGCCGCAAACCGGGCTGCACCTCAGCCGGCTTTCCTTGGCGGCGCGACTGACGCTTGATATTGCGCGTGGACCAATCGGGTACTGCCCTGTTCGCCGAGGGAGCCGTCCCGGTTTTTGTGGTGGAAACCGCTGGTAACCTTGTGCCTAATGCTGGGGGTTTCGACCCGCTGATGGGATATGTTGTGCTGCACATCCGGACGATCACGCACGAGGCCGTGCACGCGGAGCTGTTGTCGGCAGCCGATACGGGGTTCGTGCAATACCGCCGGCTTGAATCGCCCGGTTTGGGTGCTGCGCACGTGAAGTACGCCACGATCCTGTGGCGAGCGTACCGGCATCGCGTCCGGCTGTACCAGGCGTTAGTGGACCGCGTCTGTCTAGAGGAGGTTCGCCATGCGCTGGATTGGCACCGCAGCTGCGAGGCACTGGGCCGCACTCGTGACTCGTACAACAATATTATGTGTATACTTGCCCCTCAGAGCCGTTTGCGCCAGCTGTTCTGCAGCGGCGCCGGCGCAACCGGAAACTCGAGAAGCTGCTGGGCATTGGTATTGAATTGGGCAAGGTCGTCATTGAACTGTCCGGGCAAATGACTGCGGCCGCGTGTGCCGAACCCAGACTCGTCTTGCTGGAATGGTGGCAAGTCTTTGCGGGGCTTGCCGAGGTATCGGTCACCGATCATAGGCTCTCGGTGGCCAATTCGCCAAATCACGCTCTGGCGTACATTGTTGGGACGATCTTGTTGGCGGAGCACTTGCACCTCGGTCTCGCCTTGACCGAGAAAGAAATGTTCGAGCCGGATTTCACGCGCCTTGCCGACGCGGCCTTCCAGATGATCTGCCGGAACGCTCCGGAGCTTCGTTTGGCCTTGAAGGCTGTTTTCGAGGCTGAATTCAACTTCCCAATCGACGAGCCGCCCTTTGCAGGAATTGCCGCCGACGGGAGCCTGCGCATTCGCCCGGAAATGTGGCCAGGTCTGTGTCCGCCCAAAGCGCGGGCACCGGTCCACCAAACCTTGAACGTAGGTAAAAATTAACGCCCAACCGATGGAAGCCACTTGCCTGATCGACGGCTTCGGTCCCTTGCCGGTCGTGCAGCCCGGGTCGGTCGCGGAACTGGGCGAGAGTGTACGCCGGGCGGCTGCGCAGGCGACGGCGCTCTACCCGGTAGGCGGCCAGACGCAAATGGGGCTCGGCAATACGCCGATCAAGCCGGGGTTCGCGGTGGACGTGCGCTGGCTCGACCGGGTCATTGACTTCCCGGCCCGCGACATGACTGTCACCGTCGAGGCCGGCATCGCCGTCGCACGGTTGCAGGAGTTGCTCGGCCCTGAAAACCTGCGGCTGCCGATCGACGTGCCCGACGCCGGCCGGGCGACGCTGGGCGGCATTCTCGCCACCAACGTCAGCGGGCCGCGGCGCTATGGTTTCGGCACGCTGCGCGATTATGTCATCGGCATCAGCGCCGTGAATGACGCCGGTCGTGAGTTCAAGGCCGGCGGCCGGGTCGTCAAGAACGTCGCCGGCTATGACCTGTGCAAGCTGCTTGTCGGTTCGCTCGGTACGCTCGGGATCATCACCCAGGCGACCCTCAAGCTTCGGCCGCGCCGAGGAGCAGGCCTTGATCAGCCTCGGCTGCGAGGCCGAGGCGCTGGACGGATTGCTCGACCGCTTGCATGGCACACGCACCCGGCCGGTGTGCATCGAGCTGCTCAATCGCCGGGCGGCCGACACGGTCTTTCGCCGGGCCGGCATGGCGGCGCCGGATGCCGCGTGGGCGCTGGTCGTCGGTTATGAGGGGAATGCCGAGGCGGTTCAGTGGCAGGTGCAGCAGCTCATCAAGGAGGTCGGCGCCGCCGCCCAGCTCGAAGCGCGAGTCAGCTTCACCGCCGAGCCGCTGTGGGCGGGGCTGATCGACGGGACTGGCCGGAGCGAGGCCACGGTCAGCTTCAAGGCGCACCTGCTGCCGTCCGTGGTCGCCGCGTTCTGCCGCTCCGCCGACCGCGAGCCGGATCGGCCGGCGCTGCAGGCGCACGCGGGCAATGGGATCGTCCACGGTCACTGGCCGGATGGCTTGACCGAGACGCGCGCGGCGGAACTGCGGGCGGCGTGGCGAGCGGAGGCCGAGCGCGGCCAGGGCGGGGTCGTCGTCGAGCGCTGTCCGCCCGAGTGGAAGCGATCGGTGCCGGTCTGGGACGCGGTGCCCGCTGGCGGGTTGATGCGTGCCGTGAAGGAGCAGTTCGACCCGGGCCGCATCTTCAATCCAGGTCGATTCGTCGAGGGAATCTGAACATCGCACCGAGCGGCGCTCGTAGTGACCGCCTTTAGGCGGTCTTCGCGAAAACCGCCTAAAGGCGGAACTACAAACGCCGCTCGGCGCGCCAATGAATGATCGTCTGGAAATTGTAATGCGACCCGCTGCTGAACCCACCCGTACCCCGCTGCCGCTGGCGCCCACCAAGGCGCACGACGCGGGCATCGACTACGAGCTGTTCCTCGATTGCGTTCACTGCGGGCTGTGCACCTCGGCGTGCCCGACCTACGTCGAGCTTGGCGACGAGAACGACAGCCCACGCGGCCGCATCTACCTGATGCGCGCCGTTACCGATGGCCGGATCGAGCTGGATAAGCAGGTGCAGGGGCATCTGGACCTGTGTCTCGATTGTCGGGCGTGCGAGTCGGCGTGTCCATCGGGCGTGCAGTACGGCAAGCTGATCGAGCCCTTCCGCATCCACATGCGCAAGATCGGCGCTCGACAAGGAGACCCTCGGCTGGTTCGAGCGGCTGATGCTATATCACGTCACGCCGTACGCAGGCCGAATGCGCTGGGCGCTCGCGCCGGCTCGGCTGATGCAGTGGACGGGCATCGATGCGCTCTTGAGCCGGGTCGGCATGTTTCGCCTGTTGCCGCGTTCGCTGCGGCAGCTCCACGATATGCTGCCGCCGCTGAAACGGCACCACGGCAAGCTTCCCGAGCTGCTGCCGGCCGAGGGACCCCGCCGGGCGCGCGTGGCGCTGTTCACCGGCTGTGCGGGCGACGCGTTCTTTCCCGAGACCAATCGGGCGACGGCGGCGGTGCTGCAGAAGAACGGCTGCGAGGTGTGGGTGCCGCGGGCGCAGGTTTGCTGCGGCGCGTTGCACTACCATGCGGCTCTCGAAGAGCCGGCACGCCAGCGGGCGAGCACCAACTGCGACGTTTTCCTGACTGAGGCCGACGACGTGGACGCAATAATCGTGAACGCGGCCGGCTGTGGCGCGATGCTCAAGGACTATGGCCATCTCTTTCACAACACGCCGAACGAGGAGCACGCGACGAAGGTCGCGCGGAAGGTGAAGGACATCAGCGAATTCCTGATGGAGCTGGGGCCGGTCAAACCGCAGCATCCGCTGAAGATGACGGCGACCTATCACGACGCGTGCCACCTGTGCCACGGCCAGCAGATCCGCAAGCAGCCGCGGCAGCTGCTGGAAATGATTCCGGGCCTGAAGCTGGTGCCGCTGGGCGAAAGCGAAATTTGCTGCGGGGCGGCCGGCAGCTACAACCTGACGCAGCCGGAGATGGCCGACCGGCTCGGCCGGCGCAAGGCCGAGCATATCCTCGCGACCGGGGCCGACGCGGTGTTCTCGGCGAATGTCGGCTGCCTGATTCAGATCGGCCGGCAATTGCGGGCGCAGAAGCCGGGCCTGTGGATCGCGCATCCGATCGACGCGCTGTGGGCGAGCTATAGCGGTCAGCGCGCTGAAAAAGGAAATGCTCCGGTCGCGGGGACGGAGGAGCGGGGCCGTGAATCTGCATCTATTTCTGGCGGCGCTGTGGACGGTGATCGGCATTGCCATACTGCTGCCGAACACCGGCATCGCCCGCGTCTTACCGGACACCGACCCCACGCTGGTCGGCGGCTTCGCGTTGATGCTGGCGGCGTATAACATCGTGCGCTGGCGCTTCACGCGGCTGCGGCATCGCCTCGACGAGGAGGCACGGGAGCTTCGGCCACCGGTCCGTCCGCGCGTCCAGGACGAGCCGCCGAATCCGGACTTCGATTTCTCCGATCCGAAGCCCGGCGGCGGTGCGAACCCCTCCGGTCCGCGGCCTGGCTCAGGCTGACGGCGGCGGACTCGGCTCGACGACTTCCAGGACGGGCGGCATTGCACGCTTCCAGCGCCGCGCGAGCAGCGCGATTGGCCCCGCAACCGGGTCACTTGCCCTTGCCCAAGATTCTCCTGTCGGGCACCACCTGCAAACGCAGCTCCTTCTCGGCCGTGAGGTTCTTCGCGCGCGCGACGACGCGCACCATCGCGTCGGCCGGCTCCATTCCGAACGGGGCGACCACGCGCACTTCCGCGCCGCCGCGCCGGCCGCCACCGTCGTGGCGTCGGCTCTGACGCCGGGCGGCAGTCCTTCCAGGCGTAATTCCACCGGACCATGAAACCCCTTGCGCTGGAGCTTGACGATCACGGACTTCCGCTCTCCGGGCCGCATGACGTCCGATGAGAGGAACGCCTCGGTGATTTGCAGTGCCGCGCCGGGGGGATAGGCGTCGACCACCGGTTTGGCGCCGCCCAGCCACTTCATGAGGAGGTAGCCGCTGCACGCGATGAACAGCACGAACAGCAGCGCGGCGCCGCCGACGATCGGGATGATCACGCGCGGATTCAGTCCGGCGGTTGCGGTGGGCGGCGCGGTGCGTGCCGCAGCCGTTTTCCCGACCCCATTGGCAGCGGCCGCCGCGGCTGCCGGCTCAAACAAGGTGGCGGCGAAAGGATTGCTTCCCGGGTCGGCAATGGCGCCGTCGACGGGCGCCGACTCCATCGCTTCGACATGCTGCGCGACCGGCAGCGGGACGACGGGTCGCGCCAACGGCGGTGGTCCCGCAACCGCCGGCGCCGAGGTCGGCAGGGCGAGCGGGACGCGCTCCTCAATTTCCATGCGCGGCACGTCGACGACAACGGCGGTGTACGGCGCCAGCGCGACCGCGGCCTCGGCCGGCGTCTGGTAGCGGTCGGCCGGCTGCCGCGCCATCATGCGGCGCACCACCTCGTCCAGACCCTGCGGCACTTCCGGCCGGGCCTGGCGCACACTCGGCGGGGGCTGCGCCATCCGAGCGCCGATCTTCTCGGCAATGCTCGTTCCGGGAAAGGGCGGCCGGCCGGCAAGCAAATAGAACAGCGTACATCCCAGTCCGTAGATGTCCGCGCGCTGATCGGCGTCGCGGGCGCTTTCCGCCTGCTCCGGCGCCATGTAATCGACCGTCCCCAGCGTGCTCCCCGGCTGCGTGAGGCGCGTCGAATAGCGGTGTTCAATGTCCAACCGCGCGAGCCCGAAATCAAGGAGCTTGACCTCGACGGCCGACACCGCGGGCCATCGGGCCTTGCCGTCAGCCCACTGCGCGGCGCCGGCGACCAGCAGGTTGGCGGGCTTGATGTCGCGGTGCACCACGCCGCGCTCGAACGCGTGCTGCAGGCCAAGCGACGCCTGGCGGACGCATTCGACGGCGACCGGAATCGGCAAGGGACCCTGAGTCTTGACGAGGTGCGAAAGATTGACGCCATCGATAAAATCCATCACCATGAAGGGCCGGCTGTCGATTTCGTCGGCATCGCGGGCCTTGACGATGTTGCGGTGGTCCAGCTGGGCGGCCGCCTCGATCTCCTGGCGGAAACGGTCCATCGCCCGCGCGTTGGCCACCAGCTCCTTGTGCAATGTCTTGACGGCGACCATCCGTTGGGTCTTGACGTTCCAGGCCTTGAACACCTGGCCCATCGCCCCTTCGCCGAGCCGTTCGCGCAGCCGGAGCCAGCCGAGGACCAGCTGATCGCCCTTGTCCTGCATGATTTGGTTGATCTGGAATGGCGTCAGCCAGTCGCGGCGGATGACTCCTTGGCCAGCAGGCGCACGTCGCCAAACATCGGCAGCTGGCGGCGCAGCTCGCGCGCCTGTTCGGGCGGCAAGAGCTGATTGCGTTCCAGCCAGTCGAGGAGCTCGACAGGATGCGTCGGCGCCGGCATGAGGTCTCCAGCCAGGTTCAGCGCGGTGGTCAACGATTATCTTACTCGACGGCCGCGCGCCTGTCAGCCGGCGCCTGCGGCCAGCGGATTGACCCATGAGTCATGTAACCGATATCGAGGACGTATTCCGCCAGACCGACCACGAGGTTTGGCTGTTGACGTCGGCCGACGGCGGCGAGCGGGCCGGCCTGATCGCCACCTTCGTCCATCAAGCATCGATCGTGCCGGAGCTCCGCGCGTCGTCGTCGGTCTGGCGAAGCAGCACCACACCTGGACGGTCGTCGAGCGCAGTCGCGGCTTTGTGCTGCACCTGCTGACCGAGGATCAGATGGACTGCGTCTGGCGTTTCGGCCTGCAGTCCGGCGCGCCGTGGACAAGTGGGCCGCGCTATCCTGGGTCGATGCGGCGGGAGGCCCGCGCCTGATCGACGCCCTGGCCTGGCTCGACTGCCGCGTCGAGGCAGCGCTCGATTGCGGCGATCGCACGGTATTTATGGCCGGGGTGTTGGCGGGTCGGGTGGAGCGCGCGGGAACGCCGTTGACGATGCGCCGGCTCATCGAGCTTGCCCCGCCGGAACGGTTGTGCGAGCTCAGGACCGGCCTGGAGCGCGACGCCGCGGTGGACGCCGCGGCGATTCAAGCGTGGCGTCAGCGCCGCGTGGACGCCTAAAACGACGTGACGACTCTTGAACTGCCGACCTCACCGCCGTTTGGTCAGCCGGGTGAGCGAGGCCATTGCTTCATGCGTCCCGCGTGCCCCCGGTGCTCCTTGTGCCAGCACCTCCAGGAGGCGGCGCCCTGCGGCGTGGCGGCATACTCGAGGACTTCGATTGCACGTATCGTCCGGAGCCGCTCGTTGGTGATCGTCTCCAGCTCCGCCACGAGTTGTTCGATGCGCCGCTGCATTTCCAGCGACGGTTTCCCGGCCAGCCCCTTGCGCAGCGCGGGCAGGACGAGATCGCCGGTCCGTTCCAGCTCCTTGGCGGCGCCGTCCCGCACGGCGAACTCGTTGCTGTCGAGTTCGGCAACCAACCGGGCCACCCGCTGCTCGTCCGGCGGCAGAGCGGGCCGCAGCCGCTGTGCCAGGTACGGGACGGCGCGGGCGGCATCGGCGATCAGTCGGCGGATGGCGACGTACGCGTTCGCGGCGTCATCGCTACGCAGGTCCTCCCAGCACGCAGCCAGACTGGCGTCGTTCAGCGGGCCCGGCGGCGCCTTATCCCACGCGAGCGGGCCGATGAGATCCCAGACCAGGCTGGTCGTGTCTTCGGCCCCGGAGACCAGAATGGTGCCGTCAGCGGAGAATGCGATGGCATTGACACGACCACGGCGGCCTATCAGGCGGCGTCGCTCTTTCCCAGTGGCCACCTCGCTCAGCCGCACCTGGCCATCGGTCGCGCCGGCCCAGGCTAACGTGCGCCCATCCGGCGAGAAAACCGCGCAGAACACGCCGTTCTGCTGCCCGCGCGATTGAGCAGGCGTCGTGGCGACTCGATGAACCTCTCGGCCCGTTGCCACGCGCACAAGAATCAGGTCGCCGGTCTGGCCGCCGAAAGCGACGAGGTCGCGCCGTGGCGAGAAAGTGACCGCAAATGGGTAGTCGGGCAGTCCCTCGAAGGGCTGCTCGTGCCGCTGGCCTGTCTTGACATCCAAACGTATCAGTCGCTTGGCATCATCCCAGGCGAGCAGTGTCGCACCGTCGGCACCAAAGCAGAGCCCGTGCAGGTTCCCCTTCGGGGCCTCGAAGCTCACGGACCGCCTTGCCCGTGGCAGCTTCGATCAGGACGATCGTATTGGGCTTACCCGTCCAGGCGAGGGTTCCGCCGTCGGGCGCGAGGGTCAGCCGGGTTGCGCTGTCGTGGTGCGCCTGCAGTCGCCACCTTTCTTTGCCGGTCGTCGCGTCCCAGGCCTGCAACGGTTGATCGTATCCGGCCGTGAACAGGGTGCGGGCGTCGGACGAGAACAGGAGGGTCCGCGGGCGCTTCGGTGCCGCCAAACGCCCCTGAAGCCGGCTCGTCGCTGGGTCCCACAGCAGGATCGTTCCTCCCTCCTCTGCCGTGGCCAGCGTCTTGCCGGTGGGGGCAACGGCGATCCCCTCGATGGCGTTACAATGGCCATCCACAGGGAACAGCTCGCGACCACCTGGATACTCCCGAATGCGCACCGCCCTGAAATTCTCAACGCCGGCCATCGTCTTACCGCCCGGCGCGAACGCGATAGCCCGCGGAGGCCCATCCGGATATTTGTGCTTGAACAATTCCTTGGCCGTGCGCACATCCCAGCCGCGCAGCGCTTCATCCGGCCCGCTGGTCAGGAGCGCTTTGCCGTCAGGCGTGAAGCCCAGTAACGAGATGAACTCCTGGCCGGTTTCATCGGCCCGGGAAGGCACGTGGATCTGACCGGTCTCCTTCCCTGTAGTTACGTTCCAGACGCGCAGGTGGTTTTCAGTCTTCCGCCAGAACTGTCCTGGGCTGCGCTCCGTCTTGACCCACGCCTGGATCACGAGCAGCGTGCCGTCGAGCGACAGGGCGAGCGTATTCACGCCATCGGGACCGCCGTTGAGTTGCAGCTTCTCCGCGCCGGTCGCGACGTCCCACTGACGTATGGTCCCGTCGCTGCCGGCCGAGATGAGCCGTTTGCTGTCTGGCGAGAAGACGACATCGTTAACGGGGTTGCCGACGCCTTCCGCTTTGTGGCCCGCCAGTGCGCGCAGCCGTTTGCCGGTCTGAGCGTCGTGCAGCTGAATGTCGTTGTCCGTGCCGTAGACGGCCAGGACCTTAGCATCTGGGGAAAAACGCGCGAAAGATTGTGCGCCGCCCCTGTTGCCGAAGGGGTACAATCGCCTTCCGCTCGCGACCTCGTACACTGCGCCGGCGGTGTCTTTCGCTGGACCCCAACCGCCGACGGCCACGCGTTTGCCGTCCGATGACAGGGAGGCCGGCCCAAAGGTGTTGGGCAGTGCGGTACCCACGCGGCGAAGCTGCTTGCCGGTGGCGGCGTCCCAGACCGCGGCCCCGCCCCAGCCTCCCGAAACGAGGACCTTGCCGTCGGGAGTATAGGCGAGCGTCTCGAAGCCGTCGCTGTTACGGAAGCGAATCGTCCCGAGCCGCGTGCTGGCGCCGCTCGGCAGCGCATCGCCGTGCAGGTCGCGGCGGTCCTCGATCGGCAGTGCCGGCGCCTGCTCGCGCTCAGTCATCGCTGAGAGGTCTTGCGCGATCATGCTGCCGCCCGCACCAACACCCAGGATGAAGACGAGCGTAATCGCGATGCTCATCTTGCGCCTGCTCATGGTCGATCTCCTTGGCTTCGGTTCCTCGACTTCCATCAGGATAGGGGCGTGCCCGCTCGAAAACCACAAATCCGTTCGCGTACCACCGCGTCTCGGGTGATCAGTTTGCGCGAGTGATTGGCGTGGGTCCTCTTTGGGCTACATTGTTTGGAACCGAGCTGGCCACCACCTTCCTGGCAACGAAACGTGAACATCCAGATCTACCGCATGGCGCCGGAACTTCGTCGCAGCGCGATGTACGCCATGGCGGGGTTCATGCTGCTTGCGATTGCAGCTTTCAGCGTTGGGCATTTTGTGTTGGGACGGCCACCATTGAGTATCGCCGTCTCCTGCACCGTGTTGGGAATCATTTCCGTGGCAATGATCGCGCCACTGCGATGGACGCTGTGCATTGACGAGACGGGCGTCGCACGGCGATGGCTCTGGGACTACTGGCGGCACCGCCACGGGAAAGATCGTATCGTCAGCTCCCGGATCCAGCACGGCGCGGGAAGAAACGTCGTGTTCCCGTTGGTCCAATAGCGGTGACGGGAACCAGCGGACGCCAGCGAACCGTGGCCGTTGCTGGCAGGGACGGCGGCGGAGCACCGGCGAGCGATTCATCCTGGTAGGGAAACTGCATCAGGAAAGCTCCGCACCACCCAGGTAGACGTCGTCCAATTCGATCCGCTCAAACGCGACCTGTTCGGGGTCCGCGCCGGCCGCCACGACAAGCCCGTCCAGCGTGGCCAAGTCTTCGCTGCTGGCAATGAGCCGGCGTCCATCCATACTGAAGGCCACCCATTGCCCGTCATACTTCAACAGTTCGCGCGCGGAAAGCGCGCACGGTTTTCCCGGTAAACTTGTGGATTCACGACGGTACTCCTGCCAGCGGGCAACACACAGAAAACCACCACCCATTCACACCTTAACGAGATCGGCGCGATCCTGTCAATGGTGGCCCGGCAGCTTGGCAGCTTCGGCAGCAATGCGGCGTCAATCCGGGGAAATATTTCCCCTCGGGGGGCTGCGCGGCACTACCATAGGGGGTGCCCAATCGCCGGAGTTTGCATTATGCACGCCGCGCACTGCAATCACCTCGTCCAGCAGGTCCGCCTGTTCGTCGCGCTGGCCGGCGGCATCCTGCTATCGCCCCAGTCCCCGGCAGGCGATCCACCCGCGCAAGTCCCGAGTCCGGTAGCCGAGCGCAGGCCCGAGCCGCGGCTGGACGATTCCGGCGACCCGCTGCCCGACGGCGTGCTGGCCCGCCTCGGCTCGACGCGCTTTCGCGTGGGGCATTTCACCAGTGCGCTGACATTTACGCCGCGCGGCGAGCACCTGGTTGCGCTTGGCAATCATGGCGGCTACCACGAGGCGTGCCTTTGGGTCTTTGATGCAGCGACCGGCCGGCCCGTACAGCGGGTCCCGGCATCGGGCTCGGACAGGTCAGTGGCGATTTCGCCCGACGGTAAATGGTTTCTAACGAATGACCGTAGCGCGGTGGTCGAGCTCGCCACGGGCAAGGAAGTGCGCCGCCTCGCCAATCCCGATGGCTTCCACTTTGTCGTTGCAGCCTTCGCGCCCGATGGACGTATGGCGGCCGCTGGGGGGCCCGCGCAGAATGGAGCGATCATCATTCTCTGGGATGTCGCGACCGGCAAGGAGATTCGCCGGCTCAACAGCCCCGGCGCTGGCTCTGCCAATTCGACTTCCTATGCGCCCCTTCGATGGATTGCCTTTGCGCCCGACGGCAAGACGCTCGCTGGCGGAGGTGCCGACCAGAGCGTTCGTCTTTGGGACGTGGCGACCGGCAACGAAGTGCGCCGGTTCACGGGCGACACGCAGGGCCGAGTGCAGTTTGTCGCCTTTACGCCGAACAACAAGCTCCTCGTCTCGGCGGGCGAGGACTGGGTGATTCGGCTGTGGGACGTGGCGACGGGTCAGCTCGTGCGCCAGCTCAAGGGCGACATCGCGATGATGCGGGTTGTCGCGCTTTCGCCCGACGGCAAGCTATTGGCCTCGGCAGGACGCATCGGGACTATACACCTATGGGAGGTCGACACCGGCAAGGAGCGGTGCCGGTGGCAGGCGCATCGTTATGACATCACTTCCCTGGCCTTTTCGCCGGCCAGCGCGGTCCTCGCCTCGGCGGCACAGTGGGACCCGGCGATCCGTCGCTGGGACATGACGGGCAAGGAAATCGATCCGGTTGCCGGCCATACCGGCCGGGTCGAGCAGCTGCGGTTCGCCGCCGACGGCAAGACGCTGTGGTCGAGTGGCCGGGACAACCAGGTCCGGGAGTGGGATCTAACAACGGGACGGCAGCGCAGCCGGCTGTTCGGCGGGCCGATGGGCCCAACCGCAAAAGGCTGGGGTTCGGGCGCGGGCGACCTGTCGGCGGACGGGAAGCGCCTGGCACTGCGTGGCAAGTGGTGGAGCGGCGAATCCCCCGAGGACGACCCGCTTATCCACGTCTGCGATACGACGACGGGCAAGGAAATCCGCACAATTGCCGTGCACGGGGCCGAAGACGTTGCGAAGACGATACGGCTATCGCCGGATGGCAAGATCCTGGCCGTTGCCGCGGAGGACGACCTCCGGCTCTGGGACGTTGCCACGGGTGTGCAGCTCGAGCAATTGCGCGGCGACGCGCCGCTCGCGTTTTCCCCGGACAGCCGGCGGCTGGCTTTCACCGCGCCAGACGCCGACGGCGACGGTGCCCAAATCCATCTCTGGGACACTGGCGTGCGCAAGGAGCTGCGCCGTTTGAATGCGAGCACGCCGCAGCTGGCGTGTTTGGTATTCTCAGCCGATGGCAAGGCGATTGCCGGGGCAGTTGCGGGTCGCAAGGTTGGCCGCGATCTCCGCGTCTGGGCCGTCGATTCCGGCAAGGAGATCATGCGCGTTACGGACGAAGCCACCGACGCCGCGGCTGGGATGATGATGTATGCGCTGGCACTT
Organism: uncultured Gemmataceae bacterium; assembly: GCA_963834865.1. GTDB lineage: Bacteria > Planctomycetota > Planctomycetia > Gemmatales > Gemmataceae > CAWIDK01. Next base: position 1,039,005 of record CAWIDK010000005.1, read on the forward strand.
TCACCAAGCGGCCGACTGCTGGCGTTTGGCGGCAGTCGCGAATCGAAGAAGGCCGACGGCAGCGACGGCTGCTCGATTCACATCCTGGAAGTGTTGTCCGGTAAGGAGATTCGCCGTTTCGAGGCCGCGCAGGAAGCGATCTGGTCGCTCGCCTTCGCTCCCGACGGCCGAACGCTGGCGTCCGGCGGCGGCGATTCCACCATCTTGCTCTGGGACCTGACGGGCCGAGCCACCGGCAAGTCAAAGGCACCCGGTGCACCCTCCGCCAGCGAGTTGGATGCGTTCTGGTCCGATCTGGCCGTGCGCGAGCCCAGGCGGACCGGGCGTTGTGGGCGCTGGTGCTGGCGCCGACGCAAAGCGTGCCCTTGCTGAAAGAGCGCTTGTGCATTGCGGCTGCCCCAGCGGAACAAATCGCCAAACTGGTGCTCGATCTGGGCAGTGACGATTTCGTTACGCGTGACAGTGCTGCCCAGGCATTGGAACATCTCGGCCCGTCGGCGGAGCGATCGGTGCGCAAGGTCTTGCTCGGTAACGTCACGCTGGAGGTTCGCCGGCGCCTCGAGCAATACCTCGCCCGGCGCGACCGGGAATTGCTGCGAACGTTGCGAGCCATCGCGGCGCTGGAGCTGATGGCCAGTCCGCCAGCGCGACAGGTGCTCGAAACCCTCGCCCAGGGAGCACCGAATCCACGGGCGGCCCAGGCCGCGACGGCCGCTCTCCACCGGCTCGAGAACGCGGCGTCGCGCACCCCTGACCTTACCCAAATGCGATAAAATGAGGAAAGCGACGACGTGACGAAAGCCGGAGACGCGCGTGGCCGAGATCTACGTCAGCACCGATGTCGAGGCGGATGGGCCCATCCCGGGCCCGCACTCGATGCTCAGCTTCGGCTCCGCGGCCTTCCGCGCCGACAAGACGCTCGTGGGCACCTTCGCGGCCAACCTCGCGACGCTGCCCGGCGCCCAGGGCGATCCGAAGACGATGGCTTGGTGGCAGGGGCAACCCGCCGCCTGGGCGGCGTGCCGTGCCAACGTCCGCGAGCCGGCGGTCGTCATGCCCGAGTACGTCGCCTGGCTGAAGTCCCTACCAGGCAAACCCGTATTCGTCGGCTATCCCGCGGCCTACGATTTTTTGTTCGTTTACTGGTACTTGATCCGTTTCGCCGGCGAGAGCCCTTTTTCGCACTCGGCACTGGACATCAAGACCTATGCCATGGCGTTGCTCGGCACGGAATACCGCGAGTCGGTGAAGCGCCGCATGCCGCGCCAATGGTTCGATGAAGTGCCGCACACGCACGTCGCGATCGACGACGCAATGGGCCAGGGTGCTCTGTTCTGCAACATGCTCGCGGCGCCGGCACCATCTCGGCGAGCCAGGAGCGTAAGCGACCGGAGACTCCGGTTTACGTTTAGCGCTCGCGCACCGAGCGCTAAACGTAAACAAGAATCTCCCGGCTCGCCCGCTTTTTTTGAGCCTTTCGCGAACCTTCCCGGTCGCGATGGGTCTTTTCTCCCATGCAACGCGACGGGTGAACCGCTCCCGACCGCAAGAGACAAGGCCAAGGTCGCCGCCGACGCCGCCGGAGCCGCGCCGGAGCTGGCCGCCGCCCTCGACGCCGTCACGGCTGCGCGCGTCCAGGCGAAGGGTCAGATCAAGCGGCCGACGGCCCTGCTGCTCGACAAGTCGGGCAGCATGAGCGTCGCGCTCGAGGTCGGCCGGCAGCTCGGCGCGATGATCTCGGCCGTCTGCACGGCGGACCTGTACGCGTACGCCTTCGACACGATCGCGTACCCGGTCACGCCGAAGGGCAAGGCCGTGGCCGATTGGGAGAAGGCGCTGCTCGGCATCCACGCTGGCGGCGGCACGTCGTGCGGCGTCGCCGTGGACTGGATGGCCAAGAAGGGCCAGCGCGTCGATGAGCAAGTTCCATCACGAGCAGATCTACCGGGGCGCCGCGGCGCTGCGCGGCTCGCCGCCGCGACGGGCTGCCGTGCCTGCACGTCGGCCTCTTCGCCGACTACGCGGAGGTGGTGTGGAACGAGACGTACCGGGTGCCGGCGGACGTGGCCGGCGACGTGTGCGATTACCCGCTCGCCCGCAACCTCGTGCTGTTGGCGGTCGCGGTTGCGTCCGAGGCACTGGTGCGCTTTGTCCGCGACGGCGAGCGCGGCAACTGGTCGCTGACGCTGCGCGATTTCACCATCCGGCCGCTCGAAGCGCCGTCGGCGTGATGTCACACGATGCCAAGCTCTTTACCCACCGCCGCGAACGCCGCGACGGTGCGGTCGATCTGCTCGTCGGAGTGCGCCGCCGACGCCTGCAGACGAATGCGTGCCTGGCCCTGCGGCACGACGGGATAGCTGAAGCCGATGACGTAGATTCCCTGCTCCAGCAGTCGATCCGCCATGCGGCTCGCCAGGGCCGCGTCGCCGAGCATGACTGGCATGATCGGGTGCTGGCCCGGCTTGAGCGTGAAGCCCGCGCCGGTCCAGCCCCTCGCGCAGGCGGCGCGCGTTGGCGTGCAGCCGGTCGCGCAGGTCGCTGCGGCGGCTCACCAGATCGAGCGCCGCGTGGGCGGCTTCGATGATCGGCGGCGGCACCGCGTTCGAGAACAGGTAAGGCCGCGAACGCTGGCGCAGGAATTCGACGAGCTGCCGGCTGCCGCAGGTGAAGCCGCCGGCCGCGCCGCCCAGGCTCTTGCCGAGCGTGCTGGTGACGATGTCGATTCGCGCCAGGCAGCCAAGCTGCCTCCGCGGTGCCGCGGCCGCCCGGCCCAAGGATCCCGGTGGCGTGGCTGTCGTCGACCATCACCAGGGAGTCGTATTTGTCGGCCAGGCGCAGATATCCGGCAACGGCGCCAGCGAACCGTCCATCGAAAAGACGCCGTCGGTGGCGATCAGGCGGAAACGGCTCGCCCGCGACTCCTGCAGGCCCTTCTCCAGGTCGGCCATGTCGGCATTCTTGTAGCGATGGCGTTGCGCCTTGCACAGGCGGACGCCGTCGATGATGCTGGCGTGGTTCAGCTCGTCGGACAGCACGGTGTCCTCTTCGGACAGGATCGTCTCGAACAGGCCGCCGTTGGCGTCCCAGCACGAACTGTAGAGGATCGCGTCATCCTTGCCGAGGAAGCGTGCGATGGCGCCCTCGAACTGCTTGTGAATCTCCTGCGTGCCGCAGATGAACCGCACCGACGCCATGCCGTAGCCGAAGCGTTCCAGGCCAGCCCGGGCCGCCGCGACGATCTCGGGATGGTTGGCCAGCCCGAGGTAGTTATTGGCGCAGAAGTTGACGACCTCGCGCCCAGCGACGCGAATGGCCGATCCCTGCGGTCCCTGGAGCTGGCGCTCGCGCTTGAACAGGCCGCGGGCGGCGAGATCGTCGAGCTGCGTTTGCAGGTGTTCGCGAAGACGTTGATCGCTCATGCGGCTGCCCTCGGGAGGTGGAGACACCTGTTCTTGATCCATAGCGGCATTGAATTCCGATGGTTTTCCCTTGGTTCACCTCGACAGGCATTCTACTGCGCGGGCCGCCTCCTGCATCTCGGGCGGCGTCAGCGTGTCCCGCCCGCCTCCGTCGGCCGGTTGATATGGTTGCACGCACATCGCAGGACCGGTAGAGTATACATCGAACATCCTGCCGCGCATTCCCACCAACACGCCGCCTTTCCGAGGAAATGGGATGAACTGCCATTCGCGTCGCCTGACCGTGAGCGTGGCCGCGCTGTGGCTGCTCCTGCCGATCGCGGCTCGTGCCGATGACGACGACGCGCCGCGCTTCAGCCGGCACGTGGTGGCCGTGTTCAGCAAGCTCGGCTGCAATGGCGGCGCCTGTCACGGGGCGGTCAAGGGGCAGAACGGCTTTCGCCTCGCCCTGTTCGGCGCCGACCCGGCGCTCGATCACGAGCGGCTCGTGCGCGAATTCGGCGGCCGGCGCTTGAATCGGCACCGCCCGGAGGCCAGCCTGCTGTTGCTCAAGGCGACCGGCCAGGTCAGCCACGCCGGCGGCAAGCGCACCGAGATCGGCAGCCGCGAGTACACGCTGCTGCACCGCTGGATCGCCGCGGGAGCGAAACTCGATGCGCCCGAGCTGTCGCGCCTCGTCCACCTCGAGGTGACGCCGGCCGAACAGACCGCTCGTCCCGACGACAGCTATCGGCTAGGTGCCATCGCCCATTTCGCCGACGGCTCTCAGGAAGATGTCACCGCCCTCTGCGCCTATGAGTCGCAAGATCGCCAGGTCGCCACCGTCGATCCGGCCGGCCAGGTCCAGGTGTGCGGTCCCGGGGACGCGGCCTTGCTGGTGCGCTTCCGGGCTGAGCCGGCGGTCGCGCTCGTGCTGGTGCCGCGCATCGGCAATGAGCCGTTTCCCGACGTGACGCCGGACGGCTTCATCGATCGGCACGTCCTCGCCAAGCTGCGCCGGCTGAACATCCCGCCGTCGCCGCTGGCCGACGATGCGACCTTCCTACGCCGCGTGGCGCTCGACGTGACCGGCACGCTGCCGGCGCCGGACGAAATCCGCGCGTTCCTCGCCGACACGCAGCCGGATCGGCGGGCCAGGAAGATTGATGAGCTGCTCAACCGCCCAGGCTATGCCGCCCTCTGGACGCTGAAGTTCTGCGATCTCCTGAAGGCGAGCGATTACGGCGTCTACGCCGACGGACTGAGCCAGGAGCAGGACGCGCCGCGGTTCATGCAGTGGGTGCGGGCTCGCCTGGAGGAGAACCTTCCCTATGACCAATTCGTCGAGCGCATCCTGACCGCGACGAGCCGCGATGGGCACAGCCTGAACGATTGGGCGCAGGAAACCCGCACGATCAACGAAGGCTACACCACGCCGCGGACCGATCTGCAGCTCTATAGCCAACGCAAGACGCTCGATCTTTACTGGCAACGGCGCGCATCGGGCGGCGTTACCGGCGCGCTGCAGGTCGCGCACAGTTTCCTTGGATTGCGCCTCGAATGTGCACAGTGCCACCGCCATCCGCACGACGTCTGGCAGCAGGACGATCTGCTGAGCTTCGCGAACTTTTTCATGCACGTGCGCCAGCCCGGCTTCCAGGGCGACAACGAGAAGAAGTTCGCCGAGGTCGCCGCGTACGTCAAGACGCTGGACGCCGAGGCCAAAAAGCTGACGGAGCAGGTCAAGAAGCTGCGCGAAACGCGCGGCAAGGAGCTCGACGCCCAGGTCAAGAAAACGAAGGCAAAAGCCGACCAGGACGAGCTGGCAACGTTCCAGCAACAGGTCGGCGCCATGGACCGCCGCAGCAAGCTCTTGCCCGAGGTTGGCCGGCGGCTGCTGCACGCGGAGATCGCGCACCTGCCACCGGCCAAGGGACCCTGGGCCGGCACCACCAGTCCGCTCGGCAAGCAAGAGTCGCGGCAGTATCGGCTGCTCGGCGAGTCGAAGGCGATCGCGGTGCCGAAGGATCAGGACCCGCGCGGCCTGGTCGTCGCCTGGATGCGCCGGCCGGACAATCCCTACTTCGCCAGAGCGATCGTCAACCGCGTATGGGCGCATTACTTTGGCCGCGGCATCGTCGATCCGCCGGACCATCTCTCGCCGCTCAATCCGCCGACGCATCCGGAATTGCTCGACGAATTGTGTAAGGAATTCATCGGGCACGGCTATGACCTGAAATGGCTGCACCGGACGATCCTCGGCAGCCGAACCTATCAGCAAAGCAGCCAGGCCACGCCGCTGAGCGCGATCGATCGCGCCAACTACGCCTATTTCGCCTACCGCCGGCTGCCGGCCGAGGTGTTGCTGGATGCGCTCGGCCACGCGACCGGCACGAGCGAGGACATGGACATGAAGTTCTACCACTGGCTGCCCCAGTGGAAGACGGTGGAGCTTCCCTACCCGCCGCGCAACGCGTTCGTGACGTTCATGCTCGAGCAATTCGGCCGGCCCGAGCGCAACTCCGCCGTGCAGTGCGATTGCGAGCGCACCGGCGACGCGTCGGTGCTGCAGGTGCTGAGCCTGGCCAATCATCCGCGCATCCGGCAGAAGATCGCCGACGACAAGGGACGCGTGGCGCGCATCCTGAAGGAGCAGCCGGACGAGGGACGGCGCATCGAGGCGGTGTTCCTGTGGACGCTGTGCCGGATGCCGAGCGCGGCCGAACGCGCAGCGTGTTTGCGCTACGTCGAGGCGCCGGCGTCACCGGCCGAGGGACTGCGCGGCGTGATGTGGAGCTTGCTCAACACGCGGGAGTTCTTGTTGCAGCACTGAACTGTTCGCCGGCGAACGACTGCGTTCACTTGGCGGGCCGGCCCTTGAGCTGTTCGGCGCCCTGTCGATGCTCTCCAAGTAACCGCAACTGTCGTGGTCACGTGGAGCGCCGGGTTCGACCTTGACTCACGTCACGCGCGACGACGGATTGGAGAGCGTCGGCGAGTAACTCCTCAGCGTCAATAAAATCCTTGAACCGGAGCTGGAAATTCTTGATCGGCGAGCCGGTCCGCTTCCAGGCAATTTCCCGCCACAACGCCAGCACCGCGGTCCCGTCCGTGTCGCCTTCAAGCCGCCGGATCAGCCAATAGCCGTAGGCGGAGTACGCCGCCGAGCGCCTTGTTTCGTCGCTGCGGACTATAGCGACGACGGCCGAGTCGGTAACCCCGATCTCCTCCTCGCTGGCGAGAGCGGTGACACGATTGACCATCAGCTGATCGGCACGCGCCTTATCGCGCTTTCTCAGTTTCTTCGCCTGAAGGTGCGGGGCGTTCACCAGGTGCACACACAGCGGGCAATAGCACCCGCATCGGCTGTCGAGGCGCGCTCCCGGTTGCTCGACAATGTCAAATGATGACGTTACATAGGTCCCGAAGAAGTTGGAAAATTCGCGCAAGTGCCGCTTATCCGGCCGCATCCCCTGGGGGAAGTTCAAGTAATGGTCCTGCATCCAGGCGAAGGCAGCGTCGGAGGTATTCGCATATTGGTGGGCGCGCGTTGCTGGGATGAAGCCCTTGCGCACCGCCTCCGCAACCCATCGCAGAAGCTGGTAACTCTGCGAATGGATGGCGATCGCCAGGGTGAGGCGGTCAGCGGCGAGCATATGGTCCCTCCAGTGCGCGAACGAAAGAGTTCAGCCGCGGGGCCGGCCGCGAGGACGGCATGCCTCGGGAAGCCGTCATGCCGGCCCCGTCCGGCCCCGTCCGCTGCAACGGCTGGTTCGCCGGTTGGCCTGGCAACCGCCGTTAGCCCCGACTTGGCGGCTGCGCCTTGGCTGCCCATCCCTCGACATCCTCCCAGAACAACTGCTCCAACGTATCCAGGTCCACCCCCAGGATTCGTTGACAGGCCACCTCAAAGCGGTCCGGTCGGCAGGTGCAATACAGCTCCAGGAACTGCTCGGCGCCAAACCGGCGAATCAGGAAGTCTACGAACGCCCCGCCCACGGGGTAGACAGGACCACTATCGTGGTGATACCACGTCGGCGTGGTCAGATCTCTCAAGCAGGCCCGACTGCCTGACCAGGCCTGGAAGGATTGATTCACCTCACCTCCCTGCCGTGATTTCACCGCCATTTGCGCCAAGAAAGGGCGGTCGTCCGCCCACTCCTGCGACACCGCCCAGCCCTCGCTGAGCAGCGTGGGCGGATCGGTGTCCGGCGTCTCGTGCTGGCACAGGACCGCGTGCGCCAGCTCGTGCCGGTCCAGGCTGCCGGCAGGACTGTCCGACGAGCCGGAGACCACGCCGCGGTTGCAAAACCCGCTTTTGCCAAGCAAGCTGCCCCGCACCCAGTAGATCTTCGCCTGCAAGCGCTTGCCCGTCAACTTCTCCATCCGAGCCACGTGCCGATCCATCGCCGCGGCGTCCCCTTGCGGGTCGGTTACCTGGTCGTCGTAGAACATGATGAGCCGCTCGGTCTCCAGGCGGTGCGGATAACCATACCAAGCCTGCAACTCCATCAATGAAGCGGAGGCCGACTTCACCAGCCGGAACGGCAGGTTGTTGACATGGTCGCGCGCCCCGTGTAGGCGGGCGACGTAGCCTCCAAGCCCCGCCCAGCAAACGACCGGCAGGAGGACGGCGACCGTCCAAGCAAGCGCCGCGCCCGCCGGGGTCCCCGCGCCACACGCCCCAGCCCGCAGCCCAAACCCACCAAAGCCGCGCCGCAGGTCATGGCGAGGAGCCCAAGAAAGAGCAGCGCCTGCGGATGCACGATACCCAGAGCGTCTTGACCCCAAAGGAGCGCGACCGAAAGCAGCCAACTGAGCCGACCAAGGGAAGCTCCAGGACCATCAAGAAACCGTTACGCTCGGTCTGGCCGTACAGTGGTCCGATTCCCAAACTCGTCCGGCACATCAGCGCCAAGAACGCGAAGTAAGCAACTGCGTGCGCAGCGCCGACAATCGCCAAAGCCAAGGCCACCTTCGCGATTCGATTACTCGGCTCTTGGGGCTGGCCAGGCGGCGATATGTCTTTCACAATGACCTCTCAATCGTCAAATTGGTGATCCTGAACCCGATAAGGAACGTCTATTGACTCGCAAGGCCATTGAGCGGTTCGGCGTGCTTACTTGGCAGGCCGGGCCTGCAGGAAAAGTCGGTCCCCGGCGAGGATCAGGTAGTTGGCGGCGCACGCATTTCGCTGGGTGACCGCGGCCCAATCGACTCGCAACACTTGGACCTTGCCGCCCTCTGTCCGCCGCACGATCCACAGGTCCATCCCCGCAAGCTCGCGCGGCGACCGCTTGAGCGTCCCGACGGCGTCGACGATGGCCACCGAGCCGGCCAGTGGCACACGGTCTGTCTTCTCCGGGGCGGTCAACTCGCGGACGTGGACCGTGTAGCTGGGTGCCGCGTCCGCGGCCAGACAAAGCGCGACGATCTGGAACATCATGAACATGTCGAATCCCTCGCCTAGAGTCAGGGGCCCGTGCCCCCGGTAGTCCGTTCGCGGCAGCTTGGGCTACCGCCTTCCTCGCTGAACGCTCCGCTAAGCTGCCGGGGCCGCCTGCGATGACCTTGAGCGCGGAAACCCGGGATGGCGGCCCCGGTCAGCTTCAGCCGTTGGTTAGCCCTGTCGATTTTCGCTCATCTCCCGGCACCGGGTCGACAGCGGGGACCTTGGCCAGCACCCGCTCGTAAGCCTCGCGGCTGCCACGTGCCGCGCGCCCTCGAGGTAATCCAACTGCGCACATGCAGCGAGCTTTTCCCGAACAGCGTCCGCTACCCAGGCTGACTCGGCGCCTGGTCCCTGGCCCGCGCGGCGGGTGACCTCTGCCTGCAACTCAGGCGGCAACTCGACAATAAAGCCGTTCATTATTCCACCCCCAGACGCCGCAGCGCCTCGCCCGGCCTGATGACGTCGACCCCATACCGTGCGGCCCCAACCGCCATATCCCGAATGTTGTGCGTCACGATCCACTGACTCTCCGTGGCAATCGCCGCTTCCAGCACCCGTTCGTCGTCGGGGTCTGCAACGCTCGGACGCACCCGAAACCGTACGGCCGCCAACTTCCCCACGCGACAAAAATAGTCTAGCAACTCCCGTACGTCGTCGGCGGTCAACCCGAGCGCGACTAGCCCATGTTTAACAAGTGTCGCCGTAAGTCCTTGCTGCGTAAGGGCTGATTTTTGGATTAGTCACTACATTGTCGTTTCATCGCCCGCGGGCGGCGCCGGCGGCCGATGGTCGGCCAGACCGATGGCGTTGAGTACCTGGCGGGCGCGGGACGAACCCGGTGTCGTGCCGCTACGGAGCTCTTCCGCAACGCGGAATTGCACGTAGCGAATCGTCTGCAATGCTTCCAAGGCCGACTGCGCCGAGAGCGACAGGCCAGCATCTTTCAAGGCGCGCTCCAGCATCCGCTCGATCAAGAACGCCAACGCCGCCACAAAAATGTGTGCCTTCACCCGCCGCGCCGTGTGATGCCAGATCGGCCGCATGCCCAGCGGATCCTTGAGCGAACGAAAGCCCCGTTCCACCTCGCTTAAGTCCTTGTAGTGCGCCACCGCCTCCGCGGGCGTCATCGCCGTCTGATCGGTCTGGATGAGGTAGCGCCCTTCATACTTCTTTTCCCGAGGTAAATTCACTGGGTGCTCCGCGATCTCCAATTGTCCCTCTTTGAACTCCCACATGTAGTAACGATAGCCGTGGTTCTTTTGCAACGCCCGCTCGGCCGCCGCGCCGATCTTGGCCGGCTGCTTCAACTGGCCCTTGGCCACGCGCGCCTGCACCTTCGCCAAGGCCGCACGCACCCGCTCCATCGCTTTGCTACGTTGCCGCTCTTCATAGGCCCGACGCTCGTCGCTATCGACCACAAACACTCGCACGCCGGCACGGTCGCAGGCGACCTCTTGCACTCGTGTCCGGGGTGGATTTGGTTTCGCCCGCGCGGTGATCCCATTGGGGCAGTCGACCCACTTCGTTTCGTCCACGCGATCAATCAACGCCTCCGCCTCCGGATTGCGGCGACGCGTCATGCCCACCAAGTAGCCATGTTCCGCCGCCGCCTGCAGCATGGCCAGATTGCTCTCGGTCACCATGCCGCGATCACCGACAAAGACGATACGCCGAAGGCGAAAACGCCGGGCCAGGTCTTGGATGACTTCCTTGACCGTCGTGCTGTCACGCGTGTTGCCCGCCCACACGTGATGTGCGATCGGCCAACCCGCCACCATCACCACGCCCACCACCACCTGCACGTTCCGCGGCTTGCCGTCGCGACTGTAACCGTGCTTGGCCAGCGTCGGCGGACCATGGCCTTCAAAATACGTACTGGTCAGGTCGTACATCACCAGGTCCGCGTCGAACTCGAACAACGTCCGCAGCCGCTCATAGAGCGCCACTTCCACGGCGTCCTTGTTCAACCCCAGATGATCCAGCGTGCGATACCAACGCTGCAGTTGCCCCAAGTCGACCTGGACGCGGCCTTGCTGCTTCCAACAGGGTACGTACCGGCGACCATGCCGGTCGCACACGTAATCGGTCTCCAGCCACGCGGCCAAACCGTGCTCGCTGGCCGGCCGCACCAGGCGGTTGGTGATCAGCACCAGGACGCGGCTGACCCAGTCGTCGGCGGGGTCTTCGCTCGGCCGCAACTTGGGCCAACGCCGACCAGCATCGAGCCATTGCCAGAGGCCCAGTTGGTCGAAGAAGTGGCGCGCGACGAGCATCGGTCCCCAGGTACTGGCGTCGAGGATTTCGATGGGTCCCTCGGCGCCGAGTTGCTGGGCCAGGGCCTGCGGCCCTTCCTCGCCGGTGAGAAAGCGATTGAGCAGCGGCAGGACGGCTTCGAGGGTGTCGCGTCGCCCGAGGTTGGCGATGACCTTTTGCTTGACCTTGCCGTTCTCGCGCACCGAGCCGACGATGCGGACATACTCGTGGACGGTGCCGTTGGAGGACGGAACTTTGACGGAGCGGATGAACATGATGTTATCATCAACAAATCCACCGGTCCGTCAACCGGATATTCGATGAAATGCGGACAAAACAGCTAAAATGTTTGTAATGATTGTCACTACGGTTTTCTGAAAACTGGACCTCCGCGCGTTGAAAATTAAGGACTTACGTCAAAAACTACCCCGACACTTGTTAAACATGGGCTAGCGACCTCATACAGACAGCCTCGTACTCCAGCACCAAGGCTGCCGTCAGACCCACAGAAAATCGCTCCGACCCGACCAGGGCGAGCAAAACGTAAGACGCTCCCAGCGATGACCGCAAGCCAGCAATCAGCACGCTGGTGTCAAGAATCAGAGTAGGCGTCATCACGCCATTATATCAGGCGCTCCCTTGCGCTGTAAGCTGCTACCCAAGTGTAGCGTTTGGTTAGCCCCGGCTGACCGCCCGATGTCGGGAACAAGCTTCCCTGCCTGGAGCATTCCCAGGGCAGACAGCCGCCCTTCGAGGTCGGCCTGTGAGAGAAGCCCGCGGCGGTACAAGAGCCGAATGAAATCTGCAGCGGCTGCGGCCTGCTTTGTCGTGTTGCACTCATGACAAGCCACGACGATGTTCCGATACGAGTTGTTCATGCCCCCTGCTTGGGCGACCACATGGTCAAGCTGGCAATTGTCCGGGCGGACCTGGCGCAGACAATAGAAGCAAGCCCCATTCTCGCGCCAGCAGAGCTGCCAAATACACGCGGTCGGCGAAGAAATCGATTGTTTCGATATCGACGACTTCCGCCGGCTCGAGTTTCGGAACGACGCCGTTGATTTCCTCGGGCAGCAAAACTCGGATCAGGTGGCCGTTGCGCGAACGGTCTTCGATGCGAATGCACCCACGTTCGTGCAAGCTGCGCAGATCGTCTCAAACGCTCGTGCTGACGCCGAGCGAACTGGCCAATGGGTCAATTGTGAATAGCCCTTGTTCCTTCCCGAGAAGGCGTGTGTGACGAAACAAGTGATAGTAGATGCTCCTCTCCCGCAGCGTCATTTTCATTGCCGGGAAGAGGTAGTCTTCACACTGTTTCAGCGTCGTTTCAAGGTCCACGAAGCGAATTGGACAGACCGTGCGCACGGTTACAGCCGGAAACCAACGTGCAAGCACGGGCCACGGCAACAATGGTTTTCACCAAAGACTTCATGGTAGCCCCTACCCCGGCCGAGAAACCTGGGTGAAACGGGAAGCCAATTGGAGGAATGCCTCTGCATTGGGGAAGTCGATGTATGGCCGCGAGAACCATGCGAGTTTAGCGCCGTGCTTCCGTACCTCAACCTTGTACCCGGAGCGACCGAAGTTCGGCCACACTCCGAGCTCGCACACCTCGTCCCAGCCGAGCTGCTCCTTACCGTTGCTCAGCCCGTTACAGGACATCTGCAGCGTCCCGAATGGCACCTCCTCCCCCCGCTTCAGCTGCCCTGCGGCCCGTGCGAGCACCGCCCGCGTCACCCCTTCGCGGGCGGCAGTGCCGAGGGCGTAGTAGTCGCGGAACAGGGCGTCGAAAGTGACCCGCCGCTGATCCATGAGCTGCAGCCGTACGGAATAGTGGCCATTCACGTTGCGCTCGATGCAGTACATTACGTCCGACCAGGGGAGGACCTCCGGCGGGCCCCCACGCTCGAGGACGACGCCGTCGCGGTGGAGTAAGGCCCGCCACTTCAGGCGCGGGATCAGGACGATCAGGCCGGCGGCGCAGAGCAGGGCCACCAGCGCCAGCGCCAGCGCGACCCAACCCGCGCCCGGAAGTTGGAAACGGCGGCCCCGACCGCCCCGGCGGCAAGCAGGCCCGCCAACACGCCGCAGGCAATGACGCGCAGCCGCCGCTCCAGGCCGGCCCCATGCTCGGCGACGAGCGGCCCCAAGGACGGGCGGGCGGCATCCGAACGGTCCGGGCTTGGCGGTGCACTCATGGGAATCGCCTCGATGAATCGCCTGGCATCCGGCCGCGGGCCGAATGACCCCCTCCCGGCCGCGGCGACTGGTGAGAGGCTGAACCTCGCAAAACTCATGCCGCCTGCACGCTCGACGAGCCGGCGGACCGCGGCGGTGTCGTTGTGCAGGTCGCTGAAGAGGAGGAGTTTCATGCTATGCCGGTTGCAATACTTGGAGCTGGACGCGCGCGACCAGGTCCTTCACGCGGACGCGCTAGTCCTGCATGTGCGCCGCCGTGAAGTGCGCGCAGCGCCTCCAGGCTCTCCCATTTCTCGATGATCACGACGGTCTGGTCGCGCAGCGGCGTCGGCACGGGCAGGCCGGCGGGGAAATCCACCGTCGGGCCGTATTCGATGCAGCCGGTCTCGGCGTGCACCAGCGGCATGACGCGGTGGAACTCCGCCAGGAAGGCGTCGCGCTGGCCTTCAGCCACTTCAATCGTCGCAATCACATGAATCATCCGTCCGGCTCCTTTCGATCAATCAGTTCTGCTCTGCATCTGCAGGGACATTGAAGCCGCAACATCAACCTGGTTTGTGACACGGCCTGTTTCCTCCACGCGCAGCAGAAGATCATGCTGTCGGGCGTACTCGCGAAAAGAGGAAATGACCTCCCCCCGGCGAATCTATACACCAGAACCCCACAGACTCAGTCACCTGCGTGGGCGTACAATTCTGCGAATAGACGACAAGCGATGTAATATCTTTGCGGGAGGGCAATGGAAATAGGCGGATGTCTTCGGCGAGAGGACGCCGAAAAGAATCCGGCAACTCACTGCTCCGCTCCCAAGAATCAAGCAGCTTCGAATAAGCGTGCCAACACTGGGAGCAGATAACCGAATCTTGATCGTAAAACGGATTCGCGCAAATGCTACGATTCCATACACCCAGATTCTTGCTCGGCTTCGATTGGTCGTCGGTAATATCCCCAACCTTTGTCAGCGCGCCACCGCACCAAGGGCAAACCTCAGCACGACATGATGGGAATGCCATGGCAAGAAGCGCGCCGAAGAACGACTGGATGAAACACGTATGCATCTTGCCGAGCAAATGAACCCGGGCCTGGTTCACCGACACGATATACAGAAGGTCGTCCGGGCAGACGCCGCGCCGGGCAAACTGCGAACCGTAAGCGATCCCGATCGGTTCGCCCGCCGGGTGTCGGCGCATCTCGCGGTGCTGCCAGCAGTAGGTGAATTACCGCGCCATCGAGAAACCGACCTCCGGTCGCCGCTCCGGGATCGCCCGCGTATTGATCCTGCCAGCAGAGCACAGCCAGGGACCCTTGTCAAGCATCGGATTTGGGCGATTTTCGGGTCACGGCATTTTGGGTTGGTCAGGTGCCGACCGGGCCCGGCGTCAGAGCACTTCCGCCGGGGAAGCGCTCCCGAAACCAGGCGGCGGTGCGACCGACTCCCGTGGCGATGTCGGTTTCCGGCCGCCAGTGCAGCTCCCGTTGCGCCTTGCCCGAGGCGTGATGAATATCTTGAGTCAGGATCGCCAGGCCGGCGCGAGTGTACGCCGGGGCGGTCCGGCGGAACGTCAACCGGGCCCACACCTCGGTCAGCCGCGTGATGGACGCTGTGAGCGGGTAAGGGAGCGAGTGGCGCGGCAGAGTGATCCCGAGCGCCTGGCACAGCTCGCTCAGGAACTCGCGCAAGCGGATCACGCGCACCGGGGCAACATTGTAGGCCTGCCCAGCCGCCGCGGGCGAGCGCGCGGCGGCGAGCGCGCAGGCGGCGACGTCCGTGACGAAAATCGGGTCCACGCAGGGGTCGGTCCAGGACGGCCAATGCGCGGAAGGGCTGCGCAGAAACTGTACCAGGGGAGGGAGGATCGTTTCGTCGCGCGGCCCGTAGATCCATGCGGGGCGCAGGACCGTGACCGGCACGTCTCCTTGGGCGTGCCATCGCCAGACCAGTTGCTCGGCGAGAACTTTGGCCCGCGCGTAGCTGCCGAAGTGCCGGTGGCCGCGTGCGCCGAACGGCGTGTCCTCGGTGACGACCGGCAGCCGGCGGCAGCAGCGGTCATCGTACACGCGGATGGTGCTGACATGCACGAAGCGCTCGACGCCGGCGCGGGTGGCGGTGCGCAGGAGGTTTTCCGTCCCGCGGACCGTGGTCCGTGCGAACTCGCGCCAGGGTGCCCAGTTGGTCACCAGGGCGGCGGCATGAAAAACAACGGCGCAACCGCGCACCGCCGCCGCCAGCGATTCGGGGTCCGTGAGATCACCGAGAACGACGCGCACGCCGGTGGCCTCCAACGGACGCGCCCTATCCTTGTTCCGGGCCAAGGCGCGGACCTGATAGCCGAACGCCTGCGCCAGTTCGATGAGGTGGCTGCCCAGAAAACCCGTCGCCCCTGTAACCAAAGCTTGCATAGCGTTCCCCCGACCACCCATTTACCCCCGAGGTGCCGTCCAGTACGGTTTCGACAGAACGAGCAGGGTTGCGACTCTACTGGGACTCTTGTATACTATTCTTCTCGGATGGGTTGTCGTGAGCCGTTCCCGCGGCATTCCTGTTTATCTTGCCTTTTTTGTTGGGCTTGCTGAGGTCGGATGCCATGCCCGGCGGCGCCTGGCACATGTTTTTGTGCCGCCCACAGGGGAAGGCCATGTCTCGTGCCGCGGAACACGACCCGTCGAACGAGATTAGCCTGCCGGATCCGCAGGAGTTCAGTGACGGGCCAGCGGCAGACACCAACTCGGACGTGCTGCCGGACGTTGGCGCGCCAGCCGAGCCGGGCCAAGCACCCGCGGGCGTCGTTCTCGTCACCGGGGCAGCCAGCGGGATCGGCCGCGAACTCACCCTCCAGCTAGCACGCCGCGGGTGGCAGACCGCCGCCATCGACCGGGATCGGGCGGGCCTGAAGGAACTGGAAAACCAGTTGCGGCGGGAGCGGCTTGGCGTCGCCTGGCAGGTAGCGGACGTGACCGACGCGGCGTTCATGAAATGGGCGGTCGCGCGCCTCAGCGATCGGCTCGGCCCGATCGACTTATTGATCGCCAGCGCGGGAATCGTCGCCGCCACGCCGGCGACGGCGGCCGATCCCGAAGCCATCGCCCGCATTATCGGCGTCAATCTCATCGGCGTAAGCAACACCATCGCCGCGGTCCTTTCGGGCATGCTAGCTCGGCAGAGCGGCCACATCGTGGCCATCTCCAGTTTAGCGTCCTTCCGCGGCCTGCCGGCCATGATGGGTTACTCCGCGAGCAAGGCGGGGCTGAACGCCCTCATGCAGAGCCTGTGGCTGGACGTCAAGCGGAAGGGTATTTCCGTGACAACCGTCTGCCCGGGGTATACCCGCACACCCCAGTCCGAAGGCTGTTTCCGGGACCAGTGCCTGATGCCGGTGGGGCGCGCGGCGGGCGAGATCCTGTGGGCCATCGCCAGGCGCAAGCGATTCCACGCGTTCCCGCGGCTGATGGTGCTGCAGTTGCGGCTGATGGCGCTGCTGCCCGCCTGGCTCCAGGACTGGTTGCTGATCCGGCACCAGGCGCGGGTCGTCAAGTCGTGAACGCAGCATTCGTCTTGCAAAAGACACGTAGCTTATCTATAGCTGGGTAGCTCGCGCGCCCGCAGGCGGGATTCCGCCACAGGGAGCGCGCCGGCTATTCTGGCCCCGGCGGGATCGCCCGGGCGGCGCCCTCACGGAAGAGGATCGGCATCCATGTTCGCCCTGGTCACCGGCCCCACGGGCTTTCTGGGCAGCCACCTGGTGGAACGCTTGCTTGCCACCGGGCACGCGGTGCGTGCACTGGTTTACGAGCCGGACAAGACGGGGTCGCTTCCCGGCGACAAGGTGGAGATGGTCCCCGGTGATATCACTTCCCCGGCGTCGCTGGTGGCCGCGGTACGGGGCGTCGATGTCATTTTCCACACGGCCGCGCTGGTGACGCACTGGGCTCCGTGGTCCAGCTTCCTCCGCACGACCGTGCATGGGACGGAAAACCTGCTGCGCGCATCCATCCGCGCCGGCGTTCAACGCTTCGTTCACGTCAGTACCATCCGGGTGTACGACGACCGCTACTGCCGGCGGCAGCGCGTGGTGCGCGAGGACGCCCCGCACGGCGCCGTCGGGTTCCGACCTTTCGGACGCTACGCGCGCGCCAAGGTCATGGCCGAGGCGGCCGTGCGGTCCGCGAGCCGGCAACTGCCCATCAGCGTCCTGCGCCCGGCATGGATTTACGGGCCGCGCGACGAAACCATCATCCCCCCGCTCATCCGCTTCCTGCGCCGCCCGACCGCACGCTGGCCCGGCCATGCGGACGCGTGCGCCGACCCCATCTACGTCACCGACGTGGCCGACTGCGCGATTGCGGCGGCACTGACGCCCGCCGCGGTCGGCCAGGCCTACAACGTGTCGCCGCCGGAACACGTCACCGTTCACGAATTCCTCGGCGCTGTGCCAGGCCTTGAACTGCAAGGTGCCCGGTAAAGCCGTTCCCTACTTCCTGGCTCGGCTGGCCGCATCGACGTCGGAGTTCTGGGCCAGGCTGAACCGGCGTCGCACCGCCCCCGCCTACACCCGCGCGGGCCTGGCCATCCTGACCGAGGACGTCCGCCACGAACCGGACAAGGCCGCGCGGCAACTCGGCTGGCGGGCGCAAGTCGATGTCCGTGATGGTGTCCGTCGCACCGCGGCGTGGCTGAGGCAACGTCACCCGGATTTGGCCGCCTGATGCCGGCACGGCGAGCGGCTGGCCCAGCCTTGGAGCGAGGCCGACGAGGGCGTTGGCGGCTTAATTCCCGCATCGACACGTCACGTCGTGGATTGGCGTTCCGCGTCGCCGATCGGCACGATGTTCCGCGCGGAACATCGTGCGACCGGTAACCCAACGCGACAATGACTCCGCCGCCCAACCAACCTGAGCGTCAGTGTCGCGGCGGGACGACCGAGCAAGCGCGGGCGCGACGTTGAAACATGGACGCATTGCTGCTGATGGTGAAACGTGGACGCATTCGCCACACATACCCTGTGTTACGGCGAAACCGGCCCCGTGCGTTGCAAGTGCAGGGGTGTCCGGTGTCCCGCAAAACGTGAAATACGCCCACACGGATCATGCGCTCCGTGGGCCAGCGGATGCGACCGTCTCCTGGAAGATCTCGCGGTACACCTGCGTTCCCGAAGGGAAAATGCCGGCAGCGCGGTCGGCGGCGCCGTGCTGGAATCGGCGCTTCGGGAAGATCGGCATGTCCAGGCCGGTCAGCGCGTGGACGCCGGCGGCCACCACCTGGCCCTTGAGCTCGTACAGGCGATCGTGGTCCCAACCGGTCAATTCGATGAATGGGACGGCCTCCGCCACCGCGATGACGGCCGGGCAGACGAACGGGCTCAGGCCGATGAAACCGGTGACGGCGAGCGGGGCGTACGTGCGGGCGTAGCCGCGGCTCTGGCCGCCGGAGTAGGTCAACGAGTGCTTGATCGCGTGGACGCCCCAGCCTTCCTGGTAGAGCATCGGGTTGTTGAGCACGCTGCGGATGGTCAGCTCGGGATTTTCCTCAATGGGGTAATCCTTGAGGTTCTCGTCGCCGCCGTCGCCGTCGAGCAGGTAGCGCCACTCGGGATAGCGCTGCCGAATGCCGCGGCACAGCGCCAGGGCCATCGCGCCGGACTGCACGTCGAGCGGCTTGTAATCCTCGATCACGCGGATGGCGTCGTGGAGGCGCACCTGATCGGCGCGCACGGGGATCGGTTCGAGGAACAATGCGAGGTCGAGCCGGCGCAGGAACTCACGGGCCTGTTCGAGGTCCGGCCCGCCGCCATCGACCGCCAGCGTGAACGCCTTGAGCCGGGCTGGGCTGTCGCCGCGCCGCAACAGCGCGTGGTAGGTAAGCAGGAAAACGGCGCCGCTATCGACGCCGCCGGAGAAGCAGACGCCGAGCGGCTCACGCGGCGGCACCCGGTCGAGCCAGCGGACAATCTCGTGATCGGCGGCGGCGATATAACGGGCGCCGATCTGGCCGACGTCGGCCGGCAGGGTGTTGCGCGGCGGGCTAAAGAAGCGGGCGTAGGTCGGGTTCGGATCGGGGCAGCCCACCAGCTCGATCCGCACGACGTGATGGGCCGGCACCATGCGCGTGTACGACGGATGGAACTGGCCCTCGAGGCCCAGCGTCACCAGCTGGGCGCGGATGGCGTCGATGCGGTCGGCGACGATGAGGATCGGCCCATCGTGCCACTTGGCGATGAAATAACGCAATAACCGGCCGATGGTGCGCGCCAGACAGACGCGTTTGCCGATCTGGCCGACGAGCGCGAACTCGCCGTCGATCCGCGCGACGGCATCGGGCTCGCCGCGCGCCACCAGGGCGCGCCTCGTCGACGGACATGTTGTAGATGCGATTGCCGGCCGGATCGGTCAGGTCGATGACGCGCGACAGGGGGATGTTCTGGTGCATGGCAAAGCTCTCAAGTGCCGGGGTGCGATGTGGCTTCGCATAGTATACGGCAAGGGGGCATCGCCGGTTCGCACGCCGGGCGCAACAGAACAGCCCGGCCGTGGAAAACGGCCGGGCTGCACATGCCGCCAGCGTCGCGGTAGGTCGCGTGTTTATGCCACCGTCCAGTTGAATGTCTGCGTCGCGTACACGTCCGCGGCCACGTCAGTTGCGGTGATCGTGACCGTGTACGTCCCGGACCCTCCAATCGTGCCCGAGATGACGCCACCGCTGGTGATGCTCAATCCGGGCGGCAGCCCCGTCGCCGAGAACGTGACGGCATCGCCGTTGGACGACCAGGCCATGAGCGACTGGGAAACCGTGTCGCCGGCCGTGTTCGTTTGGTTCCCCGGGTTCATGAAGGTCACCGTCGGCGCATTGACGGTCCACGAGAACGACTGGCTCGCGCTTACATCGGCGGCGGCATCGGTCGCGGTGATCGTAACCGAGTAGGGTGTGGCCGACCCGGCATCGCTCGCGATGGTGCCGGAGATTCCGCTGCTAGTCATTGTCAATCCCGGCGGCAGCCCCGTCGCCGACAAGGTTACGGAATCGCCGTTGGAGGCGGAAGCGAGCACCCCCAGCGAAACCGTGTCGCCGGCCGCGTTTGTCTGGTTCCCCGGGCTCATCAAGCTCACCGTCGGCGCATTGACGGTCCAGGAGAACGGCTGACTCGCACTCACACCGGCGCTCGCATCGGTCGCCGTGATGGTCACCGAGTAGGGCGTGGTGGACCCCGCGTCGCTCGCGATGGTCCCGGAGATCCCGCTGCTCGTGATGGTCAAGCCCGGCGGCAGCCCCGTCGCCGACAAGGTTACGGAATCGCCGTTGGAGGCGGAAGCCAGCAGCCCCAGCGAAACCGTGTCGCCGGCCGTGTTCGTCTGGTTGCCTGGATTATTAACAGTCACCACCGGCGGGTCGACCGTACAGCCCAACGTCCCACTGCTGCTGCTGAAGTTGCCGTCGCCTGAGTAGAGGGCCGTGATGGTATGGTCGCCGACCGTGAGCGTATTCACGGCGAGGCTCGCCTGGCCCATCATGTTGATGCTGTCACTGCCAAGCGCGATGTCGTCAGCATAGAAGGTGACCATGCCCGTTGGGGATGGACCACCCATGCCGCCGCCCGAGACGCTTGCCGTGAAGGTCACCGCGGCGCCGAACATGGAGGGATCTTGCGACGAGCTTACGCTGGTAGACGTCGGGGTCAGGCTGGGGGACGTCGAGGATCCCGTTGGAGTTTGCAAAACGACGTCATTGCCGTCGCCACCCACATAGGTGATCTGGTAATTGGTGCCGCCGACATTGAGGATCGCACCCTCGGGCAGCCCCTGGAAGGTGCCGCTCACCGGGCTGCCGCCCGTATTGTCGATTAGCGTAAACGCGCTGCCGCTGAATCCCGGCAAGGCGGTGACGTCCAGGGACCCTCCGAGCGTGACCGTCCCCGCGACGGACACCAGCCCCGAGCCCGCGGTTGGGGTCGTCAAGTCCACGTTGAGCATGCTCCCCGAACTCGCCGTGAAGGCGCCGGTAACGGACAGCGTGGTGTTCGCCGTGACGGCGACAGTGCCCGCGCTGTAGGTGGCGTCACCGGACACGAGCAACGTACCGTCCTCAACACTGGTGAGGGTGCCGGTTTGGTCTTGCGTGGCAGTGCCGGCAATTTGGAACGAATCCGTACCGGGTCCCTGGGCCATAACCCTAAATGTCCTCGCATTTGGCCCCGCCACTGAGTTCACATTCTGGAACGTGCCTCGCCCCATATTTAGGACATTGTTGTTTTGGAAGGTCCACGTGTTCCCGCCAGCTGGGGCACCGGCGGTTCCCATAGTTTGGCCTCGACTGTCTGCTAGAAAGGTCCCCTGGTTGGTCACGGTCTTTCCCATAGTGACATTAACGCCGCCAGCCTGCCAGTTGACCGTCGAGTAGACGTCATTGATCGTCAGGTTTGTGTTGAGGGTTGGGGTGGCGGTGGCACTGCCCAATTGGAGAGTGGCCCGATGCGCATTCTCGCCGAGGATGTAAAATGAGCTCGTGCTGATCGTGCCGGCGGCCAAGGACGAGGTAGCAAAGATCGTTGCCGCGCCGATGCCAGCGTTCTGAGTTTGCTGGTAAATCGTCAGCCATGTGGTGCCAGTAATCGTGGCTCCGCTCTGCATGTTGAGGACGTCAACGTAAAGGTTGTTGTTGAGGGTGATCGTGGCGTTGTATCCGTTGACGATGTTGATCTGCCCGACGTGGTATTGCGCAACGCCGCCCAAGTCCATAACCGAATTGGTGTTGGCGCCCACGTTTGCGTCGAAAGTCAAAACATCGCCATTTACCGGTATTTGGGCAGGCGCCCAGTTAGTGTTTACGCTCCAGAGCCCGCCCGCTGCACCGACCCAGGTAAGGTTCGCGGGTGCGAGCCGATCCTCCAAGACCAGCAATTCAGGTCGGTAACGGGTCCCGAGCCGCAGTTGGCGCGGCAACCTCTTTGGGAACAAGTGCTTCAGGAGCGCGCAGCATTTTTGATCCCTTCAATGCAAGGAAAGAGAACTGGAAACGCAAGTTGGAACGGTTTAGCGCAAACGCCGACGCTCACGTCTTGGGCTTCGCTTTGGCTTCAGGACCCCACTGGAATTTGATACTTGGCGTGGTTACGTAGACGCTCCCGGGCTTCAATTTTTGCACCGTGATGAAATTGGGGCTGGGCTCGCCGATTGTGCTGCCCGAGGCAAAAATCTGAGCGCCGTCAACGACAAAACCCTTGCCCCCTTCGGGAGGCACCCAGTGCGCACCCTCTTTGGTCGCCTCGTAAACGGTCGCCCCTTTCCCATCGCCCAGGAAGATGGTTCGCGTCTCGATCACGGTCTTGCCGACGGTGAGGCGCAGGACGGGCTTCCCGTTCCTGACGAAGTTCTCCAGCCGGAGATCACCCGGCGGCAGTGCCACATGGGTGACGCCGTCAGGCACCATCGGACCTTCCTGAGCGCCCAGACCAAGCAGGGAACACTCGACGACCGCAATTGCGAGCAACGCGGCGCAAAGCCCCACGCCACGAGTGACACCGGTGGTCGGCATGTCGGTCCCCTTCGAAAAGTATCCAGTTCGTCGTCGATTCAGTAAGCGCCCACGGCGCTGGTCCGGTGGAACTCGCAGGCGAGCCTACCCCGCTCAGAGCGGGCCTGCACCAATCCGGGATGCGGCGACACTCGCCGCCGACTCAATCTCTCGTAACTTCAGTCTACACGAAATAATCCCAGTGGAGCATTTTGACCGTGGTTGTCGTCGGCGCGCTTGCGCCCGGTTTCATGCTCGCAAGCGCGTTGGCGATCGGCACGACGGGCGCCATGGTGTCACAGGATACGCCGAGGAGATGCGCCCACAAATGCCAAACCGCCAAAACCATCTGAGAGCTTGCGGCGAGCCGCGAGCGTTCGCCGTCTACACTAACAAGACTGGCAGTTTCGGAAAACCGGACGAAAAAAAATTGCGAATTGTTGGTAAATCGCAAAAAAGCGCGTGGCGCGTTCAGGTACTTGACAGGCTCGTGGCTGGCTATACAATCCTTCGGGCCGATCGCGTCTACGCCGTCCACCACCTTGGAGCTCACCACCATGTCGCACTCTCCCTGCACCGCGCCGGAGCATTTTGCCCGCGACCTCGAAGCGGCGCGCGGCGGGTGCCGCGAATCGCTGGGCCGATTGATGACGCACTATTACAGCTACCTCGCATTCTTGGTGAACGCGGGCGGCGGCTGGCCGAAATGTTCGGACCAGAGCGTGGTGGACCTGGTCCAGGAGGCGTGTCGGCGCGCGCTGACGCACTTCGATAAATTCCAGGGCTCCACCCATTCGGAGTTCAAAGGCTGGATGCGCCGCATTCTCATCAATGTGGCCCGCGACTACCGGGGCGAGCGAGCGCGCCGGCCGGTGCCGTTGCCCCCGGGGTACGACCCGGCCACGGACGAGACGCCGATGCGAGAGGCTGTGCGCACGGAAGACGCACAGACGATGCGGCGCGCGTTGGCGCAGTGCACCGCGGAGGAGCAGGAGGCGATGATGCGGCGCGTCCACGATCGGTGGACGTGGGAACAAATCGGCCACCACCTGGGCATGTCGGCGGAAGCCGCGCGGAAGCTCATGGAGCGGCTACGTTGCCGGCTTATCGCCCACCTTGGCGGACGGCAGCCGACCGCGTGACGCCCCGTTTTTCTCTTGCATCCGCCGCATCGGATGGGGCGACGGGGTCGCGCAGTGAAGCACGTCCCTGGCCAGTCGAGCTTAAGGGTTGACTCGCGCGCCCACGCGGCTTGGACTCGACCGCCATCCGCGCGAGTTCACCGGGCTACACAGTCATCGTAGAGACCCTCGTCTTCGGGCGTGTAGCTGCGTACGCCCTCCCGAGAAGATCGGTGATCCTCTTCGCCCTATTGTCGCAGGCGGGCCACCGCCGTCAACGGATATAATTGGGTGCAATCGCGCCGAGCATGCTGGCCAGGTTCCGCCATGAAGATCTTCGTGAACGATCTGGTTCAGCTGTCCGAGTATTGCTCCTCGGACAAGGAAGCCCTCGTCGAGCATCTCAACGACCGCGACATCTACGACCGCACCCTTCGCATACCTTTCCCTTACACCGATGCCGATGCCGACGCATGGCTCGCTCTCGTCGCCAAGATCACCGAGCGACAGGGTCGAGCAGTGCATTGGGCCATTCGCACCGGCGACGACGCCTTGATCGGCGGCTGCGGCTTCGATGACTTCCAGCTCGGCAAGTCCCATCGAGTCGAGGTCGGCTACTGGCTGGCGAAGCCGCTTTGGGGCCAAGGCATAATGACCGCGGTTGTTCGGCGCGTTTGTCACCACGCCTTCGAGGAATTCGAGCTGGTCAAGATCATTGCCCATGTGTTCCCGCAGAACCTGGCGTCGGCGCGGGTACTGGAGAAATGCGGCTTTGAGCAGGAAGGGTTCTTGCGAAGGCATTTCCGCAAGGACGGACAATTCCTCGATGGCAGGTTGTTCGCCTTGCTCAAGTGGGGTAAGCGTCAGTTTCGTCGGTGGATTCGGGCGCTACGCGGCGATTTGCGCTTGCGGTTTCCGCGGCTTGTGGTACCAGAACGCATCCCACTGGTCTGGATCACTGCAGAAAAGCGCGCGCAGATGGCAGACGGCGTCAGAGCCGGCTTCGCCCCAACGCATGCCGCCCATATTCAAACGCTGGTTCACCACCGTCTTGCAGGCCGACTCGACCGCCCCGGTCCCGATTTGCCATCCCTTACTTAAGTAGGTTGGGTAGTCCATGCGATGCACTTGGTTGCGAAAGTAAGTGAGCGTTTTGTCATATTGCTGCTGCGCCGTGGCGGTCATCGCGCTGCGGTCCAGTCCCTCGAAGACCGCCAACAGCGCCTTGCCGCCCTCGTGTTTGAGTTGATGACACCAGGTCTCGGCCAGCTGGGCTCCCGCTTCGTTCGGACGATACGCCTTGGCGAAGTCATTGACGTACTCGCTGGCATGCCGAAAATCCACGATCTTTTCCGACCGCGGGAAGTTCACGTCGATGAAATGCTCCAGGCCGCTGCCGCCATCCGTCAATGCGATCCAACGCTCCGCCGCATCCATGCCCACCTGGGCTCCCTGACGACGCATCTGCAGGCCCAACTCCTCCAGCGTGTACAGCCCCGCGAGGTAGCGCACCCCGTCGCACGGCTTGCAAATGTCCTCGTCCGCCGACGCCCGTGGCTGCGGATTGAAAATCATCCCCACATCGACCATCCGCCCTTCGGCTTGGGCGCCGTCGGGGCCTTGCATCATGATCCCCGTCGCATCGACACCGAGATACGCGCAGCTCTTGCCCTCGGCGTCCGGATGCCATTGCCAGTGAACCTTCGGCCCAAACACCTCGCCGTCGGCCAGCCGTTGCCCCAACCGTTCGCCCGCGCCTTCGGTGGTTCGTTCCACGGTCGATTCACTCAAGCGCAGGCCCGTGGCCTTCTCGAGCACGCGATCGGCCGCTTTGCCGAAGCTGTTCAAGATGCCGAGCAACGACAGGATTTCCTGAGCGCCAGGCGTCAATCGTTCCGGCGACAGCCGCAAGATTTCGTCCCAGGGCCACAGGCCGTGGTGGCAATGTTCGCAATGGTAGTAGGGACGCGACAAACGCATCGTGCCGACTAGGCTGCCGATGTTTTTTTCCCGATAGCCCACGAAACCCGCATCGTCTTGGCAGTGCGGACAGATCATGCTCGACCCTTGGTAGCCCCTTTTTTCCGCTCGTTGAGAGCGGTCTGGAGGGCGTGGGCCGCGAGGTCGTGGGCCCGTTCGCGAATCTGGAACTCGGCTTTGCCCACGAGTTCCGCATCGGGCTTGGAAGCCAGGATGCGTGCCATGTGCAGCGCTTCCTCCTGGGCTTTCTTGCCGATGATGGCCGCGATGCGTTGGGCTTGCGCTTCCTGTTCGGGGGTCAAGGTGATGTCGATCATGGTGGTTCTCCAGCGAAAAACGACGGGATTTCCAAGGCCATACGCCAGCTGGCTTTAGGGTAGCAGTTTTCCACCTACTTTTCAGCTGCTCACCCGCTCAAGTGATCGGTGGCGCTTTTTGTTTGCCCATCGCCGGCCTTCTGGTAGGATCATGGAATAGGCGCAAGCGGCTCAACGGGTTTACCTGTCCATGTGTCGCCGGGTTCGCGGCTCCTGGGTGCGGTTGGCGGGTCTTGCTCTCGCGGTCTGGGTGATCGGCGAGGGACTGGCCCCGTTCCGTGTCTGCGCCTCGTGTGGCGATTACGTCACCATCGCGATCAAGGATGCGTCGTCCGTGCCGCAGGCCCACCAGCCGAGTTCGCCCGCGCCGCACGCGGTGTCGGGCATTGATGCGGTCGCGGTCCGGCCGGTGCCCTGCCAGCGCTGTCCCTGGACGCCGAGTGATCCGTCGCCGTGTCCCGGTCCCACCTGCGGCAGTGCGCCGGCCGTCCCTTTTTCTGCGGCAACGGTCGCGCCGCAGGACGCGCCCAGGAGCTGGGCCTGCTGGTCGACGATTGACGGCTCCCGAGCGGTTGTTTCCACCGCCCTCGTCCCGATGAACGAACGCCGCCCCGGCACTTGGGCGGCCGATCCTATCTACCACCCGCCGCGCTCTCTTGAGCATCGCACCAACCGAGGTGCGCGCCGCGTAAACACGGCGTGTACGGCGCTGTCATTCCAGGCTGAAACCACGCGCGGATCGGTGCGTCATCGCACCGACGATCCGTATCCGCTCTTTTTCTTTACTCATTCACGGGGTTTGATTCCCATGGACCCGACCGTCCCTCTCACCGCTCCGCCCCCGCGGCGCCCGGCCGGTTTACGTGCCGGCGCTGGGGCCCGTGCTGCGGAGCCTTCTGTTCGTGATCTTCGCGGGGTTCGCGCTGCTCGGCGCGACCGGCGCCTACCTGCTGGCGATCCGCCTGACGGATTACCTGCAGCGGCGCGCCGGTACCTTGCAAACGCAGTTCTCGCTCTGGATGACGCTGGTTCACGTGCTGGCCGGGCTGGTGCTGATCGTTCCCTTCCTTATTTTCGGTATCACGCATCTCGTCACCGCCCGCAATCGGCCCAATCGCGTCGCCGTTCGCCTCGGCGTGTTCGTATTCCTGTTCGGCCTCGTGGTGTGCGTCACCGGCGTGCTGCTCGTGCGTCTGGAAGGCTTGCAATTGGCTGCCGACACCGTCGCATACTGGACCGTCTATCTCCTGCACGCGGTTGTGCCGGTGCTGGCGGTCGCCGTGTATGTCCTGCACCGCCGGGCGGGGCCGGCCATTAAGTGGAAGTGGGGCTACGGCTGGGGCGGCGCGGTGGCGCTGTTCACGGTGGTGATGATCGCGATGCACTCGCAAAACCCCAGCGCCTGGTTCGCCAAGGGCTCGCCCGAAGGCGAAAAATACTTCGAGCCGTCGCGCTCGCGCACCGTCAACGGCAAGTTCATCTCGGCCGCCACGCTGATGATGGACGAGTACTGCCTCAAGTGCCATCCGGACATTTACAACAGCCACCTGCACTCGGCCCACAAGCTCAGCTCGTTCAACAACCCGGCGTATCTCTTCAGCGTCCGCGAAACGCGCAAGTCGGCGGGCGTACGTGCCTCGCGGTGGTGCGCCGGCTGTCACGACGCGGTGCCGTTCTTTAGCGGCCAGTTCGACGACCCCGATTTCGACGACGTCAACAACCCGACCGCCCACGCGGGACTCACCTGCACCGTGTGCCATTCGATCACGCACATCGGCAGCCGTTCGGGCAACGGTGATTACACCATCGAGGAGCCGCAGCACTATCCGTTCGCTAGCTCGGACAACGCGGTGCTGCAATGGCTCAACAACCAACTCGTCAAGGCCAAGCCCGACCTGCACAAGAAGACGTTCCTGAAGCCGTTCCACCGCACCGAAGAGTTCTGCTCGACATGCCACAAGGTCGGCCTGCCGCAGGAGGTCAACCACTACAAGGAATTCCTGCGCGGCCAAAATCACAACGACTCGTATCTGCTCAGCGGCGTGTCCGGCCACGGTGCGCGCAGCTTCTATTACCCGGCGGTGGCGAAGACGAACTGTGCCGACTGCCACATGCCCTTGCAGGAATCGACCGATTTCGGGGCGCGCGATTTCGACCTGAGCGGCCGGCTCAAGGTCCACGATCACACCTTCCTCGGCGGCAACACCGGCATCCATTTCCTGAAGAAGGAGGCGGGCTATGAGCAGGCGGCGGCGCGCGTCACCGATTTTCTGCTCAAGGGGCCCGACGGCAAGTCGCCGTCGCTGCGCATCGACCTGTTCGGCGTCAAGCAACTCACCGCCGAGCGGGCCGGCGTAGATGCGCCGCTGGTGGACGAGCTGCCGCTAAGGCCGAACCTGCCGGCGCTGCAGCCGGGGACGGCGTATCTCGTCGAGGCGGTGGTGCGCACGCTCGGCCTGGGCCACCATTTCAGCCAGGGCACGGCCGACTCCAACGAGATCTGGGTCGAGTTCACCGCGCGCGAGCATACGCCGCAGGGCAATGGCCGCCTCCTCGGGCGCAGCGGCGGCATGTCCGGCGACGACGAGGGAACCGTGGACGAGTGGTCGCACTTCATCAACGTGCTGATGCTCGACCGTCACGGCAACCGCATCGACCGCCGCAATCCGCAGGACATTTTCACGCCGCTTTACGACCATCAGATTCCGCCGGGGGCAGGCCAGGTCGTGCATTATCGGCTGCCGTTGCCGAGCGATTTGCGGCATCCGGTCGAGCTGTCGGTGCGGGTGCGTTATCGCAAGTTCGACCACAAATACATGGAGCACGTCCACGGCGCCGGCAAGGTGCCGAAGCTGCCGATCGTGGACCTGTGCGCGGACAAAGTCATCCTGCCGGTCCTCGGCGTAAAGGAGACGGTGCCCGCGCAGACTTCGCCGATCAAGCCGGCGTGGCAGCGCTGGAACGACTACGGCATCGGCTGCTTCCTCGAAGGCGGGCCGGAAGGCAAGCAGGGCGGTGAGCTGGGCGCGGCCGAGGCGGCCTTTCGCCGGCTACTCGGCCCGGAGTTCCAGGACTTCCCGGAAGCGAAGGCGCACGGCTATCTCAATCTGGCACGCGTCTACCTGGCGTACAGCGGGCCGGCCGATCTGGAGCATGCCCGCAAGATGCTGACGGATGCCGCCGCGGCCAAGGCGCCGTGGCAGACGGTGGCGTGGTTCCGCGGCCTGCTCAACGCCCAGAACGTCCACTTCAAGGAAGCGATCGCGGACTTCGAGCAGATCCTCGATCCGAAGAATCGCGACCCGATTCGCAAGTTCGACTTCACCAAAGATTTCGTCGTCATCAACGAGCTGGGCAAAACATGGTTTGCGCAGGCCCAGCAGGAAGATGATGCCGCCGCCCGCGATCAGTACCTGCGCCGGGCGATCGAGCAATTCGAGCGCACGCTGGTGCTGGATGCGGAGAATGTGATGGCACACGAGTATTTGCAGAAGTGCTACACCCGCTTGGGCAGCGACTGGAAATCCTCGCCAGGGCTAATGCACGGCCCAGGGCGCGAAGAAAATGTTATGCTCGCCACAGCTAAGGAACTGCAGAACCCGACTGCATCACGCGATGACTGCATCAAGGCGGCCCGCGAGCTCGGAAGGGACCTCGAGGCGCCTACGGTCCAAACGCGCGTGCTTCTCGAATTGCATCGTGAGGCGCTCCAGGCTTCCGTCTCCCGGAATGATCCGTGGGTGCGTTTGGCTATTGCGCCCGTCGTAACACAACTCGATCGCCTCCTCCTTGCGACCGTGCCTCAGCTGGGGGCTGTATTTACGAACCCAAGCACGGACACACAGGAGCGCCTTGTCGCCGCAGACACGCTGGTGAAGGTGTTGACGCAGCTCAACCAGCAGCCCGCCCAGGAGGACCTGGTCCCCGCGTTTGCAGCCTCGTCGGCCTGGCCGAGCCCAGGCCTGCCGGTCAGCCTGGCTTTGACCGGGATCGCGTACACTGGCCATCTGCAAGGACCGCTGCCGCCGCCGCGTTTGCTGATCCTGTATGCGCTGCGGCCCAAGGTTCATCAGCTCGCAACCAGCAGCGACGACGCCGAACTGCGTGGCGCCGCGTCGTTGGTGCTGGGCAAGATGCACCTGGTGATGCACGGCATCTTCCGGCCCGACGACAACGCGCGCGACGTCGCCATCCGGCGCTATCGCGACACCCACCCGGCCGCTGACCGCGCGTCGCATTCGATCGTGATCTATGAGGCGCGGAAATAAGCCACGGCGCGGGATGAGTCTTCGAATCCCGCGGGTCGCGCCGCAGAACCCGCGGGATTCGAAGACTCATCCCGCGGCGTGGCGCCAATGATTGGTAGCGAATTTATCCTGGAGCATTCCCTATGCGCCATCTTCGCGTTGTACTCCTGGTCCTTCTGGCGGCGACGCTGCCTGGCTGCAATGGCTGCAACCGCGGCGGCAACGCCGACGTGGTCCCGCCGACGCCCCCTTCCATCCGGCCGCGCACGTCCACGCCGCCGCCGAGCGTGTCGTTCACCGATATCACGACGAAAGCGGGCATTCGCTTCCAGCACGTCAACGGCGCGACCGGCCGCAAGCTGATGCCCGAATCGCTCGGATCGGGGTGCGCCTTTCTCGACTTCGACGGCGACGGTCACCAGGATCTGCTGCTGATCAACAGCCGGCCGTGGCCGGGGTTCGAGAAGGAAAAAGCGCTGCCGACGATGCAACTCTATCGCAATCGCGGCGACGGCACCTTCGACGACGTCACCGCCGCGGTCGGGCTGGACGTGCCGCTCTATGGCATGGGGGTCGCGGTCGGCGACTTCGACAATGACGGCCTGCCCGACATTCTTGTCACCGCGCTCGGCGGCTGCCGCCTCTTCCGCAACACGCGCGGCGCCGACGGCAAGCACCGATTCGTCGACGTGACCGCCAAGTCCGGTGACATCGGGCGCGCGCCGACCTGGCCGACCGCGAGCGGCGACGCGTTCCTGGCGTGGGATCACCCGGTGGCATTTCCCACCTCGGCGGCGTTCCTCGATTATGACAGGGACGGCCGGCTCGACCTGTTCGTGTGCAACTATGTGCAGTGGTCGCCCAGGTTCGATCTGTCGCAAGGCTTCACTCTCGCCGGCCTGGGCCGCGCCTATGGACCGCCGACGACGTTTGAGGGCACGCATTGCCAGCTGTTCCATCAGGAAAAGGACGGCACCTTCAAGGACGTGTCGCGCCAGGCCGGCATCGAGGTGCTCGGCGTCTTCGCCCGGCCGATCGCCAAGGCGCTGGGCGTGACGGTCGCCGACTTCGACGAGGACGGTTGGCCGGACATCGTCGTCGCCAACGACACGGTGCGCAATTTTTTCTTCCACAACCAGGGCGACGGCACCTTCAAGGAGCGCGGTCAGGAGGCAGGCGTCGCCTATGCCGAAGGCACGGCCCGCGGCGCGATGGGCATCGACTGGGGCGAATATCGGCCGGGCCAGTGCGCCCTGTGGATCGGCAACTTCGCCAACGAGCCGGACACGCTCCTGCGGCTCGACGGCCGAAAGCCACTGCTTTTCTCCGATGTCGCCCAGGTCGAGGGCGTCGCCGGTCCCAGCCGGGTGCCGTTGGTGTTCGGCGTAATGTACTTCGACTACGACCTCGACGGCCGGCTCGACTGCCTGACGAACAACGGCCATCTGGAGCCGGACATCAAGAAGGTGCAGCCGGGCCAGGACTATGCGCAGCCGGTGCAGCTCTACTGGAACACGGGGATGCGGCCGGCGTTCGAGCCGGTCACGAGCGCCCACGCCGGCACCGACCTGTTTCGGCCGCTGGTCGGCCGCGGCTGCGCCTACGCCGACATCGACGGCAACGGCACGCTCGACGTGGTGCTGTGCGAGAACGGCGGACCGGCGCGGCTGCTGAAGAACAACGGCGGCACCGGCAATCACTGGATTCGGCTCGCGCTGGAAGGCGACGGCAAGCGCTGCAATCGCAGTGCGATCGGCGCCCGCGTGATCCTGACGGCGGGCGAACTCGTACAGAAGTGTGAAGTGCGTGCGACCAAGGGATATCTTAGCTGCAGCGAATTGCCGCTGACGTTCGGGCTGGGCAAGGCCGCCAAGGTCGATCGCGTCGAGATTCACTGGCCAGGTCGCGACCTGCCGGTACAAGTGCTGACCGACCTGGCCGTGGATCGGGTACACCGCATACGAGTAAACCACGAATAACAAGAATCACACGAATAAGAAAGACCACCATGTCCTCGCGACGCCGTTACCTCGTGGTGCTGGGCCTGGTCGTGGTGCTTGTGGCCGGCGGGATCGCGGCGTATTTTTGGTTCCGCTTGCCGAGGCCGGGGTCGGCGCTACGCCGAATACCTGCGTGATTTCTGCGTCGGCACGGCGGCGCTCAACTCGCCGAAAACACTGAACGACGCACGGCCGTATCTCGATCGAGCGATCGAGCTGATTCCCGAAGAACCGGCGGGATGGGCGAATCGCGGCCTGCTCAATCTGCGCGACAATCAGCTGGACGAGGCCGCCCGCGATTTGAAGCGGGCCCACGAGCTGGCGCCCGATTGCGGTGAAATCGAAGCCAACCTGGGCCAGCTCGCCTGGCGGCAGGGCCGCGCGGAGGCGGCGCTGGCTCATCTGCGCAAGGCGGTCGAAAAGGGCCCGCTCGATCTGGCGACGATCTTTACGCTGGCCGACGTGCTGAACGAACCGAGCAGTCCGGAGCACGACACCGAAATCCAGAAGCTGATGAAACGCGTCCTGGCAGCGCAGCCGAACAACCTGCGTGCGCGGCTGGTGCAAGCCGAAACAGCGCTGCGGCGCGATGACCAGCCGGCCCTCCGCGAAAACCTGGATCGCATCGATCGACTCGCTGCGGGCTGGTCCGAGCGGTCGCGCAAGCAGCTGGCGATGGTGCACGAGGCGCTGAAAAAGGCGGCGCCGGATGCGCCGCAGCAGCTCACGATCCTGCACAACGTGGTCAAAAGTGAGCGCGGCTACCCGCGCGACACGGGCCACATTCATCAGGATGTGCAAGACGGCATTGCGCTCCATCATTTCCTGCGCTTGCACCAACCTCCGCCGTTGCCCGCGCCGCCCGATCTCGCGCTGGCCTTCACCGTCGGACGCTGGGCGAGCGCCACGCCGGTCGCGGGGCTGGAGAAGTCGCGCTGGGACGTATTGACGCTGCAATGGCGCATCCGCGAAGCCGAGCGCGCAACCGCGATAAGGAAGGCGACGGACGGCGGCCTTGACGGCCCGCTCGCCCATGACGTCGTGCCCGCCGTCTGGCTTGCCAACGGCCACGAGCTGCGCCGCGCCGACGCCGAGGCGCCGCGCACACATTCCCCGGAGGGCCCAAGGCGATTCCGCCGTCCCAGGCCGGCGTGCTGGCGCTGGACTGGAACAACGACCTGCGCATCGACCTGTTGCTGGCCGGCGCCGGCGGCCTGCGCTTCTTGCAGCTCGAAGCCGACGGCGCGCTCGCCGACGTCACCGCCAAGACGGGTCTGGCCGACGACGTGCTCAAGGACGATTACTACGGTGCCTGGGCCGCCGACATCGAGACGGACGGGGACCTGGATATCATCCTCGCGCCGCTCCGGGGCGCCGCTGCTGTTGCGCAACAACGGCGACGGCACCTTCGCCGCCAAGGACGTTCCGGAGTTCGCTGGGCTGCGCGATGTGCGCGCGATGGTGTGGGCCGACCTCGATAACGACGGCGCCAACGACGCGATCTTCCTCGATGCGGCCGGCAAGCTCCACGTGTTTGCCAACGAGCGTGCCGGTCAATTCAAGGCCTGGGCGTTGCCCAAGGACATCGGCACGTTCATCGCCGTCACTGCCGCGGACGTCAACGACGACGGCGTCTTCGACCTGATCGCGCTGCGTGCGGACGGCGCGCTGATGCGCATCTCGGACGTGGCGCACCGCCAGTCCTGGGATATTGCCGAGCTGGCACGCGCAGGCGCCCGCGGACACGACGGTCGGCGCCGTGACGATCTTCACCGAGGATCTGGACAACAACGGCGCGCTCGACCTGATCGTTGCGGGGCCAGGCTCCGCCCAGGTGTTTCTAGCCGACGCGGCCTTCCACTTTGCCGCGCTGCCGGCCACGGTGCCGATGCGCGTCTGCGCGGTGCTCGATCTGGATGGGGATGGCCGGCTCGACCTGCTCGGCCTCTCCGCCGACGGCCAGCAGACGGTGCGGGCGCTGAGCGCCGGGATCGCGAGCTATCATTCGCAGCTGCTGCGGCCACTGGCCAACCCGAAGGCGGCCGGCGACGAGCGCAACAATTCCTTCGGCGTCGGCGGCCAAGTTGAGGTCCGCGCCGGCTTGCAGGTGCAGACGCAGCGAATTGCGGGCCCGATGCTCCACTTCGGCCTGGGCACCCACGACCAGGTGGACGTCATCCGCATCACCTGGCCCAGCGGCGCCGCGCAGTGGGAATTCGCGGTGCCCGCGCCGCTCCAGTGGCTCGTGGCCGCACAACGCCCTACGGGTTCTTGCCCTTTCCTGTTTACCTACGACGGCACCGGTATGCACTTCGCCGGCGACTGCCTGTGGAACACGCCGCTGGGCATGTTCGTCAACGGCCAGAACGTCGACTCCTTTGCCCAGACCACCGAATGGCTCAAAATACCCGGCGAGCACCTCGTGCCGAAGGATGGCTATTACGACGTGCGCGTCCACGCCAACCTGTGGGAGACCGATTACTTCGACCAGGTCGCGCTGCTCGTCGTCGATCATCCGCCCGATACGGAAATTCACGTTGACGAGCGTTTCTTCCTCACGCCGACGCCGCCGAAGCTGTACGTCACCACGCCGGCGCGACCCGTCGCGCGCGCCTGGGATCACCTTGGCCAGGATGCCACGGATGCGGTGCGCGCGATCGATGGGCGCTACCTCGACCGGGCCGGCCGGGGCAAGTACCAGGGCATCACGGCCGATCACTGGGTCGAGGCGGACCTCGGCAACGACGCGCCGGCGACGGGGCCGGTCTATCTCGTGGCGCACGGCTGGACGCATCCGACCGACAGCTCGATCAACGTCGCCATCACGCAGGGCACGCACGAGCCGCCGCGGCCGCTGGTGCTGGAAGTGCCCGACGGCAAGGGCGGCTGGAAGGTCGGCCGGCCCGCGCTCGGCTTCCCGGCCGGCAAGAACAAGACGATGCTCATCCGCCTCGACGGCATCGACGGGCCCGGCGTCAGCCGCCGTTTCCGCCTGCGCACCAACATGGAAATCTACTGGGACTTCCTGGGCTATGCGCGCGGCCTCGACGAGAAGCTCGCCCGCATCGAACGGCCCAGCCCGCAATCGGCCGAGCTGCGTTATCGCGGCCTGCTGGAGATGACGCGGAAAGATGCCAGCTCCCCGGAGCTGCCGCATTATGACCAGGTGCTGACGGGCCGGCAGCTGTGGCGCGACCTGACGGGCCATTACACGCGCTTCGGCGACGTGCGCGAGTTGCTGGCGAAAGCGGACGACCGCTACGTCATCATGAACGCCGGCGACGAAATTGCCCTCAAGTTTCCGGCGCCGGCGGGACCGCTGGCCGGCTGGCAGCGCGACTTTATCTGGGAGTGCGACGGCTGGACGCGCGACGGCAACGCCAACACGCGCTTCGGCACGACAGTGCTGCCGCTACCGGCGCACGGGCTCAAGAGCCTCGAGCAGCCGCCGGGGCGGCTCGAGGACGATCCGGTGTATCGCCGCTTCCCGCAGGATTGGGCGACGTATCATACGCGGTATGTGAATGCCGACGATTTCGAGCGCGGCCTGCGCACCTTCCGCCGGCCGCTGGATAAACGCTAAACACGTGGGGAGTAAGAGGTGCCAGCATGGTTCGTATCTATGTTTTTCTGATATGCGGTGTCGCCGTAGTGGCTCAGCGCCGGCGCCCAGCCGGCCGCGAAGGCGACGGATCAGCCGCCGCATCCGGAGCGCGTTCTGGCCGATGCGCTGTGGCGGACACTCTGGTTCGGACCGGACCATCCGATCGTCAAGGAATCCGAGGCGGCGGCGATGCTGGCCACGATCCTGCATGGCGAATCGCTGGGCGGCGGCGACGGCTGGTTCCATCCCGGCACAAGCCGCTACGGCTGGCCGTGGCTCGCCAAATCGTATGGCATCGGGGCCGGCGATCGGATTCCGCGGCGGAAATGGCGCGGCCCGGCGGAACTGTTTCAGCGGCTCGACCGCGACCACGACGGCGAGCTCAC
This sequence comes from uncultured Gemmataceae bacterium, assembly GCA_963834865.1. GTDB lineage: Bacteria > Planctomycetota > Planctomycetia > Gemmatales > Gemmataceae > CAWIDK01. The sequence goes on from CAWIDK010000005.1 coordinate 1,075,467, forward strand.
CGCGGCCGATTTCGACTGGTCGGAGAACGCGCCGGCGACGCGCGTCGAGCGGATGTACAAGCAGTGGCTCGGGAGTATCGACGCGAACGGCAACGGCAAGGTGTCGCGTGAGGAGTGGGAGCAATTCTTCGATAAGCTGGCCGCCGGCAAGGAACACGTGACGGTCGACGATTTGCGCCGGGCGTTTCCGCTGCCACCCGCCAAGTCGCCGAGTCCGCCGCCGGGCATGAAGATGCCGGAGAGCTTCCGGAAGACGCTGCTCAAGGGCCTGTTCGAGAGCGAGCTGGGCTCGCCGTTTGCAGGCCCGCGCGTCGACCAGGCGGCGCCGGACTTCACGCTGCCCACGCACGACGGCAAGCAGACGATCACGCTCTCCGACTTCCGCGGCAAGAAGCCGGTCGTGCTGATATTCGGCAGTTTTACCTGAGGACCTTTCCGGACCCAGTTTGGGTCCCTCGAAGAGCTGCACGAGCGCTACAAGGACCAGGTCGCGTTCCTGACCATCTACGTCCGCGAGGCCCATCCGACCGACGGCTGGCGCATGGCGTCCAATGACAAGGACGGCGTCAGCGTGGCCCAGCCGAAATCCGCGGCGGAGCGCATCGGTGTCGCCGGCACTTGCCGCGTTCGGCTCGACATGAACATGCCGCTCCTGGTCGATACGCTCGACGACCGTGTGGGCCATGCTTACAGCGGCATGCCCGATCGGCTCTACCTGATCGACGCCGCCGGCCGGGTCGCCTACCAGGGCGGTCGCGGGCCGTTCGGTTTCAAGGCCGGCGAGTTGGAGCAGTCGCTGGTGATGCTGCTGCTGGAACGGGAGCGGGCGGGAATTCGAAAATCGGCGAAATAATCCTTGTGGCCGGTGCGCGGCGAGTTAGAATAGTGCCGGTCTGGGTCTGGTCGGTTACGACCCCTTCTCCATGTCACCAACCGCGGCAAGGCATGCTGCTCTAGTCAAGCAGCAGGTCGCCTTGCCCAAGGGAGGGCAACCCATGTTACGGTCTCCTGATCTCGCCGCCGTGATCCTGCGCCTGGCGCTCGCCGCCATCTTCATCACCCAGGGGTGCATGAAGGTCATCTACTTCAATTACGGGTCCGCCTGGTACCAGGATGTCCACACGGTGTCGCCGGCGCTGCAGGCCACGGTCGCCTGGGCGGAGCTGGTGTGCGGCATCCTGGTGGCGGTCGGCCTGTTCACCCGCCTGGCGGCGCTGGGAATCGTCGGCGTCATGGTGGGGGCCATTTACTACGTCACCTGGAGGATGGAATTCACGAGCATTCCAGGGATCGACACGAACAACTACGCTGACCATCCGGTAGGCTACGAGTACAACTACGCGATCATTGCCATGTGCGCCAGCCTGGTCATCCTGGGTGCCGGCACGCTATCGCTCGACCGCCTGATCTTCCACCGTGGTGGGACGCCGGCAACGCCGACGGGAACTCGCGAACCGGCGGGCGCCAGGGCATAGTGAAGCGAGCGGCGGGGCTTGTCCCCGCCGTGTGCATCCGTCACACCGCCGGGACAAGCCCGGCGGCTCGCAGGGCGCCGAACGCTCACACCGCCGGGCCAAGCTCGGCGGCTTGCGCGCGAAACCCACTAATTGGCCGAATCGACGCCACGGTCGCGATAGGGTTGGATTTTTTCGTAGAGCAGCCGCGTGAACTGTTCGAGCAGGTCGAGATATTCCGTACCGGCGACGACCGCGGTCATTTCCAGCAGCCGGCGCTTGCGTTCGATCAGCTCGATCCAGTGCGCGACGCCGAACGCGGTCAAGGGGCCGCCGGTCCCCTGCAGAGACAACAGCTCGTCCATCTCGTCCGCCGTCAGCTGGGCGGCCCGGTCCGGATTGCGTTCAATCCACGCCATCAGCTCGGGCTGGGCCACTTTCTCGTACAGGTGCCGGAGGTTCTGTGGCGCCGGCACCGGTGCGTGCATGCGCGGCAACAGCCGTTCCAGCGGCAGGGTGCGCAGGTCGTTGACGCTGATTCCCAGGGCCCGGGCACAGGCGCAGACCGTCGCGTTGTGCAGCTTGCGCTGGCCGCCCTGCACAATGCTGCGCACGGTCAGGCGGTTGAGGTCGGCATTGCGCGCGAACTCTTCCTGGTTCCAGCCGCGCTCCTCGACGAGGCGGGCAATCTTGGCGCACAGGTTCGGCGGGGGAGATGTTTCACTCATCATGCGCCGATTGTCAGTGGCGCGGCGCTCGTGGAAACAAGGTTCGTTGCCGTACACCACGCAGCGTCACCAGTTGCCTTGCGCCTGGCAGCGGTCACCGCCGGCGATGTCGCTACAATAGTCGCAGCATCCTGGAGAAACCGATGACGAAGCTGCGCCTCGCGATCCTGTCAGTATTTTTCCTCCCCGTCGTTGTGCTGAGTGCCTGGGGCGGCGGCGCCCTGGCCCCGCAAGCGCCCGAATATGGGCCCGCCAAGGGAACGTTGGTGATCGTTGGCGGCGGTCCGACCACCGACACCGGCATCATGGAGAAGTTCATCGAGCTCGCCGGCGGCCCTAAAGCCAAGTTCGTCATTGTGCCGACGGCCGGCGGCAACAAGACGCCGAAGGGTGAAATCAAGGTTTACAAGGAGGACAATGTCGTCGCGTCCTGGAAGAAACGCGGCATAGCTAATGTCCGTATGTTGCACACGCACGATCCCATGATCGCCGACACGGAGGAATTCGCGGCGCCGCTCCGCGAGGCCACCGCCGTCTGGTTCGACGGCGGCCGGCAGTGGAACATCGTCGATTCGTACATGAATACGTTGACCTACAAGGAATTCCACAACGTGCTCGAGCGCGGCGGCGTGATCGGCGGCAGCTCGGCCGGGGCGACCATCCAGGGCGACTATCTCGTGCGCGGGGCCATCGCCGGGCCGGATATCATGATGACGCCGGAAAAGGAGCACGAGCACGGCTTCAACTTCCTGCGCAAGAGCGCGATCGATCAGCACATCAACACGCGCGGCGCTGGGACGACCTGATCCCGGTGATCAAGAAGTATCCCAAGCTGCTGGGCATCGGCCTCGCCGAAGGAACCGCGATCATCGTCAAGGGCGATCGTTTTGAGGTGATGGGAGCGTGGAAGGTGGCCGTTCACGACAATGCGCGGCTGTATCAACCGTGGGAAAAGCCCTATTACGTTCTCTCGGCCGGCGACGTCTACAACATGAAGACGCGGAGCATTGAGAAGTTCGGCAACGGCGCGATCATGCCACGAAAATCGGCATCGGGCTTGGGAGAAAAGAAGGCGAGCGAGTAGACGTCGGTCCTACCACTGGCGCCCGGCGGGTGCTTCGCAGACACCTCGGCCAGCGGCGGCAACCTTGTCAAGGAGGACTGTCAACGCGAGAATAAACGGATATGCGGGTAGGGCGGGTCCCCGGGGAAGCGCGGGAGAGAGCGATGTCCACTATCGCATCTGGTCCACATTATGAGCTTCATTCTTCCGAACTGGCGGCATGGCTTGAACAGCAGGGCGTGGATATCTGGTGGAACGTGGATGGCGATCCGCTGCTTACGGGAAGGTTGGACTTTCCATGCCCCGCCGACGAACTCGCGGCCGAGTTACGCACGATCAATCGCCCGTTGCTGGTCCAGGCGCCGAAGGGCGACGCTTCGGCAAGAGGCCAGTCGATCAAGGCAAGCGAACTCGGCGCTTTGGCAACACGCTTTCTCGGAAATCTACACGCGGCGGGACCCCTACCCGAGTGGGCCAATGACCGATTCTTCTACCTGTGCTGGAAGGGATCGCCACACGAGTGGCTGCTCGCCGAGGATGGCGTTACCACCAAAGAATATCGGGATGAAGCGGCTGCGAAGGCCACGTAGGACGCGTCAATGCCCCGGCCGCCGATCGATCTTCCGCGGAAGATCAAAGACATTTTGCAACACGTCCAGCCGCTGCCGGACGAGGCAGCCGCTCCGATTCTCCATTATCGGCGGACGGTCGTAGACATCTGGGGTTCTCTTGCGTACCTCGAACGAGCGGTGGGCCAAGGCGAGCGCTACCAGGCCGTGGTCGATCGCCATCTCGGTCGGCTCTACGGCATGGCGCTCGTCAACTTCGTCGAGACATTCGAGCGATTTCTCAAGGAAATCGCAGCCCAGTGCGTTGATTGCTTGGCCGATTTCGTCGTCGATGACCGATTCAACGTCTTTGCGATTCAGGGGAGCGCGCTGGCGTCCCATTTCGGCACGGCAACGCTGGGCAAGTCGCTGTGCGAATCGGCGACGTGGCTTGATTGCGAAGAGATTAACAAACGCTTTCGCAGGCTGCTCTCAGACCCTTTCCAGGTCGGTGGGCAATCCTTCGATCTCTTTCCAAAGCAGAACCAGCAGCCCGAGGCCGAGCGGTGGCGATTCGAGTCGATGAACCTGGTCTGGCAAATCCGCAATACCGCCGTTCACAACGTTGGGGTGATTACTCAATCGGACGCTGTGAAATTACGGCTCTGGGCGAAGGAGCCAGTGGCGGCACCACGGATTCTGGCGCCAACGCGGGCCGATCTCAAATACTTAAAACGCTTCCTCGGCGAGACAGCGACCTTGTGCAACCAACGGATTGGCCAGCGACTCGCCGAATTGCTGACGGCGATTCACGCACCGACACCGACGTTGTTCGCGCCGCAGGTGATGGCGGACCGCGTTGCGTCGGCCTTCCGACTACCCCTCGGGGTTGCGGCGGCGATCGGCCTGGTGCCACCGGATTGACTCGAGGGGACCGGGTACCGCCATCGTCAACGTCAACGCGGGCTTCGTTCGCCAAAATCGGGAAGGTCAGCTGCGGCATAGTCGTAGGTAGGTTGGGCCGCGGAGCACTGGTTCGTGCGTACGAATTTGCTGTACGAGCACGTCCTGCATGAGAAAGCGCTGCAATCGAATCTGGTCGGCCTCGGCCTGGGTGTCCCAGATTCCGACGATCTCCTCACCGTGGATCAGGACCCACTTGCCCTCGTGCCCCTCGGCCAGCAGCCGTCCGACCTCGCGCCGGTAATAGTTCCATTCAGCCGCCGTTCGGCCACCCGACGTGTCCTCGGGAAGCTGCGTGAAATGAATAGTCGGCCGGTCGGAAACCCGCTGGGCTGCGTGCGTGCCATGGCCCTCGCGTGTCTCCTGGCCGAGCAGCTCGGCTTGTTGGCGCTCTTGCCGTTGCATGATTCTTGCTCCTTTCCTGGGAGTATACCGCGGCGTGCTCTCCTGAACCAGCGCGGTTTACGACGGGCGGACGCGCTGCCACACCCGCGTTGCTTCTCGCTACAATACGGGTGTGCCGACCGCGGCACCGGCAAGCGAGTCCTCTCCAGGAGATTCCCCGGTAATGGCAGACATGGTCCGTCCGACAACCTTGCGCCAGCTTCGCGACAGCGGCTGGACGGCGAAATCGGTCAAGCACGAAATTCGCGATAACTTCCTCCGCATGCTCGACGCCAGCGAGCCGCTCTTCCCCGGCATCCTCGGCTACGACAACACCGTCATTCCGGAGATCAACCTCGCGCTGATCGCCGGCCATGACGTGCTCTTTCTCGGCGAAAAGGGGCAGGCCAAGAGCCGGCTCATGCGCTCGCTCGTGCGCTTCCTCGACGATGCCATCCCGTATCTCGATATCCCCGGCAGCCCCGTCCACGAGGATCCCGACCGCCCGATCACGCGAGCCGGCAAGGAGATGGTCGCGGTGCTGCCGCCGGAGCGCATCCCGATCGCGTGGTGGCCGCGCAAGGAGCGTTATGCCGAACGGCTCGCCCCGGGCACCAAGTTCGCCAACGTCATCGGCGAGATCGACCCGGCCAAGCTTGCCGGCGGCACCAGCATGGCAGCCGAGGAGGCGCTGCACTTCGGCCTGATCCCGCGCATGCACCGCGGCATCTTCGCCATGAACGAGATTCCGGAGCTCGACGAGCTGGTGCAAGTGGGCCTGTTCAACATCCTCGAAGAGCGCGACGTGCAGATTCGCGGCTACCCGATCCAGTTCGATCTCGACGTGCTCATCCTGTTCTCGGCCAACCCCGCGACCTACAACCGCTCGGGCAAGGTCATCCCGCAGCTCAAGGACCGCATCGGCTCGCTGGTGCAGACGCACTATCCGCTCGATCGGCCCACCGGCATCGAGATCATGGAGCAGGAGGCGGCCGTCAGCCTCGACGGGCCGTACCCGGTGCTGATCCCGTACTTCATGAAGGAGATCATCGAGCAGGTCAGCGTGGCGGCGCGCCGGTCAAAGTACGTCGATCATTCGTCCGGCGTCAGCGCCCGCTTCTCGATCGCCAACTTCCGCACCATGGTCGCCAGCGCCCGCCATCGCGGCGTGCGCCTGGGGGAACGGCCCGCGGTGCCGCGCATCAGCGATCTGGGCCATCTTTATTCGTCGTCGCTCGGCAAGCTGGAGCTGGACATGATGGGCAGCCACCAGATGTCCGAGCGCCAGGTGCTGGAGGCTATCATTGCGGAGGCGGTCAAGACGGTGTTCGAGGAGTACGTCGATCGCCACGGCCTGGACGAGATTGCCGACGTTTTCGGCAAGGGCGTCAAGATCGAGGTCGGCGACATGCTGCCGTCGGGGCACTATGCGGAACGGCTCAAGCGAGTGCCGAAGGCGTGGGAGAAGGCGTTCGAGGTCAATCCGAGCGACAGCCCCGCGGTGCGCGCATCGTGCGTGGAGTTTGTGCTCGCCGGGCTTTATGCCAGCGATCGCATCTCGCGGGCGCAGAAGCATGGGCGGATTACGTATGAGGTCAAATAGCTTGCACGCCGCGGGGTGAGTCTTCGAACCCCGCGGGTTGAGCGGAACCCGCGGGGTTCGAAGACTCACCCCGCGGCGTGGGGGATTGTCCATGAGTTCGCGCGAAGAGCTGGGTGGAATCATCCACACCTATCAGAAATACGACCCGGTAAATCTGCCGAGCCCGACGGCGCCGCCGCCGGACCTGGTGACGCCCGCGATGGAGCATCTGCTCTTCTACGGCAACACCCGCCGCCTCACGTCCGAGGAGCTGGCTCGCGCCGTGCGCCTCGACGCGAGCCAGATCAAGGGTCTCGGGCCGAGCCTCGAAGCGCTGATGGACATCCTGCGCGAACGCAAGCGCAAAATCCTCGAAACCTATGAGACCGGCAAGGTCGAGACCGAGGTGCGGCGGAACTTCCATGGCCAGGCCGCGGAGATGCGGCCGCCCAAACCGCTCGCCAAGGCCTTTGAGCGGGCGGTGCGCGAGGAGCAGCTCCGTGAGCTCGAGCAGCTCTGGTATCGCATGAAGGATGAATCCGACCGCTTCGCGCGGCCTGCTGCACCTGGTCGAACGGCTCGGCGAAAAGTACCAGGTCGACGAATTGGCCTCCAAGTATGAGTTCACCGGCCGCACGCCGATGACGGTGCCGCAGGCGCTGGCGATCAAGGAAGAATTGGAGATGATCGACCGCCTCCTCAAGCAAATGGAAGAGGCGATGCAGACGGCGCAGATCGGCGTCATCGACCTGGCGGAACTGGCTCAATTCGCCGATCCGGGCGACCTTGAGCAACTTCGCGGTTTGCAGCAGCAGATCGAGGACTACCTGCGCGAACAGGCCGAGCGGCAGGGCATCGAACACGGCAAGCGCGGGTTCGAGCTCTCGCCCAAAGCCTATCGGCTGTTCCAGGCGAAGCTCCTGCAGCACCTGTTCAGCGAGATCGAAGCGTCGCGTTCCGGCCGGCACCAGGGACCGATCGTCGGCAAGGGCGCCACCGAGATGCAGCAGACGAAGCCGTACGAGTTCGGCGATTCGGTCGCGAACATGGACATTCCCGGCTCGATGGTCAACGCGATGCTGCGCGACGGCCCGGGGCTGCCGGTGCGGCTCAAGCCCGAGGACATCGAGATCCACAAGACGCGCAACAATCCCAAGTGTGCGACGGTGGTGCTCCTCGACATGTCCGGCTCGATGCGCCACGACGGGCAATACGTCAACGTCAAGCGCATGGGTCTGGCACTCGACGGGCTGATCCGCACCGAGTATCCCGGCGACTTTTTGCAATTCGTCGAGATGTACACATTCGCGAAGCCGCGCCGGCTGGCCGAGGTGGCGGCACTGACGCCGAAGCCGGTGACGCTGTACGACCCTTGGGTGGCGCTGAAGTACGACATGAGCGATCCGCGGAATATCGAGACGCTGATTCACCCGCACTTCACGAACATCCAGCACGGCCTGCAAATGGCCCGCAAGTTCCTGGCGGTGCAGGACACGCCAAATCGGCAGGTGATGCTCCTCACCGACGGCCTGCCGACGGCGCACTTCGAGGGCGAGATGCTTTACCTTTTGTATCCGCCGCAGCCGGAGACGGAGGAAGCGACGCTGCGCGAGGGCAAGCTCTGCGCACGTGAGGGCATCACGATCAATATCTTCCTGTTGCCGAGCTGGAACCAGACGGAGGAGGACGTGCGTTTCGCGTATCGCCTCGCCGAATCGACGCGCGGCCGGGTGTTCTTCCCGGGCGGGCGCAAGCTGGACCGCTACGTGGTGTGGGACTACATCAAGCGGCGGCGAACGATTTACACAAATCCAGGATAACAGATCGGGTAGCCCGAATGTGTAAGATTGGCACGCGCGTCGCCGGTTATTCGTGGGGACGCTGACGCCGGCGCCGCCAATCCGTCCGTTACCGCGAAGGCGGCCATGAGCGACGAGCGCGAACTTATCGATAGCTGGGCCACGGCATCCTATCGGCTGCCCGACCCGTTTCCCGGCGAATTCCGCCTGCGCCGGCAGCTCGGTGCCGGCACCTTCGGCCGCGTCTGGCTGGCGGACGACCTGAAGCTGGGCCGGCCGGTGGCGCTCAAGACGCTGAAGCTGCCGGCGACGGCGACGGCCGGGCCGGCGGTGCTGGCCGCGCTGCGTGCCGAGGCACAGCACCTGGCCCAGCTCAAGCATCCGAACATCGTCCAGGTGCATGCCTGGCGCGAGTCGGGCGGCGAGTATTTCCTGGTCTTGCAGTTTGTCGCCGGCGGCTCGCTCGCGGACCGATTGCAAGAGGTGCAGCGCCTCGATTGGCAGACGGCGGCACGCCACGTCGCCGACGTGGGCGAGGGGCTGGTGGCGGCGCACGCCCGCGGCATCGTCCACCGGGACATCAAGCCGGCCAACATCCTGTGGGACGTCGAACACGACGAGGCGCTCCTGACGGACTTTGGCGTGGCGGCGCGGTTGGCCGAGCCCGGCACGATCGCCGGCACGCCGGTCTTCATGGCGCCGGAGGCATTCGACGGCCGGCTGTCGCCCGCGCTGGACGTGTATAGCCTGGCGGCGACCTTGTTCATGCTGGTGACGGGCGAGGTGCCGTTTGCGCCGCGCCGGTTGCAAGCCTGACGCACCAGATCCGCGAGGGGCTGCCCGACGCCGATCCGCGCTGTGCCGCCATGCCGGAGCCGCTGGAGCGCATCGTCCGCGCCGGCCTGGCGGCGAACCCGCAACACCGGCCGGCGCTGGCGGACTTCATCCAGGCGCTGCGTGCCGGGCTCAATCAACTGCTGGCGGACGCGCTGGTGCCCGCCGGCACTGCGCCCGAACCGCCCGCACCCGTGGCACTGCGGCTCACGGTGGCGCGGCAAGCCGGTCGCGGCATCTACGAGGAAGTGGCGGCGGCCCGGCCGGGCGCAACTGGCGGGCTGCTGCGCGATATGAAGCGGGTGCCGCGCGCGCCGAGCAGGTGACGCTGCGGACCGGCGATCGCGTCCGGATCGAGGTGATCGCCGACCATGCCGGTTACGTGAGGGTTTTCAACATCGGCCCGACCGGCAACCTGAACCTCCTGGTTCCTGACGACGCCGCGGCCGGGCCAACGTCGATCGCACCGCATCGACCGCTGCACGTAGTCGATGTCGAGATGGAGCCGCCGACCGGCCGCGAACGTCTGTTCGCGGTATGGAGCGCCCGGCCGCTGCCGCTCGATGCCGAGCAGCTCATGAGCCTGGCGGACGGAGGCGCGGCGCGGTCGCGGCCCTATCGCGCAACGCGCGACATGAAACGGATACGGCAGACGATGGAGCACATCCCGGCCACGGAATGGCATGCGGTCGTGCTGGAGCTGGAGCACACAAGTTAGGAAACGGCAAGCGTCGAGGAGAACAATCCATGAAATCCTCCTGGCATCATCGGTTTTGCGCAGTCGCAATGTTGCTGCTGCTGGCGGCCCCCGCGTGGATCGGCGCCCAGTTCGTCACACCCGGCGGCGGTGTGCCGATCGGCGGCGGCGTACCGATCGGTCCGATCGGCGGCGCACCGATCGGCGGCGCACCGATCGGCGGCCTCGACCTGGGGTCTACCAGCGGCCTCGGCTCGCTCTCCGACCCGGGCCTCTCGAACGGTGGCGGCGGTATTTACAGTGGAGGCGGGGCCGGCGGCGGCGGTTATAGCGGCGCCCCTTACAATCCCGTCGCCCAGCAGCGCGCCAACGCTCAGAGGAGCTTCACCGACGCGCTGCAGCGCTCGCCGCGCGAGGCCCTCGATGTCCTGAAGAACCAGGGCTCCGTACTCGAAGCCTCCACGCGCGAACAACTGGCGCACGACGCGGTCGCCGCACTGAATAGCCATCTTGCCAAGCTCCCCGACCCCTGGCAAGCGCTCAGCATGGCGCGCAATGCGCAGCAGGTGGGCTGTGCGGAAGCGGCGGCGGCGCTATCCGAGCTGCTGTCCGCGGTTGAGAAGCGCTGCCTGGTCAAGGTCACCGACGAGCTGACCGCCGAACTCCGGGGGCGACAATGGGACCGATCGCGCAAGCTCGTGACGAATCGCCTCCAGTCGCTCGGCACCGTTGCTGATGCGCGCGAAACATTGCTCAGGGCAACCGACTATGCCCAGGAGGCGGACCGCCTCGACCGGCTGCTGTTCGCGCTGCAAAGTTCCGAGCCCGAAGCTGCCAGGAGCTGGCGGCGCGTGCCGATTGGGCGGCTGCCGGCCGACCTGCAGGGTCCGGCCAAGGCGCTGCGCGGCCTGGCCATCGTCCGCGCGGAACTCGCCGCGCCGTGGACCAAAGCACCCGAGGCGGCCGTGTTGCACCATAGCTTCGCGGAGATGCGCGAGGGTGGCTGGAAAGCATCCGCGGTCGATGCGCTGCAGTTCGACGTGAGCGCGCGGGCCTTCGACCACGGCTACGGCACCGTCGGCCTCGCCATGCTCGAGGATCTGGGCGATCGCATCACGCCCGAGCAGGCCGCCGCCCAGCTCCGCGACATGAAGCACCACGCCCTGCACGTCGATAAGCCCGGCACCGGCGGTGCCACTCCGCGCGGCCCGCCGTCCGGCGTCGCGGCTGTGATTCCGCACGGCCATCGCCCCGATTACCGGCCCAGCGGCGTGAGCCGATCGTACGCTCCCGATCTGGACGAAGAGGCGCCGGCCAGGCGGCAGAGGCTGAAGGATTTGCTCGCAGCGTGGCGGCAAAGGGTGCAGCAGAACGTGGACAGCTTGACCAACCCTGCGGTGAAGCCCGCGCTATCCCAGGTATTCGCCAGCGCCGGCGCCGCGGCCGGTGGCGGCGGCCCGGACACGCCCTTGCTGAACCTGCCGGTTCCGGTCGTGACGGACGACGAGCGCGAAAGGCATCTGCTGCTGGCCAAGATGAGCCGAGCCCTGGACCACGCGCTGGCGCCGCACCAGCGCTTCCTGGTGCGGCGGCTGCATTGCGAAGGTGAAACCGACGACGCCATCGTCGCTGCACTACGCGCCCGGTGAACGGCGGCCGTCATTGCCAGGAGAAAGGAGCCATCCGATGCATTCCTACGATCCGAACGAGACGCTTCGTCCGCTCCTGCCGGCGCGCCCGATCGCCACCGGGTTCTTCGCGGCGGTCCTCTGGCTGGCGGTGCTGGGCGTCGTCGTGGCGTTGCCCGCGCTGATGCTCTCTTTGCACGTGCCGTCGGCGCACCTGCCCCGATATGCCCTGGCCGGGGTGCTGGCGGGCGTGGGTGTGGGCCGACTATTCTTCCATCCAGCGCGTTCGTGGGGCCCGCCGTTGCGCGACCTGGTGCTCGGCGCCGGCCTAGCGGTGGTGGCGTGGGCCTTCCTGCCGCCGGTCGATGAGGTCAACCTGTGGTCGGCGTGGTTCGAGGCGGACCGGCTCGCCGATCAGGTCGAGCGGCTGCGCATCGGCGACCGCGACGGCTTTGAGCGCGAGCGTGAACGCCGGGCGGCACTTACGAAGGGCTTTCCGGAGCTGCGCCGGCGGCTCGAGCGCGCCGAGGATGCCTGGACCAACAAGACCAACCACGCGATTGCGCTGCTCACAAACCGCGTCAAGGTCGCCCGGTCGGAGCTCGACGCGCTGTGGCAGAAGGATCGCTACGACGAGATGGCGACCGTGTGCGAGCGCGTCTGGAACGACCTGCATGACGACGCCGCCCGCCTCGGCGAGGAGGACGCCGTACGCAACTTCTGTGATTATTACCGCGGGGCGCTGCTGCTCGCCCGGCACGCGCAAGGCGAACTCTCCGTGACGCGCGATCAGGTCCGACAGCTCGAAGCGGCGATCGACGCCGCACTTGCCGCCAGCGATTTTGCGCAGGCCGCCACGCTTGTCGCCGACTTTGAGCGAGCGGCCCACGCCGCCCCAGCGCCGCGCGACCTCGCGGCGTCGCTGCCGTTTCGTGCCGCGTATCAGGCCGTGCGGCTCGCGGTCGCCGAAGGGCAGCTCGCCGCCGCCTGGCAGCGCGTGCAGCCGCTCCTGGCCCAGACCGACCGCCTGCGAGCGTCTGCCTTCGCTTGCCACATCCATCTCCTGGCGGCCGAGGCGCTGGCCCGCCTCGATCGGCCGCAGGCGGCCCGAGCGCAGCTCAAGCGCCTGCAGGCGTGGCGGCGCACCGTGGAGGCCGATGCTTATCTGCGCTTCTGCGCGGCGCGCGTCCGTCTCTGGCTCGGCGATGTGCGAGACATGACGGCCGAGCTCAATCGATGTGCGGAGACGTTGGCGGACCAGCGCGACGGGGCGAACCTCGTATTGCTGCGTTGCGAGGAGGGTCGAGCCTGGGACCGCACCGGCGACCTCGAGCGCCGGCCAAGCATGGCACGCGGCGCGCGCCCTGCTTCGGTCGGCGGCGTGTCCGGGGCCGATCGCCGCCGACGTGTTTCTGCAGCTCGGCCGTCTGGCGCACGTCCGCGGCCAACTTCAGGAAGCGCTCGATCATTACACGCAGGCGACAATGCTGGCCCAGGCGGTACCCGCTCAGATGCTCAACATCCGGCTGCGGCGTCTGTGGGTCCTGGTCGATCTGAATCAGGAGCCGCAAGCGCGGGAAGAGCTCCAGCGCCTCTGCCCCGCCGGCGCGCGGCGCTGCCCGAGGAAGTCCGTGCGGTGGCCGAGTTGCTCGACGGCCTGCTCAACCCAACGGCGCCGGCGCAGGGCGATCTCGAGGTCGAAGCGTACCGGGCGCTGCACCTACACGGCGACCCGCAGCACCTGGAGCTAGCCGCCAGGAAGTACCAGGCCGCCTTCGCCATGGAACCGACGCTCGAGCGCCGGGCCCGGCAGGCGCTCATGCTCGCGATGCTGACCCTGGCGCGGACCGACGCCCGCAGTAGGTCCCGCCTGCCGGGCGGGACCTGGAGACGCCGAGGTCCCGCCCGGCAGGCGGGATTTACCGAGCGGCGCCGACGAGGTCGATGTCTGGCTCGAGCGGGCCGAACAATTGGCCGGCGCGGCGCATTTGCCGGAGGTGCAGTGGCGCGCTGCAATTGCGGGCCGAGCATGTGCTGGAGCGCGCCGGCGACGAGGCGCAAGCCCGCGGTTTGCTCGAGCAAGCGGCCCGCGTCCTGCTTCGGCAAGTTGACCGGCTCCGCGGCGTGGACCAGCGCAGCACCTATCGCCAGCAGGGCGGCCGGATCCTGGAGCATCTCCTCCTGGCCGCGGCGCGCCGCGGCGACGCCGCCCGCGTCTTTCATTACCAGGAGCTGCTCCGCGGCCAGCAGCTCATCGAGCTGCACGCCAGCGTGCCCAGTCCCGACAGCCGTGGCCCCGTGGTGCTCGATCCCGAGCTGCTCCGCGTACACCAGGCGATCGATGAGCTGGACGAGCAACTGGAGCTGCTGAGCGGACCAGCCCGCGCCGACGCCCTGGCGCGCCAGACGGATCTCTGCTCGAGCGCGATCGCCTGTGCGAGGCCTACGTTGGCGATCGGCGCCGGCCGGCCAACGCCGCGCTGCCGCCCCTGCCGGAGCTGGCGGCTTTAGAACGGGCCCTGCCCACCGGCACGGTCTACATGGCGCCGCAGCTCTTCGATCACGAGCTGTTCCTCCTCGTCGTCCGGCGCGGCGCGAGCGCCGTACTGCGGCACCCCATCTCGGGCCGCGCCGTGTGCCGGGAATTGGCAGACTGGCGCCGCTGCCTGGACGCCCAGCTCGAAAGCTATCGCAACGGCCGGCCGCTCGGACCCGCGCAGGCGCCGAGCTGGACGCCTGCCTTGCGCGGATCGGCGAAGGTCCGTTGGGCGCCGCCCTCGACGCCGTGTGGGATTCCCGGCGGCGGAACGAGCGCCTGGTGTGGGTGCCGAGCCCGGAGCTGCACGGCCTTCCGGTGCATGCCCTGCGCGCTCGCGGCCGCTACCTCGTCGAGGATCACGAGGTTGTGTACACCCTCAGCGGCGCGCTCTACCTGCACCATGCTCGATTGCCGCGTCCGTCGTGGTGGCGCCGGCGGCGGGTCCTGGTGGTGACCGCGGCGCCGCCGGAGGTGGCAGGCACTCGGGGCCTGCGCTACGCCCAGGCGGAAGGTCGCGGCGTCGCGGCTGCCTTCGCGTGCGCCTGGAACCTGCACCACGGCGAAGCCACGCGGGCGCGCATTGCGCCGCTGTTAGGCCGGGTGGCCGCGGCCCATTTTGCTTGTCACGCGCTGTTCGAAGCCAAGCACCCGCTGGCGGCGTGGATCCACTTGCCTTCCGGCGAACCCTGGTATGCGCCCCACTGGCTGGCCGCGTCCGTCAAGGGGCTGCCGCTGGTGACGCTCAGCACGTGCCAGTCGGCCGAGATGGCGCCGGCGCTCGGTGGTGAAGTGTTCGGCCTGGCCACGGGCCTGCTCGGCGCTGGCGTGCGTGCGGTCGTCGGCGGACTCTGCCGGATTCCCGACCGGGAGACGGCGACGTTCATGTGGCGTTTTTATCGGCACGCGCTGACGAACGACCTGGCCGGGCGCTGGCCCGTGCCCAACGGGAAACGCTGGCGGACCCGGACAGTTCGCCGCTGTCCTGGGCCGTTTTCGCGCTGTTCGGCGACGCCGCCGCGCTGCCCGCGCCGCGCTGGCCTGGTCGCTGGTGGGCGAAGTGGCGGCAGCGGCGCCATGCGCAGGCTTTCTTCTGGCCCAGCTGAAGTATTCGCGATCTTCAACACGGCCATTGCTAGACTGGCTAATTCAAACTCCCGCCGCTCAGGAGCCGCGTCACGATGTTCCGCGTGGAATATCGTGCGGATCGGCAACACGGGACGCCAATACGCGACGTGACGTGTTTGTCCGGGAGTCCAGCCGCCAACGCGCTTGACGGCCTGGTGAGGCGTCGCGACTCCCTTTTTCTTGCCACTTTTTGCTTGACACGCGAATCTCCCTGTCGGACCTTCCGAATTGCGGATGTCGCCGAGGCGATTCGCCGGCTGGCGTTTTTTCTTGTTTCACCTGTCACATTTCCGGCGCAGCGGTGGATAAGTGAATGGGCGGCTCTATGAGTACGCCGTTAGCCGATTCCGCCCAGACGTGCGCCTGGCTGGAACAGGTCGAACAGGGAGACCGGCAGGCGCTCGATCGTCTGCTGGCGCGCTATCGGCCAACGCTGCACGCATTCGTCGATTTTCACCTCGATCCGCGCATGCGTGGCCGCGTCGATCCTTCCGACGTTGTGCAGGAGACGCAGATGGAAATCGTGCGGCGCATGGACGACTTTCTGAGCCAGCGGCCCATGCCGTTTCGCTTGTGGCTGCGCAAGAAGGCCTACGAACGGCTGCTCAATTTGCGGCGCGATCACGGCCGGCAGCGCCGCTCGGTGCAGCGCGAGGTGGCCTGGCCGGAGCGCTCGTCGCTGCTGCTGGCCAAGCCATTGCTGTCCAGCGGCGCGTCGCCCAGCAAGTAGCTGGCGGCGCGCGAGCTGGCCGAGCGCGTGGCCGTCGTCGTCGGCCGGCTGGCCGACGCGGACCGGGAGATTCTTTTGCTGCGGCACGCCGAGGAGCTGCCGTTCGACGAGATTGCCTGTCTGCTCGACATCGCGCCGGCCAAGGCACGCAAGCGCTTCGGGCGCGCCTGATCCGCCTGCAGAAAGCGTTGGCCGACGCAGGCATCCTGGAGTGACCATCATGGCGGACACATCGGTAAAGGAAAGCGGCTGCCTGGAATCGCTGGTGGGTCAGGTCGCCGACGAGTTTCTGCGGCGGCAAGAGGCCGGCGAGCGTCCCGACGTGGAGGAATACGTCGCCCGCCACCCAGAGGCCGCCGAGCTCTTGCGCAAGGTGCTCGCCTCGTTGCAGGTGCTGGACCTATCGCACCCGGTTGCCGCGGACGGCTCCGCGCCGCGCGAGCTGGGCGATTTCCGGCTGCGGCGCGAGATCGGCCGCGGCGGCATGGGGATTGTCTACGAAGCGGAGCAGGTATCGCTCGGCCGGCGCGTGGCGCTGAAGGTGCTGCCGCTGGCAGCGACCATGGACGCCCGCCAGTTGCAGCGCTTCCAGAACGAGGCGCGGGCGGCAGCCGGACTGCACCATACCAACATCGTGCCGGTCCATTTCGTCGGCTGCGAGCGCGGCGTTCACTATTACGCGATGCAGTTCATCGAGGGCCGCGACCTGGCGAGCGAGCTGACCCAGCTCCGCGCAGGCAGGTTCCAAGGGCACCGATCCGCGGACTGCGGAGACGGTGGATGCCCCCGCCGGTAGGTCCCGCCTGCCGGGCGGGACCTTGCACACCCCAGGTCCCGCCCGGCAGGCGGGACCTACCGACCTCCCTGCCGCCGCTGCCACCACGGCGACCCAGCCGATCGCCGGTTTGTCCACGGAACGCTCGACCAGGCCACCGGAGTATTTCCGGACGGTGGCGCGGCTGGGCATCCAGGCGGCGGAGGCGCTCGATTACGCGCATCAGATGGGTATCGTCCATCGCGACGTCAAGCCGGCGAACCTGCTGGTGGACGCCGCGGGCCGACTGTGGGTGACGGATTTCGGCTTGGCCCAGATCCAGAGCGACGCGCGCCTGACGATGACGGGCGACCTGGTCGGCACGCTGCGCTACATGAGTCCGGAACAGGCACTGGCGAAGCGCGTCGTCGTGGATCATCGCACCGACGTCTACTCGCTCGGCGCGACGCTGTACGAATTGCTGACGCTGGAGCCGGCGTTCAACGGCGGCGACCGCCAGGAATTGCTGCGGCAGATCGCCTTTGAAGAGCCGCGCCCACTGCGACGCTTGAACCGGGCGATCCCGCAGGAGCTGGAGACGATCGTCCTGAAGGCCATGGAAAGGAATCCCGCCGACCGATACGCCACGGCGCAAGAATTGGCCGATGACTTGCGTAACGTCGTGGAAGACCGGCCCATTCGCGCAAAGCGGCCATCGCTGGTGCATCGGCTGGGACGATGGCGCCGGCGGCACAAACCGCTGGTGTGGAGTGTCGCGGCATTGGTGTTCACGGTGCTGCTCTTGTGCGGCGCCGTCGTGGGGTGGCAGCAGCGGCAACTGGCCACCCTGGAACAGGCGGTCGAGGACGACCTGCGCGAGGCGGACTTGCTCCAGAAGCAGGAACGCTGGTCCGAGGAGATGCAAGTGCTGGAGCGTGCGTCGGGCCGACTGGCGGCTGGAGCCTCGACCCACCTGCGCGAGCGCGTTGACGAGCGGCGAACAAACGTTGCGATGGTCGCGCGGCTGGAAGAGGCTCGCCTGCAATGTAGCGGCCAAGGTCCGGAAGGGATCGACGACGCGGGAGCAGACCAGCTTATGCGACGGCGTTTGCGAGCTATGGGCTGAATCTGGAGACGCTTGCCCCGGCCGAGGCCGCGGAGCGCATCCGGGCGGCGCCGATTCGAACGCAGCTCGTGGCGGCCCTGGACGACTGGACATTCATCAAGAAGCAACGGCAGGCCGGATCGGAGGAACCGGTGCGGGTCGTGGCCCGGCTCTCCGATGACGACCCGTGGCGGCAACAGTTGCGTGAGCGGCAGGTGCGCAAGGACCGGGCGGCGTTGGAGCGCCTAGCCGAGGCGGAACGTGTCCTGGCCCAGCCGCCGGGCAATCTGACGCTGCTGAGCCGAGCCCTTATAGAGGTAAAAGGGCGGGCAGCCGCGGTGCGGCAGCTGCGCCGGGCGCAGCAGCGCCATCCGGCGGACTTCTGGATCAACTTTGTATTGGCCGGTTGCTTGCGCGACAAGCCGGCGACGAACGCGGAGACGATCGGCTTCTACAGGGTGGCATTGGCCCTCCGGCCGCACAGTCCTGCAGTCTACAACAACCTTGGCAACGCCTTGTGGTACCAGAAGAAACTGTCGGACGCGGAGGCCGCCTGCCGCAAGGCCATCGAACTCCAGCCCGGCTTCGCTGTGGCCTACGCCAACCTCGGTAACGTCTTGAGGGACCAGAAGAAACTGGTGGAGGCCGAGGCCGCCTGCCGCAAGGCCATCGAACTCCAGCCTGACCTCGCCGGAGCCTACTCCGACCTCGGCGTTGCCTTTCTTGTTCAGAAGAAACTGTCGGAGGCGGAGGCCCGACTTTGCCGGCGCCTATTACAATCTCGGCCTCGTCTTGAAGGATCAGAGAAGACTGCCGGCGGCAGAGGCGGCCTACCGCCAGGCCATCGTACTCCAGCCGGACTTCGCCGAAGCGTACTGCAATCGGGGTCACGTACTCCAAGAGCAAGGGCAGTTTGGCGATGCTCTCGTCGCACTAAAGCGGGGCCACCAGTTGGGTTCCCAGAACCCGGGCTGGCCCTATCCCTCGGCGCAGTGGGTGCGTCAGGCCGAGCGACTCGTCGAGCTCGATGCCAAGCTGCCGCAACTATTGAAGGGCGAGACGAAGACTGCCAGTGCCGCGGAGGGCGTCGAGATCGCCTTGCTGTGCCAGCAATTCAAAACGCTGAATGTTGCCGCCCTCCGCTTCTTTAAGCAAGCTGTCGCGGCCCAGCCGCGACTGGCCGATGATCTGGGCGCGGGCCACCGCTACGACGCCGCCTGCGCCGCCGCCCTCGCCGGCTGCGGCCAGGGCAAGGATGCGGATCATTTGGACGCCCAGGAACGTGCGCGCCTGCGCCAACAGGCACTGGACTGGCTGCGGGCCGACCTGACCGCGTGGCGAAACCTGCTGGCGAAGGACAAGGACAAGGCGGCCCCCGTCGTGGGGCAGCAAATGCAGCACTGGCTGGGCGACGCGGACTTCAACGGTGTCCGCGGTGCGGAGGCCCTGGGCAAACTCCCCGAGGCCGAGCGCCAGGAGTGGCAGAAGCTTTGGGACGACGTGACCGCCCTCGGCAAACGTGCCGCCGGGCCGAAGTAGCCCGCCGCCTCGCACCGCGGTCCCGATAACGATAGAACCGCGACAGAACTCGCCACGGCCTCGTCCGGGGTGCGCGCAGCCATCAGGCGGGCGTAGCGCGTCAGCCCCGGCACGCGGTCGAAGTCGGCGTCATTGCTTGCGAGGCTGGTCAGCGCGTTGGCCTGCATGACGGCAAGTATCAGGGCGTCGCCCGTCAGGAGTTCGTACTGGTGGCTCAATTGCGTGGCAGCCTCGACCAGGGGGTGAGTGATCGGGAGCACCTGAATCCTGAGATGCGGGATGCCCGCGATCGCCTGGCGATAGACGCTTAACTTTGGGATCTCGACATGGTGTTTCCGCAGACGAGCTGCAATCCCGGCCGGGAGCCAGCCCTTGAGGTTGATGGCCTCGAGAGTCATCAGGCGATGGGCCACGTCTGCCAGCGCGTGCGTGGACGTGAAACCGGAGAGGTCGCGCAGCTCGACTCGTTTGATGAGCTGGGTGCAAGCCGGCCCGTACGTCGCGTCGTTGGCGAAGTGGTAAATGAGCGTGTTCGCATCGAGGAAGATCGCGACGCCCGAAGGGACGCTGGCGAAAGTCATGGCGACTCCAGAATGCCGAACTCGTCGTCCTCGGCGATGCGCCGCAGGACTTCGGGGTCGCCGGTCCACCGGAGCATTCCGGCTGTCCGTTCCGCCCAGGTCAGCTCCGGCTCAATGGTAATGCGGACCTTCTCATGTTCCTTCAGCGGCAGCGTCTGGGTCGGCTTGAGTACGCCGTTTTCGTAGACGGCTTCGACGGTTAGGGTCATGGCTTCGGCTCCGCGGGAAGATGAACGAACACCGCATGTAGTATATCGCAGCCGCTGCCGCCGAGAAACCGAGAGCAAGCACGAAAAGCGGCCGGTGAGCCCGCGCCGCCAAACAAAGTCCCCGCCCCGGCGCTCGGTCTGCGCCGAGACGGATATGCGTCCCCTTGTACCGCAGACTCTGTCCCTAAAGGAGATCACGATCATGTTGTCGACGCTTCTCATTCTGTGGCACACGCTGTCCGGCCAGGCCTCTCCGCGGCCGGCGCCGCGCCGCCGTCCCGCCTTCCGCCGCCCGTCCTGCCGACTCCGCCTGGAGGCGCTGGAAGATCGCTGGGTGCCGTCCGCCGCTGTCCTCGATCCCACCTTCGAGGATGCCTACGGCAACGTCGAGACCGGCGACAACAGCGACACCATCGCGGTCAGCGTCAACAGCGGTCCCAGCACGCAACTGGGCGGCACGCTGACGGCGGCCGTCCAAGCCGGCATCGCCACCTTCAGCAACCTGGTGCTCGACACCTCCGGCAGCTACACGTTGGCAGTCGTGGCCAACCTGGCCGGCGGCGGCACCCTGGGGCCGGCCGTTTCGTCCAGCTTCACCATCGCCAGTCCGGTGTCGCTGAGTTTCGGCAGCATCACCTATAGCAGCAGGACGAAGTTGTATAGCGAAACGGTGACGCTGACGAATATCACAAGCGGCGCGCTGACGGGGCCGATGTCGTTGGAGTTGACGAACCTGCCGAACGGCGTGACGCTGACCGACGCCACCGGCACGGCGAATGGCAACCCGTACTACCGCTTCCTGACATCCGGCAAAACGCTCAAGAAAGCTGCCAGTGTGAGCATCACGCTGACGTTCGCGGCCGCGAGCTTGAGCGACATCGCCTTCGGCACGGAGGTCGTGGTCGGGCTGTAAGGCGAGCGGCAGAAGAAAACGTCCCGCGGCGAGCGTCGGGTGCGGGCCGAAGTGCTAGATCAAGATGTTCGCGGCGATAAAGACCGATTCACCGGCCAGCAGGTCGGCGAAGATCATGGGCAGCTTGACGATCGGCATGACCTGAACGCGGGTCCGGGGGTCCGGGGGTGGGCTTGGCCCGAGTGCGGTCGCCAAGAGCATATAATGAGCCGAGCGACTTGAAACCGCCTCCGATCCAGCGCTGTGGAAAACGTGAATAAGCATTCGCTCTCATTGCCGATCCTTCCCGAACCCGAGCCGCGGGTTTGGGAAGGCCTGCGCGCCGTCGGCGTGCTGCCCGCATCCGCGGCCCCGGAGCCGCAGCTGCCGCAGGGCGCCTATGGCCCAGGCACGGACGAGACGCTGCACGCCATACCGAGCGGGGCGCCGGCTGACCGACCCGTCGAATTGCTCGCCCCGGCGGGCGGGCTGGAGGCGGCGTACGCGGCGTTCCATTTCGGGGCCGATGCGATTTATCTTGGCCTCAAGAAGTTCTCCGCGCGCCGAAGCTGAGAATTTCACGCTCGACGAGCTCGACGAGATCACGGCGTATGCCCATCAGCTCACGCCGACACGGCGCGTCTTCGTCACGATCAACACGCTGATCCGGCAGGACGAATTGGCCGAGCTGGCCGAGGCGCTCGCCGCACTGGGGGAGATCGGCGTCGATGCAGTCATCCTGCAGGACCTTGGCGTTTACCACGCCCTGCGCCGCTACTTCCCGCAGTTGGAACTGCATGGCAGCACGCAGATGGCGGTCCATAACGGGGCCGGGGCGCGCGTGCTGCATCGGCTCGGCTTCCAGCGCGTCGTCCTGGCCCGCGAGCTGACCTTTGAAGAAGTGCGGGACGTCACGGCGGCGGCCGGCGTCGAGACGGAGGTATTCATTCACGGCGCCCTCTGCTACTCGTACAGTGGGCTCTGTCTGTTCTCCGCGCAGACGCTGGGCCGTAGCGGCAATCGCGGCAAATGCGCGTATTCCTGCCGCGATTCGTTTGCGGTCACCGGCGCCCCGTTGACCCTGCGGGACGGCTCGCCCGTGCACCGCGATCCGGGCCAGGGCTTTCCCTTCTCGATGAAGGACCTCGCCCTGCCGGATCACCTGCCGGCTCTGCGTGCCGCGGGCGTCTCGTGCTTCAAGATCGAGGGACGCAAGAAAAGTCCCCTGTATGTCGCGACCACGACCGACTACTACCGCCGGCTGCTGGACGGGACCCTGGACGCCGCCGATCGCCCGGACATCGAGGCCGATCTGCAGACCGTGTTCAGCCGGCCGTGGACGCGCCTGTTTGTGCAGTCGCACACCGACAAGGAAGTCGCCGACCGCGACACGGTGGGGCATCGCGGCACCCATGTCGGCAACGTCCAGGCGGTCCTGCCGGGCCGAGAGCCGCGTCTGCGGTTCCACACGCGCCGGCCCTTGCAGAAACACGACGGCCTGCAGATCGACCTGCCGGTGCTGGGCAAGCCGTTCGGCTTTGCGGTCGACAAGCTGTGGCTGGTCGGCCGCGGCGCGCAAGCCCGTGAGGTTTTCGAGGTGCCCGCCGAGACGCTGGTCGAGGTGCCGCTGCCGCGCGAGCATCCCGAGATTCCCCGCGGCGCCCGTCTATTGCTCGTCGTCGCAGGCGGTCAAGCAGAAATATCGCTATGTCCGCCCCAAGCCCGGCCAGTGGCACGGCGTCAAGCCGCTGCACGTCGACGCGACACTGGCCGACGGCCAGCTTGCGGTCTGCGGCCGCGTGGACGGCATCGAGGCGCGGCGCTGCGTGCCGGTAGCGTTCCAGGCCGCGCATGACCCGGCCGGCATGGAGGACGCCGTCCGTTCGTGTTTCGCGGCTCGGACAGAGCCGCTTCGCGCTGGGGTCGCTGCGCTGGACGAATGCGTCCGGTGGATTCGTGCCCGCGTCGCAGCTCAATCGGATCCGCCGCGATATCGTCGCCGATCTCGAAGTGTCGTTGGTGCAGGGACGCGCGACACGGGTCGCGAGAATCTTGCAACAGGTGCTGCCGCCGCTGGCTGCGGCGCCGAAGAGCACGGGCTTTCGCTGGTCGATCAAGGTGGACCGCGTCGGGTTCCTCGATGCGTTCGAACAGGCCGACTGGCGCGACGCGGACGAAGTGGTGATCGACATCGCACGCGATCACCCTGCTCTGCTCCGCGACCGCATCACTGAGCTGGGCGCCCAACTCGGCCGCGACAGGTTACGCCTCGCTCTGCCCGCGCTGACGCGCCAGTGGGAGCGCCGCGGCATCGCGCACAAGATCGAATCGCTGCGCGGCGAAGGTTGGACGAAATGGGAGGCGGCGAATCTCTCGGCATGGGACGACCTCGGCATCGACCCGGCGGCTCCCGCGCCGGATCTCGACCTGGCCACGGACTGGTCGGTGTACGTGATCAATCGGCTCGCGGCCCAGCAGGTACTGGCGATGGGCGCGACGCGTTTCGCGCTGTCTCCGGAGGACGGGTTGGCGAACTGGCGTTCGCTGCTCGCCGAGTTCGGGCCGCGCGGTGCTGATCGTGTACCAGGACACGCCTCTATTCGTCGCGGAATCGTGCGCCTACGCCAATCTCATCGGCGGCTGCCCGGGGAAGGCGAATTGCCGTTTCGAGAGCATGGAGATGGCGTCGAGCCACGGCGAGCAGGTGACGGCGCTGGACTACCATTGCCGGACCATCGTGCTCAATCGCGGCCCGTTCTGCCTGGCGCATCGGTTGCCGGAGCTGGCCAAGGCGGGGGCCATCTCGCTGCGGGCGGATTTCGTGTATCGGCCGTACGATCCGGCAGAGGTGGTGGAGCGCTGGCGGCGTGTGCGGGCGGGCCGATCGGTGCCGGATGGACACGCGGCGAATTGCGATCGCGGGATTCTCTAGGGACGGCAAGATCATGCAACAACGTGCTACAACGAGACAGGCATCGCGCCCGAGTGCTTGCACCTATCGGCCGTCGATTGGCGCAGCTATACGCGGCTTCTCCGCGCCTTCGCGGAGCGGCCGGCCGTTCGGTTGACCTACGATCGCGGGGAGCTGAGATCATGGCGCCGCTACTTGAGCACGACAACGACGGAGAGTTTCTGGGATTCCTGGTCGTAACGTTAACGCAGGAACGGGGGCTTTCTCTCAAGGCTGGCGGCTCGGCGACCATGCGTCGTCGCAAGAAACGTCGCGGGCTGGAGGCGGATAAATGCTACTGGATCGCCAGCGCGGCGTTGATGGGGGGCCGGCGCCGCCTCGATCTACGCAAGGATCCGCCGCCCGACCTCGCCATTGAGGTTGACGTCACCAACAGCTCGCTTGACCGAATGGGTATCTACGCCGCACTCCGCGTGCCCGAAGTTTGGCGACTTGAAGGTGACGATTTGTCTTTTCATGTTCTGGACGAGTCAGGCGCCTACCAGCCGGCTGCCTATAGCCGATCGTTCCCCGGCATCACGGCAGCGGATTTGATGGTATTCCTTCAGCAGGCGCGGCAGTCTGGCGATGACAACGCGGTCATACGCGATTTCCGCGCGTGGCTCGGTCGGCAGCGTGGCGCAGCCGGTTCCTGAGCGCCTCATGCGTCGCCCGACGCCTGTTT
Organism: uncultured Gemmataceae bacterium; assembly: GCA_963834865.1. GTDB lineage: Bacteria > Planctomycetota > Planctomycetia > Gemmatales > Gemmataceae > CAWIDK01. The sequence continues at coordinate 1,100,256 of CAWIDK010000005.1, forward strand.
TGGCCGCCGCGATCGCACCGTCTTGGTTTTCACGAGCAGCCGCCAAAGCTCGTCCCGCACCTCTTCCGGCGGCGGCGCGGTCGCATCACCGCGAGCCCACCGGCGAGCGCCGTCGGCCAAGATCGCGATGGCGCGGGAACGCACCTGCGCCTGACGATCCTCCGGTGCCGGCGGCGCCTTGGCGGCTGCGGGTTCGACTGGAGCCGGCGCCTGCGGCGGCAGGGGCACCGGGAACGGCTGCGCCTCCGCGGGATTGTCCATCGCTTCATTGCACAGGCGGTCGGCCTGCTTGTTCGCTTCACGGCGAACGTGGCGAATCGCGAGATACGCAAAATCCTTGCGCAGCTGGACCGCCTGTTCGTAGAGCGGTTGGAGGCCCGGGTTCTTGACGCGATACTCGCCGCTCATCTGCTTGACCATCAACTCGCTGTCGCTGTAGACCGTCACGCGGGTCGCGCCGAGATGGCGGGCGTGCTCCAGCGCCTTGACCAGGCCCGTGTATTCCGCGATGTTGTTGGTAGTGCGGCCGAGGAAGCCTTTTTCCTCGATATCGGATTCGCCCGTACGCCGGATGACGTAGGCGTAGGCGGCCGGCCCCGGGTTGCCGCGCGAGCCGCCGTCGGTGTAGATCGTCAGTTCGTTGGTTGCGCTCATGCGGGGATTCTATGCACATCGACGCTGACAGCCACCACGGAACCGGGGCGGCACGGCTGCTCGTGATCGAGACGTCGCACCGGCTCGGCCTGGTCGCGCTGGCCGAGGGCGAGCGGCTGCTCGGCGAACGCCGGCTCGACGAGGCCCGCCGGCATGCGCACGACCTCGTGCCGGCGATCCGCGATTTGCTCGCCGCCCAGGGCTGGCGGGCGCGTGAGCTGACCGCGGTTATCGTCAGCCGCGGACCGGGCAGCTACACCGGCCTGCGCGTCGGCGTCATGTCGGCGAAGACACTTGCCTACGCCAGCGGCTGTGCGCTGCTGGCCGTGGACACATTCGCCGCTGTCGCGTTGCAGGCACCGCCCGAGGCAATGACACTTGATGTGATTGCCGATGCCCAGCAGGACAAGCTCTACGTGCAGCGCTTCACGCGCGGCACCCCGGGCGCACCGATGACAGCGGCGACGCTGGCCATTGCGTCGTTTGCCCATTGGCAAACAGGCCTGCCCGATGCGTGCTGGGTGTCCGGGCCGGGCCTCGAACGGTTTGCCGAACAGCTTGCGGGATGCGCTCGGATTGCGCCGCCGGAGTCGTGGTGTGCGCACGCCAAGAGTCTGCTGCACCTTGGCCTGGGCCGGTTAGGCCGTGGCGAACGGGACGATCCGTTTGCCGTCGAGCCGCTCTATTTACGGGCCAGCGCGGCGGAGGAGAACTGGCAGCGTGGACTCCCGTAGACTACTTTTCCTCGTCTTTCCTGGGTGCAAGCTCGCCCGACATCAGCCGGCTCACGAGGTTGCGCACGGCTTCGCTGGGAATGGCGTAGCTTTCGGTGCGGCCGGCGCGGGAGATGTTGATGCCGACCACCTTGCCGTCAAGGTCGACGAGCGGACCGCCGCAGTCGGCCGGCTTGAGGATGGTGTCGTGCTGCAGGATCACCGGGAAGCCGCCGCGGCGAACGCTGAGGGCGCTGCCCATGCGCTCCTGCGGATTGCCGGCGAGGAACTTGGCCGGCCGCTTCTCGAGCTTGACGTTGAAGTCATTCTCCTCCTCGTTGCGCAGGATGGTCAGGTTGAGGATGTCGCCGGGCTTGTGTTTTTGAATGGTCGCGATCATCGCCTCGACGCCGGCCACCTTTTTGGTGTTGATATGCGTGACGATGTCCTTCTCCAGCAGGCCGGCCTTGGCGGCGGGGCTGCCCGGCTCGACCTTGATGATGAGGGCCCCTTCCTTGACGTTGTCCAGGCCGACGCCGAGCCAACCGCCGGCCGCCAGCGTGTCCTTCGGCGGCTGATCGCCGTTGACGAACTTGCGCGTGCCGACGCTGACGATGCCGATGGCCACCGGGTCGTCCGCCGGGGCGACGCTGGCCACCCAGCGGCCGACCTTCGCCGCCTTGCTGTTCTCCCACTCGACCGGCTTGAGGTCGCTCGCGTCGATCTTGAGCATGGCCAGGTCGAATTCCTTGTCCTCGCCAATGATCTTGGCGTCATAGTGCGTGCCGTCCTTGAGGCGGCAGACGATCTTGCCGGTCAGCTCGCTCGCCTTGGTGAGGATGAAGCCGTCGGGGCCGACGACGGCGCCGAGGGCCGCGTCCTTGCCGTCACACTGGATGCGGACGGTGCTTTCACTGGCAGTCGCGACAGCGGGTCGAAACAGCTTTACGATCTTGGGATTATTGCGGAGCAACTCGCCGCTGAAGCTCTGCGCCGTCGCGGACCCGCTCCAGGTTGCCACGGCCGCCAGCGCCAGCGCCAGCGCCAGCACGCTGCGCCGGATCACGGTCACGATCGGTTTCATCGAAGAAAACTCCAGGTGCGTGGGAAATCGGGTAGGCAGCACGTCTTCTGTGGGGCACGTTTCTTACGTGCCCGGTTTTCCTCGGGCACGTAAGAAACGTGCCCCACAAGCACTGCCGAATCGCGCACGGTCATTTAGCGGTCGCCGGCCTTGTCGTTGCCGGACTTCTTGCCGTCGGCCTCGTAAATGTTGAGGCGGTAGTTGCCGGTTTGGCCCGGGTCGCAGGTGGTGACGATCAGGCGATAAATCCCTTCGGTTTCGGGGGTGAAGATGATCCGGCTGTTGAGCTTGCCGCCGCTGTCATCGTCCTCGGCGAGCTGCTTGCCGCTGGGATCTTCGAGGCGGAGGTAGGCGTCGAAGTCCACGCTCTCCAGGTCGATCGTGTAGGTCGCGCCGGCCATCATGCGGAACTTGTGCGCCTGGAAGATGCAGCCCTTGTCGCGGACCGTGTCGAGCGCATCCTTCTCGGTGAGCCGGCCTTCCTCCTGCAAGACGAGCTTGCCGCCGGCGCTCTTCTTTTTCGGCTTCTCGAATTCCGGATCGAGGTTGATGGAATTGCCGGCGGCGTCGGTCAGGCCCAGCGTCACCTTGAGGCCGTCGGGCACCTCCAGCACCAGGTCCTTCACGTTTTGCTTCGATAGGGCCAGCCGCACCGCACCGAACTCGTCGCTCTTGACCTTGGTCTTGCCCTTGTCCCAGCGGAACTCCAGCGCCTTGCCGGCGACCGGCTTACCCTTGTCGTCGAATACGAAGGCGCTGGTGAACACCTTGGTGCCCTCCTTGGTCATCTTATCCACTAGCGCAGGCACCCTCTGCTTGTGCATGTGCAGCGCGGCCGCAACCTCGATCTTGCCTGCCAGCAGCTTCAGCTCGGCCTGGTGGATAACGAGCGTGTACGTGCCGATCTGGTTCGGGTCGCAGGTGGTGGCGATGATGCGGTACTCGTCCTCTTTTTGCGGGCGGAAGACGATGCGCGAGTTGAGATTGCCGGCCCCGTCGTCGTCCTCGGCCAGCGCGTTACCCTTCGAGTCCTCCAGGCGCAGGTACGGATCGAGCTGCTTGCCGTTGGGACTGATCATGTCGATGGTGTAGGTGTAGCCCGCCTGCATTTTGAAAACGTGGATGTGGGCGAAAGAATCCTTCTGCTTCGTGTCGAGCGGATCCTTGGCGGTGATCGTGGCCTTCTTGTCGTAGACGAGCTTGCCGCCGGCCGACTGCACCACCACGGGCTGGCCGAGCTGCCCGCCGAAGCTCTCGCCCCGGGCCAGGCGGTCCCACGTCTTGCGAAAAGTGTCGACCGGCACGTGGATGTTCGCGGAAATCGTGTCGCCGATCCGGCTATGGATGCCGACGACCCGGCCATTCATGTCGAAGAGCGGGCCGCCCGAATCGCCGCCGACCAGCGCGCAGTCGGTCCGGATGAGCAACTGGTTGGCGAACAGGACGCGGCCCACGCGCACCACGGGCGTGCGATTGGCACGGAAACCGCCGGGATGGCCGATCGCCATCACCCACTGGCCCTTTTTGAGGTCCGCCGACTTGCCCATCTCGACGAACGGGAAGTCCCCCTTATCCGTGATTTGCACCATGCCGCTGTCGATGCTGCCGTTCCTGCCGAGCGTCTTGGCCTTGAGCACCTTGCCGTTGGGCAGGATGATCTGCGCATCGCTGTCAGGCTTGCCGGAAACGTGGCCGGCCGTCAGCACGTGCCCCTCCTTGTCGATGATGACGCCGCTGCCCTGCGCCGGTCCAAGGCGGACGCCAACCACCGCGGGCACGATCTTTGGCAGAATGGCCTCCACGTGCGCCTCGATGGCTTTCAGATCCTCGATCGACTCGGGCTGCTCGCGGTTGAACACCGGCGGCAGCGGCGCGTTAGCCTTGGGCTCATTGGCCTTGGATTCGTCTTTTTTGGGCTCGCCGGCCGACGGATCGTTACCGGCCCAGAGCAAGGTGATACCGAGCGCGAACAACGCGCCGGCAAGGAGACGGGAGCGCGATGGAGTCATCGATGAAACCTCGTGGCGGCAGGAACAGCGCCGGGAACGTCAAACCAGGGAAGCCTTTCCTGGCGCGGACGGAGTGCTCATATCTCCTTTGTAACCGGGATTGGGCGTCGTGTGAAGTGTTGATGTCGATTTCCGCGCCGGGCCAGCCGGTTGCGGGGCCAGCCGCTCAGTTGCGGCATGTTGGGCAAGTCGCGGTATTGCTGCCGCGCGGCACCCATTGCGTCATCCAGTCCCACAGCGACGCCGTGGGCGGCGCCCGCATGCCGGCGGCGCACGTTGGGTGCGTGAAGCACCATTCGAGACAGTCGCGCAACGCCATCGCACACTCCTGCCAGCTGCGCTCATGCGCAGGGCGGCCCGGGGCCCCAGAGTCCCGGCGTCGGTCCCTCCGGCTCGCAGACAGGCGTCCAGCCATTGCTCTCGGCCGCCTGCTTGGCCATTGCCAGCGGCCGCAGCGGCGGCGCCCCCGGCGCGGGATTCACCGGCCGTGGCGGCGGCAGCACGGGCAGCGGTTGCGCGGGACCCACTGGCCGCGGCGGCGGCAGTTCGGGCAGCGGCTGCGCTGCCCCCATCGCGGGCGCGAGAAGCAGCAGCAACGTCGACAGCACCAACCGGCGAATCGGCATCGCACGCTCCTTGAAGGCCTGCACCCACAAAGCCCGCAACGGCTCCGTGCAAGGAATTCATCGGCGATCGTCCCGGCAAGGTTTGCGGCGTAGGCCGGGTCACGCCGCGCTGTACTGCCGGCACGACCCGGACAACCCGAACAATCGACAAGGTTTCTTCGACTTGCGTAGCTTCGCAATACCGCACGAAGAGGCCGACGCCCGCTAGGTAAAATGTCCCCCTTGTTCAAGCGGCGGCCGAGTCTTAGAATCGACGTGGCATGGCGCGGGGCGGTGCACGGACGGTACTGGGGCACGAAGCGTGAGATGAATTGGTCGCAAGTCCTTGCTGCACAATACTTGGCGGCGTAGCTCAGCCTGGTCAGAGCAGCGGCTTCATAAGCCGCGTGTCACTGGTTCAAATCCAGTCGCCGCTACTCGCAAGCTCCTGAAATTTCAGGAGCTTGTGTCGTTTATGCGAAACGCTCCTTCGCCGACGAGCCCTCGAAAACTTCGTAGGGCGACGGCGTCGGCCAGCGTGGCAGCAGCGGCACCAGCATCACGCCCGCGACGACCACGAGCTGCAGCGGCTCGGTTCCGGTGTTGTGGACTCGGTGCACGACGTTGGGGCGGTTGAGCACCGCACAACCGGGCGACAGCGCATACCGCTGGCCGTCCGATTCCAGTTCGCCGCTGCCGCGCACCACGTAGTAGACCTCTTCGCAACGGTGGCGGTGCTGCGGCGAGTGGTGGCCCGGATCGATCTCGACCACGCCGAGGCACAGCGTCATCGCGTCGAAGCCGGTCTCGGGATAGATCAGCTTCAGGTCGCGCACCGCGCCGCCGGCCTGTTGCATTGCTGAGCCGTTGAGCCGCTCCGCCGGGGTAATCACCACGCGCGGCCGATCAGGATTCAGGGAAGACGAAGCCATCGTATACCTCGCGCAGAATTGGTTTGTGCGACGCCGTGCGTTGTCGCGGCCGACGCTGCCGTTAACAACGCTCAGACCCCGGATTGCGTCATGGCATGGGACTCTGAGCGAGTCCCCCTCACAGTGCGGACGCCAAGAATGCAAAGACCCCGCCACGCGAATCCGTGGCGGGGTCGGGTAAAAACCCGGCGATAACCTACTTTCGCGCTGTACGCACTATCATGGGCCCCGTGTGCTTAACGGCCGTGTTCGGGATGGGAACGGGTGTGACCACACGGGTATGGTCGCCGAGAAGCTCATCGGTTTACGTTGAGCGCTCGCAGGCTGGTTGCAGGTGCATGACGCCCCTGCAATCAGCCTGCGAGCGCTCAACGTAAACCAGTGTATCAACTGGCAGCGGTATGAGTTGCGTCTCTGGTCGAGCCTTCCCTGCATCCGTGGGGCAGACCTCCGGTCTGCCGTGGCATGGAAGCAGACAAGAAGGTCTGCCCCACACGGAGTTCCTCAGGGGAGGAGTCAACGCGGTCAAGCGGTCGGCTGTTAGTACGGGTCAGCTGAGTGCATTGCTGCACTTACACACCCCGCCTATCGACCTGGTGATCTTCCAGGAGCCTTCGCAGACTAGCTGCGGGAGACCTCATCTCGCGGAGGGTTTCACGCTTATATGCCTTCAGCGTTTATCCCGGCCGCACGTGACTACCCGGCGCTGCCGCTAGCGCGACAACCGGGACATCAGCGGTGCGTCCCTCCCAATCCTCTCGTACTAGGGAGAAAACCGCTCAAGTCTCCTGCGCCCGCGACAGATAGGGACCGACCTGTCTCACGACGGTCTAAACCCAGCTCACGTACCGCTTTCATTGGCGAACAGCCAAACCCTTGGGAGCTTCTCCACCCCCAGGATGCGATGAGCCGACATCGAGGTGCCAAACCTCCTCGCCGCTGTGAACGCTCAGAGGAGATAAGCCTGTTATCCCCGGAGTACCTTTTATCTGTTGAGCGACGGCCCTTCCATCCGGAACCGCCGGATCACTAAGTCCGACTTTCGTCCCTGCTCGACCCATCGGTCTCGCAGTCAAGCAGCCTTCTACCTTTACGCTCGTTGCCCGATTGCCGACCGGGCTGAGGCTACCTTTGAACTCCTCCGTTACTCTTTAGGAGGAGACCGCCCCAGTCAAACTGCCCAGATAGCACGGTCCCCCGCCCGGTTACACGGGTCGGGGTTAGAACTCAAGCACGACAAGGCTGGTGTTTCAGTGACGACTCGACAGGTGCCGGAGCACCCATCTCACAGTCTCCCAGCTACGCTACGCATGACGGGCCTAAGCCCAATACTATCCTACAGTAAAGGTTCACGGGGTCTTTCCGTCTAGTCGCGGGTATGTTGCATCTTCACAACAACTACAGTTTCACCGAGTCGCTCGTGGAGACAGTGATCCGGTCGTTACGCCATTCATGCAGGTCGGAACTTACCCGACAAGGAACTTCGCTACCTTAGGACCGTCATAGTTACGGCCGCCGTTTACCGGAGCTTCGGTTGCGAGCTTCACGCCCCTCTTCAAACCCCGCACTCCCTGCCATAACACCAAATCCGAAATCCGAATATCGAAATCCGAAATAAATTCGAATTCCGAATATCAAAATCTGAAACAATCTTCAAACCTCAACCTCCAAATCCCGAACGAAATCTGTTGTTTGGGATTTGCTTCTTGGGGTTTTGGATTTGTTTCGGATTTCGAGTTTCGTGCTTCGGATTGCACTGGCAGAGAGCCGGGCCTTGAAGAGAGGCGCTAACCCCCTTCCTTAACTTACCGGCACCGGGCAGGCGTCAGTCTGTATACCTCCGCTTGCGCGTTCGCACAGACCTGTGTTTTTAGTAAACAGTCGCCAGATCCCTTTCACTGCGGCCCCCGAAAGCTGTTACACCCCCAGGGGCGCTCCTTCTCCCGAAGTTACGGAGCTAGCTTGCAGAGTTCCTTCACGAGCGTTCTCTCGAGCGCCTGAGAATATTCATCTCGCCTACCTGTGTCGGTTTCTAGTACGGGCACTGCACTTGTCCGGCACCGGCTTTTCTTGACTCTCCTTCCGAGGACTTCGGGATCATAATTGCCCTCGCCCTTGCGGGACGGCCATGTCTAGCAGGCCGCTCGCCCTTCCAGAAAGTGTCCGGGTGCCTTCAACCGCCTGCAGTGGTGCAGGAATATTAACCTGCCGTCCATCGACTACGCCTTTGGGCCTCGTCTTAGGGTCCGACTAACCCTGGGCGGATTTACCTTCCCCAGGAAACCTGCGGCTTTCGGCGAACGGGATTCTCACCCGTTTTATCGTTACTCGTTCCGGCATGATCACTCGCAAAACCTCCAGGGCTCGTTGTCCGTGCCCCTTCGCTGGCTATTGCGACGCTCTCCTACCGTAGCTGTGGGGCACGTTTGTTACGTGCCACGCATGGCACGTAACAAACGTGCCCCACACCTACCCGCTGCTTCGGTACCTCGCTTAAGTCCCGTTCATTATCGGCGCAGGGCTCCTCGACCAGTAAGCTATTACGCACTTTTTAAATGATGGCTGCTTCTAAGCCAACATCCTGGCTGTCCCAGGAGCCCAACTTCCTTTCGCACTGAGCGAAGTTTGGGGACCTTAGCAGGCGGTCTGGGTTGTTCCCCTCTCGACGACGAAGCTTATCCCCCGCCGTCTATCTGCCTGGCTTCACCCCATGGTATTCGGAGTTTGGTTCGGAAGGGTAGCCGGGTAGGCCCCCTTTCCGATTCAGTCGCTCTACCCCCATGAGTCAGCGCCAGACGGTAACCCTAAAGTTATTTCGGAGAGAACGAGCTATCTCCACGTTTGATGATACTTTCAATCCTCCACACGGCTCATCCCATCGGTTTTCAACCCAAATGAGTTCGGACCTCCAGGAAGTGTTACCTCCCCTTCATCCTGGCCATGCGTAGTTCACGTGGTTTCGCGTCTGCCGCCCCCAACTGAACGCCCTTTCGGACTCGCTTTCGCTTCGGCTTCACGCCAGAAACGCTTAACCTTGCTGGTGACGGCAAGTCGCCGGATCATTATGCAAAAGGCACGCCATCAGGCATTGTGCAGCAAGCTGCACCATAGCCCTCTGACCGCTTGTAGGCATGTGGTTTCAGGTTCACTGTCCTCCCCTTGTCGGGGTTCTTCCCACCTTTCGCTCGCGCTACTGCGTTCGCTATCGGTCACCAGGGAGTACTTAGCCTTGCGGGATGGGCCCCGCCGATTCAAACGCGCTTTCACGTGTCGCGTCCTACTCAGGAACCGGATCGTCCGCTTTCCCTCGTCGCCTACGGGGCTATCACCCGCTGTGGCGCGGCTTTCCAGGCCGCTTCGGCTAAGGTACTCGCATTCTAATCACCGGCCCTACAACCCCCAGGGGCGAACCCCCGGGTTTAGGCTGTTCCGCGTTCGCTCGCCGCTACTGACGGAGTCGCTTTTGCTTTCTTTTCCTCCGGGTAATGAGATGTTTCAGTTCCCCGGGTTCGCTCTCCGGCACTATGGATTCATGCCGGAGTCATTCAGGTATCCCGGGATCAACTCGCGTTTGACCGATCCCCCGGGCTTATCGCAGTCTTCCACGCCCTTCATCGCCTCCTGGTGCCAAGGCATCCCCCACACGCCCTTAGTAGCTTGGCCGCGTTGACTCCGCCCCCGTTAAGGAACAAAGTCGCTGCCTGCTACCGATCCTGCTTGCGCAGGATCATGAGTAACATGGTTGATTCTCTCTCAGCTCGACAGAGACTCCTCAACAAAAACTGTGCGGAATGATCCCGCGCTCCCGCTAACGGGCTGCACGAAACCACCCCATTCTTGTGAGGCAACTCATACCGCTACCGGGTTGTCAAAGAACCGCTTCGCAGGGTAAACTGCGAGAGGTTCATTGTAGACTCGCGATGCAAACTGACAAGGGCAGCGCGAATTTTTTTCGCCATGAACTTTTCACCGAAATGAAACCAAGGGACAGCATTGGGAATTGAGGCGTAACTGATTTTGCCGAAAGATGTTATGGATATCGATTCGATGGCGTCCTGCTCACGCACGCTCGGCGCCGACGGGTATGTCGTCCTCGCCAACGTCTTCGCACCCGACGAAATTGCTGCCATCGGCGCTGAGGCGGATGCTGCGCTGGCGTGCGACCACGAAGCAGGCGCATTGCGGGCCGGCGATGGCAGCGTCTACGGCGCGCGAAACGTCGCAACTATTTGGCCGCATTCGGCTTCTGTATGGCGGCGCCGACGGCTGGAAGGCTTGCTGCGCGGTGCTGGGTCCGCGATTCGGCCTGGTGCGCGTGCTGTTCTTCGACAAGCCGCCGGAGCAGACGTGGGCCTTGCCCTGGCACCGCGATCTCACAATTGCGGTGTGCAACAACCGGCTGCCCAGCACGTGCTTCCGTAAACCTACCTGTAAGGCCGGCGTGCCGCACATTCAGGCGCCGCGAGCGATCCTCGAAGCCATGCTCACCCTGCGGGTGCACCTCGACGAGGTCACCGCGGAGAATGGGCCGTTGCGCGTCGTCCCGGGTTCGCACGTCGATGGCTGCGAACAGCGAGCGCCCGCGACGATCCTCGCGGGCGCCGGCGATGTTCTCGCGATGCGGCCGTTGTTGCTGCACTCTAGCAACCGATCGCATCCCGAGACGCGGCGGCATCGGCGCGTCCTGCATCTGGAGTTCGCCGCGTCGCCGGAGCTGCCGGGCGGCTTCGCCTGGCACGAGTTTATCGCCGGCTGATCTGGTATAATGCAGCCAACGACCATACGATAACATCAACGGTGTGCGGCGCTCGGAGGTCGAGGCCGCACTTGCTCAGAAGGAGTGGATCGATGCCTTCGATGAAAATGCGGGACGTCAAGATCGGGGAGGCGATCCTGTACAACAACGAGGTCTGGGTCATCTTCGATCGCCACGAACAGACCCGCGGCAACCTGCGCACCTACTGGCAGGTGAAGCTGAAGCACCTCGAACGCGGCAATGTGGTCGAGCAGCGTTTTTCGCCGGACGACAACGTCGAGAAAATCGTCCTCAATCGCGAGGAATGGGAATATCTTTACCGCGAAGGCGACATGTTCGTCTTTATGCACCCGGTCAGCTACGAGCAGATCCACGTCAATACCAACCACGTTCCGGATGTGCAGCGCGGCTACATGGTGCCGAACATGCGGCTGAGCATCCTCAAGATCGAGGACAAGGTGGTGCAGGTGGAATTGCCGCAGAACGTCGAGGTCGAGGTGACCGATGCGCCGGAAGGGGCGCGCGGCGACACCGCAACGTCGGTGACGAAGCTGGCGACGATCGAGACCGGCGCCCAGGTCCGCGTGCCGGGACACATCCGTAAGGGCGACAAGATCAAGATTCGCACCGAGGATGGCGAATTCCGCGGGCGAGTATCGGGCTAATTTAGAGGGCAGGTACCCGTGCCCGAGCTGCCCGATATCACCGTCTACATTGAGCGTCTGCGCCCGCGCATCGAGGGCCAGGTCCTGCAAAAAGCCGACCTGGCCAGTCCGTTTCTGCTACGCACCGTCGATCCGCCGATGCGCACGTACGTCGGAGAAACGATTCGTGGGCTACGGCGGCTCGGCAAGCGCATCGTCTGGTGCTTCGACGACCAGCGGTATCTCATCCTGCACCTCATGATCGCGGGTCGGCTGCACTGGAAGCCGCCCGGCGCCAAGCTGCCCGGCAAGGTCGGCCTGGCCGCGTTTCGCTTTCCGACGGGGACGCTGACGCTCACCGAGGCCGGCTCGAAGAAGCGCGCGTCGCTGCACCTGGTGCGCGGCGACGAAGCGCTGGCCCAGCACGACCCGGGCGGTCTGGACGTGCTCGCCGCCGATCTCGACGCTTTCGCCGCCGCCCTGACGCGCGAGAACCACGCGCTCAAGCGCGCCCTGACCGATCCGCGGCTGCTCGACGGCATCGGCAACGCGTACTCCGACGAGATCTTGCACGCGGCCCGCCTTTCGCCACTCGCGCTGACACAACGGCTCGACCGTCGGGCCATTGCCCGCCTCTTCGAGGCGACGCAGCAGACGCTCATCGACTGGACGGAGCGCCTGCGCCGGGATGTGGGCGACAGCTTCCCGGAGAAGGTGACCGCGTTCCGTGAGGGCATGGCGGTACATGGGCGCTTCGGCCAGCCGTGTCCGGTGTGCGGCGCGCGGTGCAGCGCATCGTCTATGCGGAAAATGAGACCAACTACTGCCGCGCTGCCAGACTGAGGGCAAGCTGCTCGCCGACCGTTCGCTGAGCCGGCTGCTCAAGGACGATTGGCCGCGGACACTCGACGAGCTCGCTTGATGAGGTATCGCCAATGCTTGACCCGGAACGTTGATTTAGGTTATTTCGAGAGTGAAATTCACGGTTGTTGACATTCCCGCAACGGCGGCAACGACCGTGAAGGTCCCTTGCTTGCCGTTAGCGGTTAGTTGTGGGGCCGTGGCCACGCCGCTGATGGTCTTAACTGTGCCGGGCGCGCTGAAGGTGCCGCCGGCGCCGGTGGTCTGGTTCAGGCGTACCGTGAAGGTGACCTGCGCGTTGCTGAGCAGATTGCCAAAGTTGTCGGTGACTTGCACTTCCAGGGCGGCGAAAGGCGTGTTGGCCGACACGGTCTGCTTGTTGCCTGACACGATTGTCATCTTGGCCGGTGCGCCGGGATCGTTGGTCAGGCTGAACGAGGCGGGTGTGGTGACGCCGTTGATCGTGGCAGTCACCGTGAAGGCGCCGGCGATGGTGTCGGCCATCAGCGGTGCGCTGGCGATGCCGTTGGGGCCGGTCGTGGCGGTGAATGTCGCCTTGCCGTTGAACGTGCCACTGACAACGTGTGTTCCGGATGGCGCCGTGAACGTCACCTTCACGCCGCTCACCGGGTTGCCTTCGGCGTCGGTGACGAGTGCCTGCAAAGCGGAGTAGGCTTTGCCGACCGTGGCACTCAGGTTTGTCGCCACGGGGCTGATGTTGGCGGCAGGGCCGGCAACGTTGGTCAGCGTGAACACCGCCGGGTTGGCCAAACCGGCGACCCAGGCTTCGACGGTGGAGGTGCCGGCGCTGCCGTTGGCGGTCAATTTCGGTGCCGTGGCCACGCCGTTGGGGCCGGTGAGCACGCTGGACTGGCTGGTGAAGGTTGCGCCGGCGGCGCCGTTTTGCTCCACGGCGAAGGCGACGGTAATGCCGCTGATCGGGTTGCCATGCGCGTCCGTGATCTTGACCTGCAAGGCGGTCTTGAAGCCGGCCGTAACGCTGGCCTGCTGCTTGTTGCCTGCCACGATGCTGATGGCGCCGGGTACCGCGGTGTTGGTCAAGGAGAAGGTTGCCGACGTGCCGACGCCGGAAGTTGTCGCCGTGGCCGTGAAGCTGCCGCGCACGTAGTTGGCAATCAGGCCCGGCGCTGTCGCTATGCCCTGTGCATTCGTGTACACCAGCGGACTGGCGTCGAACGAGGCGGAGGCGCCGGCCGTCGGCACACTGAAGAGCACCGGGGCATTGGCGATCCGGTTGCCGAATTGGTCGGTGACCTTGACCTGGAGCAGCGTGCTGAAGGCGGCGCCGGCAATGGTGTTCTGACCGCTGCCGCCGACTGCCGTGATGCTTGCCGCCGCACCGGCGATATTCGTGAGCTGCACCGAGTCGCTCAAGCCATCGGCGGCGTCAGCAACTTGAACATTGAAGCTGCCGGCGATGTCGTTGGCCGTCAGTACCGGCGCCGTCGCAATGCCGGCGGCGTTGGTCTGCACGGTAATGCCGCTGCCCGGCAGCGAACGAACCACCAGGGCGTTGATGTTGCCCAGGTTTCCCGGCGCCAGGTTCACATGGATGGTCTCGCTGGCGGACTGGGCGATGAAGGTGCCGATCACGTAGGAATTGGTGCCCTCGCTGAATGGCGCGGACTGATCCCCGCTGGTGTCGCTGAAGGAGTTGATGCGCTGGCTTTCGTTGCCGGTGGTGCGATCATCGAGGCTGAACAGCTGCACGCTGTATTGCTGGCCGGGCGTCAGGTTGAAGACGGTGACGGTGTGGTAGGGTGAGCTGGACTCGTCCCAGGCGAAGCCGTTAAGGACGCTGTCGAAGCTGGCGTTGCCGGTAGTGCCGGAGAAAGCTCCGGTACCGACGCCTTCGGCGGTCGTATCGGCCACGGGGCCGCCGCCGCCGTTGAGCGATCCCTGGGTGAAATTGATGCCGTCGACCATGATGCTGCCGGTGTTGCCCCACTGGGCGGCTTCGACGACGGTGCCGGGTTGTGTCAACGTGGCCACATCGGTCGTGATGGGTGTCAGGGGTCCCCAGGCGATGCCGAAGCTGCCGCCGGCGCCGCTCGCGCCGTTGCTTTCGGTAAACGTCACGTTGACGCCGGCAACAGGGTTGCCATCACCATCGGTAACCTGGGCTTCAAGGGATGTGCCAAAGGGATTGGCCACGGTGGCCTGGCCGTTGCCAAACACGGTATTGATGTGTGCCGGAAAGCCCTGGCTCTGGAAGGCGCCGACGTCCACGTGTCCGTTGGTGAGGCGCGGACTGCCGCGCTGATCGGTGTCAGCTCCTGCGGGGATTGCGAACACGTCGCCTGCACCGATGGCGATGCTGCCCTGCAAGAGTGCCATGGTCTGGGTTGGTCCGCCGTAGTTGCCCAGAGGCGCCAGGGCCAGGGCGTTGATCTGGACGCCCAGCTGGTTGCCGTTCTGCCCGTTGGCCAGGCCGGCGCCAACCAGGGTGCCGAGCAAGTTATTGAAGCTAGCACTGGTTTCGATGGTGCCGCCGCTGTTGTAGAGGTCGCCCCCGGTGTTGCCGGCAAGGATTGTGTTGCTGAGGGTCAGTGAGCCCCCCGCCGCGTACACAGCCCCTTGACCGGCGCCATTGCTGCCGTTCCCGGAGTTGCCCGTGCCGCCGGCACCCCTTCGGCGACGTTGACGGAAATGGTGGTGTCGGTCACGCTGACCGTGCCCGCAGCCATGTACAGAGCGCCGCCTTGACCGTTGCCGCCATTGGCCCCTCGCCCCGTACTACCACCAGTCACGTTTCCGCCGGCACGGCCCTCGGCAACATCGGCAGAGAAGGTGGTATTGGTGACACTGAGCGTGCTCCCGGCCATGTATAGAGCACCACCCAAACCGCTGCCGCCGTTGGTCGCAAGAGCAGCGTGCTGGTCAGCAGCACCTTCGGCGATATCGGTGGAGAAGGTGGTGTTGGCCACGCTGACGATACCGCCGCCCACAGCCAAGGCCCCGCCTTCACCACTGCCTGTATAGCTGCCGCCAAGGTAGCCGTAGCCGCCAGCGGTGCCGAAAGCGCTATCGGCAGAGAACGTAGTGTCGGTGATACTGAGCGCGCCTCCAGCCATGTACAAGGCGCCGCCCAGACCGCCGCCGCCGGTCCCCCAACCAATGCCGGTCCCAGCGCCGCCGCCTTCGGCGAAATCGGCAGAGAAAGTCGTGTCAGACACACCCACTGTGCCCCCGGCCATGTATAGAGCCCCGCCTTGGCCCGCGCCACCGGTGCCGGGGTTCCCCAAGGCGGCGTTCCCGCCCGCGCCACCTTCAGCGACATCGGTGGAAAAGGTGACGTTGCTCACACTGAGCGTGCCCCCGGCCATGTACAGAGCCCCTCCCTGGCCGGTGCCGCCGGTGCCGCCGTATCCCTCCGATTGGGCGTTCGTACCAGCGCTACCCTTGGCAAGTCCGTTCTCCAGGGTCAGGTTCTGCAAGGTCAAACTCGCATTTGCTGCCATCTCCAGGAGCCGAAACTGCGGCGTGCCCGACGCGCTGCTCCGCTCAATGGTAGCGCCGTTGCCCTCAATGGTCAGTCCGTAAGTGGTGGTGATAGAGGGCAGCCCGTTGGGGCCGCTCGTGGTGTTATTGACGGTGCTCAGCGTGTAAATCCCGTTGGCCGCCAGCACGATGGTGTCAGGCTGAGTGTCCTGATTCACAAGGTTGATGTCACTGATCAAGGTGGCAACGTTGTTGACGGTGTAGGTTGTGGGCACGAGCCGATCTTCCAGGGGCTCCAGAACAAGGCGTGTGCGCCTCCGCGGCTGCCGCTTGCGAAGCGGCCTTGCCGAGCCCGTCGGTTTCCTCAGCCAGCGCTGCCAAAAAGAATTAGGCCACATGATTAACCTCCAGTTCGGCACAAAAGAAAGCTGGTCCGATGCCCTAGCTGATTTCGAGGGCGAACGTCGCGGTCGCTTGCGTGCCGGCAACCGAAGCGATCACCGTGAAGGTGCCGGGCTTGGCATTGGCCGTGAGCTGCGGGGCCGTGGCCAGGCCGTTGCTGGTGTTCACCTTGGCAGTGCCGCTGAATGTGCCGCCGGCGCCGGTCGTCTTGCTGGCCTGCACCGTGAACGTCACCGGCACGTTGTTCAGCAGGTTGCCGAAGCTGTCGGTGACTTCCACTTGCAGCCAGGCGAAATCGTGGCTGGCGGCGACGGTCTGCTTGTTGCCTGACACGATTGTCATCTTGGCCGGTGCGCCGGCATCGTTGGTCAGGCTGAACGAGGCGGGTGTGGTGACGCCGTTGATCGTGGCAGTCACCGTGAAAGCGCCGGCGATGGTGTCGGCCATCAGTGGTGCGCTGGCGATGCCGTTGGGGCCGGTCGTGGCGGTGAATGTCGCCTTGCCGTTGAACGTGCCGCTGGCAACGTGTGTTCCGGATGGCGCCGTGAATGTCACCTTGACGCCGCTCACCGGGTTGCCTTCGGCGTCCGTGACCAGTGCCTGCAAAGCCGTGTAGGCCTTGCCGACCGTGGCGCTCAGGCTTGTCACCACGGGGCTGACGTTGGCGGCAGGACCGGCGGTGTTGGTCAGAGTGAAAATGGCCGGGTTGGCCAAACCGGCGACCCAGGCTTCGACGGTGAAGGTGCCGGCGCTGCCGTTGGCCGTCAATTTCGGTGCCGTGGCCACGCCGTTGGGGCCGGTGAGCACGCTGGACTGGCTGGTGAAGGTTGCGCCCGCGGCGCCGTCTTGCTCCACGGCGAAGGCGACGGTAATGCCGCTGATCGGGTTGCCATGCGCGTCCGTGATCTTGACCTGCAAGGCGGTCTTGAAGCCGGCCGTAACGCTGGCCTGCTGCTTGTTGCCCGCCACGATGCTGATGGCGCCGGGTACCGCGGTGTTGGTCAAGGAGAAGGTTGCCGATGTGCCGACGCCGGAAGTTGTCGCCGTGGCCGTGAAGCTGCCGCGCACGTAGTTGGCAATCAGGCCCGGCGCTGTCGCTATGCCCTGCGCATTCGTGTACACCAGCGGATTGGCGTCGAACGAGCCGGAGGCGCCGGCCGTCGGCACGCCGAAGAGCACCGGGGCATTGGCGACGGGGTTGCCGAATTGGTCGGTGACCTTGGCCTGGAGCAGCGTGCTGAAGGTTGCGCCGGCAATCGTGTTCTGACCACTGCCGCCGACTGTCGTGATGCTTGCCGCGGCGCCGGCGATATTCGTCAGTTGCACCGAGTCGCTCAAGCCATCGGCGGCGTCAGCAACTTGAACATTGAAGCTGCCGGCGATGTCGTTGGCCGTCAATGCCGGCGCCGTCGCAATGCCGGCGGCATTGGTCTGCACCGTAATGCCGCTACCTGACAGCGAACGGACCACCAGGGCGTTGATGTTGCCCAGGTTGCCCGGCGCCAGGTTCACATGGATGGTCTCGCTGGCGGACTGGGCGATGAAGGTGCCGATCACGTAGGAATTGGTGCCCTCGCTGAACGGCGCGGACTGATCGCCGCTGGTGTCGCTGAAGGAGTTGATGCGCTGGCTTTCGTTGCCGGTGGTGCGATCATCGAGGCTGAACAGCTGCACGCTGTATTGCTGGCCGGGCGTCAGGTTGAAGACGGTGACGGTGTGGTAGGGTGAGCTGGACTCGTCCCAGGCGAAGCCGTTAAGGACGCTGTCGAAGCTGGCGTTGCCGGTCGTGCCCGAGAAGGCTCCGATGCTTGTCCCTTCGGCGGTGGTGTCGGCCACGGGTCCGCCGCCGCCGTCGAGTGATCCCTGCGTGAAATCGATGGTGCCGTACGCACCGGTAACCGCGATGGTTCCGGTGTTGCCCCACTGGGCGGCTTCAACCACGGTGCCGGGTTGGGTCAGCGTGGCCACGTCGGTCGTGATGGGCGTGAGTGGCCCCCAGGCGACGCCGAAGCTGGCGCCGGCGCCGCTGGTGCCGTTGCTTTCGGTAAAGGTCACGTTGACGCCGGCAACAGGGTTGCCATTTCCATCGGTGACCTGGGCTTCCAGGGAGGTGCCAAAAAGCGTGCCCACGGTGGCCTGGCCGTTGCCAAACAAGGTATTGATTTGTGTCGGGAAGCCCTGGCTCTCGAAGGCGCCGACATCCACGTGTCCGTTGGTGGTGCGCGGCAGGCCGCGCTGGTCGGTAGTAAGTCCGTCGGGGATTGCGAACAGGTCGCCCGCGCCGATGGCGATGCTGCCGGGCAAAAGCGCGATGGTCTGGGTGGGTCCGCCGTAGTTGCCCAGAGGCGCCAGGGCCAGGGCGTTGATCTGAACGCCCAGCTGGATGCCGTTCTGCCCGTTGGCCAGGCCGCCGCCAACCAGGGTGCCGATCAGATTGTTGAAGCTGTCGCTGGTTTCGATGGTGCCGCCGCTGTTGTAGACATCGCTGCCCGTGTTACCGGCAGCAATCGTGTTGCTCAGCGCCAGAGTCGCGCCGGCTAAATAGAGAGCCCCGCCTTGAGCGCTGCCGCCGTTACCGCTGCTCCCATTGTGGGTCTTCCCACCAGCGCCGATCTCGGCGACGTTGGCCCAGAAGGTGCTGTCGTCCACGGTGAGCGTGCCCGCCGCCGCGGAAAGAGCCCCGCCTTGACCGTTGCCGCCAGTGCCGGCGGAGTTGTGAGCGTTCCCACCAACGCCCCCTGCGGCGACATTGGCGGTGAAGGTAGTGTTAGTTGCACTGAGGGTGCCGCCGCTGATAACCAGTGCGCCGCCTTGACCGCTGCCGGCGTTGCCGCCAACGGCGCCGTTCCCACCCGCGCCGCCTTCGGCGTCATTGGCGGTGCAGGTGGTGTTGATCACGCTGAGGGTGCCGCCGGTCACGTCCAGGGCCCCGCCTTGACCGCTGCCACCGCCCCCCGCGGTATCCGCGCTGGCCCCGCCCGTGCCGCCTGTTGCGACGTTGGCGGAGAAGGTAGTGTCCGTGACGCCAAGGGTGCCGCCGGTTATATTCACGGCCCCGCCTTGTCCGTTGCCGCCGCCGGCACTACGCGCCAGCACGCCAGTGATCCCAGCAGCGCCACCGTGGGCGACATCGGCGGAGAAAGTGGCGTCGCTCACACTGAGCGTGCCGGCGGCTGCCGAAATGGCCCCGCCCTGACCGTTGCCGCCGCCGCCGCCGGACCCAGCGTCGCCGGCGTTCCCACCAGTGCCGCCGTCAGCGACATCGGTGCAGAAGGCGGTGTTGGTTACGCTGAGGGTCTGCCCCGCCATATACAGAGCCCCACCTTGAGCGCTGCCGCCGCTGCCGCCCCCATAGGTGCCGGCGGTTCCACCAGCGCCACCCTGGGCGACATCGGCAGAGAAGCTGGTGTCGGTCACGCTGAGCGTGGCTCCGGCCATATACAGAGCTCCACCCTGAGCGGTGCCGGCGTTCCCCGCAACAGCGAATTCGCCCGAACCGCCGCCCTGGGCCCCGCCGGCGCCAGCATGGGCGACATCGGCGGAGAAGGTACCGTCGGTCACGTTGAGCGCACCCCCGGCCATGAACAGGGCCCCGCCTTGACCGTTGCCGCCGCCGCCGCCCCCATAGGTGCCGCCGGTTCCACCAGCGCCACCCTGGGCGACATCGGCGGAGAAGCTGGTGTCGGTCACGTCAAGCGTGCCTCCGGCCATAAACACAGCGCCGCCTTGACCGTTGCCGCCGCTGCCCCCCTGTTTGCCGTCGCCTCCGATGCCACCCTGGGCGACATCGGCGGAGAAGGCGGTAGCCGTCACGCTGAGCGTACCCCCGGCCATATACAGAGCCTCCGCCTTGAGCGCTGCCGCCGCTGCTCCCAAAGTAGGCGTCGTCATAGGTACCCTTGGCGCCAGCGCCGCCTTCGACCAACCCGTTCGTCAGGGTCAGGTCCTGCAACGTCAAAACCGCGCTGGCTCCCATCTCCAGGAGCCGAAACTGTGGCGTGCCCGACGCACTGCTCCGCTCAATGGTAGCGCCGTTGCCCTCGATGGTCAGTCCGTAAGTGGTGGTAATGGAGGGCAGACCATTGGGGCCGCTTGTGGTGTTATTGACGCTGCTCAGCGTGTAAATACCGCTGGCAGCCAGGACGATGGTGTCGGGCTGAGTGTCCTGATTCACAAGGTTGATGTCGCTGATCAAGGTGGCAACGTCACCGTTGTTTACAGTGTAGGTTGTGGGCACCACCCGGTCTTCCAGCGGCTCCAGAAAAAGGCGCGTGCGCCTCGGCGGCTGCCGCTTGCGGAGCGGCCTTGGCGAGCCTGTTGGTTTCCTCAGGTAGCGCTGCCAGAAAGAATTAAGCCACATGATTAACCTCCGTTCGGCACAAAAGAAAGCTCTCCAAAACATCTCCGCCCGACGCGAACCTATCAGCGGGCGGTATTTCCTCAAGAACTCCTGGAGAAAACCGGACGACTTGGCCGTCCGACGCCCTAGCTGATTTCGAGGGCGAATGTCGTAGTCGTCGGCGTGCCGGCCACCGAGGCGATTACCGTGAAGGAACCTGGCTTGGCATTCGCCGTGAGCTGCGGGGCCCTGGCCAGGCCGTTGACAGTGGTCGCTTTGCCCGTGCTGCTGAAAGTCGCGCCGACGCCTGTGGTCTTGTTCGCCTGCACCGTGAACGTCACCGGCACATTGTTGAGTAAGTTGCCGAAGCTGTCGGTGACTTGCACTTCCAGGGCGGCGAAAGGCGTGTTGGCCGACACGGTCTGCTTGTTGCCTGACACGATTGTCATCTTGGCCGGTGCGCCGGGATCGTTGGTCAGGCTGAACGAGGCGGGTGTGGTGACGCCGTTGATCGTGGCAGTCACCGTGAAGGCGCCGGCGATGGTGTCGGCCATCAGCGGTGCGCTGGCGATGCCGTTGGGGCCGGTCGTGGCGGTGAATGTCGCCTTGCCGTTGAACGTGCCACTGACAACGTGTGTTCCGGATGGCGCCGTGAACGTCACCTTCACGCCGCTCACCGGGTTGCCTTCGGCGTCGGTGACGAGTGCCTGCAAAGCGGAGTAGGCTTTGCCGACCGTGGCACTCAGGTTTGTCGTCACGGGGCTGATGTTGGCGGCAGGGCCGGCAACGTTGGTCAGCGTGAACACCGCCGGGTTGGCCAAACCGTCGACCCAGGCTTCGACGGTGAAGGTGCCGGCGCTGCCGTTGGCGGTCAAAGCCGGCGCCTGGGCGATGCCGGTGGGGCCGGTGAGCACGCTGGACTGGCTGGTGAAGGTTGCGCCCGCGGCGCCGTTTTGCTCCACGGCGAAGGTGACGGTAATGCCGCTGATCGGGTTGCCATGCGCGTCCGTGACCTTGACCTGCAAGGCGGTCTTGAAGCCGGCCGTAACGCTGGCCTGCTGCTTGTTGCCTGCCACGATGCTGATGGCGCCGGGCACCGCGGTGTTGCTCAAAGAGAAGGTTGCCGACGTGCCGACGCCGGAAGTTGTCGCCGTGGCCGTGAAGCTGCCGCGCACGTAGTTGGCAATCAGGCCCGGCGCTGTCGCTATGCCCTGCGCATTCGTGTACACCAGCGGACTGGCGTCGAACGAGCCGGAGGCGCCGGACGCCGGCACGCTGAAGAGCACCGGGGCATTGGCGATCCGGTTGCCGAATTGGTCGGTGACCTTGACCTGGAGCAGCGTGCTGAAGGCGGCGCCGGCAATGGTGTTCTGACCGCTGCCGCCGACTGCCGTGATGCTTGCCGCCGCACCGGCGATATTCGTGAGCTGCACCGAGTCGCTCAAGCCATCGGCGGCGTCAGCAACTTGAACATTGAAGCTGCCGGCGATGTCGTTGGCCGTCAATGCCGGCGCCGTCGCAATGCCGGCGGCATTGGTCTGCACCGTAATGCCGCTACCTGACAGCGAACGGACCACCAGGGCGTTGATGTTGCCCAGGTTGCCCGGCGCCAGGTTCACATGGATGGTCTCGCTGGCGGACTGGGCGATGAAGGTGCCGATCACGTAGGAATTGGTGCCCTCGCTGAACGGCGCGGACTGATCGCCGCTGGTGTCGCTGAAGGAGTTGATGCGCTGGCTTTCGTTGCCGGTGGTGCGATCATCGAGGCTGAACAGCTGCACGCTGTATTGCTGGTCGGGCGTCAGGTTGAAGATGGTGACGGCGTGGTAGGGCGAGCTGGACTCGTCCCAGGCGAAGCCGTTAAGGACGCTGTCGAAGCTGGCGTTGCCGGTAGTGCCGGAGAAAGCTCCGGTACCGACGCCTTCGGCGGTCGTATCGGCCACGGGGCCGCCGCCGTTGAGCGATCCCTGGGTGAAATTGATGCCGTCGACCATGATGCTGCCGGTGTTGCCCCACTGGGCGGCTTCGACGACGGTGCCGGGTTGTGTCAACGTGGCCACATCGGTCGTGATGGGTGTCAGGGGTCCCCAGGCGATGCCGAAGCTGCCGCCGGCGCCGCTCGCGCCGTTGCTTTCGGTAAACGTCACGTTGACGCCGGCAACAGGGTTGCCATCACCATCGGTAACCTGGGCTTCAAGGGATGTGCCAAAGGGATTGGCTACGGTGGCCTGGCCGTTGCCAAACACGGTATTGATGTGTGCCGGAAAGCCCTGGCTCTGGAAGGCGCCGACGTCCACGTGTCCGTTGGTGAGGCGCGGACTGCCGCGCTGATCGGTGTCAGCTCCTGCGGGGATTGCGAACACGTCGCCTGCACCGATGGCGATGCTGCCCTGCAAGAGTGCCATGGTCTGGGTTGGTCCGCCGTAGTTGCCCAGAGGCGCCAGGGCCAGGGCGTTGATCTGGACGCCCAGCTGGTTGCCGTTCTGCCCGTTGGCCAGGCCGGCGCCAACCAGGGTGCCGAGCAAGTTATTGAAGCTAGCACTGGTTTCGATGGTGCCGCCGCTGTTGTAGACATCGCTGCCCGTGTTACCGGCGGCAATCGTGTTGCTCAGCGCCAGAGTGGCGCCGGCCAGATACAGAGCCCCGCCTTGACCGCTGCCGGGGCTGCCATTACTGCCGAAAGTACCGCCGTTGCCACCCGCGCCGCCCGCAGCGCTATTGCCGGAGATGGTGGTGTCCTCGAGGGTAAGCGTCCCGGCGGTCACGGCAAGGGCTCCGCCCTGCCCGTTGCCGCCGCTGCCGCCGCTCGCGTCGAATCCGCCCGTGCCACCAGGGCCGCCCTGGGCGACGTTGCCGGAAAAGGTGGCATTGATTACGGTAAGCGTGCCGCCGGCCATGTCGACTGCCCCGCCTTGACCGTTGTCGCCGCCGCCGGCACCTTGCTCAAAACCGCCGTTTTGGCCAGCGCGCCCCTGGGCGACATCGGCGGAGAAAGTGGTGTCGGCCACGCTGAGCGTGCCGTCGGCCACATACACCGCTCCGCCTTCAGCGCTGCCGGCGTTTTCGGCGACATCGGCGGTGAAAATGGTGTCGGCCACGCTGAGGGTGCCCCCGGCCACATACACCGCTCCGCCTTCAGCGCTGCCGGCGTTTTCGACAACATCGACGGAGAAGGTGGTGCTCGTCACGCTAAGCGTGCCGCCGGCCATATACAGCGCCCCGCCCTGGGCGTTGCCATCGGCTCCGGCCCCGAAGCCCAGCAGACCGCCTTCCCCCGGCCCACCCTCGGCGACATCGCCCGAGAAGGTGTTGTTGGTCACGCTGAGCGTGCCGCCGGCCATGTACAGCGCCCCGCCTTCACCGCTGCCGCCATTGCCTCCAGGATCTCCGCCCCCGCCAGCGCCGCCGTGGGCAACATCGGCTGAGAAAGTGCTGTTCGTCACGCTGAGTGCACCTCCGGCCACATACAGCGCCCCGCCTTGGGCGTTGCCGCCCCCGCCGCCGCCGCCCAACAAACTGCTGTTCCCGCCATTGCCACCCTGCGCGACATCGGCGGAGAAGGTGGTGTTAATTACGTCGAGTGCGCCCCCGGCCATGTACAGGGCTCCGCCCTGGCCGCTGCCGCCGCCGCCGGGACCGTGGTGATTCAAAATACTGCCGCCGGCGTTCGCGCCAGCGCTGCCCTCGGCCAATCCGTTCGTCAGGGTCAGGTCCTGCAACGTCAAAACCGCGCTGGCTGCCATCTCCAGGAGCCGAAACTGCGGCGTGCCGGCGGCGCTGCTCCGCTCGATGGTAGCGCCGTTGCCCTCGATGGTCAGTCCGTGCGCGGTGGATATTACGGGGAGCCCGTTGGCGCCGTTCACGCTATTATTCACCGCGGTCAGGTTGTAAACACCGTTGGCCGCCAGCACGATGGTGTCGGCTTGCGTGGCCTGATTCGCGCTGTTGATGTCATTGATCAAAGTGGCAACGTCGCCGTTGTTGACGGTGAAGGTCGTGGGCACCATCCGGTCTTCCAGCGGTTCGAGACAAAGGCGTGTGCGCCGCGACGGCTGCCGCTTGCGAAGCAGCCTTGCCGAAGCCGTTGATCTTCTGAGCCAGCGCTGCCAAAAAGAATTAGTCCACATGATCGACCTCCAGGGTTGTGATAAGCGAGGACAGGGGACCGGCGGGGTGAACATGGGTCACCTCGCAGCGAAGTCTTTTGAGGAATGATCGACCTCTCTAAGACATCTGGCCTGGCGGCGAAATCTATCAGGAAGGACGCTAGTTTTTGAAAAAAAGGTCTGGCCGGCCTGGCTGCCCCACGTCTTAGCTGATTTCAAGCGTGAAGGTCGCCGATGCCGTCGTGCCGGCGACCGATGCCATGACCGTGAACTTGCCCGGCTTGGCGTTGGCCGTGAGCTGCGGGGCCGTTGCCAGACCGTTGGCTGTGTTCACTTTCGCAGTGCCGGTGCCGCTGAATGTGCCGCCGGCGCCGCTGGTCTTGCTCGCCTGCACGGTGAACGTCACCTGCACGTTGTTCAGCAAATTGCCGAAGCTGTCGGTGACTTGCACTTCCAGAGCAGCGAAAGCCGCGTTGCCCGCCACGCTCTGCTTGTTGCCCGAAACCACAGCCATCTTGACGGGCGCACCCGCTTCGTTGGTCAAGCTAAACGACGCTGGTGTATTGACGCCGTTGACCGCGGCAGTCACCGTGAAGGTGCCGGCGATGGTGTTGGCCGTCAGCGGCGCACTGGCCACGCCGTTGGCGCCCGTGGTGGCTGTGAACGACGTTTTGCCGTTGAAAGTGCCCGTGGCAACATGTGTTCCGGTCGGTGCCGTGAAGGTCACCTTGACGCCGCTTACCGGGTTGCCGTGGGCGTCGGTCACCAGCGCTTGCAAGGCGGTGTACGATTTGCCCACCGTGGCGCTCAGGGTGTTGACCACCGGAGTGACATGAGCGGCACTGCCAGGGGTGCTGGTCAACGTGAAAATGGCCGGCGCGGCCAGGCCGGCGGCCCACGCCTCGACGGTAAACGTGCCAGCCGTTCCGCCGGCCGTCAATGCCGGCGCCGTGGCCACGCCGTTCGCGGCGGTGAACACGGTTGCCGAACCGGGGAACGTGGCCCCCACGCCATTGTTGGCCTCGACGGCAAACTCCACCGCGATGTCGCTGATCGGCTTGCCGCTCGAATCCGTCACTTTTACTTGCAAGGGGCTTGCGTAGGAAGTATCCACGACGGTTTGTTGCTTGTTGCCGCCCATGATGCTGATGTGGGCGGGCACCGCGGTGTTGGTCAAGGAGAATGCCGCAGACGAACCCGCTCCCGCGGTTGTCGCCGTCACCACGAAGCTGCCGCGCACGTGATTGGCGATCAGCTCCGGCGCCGTGGCGATGCCCTGGGCATTTGTGTATACCAACGGGCTGGCGTCAAGGGAGCCGGACGCGCCGCTCGCCGGGACACTGAAGAATACCGGAGCGTTGGCGACCGGGTTGCCGGAGGCGTCGGTAACTTCCGCCTGAAGCAGCGTGCCGAAGGCGGCGCCGACGATGGTGCTCTGCGTGCCGCCGCTGATCGTCGTGATGTTCGCCGCCGCGCCGGCGCGGTTCGTGAGCTGCACCGCGTCGCTCAAGCCATCGGCGGCGTCAGCAACCTGAACGCTGAAGCTGCCGGCAATGTCGTTGGCAGTCAATACCGGCGCGGTCGCGATGCCGGCGGCGTTGGTCTGCACCGTAATGCCGTTGCCCGAGAGCGAACGAACCACCAGCGCGTTGATGTTGCCCAGGTTGCCGGACGCCAGGTTCACGTGCAGCGTCTCGGTCGCGCCCGCCGCGATGAAGGTGCCGATCACGTAGGAATTGGAGCCTTCGGTGAAGGAATCCGAGAGGTCGCCGCTGGTGTCGCTGTACGAGATCGTGCGTCCGCTTTCGCCGTTCCGGTCGTCCACGCTGAAGAGTTGCACGCTGTATTGCTGGCCGGGCGTCAGATTGAAGATGGTCAGGGTGTGATACGGCGAGCTGGTCTCGTCATAGGCGTAACCGTTGAGGACGCTGTCGAAGCTGACGTTGCCGGTTGTGCCCGAAAAGGCTCCGGTGTTCACACCTGCGGCGGTGGTGTCGGCCACGGGTCCGCCGCCGCCGTCAATCGACGCTTGCTGGAAATGGATGGTGCCGTACGGGCCCGTAACCGCGATGGTGCCGGTGTTACCCCACTGAGTGGCTTCGACCAGGGTGCCCGGTTGGGTCAGCGTGGCCACGTCGGTCGTGATGGGCGTGAGCGGCCCCCAGGCGATGCCGAAGTCGGCGCCGGCGCCGCCGGTGCCGTTGCTTTCCGTAAAGGTCACGTTGACGCCGGCGACCGGGTTGCCATTTCCATCGGTGACCTGGGCTTCCAGGGATGTGCCAAAGGGGTTGCCCACGGTGGCCTGGCCGTTGCCGAACACGGTATTGATGCGGGCCGGGGCGCCGGCCACGTTGGTCAGATTGAATGAAACCGACATGCCGTTCCACGCCGCGATGACCGTGTAAGCGCCGGGAATGGTATTGGCGACGGCGCTGGTAAGCTGCGCCTGGCCGTTGTTCCCTGTGGCGACGACGTAAGAATTCGCCTGAAGCCCCGCGCCGTTTCCGGACGGGACAACCGTGAAAGTCACCGGCAAGTCGTTGACCGGAATGTTCGGATCGTTGGCGACAACGGTGGCGGTCAGCGGCGTGGTCAGGGCTTGCCCGACGGTAGCCGTCTGGTCGGAGCCGGCGCTGGCGGTGAGCTGGAAGCCCTGGCTCTGGAAGGCGCCGATGTCCACGTGTCCATTGGTGATGCGTGGGCTGCCGCGCTGGTCGGTGGTAAGTCCGTCGGGAACCGCGAGCAGGTCGCCCGCGCCGATGGCAATGCTGCCGGGCAAGAGAGCGATCGTTTGCGTTGGGCCACCGTAGTTGCCCAGGGGCGCCAGTTCCAGGGCGGCGGCACTGACGCCCATCTGGTTGCCGTTCTGTCCGTTTGTCAGACCGCCGCCCGTGAGAGTGCCGATCAAGTTATTGAAGCTAAAGCTGGCAGCAATGACGCCGCCATTGTTGAAAAGATCGCCGCCGGTGTCGCCGACGACAATCGTGTTGCTGAGAAGCACCGATGCACCGGACAGATAGAGGGCCCCGCCTTGCGCTACGTCATCCGGTCCGGCATTGCCTCCTGCTCCTCCAGGGGTCGCGTCAACGACGTTCGCCGTGAAGGTGGAGTTGGTCACGCTGACCGTGCTCGCTGTTGCAAAGAGCGCACCACCTTGGGCGAAGCCGCCGGGACCGCCAACAATACCACCGTTCCCTGCCGCGGCACCCTCGGCTGCGTCGGCGTAAAAGGTGCTGTTCGTCAGGCTGACCGTGCCCCCGATGGTACACAGCGCACCACCTTGGGCGAAGCCGCCGAAGCCGCCAAATTTACTACCGTTTGCCGCAACGCCCCCCGCGGCGGTGTCGGCAGACAAGTTGCTGTCGGTCACGCTGAGCACGCCCCCGGCCATGTAGAGGGCGCCGCCCAGAGCAGTGCCGCCGGCCCCCCCCACGGAGCCATTGAAGGTAGGAGCGGCACCACCCTGGGCCCCATCACCGGCGAAACTGGTGTCGGCCACGCTGACCGTGCCTCCGGCCATGTACAAAGCCCCGCCCTCCCCGCTACCGCCGGAGCCGCCGCGCATGGTGCCATTTGCTCCGGCGCCCCCTGCCGCGGTGTCGGCGGCGAAAGTGCTGTCGGTCACGCTGAGGGTGCCGCCGGCCATATACAGGGCGCCGCCTTGTCCCGAGCCTCCCGATCCGCCATCGCTCCCGATGCCGCCACGGCCGCCGTCGGCGACATCGCCGGAAAACGTGGTGTTGAACACGCTCAGCGTGCCACCGGCCATGTACAAGGCCCCCCCTGGACCGTTGCTGCCGTTCGAGCCAGCGGCGGCGACAACGCTTGGTTCGGCGCCCACTCCGTTCGCCAGCGTCAGATCGCGTAACGTCAAACTGACGCCCGCCGCCATCTCCAGGAGCCGAAGCTGAGCCGTGCCCGCGGCGCTGCTCCGCTCAATGGTAGCGCCGTTGCCCTCGATGGTCAGCCCGTAAGTGGTCGTAATGGCGGGGAGCCCGTTGGGGCCATTCACGCGATTATTCACTGCGGTCAGGTCATAAACGCCATTGGGGGCAAGCACAATCGTGTCGGCCTGAGTGTCGCGATTGACGCTGTTAATCGTGCTGATCAAGCCGGCAACGTCGCGGTTGTCGACGGAGTAGATCGTGGGCACCACCCGGTCTTCCAGCGGTTCGAGGCCAAGGCGTGTGCGCCTCCGCGGCTGCCGCTTACGGAGCGGCCTTGCCGAACCCGTTGGTTTCCTCAGCCAGCGCTGCCACAAATAATTAGGCCACATGATCGACCTCCAGGGTCGTGATTAGCGAGGAAAGGGGACCGGCGGGCTCCGTGTAGTGTTTCCAGCGGGCGACGGAACGGCTGTAGAGCGGCTGGCGGACCTGGCTGACGCTGGCGGTGCGCACCGGGCGCTGCGTGCGATGGAAGTGCATGCAGGCTGACTCCCATACCAGACCGCACGCCTCGATCAGCCGCCGCGCCTGCCCTTCCAGGTCGGCCACCATGTCCTCGTAGCGGACCTCCAGCAGCGGCACCGGCAGCACGCCTTGCCAGTGTTGCATGAGCCGGCCATAGTCGCGGAAGCGTGCGGCGATGTGGTCCGGGTGATTGGCCCAGGAGATGCTCCGGAACTGCGTCATCCAGCAGGACACGGCCACGTCACGCACGTCGCGACGGCAGTGAATGAACGTGGCGCGTGGGAACAGCGCGGCCAAC
The DNA here is from genome assembly GCA_963834865.1 of uncultured Gemmataceae bacterium. GTDB lineage: Bacteria > Planctomycetota > Planctomycetia > Gemmatales > Gemmataceae > CAWIDK01. Next base: position 1,129,533 of record CAWIDK010000005.1, read on the forward strand.
ACGCCCAGATACAGGTAATTGTCCGGCATCTTGTCCACGATGCGCACAGCCGTGCCATCCAGGGCCCGGAGGTGCTCCAGGTGCGTCTGGGCCAGGCGGCGGATGGTCTCTGCATCCAGGGTGGCAACCGTCGCTAGCGCCTGCTCCTCTTTGCCGCCGCCAAGTGCCTCGAAATGGTCCCGTCCCAGGCGCAGCTCACCGGCGCCATGAACCTGCGAATGGCTGGCCAGCACTTGTTCGACAAGCGTGGTGCCGGAACGAGGCAAGCCGAAGATGAAGACCGGCCGTTCGGATTCAGAGCCTGCATCGCGGAGCCTGGCGCAGAAGTCCGCGTCAAAGGCAGCGCGGACGCGATCCACGAAGCGGGTGTGCGCCAGCGGATTGTAGCCTTGGCGGCGGCGCTGCCGCCTGACAAGATCCAGCTCATTGGCCTGTTGCAGATGTCCAGCGGCGCGAGCGTAGTCGCCGCGGGCATCGTGGACCTGGCCCAGGCCGAAGTGCAGAGAGGCGCGCCGGGCATCGGATAGCAGCGGGTCGGCCAGGAGCCGGCTCATCTCCGCCAGATCGGCTTCGGGCATGCGGCCACGGAGGATGGTCGCCAGCTGATAATGTGCCCCGGCATGACGCGGGTCGTGGCGGAGTGCCTCACGGCAAGCGGCTTTGGCGGCCGTCAAATCGCCCAGCTCCTCCAGGACGGTGCCGAGGTTGGCATGGGCCGCCGCCAGCTCCGGCGCCAGACGCACCGCCTCCCGATAGCAGGTCCGGGCTTCCTCGTAGCGCCCCTGCTCGTGCAGGGCGCGGCCCAGGCCGTTGTGGGCCTCCGCACAGGACGGGTCGATCGTGAGCGCCTTGCGACATACGGCGGCCGCGTCGCCATACTTCTCTTGTTCGACCAGCGCGCCGCCCAGGTTGGCATGCACCCGCGCCGCATCGGGCAACATTTGCAAGGCCTGTTGATACCAGGCGATGGCCTCGTCAAACCGCCCTTCCTCTTCCAGGGCCTGAGCCAGGTTGTTGTGGACCATTCCCAGCCCGGGGGCCAGACGCAACGCCTCCGCATAACAGGCCTTGGCCTCCTCCAGGCGTCCCGTTTCACGGAGCACGTTGCCAAGATTGCTCTGGGCCTCCGGCACATCGGGACGCAGGCGGACGGCTTCTTGGCAGTGGTGCAGGGCCTCGGGAAGCTGATTGAGTTGGAGCAGCAGCTCGCCCAGATTGGTTTGCGCCATGGCCAGGCCGGGCTCCAGAGCGACGGCCCGGCGGAAGTGGACCAGGCCTTGAGCTTTGTCCCCCGCGACCAGTGCGCTGCCGAGATTGACGTGGCCCAGGGCAAAGTCAGGGTTCAGGCGCAGGACCGCGCGGAACTGGTCGGCGGCGGCGGCAACCTGACCCTGCGCCAGCAAGATCAGGCCAAGCGTGTTGACCGCCGAGAGGAAGTTGGGTTGCAGTTGCAAGGCCCGGCGACAGCAGACCGTGGCCCGGTCGAGCTGGCCACGGAGACGATAGGCCTCTGCGAGATTGGCGTGTGCCGGGGCCAGCCCGGGATTGACCGCTACGGCTCGCCCGATAAGCTCGATGCTGCGCTCGATTTGGCCCCGCTGCAAAGCAGCCACGCCGAGCAAGTGCAGGGCGCCGGCATTATCGGGTTCGCGCCCAAGAATCTCCTGATAGATTTTCTCGGCCGGCTCCAGCAAGCCTCGTTGATGGTACCGCAAAGCCGAACTCAGATCATGCTCATGCATCGCCGTGGACATCTCGGAAACTCCTGGCTCGAAGCCACAGGAACGAGTCTCTTCTGAGACATCTGTGGCGGACGAGAAATCTATCAGCGGCCAAGCGTTTTTTTTTGAGCCGCCCCCAGATTCGCCGCCGGTCGTTCGATCCCATCTCCAGCAGCCGAAACTGGGGCGTGCCCGCGGCACTGCTGCGCTCGATGACGGCGCCATTGCCCTCGATGGTCAGCCCGTAAGTCCAGGCTGGACGTGCCCGCGCGCTTTCCTCGAAAGCATCTGGGAAGATATCTGTCCCCGGCCCGAAACCAATCGGCTTGACTGCTTTTTTGTTCGGTCGCGTGGGCCACTTCCACCGCGCTTCGCCGCCGCACCGGCCTGATTCATGAGATTTTTTGCAGCAAGCGCGCGAGCTTTGATAGATCGAAGCCGGCGCTCCGATGTATCCGTCGAGCGGCACGCGCCGCGCCGAGAGATGACTTTCCGCCAAGGAGTTCCCATGCGTGTATTACTGGCTAGCCCGCGTAGCTTTTGCGCCGGGGTCGTCATGGCGATCAAGTGCCTGGAACGCGCCCTGGAGGTGCTCGGTGCGCCGGTTTACGTCTACCACGACCTCGTCCACAACAAACACGTGGTCGAGCGCTTTTGCCGGCAGGGCGCGATCTTTGTCGCCGACCTGGCGCAGGTTCCCGAAGCGGCCACCGTGCTGTTCAGCGCCCACGGCGTGTCACCCGCCATCCGCCGTCAGGCCCAGGAGCGGCGGCTGCACACGATTGACGCCACGTGCCCGCTGGTGACCAAGGTCCACTTGGAAGCGATCCGCTATGCCCGGCTCGATTACACGATCGTGCTGATCGGCCAGGCCGGCCACGACGAGATTGTCGGCACCCTGGGCGAAGCGCCGGAGCACATGAACCTGGTCGGCAGCGTGGCGGACGTGGAGGCCCTGGAGGTGGCCGACGAGGAGCGGATGGTCTACCTCACCCAGACGACCCTCAGCCGCTATGAGGCTGAACCGATCACCACCGCACTACAACGGCGGTTTCCGGGCATCATCAGCCCGGCCAAGGAAGACATGTGCTACGCCAGCCAGAACCGGCAGGAAGCGGTGGTTGAGCTTCTGGATGAAGCGGATGTGGTCCTGGTCTTCGGCAGCCAACACAGCCACAACAGTCAGCGCCTGCGCGAACGAGCCGCCGCGGTGGGCAAGCCGGCCTACCTCCTCGACGACGCGCACCAGCTACGGACCGAGTGGTTCCAGCCGGCGGACCGCGTCCTGGTGACGGCCGGCGCCAGTTGCCCGGAGGACATCGTCGAGGCAGGCGTTGCTACCCTCCAGGGCGCCTTCGACGCGGTTGTGGAAGACCGGGTCGTTCGCGAGGAGCACGTTCGCTTCGCCTTGCCCCGGGTGCTCCGCTGACGAGGGCGCGCTGTTAGACGGCGGCTCCCTATGTCTTGCCGACCGACTGGTGAGGCGTGCTACGCTGCTCCGCGGTCACCCAGCACCTCGCGAACCTTGCTCGCCAGGGCGAACGGTGAAAAGGGTTTCTGGAGGAAGTGGACATTCTCGTGCAAGACCCCGTGGCGAACGACTGCGTCGTCCGTGTAGCCCGAAAGGTAGAGGGCCTTCGCCTCGGGGTGCAGGTGCAGGAGTCGCTCGGCCAGCAGCCGTCCGCCCAGCCCCGGCATTACCACGTCGGCCACCACGAGGTGGATAACCCCGTCATGGCTCTCCGCGACGCGGATGGCCTCGTAGCCATCCGCGGCCTCCAGCACCGAGTAACCACAGCGGGCGAGGATGTGTCGGGTCAGCGTGCGCACCCCATCTTCGTCCTCGGCAAGCAAGATCGTTTCGGTCCCCGCGGGCGGCACCACGAGGTGCGACTGCGCTTGGCCCGGTTGGGCCGCTAGATCAGTCCGGGGTAGGTAGACCTTGAAGGAAGTGCCGACACCGGGTTCGCTATAGACCTCGATGCGGCCTCCGGCCTGCTGCACGATGCCGTGGACGACTGCCAGCCCCAGCCCCGTCCCGTTGCCCGCCGCTTTCGTCGTGAAAAATGGCTCGAAGATCCGGGCCCTGACCTCGGCGATCATGCCGCAGCCCGTGTCCGACACCGTCAGCAGGGCGTAGGCGCCCGATCGAGCGCCGGCGTGGATGTCGGCGTAGCCCTGGTCGAATTCGATATTCGCGGTTTCAATGCTCAGCTTGCCCCCCCGCGGCATGGCGTCGCGGGCGTTGACCGCCAGATTCATGAGGACCTGCTCGATCTGGCCGGGGTCGGCCTGCACGATACCCAGCCCCGGGGCCAGCGACAGGTGGAGCTGGATATCCTCCCCGATGACTCGGCGCAGCAGTTTTTCGGTGTCGGCCACCACCGCGTTCAGGTCGAGCGGCCGGGCGGCGACGGCCTGCTTGCGGCTGAACGCCAACAGCTGCCGGGTCAGGGAGGCCGAGCGCTCCCCGGCGCCGTGGATCTCGCTCCAACAGGCTGCGCCTGGGGTCGCCGGGCGGGATCTCCTGCATCAGCAGATCGCTGTAGCCGTTGATGATGGTCAGCAGGTTGTTGAAGTCGTGGGCGACCCCGCCGGCGAGTTGACCGATGGCCTCCATCTTCTGCGCCTGGCGGTACCGCTCTTCGAGACGCTTCTTCTCGGTAACGTCCTCGGCGAGGCAGAGGAGTCCCTGGAAGGTGCCGTCGGCGTCCAGCAGTGGCGTGTTGTGCCAATCGCAGGTGATGGTGCGTCCGTCCCTGGTGACGCTCTCCCACGAGCCGTGGGCGTGCATCTCCCCCGCTTGGAGCCGCTCGAATAGGGCCTCCACGAAGGGCCGGCACTGCGGGGCGACCACCACCTCGAAGGGGTGCTTGCCCAGCACCTCCGCCATGGAATAGCCGAAGGTCCGCTCCGCCAGTGCGTTCCAGCGCGTGTAGCGCAGGTCGGGCCCGCTCAGCAGGTATGCCAGCGGCATCCGCTCAATCTGGAGTTGACTGCCCGCAGCCAGCGGCAGCCCCTGCGAAGCCCCCGAGACACCGTTGGTGGTCGCATGGTCTGGCATGGTCGGGCCTTCCTAATCTAATCGCCGGATGCGTCGCGGCACAGCATCAGCCAGCGTACCGCGACGAGGGTTTTGCGTGCGCAAGCCAGCATAGGTCACCACCGACCAGTTTGAGCCGTGGCATGAATTATGCAAAACGATGCGAGACGACGTGAAGGCGATTCCGTTCTAACTATATTCCTCCCGATGCAAGTACCATGCCAGAGGAAGTGGCGCGAGCAGCCCGGTTACCCGCGGGTGGTAGAGGCGGCTCGGAGAAAGCTCGGATCGATACCAGGTAACGTGCCGATGACCGAGGCGATCCCGGATGATACCCTTGCTCGCATCGCGGCGCATTTCCGGATACTTGCTGACCCAAGCCGTCTGGCGATTCTCCACACCCTGATGAACTGCGGCGAGCTGAGCGTCGGCCAAATCGTGGACGCGACGGGCCGGAGCCAGGTGAACGTTTCCAGGCACCTGAAGCTCATGGCCGCGGCGGGCCTCCTGGCCCGTCGCAAGGAAGGGCTGCAAGTCTTCTACCGTCTAGCCGACGCCCGATGGGAAAAGGTCTGCCGCCTCATGAGCGGGTACTTTCTCAAGGAAACGAAGGAGTAGGGTTGGTTGGGGCGTCCCACAGCTGCAGTTTGTTGTCATCGGTACCGGCGGCTATCACCTTGGCATCGGCGGGCAGCGCTACGCAGCATGGCGTCGCGCCCGACTACGCGCAGGTAAGCCTCATGGACCAGGGCGGTGGGCTCCAGCGTCTGGCCCGGTGCCTCGTGCGCGAGCTTGGCGCCGCCAGGCGGCGCAGCTCGTGATAAACCAGCGGCAAGAGCTGGCCGGCAGCGTGCGAATCGCCTCGCTCGATTGCGCTGAGGAGTTGCGTGACGTTGGCCATGAACGTTGAGGATATCCATCCGGCCGACCAGCCGCAAGCGTCTTCGGAATTCAGGACAAAGCTGGCGGTGGCGACGTGATTCGGCCGGGTCATGCACAAGGCCCGTGGTCAATGCCCCAGGCCGAGGTTGCGGGTCGCCTCCACGGGCTGCGGGTCGCCGTGCGCGAAGGTGTGCGTGCCGAAGTGGTGGATGAACAGGTCGCGGCAGCATGTCAGCTTGAAGCCTGCTTGCCGGGCCTTCGCGCTCAGAATGTCGCTGTCGAACAGGCTCAGGTCGGTCCATTCGTTCAACCCTGGCCCGACGCGGTCCAGCACCGCTCGCCGAATCAACAGGCACAAGCCGCCGAGCCGTTCGCTCTCGACCCACTTGCCGCGGTTGGTGCCGGCGAAATCGCGCGCGAAGCTCTGCACCGCCTCCACGTCCACGAGCGCCTCGCCCGGCCGTGCTCCCTTCTTCGGACCGAGCCGGTACGGCACCGTCTCCACGAACTGCGGCGGCGCCGCGTAGTTCGACATCGGCCCAGCAGCGAAAAGTTGACGCCGACGAACGTGGCCAGGCTGAAGCGCTGATGCTCGAACTCATCATCGCGCGTGATCTGCGTTTGGCCGTAGTCGTTCACCAGGATGAACCCGCTCGGTGCCAGCATGCCGAGCAGCCGCTCCAAACACTCGATCGCCCCGTAGCTGTGCAACAGCCGTTTCGTCATCTTGCGGCCATACTCCACCGCGAACTCGCCGTGCGGCAGCCGTTGCGGCTCGACCGGCCGATAATCATATTCCGACGCGAACAGCCCATAGACTTCGAGCAGCTCATCGCGCGCATGTGGCTCGGCGGACCGCGCGCTCGCGGAGCTGTTCCGCCGTGAGGTCGGTGTAATCCGCCAGCCGCACATTGCGGCCAACGCAGGTGCGCACGCACAGCTGGCGAACCACGTCGCCGTCGAGCTCCAGCACCGCCGCCGGCAAGCAATCGAGCAGGTAATTCAGAAATACGGCCCGAGCCTCCCGTTGTGGGGCACGTTTTTTACGTGCCCGTCTGTCCCTGGCACGTTAAAAACGTGCCCCACATCCGCAGCGCCGCCGGCGCCGCGGTGCGCGTCAGGTACGCGCGGACGGCCTGCGTGGCGAGCAGCAGCCCGGCCGGCGCGAGCCCGGACGCGTGCGGCACGCATTGCTCCTGCGTCTCGGCGCCCGTGAGCCGAAACTCGAACGTGCGCGTCAACCGCGGTTGGCCCGGCGTCCGCGCGGGCGGCGGCTCGGCGTGAACGGGCCGCGGGGCCTCTACGGATGCCCCGGTCGCGTCGTAATAAAAGGTGGACGTTTCGCGGCCGACACAGGTCATGCCGCCCTCCGCGTCGTACGTAAAGGTGGTTATGGATCCCAGTGGATCGCGGTAGGCATCGTTGCTCGGATCGCTGCTCATGGAAGCCCTCGCATGGTGGTTGTCGCCAATCCGAAAACTGCCGGCGCGGTCACGGTCATCGCTCGTGCTGTGAATCGAGATCCCAGCGGCCGTCATGGCAGCCGCAAGGCTGCCGGATGCACGCACCTCGGCAGCCGGGTATTAATTTCCCTCCGGCCGAAACGAGCTGCGTCCCCTTTTTTCGCCCCTTTTTTCGCCGTCCCCTTTTTCGCCCTTTTTTCGTCTCCCTGGCGCTGCTGCGGGACCGCCATTGCGCGCGTCACCCGCGGCAACGCACTAATGTTTGGGGCCCTCAGTGAGCGAACATCTCATCGTCCAGCCCGATGTACCACTCCAGAAGGTCGCCTCCCTCGGAACCGCCGCGGCGCGGCCAATCATACGTCTCGGCGCCGGCGGGCAGATGAGTCGCCTTGTCCAGCCACAAGACACAGCGATAACCGTAGAAGGCACCGCCGTCGCGATCGGGATGGATCGTCTCGATCCGCGTACAGGCTCGGCCGCCGAGCTTGTCGTCCGTGATATGGACCACGGTCTTGTTCAGGCGGCGCTCCATGTCCCAGTATCGTGCCGTGCTTTCGAGCAGGTTGCCGAGCCCGGCTTCCGTGATGCAGTGCCGATTTTTCTCGAAGGCCCGTGGATCATGCGGGTCCACCGACAGAAAACCAAGGATGCCGAGCACACCGGTCACGTGAACACGCATCATCCCCCGATTCCGGCCTTCCACGTAACAAACCTCGAGCCGGCTGGGATGCGCCACACCGGCGGCACCGGCGAACTCGACCCCTCCGAGATTCAACACCGCGGCCCCAACGTCGCGCACGAGGCGGGTCGACACCGCGGCGACCGGGCAACCAGGTGGAAGGTGCGGCCGTGCCAGTGGGGCCTGGCCAGCGTCGGACGATGGCTTGGGCGACCCAATCAACGGGGACCAGGTTCCAAGCTTCGTCGCCGCTGAGGGCCAAACGCAGCGGCAAGCGTGTTGCCCCACCCGGGGACTGCATGGACGCCAGGCGCACAGCCAGCTCCAGGAAGCGATACAGCCCGTTGAAACTGCTGGTATGCCCTGTGCGGCTGTCGCCGACGATGACCGCCGGCCGATAAATCGTCGCGCGCAGCCGCGGCGTCCCGCGGACGAGTCGCTCCGCCTGCCACTTGCTTTCTTCGTAAGCATTGTGGAATCCCTGGCTGGCATCGCGATCTTCCTCGGTGATCATGTCGGCCCGCCGTCCACAAACGAACGCCGTCGAAACCTGGTGCCATTCGGACACGCCCGCGTCCCGGCACAGCGCGAGGAGAGCTTGCATACCCTCGACGTTGGTTCGCCACGGTTCGCCGTCGGGGGTTCTACGGAAGGAAAGGCTGGCGGCGGAGTGGATGACCGTCCGGCAGTGTCGCCTCAGCCACCACCGGTCGACTGCCGTCAAGCCCAGAGCGTCCCGGCCAAGGTCGCTGTTCAGGATGGTCGGTGTCGGCAACTTGCGACGGAAGCGTTCGCTCCAGTGCGCGAGCATCTGGGCGATGCGCTCGGCGGCTCGTTCCTTCCGCGAGTCGCGAACCAGGACAGCCACCGGGTGGGCCTGCAGGAGCAGGTCGCGCAACAGGTACTGGCCCAGGAGTCCGGTTGCCCCGGTCAACAACACGCCGCGCCGCTCCAGCATGGTCTCGATCCTTCGATGCGTGGGCCGACCGTCATCCATTCCGACGCCGGCATCATACCATCGCCAGGGGCTGGGTGAACAGACGTGATATCATTCCTTCTCCGGCAGTTTTCTTACTTCAAGAATCCTTGTCCTGACCCCTTGGCTTGCCTGTCCGGGTATGGTATAAGCGGATTTTGTACCTTTACGATGGGACGGGCGCAACAACCAGGAATCGCTTCCTGGTGCAGCCGCTGACGTATCGATCCGGAGCAATGAGGAGCACATCCATGACCAAGCACGTTACCCGGGCCCACGCGCTCGCGCCACAGCCGCGCCACGGCGCCGTTCCGTCCCGCGCTGGAGATGCTCGAGGATCGCCTCACACCGGCGATCTATATCGTCACGGGCCCGGCCGACGGCACGGGCGCCATCACGGCTTCCGGGACTGCCGGCACCTTCTTCGCTTCGACCCTCCGGGCCGCGATCCGCGCGGTCGATGCCAGCACCACCGGGGCCAACAATACCATCGACCTGAACGTCGCCGGCACGTACAAAATCACCCTCGTCGGGACGCCCGGCGAGACCGATAACGCGGCCGGCGAATTTGCCATTATTCCCAGCGGCACCAATGGCAGCAGCCTGACCATCCAAAACACGAGCGGCGGCGCTGTCACCGTCGACGGCAACGATCTCAACCGCGTGTTCGACATCAACCCCGGCAACATGCCCACGACGCCGAAGTTCAGCGTGAGCATGACGGGCATCACGATCACCAACGGCGAAGCGACGCCGGGCGACGCGGCCGGCGGCACGGGCGGCGGCATTCGCGACCAGGGCAATGTCAGCCTCACCTTGACCAACGTCACGCTTAGCAACAACCTCGCCACGGCCGACGGCGGCGGCGTCAGCATGGAGAACATTGCCAGCACGCCGTGGACGCTGACGCTCAACAACTGCACGGTGACCGGCAATCACGCCGGCGATGCCGGCGGCGGCGTCGAGACCGACGGCTCGGGCAAGATCTTCATCAACGGCGGCACCATCAGCGACAACACCTGCGTCAACCAGGGGGCCGGCATCTGGCTCGACGCGATTTTGGCCAGCAACGGCACCATCGGCAGCGCCACCGTCACCGCGGGGGGCACGGGCTATACCGCGCCGACCGTCACGATCAACGACCCCACCGGCACCGGTGCCACGGGATTTGCCACCATCGCCAACGGCAGCGTCATCAACGTGACCATCACCAACCCCGGCACTGGCTACACGGCGCCGACGATTACCATCACCGATCCTACCGGCACCGGCGCGGCGGCCACCGCCAACCTCGCCGTCCTGCAAAGCGCCAATCTGACGGTCAATGGCACGCTCCTCACCAACAACAAGGCGCTCTCGGCCGTCACCGGCGTGGGCGGCGGCATCGGCAATGCCGGCGACGGTGCCGTCACCATCACCAACAGCACCATCTCCAAGAACACCGCCGGCGGCGTCGGCGGCGGCTTCTCCGACCAGAACAACCTCGGCACCCTCACCGTCGTCGACAGCTATTTCCTCGACAACGTGGCGGCCGGCAACGGCGGCGGCATCCAGGAGGGCGGCTCGCTAACCAGCATCACCAACACCCAGATCCAGGGCAATGCCACCGGCGGCGTCGGCGGCGGCCTGTTCGTCGCCGGCAACACGCTATTCCTGCAAAACAGCACCATTTCCGGCAACACGTCGGCCAGCAACGGCGGCGGCATCGAATTGGCCACCACCGGCACGGGCCTCAACGCCTCGACCATCACCGACTCCACCATCACCGGCAACCTCGCCCTGAACAACGCCGACGTCAATGGCGGCGGCATCGACGCCGAGCAGACCGGCGACCTTGCCCTGCAAAACGACACCATCAACGCCAACTTCGCCGGCAACGGCGGCGGTATCTTCTGGCCGGGCTTCGCGGGCACGTTCACGGTCGCGAACACGATCATCGCCGCCAACACCATTGCCGGCGACGGCACCGGCCCCGACGCCGACAATCCCGCCGGCTCTTTCACCGACCGCGGCGGCAACCTGATCGGCGTCAGCGGCGCCGGCAGCGGTAACACCGGCTTCAGTGCCGCCACCACGCAAACCGGCAGCGTCGCCGCCCCGCTCAACCCGCTGCTCGGCGCGCTCCAGAGCAACGGCGGCCCCGTCGTCGGCGCCACCGGCGCCGCGCTCGTCTTGCAAACCGAGCCGCTCCTGGTTGGCAGCCCCGCGTCCGGCACCGGTATTCTGGCCCATGCCCCGGCCGTCGACGAGCGCAGCTTCCCCAGCGTCGTTAACGGCAAGATCAACGTCGGCGCCAGCAGCAACACGCCGACCGTGTCCGCACCGGCCATCGTAACGAAGACGGTGTCCCCGCGCGTCTCCACCGCGGGCACCACGACGACGCTCAAGGTCAACACCACGCTCGACAGTCTCGTCGCGCCGGCCGGGACTCTGACCCTGCGCACCGCCATCGAGCAAGCGAACACAACCGCCGGCAACGTCATCATCATGCTGACCGTGCCCGGCATCTACAAAATCACTTTGGTCGGCACACTGGGCGAAACCGACAACGCCGCGGGCGAATTCGCGATCTATCAGGCCGGCGCCGTCAACCCGACCAGCGTGACCATCGAGAACTCCAGCGGCGGCGCCGTCACCGTCGACGGCAACCATCTGAACCGCGTCTTCGACATCAACCCCAACAACGGGACCACGTCGCCCAAGTTCAGCGTCACCATGACGGGCATTACCATCACCAATGGCGAGGCGACACCCGGCGATGCGGCCGGCGGCACCGGCGGCGGCATCCGCGATCAGGGCAACGTCGACCTGACCTTGACCAACGTCACCCTCAGCAACAACCTCGCCACGGCCGACGGCGGCGGCGTGTCCATGGAAAATGCTCCAGCCAGCACCCCCTGGATTCTGACGCTCAACAACTGCATCGTGACCGGCAACCACGCCGGCGATGCCGGCGGCGGCGTCGAGACCGACGGCAAGGGCAAGCTCTTCATCAACGGCGGCACCATCAGCACCAACACCTGCGTCAACCAGGGAGCCGGCATCTGGCTGGACGCGGTTGCCGACGGCGTGGCCAGCGTCACCATCACCAACCCCGGCACCGGCTACCTCACGGCGCCGACCGTCAGCTTCAGCGCTCCGCAGACCGCCGGCGGCACCACCGCCACCGGCACCGCGACCATCATCGGCGGCGTGGTTACCGCCGTGACGATCACCAACCCGGGCTCGGGTTACTCCGCCGCGCCGACGGTCACCTTCAGCGCTCCGCCGGCCGGCACCACGGCCACCGGCACCGCCAACCTGGGCTTCAACAACAGCGCTCGAGCTGACCGTGACCGGGACGCTGATCACCGGCAATGCGGCCCTATCCGCGGGCGGCTTTGGTGGCGGCATCGGCAACGCGGGCGCCGGGGCCGTCACCATCACCGGCAGCACCATCGAAAACAACTTCTCCGCGACCATCGGCGGTGGCTTCGGCGACCAGAACAACCTGGGCACCCTGACCGTTAGTACCAGTCTCTTCCTCAACAACGTGGCGGTCGCGGCCGGCGGCGGCATCCAGGAGGGCGGGCCGACCACGACCATTACCTCCAGCCAGATTCAGGGCAACGTCACTGGCGGCGTCGGCGGCGGCATTGACAGCGCCGGCACCACTCTCACCGTTCTGCGCAGCACCGTCGCCGGCAACACCTCGGCCGGCGGCGGCGGCGGCATCGAAGTGGCCACCACCGGCACCATCGCCGGCGCCGGCACCTCGACCATCACCGCCAGCACCATCGCCGGCAACCTGGCCCTCAACAACGCCAACGTCAACGGCGGCGGCATCGACGCGGAGGAGACCGGCGACCTGACGCTCTTGAACAACACCATCAACGCCAATTTCGGCGGCAGTGGCGGCGGCGTCTTCTGGCTCGGGACCGGCATCGTCGGCGTGAAGAACACGATCATCGCCGCCAACACCATCGCCGGCGACGGCACCGGACCGGATGCCGACAACCCCGCCGGCACCTTCACGGACAATGGCGGCAACGTCATCGGCATCAGCGGCGCCGGCAGCGGCAATGCCGGCTTCACCGCCGCCAGCCAGACCGGCACCGTGGCAACCCCGCTCAACCCGCTGCTCGGCCCGCTGCAGAACAACGGCGGTCCCACCATCGGCGCCCCAGGCACGACGATGACTCTGCAGACCGAGCTGCTGCAAGCCGGCAGCCCGGCGATTGCCAAGGGCATCGTGGCCGGCGCCCCGACCACCGACGAACGCGGTGACGCGTTCATCATCGACGGCACCATCAACGCCGGCGCTACCTCCAGTCGCCCCGCAGCCACCACCACCGTGACGCAGCATCGCCGCCAGGGATGAGTCCGTTCATTTCCGTAAGAAAAAGTTTGACACCGCCATTCGGCTAGAGTACACTCAATGCTCGCGATCTCGTGCTCAATATCGAATCGGCCGTTGGACCTTGGGCAAGGGTCCCCGCGCCGGCACATAAGGACGGGAGCTCCTGGCCCATGTTTCACCTGAGGTCCCGTCTGCAGCGGCTGCTAGCGTGTGCCTTGAGCAAGCAGGCGTCTCGAAAACGGACAGCGTTCTGCCGTCTCCAGCTGGAACAACTGGAAACACGGATCGTCCCGGTGATTGCGACTTTCAATGGGACGCCCACCGTCTCGGCCAGCGGCGACGCCACGGTGGCCGGCAACACGGCGCTCGTCGCCGATGGCAATCAAATCGAGTTTGATGCTCAGGGGCGCGCGGGCACCACCGGCGGTCCGGGATCGTTTACCATTGCGGGATCGAGCATCCAGGTCTCCTCAACGCCGGACCCCAAGGCTGCCGTCGCCGAACACGTCGGCGACCCAGTGCTCGTCCAGATCGAGGCCTTCAGTGAGGATTACTCAAACCTCGCGGACGCTTCGCTCAACGTGTCTTTCACTTACTCTTCCGGGCAAAACTCCGGGACACTCCTGAGTCAGTCGTTGTCAGGAAGTTTCTCCGCACAGCCTGACCAGAGCGCGCAGTTCACGGGAAAAATTGGCGATACCATCGACCTGAGTTTCTCGGCAAACGGCAGCGCAAGCTCCAGCAACGTGGGGCCGGGGCCCGACATGGGCGGCACCATGGACTTCCTGGTGACTTTTACCCCGGTCGCCCCGACTGTCAGTCTGGCTGTCAGCACGCCGGATACGCTGCCATCATCGGCGAACGTGTTTGGGCCCTATCTGCCGGGCGTCTCGCTTGCGGTCCCATTCACGGTTTCCCTGACCGATCCCGGCGACCAGGTTGGCGCCGTCAAGTGGGCCGTTTCAGGCGCGGGCGGTCAGACGGGCGTTGCGACGCATTCAACCGGCTCACTATGGAATTTCTCGGAAAATGTCGGCAACCTGGCGCTCGGCAGCACGCACACGCTCACCGTCACCGCATACAACAAGGCCGGCAAGCCCGTGGGCACTCCGGGCACCAACACGCTCGATGTGACCAACGAGCCGCTCAGCCTGGATGTGGAGGGCGCCTACCCCGGAGGCAGCGAGGTCGATGTAACCAATCTGCGCTTCATCAACGGCAGCCCCCAGATCCCGCTCAACGAGACGTTCACCGGCGAGATCGTCAACATGCCGGATTACTACAGCAATAGCCAGCTCCAGGTCTTCCTGCGCAGGCGCAGGTGGCCAAGGTCACCGCCACCAGCAGCGACGGCAATCTCGGCTTCACGTTCACCACCAACGTCGGCACATTGTCCGCCCGCAATCCGGGCATCACCGCCACCGTTGGCACGCAACCGATCGCCAGGTACGGCGCCGAGCCGCAGAAGTTCCTGGTCGTTAAGCAGCCCACCTGGCTGAACACGGGCAAAGCCTCCTTCGAGAACGGCTCGTATGTCTACACCGGCGTGGCGCCGGCGGCGGCGGAATTGTCGGTCACGACGCCGGGCCTCCCGAGCATCCCCTGGTTGAACGTCCCCGAGGTTGCTGGGAAGACCAGCTCGGTAAGCCTGACGTCCAACCTCACGGTCATGATCCCGGTGGTGAAAGCTCAGACTGCCACCGCCCGGGTCAACTCGCTTGCCGCCGAGCTCAAGGTGCTGGGAGTGGACGTGTGGAACGAGGCGTACAACTCCAGCAACGCGAGTTTCTCGGTAGGGATGACGCTGGACCCCAATACGCTCGAGCCGACCGACCTGAAATTGGCCTTGACCAATGTCCCGCAGACGATCGGCAACATCACCTTCCTGGAAAATACCTTCACCGTCCCGATCGTCACGCCGCTGAAACCGGTGGTCACGATCACCGCCAGCCTCGGTATAACGCTAACCGGAAGTGCGAAACTCCTCGGCGCGGGTTTGGAGCTGACCTGGTCCGACGACCAGCTCGCGTGGGTCCCCGCCGGCACGTTCATCAACCTCCAGGCGAGCGGGACGGGAACGATCAGGGCCGAGGGAACGGCCGAGGTCGCTGACGGGTGGCTGGGCACTTACACGGCCTATGGGAAGGTCAGTGCCACGCTCACCCTTACGGGAAGTGCCGAGCTCGGCGGCCCGATCGCCGACGCCCATCTCATATCTCCGTCGCTCACCGCCACGCTGAACGGGAGTTATTTCTACAGCTTCGACGGCTTCCTTGGCACGAAAAAGTCGACGGCAACCGAGCAGGATCAACAGAACCAGCCCGACGGGACCTTCGGTCCCATCACGCTGTTCACCCTGTAGGCCAGCGCTCATTTGGCCCCGGACCGACGCGGTGATAGCGGCCCGCTAGCCGATTGTTCCACCTCGCCGCTTGGCCAGGCCGCCCGCGGCTCGGGCGCCCTGCTCGGCCACGTCGACATTTCCATCGAGATGCGTCATCCCGGTGGCGACCCGCTGACGCGCCGCCGCCGCCTGTTCTCGTTGTCGCGCTTCACGGACACGCCGCGCCAGCTCCTGATCGAGCTGGACGCCGACGGCACCGATTACGTGCCGGTCGCCGACGCGCTGATCGACGACTTCGAGGCCAACTGGCAAGTGGTGCGCCTGGTCCTGGACGACGCCCCGCAGAAGCTGACGCGCCGGGACATTCTCGGCGAATGGCCGGACGACTTCGACAAGCCCGCGCCCGCGACGCTGCACCGCTGGCTGCGCCGCGCCGTCGAGCGCAACCTGCTCCTCGTCGAAGGCACCGGCCGCAAGACCGACCCGCTGCGCTACTGGCTGGCCGAGACGGAGGCGAAGTGGCGCGAGCGCAGTCCGTTCTACGACCATTTCCTGCAGCAGGAGCGCGACCTCAAGATCCCGTTCAAATCCTTGCAGGACCGCAAGCGCGACGGCTGGACCGACGCGATCGACGACGCGAGCGAAATCCACCCCGATGAGAATGACGATGCAACCGGCGCCGACCGGCTATAATACTGTTCGGGAAGAATGAACAATGACGCTTGAATCGCTGCGGGCGCTGCCGGCAACAGCAATCATTCCCGCCGACACGCGGGAACGTGAAAGAAACCCGATGCCGCTGGCTGCAAATGAAATTGAGTGCGAGCTGAGTTACGCCTACCTCCACGCAGTCGCCACGAAGGCTGGCTGTGAATGTCAGGTTACCCTTCGCCACAGCGACGGCATGGGTGTCGATGCCCGTCTGTTTGTGGACGAAGAGTTTGGCCCAGGTGCCGTGCAGTGCAGGTTTACCGTCGAGGTCCAGCTCAAGGCGACGAGTGCCGCGCTCAAGGTGGCGCACGGCCGTTTCTCGTTTCGGCTGCGGAAAGAGCACTATGACAAGCTGCGTCGCACCGACATTGAAAGTCCGCTGCTTCTGATCGTCTTGCAGCCTCGCCCGCGATTACTTCGCATCTCATATCTCCGTCGCTTACCGCCACGCTGAACGGGAGTCAGCTGATCGACCTACTTCGCGCGAAGGCCCTGCTTGCGCTCATGGAAAGTGATCGGGACGGCTGAGCGATGGCGCGATTCGCCGGAAAACTTGCGAGGGGTCCATCACGGCGGTCCAGCTTTTGCCAGGAGGGCGTCTACCTCCTTCTTGAGTAGCGCGAGGTCGTTTTCGACGACGCTCCAGACCGATTGATTCAGAATGATCGCATAACCGTGGACCAGGATATTGCGAAAAGCGATGATCTGCGGCAGTCCTGTGATCGAGAGATGAAGCGTGGGTTCACTCTTCGTCGCCTGCGCCAGAGCTTCCCCGATGAGGATAAACTCTCGTTCGACGCCCGCCCGCAGCAACGCGTCCGCCTGGTAATCCGCAAAAGACTTTCCGCGCGTGAAGTCTTGCAGAAGCTCACACGCCATCCGCACATCTTCAAGGAACTTCGCGGTTTCCGGCTGCATAAAGTACCTGACGCTGGCGGTTGATGGCCTTCAGAAAATAACGGTTCTTGATCGCTGGGGTTTCTACCAGGTCCACCTCGCGCCGAAACAAATCCTTGAGCGCGAACAGCAGGGCGAAATACGCCTTGCCGTGCTCCCCTGGCTCCATCGGCAGGAAATCGACCAGGAAATCCAAATCGCTCTGCGCCGGGTCGAATGTTCCGGCCGCAGCGGAGCCGAACAACTCCAGCGTCTTTACGTGATGGCGCCGGCATAGTTCCGACAGCTCCGCTTCATGTTCGCGAATGACTTCGGTCATGTCCTCCTCCCGGAGCATTCTTACGGCTTCTTGAGCAACCCGGGAGTGGAGATATACCGGCCGGCCCATTCGAAGAAGGCCGGGAAATTGGGGACGTTGGTATGGCCCCCCTCGTGTTGCCGCCAGGCCAACTCGCCGCCAATGAGGGTCTTGACCGGGGGCATCGGATCGGTCAGGTAGTCTCCGGGAGTGCCAAGGTCCTTTTTACCGAGCAAGCGATAGGCCGGACCTGCGAGCACCGCGGCCATGAAGCTGCCGCGGGCGTCGACCCAGTTCGGATCGCCCGCCGCGACGACGCCGTAGCTGACGAAGCAGAGCCGGGGAGCGCACAGGGCGATCAGCTGATGCTGGTCGACAGGTAAGTCCGCGGCCGTCTTCTTGCTGAATTTGGACTCCTCGGCCGCATACTTCAGGTAGTTGCCGGCCATCCAGTGGTACTCGTTGCGGCCCGCGACGTTCTCCAGCAGCTCGCCGAAAATATGGCGATGGAGTTTGGCGCCGCCGGCCCCGGAAGAAGCAACGAAGCCGGCGGCGATGCGCGTTTCGAAGGCGGTGGCGACGAGCGCCGCCTTGCCGTAGCGCGACACGCCGGTGATGCACACCTTGGCCGGATCGACACCCGAATCGGGATTGGCTTCGAAATAGTCAATGAGGCAACTGACGGCCCAGGCCCAGGCGCGAACGCGCCCCAGTCCTCGGGACCGCGTGGCTCCCCCTTGTTGGTCAAGCCGATAATGCCTTCGCGTAATCGGTTGTTGTCCGGTTGCACGCTGTTGGGATTGATCGTGCCGTAGCCCCAACCGTTGTTGAGCGCCTGTTGCGACCACGAATTCGGGCCGCCGCCTTTTTTGCCGCCGAATCCGCCCCCGAATTGCAAGATGATCGGCACCCGGCCGACGGCATGCTTGGGCACCGTGAAGCTGGCTTGAATGGCGACCTTGATCTGCGGAAAGGCGCTGTTGTCGACGTGGCCGACCAGCGTCTTGGTTACCGTCGCAATGCCGCCGCTTTCGCCCTCAACGGTGCTGGTGACTTCCCATTTGACCCTGGGGACGTTCTTGGGGACCCTGCCGTAGACCTCCCGGTCAAAATCCTCAACGATTTCCGCACGCCGTTTGGGCCATTGGTTCGCGGTCGTCACCTTCGACCCATTCTTGAAGGTCATCAGGTCCGGCATGGTGTCCTTGTAGGGATTTGCGGTTGCATCGTCGGAAGTGTCCTTGCCTTTCCCGTCGCGCCCTTTGCGCATCTGCGTGATGCCGATCTGATCGAGCATGTTTTGATAGTCATCGTAACCGGCGGGAATGAATTCGGGCTGCTTGCCCTTACCCCCCTTGACGTCCTGAGCGGGTAATGGCGCGAAGGCAAATACCATGACGGCGAGCAGCCCAGAGGCAGGCGGTAGGAGAACGCACCGCGCCAACCGCTTCGCGAACATGGTATGCTCCTTGTTTGGATGGAAACCGCCAGACCCCATTCTTTGTATTGAACAAGGTTGTCAGTTGAGCGCGCCCTTGCCCTGATTGGCACCGCCGATCCGATGCGTGCCGCGGTCGCTTATTCGCCGGGCAAGGCGTAGAGCAGCAGCCGGCCGACGCCGCGAGAGGGGCGCCGCACCGGCACGACCAGGCGGCGGCCGTCGGGCGACAGGGCAGCCGTCCCGAAGGAGACGCTCGCCTGCCCGGGCGCCATGTCATCGGGGGCAGGCAGCTGGGCCCATTGCCGGCCGGAGGGCAGCTCCAGCACCAATAACGAATCGCCCATCCGCGGCGTCACGACGAGCCGGCGGGCGTCCGCGGATAGCAAGTTCACGTTGGCATCGGCCAACCGATCGAGGTCGAGGCGGCGAACGGCCTTGTCGGCAGCGCGGGCGTACCAGCGCACGGCATGCGTGGACACCACAACCAGCTCGGTGCCGTCCGGCGTGAACCGCAACAGTCCGCCACGCTCTCCCTCGGGCAGCTCCCAGCGCCGTGCGATCTTGAAGCGACCGTCGGCAAGGTCCCACAGCATGATGCTTCGCAGGCCCGCGCGGACGGCTGCCTGCTTGCCGTCGGCGGTCAACGCCGCGTTGGCAAACGCTGCGTCCGCAGGCGCCTTGACCTGGTCCACCTCCTTACCCTGCTCCAGGTCCCACAGGCGCAAGGTGCTGTCCGGCGCCAGCGACAGCATCCAGCGGCCGTCGCCGGAGAGGTCGAACGCCGCCGGCATTTTGTTGTGGCCCACGAAGCGGCGCACGAGCCGGCCGCTCGCCAGCTCCCACTGCGCGATCGAAAAGTCGCTCTGGACGGCCAGCACGTGCTTGCCGTCGCGATGGAAGGCGGCCCATATCGAGCCGGGCAGCACGCGCACCAGCGCCGGTCGTGGCATCGAACACGCGCACCTGATTGACCCAGGGGATGCCGGTGGCCAGGTAGTGCTTGCCGTCGGCGGCGTAGGCCGTCTGGAAGATGAAGGCGTTCCACGTGTGTTCGCGCGTGCCGTCCGCCAGGGTGCGCACCGCGGCGGTCGGCGACGGCGGATACGGCGGGCCGTCGGGCAATCGCCATACGTAAAAAGACGCATAGCGCGTGCCCGCGGTGGCGAAACGGCCGTCATGCGAGAAGGATAGGCCGCGCACATCGAGGTCAATCGGGAGCTGCCGCACCTCCTTGCCCGTTGCCACGTCCCACAACCTTGCCAGGCCGTCGATATGGCTGGTCAACAGCCGCCGGCCGTCGGTGCTGAGGGCGGCGCGGGTCCCGACATCGGTGCTGAAGGTCGCACCCAGGTCGAACGTGCGGATTTTCTTGGCGGTGGCCAGGTCCCAGAACTCGGCTTGCCGCGCTGTGGTGTTGACGCGGAAAAAGGTGCGACCGTCGGTCAGGACGGTCATCGGGATGTCGGCGGCGCGCATCTCGGGAATGCGGCCCAGGCTGGCATGACTGTCGATGTCGATGATGCTCGCCTCGGTGCGATCGAGCGACGGGTAGATCAGCTGCCGGCCGCTCAGGGAGAAGTAACACGGCGCACGGTAGGGCGGCGCCATTCGTTCGCCGGTATGCAGATTCCACAGCGTGGCACCGAAGGCGTCGTGGCCGAGCAGGTGCCGCCCGTCCGCCGCCACGTGCTGATTGGTCACGGTGTGCGTCGTTTTCAGGGTCATGCCCCGCGCCGGTGGGCATGTGGTACAACTGGACGCCGTCCCGGGTGCTGGCAACGAGGTGCTTGCCGTCGGGCGTGAAGCTGGTCAAGCCACCGCTGGGAAACTGGAACAGCTCCTTCTGCGCGGCCACGTCGTACACGGCGCCGTGGGCAAGCGGGTTATTCGGCGGCACGGCCACGTAGCGCCCGTCGGGGGACAGCGCCGGTTTCACGATCTCGCCGCTCAGCCCGCCCATGTACCAGAGCAGGCCGGGCGCCGGATCGAACGGCGGTACTGAAGGCGGCGCCGGCTGCGGCTCCATGACGATCTTTGGCGGCGCCGGCGTCGGCAGGCGCTCCACGGTCGCCAGCGCCTCCCGACCACGATAAATCGTCACCTTCGGCACGTCGAGCTTGAAGCCGTCGGCCTTGGCCAGGCCGAGATCGTACTCGCCCGGCGCCAGGCTCAGCCGCTTCTTCGTCTTGGTATCGAGGATCTCGACCACCTTGCCGTTTTGCTTGACGATCACCTCGACGTCGGCGTTGTCGACGCTAATGACCAGCTCGCCGAGCTCGGTTTGAATGCGGAAGATCACCGACGCCGCGATCAAGCCGGCGGCCAACAGGAGCAGGGCCGCGATCGCAGCCAGTCGACGGCGCTGCCGGTGAGCCGGCGGCGGCGGCGCCGGCCGCGCCGCGAAGGGAAGCAGCGCGGCGGCGACGACGGCCGGCGCGTCATAGCGTTGTGCCGGATCCTTGGCCATCATCCGCGCCATGACCGCCGCCAGCGCGGCCGGCACGTCCGCCAAGGGCGGCGGCGCTTCCTCGGCATGGGCGCGCAGCTTCTGCGTCAGCGTCAGGCGCGGAAACGGTACCCGGCCGGCGAGCAGGTGATACAGCGTACATCCCAGTGCGTAAATATCGCTGCGGATATCGGCGGCGCGCGGGTCGTCGGCCTGCTCGGGGGCCATGTAATCGGCGGAACCGAGCAGCATCCGCGCATCGGTACCGATTCCGGCGGCGCCGTTTTCCTCAGCCAATCGGGCCACGCCGAAATCGAGCACCTTGACCGTGCCGTCCGCGGCGAGCATCAGGTTCTGCGGCTTAACGTCGCGGTGCGTCATGCCGTGCTCATGCGCGTGCTGCAACCCCAGCGCCGCTTGCCGAATGTAGTCGCAGGCTTCGCCCACGGTCAGCGGGCCGTGCTCCAGCCGGCGTCCGAGGTCGATGCCCGTCACGTACTCCATCACCAGGAAATGCACGCCGTCCGCTTCCTCGGCATCGAACGCTTGCACGATGTTCGGATGCGCTAGCCGGGCGGCCATGCGCACCTCGGCGGCGAAGCGCTCGACGAGGTCCGGCCGGTCCGTCAGCGTGCGCTTGACGATCTTCAGGGCGACGCTGCGCTGCATGACGCGATGTTCGGCGCGGTAGACCGCCCCCATGCCGCCGCGGCCGAGCAGCTCCACGACCCGGTAGCGCGGGTGGTCGCGCAGGGCGGCCGGCACTTCGAGCTGGGGGGCGGGTCGATCGACAACGGCCGGCGCGATGGCGTCGCCGGCCGCCCGGACCCGGTCGAGAAACCCATCGGTTCCCTGGCCGCGGAGTGTCTCGCAGCAGCGCGCGCAGGCTGCGACATGACTCTCGACGGCATCCGCCTCAGGGCCGATTAGCTCGCCGTTGGCGAAGCGGCGCAACAGCTCGGGGCTGGGATGGGACGCGGCGGATTCGGCGAGCATGGCACAGACCTCCTGCTACTTCAGAATGCCGCTCCAGCGCGATTTCTTTCGCCCGATCGCGTGGTAGCACCGTTGATCCTGCCAGCGTACCACGACCGTGCCGCGGAGGCGCCAGGCGGGCCTGGGAAAATTGTCGTTGGATTCTCGCGGCCGGTCGTGCACAATAGACACAACGGCCCCGCCCGCTAAATGCTCCCACCCTCCGTCACCTGCCTGGACCACCGACCCATGAATCGACTGCTCGCCGCCCTCGCGCTTGCCGGGTCCCTGACCGCCGTCGCCGCCGCCGAGGACTGGCCCACCTGGCGTGGGCCGCGCCTCGACGGCAGCTCGCTGGAAAAGAACCTGCCGCTGAAGTGGTCCGCTACCGACAACATCGCGTGGAAGACGCCGCTGCCGGGCGTCGGCTATTCCTCGCCGGTCATCGTCGGCGACTGCGTCTTCGTCACCACCTGCCTCGTGAAGGAGCAGGCGCGTGTGCTCTACTGCTTGAAGCGCAAGGACGGGCACATCCTGTGGGAGCGCGAGGTTTTCCGTTGTCCGCTCGAGCCGGTGCATTCACGCAACAGCCGGGCCAGCTCGACGCCGGCGACCGACGGCACGCACGTGTTCACATCGTTCTGCCGGCTGCGTCCGCGGACCGACGCTGACGAGCCGCCGGCCCAGCCGCGCGAAAAATCGCCAATCTCCGCCGACCTCGTGCCCGAAATGGTCGTGAGCTGCTACGACTTCGCCGGCAACAAGGTCTGGGAAAAAGTGCCGGGCCGTTTCTACTCGCGGCACGGCTACTGCGCCTCGCCAATCCTGCACAAGGAGCTGGTCATCGTCAACGGCGACCAGGACGCGCTCGCCTACATCGTGGCCCTCGACCGGACAACCGGCAAGGAGGTGTGGCGCGCCAATCGGCCCAACCGTGTCCGCTCCTATTGCGTCCCGTTGATCGTGGAGGCCGGCGGCCGCACGCAGATGGTCCTCTCCGGCAGCGAGTGCGTCACAAGCTACGACCCCGACACCGGCAGCCTGCTGTGGATCATCAAGGGGCCCACCGAACAGTACGTCGCGTCGCTGGTCTACGGCGACGGGGCGTTCTTCGTGACGGCAGGTTTCCCCGACTACCACAACATGGCGATCGACCCCGAGGGCAAGGTTGTCTGGCACGAGAGCAAGACCTCGAGCAAGAAGGCGTCGTACGTGCCGTCGCCGCTGGCGGTGCCCGGCTATTTCTGGATGATCTCCGACGAGGGCTGGCTGAGCAGCTTCGACGCCCGGACCGGCAAGCGCTCGTTCATTGAGCAAGTCGGCCGCCACGTCAGCGCCTCGCCGGTGCTGGCCGACGGACACGTGTACCTGACCGACGATGACGGCATCACGCACGTGCTCAAGGCCGGCGGCACCTACGAGATCGTCGCCGAGAACGCGCTGCCGGACAAGTGCAGCGCGTCGCCGGCCATCGCCCACGGGCAAATCTTTCTGCGTACGTGGGGACACCTGTACTGCATCGGCAAGCGGTAGGTCAGGCTTTCGAGCCTGACTGTCAGGCTCGAAAGCCTGACCTACTTGATTCGGAGGCAATCATGCAGCTGCCGAGCATGCGTGTGGACGGTAAGGTCGCCCTCGTCACCGGCGGCGGCTCCGGACTCGGCCAGGCGATTGCCGTCGGCCTGGCGCAGGCGGGAGCGGACATCGCGCTGACGGAACTTCCGGGGCGTGAGGCCGCGGCGGCGCAAACGGTGCAACTGGTCGACGTGGCGGGACGGCGGGCGGCAGCCTGGCCGCTGGACGTCACGAAACTGCCCGTGATTGCCGATGTCGTGGGCGATGTCATTGCCCGTCTTGGGCGTATCGACATGCTCGTAAACAACGCCGGCATCAACATTCCACGGCTGGCTCTGGACGTGACGGAAGACGATTGGGACCGGGTGCTCGACATCAATCTCAAGGGCGCCTTCTTCATGGCGCAGGCGGTGGCGCGGGCGGCGCTCGTGCCGCAGGGCGGCGGCAAGATTGTCAACATCGCGTCGCAGAACGGCGTGGTCGGCTTTCACCACCGGGCCGCGTACTGTTCCAGCAAAGCGGGGCTGGTCAACCTGACGCGCGTGCTGGCACTGGAGTGGGCGCCTATCGGATCAACGTCAACGCCGTCGGTCCGACGTTTATCGACACGCCGTTGACGCGGCCCATGTTCGAGGATCCGGCCTTCCGCGCCGAGGTGCTCAGCCGCATTCCGCTGGGCCGCATCGGTCAGCCCGAGGACGTGGCGGGCGCCGTGGTGTTTCTTGCCAGCCCGGCGGCCGACCTGGTCACCGGCCACACCCTGCTCGTCGACGGCGGCTGGACCGCGGTGTAAGTCGCGAGGCGTATGACGCCGAACACGAGTTCGACTATTCGGGCACTGTCAGGACTTGCCGTACCTCGGGCAATTCAAAAAACAGCCGCAAAAGCTTGTCCAGCGAGCGCTGCTGGACTTGCGCGCCGGTTTCCCAGCGCGACAGCGTCGCGTCGGCCACCTGAAGACGCGCTGCCAACTCGCGCTGCGTCAGTCCGAGTGCCTCACGCTGCCGACGTATTTCCTCCGGGGCGAGCAGTCCCGCCTGTCGTCGGAAGGCCGAGCTGATCCTCCGGTTGGCCTCCGTGTCTAGAACGAGGTCACCGCACTTCCCGCAGCGAAATACACGCAGCGCCGGCACGGTGACTGTATAGGAGCGGCCGTCGTGGACGACCTCCGTGGTATAGTCCATCTCCACTGGATTAACGTCGCGTTGTCGACATTGGCCGCACTTCCATGGGAAGGGGCGGATTTCAGCAGTTTCAGCGTTTTTGCTCATGGGCATTCACGATCTGCACGGCCGGCGCGTCGCGGTCGTCGTCGGTCAACTCGATCTCGACAAAGAGCCCGTGCGTGAACTCAGCGACAGGAATAATTACCTGCAGTACGGGCTCGTTACCTACGCGAGGAACTCCTGCAGGAGGTCCGCATGCGCCGCTTGCAGCCGGCGCGTGACCGGGCCAGGCTGGCCGCTGCCGATCGGCCGGCCGTCGGCGCGGGTGACGGGCATGACCTCGAACGTGGTGCCGGTCAGGAACAATTCATCCACGCCTGCGAGGCCGTCGCGCTGGAGGTAGCATTCGCGGACCGCCACGCCGGCGCGCTCGGTGAGACGCATCACCACCGTCCGCGTGATGCCGGGCAGGATGTTGGCGTCGTGCGGGGTCGTGCACAGGCAACCGCCTGCGACCCAGAAGAAGCTGCTGTGCGATGCCTCCGTCAGCGTGCCGTCGGGCAGGTACAGAATCGCCTCGGCGGCGCCGGCCTCGGCGGCAGCCTGGTTCGCCAGCACGTTGGCGAGCAGGTTCGTCGACTTGATGTCGCAGCGGTGCCAGCGCCGATCCGGCTGCGTGATCACCCTGGCGCCGTCCTCGCGAAGCTGGGCCGTTTTCGTGTCGTCGTACGCCTCGACCCACAGCAGCTCCAACGGCACCGCGGCCGGCGGGAAGGCGTGCTTGCGCGGCGCGGCCGCCCCGCGCGTCACCTGCAGATAGACGATGCACTCGCCGAAGCCGCCGGCCCGGATCGTCTCATGCATGCGCTGTCGCAACCGCTGCACATCGACGCCGCCGATGCGGATCGACGCGAGGCTGTGCGCCAGGCGATCAAAGTGCTCGCGTTCCATCCACGGCTTGCCGTGATAAACGCGCAGCACCTCGTAAACCGCGTCGCCGAACAGGAAACCGCGGTCCAGGACGGAGATCTTGACCTCATCCAGCGGCATCGTTTGGCCGTTGAGATTTGCAAGGGGGACGGGCATGCAGCGCGCTCCAGGCGGGCAGTGGGACCTTGCGATCAGTATACGAATCGCCGCCGGGCGTTCGACGCGAGCGCTAAACGCAAACGATCGGCAGGCGGACCGTGAACTTGGTCCCTTTGCCCACTTCACTCTGAACATCGATGCTGCCGCGATGGGCTTCGATGATCTTGCGCGTCGTCGGCAGCCCCAGGCCCGAGCCATCCGACTTCGTCGAATAAAACGGCTCGAACACCTTGGCCAGCACGTCCGGCGCCATGCCCTGGCCAGTGTCGATCAGGCTCAGGCAGACATGCTCCGTCTCAAGTGCCGCCTGCACGGTGATCGATCCGCCGCCGCCGGCAAGGGCCTGCTCCGCGTTCAGCATCAGGTTGAGCAGCGCCTGCTGGAACATCTCCTTGTGCAGACGCACCGCCGGCAAGTCGGCGGGGAGATACGTGTGAATGTCGATGCCGGCCGCGCGCGGTCGGCTCGAAGAAATCGACCATTTCCTCGACGACCTTGCCCAGGGCGCACGGCTCCAGCGGCAGGTCGCGCAGACGGGCGAAGCGGAGGAAATCGTTGGAGAGATCGGTGAGCCGTTGACATTCAAGCTGCAGTTTCTGGACGCGCGCCAGCGCCCGGCGTTCGCGCTGCGTCTGCGCATCCTGCATGTCCTCGGCGAGGAGCTGCAGGTTCAGGCCGAGGGTGCCGAGGTGGTTCTTGATCTCGTGGATGAAGCCGCCGGCCAGCTCGGCGAGCTGCGCGTAGTCGTCGCGGGCCACGGTGTTGCCCTCATTGGATCACGCCGCGGGGCGAGTCTTCGAGCCCCGGGGGTTAGGACCCGCGGGGCTCGAAGACTCGCCCCGCGGCGTGGCGGTCGCGCGCTAATCGCCGCGTGGCGGCCGTGGGCGGTCGCGGCCCGGGCCGTCGCCGCGCGGGCCCGGCGCGTCGCCCGGCGGCGGGCCGCCGCCGCGCTGGTCGCGCAGGATGGCCTTGCGCGACAGCTTGACGCGGTCCTGATCGTCGATCGCGATGACCTTGACCGTCAGTTTGTCGCCGACCTTGCAGACGTTCTCGACCTTTTCCACGTACTTGTCGTCCAGCTCGCTGATGTGGCACAGGCCGTCGCGGCCAGGCAGGATCTCGATGAACGCGCCGAATTCCTTGACCAACGTCACCTTGCCCTCGTACACCTTGCCGATGCGCACCTCCTCGGTGAGCGCGTCGACCTTGGCCTTGGCCGCCAGGGCGCCGCGCTCTCGGCGTGCGAGATGAACACGGTGCCGTCGTCCTCGATGTCGATCTTCGCGCCGGTCGCCTCCTGGATGCCCTTGATCGTCTTGCCGCCCGGGCCGATCAACAGGCCGATCTTTTCGGGGTTGATCTGCACCGTCAACAGCCGCGGCGCCAGCTTGCTGATCTCGTTGCGCGGATAGCGCAGTGTCATCACGATCGCCTTGAGGATCTCGCGGCGCCTCGCGGGCCTGGTCGAGCGTCGCGCGGATGATTTCCTCGTCGATGCCGTCGATCTTCAGGTCGAGCTGGATGCCGGTGATGCCGCGGACGGTGCCGGCCACCTTGAAGTCCATGTCGCCGTAATGGTCCTCGTCGCCCATGATGTCGGTCAGCAGGGTGAATTTCGACGATTCCTTGACAAGGCCGATCGAGATGCCGGCGACCGGGTCGCTGATCGGCACGCCGGCGTCCATCAGCGACAGCGTGCCGCCGCATACCGACGCCATGCTCGACGAGCCGTTGGACTCGAGGATGTCGCTGACGACGCGGATGGTGTAGGGGAATTTCGACGGCTCGGGGATGACCGGCTTGAGGCTGCGCTCGGCCAGCGCGCCGTGGCCGATCTCACGCCGGCCCGGACCGCGGATCGGCCGGGTCTCGCCGACAGAGAACGGCGGGAAATTGTAGTCGAGCATGAACTTTTTCTTGTACTCGTCGATCAGTCCGTCGACACGCTGCTCGTCGGAGACGGTGCCGAGCGTGGTCGTCACCAGCGCCTGCGTTTCGCCGCGGGTGAACACCGCCGACCCGTGGGTGCGCGGCAAGAGACCGACCTCGCACGTAATCTTGCGCAGGTCGCGCGGACCACGGCCGTCGAGGCGCTTGCCCTCGAGGATCAGGTCGCGGATGACGCGTTCTTCGAGCCACTCGAACGCTTGCGACACCTGGGCCGGCGTGTATTCGCCCTTGCTGTCCTCGCCGGCATATTGCTCGGTGACGCGATCCTTGAGGGCCTTGATCGCGTCGGCGCGGGCCGCCTTGCCGGAAGTCAGCTTGAGGGTGGCGAACTCGTCGTAGAGCTGCTTGCGGAAGATCGCCTTGAGCGGGTTCTCGGCGACTTCGGGGTAGGGGGGCTTATCGCTCAGGCCGGCTTTCTTGCGGAACTCCTCGATCAGGCCGATGACGCGGGCGATCTCGCGCTGGGCAAGCTGGATCGCCTGCAGCATGTTCTCCTCGGACATCTCGCGCGCGAAGCCCTCGATCATGGTCACCGCATCGCGCGTGCCGGAAACCACCAGGTCGAGGTCGCTCTCTTCCAGCTGCGCCAGCGTCGGCATGACGATGTATTCGTTGCCGATCCGGCCCAGGCGCACCGTGCCGGTCACCTTGAGGAACGGGATCTGCGACAGGTGCAGCGCGGCGCTGGAGCCGATCATGCACAGGATATCGGGATCGTTTTCGCGATCATAGGACAGCGTCGAGCCCATGATCTGCACTTCACGGCGATAGCCGGCCGGGAAGAGCGGGCGGATGGGCCGATCGATCAGCCGCGCGGTCAGGATTTCCTTGGTGGTGGGGCGGCCCTCGCGCTTGATGAAGCCGCCGGGGAACTTGCCTGCGGAGTAGGTTTTTTCACGGTAATCGACGACGAGCGGAAAGAAATCGCGCTTGTCGTCGACGGGGCCCTCGACGGCGGCGACCAGGACGAGGCTGTCGCCGAGGCCGACGACGGCGGCGCCGTGGGCCTGCTTGGCGAGTTTTCCAGTTTCCAGCGAGAGCGTTTGCGCTCCCAGCTGCATTTCAACACGACATGCCTGCACGGAACATCCCTCTTGATGACGACCAGGCAGTCAGGTCGCGGAGGGCGGAGGTGCGAGCGGGTGGGACGGACCGGAGCGCAAAACGAAAGTGGGAGCTCACGTGGAGCCCCCCGGGGGTCACTTGCGCAGACCGAGGCGGCCGATGACGGCGAGATAGCGTGCCCGGTCCATGATGCGCAGATAGTTCAGCAAGCCGTACCGCTTGCTGACCATCATGAGCAAGCCGCGCCGGCTGGCGTGGTCCTTCTTGTGCGTGCGCAGGTGCCCGGTGAGCCCGGTGATGCGCTCGGTGAGCAGCGCGATTTGCACTTCCGGCGAGCCGGTATCATTGGGCTCGCGCCGGTACGAATCGATGATTGACGTTTTGCGGTCCTTTGTGATCGCCATCTCGGTCCTCGTCACCTCCGCCGTCGACGACTGTGCTGCCAAACACGAATCCAGTTGACACTCGCTTTTCTATGAACCGCTGGGCCCGTCGGCGAGATAGGCGGGGAAAGATTGTCCAGAAAGTCTGCCGTTACACCCGCCAGGTCTGATCTTGCTCCGTATGACGCACTGCGATCACCGGCCGCGGCGTCCCGGGCACAAGCCGAAATGCCAGCGGCAACACCGTGCTTTGGAGCCATTCCCCGTCATCCGCGTCGACCGGCCGATGAGCCGCAGCTGCCGGCGCTTCAGCGCATACAACTCGAGCACCCACGGGAAACGATCCACGATGAGCAGTTCGCGGGTGCCAATCTTGCCGTAGAAGGCGAGCTTCTTGCGCGAGCGGTCGCCTTTGCTGACAACCTCGGTCGCGAAATCCGGTCCGCCAAACCAGTGGGTGTTGCAGTTCTCGGCCGTTGTGCCGGCGAGAAATACCGCAATTTCCGGAACGCGGAAACTCTTCTCCCAGTTCTGCGTGCGGTCGCTGACGTTGACGCCGGTTCGAACATTGCCCAAACCAGGCCAATCGACGACTATCCGAATGATCGTGGCAAGCCCTAAGGTAACGTCCTGGTGTTCATCGTTCGCAATGGGCGACATGACGTATTCTCCGTCCCACACCTCGTCGTAGGCGTCCAGTCCCCGCTCCTGTCGCTCCTTGATGATCGGCTCGAAAATCTCCGGATCGCAGATCACCAGCTGGGTGTAGGTTTCGGTCGGTGTTGGCGCCGATATTTCGGTCGGCTTCCGTCGTCGGGGGGTCTTGACAATCATCGGACTTATCACCCTTCATCGCGGCACCAGGAAACGCCACTGCTGCGATTTTACCCCCGCAGTCCCGCCGCTTGCAACAGCTTATCGGTTGCCGTGTACGCCTCGCGCACCCAGTCGACGATCCTGTCCGGCTCCGGCGAGTACTCCAGCTCGATCGAGATCGCGCCGTCGATAGCCAGCGCCTTGATCTCGCGCAGATACGGCGCGAAATCGACCACGCCGCGGCCCGGCGGCAGGTCGCCGTGGACCTTGCCGTCGCAGTCCGACAGGTGGACGTGGATCGCCTTGCCCTTGAGCCGGCGCAACTCCGCCGGCGAGGTTCCCGACAGCTGCAGGTGCGACACGTCGATGTTCGCGCGCACCGCTGGGTGTTCCACCGCGTCGATGAACCGCACCATGCTGTCGACGTCGTTGAGCAGCGACAGCTTGAACGGCTCCAGCTCCAGCGCGATCGCGACGCCGCGGTCGGCAGCGATCTTGCCCAGCTCGCGCGTGTTGCGCACCGCCGTCTCCCATTGCGCCGCTGGCGGAATGACCTGCTTCTCCCAGATGTATTCGCCGAGTACGAGCAGCAGGTTCTTCGCCTCCAGCTCGTAGACCAGGTCGAGATACGCCCGGCAACGCTCCAGGTGGAAGCGCTGCACGCTCGGGTTGAAGTCGATGAGGCCGACCGCGACGCAGGCGACGCTGACGATCGGCAGGCCGGCGCGGTCGCACTCGCGCTGGATGAGCTTGCGTTCCTTGACGTCGATGTCCAGCGGGTCGGCGAAGATGTCGATCGTGTCGAAGCCGATCTCGCGAGTCATGCGGATGCCGTAAGCCGTGCCCTTGCCGGCTTGAGCCCAGGCGGAATTGATCAGGCCGAGCTTCATGGGAGCGTCTCCTTGGGGCGTGCTTGTTGTATACGGTCAATGGCGAAGAATTTGCACCATATTCGGGGTGCGGTCTTTCCCGGGCAGCGCCGTTTGGTCATAATGGCCGGTGCAGGATCAGCCTGCGATGGGGAGGCGATCGTGGAAGACTTCCTGAAAACGTGGGACTACCTGGGGGTCTTCGTCGGCATCATCCTCACCGGCCTGGGCTTCCCGATGCCCGAAGAGCTGCCGGTGGTCATCGGCGGCGGCATCGTCCACGAATTGAACGCCAGCGACTGGCGCTGGTGGCGCATGCTCCTGGCCTGCATCGCCGGCGTCATCGTCGGCGACAGCTGCCTCTATTTCATCGGCCGCTACTGGGGCGTGCGGCTCCTGCAAATACCGTTCGTCAAGCGCGTGCTGACCCCGGAGCACCTGGCCAGCATTTCCCAAAATTTCGACAAGTACGGCGTCAAGATCCTGCTGTTCGCCCGCCTCACTCCTGGCATTCGCGCCGATCTTCGTCACGGCCGGCATCACCAAGCTGCCGTGGATCAAATTCCTGATCGCCGACGGCATCTACGCCATCCCGGGCGTTTCGCTCTTGTTCATCCTGGGCTACTGGTTCGGCGACACGGTGTACGACATCATCGAGGCCGGCGAGTCGCGGATGCGCTACGTCTGGCTCGCCGTGCTCATCTGCATCGCCGCGTATTTTGTTTATCGCCATCTGCGCAAACCAGTCGTCGAGGGCAGCCCCCGGGACATGCCGCCGGGCATCGGCCAGGTGACCAATACCGTGGAGAAGACGGTGGAAAAGACGCTGGAGACGGTCAAGGATCGAATCCTGCACCACGGCGAGGGCAAGTCCGGCATCCTGCCGCCGCAGGCCGGCCCGGCCGCCGCTGCCAACGGTCCCGTACCCCCGCATCCGCCCGAGGTTCCCGGCGCCGGCGCCGCGCCGGCGAAAGCGGAGAACGGCACGCCCGAGCAGAACCATGGCTCGGCAGCCCACCCGTCACCGGCGGAGCGGTCGCAGCAAGAAAACAGCTAATCGTTTTGCAGGGGCCCGCATGGCTGCCGACGACTTCGTCCTGGCGATGACCGGCGCCAGCGGCGCCGTTTATGGCGTGCGGCTCCTGGATGTGCTGCTGGGAGCCGGCCGCGTCGTCCATCTCGTGCTCAGCCCGGCCGCAACTCAGGTCATCGAGCAAGAGCTGGACCGGCGCGTCCGCCTTGACGCGTTCCGGCTCGCGGATCTTATGGGCGCGGAGCGGACCGGCCCCGGCGCGGTGTGTTACCACGACTACCGCGATTTCCGGGCGGGGATCGCGAGCGGCTCGTTCCGGACGGCGGGCATGGTCATCTGCCCGTGCAGCATGGGCACCGCCGCCGCGGTAGCGCACGGACTCTCGCAGAACCTCATCCATCGCGCCGCCGACGTGCACTTGAAGGAGCGGCGCACGCTGGTCCTGGTACGCGCGAGACGCCGCTGGGCGTGGTGCAGCTGCGCAATCTCACGGCGTGCGCCGAGGCGGGGGCGGTGGTCCTGCCCGCAATGCCGGCGTTCTACACACAGCCGCGGACGCTGGACGACGCGGTTGACTTCATCGTGGGCCGCATCTGCGACCAGCTCGGCGTCGCGCACCACTTGTTCAAGCGCTGGGGCGAGGGCGAGGCGCGTTAGACGGCGCGGCGAGGCCTCATTGCATGCACGGAAGTTGCCAATTCCCGGTGAAAGACCGTTGCGCCGTCGAACAGCCTTTGCTCGCGTCCCCATCTTCACACCGCAGCGTACCACCCCACAGCGCATCCCGCTTTTCCAGCCTGACCGTCACAACCCGCACGATCCGCATTTCAGTCAAGTTCATTCCAGCCGTGGGCCGAAAAGGAATAGGACAGTCGCTTCCGGCTCAAGCCGGCGCCGGCCATCATTTGCGGACTGCCGAGGTGTGCATGAACGCGAGAACGGTCACATGCGCGATGCTGGTGAGCCTGGGATGGGCCTGTGCCGTCGCTAAGGCGCAGCCGGAGGCGCCGGCGCCCGGCGTCCAGCCGCCGCCAATCCAGCGTGACACCGGAACGGCGCCGGACGGCCAGCCGCCGGACGGCATGCCGCCGGACGCCGGCCCATTGCCCGGCGCCGCACCGGCAGGCCCTAGCGGGCTGTCCGATTGGATCCTCTACCGCCGGCCCGATTCCGGCTGCTGTGAGCCCGGACCGCTCAAGCAGTTCTACAACGAAGCCTACCTGCGCCGGCCCGTCGGTTCCGCTCGGCGGCGCCTACCTGGGCCGGGAACTGCTGGTCGGCTGGACTATCGAGGGCGGCGTTCGTGGCCTGCTCTTCAATCGCGACATGACGTCGGCGTGGGTGGTGGATGTCGGCATCATCAACAGCAACAACGGCGCGCTCAGCCCAGGCACGCCGGTCCTGCTGAACATCGCCCAACCGAATGCGACGACCGGCACGAACACGATGACCATCGTGCCGGTGACGGTTCACGATTACAACCGGACCATGGCGAGTCTGGGCTTCGGCAAGGAATGGTACATTGGAGCGCCGGCCAACGCCCCCGGCCCCAAGTGGCGCATCGGCTTCGACGGCGGCGGCCGCTACGGCTCGGCGGACATGACGTTCAACGAAATCCGCCACCGGACGTGGACGATCTACGCGACCTACCTCGCCGTCCACACCGACTACGAGATCCCGTGCGGTTGCTGCTTCGTCTCGTTCGGCCTGCGTGCCGAATGGTCCTACACGTGGGACGGCATCCTGCAGATGCAGTCGAACCTGGAGGATCTGAATTTCCTGGCCACGTTTACCGTGCGGTATTGATTGCAAGCCGCGGGATGAGTCTTCGAATCCCGCGGGTCGGGGCTGCTCCTACCCGCGGGATTCGAAGACTCATCCCGCGGCTTGGGCCATTTCTTGCATCCTTACGCCGCCATCTGCCGGCGCCGCGCCAGCTCCCCCACCACGGCACCGGCCGCCCGCGCGCACGCTCCTGGTGCCGCCACTCGATCGCGCAGCGCGGCCAACTCCCCGCACAGTTCCGCGTACGCTGCCGGCTCGTTGAGCCAGCGCAGCACGTGAGCCGCGATCGGCTGCGACTCGCACCGGTCCGTCAAGAACTCGGGGTACAGCTCCGCCTCGGCCAACAGGTTGACCAGGCAAATGTATCGCAACGTCTTGAAAAACTCCGCGACGCGCATGTCGAGCTTGCCGATCCGGTACAGCACGACGGTCGGCCGGGCGCGGTACAGCAATTCCAGCGACACCGACCCTGAAACCGCAACGCAGGCCCGCGACAGCTCGATGATCTCCGGCGTGCGGCCCACATGCGTTTCGATCGGCAGGGGCGCGTGCCGGCGCAGGTACTCGTCCACCATCTCCTGGTGAGCGGCACGAAAACACGCGACCAGGAACCGCGTGTCGGGCCGGGCTCGATGGATGGCCGCGGCCGCTCGCATTAGCGTCGAGAGATTGCGATGCAGTTCCTGCGTACGCGAGCCCGGCAACAAGCCAACGATCGGTCCCGTGCCGATGCGCTGCCGTTGCAGGAAATCGGCGTCGAGCTGTTGCCGTGGCAGCTCGTCGAAGAACGGATGGCCGACGTACCGCGCCGACGCGACGCCGCGCTCATGGTACCACCGCTCCTCGAACGGCAGCGAACACAGGACATGATCGACGAATCGGCGCACCTTGTCAACGCGCCAGCCGGCCCAGCCCCAGAGCTGCGGCGGCACGAAATAAAAGACGGGAATCTTGTGGAAATGCGCCCGGCGCGCCACCCACCAGTTGAAGCCGGGATAGTCGATCAGCACGACGGCGTCGGGGCGATGGTGGCGGAAGAAACGGTCGGCCTGCGACAACAGGCCGAGAAAGGTCGGCGCGTTGGCGAGCACCCGCGCGAACCACATGACGGCCAGCTGGCACAGCGGATACAACAGCCGGCAGCCGGCAGCGGCCATGTGGTCGCCGCCGAAGCCGACGCACTCGACCTGCGGGTCGAGTCGCTGCAGCGCCCGGATGAGGTTGCCGCCGTGAATATCGCCGCTCGGTTCGCCGGCGCAGAGGAAGATTCGCATGGAGGCATCCTGCCTTCGGGGTCTGCCGTGACGGACAAACCTTAAACGGCAACGCGGAACCGTGCAAGGGCGGTTTGCTTATTCACCGGCCTTGGGCGGCATGGTGGTCGACAGGCCGGGCATGATTGACGGCTCGGCGACCTTGCGATAGCCCAGGGCACGCAGCACCTCGAGCACCTCGCTCCACGTCGGGAACGGCCGGCGGTTTTCGCGCTTGTACTGGTCCATCGCCTTCATGAACTCGATCTCGTCGATCGAGTAGTCGCGTTCGCAGGTCGTCGGGTCGATCTGCCGGCGGCGTTCGCCTTTTTCGGCGCACCGTTCCTTGCCGCTGCGCCGGTCGATCGCGACGGGGATGCTGCGCTTGCGGCGATCGGCGCCGGTCCCGCGGCGGTCGGTAACGCAGAGTTCCGGGGAGAAATTCGTCTCGTTGGTCATGGCATGGCACCTTGCGAGGCGGATCGGAACCGAGGCCGGTTTCCGCCGAGGGAATCGAGGGTGATAAACAAGTTAGCCCAGAAGGAATATAACTCACAAATCAAGGTTGACAACTTTTCTGAGGCCGACTTTTCAGAGAATTGTGAATTGCGCCCCCAATCGCTCGATTCGGCGCAACCCAAAAAGCGGACCGAGCTTACCTAATCTCCCCGTCGGTGGGCGCGGCCGCGCATGCCGGTCATTCCGGCCAGGGCGGAAATGCCGCGCGTAGGCAGAATTCGAAGCGAAGCGGTTGTGCTGCTTTTGTCGCCGCTTGATTAGACGCCGGCGCGACGAAAAAGTTTCGCGGTGGAAAAGACTTTCCTGTCCGCCATCGCGCCACTGATCGCGCCAGGGCGCCCCTCGTAAGGTTCATGTCCGTTCACGCGCTTTTCGCGCAGCAGCGCCCAGTCTTGGTCGGTCATCGCGCGCCGGAGAATCGAGTCCCTCAAGAACCAGTTTTTCCGCGACTTCCCACCCGCGTTTCCTTTGGGCCTCGCATACAGCGACAGCATTTAGTCACTCGCCGACGCGTGGCCTCCCGTCGCAACTTGCTTGTATCTGCAACTTGATCATGGTCTCGCCCCTACCTGTAAACCATCACGCCTCCACCACCACCGTCTCGATCACGCCCGTCTCCACCTCCAAAACCGCGAATGTCTTGACCGCCGTTCGGTACAGCGCCCCTGGGTTGATCACGCGCGTCTTGCCGGTGCGGTGCTCCTCCGCCTGGTGCGTGTGGCCGTAAAAGAGATAGTCGAACGCGTCGGAATGCTCCAGGTCGCGCAGCAGCTGATGGTCGTCCCCGTGGACGAAACCGATCAGCTTGCCGCCGTGCTCGCAATGGCCGAACGGCTGCTGCAGCACGGCGCCGGTTTCAGTGATGGCGCGCTCAATGTCGTCGCGCATGTAATCGCAATTGCCGAAGACGAAGATCGTGTGCGCCGGAAACAGCCGGGCCGTGTCGTCGTCGGCGATGTCGCCGCAGTGCAGGATCAACTCCACGCCACGGCGGGCGGCCTCGTCGAGCGCGGCGCGCACCGTGGACTGTTTGCTGTGCGTGTCGCTGAGGATGGCGATTCTCATGCGCCTTAATGTACACAGGCTGGCACGCCGATGAAAGAGAGGCGCAGCGCTGCGCCGTTTGCCCACCTTGCCGCGTTCCGAAGTGGGGTTGGCATGCGGTCGGCCGTTTGGGTATACATCGTCCCCGGCGGGCATGCGCCGGGGGGAACGGACAGCCCTGCGGACCTGTTGCACGGAGGAGGCAACCATGTGTGGAATCATCGGCTACGTGGGCCATCGCGAGGCGGAACCTATCCTGGTCGAGGGCCTGCGCCGGCTCGAATATCGCGGATATGACAGCGCCGGCGTCGCCACGCTCACCGGGCCGCACCTGCACCTGCGCAAGCGCGCCGGCCGCATCGCCGACCTGGCCCGCTTTCTGCAGGAACGGCCCGCGCCGGGCTGCCAGGGTATCAGCCACACGCGCTGGGCCACGCACGGCCCCGCCAACGACCGCAACGCCCATCCGCACCTCTCTGCCGACGGCTCGATCGCCGTCGTACACAACGGCGTCATCGAGAATTACGCCGTCCTTAAGCGGCAGCTCCAGCAAGCGGGCGTGCTGTTCCACAGCGATACCGACACCGAGGTCATCGCCCAGCTCCTCGAACAGCATTTCCATGGCGATCTCGTTGACGCCGTCCGCAAGGTCCTCGGCATGCTCAAGGGTACCTATGGCCTCGCGGCTGTCAGCAATCGCCAGCCCGACCTGATTGTCGGGGCCCGCCTCGGCAGCCCGCTGGTCGTCGGCGTCGGCGCCGGCGAGCATTTCCTCGCCAGCGATCCGGCGGCGCTGCTCGGCTGTACCGAAAACGTCGTGTACCTGCAGGACGGCCAAATGTGCGTCCTGCGTGCTGACACCTGGCACGTCTTCGACAACAACCACATCCGCGTCGACGCCCCGGTGCATCGCATCGACTGGGAAGTCGGCGACTCCGAAAAGGGCCAGTTCGATCACCACATGCTCAAGGAGATTTACGAGCAGCCCGAGGCGCTAGAAAACGCCATGCGCGGCCGGCTGTCCGACGAGGACGCGACCGCGCACTTCGGCGGCCTGAACCTCGACCCGCGCCAGCTGCGCCGCGCTGAGCGCTTCGTGTTCACCGCCTGCGGCACCAGCTACCACGCGGCCCTGGTCGGCGAGTATCTCTTCGAGGAGCTGCGCGCATCCCGGTCGAGGTCGAATACGCCTCCGAGTTTCGCTATCGCAACGCGCCGATGGAGCGCAACACGATCGTGCTGGCGATCACGCAATCGGGCGAGACCGCCGACACGCTGGCCGCCCTGCGCGAGTCGAAGCGCAAGGGGCATCACACGCTGGCGCTGTGCAACGTCGTCGGCAGCACGATTGCCCGCGAGGCCGACGGCGGCGTCTACCTGCACGCCGGCCCCGAGATCGGCGTCGCCAGCACCAAGGCGTTCAGCAACCAGGTCGCGGTGCTGATGATGCTGGCACTGTACATGGGCCGGATGCGCCACCTGTCGAGCATCAACGGCCTGCGCATGGTGCGGGAGATTCAGGCGCTGCCCGACGTGATGCGGCGCACGCTCGAATGCCACGACCAGGTGCGCGCCATCGCGCGGCGCTATCACCAGGTCAGCAACATGCTTTATCTGGGCCGGCAGTACCTGTTCCCGGTGGCGCTGGAGGGACGCTAAAGCTCAAGGAGATCAGCTACATCCATGCCGAGGGTTACCCGGCCGCCGAGATGAAGCACGGGCCGATCGCGCTGGTCGACGAGGACACGCCGTCGGTGTTCCTGATTCCGGCCGGCGGCGTGATCGACAAGGTGATGAGCAACCTGGAAGAGATCAAGGCCCGCGGCGGCCCGGTGATCGCCATCGCCTGCGAGGGGGACGACGAGATGTCGCGGCACATCGAGGGCCGCGCCGACGACGTGATCTTCGTGCCACAGGTGCCGGAGTATCTGCAGCCGCTGGTCACGGTGGTGCCGCTCCAGCTCCTGGCGTATCACATCGCCGTGATGCGCGGCTGCGACGTGGACAAGCCGCGCAATCTCGCCAAGAGCGTTACGGTGGAGTGAAGTACACGTCCCGGCGAACGCTATTTCCTGCCGCCGAGGATCGCCGCGATTCCCATCGCGCCCCAACCGCAGCTGGCGAGGATTTGTACGAACCCCAGGATGATGCCGATCCACGCGTGTGCGGTGCCGTGCGCCTCAGGATTCTTTCGTGCCCGGTTGAAGCCGATGAATCCGAAAATGACTGCCGCGGCGCCGGTAAACAGGCTCAGACCGAAAAGGAAGCAGGCCAACAAGCCGATGATGCCGATGTAGTACCCCACCAGCGCCGGCACGTTCTTGTACGGGATGACATAGCCAACACCGCCGTCGTCGGATTCTGAAGACTTGCGCCGGCGCCGGCGCGGGCGGTCGTCGTCATCGTCGTCGTCTTCGTCCCGGCGCCGTCGGCGCGGGCGGTCGTCGTCGTCGTCCTCGTCGTCGGCCATTTTCGCCCTCAATGATTAGGGTTTCGTCAATCAGCGGCCCCCAGCGTACGACCTGCCGGCGGCGCGGTCAAATGGATTTTCCGCATTTCTTCTTGGCACCCTGGCGGCTTCGCCTTTTTTTGGAGTGCGGCGCTTTTCCGCCGCTTTGTTTTGCTTGTTTTCCTTTGAAAAACCAAAGAAAAAAAGCGGCGGAAAAGCGCCGCACTCCAAGAAAAGCCAAAGCCCGCCCTGGCGTCCTGGTCCTACAATGCACCGCGTCCAGACCCCCGCACACCGGAGCCTCCGCGATGACAACGCACCGACACCTGCCGCTCCTCATTCTGCTGCTTGCTGTGGGCACTGCCGGTGCCGGGGAGACGCCCGCGAAGCTACCGCGCGACCGCTTGCTCTTTTTTGCCGACGACGCCGGCAAGGTGCAACCGGTCAAGACGGTCGTCGAGTGGGCGAAGCGCCAGGCGTCGATCCTCCGGGCGATGCAGACAGTCATGGGCCCGCTGCCTGGCAAGGACCGGCGCTGCCCGCTCGACGTGAAAGTCGACGAGGAGGTCGATTGCGGCACCTATGTGCGACGGCTGATCTCCTACGCATCCGAGCCGGGCCAGCGCGTGCCCGCGTACCTGCTCGTGCCCAGGACGCTGCTCGCCGGCAAGGGCACGACCGCGCCCGCGGTGCTGAGCCTGCACCCCACGCACGCGCAGGGCTTCAAGGTCACGGTCGGCCTCGCGAGCTATCCCAATGCCGAGTATGGCCGCGAGCTGGCCGAGCGCGGCTACGTGGTGCTGGCCACGCCGTATCCGCTCCTGTCGAACTACAATCCCGACCTCCAGAAGCTGGGCTACCAGAGCGGCACGATGAAGGCGATCTGGGACAACATCCGCGGTCTCGACCTGCTCGACGCGCTTCCCTATGTGGAAAAAGGCCGATTCGCCGCGATCGGCCATTCGCTCGGCGGGCACAACGCGGTCTACACCGCGGCGTTCGACGACCGCATCGAGGTGGTGGTGTCGAGTTGCGGCCTCGACTCGTATCGCGACTACATGGGCGGCAAGATTAAGGGCTGGACCAGCGACCGCTACATGCCGAAGCTGCTCGACTACAGGCTCGAGGACCTCCCCTTCGACTTCCACGAGATCATCGGCGCGCTCGCCCCGCGGCACGTCTTCATCTCCGCGCCGATCGGCGATACCAACTTCCGCTACAAGAGCGTCGACGCGGTGGCGAAGTCGGCTGCGGAGGTGTTCGCGCTTTACAAGGTGGAGAAGAATCTGCGGGTCGAGCATCCCGACGTGGGGCACGTCTTTCCCAGGGAGATGCGCGACGAGGCGTATCGGGTGATCGATGCGGTGTTGAGATAAACGGAGTTCATTTCAGGATAGCGCCAGCGTGTATTTCTCGCTAGCCGTGGCGCCGACCGCGTCGGTGGCGGTGATCGTGAACGTGTACGAGCCGACGCGCGCCGACTCGCCGCTAATGACGCCGCTGCTGCTGAGCTTCATGCCCGGCGGCAGGCTGCCGGCGGTGATGGCGAAAGTGATCGCGCCGGTGCCTTCTCTGGCGTGTACGGCAGCGGTGTACAGCACGCCTGCCTTCTCCGAGGGCAAGCTCGTCGTGGTGATTTCCACGGGCGGATTGATCGTTATCCTGAAGACCCTGGTGACGCTGGCGCCGGCGGCATCGTGAAGGGTGATCGTGGTGGTGTAGGTCGTCGT
Source organism: uncultured Gemmataceae bacterium (assembly GCA_963834865.1). Lineage (GTDB taxonomy): Bacteria > Planctomycetota > Planctomycetia > Gemmatales > Gemmataceae > CAWIDK01. Next base: position 1,170,474 of record CAWIDK010000005.1, read on the forward strand.
CGTGGTCGGCGTGCCGGTGAAGTGAATCGCGTCGCCGCTCACGACGGGCGTCAGGCCCACAGGCATGCCGCTGAAGCTGTAGATGCGGAAGGGGCCGGTGCCGGCGGCGATCGGGATGACGCCGCTGAAGCCGGTCTTGCCCTCGGTCCATTGGGCCGTGGTCAGGTTGCCGAGCGTCGGCGCGGCGTTGATCGTGATGGTGAACGTCCTGGTGTCGCTGGCGCCGTCGGCATCGCGGATGGTGACGCTGCCGGCGTAGACTCCCAGGGTGGTCGGCGTGCCGGTGAAGTGGATGGTGCCGCCGGTGAGGGCGATTTTCAAGCCGACGGGCAAACCGCTGGCAGCGGCGATGGCGTATCCGCCGGTGCCGCCGGAGACAGTCAACATGCCATTGAAGCCGGGCATGTCCGTGGTCCATTGGCTCGCGGTCAAGGTGCCGATCGTCACGATGTGGTTGATCGTGATCCTGAAGGTTTTGGTGACGCTGGCGCCGGCGGCATCGTGAATGGTGACACCGACAGTGTAGGTGCCGGCGATGGTCGGCCGGCCCGTGACGTGGATCGTGGTGCCGCTGACGGCGGCCGTCAGGCCGGTGGGCATGCCGCTCACACCGGCGAGCACGAATGGTCCGGTGCCGCCGGCAATCGAGATGGCACCAGTGTAGCCAGGCCTGATCGCCGTCCACTGCGTCGTCGTCAGGCTGCCAAGCGTCAGCGCGGCATTGATCGTGAGGCTGTACGTCCTGGTGACGGCGGCGCCGGCTGCGTCGGTGACATTCGCCGTGAAGGTTGCGGTTCCCGCTGCGGTCGGCGTGCCGTCGATGACAATCGTGCCGGCGGCAGTATTCACGCTAATCGCGGCCGCCGTCAGGCCGGTGGTGCCGGCGCTGAAGCCCGTGGCGCTGACTGTCTTGTAGGGCGTCGAGCCGCCGGCAATCGTGACCGCGTGATCGTAGCTGGTGTCGGCGGTTCCCGCGGGGAGCGACGGCGGGACGGTCAGGGCCCCATGGATCGTGAGGGTGTACGCCTTGTTCAGGACGGCGCCCGCGGCGTCGACGACATGGACGGTGAATGTGGCCGTCCCCCAGGCTGTGGGGGTGCCCTTGATCGTGAGCGTACGCGCGGTCGCGTTGATCGCGAGGTCGGCGATGCTCAGACCGGTGGTGCCGGCGCTGAACTGGCTGATCGTGAAGCTCGTGTACGGCACGCCGCCGCCGGTGACCGTCAGGGTCTGGCTATAGCTCGTGCCGGCATCCCCCGCGGGCACCGATGGCGTAATCCCCAGCGGCGGGTTGACGGCGATCGTGAAGTTCTTCGTCACCACGGCGCCGGCTGAGTCGGTGATGTTGACGGTGAATGTCGCGGTCCCGTGCCGCGCTGGGTGTGCCGGTGATGTTGAAAGCGCCGCCCGCGGGAACCGCGGTGATGTCGCCTGCCGTCAGTCCGGTGGTGCCGGCGCTGAAGTTGGTCACCGTGAAGGTCGTGTAGGGCAAAACACCGCCGACGACCGCGATGCTATGGCTGTAATTCGTGCCGGCGGTCGCCTGCGGCAGCGACGGCGTGACGATGCTCACCGCTGGCCGAATCGTGATGACCATGTTCTGCGTCAGACTGTACCCACCGGCGTTGGCGACGCTAATCGTGAAAGTAGCGGTCCCGGCGGCGGTGGGCGTGCCGTCGATGACAATCGTGCCGTTGGCGGAGTTGGTGGTGATGTCGCTCAACGTCAAGCCGGTCGTGCCGGGACTAAAGTTGTTGGCCGTGAAAACGGTGAACGCCGACGTGCTGCCGAGGACCGACAGCGTTTGGTTGTAGTTGGTGCCGGCGGTCCCTTCGGGGAGCGCCGGCGCGATGCTGAGCACCGAGGTCACGGTCAGGACGGCGGGCGCGGTAGTTATCTGGCTGGCACCATTGCTGAAAACCGCCTCGTATTCCCAGCCGGTCATCGCGGTGGTGGGGCCCGTGATGGTGAGCGTCTCGGTGGTGACGCCGCTGTAGACGCTGGCGTTGAGCAACGGCGCGAACGTGGCGCCGCCGTTGGTGCTTACTTCCCACTGCACGGTCGGCGCCGGGAAGCCGGTGGCCGCCGCCGTGAACGTGGCCGTCTGTCCGGTCACAATGGTCTGATTGATCGGACCGGTGGTGATGGTCGGGGTGGCGACGACCTCACCGATCTGATTGCCGTTCGCCTCGGTGAACCAGACCGTGCCTCCGGACCCGGCGACGATCTCTGTCGGCGAGGCGCTGGCGGTCGGCAGGGCGGTTTCGGTGACAATCCCGGTCGCCACGTTGACCTCGCCGATCTGATTGGCGCTGGCCTCGACAAACCAGATATTGCCGTCCGCGCCGGCCGTGATCCCATAGGGACCGCTGCTGGCGGTGTGAGCCGGGAACCCCGTGAAGACATGGGTCGTGGGGTTGATCTCGCCGACGCCGTTGCCGGCGTTCATGGAAAACCACATGTCGCCGTTCGGGCCCGCCGTGATTTCATACGGTAGGCTGTTCGCGCGGGGGATCGCGTATTCGGCAATGGTGTGCAGTGTCGGGTTGATGCTCCCGATGTTGTTGCCGTTGGATTCGGCAAACCACAGGTTGCCGTCGGGGCCGGCCGCGATTCCTAGCGGAGCGCTGCTTGACGTCGGCAGTGGGAATTCGCTGAAGGCGTGAGTCGAGGGGTTGATCTCGCCGATCTGGTTGCCGTTGATTTCGGTGAACCAGATATTGCCGTCGGGCCCGGCGGTGATCCCCGACGGACCGCTGTTGGCCGTGGGGACGGCGTACTCCGTGACGGCGTGCGTGGTCGCGTTGATCTCGCCGATCTGGTTGGCCGCATACTCGGTGAACCAGATGTTGCCGTCGGGGCCGGCCGTGATCCCCAGCGGGCCGCTGCTGGCGGTGGGGATCGGGAATTCGCTGACGGCGTGCGTGGTCGGATTGATCATGCCGATCTGGTCGGCCTGATTCTCGGTGAACCAGATGTTGCCGTCCGGCCCCGCCGTGATCCCAAACGGCGAGCTGTTGGCCGTGAGCACCGGGAACTCGGCGATGGCCGTGGTCGGCACGCAGCGGTCTTCCAGCAGTTCCACGCGCAGGGTCAGCCGTCGCCTGGCCGGCACATGCTTCCGAATGATCGCCGGCTTACCCCGGGCCGCCCATCTGTTCCACAGATATTCAAGCACGGTTCGTTCCCCCGTCGGTGGACAGCCCATCCCCGGCAATGGAAATCCGTTTCATCGCCCGCGGCGGCCAGGATCTTGGGTCCACGGTTTTTGGGAACGTGAGATAGCGAATGCGGCAGAAATGTCAATCCAGGTTCGCATTCAGTAGGTCAGGCTTTCTAGCCTGACAGTCAGGCTAGAAAGCCTGACCTACATAAGTGCCGACCGTCAGGCTAGAAAGCCTGACCTACGCAGATGTCAACGCGCGTCGCCAGCGGTCGACTCCGCGGCTTGCACCTTGGGTTTTCTCGGTGCGCGCGGCTTCTTGGCGGGCGCGGGCGGCGGCTCGACGGGGACAGCGACAACGGCCGGCGTTGCGCCGCCGACCAGTTCCCAGCCCTTCTTGACGCTCTCCTCGGCCAGCGCGTCCCAGAGCTGCGCAATCTGGTCGCGGGAATTCGAAACGCGGACGTCGCGCTCCAGCGGCGTCTTGCGATTGGGGCTGAAGTCGGTGTAGTGAATCACGTACGCCGGAAAATCGTCGCTCTCCTTCGCCTTGTGCGTCTCCCACATGACCAGCTTGCGCACCATGAGCTGGCCCTTCAGCGTCTTGGTGTACACCTCACGCCGCAACAGCGTGCTGCGCGGCAGGGCCAGTTGCCGGGCGTCCCGGTCGATCAGCGGAATCTCGACCAGGTCCGCCACCTGCTGCAAGCGCAGGTCGTGCGGGCAAATCGTCTTGTCCTCACGGCGGCGAATGAACTGCGGCGAAATCAGCCCCACCAGCGGCATCCGCCGTGCCGTCTTCCAGCCCCGGTTGACGCTGTCCCATTCCAGCACCATGCGGTTGATCGCCGCCCCGCGCGTGGTCTGCGTGATGAGATCCAGCACGCTGATCTCGATCACCCACTCCGGCCGAACCATCTGATAAGCGACCTGATCGTTTACCTCGGCGTATTCGCTGTCGGCCGCCAGATCCTTGAGATCGCTCAGGAAATGGCGGCGGTCGTCGGTGGAGAAGCCGCCGCCGACCCGGCCCAGGACGTGGAACGTGCCGTCGGGCCGCATCAACGCAAGCAGCAGGTCATGTAACAGGCCCTGGCGGTCGTCGGTCCCCTCGGTGAAACCGATGACGGCGGCGTCGATCGTGTGGCGCGGCTTCACCTTAAACATGCCGGCCGCATCGCTGCGGATCACCGCCCCCTCGGCCCCCTGCGCGATCCATTTCTTGTACTGGCGTTCGACCTCGGCCGGATCGCGCACCAGGACCGCGTCCACGAGGCCGATGCGTTCACCCTTGCCGAACAGGCCCTTGAGCTGTTTCCAGACCGGGTCGAACTGGGCCGGTGGCGGCTCGCCATTGCACTCCATCAGATCGAAGGCGGCGAAGTGCAAGGCCTCCAGGTCCGCCCGCGACTCCGGCTGCCGCGCGGCCCGGCTGACGTCGTGAACGCGCGGTCGTTTGCCGTCGGGACGCAGGTAGTGGAGCTCGCCCGCCACCAGCGCATTGCGCACCCCCGCCTGCCGCAGTAAGCCGCCCGCTTCCATCAGCAGCGGCAGCCCGACGCGCACGGTGCCGCCGGGGTTGAGCAGAAACGCCTCGTCCTGCTCGAAGACCAGCACGTCGAACTCGCCGTCCACCTTGTGGCTGACATGGTAGTCGGCCGCTGCCAGCCGCTGCCTGATCTCGCTGCTGTCGAGCGGCACCATGCGTGCGGCGGTAAGCCGGCGATACTCCTGCACGCGCGGCAAGAGCCGCGGGTCGGAGAGCGCCGTCGCCGAGGCGGTCGCGTATTCACCGAGCCTGATTTCCAGCCGCGATCGGTCGAGCACGCTCATGTTGCCTCCGCCTTCACCACTTCCGGCGCCTTGAGTTCCAGGTTGGACAGGTGCAGCAGCAGGCAATACTTGTCGCCGCGTGTCCGCCCTTCGAGAAAGCCGCGATACGGCGAGCCGCCCCGGCGGAGGATCAACGGCTGATTCGCCTTGGGACCGGCACCCACCAGCATCAGACTGTGCTTCTTTTCCAGCTCGGCGGCCATGTCGTACAGGAAGTCGTAGGTGAGACCGTTGACGTGTACGAGCTGCAGTTTGGCCACGATGACAAACTTGTTGAACACGTCCTTCTTCGGCAGCAGCTTGCCGGTCCAGCGCAGCGGATTGTCGGCGGTGATATTGGGCATTTGCAGCATGCGCGGCCGGCGCAGCCGTTCGGTGCCGTCGGGGTTGCGCACGATTTCGAACGCCTGGACGCGATGGACGATCTTCTTTTCCTTGTCGATGTAGACCCGGGCCGTTTCGCGCAGGAAGCTGCCGACGCGCTCAAAGTCGATCTCCGGATCGTCGGCGATGAGGGCCTGTGCAACCTGCTCCAGGTTGCCGTGGCGCGCAACCAGAGCGTCGAGATCGCGGCCCACGGTGGACTTGAGCACGCGGCAGTTCGCGGTCTGCCGGCCCTCGTCGTCGAGCCAGCGCACCCGTAACGGGCGCGGACGCTCTCCGCGGTCACCTGCGAATCCCGCCCCTTGCTGTTGGTTAGAAAGAACGCGACCATCGTATTGCCCTCCCCGCGCCGTTAGTGTAGCCGTCACGCTCCGCGTGACGGGATCCTCACGCGGAGCGTGAGGACTACACCGCATGCGAATATCTGCCGCTCGCCGTTACAACATGCCAAAATCGAACCCAGCCTCTTCCTCCTCGTCGTCCGCGTCGTCGTCGTCGGCCACGGGGGCGGGCTGGTTCAAGCCGACAAAGTCGAAGCGGGGCGTGCTGCCGACGGCGAGGAAGACGTTGCCGTCGGCACCCATCAGCAGGAAGCCGGCGTTCGCTTCGAGGCCGCCGCGATAGCTGAACGGGAATGTAAAAATCGCGCCGCCGCGCAGGTCCTCAAGCAGCGCCGGGGCGTCGCCGTCGATGTCGAGCTTGTAGAGCAGATGGATGTTGTGCGCGAGGTAGTCGTCGACACTGGCGACCTTATCGAGCACAATCGGCGCATCGAAGGACGATTTGACCGGCGTGACGACCTTGCCCTCGGGATCGACGGCCTGCAGCGCCGCCTTTTCGCCAGAGTCCATTAGGCGAGAGCGTCGCCAGGGTGGTGCCGCCGCGGCCGATCAGCGTATTGCCGTCGCCGTTGAGCGTGGCGAGCTCGCAGCGCTGGCCGCGTTCATCAAGCACTTCGGTGTCGACATAACCGTAAAGCCTGGAGCGATCCACCTTTTCCAGGTTGAGATTGAGGTCGCTCGACCCATAACGAACTGTGAGCTGTTTGGCCATGGCACCATCCGACAATGACCGGGGGCAGTGCAGCTGCCGCTACTAAAACGCTATTTACAAGCATCACGCCGGCGCCGAAGCGGTCAAGTAAATTCCCCGTTGATCCGCCTTGAAGTTGACGCCAGAATTGGGGCGCAACGGTTGTAGAACTTATGCGGACGGGGACTTAGGAATAGTTTTCAGAAAACGTGCTTCTTGGATCGGCCCCAAATCGCCAACGTCAGCTGACGTAACGGCCAAAGCGCCAGCTCGCAGCTGACGCAAGCCGCGGGATGAGCGCAGCGAATCCCGCGGGCGGGGGTCGCTCCGACCCGCGGGATTCGCTGCGCTCATCCCGCGGCTTGGAGCACTCCTCGAAACTTGGCCACGGCTGCCCGGGAAACAATGCCCGCCACCGCGACGAATCGAGTGCAACGTCGCGAGGCCGCAGCTCCGGTTGGCCGCTGTTGCGCGAAACCCCGACGATCCTGGCGTTGCATCCCAGGACGCGCGCCAGCCGCTCGCCCATCTCACGCCGAGACAGCCGCTCCGGTCCGCCGAGGTGCAGAATGCCCTCGTAGTCGCTCTCGGCGATGGCGAGCAACGCCCGCGCGGCCGTTCGCAGGTCCAGCGGCGTGCGCCACTCGTCGTCATAAAGCGTCAACGGTTCGCCGGCCCGGAGTGCTGCCAGCTGCCGGTCCAGCAGCGTCGGCCGTGCCGTTAGACTGCGGCCGAACATCAGGCTGACGCGCACCACCGTCGTGCGCGGCAAGCCGAGGATGGCGGCCTCGGCGTCGGCCTTGGATCGGCCGTAGACCGACAACGGCGCCGCTGGATCGTGTTCGCGGTATGGCGCGCGTTCCCCGTCAAAGACGAGATCTGTAGACACGTACACCAGCCGTGCCCCGGCCTCGGTGGCGAACTCCCCGAGCAGAGCGGTGCCGCGGACGTTGACTTCCGTCGCGTCGGCCGGGTCGCGGTGGCAATCGGCCACCGCGGACATCGCCGCCGCGTGGATGACGACCGCCGGCCGTGCCGCGCGGAAAGCGGCCGCCACCGCGTCGGCGTCACGCAGGTTGACGGGCCGCAGCATGTGGCCGAGCAACGCGCCCGTCTGGAACCCGCTCCAGGCGCTGACCGATGCGCCGCGATCGCGCAGCTCACGGAGCAGGTAGCTGCCGAGCTGGCCGCTGGCGCCGGTGACGAGGATGCGTTGCATCGACGTATTCTATTCCGCGGCCAGCGCCGCTTCCCCAGGCTGTCACCGCCAGCCGCGTTGGACTTGACACTGTCGCGCGCACTTCTATACTCCGCCGCTCACTCGCCGTGACTGCTGACGCGGGGTCGGGGACCCCGGGGGCCCGCCCCAAGCCGGCCCCAGGACGGCCGTTCCATCGCGGGAGACGCTGTGGGTCATAAAAGCCGCCGACTTCGAGGCTCGCCCAGCCGTGCGGCCGTCGTCCTGACGCTGCTCGCGCTGCTTGGGCTGGCCACGGCGTTCGTGCCCGCCCAGGACGTGGTCCGGCAAGACCTGACCAGGTCGGGGCAAACCCAACCCATTCAACTTAGCGCCGACGAGATCCTCACCTGGTCGGCCAACGGCACCCGGATCCTCCTGCTGCGCGGCAACGTAAGCGCCACTCAGGGAAACACGCTTGTACGGATGGAGCAGGCCGTAGCGTGGGTTGACGAGGCGGGCCAGAACAATACCGGCGTGTACATGGTGGACCTATATGCCGAGGCGAACGTCGCGCTGCAGTCGGCCAGCGAGAAGCGCGGCGCCAGCCAGGCGATCGTGCATCTGGCGACGCGTCAGATCGACATCAAGTCGCTCGCCCGCGAGGTCCAGCAGACGACTCCGCAGTCCGCGGATGTGGTATTTCGGCGGGCCCTGGCAAATCGGGAGGCGGCCGCCGCGCCGCCGCCTGTGACGCCGCCGGCAGTCGCGCCGGCCGCCCCGATCCAGCAGGTTTCCGCGCGCGTGGGTCCCCTCGGTGACCCGCCGCCGGTCGCTCCCATGGTGCTGCCGCCGCCAGCAGGTCCGCCGCCTGCACAGGCGCTGCAGTTCGTGCAGGCGCCGACGCCCGATCCGCTCTCGCCGGGTCCGCCGGGTCCCAGCCAGCCAGTGCCGGTGATTCCTGCGCCGCCCACCGTGCAACCGCCGCCCGCCGTGCAGCCGCCGCCGCCGGTGACGATCGGGCCGATCGGCGGGCCAAAGTCGACCGCACCGGCGCCGCTGCCCGGTCCCGGATCGACGGGGGGCGGCACGGTGCGCAACCTGACGATCTGGCCGCGTTCGATGATCCATGGCGACCTGGAGAAACGCAAGTCCGCCGATGGCGAGACCTGGATCTACAATGGCGGTATCATTCTGCGCGTCAGCAACCCCGGCGTGAAGAAGGGCCTGCTCGACATCGAGGGCGATCGCCTGGTCGTCTGGACCAAGGACAAATCGCAGGGCGGCCCTCCGCGGCTGGAAAGCCCCGGCGGCGAGACCACCAACCAGGTCGAGTTCTACATCGCCGGCCACGTCGAGATGCGCTACGAGAGCAACAAGGGCGAGACGGAAACATTGCGTGCCGACGAGGTTTATTACGACGTGAGTCGCAACGTCGCCATCGCCCTGCAGGCCGAGCTGGAGATACGCGATCCGAAGCTGCCGTACCCCTTGCACATGAAGACGCCCGAGTTGCACCAGCTCAATTCCAAGACGGTCGAGACCCAGTTCAGCGAAATGTATTCCACCATCCTACCGTCGGACCCCGGTCTGGAAATCAAGGTGCGCAAGACCCGCATCATCGAGGTACAGGAGATCAAGAAGAACATTTTCGGCTATCCGCACACCGATCCCAAGACCGGCGAGCCCCTGATAACCAACGAGCGCTACTTCACCGGCCGCGACATGGTCACGTGGTTCGAGGGCGTGCCGATCTTCTACTGGCCTTATTACACCGCCAACGTCGAGGAACCGCTCGGCCCGCTCAAGGCGGTCAGCTTCAATTACAACTCGATTTTCGGCTTGCAGCTCTATTCCACCTGGGACATTTTTAGCCTGCTCGGCATGCGCCGGCCCATCAACACTCAGTGGCGGCTGTACCTCGACTACTTATCGTTGCGCGGCCCGGCCATCGGCTCCGAGTTCGACTGGACCGGCACGGAGTTGTTCGGCATGCACGGCAAGTTCGACAACATCACCAAGATCTACGGCATCCACGACACGGGGACAGACGTCGTCGGCTCGGGCGGAACCCAGGCCTATATCACGCCGACCTTGACCACCCCCATCATCCACCCCGACGACCGCGGCCGCTTCTTCGAGCGCTTCAACGCGCAGGGACTGCCCGAAGGCTTCAGCGTCCAGTTCCAGGTTTCCGCGCTCAGCGATCGCAATTTCATGGAGCAGTACTACGAGTGGGAGTATCTCACCGACCTCGACCAGGAAACCTTCCTCTACGTCAAGCAGCAAAAGGACAACTGGGCCTGGAGCGTGCTCGCCGAGCCGCGGATCATCGACTGGGTCACCAAGACCGAGTGGTACCCCAAGGTCGACGGCTACCTCACGGGCGAAACGCTGTTCGATCGCTTTGTCTACGACGCCCACGTGAGCGGCGGCTACGCCCGGCTGCGCGTAACCGATCAGGCACCGTACGCCTTTGAGCCGACGGACCAGAACGTCAGCACCGCCCGCGTCGACGCCTGGCAGCAGGTCAGCCTGCCGTTCCAGCTCGGGGCGTTCAAGGTGGTGCCGTACGTCGTCGGCGATCTCACCTATTACAGCGAGGACATCAACGGCGGCCAGGCCGGCCGGGCCTACGGCGGTGCCGGCCTGACCGCCAGCGTGCCATTCTCCAAGCTCTATCCCGACATCCAGAGCGACCTGTTCAATCTCAACGGCATCTATCACAAGATCGTCCTCTCCGGCAATTTCTACGACGCCCAGAGCAGCCTGCCGCACGGCCAGTTGCCGCAGCTCGACCGCCTCAACGACGACGTGACCGATTTCACGCTGCGCAACATGCACCAGCAAGACCCGAACCTCATTCCGTACCCCAACGGCCAATTGCTCGCCTATGGCCCGTTCTGGGACCCGCAGAACTACGCCATGCGCCGCCTGCTCGACACCGCGGTCGACACGCTGGACTCGGTCGAGTCGTTCACGGTCGACCTGCGCGAGCGCTGGCAGACCAAACGCGGCTTCCCAGGCAGCGACCACGTCGTCGACTGGATGACGCTGGACGTGTCGACGACGCTCTTCCCCGACGAGCACCGCGACAACTTCGGCCATCTGCTCGGCTTTGTCGATTACAACTGGACGTTGAACGTCGGCGATCGCACCGCGCTGTTCAGCTCGGGCTGGTTCGAGCCGTTCCAGGACGGCGCCCGGGTGTGGGGCGTCGGCGCGACCATCAACGCGCCGGACACGACGAACTTTCTGATCAGCTATTGGCAGCTCGACCCGGTGGGCAGCAAGGCGGTGATCGCCCAGGCCACTTTCCCCTTCAGCGCCAAGTACGCGATGACGGCGAGCACGACGTGGGACTTCGGCGCCAAGGAGCAGGTGTACACGGTGCTATTGACGCGCAAGGGGACGGACGTGTTGGTCGGCTTCGGCTTCTCCTACAACTCGATCCTGCGCACCTTCGGCGTCAACTTCGAAATCGTGCCCAACTTGCTGCTCAGCCGGCTCAGCCCCAGCACGCCCGGCTCCACCGGCTCGCCGCTGCTCGGCAGCAACTCGGCAGTCACGGGCTCGGGCCGTTAGCACAGGTTTTCCTTTGCATTCTGCCGGCCGATCGCGCGTAATGCTGGCATGACCCGCCGCACCCGCTATCTGCTGCTGGCCCTGCTCGGCGCCGCCCTAGTCGGTGGCTTCATCCTGTGGCCGCGGCAGGCCCCGATCGATCTGACCGACGTGTACCAGCGATGGAGCTCACTCGATGACGAGGTAGTGGCAGCGCGGGCTGCGCCCGACCCGGCCGCAACCTACCAGCCGCGCGTGGCCGGCAAAATCACCGACGCGCAGGCGCCGGCCGTCGAGATACTGCGTCAGCTTCCCGGCATCGTGGCGGTCGAACCGCTTGTAGCCTGCGACCGGCCGGCGCGGCGAATCATCCACTTCCGCGACTGGCACGCCGTACCGCCGGAGCCGTATCGTGCCGACGTTGTTGCCAGGCTTGGGCGGCCCGTTTCGCGAGCTGAGTTTGAGCTGCGCTACCAGACGCTTCTTATGGAGGTCGAGCTGGTGATGATCGAGCAGACGGCGGCGCTGCGATGCCTGGTCCGGCACCACGGACTGGAGCGCGTGCTCGCCGGGAGGCTAACGCCGAGCGACCTGCCGGAATTTCGCGCGACCATGGCGGTGCTGCAACGGGAAGCGGCGAACCTCGATCGGCTGAAGAAAAACCGGAAGGAGATCAAGGGCAACGCCGATCGCGACCGCGAACTTAGGCTTTCAGTGATACGCCTCCAGGACCAACTCGTGCCGTACGGCGTCATGGCCCAGCTGGCGATCGACGAGGCGGCCGAGGTGCTGCCCCTCGATGCCGAGGACGCCCTGGAAGCCGCGAAGCCGGTCCGGCCTGACGGCACCGTCGGCGTCGCCCTGGCCAAGTTGGAAGCCCGCCACGATGCCCAGGTAAGGGCGGCGCTGGCATCGGGCCCGGTCGCCGTGCTTGTGCTTGGTGCCGCGCACGACCTGTCGGCGGCCGTCCAGCGGTTGGGCGACGCATCGACGGAATACCTCCGGGTCACCACGAAAGCTGTGGCGCGGTTCGCCGACAGCAACGCGCCATGATCGTCATGCATCCGCGCGGCTATTGCCGCGTCACGTCTCTAAGGAGGGGTTGGGTAGCCGCATTCGTGAGAATGCGGGCGACGTCACCCGCATTCGTGAGAATGCGGGCGTCGTCACCCGCATTCTCACGAATGCGGCTACCCCAAAATCAAGCTTTGACGATGCAATATGCATGTGCTGGCCCTTCGTGTCATGGCAATTTGGTCGGCGGCTCCTCAGGGGGGGTACGACCCGACCGAATCCGCTCGGCCGGATAACGTGACGAACTTGTGAAACGCACGCCTAGTAGCAGCTCATTTGCGCGACGACAACGCCTTGGCCCACTGGACATCGTTCGGCCGAAGCCGCGCCACGGGTGCTTTGCCGTATGGAAGCGCCGATGCATAGCGGCCGCGTCGATAGGTCACCTCGAATACCTTGCCGAGCTCGAGGTGGACGTCGTCATCCGGCGCTTTGAGCGGAATCGGAATGGTCGGGAGAGCCTGGCGCACCGTCCATGAATACACCTCGCAGTTCGGACGCTTGTCGGCGCGAAACGAATGTGTAGTAATCGCCCGCCGGTAACGGTCGGGAAAGAGGCAAGCGCTTTCCACTCAACAGCAGGTCGAGCTCCACGAGGTGAACTTTCTGAGCCAGCAGCGCTCTGCGTTTGGCGCGATACTCCAGAAAACCTTCGCCCGCTTTATTGGTAGGGGAGAGCAGTTCCAGCACCCCAATCAGTTTTCGATCCGGCTGGTGCAGGATGTCGATGCGGCTTTGGCGAACCTCCTCGAGCCATTGATGAGGGATGGTGACCGGTTCCAGGAGAAGAGTCCCTCCCCGTTGGGATTTGGAACGCACGGGCCGGCGCTTGCGGGTAACGGCAATATCGGGATAAATCAACTTGACGACGTTCGCCGACATCTGCACCAGGTTGACACTCTCGTTAAGGCGAGCGTCATAGCCCGCTGGCAAATTCTCCAAGATGGCATCGCACCAATCGTCCATGAAACGATGATGGAAGTCCGGCCAGTATGCCGGGTCTTGCAGATAAGGGTCCATGCCGGGAAACGGACTCGCCACGGGATCACCTCACTTCACGCGCTGCAGCCAGACTGAGAGCACCTTGGCGACCTGTTCCATGCCCTCGGGGGCGCAATTGCCCGGCACGTCGGTCAGGCGATGCCAATGCTTGTAGCTCAATTCGCCCGTCAACGGCGGGATGATGTCGACCGCCGGGATACCTACGAACTGGAGCTGAATGTGGTCGTCGCGTACGTGTTCGCCGACCTCCTGCACAAACGCGGTGCAGCCCAGCTTGTCGGCGATCCCCCAGAGCTCACGGGTCAACTCCGGAGCGCGATCCAGGGAGTAACCCTCGACCGGGAAGCGGACGCCCTTGCCGGCGATCATGTCGAGCAGCACGGCGCCGAGGTACGCCGGCCGGTCCGGGTCGGCCTTCCACTTCACAGCGAAATGCTTCGAACCGAGGAAATAGTTGTCGCGGTCGCTGTCGAAGATATATTCCTCGCCGTCGAAGAACACGAAATCGACGCCTACCTTGGTCGGCAGGTCCTTCATGTGCTTGCCGAGCTCCATCATGAACGCGACCCCCGAGCCGCCGTCGTTGGCGCTGAGGAACGGCTCGCGCCACTTGCGGTGGTCCGGCTCCTGGTCGGCGATCGGCCGCGTGTCGTAGTGCGAGCAAAGGATCACCCGCCGCGCGCGCTCGGGCTCGAACGACACGATCAGGTTGGTCATCGGCACCGGCTTCCTGACGGTGGTCTGCTTGCCGTCGAAGTTCTCGGCGCGGACCTTGGCGCCGAGGTCCTCGAAGTGCTTACGGATGAGTTCTTGCTGTTTTTTCATGGCGGGCGTGCCGCTCATGCGCGGGCCGAGGTCGCAAAGCGCCTTGATATAGCTCATGGCACGCTCGCCGTCGAACGGCACGGGTTTGCCGGCGGGGATCCGGTCGCCGGCGAATTCGTCGCGCTTTTTCTCCTGACCGTTAATCGACGTGAGCGGCGTGGCGCTCTTATCGCAGGCCAACCCGAGCACGCACAGCCCGATGAGCAATCGCTTCATGATCCACCTCATCATCCGTGGAAAGCCTTCGTGTACGACCATAGAACGTCCCTGACTCTTCCGATTGTCGCCGGAATCGGCGCAGCGGGCAACGGCATTCTGCCCGAACCCCGAGTGCCGGCAGGGGGTCTTTTCGTCGGGGCCGTGCTCGTCTCGAAACGCATGAGGTTGCATCAATGAGCGCCGTCGTCACGGAACCGCTCGCCCCGATTACGCCGGAGCAGCAGCAGACCGTTTTCGCATTGTACGACCAGGGCCTGTACCTGCAGGCGTACGAGCTGGGCACGTCCATCGCGCCGTTGCACCGGTGGCGCGGCACGACGGCGCGCATCCTCGCCGGCCGTATGGCCGGCAACCTCGGCAGCCAACGGCTCGGCGACTGGCATTTTGTGCACGCCTATCGGCAGGACCCGACCCATCCCGATGCGTGCTGGTACTTCGCCAACTATCTCGCCAATCGCCGCGGCCCGCTGCCGGCATGGCGATTCCTGCGCCAGGTGGGCGATTTGCCGGCCGAGGCGCCGCTGGAGAGTCGGGCGCACTGGCTCGCCCTGCACGGAACCGTGCTGGGCCGGCTGCGCGACTTCGACGCGGCGGAAGAGTGGCTGGCGCGCGCCGAGGCGCTGGGCCCGGCCCATCCGTGGGTCGTCCTGGAGCGTGCCGCCCTGTACGCATTGGAGGACAAGAACGACGAAGCGGAGCAGGCGGCGCGGCGGGCGCTTCAGATCAGGCCGTGGTATCGGCCGGCGCTGCAGTGGGTCGCCCATTTCCTGGTCGAGAAGGAGCGCGACCAGGAAGCGCGGGAGTTGCTTGAGGAGGCCGGCCGGCGGCTGGAGAGCTGCGCCTTGTGGAGCCAGCTCGCGGGCCTGCAGCTCGAGCTGAAGCGCTACGAGGATGCAGGTGCCAGCCTCGCGCAGTTCGAGCGCCTGGCCCCGCTGCTCGACAAGGACATGGCCCAGTGGCTCGAAGCGCGTCGCTCCGACGTTGCGTATCACCTCGGCGACTTCGACCGCGCTGGCCCACGCGAAGAACGTCAAGGGCGGCTTCTACGAGCAGATCGTCAAGCGTCTGGAGAATCCGCCCGCCGACGCGCGCCGTCACGTGTTGAACGTCGGTTTCGTGCGCCAGCACCACCAGACGTGCGCCCCGGCGACGCTGGCGTCGTTGTGCCGCTTCTGGGACATGCCCGGCGAGCACCTGGAGCTGGCCGCCGCGATTTCCTACGCCGGCACGCCGCACCACAGTGAGCGGCGCTGGGCCAAGCAGAACGGCTGGGTGGTGCGCGAGTTCACCGTGACCTGGGACAGTGCCGTGGCCGTGCTGGACCGCGGCTTGCCGTTCAGCCTGACCACGACCGAGCCGACCAGCTCGCACCTGCAGGCGTGCATCGGCTATGACGCGCGGCGCCGCACGCTGATCATCCGCGATCCGTCGCTGCGCCATCAGGCCGAGTACCAGGCGGAGGGTCTGTTCGAGCGCTACAAGAGCACCGGGCCGCGCGGTAAGGTGCTGGTGCCGGCGAAGGACTCGGCGCGGCTCGACGGCCTGACGCTGCCCGACGCTGCCCTCTACGATCGGCTCTTCGAGCTGGAGAACGCGTTGGAGAAGCACGAACGCCAGAAGGCGGAGGAGGCGTATCGCGCGATGGAAGCCACGGCGGCCAACGACCCGCTCACACTGCATGCCCGGCGGACCCTGGCCCACTACGACGCCGATCCCACCAAGGTGCTGGAGGCGGTCGATCGGCTGCTGGTGCATTTCCCTGAGGACATTCACCTGCTGCTGGCGCGGGCGTCGTGCCTGAGCCAGCTGTCGCGGCGCGAGGAGTACCTCGCGCTGTTACAGCGATTGGCCGAGAGGATCCCGACCGACCCAGTCTGCTGGCAGAGGTATGCCTACGAGCTGGGCGCCGACGCGCGCGAGCATCCGCGCGGTGTACATGCTTCGCAAGGCGATCCGCTGGAATCCGGGCAACGCCGGCAATTATTACAACCTCGCCCACATCCGCTGGTCGCAGCGGCGCTTTGACGAAGCGACCGAGCTGTACCATTTCGCGTTCTGCCTGGAGGACAAGGACGAAAACCTGGCCCGGGCGTATTTCGCTGCCGCCCGCAGCCAGGGCCGGGCCGAGGAGGCGCTGGCGACGCTGCGCAAGCGTTTCGAACGGTTCGGCGCGAAGAGCTGGCATCCGGCGCGCACGCTCTATGGCGCGCTCGCCCAGCTCGAACGGCTGCCCGAGGCGTTTGCCGTCCTCGACCAGGCAATGACGTTGCGGCCCGACGACGGCGATCTGACGCTGTACGTTGCCGAGACGTGCACGCTCAATGGCGCGTTCGTGCGCGGCGAAGAATTGCTGCAGCAGGCCAAGGGCCGGTCGCAGCCGACCGTTTGGCTGCGGACGGCGGCGAACCTGGCGTCGGCGCAGGGCGAGAATGTCAAGGCGCGCGACCTGTGGGCGGAGGTGCTCAAGGTCGAGCCGCTCGCCGAGGATGCGCATCGTGCCTACGCCCGCCTGCTCGCCGACACGGTAGACCGACCGGCGGCGCTGCGGCATTTGCAGGAGGCGTGCCGGCGCTTTACGCACAACTTCGCACTGAACAAGCTCTACATGGAATGGCTGCGCGACGACGGGCCGGCGGCGGTCGAACCGGTGCTGCGCCGTCTGGTCGAGATCCACCCGACCGACGCATGGACGCGGCGTGAGCTGAGCTGGCAACTCCTGGAGCTGGGCCAGCTTGGCGAGGCCGAAAAGGAACTCGAGATCGCCGCCCACCTCGAGCCGGATGCGGTCGCGCTGCACGGCCTGCGCGGGCAGGTGCTGCTGCGGCAGAACAAGCCCGCCGAGGCGAAGGAAGCGTATCGGCAGGCAGTGCGCACCTCGGTCGATTACGAGTACGCCATTCACGAGCTGGTCGCAGCCTGCGCGAGCCACGTCGAGCGGCGCGAAGCGCTGCACTTCGTCCACCAGGAGCTGATCCGCCAGGTGACGTTCGGCGACGGCCTGCTCGCCTTCCGCGACACGGCGGCGCGTGCGCTGGAGCCGGAGGAGCTGCTGGCGATCCTGCGCGAGGCGCTCGAGGCGCGGCGCGACCTGTGGCACGCCTGGGCCGCGCTCGTCCGCCAGCTCAGCGACATGGACCAGCTCGAGGAGGCGCACACACTGGCGCGGCAGGCCGTCGAGCGCTTCCCGCTGTTGCCGGCCCTGTGGATCGATCTGGGCCACGTCTGCCGGCGGCGCGACGATGCGGCCGGGGAGATCGCGGCGCTGACCCAGGCGTTGCAGCTCAACCCGAGACTGGAGTGCCGCGCTGCGCGAGCAGGCCGACGCTTACGAGCGCGGCGGGCAGCTCGATCAGGCGGAGGAATTGCTCCGGCGCGATCGCGCGGGCGCCGCTGGTCGGCAGCAATCACGTGGACCTCGCCGAATTGCTCTGGCGCAAGGGGGACCGCGAGCAGGCATTCGAGCGCATCCGGCACGCGTTCGAGCTGGAGGCCGGCTCGGATCAGGCCTGGGATCGGCTGTGCGAATGGGCGCAGAAGCTGGAGCGCTCGGAGCTGGCCGTCGACGCCGCCCGGCAACTCGGCCAGCTCCGGCCCGCCGAGGCCCGCTCCTGGCTCCGGCTCGCCCAGGCCTACACGCGGCTGCCACGCTATCCCGAGGCGAAAAAGGAGCAGGAGCGCATCGACGAATGCCTCAAGGCGTTCGATCGGGCCATCGTGCTCAACCCGCGCAACGTGGACTTCTACGACCAGAAGGCGACGGCGCTGCGCAGGCGCAGCGCTGGGACGAGGCGTTCGCCGCGTGCCGGCCGGCGCCGTGGGGCGAGCGGCCGCCGCTGACGCTGCGCGGCCGGGCGGCCTGGCTGGAGGCGCAGCAGTACCGCTATGACCAGGCCATCGAACGAATGCGCGGCGTGCTCGCGGAGGACCCGAAATACTACTGGGGCTGGTCGCAGCTCGCCGACTGGTGCCAGGGCACACAGCGCTTCCCCGAGTATCTCGAAGCGGCCGGCACCATGTGCAAGCTCGCGCCCTACACCGCCCAGCCGCTGGCATATCGCGGCGAGGCCCGGCTGCACACCGGCGATCGCAACGGCGGCCTGGAGGACCTGGCGCCGCCCTGAAGCTCAGCCCCGATCATGGGCTGGCCGGGTGCCTGTTGTTCGATGAGCACCTCCGCGCCGGCGAGTGCGACGCGGCGGAATCGGCACTCGCACATCTGCGGCAGAACGTCGGCGGCGACCTCGTCACGGCTCGTGAAGTGCAGCTTCGCGCACGCCAAGGCAAGCAGGATGAGTCGCTGGCCTTGCTCAAGCAACTCTGCCACAGCCATGATCCCGCGGCCTGGTCACTCGACGCCGCGGCCGGCGCCATCACCGCGGCCGGTTGGACTGTGCCGCTGAAGCAGGCGTTCCGCACGGCGATCAGCGAAGGCGACTGGCATCCGCAGGTCGCGCTCCTGTGGGCGGAACGCTTCGATTTCTGCCAGGACCGCGATCTCGACGATTGCCTCGCCGCGCTCGACAAGGCGCAATGCGCAACCCCGATTATCCGCCGCTCGACCTCAAGGCGGAGCTGCTGACGTACGGCCGGCGCTACGATCAGGCGCTGGCCGTGTCCCGCGCCGCGGCCGGCACTCCCGAATTCGCCATCCGCGCGAGGGGCCGGCTCGCGTGGATCGAGAAGCAGCGTGGCCGGGTCGACGAGGCGCTGGACCAGATGCGGCAGGTGGTGCGCGACGACCCGATATACTACTGGGGCTGGGCGCAGCTCGCCGAGTGGTACCAGACGGCAGCGCTGCGCCCCCAACACCTGGAGGCGTCGGAACGGCTGGTCGCGCTGGCGCCCAAGAATTCCTGGTCCTATTCAAGCCGCGCCACGGCAAGGCGCAGCCTCGGTAACCGCGCGGCGCGAAGGACGACCTCGTGCAGGCGATCGAGCTCTCGCCGGGCTTCGAACTCGCCGCGTTCCAGCTCTTCGACATGCAGTGCGCGGACCGCGAGCACGAGGCGGCGGAAGAGACGCTGACGAAAATTGCCGGGCACATCCATCCCAAGGAAATTGCCGTCCGCCGCGTCTGGCTGGCTACCCAGCAACATCGGCCCGAGCATGCCGTCGCGCAGCTCGCGGTGCTGGCCGATCCGGCGGACGATCGCGACCATCTGCTTGGGCAGGCCGCGGACGCATTCCTGCACGCGGGGTGGGCGCCGCAGCTCGAACATGAGCTTTCTGACCGTCTCGGCGACGACAATGCCGCCATTGGCACCGCGTGGGTCCGCGCCGTGGACCAGCTGCGGCCCGTTCGGGTGGCGAGCGCGATTCATGAACGCCTCGGCGCGGAGGGCGTCAGCACCATATGCCTGGTCGGCATCTGCGATGGTCTGATCGCGGTCAAGAAGCCGAGCTGGATCGCCGGGATCGTGTCGAAATGGGAACGGCCGCTGCGCGAGAATACCTGGAGCTGGGGCAACGTGGGCCGCATCTTCAGCCAGATCAACGAGGATGCCCGGGCGGCCGTGTGGATGAGCGACTGGGCCGAGCGCGCCGACGCCGAGAGCTGGATGCTGATCAACCTCGCGATGTCGCTGCGCGGCCTCGGCCGGACCGACGAGGCGCGAGCGGTCCACGAGCACGCGCTGGCGAACGCCGCGCCCGACGTCACCAACGCCTATCACGAGTGGTGGCTGACGCTGGAGCTAGCGCCGTGCGCAAGGTGGAGGCGGTCCAGGATTACTTCGCGGACCGACCTGGCAAGCCTCGACGGCTACCACTACCTGATCGCGACGTTCGCCCGGGCGCTGCTGGTGACGATCACGGCGCCCGACAGGACGTACGCGTTCGACGAAGCACGCCACCAGCTCACGCAGGCGGCGCGGACGATCGAGCCGCTGCTGCAGGACGGCGCGTTGCGCAAGACGTATCGCCGGGTGGTGTGGCAGATGGCGGCGAACTGCGGCGGGCTGCGGCACAAGGCGTGGGCGCTATGGCGAACGTGCCGCCCGGTGCTGCCGCGCGCGAAAGTGTAGCCCGGCGCTTCACGGCGCGTCACGGCGCAGTACCGACCGTCTTGATGATCTGGTGAGCCGCCGCTTCGTCGAGGCCAAAACTCGCAAGAAAGCTGGCAACTTTCGCTTCCTTGCCTGGGAAAACTCGATCCTCGTGAAGGGTCGAAAAGGGGACGGTAGCCCCGCCGATCACGCCGCGCTCGGCGATGAACGTGGGTGTCACATCGCCACGGTGCGTATACGTCAACCATACCTTACGTTGGTTGCGCCGACCGCTGAGATTGGAGCTGAGAATTGCCAGCAAGCCGCCCTGGGTCAAATACCGAATGATTGCAACCTTGTCGGGCACCGGCGCAGCTTCCAGGTAATCCTCGGGCAGCTCAAATGCGTCTGGCTCATTGGATTCTCCGTCGACCTGGATGCGGACGATGTGTCGGCCGTTGACGCCGAGCGGACCCCTTTCCTCAATCACCTGGGCGAACAAGTTTCTGGTACCGTAAAGGAACGCCACCCAGTCGCCGACTTTGAAGCGAGCCTTTTTTTTCCTGGTTGCCTTCATAGGCGCCCCCAGGCTGCTCGATTGGGCGTTCCCTCTATCCAATTGGCGACCGCGCGTGAACTCAGCCCACACTTGAAGCAGCAACGCCGGCGGAGCCGTGATCACTCTCACAATGTGGTCCACGCATTCTGAATGCAAATCGCGACAAGACCCCTGGACCTGGGACGCGAGCAACACGGCATACGCGCGGTTGACCTGTTGCGTGGTGTATCGACGACCGCGGGCAGTTCCGCCGACAGCGCCGTGTGCCCGAGCGATTTCATTCAATTCCCTGGCCCGAACCACTCTCCAGCGACGGTACGCGATCGACGGCATGAGCTGTTGTCCACGGTGCCAACCGACCGAACCGCGTCCTGCACAAACCACATTGCGCACAGTGCCTGTCTTGTACCGTTCCCGGCACCGGCGGTCAAGGATACTCCGGTGCGGCGCAAACTCCGCTTGCCCGGTCGCAGCACTTTGTCTATGATCCGGAGCCAGTCAGCCAGCGCGCTGATTCGCCCTCCGCACGGGCTTTCCAGGGAAGGAAGGACATTCCGTGAGCGTCACCGTTCGAGAGCTGGCCGAATTGGTCCACGGCAAGGTCCACGGCGACGCCGACCTCGTCATTCATGCCGCGCGGCCGCTCAGCGAGGTGCAGCCGGGCGACATCACCTTCCTCGAAAACGACAAGCATGTCTTGCCGTTCGCCGGCAGCGTCGCCGCCGCCGCCGTGGTCGCGACGCCACTGCCGATCGCCGGCAAAACGCTGATCCAGGTTGGCGACCCGCTGATGGCGTTCGTGGCCATTGTGCAGCACCTGCACGGCCAACCGCGGCGCCGGCCGGCCGGCGTCGATGCACTCGCCGCGGTCGACGCCACCGCCCAGGTCGGCGCGGAGGCCAGCATCGACCCATTCGTCCGCATCGGTCCGGGCACCGTCCTGGGCAAGCGCTGCCGGCTGCACGCCGGAGTCGTCATCGGTGCGGATTGCACGCTCGGCGACGACGTGGTGCTCCATCCGAACGTGGTGCTGTACGACGGCACGGTGCTGGGCGATCGCGTCATCGTCCACGCGAATTCGGTCCTCGGCGCCGACGGTTTCGGCTATCGCTTCCAGAGCGGCCGGCACGTGAAGGTGCCGCAGCTCGGCCGGGTCGAGATCGGGTCGGACGTGGAGATCGGCGCGTGCACGACGATCGACCGCGGGACGTTCCAGGCGACGCGGATCGGCGCGGGGACGAAGATCGACAATCTGGTGCAGGTCGGGCACAACTGCCAGATCGGCCAGCACAACATCCTGGTCAGCCAGGTCGGCATCGCCGGCTCGACGAGTACGGGCAATTACGTGGTGATGGCCGGCCAGGTCGGCGTGGCGGATCACGTCCATATCGGCGACGGCGCGGTGATCGGCGCCAAGGCAGGCGTGACCAAGGACGTGCCGGCCGGCCAGCGCACGCTCGGCGCACCGGCGACGCCGGAGCGCGAGCAGAAGCGCATCCTGATGAGCCTGGAGCGGCTGCCCGAGATGCGGCGCGAGCTGCGCCGCATCAAGCAGCACCTGGGACTGCCGGATGAGGAAGCGGCGTGATCTTCCAGCAGAATTCCACGCCGCGGGGTGAGTCTTCGAACCCCGCGGGTTCCGCGGAACCCGCGGGGTTCGAAGACTCACCCCGCGGCGTGGAGCTCGGTCCCGCCGTCGCCGTCGGCTTGCTCGCCGGCAGCGGGCGGTTTCCCATCGTGTTCGCCGAGAAGGCGCGCCAGCTCGGCATTCCGGTGGTGTGCGTCGGCATCCGCTTCGAAGCCGATCCGGTGCTGGCGCAGCTGGTGTCGCGCTTCTACTGGTCCGGCGTCGCCCGCATGGGCCGGATGATTCGCTGCTTTCGGCGCGAACACGTGCGGCACGTCGTCATGGCCGGCAAGATCCAGAAGACACGGATGCACACACCGCTGCGCCTGCTGCGCCTGTGGCCCGACTGGCGCACGCTCCGTTTCTGGTTTCGCCGGCGGCGCGACAATCGTGACGATACGCTGCTGCTGGGCCTGATCGACGAGTTCGCGGCCGACGGCATGGCGTTCGCCTCGGCCCTGGATTATTGCCCGGAGTTGCTCGTGCAAGCAGGCGTGCTAACGCGGCGCGGCCCCTCGCCGCGGGAAGAAGGGGACATCGAGTTCGGCTGGCAGCTGGCCAAGGAGATGGGCCGGCTCGACGTCGGCCAGAGCGTGGCCGTCCGCGAACGGGCGGTGCTCGCGGTCGAGGCCATCGAGGGGACCGACCGCGCCATCCTGCGGGCGGGCGAATTGTGTCCGCGCGGCGGCTTCGTCGTGGTCAAGGTCGCCAAGCCGCAACAGGACATGCGCTTCGACGTGCCGACCATCGGCCGCGAAACCGTCGAAACGCTGCGGCAGGCGGGCGGGCGGGTCCTCGCCATCGAGGCCGGCAAGACCATCGTGATCGACCAGGAGCAGACCGTCGCGTTGGCCGATCGCTACGGCATCACGATCGTCGCGCGGGCGGCATGAGCGACCGTGGGGCAAGCCGGCCATTGCCATTGACTCCCTAATCGGGTATATTTTCGCTGTTTTGACAGCGCCTCGTTGCCGACCGCGCGGTGCACCGCCAGTTCGCACCACCGGGCCGGCCGGCGTGTTATAATGAACGTTGTCCCTTACCGGGGACTCCCGCAGTGCTTCCCAGGGATTCGACCTTGCCAACATCCCAGCCTCCGGTCACCGGGTCACCCAGTCACCGTGTCATCTCGAGGCGGGCGGCCACGGACTGCGGACCATGGGCACGATGATCTTCGACCTGCCGCCTGATTTGCCGGCCGACGCGCTGGACGAGCTCGAGGCGCCAGTATCGCCGGCGGCCAGGACGGCATGCCCTATCCTTCCGAGGCGACCGTCGAAGGCGGCCGGCTGGTGGTGGTGCGCCGGGTCGACGAGAGTGGCTGCTTACAGGTTCCCTGGCTGGTCGACCCGCTTGGCCAGTTCATGACCTCGTCCGCGACGTTAATGGAGCGACCCACGGCGTATTCGCTGCCGGTCGAGCTGGCCCGCGGTAAGGTCAACCAGCTCCGCGGCCAGGCGGCGGACTGGATCATGGGCGGCCTGCAAATGCCGGAAGCGCTGCGCGCGACCTGCTCGAGGCGGCCAGGACATTCGGCCACGCGGTCGCCGCCCTGTCCGACGGCGCGGCCGACGGCCTGGCCCGCGACGCCCTGGTGCGTGGCTATCGGGCGGCACATCAGCTCGTGCAGGCGTATGTCGCCCAGGTGTTCCGGGTCCGCCATCACCGCCAGCCGCGCCTCGATGCGTTCCTGGGCTGCCGGCTGCAATCCGCCGCGCCGGCGGACCCAGGCCAGTTCAGTCAGGCGTTCAACGCCGTCGCCGTCGCCTTGCCGTGGTGCGAGATCGAGCCGGAGCAGGGCAAGCTCAACTGGGAGCCGCACGACGCCGTCGTCAGCTGGGCCGCCGGCCACGGCTACAAGATGCAGGCCGGGCCGTTGATCGACTTCTCCGGCCGTAATCTGCCCGACTGGCTCTGGGAGCGCGACACCGACCTGTTCAGCCTGGCGGGGCTGCTGTGCGAGTTCGTCGAGCGCGGTGCGGCGCTACCAGCATCAGATTCAAATCTGGCAGGTGTCGGCCGGCGCCAACCACGCCGGCGTCCTGGCGACGCGCAACGAGGAGCTGTTGTGGCTGACAGCCCGGCTCGCCGACACGGTCCGCAAGGTCAACCCGCAGCTTGAGGTGGTCGTCGGGCTGGCGCATCCGTGGGGCGATTATCTTGCCGAGCAGCCGCGTAACTATTCGCCATTCGTTTTTGCCGACACGCTCCTGCGCACTGGACTCAAGCTGAGCGCGCTGGAGCTGGAGGTGGTGATGGGCGTGGCGCCGCGGGGCAGCTATTGCCGGGACACGCTGGAGCTGTCGCGTCTGTTGGACCTGTATGCCCTGCTCGGGGTGCCGCTGCAGCTGACGCTCGGCTATCCGTCGGCGCCGGGCAAGGTCGCGCACGCCGACCCCGATCTGCGCGTCGGCCTGGGCCACTGGCGCGAGGGCTTCACGCCCTCGGCGCAGGCCGACTGGAGCGCGGCGTTCACGGCGGTGGCGCTGTGCAAACCGTTTGTTCGCGCCGTCCACTGGGCGCATCTCGCCGACGCCGCCCCGCACCAGTTCCCGAACTGCGGCTTGCTCGATACGAGCGGCCGAGCCAAGCCGGCGCTGGAGGAGCTGGTGCGGCTCAGGGGCGATCATCTCAAATAGGACGCACGCCGCGGGGTGTTCTCTTGGACGACCTGCGCCAGCGGCTGATCGCGGCATTTCGCGAGGAGCAACGCGAATATGTTGACGGCATCCGCGCCATCCTCGGCAAGCTCGGCCGCGCACCGCCCAACGTCGCGCCGGCCGAGCTGGAGGAGGCGTTTCGCCTGGCGCACTGCCTCAAGGCGGCGGCACGCGTCTGCGACTTCCGCATCGTGGAGGCGATCGGCCAACGCATCGAGACGCTGCTCACGAAGGCGCGCCGCGGGGAGACGATCGGTCCGGACGTGCTTGCGTCGGCGACCGAAGCGCTCGCCGGCGTCGAGGCCTGGGCGCGGGCACTGGGAGACGATGCGGCAGCCGCGGAGCCGGCGGCAAACCTGGCGGCGCTCGATCGCGTTCTTAGGTCCGCGGCGCCGGCCGCCCCCGCGGTCAAGGACGAGCTGGCGCCGAAGCTGCTCGCGGCATTTCAGGTCGAGCACAAGGAGCACCTCGAGGAAATGCGCGCTCTCCTCGGCAACGTTGCTCCAGGAGGCAGCATCGGTGCGGCGCAGGTCGATGACATGTTCCGGCGGGCGCATAGCCTCAAGGGAGCCGCCCGGATTGCCGGTTTCCACCCGGCCGAGGCGCTGGCGCATCGGCTCGAGACGCTGTTCGCTTCGGTGCGCGACGGCCGCGTCGGTCTGACGCCGGACATCGCACGCATCATCGAGCGAGCGCTCGACGCCATCGAGGATACCGCCACCACCTTGCTGACCGGCGGCACACCGGCGGAACCCGTCGCGGTGTTGCAGGCAATGGAACAAGTGCTGACCGCAGGCACCGCGAGCGAAGCGGCGGCCCGTGTGCCGCTGTCGGCCCGGGCCGAGCCGGCGCCCGCCGTCGCCACGGTCGAGACCGTCCGCGTCAGTGCCGACAACCTGGATCGGTTGCTGCGCACGGCTGGGCAGCTTCTGACGGAGGGCCAGCGACAGAATATGTTGACGCGCGCGCTGGCGGGGCTGGCTCGGCAAATCGACGAGCTGGCCCAGGCGTGGCACGCGGTCCGCGGCGGCGCCGCGGCGGCGCTCCGCCGGTTGGCCGACGCTCCGGAATTCGCTGCCGTCGCGCGCTACCTGCACCTCGCCGAACAGCGCGTGCAGGCGATGGCCCGGCAGGCGCGGTTGCTGCGCGGCATGCAGCAACGTGCCGCCTGGGACCTGCAGCACCAGGTCGGCCGGCTGCACGAGGATGCCCGTCGGGTGCGCATGGTGTCGGCCGAGAGCGTGCTGCAAGGCTTCCGCCGGATGATGCGCGACCTGGCCGAGAGCGAGGCCAAGCTCGTGGACTTCCAGGTTGTCGGCTTCGATATCCAGGCCGATCGCCTCGTGCTGCAGGCGCTCAAGGATCCGCTGATGCACGCGCTGTGCAACGCCGTCAGCCACGGCATCGAGCCGCCCGCGGAACGCGTCCGCCGGGGCAAGGACGAGACCGGCCACGTCTTTCTGAGCCTGGAGACCGTCGCGAACCGGCTGCGGATCACCGTCGAGGACGACGGGCGCGGCATCGACCCGGGCCTCGTCGCCGAGGCCGCCGTGCAGCGCGGTCTGCTGTCGGAAACGGCGGCGGCGGCGCTGGCTCCGGCCGAGCAGGCGCGGCTGATCTTCCAGCCGGGTCTGTCCACGCTGCGCGAAGTCACCGACGTGTCCGGCCGCGGCATGGGCCTGTCGGTGGTTCACGAAGCCGCCCTGCGCTTGCAGGGCGAGGTGGACCTCGAACCCTGTGAGCAGGGCACGCGCGTCGTCCTTACGGTGCCGCTGTCGGTCGCGACCCAGCGGCTGCTGCTCGTCGCCAGCCGCGGCCAAACGTTCGGCATCCCCGTCCATGCGATTGAACGGCTGCTGCGCGTCAAGCCCGCGGAGATCGAGCGCGTCGAGGGCCGGCCGATGCTCCTGCTTGAGAACCGGCCGATCCCGGTGAGCTGCCTGGCCGACCTGCTGGGCCTGCCCGACGCAGAGCCGGCGGAGCCGCACGTCCTGCCGCTGATGGTGCTGCGTTCCGGCGCCGGCCGGCTGGCCGTTGCCGTGGACGCGTTCCTCGCCGAGCGCGACAGCCTGGTCAAGCGCCTCGACGGGCCCGCGGCGCGCTTGAAGAAGCTGGCCGGTGGTATCCTGCTCGAGGACGGCACCGTCGCCCTGGTGCTCAACCCGGCCGAGCTGCTGCGGACACCGCCGGTGGCGGCGCCTGCCCGCGCCGCCGCGACCGCTGTCGTGCCGGGGCCGCCGAAGCGGAGGGCATCGACGGTCCTGGTCGTCGACGATTCGCTGACGACACGGACGCTGGAGAAGAGCATCCTGGAGGCCCATGGCTTCACCGTGCGCATCGCCACCGACGGCGTCGAGGCGCTGTTGCAACTGCGCCGAGCCGGTCGATCTGGTCATCACCGACGTGCAGATGCCGCGCATGGACGGCTTCACGCTCCTCGAAGAAATCAAGAAGGACGCCCGGCTCGCCCGGCTGCCGGTGATTGTGGTCACGTCGATGGGCAAGCGCGAGGACCAGGAACGCGGGTTGGCCCTGGGCGCGGATGCGTATATCGTCAAGCGCAAGTTCGATCACGAGGAGCTGCTGGAAACTATACGGCAGATTATTTAATGAACAAGATTCGCGTCATGATTGTCGAGGATTCCCGCGTGGTGCGCGAGTTCCTCGTCCACCTCGTCGGCGCCGACCCGCGGCTGGAGGTTGCCGTGGCGGTGGAGAGCGCCGAGGAGGCACTGCGCCTGCTGGAGCGCGTCGCGCCGGACGTGATCTCAATGGACGTGCGTTTGCCGGGGATGAACGGGCTCGAAGCGACGCAACAGATCATGACGCGCAGGCCGACGCCGGTGGTCATCGTGTCGGCGTCGGTCGAGGCGGAGGATCTGAAGGTATCAATGAACGCGCTGCGGGCCGGCGCGCTCAGCGTCGTGGAAAAACCCACCGGGATGGGCCACGCCGATTACGCGCGGCTGGCCGGGCGGCTGTGCGACCAGCTCGTGCTGATGAGCCAGGTCAAGGTTATCCGCCAGCGGATCGACCGCGGGGTGCGCTCGCGCCCGAGTCGCCCAGCGTGGCCAGGCCGCCAACCGCGGTCGGGCCCATCCGCATGGTCGGCCTCGTGGCCTCGACGGGCGGACCGGCGGCGCTGGCGTGCATCCTCGGCGGGCTGCCGGGCGATTTCCCTGTGCCGATCGTGCTGGTGCAGCACATCACGCCGAGCTTTCTCGACGGGTTCGCGGCCTGGCTCGGCACGCTCGGTCCGCTGCCGGTGCGCGTGGCGCGCGACGGCGAGATAGCCGCCCCGGGCACACTGTATTTGCCGCCCGCCGAATGCCATTTGCTCGTGGAGGGACCGCGGCTCCGCCTCGACGCCGGCGCGCCGGTCAACCTGCAACGGCCCTCGGGAAACCTGCTTTTGCGCTCGATGGCGCGCAGCCTCGGCGCCGGCGGGCTCGGCGTGCTGCTGACCGGCATGGGCGACGACGGCGCCGAAGGGCTGCGAGCACTCCGCGACGCTGGCGGCTACACGATCGCCGAGGACGAATCGACGGCCGTGGTCTATGGCATGCCGCGCGTTGCCGTGCGTCTCGGCGCGGTTTGCGAATCGCTGCCGCTGCCGCAGATCGCGGCGCGGATGGTGGAGTTGGTCGGCAAGCGCGGGGGATGATCAATCCAAGCCCCAGGGCGAGCGCAGCGAGCCCTGGGGGTGAAGCCTGACCCCCAGGGCTCGCTGCGCTCGCCCTGGGGCTTGAGAGGTATCTGTGTCGCGGCCGAGCCGGATCATGCTGGTCGAGGATTCGCGCACCCAGGCGATCCAGCTCTCCTACGTGCTGGAACGCGAGGGCTGGGAGGTCGTCTGGGCGCCGTCCGCCCAGAAGGCGATGGAAGAGATCGACCGCGCCGTGCCGGACATGATCGTGCTCGACTATTACCTCCCCGGCATGCGCGGCGACGAATTATGCCGGCGCATCCGCATGCACATCGACACCCGCGGCATTCCGATTCTGATGCTCACGACCGAGGCCAGCGGCGATGCCGAGGTCCGCGGCCTGGAGAGCGGCGCCGACGACTTCGTGCCCAAGTCCATCGATCCCGGCATCCTGCTCGTGCGCATCCGCGCCTTGCTCAACAAGGTTCAGGCCCAGGCGTCGATCCTCGGCCAGGCCGACACCCATTTCCGCCATGCCCAGATCCTCACCATCGACGACAGCCCCACCTATCTCGAATACATCGCCGAGGAGCTCGGCAAGGAAGGCTACCGCCTGCACGCGCCGGCAGCGGGCCGGAGGGACTCGAATGCCTCGCCCGCACTCCCTTCGACTGCGTGCTGGTCGATCTGGTCATGCCGGGCATGAACGGCATCGAGGTTTGCCGGCAGATCAACACGCTGCGCAATGCCACCGACACGCCGGTCGCCGTGCTGATGCTGACGGGCCGTGAAACCCGCGAGGATCTGACGAGGGCGCTCGAGGCGGGCGCCGATGACTTCGTCGGCAAGTCAAGTGATTTGGCGGTGCTCAAGGGCCGTATCCGCGCCTGTTGCGCCGCAAGTTTTTCCAGGAGGAGAACCGCCGCATCATCGAGGAGCTGAAGAACAAGGAGCTCGAGGCGGTGCGCGCCGGGCGGGAAAAGAGGTCGCCGAAGCGCGGGCCGGCCTGGTCGAGGAGTTGCAGCGCACGGCGGCGGAGCTGCGGCAATCGCAGGCGGAGGCGCGCGGCCAAGGAGGCCGCCGAGGAGGCCAGCCGTGCCAAGGGTCTGTTCCTCGCCAACATGAGCCACGAAATTCGCACGCCGATGAACGGCATCCTCGGCATGACCGAGCTGTTGCTCTTTACCGAGCTGACCCCCGAGCAGCGCGGCTACCTCAGCACCGTCAAGCAGTCCGCCGAGGCGCTGTTGCGCCTGCTCGGCGACATCCTCGACCTGTCGAAGATCGAGGCCGGCAAGCTCGAGCTGGAAGAGATCCCGTTCGCGCTGCGCGAGACCGTCGACGACGCGGTGCACGTGCTTGGCTGGCGCGCTGCCCAGAAGGGCCTGGAGCTGACCTGCGACATCGCCGGCGACGTGCCGGACGCCCTCGTCGGCGACCCGGGCAGGCTGCGGCAGATCCTCGTCAACCTCGTCGGCAATGCCCTCAAGTTTACGGAGCGCGGCGAGGTGGTCGTTCGCGTGAAATCCGAAATCCGAACTCCGAACTCCGAAACAAATCCGAAATCCGAATTAGAGAATCCCAAACAAGAGGGACAACCTATTTCGGATTTGACGCCGCCAGCGCTGCTGCATTTCGAAGTCAGCGACACCGGCATTGGCATTCCCGCGGACAAGCATCGCGTCATCTTCGATGCGTTCAGCCAGGTCGACAGCTCGACGACGCGGCGGTTCGGCGGCACCGGGCTCGGACTCGCCATCTCCAGCCAGCTCATCGGCCTGATGGGCGGCCGCATGGGCGTCGACAGCGAGCCTGGCCGCGGCAGCACCTTTCACTTCGCGGTGTCGCTCCCGCGGCGGCCCGTTGATGACGCCGGTCCCGACCCGCGCATCCTCGGCCTGCGCGGCGTGCCGGTGCTGGTGGTGGACGACAACGTGACGTGCAGGCGGATCCTGGCCGAAACGCTGGCTGGCTGGGGGATGCAGCCGGCGCTCGTCGACGGCGGCGCGGCAGCGCTGGCAGGGTTCGATCGCGGCGAAACGTATGGACTGGCGCTCGTCGATGCGCTGATGCCGGCGATGGATGGGCTGGCGCTGGTCGAACAGGTACGCGCCGCGCGAGTCCAGCCCGCTGCGCCGTCGTGCTGATGACGACGGCCAGCCAGCCGCTCGACACGGCCCGCAACTCGGCGCTCGGCATCGCCCGTTGTATCCTCAAGCCGCTCAAGCAGGCCGACCTGCTCGACGCCGTCGTCCAGGCCCTGGGCAGCGCAACGACCGCGCCGGCCGGCGCCGGCCGCGCGCAGCCGGAGCCGGCGCGCCCGCTGCGGGTGCTGTTGGCCGAGGACGGGCTGGTCAATCAGCGCGTCGCGGCCGGTCTACTGCAGCGGCGCGGGCACACGGTCGTGGTGGCGAACAACGGCCGTGAGGCGGTCGAGGCCCTGCAGAAGGAACCGTTCGACCTGGTGCTGATGGACGTGCAGATGCCGGAGATGGACGGACTCGAAGCGACGGCGCTGATCCGCGAGCGCGAACGCGCGACCGGCGGCCATGTGCCGATCATCGCCACCACCGCCGACGCGATGGAGGGCGACCGCCAGCGCTGCCTCGACGCGGGCATGGACGCCTACCTGAGCAAGCCCATACGCGCCGATGCGCTGTACGCCGCCGTGGAGGCGATCCTGCCGGCAGTGTAGCCGTCACGCTCCGCGTGACGGGAGCCTCACGCGGAGCGTGAGGACTACACTGCGGTTCTTCAAACCGCCGCCAAACGGCACGCCGATTGCACTTCCAAACTACCGTCCCCTCCGGGACGACGCCTGTCGGGCCTGCTTTCCGCGGCCTTCCCTCACACCCCGTTGCACATCCCCCAAGCATTCCACCAAGCCGGTGGCGCAAGCCACCGGCTTCTGTCTTTGCCCACCGCCGCATTCTCCGTACTCGCACGCTCGTTATCGACGTGATGACGGTTTGTAGCC
Organism: uncultured Gemmataceae bacterium; assembly: GCA_963834865.1. Classification (GTDB taxonomy): domain Bacteria; phylum Planctomycetota; class Planctomycetia; order Gemmatales; family Gemmataceae; genus CAWIDK01. The sequence goes on from CAWIDK010000005.1 coordinate 1,202,200, forward strand.
ATCGTGATAACGGTGCGCAATTGGCAACAATGCGAATAGGCAGGTCAATTCTCATCCATATGCGCGATTATTGCGCGAGAATTCGGCACGTGTACAAAAGCTGCACAGCCAGCCGCGTACCCGGTCCTGCCAGGTTTGCCAGGCCTTCGCGGACCGCGCCGACGCATGAATGAACGATGAGAAAACCTGCGCAGCCAATGTTCCGTGGCCATCGAGACTTGTGCGATTCGCGCGTGCGTAGCCGGCAAGAACCCTGGATTCCTTGAACAATTTGGCCCGTTGATTGCACAGAAACACAGCGACGATCCAATCACTCTCTCAAGGAGGGGAATCTCATGCTTGTCCTCACTCGCAGCGTCGGTCAGGAAATTGTGATCGACGGCTCGATCCGCGTGACCATCACGTCCATCAAGGGCGACAAGGTGCGCATCGGCATCACGGCGCCGCCCGACGTCCGTGTCGATCGCGAGGAAATCCATCGCCGGCTGCAAGAGTTCGCCGATCCGACGCCGCTCGTCGCGTCCAGCGTGCGCTGAACAGCGAAGACGGCGATATCACGGAGGCGTCCCCGCCGTGCGTTCGGCCTGCTGCACCAGCGACGCCACGTCGGTCCAGAGCGTGCGCCATGGTTCCTGCTCGGCGGCCGGCAGCTTCTCGATCGCCGCGATGCCGCGCACGCTGGCGAAGTCGCTGTCACGCTGCCAGTGCTGCAGCGTTTGGGACAGCTCCTGACGATCCTTCGCCGTGCCCGTGGCCAGGCGTTTGCCCCACAGGGCCAGATCGGCGCAGCCAGGCCAGCGCCTGCTGGCGCAATCCGGAGCGTTCCTTGCCGTCGAGCTTGTCGGCGTCGATCCCCCGACCGGCGGCGGCCAGGGCCGCGTAGCAGGCGGCTTTGTAGCGGTTACCATTTTCAGCCAACGCCGGTTTGCCGGTAAACGCGTTGTCATAGAGCCGCGTGGCCAGGAGCAACTGCTTCCTTTTTTTCGCAAGCTTCGCGAGCTCAAGGCATTCGACGGCGTCGGTCGGCTTGGCTTTGCCTTTGCGGACGGCCTCCAAACGCGGGATGCGCGTGATGAGCGTCTCTAGATTCTTCAGGTTCGCCGCAGCGTTGCCGGCGCTATTGGGAAACTTGGTCGCCTCGCGGTATTCGGCAAGCGCCTCCTCTAACTTGCCCTGGTCTTCCAGCAGCGCCCCATAATCGTAGTGATACCAGCCGACGCCCGGGTTGAGCGCGATTGCGTTCTGGGCCGCGGCGGCCGCCTTGTCCCACTTCCCCTGCCGTTGGTAAAGCCAGGTCAGCTGCCGGTGGAAGCCATTCTGGTGCGGGTCAAGCGCGATGGCCTGGCGCGACGCGGCGATGGCCTCGTCGAGCCGGTTGGCTGCCTCCAGGCTGATGCTGAGGTTGTGGTGCGCCCCCTTGTACCTGGGATCCATCGCGATGAGCTTCTGCAAGACGGCGATGGCCCCCTCCCAGTCGTGCTGTTGATGCAGGGCCGTCCCCAGGTGCAGGTGCGCGGGCAGGATTTTCGGGTCGATCTCGATGGCCTTGCGGAACGCGGCGATGGCCTCGTCCAGATCCCCCTTGTCGCGCAGCAGAACACCGAAGTTACTCTGGGCAATAGCGTCCCTGGGGATGATGGCGATGCCCTTTTGATGCTCGGCGATGGCCCCGTTCCAGTCCCCTTGCTTGCGCAGGACCTGGGCGATGTTGAAATAGGCCTGCGCGAATCCGGGATTGATCTCAATGACCTTACGCCACGCAGCGATGGCCCCGTCCCCGTCCTTCCTGGCGTTCAGGGCGCTGGCCAGGTTCTCGTACGCTTGCGCGAATTCCGGGTCGATCTTGACGGCCTTGCGGAACGCGGCGATGGCGTCGTCCGGTTGCCCCTGGTTGCGCAGGCGTAGGCCAAGGTCATTGTGGGCGCCGGCGTCCTGCGGGTCGATACCGACGCCCATGGGCAACCGCCACAGGTAGACGCCGGCGCGGAAGCTGCCGGCCGCGGCGTAGCGGCCGTCCGGCGAGAACGAAAACCCTTGACGGGCGGCAGCGTTGTCAAAGTGTCGGATTTCTTTGCCGGTCGCCAGGTCGAGAATGAGGACGTTGTTCTTGGTGCCGGCAACGAGCAGGCGCCGGCCGTCCGGCGTCAGCGCCAGCTCGGGCGAACCCCCGGTCTTCTCGGATAGGTTGAACTGGTGCAGCGTCTTGCCGCTGCCCGCCTCCCAGAGCCGCACAGTCCAGTCCTTGCCCCAGGCCACGATCTTGTCGCTGCCGGGCAAGAACGAGGCACCGGTAACCTCGTCGGTGGGCCCCGCCAACGAACGCACCGCCTTGCCGGTCGTCGCGTCCCAGAGGCGGACCGTCCTGTCGGGGCCGTAGGACAGGACCTGTTTGCTGTCAGGTGCAAAGACGCCCGTGCAGGCAGCGGTGTGGCCTTGCAGCTCATGCAAGAGCTTACCGTTGTCCGCGTCCCAGAGGCGCAATATCCTGTCGGGGCCGTAGGAGAGGATCTGTTTGCCGTCGGGCGAGAAAATGCCGTGGCACTTGTCGTTATGCCCTTCGAGCCGGGCCAGTTCCTTGCCCGTGGCGATGTCGTAGAGGCGGAGAATCTTGTCGTTGCCGCCGGCCAGGAAGCGCTTGCCGTCGGGAGCCACGGCCACGCTCAGGGGGTCGGCGACGGGACCGGCGAACTTGCGGACGAGCTTGCCGGTGGCCACGTCCCAGAGGAACAGGTTGGTTTCCCGGCTGTACCAGGTGAGGAGCTGCCCGCCGTCGGGCAGGAACAGGCCGCCGCAGTACCACGGGTTGCCGCCCGGAGCGAACTGCTGCAACATCCTGCCAGTGGTGACCTCCCACAAGCGGATGCGTCCCTTGGGCCCGGAGTCGCCGCCGGCCAGGAAGGCGGTGCCGTCCGGCGAGAACCTCGACCACCAGAAGTTGGCGTAGCGCTGCTGCTCCATGTCATAGAGGTAGGGGTGGTGGACCAGGCCGACCGGATGGTCGGCCTTCGCGGTCCAGGGTTTCTTCAGCAATTCCGTCACGTCGGCCCACAACTTCCGGCAGGCTTCGCGTTCGTCGGCCGGCAGTTTCGCCACGGCGTCGGTATCGCGAATGCCGGCCAGGTCGGGGTCCTCCTGCCAGTGCTGCAACAGCCACTCCACGGTGACACGGTCGCTCGGTTTGTCGGCCGCGACTTGCCTGGTCCGGTATGCGAGGTCGGCGCAACCACGCGACGGCCTTTTGCCGTAACAGGGCACGCTCCTTGTCGTCGCGCTGGTCGAAGTCCCGGCTGACGGCGGCAAGGACGGCGTGGCAGGCGGCGCTGTAGCGGTTCGAGGAACTGACGGCGGCCGCCAGATCTGGTTTGTCGCTGAACGCGTCGTCATAGAGCCGAATTGCCAGCGGCCACTGGTTCTTTCTTTTCGCCAGGTGTGCCAGTTGCAAACACTCGGCCGCGTCGGTCGGTCTGGCTTCGCCCTTGCGAACCGCCTCCAAACGCCGAAGGAGGGGAACGAGCGGTTCAAGATTCTTCAGGTTCACCGCAGCGTTGCTGCCAACGTTGGGAAGTTTTGTCGCCGTGCGGTATTCGGCCAGGGCCTCCTCGAACTTGCCCACATGTTCCAGTCCCCAACCGTAATCATTGTGGTACCAGCCGACCCGCGGGCTCAGCTCGATGGCTTTCCGTCCGGCGGCGATCCCCTCGTCCCATTTCCCCTGCCGTTGCAGCAGCCAGGCGAGATTCCCGTAAGCATCGGAATAGTCGGGGGACAGCTCAATGGCGATGCGAAACTCGGCAATGGCGTCGTCCAGCTGATTCTTTTCCGCCAGGGTCAAGCCGATGTTGTTGTGGACCCACGCCCATTGCGGATTAATCGCAATGGCCTTGCGAAACACGGCGATCGCCTCGTCCCAATGCTGTTGGTCGTGCAGGGCACGGCCCAGTTCCATGTAGATCCGGGAATCCTTGGGGTCGGCTTCGATGCCCCGGCGCAGGGCAGCAATGGCGTCGTCCAACCGGTGGTCGACTTTCAAGGCCTGGCCGCGCTCCAAATAGACCCTGGCGGCGGTCTTCGGATTGAGTTCCATTGCTTTTTGAAAAGCGGCATTGGCCTCGTCCAACAGGCTTCTAGCCTCCAGGGCAAGGCTTAGGCGCGCGTAGTTCTGGGCGCGGGGGTAGAGATCGACGACCTTGCGATACGCGGCGATCGCTCCGTCCCATTCCTTGCTCGCCTCCAGGGCAAGGGCCAGTCGCAAATAGACCAGGCCACTGGCGGGATTTAGCTCGGCGGCCTTGCGATACGCCGCGATCGCGTCGGCCCACTGTTTCTTGGTTTCCAGGTCGAAGCCGCGTTGGTAATGGGCGTCGGCCTGAAGCAGCGCGTCCACGCCGGTCCAGAGCTGCTGGCACGCTTGCCGTTGCTCGGCCGGAAGTTTCGCCATGGCATCCTTATCGCGAATGCCCGCCAGGTCCGCGTCTTTCTGCCATCGCCTGAGCGTTCCAAGAGTCGAGTAATATTCCGTCGTGTTGTCCAGTTGCTGCCGCCATGCGTCGAGGTCGGCCCGCAGCCATCCGATCGCCTCCTGGCGCAGGCGGGTTCGCTCGTGGTCGTCGAGCTTGTCGGCGTCGATGCCGTGGCCGGCGGCGGCCCCGAGGTCGCAACAGGCCGCGTCGTAGCGGTGGCCCGCGGTCACGTCGTCGGCCAACGACGGCTCGGCGGCAAAGGCGTCGTTATAAAATCGCGACGCCGCGACGTACCGGTGTTGCCGTTTGCACAACGTGATGAGACGGAGGCGTTCGCGGTTGTTCGCGGGTTGGACCCTGCCGGCCAAAAGGTCACGGAGGTCCGGCAACGGCGTTGCGTCCCAGACCTGCACGATCACTTCGTAATCCTTCGGTTGGCTCGGGAACACGCTCGCGAGGGTCCAGCGCAGCGAGAAAAGTCGGCGACCGTCGTCCCGGAACTGGAATCGCCTCGGCAATAGGTTGAGGAGTTGGTTCTTGTTCCTGTCGTCATCGCTCGCAGGCGCGCACTCCAGGGTCAATAGCTCGTTCCCGGTCGCCGCGTCCCAGAGTCGCGCCGCGCGCCGACGGTCAGAATCCGCTGGCCGTCCGGACTGAAAACGACACTGACGGTGCGATCGTCCTCGCCTTCCAGACGTAGCTGTTGTTCACCGGTGGCCGCATCCACGACCAGGGTTTCTTTAGGCTCGGAGCGGTGGTTCAGGCTTATCGCGAGCCGCCGGCCGTCGGCGCTGAACACGTAATTCCCGAACCACGACCGCGTCCAGAGATCCTTGCCGCTTGCCACATCCCGCAGGTGAAATTCGGGCTTGGCGTTGCCAAAAGATACCTGTGAAAAGGCGATGCGCTTGCCGTCGGGACTGAAGCCGAGATTAGCAGTGTTCCCCAAATCCAATTCCTGGTGGAGTAGCTCCGCGCCGGTCGCCACTTCCCAGACCGTCAGCCACCCGGGCTTGCGGCCGAGGGGCAGGGTACAGCCCGCAACCCGGTTGCCGTCGGCGCTCAGGGCCAACCCCATTAAGAATGCAGGGCCAGGGCCGTCGGGGATCGCCAAAGAGGCCAGTTGTTCGCCGGTATCGACATCCCAGACCATTACGCGCTTTGGGACTTTGCTCGCAAAATCCAGGTCATGAAGGGCCAGGCGTTTGCCGTTGGCGCTCATCGCGAAATGCCCGCCGCTGGCTTTGACCGTGAGCAACGGGGCCCCCGTGTCGGTATCCCTGACCTGGATCAGGGAAGCAGGCTTCATGATCACGCTGCCGGCGAGCACCGCAGCAGCTGCCGAAGATGGACTTGCTCCCAGGGACGATCCCATCAATCCCGCCGTGCTCGCACCTATTACCGGGAAGAAGTTCTTGACATCGGGGACTGAGCTGTCGCGCACGACCACGGCCAGCCGTTTGCCGTCCGCACTCAGAATTGGCTGGGGAAAAAAATTGTATGGGCGATTGAGCTGGAGCACGAGCGGCCGGTTGGCGATTTCCCAGGCCTTGAGCACCCCACCCTGTTCGACGGTGAGCACTCGGCTCGCGCCGGCGAAACTGACCGCCCGCACCTTGCCGAGAGGGTTGGGCAATCCACACAGCAGCTGTTGGGTGCCGGCATCCCAGATCTTGATCGCCCCAAGATTGGATGCCGTCACCAGGGATTTTGCTTCGCGGCTGAATTTCACGAAGCTGATGTAACCGCCCTCGGCCTGGGCCGCGAACAGGGAAAGCGGCTGCCCGGTCGCCGCGTCATGCAGCCACAGGGCGCTGGTGGTGGCTAACCCGCTGGACCGCGGCGCCGAAGCTTGCCAGACGACGGCGAGGGGACCGGCGTCCTTGCCGAATGCAAACGAGATGGGTTGGGCGTTTTTCGCCGGGGCGGCAATGCTCGGCAGCTCCGCGCCGCTGGTGGTATCCCAAACCGCCAACCGGCCGGCAACCTCTCCCGCCGGCCTTGGCTCGCGCACGAGCGCTAACAGGCGCGTCCCGTCCGGACTGAAGCCGATCGTTCCCTCGAACGTCCAGGAGGACGAGTCATGTTCACCAAACTCCAGAAGCGACTCGCCGGTGGCGGCATCCCAAATCTTGATGAACGTCTTGTTGCCCTCAACGACGCAGGCAGCCAGGCGGGACCCATCGGCGTCGAAAGCCAAATATCCCCCCGGGAGAAATTTTGGCGTGTTCGCCTGGGTGAGCTCGTGGTACCCGATTTGGTATTTCTCGCGGTTGTGCCACAGCTCCTGGCCGGTGACGGCATCCCAGACCATCAGGTCACAATGCACGGCGCGGCCCTTGGAGTCGGCGGCATTGGCGCTGGCGGCGACTCGTTTGCCGTCTGGGCTGAAGGTGCTGAAGGTGGTACGCGGCACGATCGAACCGGTCGCAGGTTGTCCCGGCTCGGTAAGCACGCTTTTCTTCAAGACCGACCGCATCTTCCCGGTCCGTGCATCCCACAGCTTGATGCCGGCTGTCCCGGAGGTCCCGGCGACAACGGTCCCCTCGGCGTTGAACGCAAACACGTACCCAAAGCTCACGCCTTTGGCCGTTTTCTCGCCTTCCATCTGCACTTCGCTGTCCGGGTGGCACTGGCGATTCCAGTAATGCCACTCAAAGTTGCGCAGGTCTGGTTCCCCTTCCCTGGGAACCTGACGCTCCAGCGACTCCAGCATGGTCCCAATGCTTTCCTGCTCCCAGGCGGCCGGAAGCAGCCGCATGTCCGAGATGTACAACGTGCGGCGCAGCTTCGCCTGCGATTTGCGCAGCTCGTCGTTGGCCTCCTGGACCTCCGCACGCCGCTTGTTCGCGATCTCCTGGGCGCTGAGCAGCTCGCCATTGACCTTCTGAATCGTCTCGCGCCGCTTGTTCGCGATCTCCTCGTTGGCCCCGGCCAGAACGCTGCTCGCGACGGCTTCCCGCCACTGCATTACGATGCCGGCAAATCCCAGCACGGCCACCAGCAGCACCGCCGCCAGCAGACCGACCACCACCGGATTGCGCCGGCACCACCGGCCCAACAGCTCCACCCGACCGGGCGGCCGTGCTTGAATCGGCTGATCGTCGAGGAAGCGCTGCAGGTCTTCCGCCAGCGCCGCGGCCGAGGCATAGCGCCGGGCGGGGTCCCGGTCGATGGCCTTGTGAATGATGGTGCGCAGGTCGCGCGGCATGGTCGGCGCAGCGCGGCGCAAGTGGATCGGCGCCTCGGCGGTGACCTGGTGGATCAGCTTCTGCCGGTCGGATGCTGGGAACGCCGGGCTGAGCGCGGCCAGCTCGTACAGTGTCACTCCCAGCGCGTACACGTCGCTGCGGACATCCGCCTGGCCCTCGAAGCGCTCGGGGGCCATGTAGCGCACGGTCCCGACGATGTCGCCCGTCGTCGTCAAATCATCGCTTTCGGCGGTCTTGGCCAGGCCGAAGTCGGCGACCCACACGTGGCCGCGAGCGTCCAGGAGCAGGTTGGACGGCTTGACATCGCGATGGAGGATGCCCTCGTTGTGGGCGTAGGCCAGCGCCTCGGCGGCCTGCACCCCCACCCGCGCCACGCTGCGCCAGTAGGCCCGCCGCGCATACACCGAGCCGCTATGCTCCTGGCCCGGAAGCGACCCCGAGCCGGAGCCGGTTGCGCCGACCACACGCGCGCCGGCCGATCCTGAACGCGGCCCCGGTGTCACCACATCGTCCACCGTGGGCGGCCCGGCCAGCGCCGCGCAGGTCACGCCCTCCGCTGGGCCCGTCAGCAGCGATCGGGCGACGTCGTGGGCCGAGACATCCGCGGGGGCGACTGTTCGCGCCGGCAGCGGCGTGGCCGCCTTGTCGCGGCGCAGCCGTTTCAGCTCGGCGAGGACTTCGTCCAGCGCCTGGCCCTGGATGAATTGCATCGCGTAGTAGTGAATGCCGCGATCGGTGCCGACGCCGTAGACCGGCACGATATTGGTGTGGTGCAGCCGCGCCGCTGCCTTCGCCTCGCGCTCGAAGCGTCCCAGGTAGCGCGGATTGGTCTGCGCCTGGAGCGGCAGCACCTTCAGAGCGACGCGCCGGCCGAGCGAGACCTGCTCGGCCTCGTAGACCACGCCCATGCCGCCGCGGCCGACCTCGCGCAGGATGCGAAAGTCGCCGAGCTGCACGGGCATGCCGGGCGCCGCGGGGCTGTCGCCGGCGTCGCGAGCCCGTGCCAGCTCGCTGCTGGCCGGGTCGGCCTGGTCCATGAGCAAGAGCGCGGGAAAGACGGCGCGGATTTCGTCGGCCAATTCGGGGAAGCGCTCGACGTACTCCGACAGCGCAGGCGTCTCGCCGCGCCGGCAGCGCGCCACGAACTCCTCGGCCAGCTTCTCGACAGGATCGCGATCGGCACTGGATGAGTCGGTCATGGTGGCTCCCCGAATCCCGGCAGCTGGCTCATGATCTGATGCATGCGCTTGAGCGCTGCGACGTAGCGCTTGCTGGCGGCCGATTTGCCCAGGCCGAGCAATTCGGCGACCTCGTTGTTGTTGAGGTGCTCGAAATGGCGCAGCACCAGCACCTCGCGGTCGAGCGGGTCCATGCAGTTGAGGACCTCCTGCACCTGCAGCTGCGTCTCGATACGCACCGCCGCCTGGCTCGGCGTGGTCAGCCGGCCCAGGAGCAGCGAGGCCAGCGAGGCCGACGACGCCTCGGGCATCGGCCCGCGATAGAGCGAAACCTCCATCCCCGCATCGCGCTTCTGCACGCCCAGGTGGTGCCGCACGGCATCCACCAGCTGCTGGCCGGCGAGGAAACGCAGCCAGACCGGAAAGCTCATGTCGGGCTTGGCGGCGTAATCCGGCAGCCGGCGCATGGCTTCGAGGAACGTCTCCTGCACGATGTCGTCGGCGTCGACCCGGCCGCGCAGCCGTCGATCGAGGCGCAGCTCGGCCATGCGCCGCAGCCGCTCGCGGTAGGGCGCAAGCAGGGCATCGGCGGCGCCGCCATCGCCGGCGACCGCCCGTTGCAGCAGCGTTCCGAAATCGCTCGCGTCATTCATTGGTTGGGTCTCGCTTCTCTATTAACCGAGAAATGCGAAACGGTGTCCACCATCAATGAGGTTTTTTTGGACTCAGCGGGATTGCTTGCGTGGCTCGTTTCGCCCTCCTACAATTGCCGTAACCGCATTGCCAACCGACGCCATTCGCTGGGTGCGCGCTTTGAAGGAGATGGAGATGGGACATGCGATTCATATTCACAGCCAGGAGCAGTATATCCAGGCACTTCGCGTGCTCAACAAGGTAGCAGGGACGTGGCAAGGGATTGGGCCGTCATCCGATCCCGTCCTGTTGCTCACCGACGCACAATACCATGCGCTTGTCGACGCGGGTGTCGTGCCGGCAAACGACACTGAGGTCAAGACCCGTGCCAAGAAAGCAAACTCCAAAAAAACGAAGTCTTGAACAGGCGATTGCCCTCCTCCGGGACCGCTATCGCGGCCGGTTGGCCCCGCCGCTGGAAGGGTCGGCGTACCGATTCACGATTTGGCTGCCCATCCTCGCTCAAGGCAAGCCCGTCTTTTCAGAAGAACAGCAGTCGTATCTCAATGGCCTCTTTCATGACTGCTTCGGTGGTTTCTCCCAATCCAGCGTGGAAGGATTTCCGCCCTGGTCCGGCTCCTGGCTGCCCGCAGGAGCCGATGAGCCGATTATTGACCATCACATCCTGCTCGTCGTCTATTCCCTGCAAGACGCGGAAGCGCTGACCTGCTTGCGGCAATTGAAATGGATTTTACAACAGGAACAAGTCGCTGCTCAACAGGTCGTGTTGATCGAGCAAGTGCCGGTCCGCCTGATCGAGGCTGCGGAATTCTCCTGATCACGCGCCATCGCGATCGGGCGTCATGCCTACCCGCCAGCCGGTTCGACCAACAACTTGATCCGGCCCGCACGAGCCCGGGGACCGCAGGATACCGGCAGCGCATGGCCGTAGAAAAGGGAGCTGGCGTTCCTCTTTGTTGTCTGCAGTCGTGCGCGTCGTGCCGGTCGTGCGCGTCGTGCCGGTCGTGCGCGTCGTGCCGGTCGTGCGCGTCGTGCCGGTCGTGCGCGTCGTGCCGGTCGTGCGCGTCGTGCCGGTCGTGCGCGTCGTGCCGGTCGTGCCGGTCGTGCCGGTCGTGCGCGTCGTGCCGGTCGTGCCGGTCGTGCGCGTCGTGCCGGTCGTGCGCGTCGTGCCGGTCGTGCGCGTCGTGCCGGTCGTGCGCGTCGTGCCGGTCGTGCGCGTCGTGCCGGTCGTGCGCGTCGTGCCGGTCGTGCGCGTCGTGCCGGTCGTGCGCGTCGTGCCGAAAAATGGGTGCCCCCGGCCAGCGAGGAACGACCTTGCTGGAAGACCGTCCCGCGCGACAGATCGCGATCCAGCGCGTCACAACCCCTTGCGCCGTGCCCGCGCCGGTCGAGCAGCGCCTGCTGCACCGGCGGCGGCACGAAGCGCGACAGATCACCGCCGAACGACGCGATCTGACGCAGCAGCGTGCCGCTGATGTGCGTGAAGTTCGGGTCGGCCATCAGAAACACCGTCTCGATCTCCGGGTCGAGTGCGAGGTTCGTCAGCGACATGTCGAACTCGTGCTCCATGTCGCTGGTGGTGCGAATGCCGCGCAGCATGACGCGAGCGCCGATGCCGCGGACAAAGCCGACGGCCAGGCCGGTGATCGGCCGCACCTCGACGTTGATCATCGCCGCAGTGACCGAGCGAATCAGCGCGACGCGTTCCTCCTGGTTGAACAGCGGCGTCTTCTCGGGATTGTCGCCGACGCCGACGATGAGGCGATCCATCAGGCGGGCGCCGCGACGGATAACGTCGAGGTGTCCGAAATGGACCGGGTCGAAGGAGCCGGTGTAGACCGCGATGTGCTGCGACTTGTCGGGCATGTGCTGCTCCTGGCGTCGAAACTGACCTTGCCGCCTTCGGCCGGGACATCGACAATCAGAGTGCCTCGTGGCCGACGCCGCTTGCGTCGGCTACGACGCGGTGAGGACACGTCTGTGAACCCGATGGCCCCCTCTCCGACCGCGCTGGACCTGCACTGGCGCCTCTTCGGCATCGACTTCCGCGTACAGCCGATGTTCTGGATCATCAATCTGGTGTTCGGTTACATGTATGTCAGCGGTTTCAACCACGCCGAGCAGCACCTGTGGGCCTACATGGGCATCTGGCTGGCGTGTGCTTTTGTGTCGATCCTCATCCACGAGCTGGGCCATGTCAGCGTGGCGCGGGTCTTTGGCGTACCGAGCGACATCGTTCTGCACGGCATGGGCGGCGTGGCGATCGGTCACTTCGACCGGCTGCAGCGCTGGCAGCGCATTCTCATCAGCGCCGCCGGCCCCATCGCGGGCCTGTTGCTGTTCGCCTTCGCCGAATGGGGCTTGCCGCTCCTGGTCCGTGCCTACGACCCACTGCTCCTGAGTTCTCGATGGTACAGCGTGGTCGCCAAACCCTACGAGCTATTCCAGGAGGGCGAGCGCATTGGGAGAGCCGCCGGGTGCCTCATTATCATGAACCTCGTCTGGAATCTGTTCAACTTGCTCCCGATCATCCCGCTTGACGGCGGCATGATCATGCGCGAGGTGTGCAGCGGCATTTTCCCGCGGCAGGGTGCGCGGCTCGCATTCGCACTTTCCTTCCTGATCGCCGGCTCGCTGGCGATGTACTCGGTGTTCAAGATGCTGCGCCCCGACATCCCGTACCCGGAAGATATCTCGCCGCTGTTCACCGCCCTGATGTTCGGCTGGATCGCGTTCAACAGCTTCGCCGCGATGCGCGCCGAGGAAGCCACCGCGCCGCGCCGCTGGCGCGACTACGAGGAACGCGACTGGTGAGTCTCTCCACGCCGCGGGGTTCGAAGACTTACCCCGCGGCGTGGGCATACCGATGCGTCGGCTGCGGCCGGCCCGGCCGGAAGCTCTGCGTCTGCTGCTCCGCCATCTCCGCGCCATGCCGGGTACCAACTTCGCCGAGCACGCCACGAACCAGGGTGCGCAGCTCCTCGGGGTCAATCGCGACCCGCGCGTTGACGATCACGTCCGCCTCCTGCACCTGGCAGCGCGACGGCAGCGATAGCTCCGCCTGGCCCTGGCTGCTGACCAGGTTCGCCACGGCGAAGAAGCCTTCCCACAGGCCGATCGCCTTCAGATGCGCCACCTCCGCCCCGGTCGCGCAGCGCTTCCTGCAGGCCCCGCACCACCGCGAGCAGGAAATCGTCCAGTGCGAACGGCTGGCCGGCACGGACGCGAACGCTGCTGTTGAGCCAGCCCAGCTCAGCCTCGCCCGCGGCGTATACGTCGTAGTCGATATCGAGGATCTTCTTACCGAAGTTGCCCTCCTGATCCAGGAGCTGCGTCAGCGCCTCGAAGCCCTCGCCGGTCTTCGCCGAGACGCGCAGCACCGGCACCCCCGGATAGGCCGCAGCGACGAGGCCGGCGAGCTCCTCGACCTGGGCCGGCGCCAGCTCGTCGATGCGGTTGAGGAGGACCGCGTCGGCTTCCTCGAGCTGCTTGCGGAAGATGTACTCCGCCTTGGGCGAGAAACCGCCGGCCGCCTCGCGGCGCAGGATCTTCAGCCCGTGGCTCGGCTTGAACAGCACGCCATAGGGCGCCACGGAAAAGCGCGTGCCGTACAGGTCCTTGAGCGGCTGCACGACCGTCGCGACCAGATCGGTGCAACTGCCGACCGGCTCGGCAAGGATCACGTCGGGCCGCTGGTGCGATTCGAGCCGGCCGACCTTGTCGAGCAGATCGTCGAACTTGCAGCAGAAGCAGGCGCCGGCGACCTCCTCGACGGGAAAGCCCTGTTCGCGCAGGGCGTGCGTGTCGACGAGGTCTTGCGCCTGGTCATTGGTGACCAGACCGACGCGCTGGCCGCGCCCATGTAAAAGCGAGCCAGGCGGGCCATCGCCGTGGTCTTGCCCGCGCCGAGGAAGCCGCCGAGCATGATGAAGCGGATTGAGTTCATGAAGCCATCTCGCCACGGGCCGGGTTACGCGGGTCAATCTATCCTGACCGCGAGCGCCCGGCAATTCGCGGCCGCAGCGGTCGAGCTTGACACATCGTGGGCGCGCCGTTACAAGCTTGCCCACTCAGCGCCGATAAACCGGGGGAACAAGGGGAACAAGAGCATGGGGGCTGTATCGTTGCGACGGCGCGGCCTGATCGTGGCATTCACGACGACGCTCGTTTTGCTGGCAACGACGGCCCGTGCCCGCGCAGGCCCCCGGAATCACCATGCTGCCCCCACTGGTTCCCGCCGCGCCGCCGGATGCGGGCATCGACGGCAACTGGAAGCCGTCCACGTCGCCGTCGTTTCCGGTCCTGGCGCCCACTCCCGAACCAGTGCCGTCCCAGCCGGCGTCGAATAAGGACCTCGAACAGCGCGTCCGCGAGCTGGAGGAAACCATTCGCCAGCTCAAGGGGCAAAGTCCCGACACAATGGTGTTGCCGGCCCTGATGCAGCAGACGCCGTTTGGTCCAGTGCCGTCATGGCGCGTGCCGCCGGTCCCGCGGGAGACCGGCAGCGATCAGGTCGGTGGACCGCCGCCGGCACAGGGCCTGCCACTATCCAGCGGCACGCTCCTGCAGTGGACCCCGTCCGGCACCGAGGCCAGTGCGGGCCAGTTCGCCGGCTGGGCCAATGGCTTCTTTGTGCGCTCCGCCGATAACGCCTTCGTGCTGCGCATCACCGGCCAGATCCAGGCTGACCTGCGCGACTTCGGCAACGATCACGACCAGACCGACATCAGCACCTTCCTGATCCGCCGAGCCCGCCTCGGTATCGACGCCACTGTGTTCCAGTATTATGAGTTTCGCCTGCTCCCCGATTTCGGCCAGAACCTGCCCGGCACGCCGTACGCGCCGGTGATCCAGGACGCCTACATCAATGTCCATTATCTCGACGAGTTCCAGGTCGCCGCCGGCAAGCTCAAGGAGCCGGTGAGCTACGAAGAGTTGGTCCAGGACCGTTTTGTGCCGACCGTCGAGCGCTCGCTCATCGATCAGCTCGTGCCGGCCCGCGATATCGGCTTCCTCATCCACGGCTACAATCTGCTGGACAACAAGCTCGACTACGCCTTCGGCGTCTTCAACGGCGGCATCAACACCACCATCGACACCAACGGCTTCAAGGACCTGGCCTGGCGAGTGGCGGTGCGGCCGCTCAACTTCGAGGAGCTGCCGCCGTACTTGCATCTGCTGCAAATTGGCGTGTCCGGCACCACGGGCATTGAGATCGAGCCGATGAACCCGTCGGTGCTGCGGACGCCGCTGTCGGTCCCGTTCCTGACTTTCAATTCGACGGTGATGGCCGACGGCCTGCGCAATCGCTGGTCGCCGGAGCTGTCGTATTTCTACGGCGGCCTCGGTGTCGCCGCCCAGCTTTACTATGAGACGCAGCAGATGACGCCCTCGGCCGCCCTCGCGAACAAGACCATCGTCACGGTGCCGTTTGACGGCTACTACGTGATGGGCACCTACCTGTTGACCGGCGAGACGCGCACGGAATACAGCAAGGCGGTGGTGCCGCTGCAGCCGTTCGATCCGACGCACCCGTTCGTGAGCCCAGGAGCGTGGGAGCTGGTGGCGCGCTACTCGTTCCTCGAAGTCGGCGACATCGTGTTTGCGAAGGGGGCGGCGAACCTGGTCAATCCGGCGACCAACGCAAACCGGGCGTCCGAGCTGACGCTGGGTTACAACTGGTATTTGAACGCGTGGGTGCGCATGCAGTTCAATTGGGAGCACGCCTGGTTCGCCACCGGCGTGCAGCTTGGCGGCGGCGCCCCGGGCCTGTTGCGCAGCCAGGACACGGTCGTGGCACGCCTGCAGGTGATCTTTTGAGATTTCGGATTTTACCTGCCTATCCTATAATGAAGTAGGTAAACGCGACCCCACGGCGAGGCCCCATGAAGCTCGTGCATTATCCGCATCCGGCGCTGCGGCACAAGTCCAGGCCGGTCACGACCATCGATAAGCAGCTCCAACTCCACGTCGGCGCCATGATGGAAACGATGTACGACGCCAAGGGCCTCGGCCTGGCTGCGCCGCAGGTGGCGTTGCCTTTTCAGCTGCTGGTCATGAACATCACCGGCGACCCCAAGCAGCCGGAGTGCGAGGAAGTTTTCCTCAATCCGCAGATCGTCGAGCGCAAGGGCTTCATGGAGGACGAGGAAGGCTGCCTGAGCTTCCCCGGCCTCTACCAGAAGATTCGCCGATCGAAGACGATCAAGGTGCGGGCGTACAACCTCAAGGGCGAGCTGGTCGAGAAGGTCGTCAGCGATCTGGAATCGCGCGCCTGGCAGCACGAGATCGACCATCTCAACGGCGTCCTGTTCATCGACATGATGGGCCCGATCGCCCGTCTCGCCAGCCGCACCTCCGTCAAAAGCTTCGAGCGCGAGTTTCGGCGCATGCAGGAGCGCGGCGAGATCCCGGCCGACGCCGAGATCGAGAAGCTGCTGGCAAATCTCCTGCACGCCGCGGGGTGAGTCGCCGTGGGGCAGGCCAGAGGCCTGCCCCACGTGGTTAAACGCGGCGTGGACGAGGCGTTCCATGCGTATCGTGATGATGGGAACCGGCTCGTTCGCCGAGCCGACGTTGGCCGCCCTGCTCCAGGGCCCGCACGAGATCGTCGGCCTGTTCACGCAGCCCGATCGGCCCACGGGGAAGGAACGCGGCAGCACCCGGCAAGCTCACCACGGCATGAAGGACCTCGCCCTCGAACGCGGCATTCCCATCCTGCAGCCGGAGAGCGTCAACACCCCCGAAGGCGTTGCCAGCCTGCGGGCGCTGCGGCCCGACCTGCTCGTGGTCGCGGCGTACGGCCAGATTTTGTCGAACGACGTGCTGGCCAGCGCGGCGTATGGCGGCATCAACGTTCACGCGTCGCTGTTGCCGAAGTACCGTGGGGCGGCGCCGATCAACTGGGCGATCTACCACGGCGAGACGCGCAGCGGCGTGACCATCATCCGCATGTCGATCGCGCTCGACGCCGGGGACATCCTCGCGCAGGAAGCCGTGGACATCCTTCCCGACGAAACGGCCGGCGCGCTGGAAGAGCGGCTCGGTCCCCTCGGGGCGCAGCTTGCCGTCGCCCTCGTGAACCGGATCGCGACCGGCGAATCCGTGCCGGGCGTCAAGCAGGACAAGAGCCTTGTCACGAAGGCGCCGAAGCTGACCAAGGAACATGGGCTGATCGACTGGAAGCGGACGGCCGAGCAGGTGTGTAATCACATTCGAGCGATGCAGCCGTGGCCGACCGCCTACACCTTCCTGCACCGCGCCGGCCAGCCGCCGCTGCGGCTCATCGTGCCGGCCACTCGGCTCGCGTCCGGCGAAGCGTCACAGCCCGGTCTGGTCCGGACCGATCTCGCCGTGCAGCAGCTTTTCGTGGATTGCAGCGCGGGCAGCGCGGTGGAAATCCTCGAGCTACAGCCGGCCGGCAAGCGCCGCATGGCCGTCACCGAGTTCCTGCGCGGCAACGCCTTGCCCCCCGGTGCCCGGATGGGCCCGGAGGCGGATTGATGGCCGTTCCCCTTCCGCCAATCGATGCCCGCAGCCTCGCCCTCGCGGTCCTGCTCCAGTGCCAGCGCAAGGACGCATTCGTGCAAGACGTGCTCGACCAGCACCTCCAGCAAACGCCGCTCAGCGGCCCCGATCGCCGGCTTGCGACGCAGCTGGTCTACGGTGTCCTGCGCCGCCGCGGCACGCTCGATGCGCTGCTCCGGCCGTTGGTGCATCGCGAGCCGCACAAGGTCGAGCCGTGGCTGTGGGAGGCGCTGCGCCTGGGAGCGTTCCAAATCCTGCTGCTGACGCAAATTCCACCGCACGCTGCGTTATTCGAGACGGTCGAGCTGGCCGCGCGCTGGGGCCAGCCGCGCGGCAAGGGCTTCCTCAACGGCGTCCTGCGCAAGGTCGCGGCGTTGCCGACGGCCGATCCAGCGCCTGGCCCTGCTGCCGACGCGCTGCCGTTGAAGGACGGACTGTATCGCCGGT
Source organism: uncultured Gemmataceae bacterium (assembly GCA_963834865.1). GTDB lineage: Bacteria > Planctomycetota > Planctomycetia > Gemmatales > Gemmataceae > CAWIDK01. Next base: position 1,219,678 of record CAWIDK010000005.1, read on the forward strand.
TGACTCGGGCTGCGCTTCCCGATCCGGCGACCGATCCGGTAGAATATCTCTCTGCGGGTTTCGCCTGGCCGCGCTGGCTTGCAGGCCGCTGGTTCGAGCGTCACGGTTGGGACGAGTGTTTGCGCCTCGGCTTCTGGTTCGCCGGCCCGGCGCCGGTGTGGCTGCGCGTAAATCCGCTGCGGACCGATCGGGCGAGCTTAATCGGGAAGCTGCGCGATGCGGGAATCCAGGCGGAACTGGGCGAACATCCGCAGGCTATGCGCCTCAACGACTGGACGCCTGTGCGCGACCTGCCGGGCTATGCGGACGGTCTGTTCGTCGTGCAGGACGAGTCGGCGACGGCGCCGGCGAGTGCGCTAGGCCCCGAGCCTGGCATGCGCGTGCTCGACCTGGGCGCGGCGCCCGGCGGCAAGACGACGCACCTGGCCGAGTTGATGCGTAACCAGGGCCGGGTCATCGCTTCCGACCCCGATGCTCGCCGGCTCGAGCGCGTCGTCGAGACGAGCCAGCGGCTGGGTTTGTCGATCATCGAGACGCAGGCGACCGACGAGCCGCCGTCCGGGCCGTTCGACGCGGCGCTCGTAGATGTGCCCTGCAGCAACACCGGGGTCTTGGGCCGCCGCCCCGAGGTGCGCTGGCGGCTGAAGCCGGGCGACCTGCCGCACCTGGCTCGGCTGCAGACGAAGATGCTGCTGCAGGCATGCGAGCGCGTTCGGCCCGGCGGCGCTGTGGTATACTCGACCTGCTCCATCGAGCCGGAAGAGAACCGGCAGGTGGTGCATGGTGTCCTTACGGTGATGCGGGACTTTGCCCTGGAGGCTGAACAGCACGCCCGGCCGGGCTTGCCGGCCGACGGTGGGTACTGGGCCCGCATTCGCCGGAACGCGTGAACGGCCGCAAAAGGATTACAGCTCATGCCAATGACGGTTCGCGGCCAGCTTCGCATGCTGGCGATTATCGGTCCCCTGGCCGCGGTGCTCGCGCTGGCGGGACTCGATGTCGGCGCAGTCATGCTGCACGCCTACGGGTGGCTGAGGCCGATTCCCTTTGAGCTAGGTTTCGTGGTGATCGCGATCGACTTGTTCGTGGCCCTGGGACTTCTCATCTTGCTCGTGGTGCTCGCCGTGGTCCGCCACCGCTGGCACGGGTTGCTCGCCGTCAGCGTGGCCTTGCTCGCCACGATCGGTCTGACCGCGTTCAACATGTACTGCGTCTCGATGGCGATCTTGAGTGCGGGGTGACCGCGATGCTGAGAGCGCTTCAAGGCGACCTGATGGTGCTGCTTGTCGCCGCCCCGTACATTGCGGCGTGGTGGTGGGCGCTTCGATGCGTCTTCGGAAAACGGTTCGTGCCGTGGGAATGGGTTCCGCTTGCAATCGCCAGCCTGGGGATACCGATCGTGCTGGGGGAAGGGCTCGCTGGGTCGTCGTATCGGGATTATGGGGCGCCGGTCGTCGGCTGCTGGATGCTGCTGCCGATTCCAGTCATCCTCACCAGGGTGACTGTCCGATGGGTGCTCCGACGCCGTCTTGCGGAGCGTGCCCGCCACGGTGGACCTCATGAAAGAGCGAAATGACCAAACTTTACATCGAAACCGTCGGCTGCCAGATGAACGTGCTCGACAGCGAGCTGGTGGTGGGCAGTCTGCGCCGCCAGGGATATGAGCTGACGCACGAGGCCGAAAGCGCCAACGTCATCCTTTTCAACACCTGCAGCATTCGCCAGCACGCCGAGGACAAGATCTACAGCGCGCTCGGCCGGCTGCGGCAGCACAAGCGGCAGCATCCGGCGAAGATTATAGGCGTGCTCGGCTGCATGGCGCAGAAAGACCAGGAGCTGATCCGCCGCCGGGCCCCGCACGTCGACATCATCTGCGGCACCGGCCAGCTCGCGCGCTTGCCGGAGCTGATCGGCGCCGTACGCGACACCGGCAAGCTGCAGGTTGCGCTCAGCCTCGATCGCACCGAGGGCCGCCATGAGGTCGAGCGCAGCTTCGAGAGCTACGATCCGCTGCGCGACCCGTCGATGCGGCCCAATCCGTTCCAGGCCTATGTCCGCATCAACATCGGCTGCGATAAGTTCTGTACTTATTGCATCGTACCGAGCGTGCGCGGGCCGGAGCAGAGCCGGCACCCGGAGCACCTCGCCGCCGAGGTTCGCCAGCTTGCCGCCGAGGGGTGCAAGGAGATCACGCTGCTGGGCCAAACCGTCAACAGCTACAAGTACGAGCTGGGCGACGGCCGGCGCGTGCGGCTGTCGGACTTGCTGGCCAAAATCCACGACACGGCCGGCATTGAGCGGATCAAGTTCGTCACCAACTTCCCGAAGGACATGACCGACGACCTGCTCCAGGCCGTGCGCGATCTGCCCAAGGTTTGCCGCTATCTGCACGTGCCGGTGCAGTCGGGCTGCGACGAGATGCTCAAGCGCATGAAGCGGCAGTACACCGCCGCGTTCTATCGCGAGATGCTCCAGCGCTGCCGGGAGACCGTGCCCGGCGTGGCGATCTTCGAGCGATTTCATTGTCGGCTTCTCGGGCGAGTCGGAGGAATCGTTCGAGAAGACCTGCACGCTGGTGCGCGAGGCGGGCTTCAAGAACAGCTTCATCTTCAAGTACAGCCCGCGGCCCGGCACCAAGGGCCACGAGCTGTACGCCGACGACGTGCCGGAAGAAACCAAGAAGCGCCGCAACAACGACCTGCTCGCAGTGCAAACCAAGGTCAGCCTGGCGGATCATCAGCGGCTCATCGGCCAGCGCGTCGAGGTGCTGGTCGAGGGACCGAGCAAGAGTGCCCTGAAGCACGCGACGGCGGGGCCGATGCAGTTGACCGGTCGAACGCGCACGGACCACATCGTCGTCTTCGACGGTAACGAACGGCTCGCGGGGCAGACGATTCAGGTGGACGTTCACGAGGCCAGCCCGTTCACGCTGTACGGCGAGGTGGTGACCGGCGAGCAGGTTGGCGTCGAGTGCTGCGCGCCGGAACCCGTCGCCGCGCGGGGACGGGTCGCGTTGCCGCTTGTTTGAAAGAATCGCCGTCAGGGAACGCGCGTGTGCACGCTCTGCGTACCGTTGTGCGCACGATCCAATTGGAAAAAGGTACCAATCGCCCCGCCGAACAGCTATTCTGAACGTGTGTCCCACGCATCCGAGTAGCACCATGCCTTCGTCTCGTACCCATCTGAGTTTGGCGATTCTAGGCATGACGGTTTTGGCGACGGGTGCCTGGGCCGGCGATTACGCTATTCCCGACGCGAAGAAAAACCACTGGGCCTGGAAGCCGCCGGTGCGCCCGGCGATTCCGGCCGTCAGGGACAAATCCTGGGTACGCACCCCGATCGACGCGTTCATCCTCGCCCGGCTGGAAGCGGCCAAGCTTCGCCGGCCCCGGCGGCTTCTCGGGAACAACTGCTGCGCCGCGTCACCTTCGACCTCATCGGCTTGCCGCCCACGCCCACCGAGATGGATGCGTTCGCGAACGACAGGTCGGCCGGCGCCTGGGAAACCGTGATCGATCGCTTGCTGGCTTCGCCGCGTTACGGCGAGCGCTGGGGCCGGCACTGGCTCGACCTGGCGCGCTTCGCGGAGAGCAACGGCTACGAGTTCGACGAGATTCGGCCGAATGCCTGGCGCTATCGCGATTACGTCATTGCCTCGTTCAACGGCGATAAGCCGTACGATCGCTTTGTCGTGGAACAGCTGGCCGGCGACGAGCTGTTTCCGGACAATCCGCTGGCGCTGACGGCCACCGGCTTCAACCTCCTGGGTCCCGACATGACGGACGCCAGCAGCCAGGCCCAGCGACGGCAAAACACCCTGGACGATATGACGGATACGGCCGGGCTGGTTTTCCTCGGGTTGACCATCGGTTGCGCCCGTTGCCACAATCACAAGTTCGAACCGATTCCGCAGCGGGACTTCTACCGCCTCCAGGCATTCTTCACTCCCGCCGTGTTTCGCAAGGACCTGCCGGTGGCGGATCGCGAAACACGCCAGGCATACGCCAGGCAATTGACGCGTTACCAGCAGTTGATTAAAGCGGCGACCGATGCGCTCACGGCTTTGGAGGAGCCGGTGCGTCAGAAATTGTTCGAGGCCAAGTTGGCCGCGCTGGCGGATGCCCCCGCGCGGCGCACCGGACTCCGGAAGAAAAACGCACGCCGGCGCAAAAAGAGCTGGCGGCCTTCACGATGCGGTTTCTGGTTGTAACAGCCAACGACATTGCCGCGGTCATGAGCGAGCCGGACCGGGCCCGCCAGAAGCAACTGCAAGACCAACTCGCGAAGTTCGAAAGCAACAAGCCCGCGCCGCTGCCGACGGCCGCGGGCTTGCAGAACGGCACCAAGGTCCCCAAAACATTCCTGCTCAAGCGCGGCGAGCTCAGCAATCCGGGGGACGAAATTCAACCGGGCCTGCCGATCATCCTGTCGCCGGGACACGCCGAACTGCCGATCCCGGTGCAACCGCCGGCGCCCGAGACGACGGGCCGGCGCTCGGCGTTGGCCGGCTGGGTGGCCAGCCCGGACAATCCACTCACGGCACGGGTGCTGGTCAACCGTCTCTGGCAGCATCACTTTGGCCGCGGCATCGTGGCCACCCCGAGCGATTTTGGGCTGCGCGGCCAACGGCCGACCCATCCCGAACTCCTCGACTGGCTGGCGACGGAATTCGTCGCGAGAGGTTGGAGCATCAAATCCATGCACAAGCTGATGCTGACGTCGGCAACGTTTCGGCAGGCGACCGTCGCGACACCGCAAGCGCTGAGCCAGGATCCTGCCAATGACCTATTCGGCCGGATGAACCGGCTGCGGCTGGAGGGAGAGATTATTCGGGATAGTTTGCTGGCGGTGAGCGGCCGATTGAATAGCAAGATGGGCGGGCCGGGCGTCTTCCCGCCGATTCCGGGCGAGACCAAGCTGGGAGCCAAGGACTGGAAAGTCAGCGCCGATATGGCCGACCACACGCGCCGCAGCGTCTACATCTTCGCGCAGCGCAACCTGCGTTTTCCGTTCCTGGACGCGTTCGACCTGCCGGACAGCAACCAGAGCTGTCCGCAACGCGAGCGCAGCATCGCGGCGCCGCAAGCCCTGGCTCTGCTCAACGCGTCCGACGTCGTCCGCGCCGCCGAGGCCCTGGCGACGCAGTTGACCGGAGAAGCGACCTCCATCAAGGAGCGGATTGCGCACGCGTATCGCCAAGTTTTGGGGCGGCGACCGACGGACACGGAGATGGCGTTGTCGCGCGAGTTCCTCGGGCATTCGCCGCTGAGCGAGCTTTGTCGGGCGTTGTTTAACTTGAACGAGTTTGTCTATTTGGATTGAACGGGGCCTAACCGCAATGCAATCTGATTTGGGCGTGTAGGTGAATCATGATACGCTGTCCCGGACCCAATCGGCCCAACACGATCCCCGCTTCCCGCCGCGACTTCTTGTGCCACGCGGGCGGCGGCTTCGGCATGATCGCCCTGGCAGCGTTGCTGGCCGAGCAGGGGTTGCTGGCCGCGGCCGACGAACGGGCGGGGCCGGCCGATCGTACCGTGGACCCGCTGGCGCCGCGGCCGGGACATCACGCGGCCACGGCGCAACGCGTCATCTTCCTGTTCATGTCGGGCGGCCCGAGCCATCTGGAATTATTCGATCCCAAGCCGGATTTGCAACGGCTGCACGGTCAGCCCTTGCCGGAATCGTTTGGTCGGCCGGCGACCCGGCGCGGCGTCGAACGCAATCGGTTGCTGGCGACGCGGCGGACGTTTCGCAAGTACGGTCAGGCCGGCATCGAGGTTTCCGACTTCCTGCCGCATACGCGCGGTGCATGGATGACATCTGTCTGTTGCGCGGCTGCCACGGCGACAGCGTCACGCATCCGGAATCGGTCTACCTGATGAATACCGGCTCGATCTTGATGGGCCGGCCCAGCCTCGGCGCGTGGGTCACCTATGGGCTCGGCACCGAGAACCAGAACATGCCGGCCTTCGTGGTCATGCCCGATCCGCATGGCTGGGTCAAGGGCGGCGCGCCCGCCTGGGGCAACGGCTATCTGCCGGCCGCCTATCAAGGCACGCTGATCGGCGGCGGCCCGGCGCCGATCATGCACCTGGACACTCCGCCCGGCATCAGCTCCCAGCAGCAACGGTCGACGCTCGATTTCATCACTCGGCTCAATCAGGAGCATCTGCGGCAGCGGCAGCCGGAACCGGAGTTGGCCGCGCGCATTGCCGCCTATGAGTTGGCCTTTCGCATGCAGGTCCATGCTCCGGAAGTCGTGCAGATTGCGAGCGAAACGCAGGCCACGCGGCGGTTATACGGCCTGGATCGGCCCGACACGGCGGAGTTCGGCGTGCGCTGTTTGCTGGCCCGGCGTCTGGTCGAGCGCGGCGTGCGCTTCGTGCAGCTTTATTGCGGCGATACCAACGGCTGGGACGGACATTCCGACGTCGAAGGCAACCACGCCCGGTTGTGCGTTCAGAGCGATTTGCCCATTGCCGGCTTGCTGCGGGATTTGAAATCGCGCGGCTTGCTGGAATCGACGCTTGTGGTCTGGGGCGGCGAGTTCGGCCGTACGCCGATGACGGAGGGCACCACCGGACGCGATCACAATCCCCACGGTTTCTCGATGTGGCTGGCCGGCGGCGGCGTCAAGGGCGGACAGGTGATCGGCGCCACCGATGCGGTCGGCTTGCGCGCGGAAGAGGGCAAGACCCACGTCCATGACGTTCACGCAACCATCCTGCACCTGCTCGGCCTCAACCACTATCGTCTGACCTACCGCCACAACGGCCGCAACGAACGCCTGACCGATAATTTCGGTGAAGTGATCGACCAGGCGATTGCATAAGGAAGCTTACCTTGGGCTCTATCAGCCATCCTCGGCTACTGATTTTCCTGGCGGGCGGCATCGCGGCCGTCCTGGCATCGTTCGTCGTCACGGTACTGCCGGGGACCGGGCAGGCGCCGCAAAACGATTTGGCCGGCGGCTACGCGACGCAAGTTCAGCCGCTGCTGAAGAAGTACTGTCTCGATTGCCACTCGACGAAGGTCAAGAAAGGGAGCCTCGATCTGGAACGGTTTGCGTCGCTCGCGCACATTCGTAAGGACCTCAAGCCGTGGCAACAGGTCATCGAGCGGCTCGAGGCCGGCGAGATGCCGCCGAAGGAGAAGCCGCAGCCGACGGCTGACGAACGCAAGCGACTGATCGCGTGGGTGGGCGGGTTCCTGGACGCCGAAGCCCGATCGCGGACCGGCGACCCGGGGCGCGTGCCGCTCCGCCGACTGAGCAACGCCGAGTACGACTGCACCATCCGCGATCTGACCGGTGTGGATTTGCGGCCGACGCGCGAGTTTCCCGCGGACGGGGCCGCCGGCGAAGGGTTCACCAATGCTGCCGAGTCGCTATCGGATATCACGCCCGCGCTGTTCACCAAATACCTGAACGCGGCCAAGGACGTCGCCGACCACGTCTTGCTGCTGCCGGACGGCTTTCGCTTCGCGCCGGCAAGACCCGACGCGACTGGACCGACGAAAGCCTGGCCCGCCTCCGCAAATTCTACGCGGGATACACGAGCGATGGCCGCCTCGCTCTGCAACCGTACCTGCTCGCCACCGTGCGGCACCGCGAGGCTTTGGCTGCGGGAAAGCTCACTCTGGCCGACGTTGCGGCAAAGGAAAAAGTCAATCCGAAATTCCTGGCGATATTGTGGCAGACTCTGACGGACAAGGTGCCGTCTCAGCCGCTCGATCTGATCCGTGCCCGCTGGCGCGATGCGCGCGAACAGGATGTCGGCACGCTGGCGACCGAGATCGCGGCCTGGCAGACGGCGCTGTGGAAGTTTGTCCCCATCGGCAGCTATCGCTATGGGAACATGACCCGCCAGGTCGCCAACGACCCCGCCGCTGGCGATACCCAGACGCTAAGGTTCGCCATCAAGCCAGCACCCGGACAGAGCGAGATCACGCTTTACCTCGTGACCCGCGACCTGGGTCCTGCCGCCAAGGGCCACGTCGTTTGGCATAGGCCGCGTTTCGAGAGCGCAGGCAAGTCGCCGGGCAAACCGGCGCTGCTTTTGCGGGACTATGCGGAATACGGCCCGGCGTACGAAGTCGATTACGCGTCCGTGTTCGCTGACACCGCGAAGTACCTCGCAGCGGCGGCAGCGGCGGCCCACGACCCAAAGCGATCCAGGGAGGAGCTTGCCACGACGAACGGGCTCGACGTGGCGTTCTTGAAGCGCTGGATCGAGGTGCTGGCGCTCGAATCACTCATGAAGCCGGCCGGAGCCGACGAGCTACGGCGGGTCGTACCGGCGGTGGCGCTTGAACGGCTCGACGAAAAGAGTCCGAAGAACGACCACCGGCCGGCGATCAACGGCTGGCGGCGCAAGGGAAGCGACCTGCCAACTCTCGTCACCAACGCCTCCGACAAGGTCCAGATGATTCCCGGCACGCTGCCGCCGCACAAGGTCGCGGTCCATCCCACGCCCAAGGAGTTCGTCGCAGTCGCCTGGAACAGCCCCGTCGCCGGCAGTGTCCGTGTCACGGCGAAGGTGACCCATGCCCACCCCGCGTGCGGCAACGGCGTCGCGTGGTGGCTCGAACATCGCCGGGCCGATCGGGCGTCCGTGCTCGCCGACGGCGTGCTCGACCTCGGCGGGACGGTCAAGCCCGCAAGTCAGATGCTCAAGGTCGAGAAGGGCGATTTGCTCATCCTGGCCGTGGATGCGCGCAACGGCGACCACAGTTGCGACCTCACCGAGATTGCCCTCACCGTCACCGAAACCGAGAAGCCGGCGCAGCGTGGGACCTGGCGGCCGACATCGCCGACACCGTCCACGCCGGCAATCCCCATGCTGACAAGCACGGCAACTCGGAGGTCTGGAGCTTCGTGCGGGGACCGTCGAAGCCGGTCGCGCAGACGGCGGCGCTGGGCCCCATTTCGCCAGGTTCGATTCTCGGTCGATGGCGGGAGGCGGCCGCGGAGCCGGGACGGCAGGCCGAGGCCGTCAAGCTCGCGGAGCAGGTTCAGTCGCTGCTCACAGGGACCCGTCCCGCCAAGGAGAAAGACCCCGACCGCATCCTTTACGACAACTTCGCAACACCCGACAGTCCCGTGCTGAAGGGGCTGGAACTGGCTCGCTTCGTGAAGCCGCGGCCCAACGGCGCGAGCTACGGTATCGCGAAAGAACGCTTCGGCAGACACCCGGATGCCAAGCCCGCTGAGGCAGCCAGCCTTGTCGCACTGGCGAACACGGTTACCGAGGTGCGGCTGCCGGCGGCCCTCTTTCGCAATCGCGAGTTTGTCGTCGAGGGCAAGCTCGACGCGCCGCCGGAGGAACGTGTCGTGCAGTTCCAGGTGCTATCCACCCCTCCCGGCCAAGGCATCCGTTGGGACGGCAAGAGTCCCATCGTGGGATCGCCAACCGGCGCCGCGTACAAGCAGTTGCTCCAGGGACACGCGGACTTCCGGCGCTGCTTTCCGTGGTTCATCTGTTTCCCCAACGTCGTGCCCACAGATGAGGTCGTGTCCCTGAAGATGTTCCACCGCGAGGACGAACCCCTCCAACGATTGTTCCTCGACGACGAACACAAACGCCGCATTGACCACCTCTGGAACGAACACCGGTTCATCGGCCAGCAGCCGCTGGCCGAGAATAATTACCTGCCGCAGTTCATCGGCTTCGTGACGCAGGATCAGCCCAAGGAACTGCTCGATTACTTTGAGGGGCAGCGGCCCGCCTTTCAAAAGCGCGCGGACGAGTTCGAGAAGGATCGACTTGCCGCCGTGCCAAAGCAACTGGACGCGCTTGCCGCATTCGCCGCCCGTGCGTTTCGGCGGCCGCTCCAGGAGAAGGAGAAGACTGATCTGTTCGGGCTGTACCAGTCGCTGCGCACGAAGGGCGCGGCGCACGACGAAGCGTTGCGCGGCGTGCTGGCACGCGTGCTGGTGTCGCCGGCGTTCCTGTTCCGCATCGAACAGCGCGCCGCCGGGCACGGAGCCCGGCCCGATCAACGATTGGGAGCTGGCCACCCGGCTCAGTTACTTCCTCTGGTCGTCCGCGCCCGACGATGAGCTGCGCCGGCTCGCCGCCGCGGGCAAGCTCCGCGATCCGCAGATCCTCGCCGCCGAGGCGCAGCGGATGCTCAAGGACGACCGCCTCCGCGCGCTGGCGATCGAGTTCGGCACACAGTGGCTTCACGTCCGCGGCTTCGACGAGCTGAAGGAGAAGAACGAAAAGCTGTTCCCGACGTTCGACGCCACGCTCCGCAAAGCAATCTACGAAGAATCCATCCTGTTCTTCCAGGATCTGTTCCAGAGCGACCGGGCGGTCACGCAGATCCTTGATGCCGACTGCACGTTCCTCAACGAAACGCTGGCAAAGCACTACGGCATCCCCGGCGTGACGGGACCCGCCTGGCGGCGCGTCGAGGGCGTGCGAAAATTCGGCCGGGGTGGTATCCTGGGTTTGGCGAGCGTGCAGGCGAAGCAGTCCGGCGCGTCGCGGACGAGCCCGGTCCTGCGCGGCAACTGGGTGGTGGAGACGCTGCTCGGCGAAAAGCTGCCGCGCCCGCCCGCCGATGTGCCGATCTTGCCCGACGAACCCGCCGGAGCCGACAAGCTCACGATGCGCCAGCAGGTTGAGAAGCATGTGTCGAATGCGTCATGTGCCGTGTGCCACGTGCGGATCGATCCGTTCGGATTCGCGTTTGAGAACTACGACGCGATCGGCCGCCTGCGCGCCAAGGACGGCGGCCTGCCGGTCGACGCGAAAGCCAGGCTGAAGGACGGGACGGAATTCGAAGGAATCGACGGTTTGCGGACGTACCTGTTGACGAAGAAGAAAGACGTGATTGTCCGCTTGTTCAGCCGCAAGCTTCTCGGTTACGCCCTGGGGCGGCAGACCACGCTCTCAGACACGTCGCTGATCGACGCGATGGTGCAGGAAATGAATAAGCACGACGGACGAATTTCGGCCGCAGTGCTGACGATTGTGCGCAGCCCCCAGTTTCGGATGATTCGCGGTGGCGATTATGAGGAATAAGCAATCCGAGGAGGAGCAAAGCCGTGAAGGTCAAATGGCAAGATTACATTGAAGAACGTAAGGACGTGATGGCGGGAAAGCCCGCGTTCAAAGGCACGCGCCTGACCGTCGAGTTTATCCTGAAACAGCTTGGGGCGGGAATGAGTCGCGAGGAATTGCTCGATCAGTATCCGACGCTGAAACCCGAGCACATTCGAGCGGCGCTGCTGTACGCTGCCGACGCGGTGGGGATGGACCAATCGATTTACCAGTGATGAGGCGAGCTCGTGAGGATACTCGCCGATGAGAACATGGCCCGTGACGTGGTGGGACGTGGTGGCCTGGCTGCGGACCAGCGGACACGACGTATTGTTTGCGGCCGAAGCGCAGGCAGGGGCCTCGGACGTGAGCTGGGCGACGGGTGCCGAACAGGAACTGCGCGTCATCATGACCGCCGACAAGGACTTCGGGAGTTGGTGTTTCGGGACGGACTTGTGACTCACGGCATCGTGCTGCTGCGGCTCGACGACTTACCGGTTTCGGCAATCCTGGCCCGATTGCAAGCTGTTTGGGCGGTTGTGGAAGCCAACCCGTCCGGCCGGATCATCGTCATTACAGAGAACAAGGTGCGTGTTCGTCCGCTGCCATCGGCCCCGTAGGCTTGAAAAACAGCGACGGCAAATATCCGAAAAACGCGTAAGCGTCCGGTCGCCCCCGTCATAACCACATGGCCCTTGAGTGCACGGACCGTTCACCATCGCTCGTGTGCGCTCACGCGCTGGGATTGCCCCGATGCGGGGCGCAACGTAAGTCAGCAGATGAGCGAGGGCCACCGCCATCGTGTCCCACCCTCGTGGCCACCGCGTGGAAGGCCCGCGCCAGGTTCGCTCTTCCCGTCCGTCCTGTTTCTTCAACCGTCGTGGCAAGGATGTCGCGCAAAGTCGCCCCCGAGGGTGGCAGCATGGCGACCAAGATTACTCGGGACATCATCGAGTCCTACCTGAATTGCAAGTACAAGGGGCACCTCAAGCTCGCCGGAGAAAGCGGAACGCCATCGGACTACGAGACGATGACCACGACGGCGAGGGCGTCGTCGCGGGAGCAAGCGGTCACTGGCCTCGTCGCCCGCTTCGGCGAAGGAGATACCGGCCGTGGAACGACCGTCGCTGTCCCGACTTTGAGGCAGGGGGCGCCGTTGCTGGCGGACGTCCATCTTGAACACGGAGGTCTGTCGCTCCGCTGCGACGCCTTGAAGCGGATAGACGGGGCCTCAAAACTGGGGGATCATCACTACGCCCCAGTCCTCCATAACCCCAGGGACAAGGTGGGCCGGCAGCGGAAAATCTTTCTGGCTTTGTACGGGTTGATCCTCGCCCGCGTGCAGGGGCTGCGGCCGGCCGTGGGGCTGATCGTTCGCGGCCCAGAGGCCAGACTGGCAAAGGTCCATCTGGACCCGAAACTCTACCGCCAAGCGGAGCAGATCCTGGAAGAAGTAACGCAACTCCAGGCGGGCGGGGAGCCACCGCGATTGACGCTCAACAAGCATTGCCATGTCTGCGAGTTCAGGCAGGGGTGCCGCAAGCAAGCGGAAGAGGCCGGCGACATCACCCTGCTTGCCGGTGTGGGCGAGAAGGAGTTGAAGAGGTACAACCGCAAGGGCATCTTCACGCTCACGCAACTGTCCTGCACCTTCCGCCCCAGGAAGAAAAGCAAGAGGTCGGCACACCAGACGAAACGCCAGCACGCCCTGCACGCGATGGCGATCCGGGACCGGCGGATCTACGTCTTCGGGACGCCGGACATTCCCGAGAGCCCGGTTCAGGTCTACCTGGACATGGAAGGGCTGCCCGACGAGGGCTTCGTCTACCTGGTCGGCATGGTCGTCGTCCAGGGCGACACGGAGACGCGGTTCTCCTTCTGGGCCGACGGCAAGGACCAAGAGGCCGGCATCTTCCAGCAGTTCCTCGACGAGGTGACGCGGCATGACGCCTTCGCCGTCTTCTCCTACGGCAGGTACGAGCGGGCTTTCCTCAAGCGGATGAGGACCGTGGCACGCGACCCGAACCAGGTTGATCGCGTCCTGCACTCCCTGGTGAACGTGCTGTCGCTGGTCCACGCCCATGCCTACTTCCCCTGCTACAGCAGTGGGCTGAAGGAGGTGGCCAAGTGCCTGGGCTTCTCTTGGGCCGAACCGGAGGCATCTGGCCTCCTCAGCATCGCCTGGCGGGGGAGGTGGGAAGCGACCCGGGCTGAGGAGTGGAAGGAGAAACTGCTGACGTACAACCTGGAGGACTGTGCCGCCCTCCGTCGGGTGACGGACCTGCTCCGCGAGGTCAACGACCAGCGGGCCTCGACCCCGGCGGGAGGGAGCATCGCGGCCGGCGGGCAGCAGGTGTCCCTGGTGGACGAGGTCGAGCGGTGGGACAACAACCGCCAGTGGGGCACGGCCCACTTCGCACAGCCTGAGTTCGAGCAGATCAACAGCCGTGCCTACTTCGACTACCAGCGGGAGCGGGTCTACGTTCGGACCAGCACGGCCCTGCGGAAGGTCACCCGCAAGAAGAAGAACAGGAGGCAGAAGCACAGGGTCACCAGGCGGGTCGTCCTCACCAGTAAGCGGTGCCCCGCGTGCAAGGGCACGGCCCTGACCACCGAACCAGCCAGACAGGGGGCCGGCTACACCATGCCGAGGGCCAAGCGTGCCTACGACCTCATCATCACCCCTGCGGGCGTCCGGCGGAAGGTGATCGAGTGCCGGGCGTCGGTGCATCGGTGCCTGAGTTGCGGACGCTGCTTCATCCCGGAGACCTACCAGCGGCTGGACAAGCATTTCCACGGTCTGAAGAGCTGGGCTATGTACGAGCACGTTGTTCACCGCATCAGCCTCCAGGGCGTGAGCGACATGGCTGAGGAGTTATTCGGGATCCGTGTCCACCTCTGCGAAGTCACCATGTTCAAGGGCTTGATGGCCCGCTACTACCGCCTGGCCTACGACCGGCTGTTGCAGAAGATCCTGGCCGGCCCCCTGTTGCACATCGACGAGACGGAGGTGGGGTTGAGGAAGGGCAAGGGCTACGTTTGGGTGCTCACCAACCTCGAAGAGGTCGTTTACATTTACCGCCCGACGCGAGAGGGGGACTTCCTGAAGGAACTGCTCAAGGACTTCCGCGGGGTACTCGTGTCGGACTTCTACGCGGCCTACGACTCCGTCGATTGCCCGCAGCAGAAGTGCCTCATCCACCTGATGCGGGACATGAACCAGGACCTGCTGAACGCCCCGTTCGACGAGGATCTGAAGACCATCACCCAACCATTCGGGGTCCTCCTGCGTTCGGTCGTCGCCACCATCGACCAGCATGGGCTGAAGCGGCGATACCTGGTGAAGCACGCAGGCGATGTGAAGGCGTTCTTTCAACGCCTGTCGGAGCGGCCCTTCGCCTCGGAGGCGGCCGAGGCACTGCGGCAGCGGCTGGTGAAGTACAAGGATAAGCTCTTCACGTTCCTTGAGTACGACGGCGTGCCGTGGAATAACAACAACGCCGAGCACGCCATCAAGGCGTTCGCCCGCTACCGGGAGTACGCCGAGGGCAGCATCTCGGAGAAAGGCTTGGGCAATCACCTGGTATTGCTGAGCCTCTATCAAAGCTGCGAGTACACGGCGGTCAGCTTTCTCCGGTTCTTGAAATCGGGAATGCGGGATCTGGACACCTTCCGCGAACGGAGGAAGCCAGGGCGTGGGCAGGGGTTGCCCGCCATCCAACTCTACCCGAAAGGGTTCACCCCTCCCCACATTCTCCGCCAGATCAAGAAGAGGCAGGTGGGCAACGACGCTGCACAGAAGGAGGACGCCACCACGCAAGGCCGACCGGACCCAGGACCTCCTGAGCCAGCCCACATCGAGAACGGTTCGACCGCGGACGAGTGACCGATAGCGCCCAGGGCGGCCCGGCCGCCGGCCCGCGGCGTCGGTCCCCCAACGAGCAATTGCCGTTCCCGCACGTCTCGGGCCAGGTCGGCATCGTGGGCCATGCCACTCTGAAGAGCGGGGCCATTCTCGACCTCGGGCATTTGGTCTGTATCGACACTTACTGGCATGGCGGCGGCTGGCTAACGGCCTTGGACGTGGGCTCGGGACACTACTGGCAGGCGAATGAACGAGGTGAGGTGCGGCGGGGGCGGCTGGTGATTGCCGTGGGGGCGGCGGCGGAGCCAGGCCAGGGCGCGGAAGCATCGGGTAAGGCGTGAGGGCGCGTGGATCACCAGAATGCGCGTCTTGCAGCCAGGCCGCGCCAGACAACAAGACGGAGTACCCGGAACGGTATCGGCACTTCCCCAACACAATTCGCGAAGGGCTTGCGATTGCCAACCCCGAGATGAGCGAGAGGCGTGAAGCCGATTCAGCCGGATGAGGGCGGAGCTACCTCGTTAGGCCCCGCCGACTCGGTCGCACCACGCTGCGTCGCGCCCACTCCTCAGGCAACAGCTCCGCCCGCCGCTCAGGCGGGTGATTCGGCAGCCGCTCCAGCACGTCGCGGAGGTAACGCCACGGCTCGATACCCAACCCCTGGCAGGTCTGCGTGAAGGTGTACAGCACCGCCGCCGTATCACCTCCTACGTCACTTCCAAAAAACAGGTAGTTCTTGCGTCCGATGGCGACCGCACGCAAGGCCCGCTCGGCCGCGTTGTTGTCGATCTCCAGGAAGCCCGCCGTCGTGTACACCTGCAGCGCCGCCCACTGGTTCCGCGCGTAGCCCACCGCCTCACCCAACGGGCTCTTGGGCAAGGCCGATGCCGCTTGCTTCTCCAGCCACTCCCCGAAGGACTTCAGCAGTGGCACCGCCTGCTCCTGACGCAGCTGTAGCCGCAGTTCCTCGAATTCCGCCCGCGACAGCTCTTCCTTGTCCGACTGTTCGGTCGCCTTCCGTTCCACAGCGTACAACTGCCGGATGACTCCCAGCGCGTAGAGCGCGCCTTCCGGGTCAGTCTTCTGGGCATCGAAAAACTTCCGCCGCGCGTGCGCCCAGCAGCCCACTTCCACGACTGTCCCCTTCGTGAACAGCGCGTCATAGCCAGCGTAGGCGTCGCCCTGCAAGAAGCCCGCGTAGCCGGCCAGGAACTTCTGCGGCCACTGCCCCTCCCGATTGGGGCTGTAGAGGTAAACCAGACACCGATGGTCCGCATCACCCACCTGCACCCACAGCCGGCCCTGGTGGACCGCCGCCCCCGCCTGGGCTTGCACGCGCACCGGCGTGTCGTCGGTCTGGATCACGCGCGACTGCAACACCCGGCCCTTCAGTAGTTCCCACAGCGGCCGCAGCAGCACGGCGCTCTGCGCCAACCAGTCGCACAACGTGCTCCGCGACAGCTTCACGCCGAAGCGGGCCAGCATGCGCTCGCAGCGGTACAGCGGCAGGTGGTCGCAGAATTTGCTGACGATGAGGTGGGCCAGCAGTCCCGGACCGGCCAGGCCACGGGCAAGGGGCGCGGGCGGACGGGGTGCCGTCGTGAACGTGGATACGGCGGCTTGGTTCGCGGCCTCGGCGGTGGTGTTCGCGGCCGCCTCGGCCGGCGCCAGGTTCGTGGCGGCGGGGTCGTTCCGCTCCAGCGCCGGAGCCGCGGTGTCTGGCGCCGTCGCGGGTATCGCTGGCGGTGCGGACGTTGCCGAACCGGCCGCTTGCCGCTGCTTCTCACAACAAGGACAGGCATACGTCAGGCGGACGTGCTCGATCACCATCAGCGAGGCCGGCTCGTAGTCAAGCTGCTCGCTCACCTCCTGGCCGATGACTACCCGCGCCTTCCCGCAGCCGCGGCACCGACGCTCGGCCTCGGACAGTTCGTACACGCGCCGGTCGTGCGCCAGATGCCTGGGCAGTTGCTGCCGGCCATGTCCCTTGGGGCGCGGCTTCGCCGACTCGCCCAGGTCCGTCGGGGGCGGTGGCGTCAGCCCGCCCTCCGCGGAGGGCTCGTCAAACAGCAGGGGCTGGTCGGGATTGAGGCGCTCGGACCGTGGGCCGTACAGCCGGCGGAGTAACTGGTCCAGCCGCTCCCGCAGTCGCTCGCCCTCTTGCCGGCTCGCCCGCAGGGCGGCGAGCACCTCGGCGAGCATGGCCTTGAGAAGAGCGGGGTCGTCAGGCAGGTTGGCCGGATCGACGGCGGAGACGACGGTGGCAGCGGGAGCGCTCATACCCTTTCAGACGCCGGCTGCCGGCAATTCATCCCAGGAATCCGGTGGAGAACACTGGAAAAGGACGGGCAAAGGTGGAGTTGTCGGAGTGGCAGTGATTGTAGTGATGGGCCGCTGTCAGTGGACGCCTGGGCAACCCGGTAGCCAGCGGCGTCAAGGAAGCGGGGGTCTCCATGAGGAGGCCCCCGGGCATGTGAAGCCGTGGGTCACTTGGCCGAGGCCGGGCGATGATAGCGCTTGCGGCGTTGCACCTTCTCCAGCACGACGCCGTCGAGGAGCATGGCCAGTTCGGCAGCGCGGATCTCCAGGCGCGATGGTCCGTCGCCGGAAGGCAGGGGGAAGCGAAATACGCCTTCTTCGAGTCGCTTATACCACAGGCACCAGCCGTCCTCCTCCCACGCGAGGATCTTGAGGCGATCGCCCGCGCGGTTGCGGAAGACGAACCAGTGTCCCGAGAGGGGATCGTCGCCGAGGGCCTGGCGGACGAGGGCGCTGAGGCCATCGAAGGACTTGCGCAGATCGACGGCGGGCAGGCAGAGGAAGATGCGGATCGCCGGAGACAGACTCAGCATGACGGACCCTCCAGCACAGCCAGGAGAAGGCGGAGGGCGGCAGCGTCGAAGCCTTGGGGGATGCGGAGCAGTCGGCCATCGCCGAGGACGAGTTCGAGGGCCGGAGCGGGCGGCGGTGTGTCGTTCCGGATGTGGAGGGGCACGAAGGTGAGGGGCTCGTCGGCAGCAGCGGCGGGGGACGGGAGTTGGGCAAGGCTGCGTCTCCAGGCGTAGAAGGTGGGTTCGGACAGGCGATGACGCCGGCAGAAGTCGCGCACGGACAGGCCGCTGCGCTGCCAGCGTTCGAGGAGTTGTCGCCAGTGTTGTTCCTTGCGCGGATTACGGGCTTTGCCTTGTGGCATGGACAGAACCTCCAGGACAGGGTGAAAGAAGACCATGTCCTGAAGGTAACCACCGAGACAAGAATGGGGCCGACCGGACGCTTACAAAAACGCAGGAAAAGGGAAACGTGTGGCCCAAGTAGCGGAATGGCAGGCCAAGGATTTCGCCCGCATCTTGCATGCGGTGCCTCAGCTCGTCCACTTTCCCGCGAAGCGAGTGTGGATCGACGACGACTCGGAAGCGGACGTGCTGTACCTCAGTTTCTGCAAGCCGCAGCGCGCCACCGACAGCGAGTTGCGCGACGACGGCATCATCGTGCATCGCCGCGGCACGAAAGTCGTAGGCTTGACCATCCAGGACGCGTCCACGCGCTGACCGCCGCGAAAAACCGAGCCACACCGCGGTTGCGGATCGGATTCGGTGTTTTGGTGACGCAACTGAGCTATCTCTCCTGTCAAATGCGGAGTCTCGATCATGTCGAGGGATTTGACCGACCGGTTCCGCTTCTGCGTCGCAGACCTTATTAGCAATGCTGACGTGTACCACGACGCCTATTACGCGGCGAGTATCTTCACAGGACCAAGCCTCCATTTTCACCGGCGATCCATTGCGATGATCGATGAGCCACTGAACCTGCAACGGCTTGAATGCGTCTATGCCACGCTCCTCAGCTGGGGCATGCATCGAATGGGCAAGGGCGGGTCGAAAATGGTCTCCTTCGACAAGTTCAACGAGAGTGTGATGGCTTGTGCGGATGAAGTGACCAAAGCGACAAGAATCAATGTTGTATCTGTTACCAGCAGCGACTGGCAGTGCCTCCGAATTCTGTTCCTGAACATCAAAGTCATGGAAACCAGTACACTGCTGGTTGGGAACTCGAAAGTGCTGGCTCACTTGGTGCCAACCATCGTGCCGCCGATTGACCGAGAGTACACGCTCCGTCATCTTCTCGGAAACAAGACCATTCGCAATGATCCTGAACACGAGTGGTCGCTCCTGAAGCTGCTGATGGAGTGTTTCTTCATTCCCGTGATTGAAGACTCGGTTTTCCAGCGACAAGCGCAAAGCTGGGTCAGCGATCAAGAACGCTATCCCTGGGATACCTCTTTGATGAAGGTCGTAGACAATCTCTTGATCGGGGCAAGAAAGAAGCAGGCAGGTCAAAGCGTGGTCCCGGTGGTATAATGCCCGCAAAGGCGAAGCGAACGGGGGGCCAAGAGGGCGGAGACATACCGAGGGATCTTGGGCACCAGGTGGTAGATCCCGTAGCATGGGTGGAGGTAAAGCGATGCAGATTTCCGTACTCGTCGAACCGCTGGCAGGCAATGGCTACCGGGCTCAGGGGGCGGCACCGTTTGCATTCAGCGCTGAAGGGGCCACTCGCGAAGAGGCCATCGCGAAAGTTCGGCAATTGTGCCAGGCCCGTCTTTCCGCGGGAGCGGAAGTGGTGACCGTCGAAGTGGGGGCGCCGCCTCACCCGTGGCTGCCGTTTGCCGGCATGTTTAAGGACGATCCGGACTTTCGGGACGTCGTGGAGATCATGGCAGAAAATCGGCGGAAGATGGACGAGGATCCATCCATCCCATGACACTTCACGTTTTCGACACGGATATGTTGACGCTCTATCAATCCGGGCACGCGGCGGTGGTCCACCGTGTCCGGGCCTGTCCAGCTGACCAGTTGGCCGTGAGCGTTATCAGTGTGGAAGAACAGCTGACAGGCTGGTATTCTAAACTGCGGAAGGCAAAGAAACGCGACGAGCTGGCGCGAGCCTACCAGCGTCTCGCCGACGCCGTCAGCTTTCTCGCCGGCTTGCGGATACTTCCTTTTCCGGAGCCGACCATCGTGCGGTATGAGGGCTTGCGTGCTGCCCATCGGCACGTTGGAAAGAACGACCTGCGAATTGCCGGAATTGTCCTGGAAAATGCAGCAATTCTGGTCACGAGGAACGTCCAGGACTTTCTGCAGATTCCCGGACTCAACGTCGAAGACTGGTCGAAGTGAAGGAATTCAGCCAATGACGACACCCACCATCTACCCCGTTTCCCGGCGCACCTTCCTCCGCGGCGTCGGCGTCACCATGGCCCTGCCGTGGCTGGAATCGCTGCCGGTCTGGGGCGACTCCCCGACGGACGGCTCATCGCAGCCGCCGGTGCGTTTCGCTTGCCTGTTTTCCGGAAATGGCTTCCACAGCCGGGAATGGTGGGCTCGGGGTGAAGGCGCCCGCATGGAGCTCGGGCGGGTGCTGGAGCCGCTCCTGCCGTTGCGCGAGAAGCTGCTGTTCATCAAGGGGCTCTACAACCAGGAAGCGTTGATCGGCGGCATCCACAGTTGCCAGACCGGGAACCTGCTCACCGGGGCGCACCTGGCGCCCGACGGCGAGATCAGGTCGGGGATCAGCTGCGATCAGGTGCTCGCCGAACGGCTGCGCGATCAGACCAAGGTGCCGAGCCTGGTGCTGGGGTGCGAGCCGTCGATCGCGGCGATCCACAAGAACTACTCGATGATCTACAGCTCGCACATCTCGTGGAGCTCGCCGACCACGCCGACGCCGCTGGAATTGTATCCGGCGCTCGCCTTCGATCGGCTGTTCCGCGACGAGGTTGGGCGGGCCGACCGCAGCGTGCTCGACGCGGTCATCGAAGATAGCCGAGGCCTGCGGAACACCGTGAGCCGGTCCGACCAGCGCCGGCTCGACGAGTACCTCGCGTCGGTCCGCGAGGTGGAACAGCGGATCGACCGGGCGGGCAACGCCGGCCGCATGCAAGGATGGCGGCCCACGCTCGCGCGGCCGGACATGCCGCGGCCGCCGGACGGCATCCCGCAAGACATCGATCAGCACATGCGGCTCATGTGCGACATCCTGGTGCTGGCCTTCCGCACCGACACCACTCGCGTGTGCTACCCTCAAGCTGAACAACGACCACTCGTCGCTGCGGTTCCCGAACCTGCGATCCGAGCGCCCCAATCAGGGCATCGATTACATGATTCATCACCTGCTGTCGCACACCAACGGGGCGGACTGGCTGAAGGTGAACCGGTTCTTTGCCGAGCAGGTGGCCTATATCGCGGACAAGCTTGATCGGGTGCAGGAGGGCGACCGAACGCTGCTCGACAATTCGATGATCCTGTACTGCTCGAGCATGATGACCGGCAACCACGACAACAATCAGTTGCCGGTGGTGATGCTCGGCCGCGGCGGCGGACAGATCAGGGCGGGCCGCATCCTCGACTACACCGGCAGGCCGAACCGGAAGATGTGCAGCCTGTACCTGGCGCTGCTGGACAAGGCCGGCGTGCATCTCGACCGCTTCGGCGACTCGAACGAGCGGCTGGCGGAAATCTGACAAAACATTGAACCACGGATGACACCGATGGCACGGATAAGAACTGAATTGCTCTTATCCGTGCCATTCGTGTCATCCGTGGTTCATGTTCTTAGCCGTTTCTGAGCGTTGTGGGCCAAAGCCGCGCTCACGATCCGCTGGGCTTCGGCCACGATCGCCTGCAAGTGTTTCTCATCCTTGAAGCTCTCGGCGTAAATCTTGTAGATGTTCTCGGTGCCGGAGGGGCGGGCCGCGAACCAGCCGTTTGCGGTCACGACCTTCAGACCGCCGATGGGGGCGCCATTGCCCGGGGCGCGGGTCAGCTTGGCCGTGATCGGCTCGCCCGCCAGGTCCGATTCCTTGACGGCCTCCGGCGACAGCTTCTGCAAGCGCGCCTTTTGCTCCGGCGTCGCGGGGGCGTCGATGCGGGTGTAGCACGGCGTACCGAACTTTGCCGTCAGTTCCCGGTAGTGCTCGCCCGGGTCCTTGCCGGTCCGAGCCGTGATCTCGGCCGCCAAGCAGGTCCATGATCGGGCCGTCCTTGTCGGTCGTCCACACGGTGCCGTCCAGCCGCAGGAAGCTCGCCCCGGCGCTCTCCTCGCCGCCGAAGCAGCACGAGCCGTCGAACAGACCCGGCGTGAACCACTTGAAGCCGACCGGCACTTCGGACAGCCGGCGGCCAAGGTCTTGCACGACCCGGTCGATCATGCTGCTGCTGACCAGCGTCTTGCCGACCACGGCCTGCGCCGGCCAGTGCGGGCGATGCGTGAGCAGGTAGCGGATGGCCACGGCCAGGTAGTGGTTGGGGTTCATCAATCCCGCGGAAGGGGTGACGATGCCGTGGCGGTCCGAGTCGGGGTCGTTGGCGAAGGCGACGTGAAACTGATCCTTGAGGCCGACGAGCCGGGCCATCGCGTAGGGGCTGGAGCAGTCCATGCGGATCTTGCCGTCGTGATCGACGGTCATGAACGAGAAGGTCGGATCGACCCTGGGATTCACCACTTCAATATGCAGACCGTAGATTTCGTTAATCGGTCCCCAGTAGTGCACGGCCGCGCCGCCGAGCGGGTCGACGCCCAGCTTGAGGCCGGCAGCGCGAATCGCGTCCATGTCGACGACGTTCCGCAGGTCGTTGACGTAGGGGAGGACGAAGTCTTCCTGGCGGGTGGTCGCGGCCTTGAAGGCCGACGCGAACGGCACGCGCTTGACGCCGGCGTTGCCGACCCGCAGCAGCTCGTTGGCTCGGTCCTGGACCCACCTGGTCACGTCGGTGTCGGCGGGGCCGCCGTTGGTCGGGTTGTACTTGAAGCCGCCGTCCTCGGGGGGATTGTGCGACGGCGTAATGACGATGCCGTCCGCGAGGTGCTCCTTGCGGCCGCGGTTGTAGACGAGGATAGCGTGCGAGATGACCGGCGTCGGCGTGAAGCCGTCGTCGCGTTGGATGATCGTGTCCACGCCGTTGGCCGCCAGGACCTCCAGCGCCGTGCGCTGGGCCGGCGCGGACAGCGCGTGCGTGTCCTTGCCCATGTAGAGGGGGCCGTCCGTGCCCTGGCTGCGCCGGTACTCGCAGATGGCCTGGGTGATGGCCAGGATGTGGGCCTCGGTGAACGTGCCGTTCAGCGACGTGCCGCGGTGCCCGCTGGTGCCGAAGCTGACCCGCTGGTTGGGGTCGCCCATGTCGGGCCGCCGCTCGAAATACTCGCGTTCGAGCCGGGCCACGTCAACTAGCAGCTCTTTCGGAGCCGGTAGGCCCGCAAGGGGGGAGATCGCCATGAGTCATTCCTTTCGCTGGTGCCTGTGCGGATTGTACGCGGTCCCGCTCTTCGCGACCTGTGCCGCCGTCATTCGAACAACCCCGGGGATTCGGTCGGGTCGTACCCCCCCCTCAGGAGCTTCCGACCGAATTGTCGTGCCATGAAATGCCATGAAGGGCCAGCACATGGCGGCACGATCCCGGATGCACGGCAACGACGAGCGGTCGGATTAACCTGCACGACGACGAGGTCGCCCGGACCGAAGTCGCTGAGCGGACAGGCGAAACTCGAATGTTTGCCAGTGCACCGGCGGCGCCGGCACCCGAGGCGCTCGAATCGGCAGCGGCGGTTGCCAGGTGCTGGCCGCCAAGCCGCGTTCGCCATACCGCTCAATTCCATTGTAAACGTCTGTCTCGATTTGACCTACGGAAACTGTCACCGAGCTCCACACCGAGCTCCACACGCAATGTCCATAAAGGAAACCAGTCTTACCCATTTTGAGATTGAAGTGCGATTGCCCTGTGTATGGCCCCGGATGCATCTTCCAAGGGCATGTACCTGATTACGGTCGAGCCCGGTTGCATTTCCTCCCGATAAACTCCGGAATCGGCTCCTGCCCCTTGTCCGCGTCGCTATGATGTAGGTGCACCTCGGATCGAGCATTTCCAAGCCTTCGCTGTCCGATACTTCCTGAATTGATGTCGAGGACGTCCTCATGGCTTCCGCTCGTCCCATCTGCGCTGGCTGCCGTGATCGCGATCGCCGCATCGCCGAACTCGAAGCCGAACTCGACAAGGCCCGTCAACAGCTCGCTCAAAATGAACGCACCCAAAACCGTCAGGCACATCCGTTTCGCCGAGAGCGAGCCACCGCGCCTCCCAAAAAACCCGGCCGCCGCAAGGGACACCGAGCCGACCTCCGACCCGTGCCCACCCAAGACCAGATCGACCGCGTCATCGAAGTCCCCCTCGACGAATGCCCCTTGTGCCAAGCGCCCCTCTACGATCAGGGCCAGGTCATCCAGTACCAGACCGACTTGCCTCCCATCGTGCCAATCGTCACGCAGTTCAAGATTGCCACCGGTTACTGCTCCTGCTGCCGCCAGTACTGGCAAGGCCGTCATCCCGACCAGACCTCCGACGCCATCGGCGCCACCGGCAATACGCTCGGCCCGGTTGTCTTGACCATGGCGGCGGAGATGAAACACCGCCTTGGCGTCAGCTACCGCAAAATCTGCGACTTTCTGCAAACCTACGGCGATATGAAAGTCTGTCCCGGTGCCGTCATCCGTGCCGAACAACGCCTCGCCGAGTTGGCCCGCCCCACCTACGACCTGCTCATCGAAGCCCTCCGCCAAAGCCACGTCGTCCATGCCGACGAAACCGGCTGGCGGGTGGGTCGCCTCAACGCCTGGCTCTGGGTCTTCAGCAGCAAACAAGCCACGGTCTACGTCATCCGCACCGGCAAAGGCGCACGCAGCCATCGCGTGCCGCATGACATCCTCGGCCCCGATTTCGATGGCTATTTGGTGGTCGATGGCCTCAAGAGCTATGACGTCCTCGACGTGGCTAAGGGCCGCTGCAACGGTCATCTGCTGCGCCGCTGCCACAAACTCCGTGACACGGTGCCTACAAAGGAACAACAAATAGCTCCCGGAGCTTGCCCCTCTCCTCATCGATCGAAGCCAGCAGTGCTGCCTGCAAATGGCAGCGTGCGGCCGTGCGCACCGTCTCGTCATAAAATCACTTCGCCGTAATCATGTAGCGAAAGGGCGAAGTGGGCGTAAAAACTAAGGCGATCGGCGATCTTAATCACGGTAATCCCACTGTCAAGGAGAAAATGCACGAAAAAGCAATTTTTCCATGAGTTTATTTCCGGCGATTTTGGCCGGATCTCAATTTTGTGATCATAGTGTTAATGCTGGCGTATCCGGCAGCCCGGGCAGACCCGGTTTTACAGCACCGGGAAGCGCAGCTGTCGTTCACACCCCGATTGTCCCAGGCCGGTACGCGCGACACAAAGTGTGTAGGTGGCGCCCTGTTTCGATGGAGGCGATCAGGGCGAGCGGCGATGCGTCGGCGAACAACAGCACGACGCCGACCAATCGTGCCCGGCACGTCGGCGCCCGTTGGGTGCCAGACCGGGACGCTGCGTGCCAGGCCGGGACGCGCGACACGCCGGCCATGTGCCGTTGGCCACGTTTACAGTGCCACCCAGCGCCAGACCATGACTCAGCGGTGAAACGCGGCCGTATTTACCGGCCGACGCAGACTTTCGGTTGGCGGAAGCCCCACGCGTTTCAGTTGGGCGGGTATCCCCATGAAAACGTGCAAAGGCGAAATGACGATGTCGCGACCGCCTTGCAGACGCTACGCCGGTTGTAGCACCGGGAGCTGGACGCGCGCGACGAGGTCCTTGACGTCGCCAGTCACTCCATTTCCGTCGACATCGGGATACCACTACAATGGGCGCGTGCTTTCCAGACGGGACGCCGAGCGTCCCAGCGCGCGTTTCCAAGGAGTGTTCCCATGTCGGACATCATCGTCGGTATCGACCTCGGCACCACCAACAGCGAAGTGGCGATCGTCCGGGACGGCAAGCCGGTCGTGTTCGAGGAGGACGGCGATCCGATCCTGCCGTCGTTCGTCGGCCTGTCCGAAGATGGCCGGCTCCTCGTCGGCAAGGCCGCGCAATCAATGGGTCGTCGCACCCGAGCGCACCATCAAGTCGATCAAGCGCAAGATGGGCCAGGACGTGAAGGTCACGCTCGGCGACCAGGAATATCGGCCCCAGGAAATCTCCGCGCTGATCCTGCGCAAGCTCCGCGATCGCGCGGCGGCCCAGCTCGGCACGGACGTCACCAAGGCCGTCATCACCGTGCCGGCGTACTTCAACGACGCCCAGCGCCAGGCGACGCGCGAGGCGGGCGAGCTTGCCGGCCTCGAGGTCGTCCGCATCCTCAACGAGCCGACGGCTGCCTCGCTCACCTACGACCCGCAGCACACCGCCCTGCATCGCATCCTCGTCTACGACCTCGGCGGCGGCACCTTCGACGTCTCGCTGGTGCAGGCCCAGGAAGGCGTTATCGAGGTGCTCGCCAGCCATGGCGACACTCAGCTCGGCGGCGACGACTTCGACGAGCTGCTGCTCAAGCATGTCGTCGCCAAGTTTCAGGAGCAGCGCGGCATCGACCTATCGGCCAATGTCCTTGCCCGCGCACGCCTCTTGCGTGCCGTCGAGGAGGCGAAGAAGCACCTGTCATTCCACCCCTTCGCCCGCATCGAGGAGGAGTTCATCGCCGAGAAGGACGGCCAGGCCCTGCACCTGAACCAGGAGATCAGCCGCACCGAGTACGAGGAGCTGATCCGCCCGCTGCTGACGCGGACGATGGACTGCCTGCAGCGCGCCCTCGACGACGGGCATCTGACGGCGTCGGCGGTCGACAGGGTGGTGCTGGTCGGCGGCAGCACGCGCACGCCGATCATCGCGCAGATGCTCGAGGAACGGCTCGGCCAACCGCCGCACCAGGAGGTGAACCCCGACCTGTGCGTGGCGATGGGGGCGGGGGTGCAGGCGGCGCTGATCCGCGGCGAAGACGTCGGCGCCGTGCTCGTGGACATCACGCCGCACTCGCTGGGGATCAAGTGCCTCGACTTCGCGCACGGCTACGACTTCCCATTCCGCTTCGCGCCGATCATTCGCCGCAATACCCCGTTGCCGGCGTCGCGCAGCGAGGCGTTCTCGACGGTCAGCGACAATCAGCCCAAGGTCGAGATCGAGGTGTTTCAGGGCGAGAACGACGACATCCGCTTCAATCACGATATCGGCAAGTTCCTGATCGAGGGGCTGGCGCGGGTGCCGGCGGGCAACCAGATCGTCGTGCAGCTCGACCTCGACCTCAACGGCATGCTCCGCGTTTCGGCGCGAGAAGGCGACCGGCTTGCAGAAGCAGGTGACCATCGAGAATGCTCTGGCCCAGTTCGAACGCGAGGAAGTTGCGCAGGCCCGTGAACGGATCGACCGCCTCTGGGGCCTGCCCGAGCCGGACGACGAGGATGAGGCGGAGCCCGGCGCGACGCCGGCCGACATTGCACCGGCCGAGCCCGAGCTGGTCCCCGGGCCGCGCGAAGGCCAGCGCGAAATGGTGCAGGCGCGGGCGCTCCTGGAGAAGGCCGAACGGCTGCTGGAGAAGCTGGGGCCCGACGACCGCGCCGAGGTCGAGCGGCTGATGGGCAAGCTCCGCAATGCGCTGACGGACCGCGCCTGGCCGCGCGTGGGCGAGGCGACCAACGAGCTGACCGACGTGCTGTTCTACCTGGAAGACGTATGACGATTCGCTGCCCCGTCTGCCGGGCGGACAGCGATACGGGCCCGGGGTGCCGCCGCTGCAAGGCCGACCTGACGCCGCTGTTCGAGCTGGAGGCGCGGCGAGCGCGGGCGCTGACCCAGGCGGCGCAGGCTGCGGCGCGCGGCGCCGGCGACGCGGTGCTGCGCCATGCCCGCGAGGCCCAGCTGCTGCGGGCCGGTCCGGATGCAATGCAGTGGCTGGCGGCCGGATATGTGCTGCAGCGCGATTTTGCTCAGGCCGTGGCGTGCTGGCAGCTCGCCGGCGGCAAGCCAGGCTCGCCCTCGTGAACGTCTGCACCGCCGTGCGTGACGATTTAGTTCGTGGCTTGCACACGCGGCGGGATTACGCTAGCCATGGCATCCCGCCGCCTGTCGGCGGCGGACGTGGCTCAAGCGTCGCGCATCACTTCTGCGCCTTGCGGGCTTTCAACTCCCCGATCAGCCGCTGAAAATCCGCGCGGTCGCGCAAGGCATCCAGATCGGTATCTTGCCCGAGGTTCTTCAGATTGGCGTGGCCCGCGGCAATCGCCTGCCGCAGCCAAACCATGGCCTGGTCCGCTTCGGCGTCAGCTTGCTTGAGGGCGTCGGGCGACATGTCGGTCTCACGCAGGACCCTGGCCGTCACGGCCCGATAGCAGGCCGCGCTGTACAGGCTGCCGCCGTCGGTGCGCTTGAGCTTCTCCCACAACTCCGCCGTGGTTCTGCAGCCGAGGGAATCCTTGCGTTTCGCAAAGTACTTGAGGCGCAGGTCCGCCAAGCCCAGCAAATTCGGCTGAACCTTCAGCTTGGCAGCCCGCTCGAGGCATTCGTCAATCAGCGGCACGGCTTCGGCGCTGCGGTCGAGCTTCATCAGGTTTGCGGCCACGCCCCACATGCTCCAGAGCGTGCCGCGATGGTCGAGGCCCAGTTTGATCTTGCGTATCGCGAGCGCCGCGTGTGCCACTCGAGCGCCTTGGCGAAGTCGCCGGCGTTGCCGTAGCAGTTGGCCAGGTTGTACATGCTCGTGGCCGTGTCGGGATGATCGGCGCCGACTTTTGCTTTTTGCAGCTTCAGCGATTCTTCGTGCAGCTGGATGGATTCCGCGTGGCGCTTGAGGTCGTTGTATGTGATGGCCAGGTTGTTCATGGCCAGGAGGGTGTCGGGATGATCGGCGCCCCGGGCGGCCTGGTACAGCTTGAGGACTTCCTCCTGGAGCGTGGCCGCGTCTTTCAGGCGCTCCAGGTCTTTGTAGGTCAGCGCCAGGTTGTTCATGCACGCCAGCGTATCGGGGTGGCTGGGGCCTAACTTGGCGCGGACGAGCGGCAGTGTTTCTTCTTCAAGCTTGCAGGCCTCCTTATAGCGCTGCACGTCAGCATAGCTGTTGGCGAGGTTACGCATGCTCATCAGCGTTTCGACATGATCGGGGCCAAGCGTGGCGCGCCGGCGGGCGAGCGTTTCCTCGCGCAGCTTCAGGGCCTCCTCATAAAAGTTGCTGCCCAGGTCGGACAGGGCGTTGGCCAGGTTGTTGATGCTTCGCAGCGTGTCCACATGGTCGGGCCCAAGCTGTGCCGTATACAAGGCGCGAGCGCGGGCGTACTGCGCGGCGGCAATTTTGTTGTCGCCCAGGAAGCGGAAGGAGTCGCCGAGCGTCATTCTTAAACGGGCTTCGACCAGGGGCTGCCCTTCGAAGCTCTTGTCGACCGCCGGCAGCGCCGCTTCCAGAGCGCTGCGCAGTTTCACGTCGGGGCCCAGGCCGCCAGGCCGTCCCTCGGGACGGGCGGCCGCGAGAATGCGATTGAGCACGAAATCGAGCACCGCCTGCGTTTCCGCTTCCTTGGCGGCAGCAGCGATCTTCGCTTGATTCTCGGCCTGAGCAGCCTTCAGCGCATCGTTCTGGGCCCCGGTGGCCACAATCGCTTGCCAGGTGGCGATGACGGTCCCCGCGACGAGCGCCATGGTCACGGCAGTGCCGGCGAGCACCGCACCGCGATGGCGCTGCACGAATTTCCGCATCCGGTACGTCACGGACGGCGGCCGCGCCAGAATGGCCTCACCGCCAAGAAAACGCTGCAGATCTTGAGCAAAATCCCCCGCGGTGGCATAGCGACGATCGCGATCCTTCTCCAGGGCCTTCATCACGATCCAGTCAAGATCCCCACGAATTTCCTTGCTCAGGCGCGTCAGATCCAGAATTCCCCAGGTCGATTGCGAATCAGCCGCACCTTTGCATTCGTTCAGCCGGCTGCTTGGCCGCGGCGGATCTTCATCGCGGATGCGCCGCAACGTCTCGGTGAGCGGGGCATCTTTGATGCGCGCATGCGTCAGCGGCGTGGTGCCGGTCAGCAATTCATACAGCAGCACGCCGAGACTGTAAATGTCGGCACGCGTGTCGATGTCCACCGCATGAAAGTCGGCCTGTTCGGGGCTCATGTATTCCAGCGTGCCGATCACGCCGCCAGCACCGGTGATCACCGTGCGCTCGCTGAGGCGTTGGCCGACTGCCTTGGCCACGCCGAAGTCGATGAGCTTGGGCACCGGCTTACCGTTGACCATCGTGACCAGCACGTTGGTCGGCTTGAGATCGCGATGGATGATCCCCTTCTGGTGCGCATGCTGCACCGCCTGGCAGACATCAATGAACAGCGCCACGCGCTGGCGCAGCGGCAACTGGTGTTCGGCGAAGAGCGCGTGATGGGAACGCCGTCGACCAGGTCCATCACGAAGAAGGGCCGGCCGGACGACGTTGCGCCGCCATCCAGAGCGTGGGCGATGCTGGGATGGTCCATCAGCGCCAGCGCCTGCCGCTCGGCTTCAAAGCGTGCGACCACCTGTCGGGTATCCAGACCCGGCTTCAGAATCTTGACGGCGACGGCGCGGTGCAGCGGCTGCTGCTGTGCGCGATAGACCACGCCGAAGCCGCCTTCGCCGATCTGCTCCAGAAGCTTGTACGGACCGATCTGCGTGCCGGGGCCTTCCCGCAGGGTGTCGGTCGCGGGGGACTCGAGGAACGATCCCAGCTCCGGGTACACTTGCAGCATGACTTGCACATGCTGCTTCAGAGCCGTGTCGCCGGCGCAAACTTTCTCCAGGTAGGCCAAACGCTCGGCCGGATCGGTGAGCTCGGCAGCAGCATGGAAGATATCACGCTCGTTCACGGCGAGGACCCTCGGCAACGAGGTTGCATCAAGTTTACGTTTAGCGCTCACTCACCGCCAGGCGGTCCCGCTGCGCATCGCAGACCAGCGGAAACAGCTGGTCGGCAGCGCGCGTGTCGCCCTCCTCGATGGCCGACAGGATTTGCGTGACGTCGGTCATGGCCAATTTCCGTTTTTTCTTGGCGGAAGTTGCCAGGGTTCGCCACTAGTAGTAGCGGCTGCAGAAAGCCCGCGCCATCAAGGACACCGTGACGCAGCCGCCCTGGGCCGCAAGCAGAGCCTCACAGGCCCGGCTTCGTCCAGGCGTCGACGGTGCGTGCCTCGTTCGACGCCTTTTCATTCTATCCATTCGGGAGGGCACTGCCATGTTCGCTCGGAGGTGGGACGCTGACGGAAGTCTGAGTCAGGGGCCACGTCAACAAAGGGTAATTGATCGGCCCGTATTCTCACCGCGCGCCAAAACGCCCCGCGTCAATCGCCATGCCACTCCGGCCGGCGCTTTTGCAAAAACGCGCTCATTCCTTCCTGTGCATCCGGCCGCAGCGCGTTGTCGACCATCACCGGCACCGCGTGCGCATAGGCCGTCGTCTCGTCCAGGGCGAGTTGCGCGTAAAACGCCGCCTTGCCGAGCCGGACGGTCATGGCGCTGGACGCGAGGATCGCGCCGGCGTAATCGCGCACGGCGGCGTCGAGCTCCGCCGCCGGCACCACCCGATTGACGAGCCCCACCTCGAACGCACGCTGGGCCGTGATGGGCCGGCCGGTCAGCAGCATCTCCAGGGCGACCTTCGCGGGGACGGCGCGCACCAACGGGACCATCGGCGTCGTGCAGAACAGGCCGATCTTGACGCCCGGCGTGGCGAACGTTGCATCGGCGGCGGCCACGGCGAGATCGCACGCCGCCACCAGCTGGCAGCCCGCCGCCGTGGCCGGCCCCTGCACGCGCGCAATCACCGGCTGCGGCAGACGGCGCAGCCCGAGCATCACGCGAGCGCAGAGCGCGAACAGATCATGATACTGCGCTTCCGCGCAGCCGATCATTTCGCCGAGGTCGTGGCCCGCGCAGAACACCGGCCCGCGCGCCGCCAGCACCACGACGCGCACGGCCCGATCGGCCGCCAGCCGGTCGATCGCCGCCTCCAATTCGGCGAGTAATTCCCGCGACAGGGCGTTGCGCTTTTCGGGGCGGTTGAGCGTGAGGCGAGCGACGCCTTCGCGGGTCTCGACTTCCAACATCGACGCTTCCATCAGCGCGGCCTCCTGATTGTGACAGGACGATAATCGGCTCTTAGGGTATTTTAGCGGGAGGTTTGTTTACGTTTAGCGCTCGTAGCGCGAGCGCTAAACGTAAACCGTTGTCCGAGGGGAGCACGCGATGGCGAAGGAAACCGAGCTGATCCGGCTGGCGGCGGCCGCGGAGGCGTGGCAGGGGCTGGTCAATCCGCCGGTCTGCCATGCGTCCACGATGCTGTTTCGCACGCTGGAGGAGTTCCGCACGACGCGGGGAGGGCCCTATCCGAAATCCACCTACGGTCGATTCGGCACGCAAACCTCCCAGGCCCTGGAGGCGGCGATCGCGCGGCTCGAAGGGGCGGACCATGCCCTCGTCGTCTCCTCCGGACTGGCCGCGATCGCCCACGCGCTGTTGGCATTCCTTGGCAGCGGCGACCATCTGCTGATGGTGGACAGCGTGTACACCTCGACGCGGCAGCTCTGCAAGGACGAGCTCCAACGCCTCGGCATCACGGTGACCTATTACGATCCGACCGACGTGGCCGGCGTGGCGGCGGCGCTGCGCGAACACCCGGGTCGTCTACGTCGAGAGCCCGGGTTCGCTCACATTCGAGATGCAGGATGTCCGCGCCATCGCCGCGATTGCCCATGTGCGCGGGGCGGTGGTGGTGGCCGACAACACCTGGGCGACACCGCTCCACAGCCGGCCCTTCGAGCAGGGTGTGGACGTGTCGCTCCACGCGGCCACCAAGTACATCGCCGGCCATTCCGACGTGATGCTCGGGACCATGAGCTGCCGGGCCGCGCACTGGCCGGCGTTGCTGCGCATCTTCATGAACCTCGGCGCCTGCGCCGGCCCGGACGATTGCTACCTGGCGTTGCGCGGCCTGCGAACCCTGGCGGTGCGTCTACGGCAGCATCACGAAACGAGTCTGGCGCTGGCGCGCTGGCTGCAGCGGCGCGAGGAAGTGGAGCGCGTCGTGCATCCCGCGCTGCCGGACGATCCCGGGCACGCGTTATGGCAGCGCGACATGCCGGGGGCGGGCGGCGTGTTCGCCGTGCTGCTCAAGCCGGTCGCGCCGGCGGCGCTGGCGGCGATGTTCGACGGCATGGAATTGTTCCACCTGGGCTACAGCTGGGGCGGCTTCGAGAGCCTGATGATTCCGGTGTATCCGGAAAAGCTGCGCACCAAGCCGCGCTGGACGCATCCCGGCCCGACGCTGCGGATCCATGCGGGGCTCGAGCACGTCGACGACCTGATTCGCGATCTCGACGAGGGCTTCCGGCGGCTGCGCACGAGCGCCGCGTCCACCGCTTCGTAGCGCAGCTCGCCCAGCTTCGTTAAACCGCCAGCCGATTCCGCCACCGTCATTTCGGGGTTTTCCAGAATCGATCTCGCGATATACTTCGCCCGCTCCATGAACGAACTCCGCACTCTGACGCGCGTCCTTTCCGCCGGCCCCAGCCGGCACGCCATCCATCGGCTCAAGACGCTCGCCGTGTTCATTGGGAGGGATACCCATGCTTCATTTTTCTGTGGAACTCCGCCGCTTCTGGCGCCGTTGGTGTCACGCCTCGCCGCATGGTCGGCGGCGCACTCGGCTTCAATTCGAGCGCCTGGAGGACCGGTGTACGCCGGCCGTCGCCGCCGCCCACACGTACGTGGTCACCACCACCGCCTACACGACCGACATCTCGCATCTGCAGTTCAACAATAACGGCCTGGCGTCCAACAACAACGGCAGTCCCATGTCGCTGTTCGAGGCGATCGCGGCCATCGATGCCTACGACGCCAAGACCGGCCAGTACGTCTATGCCGGTCCGAGCGTGATCGACTTCAACATCGCCGGCAGCGGTGTGCACGTGTTCTCGATGCCCACCATCTCCGAACCGACCCTGACGATCAATCAGGCCGGCACTACGCTCAACGGCTACACTCAG
Source organism: uncultured Gemmataceae bacterium (assembly GCA_963834865.1). Taxonomy (GTDB): domain Bacteria; phylum Planctomycetota; class Planctomycetia; order Gemmatales; family Gemmataceae; genus CAWIDK01. Next base: position 1,253,502 of record CAWIDK010000005.1, read on the forward strand.
CCCGGCGCCTACGCCAACACCGGCAGCGGCGCCAGCGACAATGCCCACCTGCAGTTGCAGATGAACTTCCGCATCGACGTGACCGGCTCGAACGACGTGATCCGCGGCATGGCCGTCCGCGGCATCGACCTCGGCAACGGCCAGAATAACGAGGTTGTCGGCGATTTCATCGGGATCACGCCGGCCGGCGCCTCCATGGGCGTCGACCTGGCCGGCGTCACCATCGGCGCCACGGCCACCACGGCCACGCATGCCAGCGGCGACGCGGTCGGGTCGCCCGCTGCCGCCGACCGCAACGTCATTTCCGGACACGTGGGCACGTCCGGCAACGGCGTCGCCATCCTCGACGGCAGCCACGGAAACACCGTCGACAACAACCTCATCGGCACCGATCCGACCGGCACGCAGGCCGTCGGCAATGCGCAAGACGGCGTGTATTTCGACACCAGCGCCACCGCGGCCAACCTCATTGCGGGCAATTACATCGCTTACAACAAGGGCGACGCCATCTACATGGCCGGGGGCGCGCAGGCGCACTTCACCGACAATTCCATCTTCGCCAACGCCAACGGCATCGTGCTGGCGTCCGGGGTGAACAACCATCTCGCCGCCCCGGTGTTCACCAGCTGGGGACCGACCAGCGTGACCGGCCATCTCGCGAGCTTCACGCCCAACGCCACCTATACGGTGGAGCTGTTCAACAACACCGCGACCGACCCGAACGGCCACTACGAGGGCCAGACGTTCGAAACCACGGCCAAGGTGGTCCCCAATAGCCAGGGCAATTTCGTTGTCAACGTCGCACAGCCCGGTTTCGGCGGCATCACCGCGACCGTCACCGATGCCCAGGGCGACACCTCGCCGTTCTCCGCGGCGACCGACTTCAACATCCAGGGCGTGGGCGGCCCGACCGTGGACTTTGTGCAAGGCACGACGCTATCCGGCGCCCTGGTCGGCACGATCACGCGCGACGGCAACCCCAACGCGACCATCGCCGTCCTGCAGGCCACCGTGTCGTGGGGCGACGGCACCTCCTCCGTGCTGTCGAGCGTGGCGTCGGCGGGCGGCCAGATCGTCCAGGGTCCGAATAGCTGGACCTACCTGCTGCGCGGCAACCACAAGTATGTCGATGACGGCACCTATCAAATCCACGTCACCGTCCGCGATCTGGTGACGACGTTGCAGAACACGAGTCTTGTCACGGTCGCCCAGGTCGCCGCGGACGATTTGACGGCGGTCCCGGTTCCGGTGACGGCCGTCGAGGGCGAGTCGTTCAACGGTAACGTGGGGGCGTTCACGGATCCCGGCAGTCCCAACACCGCCGCTGCGTACAGCGCGACGATTGCCTGGGGCGATGGCCAAACGTCGACTGGCCAGGTCGTCAAGGACAGCGCCGGCCATTTCCACGTGGTGGGTAGCCATACTTACGCCGAGGAAGGCGCGTACCAGGTTACGACCACGGTCACGCAGGTCGGCTTCCCGACGCCGCCCACCGTCAAGATCGCGAGCCCAGCCACCGTCCAGGACGCGCCGCTCGCGATCATCGAATTCACCGGGTTTACCGTGGTGGAAGGGGCGCCGTATCAGGGGACGCTGCTCGGGTTCGCCGATTACAATCCGAACGCGCCGATCAGCGATTTCAAGGCCACGATTAACTGGGGCGACGGCACGACGACGACGGTGTCCGGGCCCGGCGCGATCGTCGGTTTGCCGACGGCGATTGGTGTGGTGCCGCCGCAGGCCGACTTTACCGTGAATGGCAGCCACGCTTACGCCGACGCCGGCACGTACACCGTGAAGGTGACCATTAACGACATCGGCGGCTCCACAGTCACGGGCACGGTGACGGCCACCGTGACGGATGCGCCGCTGACGCTGCTCAGTACGGATCCGGTCAGCGTGGTGGAAGGGACGGCGTTCCAGGGCACGCTCGCCACCTTCAGCGATGCCAATCCGCTGGCGTCGGCGAGCAATTACACGGCCACAATCAACTGGGGCGACGGCACGACCTCCACGGTCGCCGTCGTCCCGTTGCCGTCGTCGACCGGATTCTCCGTGAGCGGCAGCCATACCTATGCGATTGCCGGCACGTATACCGTGAACGTGACTATCACGGACATTGGCGGCTCGACGGTTTCCGGCACGCTAACGGCCACCGTGACCGACGCGCCGCTGACGATGCTCAATACCGACGCGTTCAGCGTCGTGGAAGGGTCGGCGTTCCAGGGCACGGTGGCGACGTTCAGCGACGCCAATCCGCTGGCGCCGGCGAGCGATTTCAATGCCACGATCAACTGGGGCGACGGCACAACGACGACGGTATCGGGCCCCAGCGCGATCACGCAGAATCCGGCGCCTATGGGCCTCGCTCCCGGGACGCCGCCGCCGCTGCCGACCTTCAGCGTGCAGGGCAGCCATACCTACGCCGAGGCCGGCGCGTACACCGTCACGGTGACCGTCAACGACGTCGGCGGCGCCACGGTCACCGGCACGCTCGCGGCCACCGTGACCGAAGCGCCGCTCACGCCCGTGCCGGTCACCATCGGCCCCACCGAAGGCGCGACGTTCACCGGCACGGTCGCCTCGTTCACCGACCTGGGCGCCAACGGCAGCGTCGCCCAGTACACCGCCACCATTACGTGGGGCGACGGCCACACCACGACGGCGTCCGGGGCGGCCGGCACCATCGTCGCCGCCGGCGCCAACAGCTTCAACGTCCTCGGCACGAACACCTACGCAAGCGCAGGGACCTATTCCATGACCGTGATGGTCACGGACCAGGGCGGGGCGACCACCACGGTCGACAGCGAGGCGGTGGTACAAGACGCGCCGCTGGCCGGCGTGCCCGTCAGCGTCATGGCGACGGCGAACACGTCGTTCACCGGCCCGGTCGCAACTTTCACCGACTCGGGCGGGCCCGCGCCGGTCGGCAACTACAGCGCCGTCATCAACTGGGGCGACGGCACGGCGCCGAGCATGGGAACCATCACCGTGTCCGGCACCACCTTCACCGTTTCCGGCACGCACACCTATGCCAGCGCCGGCACACCCACCATCACCGTGCAGATCGCGGACGCCGGCGGCGCGACGCTCAGCCTGCAGGTCGTGGCCGAGGTGGTCGGCGCGCCCGTGGCGAGTTAAGTACGGTGGTCGTAGTCGTAGGGTGGGCGCAGTCTTCGAAGCCCACCACGCCCGTGCAACGGCGTGGCGTGGTGGGCTTCGAAGACTGCGCCCACCCTACGCGCTACGCGCATCGCGGCAACTTGAACTTCCGCCCGGTTTCGCTACCGTGACGCAGTCCGGCGGTCGAAGCCGTGGAGGAGCAGCAATGGACCTGGACGCAGCCGCGCGTGCCTTTCGCGAATTCGCCGCGATCGTCCAGGCGCTGCGCACGCCGGGCACCGGTTGCCCCTGGGACCTGGAGCAGGACCATCGCACTCTCAGGCCCTATCTGATCGAAGAAACGTACGAGGTACTCGACGCCATCGACGGCGGCGACGACCGCGCGCTCGCCGAGGAGCTGGGCGATCTGCTCTTGCAGGTGGTGCTGCATGCGCAGTTGGCCGCCGACCGCGGCGCATTCACCATAGCCGACGTGATCCAGGGCATCGCGGCGAAAATGGTGCGCCGGCATCCGCACGTCTTCGGCTCCACGCAGGTGAGCGGCTCAGCCGAGGTGGTCCGCAACTGGCAAGCGATCAAGGCGGCCGAGCACGGCGGCGCCGAGCACGGCGGTTCCGGCGATGAATTCGACCGGGTGCCCGCGAGCCTGCCGGCGCTGCTGCGCGCCAGCAGATTGGCGCAATCGACGCCAAGCTGCACGGGGAACAGGAGCAGGAAGACGAGGCCGACGCGGATCTGCGGGAGATGGAGATGGCAACCAACTCACGTACCCGGCTGGAGGAAACGCTGGGCGAGGTACTTTTTGGACTCTGCCAGGCCGCACGCCGGCTTGGGGTCAGCGCCGAGGATGGGCTGCGCGTCGCGAACCGGCGTTTCGTGGAAATGAGCCGAGCGCGGGGGACGGGTGACGCATGACCGAACCGCAACCCTACGTGCTCGGCCAATCGGAGCGGGCCGCACGCCGGCTGGAAATTCAAGATACGCACTTCGCCGAGGTGTCGGAGCGGCTGCTCGACGAGCTGGCGCTGCGGCCGACCGACCGCGTGGTGGAGCTGGGCTGCGGCGCCGGCAGCTTCAGCCGGCGGGTGCTGCGCCGGCTCGGCACCGGCGGCGTCCTGGTCGGCGTCGATGCAACCGCGGGCCTCTTGGAGCAGGCGCAGGCGGCGCTGGCGGGGCACGGGCCGGCGCGATTCGAGCCGGTGCGCGCCGACATCGCCGAGCTGGGTCCGTGGCTCGACGGCGCGGACGTGGTGGTCGCGCGGACGATGCTGCATCACGTGCCGATGGTCGAGTTCGTGCTCGGCCGGCTCCGCGCACGCCTGCGGCCGGGCACGCGCGTCGGCCTGCTCGAGCCCGACTTCCGCTCGCCGCTGGCGCGCCTGGCGTATCTCGAAGCGACCGGCCGGCCTGAGCTAGCGCCGCTGCGGGTTTGGGCCATCGCCATTAACGAGTTGTACCTGGCGAGCCGGCTATCCCCCGCGGTCGGTGCGACGCTGGCCCGCACGCTGGAGCTGGCCGGCTATCAGCAGGTGCGCGAGGCATGGATTGAGTGCCCGACGGATGCGCTGGCGCTGGAGAACATGCTAATGTTCTTCGACGAGGTGCGCGAACGCTTGGTGGCGCTAACCATCCTGACCGACAAGCAGATCGACGAGCAGCAGCGTTTACTGCGGGCACTGCTGCCGGGCCCGCTGCCGCCCGCGTGGGGTATCTACCGCGTGGCGTGCGTGGCCTAATACTGTTCTCGCTCTCGATGGACCCGTTCGCCGCGTTCGCCGCGGTCGCCGCCACGCACCAGCAGCTGCGCGACCGAGTGGAATGCAGGGGCCCACCGGACCGCACTTGGCCCTCGATGCCCGCGGATTTCTCAATGTCACCGTTTGCCGGAAGCCCGTACAATTAGGTTCGACAGACAGCGCGAGTATCGCATGGCAAGGCGCGCCTCATGATTCCAGGGTTTAATGACGACGGCTACCTGCCGCCTGGGATTCATCCCGCGACGCTCGACGAGATTACCGACCGGCTTGGACAGGAATCGGAGCTGCGGCAGGTCCAGATGCAGTCGCTTCGCTGGCTGGTCGAGCTGGCCCGGCGCGGGCGTGCAGCGGATTGTCGTGAACGGCAGCTTTGTCACCGACAAGCTCGAGCCGAATGACGTGGACTGTGTGCTGCTCATCGGGCCGGGCTTCCCAGCGGACATAACCGCGGAAGCGGAGTTGCTCGCCGGTCTGCCTTTCATCAGCATGGAGCTGGTTGGCCTGGAAGCGTTTCAACAGCTAACGAAGAGGACCTTCGCGACGGACCGCAACTTGATCCCCAAGGGAATGCTGGAGGTTATCCCATGAGCATCGAAAACCGGCGCCAGCTGGAAAACACCCGCGCGAAGCTGCTGGAGCTGGAACAACTTTACACGCAAACCGAACAGGCACCGTCCACCGACGGCCGTGTACGCGAATTGACCCTGCGTTCTCTCAAGCAACGGATCAACCGCTTCAAGGAGGAGATCGCACGGTTCGAGACCCGCGTTATTCCCGTCGCGCCGAAAAGCTGAAGAACCGTGTAAGCGACCGGACGCGCGGGTTTGGCAGCAGTGGGGCACGCGCGAAATCGTGGATGTCCCGGGCCCTGCCTTCTTCGACTGGCCGCCACGTTCCTTGGGCGTCCAAGCCGTCTACTTCTTCTCGATGATCACCTCGCCATAAATGGCGGCGCTGGTCGGGTCCTTGTCCATCGTGAACTTCAGGTAGTCAAGAAGCGCGAGCGGCTGAAGGAGTCCTCGGGGGAAGAATGCTGGCATGGCGGGATTGGGCGCGGTGTTTGGGTCGCCCAGAAAGTAGCAAGACACCACGTACTCAGTCTGGTCCATGCCGTCGATGCGGAAACGCAACACGCCGGAGCGGACCTCAAGGCCCGTCGGATTGTGGCGGATCGGCGAAGGGTTCACCGGCATCGGCAGGCCGAGTTGCCTGGCCGTGAATGCCGGGAAGGTCGTTACGTCCGTGGCCGAGTCGATTTGAAATTGTCGGTCCGTGAAGGTCCCGGCACTATCCTCGAGGGTTAGTGTGACGTGAGCCTTGAGCAGCACGTCGCCGGTGCTATGGAGGATCGTCCGCTTGACCGGAATGGCGAGTCTGCTCATGCCGGGTAGCCTTTGAGCGTCCGCCGCTCCTGGGGCGACAGCGTCCGCTGGAGCGCCAGCACCTCGTCGAAGCCCACCGCCAACACGTCGGGGCCAGCCGGCGTTTGCCGGTAAGTCACTTCCTGGCAGAGGTTGTCGAAGTACCAGTGGACCGTCCAGTCGTTGAGGAGCCCGTCCTCGGCCTTGGCAAAGGCTTCCGGCGGATGCTTGGCGCGTTCCATCTCGACAAGCTCACGGACTTCCGGTGGTATCGGCAGCAGGCCGTGCGGCAGTTCGTCGGGTGGCTTGCCCTTGAGGTCCAGGGCGGCGTTGTGCAGCGGAAAGGTCAACATGGCGGTGGTCCTCCGGGGTTAGTCTAGCCGGCGAAAGCCTGGAGGTGGGCGTCATACCAGCGCGCCGTGGCGGCGCTGGTGCGGCTGCGCGGGGTACTGGAACACGGTTGCGGCCGCACCGCGGAGCGGTTCAGGGAGTTGTGGTTGCGTCGGCATCGTGTACGAGGGAGCGGACGTGCTAACCCGTTTGCGTCAGCCTGCACAAGGTTGACCTACCACGCCGAATTCAGCACGGCCACGATGAATCGCTCCGCCCGAACCGCGCCGCCCTCGGCGAATAGCTCCACGGTCGTGTTCTCGGGCGGAAGCAGCGCGCCATGAACGATCGCGATCCGACCGTCGTTGCCGAAGAGCTCCACCGAGCCGCGATCGACGAGGATGCGTAGGCGGAGCTTGCCTTTCTCCAGCGTCAGCGGGGTGGTGTGGTTGCCGCAGCTCAGCGTTTGCTTGCCGGCGTCGTACGTTACCGCGACGCCGCGCGATCACGCCGAACTTCAGCGCGTTGCGCGGCTCGAACTCGGCGCTGATATCCAGCAGCTCGCCCGCGGCCGTCGAGCGGAAATGCTTGCCGGGGACAACCGCCAGGTCCGTCCACTTGGCCGACTCGCCGCCGAGTCCAGAGGCCACGGCGGTGCGCTACCAGGTGGTGGTGCGCAAGGCCGGCAAGACGCTCGCCGTCCAGGAAGGCGTTCTGACCTTCGAAGGGATTCCGCCTGCGGTCGGCGTGGCGGCGCTGGAGTTGGACCCGCAACCGCCAGCCGGCCGCCTGCCCGAGCAGGGCCGCGCCGAGTGCCGCGAGTACGACAAGCGAAACGATGAAGCGAACCTTCGGATGATCCCCTTTCATTCCAGATACTAAAACGCCTCGGTGAGACGCTGCAGGACGGCGGGCGGGCTGAGGCGGTTGAGCGCCATGTTGAGTCCTGCGAAAAAACCCTCGCGTACCAAAGCCTCGACTGTTGCGATGACCTGGTCGTGACGTTGGCGCCGTCCTCGCAATCCCCGCTCGATGAATAGGTGGCCGGTCGCCCTCGCGCGGATCGGCGGGATTGACGTGCACGCCTATTTGAACGGCACCATGCTGGCCTCGACCTTGCCGATGACGAATGGTACGGACTGCTCCGGGCGGCAGGCTGAAGTCGTAGCCCCACATCCTGGCGAAACAAGCGTCGGTGACGTGCCAGGTATACGTCTGCCAGCCAGTGTCTTTCGCAACGCCGAACCACTGTCCGCGATTCTTGTAAGGCGTGCGGCCCTGGCTGTCGGCGACTTCGTAGAAGAGATTCATGCCGACATTTCCCGGCGCAACGCGCCGTACGCGAACGCGGATGTAATACTCCTTCGTCTGAAAGCTTGCAAAGGACGGGTGGACGTAAAAGCTCACGGCTTGACCGATATCGCCGCGCACGAGGACGCCCGTCGAGCCGTCCGCAAACGTGACGGTCGGGGTCGAGTCCCGGTGGACCTGGAAGATCCCCCGGTTGCCAACGGGGTTTGCCGGCTCGCAGCCGACGGCCTCGGCAGTTGAATAGTCGCCGCCCCAGGGAAAGTTCTTGGTTGCGTTCGTCTGCGCTTCTTTGAGGAGATCGGCGGGCAACCCGACGACAAGAACAGGGCTGTCGGTCAAAGCAACGGGTTGACCGGCCCCACGCATCGTGGCGGCTCCGCTCAGTGGCTCGATCACTTGCACGTCGCCGGCGAAGGCGAGCGTCTTGCCGGCGTGGCCGCGCGGCATCCACGCAACCAGGACGGGGGCGGACTTGCCCTGGAAGACGAATCCACAGCCCTTGCCCTCACGGCCCAGGGCCAGCCACCCCTGGTACTTGGGCACCGCGCCGAGGTGGGTCGTCAGGGTCTTGAAGGCGGTGTATGAGGCCCGCGCGGCGCCGTTCCTGGCCAGTAGGCCGAAGCCCTGGTCTTCACCAATCGGATCCTGCGCCTCGAACCACTGGGTGCGCGCGATCCCCTGGGCGATGGCCATGGTGTAGATTTTCACCAGCGCCTTGGCGGCGTCCTGTTCCGTGACGACATGTCCCTGCTTCTGCTCCACCCGGCGGGCCACTTCCGTGATCCAGATTTCGGCGTCCGCCCGATTCGGTGCGCTGGCCTTCAACATCTCGCGCAGCAGGCGCCATCCACAAAAACGGAATTTCGCCATCGGCGTCGGCAAGGCCATCCGCGATCTCGTAAGGATGGATGCACAGATAATCGAAACGGTCCGGCTTGCCCGCCTTCGCCATAGCGCGGATCGCCTGGTTGAGGTACGGCGCGTCGAAGCTGGCGACGGTCAAGCCGACCTGGCGCGGGTCGGCCTGCTTGGCCGCCGCGTAGGTTGCGATCGCCAGCTTGGCGTAATCGGCCGTCGTGTGCTGGCCGTCGTTGAAGCCGCCGTTGCCTTCGTTCCAGACCTCCCAGTGGCGAATCCGTTTCTGGTAGCGACCGACGACTGCCGAGACGAAATTGGACCAGCCGTCGAGGTCATCCATGGGAAAGGCGTGGACCTTCTTACGCCCGGGGACGATCCCATCAAGATCGCGTTGATCTCGATCTTGTTGTCCGCGGCGGCGGCCGTCAGCGCGTCGGCGCGATCCCATTTCCAGGTCCCCCGCGTCGGTTCGAAGTCGCGCCACTCGGGAAACAGACGAACCGTGGCGACGCCGGCCGCGGCCATCTTCGGCAGCCACTCCGCGTGATTCCGGATCGACCCCGCCGATGAGCTGATTCCCCACGGACTCGCAGTCGCCGTGCGCTCAGGTTCCTGCGGCCTGACTGACGCAGGATGCATCTCCACAAGTGCGAGGGCGACAGCGCAAACGATTGCCAGCGGGATGCGGTATCTGGCCCGACCTGACATTGCCTGCGTGTCCATAACTGCTCTCCGCCCGGGAATGGGCACACGGCCCGCTAGAAGCCGAGCCAGCCACGAAGCATGTCGAGGGTGCTTACCTCCTGAACACGATACACATCGAGAGCGGCGCAGTGCGTGACACGCTCGTCCTCGGCGTACTCCACCCGTATCACGAGGGCATTCGATTTGGGTGCAACTGGTGATTCTACAAGCGTTTCCCCTAGGTTTTTCGGCCGAATCGCCCCGTTTTTCGCGAATATTCAGGTGAGGCGCAGCTGAAAAAGGACATGGAGCATATCCTTACCGTTATTGAACAAAGCGGTACGGAGTCTGCTCCATGAAGAGACAATCTAAGCCATGCACTCCTGTGCGTCCAGTGACCGCCGAGACTTTGCGGCTGCAGGCCCACGCGATCCTCGACGAACTGTTGCAGTTCTGCCAAACCAGCGAGCTGCCATTCGCGGCCTTCGAGAAAGAACTGCTCGTCCGCATCGCCGTCCTGGGCTGCTGTCTGCTGCGCGTGTTCCTCACCGCACGGCATCAACGCTTGGATGTGCAGCCGTTCCTGGCCAACGACAAGTACCGGCCCGGCAACGCCTATGCCGAGCGGACGTTGAAGACCTTCTACGGCGAAGTCACCTATGGCCGGCAGTATCTGATGTCGCGGGCCGGCGGCAGCGGCTTGTTTCCGCTCGACGTGGTCCTGGGACTGACCCGCGATCGGTTGTCGCCGTGGGTGAGGCAATGGGTCGCACGCCTGGCGACGCGCATGAGTTTCAAAGCGACGCAAATGGTGTGCAAGGCGGTGCTGAACTGGGCGCCGGCCCCCGAGACCATCGAGCAAGTGGTGCTCGGCATGGGACGCGAGGCGGCGCCGTTCATGAAGCAATTGCCCGCGCCGTCCGACGATGGCGAGGTTCTGGTGATCGAAGTCGATGGCAAGTGTCCGCCCATCGCCACCGAAACGGAGTTGGCGAAGCGTCGCGGCAAGCGGAAGCCGCGCCATGGGTCGGGTTGCACTTGCGGCTGCCAACGTCACCGGGGCCGAGCCAAACGGGCAGCGCGTGGCAGCAAGAAACGACGGAAAAAAGGCGACAAGAGCAAGAATGGCAAGGAAGTCAGCGTGGTAGTGATGTACACGCTGAAGCGTGGCGCGGACGGCTTGCTGCACGGGCCGCTGAACAAGAAACTGTATGCCACCTTTGCGGGTCGCAAGGCGGCGGCATTGTGGGCGCGTGCGGAAGCGACCAAGCGTGGCTTCGGACCGGAGACGACCAAGCGGGTGCAGATCGTCCTCGACGGGGCGAAGAGCCTGAAGAAGCACTTCGAGGCGTTATTCCCCCAGGCCATCTTCACGCTGGATGTCTGTCACGTCGTGGAGAGGCTATGGCGGCTGGGGCGTCACTATCACAAGGAAGGCACCGACGCCCTGAAGGCCTGGGTGGAAAAGCTGAAGGCGCTGCTGTACGCAGGGCGGGCGCGGACCTTGGTGCAGCGTTTGCAGGAGCTGTTGCGCGACACAGCGAACCGTGGACCTGGAACGAAGAGTCGCCGCGACGCCTTGCGGAGCGAGATTGGTTACCTAGAGCCACGCCTATCGATGCTGCAATACGGCGTGTGGATGGCGCAAGACTTGGTGATCGCCACCGGCCAGGTGGAAGGTGCGGTGCGTTACCTGGTCGGCGAGCGTTTCGACTGTGCCGGTATGCGGTGGACCCGCGCAAGGCAGAGGCGTTACTCCACCTGCGCTGCATCGAACTGAACGGCGACTGGCAAAAGTTTGTGAACTGGTTTGAACGGCAGAATCGCGCCCGCCTGAAGAAGGGACAACGCCGCAAGGTATTGACCAATCAGCCGATGAATCTGAAGGTGGCAGCGTGAGAAAACCATGTTGCCGTTTCAGCTGCACCCATTCGATTTCCAGTGCTTTGCCAACCGCTTACGGCGCGGGACTTGGTCGCCAAATGCGAGGAACACGCCCAAGCGGGATTCGCGCGGGTTGTCGTCGTGTCTGGGAACCGCAACGATGTAGCCCGTCGATTCATCCCGCGCCGGTCCGCTGAGGATGCCCTCGACCTCTGCCAGCGTCATGCCGACCTGGATCTGCTCAAAACTCGCCCGCGTGATCGCCGAGGTTTCTGGCCAGAGTGCCCACGCCCAGACCGGCAGCACCGCCGTAACGGCGGCCACGGAGATGACCAGGAGACGGCGGGGGCTGGTGCGCATGGCATATCACCGAGCAAGGTTGCCGCCATTCTACCAAGAAGGTCAGTCAGATTGACGGGGTCTGCTTGGCGAGTTGCAGCGCTGCCACGGCCTGTTCGCGGGTCACGCTGGGAAAGTCCTCCAGAGTTCGTCGAGCGCGTCTCCTGCTTCCAGGTACTCGATCAAGTTTCGCACCGGTACGCGGGTCCCGAAAAAAACGGCGGTGCCGCCCAGAATGTCGGGGTCGCAGTGGACGACCGATGAAGTCGATATCATGAAACACCTCCTTGGTGATTGTACCGAACCGTGCCCTTCAATTCGGCGGTCATTTCCGACGGCCCCTGGCACCAGGCCTGGTCGGCGCCGGCGGCGATACACTTCCGCCCATCGAGTCGAAATCCGCGACCAGCTGGCTCCAGTCGAAACCGTTCGGGGCCTTGTCCGTCGCCTTGTTGATCCCGTCTTGACTCACCACGGTGTAGAGGTCGCCGTGCGCGGCTTGCGTCGCGTACTTGGCGATTGCCGCGTCGGTGATAAGGCCCGTCATGCCCCAGCTGCTGATGGTTACGCCGCGCGACGTGTAGCCCACCCCGGCGACGCAATGACCGTTATGCGGGTCGGGGGGCCCGGCCGCGTCCCAGACGAAGCCCGATGACGATGGCATGGGGCTCACCCAGGCGTCCGGCAATTCGATCCCGAAGTACAGATTCTCGAACAGCCACAACGCGGTGCGAAACTCATTGGGGTCGGCCGCGTTGACCGACAGCCAGCCGGCGATCTTGTGCGTGCTCCCAGCCGGCGCACCGTGGTTTTCCCAGTAGTTCAGCGCCGTCTGCTCGTCGCACCCCTGGTCCGTGGCGGGATCCCCGGGGACATAGCCGCCGATCGCGCTGTAAAGGGCGATGATCTGGGCATTGCTGTAGATGAACGGCTTCGTTCCCGCATTTCCCGTCAGCACTCCGACAACGTGCGCGATCCCAGCGATCACGCAATCCCCCAGCGTATCGTTGTCATAGATCTTGGATAGCGCCGACGACGCCGATTTCGTGTAGTCGCACGTCGCGGGCGGCACCGGCAAGCTGCGCATCAGGTAGTTGCGCAGGCTCAGGCGGGGGCATCGGGCCACAGGCCGCTTGCGCCCCAACTTGAAGCTCGGCCCCGATCGGTGCGGTTGTGTGGATTTGCTGGGCATGTCACTCTCCGTAAAGAAAAGGTATCGGCCTGGTCGCTTACTCCCACAGTCGCTCGAACCCAGCGTTACGAACGAGGTTTAGCTCCAGTGGGGACTCGCTTCTTCTTTGGCTTGGTGCGCCCCGCAGTGGACGGCTGGGCGTGGTCGAATTGATCCCAGAATTGGTCCTCGCTGAGCCAGTGCCCGTCCCGAAATTGCTGACGGGACCGGTCCCAGATCGCACGCAAGTGCGGCGAGTACGCCATCAACAGCCGCTCAATCTCATCGTCGTCCTGGACACCGACGATAACCGCGACTGGCCGCCCGTTGCGCGTAACCACTATGGGCCCGCGTTCGCTGGCTTTCAGAATGGCGCTGAACTGGGACTTCACCTCAGCGACCGACGCAATCTTCATAGCTCTACCTCCTCCCCGCCGATGAATAGACGCTCCCTCTGTTTTCCCCCGATGGCCATGATCTGCACCACGTGGGCCTCCTCGTCGATGTCGTACAGGACGCGAAAGCGGTTGTCGGGGCCGAAGCGGATCTCCCACGTGGCTGACCGCGGAAGCACACGCCAGAATGTATGGCTTCTGCCGCGCCATGATGGACTCAATTCTGGCGATGGCCAGCCGCCCTGTCAACGTCCGATGCGCGCGGTGTTGGTGAAATAGGCGGATTGCAAGATGGTAGCGTGCTTCGTCGGCATGCCGACGCCGCGGCGGTCGAGGACGGCTTGCGATACCGGCGATAAAGTAGGTGTATGCTGACTGCCCGTGGATTCTGGTTCCTGCTCACCGTCATCGCGCTGCTCGGCCTGAGCGTCGGAATCGGCGCGACGGCGGGCGTGCTCGTCTGCCTGACCCTGCTGCTTTGGCTGCTCGCACAGTGGTTCCTCTTTCTATGGCGCCTCCGCGCGGCCCAGCAACATCTGCGCGTCGAACGCACGCTGAGCACGAGCCGTGGACCGGTCGAGTCGATCTGGGCCCGGCAGCGCGCCGAGGTGCGCGTCGTCCTGTCCTGCGACCGAAGGCTTGGGCTGCCGTTCGTCGTGATGAGCGATCGCGTGCCGGCGCCGGCACAATGGCGCAGCGGGCTCACGCAGACCGAGGGCGTGCTGTCGGCCGGCACGCCGCTGGAGCTGGCGTATGCGATCGAGTGCCCCGGCGCGGGACGGGTGCGCTTCGACGGCGTGCGCATCCAGCTCGCGGACCTCGGCGGCTTCTTCTACTCGACGATGTTTGTGCGTGACGTTCGGCACTATCGCGTCCTGCCTGGGCTGCCGGTCGATCCGGCCCACGCGAAGTTCGTCAAGACGCAGAACACGCTCCCCTTGCTCGGCACCCATCGGCATCCGCGGCCTGGCTCGGGCAGCGAGCTGTTCGACCTGCGCGATTACCTGCCGGGCGACCCGCCGAAAATGATCGCGTGGAAGGTCTCCGCCCGCCGCGATCGGCTCATGACGCGCGAGCTGGAAAGCGAGGTGCCGATCCGCTGCACGCTGTTCGTGGATATCTCCAACTCGGTGCGCATTGGCCCGGCCGGGCGGACGGCGCTGGCCCGGCTCGTCGAGGTGGCGGCCGGCGTGGCCCAGGCCAACACTGCCGAGCGCGACCTGACCGGGCTGTGCTTGTTCGACGAGACAGGCGTGGCGCGGCTGATGCGGCCCAACCGTGGGGCACGCCACCTCTGGCAACTCATCGACGAGCTGACCGATGCGGCGGCCCTGTTGCCCGCGGCCAAGGAAACCGTCCTCGCAGACCTGCTGCCCTACGGCTACGGACTGGCCCAGGACGTCTATCCCGATCTTGTGCAGCCGGATTTCAACTCGATGCCATGGTGGCTGCCGTTCTGGGCGCCGCAGCCGCTCTACACCATTCCGCAGCCGCCGTTGCCCGTGGCGGTACGCACGGGAATAAGCGGTTGGGTGCTGCGCCGGTTCATCGGCGCAAGTCGATGGCTGCGGCACCAGCTTTGGCCGCGCTTTCCGCTGCGCACCACGCCGCTGCGGCCGGCCTATCACCGGTACTATCGCTGGCGCAAGCAACTCGCCGCAGTGCTGTCGGTGCAGTACAACCTTGGGGCCGGCGGTCTGGCGCTGCTGCTGGAGGATGACCGCGAGTGCGGGCGCTGACCTGCAGCGCTTCCTCGCCGAGCATCAGGTGAGCTATCCGGCCCTGCTTTACGACCAGGAAGGACGCTATCTCTTCCGCTCACCGGAGAAGCTTGGCGTGCTGGCCGACGCGCTCCTGGCGGCGGTCACGCGCGGCAAGGACAACGAGCTGTTCGTGCTGCTGGCCGACCTGCTGGAAATGGGCCCGGACCTGACCCGGCTTGAACGGGCCGTCTGCCTGGCGCGGCGCGGCACCACCAGGTGATCGTGATCTGTCCGTGGCCCAGCGCGGTCCCGCTGCCCCCACGGCGCAGCGAGGGACAGGATCCCGCGATGCGGCCGCGCAGCCGCCGACTGCCGGAGCCGACGTGGAGCCTGGAGGATATCGTCCTGCGCGAGCACATTGCGGCTGCACGAGGCGTATGCGCAGATGCAGCAAAGCTTCGCCCGGCTCGGCGCGTCGGTGCTGTGTGCCGCCGACGACGACACGGTGGACGTTGTGCTGTATCGGATGCAGCGGCTGCGGGTGCGTGAAAGGGGAGTGCGATGAGCGCGGAATCGCCGCTCGAGCCCGACCTGCCGCCGGTGCAGCCGCACCATTATCAGCTCCTGTGCGGGCTGGCGCTGGGCGCGATCTTCCTGGTGATGCTGGAACAGGGACTGCTCCTCTTCGCCCTGGCGGTGTTGGTGCTGGGCGTGGGGGCGATCCTGGTGCGCATGCGAATCAGTCCGTTGCTCATGCTGTTTCCGCTGGTCGGCGGGCAGCTCTTCCTCCAAAACACGTTGCCGATCCGGCGGACGCACGCAGTGCTGGACGTCGAAGACGTCGTGCTTTGCACGGCGGCGTTGGCGTACGTCGCGGGGCACTATCGGTTGCTATCGCTGTGGAGCTACATTTTGCCGCCCGACCCACGGCAGCGCTATCACCGGGCGCACAGACGGTGGTGCCGTTGAACCGCATCGGCGCCGTCGCGCCGCAACAGCGGCCAGTCGCCTTGCTGTCGCGCGGCGAGCTGGCGTGGTTCGTACTGCAGTTGCCGTTGTTCGCGCTCTTGCGCAAGGAGCGTGGATGCTGCTCGGTGCGCGGCGGGAGGTGCACGATTTGCCCCTGCGCGTGGTGCAATTGCTGCAGATGGCGTGGGGGCTGGCGCTGGCGTTGTTTCTCGCGGGGCAGCTCTTCCGCTTCTGGCGGTTCTTGCAGATGGAGCGCATGACCGCCCGCGTGTTCCTGCAGGACGCGCTATGGCACGAGACACGCGGCGAGCAACGGCGGATCGGCCGATGGCTCGCGTGGTTTCGCTTGCGTGGGAAATGAGGCTATTCCCCATACCACTCCGGCGTGACCAGCCAGTTCAGGACGGCCATGCCCTTGCCCGGCGCATCGCCGCAGGAAAGGCAGGCGACGCCCGATTTGGCGATCTCGATCTGCGCCTTCTTGCTGCCGACCAGCCAGGCGGCAACCTCGGCCAGGTGCGGCATGTGCCCGACCAGGCCGACGCGTTCACCCGTTTGCTTGAGCAAAAATCGGCTCAGCTTGCGCGGCTTGCTGCCGGGCTCCAGCCCCGGGCACGGCTCCACCGCGAGGCCGTCTTGCGACCAGGTCTTGAGCAACAGATCGGCGGTCTGGCGGGCACGCAAGAAAGGACTGGTGTAAAGGCGATCGAGCAAAATACCGCGTTTCTGCACGCGCCTTTGCGGCAAGGCGCGCTTGCTCCTCGCCCTTCTCACTCAGCGGCCTTGCCTCGTCCTCGGTGATGCCGCGCTCTCCCAGCGCGAGAGCGTCCGCATGGCGAATGAGATAAAGATCCACGATAATGTCTCCGGAGCTCGCGGCGCGCTGAAAGCCACAGGCTCGGTTTTTGTCTATAATAGAGCACTCTCCGGCGACGGCCATTCGCCAACACCTGGCCTTCACGAGATCTTTACGAGACGCGAACACGCCATGAAGCGCGACGACATTCGCAATGTTGCCATTATTGCCCACGTCGACCACGGCAAGACGACCCTGGTCGATAACATGCTGCGCCAGTCCGGCCAGTTCCGCAAGGAGGAGCTCGATCGGCTCGCCGGCGGCCAGCACGGCCTGATCCTCGACTCCAACGATCTGGAGCGCGAACGCGGCATCACCATCCTCGCCAAGAACATCGCCATCAACCTCGGCGGCATCAAGATCAACATCATCGACACGCCCGGCCACGCCGATTTCGGCGGCGAAGTCGAGCGCGTGCTGAAGATGGCCGACGGCGCGCTGCTGCTGGTCGATGCGGCCGAGGGGCCGTTGCCGCAAACGCGGTTCGTCCTGCGCAAGGCGTTCGAGGCGGGACTACGGCCGATCGTCGTCATCAACAAGATCGACCGCCCTGACGCCCGGCCGGTCGAGGTGCTCAACGCGGTCTTCGACCTGTTCGTCGAGCTGGACGCCGACGACGCGACGCTCGACTTCCCGACGATTTACGCCGCGGGCCGGCAAGGGGTCGCCACGCCGGACCTGGCCATCCCGGCGACCGACCTCAAGCCGCTGTTCGCCGCCATCCTCAAGCACGTGCCGCCGCCGGACGTCGAGGCGGACGCGCCGCTGCAGATGCTCGTCACCACGCTCGACTGGAGCGACTACGTCGGCCGCATCGGCATCGGCAAGGTGTTTGCCGGCAAGGTGCGCAAGGGCCAGCGGATCGCGCTGATCAATCACGATGGCCGGCGCATCGACAGCACGGTCAAGCAGCTCTACGTCGTTCGATCGGCTGGGGCGTGTCGAGGTGGACGAGGTCGGCGCCGGCGATATCGCCGCGGTGGTCGGGCTCGAGGGCGTCGACATCGGCGACACGATCGCCGACGTCGAGCACCCCGTGGCGCTGCCGCCGATCACGATCGACGAGCCGACGCTGGACATGACGTTTCGCATCAACGATTCGCCGTTCGCCGGCCAGGAGGGCACCTATGTCACCAGCCGGCAGCTGCGCGAGCGGCTCATGAAGGAGCTGGAGTCGAACGTCGCCCTGCGGGTCCGGCCGAGCGAGGACAAGCGCGATGAGTTCCACGTGTCGGGCCGGGGCCTGTTGCACCTGTCGATCCTGATTGAGAACATGCGGCGCGAGGGCTTCGAGCTGTCCGTCGGCAAGCCGAAGGTGATTTACCGCGAGGAAGGCGGCAAGACGCTGGAGCCGATCGAGTATCTCGTCGTCGATGTGCCGTCGGCCAACGTCGGGCCGGTGATGGAGCTGGTCGGCAATCGCCGGGCCGAGTGCGTCAAGCTGGAGACGCGCAACGAGGCGGCGCACATCGAGTTCACCATTCCGGCGCGCGGGCTGATCGGCTTGCGGACCCGGCTGCTCAATGCCACCTAGCGGCACCGCGATCATGCACCACAACTTCTACGAGTATCAGCCGGCCCGCGGCCACATCCCCGCCCGCCTCAACGGCGTCATGGTGTCGATGGAGACCGGCCGGTCGACGCCGTACGCCCTGGACAACCTGCAGGATCGCGGCATCCAGTTCATCGGCGCCGGCGAACAGGTTTACGAGGGCCAGATCGTCGGCGAGCATTGCCGCGACAACGATTTGCCCGTGAACGTGTGCCGCGAGAAGAAGCTGACGAACATGCGTGCCGCCGGCTCGGACAAGAGCATCATCCTCAAGCCGCCGCGGCTGATGACGCTGGAGCAGGCGCTGGAGTACATCGAGGAGGACGAGCTGGTCGAGGTGACGCCGGGCGCGATCCGGCTGCGCAAGATTTACCTAAAGGAAAACGACCGCAAGAAGCAGGCGCGGCAGGCACAGTAACGGCGCGCCGAGCGCCGTAACGGGCCGGGTAGTGGGCGCGCTGCAGCAGGCTAGTCGTGCGTTTCCCAAGTTGGTCCCGTTATCCAGCCGAGCGGATTCGGTCGGGTCGTACCCCCCACAGCAGCCGCCGACCGAATTGCCGTGTCATGAAATGCCATGAAGGGCCAGCACATGCATATTGGGTACCCAATTGCCTCCGCAGCCCCTCAACAAGAAGGACGAACTGGTGAAACACACGAGTAGTTCGGCTCCAAACGCCACTTGTTGTGCCAACACACCGCTCAGCAGCGGCGGGGCCGCTGAACCTGCAGCCCCAGAAACGATTCATGCCCCGCCGCCTGCTGAAGCGCCTGGTTCGACCTGGCTCTGAATCTTCCGCAGGTGCTCTTCTTTCGGCGATAATAGGTATCTTGAACGGACTCCGGACCCCTTCGTTTTTCCCGAGGAGCGGAAACCTATCCCGGTCACCGCCAATCGGCTTGCCGTCGGGAGACCCAGGACACGCATTTTCACCTCGATGTCGGTTTTGGCATCATCGCCTACACGTATGCCGCCCATGACGAATGCTACCCGCCGGCCATCCGGTGAAATGCGAAGACCTCCGAGGTGAGCAACATTGGGGAGGCCACTGGAATTGACCATCACCTTGGAATGCCACTTGAAGTCCTTCCCGTCCGGCTGGACGGATGCCAACCGCTGCTCGAGCCAAGAATAAACTACGAGACATTGACTGCGTTCGGCAATTCGGGATACGGGGTGTCGGAGCTGATGCACAACGTGCCCTTGGCCGACTATCTCCTGGACGGCCTGGAAGAACTGCGCAAACACAAGATCGACGTGGATAAGCTCCCGTTGACGAAAGCCAAGGTCGCGTAATCCGCCATCGGTGGTTGCGAGGGGTGCTTTCGTGGCATCAAACGCCTTTACTGGGCATCTCCTTCCACTTCTCGGCGATGCGCTCCACCTGAACAACGCCTCCGATCAGCTGCCGGCCGGAATTGCTGGGCGTTCGCTGCGCGTAGCCGCGTTGAGCATTTCGCGAATGTCCTTGGCATCGCCAACCCCTGGCCGCCATGAAAAGGGAGTCCGTCTGTCCCGATTTCCACCGCCGGACTGGTCAAAACACCAGCGCAATGCCGATGTCCCAGCCCTGGATCCAGCGCGTGATGCCGGCGTTGAACGCTGGGTTGATCGTACCGTAATCGAAGTCGATCGGCCGCGGCGAGGCGTAGGTGTTGAACAGAGCCATGAAGTCGTAGCCGACGCGGAGCTGGATCGCTTCCCAGGGATACCACATCAGGCCGATCTTGCCGTCGAACCCCGGGCACACCGAGTACGCGTCGACCGCGCGATGCGCTGCCTCGCTCTTGTCGCCCAGCTCGTACTCGAAGCGGCCCTTGACGAAATCCATGTACAGGGCGCCGTTGATCTGGAAGTCGATCGCGAACGCGCCGATCGGCGAACTACCGAGGTACCAATCATGCCCGCTGCCGCAATAGGCACCGTACAGCCGGTTCGACGCAACGTTCGAATAAATGGCGCTGGTGCTGGCGGCCGACTGGCCGACCACGTCATCCTGCACGGTGCGCCACTGGTATTCTTCCCACATGATGATCGCCCGCGGACCGAAGGTGCCATAGCCGCGATAGTTCTCGGTTTCCCAGAACGGCACGCGGGTGTTGAGCTGGACCATCTCGAAGCGCTGGATGAACTGCTCGGTCATTTCCGAGGCCGCATTCCAGATGCCCGCCGTCGCGCCGACCGCCGGCACGCCGTTGACCAGGACGCTGGCGAAGTTGCCGGAGAACGAGAGCGGCCAGTTGTACACCGGGGCGAACAGGAAGGTGTTCTGCGACAAGGTGCCGAAGTTGAAGCCCGCCGGGAGCGGCCCGCCGACAGGGCCCGCACTCGCGGAATAGCGAGCTTCGGTCAGGTGCCACCATTCGAGATCGACGGACACACCGTTCTGGAAACGGTACCCGATAAAGATATCCAGTCCGGGTTGATAGTCGTTGCCGGCCCCCTGGGTCTGGTTGGTGTTGAGGGCTTCCTGGCCGCTACCGACGAACGTGCCGGGCGTGCCGGTGAGGCCGCCGCTCGTGTCGAGGACGCCGCGATAGGCGACCGTCTCGGACAGGATGGGGCGCGTCTGGGTGAAGTAGAGGAACTCGGCGCCGATGTAAAAGCCGCCGTCGGTATAGCGCGGATGGCTGAGCGGGCCGACGAACGGCTCGGGCGGGAACGTCAAAGCCTTCGCCAATGTCCTGCCCGCGTGCCGTGTAGGGCGACGGGAAGGGATTCGCCGTCGGCGCGGTCGGCGCCGCACACCAGCGGTCGAGCCAGGACAGGGCCGGCAGTGAGTCCGCGGCAGCCGGCGGGCGCGCATCCGGGCTGTCGGACGTGGGCGACCTGTGCCAATCCTGGGCCCGGGCCAGACCGGGCGCCGTGAGCACGGGTGCCGCCACCACTGCCAGGACCCGCAACCACCAGCCGATTCGCTTGCGCATCATCCGCCTCTCCTTCGAGACGAAGGCGTTTTCCAGGGTCCGGAGGGATAGCGCCGTGTCGCGGTTTCCCCCGAGAAGCCGCCACGGCGCCGGCGCCCTGGTTCAACACTCAATTCATGGAAAGGGTGACGGAATATAGTGCCGCGCACATTCCTGTCAAGAGCAGATTTGCAAGATGCTTGTCAGCCTGGAAAGGCTGACCTACGACGAACCGTTCATCGTTAGCCCGACGCGCAAGCGAGGTGCACCCTCGCTTGCGCGTCGGGCTAACGAACCGTTCAACCTGGGATTGCCCAAGTCCGTACCAGATGGTAAATCACGTCGGCCATGCATTCCCTAAACTGCCAGCGTCGCCGATATGGACGTCTGCTCCTGGTGCTTGTCCTGGCCCTGGGGTGCGCGGGCTGCAACGTGTTGCCGCCCCAGGAGCCCTACGACCCGGCGGACCGCCAGGTCACGAGCTTCCGCGGCGGGCGCTACTGGACGGCCCCGGGCGGCTTTGGACCGGACTTCTGGTCGAAATCGCAATAACAGTTGCGCCGCGGCCGATGTTGCGGTTGCCGGTACAATGATGCAGACGCTGTCCCGACCCCTTTCCATTCCGAGCACAGCATGCGAGCCTGGCGCAGCATTCGCCATTTCCTGGAGATGGTTCGCTTCAGCCACACCATCTTCGCGCTACCGTTCGCCCTGTTCAGCGCGGTGCTCGCGTGGTACGCCAAGGATCAAGGCTTCTCCTGGCTGGAACTGCTCGGCATCCTGCTGTGCATGGCGTTCGCCCGCAGCGCGGCGATGGCGTTCAACCGCCTCGTGGACCGTGACGTCAACGCGCTCGAATCCGCGCACGGCCGGCCGGCACCTGCCCGCGGGCATCCTGTCGGTGCGCGGCGTCGTGCGGTTCCTTGGCGTGTGCGCCGCGGGATTCATCGCAGCGACCGCGCTGTTCCTCCTGGCCGAGCCGCGCAATCCCTGGCCGCTCTGGCTGGCGGTGCCGGTGCTGCTGTTCCTCCTGGGGTATTCCTGGTCCAAACGCTTCACCGCCCTGGCCCACTTCTGGCTCGGCACGGCGCTCTTGCTCGCACCCCTGGCGGCATGGATCGCGATCCGCGGCCTGGAACAATTGCAGGTTCCGCTTGTGCTCGGACTGGCGGTCTGCGCCTGGGTGGCCGGATTTGACATCATCTACGCCTGCCAGGATGCCGACTTCGACCGCGGCGCGCGGCTGCATAGCATCCCGGCGCGTCTAGGGGTGGCCCGCGCACTGCATGTCGCCCTGGCGTGCCACCTGGTCATGCTCGTATTGCTGGCGGTGCTGTACGTGCTGGCATCGCCGCCGTTGGGTCACATTTATCTGGCGGGCATCGGCGTGGTCGCGGTGCTGATCGTCTACGAGCATTCGCTGGTCCGGCCCAATGACCTGACGCGCGTCAATCAGGCGTTCTTCAACGTCAACGCCTTCATCAGCGTCGGCTTGCTGGTGCTGCTGCTCATCGAGATTGTGCTGGTGCGTTACTGACTGATCTTGCACGTTGGCTCGCACAATCCTATGGTGCGCCCGCTTGCGACCCGGCGCGAGGGGCCCGGGTCTGCGGGGGAACTGCCTATTTCAGCGACACAAAATGCCATGCGCGCGTTTGTTGGCTTAGCCGTGACGGGGCTGCTGGCGTTTCATGCCCCGCCGGTCCTGGCTCAGCCGGTGCCCGATTTCACGCCGGTCCTCGGTCCCGCGCCGGTCACCAGTCCCACGCAGCTTGTCCCCGAGCCCGGCAATGACAACCTGACCATCAACGAAAGCAACGTCGCGATCATCGACAGCGCCCTGCCGCGCAACACGCTCCGACTGCGTCTCGACCTCGGCTACGACGATCCGCAGCCGACCCGCGCGGAGTATTTCATGGCCAAGGGCGGCTTGCCCTTCAGCCCCGGCCTGCCGCTGCTGGAGCCGAAGATCAATAGTTACCAGGAGCTGAGCGTTTACGGCGAATTCGCGCCGATCTCGTTCTTCTCGATGTTCCTCGAAGCGCCGATGCGCTGGCTCAATCCCGAGGTCAACGCTAACGTGTACGGCTACGGCGACACGAACTTCGGGCTCAAGCTATGCACCTGGAACTCGGACGAATTCCTCGCCACGCTGCAAATGCGCGTCTACGCGCCCACCGCATCGCAGCCCGGACTGGGCACGGATCACTGGACCATCGAGCCCGCCCTGCTCGGACTGTGGCGGCCGTTCACGAACCTCGAAGTCGAGGGGGAGCTGCGATACTGGGTCCCCATCGGCGGCACCGACTTCGCCGGCGACGTGGTTCGCTACGGCCTGGGCGTCTCGCTCGGCCAGGCCTCCCCGAGCATCTGGTTCAAGCCGGTGCTCGAAGGCGTCGGCTGGACCGTCACCGGCGGCAAGTCGCTGGAGGTCAGCGCTCCCGACGCATACACGATCCAGAACGCGGCCGGCCAAACGATCATCAACGGTTACCTGGGCATGCGCGGGTTTGGGCAGCACGTTCAACGTTTACGCGGGCTATGGCCGGTGCTTCACCGGCAACACGTGGTCGCGTGACTTCGTGCGCATGGAGCTACGGTGGTTTTATTGATTGCGGTGTCGGCGACCTGGTGTCGATCGCTTGCAGCACTTCATCCGGTGACAGTCGCGCGATCACGCTGGCGCGGTACACGCCGCGGACGGTGCCGTCGCGGTCGACGATGATCGTGGTCGGCGCTGACGTGTCGTTGCCGTCGGGTCCGGAGTGCGGGTGAATCACCCCCGCGGCTTCCGACAGACCGCGGCCCTGGTCCGCCAGCACCAGCAAGTGCGGGAACTGCGCCTGCGTTTTCGCGGCGTCGTCGAGGCCTTCCAGGGACGACACGATGATGCGCGTGTTGCGTCGGCCGAAGTCTTCGTGCCGGCGTTCGAGCTGGCCCAGCTCGATCATGCAGAACGGTCACCACCGGCCGCGGAAAAAGACCAGCACGCTGTGCTGCGCGCCGCGAGGTCGCGCTGCGTGAACGCCATGCCATCGGCACGCTGCGTCGCAAACGTCGGGAACGGCTGGCCCACGGCGACCGGGCCGGTGTACTCGGGCAATCGCGCTCCCACCAGCATTCCCCATTCGGCCGCGCAGATCGCCGCCACCAGCACCAGCGCGAGCACGCGCCAAACACTGCGCCGCTGCCACAGCGCGATGACGAGAAACGGTGTTGCCACGGTTGCGGTGCACGGCAGGTACCAGGGAGTGAATAGCCGCTGTGCCGCAATCTGGACGCCGTAGGCGATCACGCCAAGCATGGCCACGGCAACGCCCATCAGCAGAGAAACGCGGCCGGCGCTGCGGGCGGGCACCGTTGCAGGTGAATTGTTCATGGCGGCATTCTAAATCACCGTGTGCGGTTTGGCAGTAGCCGCGTTCGTGAGAACGCGGGTTTCGGATAGCCACGCCCGCGTTCTCACGAACGCGGCTACGCCCCTTACCGCACAATCGCGCCCGCCGACCTAAGAGCAGGAAACTTGCCAATGCAGGTCGCGGGATCGACAATAACCAGGTTCCTGCGTCGCGCCGTGCGCGGCGTACGGCGATAGATAGAGGGTGCGCCATGTCTGAAAAGAGAGCCGATCGCCCGCCGCCGCCGCAGGTCCTGGCAATGATCATGGCCGATGTCGTCGAACGCGTTCCGGCCACGGGCAAATTCTCCATCGTCGGCGTGTTCGACGCCCTCAGCGCGTCGAAGTTTCCCTGCCGGCACCCGGTCGTCGCCACCTATGTGTCGCTCACCGACGGCCGGGGCGCGGTGCCGGTGCGGATCCGACTCGTCGACGTGGACGACGCGCGGACGCCGATCTTTGAGATGGAACGCGTGCTGAGCTTTGCCGACCCGATGGCTCGGGTCGAACACGCGTTCATCTGCAAAGGGCCGGTCTTCCCGGCACCCGGCGAGTACCGGCTCCAGCTCTCCGTCGGCGGCGAATTGCTCCGTGAGCTGCGCCTGCACGTGCGGCTTCATCCGGTGGGTGGCGCGGTGGATCGGTGATGCGCATCGCTGACGGCCGCGTACTTGCCGACTCCTGATGGATGGGGCAGAATAGCCCGGTCGCGGCCACGCCAATCCCCGGAGGAACGCACCGATGAAGACCGGCATGAACCTGCTGCTCTGGACCACGCACGTCACGCAGGAGCATTTCCCGCTGCTCGCGCAGCTCAAGAAAACCGGATTCGACGGCGTCGAGGTGCCGCTCTTCGAGGGCGATGCCAACCACTACAAGACCGTGGCTCGCGAGCTGAGGAACCAGGGCCTGGGCTGCACGACGGTCACGTGCGTCGGGCCGGAGGCGAATCCGATCAGCCCCGACGCGAAGGTTCGCCAGGCCGCCGTCGAGCGCCACCGGTGGGCGATCGAAATGACGGCGATCCTCGGCGGCGAGCTGCTGGCCGGTCCGTTCCACTCGCCGTTGGCCGTCTTCACCGGCGCCGGCCCGACCGCGGACGAAAAGCAGCGCGCCGCCGATGTGCTGCGCCAGTCGGCCGAGGTCGCGCAGCAGCACAAGATCATGCTGACGATCGAATACCTCAATCGCTTTGAGTGCTATTTCCTGACGACGGCCACCCAGGCGCGGGAGCTGGTGCAGCGCGTGAATCACCCCAACTTCCGCACGATGTATGACACGTTCCACGCGAATATCGAGGAAAAGAACGCCGCGCAGGCGATCAAGGAATTGGCCGGACATTTCGTCCATGTCCACATCAGCGAATCGGACCGGGGCATTCCCGGCACCGGCATGGTTCACTGGGAAGAGACCTTCCGTGCGCGTGCGCCACGTTCGCTACGACGGCTGGCTCGTGATCGAAGCGTTCGGCCGGGCCCTGCCGGCGCTGGCGGCAGCCACGCGCGTGTGGCGTGATTTGTTTCCGTCGGCCGAGGCGGTTTACACGGAGGGGCTACGCTTCATGCAGCAGAAGTGGGCTGCCTACGCCGAGGAAAGTGCGACGGCGTCTCTGGCCCGGCACAGCTAGTGTGGCCGTCACGCTCCGCGTGACGGGGAGCGCGAGCACGATACGGATCGGCACACTCCGCAAGACCGACCCTCACGCGGACCGACCCTCACGCGGAGCGTGAGGGCTACACTGACGACTGCTTCCCCATCTTCCCTGCGCCGCCCAAGTGTCACCACCGACGTGCCAAAGCGCCTCTTCTGCCGGAAAAGCCGCCTTCACCGGGTACTGAACGGACGATAGAATCCAGCGCGGGTTCGCCTTCGAGGTCTTCCGCCGTTCTAGGGGATGACGCGTATGTACAGGTTGATGCTGGCCCTTTCGGCGACTCTGCTGCTTGCCCAGACCGCGGCTGCCCAATCGACGGCATGGGCCGACAAGCTCTTTGCCGGCGTCACCACGCACGACTTCGGGATCGTGCCGCGCGCGCGCAGCTGAAGCATTCCTTCAAGATCACAAACATTTACAAGGAACCGCTGGAGATCACCCAGGTCCGCGTGTCGTGCAGCTGCGTCACCGCCAGACCGAGCATGAACGTCCTGCCGCCCGGCGAAAGCGCCACGCTCGACATCGTCATGGATGGCCGGCAGTTCAGCGGTCCCAAGAGCACCAAGATTTACGTCAGCGTCGGACCCAAGTACATCTCCACGGCAACGCTCTCCGTCACCGCCAACGCCCGCCAGGACGTGGTATTCAACCCCGGCGAGGTCGACTTCGGCAACGTCGCGCGCGGCCAGACGCCGATGCGCAATATCGACGTGGAATACTCCGGCACTCTCGATTGGAAGGTGACCGAGATCGTCAAGAGCGCCGCGGCACCGTTTGATCTGAAGGTCGAGGAATTGCCGCGAATTCCCGAGCAGGCGTCGCGCCGCGGCTACCGGCTGTTCGCGACGCTCAAGCCGGATGCGGCACCGGGGCCGTTCAAGCAGGAGATCATCCTGAAGACCAACGACGCGGCCAGCTCGGTCCTGACGTTCAATATCATCGGCGCCATCCAGGCCACGTTGGCCGTCTCGCCGCCGAACCTCGCGGTCAGCGGCCTGCGGGTCGGCGAATCGCAGACCAAGAAGATCGTCCTGCGTGCGGATCGGCCCTTCCGCGTGACCGGCATCGACGGCCTCGGCGACGGCGTCACCGCCGACGTGCCGGAACGGCAAGATACGACGATGATCCTGTCGGTGACCATTCAGCCCGCGCGGGCCGGCGAGCTGCGCCGCCAGCTCACGATCCGCACCGACATGGACAAGGAAAGCGCCACCATCACACTGCAAGGCGAGATCGCGCCATAAGGCGCGCGTTTGGAGTCCCGGCTTTAGCCGGTCTTTTCCGGCTAAAGCCAGGACTCCAACCCGGTGCTTCACCGCCCCAAGCCGCTTGCGCGTCTGCACGACCCGCAAGCGGCTTGTTCGTTTCGCTATCTCACCGTGCGTGAAACGGGTGTAGCCGCATTCGTGAGAATGCGGGCCTACCACGCGAAAACCCGCATTCTCACGAATGCGGCTACACCCGTTTCACACGCACTGGTTTAGGTGTTCCGCGCGGAACATGGGCTAGCCCCGTTGTCCTCGTCGTGCCGCCGTCCATAGAATAGGCGCGAAGGAGGTCCGACGATGCGTTCGCTGCGGTTCTGGGTTTGGGCCGTGCTGGTCACGCTGGTCCTGGTCTGTCCGCGGACAGTCCAGGCGTGCCCGGCCTGAAGCGATGGCATCGCGGATTCCTCCGGTCTGGAGGACGAAGACAACTTCCCCAGGGCGATGAACCAGAGCATCTACCTGATGGTCAGCGTGCCGTATCTCACCCTGGGCGTTCTCGGTTTCTTCGTTTATCGCGGCTGCAGGAAGAACGCGGCATTCCGCCAGTCGCTGCAGCAGGCGAATGCAATGACCTCGCCCATGACGGTACAATCGGGCCAGGGCGCGACGTAGATCAAGTCCAGAAACGCGTGCCCCGGCGCTACTCTCCACGTTCCGAGCGAAAGGGGCCGACCATGTCCAATCTTCATCGCCGTGATTTCCTCAAGCGGACCGCCCAGCTCAGCGCCGCCGCTGGAGCGGCGGACTTCGCGTTTCTGCAAGGGCTGCCGTCCCTGACCGCCCAGCAGGCGCAGGTGCCGCGCGCCATCGTGCAGCTTAATAGCGACATCGAGCCGCTCGTCCGGCTCATCGAGGACACGCCGCGCAATCGGCTGCTCGAGGCCGTCGCCGATCGCATCCGCGGCGGCACGAGCTATCAGCCGTTGCTCGCCGCCCTGATGCTCGCGGGGGTGCGTGGGATTCGGCCGCGGCCGGTGGGCTTCAAGTTCCACGCGGTGCTGGTGGTCAACTCAGCGCACCTGGCGGCGCAGAACGCCCAGGATCGCGATCGCTGGCTGCCGCTGTTCTGGGCCCTCGACAACTACAAGGCGTCGCAGGAACGCAATCGGCAAGAAGGCGACTGGGTGATGCCGCCGGTGGAGGAGCCCCGGCTGCCGCGCGCGCGACCAGGCGCTGACGGCGTTTCAGGAAGCGATGGACAACTGGGACGAAGCCGGCGCCGACCGTGCCGTCACCGCGCTGGCGCGCTCAGCGGGCCTCAATGAGCTGTACGAGCTGTTCTGGCGCTACGGCGCCCGCGATTTCCGCGACATTGGCCACAAGGCGATCTTCGCTGCCAACTCCTACCGCACGCTGCAGACGATCGGCTGGCGACACGGCGAGCCGATCGTGCGCTCGCTGGCGTATGCGATGCTGGAGCATCAAGGCGGCAATCCGGCCCAGCGCGACGCCAATGAAGATCGGCCGTATCGTGACAACCTTCGCCGTGCGCCGACGATCCGCGCCGACTGGCAGTTCGGCGACCCGCCGGCGCCGGCGGCTCCCGGCCTGCTCAGCGTCCTGCGCACCGGCACGCCGGCCGAGGCGTGTGATGCGGTCGTCGCCCAGCTGAACGACCGAGTGCGCCCGGCGTCGCTGTGGGATGCGTGCTTCCTCTGTGCCGGCGAATTGCTGATGCGCCAGCCCGGCATTGTCGGCCTGCACACCATCACGACCGTCAACGCGCTGCACTTCGCTTACGAGACGACGGGCAGCGACCTGACGCGGCGGCTGATGCTGTTGCAGGCGGCGGCGTTTCTGCCGATGTTCCGCCAGGCGATGGTCCAGCGCGGCGGCGCTGCCCGATACGCGCATCGACACGCTCGAATCGCTGGCGCCCGATGAGCCGCGTGCCGAGCTGGCGATCGGCGAGATTTTCGGCGATGCGGGCCAACCCAATCGCCGATCCGCCGCGGCGCGGAAGACGCTGGCGCTGCTCAACGCGCAGCCGCAGTTGACCGGCCAGGTGATGGCCACGGCGCGGCAGCATATCTTTGCCAAGGGCACCGACTCGCACGATTACAAGTTCAGTTCGGCGGTGCTGGAGGATTTCTACCACGTCACGCCGCCGTGGCGCAATCGCTACCTCGCCAGCAGCATGTTCTGGCTGCGCGGCTCCGGCGGCCCCGACAGCCCGGTGCTCCAGCGCACCCGGCAGGCGCTGGCCAATGGTTAGGCGAACCAACAGAATTCCGTTGCAGCACGCTTGCGGTTTCGCGTCCGTCCGACGCGAAACCGCAAGCGTGCTTCGAGGCCGGTAACGCCCATGTTCACGACACCACCCAGCTTACTTGACCGCCTGCGGCAGGCACCGGAGCGGCAAGCGTGGGGTCGCTTCGTGGAGATGTATACGCCGCTCTTGTTTTGCTGGGCCGCACGGGTCGGGTTGACCGGGCACGATGCGGCCGACCTGGTACAGGATGTGTTCACGACGCTGGTCGAGCAGCTCCCGGAGTTCCGCTACGATCCCCAGAAGAGCTTTCGGGCCTGGCTCAAGACGGTGCTGCTCAACCGCTGGCGCAAACACCAACGGCGGCTGGCGGTCGAGCGGCGTGCGCCGAATTCCGACATCGAGGCTGTCGCCGCGCCAGTGGAGCTGCCGGAATTCGAGGAAGAGGAATACCGCCGGTATCTGGTGCGGTGCGCCTGGCGCTGATGGAGGCCGAGTTCCAGCCCGTCACCTGGAAGGCCTGCTGGGAGTGCGTGGTCCGCGGCCGGCCGGCGGCGGAGGTGGCCGCGGAGCTGGGCGTCACCCCCAACGCCGTCTATCTGCGCGCAGCCGCGTCCTGCGCCGCCTACGCGAGGAATTGCACGGCCTGCTCGAGTGAACCATTTTCTTTGACAGAATCCGTGCGCCCGCGGTTACTCTGAATGTGCAGATAAAGGGAACGTAATATCCCCAAGCCTGCGGGCGAGTCTTCGAGCCCGCGGGGTCACACGGCTTACCCCGCAGGCTCGAAGACTCGCCGGCGGGCTTGGGCGGGGAGGGCGTTTGTCATGGCTCAACCAGCGGTTACGCCCTGCCCCGATGTTCAGACTCTCGAACGGTTGCTGCTGGGCATCGTGACGGGCCCGCAGGCCGAGCAGCTGGAGGAACATATCGCCGTCTGTCCGCGCTGTGTGGCCACCGCCCAATCGCTCAAGGCCGAGGATGCGCTGCGTGCGCGATGCACGACTCCGACGTGGGGCACACGTCGCCTCATCAAGATATGATCGACGCGGTGGTGCCGCTTCTGAAACGATTGCGCAGGGCGGACACGACTGAGACGCTGCCGCCCCGCGACGGCGCCAGCGAGCTGACCGGCGACAACACGACCGGACTGGCGGAAACCGCAACGCCGCCGGTGCGGGTCGAGCTGGCCGAGCTGGGCGAGTACCGGGTGCTGCGCCAGCTCGGCGTGGGCGGTATGGGCGTCGTATACATCGCCGAGGACCCGAAGCTGCGGCGGCAGATCGCCCTGAAAATCATCCGTCCCGATCTGGTCGCGCGGGCCGACCTGCGCGAGCGCTTCCTGCGCGAGGCCCAGGCCGTCGCCGCCGTCGAGCACGATCATATCGTCGCGATCTTCCACGTCGGCGAGCACAATGGCACGCCGTACCTGGCGATGCCGCTGCTGCGCGGCCGGCCGCTGGAGGAGGCGCTGCGCGAGGCGGACGGCCCGCTGCCCGTGGACGAAGTGCTGCGCATCGGCCGCCAAACCGCCGAGGGTCTGGCCGCCGCCCACGAGCGCGGACTGGTCCACCGTGATATCAAGCCGAACAACATCTTCCTCGAAGCGCCGGCGACTCGTCCGGGACAAGACGACTCTACTACCAAGCCGCGGAATGAGCGCAGCGAATCCCGCGGGTCGGCACCCGCGCCGATCTGGGACGCGTCAAGATTCTCGATTTCGGCCTAGCCCGGCTGGTGCAGGACGGCGGCGGTGCCCCGGCGGAGGCGACGGTGACCGGGACGCCCGCGTACATGGCGCCGGAACAGGGGCGCGGCGAGGCGGTCGATGCGCGGTGCGATCTGTTCAGCCTGGGCTGCGTGCTTTACCGGATGGCGACGGGCCGGCCGCCGTTCAGCGGCGGCGACGTGATGTCGGTGCTGATGAGCGTCGCCCTGGATGAGCCGCCGCGGCCGCTCCCGCTGAACCCCGAGCTGCCGCCCGCGCTCGCCGAACTCATCGAACGGCTGCTCTCCAAGCAGCCGGCAGAACGTCCGGCGTCGGCCCAGGCCGTCGTCGAGGCGCTGCGTGAAATCGAAAGAGCGCGCGCCGAGGCGGCGCGGCCCCGTCCGCGGCGCTGGCCCTGGCTGGTTGCCTGTGCGGCCGCCGTGCTGGGCGCGGTCGGCATCACGTATTGGCTGCTGCCGCCCGAGATGGTGCCGGAGCCGCCGCCGGAGCCCGGCCAGGTCGCGTTCGACTTCGATGCCGCGGACAGCCGGCTGGCGCTGCAGCATGACAAGGACCCCGAACAGATCATCGACGTGAAGATCAGTGGGACGCTGACGTTGCCGGCCGGCGATTACGCGGTGCGCATGGTCGAGCAGCGCCGGGACCGGACGCTGATGCCGGACTTTTTTACGGTCAAGCCGGGAGAAAAAGCCGTGCTTCCCTTGCGCCTGGTGGGCGAGGTGCGCAAGCATCAACTGCACCAGCGGCCGGTGCGGGCCGTGGCGCTTTCGCCGGTGCCGGGATCGCTGCTGGCGCTGTCGGCGAGCGATGATCCCAACGCCAGTGTGCTCGCGTGGGACGCTGCGCACCGACGCCGCCGATCCGCATACGCTCGTCAACCAGGAAGACCCGGTCTTGTGCGTCGCGTTTTCCGGCGATGGCAATCGTGCGGCCTGGGGCGGCGGCGGCAAGCGCAAGCTGCGCGACACGCGCCACCTGGCTCCAGCGTGTACCTCTGGGACTTCGTTCATCAACGCGAGCTGCCCCCACTTGCCGGTCATGAAAGCTGGGTGACGAGCGTGGCGTTCGCGCCGGACGGGCTGCACCTGCTCTCCGGCGGGCTCGACGGCAACGTGCTGCTTTGGGACCTGCAAAAGAACGACGTGCAGCATCGGCTGCCGGGCCATGACCATGCCCGTGTCCGAAGCGTGGCGTTCGACCCGGATGGCAAGCAGGCGCTGAGCTGCGCCGACAAGCTGATCCTGCTCTGGAACCCCGCCAACGGCAAGCTCAGCCGCACGCTGGATAAGAGCCACACGGAGACGATCAGCGCGGCCGTTTTTTCGCCGGACGGCAGCCGGATCGCGTCGGCCGGCTGGGACGCTCATGTGTGCGTCCGCGACCTGCGGACCGGCATTGGGCGCCTGCTCAAGGGCCATGCCGGTGAGGTCCACTGCATCGCATGGTCGGCCGACGGACAGCGGCTGCTGTCCGGCGGACACGACGGGACGGTGCGGTTATGGGACGCCGACTCCATGGCCGAGTTAGTGTGCCTGCGCGGGCACACGAAAACGGTGACCGGCGTCGCCTTTTCCGCCGACGGCCGCTACGCCGTCTCGGGCAGCGCCGATTGCAGCGTGCGCTTGTGGGAGCTGCCGAAGTAGTGCGTACTTACATTTCTGAGATTTTTTTCTAACAGATCGATGGCCGCGGCGGGTACTCTGTTGTGAATGGACACGACGTGCGAGTAAACCCTGCGGCATCGGCTGCCGCGGGCTCAAATGTTCCGAACTGACTACGAGGTGCGACGATGACGAAGCGCGTGCGATGGCTAGCCCTGTTGTTTGCAGCGGGCGCCGTCCTGGCTGTGCTCGCGCCGGCGGGCGTGGATGCCGGGAAGACCAAGGCAGAAATCCGAGCCGAGAAGGAGGCGGAGCAGGAGCGGGCGGAGCGGCAAAAAGGCTCCGACCTGGTCAGCGACCTGGTGATGGCCTACCGCCTGGCGGACCTGGGCAGTAAAGAAAAGTCGCCGGAGATGTTGATCACCGCCGCCGGCATCCTGCGGCAACTGTCCAAGGCCAAGCTCAACACGGTGACCGAGGAGCCGGTGATCGAGAATGAGAAGGGGAAGAAAACCGGCGAGGATGCATCCAAGACGGTCGCCAAGTCCCCGAGCCTGCTGGACGAGGCGAATGCCCTGTTCGACGAGGCCACCGCCATGGCCGACAAGCAGAACGTGAAGCTGAACGAGTTGATCAACCTCGTCAAGAGTCGCCCGATTCCGGATATCGGCTTCCGTGACGTTGTGGGCGGCCCGCGCTCGATCACGCGCAACATCGGCCGCGGCGCCACCCACGTGTTCAACTTCAACTTCGTCTGCGGCCGGCCGTGCGCCATCGGCTTCCGCGCGTCGTTCCCGATGCGCATTCAGGCGGTCCGGGACGACATCGGCCACATCTGGATCGACACGATTACGACCGGCGGCGTCCACAACGGCGTTCCGGGCGGCAATCCGAGCCAGATCGCGCGGGTTACCATCCGCGTCACCAACATCGCCAACCAGGGCGGCAATTACACGCTGTGGGTCAACTAAAGCCTATCCGAAAAACTTCCGAAGTCTTCGCGACTTCGGAAGTTTGGCTGTTAGCCGGGAGCGTCGGCGGCCGGTCGATTCCGGTTGCTGACGCTCCCGCTTCGCCATATGCTGACCAATCCGTACAGGCAACGCCCACGATCGCCCAGGAGATGAACCGATGCGTTTTGCGGCGACTTGCGTTGCGCGTGCCACCGTCGCTTTATTGCTGGCTATGCGGCTCGGTGGCGTCCTCGGCCAGGAAGCCGCGCCGCTGCCCGATCCGATCGTCAAACCGATCCTGACGCTCAATCCCGGCCACCACGTCGGCGCGATTACGAGCCTGTCCTTCACTCCCGATGGCAAATCGGTCATTTCCGCCGGCGACCGGACCGTGCAGATCTGGGACGTCGTAACCGGCGAGCGCTTACGCATCCTGCGGCTGCCGATTGGCGGCGTGCAGGCGGCGGCGCTGGCGCCGGACGGCAAGACGCTGCTGGTCGCGCGGTTCGTCCCCGCCAAACCAGCCGGCCCTGCCGTCAGTGTCGCGTACCTGCTCAACCTCGGCGACGGGCGCATCGTGCCGCTGTCAGGCGAGGACGCCGAGCCCTGGGGCTTCGCGGCGGCGACCTTCGCCGCCGACGGCGACCGGGCGTTCGTGTCCGGGCGGAAAAGCTGCTGGGTCTGGACCGGGCTTAAAGACGTTCTGGGACCGGCCCGAGTCGGCCGGCATCCCGGCCACCGCCCACTTCCGCATCGAGGTCAAGGACCAGTCGAGAGCACGGGCCGAGCGGGTCGGCCTGTGCGCGACGGCGGACGGGACCCGGCTGGCGGTGCGCCCCAACGAGAGCGGGTTCCAGATCTGGAACCTGACCGTGCCGGACAAGCCGGTGCGGGTCAAGGCATGTTCGTTCGACGGTGAGGTTTTCGGGATGGCCTGGAGCCCCGACGGCAAGCGGCTGCTGACCGGGACAGTCGCCTACGCGGGCGACCCGCCAAACCCGCTGCGCGTCTGGTCCGAGACCGGCCAGCCTGTCAAGACCTGCGTCCTTGCAAAGAAGCGCGGCGAACTCTTCGACGGACTGGTCCATCAGATCATCTTCCGCACGCAGAACGAGGTGATCCTGATCTGCCAGTGGGGCGGCCAGCGCTGGGTCGCGAAGCTGAACCTCGTCGACGGCGCGATCCAGGAAGTCTGCCGCACGCCCGAGATGTTCCACTGGGGCGGGATCGGCGCGATCGCGCCCGACGGCAAGCTCGGCGCCCTGGCGGACGGGCCGGGGCGAACCGTGGTCGGGCTGTTCAAGGTGCAACCCAAGGCGGTCCTGCGCTACCTGGCCGGCGAGCGCGTCGAGCCGGCCGCGGTCGGCTGGGGCGTCAAGGGCGACCGACTCGCCCGCAACCTGCGGGATCCGCACAAGCTCGACACGGTGCTGGACCTCAAGGCGCTCAAGCTGTCGAACGTCGCCGCCGCCGACCGCTTCACGCTGCCGGTCACCAAACGTGACGGCTGGTCGCTCGAGGTGTCCGAGGGCTTTCTGCGCATCCTCCAGGGCGGTAAGCTTGTGGCCCATACCCCGGTGCAGACGGCCGCAACCCGCAGCTTCACGCTGCCGCCGCAGGGGGAGGTCCGCTGGGTCGCCTGGGCGACCGGCGGGCAGTTCACGCTGCACGACCCGCTGACGGGCAAAGAACTCCGCCGCTTCAAGGGTGCCGGTGGCATTATCCAGGCAATCGCCGCGTCGCCCGACGGCAAATACCTGCTGGCCGGCGACGACTCGCAGGTCCTGCGCATCTATGCGCCGCGCTCGAATACCCATTGCTGAACGTCTACGTCAAGGGCCGCGACTGGGTGGCCTGGACCGG
Organism: uncultured Gemmataceae bacterium; assembly: GCA_963834865.1. GTDB lineage: Bacteria > Planctomycetota > Planctomycetia > Gemmatales > Gemmataceae > CAWIDK01. The sequence continues at coordinate 1,289,373 of CAWIDK010000005.1, forward strand.
CGGCTCCTATTATGCCGCCTCGCCCGGTGGGGAACGGCTGATCGGCTGGACCATCAATAACGGTCCGGATCGGCTCGCTACCTTCTACCCGGCGGAGCGCTTCCACAAGCAGCTCTACCGCCCCGACATCATCAAGCTGGTGCTCGAAATGGGCTCGGTCAAGCTGGCGCGTGAGGCCGCCGACGCCGCGCTGGGTCTGAAGACGCGCGACGTGGCCGTCGATCAGCTCTTGCCACCGCGAGCCGTACTCACCGTCCTGGACACGTCGGCGATGCCGATCGTCAAGCTCAAGGCCGCCGCGACGGCGAGCACCAAAGCGCAACCGATCACCGGACTGCGGCTGCTGGTCGACGGCCGACCGCTGCCGAACAAGGAAGGTGTGGTGGAGTTCGCGGTGGCCAAGGACAAGGCCGAGGCGGAGTGGACGATCACGCTGCCGGAGGGCACGCACCATCTCGCCGTGCTGGCGCAGCGCCGACGCCTCGGCGATTTCGCCGCCCATCGCGCTGACCAACGTCAATGCGGCCAAGCAGCCGAAGCTGCACATCCTCGCCGTCGGCGTCGACTCCTACGAGGATCCGACGCTCAAGCTCGCATTTGCGGCCGCAGACGCCAAGGCGATTGCCGGCGCCTTCAGCAAGGGGCTGGGCGAACCGTATCGCGCCGGCGAGGCCGTCACCTTGCTCGACGCCAAGGCACGCAAACAAGCCGTTCTTGACGCGCTGGCGACGCTGCGCGACAACGTCAAGCCGAATGATCTGGTGGTGTTCTTCTTCGCCGGCCACGGCGTCAAGGACAAGACCGCCTTCTACCTGCTGACGGTCGAAGCCAACACCAAGAATCTCACCGACACCGCGGTCTCCGGCGCGGATTTACGCAAGACGCTCGGCGAGTTCCCCTGCCAGGTGCTGCTGCTGCTCGACGCCTGCCACTCGGGCGGCGCCGTCAAGGACTTCCGCCCAGTCGTCGACGACCTGACGCGCGAGCTGACCGACGACGACGTCGGCGTGGCGGTGCTGTCGGCGGCGATGGCCAACGAACAGGCGCAGGAGAAGGACGGTCACGGCATGTTCACGAACGCGGTGCTCAAAGCGCTGGCCCAGGCGCCCGGCGTGCCGTTCAACCACCGTAATAATCTGTTATACGTGCATCATCTGCACAGCTTTGTGTTCGACGAGGTGTCCGGGCTCAGCGATCAACGGCAGCATCCATTCCTGAGCCTGCCGTGGGTCGTCGAGCCGTTCCCGATTCGCAAGATGGGGAAATAGTGAAAACGCCTCCCGTGGGGCAGGCGTCCCGCATGCCGCTGACGGCAGGCGGGACGCCTGCCCCACGACACGAAACCATTGCATCGCGCTGAGGAGCTGCTCATGTCCCGCATGCTGTTGCGATCTGTTCTCGGTAGCGCTCTGCTGCTGTCCGTGGCGGTCGCCCAGCCGCCCGCGCCACAGGACCCCGAGCTGCAGGAGCCTGTGCCGCCGGACGACGCGCCGGAGCTGGGCGATCCACTGGCAGGCGGTCGCGTCCGCCTGGTGCGCGATCCCGGCGGCCACGCCGGCAAGCTGCGCTCCCTGGTGTTCACGCCCGACAGTAAGAAGCTCATCTCCACCGCCGAGGACCGCACAGTCCAGGTCTGGGACGTGCTGACCGGCGAGCGGCTGCGGGTGTTGCGGCCGCCGCTGGGCGCGGACGGCGAAGGCGGCCTGGCGGTCGCTTCGGTCGTCGACGCCAAGGGTGAGCGCATCGCGTTCCACGTCCATGCCAAGAAAGACCAGGGCAAGGGCGTCGACACCACCTTCGTCTGCACGCTGGCGACCGGCGCGGCGCGGCGCTCAAGGGGGGTGGTCCGTGCGCGTTCGCGCCGGACGGTCAATCCCTGGCGATCGGCGACGAATACGCGGTGCGTCTGGTCGACATTGCGACGGACACCGTGCGAAAGGAGTTCACGTTCGCGGCGGACCGGATCAAACATCACGTGGCCGGTCTCGCGTTTTCGCCGGACGGCAAGAAACTGGCGGTCGTCACGGGTGACCGGGCTTTCCTGCTCGATGCAGCCACGCTGGCGCCGGCGCAAAAAAACCGTTGACCGTGCCGTACGCCAACTTCCGCAATGTCACCTGGGCCGACGACAACACCCTGGTGTGCTTCAACGGACCGGTCAAGCAAACGCTCGTGGTCGTCGATGCCGAGACGGGGAAGGTGAAACATGCTTACGCCAAAGAGGTGCTGCTGAATCAGCTTCCCAAGAAAACCAATTACGAGCCTGCATTGTGGCTGTCCGGCGTTCCGGGGACGACCAAGGCATGCGTACGGGCCCAGTACAATCACGCCGGGTGGAACGATATGAGCTTCTTGCTCGACTGGCAGACGGGGGAGGCGACCAAGGGCTATCGCAAGGTGAGTCTGTACGGGTGCCCGGCCGCTGCCGTCGCGCCCGACCTGAGCATTGGCGCCCAGGGTGACGGCGATCTCAACGACATCATCCTGTTTGACCCCACGAAGGGCGAGGCCCTTCCCGACGGCAAGGGCGTGCGCCGTCTCCGGCCCGCCGTCCGCGGCGCCTTCGCCAGGTCCGACAGCATTCGCTGGCGCGCCGACGGCAAGGCGGTCGTCTGGCGACAGCACGACGACGGCCCGCACAAGGGCCATGCCGAGCTGGACCTGACCACGCTCATGCTGCGACCGCTGAACGCCGGCGAGTTTCGTCAAGTCGATCGCGATCTCGCCGACTTCGCCCACGCCATGGATTTCCCGCCGGCGGAGGGCGTCCTGCCCGTCGGAGCCAAGGGCAAGCCGCTCAATCTGGACTTCGAAACCGGTACGCTTGAGGACTGGGTCGCCACCGGCAAAGCATTCGACGGGCAGCCGATCAAGGGGGATACCGTGGCCCTGCGGGTCAAGGGTGAGCGCAGCGGGCATCAGGGGAAATACTGGATCGGCGGCTTCGAGAAGCTGCGCAATGACAAGCCGCAGGGCACGCTGACCTCGGTGCCGTTCAAGATCACGCAGCCGTGGGCATCGTTTCTGGTCGGTGGCGGACCGTCGCAGCATACGCGCGTGGACCTCGTGCTCCAGGACCAGAAGGAGGAGTTGTTGATCGGCCTGGTCCCGCTCGGCAGCGCGCCGGGCGTCCTCTTCGTGGTCAAGTACCAGAAGGCGTTTTTCAGCGCCTCCGGGTGGCAAGAAGAAACCCTGCGGCGGGTCGTGGTCGATTTGCGACCGCACCTGGGCAAGGAGATGTTCATCCGCGTGGTGGACGCGCATTCGGGCAGGTGGGGGCACATCAGCTTCGATGATTTCCGCTTGCACGCCAAGCAGCCGGGGGTATCTACACCGCCGTACGGGGGCGGTGCGCGCGAGCGCGGCATCGTGCGCCAGCGCGGGCCGCTGACGCTGACCGTGAAATGGCCGGACCTGATCATCACCGGCGGCTCAGAGCCCGTCATCGACAAGGCGAAAGGACCCGTCTGGTCGGACTCCACGTTTGCCGCCGGTGGGCGCATCGTCAGCTACCACTACTACTGGAACGCGCTGCAGGTGTTCGACCCGGCGACCGGCAAAGCGGACGTGAAGACGGTGACCCGCTCGTTCATCCAGTCGCTTGCCGTCTCGCCCCGGCCCGATTGCCGCTACATCCTGGTCGGCTCCGTGGACCAGACGCTGACGGTGTTCGACCCTGCGGCGGGCAAGGTACTGCTGACCATCTTTCCGGCCCGGCAGGACTGGATCGCCTGGACGCCGGAAGGCTATTACGCGGCGACGCCGGCCGGCGAGCGGCTGATGGGCTGGCACGTCGAGAACGGCCCCGACAAGCTCGCCAGCTTCTACCCCGCCGAACGCTTCCGCAAGAAGTTCCACCGCCCCGACGTGATCCAGCTCGTGCTCGAAAAGGGCTCGGTCGCCGAGGCGCTCAAGGCCGCCGACGCCGCGTTGAAGCAAAAGACCAAGGTGCTGCCGCTGGAGCAACTGTTGCCGCCGCAGACCGTGCTCACCGTGGTCGACGACACCAGGCTGCCCACGCTCAAGCTCAAGGCGACCGCGACGGCGCACTCGCGGCAGCAGCCGATCACCGGTCTGCGGCTGCTGCTCGACGGCCGGCCGCTGCCGCCTAACGAGAAAGGGGAGAAGGAAGGCGTGGCGGAGTTCGCCGCGGGCAAGGACAAGGCCGACGCGGATTGGACCATCACGCTGCCCGAGGGCACGCACCAGCTCGCCGTGCTGGCGCAGCCCCGACGCCTCGGCCATCTCGCCGGCCATCGAGCGGACCAACGTCAATCCGGCCAAGCAGCCGAGGCTGCACGTGCTCGCCGTCGGCGTGGATGCCTACCGCAACGGCATTCCGCCGCTGCGGTTTGCCGTGGCCGATGCCAGGGCCATCGCCGACGCGTTCCGGCCCAAACCCGGTGGCCCGTTCCAGCCAGGCGCCAATCAGACACTGCTCAACCCCGATGCGCACCGCAAGGGCGTGCTCGATGCCCTTGCCAACCTGTCCGCCCAGGTCAAGGACAACGATCTGGTAGTGGTCTCGTTTGCCGGTCACGGCGTCAAGGACAAGAGCGGCTTTTACCTGCTGACGGTCGAGGCCGATCCGCAGAAGCTGCCGGCGACGGCGCTTTCCGGCGCGGACCTGCGCAGGGCATCGGCAAGATTCCCTGTCAGGTGTTGCTCTTGCTTGACGCCTGCCGTGCCGGCGGCGCGATCAAGAACTTTCGTCCCGTGGTCGACGACCTGACGCGCGAGTTAACCGACGACGACTGCGGCGTGGCGGTGCTATCGGCGGCGATGGCCAACGAGCAGGCGCAGGAAAGGGACGGTCACGGCCTGTTCACCAGGGCGGTGGTCGATGCGTTGCAGCCGGCGAACGGCATGCACTTCAACCGGCACGACCACCTGGTGTACGTGCACCATCTGCACAGCTACGTCTTCGACGAGGTCGCCCGCCAAAGCGACCGCAAGCAGCATCCGTCGCTCAGCCTGCCGTCGATCGTCGAATCGTTTCCTATTACGAAGGTCAAGTAGCGTGGATCGAGTCGCGTGAAGGAGTGGCCCATGTTCCGCATACTACTGCGAGCCGTTGATAGTTCCGCCATTAGGCGGTTCCCGGACCGCCTTAAGGCGGAACTACGAACCGTGCTCGGTAGCCTGCTGCTGGTCGCCGTGGCAGTCGCACAATCGCCGGCACTCCAGGAACCCGAGCTCCCCCAGCGCCCACCGGGCGAAGCTGCGCCGGTCGAACCGGATGCCGTGCCGGATAGCCTGGTCCGCCTGGTGCGCGATCCCGGCGGCCACGCCGCCACGCCGCGCGCTCTCGTGTTCACCCCCGACGGCAAGAAGCTGATCTCGGCGGCCGCGGATCAGACCATCCAGGTCTTCGACGTGGAAACCGGCGAACGGCTGCGCGTGATCCGGCCGCCGCTGGGGGCCGACGGCCTGGGCGGTCTGGTCCGGCATCCGGTTGTGGATCGCCAGGGCGAGCGCATCGCCTTCGGGGTCGATGTCAAGGACGAAAAAAAACAGCGCGTCCGCACCCTGTTCGTCTGCTCGCTAGCAACCGGCAAGGCCAAGGCGTTCCCAGGCAACGGCGCTCTCGCTTTCACGCACGACGGCAAGGCGCTGGCGGTCGGCGCCGGCCACGACCTGCGCCTGATCGAAATCGATACCGGCACGGTGCGCGCGACTGCTGCGGTCCTGCCCGACAAGGCCGCCGACAACATCGTGAACATCGCGTTGTCGCCGGACGGCAAGACGCTCGCGGTGGTCGCAGGCAACGACAAGGTGTACCTGCGCGACGCGACGACTCTGCAATCCCGGCCGACCCGGACGGTGCCCGGCGCCAATTTCCGCAGAACCGGCTGGGCCGATGACCAGACCCTGGTGTGCCGGAGCGATTCGGACGCGAAAGCGCTCGTGGTCCTGGACGCCGGCACGGGGAAGGTGAAGCACGTCCACTCCCGCAAGCTGCTGATGAGCCAACTCCGCCCCGGACTGGAAAAGACGGAGCGCCTGATTGAAGTCGACACGGTGACGGGGACGACCCAGGTGCTTGTGCGGACCCACCAGGCGCTCACGGACGGCCGCAGCGGCTACGCCAGCTTTCTGTTCGACTGGGCGACCGGCGCGCTCGGCAACCCGTTCTACCACGACAGCTCGTATCAGTGCGACGCCGCCGCGATCGCTGCCGACCTGAGCGTCGCCGCGCAAGGGGACAGTACCTGGAACGACATCCTCTTGTGGGATCCCGGGATGGGCAAGATCCTCCGCGACGGCAAGGCGGAGCGGCGCATCCGCCCCACCGTCCGCGGTGCCAACGGCATGGAGCCACGCTGGCGCCTCGACGGCAAGGCCATCGTCTGGGAAAAGCTCCTGGCCGGCAAGGACGTGTCCCATGCCGAGCTGGACCTGAGCACGCTCACGCTGCGGCCGCTGAACCCCCAGGAGTTCGGCAAGCTCGAGCGGCGCTTGCCGACGCCGCCTATGGCGAGCCGCTCCCCGCCCTGGGCGGCGTGCTCCCCACCGGCACCGATGGCCGGCCGCTCAATCTCGATTTCGAGACCGGCACCCTCAAGGATTGGGTGGCCGCGGGCGCAGCGTTCAACGGGCAGCCGACCAAGGGCGATGTCATTGCCCCCAACCGCAAGAACGATCGCAGCGGACACCAGGGCAATTACTGGGTCGGCAGCTACGGCAAGCACGGCGACAAACCGCACGGGACGCTGACCTCGGTGCCGTTCAAGATCACCCATCCCTGGGCGTCGTTCCTCGTCGGCGGCGGGGCGTGGACGGAGACGCGCGTCGAGCTGGTACGTAACGACACCGAGAACGTGTTCTTCCGGGCCTCGGGGCGGGGGGATGAGGACTGCCTGCGGCGCGTCGTGGTCAACTTGCAGCCGCACCAGGACAAGGAGATCTACATCCGGCTGGTGGACGAACACTCCGGAGCGTGGGGGCACATCAACTTTGACGATTTTCGCTTTCACGACCAGAAGCCGGAGGTGCCGCCGCGGCCACCCGCGCAATGGCATCGGCACACGCGCGGCATCCTGCATCACTGGGGACCGCTCCGCCTGAAATACGCCTGGCCCCACCTCGAGATCACCGGTGGCGCCAAACCGTCCGCTGGCCGGATGTCCGAGCGGTCGGTTGGGACGGCACGTTTGTGGCCGGCGGTCGGGTCGTTGCCGAGGGCTGGGGCAGCCCCGTGTTGCAGGTATTTGACCCCGCGATCGGCAAACGCGTGCATGCCACACGGGTGGTCCAATCCCATATCCAGGCGATCGCCGTTTCGCCTCCGCCGGAGCACCGCTATGTCCTGATCGGGTCGGCCGATCAAACGCTGACGGTGTACAACCCGGCGAACAACCAGAAGCTCCTGACCGTGTTCCCGGCCGGCCGCGACTGGATCGCATGGACGCCGCACGGCTACTACGCGGCGACGCTGGGCGGCGAGCGGCTGATGGGTTGGCACGTCGAGAACGGCCCCGATCAGCTCGCCAGCTTCTATCCGGCCGGGCGCTTCCACGAGAAGTTCTACCGCCCCGACGTGATCAAGCTTGTGCTCGAAAAGGGCGACGTCGAGGAAGCGCTGCGGGCCGCCGACGCCGCGTTGGGGCAGAAGACGCAGCCGTCCCGCATCGAGGAGCACCTGCCGCCGCAGGCCGTACTGATGGCCGTCGACCGGTCCGCCCTCCCCAGGGTCAAGCTCAAGGCGACGGCGATGGCGCGTTCGAAGCAGCAGCCGATCACCGGTCTGCGGCTGTTGCTCGACGGCCGGCCGCTGCCGCCCAACGAGAAAGGCGTGAAGCAAGGCGTCGCGGAGTTCGCCATGGGCAGGGCCAAGGCTGAGCAGGAGTGGACCATCACGTTGCCCGAAGGCACGCACCAGCTCGCCGTGCTGCGCGCAGTCCCGACGCCTCGGCGATCTCGCCGGCCATCGAGGTGGCCAATGTCAATCCGGCCAAGCAGCCCAGGCTGCACGTGCTCGCCGTCGGCGTCAACGCCTACCAGGATCCGGCGCTCACGCTCACGTTCGCGACCGCCGACGCCAAGGCGATTGCCTGCGCGTTCTGTCAGGCGGCGGGCGAACCGTATCGCGCCGGCGAGGGCGTGATTCTGCTCGACGCCAAGGCACGCAAACAGGCCCTCCTCGATGCGCTGGCCAATCTGCGCGGCCAGGTCAAGCCGAACGACCTGGTCGTGTTTTTCTTCGCCGGCCACGGCGTCAAAGACAAGAGCGGCTTCTACCTGCTGCCCGTCGAGGCCAACCCCAAGGACCTGGCTAAGACCGCAGTTTCCGGAACGGAGCTGCGCAAAACGCTAGGCGAATTCCCTTGCCAGGTCTTGCTGCTGCTCGACGCCTGTCATTCCAGCGGCGCGGTCAAGAACTTCCGCCCGGTCGTCGACGACCTGACGCGCGAGCTGACCGACGACGACTGCGGCGTGGCGGTGCTGTCGGCGGCGATGGCCAACGAGCAGGCGCAGGAAAAGGACGGTCACGGCCTGTTCACGTATGCGGTGCTGGCGGCGTTGAACCACGCCGACGGCGTGCCGTTCAACCGGCACAATCGGCTGCTCTACGTGCATCACCTGCACAGCTTCGTGTTCGACGAGGTGGCGCGGCTCAGCGGCGAACGGCAGCATCCGTTCCTGAGCTTGCCCTGGGTTGTCGAGCCATTCCCGATTCGCAAAATGTCGAAACAGTAAGCCGTCCTGCACCGGTCGGCGAGCGGCGGGGCTTGTCCCCGCCGTGTACACTGCCGGGACAAGGCCGACGGCTCGCCAACGCAACCGGAGTCACTCATGTTGCAACAACCTCTCCGCCTTGTCTTCGCCGGCTTGCTGCTGATGGCATGCGCAGCGTTCGGCCAGCCGCCCGCGCAGGACGGTAAGCCGGACGCCCAGGACGACGCCGCGCCGCCCGGTCGCGTCCAGCTCCTGCTCGACACCGGCGGGCACACGGCGGCGCCCTTGCAGGTGCGCTTCACGCCCGACGGCAAGCGGCTCCTTTCCACCGCCGACGACCGTACGGTGCAGATCTGGGACGTCGAGAGCGGGCGCCGCCTGCACGTGATTCGGCCCGCGCTCGGTCGCGGCGAATTTGGGACGCCGGATTACATGACCGTCGATCGGCAGGGCAAGCACGTCGCATTCTCGGTCCTGAGCCGCGACGCCCAGGGAGTGGTGAAATCGAGCGCCATCTTCGTGTGCGCGATCGATACCGGCGAAACCCTATTTACGACGCCCGGCCGTGGCCGTCTCGCCTTTGCGCCTGACGGCAAGCAGCTGGCACTGGCCTCGGAGCGTGCCGTTCGCCTGCTCGATGCCGCGACCGGCAAAGGCAAGAAGGGTGGGGAAAAAATACTGCCGGCCACGGCGAAGGGCGTGCTGAGCGACATTGCCTTCAGCCCCGACGGCGCCACCCTCGCAGCGGTCGCTGGGGACAACCAGGTCTACCTGATCGACGCCGACACGCTGAAAGTCCGGCAGACCTTGACGTTACCCGACGTGACGGCCAAGCTCACGCGCGTCGGCTGGGCCAATCCGCAGACCCTGTTGAGCCACGGCAAGGCGGCGGCCCACGCCCTGCACGTCTGGGACGTGTCCACCGGCAAGCTCAAAAAAACGTACACCGCCGCGGAGGTGATGGTCCACATGCTGCGCAAGGGCAAGGACGTGCACTCGCCGGAGGTGCACGGCATGGAGGCGATCCGCGACACCACCAAGGCCCTGCTGCCCGCACACGTGGTCGTCAAGGGGGTCCATCAGGATGGGGGCGTGCTGTTCGACTGGGAGACGGGCGAGGCAAGCAAGGGCTACGTCCACAGCTTTGTCGGCACAAGGGCTGGCCGCGCGTTTGCCGTGACCAACGACCTGACGCTGGCCGCGCAGGGCAGCGACACGGACGGCGCCATCATCCTTTGGGACCCGAAGACCGGCGAGGAGATCAGCCGGCTGCAAGGTGCCGGCGGCGGCGCCGCCCCCCGCGGCGCCTGCTGGAGTCCCGACGGCAAGGTGGTCGCCTGGGGCCTGGTCGAGGAGGCGGTTCCCGACAAGCAGGCCTTTGCCCCGCTGCGGTCCGAGCTGGACCTGACCACGCTGATCGCGCAGACCAAAAAGGACGAGGACTTCAAGGCTTATCCCACCAAGGGTCATGGCCTCGGCCGGCTGAAAGAGGCCGGGCCGCTCAGTGTGCAATGGAAGGGTGTGAAGGACCCCAAAGGTCCCAAGGATCCCAGGGACCCGAAGGACGTGAAAACGCTCGAAATCAGCGGCTGCCCTGCGCCGGTCGTCATCACCTTGGCCGCGCCCATCCATCCGTACGCTTACACGTTCGTGGACAACGAGCACCTGGTTGCGACCACCATCGGCAGCCCCGCGCTCGATGTGTTCAAGCCGGCCACGGGCAAGCTCCGGCACCACCGGCGCCTCTCGCAGTCTCGGATCGGCTCGGTGGCGGTGCGGCCGGCCGACGACGCCAAGCTGCACCTGCTGCTGGTCGGCTCCGATGATCGCACGCTGACGGTTTACAACGCGATTACCAACAAGATCCTGCTGACGATCTATCCCGCCGGCGCCGACTGGATCGTCTGGACGCCCGAGGGCTACTACGCCGCCACCCCCGGCGGCGAGCGGCTGATGGGCTGGTACGTCGATAACGGCCCCACGCAGCGCCCCAGCTTCTACTCGGCCGACCGGTTCCGCAAGACGCTCTATCGGCCGGAACGTCATCAAGCTGGCGGTGGAAAAAGGCTCGGTGGCCGAGGCGCTCAAGGCCGCGGACGCCGCGCTGCGGCAGGAGACGCAAGAGCTCAGCCTCGAACAGCTGTTGCCGCCGAAGGTGGCCCTCACGGTCGACGCCGTGGCTGCGCCGACGCTCAAGGTGCGGGCGACGGCGACAGCCAGCGCCGCGGAGCAGCCGATCACGGCGCTACGGCTGCTGCTGGATGGCCGGCCGCTGCCCGAGGCCGCCGTCAAGGAATTTACCGACAAGCCGGCGAAGGCCGAGGCCGAGTGGACGATCACGCTGCCCGAGGGCACGCACCAGCTGACGGTGCTGGCGCAGCCCCGACGCATCGGCGCTCTCGGCCCCCGTCGAGCGCACCAACGCTAAGGTGGCCGATCAACCGGCGCTGCACGTGCTGGCGGTCGGCGTCGATGCCTACACCAAGGACACCATCCCGGCGCTGAAATTCGCGGTCGCCGATGCCCGGGCGATCGCGAAGGCGTTCAAGGCCAAACCCGGCGGCCCGTATCGCCCGGGCGAAAACACGACGCTGCTCAACGCCACGGCCCGCCGCCAGGACGTGCTCGCCGCGCTGGCGAGACTCGGCCGGGTCAAACCAAACGACCTGGTCGTGTTCCACTTCGCTGGCCACGGCGTCAAGGACAAGACAGGCTTCTACCTACTCACGGTCGATGCCGATCCGCAGAACCTCGCCGACACCGCGCTGTCGGGGGCGGCGCTGCGCAAGACACTGGCCGAATTCCCGTGCCAGGTGTTGCTGCTGCTCGACGCGTGCCATGCCGGCGCTGCCATCAAGGATTTCCGCCCGGTGGTCGACGACCTGACCCGCGCCCTCACCGACGACGACTGCGGCGTGGCGGTCCTGTCGGCGGCGATGGCCAATGAAACGGCGCAGGAAAAGGGCGACCACGGACTGTTCACCAGGGCCGTGATCGATGCGTTGAACCAGGCCAAGGGCGTGCAGTACAACCGGCACGACAAGATGCTGTACGTGCATCATCTGCACGGCTACGTCTTCGACGAGGTGACCCGCGCGAGCGATCGCAAGCAGCATCCGTCGCTCAGCCTGCCCTCCGTCGTCGAATCCTTCCCGATCTGCAAGTTCGGCAAGAAGTGAACCCCCGGGGGCTTGACACCCTGCCTCTGGACGTTTATCCTCCCCGTTGCTAGGACTGAACGCTAGATACCCGGCTGTCCGGCTCGGCGTCCCGCGACCGAGTCCCTGTGAAAGCGTTGTTCCAGGCCGCGGGCTGGAAATCAGGTGGGTAACATGACGCATACTGTCTGCGAACCCTGCTACGACTGCAAGTACACCGATTGCGTGGCCGTCTGCCCTGTCGAGTGTTTCTATCAGGACGAGATGATGCTTTATATCGACCCGGTCGACTGCATCGACTGTGAGGCGTGCGTGCCGGAGTGCCCCGTCGAGGCGATCTTTGCCGAGGCGAACGTGCCGGCGCAATGGGCCAACTACACGCCCATGAATGCCGAGCGGTGTGCGGCCCTCAAAGGCGCCGGCGAGGGGCACATCACCGAGAAGGGGGACGCGAAGGAAGGGCCCGCGTGCAAGAAGAAGTAGGTCGCGCTCGCGCCAGCCCGCCGGCCGCGGCAAAGCCGGCTGCGGCTCGTGGGCTGGGTATCCTCCTCATTCAGCTCGGCACGCCCGAGGCGCCTACCGCCGCGGCGCTGCGTCCTTATTTGCGCCAGTTCCTCTCCGATCCGCGCGTCATTGAAAATGCCGCCACCCTCCGGTGGCGGCTCATTCTCACGCTGTTCATCCTCCGCCGCCGTCCCGCCGAGTCGGCCGCCAAGTACCGGCGCATCTGGAATGCCCAGACCGGTTCGCCGCTGCTCCACTGGACGCGCCGGCAAACCGAACTCCTGCAGACGCTGTTTCCGGCCATCCCGGTGCGCTTCGGCATGCAGGTGGGCAACCCGCCGGTCGCGGCGGTCGTGCATGACATGATTCGGACGGGTATCGATCGGCTGATCGTCTTACCGATGTATCCGCAGTATTCCGCGACCACCAACGCGTCGGCCACCGACGTGCTGTTCAAGGCGCTGCTGCAGGAACGGCGCGTGCCGGCGCTGCGGGTGGTGCCGCCGTATTACGACCATCCCGCGTATCTCGACGCGATGACGGCGGTCATTCGCGACGATCTGAAGAAGCTGTCGTGGACGCCGGACCATCACGTGCTGAGCTTTCACGGCATCCCGATCAAGTACGCCCAGGGCGGCGATCCCTATGCGACGCACGTCAAGCGCACCACCTTCGCGCTGGTCCGCCGCCTCGGCTGGACGCGTTCGGCCTGGACCCAGTCGTTCCAGTCGCTGTTCGGACGCGACCGCTGGCTGCGGCCCTACACCGAGGAAGTGCTGCGCACCCTGGCCCGCCGGGGCAAGCGCCGCCTCTTCGTGGCGATGCCCGGCTTCACGGCGGACTGTCTGGAGACGCTCGACGAAATCGGCAACGAGGCGCACGAATCGTTCCGGCACGCCGGCGGCGAGGAGCTGCGGGCGTGTCCGTGTCTAAACGACCATCCCGCGTGGATCGACGCGATGCGCATGATCATCGTGGAGCAAGGCCAGGGATGGCTGTAGCGGAGGGAAGTGACTTGATGCTCGATGACAAACGACTGCGAGAATACCTGGCTGCCGCGCGCGAGGCAGCACTGCGGGCGGCGGCGGTGCTCGCTGAATGGCGCACGAAGTTTCGCGTCGCCGAGAAGGGCCGCTTCGATCTCGTCACCGACGCCGACCTCGCGTCGCAGCGGACGATCCAGGGCTACCTGCACGAGCAGTTCCCCGAGCACGGCTTCCTCGGCGAAGAGGAGGGCGCCGCGAAGGACCGGCCCGGCCCCGACGCGCCGCCGACCTGGATCATCGATCCCATCGACGGCACCACCAACTACGTCCACGATTTCCCGTTTTATTGCATCTCCATCGGCTTGCAGGTCGGCGGCGAGCTGGTCGTCGGCGTCGTCTACAATCCGCCGCACCGCGAGCTGTTCGCCGCGGCCACCGGGATGGGCGCGTGGCTCAACGAGCAGCGGTTGTCTACGAGCCGGGTCAGCCGCATCGAGGATGCGTTGATTGCCACGGGCTTTCCGCCGGACCTGCGCGGCAACGAGCAAACGCTGGAATGGTGGCGTTACCTGTCGTTCCGCACGCAATCGCTGCGGCGGACCGGCTCGACGGCGTTGAACCTCGCCTACGTCGCGGCGGGCCGGTTCGACGGCTACTGGGCGTTCGACAACCACGTCTGGGACGTGGCCGGCGCCACCGTGATCCTGCGCGAGGCCGGCGGTCAGATCACCAACGTGGACGGCACGAACTACGACCCCTACACGCCCGACGCGCTGGCGTCGAACGGCCCGCTGCACGGGGTGTTGCAGGATATCTTCCGAGCAGGAATTCCGTCGTAACTATCGCTAGTGAGCTGGAGCCTGCCACTCCCGGAGCACACACGTGTCAAGCTGACCATCGAAGCGATTGGCGCTCAGCCGGATTCCGCCTACTTCGCCACTTTCTTCAGCGTGAACATCTGCTGCTTTTCGTGGGTCTTGAAGTCCATCGGCGCCGCGCCGCCGGGCAGGGCGTAAATGACCGTCACCGTGTTGCCGTCGCGCTTGATCAGGCCCTCGGCGGCCTCGCCTTTCTTGGGCTCGATGCTGACCATGTGCAGCCGTGCCGGGCTCTTGCCGCTGTCGAGCTTGTACGTCGCGGCGTAGACCTTCTTGGTGTTCCTGTCCACGACGGTGATCGCATCCTCGGTGAAGGTGATCCAGTCGGCCTCGATTTCCTTTGCGGGAATCTCCTTGCCGCCATGTTCACCCGCGGTGATCTGGTAGACGCCCACGAGATCGCTGGGCGTCAGCCTCTTGGCGTCGCCCGACTGGGCCCGCGTGCCCACTAGCACCACGGACACCGCCAATGCAATTACGGAATTCTTCATAGCCCCTCCCTTGGTGAAACAAGTGCCCGGGCGTCGCCGAGCTGGGATGCGGCCGAGGGTGCAAAGCCTGTGCCGGGCGCGGATACTTGACACCCAAAATCAAGCGGCCGTGCCGCTCGTATACTGACTTTGCGCAGATCCATCCATCGGTCGCTTTCCCGCGTCGTCGGGAGAAAGGCACTCTCATGATGCGCTATGTCCTGGCATTGGCAGCGTTGGTCCTGCTCGTCCTGGGACTCGGCAGCCAGGCCCAACCGCCGGGTTCGCCGTACAAGGTCCTCAAGAAGTTCGATCTGGGCGGCGAGAGCGGCTGGGATTATCTCACGATCGACCCCGCGGCCCGGCACCTGTACATCGCCCGCGGCACCCATGTCATGGTGATGGATCTCGACAGCGGCAAGGTCGTTGGCGATATTCCCAAGACTCCGGGCGTCCACGGCGTCGCGCTGGCGCCGAAACGGAACCAGGGCTTCACCAGCAATGGCGGCGACTCGACGGTTTCGATCTTCGATATGAAAACCCTAAAAGAAGTGGCACGAGTCAAGGTCGGCACCGGCCCCGACTTTATCCTTTACGATTCCGCCACCGATCGCGTCTTCACCTTCAACGCCGGCAGCAAGGACGCCACCGCCGTGTCGGCAGAAACCGGCGCGGTGGTCGGCACCGTCGCGCTGGGCGGCCGGCCCGAGGCCGGCGTGAGCGACGAACAGGGCACGGTCTACGTCAACATCCTGGGCAAGAACGAGATCGTTGCGTTCGACGCGAAACAGCTCACCGTCACGCACCGTTGGCCGGTGACGCCCGGCGAAACCCCGACCGGCCTGGGCTTCGATCCCGCCAACAAGCGCCTGTTTTGCTCCTGTCGCAACGACAAGATGATCGTTCTCGATGCGGCCGGCGGCAAGGTCCTCGCCGAGCTGCCGATCGGCAAGGGCACCGATGCGTGCATTTTCGAGCGCGGCACCGGACTGGCGTTCAGCTCCAACCGGGACGGCACCCTGACGGTGGTCGGCGAGCAGGACGGCAAATACCGCGTGCTGGCGAACGTGCCGACGCAGCTCGGCGCCAAAACGATGGCCCTCGATCCGACGACGCACAAGATTTACCTGGCGACGGCCCAGTTCAAGGAGCCCGCAGCCGGCAAGAAGGCGGAACCGCTACCGAACACGTTCACCATCCTGGTTGTCGGGAAGTGATCATGCGACAATGTTCCCGAATCGTCGCCCTGATTATAGCAAATTCTGCGCTCAGGGGCGTACGACCCCCTCCTCTTGGCCATGAACTCGTACGGGCATGGCCGGATTGGAAATCCGGCCTACTTTATCCTCTGCCCGGGCGGCTTCATGCCGCGTTCCCGGCGATCGTTCAAACTCGGAGTTGCCCATGCCTCGCTGCTTGCCCCGGATGGTGCTGTGCGCTCTGCTGTTCGCGCCGGTGTGCCTGGCGCTCACCCAGGAACCGGAGCCGCCTCACGCCGATGATGCGGCCGGCGATCCCGACAGTCGGGCCCAGCTTGTGCTCGACGTTCGACGGCCATACCGCGCCGCCCTTGCAGGTGATGTTCACGCGCGACGGCAAGAAGCTGGTTTCGTCCAGTAAGGACAAAACCGTGCAGATCTGGGACGTCGAATCCGGCGAGCGCCTGCGCGTCATCCATCCGCCGGTTGGGCCGGGCGACGAGGGAACACCGCGTAACCTGGTCGTCGATCCGCAGGGCAAGAACCTGGCGTTCTGGGTCACGGTCAAGGACGAGTTCGGCAAGCCGACCGACTCGACGTTTGTGTGCGCGCTGGAAACCGGGCGCGGGCGGCGGCTGATCGCGACCGGCGGTCCCATGGCCTTTTCTCCCGACGGCAAGGTCCTGGCCATCGCCCAGGGCGTCGACGTCCGCCTGGTCGACATCGCCACCGGCAAGCAGGTCGCCGAACCGCTCCGGGCCCGGCCGCAACCGGGCGGCGGCTGGAGCCTGTCATTCGCGCCCGACGGTAACACGCTGGCGGTCATGGTCGGTGACGGCAAGATTCACCTGCTCGACGGACACACGCTGAAGCCGGGCAAAATCCTGGTGGCTCCGGGTCCCCTCCAGCGCAACGGAGTGGCGCGCTGGGCCGACAACCAGACCCTGCTGGATGTGCACGTACTCGGCCCGAAGCATCAGCCGCTGCACGTTTGGGACGCCGAGCAGGGCGAATTGAAGAAAGGCTATTCCGCGGCCGACCTCAAGATCCCCACGCCCAAGGGCGAGGTTGCCGTCAAGATCGGTTACTACCTCGTGCCCGGTACTACCGAGGTTTTCATTGTGACTCATCAGCCCGATGCGGCCGGCTGGGCGCACCAGGGCCGGCTGTTCGACTGGGCGACGGGCACCGTATCGGCGGTCCACACCATCAACACGGCGCTGCACGAGTGCAATGCGGCCGACATCGCGCCGGGGGCCAAGCTGGCGGCCCAGGGCGATTCGGACGGCAACTCGATCATCCTGTGGGACCCGCGCGATGGTCACGAAGTCCGGCGGCTCAAGGCATCCGAGCGTGGTGCCGATGGTCGCGCCGTGTTCTGGCGGTCCGATACGGCGGTGGGGTGGGACATGCCGCGCGGCCTGTCGAGGGCCAGGGGCAAGAAGGCCGAAGCCAAGGAAGCCAAGGCGGCACTGCGTTCACGGCACGAGCTGAACCTGATCACGCTGGTGCCGCAGCCGTTGGCGGGGGAGCCGCACAAGAAAGACTCGAACTACCAGGGACTACACGCCAAGGCGGGCAAGCTCGCGGTCAGGGCCCTTGGCGCCGGGTCGCTGCCACCGCCCAATCCAAAAGAAAAAAAGGGCCTGAAGATCGCGCCCAAGAACATCGGCCTGGGCGATATGGGCATCGAGATCACGGGCGCGACCAAGCAGCCGATCGTGTTCAAGACCAACCGCCCGCTCCGGAGCGTGACCTTCGTCGCCGGTCCGCTGGTGGCGCTCTGCGTGACGGACAGTCCCTGGTTGCAAATCGTCGATCCCAAAACGGGCAAACAGGTGCACCGACTGGATGTCGTCCGCAGCAAGATCGAATCGCTCGCGGTGTCCCCGAACCAGAAGCACCTGCTGGTCGGCTCGGCCGATCAGACGCTGACCATCTACAATCCGGCGACAAACCATGTGCTAATGACGATCTTCCCCAGCGGCGGTGATTGGGTCGCGTGGACGCCGGAGGGTTACTACGCGGGTACGCCGGCCGGCACCCGGTTGCTCGGCCGGCGCATCAACAACGGCCACGACCAGCTTGCGACGTTTTACCCCGCCGACCGTTTCCGTACGAAATTCTACCGGCCCAACGTCATCGAGCGCGTGCTGCTCACAGGCTCGGTGGCCAAGGCGCTCGAGCTCGCCAACGACGCCAAGGGGGCGATAACCGAAACCGTCGCGGTGGCGGAGTTATTGCCGCCGCGAGCCACGCTGACGGCGGTGGACGTCGGCAAGTCGACGTACAGGATGAAGGCCAGCGCGATCGCCGGCAAGGGGCAGCAGCCGGTAATGGCGTTGCGGTTGCTGATGGACGGCCGGCCGATGCCCGGGAGCGACACGCTCAAGGAATTCCCCGGTGGGAAGGCGCAGGCCGAGGCGGAGTGGACGGTCGAGCTGCCCGAGGGCAAGCACCAGTTCGCGGTGCTGCGCGCGGGGCCGACGCGTCCTCGGTGTCCGCCGTCGTCGAGCTGGAGCACGTCGACGCCGCCAAGCAGCCGGCGCTGCACGTCATCGCGGTCGGCGTCAACAATTACGAGAATCCGGCCCTCAAGCTGGCGTTCGCCGCCGCCGACGCCCGGTCCGTTGCCGACGTTTTCAAGAACGTGGGCGAGCCGTATCGCGCCGGCAGCAACACGAAGTTCATCGACGCCGAGGCCCGCGCGGCGGTGCTCGACGCCCTGGACAAGCTCAAGGGCAAGGTCAAGCCGAACGACCTGGCGGTGTTCTTCTTCGCGGGCCACGGCGTCAAGGACAAGAGCGGCTTTTACCTGCTGACGGTCGAGGCCAACGTCAACGACCTCGCCGGCAGCACGCTGTCGGGAAAAAAGCTGCGCAAGACGCTCGGCGACTTTCCTTGCCAGGTGCTGATGCTGCTGGACGCGTGCCACTCGGGCGGCGCGGTCAAGGACTTCCGCCCGGTCGTCGATGAGCTGACGCGGACGCTCACCGACGACGAGTGCGGCGTGGCGGTGCTGTCGGCGGCGATGGCCAACGAAACGGCCCAGGAACGGGAGGGCCACGGCCTGTTCACGCGGGCCCTGGTCAAGGCGCTGACGGATGGCGACGGGCTACCGTACAACCGCCACAATCGGCTGGTCTACGTGCACCACCTGCACAGCTACGTTTTTGACGAGGTCGTCGGGCTGAGCAACGAGAAGCAGCACCCGTTCCTGAGCTTGCCGTGGGTCGTCGAGCCGTTCGCCGTGTGCAAGATAAAGAAATGACGTTCCGCAAACTTCCGAAGTCTCCGCGACTTTGGAAGTTTTTCGGATTTTCGGATTGGACCTAAGTAAATCCTCGCTTCCGCGGCGCGGCTCGGGTACAATTTCGGCGGCTTACACCACGATTCAGCTGACGCCCGGCCACCGGGACATCCCCAACCCATGTGAGGCTCGCGCCATGAGCAAGACCGCGACGAAACGTTCACCCGACGGGACCACAAAAGCAGGCGGCACCATTCTGCTATCGGAGGCCGAGAAGCTGCTCGGCCTGCGCGTGGCCGACGCGCGCGAGCGACACAGCTGGCTGACGCCGCGCGAGACGGAAGTGGCCACGCTGATGGCCACCGGACAGAAGAATCGGCAGATCGCGCAGGAGCTGGGCATCAGCCCCAAGACGCTCGACATCCACCGCGCCAACCTCATGCACAAGCTGCGTGCCCGCACCACCGTCGACGTTGCCAACTTCGTGCATGTGCTCCGCTTCGCCGAACGCGCCGCAGTGCATGGCGGCTAATCGTGCGGCGTTCGTAGTTCCGCCTTCAGGCGGTCGGCGAACCGCCTAAAGGCGGAACTACGAACCGCTCACGCAGCCCGTGGCATTGTTCGTAGATCCGCCTTCAGGCGGCCGGCGAACCGCCTAAAGGCGGAACTACGAACCGCTCACGCTCGCGCAATTCACGGCGTTTCACCTTGCCCGAGGGCGTCTTGGGCAACGTATCCACGAACTCAATCTTACGTGGACACTTGTACGGAGCGGCGCTGTTCCGCACGTGTGCGCGGATCGCGTCCGCCAGCGCCGGGCTCGGCGCGACACCGGCGCAGCACCACGAACGCCTTGACGACCGCACCGCGCTGCTCATCGGGACTCTCGACGACCGCCGCCTCGAGCACCGCCGGGTGCTCGACCAGGCTGCTTTCGACCTCGAACGGCGAGATGCGATAGCCGCTCGCCTTGATGACGTCGTCGTTGCGGCCCTTGAACCAGTAGTAGCCGTCCGCGTCGCGCACCAGCACGTCGCCGGAGTAATACCAGGCGACCACGGAACACCTCGGCGGTGCGCTCGGGCTTGTTCCAGTAGCCCTGCATCATGCCGGGGTGGCTGTCGCGGCGGACGCACAGGACGCCGTCTTCGCCCGGACCGACCGGCCGGCGTTGCTCGTCGAGCAGCTCGATCACCGTCCCCGGTCCCGGCCGGCCGCAGCTGCCCGGCTTGATCGGCTGGCCGGTGCCGTTGCAGCAGTACACCATGCATTCGGTCATGCCGATGCCGTCGAGCGGACGCACGCCGAAGTGGCGCTGGATCGCTGCGAGGGTGTCGGCCGGCAGCGGCTCACCGGCGCTGACCGCGTGCCGCCAGTCGACAGGATCGTGCTCGCCGGCCGCGGCGCCGTCGGCCATCAGCATCCGATACACCGTCGGCGGGGCGGTGAAATTGCTGATGCGATATTTCTCGAACAGCGTGAACCAGCGGCGCGGCGTCGAACTTGCCGCCGAGCGCGTCATACAGCACCACCGTCAAACCGTGGCTCAACGCATACAGGAACGTGGAGGCGACGGGCAACAGCCAGCCCAGCTCCGACGGACACGCGACCACGTCGCCTTCCCGGTAATCGTGCCACTCGCGGATGAGGCCCTCGTACGCACCGGGTAGCGCTGCAGATGGACCACGCCCTTGGGATCGCCGGTGGTGCCCGAGGTATAGGCGATGAACGCCGGCTCGTCGTTGCGCGTGTTGGCCGGGACGAAAGCTTCCGTGCCGCGCTCGATGAGCGCGCCGAGGTCGAGATGCTCGGGCCCGACGGGCTCGTGGCGGTCCGGATAGGGCAGCACGATCACGTGGCGCAGCGCGGAACAGCCGGGCCGAGCCTGATCGATCGCGTCCGCAAGGCCTGTCGTGGTAATCGCCACGACGGCGCCCGAGTCGTGCAGGCGATAGGCCACCTCGGCGGGTCGGAACTGGGTGCTGGACGGAATGAACACCGCACCGAGCTTGGCCGCGGCCAGCGCCGCGACGTAAAACTCCGGCACGTTGGGCAGCCGTAGAAAGACGCGATCGCCGCGCGTGACGCCAAGCCGTTGCAGGGACGATGCCAGCCGGCTGCTCTGCGCGTCGAGCTGGGCGTAGGTCAGCGTCCGGCATGCGCCGGCAGCGTTTTCCCAGAGCAGCGCCGTACGGCTACCGTGGCCGCGCTCGACCTGGGTGCGCGTCAGGGCGACGCCGAGGTTGTAGTCGGCCGGGATGAAGCTCCACGGGTCCCAGGTTGTCGTCATCGTGTCCAGTAAACCACTCCGTCGCCGGCGGTGCAAGATCAGCGCAGCTCGCTTGCGGTTTCGCGGCTTCGCGGTTCGCGCGGCGTGGCGCGCAATCGCAAGCGACCTGCGTTGCAACGGAAATAGCGTGAACTGTTTGTTGACGCACAGCCGGCGCTGCCGTATTCTGGGGACGATTCAAGCACCCGGAGCCGTTGCCTGCATCGCCGAGCAGCTGGGCGCGGCGCGTTGACAGACCCGAACGTTAATAGAGGTGGATCGTCGACGGGCACGTCGTCGAGCTTGCTCGAGCGCGTGCGGGCCCAGGACCGCGCGGCGTGGGCTCGGCTCGTCGGCCTCTACGGTCCGCTGGTGTACGGCTGGTGTCGCCAGTCCGGCCTGCAAAGCGAGGATGCCGAGGACGTTGGGCAGGAGGTGTTTGTCGCGGTTTATCGCAAGGTGGCCGACTTTCACCGGGAGCGCGTCGCGGACACTTTCCGCGGCTGGCTGCGCGTCATCACCCGCAACAAGATGCGCGATCTGGTGCGCGGCGCGGCGCGACGGAGACCGGCCAGGGCGGCAGCGCTGCCCAGCAGCGCCTCTTGCAAGTTGCGTCCGAGGCGGAGAGCGATCCCGATCCGTCGACCGATCGCTCGGAGACGGTGCTGCTCGCCCACCGCGCTCTGGAGCTGCTACGCGAGGAGTTCACGGAAGCGAAATGGCAGGTGTTCTACCGGGTCGTCGTGGAGGGCCAGGCGCCCGCCGCGGTCGCCGCCGCGCTGGGCATCTCGGTCAACGCCGTGTACCTGACGAAGAGCCGGGGGCTGCGCCGCCTCCGCGAGGAATTTGCCGGCCTGCTCGAGCTGGATAACAACTAGGAAATCCAGCGTCGATTGACGGGTTGGAGTCCCGGCTTTAGCCGGAAAAGACCGGCTAAAGCCGGGACTCCAACCCGTCAATCGGCGCCCGACGGACATCCCATGGACGAAGAAGTAACCCGAGATCGGCTCGACGACTCGTCGGCCGCGTGCCCCGCGCCGGCGGAGCTGGTGGCGTTCGACCGCGGCAAGCTGCCCGGCATGCGCATGGAGCATGTCGGTGCGCACATCGCGGGCTGTGCCCATTGCGACAGCGTGCTCCGTTCGCTCGCCGACGAGTCCGATCTGCTCATCGGCAGCCTGCGCACCAGCCAAACCCAGGTCGAGTATTTTCAGGAACCCGGCTGCCGGCGGTTGCAAGCGCGGGCCGGAGCGCTGTCCGGTGCCGAGCCCGCGGCCCGGCCCGGGCCACCCGCGCGCCTGGGGCCGTACCTGCTCGTGCGCCGGCTCAAGGGCGGCGGCATGGGTGACGTTCTACGAAGCCCGGCACACCCACCTTGACCGTGCCGTGGCTCTCAAGACGCTGCGTGCCGATCGCATGCACAAGCCGGACCTCGTCGAGCGCTTTAGTCGCGAGATGAAAGCGGTCGGCAAGCTGCAGCATCCGAACATTATCGCGGCCAGCGATGCCGGCGAGGCGGAGGGCTGGCACTTCCTCGTCATGGAGCTGGTAGACGGCTGCGACCTGGCCGCCGTGGCGCGCACCCACGGCCCGCTCACCGTGGCCGATGCCGCCGAGCTTGGCCGCCAGGCGGTGCTCGGCCTGCAGTGCGTCCACGAGCATGGTCTGGTACACCGCGATATCAAGCCCTCCAACCTGATGCTCGGGCCCGGCGGCGCCGTCAAGATCCTCGACCTCGGACTGGCCCTGTTGCGCGAGGACGAGCCGCCCGGCGACGAGCTGACCGAGACCGGCTTCGGCCTGGGCACGGCCGATTACATGTCGCCGGAGCAGGCCCAGGACGCCCATCAGGTCACCATCCAATCGGACCTCTACAGTCTCGGCTGCACGCTCTACAAGCTGCTGACCGGACGCGCCCCGTTCGATTCGCCCAGCTATCGTTCGACGCTCAAGAAGATGCAGGCGCATCTGCGCGACCCGGTGCCGCCGCTCCAGACGCAGCGCCCCGACGTGCCGGCCGAACTTGCCGCGATCGTTCATCGGCTGCTCGAGAAGGATCCCGCGCCGCTTCACCGTGCCGCGCGAGGCCGCCGAGGCTCTGGAGCGCTTCACCGCCGGCAGCGACCTGGCCGGTCTGCTTCAGGATGTGCGCGAGCATGACACCGCCGGGGCGGCCCGAGTCCCGCCGTCACCCCCACCGATCGCGCGGCCCGACGGCGCCTGGCGGATAGGGCGCGGCCCGGTGATCGGTGGCGCGGTCGCGGTCGCAGTCTGCGGCATTCTCGTCGCGATCCTGGTCCGCCCTCGCCAGGACGTGCCGAAGGATCAACCGATCGCCTGGCCCGCGGATTACCCGCAAGTCTTACGCGATCGGCCTCGGGGCGCCCGGATCGAGCTAGCCCATGTTTAACAAGTGTCGCCGTAAGTCCTTGCTGCGTAAGGGCTGATTTTTGGATTAGTCACTACATTGTCGTTTCATCGCCCGCGGGCGGCGCCGGCGGCCGATGGTCGGCCAGACCGATGGCGTTGAGTACCTGGCGGGCGCGGGACGAACCCGGTGTCGTGCCGCTACGGAGCTCTTCCGCAACGCGGAATTGCACGTAGCGAATCGTCTGCAATGCTTCCAAGGCCGACTGCGCCGAGAGCGACAGGCCAGCATCTTTCAAGGCGCGCTCCAGCATCCGCTCGATCAAGAACGCCAACGCCGCCACAAAAATGTGTGCCTTCACCCGCCGCGCCGTGTGATGCCAGATCGGCCGCATGCCCAGCGGATCCTTGAGCGAACGAAAGCCCCGTTCCACCTCGCTTAAGTCCTTGTAGTGCGCCACCGCCTCCGCGGGCGTCATCGCCGTCTGATCGGTCTGGATGAGGTAGCGCCCTTCATACTTCTTTTCCCGAGGTAAATTCACTGGGTGCTCCGCGATCTCCAATTGTCCCTCTTTGAACTCCCACATGTAGTAACGATAGCCGTGGTTCTTTTGCAACGCCCGCTCGGCCGCCGCGCCGATCTTGGCCGGCTGCTTCAACTGGCCCTTGGCCACGCGCGCCTGCACCTTCGCCAAGGCCGCACGCACCCGCTCCATCGCTTTGCTACGTTGCCGCTCTTCATAGGCCCGACGCTCGTCGCTATCGACCACAAACACTCGCACGCCGGCACGGTCGCAGGCGACCTCTTGCACTCGTGTCCGGGGTGGATTTGGTTTCGCCCGCGCGGTGATCCCATTGGGGCAGTCGACCCACTTCGTTTCGTCCACGCGATCAATCAACGCCTCCGCCTCCGGATTGCGGCGACGCGTCATGCCCACCAAGTAGCCATGTTCCGCCGCCGCCTGCAGCATGGCCAGATTGCTCTCGGTCACCATGCCGCGATCACCGACAAAGACGATACGCCGAAGGCGAAAACGCCGGGCCAGGTCTTGGATGACTTCCTTGACCGTCGTGCTGTCACGCGTGTTGCCCGCCCACACGTGATGTGCGATCGGCCAACCCGCCACCATCACCACGCCCACCACCACCTGCACGTTCCGCGGCTTGCCGTCGCGACTGTAACCGTGCTTGGCCAGCGTCGGCGGACCATGGCCTTCAAAATACGTACTGGTCAGGTCGTACATCACCAGGTCCGCGTCGAACTCGAACAACGTCCGCAGCCGCTCATAGAGCGCCACTTCCACGGCGTCCTTGTTCAACCCCAGATGATCCAGCGTGCGATACCAACGCTGCAGTTGCCCCAAGTCGACCTGGACGCGGCCTTGCTGCTTCCAACAGGGTACGTACCGGCGACCATGCCGGTCGCACACGTAATCGGTCTCCAGCCACGCGGCCAAACCGTGCTCGCTGGCCGGCCGCACCAGGCGGTTGGTGATCAGCACCAGGACGCGGCTGACCCAGTCGTCGGCGGGGTCTTCGCTCGGCCGCAACTTGGGCCAACGCCGACCAGCATCGAGCCATTGCCAGAGGCCCAGTTGGTCGAAGAAGTGGCGCGCGACGAGCATCGGTCCCCAGGTACTGGCGTCGAGGATTTCGATGGGTCCCTCGGCGCCGAGTTGCTGGGCCAGGGCCTGCGGCCCTTCCTCGCCGGTGAGAAAGCGATTGAGCAGCGGCAGGACGGCTTCGAGGGTGTCGCGTCGCCCGAGGTTGGCGATGACCTTTTGCTTGACCTTGCCGTTCTCGCGCACCGAGCCGACGATGCGGACATACTCGTGGACGGTGCCGTTGGAGGACGGAACTTTGACGGAGCGGATGAACATGATGTTATCATCAACAAATCCACCGGTCCGTCAACCGGATATTCGATGAAATGCGGACAAAACAGCTAAAATGTTTGTAATGATTGTCACTACGGTTTTCTGAAAACTGGACCTCCGCGCGTTGAAAATTAAGGACTTACGTCAAAAACTACCCCGACACTTGTTAAACATGGGCTAGTGCGGCCGGCGGAGTGGAAGGACGGCCCGCGCGATCCCGCCCAGGGACTCGCGACCTTCGCCAAGCAGGAAATGGGCGTCGCGGTGCTTCCGTACCAACCGTTGTGGTTTCGCCGCCTGTCCGGCACCGGGCTGTTTTTCACTGCGCCACAAGCGTTGGTGCTCAATTCCAACGAGCTCTCCATGGAGCGCGTGGACTTCGGACCCGAGTATACGGCGTTGGCCCTCGACGACGACCTGGCGCTGCGCTGGTTCGAGTTCGACGCCGAGCTCTGGCCCGGCCGAGGCGGCGTTCGGGCCGGCATTTTCTTCGGCTGGCAAGCACTCGAAGACCAACGCGCCGCTTATTTCGTCCAGCTCGACGCCCCGCTCGCTCCGGAGGGAAACGCCCCGCCGCGCCGCCTGATCGCCGGCTATCTGAAATTGCCGGCCGTGCCCGGCGGGGCCGCCGCCAACGATGCCCCATTCGAGGGGATGGCGGCCGACGTGGTGGTGGTGATTCCACTGGGCAAGGCGCGCCCGCGCTACCATCTCAAGGTACAATGCGTGCCCGGTCAGGTGACAATCGCCGCGGACGATGAGCCGGCGGTGCGCTTCGCGCCGCGGTTTGAGACCCGCGGCAGCGTCGGCATCTGGCGCGCGCGGCAGCGCCTGGTTTGGACGTGCCGCCGTCAGCGCGATCCCGCCTTAGCGGAATAGTCTGCGCCCGCGGGATCGCGGTGGTCCCGGGGCCCTCTTTCACGGCTCGAACAACAGGAGTCTTTTCATGCCTTGCCTTCTACGCTGTACGCAACCCGGTGCGCTCGAACGCTTCCTCGATCCGACCGGCGATGATTATGTGCCGTGCATCGGCAATGGTGCGCCGATCCAGGTGACGTGCATGATCTATCCCTACGCGCCGGCCACCCAGGCGCTCGCGGGCACGGTCACCGTCACCGTCAACGGCACCGCCATCGCGGCGCAAGCTACGCAACAGGGGAACGCCGTGCAGGTGCAGTTCACGATCGGCAATAACGCCTCGGAGACGGCGCCGAACTGGAACGGCATCACCATCACGGTCCAGGACAACGCCGGCGGCTTCACCTCGTTCACCTTCTGGTTCTACGACGCCGCCGTGGCCGGGCCGACGCCGACGCCCACGCCGCCGCCGACGGGGACGCCGAATCCGACGCTGCCGCCGTTCCTGGCCGGACCGGCGGCGCCCAGCCGGGCGTCGGCGAAGAAGAAGCGGTCGTAGCTCGACCGCGCTACCGCCAGTAGGTCAGGCTTTCCAGCCTGACTTGCTCCCGGGGAGTGCGTCAGCCTGGAAAGGCTGACCTACGGAGGACCGCGCCCGATGCGACCCGCGCTCACCATCGGCATGGCGACGTACAAGGACTACGACGGCGTCTACTTCACGCTGCAGGCCCTGCGCCTGCACCAGGACCTGCGCGACGTCGAGCTCCTGGTCGTCGACAATTTCGGCTGCGATGCGACCCGCGCCCTCGTCGAGCACGGCGCCGGTGGCCGCTACCTGCGCTTCACCGATGCGCAGGGCACGGCTGCGCCGCGCGATCGCGTGTTTCAGGAGGCGCGCGGCAAGGCGGTGCTGTGCCTCGATTCCCATGTCCTGCTCGTGCCGGGGGCGATCGCTCGGCTCAAGCGCTATTTCCGCGTCCATCCCCGGACCGGTGATTTGCTGCAGGGACCTCTCCTTTACGACGATCTGCGTACGGTCGCCTCCCACTTCGATCCAGTCTGGCGCGACGGCATGTGGGGCGCCTGGGCGATCGATCCGCGCGGACCAGCCCGCGCCCGGCCATTCGCGATTCCGATGCAGGGGCTAGGCCTGTTCGCCTGCCGCACGGCGGCCTGGCCCGGATTCAACCCGCACTTTCGCGGGTTCGGCGGTGAGGAAGGGTACATTCACCAGAAATTCCGCAACCTCGGCCGGCGCTGCCTGTGCCTGCCGTGGCTGCGCTGGGTACACCGCTTTGGCCGGCCCGGCGGTATTCCCTACCGCATGGAGTGGCGCGACCGCATCATCAATTACCTGATCGGCCATCGCGAGCTCGGCATGGACGAGACGCCGGTCCTGGATCATTTCCGCCGCCTGGTCGGACCTCAGGTCATGCATGAAGCGCTCGCCGAAGCCGACCGCGTGATCCCATGGCCGGCGCTCGCCCCGATCGTGCATGAAAGCAACGGCAGAGCACCGGCACGGCCGCGCGCGGGAGCTGGTTAGCTGCCTCATGCCCACGTACAATCGCGTGCCGCACAACCGCGTCCTGCTGGAGGAGGCGGTCGAGAGTTTCCTGCGCCAGGACCATCCGCACAAGGAACTGCTGATCCTCAACGACACGCCGGGCCAGACGCTGGAGTGCGCGGCGCCGAGCGTCACGGTCATCAATGTTCCCGAGCGCATGCCGGACCTGGGCTCCAAGGTGAAGTGCCTGATCGAGCGTGCCCGCGGCAACGTCTTTTGCCGCTGGGACGACGACGACATCAGCCTGCCGTGGCGCCTGTCGCTGTCGCTCGCGCGGCTAGGCAAACGGCCATACTGGCGGCCGAGTAACGCCTGGTTCGACAACGGCCGGCTCGAAATGCCCGCGACCCGCGGCTGCTGCCACATTGCCGGCATGTTCCGCCGCGGCATGCTGCGCCGCATCGGCGGCTACCCGGCACGCTACGGCGAACACGACTCCGAGGACCTGCTGTTCAACGCGGCCGCCGCCCGCCGCGGCCTGGATTTCGCCGAGGATTTGCTGCCCGAGGAGCACTTCTACATCTATCGCTGGCAGACCGGCGCCGCCCATCTCTCGGGCCTCGGCACCATCGGCGCCGGCTGGCAACGCCGCGGCGCGGAGCCGATCGTTCCCGGCGTCTTCCGCATCGAGCCGCGCTGGCGCCGCAACTATGTCGGCGACGCGCACCGCGCCGTGACCGCTGAGGCCCCGGCGCTCTGGCACACGGTGGAAGGCTACTTCGATTTCAGTCGCCTCTACCAGCACGCGATTGCACTGCTCCCGCCCGACGGCATCGCGGTCGAGGTCGGCTGCTGGCTCGGCCGCAGCATCATTTTCCTGGCGCAGACTGCGCGGGCGGCCGGCAAGCACTTGCGCCTCTTCGGCGTCGACGACGGCACCGGCATCAACGGCAACGTCCCCGGCCTCGACGTGTTGCGCGAACCTGAAGCGCTGCGGCGTGGACCACAACGTCTGCCTGCTCGCGATGCCATCCGCCGCCGCCGCCGAGCTATTCGCGGATGGCTCGGTGCATTTCGCGTTCATCGACGGCGCGCACGATTATCACAACGTACGCACGGACTTGCAGGCCTGGTGGCCCAAGGTCCGCGCGGGCGGATCGCTGGCGGGGCATGACTATATTGCGTACCATCCCGAAGTGATGAACGCGGTCGATTCGTTCTTTGGCGTAGAGCCGGAGTCGCTGCGTAGCCCCCAATCGCCGTCGTGCTGGCAGCGGCAAAAGCCGTGACACTGACGGTGCGGCCACCGTCACTCACGACGGGTGTCGCCGTCGCGGATTTCTAGATACTCCTCCAGATGCTCTTTGACATCAAGAAGGTTGTCCGCCAAGTTACAGGCCACATCAAAAGGCTCGGCATGGTAGAACAGTTCCATCTGTTCAACCCGCATGCCGCTAACCTTTTTTCTTAGGCGCGTGGCCGCCGGCAGCGTCGAGGAAGCACAACGGGCATGGAACCTCCGAATGCATTGCCTGACAACGCTCCAGAAATGGTCCTGCTCGTCCTTGGGAATTACGTTTGACGACTTCATATAACTTGAACCTTTTCGCTCCCGTCCAGTAGCGCCGTAGCATCTGGCGTACGGAATGAGACCTGGTCTCCGTCCGGTATGACAGTCTGCTTCCGAAGGGAACCCATCACCGGGCCCACGACGAGGTCATACCAAGGTGTGTGGGCACGGCCGTGGTCTGTCGCCGACGACCTGCAAAACTGAACGAAACTCCAGAAGTCCACCGCGGCAGACGTGCCCCGGATCAAAAAAGCGTCTCGAGCAATGCGACATCGTTCCGCTCCACGGTAAACTCGACGACTGCAGGCGCTGCCCCGGCGGTCTGAGCGGCCAGATCATTCGCCCACCGCTCAGCTTGCGTCCGATTCGTGGTGGTGTAGAAGCCGCGGCCGAAGTCCCTGAAGTGCTTGCACTTGTTCAGGTTCACGCCTTGCAAGATCGAAGCGACGTGCATATCGAGCGTCCCGTGGTAGAGAACGATGTCCTGGTCGCTCCAGAGCGGAATTCCTGGCAGGGGCACGCCGTTGCTCCTTTTGCCTCCCTTGCGACGACGCCATGTTATTGTCCCCGATCAAGAGTCGTTCCGCAAGGCGGACTGCCACGGGTAGGGTACTGGGGTACCGCGACGCCCAGGTCGCGGGTTGTCGATGTGCGGCGGCCAGATGTATTCCTGGTACGCGGCGAGAATGGTTTCCAGGTTCCTGATTGGTTGCCCGAAGCGCTTGACGACCAGATCGCCCAGGTGCAGTTCGCTGCGGTCGCTGTCTGGACGCCAGCCGTGTCGGCTGTCCAGCGGGTCGTGGTTCGGGCGTCGTGTTTAACGAAGGTTGGCAGCTCCGTGGGATCCGGGTTCGGTCTCCTGGGGTGCTTTCCTCGGTGCGTGGCCTGTCCGGCGAAGCCACGTCCGCCCTCGCCCTGCCGCTCAAATTCATCGTAAGCCACTGTGCTCGTGCGACCTACGGAAACTGTCGCCAAAGACCCCCCGCATCCGGCTTTCACACGATGCCGACGACCTGCAGCTGGTTGCCAACGCCAGCGGCACTGATAGCGGAGAATGGACCGGGGTTGTTGTGCTCTTGTGCCTCGATCAAGCCGAAGTTGGCCTGCCAGCTTCCGTCCGGGTTACGGATGGTGTGCCACAATTGCCCGCCCACAATCCCGACGACCTGCAGCTGGTTGCCGACGCCAGCGGCACTGATAGCGGAGAATGCACCGGGGTTGTTGTGTTCTTGTGACTCGATCAAGCCGAAGTTGGGCTGCCAGCTTCCGTCCGGGTTGCGGATAGTGTGCCAAAGTTGCCCGCCCACAATTCCGACGACGTGCAGCTGATTGCCGACGCCAGCGGCACTGATAGCGGAGAATGGACCGGGGTTGTTGTGCTCTTGTGCCTCGATCAAGCCGAAGTTGGCCTGCCAGCTTCCGTCCGGGTTGCGGATAGTGTGCCAAAGTTGCCCGCCCACAATTCCGACGATCTGTAGGTGGTTGCCGACGCCGGCGGCAGTGATAGCGGAGAATGGACCGGGGTTGTTGTGCTCTTGTGCCTCGATCAAGCCGAAGTTGGCCTGCCAGCTTCCGTCCGGGTTGCGGATGGTGTGCCAAAGTTGCCCGCCCACAATCCCGACGACCTGTAGCTGGTTGCCGACGCCGGCGGCACTGATAGCGGAGAATGGACCGGGGTTGTTGTGCTCTTGTGCCTCGATCAAGCCGAAGTTGGCCTGCCAGCTTCCGTCCGGGTTGCGGATGGTGTGCCACAATTGCCCGCCCACAATCCCGACGACCTGTAGCTGGTTGCCGACGCCTCCGGCACTGGCGGCAACAAAAATCCCTGGGTTGTTCTGCTCTTGTCCTTCGATCAGGCCGAAGGTGCTTTGCCAACTCCCGTCGGGATTTCGGATGGTGTGCCATAGTTGCCCGCTAGTAGCGCGGTAATAGAGATAGACTGACCCGCCCGGAGAGGCGTTGGAACCAACCACACAGCGTTGACCGCAATCTGTGAAATTAGTTACCGGGAACCAAGCGATCGTGGCGTCGGTGCCACTCGATCCTGGACTTCCCGTCCTGATCCCGATGCTGTACATCGCAGTGAGTGGGGTATTCGGATAGTCGGAACACTGGGTGAGCGGTAAGTTGGGGTTGGCGCCGTAGCATTCCAGTGTTTCATAGGCCCAGGTGAGTTCGGGGACATCGCTGGCAGTTACGTCCGCGGCGGGATAACCCACGAACGAGGATAAGTAGGTGTACTCGGTGCCAGATGGGGTCGAAGTCTGGCCGGTACAGGTTATAACGCCCTGCAATACCTCGCCCGGATTGACTTGAATCAATGATTGCCCAATGACCGCAGGGCCGCCCTGGCCATCGGCGTACCAGTTCGTGATGCTCCAATAATTGCCCCCGCCCGCATACGATTTGCCCCATTGCAGAACAGGCTGAAGGATATGGGCTGCCGTGTCGGGCTGCATGGCGTTGAAGAGAAAAATGGTTTGGTTGTCATTGGCGGAAGGCGCAGGCGGCACCGTCCAAGTCGTGCTGAAATAGATGATCGGCTTCGCTCCGGCGTTGCGCCATTGCGAGTTTTCGATCCAGCCGATATCGGAAATGCCTGGCGTGGGGCCGGAGGCCGCAGTTGGCGGTGCGCTCTCGCTGGTGCCGGGCGTGCCTGCTTCGCCAAGATCCTTAACGACCGCACCGGTGGCGGTCTTGATGATGCGAACCCTTCCACCTTTGGTGCTGACATGTTGGCCGGGTTCGAGCCGATGCACCAGCGATCGAGGCCTCAGCCCGCCAGGCGTGAGGACAAGGTCCGTGTTGTCGTGCGGCCGCACGGGTCGCTTGGGACGCTGAGACGATCCGGTGGGTAGGTTGGATTTGGGGGCTTCTGCCATCGCTGTGACCCCTGAAGTAGCGATTCATGGTTTGGGTTTGATTGAGCTGCTTCAATACCGTGGAGATTTCGCATTCCACCAATTGACCACTGTACACGAAGGGAAGCAAGGGACGCTCCTAGGACGCTCCTAGGGCGCTCGGTTTTGCGAACGCCCAAAGCACGCCGTGGCCGAGTCCATCCGAGAAGAAGCGAAATACGTGATGGGTATGGCGGTTGAGCATTTTCACCGCATCGTGAAGCCGGTCCTCGGCGTCGATGTCACCTTCCCCAGGAAGCGGGTTGTCGATGTGCGGCGGCCAGCCGTCTTCCTGGAAGGCGGCCAGGATGGTTTCCTGGTTCCTGGCTGGCTGACGGAAGCGCTTGACGATGAGGTCGCCCAGGCGCAGCTCGCGGCGGTCGCTGTCCCAGACGGGCAAATGGGGTCCCTCGCGAGCGCTGGGCACATCGTCGCGAGCGCCGGGCACCTCGTCGCCCGCGCCCAGCTGCTGCCGAGCCACGACGAGCCCTGATTTCGATAGCGCAAAGCAGCTGGCGTTCTGCAGGCGCAGACAGCGCGACTGACCAAACGCCCGGCGCTTGGCACCGCGCCGCGTCCGCTCCAGGCGGTGCTCGGCGAGACCCTGGCAGACCAGCGAGCGCAGATCGTTGTGGTTGAGCCCGGCGTCCTTCAATGCCTCGATTTCGAGGGCGAAGTCCCACTTGTCGCGTTCGAGGGTTGCCGCGGTCTCGTGTGCCTCCAGAAGCAGGCTGAGAGCCGTTTTCATCGCCGAGGTCAGCGACGGTCGGGCAGCCGCGCGCAGCGAGCGCACCGCCGGCACGACCGGAAGCGGTTGTCTTCGCCGGAGACGGCGCCGAGTTGGGAGCGATACGATGGGCGTTCATGGCGTTTGGTCTCGTGGGCGCTTTCGGGTTCGAAGAGGAAGGCAGCCGGAATCACGCGATGCCTCCCGCTCGCTACTCGGAATTCGCGGACAAAATGGGACAGGCGGGACACGTTTTAGTCAAAAATTAACAATTGTCGCCTTCGTCTCCTACCTCTCAAGCGAAAGAGCTTGGCCAGGAGGGCAAGCAAATCCTCGGAATGTTGCCTGCAAGCACAGGCACTCGCTATCAGACGTAGTGCCCGAGACGTGGTGGGTGGTGGGCACGGGTCATCGCCATGCGGCAATCCTTGGCAAAACAAGGCTTACGGACAGGCCCGCGCCCCACCGCGGACCCACGGCCCCGTCTTTGGTACACTGATTACTGAAGTGGGCGACAGCTTGAAGGAGCTTCCATGGGCCCCGAGCCTTGCGACATTCCTGGCGTGACTGACGATCCGGTGCTTCGCCTTATCCTGACGGGCAAGGCGACGGATCTCGACGAGGCGGAGGAACTCTACCTTGACAACGCGCTCCCCGAAGTCCTGCGGCTCCTTGAGCAGCCCATCTCGGATGAGGAACTCGCGCGCCATCCGCTGCTGACGCTGCTGCGCGTGCGTGGCAGCCGCGGTCGGGAGGATTCGCTGCTGTGACGCCCGAGATTCGGCTGGCGGCGATTGTCACCGCCCTGGAAGGCGCGGGCTTGACGTGTCTCGTAATGGGCGGCCATGCGGTCCGCTACTACGGCCTCAGCCGGAACACCGTCGACTTCGACCTTCATCTTGCACCCGATGCCTGGGATGAACTGGCCGCGCGCCTTTCCGGCACATCTCTCTGTGCTGGCCGGCCCGTATTTGAAGGACCCAGCTGGCGTCCCCAGTCGTTTCGTCGCTTCCAAATCGGAACGCTGCTCGATGGACGTGAAGAGTGGCTGGAATTCTGGCGCGGCAATCACTTTCCTTGCGCTTGCGGATCTGATCCGCAGCAAAGAAACCGAGCGGGCGGCCGACTGGCAGGATGTGGCCGTGCTCGAAGCATTCCTCGACGCGCGGATGCTCGCCCAGGTCACAGGAGACGTGGCCACCTTGCGCGATGCGCTGGGCAAGCTCCGCAGTCGGAGCGGTTTCGAGGCGGCGCTGCAAGCCGGGCTCCTGGCCAGCGGCGCGGCTGTCGAACAAGCCCTCGCACGGGCGCACGTGCCAATCACCCAGGCGTGGTTGCTGCCGTTCGCGCCTGCTACAACCAATTTGCCGGCCACAACGCCATTCATTGAGCCGGTCATCCTCCGCCATCTCCGCACGGTCGTTCCGTCCTCGGCGCTTCATCTAGCGCTGGTCGAGGCGGTGAGGCGTCAGTATCGGCTCGCGGCTCAGGCAGCGGACAAGGCTGACAAAGAAGCCGTGCGCCGGGCACAAGACACGTGAGTGAAGCGCTCGCTGCTTTGGGAACGATCCGGATCCCGAGCACCCACGGATCAGTTTGCCACCAGCTTGAGTTCCAATACCTTAGCCAGTTTCTCGGCCGTCGCAGTCGTGAGGCTGGCCCGCGCCGCTTCGGTGGGCGTTGTAAAACGATTACGGTGCTTTCTTGTTGCCGCCGGACCCTGGGGGCGGATTGGGCATCTTGCGTTTGTCGAAAATCTCGCGGTCAATCTTTTCCGGCTCGGTGCTCCGGGAGTTGCACCCCCAAAGGAAACCGGGCCACAAAAGCACCGCAACGATGAACCATAGCCGCTGGCGCATTGCACCCTCATGGCAGTTTGGGCGGCGTGAGGCAGCGGGTGCCGCCACCCGTCAATAAGGTGCAACGACCTCGCCGCCGTTGCGGGACGCCAGCGCCTCGAGGGTGGTGGGACTGGTGGCATAGGCAATAAACCGCACGCCGCCGTCGCAGAAAGCGAAGTTGGCGCCGCCGGAGTGCAGACTCCACCAGTGGGCCTGGTCGCAGTTGTTGGTCAGATTGCCGGCCTGGTAATTCGCATAAGTGGTCGCGCACCCCATCGCCTGAGCATATTGAACCTCGTTGTACCCCATCAACACGTCACCGACCCCGCTGTAGTCAAAGCCGCCCCCAGCAAACCACCAGCCGAACCACAAATCCGCACTGGGTGGCCGTTCACCGGCAAGAAACGTATTGCTCGACCCATCGGTGATGTCCGCAAAGCGTATCCTCGATGTCCAGAACAGCACGCCGTCATAGCCCACGGTGGTTTGTCCGGGATTGGGATTGCCGTGGGTGCCGGAGTTGCCCAGATACGACGTAAACGCGACGAGGTACCCTTTTGCATCCATCGCCACCAGACTCCGGGGATCCATCGGGCACGTGTAGTTGGGGACGATGGCGGCCAGGCCGGGGTTGTTCGGTGGACCCCAGGGCCAGTCGTTGGTGTTGTTGGCGTAGGCGGTAGCCTGGTTCCATAGCCCATTCTGTTCCATGAATGGCAGAAGCTGGGCCATCCAGCTGAAATAGTAGTACGGATACGTGTAGTTGACACCCTGGGGGAAGGCCTTGTTGGTGTCGTGGAAGTTGTGGCAAGCGAGCGCTATCTGTCTCATGTTGTTGACGCATTGCGTCCGAGCAGCGGCCTCCCGGACCTTTTGAATCGCCGGAACCAAGAGAGCGATGAGGACTGCAATGATCGCAATGACCACCAGGAGCTCAATCAAGGTGAATCCGGCCCGACGCGATGACCGCACCATAGCTCTCGCCCTCGAAAAAGGATGAAAAGTAGACCAGGCGGGACGAAAGCAGCCTCGATGCCGCTCGCCGGTTCCGACTCGATGCCACTGATCACGGCGGCGAAACCGGTAGCAGCTCTTGGTACTCGGAATCATCTTCCGCATCGTTGTAGCGTGCCGGCACGATCGACAGGTCGTCGTTCATCTCGTCCCGCGCGAAGATCTTGCGGAACTTCGTGATGAACAGGCCGGCCTGCAGGTGTCCGGCCAGCTGCTGCAACGCCCGCACGTCGTCGGCCGGCGCCTCACGCACCAGGTAGCCGATCGGCCGTTCTTGCCGCGCCTTGTCGAGGCGAGCCTGGATCACCTTGATGACCGCCTCGGAACGCTTGGGATCCTTGAGATCGGCCTGGGTGAAGCCCTCGTCAACGTCCGGCACCTTCTCCGAATAGGATGCCTTGCCGTTGAGCACCTTCACGTCGGTTTCGCTCAGCTTGCGGGCCCATTCCATCGTCGTTGGGATGTGGCCCTTGCTGTTCGGCTGCGGCCGCTGGCCGGCGACAAACCGATACTCCAGCGCCTGAGCACGCTGCAAGAGGCCCGGAATCTGGCCCTTGAACGCTTCCAGCCAGTTGGCGCCGCGACCCGGCAATCCACCAGGCGTGCAGCCGGATGCCGCTTGCAGCAT
This sequence comes from uncultured Gemmataceae bacterium, assembly GCA_963834865.1. Classification (GTDB taxonomy): domain Bacteria; phylum Planctomycetota; class Planctomycetia; order Gemmatales; family Gemmataceae; genus CAWIDK01. The sequence continues at coordinate 1,326,055 of CAWIDK010000005.1, forward strand.
CGGTACCCAGGTGAACTGGAAGCTGTTGTCGCCGGGCAGATCGACCTTGTACGGCGCCTGCACGTAGAACAGTGCCTCGGTTTTGTCCTTGACCGAAATCTGCGTGATCTTCAGCGGGTAGACGAGCTTGTCGCTGCTGAACTGGAAGCGCGTTGGTGTGACTTCGCCGGCGAAGGTGCCGTCCTTGTTGCGTTTCATCTGCATGGTGTCGATCTTCATGACCGTGAACAGCCATTTCTTCTGCACATAGTAGTTCAGCGTCGCCTCATCGCCGCTGAAGCTGTACTTGTTGTCTTTGAGCCATTGGTACAGGTCGTCGGCACGGCTCGCCTCGATGATCTTGTAGTCCAGCGAGCCGACCACGCCTGCTTCCAGGACGACGACGGTCGGTTTCTTATCCGCTTTTTTGCTTTCTGCCATCTTGTCCTTCGCGAAGCCGCCAAAGCCGCCGCCTCCAGTGCGGCGCTCAAGAACCGGCATCGGCAGCAGCTTGGAGTGGGGCATCTCGCGCCGCTTCATGATCGAGTAGACGGCAAGATGCTTGAAGAAGTCGCGCGGCATGTCGTTCAATTTCGGCTGGCTCGGCGTCGGGATCACCATGCCGAAGTCGAGCGCGTTGCCCTCGAACTTCGGCTGCACCGTGAACGTCTCGACCTTCTCGGTCGGGTCCCACGTCAAGAAGGCCTTCTGCGCCGGCTGCAGAATGTCCGCGTTCTTGGCGCTGAAGTAGCAGCACGCGGCGTGAGTGGATGGGGTCGCCAGGGCCACGATCGCGACGGCAATCGCGAAGCAAGTGCAAAAGCGGGTTGAGCGGCTCATGCTGGACCCTCCAGTTGGGGGATGAAGTCGTCCAACTACGATCATACCCAGATCAGCGCGGCTGGGCCAGACGACGACGCCGATCTGCCAGCGTTGCGGCGCCCGGATGCCGGATTCCGCGGTATCCCTTGCAGGACGCATCAGTACAGTGCAACCCGACGGACGATCATAAGGCGATGGTGCGTTGCTGGCTGGCGGCAATCTTGTTGCGTCCTGCCCGGTGGCCGTTCAATCGGTGCTGGACTTTACGGCATGGAAGGCGACAATCTATGCGAGCGCCGCGCCGTGTCGAGTGGTCATTCCTTCAAGCCGAGGAGCGAGCCATGCCGAAGCAGAACCTGTCCCTGCGTGTAATCTTGTGGTCTGGATTCGCCTGGGCGGCGCAGCTGACGCCGGGCAACCGGGGACAAGGACGTGCAGGCGACATTGAAAAAAGGCTTGCTGGACGCGGCGCGTAAGGCATACGAGGTCGAAGTCGTGCTTCAAAAAACCGACCTCCAGCGACCTCCAGCGAGTCTTTTCCACGGAACGAGCGCTCTGTGGTCGCGTCGATGGCTGGATGCACAACTCGATCTGGCCAACACGAACGAAGCTCGCATTGTGGCCTACGGCGAACGTCTTGATCGCATGCGCACCTGGGAACAAAAGGCTAAAGCACAATTCAAGAGCGGCGCAGTGATCGGTCTTGAAGTTGTCGCTGGCGAGTACCACCGCATCCAGGCCGCGTTGTGGCTGGAGCAAGCAAAAGCCAAGGCGGCACAGAAATAGTGCGGGGCATTTTTGCCGCGAGGACCGCAACCATGATCCGCCGCCGTGTGCTGCTATTCGCCGTGGTCGCCGTCGTGGTAGCGCTGTCGGGCGCGTGGCTGTTGTGGCCGCGACCGCCATCGGCGATCACGATAGAGAACGCCAAGAAGATTACCATTGGGATGACGCTTTCCGAAGTCGAGACAATCATGGGTGGGTCAGAACGGAGCGAACAGACCACCGCGTTATCCATCGAAGTAGGTGACCCTGACACATTCCGTTGCGGCCCGGTGCCTTCTGTACACGACATTGACCAAATTGCCGCAATGCATACGTGGACCTAGGACCGCGCGCGTATTACCGTCGGCGTACTCGCTGAGCGAGTCGTGTGGATCAGGGCAGATCCAGCGGCGCGAACCCGGATGAATCCCCTTGACGCGCTTTGCCGCTGGCTGCGCCTTTAGCCGCCGGCCATCGTTTCAGTTCAACCCCAGAACAATCGTTTCACGCGGCGAGCAATCGTTTCAGAGGAACGTTTTGATTCAAAGCCGAGCAATCGTTTCAAGCGGCCGGCAATTGGCAATCATTTCAAGGGGCGTCCGATGGTTTCAGCGGCACGCGGCCCGAGACTTCCCCCAGCGGACACACGACCACGCGCATGCCGGTCGGAAATGGTGCGGTACCTCCGTACAGGTTATGTTAACCCGAACGAAGGCGTTTTCCAGATTCGACTGAGGCAAAACAGACCTTGTCACTGATCAAGTGCGGTTCCGCCCAGGAGAAGCCATGCGGTCTGGATCATGCTGGCGGTTGCTGTGAAAGGTGCGGGCAATCCCTTTTGCGCCGATTACCGGCCGAGATCGGGCAACCATGGCGGCGCCGGCCCGTGAACAAAATCGGTCGGTGGCTGCCCACGGGGGCCGACCCGACCGAATCTTGGCCCCTTCCTACCATTGAACCGGGCCGGGGCGACTGGTTGGGACAAGGGTGGGTGACCGGACTCGAACCGGCGACAACCAGATCCACAGTCTGGAGCTCTAACCAACTGAGCTACACCCACCAACGGACCTTCCCATTATATCGGCCGCGGCGAGAAGCGGTAAGCAGCTTTTTTGCGCCGCGCCCAACGCCGCTCATCGAAAAAACAACAGCGTCACCAGCGCGAAGATCGGCAGCAACACCACGCTCGCGCACGCCAGGTAGCCGAAGAACGACGGCATGCGATAGCCCATCTCCTCGGCGATCGCTTTGACCATGAAGTTGGGGCCGTTGCCGATGTACGTCATCGCACCCAGGAAGACCGCGCCGGCACTGATCGCTTGCAGCAGCCGTGGATCCGCGTCCAGCAGTGCGGTCAGCGGCTGGCCCGGCGGGGTGGCCAGGGTGACGAATGCCAGATACGTCGGGGCATTGTCGAGCACGGCCGACAGCGCCGGCGGCCCAGAAAAACTGCCACGGCTTGTTCAGGCCCAATTCCGATCCGTGGCGCTCCAGCAACGCCAGCGCGGGGACCATGGTGATGAACAGGCCGAGGAACAGGACCGCCACCTCCACGATCGGCGCCCACGAATAGCCGTTGTCCCGGCGCAGACCGCGCGGCGTCAGCGCCAGGGACAGGCCGGCCATCGCGAGCATGAGAAGGCTAGGGATGGTCTGGGGCCAGGGAGCGGGCAGGTGATGGAGCAAGCCGCCGACCTCCGCGGAGCGCAGCAACACCGCTCCGACAACACCCAGCAACAGCGGGGCATTCACCAGACCGCGAACCGTGATTCGGCGGGCGTGAGCAGCGGCCGGCGCCGGCGTCTGCTCGCGGCGCACAGGTGTGGTCCCAGAGAAAGAACAGCGCCAGGACGATGCCATTGACGATCAGCCAGTGCGGCCAAAGGGTGAGCGTGAAGGAGAACGGAATGCCGCGGAGGAAACCGAGGAACAGCGGGGGATCGCCGAGCGGCGTAAGCAGGCCGCCGACGTTGCTGACGATGAACAGAAAGAAGATCGGCACGTGCGTGTGCCGCGGCCGGGGGCGGTTGATGCGCAGCAGCGGGCGGGCGAGGATCAGGCTGGCGCCGGTGGTACCGATCAGGTTGGCGAGGACGGCGCCGCCGGCAAGGAACAGGACGTTGGTCGGCGGCGTCGGACGGAAGCGGCCCTCGATGACGATCCCGCCGGCGATGACGTATAGCGAGCCGAGCAGCAGGATAAACTCGCCGTATTCGACGAGCGCATGGCCCAGCGCGGCCAGTCCGGGCTGCCCGGCGTGCCGGTCGATCGCGTAGAGGTAGCCGACCACCGGACCGGCAAGCAGCAGCGCGACCAGGGCACGGTTGAGGTTGCTGTGCCAGAAGCGCGGCGCCAAAAGCGGCAGCAGAGCAATCGCCAACAGCAACGCGACGAAGGGGACGATGGTCAGCGGCGCGACGTCCATGGTCAGGGGGTCAGCTTCCAGTCCAGGACGTTGCCGAACACGGCGAGCGGATCAAGGTCGGCAGCGCGTAGCTTGTTGTGCACGGCGACGCAGTAGGGAAGCTGCCAGAGCGGGATCAGCGGCATCGTTACGTAAAGGCGGGCGTGGATGCCTTGCATGAAATCGCGCACCCCCGCCTCCGGGCTGAAGAAGTCGCGATGGTGCCTTGCCGAGCTGAGCAGGGTTTGCAGCGGCGCGTCCCGATCGTAACCGAGGAAATTGCTGCCGCCCGGCTTGACCGCGTCGGGGTGCGGGTCGAACAACGGGGCCAGCGCCTCGGGCGTGTCGGGCAGGTCGAGATGATGGTAGACGAGATCGAAGTCGCGCTCGCGGACCGCGGCCTGCAGTGCGCGCGGCAGCAGCGGTACCGGGCGGATCGCAACGCTTACATTGGCGCCGGCCATGATCTTGCCAATGTGGTCAGCCAGTTCCTTGAAGGCGGCGTCCAGGTGCGGATCGCCGTCGGGATACTTGAGCGTCCACTCCACCTGCGCAAGCTCCTTGGCAGCCTTGCGGCGCAGGCACGGGCGTCCTCGGCGCGGTACAACTCCTCCGGCACGCGCTGGACCGGGCTGTTCGCCCACGAGCCGCGCGGAAACAGGCCATTGACAGAGTGCGGTGGATGTTCCGGCAAATCGCTGCGGAAATGGCGATCAAGCAGGCCGCGACGGTCGATGGCGTGCGCCAGCGCGAGCCGCACGTTGACGTCGGTGAACGGCGCACGGCGATGGTTAATGCCCAGAAACCACACGCGCGGCACCGGCAGGCTGCGGAGATCGGTGTAGCCGTGCTTCTTGAGCGCCGCGACCTCGCCGGGTAGCACGTCGAGCACCAGATGCGGTAACGGTTGACCAGGCGCTGCATCGGCGGCCTTCCAGGCGAAGAAGCGAATCTCGCGCAGCGATCCGGGTGACGGCGTACCGGGGATGAACTGCGGATTCGCCCGCAAAACGAGGTAGGTGCGGCCATCGTTGCTTTCCTTACCATGCACCTGGTAGGGACCGGTGCCGACAGGAGCGGTGGCGAATTCCAGGTCGTCCGCGTGCGTCAGCGGCTTGCCGTGTACGTGCTGCGGCAGCAGCTTCGCGCAGAGCGGGGCCCACGGGTCGAGCAAGCCCTGCTTGTAGACGATCTCCAGGCGGAACGGGTTGCCCGCGAGCCGCGGCGCTTCCAGCACGTCGCGCCAGGGCAGGGTGTCGGCATGACGCGTCTGGGAAAATAGCTGCACGGTATGCCGGACGTCGGCGGCCGTGAAGCGCTCGCCGTCGGACCAGGACACGTCGCGCCGCAGCGTCAACGGCCGGCGCACGCCGGTGCCCGTGGTGAGCTGCTCGACCAGGGCCGGGCGATAATGCGTGCCGAGCTTCGGGTCGTGCCGCGCCTGCATGAGGCCCTCGAAGATCAGCTCGACGGCTTGCCGTTCGGCGTCGCTCCAGGCCTGGGCCGGCGATAGGTACTCAGGCCGATCGCGGACCGCGACATACAGCACCTGGTACGTCCCCTTGCGCTTCTCCAGCTCGTCGCGCAGCCCGGGCAGCCACGGCCATAGCGTCAGGGCCTGCTGAAGCTGCGCCACCGCCTTGGCGTCGGGCAGGTCGCGTGCCTGCTGAAGCAAGGACTCGGCTCGGCCACGCAGATCCTTGCGGAGCGGTTCGACCTGTGGATTCTGGGGGAAGCTCGCCTCGATGCGTTCGAGCTCGGCGCAGGCGCGCACGGGTTCGCCGGCCTTGAGGAGCCGTTCGGCGTGGCGTATCCACACGGCACGGACGACGGCACGGACGTCGTCGCCAAGCGCGCTTTCCGGTGAATACAACGGCAACCGAACGTCCGCCCAGCGCAGCGCCTCGTCGAGCTGATCGCGCTCGGAAAGAAGCTGCAGCAGCCGGCGGCGGACATCGCTGAGCCGATCGGACAGGGCGGTTTGCAGCGATGTCCACGGATTGTCGCCGGACGCGCTGGGTTGCCGGCGGCTCAGCGAGAAGCGGAGGGTTGCTCGGAGTGCCTTGTCCGCGGCCCAGGCGCCTTCGACGGCGTCCGCATCTTTCAGCAGCACGTCGACGCTTTCGAGAACGCGCTTTTCGAAGTAGCGAACGCTCGCCACGTCCGTGCCGGCAATCTTGCGTTCCTTGCCGAGGGCCAGGTCGACCATGATCCGCGTACCGTCAGTCAGAGTCACTTCGTCGGCGGGAACGGCGAGTTTCCGCAAGATCGCGGCGACGGTGGGCGGCGCCTTGCTCGCCTCACGCAACAGGTCCTGGGGTTGCAGCGGCGCCGGTTCGCCGGGCGCAGCCGCCAGCCAGGCGGCGAGCAACAGCAGCGGCGGGACACATAAGGTGAAGACGCGGCGAGACATCGCAAACTCCGGGGCCGGCGGTTCAGCGCCGGTCTCGGGTCATTATAAAGGAATCGGCGGCGGTGCCGCGCCGCAAGATGCGTCGCCGGGGCCCGCCGCTTGTGGGACGGGCCGGTTGTCGCTAAACTGATAGGAGACCCTGACCGATGTGAGACTCTCGTGGCTGTCACCATGCAGCAAAAAAAGCCAAAGACGGCCGTCGTCGCCTTCAAGATCGAGGCGGACCTTGCGGACTTTCTGAACCAGCTGCCCAACAAGAGCACTTCATCCGCAAGGCGATCGCCGCCCAGATGAGCACCGCGTGCCCCCTGTGCAACGGCTCGGGCCAGGTCAGCCGCTGGGCGCACGACCATTACGCGCCGCTGCTGGCGAGCTGGAATTCACGCAAATGCGAGGGCTGCGGCGACGCGATGTCGCTGCCCAAGGACCCGGGCGACCTGTCGGCCGAGGACCAGACCCGGCTCGAGCAATTCTTCAACGGCGGCCCCCTCTACTGCGAGCCCTGCTACGAAAAGGCCCCGGCCTGCGGCGACTGCGATTGGCACGTGGCGCACGGCCAGGTCAAGGACCACAAGAAGCAGGCACATCAACACGCGGGCTGAAAGCCAAACCCCCGTTGCCGTCACGGCAACTGATCCTCCTTGCGTCGGGCTGGCCCGGGATCAAGCGGAACGGCTTTTTCGCTTACCGCGGTTTCCTGAAGCTACGGGACGCCCCCGGTGCATCCGCCATTGACTCACGGCCGGGTCCCACTCTTTCCACGAAACCCAATTGGGCAGTTCCCGGTGCGTGAAGAAATAGACAGCAATCTCGATTGCCTCATCAACGGGGATAAGACTGTCGGAGAAGAAAGCGATCGTATCTTCTTCGGCCGCGAAATCAACGCGCTTCGCGCAACCAGGACGATCGGCAAGGACGACACGATGCGCGGGGGACTTCTGCGGAGACGGGAAGTAGCGGATACCGGCCCAGGGACCGCCGATCCCGAGCTGGATGGCTTTGTTCCTCGGGCTTTGCACGCTCACCACGGCCGGTTCCAGCTTTTGCAGGCGCATCAGCGCCTCCCTCAGTTGGCTTTCGGATTCGATCACGATCGATGGAAACGCTTCCGGGCTTTCCGCCGGCGCACGGCCGTCTACCAAACGCCACTCGCCCATATTCGCATTCCTCTCAATCAGCCAGTCCGGTGAATCGGAATACTCGATCGGGACATGAGGCGATATAGTCCAGTCCGTGCTTATTGTACACGATCAGCTTCGCCCGGCGGCCGGAGCCTGTCTTGCACCTTGCCATGCGGCGGCTCCCTACCCCGGCGGCGGTGGGGGCGGCGGCGGCGCCTCATTGGGCCCCGGCAGCGGCGCGATGATGCGCGTGCTCTCCTGCAGCCGCAGCGCCTCCGTGTTCACGTCGCTGGTGATCTGCACCTCGAAGCGCACGTCGCCCGCCTTCAGGCCTTGGGCCTCGAAGACGTACGTCACCTTCGCCCCCGGCACCAAACCGTCATAGCGGTCGAACGTGATCGTCTGTCCCGCGATCATGCCGGACGCGCCGCTGGGGCCGGCGCCGTTCAGCGGCTTCAGCTCCGCCGAGGCGATGCCGCGCACGACCAGGTTCACGATCGGCGCCGAGCCGGTGTTGGTGATCTCGAGCTGGTACTTCTCGACCTTGCCGACCTCGAGCGGATCGTCCAGGTCGGTCAGGTTCGTGCCCAGCGCCCAGGCCGATGATCTCCAGGCCCTTTTGCGCCTGCTGCGTCAGCCCCGGGTCGGCGGTGGCGGCGATGATCTGCACTGCTTGCGGCGCCGGCCGGGTCGCCTTCGCCTTGATCACCACCACCCGTTGCGAGCGCGGCTCCAGCGTGCCGAGGTTCCACGTCACCTCGCCGAGCACCTGCTGGCCGTTGTCCGAGGCGCCCTCGAACTCCAGCTCCGGCGGCAGCCGATCGCGCAGCGTCACGTTGGTCAGCGGCACGTCGCCCTCGTTGGCCACGCGAATCTTCCACTCGCCGGGCCGGCCCGCAAAGCGCTTTTGCGGCCCCTCGATCACGTCGACCGAAAGCTTCGGCGCCTGGGCCACGACGACGATCGCCTTTTCGCGCACCAGGCCGTCCGCCTTCGCCGTCACCTTCACGTTCAGGGGCCCCGCCTTACGCGGCGTCAGCTCCAGCTCGACCGTCTGCGTCTGCTGCGGCGCCAGCACGATCGGCGGCCCGTTGAGCCCGAGCGTGAGCCGTTGCGTCTTCGGTGTCGGGCTGAATTCGAGGCCATCGTCGAACAATGCCTCGACCAGCACGTTCTGCAGCACGCCGCTGCCGGGGTTCCGCAGCGTGATCAGGAACTTCACCGGGAGATTGATCACCGCCGTCGGCGGGCCCTGCAGGTCGACCGTCAGGTCCGGCTGGGTTACCTGGATCGTCACGTCCTTTTCATCGCGCTGGCCCTCGCCGGTGACCATCGCCGCCTTGCTCGTGATTGGGCCGACACGCTTGGCAATGTACGTCGTCTGGATCGTGTAGCTCTGGCCCGGCGCAAGGGTGGCCAGCGTCCAGATCAGCTCATTGCCGTTCTGGAAACCCGGCGGATTGGTCCGCAAATATTGCAGACCATCGGGAATCGGCAGCGACACGGTGATGCCGTGGCTCTCGATGCGGCCGGTGTTGGCCACGACCGTGGTGAAAGTTACTTCGCCGTTGACCGGCACCGACGGCGGACCGGAATGGCTCAGGCCGACGCTTGGCGCCAGCCATTCCACGGCGGTCTCGCCGCTGGCGATCGGCACGACCGAGCCGCTCGGCGTCGTCGGGTCGGGCGGCCGCAGAATATCGACCGAGACGCGATTGATGCCGGGGCCCGGCGCCGCCTGCACGATGTGGGCCGGGGCGTCGCCGTCGGCATTGCTTCTGACGATGATCTCCTGCCCGCGGTTCGGCAGGAACATCGCCGGAGGCCCATCGAGAATCTTGTAGCGCACCTCGTAACCCTGCAGCGGCCGGCGATCGGTGAAGCGCATAAGGCGCATGGTGAAGACGTGTTCGGTGCCGAAGCGGGCGACGCCGGGCGTTGGGAACTCCCAGTGCACGTCCGCCCAACGGATGGTCGTGTGGACGACGCGCTTTTCCCAGTCGTAGATGCCCGGCGCGTACGCGGTGACATACGTGTCGCCCTCGACCGGCAAGGTGATGACGAGGTACGTCTGGCCGGGCCGCACCATGAAATCGTCGGCCGCATTGGCGTTGCCGCGCGTGATTCGCTGCTCGTGCCAGCGCGTGTAGCCGACACCGTACTTGTCGGTAATGGCGTGGCCGCGGCCGGGCACCACGCCTTCGCTGTCGACCTCGATAATGCTGCCGACACCTTCGATCTCCCACTTGACGGTGCGGTTGCGCAACGGATTGCCGGCCTTGTCGTAGACGGTGGCCAGCAGGACGTGCTGGGTGCGCACCCGGCTGGTGCCCTCGACGGGCATGAGCACCAGCGTGTTGGCCTTGGGATCGAAATTGGCGTCGTTGCCGGGCCAGATCGGCTTGTCGTGGGTGGTGATGATGTCTTCGAAGGGGAGCAGATAGGGGAAGTAGCTAGGGTTGGTGCTGAGGCCGAAGCAGCCCGCGGCCGGGGCGCAGCACAGCGCCGCCAGCACAACCAGGCCCAGACATCGGCCGACGCGCTTCATGACCGGATAGCGTCCCCCGGCAGCGTCCCCGCGCCGCCTTTCCCCGCACGGTACTCGGGATTCCGGCGAGCGGTATACGCGAATTGTTCAAGTTTACAAGCGGAGTTTTCCGACACGGCGCACAGCGCGCGAGACTGGGGGTCTTGGCGAGCCGAGAATGTGTTTACGTTTAGCGTTCGCAGGCTGCCTGCGAACGCTAAGGCGATCGGCAGGTGAAAGCGTACCCTTGCTTGCACGTCGGGCTTGTGTCAGTCACAAGCCCGACGCGCAAGCGAGGGTAAGTTAACTCCTGCCGCTCGCCTAAACGTAAACACATTGGTCGCAATCAGGCCAGCGCCACATCGAGCCGCCGCAGCACTTCGTCCACGTCGGCCGGCGTCATCGCGGCGCAAAAGCCGTGATGGCACGCGGCGCCGCCGTAGTCGTGGAAGTAGACGCCGTGCGCGATCGCCGCACGGATGAAGCGCAGCATCTGTTCGCGTTGGTGGCCGACCACATCGCGATAGCTGCGCGGCGTGGCGTCGATGCCGAAGTAGATGCCGAAGCGGGCGCCCAGGCCCTGCACGCTGGGCGCGGACGCCGTGCCGGTTGAACAGCGCGTTCAGGCCGTCGTAGAGCTTGGCGGCGATTGCGTCGATGTGGTCGTAGAAGCCGGGCTGCGGTACGCGGTGACGGCGGCCAGGCGCGGCAGCCACGGCAAGCGGGATGGCCGTTGTACGTGCCGCTGTGCTGGCAGTCGCCCGTCGGCATCAGCCGGTCCATGACGTCGCGCCGGCCGCCGAAGACGCTCAGCGGATGGCCGCCGCCGACCGCCTTGCCGAGCGTACACAGGTCGGGCGTCACGCCGAGGTATTGCTGGGCCCCGCCGGGGCCCATGCGGAAGGCGCTCAGCACCTCGTCGAAGATGAGCAGGACGCCGTGCTGGCGCGGCACCGTCTGCAGCGCGTCGAGGAACTCGCGGCGTCGGCAGGATGCAGCCGGCGTTGTAGTAGATCGGCTCGCCGATGACCGCAGCGATCTCCGAGCCGTGCCGGGCGAAAGCAGCTTCGAGCAAGTCGGGCCGGTTGTACGGCACCACCAGGACGAGGTCGTTCGAGTCCCGGCGGCAGGCCGGTCGAGCCGGGATAGCGGGCCGGCGCCTCCTCGGGGCCGAGGCGGTCGGCGGGCGTGCCGATGGCGAACATCACCTGGTCGTGGTAGCCGTGGAAATTCCCCTCGAACTTGAGGAGCTTCGGCCGGCCGGTGAAGGCGCGGGCCAGGCGCAGGCAGTGCATGGTCGCCTCGGTGCCCGAGCCGGTGAAGCGCACGCGTTCCAGGCAGGGCACCGTCTCGCACAGCAATTCGGCCAGTTCGGCGTGCTGCTCGTTCTCGTAGGAGCACGCCGCGCCGCGGTCGAGCGCCGCCTCGACTGCCCGGCGCACCCGCGGCATCGCCGTGGCCCAGCAGCGTTGCGCCATGGCTGCAGCACAGGTCGAGATACTCGCTGCCGTCGAGGTCCCACACCCGGCAGCCGGCGGCGCGGTCGAAGAGCAGGCGTGGCCCACGGCGCGGTTGAGGCGCGTTGACGAGCTAACGCCGCCGGCAAGCGACCCGCAGGCACGGCGGTACTGGTCTTCGACGCGGGTCATGAGGGACTCCTGCCAGGGAATTTCTTGTTTACGTTTAGCGCTCGCAGGCTGCGCTGTTGGGGCCGGCCCCTCCGTGCAGCCTGCGAGCGCTAAACCTAAACAAGAAGTGGCGGTGACTCAGTCCGTATCATAACGCCATGAGCGATTCCGTCGAGGTATTGTGCGCCGGCATTGTGGTCGCCGACCACGTCTGCACCCCGGTGCCGCATCTGCCGGCGGCCGGCGAGCTGGTGATGGCCGACGGCATGCTCCTCACCATCGGGGGCTGTGCGGCGAATGCGGCCGTGGACCTGGCGAAGATGGGCGTCCGCGCCGCGATCGTGGGCCGGGTCGGCGCCGACGTTTTTGGCCGCATCGTCACCGACCTGTTGTGCGAGGCGGCCGTCAACGTCTCGGCCATCACCGCCAGTGCGACCGCCGCGACGAGCCAGACGCTGATCGTCAACGTCAAGGGGCAAGATCGGCGGTTCATCCACACGTTCGGCGCCAACGCCGAGTTTGCCGCGGCCGACATTCCGATGAGCCTGGCGGAGCGCTGCCGCGTGTTTTATGTTGGCGGATACCTGCTGATGCCGGGGCTACGGCAGGACGAACTGGCGCCGGTATTCGCGGCGGCGCGGCGCGGGGCGTGCAGACCGTGCTGGATGTCGCCATTCCGGCGCCTGGGTCGTACATGCACCGGCTGGAGCAGCTGTTGCCGCACGTCGATGTGTTTCTGCCCAACCATCACGAGGCGGAGCTGATCACCGGCGTCGCGGAGCCGATGCGGCAGGCGGAATGCTTTCACGCGCGCGGCTGCGGTACGGCGATCATTACCATGGGCGGCGAGGGCGCGGTGCTGGTGCAGCAGGGCCGGCGGCTACGCGCGGGCGTTTATCCCGTGCCGTTCGTGGACGCCTCAGGCGGCGGCGACGCCTTCGATGCGGGCTACATCTATGGGCTCTTGCGCGGCATGGGGCCGGAGGATTGCTTGCGGGTGGCCAGCGCGCTGGGGGCGAGCTGCGTGCGCGCCATCGGCACCACGCCGGGTGTCTTTACGCGCGCCGAGTGTGAGGTATTCCTGCGCGAGCAGACATTACGGATTGAGACGGTGTGAATGCCTCACTTCGGCAGCACCCCGAGCCGGCGCATCGTCAAGCCGCCGGGCCAGAGTTGCCAGCCGATCGGCCCCGGTTCCGCGATGGTGGCTCCCAGGAAGCCGAAGCACATCTCGTTGGTTGTCGACTCGCCGACCAGCACCCGGCGCGGCGGGCTAAACGGATTGTTGGGGTTTTTCGACGAATTGTCAAAGACGCCTTCCACGTCGAAACGCGTCCTGGCCGCTACCTTGAGGGGTTCCTTCAGGTAGTAAATCTCCTGCCAGTTGAAGTCCCAATCATCAATGCTGACCAGGGTCGTGGTCGGACCGTCGGGCGGCGTCATGGTGATCTTGATCTTCTTGCCCAGCAGGTGCATGTGCGGGACGACCGTGTACAGCGTGCAGTCCTGCGCGGCCCAGATGCTCCCGCGTACCCGGTAGTTCTCCTCGTTGGGCGGCACCGACAGGAAGAGCCCGCCGATAATCATCGGCTGCAGCGGTTTGCACGGCTTGCGGGAGAAATACAGGCCGATCTGCAGCTTGTCCTTTTCGACCTTGCCGGTGCGATGGTAGTGAACGTGGGCGACAAAATCCGCGCCTTTGGGCACGTAATAGCCCACGCCTTCGGGCAGGAAGTGCGGCGTGATTCCCGGCGCCCAGCCGCCGCAGTCGCCGTCGGGAAGGAAGCCGGGGCCCATGCGGCTGGGATATCCCGGGCCGGCATCCTGGGCATCGCCGCGGCGGGGGCGGTCCTGCTCGCGCTGTTCCAGCTTGCGCACCCGGCCACGCACGTCGAGGAAGTGCAGCGTGTGATGCACCGCCTGCCAATTGCCGGGCCGGACTTCGTAGCCGGAGATGAACTTGTCCTCCGCGAGGTCGAGCGGAAACACGTAGACGCGATAGTGATCCGATCCGGTCGGCCCGAGGGTAAATTCCTCCTTCGGCGACAGGATCAGGTCGGGCGTCCCCAGCATCCAACCGTCCGCAAACTTCACCGGCGGCGGCGCATCGTTCGGATCGCCGCGGGGAGTGCCGCCATTGACCCAGGCTGTGAGCGTGGTGATCTCCGCGTCGGTCATCCGGCGTTCACCGTGCAGGGGGACGCTGACCGACGGCTTCCAGGGCGGCATGATTCGTTTCTGCGTGTATTCCTTGATGTCCGGCGCCCAGTTGACCGCCTGGGCATAGGTCATCAGCGCGAACGGCCCCATCTCGCCGGGCCGATGGCAGACCTGGCAGTGCTTCTGCAAGATGGGCAGCACGTCCTTGGTATAGGTCAGCTTGGTGCGCGCTGCGCGGGGCTCCGCCGGGCGGGCTTCCGCGGACGCGATGGGGCAGCCGACGGCCTGGGTCACGGGCCGCGTCACGGTCTTGCCGGCACGCACCTCGGCGAGAGCCTCGCGCAGGTCGTGGCGCGAGACTTCCTTGTTCCGCTTGAGCCGGGCCGCCCACGCGTCATCCACGCGGCCACGATAGCGCAGCACAAACTGGCCGTCGAGGACGAACACCTCCGGCGTGACGCGTGCTTTGAGCACATCCACGATCCGGTGCCTGACGTCCTGCACCAGGGGAAAACCGACCTGGAACTCCTGCATCTGCCTGCCCAGTTGGGCGGGCTCCTCGGCCGAGGTACACACGCCGACGAACGCGGTGTCCTTGCAGGTTCGCGCCAATTCTGTCAGTTCCGCGAGGTAGCTGTTCGAAACGGGACACTCAAACGTCAGGAAGAGAATGACGATGGCCTTCTTGTCTTGCAGGTCGTGAAGCGCAAAGCTCTTGCCGTCCAGGCCGGTGAACTTGACGTTGTCGACCTTCTGGCCGATCCCGGACGATTGCGCCGGATCATGCTGCGCGGCGGCGACCATGGTCGCGGCGAGAAGAGCACAGCCTGCCAGTACGACATGAGCGTTCATGCGTTCATCCTCGCAAGAAATTCTTGCAGCAGTCCGCCTGGGCACGTTTTCCCCTCACACGCATTAGGATACAATGTCCTAACGGTGGGGGGAATAAGTTACGATTCGGAGAGGTGACCGAGCGGCCGAAGGTGCGGCACTGGAAATGCCGTGTGGGCCAAAAGCTCACCGCGGGTTCGAATCCCGCCCTCTCCGCTTTCTGTTCCATTCCTTCGGCTTACGTCAACCGGTTTGCAAAATGCCGCACCCGCGGCCCGGGTGCTGAACAACGTGTCGAAGTTTCGGAGTGTAGCCGCGGCTACGTCGGCGGAGCCGAACCTGTTGGTCCCGCTCTGGCGCTGGAACGCGGGGGTCGGACGATGCCGAGCTTTTTCATGCGGCTGCGGAGCGTATTGGGGTGGAGGCCCAACACCTTCGCCGCGCCGCGTGGCCCGTCAATGACCCAACCCAACTTCTCAAGAGCAGCCCGCTCTCGGACGTTCCCCTTCAGCAGATCGCCGCCGAGGCTGCGGCCGGTCGGCTCAACGTCAAGCGGGTCCGAGTCTTCCGCTTCGACGAGATCCAGGAAGCTCACCGCGTCATGGAGGCCAACGAGGCCGGTGGAAAGTTGGTCGTGGTCCGCGACTGCCCCCCCTTCACAATCAAGGAGAAATCAGATGTCGAAGTCAGTTGCCATCGTCACGGGGGCCAGTCAGGGTATCGGTTGAGCGATGGCGATCCGCCTGGCCAAGGAAGCCGGTATCGATCGCTTCGGCAAGCCCGAGGAGATCGCCGGGCTGATGGCGAGGCGTATGCCGCTTCGCTATCATAGCGCGGGCGAGTCCGCCTGGCGACGACACCGAGCGGCCAGATGAGCGACACACCGGCAATTCCTGATTCCCCTTCGAACGATGACATTGCCGCTTTGTGCGCGATCGTCAAGGGGACTGCTCATGACACCGGGGAGGCGTTCCTTCAGTCCCTCGTCCGCCACCTTGCCACGGCGGTCGGAACCCGTTACGCCTTCGTCGCCGAGTTCGCCGGTGGGACGCGGGCTCGTACGTTGGCGTTTTGGTTTCGAGACCGGATGACCGACAACATTGAGTGGGATGTGACCGGCACCCCCTGCGAGGAGGTGGTTCGCGGGAGTCTGTGCCATCACCCCTCAGGGGTCCGGGTCAAGTTCCCCGATGACAAGCTGTTAGTGGATTGGGGGATCGAGAGTTACCTGGGGGTGCCGTTGCGTAACGCAAAAGGAGAACATCTGGGCCATTTGGCGGTCTTCGACGAGCAACCGCTGTCCGCGCAACCGCGCAAGCTGTTCGCCTTGCACATCAGTGCGGCACGCGCGGCGGCGGAATTGGAGCGACTGCGCTACGAAAAGGCAATCCTCGAGCGGGAAGAGCGCTACCGGGACCTTTTTGACGAAGCCCCGATCGGCTACGTCCAGGAAGATCTGGATTCGCGCTTCATCAATGCTAACCGGGCGGCGATTCGGATGCTGGGGCTCAAACCCCACGAAGTAGTCGGCACGGTTGGCATGTCACTGGTGGCAGACACGCCCGAGAATAAGCACCGCGTCCACGAAGTCTTTACGTCGATTGGTCAGGGCAGCGGCAGAGGCGACGTCGTGATCGAACTCCGACGCAAGGACGACGGCCGCCCGGTCTGGGTGCAGTGGTATTCCAGTCCCGAGCCCAATGGGAAGTACACGCGCACCGTGCTGGTGGACATCACCGAGCGCGTTCTCGCCGAGCAGGAAAGGGTGCGCCTCCAGGAGCAAAACCTCTATCTCCAGGAAGAGATCAAGGGCATCCACAATTTCGAGGAGATCATCGGCCAGAGCCCCGCCTTGACGGCCGTACTCGAGAATGTCCGGCGGGTCGCGGCCACCGATTCCACGGTCCTTATCACAGGCGAAACGGGGACCGGGAAGGAGCTGATCGCGCGGGCGGTCCATTCCAGCAGCAGGCGGAAGGCGAGGCCCCTCATCAAGATCAACTGTGCCGCCCTTCCGGCCGGACTCGTGGAAAGTGAACTGTTCGGCCACGAGAAGGGTGCCTTTACAGGCGCCATCGCCCGGCGCGTCGGGCGATTCGAGCTGGCCCAGGGAGGCACGATCTTCCTCGACGAAATCGGCGAGCTGCCTGCGGACGCCCAGGCCAAGCTGTTGCGCGTCCTGCAGGAGCGCGAATTCGATCGGATCGGGGGCAGCGGTCCGATCCGGGTTGATGTGCGGGTTTTGGCGGCCACCAACCGCGATCTGCTCAAGGCCGTGCGTGAGAAGACGTTTCGGGAGGACCTCTACTACCGTCTGAGTGTTTTTCCGGTGCAGCTGCCGCCCCTCCGCGACCGCCAGGAGGATATACCGCCTCTGGTCCTTTTCCTGGTCAACAAGTTCGCCATGCGAGTCGGCAAGCGCATCGACGGCGTGGACAAGGAGACGATGCGCCGCCTGCTTTCCTATTCCTGGCCAGGCAATGTCCGTGAGTTGGAAAACGTCATCGAACGCGGCGTAATCCTTGCGAACGGAAGCACCCTCCAGATCGATCCAGACATCCTGGCCCCTGGTCCGCCGCTTGCAAACGCGTTGCCCGAATGCACCATGCAGGGAGTGGAACGCGATCACATTTTGAACGTCCTCAAGCAAACGCGCGGAGTCGTTGGCGGTCCGCGCGGCATGCCAAGATTCTCAACCTCCATCCCAATACCCTTCGCAGCCGCATGAAGAAACTCGGCATCGGACACAATGACCGGGCCGAGCCCTAGTTCCTACGAAATGTCGTGCCGGCTACGAAATGTCGTGAGCGTCATTCGTTCAACATCGACAATCCGCGCAACATCCTCTTGGATCCTCTCGAAGCCCAAGTCATGAGCTGAAACCCAGTTGCGCCCATTTGCCAGCTTCTGGTCGCGAAAGGCACGGCAATCGCGTTAAGGGTGACCGTCCCAAGAGGATGGAGACGTGCTCAAGATTACCGTAGCGTCCCGAAGCGATTCAGCGACAACGTTCAAGCTGGAAGGAAAGGTTCTCGCTCCCTGGGTGGATGAGCTGCGGCGGATCTGCACCGAACCGCCCCATGAGTCGAGGCAGATAAATCTCGATCTGGAAGCTGTCACCTTCCTGGATGCAGCGGGCGTCGAGTTGATGCGCGAGTTAATCCGGCAAGGGATCACCATCGCCCAGTGTTCCGGGTTTATCGCGGAATTGCTGCATGTGGACAGAAATTGATTCCTGGGCTTCGTTGGCCCAGGACTCGAACCAGCATCATGGTCTTGAAACGAGGGGAGTGCGAACATGCGTAAGATCCGGCAGGTTATCGCCGTCGCGGTCGTGGGCTTGGGTTTGGGTCTGGCTGCCGTGGGCTGCAACTCTTCGACGACCACTGGCAAGGACAAGATGCAGGGCGACAAGATGGGCACCGACAAGATGGGCGGCGACAAGATGCAGAGTGACAAGATGCAGAGTGACAAGATGCAGAGTGACAAGATGGGAGGGGACAAGATGAAGGATGACAAGAAATGATCGATCCGAAAGTCGGTCCCGGCTGCACGGTGCAGCCGGGACCAGGAGGTGAAGTCATGCGACACCTGGAAGCGAAGCACGCGCGTGCGATTCGCTGGATGCATTGGATCAACGTCCCGGTGTTGACCATCATGATCTGGAGCGGGCTGCTGATTTACTGGGCCAACGATGTCTACGACCTGAACATCGGCGGTGCCACGCTCTTCCATTTCTTTCCCGATTGGTTCTACCGGGTTCTCGGTCTGGAGCATCGCCTGGCGGTCGGCATGGCCTACCACTTCACCTTCATGTGGTTCTTCGCGATCAACGGCTCTTGTTACGTTCTGTACACGTTTCTTTCTGGCGAGTGGCGGCATCTTTTGCCCAACCGGCACACGCCGCGCGAGGCGTGGCAGGTCGTTCTGCACGACCTGGGCATCCGCAAAGGGCCGCCGCCGCCGGCCAAATTCAACGGTGCCCAGCGCATTGCCTATAGCGGAGTCATCCTGATGGGCGCCGGGTCGCTCGTCACCGGGCTGGCAATCTACAAGCCAACGCAGCTGGCCTGGCTCACCGCCCTGCTTGGCGGCTACACCTGGCGCGAGCGGAGCATTTCACCCTGACCATCGGATATGTATTGTTCTTCTTCATCCACATTACCCAGGTCATCCGAGCCGGCTGGAACAATTTCCGGGCGATGGTTACTGGCTACGAGGTGGTGCCGGCAAGAGAGCAAGAACATGCCTGACCCCAAGAAACCGCCGCCGCTCGAAGGTGTCGCGGCGGAACAACGGATGCGCCGACTCACGCGCCGTAGTTTCGTCACCGGCGGCGTAGCAGCCCTGGCAGGGCTGGCGGCCTGGCGCTGGCTGAGCGCGGCCACCCCGGAAGACGGCGTGCCCTGGCCGCTGCGCCGCGTTCTCCGTTTCAACCAGGGCCTGGTCGAGGGCCTTGGCTCGCCGCACGGGCTGGCCCCGACTTTCTCCGCCGAGAGCGTACGGGGACCGGCGCGGATCAACGGACTGGTCGGCCTGGCCGATGAGGTTGAGGACTCCGGCTGGCGGCTGACCGTCCAGCATGAGGAGCGTGGCACCGTCCAGAGCATCCCCTTGCGGGACGTGCAAGCGCTGCCGCGTCTCGACCTGGTGACCGAACTCAAGTGCGTGGAGGGCTGGAGCGAGGTGATGCAATTCGGCGGTGTGCGTTTCCTGGATTTCGTGACACACTTCAGACTGGCGACGCGCAGCGGCCGCGCCCCCGATCCGGCCCGTGACGCACCGGACCTGTTTCGCTATGTGTATCTGGCGACGCCGGACGAAGCCTATTACGTTAGCCTGGATATGGCCAGCGCTCTGCACCCGCAAACACTGCTGTGCGACACCATGAACGGGAGGCCGCTCAGCCGCGCCCACGGGGCACCGCTGCGGCTTTACCTGACGGTGAAGTACGGCTTCAAGAGCCTCAAACGCGTGGGCCTCATTCGTTTCACCGATACCCGGCCAGCCGACTACTGGGCCGATCGCGGCTATGACTGGTACGCGGGTTTATGACCATGAACCGATTCTCACCTATGAGCAAGAACGCAATTGATGCGGAAAACGACGTTGCGTATGGACGGTGGGGAGGTAAAGTCGATCTAATGAAGGAGTGCAGTCATGTCTTCGACTGACGTGAGCGTCGTACTCGTCCATGGCGCCTGGGCCGACGGCTCAAGCTGGGCAAAGGTTATCGCGCCGCTCGCGGCCGACGGCATCAAGGTGGTCGCGGCGCCGTTGCCGCTGACATCATTCCGCGATGACGTGGCGGCGCTCGATCGAACGCTTGAGCGCGTGACGAGGCCGATCGTTCTCGTCGGCCACGCCTATGCCGGCGCTGTCATTGCGGCAACGCGCGACACCCAGGTGAAGGGGCTCGTCTACGTGGCCGCCCTGGCTCCGGACGAGGGCGAGACCGTCGCGGATGTGTTCTACCGCACCGAGCCGCACCCGCAGGCGCCCAAGCTGGCTCCTGACAATCACGGGCTGATCTATCTGCCCGAGTCAGCCTTCGCCGCAGCCTTCGCCCAAAATGGTGGTGCGGAGGAACTGGCCGTGCTGGCGGCGGTTCAGCGGCCGATCGCGCCGGCCTGCATCACCGTTGCCGTCGAGCGACCGCTGTGGAAGGACCGTCCGACCTGGTTCCTCGTGGCCGAGCAGGACCGCATGATCATACACGAAAATCAGCGCTTCATGGCCCAGCGGATGAAGGCCCGGGTGCGCGCGCATCCCGTCGATCACGCGCCGCTCGTGACCGCGCCTGCCGTCGTCGTGGACATCATCCGCGAGGCGATTGCCGAGGTTGTAACCCCATCACCATATTGATCGACCCAAAACGGTCATACTCTTCGCAAAGGAAAAACGCCATGACCGCCATCAAGTATCGAACTGCCGATGTGGACGGCTTCAAGATCTTCTATCGCGAGGCCGGTGCGGCCGGCGCCCCGAAGTTGCTGTTGCTCCATGGTTTTCCGAGCGCCAGCCATATGTTCAGGGACCTCATCCCGCTCCTGGCCGACCGCTTTCACATGGTCGCGCCCGATTTACCGGGCTTCGGAAAGTCCGACATGCCGGGCCGCGGCCATACCTTCGACCGGATCGCGGAGATGATCGATCGTTTCACCGAAGTGGTCGGCTTCGATCGCTATGCCGTCTATGTCTTCGATTACGGCGCGCCGACCGGATTCCGGCTCGCCGTGAAGCACCCTGACCGGATCACCGCAATCATCTCGCAGAACGGCAATGCCTACGAGGAAGGTCTGAGCGACGGCTGGAACCCCATCCGGGCTTACTGGCAAGACGCGTCCCAGACCAACCGCGAAGCACTGCGTGCGTTCCTGGCGCCGGAGACGACCGTCTGGCAATACACGCACGGCGTCCCCGACCCGACGTCGGTTTCTCCGGACGGTTACTCACTCGATAACTTCTACCTGGGCCGGCCAGGCGCGGCCAAGCTGCAGCTCGACCTATTCGGAGACTACAAGAGCAACGTCGCGCTCTACCCGACCTTCCAGAAGTATTTCCGCACCCACAAGCCGCCCTTCCTGGCGGTGTGGGGCAAGAACGACCCGTTCTTTGTGCCGCAAGGGGCCGAAGCGTTCAAGCGCGACATCCCGGACGCGGTCGTGCGCTTCTTCGACACCGGGCATTTCGCGCTGGCGACGCACGCCGCGGAGATTGCCGCGGCCATCCGCGACTTCCTTCCCCGCGGAGAGTAATGATTTTTCCTGTCAAAAGTAAAGGAGTCCTGTCATGTCGAAGAAACTGCAAGGGCAAGTCGCCGTGGTCACGGGGGCGTCCAAAGGCATCGGCGCGACGATCGCCGAGCAATTGGCGATGGCCGGCGCGGCCGTCGTGGTCAATTACGCCACCAGCCGGGCGGGCGCGGAGGCCGTCGTCAACCGGATCCAGCAATCTGAGGGGAAAGCCGTGGCCGTGCAGGCCGATGTTTCCAAGCCCGAGGACATCCGCCGCATGTTCGCCGAGACGAAGAAGGCCGACGTGGAGTGCCTCATGGCCGCTAAGATCGTGCTCGCGGCGCTGAACCATCTCTGGTCCACCCTTGAAGCGACGCGTTGTCCGCGCACGGCTGGGTGCGCTTTCGCCCACTGCCGAGAAAAGCGCCGAAAAAGTGAGCGGGGGATACAATAAGGCGTCGCTCTTCGCACACGGCGGATTGCCATGACATTTCCTGTCGTCGTTCATCCGGCTCAAGGCCAATTTGAAGCGACGTTTTAACGGAAATCCTCGCGGGCAACCCGGCCTAGGCTGAGCGGATCGAGAATGTTCCGCTCGAAGAACAGTCGGCTCCGGTTCCTTTCCTGCACGCCGCAAGCGGAAGCGCTGCTCAAAGAATGGCGGAAAAAGAAGATCCGCGGATCAACGCACGATTTGCGCATGGCGGCGAGCCGTGTCGCTCATTCTGTGACCCTGGTCACTCGGAATCGCCGGGATTTCGAGGACATCCCGGGACTCTCGGTCGAGTTCTGGGACTGACAAAGGGCCATCTTCAGATGCAATGGATCGTCTGGGGCCGGGCCGTCGGCGCCAGGGCGCGGCGGATCATCCGGTCGTTGAGGCTGCCGGTGTCCTGCCAAGGAAGGCCCCGCGACGTAAAATGACGACGTGACTGCCGGCATTACGGAAAGTCTCTCCATGGCCAAGCGCAAATCAACCGCTGACATCGCTGAAGCGCCGGCTGCCGCGGCGCCGCCGACGCCGGACTACACGGTCCTTGCACGCCGCTATCGGCCGCAGCAATTCGGCGAGCTGGTCGGCCAGGAGGCGGTCGCGCAGGCGCTCGGCAACGCCATCGAGAGCGGCCGGGTGGCGCACGCCTATCTCTTCACCGGGGCGCGCGGCGTCGGCAAGACCAGCGCTGCCCGCATCCTCGCCAAGGCGCTGAACTGCGTCAACGGGCCGACCACCACGCCGTGCGGCGAATGCGAAATCTGCCGGGCAATTGCGACCGGCGAGGATCTCGACGTCCAGGAGATCGACGGGGCGAGCAACAACAGCGTCGACGACGTGCGCGACCTGCGGCAGAATGCCCAGTATCGCCCGACCCGGTCGCGCTACAAGATCTACATCATCGACGAAGTCCACATGTTGGCCGCGGGGAATATGAAGAACGCGTTCAACGCGCTGCTCAAGACGCTCGAGGAGCCGCCGCCGCACGTCAAGTTCATTTTTGCCACCACCGAGGTGCAGAAAATCCCCGCGACGATCCTGTCGCGCTGCCAGCGCTTCGACTTTGCCGGCATCAGCGTCCCGCGCATCACGGAACGACTGCGGCAAATTGTTGCCGCGGAAGGCATGCAAGCCGATGACGCGGCGCTGCAGCTGCTCGCGCACGTGCCGGCGGCTCCATGCGCAACGCGCAATCGCTGCTCGACCAGCTGCTGGCCTTCAGCGCCGACCGGCTCACCACCGACACCATTAACCAGCTGCTCGGCACGGCCCATGAAGAACGCGTCGCCGCGCTCGCTACGGCCGTGCTGCAGAAGGATGCGAAGCAGGCGCTGGAGGTGCTGGCGGGCGTGGTCAACCAGGGCCAGCAGCTCGGCGAATTGCTCGACCAGCTCATCGAGTACTGGCGCGACCTGATGGTGGTCCGCTGCGCCGGGGCCGACGGGCAAGATCTGTCGATCACTGGTCCGCACCTGGCCGCACTCCGGCAGCAGGCGGAATCGCTCGGGCTCGATACGATCCTCGCGGGCCTCGATGTTCTGGTCAGCGCCAAGGCTCGGCTGCGCGGCACCGTCCACACGCGGGTGGTCCTGGAAATGGCGCTGGTGCGGCTCGCGCAGCTGGAGAGCCTGGTGCCGTTGTCACAGCTGGTGCAATGGGTCACACAGAACGGGGCCGCGCCCGCGCGGCAGGCTACGAACAAGGCTCCTATCGCGGCAAATGCCGTAAAGTCCGTCGTTTCAACATCGACAATTGCCGATTCGGAAAAAAAAAGGTAGCCGCGGCGCCTGATTCCGGCGTGCCAGCACCGGCGCTGGCGCTCACGGTCGAGAACCTGCCGGCGATCTGGCAGCAAGTCATTTCCGAAGCCGGCTTTGCGATGGCCAATGATCTGCGGAAAGCGGTGCCCTTAGCAATTTCTGGGCCAAACACTCTGGTATTGCGCGTTTCTGAACGTTATAATACCTCGGGCCCCAACGCGTCGGACCCGCTGCGCTGGCGCGGGCCGAGCCGATTCTGAGCCGGGTGGTCGGCCAGGCATGTACGGTTCGCGTGGAGTCGGTCCGCGACGATCCGGCTCAGGCCGAGGCACCGTCCGCGGTCGTGGGCGGAACTCGGCAGGCGCGCGAGCGGGTCAAGCAGCTTGCCCAGGTGCAGAAGGCCCGTGAAGTACTGGGCGCCGAGATCCTGTACGTCGATCCGGAATTCGGCGAAGTGGCTGCCACGGTTTTGCCGGACGATGGCGCGGCGGAGAGCCCCGACGAGGAATAAGCCAATGTTCAAGGAACTCGGCCAGATGGCCAGCCTGATGAAGAACCTCCCACGTATTCGGGAGGAGATGGCCAAGCTGCAGGGCAAGATGGCCCAGATTTCCGCGGAGGGCGACGCCGGCGGCGGCATGGTCCGCGTGCGAGTCAACGGCAACCTCGAGGTGGTTGCGTGTACGTTCAGCGATGAGGCGCTCAAGGGTGGCGACAAGGAGTTGCTCGAGGATCTGACGACTGCCGCCGTCAATCAGGCGATGAAGAAGGCCAAGGAACTGGTCGCGGTAGAGACGGCGAAAATTGCTACCGGCATGGGCCTGCCGTCGGGTATGGGGTTGCCGGGCGTGGAAT
Organism: uncultured Gemmataceae bacterium; assembly: GCA_963834865.1. Taxonomy (GTDB): domain Bacteria; phylum Planctomycetota; class Planctomycetia; order Gemmatales; family Gemmataceae; genus CAWIDK01. The sequence continues at coordinate 1,350,550 of CAWIDK010000005.1, forward strand.
GAGCTGGCACGCAACTTGCTGAGCTACGCGGCTTCCGGGCCAAGCGGGAGCGGAGGCGGATAATTGTGATCAGCGAACCGGTCGGGGCGATCGCCCGGCTGATGCAGGAACTGGGCAAGCTGCCCGGGATCGGGCCGAAGTCCGCGGAACGCATCACGCACCATTTGCTGAGCGCCGGCCATCCCGAGGTGCTGGCCCTGGCCGCGGCGCTCCGGGACGTCGCCGAGAAGGTCGGGCCGTGCCGGCAATGCTATCGCTTGACGGAAGGCGAGTTGTGCGGTATCTGCTCGGACCCGCGCCGTGACGCATCGGTTATCTGTGTCGTCGAGCAGTCGCGTGACGTGGCGACGCTTGAGCGGGTCGGCACTTTCCGTGGTGTCTATCATGTGCTGCAGGGGCGGCTGGCGCCTCTGGAAAACATTGGTCCGGAGAACCTGACGATCGACGCGCTCTTGCACCGCGTCCAGCCAGGAGCAGTGCACGAGATCATCATGGCCACCAACCCGACGCTGGAGGGCGACGGTACGGCGCTGTATATCTCGAACCTGCTGGGCGAAAGCGGGATTCGCGTGACGCGCCTGGCTCGGGGCGTGGCAACCGGTTCGGTCCTGGAGTTTGCCAATACGCAGATGCTCGCCGACGCGCTGGAAGGCCGGCGGGCGTTTTGAAATAGTTGGGGAGTGGTTGATTCGATTTACGGAGTACCTGGGCGATGCAACTCAACACCAGCTTGTCGCACCGAATGGAACTGCGCACAGTCATCGCGCCGCGGATGATCCAGTCGATGGAAATCCTGCAGCTGCCGGTGATGGCCCTTCAGGAGCGGATCGAGCACGAGCTGCAGGAGAACCCCGTCCTGGAGGTCCGCGACGACGATCCGGAGGAGACGGCCTACCCTGAAGACGCCGCGCCCGCCGTCGCCGAGGAACCGGCGGCCAACGTCACCGACCCGCGCAAGGAACTCGTCATCGAGGACTCGACCGACAACGAAAAGGACTTCGACCGCCTCGAAGCGATGAACGAGGCGTGGGCCGATCACTTCAACGAGGAGTCCCGCCCGTCGAGCAATCGCATCGACGAGGAGATGGACAAGAAGCACGACGCGATGCTCAACATGGCGTCGCGGCCGCAGTCGCTGCAGGATTATCTCAACGACCAGATCTCGTTCCTCGACGCCGACGAGGCCGAGAAGGAGCTGATTCGCTACCTGATTTCGCACACCGACGAGCGGGGCTATCTGTCGACACCCCTGGAGGAGATCGCCGGCGGCCTGGGCGACGCGGTCCCGATCAGTCGTCTGGAAGCGGCGCTGTCCAAGGTGCAGAAGCTCGACCCGCTCGGCGTCGGCGCCCGGTCGGTGGAGGAATGCCTGCTGTTGCAGGTGACCAGTGAGACACCCTATCGCGAGGTGGTCCGCGTGCTCATCCAGCACCACCTCGAAGACCTGCAGCATAATCGCATGCCCGTCATCGAGAAGAAGACCGGCTACAGCCTCGAAATCATCCAGCACGCGTTCGAGGTGCTCAAGCACCTCAATCCCAAGCCCGGGGCGGCATTCACCTCGGACAACATTCCCTACGTCACGCCGGACATCCTGGTCGAGCGCAAGGACGACGGCGAGTATGACGTGAAGCTGATGGACGACTGGACGCCGAACATTTACATCAGCCGACGCTACCTGGAGATGTACCGCGACAAGAGCAGCGATCCCAAGGCGCGCGAGTTCCTCAAGCGGAAGTTCCAGTCGGCCCAATGGCTGATCGACGCGATCGAGCAGCGGCGCAGTACGCTCATCAAGGTGACGCGGGCGATCATCCAGCACCAGCGTGCGTTCCTCGACCGCGGGCCCGAGCACATCGAACCGCTCAAGATGCAACAGATTGCCGACCAGGTCGGCGTACACGTCACCACGGTCAGCCGGGCCGTGGACGACAAGTGGGTGCAGACGCCGCGCGGCATCTTCCCCTTGAAGCGCTTTTTCGGCGGCGGCACGCATACGGCGACCGGCGAGGAGGTCGCCTGGGAGACGATCAAGCAGAAGCTGCTGGAGATCATCGGCAACGAGGACAAGTCCAACCCGCTTTCCGACGAGGACCTGGTGGACAAGCTCGCGGAGACCGGCTACCCGGTGGCGCGGCGCACGGTGACCAAGTATCGCAAGATGCTCAATATCCAGTCATCGCGGCAGCGCAAGGTATGGACGCAGTAAGGCACCGTGCTCCAAGCCCCGGGGTGAGTCTTCGAACCCCGGGGGTTCGAAGACTCACCCCCGGGCTTGAGATCATTGGTGATGTCCTCACTCACCCGCCTCATTGAAGAGTTGCGCACACAGGAAGCGCGAATTCGCCAAGGCGGCGGCCCCAAAGCCATCGAGCGCCAACACGCCAAGAATCGCCTCACCGCCCGCGAACGCATCGCACGCCTGATCGACGCGCCCGCCGCCGTTTTCGAGCTTGGCCTGTGGGCCGGGTGGAAGATGTACGAGGAGTGGGGTGGCGCTCCCTCGGCGGGCGTGGTCACCGGCATCGGCATCGTCGCCGGACGGCAGGTGATGATCATCGCCAACGACGCGACCGTCAAGGCGGGCGCGTTCTTTCCGATGACGGTCAAGAAGGTGCTGCGGGCGCAGCGCATCGCCCTCGACAACCGCTTGCCGCTCGTTTACCTCGTCGATTCTGCCGGCGTGTTCCTTCCGCTTCAGGATGAGGTCTTTCCCGACGAGGACGACTTCGGCCGCATCTTCCGCAACAATGCCGTCCTGTCCGCGCAGGGCGTGCCGCAGCTCGCGGCGATCCTCGGCAACTGCGTCGCGGGTGGCGGCTATTTGCCGGTGCTGTGCGACAAGCTGCTGATGACCGAGGGGAGCGGGCTCTACCTCGCGGGGCCGGCGCTGGTGCGGGCGGCGATCGGCCAGGTCGTCGATAGCGAGGACCTCGGCGGCGCTCGCATGCACGCGGCGATCAGCGGCACCATCGACTTTCGCGAACCCGACGAGCCGACCTGCCTCGAACGACTCCAGCGGCTGGTCGCCGCTCTTCCCGCCGACACGCCGCGCGTCGATTTCACCCGGCACGCGGCCAAGCCGGGCGAGCAGATCACGGGCGTATTCACGGGCCAGCCGCGGCAGGAGTACGATGTTCGCGATCTCTTGCCCTGTTTGCTGGACGCGGAGCCCTTCGACGAATACAAGGCGGAGTACGGCCCGACGCTGGTGTGCGGCTACGGCCGGCTTGGTGGCGTCGCGGTCGGCGTGGTTGCCAATCAGCGCAGGCGTTCACGGCTCGCCTCGGGCGAGATCCAGTTCGGCGGCGTCATCTATGTCGACGCTGCGGACAAGGCCGCGCGCTTCATCATGGATTGCAACCAGTCGCACTTGCCGCTCGTGTTTCTGCAAGATGTCAACGGCTTCATGGTCGGCCGCGATTCCGAGGAGGCGGGGATCATCCGATCCGGCGCAAAGCTCGTCAACGTGATCTCCAACAGCGTGGTGCCGAAGCTGACCGTCATCCTCGGCGGCTCATTCGGGGCCGGCAACTACGCCCTGTGCGGCAAGGCGTTCGACCCGCGGCTGATTCTTGCCTGGCCGACGGCGCAGTACGCTGTCATGGGCGGCGAGCAGGCAGCGAGCACGCTGCTCGATATCTCCATCGCCGCCCTGCGCCGCGCCGGCCACGAGCCGGACGCGGAGGAGCTCGCCGAGCTGCGCCGCAAAGTGGAGACCAGCTATCACGAAAAGACCGACGTGCGCTACGCGGCGGCCCGGCTCTGGGTCGACGCGATCATCGAGCCGGCGCAGACGCGGGCGGCGCTGCTGACCGGGCTCGCGGTTGCGCTGCGGCACGACGAGTGCCGGCCGTTCCGCACGGGGGTGTTGCAGGTGTAACAGGTGGAAGAGATACTCAAACGCGCCTTCGCGCTGCATCAGGCGGGACAGCGCGGCCAGGCTGCCGAGCTGTACCAGCGGGTGCTGGCGCAGGAGCCGGATCAGCCCGACGCGCTGCATCTGCTCGGCGTCTTGCACCTCCAGCAGGGCGAGCCTGCCCGCGCCGTGGAGCTGATCGAGCGGGCCGTGGCGGCATGCGCCGACGCGGCGCCGATGCACACCAACCTCGCCGAAGCGTATCGCGCCCTCGGCCAGCCGGCGCGTGCCGCCGACGCGTGCCGTAGCGCCTTGCGGCTCGCCCCGGAATTCCCCGCCGCCCTCGTCAACTTCGGGCTCGCGTTGCACGGCCTGGGGCAGCACGCCGATGCCGCCGAGCAATTTCGCCGCGCCCTGGCACAGCAGCCGAACCTCGCTCCGGCACACAACGGCCTCGGCCTCGCCTTGCAAACACTCGGCGCCACCGACGAGGCGTTGGCCCACTTCCGTCGTGCCGTCGCGCTTGCGCCGGCGCTGGCCAACGCGCAGGCCAACCTGGGCCAGGCGCTGCTGGAGCGCGGCGACGCGGCCGAGGCGTTGCCGCACTGCCGGGAAGCGGCGCTGCTCAGGCCGAACGCGGCGGCGTTCCAACAAAACCTGGGCAACTGCTGGTGGCAACTTGGCCGGCTCGACGAGGCGCAAACGGCCTATCTCGCGGCGGTGCGCCTCCATCCCGGCCTGCCCCGGCGCACGCCCGGCTGGGCCTCATCCTTCGCCACCAGGGACGGCTCGATGAGGCATTGCCGCCGCTGCGGGAGGCGGTCGCGCTGGCGCCGGACAACGTCGCGTTCTGGGAAGCGCTTGCGGAGCTGTACGCCGAACGGTTTGAGCCGGCCGAGGCCATCCCCTGCTGGGAGCGTGTGCTAGCGCCGGCGCCGGGCACCGTGAAGGCGCATCGCGGACTGGGCGCGGCCCTGCAGGAGGAAGGTCGGCTCGACGAGGCGCGGGCACAGTACGAACCCGCGCTGGCGGCCGACCCCACCTCGACGGCGGCGCGGCTGGACCTGGGCGACCTGCACGCGGAGCTGGGCGATCTCGCCGCTGCGGAGGCCGCGTACCGCGATGCGCTGCGAGTGCAGCCCAACGCCGCCTTGCCGCATGGTCGGCTCGCCACTCTGTTGCGGGGCCGGTTGCCCGAGGCCGACGGCGCCGCGCTGGAACAGCGGCTCACCGATCCGAAACTGGCCGACGAGACGCGCGCCGACCTCCTGTTCGGCCTGGCCCAGGTGCTCGACGCGCGCGGCGATTACACCCACGCCGCCGACTGCCTGCGCCGGGCCAACGCCCTGGGCGCCGCCGTCGCGCAGGCGCGTGGTCGCGGCTATGATCCGGGCGAACATGAGCTGCTGGTGGATGGCGTGCTGGCGGTCTTTCGGCGCGATTTCTTCGCGCGTGTCACCGGCGCGGGTTTGGCAACGCGCCGGCCAGTGTTCGTCTTCGGTCTGCCGCGCTCCGGCACCACCCTGGTCGAGCAGATCCTGGCAAGCCATCCCGCAGTCCACGGCGGCGGCGAGCTGCCGCTGGCCCATGAAACGTTCGACGCCATTCCGCGTGTGCTGGGCCGACCGGGTCCGCCGCTGGCCTGCGCCCACGACCTGGATGCGGCGGCGGTTCGTCAACTTGCCGCGGCGCATCTGGGCCGCCTGGACCGGCTCGACGGCGGCCGGGCGGCCCGCGTCGTCGACAAGATGCCGCATAATTATATTTACCTGGGCTTCCTGGCGGCGCTCTTCCCCGGCGCCGCGTTCGTCCACTGCCGGCGCGACCTGCGCGACGTGGCCGTTTCCTGGTGGATCACCGAGTTCCGCCGCATCTACTGGGCCAACGAACCGGCCCACATCGCTTCACGCATCGGACAGTATTGTCGGCTGATGCATCATTGGTCCGCCGTGCTCCCCGTGCCGGTCCACGAATTGCGCTACGAGGCCCTGGTGGCCGATCTGGAAGGCGAGAGCCGGCGATTGCTCACGGCCTGCGGGCTCGACTGGCACCCGGCATGCCTGGAGTTCCATCGCACCCGCCGCGCGGTCCACACCGCCAGCGCGGTCCAGGTCCGCCAGCCGATTTACACCAAGTCGGTCGGCCGCTGGAGGCACTACGAGCGCGAGTTGGCCGAGCTGTTCGCGCTGCTGCCGGTCGAGCCGGATTCTGCTGTAGAATGACGGCATGGCCAAAAAACCGACTACCCCCCGATACGTGCAGCCGTACCGTTACGCGTCGCCGAACATTCAGCTGGCGGCGATTCGTCGTTTCGCGCCGCATCGCCGAGCGCTTCCAGCCGGACAAGATCATTCTTTTCGGCTCCTACGCCTACGGGAAACCCCATGAAGAGAGCGACGTCGATCTGCTCGTTATCATGCGGACCAGGAACGCGATCGATCAATCGATCCGCATCAAAACGGCATTCAAGCGACTTTTTTCACTCGACCTGATCGTGCGCACCCCCTGGCAAATCGAGCGCGGCTTGAAGGACGATAATTGGTTTCTGCGTGAGATCATCGCGAAGGGCAAGGTTCTTTATGAACAAGAAAAGAAAGGGTAAGCCTGACCCGGCCATCCTCGCGGACATCGTCAGGCGAGTCGTGGAAGCCGCAGACCCGGAGAAGATCATCCTGTTTGGGTCGGCAGCGCGTGGCACCATGGGGCCTGACAGCGACCTGGACTTGTTGGTCATCAAGGGAGGCAAATTCAATCGTCATCGCGTCAGGGTGGAATCGCGCCAGCCCCTGGAGAATCCGGGGTTTCTCGCGTTTCCGCAGGACGCGAGGCTGCGAACTTGGCCGGTTGACATTGCAAAAGAGGGGCCTTTCCTGCCCAATGTTGGTGCGAACCGCCACTACAGGAAAGGATTCCCCCATGAAGCAGTCTACCCTGGCGGCCATGCTGCCGGCAATCCCGGATCTGTGCGATGTGCTTGAAGTGCTGATTCGTGCGCTGCCTCAGTTTCTGAAGCTCATTGCTCTGATTCGACGCTTTCGCCAAGAACCGGTCACGCCGGTGCGCGCCTGTGCGTTTGAAAACGAGTTGGCGGCGATTGCACGTGAAGCGAATCGAATCATCGTCGAGCACGAATTCAATGGCATCGAGCCACAACGCCGCGACGAGTGCCCGTTGCGGCTGCGGTTTGCCGGCAAGGTCTACCGTCGTCGGCCCAAAAGCCGCAAGTGGGTCGGCAGCTTGTTCGGTGAGATCGAGCTGCATCGCTATTTGTACCAGCCCGTTGAGCCCGGCGAGCCAGCACTGGTTCCGCTGGAGAAACAGTTGGGTATCGAAGCTGGGCTGGCGACCGCGGCCCTGGCGGAACGCGTCGGTGTGTTGTCGGTGGACCACGAGCAGGACCAAGTCCGCACCCTCCTGCAGCGCCAGCACAACGTCTGCTGGTCGGTGCACAGTTTGCGTAAGGTGACCGCGACGCTGCGGGATGGCTTGGCCCCGTTTCGCGAAGAAGCGCAAGCAAACAAGTTGCTGGAATTGCTGGACAAAGCCTTGGCGTCGAAAGGCAAGCATCCGCCGACGCTGGCAGCGGGTCGAGATGGCATTCACGTGCCGATTCGCAAGCAGGGCTATCACGAGGGCAGCACGGCGACGGTATCCGTCTGCGACCGGCGTGGCAAACGTCTAGGCACCGTCTACCTCGGACGGATGCCCGAATCAGGCCAGGCAACGCTGTCGGCACAACTGACCGCGTTGCTGACCAAGGTGCTGACGCGATGGCACGCCGCAGGGCGGCGCGCACCCCGTTTGGCCTACATCACGGATGGTGGCAGTCACCCAAAGGAATACTACCAGAAAGTGCTGCGTCGCATGGACGATCCATGGCATCCAGGGCGGAAGCTAGCCTGGCAGTGGGTCCTGGACTTCTGGCATGCCTGCGGCCACGTCAATAAAATCGCCCAAGCGTTGTTTGGAGCCGGAGCCAAGGCTTCGCACTGGTTTGCGAAATGGCGGCACTGGCTGCGTGACCGCCGTCAGGGCGTGACCCAAGTATTAAGGTCGATGATGTGGCACTACAACAACGGTCGCAAGCTCGGCAAGGCCAAGACCGAGGACTACTGGACAGCCTACCGCTACATCCGCAAGCACGCAGTGTGGATGAAATACTGGCAGTATCGGGGACAGGGGATGCCCATTGGCAGCGGTGTAACCGAGGCGGCCTGCAAGACGGTGTTCAGCGAGCGCCTGAAACGCTCGGGCATGACTTGGGGCTGCGAGGGTGGCCAAGTGATTCTCGACTTGCGCGTGTTAGTGTTGAGCAAGATCTGGCGTGAGGTGCACGAAAACTACCTACGCTCGAAACCACAGCCTACGGTGGTACAATCGGCAAGTCAACGGGTCTCCCAGGGCCATATCCTCAAAAAAGCTGCATAACAGCGGGGCATGGCGCGACGCCACCCTCGCGTCACTACCGCGATCTACCGCAATTTGTCCGGCGCGATAGGTGTCGATGCCGTGGTCGTCACTCCGGAGGAAGTCGAGCGTTATCGAGACACGCATTGTCTGGTGATCTGTCCCGCCCTGCGCGAGGGAAAGGTCGTCTATGAGGCGTAAACGGCTGCCGCCGGACGATCCGCGCGAGTGGATCAGCCGGGCCAAGAGCAACCTGGCACTGGCGCGAAACCTCATCCCAGACGTTGATCTGGAGGATCTCTGCTTTGACGCTCAGCAGGCCGCGGAGAAGGGCGTCAAGGCCGTCTTCATCAAACGTGGCGAAACCTTCCCCTTCAGCCACGATCTCGATCAGTTGCTGCGCTTACTGGAAAGGAACGGCCTCAGAATTCCGCAGTACGTGGACGAGGCAAGGAATTAACGCAATATGCCCATCTAACGCGCTATCCCGGAACGGCGGCCCCGGTCACGCTGCGGCAGTATCGTCGTGCGGTGCGTATCGCGGCGGCAGTGCTGCGCTGGGCCGAGCGGCGCGTCGAGCGCCCCTGATCCACTGCGACCATGCCATGGTATAATCAGGGGGTAGGCATTGTGATTGACTCAGAATACTATCAAATTACCTTAGGAGATCGTCCATGACTCTCGATCCCAGAAAAGTCGCGGCTCGTCTTGGCGCCGAGCATGTAGGCCAAATGGCGGACGTTGGCGGCGGCGCTCTTGGCATGGCTCGGCTGGCGGCGGCGCTTAAGGAGCGGCTTCAACCGGCGCAAGGCCGTCGCCCGGGCGCGCCATCCAACATCCGCTGGGTGTTGTTTCCCAAGGTGCCGATGAGCCGTCAAACGCAAGATCAACTGAGTCTGCTTGCCGAGCAATTAAGCACCCCTGAGCGACGCGTCAGCCCCATGCTGCTGGCCGCGCAGTTGTTGGAAGAATCGTTGCAAAAGAGAGCAGAAAATCAATGGCCGCCGCCGCTGGATGACGAGAGGAAGTGATGCCTTACCACCGTTCATTCGGCCCCTGCGGCACCGCAATCTCCGGCAGGGCGGCCGCTTGCCAGTGCGGCGCCGCGCCCTTCTCCTGCAATTGCATCACGATCTGGTCGAAATCGGCGGCGCGCTCCAACTGCATCAGCCTTTGTTGCACTTCGCGGCCTGGCCGCAGGACGCGGCAGTACCAGTTGGCGACCTTGCGGAATGTGAGGCTCGCGAAGCGCTCGCCGCGCTGATCGAGCAGCAGGTGATAGTGGCGCGCCATGAAATCGAGCCGCTGCGCATACGTGGGCGGCGCCGGCATCGCCGGTGCGTTCCCAGCGTTCGAGCTGGGCGAAGATCCAGGGATTGAGCAGCGCGCCGCGGCCGATCGAAACGCCGGCGCAGCCGGTGGCGAGCAACATGCGCTCCGCGTCGGCGATGGTGCGCACGTCGCCGTTGCCGATCACCGGGATGCGCTCGACCGCCTCGACCACCGCGCGGATGCCGTCGAGGTTGACGCCTCCGGAAAAACCCTGGGCGCGGGTCCGGCCGTGGATGATGACCGCGGCGACGCCGGCCTGCTCGAACTCGTGGGCAAGGGCCGGAGCGGTCAAGGTCTGCTCGTCCCAGCCCAGCCGCATCTTGACGGTGACGGGGATGCGCACCGCCTCGACGACCGTACGGACCATCGCGGTGGTGCTGGCCGCGTTGCACATCAGCGCCGAGCCGCCGCCGCCGCGCACCACCTTGTGTACTGGACAGCCCATGTTGATATCGACCGACGACACGCCGTACGCCTCGAGCCAGCGGGCCGCCTCGGCCATCTCGACCGCGTCAGCGCCGTAAATCTGCACGGCAACCGGACGATCCTCGGCACACGTCGCGATCAGTTCCAGCGTCTTGGCGCTGGCGCGGAGCAGGGCACGGGCGTTGACAAGGTCCGTGGTGGCGAGGCCAAGGCCGCCGAGCGCGCACGGCCAGCCGGAACGGCAGGTTCGTGTAGCCGGCGAGCGGCGACAGCAAGAAGCGCGAGCCGAGCCTGAGGGGGCCAAATGCGAGCGCGTTTGGCGCATACCTAGATATCCGACCATCAGTCAGCCTCATCAAGATCCTCTTGGGCTTGCCTCAACGCGCTTGCCAAGGCCTTCAAGTCCGGACCCGCAATGGTGACGCGGATAATGAATCTGGCTTCGGTCTCAACGATGAGAAAGAACCGATCTCGGAACTCGTCGTCCCGTGCAAGAGTCACAGACTCTTTTTTATTCTTGCCAAGGACGATTTCCCCATTCCCATGGTTCGCCACATCCTGTAAGCGTTTGCCGGTTGTTGTCTGCTCCGTCAGGAATTCGAGCATCCTGTCGATAACGTGAGGCGATTGAACCTCGAAAGCCAAATAAATCGAAGGCCCCTCGATCTGCGCGAACCACTGGACGGCTGATCCCGACGTTGTTTCGTCTATGGCAACTTCCCAGCCCCCAGTAGAACCAATTGCTGTAAGCCCTAGGGAAGGGGTGCCGTTTTTCCGCGACCTTTGACTGTTCTTGGACATACGGATGATTCCTCGCTTGTACGTGGCCGATTGCTCGCGACACGGTAGCTTTGGCACTAGGGTAAGGGTTCTCCGTCGTCACCAACTCTGGTGTGTCCCTTCTTGCCCCCGTTTTCTTGGACGTCCCAATGGTCGGGATACTTCCCATGCGCCCTATCCCTAATCCATATCTTTCCATTTGCGTCGACGTAGCCCTTCTTTCCTTTCCTCGGCCCATGCTGGATCGTTTCCTTCTGGATGATCGACTTTCCCTTCTTGTTCTTGTCCAGCTTGGGGACGAACGGCATGCTGCCACCTGTCGGTAGGCCCGCCTTCTTTATTTGATTGTCGATGCCCTTGGGCGCATCTTTCGCCACGGCTGGTGTTCAATGCAGGCGTGTTCCATTCACGCAGGTATTCTTACGTCGAATAGAGCCAACGCCCCAGGTAGATACCCGGTAGCAGCAGCAGCGCCAGCAGCAGGCCGAGCGTGCCGACCATGCTGCTCGCCAACAGCGCGTCGAGCAGCACCAGGCCGAGCAGGGCGCGTTTGACGGCCGACTGCACATGGTTCGGCGCCGGTTTGCGGATGGCCGGGATGACCGCGAGCGCGAGATAGAAGGCGAACGCCACGAGCAAATACGGGAAGAGCAGCGAGGTGCTGACCTCCTCCGCCCGCGCCTGCGCCAGTGCCGGCACGGCCAGCGCCAGCAGCAGGCTGCCGGCGATCACCGCGGTCGCCGTCGTCAGGTCGCTGGGATTGCTGGTTTTGGCTTCGGTGCGCGCGAAGAGCGTTACGCCGGTGATGTAGATGCCGACGACGGCGGCGAGCAGCAGGCCCCACGGCGGCGGAAAGTCGCCCATCACCGTCAGGCCGAGCAGGATGTTGAGGAAGCGGCAGCCGCCCATCACGAACGGGCCCATCCACGTTTCCTTGAGCGCTCCGTCGTAGAGCAGGACCGCCACCACCAGGCAGATCGCGACCGACGTGGAGACGAAACGCATCCGCTCGGCCTGCAGATCGGCGAACAGCGCAAACAGCACGCCGCCCGCGAAACACCCGAGGCCGAGCCAGACCGCCGTGCTCACGGGGACGCGTCCCGACGGCAGCGGCCGGCCGGGGCGATCGCGGCGATCCTCGTCGAGGTCGAAATAGTCGTTCCAGATCATGCCCGCCCAGTACAGCAGCGTCGACGCGATCAAGAGGCAGACGAACGGGCCGAGGTAGCTCAGCGACGGCATCGCCCCGGTCACGAGCGCGGCCAGCACAATGTCGGCCATCGCGGTGAACACGTTGGGCAGCCGCACGAGCTGGGCGTAGGGGACGAGCGCTTTCATGACTTGGCCAGGATCTCCCGAACCCGCCCGAGCGCGGTGCGGGCCGCCTGGTCGGGGTCGTCGATGTACGGGTACAGCTCGATCGTCACCCAGCCATTATAGTTCATTGCGCGGATCGCTCGCAGCACCGGGGCAAAGTCGATCGCGCCTTCGCCGGGCACCAGGTGATGATGAACGCGCGTCGCGGCGATGTCCTCCAGGTGAAAGTGCCGAATGTACTTCGCCACGCGGGGAATGGTCGCGGCCGGCTCGTCCTTGACGCAGTAGGCATGGCCGATGTCGAAGTTCAGCCCGACTGCGGGCGAATCGATGTGCTGCATGAATTCCAGGAACTGGTCGGCCGTCTCGATGAGCAGGTCCGGCTCCGGCTCGACGAGGAGCAGAACGCCCTCCTTCTCGGCGTGCTCGGCGACCGGCTTGATCATCTCGACGAACAGCCGCAGTGCTGCCGCCCACGACTGTCCTGGCTCGACCGGGCCGCCCGGCTCCGTGGTGATGCAGGGAGCGCCGAGCTCCTTCGCCAGCGTCAGGGCGCGTTTGGTGTGGTCGATGCGGATTTGCCGGTAATGGCGGTCCGGCTCGATCCACGAGGGATGCCAGTATTTCTGCCGCGGATCGTTGACCGCGTGCATCATGAACGCGTTGATGTTGGAGATGGCGAGCTTGCTGTCGGCCAGCGCCTGGCGGATCGCCTGCTTGTGTTCGTCGAGCAGATAGGCCGGCCAGGCGTGCGGCACGTCGGCCATGATCTCGACGCCGGCGTAGCCGATCTTCGCAAGCCGGCGAACCGCCTCGGGGAAGGAGAATTTCAGGTAAGCATTGGTGCTGAAGGCGATGTTCATGGCCGGCCCTTCTCGTGTGCGCTACCGCGGTTCCATCACATCCAGCACGTACGCCTCCAGCATCGTCATCTGCTTGAAGAAATCGTGCTCCGCGCACCCCATCGGGCTCTTGAAAAAGCACGCCAGATGGTTGAGCACGCCGGTTTCGCCGCGGCGCTGGGCGAAATCGGTCAGACGCAGGATGTCGAGCAACAAGGGCGCCGCCAGGATCGAGTCGCAGCCTTGCCACAGGAACTGCAGGATCATCTTCGTATTGAGAAATCCCTTGAAGTGGATGTGGTCCCACGCCGTCTTCCAGTCATCGAGCGACTCGATGTACTCGATCGACACGTGCGTCTGCGGCTTGTAGCCGACGATCGACGAGACGACCTGGTCCTTGGTGCGGACCTTGGACGCCTTGTTCGCCGGGTCGTCGAGCACGATGCCGTCACGGTTGCCGAAAATGTTGTGGCCGACCCAGCTCAGGATCTTGAAATTGCGCAGCGCGAACATCGGGGCGAGCACCGTTTTCATGAGCGTTTCGCCGGTCTTGCCGTCCTTGCCGCACGTCACGGTCCGCCGTTCGTGAGCCAGGTCGAGCACCGCAGGGAACGAGGCGCCGAGCGACGGCGTGAAATTCACGTAGGGAATTCCAAGATCGAGGGCGGCCCAGCCATACAGGGCGCTGGCCGGGATCGCCGTGTCGCGCGCTTCGAGCGCGCTGCGGAAGCTGGCGATGCTGTCGAAGCGCTCGTCGAGATCGATCGGCGGCTCGGTCGAGGCGACGTTGGCGACGATCAATGCATCGAGCCGCTGCTTCTGGCGGAATTCGTTGAGGTCCGCCCCGATGCGTTCGACCGCCTCGCGCGGCGTGGCGACCTTGTCCACTTCCGGCAATTCGACGAGCTTGCCGATGGTCGCGCCGGCGCCGAGGACGGTGCCCGGGCGGACGTTGGTGGTCCAGCGTTCCAGGTCGGGCTGGCTCGCCTGGATGACGTGGTCGTCGAAGATGCCGGCCCGCTGGTGCAGCTCGCGGACCGACTGGCTGTAGCTGCCGCGGCGGATGTCGTGGCCGCCGATGATGAATTCCTTGAAGCCGGCCAGCGGCAGCCGCTGGAACAGCGGCGTGGCGGTCACCAGGCTGGTGGTGTCGGTCAGGCCGCGCGCCAGGGCCGAGATGCCGAGCGCGGCCGTCGACGCGACGCCGCCGAGGGCGCCGACAAACCAGATACCGACGCGACGTTCACTCATGGTGTTGTTGTTTCACCTGTGCGGTGTCGGGGCGGGGTGCCGCGCCGGCACAATACGCGTGCAGGCGAGCCGCCTACGCCACGGCTGGCGGGCACTCCGACGGGGGATTCGCGGATGCTGGGGAGCTGCCAAATCCTGCCGGTGGGATGCTTTCCTGGTTCATTGTCGCAACTGCGCCAGCACGGGTCAAGCGGCTCAGGCCGCCATGCAACGCAAGTCGCGCGCCGGCGCGCTGCATATTCCGACCCCGGCCGGCATGCACGTGCGCAAGGCGCTCAGCCAGCGTAGAACTGCGCAGCGCATCACCGCAGCTGGCGAGACGGTGACCACGACCGGCATCCCCTGAATGTCGTTCACGGCGAGGGAATCCTGAGGACTGCCCGACAACGGGGGCATAGCAGCTCTCGTCCGATCTCGGCCCGAACGCACACCAGCGGAATCCCCAATGGTGAAAAGCAGCTTGCCGTCGGGGCGCCGTTCGATCGTCTCCATGTGACCGTCGCGGAAGAAGGTTGCCAGCCGCCGTTCCTTGAGGGCCAATGCATCCCCGGCTTCAACCCACGCCTTGAGCTGCGCTTCGCTCATCGTCAACGTGCCCACGTGGCGCGGTCGCCGCCCGCCGCCGTCCCAGTCTCGCGCCGCACCGTGTAGCGCAGCGCGGGGACATTGTCCTTCTCCTCAGGGCGCGCCTGGTTGGGCCGCGATTCCGCCACCAACCACCGCCAACACTAGCGCGCCAATGCAATTACGTACCATGTCATCGCTCCTCGTACACTCATATTCGAAAAGCACGGTCTATCGATTAACCGTCTGGAAACGGTCAGAGCTGACAGGCGCGGCGCAGAATTTTTTTGCAGAAGTGACGAAGCTTGCGGAGCGCTACCAACCCAGGCCAATCGTGGCCATGCGGTGCTTGAGCTCAGCAATGTCGCAGACGAGGACGGCGCCCTGGGGATGACCGCAGGTCCACGACGTGCCGGCGGCATTGAATGGCCCGGGCGGGAAACAGGCGGTGCTCGCGGCAAAGGTCACCAGGCACGCCTGATCCTTGCGGCGCATCAGCGAGAACATGCCGTCGGCGTCGCTAGACTCCACCAGCTCCGCGCCGGGGCCGAGAGCCCACGGCACCCAGTCGAGCGTCCCGGCGACCTGCGCCGATGGCAGCGCCACCAGTGTCGCGCCGGGCCGGTCGGCGGTGCTGAAACTCACCAGCGTGCCGGCCGGGTCCATGGCCAGGATCGCACTGGAGCGCGGCTGGTTGGCCGCCAGCGTGTGCAGCTCCTTGCCCGTTCGGCCATCGAAGACCTTGACGGCGTGGCGTTTGCCGTCGGGGCCGCCCCTGCCTTCGACCACGACGAAGCTGCCGTCGGCGGACATCGCGGCCGTGGAAACGCCCTGGTTAAATGTGTCGATTTCGGCCAGCGTGACGGGCGTCGTGCCGGCGGCCAATCGGCGGAGTGGGCACACGCGTGGGTGGGCTTTCCAGGGAAATTCTTCACCGTAAGGCGGTTTCCCATCCCGTGTTTCCATGCGGAACAGCAGCAGCGAACCGTCCGGCTGAAAGGCGAGCCGGTCGGCCAGGCCCGGCGGCAACTCCCACGATGCCACCTGCTTGCCGGACACCACGTCCCATAGCCGCGCCTGGGTGCCGGCTGCGAAGGCGAAACGCGTGCTCTTGGCGTCGAAAGCGAAGTCCGCGTTGTCGGCGGTCAGCCCTTTGGGAACTTCCAGCAAGTGCAGCAGCCGGCCGCGCGAACGTCCCAGATCGCGACCTGCCAGTCGTGCGCCAGGGCCGCGACGAAACGATCGTCCGGGGAAAAGCGGATGCGGGCGATCGGCCTGCCCAGGCCGCGCAGCGTGTCGAGGCCCCGGCCGGTCTCGAGCGCGAAAACGACGGCTACGCTGTCGGCCGCCTTGAAGTGATTGTTGGTACCGGCGGCAAGCTGGCGCCCGTCCGGCGCGAACGCGAGGCTGGTGGCCCAATCGCCGACAGGCACAGCGAGGAGCTGTCGGCCCGTGGCAACGTCCCACAGCTGGCCCGTGGATCGGCCGGCGGAGGCCAGCGTCATGCCGTCGGGGCTGAATGCCAGCGCATAGACGTCCCATGGCGAACCATGACAGAAGGCGCGTGCTCGCCCCGCGAACAAGTCCCAGATGGTTACAGCGCCGCCGGCACTGCCGGCCGCCAGCAGCCAGCTTCGGCCGCCGCTGCGATCGTCGAGGCGGCGCAGCGGATCGGGACTGAACGCCAGGCTCCATACACTGTCGCGGCCGCCGTGCAGCGTGGCGGGCGGCCCCGCATTCGCAAGCGTCCACACGGTGATCTGTCCATCCGCCGCGCCACCGGCCAACACGCTTCCATCGGGCGCCAGCGCAAGGGCGCTGAGAGGCTGATCGAAAGTCTTGAGGAGCTTGCCCGATGCGGCGTCCCACACGGCCACGATTCCCTGCTCACCGGGGCGCAAAAAGGCAAGGGCGACTCGGGCAGCATCCGGCGTCATCGCCAGAAGCGTGTCGGCGCGTTTGGCCGGTGCTACGTCGCCGGGGAGCGTGAAGCGCCGGATCGGCTTTCGGCCGGCCACGTCCCATAGCAGCAAGGCCCCCGGCGTTTCGGGATCGTCAACGAGTTGCACGGCCGTGCCGTCGCCGCGAAACGCGACCGGGCCTTCGCCGGTTCGGCCGGAGTCGATCACCGTGCCGGCGGTGCTGTCCCACAGGCGGGCGGTCTGCCCCGTCAGGCCGCCCATGAGCAGTCGCTTACCGCTGCGGTCGAATGCGACCGAAGAGGCGCCGAGCGCGAACTTCTTGTGCAGTTGTGCGTCCAGACCGGCGAGCGTGGCGGCCGCTTCGCGCTTAACGACCTCGTCGGCACGAATGCCGGCGGCGGCGCGAACGTGTTCCCAGGCGGCGGCCGACCAACCGGCCTCGCGCTCGCCGAGGCGGAGCTGTTGAGCCTGCAAGATCTTCGCCTCGCGTCGGGCCGCGTCGGCCTGCGCCTTTTCCAGGACGCCCCAGCCGGCAACCATGCCGATGACGACGAGCACCAGCGCGCTCGCAACGGCGATCAGACCTTTGTGTTGCCGTGCGTGCCAGGCCGCCTGTCGCCAGCGGTAGCGCCGGGCGACCGATGGCGGCTCGCCGCGTGCGCAGCAGCGCAGATCCTCGGCCAGCGCATGGGCGCTCGGATAGCGCTGGTGCGGATGCTTATGCAGCGCGTGCAGGCAAACCGCCTCCAGGTCCGCCGACAGGCGGCGCACGCGCTGGCGCGGCGGCGGCGGAGCGATGGACAACACCTGATGCCGCACCTCCCCCGATGTGGCTCCCGCAAATGCGGGCCGCAGCGTCAACATCTGGTAGAGCGTCGCGCCCAGGCCCCACACGTCGGTGCGCGCGTCGACCTGCGCCGGATCGGTCCATTGTTCCGGCGCCATGTACGCCGGCGTGCCCATGATGCCGCTCACCGCGATGCCGTCCGCCGGCGCCAGGTCCGGCGGCCGACCGGCGCCGTCGCCGGCACCGGGCGTGCGGCAAAACCCGGCCAGGCCGAAGTCGATCACCCAGCACTTCTCGCCCTTGTCGTCGCGCGCCACCATGATGTTCGCCGGTTTAACGTCGCGATGGACGATCCCCTGCTCGTGCGCATGGTGCAGGGCATCGGCCGCATCTGCCAGCATGCACGCCACCGAGGCGAAATAAGCCCGCGACAAGGGCGGGCAAAACCCGGGCTCCGACGGCGCCGCCGCCAAGCTGAGTCTGCCGGGCAGCACCACGGTTTCGGGCGCCGCCGGCGCGGTGCCATGCCGCCAGATGCGAGCCATGGTGGAAACGTCGGGCGCGGTGCCGGTCGGCCAGCAAATCGGCTGCTGGGCAACTGCCGCCACGTGCTGCAGCGTCGCCCCCTCGATGTAGGGCATAGCAAAATACTGAAACGGACCGACCTCGCCCGCGGCCAGGATCGGCACGATGTCCGTATGGTGCAGGCGCGCCAGCACCTGCTGCTCGCGCACGAAACGCGCGTAATATTCCCCCAGGCACAGATGGCGGTGGATGACCTTGACGGCGACGCGGCGCTTGAGCCGTTCTTCCTCGGCGAGGAACACCTGGCCCATGCCCCCGCGCGCCACCTGGTCCAGCAGGCGAAAATCACCCAGCCTGGGTGGCAGTTCAGTGACGTCGACGGATTGCTGCACCTGCCGGCGCGTCGCCGCCAGTTTCGACAGGCGCACCGCCAGCGACGGATATTGCGCTTGATAAGCGGCAAGCACGGCCTCGGCGTCGCCGGCCTCCTCGAGCTCGAGCACGAAGCGCCAGGATCACCTCGCTGTCGGTTGGCGGCGCGGATGAATTCATGTACTCCCCTCCGCACTCCGGCGCGTCCGCTGCCACTGCTCTTGCAGACGACGCAGGGCCCGCACGTAGCGCTGGGCCGCGGCATCATCGCTGATACATAGCACCGCCGCGTCTTCCTTTAGCGACAAGCGGTCGTTGTGCCGCATCCACAGAATCTCGCGATCGGATTCCTTGAGCCGGCCGAGCGCCTCGCGCATGAGCTGACGGCACTCGTTGCGCGCTGCCGCCGCGCTGGGGCTGGTGCCGCTATCGACGATCCCGCGCCCCATCTGGACCGACGACTCCATCGGCAGCGCCATGGTCCGCCGTGTCGATACGGCGGCGCACCATGGCGAGGAGCCGGGGGCGATGATCTTCAAACAATGCAACAAGGGCTGCGAGATCGGCGATCGACGAAGGCATGCCAACGATCCTCACGCAACGGCTGTTCGCTCATCCTGCCGCGCGCGGGCTGCCGGCAAGGGAAATAATCGCAAAGAATCGCAAATAATCGCACTGCTGACCGCCGCGCCTCATGATCCCACGCCGGCTGTCTACAATGACGGCATGGAACTCTTGCAAGGAACCGCCATGCCTCAGTCCGACGCATTCACCAGCATCGAATTAGCCATCGCCGAGCTGCGCGGGCCGGATGATCGTCCTGGTCGACGACGAGAACCGCGAGAACGAGGGCGACCTGGTGCTGGCCGCGGAGAAGGTCACGCCCGAGGCGGTCAACTTCATGCTCACGCACGCCCGCGGCATCCTGTGCCTCGCGATGTCCGCCGAGATCTGCGACCGGCTACATCTCGAACCGCAGACGACCGTGAACACCGCGCGGATGGGGACGGCGTTCACCGTGAAGTTTGACGCCCGCGCCGGCATCAGCACCGGCACTTCCGCCTTCGACCGCGCCCGCACGATCCAGGTCGCCATCGATCCGGCCAGCGGGCCCCGAGAGCTGGTGCGCCCCGGCCACGTCGACGGCCTGCGCGCCGCGACCGGCGGCGTGCTGGTGCGCGCCGGCCATACCGAAGGGAGCGTCGACCTCGCACGCCTCGCCGGTTTCAAGGAGGCGGCCGTCATCATCGAGGTGATGGACACCACCGGCGACATGGCCCGCTTGCCCTACCTGCGCACGTTTAGCAAGCAGCACGGCCTCAAGATGTGTACCATCGAGGACCTGATCAAGTATCGCCGGCAGCGCGAACGGCTCATTCGCCGCGAGCTGGTGCTCAAGCTGGAGACGCGGTACGGCACCTTCGACCTGATCCCATATACGTCGCTCGTCGATCCCGAGCCGCACCTGGCGCTGTGCGTGGGCGGTGTCGGCATCGAGGTCAACGGCACGGTGCCGATGCAGGAGGAGCCGGTGCTGGTGCGTATTCACAGCCAGTGCCTGACCGGCGACATCTTCGGGAGCATGCTGTGCGACTGCGGCCCGCAGCTCCACCAGGCGATGGCCCAGGTCGCCGCGGCCGGTAAGGGCGTGGTGCTGTACATGCGGCAGGAAGGCCGGGGCATCGGCCTGTTGCCCAAGCTGCAGGCGTACAAGCTGCAACAGCAGGAGGGGCTCGACACCGTCGAGGCCAACCAGCGGCTCGGCTACGGCGCCGACCTGCGGCAGTACGGCATCGGCGCGCAGATCCTGCTGGACCTCGGCATCCGCGACATCCGGCTGTTGACGAACAACGAACGCAAGATTGTGGGCCTCGACGGCTACGGCCTGCGCATCGCCGAACGCGTGCCGATTCAGGTGCCGCCGAATCCGCACAATCTGCGCTATCTCAAAACGAAGAAGGACAAGCTCGGGCACCTGCTCGATGAGATGGAGTGAGGGCAACCCCAAGCCCCAGGGGGAGTCTGCGAGCCCTGGGGTCGTGCGACCCCCAGGCGCGCAGACTCCCCCTGGGGCTTGGGTCATTGTTTATCTTGTTGCACGGCAGCGCGCAGGCGTTCGAGCAATGCGGGCGGCGGCGCCACCGCCGGCAGCCGGCGCGTTAACGTGATTGTGAGCTGGTAGGTTTCCACATAGCAGACGCACGTCGGGCACCCCTCCAGATGGCCGCGCACACTCTCGGCCTCTGCGGCGGACAATTCGCCGGCGATATAGTCGATCAGCAATTCCGCCAGTTTACGGCAGTTCATGCCGGCACCTCCTCGAAATGTGGGGCGAGGCTCTGGCGCATCAGCAGGCGGGCGCGGTGCAGCCGGCTCTTGACCGCCGGCACGCTCAGCCCGAGCATGTCCGCGATCTCCGCATTGGGCAGCCCCTCCACGTCGGCCAGCACGTAGACGTCGCGATAGACCTCGGGCAGCTTCGCAATCGCGTCCTCAATCAGCTGGGCCGTTTCGCGATCCTCGAGCACGGACTCCGGTGCAATCGACCAGGGGCGAACCGGATGAGCGTGGCCGCCGCCCTCTTCGAACAGGTTCAGCGGATCGGCGTGCTCATGCTCCTGGCGGCGGGCCCGTCGCCGGCGATGGCTCAGGGCCGCGTTGACGGTGACCTTGTGCAGCCAGGTCGGCAAGCTCGCCTCGCCACGGAAGCTGTGGCCCTTGCGCAGGACCTGGAGCAGCACGTCCTGCGTCACGTCCTCGGCGTCGGCGTCGTTGCCGAGCATGCGCCGCGCCAGGTTGTACACGCGGCGCGATGCTCGTGGAAGACGCGTTCCGGGTCCGGCGCCTGCGTGTTGCCGTGATCGTCCATGGCTCGGACTCGCGCGGTTGCGATGCCTCTGTCGTTTCATGATACGGGAAAAGTCAGTTCAGGACCGGGACGGCCGCGCGGGAGGGCGACGGCTATGGCAGGAGGCGGTTTTCCTTACCGTCCGCTATCTCGATCAGGAAAAGAGCAATCTGAAACTGCCTCCTCTCCTGATCCGAGACACGGCGGAGTTTATTCAGGTATTTCTCGTCTTTCTCTCGTTCGGCGGCCAACTGCCTTGCGGCCACTACCTGTTCGATCGCCCGGATGAGGTCGGCTTCACTGCGGTTTGCCAAACTCTTGGCTTTGAGCGTGCGGCGAACGGCGACCGCGTTGTCAACTTGCCGGTAACAACGCTCCTGAAGGGCGCAGTAGAGCGTGTCCATGCGAACCGAAAGGGCCGAAAGTTGGGGGTCGTCTTTGCTGCCAACAGGGCGAAAGAAGGTGAAGCGACTGCGAAGCAGGACCGGGTACAGCGCTCCGACGACAGCAGCCAGGAACAGGTCCGACCCGATGTTCAACGACTGCCGGGCGATGGTGTAGGTGGCCGCCGCAACCGCAAGGTTCACGGCGACCAGACCATAGGCCCAGCCGGACTTCAAGGTCAGGAACCAGTTCCCGCCAAACGCTTTGAGCAACTCGGCGAGCGTGATGAGGAAGGCGACGCCGCAGACGATGCCGTAGGGAAACAGTACGTCCAAGGGCGGAACTCGTGGAACTGGTTAAACTAGGCGAGGCTGCCGCAGTCGCAGGGCGAAGCGTCCCTTGTCAGACACTCGGTAGACGTTGCTGTCAGGTGCCACGCCAATGGGCGCGACCTCAACAAGACCCCCGTCGGCGAAGGACTTCAGGTTCGGCCGAACGTCCTCGGGCATGACGCGAAGATGGACGGCCAGGTCCGTCTCGGTCGCCGCCCCCTTGCCCCGCAACGCCTCCAGGATCGTCAAGTCCTTATCGGAAAGTGACTGAGCCAGTTCAAGAATTTCGTTCTTCTTCATGTTACCGTCTTCCGGCTAGTGGACAACTGACCGCCATCTCACACTGTATACTATCGGCCGGCCCGCCCGCGAAGTCAAGGTCGAGAATCCACCTGGCAGCAACCCCCCCCAAGACCTGCCACCGAGCATATTCTGCCGAAACAGCTGTTCCCGGGCCGTCGCCCGGCCCTGCGTCATTCCCAGCTCTTCGGCGAACCTTGCGGCCGCCGTCTGCGTCTTTCCCACTACAGGGGGATCGTGGCGTAATGGCAGCGTACTCGCCTTTTAAGCGAGGAGGTGGCGGTTCGAGTCCGCCCGATCCCATCTAGGCCGCGGCCGGGCCGAACGGGATGACAAGCGGTGCAAGAGAGTAGGGGCTGTTACGGGAAAGGTTCAACTCCCTCCGACCCTACTGCTTCGGGGATCGGCTAACGGTAGGCCAGCAGACTTTGAATCTGCCGGTGAAGGTTCGATTCCTTCTCCCCGAACTCGGTCCCCGAACTCGTGGGCCCGGGTACGCCAACGGGCCGAGCGGCTCGGCTTAAACCCGAGCGATTGTGGGTTCGACTCCCACCCCGGGCACTCTCCCGACGGCACGGTACGCAAACCGGCAAAGCGGCCAAGCTCAAACCTTGGTGATCGTTTGTGGGTTCGACTCCCACCCGTGCTACCTAAGGTCAGCGAGGCCGTTTTACAGAAGCCGCAGATCGAAGGTGGACGAAATCGTGCGCCACAGCCACCACGCGACCGAGCGGTAGCGGCAATGGATGTGGACCTGGGCGAGGTTATTGACGGCGATGGCGTCGTCGGGATTGTCGATATCCACGTCGACGAGAAACACCTGGCTCTGCGGCACGAGCTTATTCGGATCCTCCGACGGCTTGACCGGGACCGGGCCGCCCAGCTTGCTCGACAGCGGCGGCAGCACCGTCCCAGCCTGCTGGGCCGGCAGCGGCAATGCCACATGGCCAGTCCACGTGCGCATACCCCGGCCGACGACGCGGATGGTGACCGGCAGATCGCGGGGTCGTGCGCCATCCTCCATGTCATCGCGGATCAGCTGCAAGTCGGTCGGCCCAACCGGGACGATGACGCGCAGCTTGGTGCGGTCGCCGATGCTGCAAAACCGGGTGTTCTGGTCCTTGTCCGGATCGTTGTTCCAGATCCACGTCTTGCCGATCTCCTCGGTAAAAGGCAAGTCCATCACCACACCCGCGCGGCGCCCGCAGGATGAGCCGCGCCATCTCGCGATTGACCTGCTTGAGCTTGCCCTCGGCGACATTGCGTTCGACCTTGGCCCGGTTGCGGTAGCCGACGAGTTGGTCCTTCTTCTGCGGGTCGGTCTCCTCAGCCTGTTGCTGCGTCCACATCACGACGGACTGCTCCTTGGATTGCAGCTCGGCGGTGTACGTCACCCACTTGCTCTTCAGCTCGTTGCTCGTGAACTCGGCCAGGATCTGGCCCTTGGCAACCGGCATGCCTTCCTTGACGTACAGCGTCTTGAGCTGGCCCGGCACCTCGACGGCGACCTGCGCGACGTAGTTGGCCTTAATCTGCACCAGCCCGGTTTCGCGGATGCGCGAAATCGGCAGCGGCAGGAAAAACACGACGACGAGCACCACGGCGACCACCGCGGCGCTGGCAATCACGCGGGGCGGTTTCATGTCCGGTAATCTCCCTCGTTTGCGAACGTTCTTGATCAGGCGATACAACGGCCAGCCCAGCATCGACGCCAGCGCCCCGGCCGCCAGCATCGAGCTGATGACCTCAAGCTTGTAAGGCTTCAGGAAGGTGGCCATGAAGTGCAGGATAATAAAAGTGACGACCCAGCGATACACGTAGCTGACGACCGCGAACACGACGAACAGCACCTTGCGCCAGAGCTGCATGTACTGCTCGGGCTGCACCTCGATGCCGAGGCAGTGTTCCATCGCCAGGTTTTGCAGGTAGCGATTCGCCCGGTCGCGCAGGTTGGGAATTTCCAGCCAGTCGGCCAGCACGTAATAGCCGTCGTAGCGCATCAGCGGGTTGCCGTTGAACAGCACCGTGCTGACCGAGCAGACGATCATCAGGCTGAGGCTGAGATTGTTGACGTACGTGCCGCCCGGCGTGTTCCACCAGATGAACGTCGCGGCGGCGGCAATCATCAGCTCGACGTAGATGCCCGCGGCGCTGATGATGATGCGGTGCCATTTGTTGGGCAAGGTCCACGCGTCCGAAACGTTGCAATACATGGCCGGCGAGAAGCAGAGGAGCAAAAAGCCCATCTCGTGCACTTCGCCGCCGAACGCCTTGCAGCTCAGGCCGTGGCCGAACTCGTGGATGATCTTGACCGCGCCCAGGGCGATCCACAGGTTGAAGACCGACCGGAAGTTGAAGAACTCCTGGTAGCTCGGCAGCTTGCTGTAAAAGGTCTCGAAGTGCGTCGCGACCAGGAAGATGGCCGAGCCCATGAACACGACACTGGCGAACAGGAACCACAGCGTGAACATCCACCACAGCCAGGGCAGCATCACCTTGAGGATTTTCTCGGGATCGAAGATGGGGATCTTGATGTAGAGAATGTTGGTGAGCGTGCCGAGCCATTCCATGCGGCGGCGTTTTTGCCGATTCTCGAACAGCAGCTTGCCCGCGCCCGGCGTCTCGTTTTGCACCAGCCCCGCCTGCAGGAGCTGCTGACCGAACTGCTCCAGGTCCTCCAGCGTGAGCCGCTCGGGCCGGAAGCGCTTTTCGAACTCCTTCTGGGCGGTGTCGAGGGTATGCGTGCCGTCCATCAGGTTCAGGAGGTAGTGCTCCTGATCCTTGAAGCGGTAGTAACGCAGGCTGACGGGGTCCTTGACGACGAAATAGGTTTTGCCTTCGTACTTCTGCGGAGTGATGCCGAGGTCCGGCCGGCGGCGCAGGCGCAGGGACTTGCGGCGTTCCAGATCGCTGACAGGGGCTTCGGCGTGAATACTCATGTTTCTCGATCCAGCCACGCCGCGGGGTGAGTCTGCGAACCCCGCGGGTCTGCGAGGGTCCCGCGGGGTTCGCAGACTCACCCCGCGGCGTGGGGGTTACTCTTCTCCAATCACCACCGTCACCATGCGGCCGGGGCGGAGGCGGCCGTCGGTGTTCTCCACGTCGACGGCGATGCGGGCCTGGTGCGTGTTCGGGTCGACGCTCTGCGACAGCAGCCGTACCGGCACCTGCTCGATACGGAAATCCTTGATCTGCTCCTCGGTGGGCAGCTCCCAGAAGTAGACCTCGCCGCCGGCGGTGCCCGAGACGGCGTAACCGCGGTTCTTGTATGTGCGCGGGAAGAAGGCGGCGCAGGTCACCGGGAATTGCTTGTCCGTCGGTAGGTACTCGCGCACCTCGAAGCCGCGGCTGAACTCGGTCGGCGCCATCCAGAGCTGCAGCCGGCCGTCGGGCTGGCCCGCGGTGAGCAGCAGCTTGCCGTCCGGCGAAAACTGGGCCAGCGTCTCGAACGGGGTCGCGGCGCCGGGGTTCTGCAGCGTCGTAATCGGGGCGCCGGGAGTTTCGAGCGACAGGAACTGCAGCGAATTACCCTTGTCGAACAGGAACCATTTGCCGTCGGCACGCACGCCGAGCCGCGCCACATTGCCGTCGCGGTTGCTGATCGGCTCGCCGACGAGGACCGCGCCCTTCTCCTTGAGCATCCAGATGCGAATGGTCTTGTCGCTCGAGGCCGAGACGAGCCGGCATTGCGGAGTGAACGTCAGCGCCGTGATCGGGTCGGTGTGGCCGTGCTCCACGCCGTGCGTGAGGTCGAAGCGGTAGACCAGCGAGCAGTCGGCGGTGCTGTCGTCGCGAGGGTACTGCCAGATGGCGATGCTGCCGTCCTCGGCGCCGCTGGCGAAGTATTTGCCGTCCGGGCTGAATGACAGGCAAGTGATGCGCGAGGCGTCCGAGCCGTCGGGGGACGGGTGGGCGTCGGCAATCACCTGGGCCGGCTTGAGCTGTTCCTTATCAACCGCCGCCTTGCGATCGAGGTTCCAGACGTAGATCCTATTGCCGGCACCGGCGAGGCAGAGGTTGTGGCCGGCCTTGACCGGCGCAGACCAGGGCGCGGACGATGTCGTCGTGCGGCAAGCGCACAGGCGGGCCGCCGTTGACCGGGTCGCGGACGTTGACCACGCGGTCGGTGCCGGCCGACACCACGCGCGGTGCCGTCTCGTCGTTGGTGACGGCGATGGCGGTCACCTCGCCGCGATGGGCGCCGGGGAAGTGCCGGTGGGGCTGCACTTCCTGCGTGGGCTCGATAGTCGCCGTCATCTTCGTCGTGAACCGGTCCAGGTACGACGCATCGACCAGCGCTTCCGCCTGCAGGTGGTCCAGGCTGTGGACGGTCATCACGACGTCCTGCTCCTTGACCGGATCGCCACGGTGCTTGTGGATGAACTGGATCAGGCAGCGCTTGTAGGGGACCTTGTTACGGATCTCATGCTGGCCGTAGTAGAGGTAGGCCTGGTCGAGCTCGTTGTGCGCATTCTCGACCCCGTCGCGCTTGGCCTGCCAGTCGTAATAGAACTTCTCCTTGGCCGCCCGTGAGGCACTCAGCTCGGCTTCGGCAATGCCGCCCTTGTTTCTGAGTAGCGAATCGCGATCGTAACGGCTGGCCGCCTCGTCGGAAGCAGCCTTGGCGGACTTCTCGTCGTCGATCGAGGCGCGAATCTTGATCTGCTTCTCCTTCAGCGCGGCCAGCGCCTTGGAGCACTCGATCATGCCGATAATCTCGTCGCTATGCACGGGGTCGTCCGGCATCAGCCGGCGATAGAATTTGTACACCTTCTCACGACCGACCATCACGGTGTTGTAGTAATAGGGCTCGGACAGGAACGGAGCGGCCCCCGCGGCTTCGACCAGGCCGTCGGGAATGGCCTCGCCGACGTACAGGATTTGCCCGGCGACCAGGGCGGGCACTTCCTGTTTGTCCTTGATGTTGATGTGGGCCCGCAGCGTGATCGGAGTGCCCTTCGGCTTGTACGCCTCCGCCGCGACCACCGGAAATGCCTCGGCCGAGTAGAGGTCGCCGCCAAGCTGTTCCGCAGTCGGGGGTGGTTCCGGCGGCGGCTTCGTCGTTTTCTCGAAACCGGGGATGTTCACGAGTCCCAGAGACACCGCGGCCAACATGAACAGCACGACGCCCGCCAGGAGCGCCAACAATGTTTTTACCACGACTAGACCTCCACCAAAAAGGAACCGCGATGCGATGCTCTGGGCCGCGTTCGTGGGGCAGGCGTCCCGCCTGCCGCTGATGGCAGGCGGGACGCCTGCCCCACGAACGATCGAATCCGACACTCACGGCCACATGTAAAAGACGACCTTCTCGAACAGGAACTCCCACACGCCGTAGAGCAGTGAATAGCCCATCGCGTGGTTGCCGCAGCGGATCTTCGTGTGGACCTCGGTGCCGGTGACGAGCAGGTCCGGCGGCACCTGGGAGGCTTCGGGGATGTCGTCAACGCCATTGATCTTGATGGGACTGATACGCACATAACCCGACAGCACCGGCTCGGGCTCGTCGTGGGCGTCCTTGTTGGGCTTGGCCTCCCACGCCAGCTTGTCGCGGCGCAGCTTGCCGGTGTAGACGTGGGTCGGCTCGTTCATCAACAGGATGTCCACGTCCAGCTCGTTTTGCCGTGAAAACGCGTGCAACACCTGGCCGACGTGCTTCTGCGGAATCTTGATTTCGATTTCCCACTCGGACAGCTTGGGCTTGAGGCTGGTCGCGCCGATCCGGATCAGCGGCTCGTGCGGCAGCACTCGTTTGCCGACCAGGTTTTCTCGGAAGTCGTTGCTGAGCACGCGTCCGGTCGCTGGCGATCGCACCGTGAAATAGCCCGGCTTGAACGGGTCGGCGTTGTACAGATCACGCAGCTGCTTCAGCTCGAACAGCTTGGCCTTCTTTATGTTTTGGGCCTGCAATTTCTCCGGGGCGGCAGTCTTGTCCTCGGGATTATCCGAAATCTTGTTGATCGCCAAATCCTGGCTGCTGATGTCAGTCTGCAGCTCCGTGATCTTGCTAGCCAGCGTGCCGTCGTACAAGACGAACAGTTCCGTCCCTTTCACCACGGGACTGCCCGAGGAGAGCCCGAACCGGACCTCCTTGATTTCGCCCGGTTGGCCGGAATACAACAGGTGCCGATCGATCGGCAGCATCTGCCCTGTCGCCTGCATCCGCAGCGGGAACGGCACCAGGATCATCGCCAGGATCAGCGCGACCACGCCGGCCGTGACCAGCGTGGTGATCGTCCGCGCCTTGCCGCCCATGCCCTCCTGCAGATACGCCAGCGGCATCCAGATGAACCGCATCGGAATCCGCTTGTGCTCGACCGCGTTGTACAGCGCCGGCCCGGCGTGCTTGGCGACCACCTCCAGCCGTTCGACCAGGATTTGCGGCCCGACCTTTGGCTCGAACGATTCCAGCAGAAACGCGTTGCGCGTCTTTTTCTCGGTGTCCTTTTCGCGGTCGTCGCGCACCGGCAAGACCACGAGGATCTGGCTATTGCTCTCCGCGAGGTAATGGTTCAGCGCCTCGAGCACGGCCGGCGGCAGCGCCTCGTCCTTGGTGCCGGTGTAGACGAGCTTCTCGCCCCACTCGATCACCGCCTTGAACAGCGCGCGCATGCGCTGCACGAGGTTGGAGCGTTTCTCCACCACGTCGGCGCCGCTGACGG
This sequence comes from uncultured Gemmataceae bacterium, assembly GCA_963834865.1. Classification (GTDB taxonomy): domain Bacteria; phylum Planctomycetota; class Planctomycetia; order Gemmatales; family Gemmataceae; genus CAWIDK01. The sequence goes on from CAWIDK010000005.1 coordinate 1,379,460, forward strand.
CGAGCACGTCGACCTTCTTGCCGGTGCGCACGCCGACGCTGATGCGGTCCGCCTCGATAATGCGGCGGCCCTCGTTGGCGATCCAGTAGGAAACTTCGGTTGGGTTGAGGCTGGAGTGGACCTGGCGAGCGAACGATTCGAGCTGCAGCCAGAGCGCCTGCTGGCCGGTCATCTGCCGCAGGCGATGATTGCGCGTGAACGTCGAGGCAAACGCGGTCATGCGCAGGATGAAGTCGAGGAAGCGCTCCTGCAGATCGACGGGGTGCGTCGGGCTGTGCCAGACCTCGACCAGGCCGACCACTTCCTTCTCGTAGAGGATCGGTGCGAGCAGGACGAAATAGGGGGTCGGGTTGCCCGCGACGGTGCCGTCGCCTTCGAGGGTCCGGCTGGTGGACGGGTTGACGATCGCCGGCTTGGCCTGCAGCGCCGCCTGCCGCAACAGCTCATCATGCATCGCGCGGTCTTCGGGGGTGCGGTCGATGCCGACCTCGCGGATGCTCGCCTGGCACTGCAGGACCAGGTTGCCCTGCGGCGTGCGGATCCAGATGGCGCCGGCCGGCGCCTGCAGCGCCTGCAGCAGCAACTCCAGGAACTTGGCGTAATACTCCGCGGGCGACAGGTCCGCCTCGGAGATGCGCGAGATCTCCGTCTCGATCTGATTGATCTGCCGGCGAGCCTGCTCGAGCCTGCTGCTGATTGGTGTCCACTTGCAGGACCTCGTCACAAAGGGATAAGGGACCGTCACCTGGAGCCAACCGGCCAACACCGCACCCCCGCCGAATCAACGTCCGGCGCGGCTGCGCGGAGGCTGGTCAACGAGGAACATTCACACGACGACGGGGCATGGCGCTACGACGCACGGCTGCTCCATTATATTATCCGGAATGCGGGGGATCGCAAAAACATGAAAAATCGTAAACCGAGGAAAATCGAGCGCGAATTCGGCGTCCCGATCGCCGGAGAACTCGTCGATCCCGCAAACTGGACGCAGACTGCGCTCAAAAAACTGCCGTCCACGGGTCCGCTTGACCTGGAGGCGCTTTTCGGCCGGCGTGCGCCGCTGGTGGTCGATCTCGGCTGCGGCAATGGCCGATTCCTGATCGGCAGTGCGGTGTGGCGTCCGGGGTGGGACCACCTGGGCGTGGACATTTTGCCACTGGTGCTCCGTTACGCGACACGGCGTGCCAACCAGCGTGGCCTCAAGAACTTGCGTTTCGCGGCTACCGATGGCCAGGCCCTCGTGCGCCGGCTGCTGCCGCCCGGCAGCGTCTGTGAGGCTCACTGCTACCACCCCCAGCCCTTCCATGATCCGCGCGAGATGGAGCGCCGGCTGCTGGCCCCACCGTTCCTCGCCGACCTGCATCGTGTTCTGCAGCCCGGCGGGCAGTTCTTCGTGCAGACTGACAACCTGCCGTACTGGGAGTATCTGCGCAGTGTTCTGCCGCAATTCTTCACATTCGTCGAGCAATCGGGACCCTGGCCTGACGCGCCGCGTGGCCGCACCCGCCGTGAGATCATCGCGCTGCGCCGCGGCCTGCCGGTTTACCGCGGCCACGGCATCGCCCGCGCGTTGACGCCGACGGAGCTGGCCCGACTGGCCGCCGAGCTGCCGCCGCCGGATTTCGACGCCGGCCCGCGTGCGCGCGACCTCGACGAATTGGAGCGGGAAGGCGGAGTATCGTGAAGGTCGCAATGTCAAGCGGCCGACCTCGGAGTGCGGATCGTTGCCTCATGAAACACCGGCCGGGTCGCGAAGTTCCTCGCAGGACGCAAAACACTTAACCACGGATGGCACGGACAACACGGATAAGAGCAGAAGGTCTCTTATCCGTGTTATCCGTGCCATCCGTGGTTAAGTGTTTTGAAGAATCCAGGGCGTGACACCGATGAGCGTCGCCGGTAAAATGGCGAGGTACGGGACCGTAGCTCAACGGTTAGAGCACGGGACTTGACGGACGCGGCCTAAACAAGCTCTTGCACGGCTGCTTCCATCGGGTTGCTGAGGTCTTTGGCGACGAGGGCCTCAGTAGAATCTGTCAAATTCGGGGAAGGCTAAATCTCGGCCGAGACATGCTAATCCCGAGCCAAGCTGCCGATCGCACCGGCCGGCAGAAGGTGTAGAGACCAGACGGCAGACACGTAAAGTGAAGGTATGGTCCAGACCACGAACCCGAAAGGGGCGGCGAAAGCCGAAGTGGATTGCATAATCCCTTGGTTCTCGGTTCGAATCCGAGCGGTCCCAATACGGCACACCGCGGTCGCATGGCGCAAGAGCCGTCAATCCGAGCGGAGGATGGCGCCACAGCGGCGCACATGGGCCTCCTGGTCGGCGTCCAGGACAGCGCCGCGCAGATCGACCAGGTAGAAGTCGACATCGTCGATGCGGGCGCCGCGCAGGTCCGCCCGGCACAGGTTCGCCTTGCGAATTTCCTCCGGCGCCATGTAATGCTGCTCTTCGTAATCGTCGGTGTAAAAGCCCGTCCGGCTTCCTTCGGATGCAATCGGGCTGCCGACCAGCCCGCTGCGCGTCGAGCCCAGATGGAACGAGGCGCCGCGCAGGTCGGCCTCGCGCAGCGACGCCCCCTCCCAGTCCACGTCCGCCAGCCCCGTGTGCCGCAAACAGGCGTGGTCAAAGTTGGCCCGCCGCATGCGGGAGCCGGTAAGCAGCGCCTTCCAGGTTCGCGTCCTCGAAGCAGGCGCGCGGCAGGTCCATGCCTTCCAGGTCGCACTCCACGAGCTGAGCCGCGCCGAACGACGCTCCCTCCCACGCGGCATCACGCAAGCGCAGCCCTGAGAGAAGAGCACCCTCCAGGTCGGCGCCGGTAAAGTCGGCTTCTTTGAGATCGGCTTCCGCGAAGTTGGCCCGGTCGAGCTCCGCGTCCCGGAACACGGCCCGGGTGAGGTTGGCGCCGGTGAATGAGGCGTCGCACAACACCGCCACTTCGAAGTTCGCGCCCTCGAGATTGGCGTTATCGAATAACGCGCGATGGGCGCGCGTCTCGGCAAGGTCCGCGCCGGCGAGGTCGGCTCCGATCGCCTGCACGTCGCGTAGCCGGGCGCCGCGCAAGTGAGCCTGCGTAAGTACGGCCGCCCGAAGATTGGCCTTGCTTAAATCGGCCTCGCGGAGGTTGGCGGCGGTCAGGTCGGCCTCCGCGAAGTCGGCGCCCGCGAACTGCGCCCTGCGCCACGCGACCCGCTCCAGGTAAGCGCCACGCAGGACGATCTTGCCGTGAGCCGGCGGCATCCAGCGCGCCCCCGCCGCGTGCAGGATGCTGGCCGACATTGGATGGCTCCAGGGCGGCCCGTCGAGCAGCTCACGCAGGCGGCCCTGGCACGACTGCAGTCCGGCGACGGCGTCCCCCACCACCTCCACGAGCTCGCGCGGCAGCCGCAGCGCCAGGTATTCGCAGTCGGCCTCGCCGCGCAGGTCGTCGATCACCTTGCCGGCCGCGAGGATGACCTGCACGACCCGATGCCGCAGCGCCCGCGGCAGGCCCGCGGGAAACTCGTGCTGCACGAGCCGTTCGAGCGCTCCCGGCGTGCCTCGGTCCGGAGCGACGAGGGCGCTGAGGCAGGCGCCGCGGGTCCGCTGGATGAGATCGCTGTCGAGCAGCAAGTTCGCCACGTGCCGCTCCAGGGCGCTGTGCGCGTCCGGCAACGCGTCGTCGAGCGCCAGTTGATCGAGCACCATGTGCCACAGCTCTGGAAGTCCCCGGCAGAGCGCGATCACGCGGACGCAGCCGCGCCATCACCGCGGCGCAGCGGTCCTTGTGGACGGCGAGTAGATATTCGATCCATTCATCGTCGCTCCACGGTGCCAGGGGATAAGCGATGAACGGGAACTCGCCTACGAGATGCGTGGCAGCGCGAATCTGGAGGCGCACCGTGACCAGCGCGCTGTGGACGGGAGCGTTCTCGTCCAGGAGCGCAACGTCCGAGCCGGGCGGAAGGACGGCCGCCAGGTGTTGCAGAGCCGTGGTCTTGCCCGCCCCGGACTCACCGACGAGCAGGACTGTGCCGCGCGTCCCTGCATCCAGCAGGCCGCGCACCTCGTCTTCGAGCGCTGACGCTGCGCCGCTGATGGGCGAAACGATACGTGGCCGAACCGGCGCACGCTGGGGAGCAATCATGGCTGTGCTCTTCGAGGCTTCCGGCGGATGCGTTCCTTGTCAAAATGTACCGAAGCGCAAGAGCCGTCAAGGCAATTTTCTTGACGTCGGCGCCAACATCCGCGATAAATGCGGCTGCCGGCTCCGCCCGAAACTGGTTGGTCGATTCGTGCTTCGGAGACGTGCGATGGCCACCGATCCGCCGCCGGGAACTCCCGTCGCCTCGCGTGGACAGCGAAGGCTCTTCCGCGTCTTGCTCGCGGCGTTTCTCCTGCTGGCATTGGCCAACCTGGTCGTGTGGCTCGTTCCTGACAGAGACGAGCGCTCAGCGCCCGAAGGAACGCCCCCCTCGTCCCGCGTCGTTTTCCGGCGCATCCACCCAGCTGAAACGGACGTCGGTTGTGCCCACGTTGGAGAACCCGATTCCTGCGGACAAGTCGGCCGTCTGGTGCGCGTCGCTACTGTTCGCCTGGCAGCAAATGGAAAAGGACGTGTTTCAGAGGCCGCTGCGTCTTGAAGGCGCTGAGCAACTCTGCCAACGCCTGACAGCGGCGCCGCGTCCGGGAATCCTGCCCGAGAATCTATATGTCGCTGCCGGCCGGGTCGAGGACGGCATCATCGACCGCATTCATCGGGAGCTGCCGGCACGGTTTCCCAAGGCGCCGCTGCCGACCTGGAATCCCGTTGCGCCAAACACGCCGTGCTCGCATACGCCTACGTCGAAATCGCCATCCGCTTCGGTCACGCATTCGTCGATCACGAAAGCCCCCTCATGTTCCACGCGCCGGACGGGAAAACAGCCCCGGTGTATTCCTTCGGCGCCCCGGATTACGTGAAGGGCCACGGCGACACCACTTACCGCCGCCAGGTAGAGATCCTGTTCAGCGACGACAAGGAATTTGCCATTGATCTGGATCGCCATTCCAGACCGTATCAAGTCCTGGTGGCGCGACTCCATCGCCCCGCGACGTTGCAGGCGGGGCTCGATACCATCCGAGCCAGGGTGGCCGAGCCCAAGCGCGTTAAGCCGTCGATGGACAGTGACACGGTCCTCCTGGTGCCGTCGATGCACTGGCGCATTGAACACATCTTCACGGAGCTGTCCGGCAAGGAAAAGGCCGTTGATTCCAAGTTACCGGAAGGGACGAGGACCGATAAAGTGACACAGACGATCAGCTTTCGCCTGAACCACATTGGGGCGGCTGTGGAAAGCAGCGCCGCTGTGCAAGGCTGGGATAATGGGGCGCACGAGTACTTGCTCGATCATCCCTTTCTGGTCGTCTGCCAGGTGCGCGACGGGTCGCAGCCCATCCTCGCCGTGTGGGTGGACAACGCCGAGCTGCTGCAACCCTGGCCGCCGAAATAGGAGATCGCCGAGTGACGCGCCGCGTTCCAGCTGACGGTTTGGACTACGTTATCTCGCCCAGCGCCACGCAAGCGCCGCCCCAGGATGGCAGCGGAGAAGAAAAGAGAGAGGACAGCTTGAAATGACCGTTTTTTGTGGGTACAGTGATGAAATGGCGCTTGGCATGCACCCTTGGCGCACCGGTTTCCACGAGCAACATTCCAGGGGTAAGACAATACCGTTCTTGAAACAATAAAGTCGGAGACAGTGCAATGAACACGTTTCCCGTTTACCTTCTCCAACTTGACGACACCATCCAAGTGGCCTTGCCAGAAGGCAAAGAAGACATTGGACATAGTGAGTTCTGGGGACGTACTGTATCACATATTGTCGCTAAACATTATAACATTCCCCAAGTGAAACTTGCCAACCTTCCGTACTGTCAGCGCAGGGCAAGGATAGTTGACAACACATGCTACTACGGCGAAACGCCAGACCTCAAGTTGCTAGACCTTATCCATCGGGCGGTTGGCAATAAGGGATTGGCTTTCGTCTACGACGACCACGAAAAACGCCTGAAAGATGATGTGCTGGAGTTCCGCAAACTGGTTCGCCGTTATCGCCCGAAGTCCACGATGACATAATCGTGTCCGTCATCAATGATGTTGTCCGCCAAGTCAACCAGATGAATGTTCAGGCGGCTATCAAGTAAATCAATCGTCCTGAACAACCGGCTCAACGCGTGCAACTCTTGTTGGTTGTTCGTTCCGTGGGTTTGCAGGATGCTTGTGCGGAAGGCATCTGGCCGCAAGATACGGATATGCGCTTGATCACGCGGTTCATTACCATGCTGTCCTTCTATCAGCCCCAGGAACTCTGGTGTGCTGTAGGGCGCTCGTTGACCTTGGATGAAATCCAATACCAACGCAGTGCCATTTTGGACACCGGCATTTGTGTGACCATAGCACCTGACAACGTTCGGACTATGCAGTGCCTGTGCGTTCATCGTGTTGGTGGCATCGTCCTGATCGTCTGTTATCTTTATCAGTTTGGTTGGGTCGGACGGATGTTCGTAGATGTCGGCGTGAGAGCCTTGTAACAAGAGCGTCGGTTGGGCGGTCACGCCTTGTATACCGAGAGCGGGGAGGGTGACGGCAAAATCCCATTGAACTCTCATAGACTATCTGCCGTCCCTCCGGGACTCAAGAACCCGCTTCGCTTCGACGAACACCTTTGCCAGCCGCTCGCGGTCCTTCGGCGTCGGACAATCCGCATAACGATTCACCCAGGCCAAAGTGCGATCGAGCATGCCGATCACGGTTTCAGCGGCCTCCGCGTCTACCGGCGGCGGTTGACGATCGACTTGAACGTACACCGGCGACGTGTGCGCGTCCACGGATTGACCCTCGGCATCAGGCTTCCCAAAACACCGTGCGGCGAGCCAGCCGCTCCTTGTCACGCGATGCTCAGTGTCTATTTCCGCATGAAACAGGCCATCAAGCTGGGCCTGTTGCTGCACGATCTCATTTCCGTCCTGGAGGATCACCAGTTCGTGGAAGTATTTCCGCGACACTGCTTCGGCGCGGATTCGGACCACATCGCCTTCGCGGTCCAGCTCAACGCACGCGCCGGGATCGGCGCCGTTAACCGTGAATGTCAGAAAAGGGCCTAAGGTAACGCACGTGCGGCCTGCGCGAATGGCCTCGATCCAGCTCGCGTACGAAAAATCCTGCCCCGGTTGCAGTCGCGCGTAGGTGCGCTGCATCCCAAGCGGCCGCAGGCCCAGGTGCGCCACGATCGGCAGACGCAGGCCCAGCGAGAGCAGCGTGTACCACCAGTCCTGCCAGTCCTGCCAAAAACTGACGGCGTCGAGCTTCCCCAGGATCGCGTCCGCCAGGAGCTCTCCGCCATACCAGGGGTCGGTCTCCGACCAGTGCAGCGATCGGCCGATCGCCAGACCGTGCTTGCGATGGCACTGATCGCACCAATCGGCGAGCGTGCAGTTGTCGGGCCGGTGGTGTGCCGATCCCGAAAAGGGCGAGCGGCCGACGCGAAGAGGGAAAACAACGCGGTGACACTTGAGCAGGGCGAGTTCGCCAAGCCCCGCGTGGCGGTTCAGCGTGTTGACGGCCACGAGGCAATCCGGCGTTTCCACGCAGGGACGTTGGCCGCTGAACGCGATGAGGTTCGGATAGTCGATAAGTGTTTCCGGCTGCGGCGCATCGTCGGCGCCCGGCTCGAACAATGCCAGCTCACGTGTACGCCAGACCGGCCGAAGCTCTTTGCCGTCAATCGTCGATTCGCGCTCGTAGGCGAGCAGGTCTACGACGCGGAGGCCCTCCGCCGCTCCTTCCAGCAAGACTTCGTGGGGCGACAGCGGCGTGCAGGTGATCGCCCCCGGATACCATCCCGTCGCGCGCGGATCGAAGAGGCGTTGCAAATCGAACCGCAGCGCCAGCTTGCCCGGCGCCAACGTGAAGCCGCGAGCCAGTCGCTCGTATTCGGGTCCTTTCTCGACCACGATCTCCAGCGGTCCCGGCGGCAGCTCGATTTCACATGTGCCATCGATGTAGTGCCACTGCTCCTCATCGTCGACGTAGCCGCTTACATTCCTGTAACAACCCGCGAAGGTGTATGGGATTTCTGCTGTCCTTCCGTGCGGAGCGTAAAGGCGCCCCTCCGCATCCAGGAAGCGCACCCGGCACGGCGTCGGCTTGCCGGTGTCGGCGTCGTTGACGCGGACGTGGACCTGCTGCAACTTGGCGCTCGACCGAGTATCGCGCCCCGGCCTGGTCGAGAATGCGCTTGAACGCCGCGACCGCTTTCGGAAACAGCTCCGAACCAGTCACGCCACCGGTGGGGCCGCCGCCGAGCAGGTGCGGCTCCAGCGTCGCGAAACCGTCGTAGCCCATCCGCACCGCGTCCGCGATCACCTCGGGGATGCGGCCCTGGCCTTCGCCGGCAATCGAGCCGTGCTCGGCGCCGGCGATCCAGTCCTTGATGTGGAAGTGGACCGTCCACGGCTTCGTGCGCTGCCAGCCCTCCCACGGGTCGTAACCGCAGAAGACGTAGTTGGCCGCGTCGTAGACGGCGCCGAGCGCCTGCGGGAAATAATCCTTGCCGACGGTCTGGAAAATATCGACGACGCGGTCGGGGCTGTCGCCGTAAATGCGATGCTCGTTTTCGTGGACGAGGCGCACTTCGGCGTCGTCGGCGATCTCGCAGGTATTGGTCAGCCGGGCCAGCACCTCGGTGCGCCACGCCGGCCAATCGGCGCCGTCCTGGGCGGGGTAGTAGCTGAACACGCGAATGTTCCGGGTGCCGAAGAGCTGGGCCAATTCGACCGCCCGGCGGAACTTCGCCAGGTGCGGCTCGAACGGCTCGTCGATGCGGATCTTGCCGATCGGCGAGCCGATGGCGCTGACGCGAAAGCCGCGAGCGTCGAGCAGCGCCTTGAAGTCGCGCACCTGCAGGTCGGTGAGGCTCAGCACGTTGGTGCCGAGGATCGAGCGCAGCTCGATGTGCTTGACGCCGCATGCGTCGAGCACGTCGAGCTGCTGCTGCGGATCGGGGGATATCTCGTCGGCGAACGCGCTAAGGATAAACATGGTGCACCGGTCCGGTGTTTACGTTGAGCGCTCGCCTGGTGTGCGCCGCGTGCTAGGCCAATCTCCCCTTGGCATTGATAGTGAACGAGAACGTCTGCGTCAGGTTGTCCGAGAAGAACTCGAGCTGATACAGGCCGGGCGGCGCCTGGAGGTCCGAGAAGGTCGCGACGCCGTTCGTAAAGCTGGTGCTGTTGTTGCTGGCGCCAAAGTTTACGCCCGGCGGAGCGCTGAGGACCGTGAACGACACCTGGTCCTGGTCGCTCAGGGCCGTGGCGCCGTTGGCGACCGCGGTCACCGTCAGCGTGACCGTGTCGGGGCCATTGGGTGAGCTCGCCGAGATGGACAGCCCGGTCGGCACCACGAACACCTGCTGCTGCAGCACCTGCTCCTGCGACGTGGTGGTGGCCGCGTAGGTCAGGTCGCCGTAGTAGATCGCGAAGACGTTGTGGTTGCCGACCGACAGCGAAGCATAAGTCACGGTCGCCTGGCCGTTGGAGTCGAGCGGCACATACGGCGTCAGCGAGCCGTCGAGGGAGAAACGCACCCAGCCGGTCGGCGTGCCGCCGTTGGTCGCGTTGACCTGGGCCATGAAGGTCACGGGCTGGCCGGTCGCCACCGGGTTCGCGGACGACGACACCGTGGTCGAGGTCGGGTTCGAACCGGGGTTCTGCACGACCTGCGTCAGCGGCGTCAGCGTGCTGCTGTTGCTGGTGGCGTAGTTGCTGGTGCCGTTGTAGTCCGCCACCACCTTGTGATTGCCCAGGCCCAGCGCAAACGTGGTGTAGGTGGCCACGCCGGCGACCAGCGGGACCGTCGCGTAGGTCGTGCCGCCGATGACGAAGCTCACCGTGCCGCCGGGCGTGGCGACCGAGCTGCTGACCGTCGCGGTGAACGTGATCGGCGTGTGGATGACCGCGGGGCTGTCCGACGTGGTGAGCAGCGTCGTGGTGGCCGCCTTCTTCACGGTCTGCGTGATGGTCTTGGAGGCGGCGGCATACACGTCGTCGCCCCAGTACGACACCTTGATCGATTGGCTGCCGGCGTTCAGCGTGCTCAGCGTGAGCTCGGCGGTGGCGGACGTGCCGGAAGACGGCGACACGCTGATGGTGCCGCTATCGACGCCGTTGACATAGAAGGTCACCTGGCCGGTCGTGCGCCGGAGGCGCCGGTGACCGTGGCGGTGAACGTCACCGAGTCGCCGAACGTTGACGGCGCCTCGGACGATGCGACCGCGACCGTGCTGACCTTGGTGCCGGCCTTCTTCACCACCTGCGTCACCGTGTTGCTGGTGCTGGCGGCGAACGTCGCGTTGGCGTTGTATTTCGCCACCACACTGTGGCCGGTGCTGCTGATCGCGAGCGTCGAAATAATGTAGCTGGCCTGACCGCCGACCAGCGCGACCGTGGCCTTGTTGGCGCCGTCGATCACGAAGGTCACCGTGCCGGTCGGCGTGGCGAAGGCGCTCGTGACCGTGGCGGTGTACGTGACCGGTTCGTTCACCCGCGATGGGTTGAAGTCGACGACGAGGCCGGTGGAGGTAGCAGCCGGATTCACCCGCTGGTCGCCGTTCAGGAACCCGGCTCTCGCGAGGTAATCATTGCTGGCCGGGGCGTAAGTGGCCTGGACCGTGTGCGTGCCGACCCCCAGGGAATTGGTCGCGTAGGTCGCCTGACCGTTGCCGTCGAGGGTATACGGCCCCTCCTGAGTAGAGCCGTCGATCAGGAACGTCACGGTGCCGCCCGGAATACCGCCACCCGGCGCGGCCGCCTGGACTTTGGCCGTGAAAGTAACCGTGTCGCCGAAGCTTGAGGTCGGCGAGCCGCTGACGATGGGCGACGACGAGGTAACGGCCGTCGTTGTCCCGTCGGCCATCACCGCCTGCCCGGCGGCGAGCGAGCTGCTGTTGTTGTTGAACAGCGTGTCGGAATCGTGGAAATTGACGGTCACGGAGTGCGGCGAGTTCGTGACGGTCAGGCTCGACGTTCTGGTATTGCGCCTGGCCGTTGACCAGTGGAACGCCGGTGGCGACCGTAGTGCCGTCAATGACGAAGTCGACGGTGCCGGACGGAGTGAGCGTGCTGGGGCCAGCGGAGGCGACCGTGGCGGTAAACGTCACCAGCTGGCCGGTCACGGCGGTCCCGACATTGGAGCTGACGGTGACGGTGGAGTTGTCGGGCGTGACGGTGATGACGAACGTCTGCGGCGACGAGGTTTCGTTGCCGCCGCCGTGGTTGTCGGCAATCACCGTGACGGTCGCCGAGCCGACGGTGTGGGCAAGCGGCGTGTAGGTCAGGTTGCCGCTGGTGTCGATGGCCGGCCGCCCGGTGGCGGCGAACAGGTTGTTGTTGTTGGTGGTCACATTGAAGGTCACGGTCTGCCCCACCTGGTCGGGCGGGCCCGCACTGATGTTGGTGGCCCACGGGGAAACCGTCTGCAGGCCGGAGTCCATCGGCACCGACAGGGAGTTGCCCTCGAGGGCAAAGGTCGGCGGGTCGTTGACCGGCGTCACGTCGATGACAAACGTCTGGGCGGCACTGGTGGCGACCCCGCCATTGGTGGTAACGCCGTTGTTCATGGCGACCACCGTGATCGTCGCCGAGCCGTTGGCGAACGGCGCGGTCGTGAAGGTCAGGGTGCCGGTGGGGCTGATCGCCGGGCCGGCGCTGAACAGCGTGGTGAAGTAGGGATCGGTGTAGCTGACATTGGTCACGATGAACGACACGGTGAGGCCGGCCTCGGCGGGCCCCGGGCCGGGCAGGATGTTCGTCGCGAAGTTATGGACGGTCTGCGGGCCCGCGTCCTGCAGCACGGTCACCGTCGCCGGCGGGGGCGTCGGCAGGGAGAAGCTGGGCGGCTCGTTGACGAACTTGACCGTGAGAGTGAAGGTCTGGGCGACGCTGGTGTCGACGCCGCCGATGGTCAGGTTGAAGGTGGCGCCCGAGGCGGCCGGCGTGGTCGTGTCGGTGACGCTGACCGGATTGGTCGGCACGACGAGGTAGTTGCCGTCCTGGGCCGTGATTGCCGCGCCGGTGATCGCGCCGCCAGCACCGATGGACGTTACCACGAGCTGGGCCGGCGTCCCACTCGGGTCGAAGGTGCCGCCCTGAACCGTCAGCAGATCGCCGACCTGGTAGCCGCTGCCGCCGGTGACGAGGGCTGCCGCCAGCGCCTGCGTGCCGCCGTTGTCTTGCACTTGCACCTGGAAGGTGGACGTCCCCGTGACATTGGGGTTGAGCGTGTAGTGGAGGTTGCCGCTGGCGTCGACGGTCGGGGCAGCGTTGAACAGGCTGCCGCTCGTGACGTTACTGACGATGTACTTCAGGACGCCCAGGCTCGCATCGTTGGCGCCGGGGTTGAAGCTGGCCCAGCCGTTGACGGTCTGCGGCGTGCTGATGTTCCCGTTGACGGCAGGCGGGTTGCTCGCGGTGAAGCTCGGCTGATCGTTGACGAACAGCACCGTGAGGCCGAAGGTCTGCGTGACGCTGGTGTCGACGCCGCCGAAGCTGAGATTGAAGAGAGCGCCCGAGCCGGCCGGCGTGGTCGTGTCGGTGGCGCTGACGGGATTGGCCGGTATGGCGCTGTACGCCCCATCCTGCGCGGCGACCGCCACGGCGGTGATGAAGCCGCCGGTGCCGACCGCGAGCACCTGGAGCTGCGCGGCGGTGGAGGCGATGCCGCCTTGCACGGTGAGCAGGTCGCCGACCTTGTAGCCGCTGCCGACGGCGACGAGGGAAACGGTCAGCGCCTGTTTACCGCCATTGTCCTGCACCTGCACCGTGAAGTTCGGCGTGCCGGCAACGTCGGGCAGCAGGGTATAGGTCAGGTTGCCGCTGGTGTTGACCGCCGGGGGAGTGCTGAAGAAGCCCGGGGTGACGCCGCTGACGGCGTACTTGAGGACGCTTTGGCTTGCATCGTTGGCGCCGCCCGGATTGAAGCTCGCCCAGCTGCTGACGGTCTGCGGCGTGGTGGTGTCCTCGACGATGTCCGGCGGATTGATCGCGGTGAAGCTGGGCTGCTGGTTGACGAAGAGCACCGTGAGGGTGAAGTTCTGCGTGACGCTGGTATCGACGCCGCCGAAGGTGAGCGTGAAGGTGGCGCCCAAGCCCGTGGGGGTGGTCGTGTCGGCGGCGCTGACCGGGTTAGTCGGCAGGACGGTGTACGCTCCATCCTGCGCCGTGATCGCCACGCCGGTGATCGCGCCGCCCGCACCGATGGACGTGACCACCAGTTGCGCGAGCGAGAAGGCGGTGCCGCCCTGCACGGTCAACACGTCGCCCACAGCGTAGCCGCTGCCGGCCGTGGTGATGGCCGCCGCTAGCGCCTGCTGGCCGCCGTTGTCCTGGACTTGCACGGTGAACTTCGGCGTGCCCGAAACGTCGGGCAGCAGGGTATAGGTCAGGTTGCCGCTGTTGTCCACCGCGGGCGGGGAGCTGAAGAAGCCGGGAGTGACGCCGCTGACGCTGTACTGCAGGACGCTTTGGCTGGCATCGTTGGGGCCGCCGGGGTTGAAGCTGGCCCAGCTGGTGACGGTCTGCGGCGCGGTGGTGTTTTCGGTGACTTCCGGCGGGTTGTTGGCGGTAAAGCTGGGCTGCTGATTGACGAACAGCGCCGTGAGGGTAAACGTCTGCGTGGCGCTGGTGTCGACGCCGCCGAAGCTGAGATTGAAGGTAGCGCCGGCGGCGCCGACGGTGGTCGCGTCGGTGGCGACGGCCGGGTTGGACGGCAGCACGGTGTAATCGCCATCCTGCGATGTGATGACCACGCCGGTGATCGCGCCGCCGGGGCCGATCGATGTCACCTGGAGCTGGGCGGCGGTGGTGAAGGTGCCGCCCAGGAGGGTGAGCAGGTCGCCGACCTTGTAGCCGCTGCCGCCGGCAGCAATGCCCGCCCCGAGCACCTGTTTGCCGCCGTTGTCCTGCACCTGCACTGTGAAGCTCGGCGTGCCCGAAGTGTCGGCCAGCAGCGTGTAGTGGAGGTTGCCGTTGTTGTCCACGGTCGGTGGGGCGCTGAAGAAGCCGGGGGTGACGCCGCTGACCGTGTACTTCAGAACGCCTTGGCCCGCGTCGTTGGGGCCGCCGGGGTTGAAGCTGGCCCAGCCGCTGACGGTCTGCGGCGTGGTGGTGTTCTCGACGATGTCCGGCGGGTTGCTCGCCGTGAAGCTGGGCTGATGGTTCACGAACAGCACCGTGAGGGCGAAGGTCTGCGCCGGGCTGGTGTCGACGCCGCCGAAGGTGAGCGTGAAGGTGGCGCCCGAGGCCGCGGGGGTGGTCGTGTCGGTGACACTGACCGGATTGGTCGGCAGTCCGGTGTAGTCGCCGTCCTGGGCGGTGATCATAACGCCGGTGATCGTGCCGCCGGCGCCGATGGACGTTACCTCAAGCTGCGCGGGGGTCGAGAAGGTGCCGCCCTGCACGGTCAGCAGGTCGCCGACGTTGTAGCCGCTGCCGGTGTTGGCGATGGCCGCCGCCAGCGCCTGCCGGCCGCCGTTGTCCTGCACTTGCACGGTGAAATTCGGCGTGCCCGAAATATCGGGCAGCAGCGTATAGGTCAAATTGCCGCTGGTATCGATCGCGGGTCCGGCGCTGAAGAAGCCCGGGGTAACGCCGCTGACGATGTACTTGAGGACGCCTTGGCTCGCATCGTTGGCGCCGCCGGGATTGAAGTTGCTGACCCAACCGCTGACGGTCTGCGGCGTGGTATTGTCTTCGACGATTTCCGGCGGGTTGCCGGCCGTGAAGCTGGGCTGCTGGTTGACGAATAGCCCCGTGAGGGTGAAGGTCTGGGACGTGCTGGTGTCGATGCCGCCGAAGGTGAGCGTGAAGGTGGCGCCGGCGGCGCCGGCCGTGGTCGTGTCGACGACACTGACCGGGTTGGTCGGCAGCGCGGTGTAGTCGCCGTCCTGCGCGGTGATCGCCACGCCGGTGATCGTGCCGCCCGCACCGATGGACGTTACCACAAGCTGCGCGGGGGTCGAGAAGGTGCCGCCTTGCACGGTCAACAGGTCGCCGACCTTGTAGCCGCTGCCGCCGGCGGCGATGGCCGCCGTCAGCGCCTGCCTGCCGCCGGTGTTCTGCACTTGCACCGTGAAGGTCGGCGTCCCCGAAACGTCGGGCAGCAGCGTGTAGTGCAGGTTGCCGCTCGTGTCCACGGTCGGCCCGGCGCTAAAGAAGCCCGTGGTGACGCCGCTGACAATGTACTGCAGGACGCTTTGGCCCACGGCGCCGGGAACGAAGGTGGCCCAGCCGTTGACGGTCTGCGCCGTCGTGGTGTTCTCGACGATGTCCGGTGGGTTGCTGGCGGTGAAACTGGGCTCCTGGTTGACGTACAGCACCGTGAGGGCGAAGGTCTGGGCTGCGCTGGTGGGGACGCCGCCGAAGGTGAGCGTGAAGGTAGCGTTCGACCCGGTCCCGGTCGTGTCGGTGACGCTGACCGGGTTGGTCGGCAGTCCGGTGTAGTTGCCGTCCTGCGGGGTGACCATCACGCCGGTGATCGCGCCGCCCGCACCGACGGAGGTCACCTGCAGTTGGGCCGGTGTGCCGGCGGTGCCGCCCTGCACGGTCAGCAGGTCGCCGACGTTGTAGCCGGAGCCGGCCGTGGTGATGGCCGCGGCCAGTGCCTGCTGGCCGGCGTTGTCCTGGACCTGGACCGTGAAGTTCGGGGTCCCCGCAACGTTCGGCAGCAGCGTATAGGTTAGGTTGCCGCTCGTATCGACGGCAGGTCCGGCGGTGAAGAAGCCCGGGGTAACGCCGCTGATGATGTACTGCAGGACGTTTTGGCCCGCGCCGCCGGGGACGAACGTGGCCCAGCCGCTGACGGTCTGCCCGGCCGTGTTGTTCTCGTCGATGTCCGGCGGATTGCTCGCGGTGAAACTGGGCTGCTGGTTGACGTATAGCACCGTGAGCGTGAAGGTCTGGGATGTGCTGGTGTCGACGCCGCCGAAGGTGAGGTTGAAGGTAGCGCCGAGGCGCCGGGCTGGTCGCGTCGGTGACGTGGACTGCATTGGCCGGCAGCACGGTGTAGTCGCCATCCTGCGCGGTGATCGTCACGCCGCTGATCGCGCCGCCGCCGCCAATGGACGTCACCTGGAGCTGCGCCGGCAATCCGCCCGTGTCGAGCGTGCCGCCCGTGACGGTGAGCAGGTCGCCGACCTTGTAGCCGGCACCCCCCGTGGCGATGGCCGCCGTCAGCGCCTGTTTACCCTCGTTGTTCTGCACCTGCACCGTGAAGTTCGGCGTGCCCGAAACGTTGGCCGACATCGCGTAGTGCAGATTGCCGCTGTTGTCCACGGTCGGTCCGGAGCTGAAGAAGCCCGGCGTGACGCCGCTGACGGTGTATTGCCGGACGCTTTGGCCCACGGCGCCGGGGACGAAGGTGGCCCAGCCGTTGACGGTCTGTGCCGCGGTGGTGTTCTCCGGGATTTCCGGCGGGTTGCTGGCGGTGAAGCTGGGCTGCTGGTTGACGTAGAGCACCGTGAGGGTGAAGGTCTGCGCGACGGTGGTGTCGATGCCGCCGAAGGTGAGATTGAAGGAGGCGCCCGAGGCAGCCGGGGTGGTCGTGTCGGCGACGCTGACCGGATTGGTCGGCAGGACGGTGTACGCCCCATCCTGCGGGGTGATCATGACGCCGGTGATGGCGCCGCCCGCCCCGACTGAAGTCACTTCCAGTTGCGCCGGCGTGAAGGAAGTGCCGCCTTGCACGGTCAGCAGGTCGCCGACGTTGTAGCCGGTGCCGGCGCCGGCGACGGCCGCCGTCAGCGCCTGCATGCCGCCGTTGTCCACTGCCTGCACGGTGAAGTTCGGCGTTCCCGCAACGTTCGGCAGCAGCGTGTAGGTCAGGTTGCCGCTGTTGTCCACCGTCGGTCCGGCGCTGAAGAAGCCAGCGGTGACGCCGCTGATGAGGTACTGGTACACGCCCTGACCCGCATCGTTGGGGCCGGGGTTAAAGGTGGCCCAGCTGCTGACGGTTTGCGGAGCGGTGTTGTTCTCGTCGATGTCCGGCGGCTTGCTCGCGGTGAAGCTGGACTGTGTGTTGACGAACAGCACCGTGAGTGTGAAGGTCTGGGACGTGCTGGTGTCGACGCCACCGAAGGTCAGATTGAACGTTGCGCCTGAGGCGCCGCCGGTGGTCGTGTCGGTAACGCTGACCGGATTGGACGGCAGGACGGTGTAGTCGCCGTCCTGCGAGGTAATCGATACGCCGGTGATGGCGCCGCCGGCACCGATGGACGTGACCTGCAACTGCGCCGGCGTGTTGAACGTGCCGCCCTGGACGGTGAGCAAGTCGCCGACCTTGTAACCGGTGCCGGCCGCGGCGATGCCCGCAACCAGCGCCTGCCGGCCCTCGTTGTTCTGCACCGCCACCGTGAAGTTCGGCGTGCCCGAAACGTTCGGCAGCAGCGTGTAGTGCAGGTTGCCGCTGGTGTCCACGGTCGGTCCAGCGCTGAAGAAGCCCGCGGTCACGCCGCTGACGATGTACTGCCGGACGCTCTGGCCCGCGGCGCCGGGGACGAAGGTGGCCCAGCCGTGCACGGTCTGTGCCGTCGTGGTGTTCTCCGCGATTTCCGGCGGGTTGCTGGCGGTGAAGCTGGGCTGCTGGTTGACGTAGAGCACCGTGAGGGTAAACGTCTGCGTGGCGCTGGTGTCGACGCCGCCAAAGCCGAGGTTGAAGGTAGCGCTCGAGCCGGTCCCGGTCGTGTCGGTGACGCTGACCGGATTGGTCGGCGGGACGGTGTACGCACCATCCTGCGGGGTGATCATGACGCCGGTGATGGCGCCACCCGCGCGACGGACGTCACTTCCAGTTGCGCCGGCGTGAACGAAGTGCCGCCTTGCACGGTCAGTAGGTCGCCGACGTTGTAGCCGGTGCCAGCGTTGGCGATCGCAGCCGTCAGCGCCTGCATGCCGCCGTTGTCCTCGACCTGCACCGAAAAGTGCGGCGTCCCCGCAACGTTCGGCAGCAGCGTATAGGTCAGGTTGCCGCTGGTGTCCACACTCGGTCCAGCGCTGAAGAACCCCGCGGTGACGCCGCTGACGGTGTACTGCACGACGCTCTGGCTGCCGTCGTTGGGTCCGGGGACGAAGGTGGCCCAGGGGCTGACGGTTTGCGGAGCGGTGTTGTTCTCGTCGATGTCCGGCGGATTGCTCGCGGTGAAGCTGGACTGCGTGTTGACGAACAGCACCGTGAGAGTGAAGGTCTGCGTGACGCTGGCGTAGACGCCGCCGAACGTGAGCGTGAAAGTTGCGCCGCGGCGCCTCCGGTGGTCGTGTCAGTGACGCTGACCGGGTTGAACGGCAGAACGGTGTAATCGCCATCCTGCGAGGTGATCATGAAGCCGGTGATCGCGCCGCCGGCACCGATGGACAGGACCTGGAGCTGGGCCGCCGAGGTAAACGTGCCGCCCTGGACCGTGAGCAGGTCGCCGACCTTGTAGCCGTGGCCGGGGGTGGTGATGGAGGCTGTCTGCAACGCCTGCATGCCGCCGTTGTCCTCCACCTGCACCGTGAACTGCGGCGTGCCCGAAACGTTCGGGTCGAGCGTGTAGTGCAGGTTGCCGCTGGTGTCCACGGTCGGTCCGGCGCTGAAGAAGCCCGCGGTGACGCCGCTGACAATGTACTTCAGCACGCTTTGGCTCGCATCGTTGGGGCCGCCCGGGTTGAAGGCGGCCCAGCTGGTGACGGTCTGCGGCGCAAGGGTGTTCTCGGCGATTTCCGGCGGGTTGCTCGCTACGAAGCTGGGCTGATGGTTAACGAATAGCACCGTGAGCGTGAAGGTCTGTTTGGCGCTGGTGTCGACGCCGCCGAAGGTGAGATTGAAGGTAGCGCCCGCGGCGGCGGGGGTGGTCGCGTCGGTGACGCTGACCGGATTGGTCGGCAGGCTACCCGGTGGGACGGTGTAATCGCCGTCCTGCGAGGTGATCATGAAGCCGGTGATCGCGCCGCCGGCACCGATGGACAGGACCTGGAGCTGGGCCGCGGAGGTAAACGTGCCGCCCTGCACGTTGAGCGTGTCGCCGACGTTGTAGCCGCTGCCGCCCGTGACGAGGGCGGCCGCCACCGCCTGCAGGCCGCCGTTGTCCTCCACCTGCACGGTAAAGTTCGGCGTGCCCGAAACGTCGGGCAGCAGCGTGTAGGTCAGGTTGCCCGTCGTACTGACCGCGGGTCCGGCGGCGAAGAAGCCCGCGGTGACACCGCTGACGATGTACTGGTAGACGCCTTGGCCGGCATCGTTGGCGCCGCCGGGGTTGAAGCCGCTTGCCCAGCCGTTGACGGTCTGCGGCGTGGTGTTGTCCTCGTCGATCTCCGGCGGGTTGCTGGCGGTGAAACTGGGCGCATGGTTCACGAACAGCACCGTGAGTGTAAAGGTCTGCGCCGCGCTGGTGTCGTCGCCGCCGTAGGTGAGGTTGAACGTGGCGCCCGAGGCAGCTGGGGTGGTCGTGTCGGCGACGCTGACCGGATTGGTCGGCAGGCCGGTGCCGGAGTAGTTGTCGTAGTCGCCGTCCTGTTGGGTGATGGTCACGCCGGTGATCACCCCGCCGGCGCCGACCGAGGTCACTTCGAGCTGGGCCTGGCCGGTCGCCCCCGCGCCCTGGCCCTCGCGCCGGCGGCGCGACGAAAGTGCCGCCCTGGACGGTGAGCAGATCGCCGACCTGGTAGCCGCTGCCGCCGCCGACGATGGTGTCCACACGCAGAGCCTGCATGCCGCCGTTGTCCTGCACTTGCACACTGAACGTTGGCTGGCCCGAAATGTCCGGGTTCAACGTGTAGGTCAGGTCGCCGCTCGTGTCCACCGCCGGCCCAGCGCTGAAGAAGGCAGCGGAGGCAGCGGGGACGGTGACGATGTACTGGTTAACGGCTTGGCCGCTTTCATTGGCGTCGGGTCCGCCGGCATCGCCGCTGGCGTTGAAGTTGGTGACCCAGCCGGCGACGGTTTGCGGCGTGGTCGTGTCCTCGGCAATCTCCGGCGGATTGCTCGCGGTGAAGGTCGGCTGATCGTTGACGAACAGGACGTTGATGGTGAAGGTCTGCGCGATGCTGGTGTCGATGCGGCCAAAGGTAAGCGTGAAGGTGGCGCCCGTAGCGGCCGGAGTGGTCAGGTCCGTGACGCTGACCGGGTTGGACGGCACCGTGGAATACACGCCACCGGCGACGAGGGTGGCGCCGGTGATCGCGCCGCCCGCGCCGATGGAGGTCACCTGGAGCTGCGTGGCAATGAAGGAATTGCCGCCCTGGACGGTGAGCAGGTCGCCGACGTTGTAACCGGTGCCGCCTGCTGCGACGGCCGCCGCCTTGGTGTTGAAGTCGCCGAAGGTAAGATTGAAGGTGGCGAGGCCGTTGCCGCCGCCGCTGACGCTGACCGGGTTGGCCGGGTCGACGGTGTAGGCGCCGTCGGGGTTGATGAGCGTGACGCCGGTAATGACGCCGCTCGCGTTCACGGACGTCACCTCGAGCTGCGCGGCGCGAAGGAGGTGCCGCCGAGGACGGTGAGGATGTTGCCGACGCTGTAGCCGCTGCCGCCGAAATTGATGGCTGCCGCCAGCGCCTGGGTGCCGCCGTCATCCTCGACCTGGACATCGAAGTTGCTCGTGCCGTTAACGTCGGGGTTGAGCGTATACGTAAGATTGCCGTTGGCGTCCACAGCCGGACCGGCGCTGAACAGGCCGGGGTTGGTGACGTTGCTCACGCTGTACTGATAGACGGTTTGACTGGCATCGTTGGGGCCGCCGGGGTTGAAGCCGCCCGCCCAGCCACTGACGGTATTGGCGCCGCTGTCCTCGAGTACGGTCGGCGGGTTACTGGCCGTGTACGACGGCTGCTGGTTTACGAACAGCACGTTGATGGTCGCGGTGCCGCCGGCGGAGCTGAAGGCGGTGGTCCCGCCCGTAGCGCCGGGCTGCGTCAGGTCGACGGTGCCGCCGTCGATGTTGTCAGGCGGGATCAGACCGCTGGTCAGGTCCCACGCATTGAAGGCAAACGTGGCAACGCCGTTCCAGTCGCTGATCGGCAGGAATCGCATCAGGTCGGTGCTGGGGTCGCCGTTGGGGGCGCTGCCGCCGTAGTTGGCCGCCAGCAGCACGGCGGCGGTGGGGAAACTAGCTACCACGCCCGCGGCGGCGAAGTCGCCCCAGGTGGTGCCGTCGTTGAGGGAGTACTGCCACAGGCCGTTGGTGTCGTCCACCCCGGTGACGGCGATCCCCACCGGCACCAGCAGGGGCGCGTAGCTGGCGCTATCCGCGTCGGTAATGCCGGTGGTTCCCATGCCGGCGACGAAGGCGTTTACCGACGTGCCCGAAATCTCGGCGGCGGTCTGGTCTTCGGCGACGGCGGGGAAGGTCGGCGTCGTGTTGTTCAGCACGGGCGCGCTGTTGCCTTCGGGCTGGAACAAGACCCGGCCCGTGAACACGTCGCCGGGGTTTTCGCCATTGATGCCATTCTGATTCTGGTCCATTTCGTCGCCGGAGAAGTCCGAGATATACGGGCCGATCGAGACGTTGTAGAACCCGTGCTCGGTCGACGGCGTGGCGAAGACGATCTCGTAGACGTTGTGCGGATCGGCCTGGCCGGCCGGGGGCGGCGGCGTGATGTCGATGACCGACTGCACCGCGACCGGATTACCTGCCGGGTCGGTCACGAAGTTGACGCCCGCGGTGGTGAACGTCGTCGGATCGACCGGCCCGCTGAAGGTAATCTTGATGCCGAGTATGTCGCTATTGGCGCCGGCGCCGTTGTCGATTTCGGCAGTCGAAACCACGTGCGGGCCAGACACTGGGCTGACCGCGTAGGTGTACAGCGGCTCGTTGTTGGCCAGGAGGATCGAATCGTTGAGGCGGATGACAAATTCGGAGCGGCCGTCGGTGGTGGCCACCAGCATGTTGCGCCCATACGGCTGCACCGGCTGGCCGTTGAGGGGATCGATGGCGCCGAGCGACAGGGTCAGGTTGGTGAACACGGTGTCGGGCAACAGGCCGCCCTGTTCGAGCGCTCTCGTCGGTGGCGACGTTCGGGAAATAGGTCCAGGTCGTGCCCTGATCGAGCGACCGGTAAACGCCGCCGTTGCCGGCGACGTAGAGCACCGGGTGGGTCGGGCCGGTCGGGTCGGCCAGATTGTCGGGGATGGCGTAGCGCCAATCGGCCTGGATCGACGTCAGTGAATCGGCGACCAGCGTGGCCCCGGTCTGCGCGGGGTTGTCGAACAGCACGCGCGTCAGTCCCGCGCTGAAGAGATTGCCGGTGATCGGCTGCCACCAGGTGGCCGGATTGGCCAGATTGTACAGCTGCGCGTTGGGCATGAAGTACACGCCGTCCTGGGTGACGGCGTAGGCATCATAGGTTCCGCGCGTCGGGTCGGTGACGATCTGTTCGACGGGTGAGCCGTCCAATCCCTTGGAGATGCTTTCCCACGGTGTCCCGGCGCCGCCGCCGGTGAAGGTGACGAAGATGTTGCCATCGGTGGTGCCGGCGTAGATGAAGTTGTCGAGCGGGGCAGTGGAGTTCGCCGGGGCGCCGAACGCGACGGCGCCGGCGTAGCTGCTGTCGAGGTCGGCGGGATTGGCGATGGGGAACCATTGTTTGCCGGTGCCCAGCGACGCGCCTTCGGTCAGGAAGAGGCGTCCCGTCTGCGAGCTCATGACGATGCCGGTGGGGTCGATCGGGTTGACCGCAAAGTTGGACCCGGCGGCGAAGGGCCATTGCCCCTGGTTCTGGCCGGGGTTGTCGCCGCTCTGCAACAGGCCGGTGGTGCGGCTGATTTCTCCGGTGCCGGCGGCCGTGTACATGAAGAAATCCGAGGGGAGCGGCTGGGCGCCGCAGCAGGGCCACTGGTACTCGTAGAGGGTGCCGGAACCGGTCTGGTCGGTGGCGACGCCGGTGCCGCTGCCGACGTAGGGATTCGGGGTAGGGTCGGTCCAGGCGATGTCCCCGTTGTCGAGCACCGAGGGACCCGACTGCGGGAAGCCATAGCCGGTGCTGGTGGCGTACAGCAGCGCCCCGGCCAGCTCGGCGGCGAGGGTGTTGGGCTGGGCGGCGCCGAGCGTGAGCTCGGCGATCTGCAGGTTGCCGTTGCGAGTGCCAATAATATCGGTCGCCGCCCCGATGCCGTCGTCAGCGCTACCGGTGGTGCCGGTGCTTTCGTCGGTGCCGGTCCAGATGCCGTTCTTGTCGCCGAAGACCAGCCGGGTGCCGCCGGTGAGCGGATCGGGCACGGCCGCCAGCGCAAACACCGTGCTGCTGGAGACGACGCCGCCCGTGAACGGGGTCCAGATCGCGCCATCGCCAGTGTTCGTGAAGCCTGTGACAAGGACGCCGCCAGCGTAGGTGCCGATATTGGTGAATTGCAGCGACGCGGGGATCTCGAACAGGCTGTTGGGATCGCGCAACAGATTGAAGTACGGCGCGACCACGGTGCCGGTGACGGGGTCCTTGAGGCCGTACGCGGCGCCGGGATTGGTGACGACGACGCCGCCGGTGGTGGCGAGCTGAATCAGGCCACCGTCGTTGAGGCTGTTGTCATAGGCGACCTCGGCGTAGGGATCGAAAAGGCCGGCGATGTTGACGCGGATGAGGCCATAGCCGTTGGCAACGCCGCCGCCGGCGTTGCCGACGTAAACGACTTCCGGGTTATTGGGATCGACCGCAATGGTCGGGTCGCCGCCAGTACCGACGTTGTAGTCACCTGCTGCGTTATTGTTTGTCGGGGTGACGACGTTATTGATCGTGACTTCCGGGAGCTGAATCTCGGTCCAGTTGAGGCCGAAGTCCTTGGAGACGTAAAGACCGGAGCCGACCGCACCCGTGGCCGCGGCGTAAACCCAGCCTTCGAGCAGGTCATTTTCGAGCGGTTGACCGGGCACGTAAGCAGGAACGGCCAGCGCGATGTAACCGCCGACGGGGTTGAAGCCCGCGTTCGCAACCGGAATGGGCTGGTCGGGGTTAACGTCGACGTCGCGGCGAATCGGCACGCCCGCGCCGCCGCTCTGCAGGGTCAAACTGTTGGTCGATGGCGCGTTGATCGTGTAATAGACGCCCTTGCCCGCGATGGCGCCGTAGAGGATCTGCAGGTTGTTGTTGGTGCCGGCGCTGCCGGCGGACAGCACGACGGCCGTCGCGGGGCCCGCTTGCAACAAGGTCCAGGTGTTCCCGCCATCCAGGCTGCGCCAGATGCCGGCCGCGCCGCGCCGCCCCCCGACACCGCCGCATACACGATGACCTGGCCGTTGGGCTGGGCGGTGGGATCCACGGTGACCTGGTAAATGGTCGTGCCGACGAACAGGTTATTGTTGCTGAGAATCGTCCAGGTCTTGCCGCCGTCCGTCGAGCACAAGACGCCCACGCCCGGCAAGCCGCCGACGACGGAACCGGTGGCGGCGTAGATAATCGACTGGTCGGGGTCGTTGTTGCGGTCGAAGATTGCGATGCTGTCGACGTCGAGGCTGTCGCCGGGGCCGGTATCGGTCAGCGGCTGCCAGATCGGTCCGTTGGCGGCGGTCGTGAGGAAGTTGGTCGTCTTCCACACGCCACCGTTGACGGCGGCCGCGTATACGGTGTTGCCCGACGGATCGGCGGCATCGACGGCCACCGCGGTGATCTTGCCCGCGCTGGTGCCGTCATTCATCGGCAGCGGACCGACTGCGGTCCACTGGTTCTGCGCGATCGCGTTGGTCGGGGCCTGCGTGAAGATGCGGAACGACGTGGTGAACTGGTCGGCAATCTGCTCGCCCAGGCCGGAGCCGGGCACGGAGTTCTCGATCGTCACCGACCAATCGACCAGGGTGCCGACGAGCGACGACGAATTGCTGAGGATTTGCAAGGTCCAGTTGCCGAGCGCATTGAGGCCGATGAACTTGCTGAGGGGGAACTGGGGGTCCCACGGGCCCATGCCGATGCCGATGCCGCCGCCCTGGGTGGCGGCCTGCTGGATCGGGTTCAGCGCGGTGTCCGCGAAGGTAGTGTCGGTGAAGTTGGCGTGGGGCGTGACGCCGGTGGTGCCGACGTCCGTGAACAGCTGCACCGCGGTCCCGTTGGGAGCGATCAGCGTGGCGGTCAGGTCCGGATCGTTCTTGTGCAGGATCGTCAGCGACAGCGTGACGCCCTCGACCAGGTAGCTCGAGGGCACGTTGATGGTGGAGTCGGTTGTAGTGTCGGCGGGGATGGGCGTGTCGATGGTGCCGGAAAGGTAAACGTTCGGCAGCAGCGTGCCGTTGATCGTGTTGCCGCCTTCGAGCAGGGCGACGCCGGCATTCATGTTGGTGTCGACTTCGTTGCCGAAATCGAGATTCAGCGTGGCATTGATGCCGCTGCCGCTGTCGGTGGTGGCGACCGGGTTGGCGGGCATCACCGAATACGAGCCGGGTTGCAAGAGCTCGATGGCAGTGATCGTTCCTGAGGCGTTGACCGCGGCCACGGTGAACTGGGCGGCGGCGGTGGTGGCGGTGCCGCCTATTACGGTAAGGACGTCCCCCACGTTGTAGCCGCTGCCGCCGTTGGCGAGCGTGCCCGTGTTCAGCTGCGTGTCCTTGATGTAATTGGCGAGCGAGTCCGGGCCGTACACGAAGGAGTAGGTGCCGCTGGCGGTCTGCGTTGGGAAGCCGATCTGGAACGTCGAGCCGAAGGCCAGGTTGAACTCGGCGCCCGTGGCCCCGGTCCAGGTAAGCTTGAACGTGGCGCCCGTGCCGGCCGGCGTGGTGAGGTCCGTCACGCTCACCGGATTGGCCGGCAGGATGCCGTAGTCGCCCGCCTGAAAAATCGTGACGCCCGTGATGGTCCCGCCCGCCCCGATGGTACTTACCTGGAGTTCCACCGGCGTGCTAAAGGTTCCGCCCAGGACCGTGAGCAGATCGTTGACCTTGTACCCGCTGCCCTTGCCGACGATCGCCGCCGCGATTGCCTCGCCGGGGTCGGTGGTGTCCACCACGTTGTCGTCCGGACTGCTCGGCTCCACGGAGTACGAACCGGCCTGGGTGATCGTGAAGGCCAGGATGGCCCCGTTGGCATCGACCGAAGTCACCGTGAGCTGCGCCGGGTTCGTGAACGTGCCGTCGTCGACGGTGAGCACGTCGCCGACGGCGTAGCCCTGGCCGCTTTGGGGGACATTGGCAATGGCCGCCGAGGCGACGAAACCGTGCTGGCCAATCGACGCCATGACAAGGTCGAATTCGGCCCCGGAACCTGCTCCGCCGGTCACGGCGGCTGGGTTCGCCGGGTTCACCGAGTACGAGCCGGGCCGGGAAATGGTGAACGTGAGGATGGCCCCATTGGCAGTCACCGAATCGACCGTTAGCTGGGCGGAGGTTGTGGAGGCGCCGCCCTGGACGGTGAGGACGTTGCCCACCTTGTAACCCGAGCCGTTTTGGGCGACATTGGCAATGGCGGCCGTGCCGACGCCGGGGTTCACGGGTGTAACCGTGAACGGGTTGAGCGACCAGCCGTTCAGGGTGCCGGTGGCGGCCCCCGTGTTGGTGATGGTTAGCTTCCAGGTCCCCTGGTAATTCGCGCCGTTGAAGAGGCTGAGCGCGCCGTAGCTCAGGTTGACGGTGGCGCCCGTCGCGGCCGGTGTGGTCGTGTCGGTGACGGCGGCCGCGTTGTACGGCTCGACGCTATAGGCCCCCGCTGTGAGGATCGAGACGCCCGTGACGGCCCCGGTGCCGCTGACGCTGGTGACCGTAAGCTGCGCCTGCGTGGTGAAGGTGCCGCCCACCACGTCGAGCACGTCGCCGATGACGTAGCCGGTGCCGCCGGCCGCGTCCACCGCGCTGCGCACTTCCTGTTCGGCGTGGAAGCTGCCGGTGTAGGGTCCGGTGGTGGCGCTGACCGCGGCGGTCGCGTTGTCGTCGAAGATGGTGTTTACGAGGTTCGCGCCGGACCCGCCCTGCAAGAGCTGCACCGTCGTGCCCGCCTGGTCGGTCAGCGCGATGCTCAGGTTGGCGTCGTTGGCGTCGGTGATGTCGAGCCCGACGGTGAGGTCGTTGACCATCAAGGAATCGGTGATGGTCAGGGGGACGCTGAGCGTGCCGCCCGCAGGGATGGTTTCGGGTGGCGTCCCACTGTAGCCGGTGCCGCCGCTGCTGAGCGTGACCGCGGTAACCATGCCGCCGGCAATGGTGGCGGTGCCGGCGGCGCCGCTGCCGCCGAGGTAGGTCATCGTGAACCTGGCGCCGGTGGCGGCCGGGGTGGTCGTGTCCGTGACGCTGACCGGATTGGCCGGCAGGATGCCGTAGGCGCCGCCTGAATGATCGTGACGCCGATGATGGCCCCGCCCGCCCCAATGGCAGTTACCTCGAGCTCGGTCGGGGTGCTGAACGTTCCGCCCAGGACCGTGAGCAAGTCGTTGACCTTGTAGCCGCTGCCCGTCGCGAAGATGGCCGCCGAGGTTGCCGCGCTGCCGTCGAAGATGACCGTGGGCGCCGACGTGTAGCCGCCGCCGCCATTGGTGATGGCAACGGCGGTCACGACGCCGTCGACGACGGTGGAGACGCCCGTGGCGCCCAAACCGCCGCCGCCGGTGAAGGTGACCGCCGGTCCCAGGGCGTAAGGCGTGATCGCGCCGGCGGGACCTTCCATGCTGATAATGTTCGCGGGCGTGAAGCTCCCCGGCTGGATTTGGCGGTCGAAGGTGACGGTCGTGGCGTTGTTGGTGCCGTTGAGCACCAGGTTGTCCGTGGCGGTCGCGCTGCCGTCCGGATTGGCGAGCACGCTGCTGCTGGTCATTTGCGGGCCGGGGATGATCAACGGCAGCGTGTTCTGGTCATAAGGCAGCACGAACGGCGGGCCATTATCGGTCGGCGTCGGGACGGCAAACACGTCGCCGGCGGTGCTGGTGTAGGTCAGGTCGAACGTCGCTTTGCTGCCGACGCCGTTGATGTCGGTTACGCTCACGGGATTGGCCGGCTCCACGGTATACGCCCCGGCCTGGAACAAACTCACGCCGGTGATGGCCCCGCCGACCGCCGAAGTCACCAGCAGCTCGGTCGGCACCTGCGTAGGTGCGCTGCCGGCAAGCGTGCCGCCGATGACCGACAGCAGATCGCCGACGGCGTAATTCCTGCCGGCGGCAACGAGGGTCACGGCGTTCGTGACGAAGTCCGGCGCTTCGCCCGTGATGCGGTTCTGGTTCTGGTCCATCAGGTTGCCGGTCGTGGGCCGGCTGACGGTCTTGATGCCGTCGGTGATCGCCGGCCCGGTCGTCAGGTTGCCGATGGCGTAGCTGTAGGTGCCGACGCCGCTCAGGGGCGTCACGAGCGAAATCAGGAACGTCTCGGCCATCGCCGTGGCCAGCGTCTCGGGACCCCACTCGGTGGTGCTGGCATCGAGCGGCGTGATCGTGAAATTGGCCTTGCCGGCCACGGTCAGGTTCGCCGGCAACGATGCCGACGTTGTGGTGTCGCGGTATTCCACGGTCACGTCATTGCCCGTGAACGTGGCGGGCAGCACCGGCCGATCGAACTGGACCACGAAAGCGCTGAATAGCCGCGTGCCATCGCTGGCAAACGTGTCGTTATAGACCGTCTCGCTCGCATCCGGCGAAACGAAATCGGCGGCAATGGGACCCATGTCGCCGTAAACGATCCTTGGGCCGGCGGCGATGGTCATGGTGTCGGTTAGCAAGCTCTGCCCAACGGCATTGTCGTTGCTTGTGAACACCGGGACGACGCTGCCGCCAAACATCACCAATCCTTGACTGTCGCCAAACCCGAGGCCTTGGTCGGTGGTTTCGTTTGGGTTGCCGGGGACCGGCTCCAGAGTGATGGTGTCGCTGCTCCCGCTCACCTCGCTGAGCTCGTCGGTCGCGGTCTTGGGCGTGTTCAAAAAGACGCTCGGGCTGAACGTGTCGCCGCCGTCGATGCTGTCGCTGAACGAGTTGCCCACGCGGGCCTCGGCCGAGTCCCAACGGCCGTCGTAATACATGACGCCCACGGTGCCGGTGACCGGGTCCACGGCGACCGTGGGCATGAACTCCGGCCGGTCGCCTTGCGAGAAGCCGTCCGCCGCGGAATCGTCGTTGACCTGGACCGGATCGTTAAACGTCGTGGTGAAACCGGTGGTGTCGAGGTCATCGATGGACGCCAGGTAAACATCGGTGCTGCCGGGAATGGCGGGATTGCCATTGACGATGACGGTGGTGCCGACCCCGGTGTAGGCGAGGTAGATGCGGCCCTCGAAGGGACTGTCCGCGCCGAGGGTGTTGTCGATGGCGACCGACAGCCCGGGCCCGGCGCCGTCGGGGCCAAAGGAGAAGCTGCCGGCGTTCGCATACGGCTCGTTCGTCGCTCCCGCCAACGGTGCCACTTCCGGCTCAAAACCGGTTGGCAATGCTACGTCCTGGACCGTTCCGAAGCCGGTCGTGCTAATGTGCGAGAAGGTCAAGAACCAGTGGTCCACCGATTGGATCGCTGCGGCGGCGCCGCGGTCATTGCGAGAGTCGGTAACGCTGAGGGTCCATGTGCCCGCGATCGCGGCGCTATTGATCGCGACGCCGACGGTCTTACCGGCCACGTCGAGATCCTCTTCGGTCCCGGCCGCAGTCCCCTCCGGCGTGAACCGGCCGATCTTGGGCGCCCCAATCGCCCCAGTCGTGATCGGTGCTGGAGCGTCGTCGTCGAAGACCGTGCCGACATCGAAGGTAACGCCGTCGGTCGTGATCTCGCCAAGATTCGCCCCCGTGATGCCGAGCCCGGTTGGATTGCCCGAGGTGTCGACCTCGTTGTCCAGCAGTTGAATAACGGTGCCGTCGGGGGAGGTCAGGCTGATTGAGAGACCGCTGAGGGTGGGATCGGTGATGTCCAGCGTCAGCGAGACGTCGTTCACGATCCAGTTGGCGCCGGCGGCATTCACGGTGTCCGTAAACGTGGTCGTTACCGGGATGTCGGGCCCGTAGGTCAGGCCGAAGGTGGCACCTTCACCGGTAGTTTCCGTGTCGGGGTTGTTGGGCGGGATCACCAAATATGCATTGGTGGTGGGATTGTTCAGATGAGCGGTGACGACCGCCCCCGGTGGCGGGTTGGCACTTACCGTATCGACCTTGACCATCCCCGCGGTATACGGCGGGCTGGTGACGGGCCCGACCGTGCCGCCGGAGAGGGTCAGAACCTGGCCGGGATTGTAGGCGTCGTTGCCGCCGTTGGCAACCGTTATCGAGGCGATCTGCGCGTAGGCATCCGAAAATGCACCAGCCGCTGCATTCCCGGTGGTCGCAGGGCTAGCAGCGGCCGGCCCCGTCGGGAACGGGGTCGTGATTTCTCCGGCAAGGGACCCGGTGGAAGTCAAACTGGCCGAGGCGATATTGCCCGCGCCGCCGCCATCGGGCGTGCTGGACGCGAGCTGGAACCCGTCGGCGCCAAAGTCGTTCCACAAGAACACCAGCTGCCCGCCGGCGACGCGGCCATCGGCCGAGCCCTGCGTGAAGACAATCTGCGGGTCCGCGTCGCTGGGGCCGGCGACGATCTGGGGCGCGGTCCAGTTCATGCCTCCGTCACCCGAGCCGGTAACCATGATCACGTTTTCGTTGCCCGCGACGTTGTTGGTATTCCAGGCCACGTAGAGGCCCTTGTCGACACCGGTACCATTGGCACCGAAGCCGTCGGCGACCAGCGCGGCCATCGGGTCGGTCTGCGTCGGGGCGGTAAAGGTCAGCGTGAACGTGGCGTTGCCCACGGTCACGGTGACGGGGTTGCCCGGCGTTGCGGAGTACACTCCGGGGTCGCTGATCGTGACGCCGGTGATTGCCCCGTTCCCCGCGTTGATTGAACTGACTTCCAGGATCGCCTGCGTGGTGAATGTACCGCCCTGCACAAAAAGGAATTGGCCGACCGCGTAACCGGTGCCGCCGGTGGCAACCACTGCGTTGGTCACCGTTTGGGCGGTCGTATCGGTGAACGAAGGCACGTTGTCGTCGACCGCGACCACTGCATTTTCGATGGGATTGGCACCCTCCCACTGAGCGCCGCCGCTGCCGGGCTGACCGTTGACCGGCGCTGCGCCGAGGGGGAATAGATCTTCGGCGGCTTCCGCGCCGGTTTGGCTTGGCGCCGCGCCGGTGAACTGCCAGCGCTCAAACACCACAGCGCCGGCCGTGTTGATGTTGGCATTCCGCTCGATCGCCGCGATGTAGAGGTTCCCGGCCTGGTCCATCGCGGCCGTCGGATTCGTCACGGTCGTGAACCCGGCGTCCGTGGTGGGGTCGGTCAGGCTGACCGCGTCATTGAACGCGGTCCAGGTTTGCCCGCCATCCGTCGAAAATTCGCCGGTGAGCGTGGCACCCGTCGTGGCGACCTCGACCATTTTCAATGGGTTGGCGGGATCCTGCACGAGGTCCGGGCTGATACTGCCCGCGAGCAGCGTTGACTGGTTCGTCACCACCGCCGCCGGCAGGGTCGACAGCATGGTGCGATCTTCGAGCGCTTCGCACTGTGGTCGCAGCCAAACGCGACTATGTTTCCGATAGGTCTTGCGGCGAGGTTGAAATTGGGAGCGCAGCCAACGGGTCCAGTCGAAGAAGTGCATCGGACAGCCCTTTCGTGCGGGACGGCAGACCGATGGCGGCTCGCGGCGCATCGTCAACGGGCGACGGACGACGGTGTCGGTCGAAGCGACCAATCGGTTGCGGGGAGAGGTGCCTCATTGTTCCGAGAAGCATCTCGTTTCCGTTTGAAGCATAGAAAATAACCTCCCCCCAAGGTGGGTTGCAAGTAAAAAACCGCGCAATTTGCCAAAAAGTTAGCTGCGGTAAATCCGGTACAGAAAAGTGAAGTGTCCGGCGGTCCACTCGCCTCACGTCCCACGCGGCCGGCGCAGCGATTGCACCACCGCGTGGCCGTGCTCGGCCTTCGCCCGATACGCCGGATTGTTCGCCACCTCGGCAAAACACGCGTCGGCCCGCTCCAACTCGCCCAGTTGCGCGTAGCAGTGGCCCAGGTTCAGCAGGCCCGGCTCCGCCATGATCGTCGGGTCGAATGCCGCCGAACGATCGTACCTGCCGGTTCGGCCCAGCTCGATCACCCGTTCCAGCAGTCCCGCCGCGCTGCGATAATCGCGCGCCTGAAAGTCGCGCTGCGCCAGGCTGAACAGCAGCGGCGGACTGGCCGCGAACCAGCGCAGGACCAGCCCCCGCGCCTGCGCGGCGGAAACGCGGCTGCGCGATTGTTGCGGCGACACCGTCAGCAAATACTCCAGCAGCGACGCCACCGTCGGCGTCGGCGCCGCGGCCGCGCCTTCCGCCGCCAGCGCCAAATCCGCCGCCTCCGCCAGCACCTCATGGCCGCGCGGGTCATTGAGCCGCAGCAGGCTTCGGCCGTACTCGATGAGGTAATGGGGCTGGCCCGGCCGATCGCGCAATTCCAACTCCAGGAGGCGCACGGCCCAGCGCAGCTTGTCCTCGGTCAAGATGGACAGGTACGCGTGCTGGCGCAATACGAAGTCGGCGGGCGCGATCTGCAAGTTGTCGCGGCGAGCCAGCTCCTCGAGCGGCGTGGAGAAATGCGGATGCAGCCGGCCGACATATCTCAGCTCGGCATGCCGGCGAAACAGCCGCGGATGGGCGGTCTCGACGAATTCTTCCGGCCGATCGGCACGCATCACCACCTGGACGCGCACGCCGTACGCCAGCACATCCGGCCGGTCCAGCAACACGGCGAGCTGCGCGAGCGTAGGGTAGGAGGACTTCATCGGGATTGATCCAGAGGATCCAGTCGCCGGTCGCCTGGTCAAGTAGCTGATTCTGGGCGTCGCCGAAATCGTCGTGCCAGGCGAGGACGCGCACGTTCGCGCCGTGGGCCTGGGCCGTCTCTACCGTGCGATCCGTGGAGCCAGTGTCGCCGACGAGCACGTCCGCCCCGAGATGCGCGATCGATTGCAGGGCGCTTGCGATGCGATCATCGGCGTTGCGGGTCAGCAGGCAGATGCAGAGTGACATGGATCAGGGCCCCGGCTTTTCCCTGCGCGTTAGCACCAACTCCATGAACAAGCGCTCCTTGCCATCGTGACCGACATTGTGCTGCCGATGGACGATCCGGCGCCCGCCGTCTTCGAGGCGCGTGACGGTTCGCGACAACCGTTCCTTGCCGCCGTCGGCCAGCGATTTGCTGTACAGGACGATTTCCTTGCCGTCAAACGGGTCCTTGCTCCGGCGTAGGGACATTTTCGTTTGCCGCGAGTCGGTCCACACGCTGGTGAACAGACCCGTTTGCGGTTCGAAGCCGATGAGGCCCAGGCCGGTGGTTTTCAGCTCGCCGTTGCGGAAGGTGAATTCCGATTGCAGAAATCGGCCGCCGTGGATCATCGTTTGCCGGCAGTCGCCTTCGGCGCGAACCGGCTCACCCGACGCCGGGTGGAACGTCTTGACGACCTGCCAGTCGCCGGCGAACTTCTCGAGGAACTTCTGGCCGGCGCCCGGCTGGGACCGCGGTTCAACGGCCGCCTGGGGATCCTTTTTGTCCTGGGCAAAGGTGCCGGCAGCGGCCAGGTAGCTCGAAATCAGGAGCACGCCGAAGGTCGCCGGTCGGGTGACGCTCATGGGTAGTCTCCGCCAAATAAACTTCCGAAGTCTTGGAGACTTCGGAAGTTTGTATTATTCCAGGTCGACGCCGACGATTGGGTTGCCGTCATCCTTGAAATACAGGTTTTGGAACGGAAAGTTCGTCGAGACGGGCTTGCTGGCGTTCATCTGTGCCGGATCGCCCTGCAGCGAGTTCAGCAGAAAATGCACGGCGCCGTCGGCGAAGACGAAGTTGGCGCCGCCGGCGTGCAAGCTGGTCCAGGCGAAACGGGTGCCGCCGGTATCGCCGGCGCAGCACGTCGCGCCGCCGGCGTACCTGGTGTTGATGGGCCAGTTGGGTCGGCCCATCACCGACGCCACGCCGACGCCGGGCGGAGTCGTGGGCAAGCCATTGTCGCGGCCCGGCCACAACGCCCCGATGTTATTCAGGGTGTCGCGTTCGCCGATCATGATCGTGTTGCTGGTGCCATCGGTGATCTGCAGGATGCGGTACGCGGAGCCGCCGTCGCTCACCTGCTCACTGATGGGATAGTTGCTTTTGCCGTAGCCGCTGGGGAACCACGGGTTGTTGGGCCCCGGGTTAATATCCGCTGGGCACAGGAAGACGGGCACTTCCATCTCGGTGTACGGCGTGACGGACATGGTGGCGCCGAGGGCGAGGTTATTTTGCAGCGGCGATTGTTCCAGCCAGGGGAGCACCAGGGACGCCCACCCCCAGTTCAGTCCCGGGGCCGCGTTATTGAAACCGGGCGGAAAATGATTGTAGGCGCCGTGATAGCCGTGCATGGCCAACGCCAGCTGCTTGAGGTTGTTGGCACACTGCGTCCGGGCCGCCGCCGCCCGGACCTGCTGGACCGCGGGGACCAACAGGGCGATCAGGATGGCAATGATCGCGATGACGACGAGTAACTCGATCAACGTGAATGCCTGCGTGCGCGGCGACTTCTTGGCGAGCATCGACGCTCCTTTGCGAGCCCGCGGCGCGAGCGCGAGGCGCGGGGCACGGTTCGTGGACGATTCGGCGCGCCCGTGGCGCGCCGGCGCGCGCCGCGGGCTTGCCGATCTTATCTTGACGCCACTTGCTGCCGTCCTCGCATTTCGCCTCAACATCCAGCGCCGGCGGGAAGGGGGAGCGAGGTTGAGTTTGGCTTCCATGAAAGAATATACGGCGAGCGCCTGGTTTACCAGGCGCCGCCAGTGTGCGGCGCTAACGCCGACGCGCCCAGCAAAACGCTCTTGACTTGCACAGGCGTTTCGGGTGTCCTGCCGGCGCTGGCGGCGTGCAGGCCGCGCTCGGTTCGATCCTCCGCGCTCGACGACGCGGCGTCCTGAGAAGCGCATCTTGTCATCCAGGCCCGGAGGAGTTCTCGATGATTCGTTGGCCGTGGCAGCTGTTTGCTGGGAAGGCGGCACGTCCGCCCAGCGGGCGCCGCACGGTCCGGCTCGAGCTCGAAGCGCTTGAGCCACGCGACACCCCGACGCTCACCTACCACGGCGGCGCGCTGCTGCCGCACGTCGAGGCGCAAGCCGTCTTCCTGGGCTCGGATTGGGTCGGCAATCCAACCTATGTGCAGCAGGCGGCCTACCTCGACGGCTTCGTCCACATGATCGTCAACAGTTCCTTCATGGATATGCTCGCCACCGCGGGTTACGGCGTCGGCCGGGGCTCCGCCAGCCCCGCCGCGCACGACCCGCTCCTGATCAACAAGGCCGCCATGCTGACCGATGCGGCGATCCAGGTCGATCTGCAGCTGGCGATCAGCGCCGGATTGGTCGAGCCGCCCGACGCGAACCGGCTCTACGTCATCTTCGTCGAGGATAACGTGTCCGTCGGCATCAACGACGACGGCTCCAGCCTGCTTAGCTTCCTGAGCTACCACGGCGGCTTCGCCGGTCACGATGCCAGCGGCCGCCCCGCCGACATTCGCTATGTGACGGTCCCCTATCCCGGCGGCACGGTCGGCAACCAGCAGGTCCCCGGGCTCTCGGTCGTCCAGAGCATGACCGAGGCCGCCTCGCACGAGCTTGCCGAAGCGGTGACCGACCCCAACGTCACCTACGGGGCGCTGGGCTGGTACGACGATACTCTCAACGACGAGGCTGCCGACGTCGTCAATGAGGAGCACGTTAGCCTCAATGGTTACGTCGTGCAGCGCGTGGCCGACAAGCACGACCAGGGCATGACGCCCGCCGGCGCCGCGCCGCTGCGCGGCCGCCTTCGACCTGCTGGCGAACGGCATGCTGTACGAGCACACGGCGGCCGGCTGGACCTTCATACACAACGACGTCGCCGCCGTCAGCAGCCAAAGCATCGACAACGACGCCGGCGCCATGGTCGACCTGGTGCTGACCAACGGCGACGCTTACGAATACCACGACGGCGAGGGCCTGGTGTTCCTGGCGCACCATGTCAAGGAAGCGTGCGCCGGGCAGGGCGTCTCCTATCTGCTGGGCACGGACGGCACGCTGCGGGAGTACAACGACGCCAGCGGCGCGATGAGCCGCACGTTGGCGACCAACATCGCGACGATCGACGCGGGCCTCGATCGCTACGGCGTCAACATGGTCGACGTCATCTCGAACTCCGGCGTCTTTTCCGAGTGCAGCGACACGAGCGGCTGGCATTCGCTGTGCAGCGGCGCGAAGGCGATCAGCGCCGGCACCGACGGTGTTTCGCTGGTGCTGCTCAAGAACGGCAACGCGTACGAATTCACCGAAGCAAGCGGCGGCTTCACGCACCTGGGCGCCGACATCGCCCAGCTCGCCGTCGGCACCACCGCCAACGACGCCGTGCAGATCGACCTGGTATCGACCACAGGCATCACGACGGAATTCTGCGCCGGCGTCGGCTGGAAGCAGCTTGCCACCGGCGTCGCCGCGGTCGGCAAGGCGCGGGCCGGCGTGGTCGACATCGTCTTCACCAACGGCAACGGCTACGAGGACACCGGCAGCGGCTGGACGGCATTGACGACGAACGTCCGGCAACAGACGTGACGTTATTTTTGCAGGATCAATTTATTGCGTCGGGTGATGCGCAGCCGATAGCGTGTTCCGTCAAGCTCGATCCAAATCTCGCGCTCGCCGCGAAACAGATCCTGGGCGTGCACCACGCGTGGCGGCGGTGATGGGCCAGCCGCGGGTGTGCCCGGCTTAGGATGGTCTTGGGAATCTGCCATGATCACGAAAAACCCGTTGACTCGGCCTTTCTGGCTGTGTACGATGAGAGCAATGATACTGAGACTGAATCTCTGTATCAAGACCAGCTAGTTTTTCCCCGCCGAGGCTGCTTCGCCGCCGCAGCGAGGGCGCCGCCCTGCCCCGCATCCGTTCGCAACGCACCTCCAGAACTTCCCCTTCCGAAAAGGAGCGTTGCCGTGCCGCGCACAATCCCCGTACCGCATTTACCCTTATCGAGCTGCTGGTCGTGATCGCCATCATCGCGATCCTGATTGGCCTGCTCGTGCCCGCCGTCCAGAAGGTGCGCGAAGCCGCCGCGCACATCAGCTGCGCCAACAACCTCAAGCAGATCGGCCTGGCGCTGCATGCCAACCACGACGCCAATAAGAAATTCCCCCCCGGCTACCTGGCGGCGGGCCCCTACGTCAATGGAGCGACGGACACCACCCCCGGCTGGGGCTGGGCGACATGGATCCTGCCTTACCTGGAGCAGAACGCTCTCTACAACCAGCTCAACCTGAATCAACCGGTACAGAATTCGGCCGCAATCCAGACCGTCGTGACCGTGTACCTGTGCCCTTCCGACGTTGGTCCGCTCGCCCCCTTCGCCGTGACCGACAGCAACTGGAACACGATCTGCCTCGCGGCGCCGACCAGTTACGCGGGCTGTTGCGGCGGCGGCGTCAGCACCACGGCCGCGACCGGCAACGGTATCCTCTACCGCAATAGCGCGGTCCGTTTGACCGACATCATCGACGGGACCAGCACCACGATCCTCGTCGAGGAACGCGCGTTCGCGAATGTCGAGGGCGTGTGGGCCGGCGCGATCAACGGCGGGTATTGCAACCAGGGTGCGATCAATGCCAATGCCGTGGCGGGCAAGCTGGGCCAGGGAGCGGCGGACCTGGTTCTTATCCACGCCTCCACGAACAATAGCACGACGGGCAGGAACCTCGACGACGCCTCCAGCCGGCACACCGTCGGCTCGAATTTCCTCCTGGCCGACGGCTCGGTCCACTTCTTTCGCAACGTGCAATCCGGCACGGCGGACCAGCTGACGCTCCAGGGCATGGGGACGATTGCCGGCGGTGAACTGCCGTCGACCGATTTGCTGGACTAGCCTGCCGCGACGGACTGAACACGCATTCGTCAGCGCCGGAAAAACGGAATTCTTCGCAAGCGCGCGGCAATTCAGCGTTTGGCTTACGAGAAAAAGCGACCGACGTGGCCGCAATGGACAGGATCCATTACCATCGGGCGTCAACGACGCTCGTCGAATATCGACGTGACACCGCGTACACGGGTATGCGGATTCATCCGTTTCAACCCAGCGCATCGAGGTCTACGCATGTTCAATTCCCTGTGGCGGCGTTTCCAGCAGTGGCGTTCCCTGATCAATGCCGACTCCCGGCGGCCCCAGCGCCGGCAGCGCACGCTGCTGCGACTCGAGGCGCTCGAAGACCGCCTGACCCCAACCGCCAATTTCACGGGCGCGTTCGGAACCGGCGTCAACGCGGCCACGTTCACGATCACCGAAACCGGCGTCAACGGCAGCACGGCGAACGGCAACCTCACCATCATCAATGCCGGCGCCGGCTTCCAGCAGTTCACCTTCGGCCCCGGCGCCAACTCCCTGTTCGACGGCGGCGTCAGCAACTTCACGAACGCCGTGGCGGAGCCGATCGACAAGATCGTCATCAACCTCGCCGGCGGCACCGATAACATCACGCTCAACGGCACCGGTAGCAACGGTGGCAACGGACCCATCAAGCTGGGCGGCGGCCTCACCATCACCGGCACCGGCGGCGCCAAAACCATCGCGCTCGACCAGGTCGACCTCGTGGGCAGCAGCGCCAATCTGACCATGACCCTGAACGGGTCCGGCACCGACATCAGCACGATTACGGACACCAACGTCGGCGGCGCCGCCACGATCACCCACGGCAGCGGCAACACCGAGTTCACCATCAACACCAGCACCCAGAACCTGCAGGAGTTGAATACCTGGAACAGCCTGACGATCACCAACGGCGCCGGCTCCGACATCAACACCATCCAGGACACCGATTTTGCCGGCAGCGTCAACATCAACAACGGCGCCGGCAACGACACGAACGGCCAGTTCGGCGGCAGCCAAACCATTTTCTCCGCCCTGAACAACAAGGGCCTCTTGACCGTCGCCGGCGGCCTGTCGATCGCCACGACCAGCGGGCAATCCGATACCGAGGTCTACGACTACAACGTCGGCGGCACCCTGAACATCAACGCCGGCAGCGGCGCCTCCGGATTGGGCGATTTCGTCGGTATCAGTAACAAGCAAACGAACTCCGGCACCGTCATGGCCATCAAAACCGTCACCATCACGGGCGCGGCGGTCGCCAACGTCAATCCCGGCCTGAACGTCTTGCTCGGCACCGGCACCAGCGGCGGCGATTTCCCGCTGGTCATCGAAGACGGCCTCACCATCGGCGCCACCGGCAGCGGCTCGGCCGGCTTCACGCTCAACGACCTGTTCGTCACCGGCACCACCACCCTCAACCTTGCCTCGTCGACCAAGGGCGATACGGTCAACATCCTCGGCGACCAGGTGCTCTCGACCTATGACAACCTGACGATCAACGGCTCCGCAGGCGGTAACAACACCTATAACCTCCAGACCGCGACCGGCACCGTGGAAGTCGTCGGCGCGGCGAACTTCAATCTCGGCGGCGGCAACGACGCCGTGAACGTCGGCTCCAGTTCCGGCGCCGTCACGATCACCGGCAACCTCGGCGTCTCCAGCACCGCCGGCAACAAGACCATCACGGTGATCGGCGCCACCAGTGCCAGCGACCCCCAAAACGCCGTGCTCGGCGGCGTGAACATCGCCCTGACGGGCGCCGGCACCGAAACGACCAGCTTCGTCGACACCAACGTCAGCGGCGCCGCGACGGTCAGCCACCTCGGCACCGGCGACACGACGTTCACCACCAATACCAGCACCAACAACGTCAACGAGCTGAACCTCTGGAACAGCCTGACTATCAAAAACGGCTCCGGCTCCGACACCAACACGATCCTCGACACCGATTTCACGGGCGCCGTCAACATCAGCAACGGCGCCGGTCACTCCGGCGATGCCGGTCAGTTCGGCGGCAGCGAGAACCTGTTCCACGCCAACAACTACAAGGTCGCTCTGCTGAACATCGGCGGCGACCTGACCGTTAGCACGGCCAGCGGCCAATCCGACACCGAGATCTACGACTATAACGTCGGCGGCACGACCAGCATCACCACGGGGTCCGGCATCTCCGGCCAGCAGAATGCCAACTTCGTGGGCCTCGAAAACAAGCAGGTCAACGCGTTCGTCCCGACCTTCAGCGGCGCGGTCACCATCACCGGCACCACCGTCAGCGCGGTCAACCCCGGCCTGCTCATCGGCATCGGCACCGACACGTCGGGCAGCGATTTCCCCGTCAACCTGGGTGGCAACCTCACGATTACCGTCGGCGGCACGGGCTCCTCGAAGGTCGTTCTGGAGGACGTAACGGCCCCGAACGGCACCACCAGCATCACCTTCGGATCGAGCACCAGCGGCAATCTCCTCGACGTTTTCAACAACAACCAAAGCCAGATTCTGGCCTCGGTGTTCAATAACTTCGACGTCATCACCAGTGCCGGCAGCGCCCTCGGTGCTAACACCTATGACTTCCAGGACACGGCCGGCGTCCTCGACATCGGCGGCATGTTCAGCTTCAAGGGCAGCGGCGCCGGCACGCAAGTCGTGGATTTCGCCGCCGACTCGGGCAACACCAGCGGCGTCAGCAACGCGGTGCTGGATCTGTGGGGCCTGTCGACAAGTTCAACAAATGCCAATACCTTGACTGGCGGGACGGGCAGCAACGCGCTCTATATCTCGGCGAACACGACGTTCGACTTCTTCAATCCGGTGACGAAACAATTCGTCATCACCGGCACTTTGTAGTTGGGTCGGCGATGAAGGTCTATCTTGACGTACATACGGCAAGACGGTGAAATGCTCTGTCAAACTTGCGTGCATGGCTTCAACATGGAGGAATGAGACCATGATGGTGCAAGCATGTGCATCGGCGGAGCTTCGTACGCGTGTTTTCGAACACCTGGTTCTGCAAATCGAGAAAACGACCGTTATCGATGAGCCATTTGCGCATTGCTATCTCGAAGAGGTCTTCCCCGAGGACGTTTACGAGCAGCTGTTGAGCCACCTGCCTCACGCGGACCTGTATACCACCGGTGACCTGCAGTCCAATGGCGAAGGTGGCTATGTGCGGGCGTCGCTGCCACTGACCCGAACGAAGCTACGAGATTTGCCGGCCGATCAGCAAGACCTCTGGCGTGCCGTCGCCGCGGTCCTGACGGCCCCAGCGCTGAAAAAGGCCGTCTTCCGCAAGCTGGCGAAAGATCTCGCTTTCCGTTTTGGGGTCGCGCCGCACCAGGTGGACCGGATCCCCGGGTACGCTCGGCCGATGCTGTACCGCGAGACGGCGGGCTACGAGATTGCGCCGCACACGGACACGCGCAAGAAGGTCGTAACCATGCACCTCTACTTGCCGGCCGATTGCAGCCAGCTTGGCCTCGGAACGGCGCTGTACCGGCGTAAACTGCTGGCATTGCCGTTCGGTCCGTGGCGCCACCGCTTTGCCGAGTGCAAGCGCTTCGCCTTTCGTCCCAATAGCGGATACGCCTTCGTGGTGAACAATACGCTGACCCGCAAGAGTTGGCACGGTCGCGAAAAGCTACCGGCCGATGCCGGCGTGCGCAACTCGCTCAATACGACGTTCTACCAACCCCCCTCGGCGGATTTTGGCGACTACCTGGATTGACAAGGCTTTCGGCCAGCCGTGTTCCAGGAACCGGACATCTACCGCGTCCGCTGTTATTATTAACTGCGGGATGTTGATTGTGGTCGATGCTCCGAAGTCTCGGCGTCTTCGGAAGTCGGGGGG
The DNA here is from genome assembly GCA_963834865.1 of uncultured Gemmataceae bacterium. GTDB lineage: Bacteria > Planctomycetota > Planctomycetia > Gemmatales > Gemmataceae > CAWIDK01. The sequence goes on from CAWIDK010000005.1 coordinate 1,421,143, forward strand.
TTGAGATCCGAATGCTCGCCAAGATTTGCCCGTGGGCTCTCGTCGCCCTGCTCCTGACTGCGGCCGGTGTGGCCCTGGCGTCTCTGGCAGCAATTCGCTGGCTGACGGTGACGCTAGCGGTCTCGGGCCTGCTGGCGGCTTTGGTGGGCATGGCTGCGACCCGGACGAATCGCACTCCCACCGACTGGGTCTGGCTGGTCCTGGGTACCACGCTGAGTGCTGCCGTCCTGGGCCTGGTGCTGTTCGCGCCGGTCTGCTGAATTCGCACTGGGAAATCGATTCTTCTGTGAACCAGCCCGATCCGGACCGGCTCGTGCGGGTCCCTGCCGACCAACCGCTGGCAGTGGGCACGCCGCTTGACGGAGAGGACTCGGTGGATGCCGCCACCGAGGCGGTCCGGCAGGATGACCTGGTCGTCGTTGTTAAAGGAGTCACGGCCGGCGACCTGCCGGGCAAGAGCACCACGCCCTGCCTAAAGGTGCAGATTTGGCTCCGTCAGACTCGGCCGGGAAGAACCATCACCTTTCAGGGATTTGCCAAGGACCGGCGCACCCCGGTGTTAACGGACGGCTCGGGTCGCCGGTTCGCGTTCGTCGGGCACTACCCCCAGCGGTATTCCGCGGCCTTCGACCGGGTGCCGTTGCGGGTGGACCACGTGCTGATTTTTGAGCTGCCGCCGGCCGGCACCGAGTCGCTGAACCTGGCGGTGCCGGCGTCCGCCTGGGGGCAGCCGGGCGTGTGCCGCTTTCACATAAGCGGCATCGACCGCGAACCGCCGCCCGACCTGGGCAAGCAGGTCGCCCGCTACAAGAAGCTGCTGCGCACGCCGCCGCAGACGCCTCCCGAGCCTGAGTTGGGCCGGGCCCTATTCGCCAAGCATTGCCAGGAGTGCCACACGCTGTTCGGCGTCGGCGGCAAGACCGGGCCCGATCTCACCAAATCCAAGCGCGACGACCTTGATTTCCTCATCACCAGCATCGTCGACCCCAGCGCCGAAATTGCCAAGGGCTTCGAGCCGAAGCTGGTGGTCACCACCTCCGGGCGGCTCGTCAGCGGCATTATCAAGGAACGCACCGCCGACGCGGTCACCGTCCAGACGAATGGGCCGAAGGTGATTGTGCCGGTCGGGGAGATCGACGAGATTCAGGACAGCAAGGTTTCGCTCATGCCCACGGAGTTATTGAAATCGTTCGACGACCACGAGGTGCGGTCGCTGCTCGCCTACCTTTCGGGGCGTGAGCAGGTGCCGATGCTGGCCCGGTCCGAGACGGTGGCGTTTTTCTCCAGCTACGGCCCGGACTTCAACCACTGGCAGCGTTCCCGTGGGACGTGGCGGGTTGACCGGGCCGAGATCGTCGCCACGGGACCCGAGGCCGGCGCGCCGCCGCTCCTGATCAGCGAGCTGGTGCTCGTGGACAACTTCCGCGTGACGTTGCGCTTCTTCCCGGGGAAGCACGGCCGGGCGCGGTGCTGCTGCGCGGCGAAAGCAAGGCTGCCCCGACCGGGCCGCGCGTGGAATTGGCGGCCGGCGAAGGGCTCGTGGTGGTCGGTGGCGACGGGGAGCGGGCCAGGTCGGCTGCCAGCGCCAAGGTGATCCGGGCCGATGCCTGGAACGGTCTGGAGATCAGCGTCGTGGGCCGGCGCCTTGAGGCGAGTGTGAATGGTCAGACGGCCGCGGTGCTGGCAGACGCGAAGGTGCCCGCGCGGCGGATGATCGCCCTCGAAGGGCCAGGGATTGCCGGCCAGGAAGTCCGGTTTGCCCATCTGCAGTTGCAGCTGCTCACGGGGGATTAACGAGAATGACACGCGGCAGTGCGGCAGTGCATTATCCTTGAGCATGGCACAACGGCATGGTACTATCAGGAAAGAGACGGGGCACCAACGAGGAACGGGACGAGGAGTCGTGGGTTAGCCCCTGGGGCGCGGCGGCCTTCGTTGCTGGTGCGCTGGCCTTGCTGCAGGCGTCCGTGCCGGGCCTATGGTGGCTGACCGTCGCCCTGGCCGCCCTGGGCGTGCTGCTGGTCGGTCAGGGCATCCGGGCTACATGGCCGCACCCCCGCGCCACCGACCGAACCTGGCTGGTCCTGGGCGGCGGCGTGAGTGGAGTGGTTTTGCTCGTGGCGTTGGCTGCGCCCTGGCTCCTCAACAACTGGTGGGCGATCGATACCCAGGTTGCGCTCAGCGATCCGGACGCGCAGGTGGTGGTCCCCCGCGACGTGCCGCTGGACAAAGGCCGTCGCCCGTCGGCGGACGACTGGGCTGACGCCGTCACCGAAGCGATTCGGCAGGACGATCTGTTCGTTCGCGTGGAATCGGTCAAGAGCGGGCCGCGTCCGGGCAAGGCAGTGCCGGCGTCGGCCGACGGTTCGTGCCTGATGGTCTACCTACGGCTGCTCAATTGCAAGCACGAGCGAACGATCAGCGTGGAGGGGTTCAAGGACACGCACCAGCCGGTGCTCACCGATGACACGGGCCACAGCTACGCGTTTCTCGGCCAGCGGCGGCGCCGGCCGGCCAAGGGCGGCGCCGGTCTTCGAGGCGTCCGGTCCCGCGGGCGCGGCGCTGGGGCCGACCGAGGCCCAGGATTACCTGCTGATGTTCGCTGCGCCGCCCGCGCGGTTCGCGGGCCTGAAACTGGAAGTGCCCGCGGCGGCCTGGGGCCGCAAGGGCACATGCAACTTTCGCATCGCGCGTTTATTTGAGGCTCCGGCTCGCCCAATCCAGTGAGGGAAAGTTATGGCTGGCCTGCATCGCCTTCCCGGACGACGACTTTCCGGACAACGACGCGCAATGACGCTGATCGAGCTGCTGGTGGTGATCGCCATCATCGCAGTGCTTGTGGGCTTGCTCGTGCCGGCGGTGCAGAAGGTCCGCGAGGCCGCCGCCCGCGCTCAGTGCGCCAACAACCTCAAGCAGATGGGCCTGGCCTGCCACAACTATCATGACACATTCAAGGCGCTGCCGCCCAGCCGCGACCTGTTCGCCTACCCCGGCGAGCTCGTCGATTTGCTCACGTTTCAGCTCGATGAGCCGGACGGCGACGAGGAGGTCGGCGCGACGTGGGCAGTCCACCTGCTGCCGTTCATCGAACAACAATCGCTGTACAACCTTTGGAACCTCACGAATTACCCCAAGGCCAACAGCGGCTTCGGCAACGGCTATGGCGTACCGTACCCGAATCAAAGCGCGCAGGCCGCTCAGGGACTCGTAGCGCTTTATTTCTGTCCGAGCCGTCGCAGCCCGAGCAGCGCCCCGCTGAGCAATGACACGCCCCCCGGCGCTGGGCGATTATGCATGCTGCGTCGGGACGACCGGCGCCGACTGGGCTGCCGGCATGACGCCCCCGAACGGGGCTTTTCAGCTGGGCGTCGCCGGTATAGGCATTCGCCTGCTCCAGATCACCGACGGCACCAGCACCACGCTCCTGATCGGCGACAAGCAGGTGGCGCCCACCCAGGTCGGCCTGGCGAATAACGATTGCTGCATTTACAACGGCCAGAATATCAATTGTTCGGCGCGTTCGGCGGGGGTCAATTTTCCGCTGGCGACGTCGGTGAACGACCCGTCCTGGAAGTACGGCAGCTGTCACACGAACGTCGTGCAGTTCGTGTTTGCCGACGGCCATGTAGAGGCCCTGTCCACGGGCATCGCGCCGCAGACCCTCGGCTACCTGGCGAACATTTCGGACGGCAACCCCATTCCTCCTTATTAGTGGCTTATCGGTTAACCCTAAGTGGACTTGAATGCCACGGGGCCCGCTCGGTGAATCCCCCGGCCTTGGGGCCCAAGGCCGGGGGATTCACCGAGCGCATGAACCTTATTAGGCTCAAATCGCGAGCGCGTCCAATAACGGTTGCAGGAACGCTTCGTAGCGCTTCCAGCGCCCCACCGCGCTGCGATACATCGGCTGGCGCACTTGCAGAACGCTGGCGGTTCGAACCGTGCGCTGGTTCTGATGAAAGCGCAGGCAGCGCTCGTCCCACTCCAGGCCGCAGAACGCGACCAGCCGGCGGCTGACCGCTTCCTGATCCGCTGTCAGCTCCTCGTAATTCAGCTCAAAAATGGGCACCGGCAAGACCTGGGCCCAGTGGGCCATCAGCCGGTCGTACGCGCGGTAATAGCGGCCGAGGTGGCCAAGGTCCAACGTGTACGCAATCGGCCCGCCGAAGTTCTGGAAATAGCACGACAGGCAGGTGTCGATCGGGTCGCGGCGGCAGTGGATGATCCGCGCCCGCGGCAACAGCGTGGCGATGAGCCCAAGATGGGCGAAGTTGCCGGGCATCTTATCGACCACGCGGTCCGCGCCCGGCCCCCACGTCCGGAGGCTCTGGTCAAGCTCCTGGGCAAAGGCCTGCGCCGTCACGGCGTCCAGCCGCTCGATCGCCTCCGGATAGCTCCCCGGCGCACTCAGGCGCTTTGGCAGCGTACCCGTCAGCGTGTTCAGGTCCGGTAGCTCGCCGGCCCCGTGTACCTGCGGGTGGCTGGCCAGGATTTGCTCAGCCAGCGTCGTGCCGGAGCGCAGCATGCCGACGATGTAGACCGGCAACTCCGTGTCCAGGCCGAAACCGCGCATGCGCTCGAAGTATGCGGGCGTGAACGTCGCGATGAGCCGATCGACCAGCCGATCGTTGGCGTCGGGATCGAAGGTAACCCCGCGCCGGCGTTCGAGTGCCTTGCGGAGTTCGTTACCGGCGCGGTAGTGCTCGAAAGCTCTGGCATGCTCGCCCAATCGATCGAGCTCCACCGCCAGCGCGAATTGGAGCTGATGGCGGTCGTCGAGAGGCACAGCGGCGTCGGCGGCGCGCTGGGCAATCGTCTGGAGGTCCGGTTCGGTGAAGCGAAAGCGGCCCGTGGCGGCGGCCAAATTGCTCAGGGCGGCGATGGCGAATGCATTGTTTGGGTCGAACCGCAGCGTGGTCTGGAATTCGGCGATGGCCTCGTCCATTTTTCCCTGGGCCTGAAGGGCGTTGGCCAGGTTATTGCGCGCCGGGACATGGGCCGGCTTGAGGCGCAGCGCTTCGCGAAAGCACGCGACGGCGTCGTCCATCCGGTCCAGGTAGCGCAGGCCGAGGCCGAGGTTGTCGTGCGCCTCGGCGAAATCGGGCCGGAGGCGCACGGCTTCGCGCAAATGCTGGATCCCGCGGGCAGTCTGGCCGTTGCCCAGGAGCACGGCTCCGAAATCATGCTGTGCCTGTGGATGGGTGGGAGCCAGGCGGACGGTTACCTCGAGCGCGGCCAGCGCCTCGGGATTCTTGCCCAGCTTGTGCAGGACGACGCCGAGGTTGCAGCGGGCGTCCACGTCACCGGGATTGAGGCGGACGGCCTCGTGAAATGCACGTTCCGCCTCCTCGAGCTGATCCTGGCGGCGCAAGGCGGCGCCCAGATTGAAGTGGGCCAGCGCCAGCCCAGGGGCGAGGGCAATGGCCGCACGGCACTGGGCGACGGCCTCGGCCGGCCGGCCGGCTGCAAGGTACACCGCGCCGAGATTGGTGTGGATCAGCGGATGGGGCCCGTGCGCCGCCAGGGCCTGTTCGAGCAGCGCAAGCGCTTCGTGATGGCGGCCCGTCTGGTGCAGCAAGAGGCCCAGGCCGTGCAGCGCTTCAGCCTGGCGTGGCGCTTCTTGCAACAAGCCGCGATAGAGCGATTCGGCTTCCTGCACGCGCCCGCGCCTTGCAGCTTTAACGCCTGTGCCAGTCGCTGCGCTATTGTGGCCACGACCAACGAACCACCGCGCCCGCCCGACGGCTCGACGGTGCGCCCGTCACGATCCCCATGGGGCCCCGCCAGCTCGTCACGCAAAGGCTGAAGGTACGCCTCGTAACGCTTCCACCGCGCCACCGCGTGCGTGTAGATCGGCTGGCGCACCTGGAGCTTGCTGGCGGTGCGCACCGCCCGCGTGAGCTTGTAAAACTCCAGGCAGCGCTCGTCCCAACTCAGCCCGCAGTATGCGATCAGGTCCCGACTGACACGCTCCTGGTTGGCGACCATCTCTTCGTACACCACCTCGTGCATGCGCAAGGGCAAGACCGTGCGCCAGTGCTCCATGAGCCGTTCGTACTGGCGAAAGTAGAACCCGAGGTCGGTCAGGCTGGTTGCATACGGCAGCTCTCCGAAGTTCTGGAAGTACGCGGACACGCACACATCCAGAGCATCGCGGCGGCAATGCACCACGCGCGCCCGTGGAAAGAGGACGGCGATCATCCCAAGATGGCGGTAGTTGTGCGGCATCTTGTCGATCATCCGGATTGCATCGCTGCCGCCGCTGTGGCGCGCAGCCTCTGCAGGTAATCCGCCGCGAGGCGCTGGACCGTCTCCGGATCGGCACCGGCCATGCAGGCGGGATAAAACGATTCCGACAGCTGCTGGATGTCCTTGAGCTCGCCGCAGCCGAAGACCTGCGGATGACTGGCCAGGATCTGCTCCACCAGTGTGGTTCCCGAGCGGACCATGCCGACGACGAAAACGGGCCGCTCGCTGACGTTGCCGAATCCTTGTGCTCGGCGAAAGAAATCGGGCGTAAATACGGCCATGAGGCCGTCGATCTGCTCGCGAAGTTTCTGCCGATGGAAGGATAGGCCAGCCCGGCGGAAGATTTCGCGCTTGAGCTCGTTCGCCTGGCGGAAGCAGCGGAAGGCTTCGTCGACATCGCCTTGCTGATCCCAGTATGGCCCGAGCCGGTAGTACAAGACGGCAGCGTGCTCCGCGGACAGCTCCGTACCTGCCAGCAGCGCCTGGATCTGGCGGACATCCTCGGCGGTAAGCGCGTGCCGGCCCTGACCATGAAGCTCGGCGAGGAGCCCATAGGCCGGCGCAAACCCTGGTTGCAAGCGCAAGGCCTCTCGGCCGTGCGCCGCCGCTTCGTCCAGCTCGGCCAGGTCCACGAGCGCCTGGGCCAGGTTCACGTGCAGGTGGGCGGCCGTCGGCCGCCGGCGCAGCGCTTCGCGGTACTCGGCGACAGCCGCCGGCAGGTTGTGCGCGGCCTGATAGGCGACCGCCAGGTTGCTGTGGAATTCCGCGACCGTCGGCTGCAGGGCCAGCGTGCGCCGCAGGTACCCGATCGCCTCATTCGGCCGATCGGCCTGGCTGGCGAGCATCCCGAGGTTGTTGAGCGCATGGGCATGGTTGGGGTCGGCCTCCAGCACCCGGCGGTAGAGTTGCTCCGCCTCGCGCAGGTTGCCGGCCCGCTGCTGCTGAACGGCCCGGATCAAGGTTTCCTTAATCGTGGACATGCCGACCATTATACACGTCCGCGCGAAACTTTATTGCCGGCTGGGCGTTCAATACACGTCGTCAAGCGCGCCACCGGGCTCCTTGGCCCCGGGAGTCTACCCGGCGGGGACAAACCGCGCCGCTCGCCGGGGGGGTGGAGCTGCCCTAAGTTGTGCAGGATGGGCGGTTTTTGCTTGACAAGTGGTTTACGAACCTCTCTAATTGGGGGGTCAACCGGCTTTGACTACGACTTGCGCAGCGGAACTCGCGCGAGTTCGGTTGCGCGTGCCCGGTGCAGCCGGTCGAGGTTCGCGTGTCGGCGCAGAGGCCAATTCACTCACCGAAACAGAGGCCGTGTCGTGTCTGACTTCTCCTCGTGGGTCAACAAAATCTACCGGCGTTTGTGCCGACCATCCCAGCGCGGCACCGTCACGCGTCGGCGCGGCCGGTCGCTGGAAGTCGAATTGCTCGAATTGCGCGAGCTGCTCGCCGGCATCTTTACGCCGCTCACCAACCCGGCGCCGGGGGTGTGGCGCTCGGCACGATGATGCTCCTGCCGAACGGCAAGGTGATTGCAGAAGGGGGCGTTGCCGGCAGTAACGACACCACCAGCAGACAATGGTACGAGCTCACGCCCAATGCCCAGGGCAGCTATATCAACGGGACGTGGTCCCAGATTGCCTCGATGCACGTGCCCCGGCTCTTCTTCGCATCGAATATCCTGCCCAACGGCAACGTCCTGGTCCTCGGCGGGGAGTACGCCGGCAATTCGAGCGGCCCCTCGCAGGTCAACTCGAGCACCTCGAGCGGCATCACGCCCACGGGTGAAATCTACGATCCTGCGACCAACCAGTGGACGAATATCACACCGAGCCCCACCGGCTATTTTGGCGACGATCCGACCGAAGTGCTCGACGACGGAACGGTGCTCGCCGGCAACTTGTTCGCCGCGCAGACGTACCTCTACAACCCCGCTGCAGACCCGGCGCTGGGCGGCGCCGGCCCGGCCTGGACCCCGACGACGGGGTCCATGCTGGACGGCGACCGCGGCGATGAGGAAAACTGGGTCAAGCTGTCCAACGGCAATATTCTTGCGTATTCACTGTGGACCGGAACCCCTGAGGCGCAAATGTACGTCCAGAGCAGCGGGACGTGGGTGCCGGCCGGCACGGTCCCGGTCTCGCTCAGCAGCTCGCAATACGAGCTTGGGCCGGCGTTCCTGTTGCCCAGCGGCAAGGTCATCCAATTCGGCGCCGCCGGCAACTCGGCGGTCTACGACCCGACCACCAACACCTGGGCGGCCGGCCCCAACAATCCCCTCGGCTACGGCATGGACGATGCGCCGGGAGCGATGATGCCCAACGGCGACGTGCTGACGATTGCCGATGAAGGTAATACCGGTTCGAGTGCGAGTGATCATTACGTTCCCCCGTCGGGGATCTTCCTCTACGATCCGAACGACCTGACTGAGGGCCCGACTGGGACAATTACCCAGCTGAACCCGCCGAAGCCGCTCGCCACCGACCTCCAAAATAACCCGGCCTTCATCATGCGCATGCTGATGCTGCCCACCGGGGACGTCCTCATCAGCGACGGGACCAGCGACACGCTGTGGGACTACAACCCCAACGGCGCCGTGAATCCCGCCTGGGCGCCGACGATTGCCTCCATCACCGGCAGCGGGACCGCGCTGGCACCCGCGACCTTGACGGGCACGCAGCTCACCGGCATTTCGGAAGGCGCGGCCTACGGCGACGACGCCGAGATGTCGACCAATTATCCCATCGTCCAGCTCGACGTCGGCCGGCGGGAACGTTTACTTCGCGACCACCTCGAACTGGAACACCTCCGGAGTGGGCACCGACAGCGCCACCTCAACACAGTTCGTGCTGCCCACCCCTGGCGGCATGCCAATTCCCAACGGCAGCTACGACTTGACTGTCAGCGCCAACGGCATTTCATCAACGGGCTTTGAAGTCAACGTCCAGGGCGGCAAGCTCGGCATGATCATCACGCCCGCCACGCTGCCCAATGCCACGGACGCGGCCGCGTATAACCAGACGATCAAGGCGAGCAACGGCACGATGCCGTACAACTTCGCCATCGTGGGCGGCACGCCGGCCGGCGGGCTGTATACCGGCGGCGACCTGCCGAGCGGACTCTCGCTCAATGCCAGCACGGGCCAGATCAGCGGGACGCCGACCGAGGGCGGCACCTTCACGTTCCAGGTCACGGTGACCGATTCCTCCATACCCGTGAATCAAAGTGAAACCGTCACCTATACCCTGGTCGTCGATGCGCCGAAGTTCACCTTCAATCCAAAAACCCTGCCGGTGCCGGCGGGCACCGACAACGTTTTCTACACCCAAACGATCAAGGCCACCGGCGGCATCAATCCGGACACGCTCGCGCTCGTCGGGGTGCTGCCGTCGGGCCTGACCTTCGTCCCCGGCACCGGCGTCCTCAGCGGCACGCCCACCGAGTACGGCACCTTTACCGTCGAGATTTCGGTCACCGACTCCAGCGGGTCGGCCTTCGGCGGTCACGGGCCCTATGTCGGTACCGAGAGCTATACCCTCGTCATCAACCCGCCCAACATTGTCGTGAATTCCCCCGACGGCTCCACCCTGCCCGAAGGCACGGTCGCCGTCAACTATTCCCCGACGACCATCATCACCGCCACCGGCGGCGTCCCGCCTAACGACTTCGAGGTCGCCGGCGGCACCCTGCCGTCGGGGATGACACTCGACCCCGTCACGGGCCTGCTGAGCGGCACGCCGACCGAGCGCGGCACGTTCCCCTTCCAGGTCTCGATTACCGATTCAAGCGGATCGAGCGACGGCGGCGAGGGCCCCTACACCGTAGCCACGTACCAGGACTACACGCTCGTCATCAACCCGCCGGTCCTCACGCTCACCCCGACGACCTTGCCCGCCGGCACGATTCCGGTCGCGTATAACCAGACGATCACCGCCAGCGGCGGCATCGCGCCATATACGTTCTCGATCAGCAGCGGCGCCTTGCCCACCGGCCTGACGCTCTCCGCCAGCGGCACCATCAGCGGCGTGCCGATGGCGTACCAGGCCAGCGGTTTCAACTTCACCGTGCAGGTGGTCGACTCCAGCGGCGGCACGGGGCCCTACAACCCCGGCACCCAGAGTTACACGCTTACCATCAATCCGCCAACTATCACGGTCAGCCCGCTGACCCTGCCGGCCGGCCAGGTGGGCGTCGGCTACGGCGAGACGATCACCGCTGGCGGCGGCACGAGTCCCTACACCTATTCCGTCGCGGGCGGCACGCCTGCCGGCGGCAACTGGACCGGCGGCGGCCTGCCGACCGGACTGGCACTCAACGCGGCAACCGGAGTGCTCAGCGGCACGCCGTCGGAAGGCGAAAACCCCCAAACCATTATCCAGGCGGCCGAGAACGGTAACACCGTCACCATCACCACCACCGCCCCCCTCGGTGTGGGATTCGGTCAGGAGGTCGTTGTCTCCGGGGTCGGCACGTCCGAATACGACGGCGCGTTCCAGGTGACGGCCGTGAACGGCGATACCTTCAGCTATACCGATACCGCCAGCGGCCTGGGGACCGACACCAGTGGCGGCGTTGCCGCCATCCCCTTCAGCTTCACGGTGACCGCGCAGGACTCCAGCGGCGGCGGCGGCCCGTTCGACGGCAGTCAGGCGTACAACCTCGTCATCAACCCGCCGAACATCGTCGTGAGCCCGGGCGACTTGCCGAACGCCCAGGACGGCGTCCCGTTCAACGTCACGCTATCGGGTAGCGGTGGCACGCCCAACTACACGCTCAGCCTCGTAAGCGGCGTGCTGCCCGACAACGTTAACTTCAACTACGACCCGACCACCGGCACCGCCACGATCAGCGGCACGCCGACGGAGGCTGGCGTGTTCAACTTCACCGTTGAAGCGCAGGACTCCAGCGCCGGCACCGGGCCTTACACCCGCGACTGGTCCTACACCCTTCTGGTCAACGCCCCGACCATCACGCTCAACGTGCAGGGTCTGCCCCCGGATTCGGGCCTCCCGCTCGGCCAGGTCGCGAGCAGCTACAGCCAGACCCTGGTTGCCAGCGGCGGCACTGCCCCGTATGCCAACTTCGTCCTGGCCAGCGGCAGCGGCCCGCTGCCGGCGGGCCTCACGTTGACCACCGGCGGCACCATCACCGGCATCCCAACGCAGGCCGGCATCTTCGGCTTTACGGTGGCGGTGACCGATTCGAGCACCAATGACAACGGCGGGGACGGAGCGTTCACCGAGGGCCAGTCGTTTGTCCTGACCATCAAGCCGCCGACCATCGCCATCACCCCGACCACCCTGAACGACCCGATGGTCGGCGTCAGCTACAGCGCCACGCTGACCGCCAGCGGCGGCATTGGTCCCTCCTACGGCGATTTCTCGATCACCACGGGCAGCCTGCCGCCGGGGATGACGCTGTCCCCGAGCGGCACCATCGGCGGCACCCCGACGGCCGGCGGCACCTTCTTCTTCAACGTGCAGGCGTATGACCTCTCCGCCGGGCCCTTCGCCGGCACCGCCAGCTTCACCCTGACTGTCGACAAGCCAACCATCACCGTCTTCCCAGGCACCCCGCAAACCATCACTCAGGCGGCCGAGAACAATCCCAACCCCAACACCGTCACCATCACCACCGCCGCCGCTCTCGGCGTGGCGGTCGGTCAGGACGTGGACATCTTCGGAGTCGCAACGTCCGGCTACGACGGCAGTTTCCTCGTGACGGCCGTAAGCGGCAACACCTTCAGCTATACCGATAGCGCCACGAGCCTTGGGACCGACACCGGTGGCGGCGACGCCGCCGCCCTGCTCCAGGCCACGGTCGGCGCCAGCTATAGCGAAACGCTGAGCGGCACCGGCGGCACCGCGCCCTACAAGAACTTCGCTGTGACTAACGGCGCGCTGCCGCCGGGCCTGTCGCTCTCCGTGGGCGGCGTGCTCAGCGGCATCCCGACCGGCGGCGGCACCTTCGGCTTCACGGTGCGGACCCAGGACTCCAGCACCGGCACCGGTCCGTACCAGGGCACCACCAACTACACGATTACCGTCGCGCCGCCGACCATCACCCTCAGCCCGTCGTCCTTGCCCAGCCCCAAGGTTGGCGTCCTCTACAGCGAGCAGCTCAGCGCCAGCGGCGGCACCTCGCCGGACGGCAATTTCACGGCCACCGGCACGCTGCCGCCGGGCTTGACGCTGACTGCCGGCGGCCTGCTCAGCGGCACGCCGACCGCCACCGGCACCTTCAACTTCACCGTGCAGGCGCTCGATTCCAGCGCCAACGGCGGTCCTTATTCGGGCACGCAATCTTACGCGCTGACCGTCGCGGCCCCGACCATCACGCTGGGCCCGGCGAGCCTACCGAGCGCCAGCGTCGCCGCTTCGTATAGCGAGACTCTTACCGCCAGCGGCGGCACCAGTCCGTACAGCAACTTCCACGTCACCGGCGGCATGTTGCCGCCGGGCGTGAGCCTCACGGGCGGCACACTCGTCGGCACGCCCACGGGCAGCGGCTCCTTCACATTCACCGTGCAGGCCCAGGACTCCAGCACCGGCAACGGACCATACCTCGGCACCGGCAGCTACACCCTCGTGGTGAGCCCCCCGACCATCACCCTCAGCCCGGCGCGATCGCCACCGCCACTGTGGGCGTCCCCTATAACCAGGCGTTCAGCGCCGGTGGCGGCATTGCTCCCTATACCTTCACGATCGTGGCCCACGCGGGCGACACCGGTTTGCCGCCCGGCGTGAACCTCACGAACGGCACGCTTGTTGGCCCGCCGACCGCCGGCGGCAACTTTACGTTCACCGTGCAGGCGGCCGACTCCAGCGCCAATGCCGGTCCTGGCACGACCACGACGACGTACACGATGATCGTCGCCAAGCCGACGCTCGCCCTGGGCCCGAACAGCCTCCCGGCCGCGGCGGTGGGGACCAGCTATAGCCAGGCGCTGAGCGCCAGCGGCGGCACGGGACCCTACACGTACTCGCTGGTGGGCGGCATGTTTGCCGGCGGCCTGTGGACCGGCGGTGGCTTGCAGGCTGGGCTGGCGCTCGCCCCCACCGGCACCATCAGCGGCACGGCGACCGCGGGCGGGGCGTCCAGCTTCTCCGTCAAGGCCCAGGATTCCAGCACCGGCACCGGCCCGTACTCCATCACCGGGACCATTTCGCTGACGGTCAATCCGCCCACCATCACCGTCACCCCGGGCATCCTCCTGCCCGCCACCGCCGGCCTCAGCTACACCGAAACGCTCGGCGGCGCCGGCGGTACCGCACCGTACAGCAATTTCAAGCTCGTCAACGGCAGCGTCCTGCCGCCGGGCCTGACGTTGTCGCTCGCCGGCACGATCAGCGGCACTCCCACCGGCGCCGGCGCGTACAACTTCACCGTGCAGACCACCGATTCGAGCACCGGCACGGGCCCCTACACCGGCAGCACCAGCTTCGCGCTCAACGTCGCCGCGCCGACCATCGTCATCAGTCCGCCCAGCGTGTCGCCTGCCCAGATCGGCGCCAACTATAGCCAGACGCTCACCGTCAGCGGCGGCACCGCTCCGTATAGCAATTTCACGATCATGCCCCACACCGGCGACACGGGCCTGCCGGCGGGCATCAGTCTCTCCACCACGGGGGTGCTCAGCGGCACCCCAACGTCCGGCGGCCAGTTCACGTTCACGGTGGGCGTCCAGGATTCCACCACGGGCCTTGGCCCTTACACCGGCACCGTGACCTACACGCTGAATGTGAATCCGCCCACCATCATCCTGAGTCCGACGAACCTGGCCACCGGCACCGTCAACACCAGCTACAACCAGCAGCTCAGCGCCACCGGCGGCACCGCCCCCTACACCAACTACATCCTGGCCAGCGGCAGCGGCCCGCTGCCCACGGGCCTCACGTTGACCACCGGCGGCACCCTGGTCGGCACGCCCAAGGTCGCCGGCTCATTCCCCATCACCATCCAGGTCCAGGACGACAGCGGCGGCACCGGCCCTTATTACGGCACCCAGTCCTACACGCTCACGGTCAACCAGCCCACCATCACCGTGGCGCCGGCAACCCTGAACGCCGCAACCGTCGCCGCCAGCTACAGCCAGACGCTGTTCGGCGTCGGCGGCGTCGGCCCCTACGGCCATTTCACCGTCATCAGCGGCGGGCTGCCGGCCGGCCTGACCTTGTCCGCCGGCGGCACGATCAGCGGCATCCCGACCGCCGGCGGCGACTTCAGTGTCACGATCCAGGCGACCGATTCCAGCACCGGCACCGGCCCCTACAGCGGTAGCACCAATTACACGCTGGTCGTCAACGCGCCGACCATCGTCGTCGGCCCCGCAACCTTGCCCAACGCCACGGTTGCGGCCAGCTATAGCCAGCAACTCAGCGCGACGGGCGGCGTCGGTCCCGACGGTAACTTCAAGCTCATCGCCGGCAGCCTGCCGGCGGGGCTCACACTCTCGCCGGGCGGCCTGCTCAGCGGCACCCCGACCGCCGGCGGCAGCAAGTTCCAGTTCACGATCGCAGCCAGCGATTCCAGCGGCGGCACCGGCCCCTACAGCGGCAGCACCCAGTACACCATCAGCGTCGCCGCCCCGTCGGTCACCGTCAGCCCGGCCAGCCTGCCGAACGCCACCGTTGCCGCCGGCTACAACCAGCAACTGACGGCCGGCGGCGGCACCGCGCCCTATGGCAACTTCACGGTCACCAGCGGCAAGCTGCCGGCGGGGCTGACGCTCTCCCTCGGCGGCTTCCTCAGCGGCACGCCGACCGCTGGCGGCAAGTTCACCTTTACCATCGCCGCCACGGATTCCAGCACCGGCAGCGGTCCGTACAGCGCACCCGGGACTCAGTACACGCTGACCGTGCTGCCGCCGACCATCACCGTGCTGCCGGGCAGCCTGGGCACCGCTACCGTCGGCGTCAGCTTTAACCAAACGTTCAGCGCCGTCGGCGGCATCGGCCCCTACACCAATTACCAGGTCACCAGCGGCGCCTTGCCGGCGGGCCTCACGCTGTTGCCCAACGGCCAGCTCGGCGGCATTCCGACGGCCGGCGGCACCTTCAGCTTCACGGTTTCGGCGACCGATTCGACGGGCGGTGCCGGTCCCTACACAGGCGGCACCAGTTACTCACTCACCGTCAACGCGCCCGCGCTCAGCATCAGCCCGACCACCGTATCGGCCGGCTCGCTCTACCTGGCGTACAGCCAAACGGTCGGCGCCGCGGGCGGCACTGGGCCCTACACCTTCGCCATCGTCGGCGGCACGCTGGCCGGCGGCGTCTGGAGCGGCGGCGGCCTGCCCCCCGGCCTCACGCTCGACCCGCTCAGCGGCACCATCAGCGGCGCCCCGACCGCCGACGGCAAGTTCAGCTTCACCGTCCAGGCCACCGACGACAGCACCGGCACCGGCCCGTACTCGACCACGCAGAATTACTCGGTGACCGTCACGTCGCCGACGGTCACCCTGGCGCCGACGCCGGCGACGATCACCGCATCGCCGGGCATGGTTGGCGTGGCGTATGCCCCGGTAACCTTCAGCGCCAGCGGGGCCAACGCGCCTTACCAGTTCACCCTGGTCACCGGCAGCACGTTGCCGGCGGGTATGCATTTCATCAATGGCGTCCTCAGCGGCACGCCGACGGCCGGTGGCACGTTCAAGTTCACCGTCAAGGCCGCCGACTCCAGCCCGGTGCCGTTCACCGCCACCCAGAGCTACACGCTCACCATCGACCAGCCGACGCTGTCCCTGACGTCGTCGCTGCCGGACGCCCAGATCGCGTCGGCCTACAGCCAGGCGATCACGTTGACCGGCGGCACCGCCCCCGCCAAGAGCTTCACGATCGTGACCCACGCGGGCGAGGGCTTGCCGGCCGGCATCAAGCTCTCCAGCACCGGCCTGCTCACCGGCACGCCCACCGCTGGCGGCACGTTCACGTTCACGGTCCGCGCAACCGATTCCAGCACCGGGACGGGTCCGTACTCGGCCACGCAGACCATCACCTTGACCGTCGATCCGCCGAACATTGCCAATACGACGACCAACGCGACGGCGCAGCTCGGGTTTGCCTATTCCAAAACAATCCCGCCAGGGGGCGGCACCGGGGCCAGCCACTTCAGCATCGTCGGCGGCACCCTGTCCGCCGGCACCTGGATCGGCGGCGGTTTGCCGGCCGGCCTCGCGCTCAACCCAAGCACCGGCCTCTTGCACGGCGCGCCGACCGTGGCCGGCACGTTCAGTTTTGTCGTGCAGGTCAGCGATTCCAGCACCGGCACGGGTCCCTTCCCCACGGTGTTCGATACCTTCACTCTGGTGGTGCAGCAGCCCACCACGATCAGCTTCGCCGCGCCGCTATCCGGCCAGGCGACCGGCGCCGTGGGCACGTTCCAGGTGATGGTCTTCGACCAGTACGGCAATCCCTACAACGGGCCCGTCACGCTGATCGCCGTGCTGAACGGGACCTCGACGACCGTGCCGTTCACCACCGGCAGCGTGACCAAGGTCACTGCCGTCAACGGCGTGGCCACGTTCACGGACGTTGCGATCAACACGCGCGGCTTCACGGGCCCCGAGCTCTTGCAGCTGGTGGCGCTGGCCGGCACGGTAAGCGTCACGTCCAGCCCGTTCACGGCGGGCCAGGATAGCCGGCTCCATTGATGAACAGGCTTGCCGACGCCGCGCAGGCGCTGGACCACCGCCACGTCGAGCGGCACAAGGCCGGTGCGACACGCGGTCCAAATCGCTGTTACACGCGCCATTGGGTCCGGCGGTCGAATGTTCGAGGAGGATCAGGAGAGGTTGTACCGGGACCCCCGTTGTTCATTGAGTGAGATTTCACGCACCAACACGTCTTCCATGATGGTCCTATCCGGAGCGACGAGCCCCTGGCGTTTTCCTGAGCTTGCGCTGCGCCCGCGAGTGCAGCATGCCGAGCAGGCAGCCCGCTTTCGCGTATGCTAGCAACTCCTCACCCTCGCTCTTCGATAGCAGCCCGTTCTGATTCTTCACGGCGAGGTCGTTCATGCGTGCCTTGTCGTCGTCGGAAAACTCCAGTTCCAGCAAGTAGCGCGCCCGCTGCGCGGTCAACTCCCGTTTGCCATTGAGGAACAGCCGGCCGAGAATAGCGACCTCGCTGGCGTCGGACGGCAATGCTGTTGTTGCCATGCCAAACCTCGGTGCAAGTGGATCACCGCAGTCAGTGATTTTACCCCGCGCCGCGACATCCGGCCAGCATCAGCGCTATTCCGGCGATTAGGCATCGTCAGGCCGAGCGAGGGACGGTGATGAACGATCGTGCCGCCTGGCTCCGGATGACTTGCTGCACGATAAGATAGTGGAAGTCCCGGCAAGCTAACTCCACCGTCCAGCCGTTGCTCAACAGCACGGCGAAACAGCATCGCCGGCGTCGGTCCATGTTCCATTCCTCGTACATCCACGTTACGACATCGGCAGCGCTGTTGTACTTAAGCCTAGCGTCGGCGATGCGAAACTCCCCGTCCAGGGTGAATGTCAAGATGACCAGGTCGCGTGACGGCGGCTCCATCTCCAAGATCATGACAAACGTGTCCTCTTGCCTTCCCATGTTCAGCAGGCGAGCGTCATGCAGGCACACGTGGGCATCAATGAAACGCCGAACACCGTCGGGAAGCCATGCCTTGATTCGCTCTTCGCGCTGCCGGTAGCGCTTCAGCGCGACTTCCCAGTCGTCGTGAGCGCGCCGACACATCTTCATCATCGGACCGAAAACAATTCAGCAGCTCGCCGGTGAAGTATTTCATCGCGATTTTGTTGACTTTCGTTGCGGATTCACCGCCTACGCAAACATCAATTTCCCGCGCGGCTCCGGCACCGGGCGTCCGAGTTCCCGCGCCGTCTCGATCCACTCCTGGATGACGACCTCAGCGTTCGCCACCGCCTCCAGGTAGGTCGCCCCGTCTGCCGCACAACCGGGCAATTCCGGCACCTCGGCGATGAACGCTTGATCGACCTCACTCCAATACAGGATCATCTCGTAGCGGATTTGATTATTCATTCTCACCCTCCGGGATTGCCTCGCCTGTATCGGTCGTAGGTGACTCTTCAGCCACGGGAGGCGGCGCTTCGGGTGCGCCCGCTAGCCGGTAGGCAACGATGACGCCGCGGAGCTGCTTGACCTGGTACGCCTTTACCTTGTCGCCACGCGGCCCAAGGTTCAGGATCTCCACTACCACGTCACGGCCAAACATGGACCATGTCGGACGCGTTCAGAAAAACGGCGTACTATCCCCCTGATGCGTGATGAAATCCACAAATTCGTCCTATGCAGCGATCATCTGAGAGACTCCTCGACCGTCCTCCTTGGCCTAATCGACACGGCGCGGCCAGATACGCACGGCTATGTCGGCGAGTTTCTCAGCCCGGAGAAGAATAGCTGTTTTGTCCCACGTCGCGACGCTTTCAAAATACTTGTTGAGCATGTAGTTGCTTTTCCGATAATGGTCCTTCTTCTTAGAAAACGGTAAGTTAGACAGTTCCGAGTTATAGGCGCTGAACGTCAGGTTGCCGACCGTATCAATGAGCTGTTCGTGAACTGATTGCGCGGCTCCAATTCCCAACTCCTGTTCCCATTCAGGCGTGAGAGTCTGCGGCATCACGTGCTCGACGGTAGCCTGGCCAAGGGAGGCGGGCTCTTTATGGCCTGCGGCCTTCTCCAGCGCCTCCAATACAACGCGACAACGCTCCAAATTGGCATAGAGTGAGTATTTGGCCCATGCCTCACGGAATTCAATATCCTTCGGCCAGCGTCTCCCCGCTTGGCCGCCAACGAGGTTTCTTGCGATCGCGGCGGCGGTTCCGGAACCCGTTACTTCCTTCGTCAACGCCAGGAAAATCTTCTTGAGTTGGTTGGTAGGAACATTGCAGATTGCACGTCGGACAATGAAGGATTCGATGATCTCGAGCACTTCGGAAAACTCAGCCTCAGCAAGCTTGCCATTAGCGTATTGTTCGTAACAAAGAAGGAGTAGTGGATGGCTAGTGGCCGCCTCCCATCGCATCAACGTCGTAAGTCGCACCTTGAGGTCCGTGCTCGGCTCAAGGTCCGGCGTTTGCAACTTGGCGTAGTGCGCGGAAAGAGTCTCCATATGTTCAATTGCGCTGGCGACGGAGTTGTCTGGTTCAGACGCCATCTTTCCTTTGAGTGACGAGTAGATCTGGCCCCTCACAACGTCACTGCCGCCCGTCATGAGGTAGACGCGCATGAATTCGGTGAGCCGTTCCCCAAGTCGCTGCTGCATTGGGAGCCAGTGTCTAGTGTAGACTTTTTCTTGTTCCTGTGTTCGTAGCCGGAGAAGGACGTAGTTACGGATAAGATCCGCCTGAGTAAGTTGCGATCCCTTGGCATTAAGGCTTTCAAAGATTAGGTATGGGTCGTCCGAATCGCCAAGGGTGATTGATACCACATGTATCTTTGTTCTCAAGGTTTCCAACATCGCCGGGAGATCGATTTCTTTGTCATCCGAGTCTACCTCCTTCAGCTTTTTGAAAAAACCGCACGGCGCGATGGAATTGAGAATCTCCCTCTTTCTCCGGCTGCTCAAGAAGAGCTTGCCACGCCGCTCGATCCAACTGGGTAGGAAGTAACTTAAACTTGTCGTTCCCGTCGCCCAAATCATTGATCAGCAGCCGCGAGATCCTCTTGCTCTCGATGGAATCTGCGGGGAACAGTGATCTCAGGGCACAAAGAATCGTAGAAACAGTGGTTAGACGCTGTTGACCGTCGATGACGAGGAACTTGGAGACTCCTACAGGGACGGATTTTGCTGGGGCGGTTACAATCGCACCCGTAAAGTGAGGCACGTCGCGCGAATTCGCTCTTTGCTCGTAACGTTCAAAGAGGTCATCCCAGAGTGCATTCCAGTTCTTCTCCGTCCACTCGTACTGACGCTGGAAAAGCGGAACCATGAGTTGCCGTTCCGCGTTAAAGAACTCAATGATTGAATCTGGTCGCGCGTCCATCATCACTCCTCGGGGAAACCGGAGAAAACCCATTCGACCCATTGGGAAATACTGTGTTTCTGGCGCAAGCTCTGGATCTCTCGAACCGCAAATCCGCTCAATAGATTACCTGGAAACTTGCGTTTGACCCGCTTCCGCGAGCAGTTTCCGAGCAGTGCTGGCGACGTACTGCGGCACGATGGCGTCAAGTTTCGGTGCTTCCAGCCCGTGCACGATGGCATCGCGGAAGCGCAAGTATCCGCTCAGCTGGTCAAACTCGCTCCGTTCCAGCAGCCCATTGGAGTACAGCGTGCTAAGCAGAAAAAGCGGGGAAATGTTCTGCAGCTGGATGCCGGCCGACCGCGCGGCGCGGCGCATCGCCGCTTCAAGCGCCGCCCATGCAATGATGAACGCCGAGTCATGGTCCCCCGTCCGAGCCGAATCTTCGGCATGATCCAGATTGCGGAGGATGGCATCGACCGATGGCTCCGGCAACTCTCTGGCGAGCTTCTCGGTAGCGGAATCGCCGTTCAGAACGACCAGATCGAGGCGCCAGCCGGGCTGGGCATTGACCACATCCGCAACATGCATACTCTGGGGGTCCTTCTGAAGATCCTCCCTGTGCTTCTTCACCTGCACGAGAACGCGTTCGTCGCTCTTGGTCGCGAGCAGGTCCAGATGGAAACCCACGGCGAACGACGGAACCTGAGCGTCATTCGGACGCACGGTCACTTGATACCCTTCGGCGCGGTATTCGTCGGCGATTCTTTCGACGGCTTTGTCTATGTCCATCGCATCACTTTGGAAGTTGAGTTTGAGCCGGAGCGTCTTCGATACGGATATACACAAACTGTTTTCCAATGTTAAAGGCGCCCAGGATGACCTTCGACACACCTCTGACCTTGAAGGAGCCGTCAATACTCGTCTGCGCGTGTTCCGAGTGACGGATCTGGCTGTCGTCGTCGTACACGACGCCATTCATGGCGTCTCGAATTGGCTTTACCAGGTTGTCATCGTCAAGGGACGCGTCAGGCCCCGCAAAGAAGTTGATGACGGTGCACTTCAACAGTCCCGTCATCGGCGCTTGAATCCAGGCCTTCGCAGCCTCAGCGCGAACCTGGGCTTTCCATGCCGCCAGAGCCTGCCTGTTATTCGATTGGTGAGAGATCGGCGGACCCTCCACCGTGAACTCGACGACGGGCATGCCAGCGGCCCCCTCGCCTCCGCGGCTTCATTCCGGTGATTCACCAAACGATTCATGGTATCCGGTCGCGCAGGCGGCGCCAAGGAAAATCCGGCTGGGTTCGGGCACCACTCGGGCACCGCGGCACCGTCGAGGAAGCGTAGATTATGCGATTATGAATCCGACCCGTACAATATTCCCTTGCCTTCGCCCGGACCTTCCGCTTTCCCTGTCCGACTGGAGAGATTACTCAATACCCTTGGCAAGAAACCGGCAGATCAAGCGAAAGTCCGGCAGCGGCGCAATTTCATAATTCCGATAGAGTTGTGGCGCAACGGCGCTGCCGGTCCATGCGTAGTACCTCCGGGAAGAAAGGTGCCAGGGGTGCACCCGGGGGGTGGCATGAAAGCTGGACCTCGACTGGCCGGCACCTCGCGGTGGTTTACGAATTGGTGGACGACGACCCTTTGACGTTCCGGCCGGTCACGGCTTACGACGTGGCGCCGCCTGGGCCCAGCAAGAAACGGAGGAAGCCATGACGGCGCGACGCATTTTTCGCGCAAGCCGAAAGACGGCCGCGGAGCGCGCCCGCGAGAAGACACTCCGCGACAGGGTTCAGAAGGAGCGACCGTCGCTGGAGGATCTGGTTCGTAATGGCGAGTGCGACCCGGACGCAGTGATGACCATGGGCATGCACTTTGACGTCCAGGCGGCGCTGCAGGCCCTAAAGCGGGAGCGCGAAGGGTGCGGCTTGAGCATCGGCGACGTGGCGAAGCGCTCGGGTCCTACGAAGATCTGGCGATCAAGGTCGCGGGTGGCAACGGAAAACCGGGCCGGCGCCGAAGCAAACGCGCCACGTAAATTGGCACCAAGGGAGAACCTTATGCAACAAGCCGGTCGCTGGTTCCTGGCAGCACTGCTGAGCGTCGCGGTCGGGACGTTGGCCGCGCAGCCGCCGGAAGCGCCCGAGCCCGCGGTCGGTGCGGCGATTAAGACCACGCTCAAGAGCGCGTCCACGCGGATCCGCCAGTTCGCCTTCGACGGCAACCCCAAGTCCTATTTCGCATCGGCCGACCATGTCAAGA
Organism: uncultured Gemmataceae bacterium; assembly: GCA_963834865.1. GTDB lineage: Bacteria > Planctomycetota > Planctomycetia > Gemmatales > Gemmataceae > CAWIDK01. Next base: position 1,443,629 of record CAWIDK010000005.1, read on the forward strand.
GCAGCGATCACTTCACGCTCATCCTTGACAGGCCCGTCGCGGTGCAATCCATCGTGGTGACCACCGGGCGCCCTGATGGCGGCGACCAGCTCGCCTCCGGAACTCTCGAAGGCTCCGCGGACGGCAAGAATTTCGAGCTGCTGGCGTCGTTCGCCGACGGCGTCGCCAGCAGCAAGCCTAAGGGCCGACTGCTGCGCGCGGTCCGCATCAACCCGGGAGCCGATCTGCAGCATCCGGTGGCGATTCGGGAGATCGTGCTTGAGTCGGAGCCGGCGGTGGCGGTCTTCAAGTATCCGATCGAGGTCGTCGTCGACGTGTCCGACGCGCCGGAGATGAAGGACTGGGCGGAGAAGGTCGCCCATCTCTGCGAACGGCACTACCCGATGATCTGCGATGAGCTGAAAAGCGACGGTTTCAAGCCGAGGACCGTCATTACCATGACGCTGAAGAAGGACTACAAGGGCGTGGCGGCGGCGGGGGGAGGCCGCATCACCGGCTCGGTCGCCTATTTCAAGAATCACCCGGACGACATGGGGGCGATGATCCACGAGACGGTCCACTGCGTTCAATCGTACCGGACCCGCAACAACCCGGGCTGGCTGGTGGAGGGCATCGCCGATTACGTTCGCTTCTTCAAGTACGAGCGGGGCAAGCTCGGGAAGATCAATCCCGACCGGGCACGCTACAACGGCAGCTATCGCGTGACGGCCGCCTTTTTGGCGTTCGTTACGGAGAAGTATGACAAGCAGCTGGTGAACAAGCTCAACAAGGCGATGCGCGAGGGCGAATACCAGGTGGAGATCTGGAAAGTGCTGACAAAGAAGACGATCCAGGATCTCGACGAGGAATGGCGCGCGTCGCTGGCACCTGCCGAACGGCAACGGAACTTTACCGACACGATGGGCGGTCGGTCGCCCGATCTGGTTTTTGCTTGGCGCGGGGTCATCGGCGAATGACAATGGGAGCAATTCCAGGCGCCGTCGCGCATGAACGATCTGACACGTGCGCGATAAACTAACCCAATCATCCGTCCTCGTATCTCCCAGGAGAACCCGCGATGTATCTCCGCCGCTTGCTGCTCGCGCTCATCTTCGTGTTGTTGGCGACCACCGTGGGCCGCGCCCAGGATGCGGTCAAGGTCGGCGACCGCATCGGCAAGCTGAAGTTCACCGATATCCGCTACGTGCCGCGCACGCTGGACGACTTCGGCGCTAAGAAAGCGTTTGTATTGGTCTTTACCAACACGAGCTGCCCGCTGGCGCAGCGCTATCTGCCGGTGCTGCAAGCGCTGGCAGAGGAATACCGGACGAAAGATGTGCAGTTCGTCGCGGTGAACGCGGCCGAGGAGGATTCAATCGTCGCCATGGCGACGCAGGCGGTGCGGCACGAGGTGCAATTTCCATTCGTCAAGGACCAGGGCGCGGCGTGTGCCCGGGCCCTGGGTGTGCGACGCACCCCGGAAGTGGTGGTCCTGGACGGCGACCGCCAGCTACGCTACCGTGGGCGCATCGACGACCAGTATCGTCTTGGCGGCACCCGAGCGGCGCCGACGCGGCGCGACCTGCAAGAGGCCATCGACGCGGTGCTGGCCGGCCGTGACGTTGCCGTCGCTGAGACCGAGGTGGACGGGTGCCTGATTACTTTTCCACGGCCGCACAAGCCGCGGGAAGTCACGTATGCCGAGCACGTGGCCCCCATCCTGCAGAAGCACTGCTGGCAATGCCATCAAGCGGGCGGTTCGGCGCCGTTCTCTCTCACCGAGTACAAGCAGGCGTCGGCGCGCGCCGAGGCGCTGGCCGAGGTGGTCGCTGACGGCCGCATGCCTCCCTGGTTTGCGGGGCACGAGTTCGGGCCGTTCGTGAACCGCCGCGGTCTGGCGGACGAGGAACGTGCGCTGGTGGTCGATTGGGCGCGCTCCGGGGCGGCGCTCGGCGATGCGAAGAAGGTCCCCCAACCGCCCGCGCCGCACAAGAACAAGTGGCTGATCGGCGAGCCGGATCTGGTGCTGCAAACGGGCGTCCACGAGTTGCCGGCGGCAGGCGACATCGCCTACCAGTATGCGATCCTGCCTCACGTCTTCGCGGCCGACACCTGGATCCAGGGCGCGCAGATCATTCCCGACAACCCACGCGTGATGCACCACTGCAACCTGGCGTTTGGCGGCCTCAGCGGCATGAAGGAGGAGAATTTCATCATCGGCAACGTGCCGGGCGGCGAGCCATTGGCGCTGCCGGACGGCGTCGCCTACCTCATCCCCAAAGGGTCGGTGCTCGGCCTGCAGATTCACTACGTCGCCACGGGCAAGCCGGAGAAATGCCAGATATCGGTCGGCCTGCGTTACCCGTGCGCCGTGGTGCAGCAGCGCTTGCAGCACCTTCAGCTCACGACCCGCCGCTTTGCCATCCCGCCGGGCGCCCCCGCCCACAGGGTCGCCGCCGACCGCGTCCTCGCCTGCGACGTGATCGCCGTCGCCCTGTTTGCCCACATGCACGTGCGCGGCAAGGACATGACGTTCACGGCCCGGCTGCCCGACGGCAAGACCGACACGCTCCTGATCATTCCGAACTACAACTTTTCCTGGCAAATTCCCTATCGCTGGCAGCCGGGCCAGCAACGACTGCCGAAGGGGACGCGTCTGGAGTGCGTCGCCCATTTCGACAATTCGCCGTTCAACCCGTACAATCCGGACGCGAAGGCCACCGTGCGCTTTGGGCCGCAGACCTACCATGAGATGATGTACGGGTTCTTTTTCTATCTCGACGCGGCGGAGCAGCTCGGGTTGCACATCGACGCGAAGACGGGGACGGAGCAGAAGCAATAGGCCCACGCCGCGGGTTAAGCATGTCAATCACCAATTTCGGCGGCAACCTCCGCTTCACCCCGCGACATCTTTATGTGCCGACCACGGAAGCCGAGGTCCTGGCCATCCTCGATCGCCACGCCCAGGGCAAGATTCGCGTGGTGGGCGCCTTGCACTCCTGGAGCCCGGCCGTCGTCTGTGCGGATGCGTTGATCGACCTGCGGCACTTCGACACGGTGCAGGTCGAGCGCGACACCAACGGCGCGGTGTGGGCCGCCGTCGGCGGCGGCTGCCGGATCAAGCACCTCTTGCGCAAGCTCCGCTACGTGGCCGGCGCCACCCTGCCGTCGATCGGCCTGATCACGGAGCAAACGATCGCCGGGGCCATCGCGACCGGCACGCACGGCTCGGGGAAACACTCGCTCTCGCACTACGTGGCAGAGTTGCGCGTTGCCGCCTACGACGGGGCCACCGGCAAGGCGCGCATCTACACCTGGAGCGACGGGACCGAACTCCGCGCCGCGCCTGTGCCGTCGGTTGTCTGGGCGTGGTCCTCGCGGTCCGTCTGCGCTGTGTGCCAGGCTACGACGTGGTCGAGACGATGGTGGGTTGTGCCACCCTTGACGACGTCCTGAAGCGCGAGCGCGAGCATCCTCTGCAGCAGTTTTATCTCGTCCCCCATCGCTGGACCTATTTCGTGCAACAGCGGCGCGTGCCGCCCGGCGTGTGCCGCCGTCGCAGCTGGGCCGCCCAGCTTTATCGGGCTTACTGGTTTCTCGCCATCGACGTTGGTCTACACGCGGTAATCAAGCTCCTGGCAGACTGTTTGAAGAGTCCGGCCCTGGTGCGGTTCTTTTTCCGGCATGTACTGCCGCCCTTGATCCTCACGAACCGGACGGTGGTCGACCGCGACGATCGAATGCTGGTGATGGAACACGAGCTGTTCCAGCACCTGGAAATGGAGGTTTTTGTGCCGGCCCGGCACGTGCGCCGCGCGGCCGCGTTCGTCCGGGCGGTTGTGGAGGTGTTCGACGGGTTGTGCGCCGTCCCCGCTGATGCGGTGGCCGCGGACCTGGCGGAAATCGGGATGAGCGCGGAGCTCCTGGAAAAACGCGGGTCGTTCACCCATCATTATCCCATCACCTTTCGCCGCGTCCTGGCAGACGACACGCTGATCTCGATGTCCGGCGGCATCGAGGAGCCGTACTACGCGCTCAGCTTTATCACCTACGCCGAGCCGCGCGACGATTTTCTTGCGCTGGCGTCGTTTCTGGCTCAAGGCATGACGCGGCTGTTTCAGGCGCGGCTGCACTGGGGCAAGTATTTCCCCCTGGGCAACGCGGAGACCGAAGCGCAGCTATCCCCGCTTACCCGAGTTTCGCGACCTTTGCCGTCACGTCGATCCCAACGGCGTGTTCCGCAACGAATTCGTCGAGCGGGTGCTCTTTGACGGGTCGGGCGAATCAGGCAGGAACGACTGATGTTGTTTTTTCGCAGCGGCCCGCATATCTCTGCCGTCCTGCGCAGGCGCGGTCTCGGACGCCGGCCTGACGAGAACCGAAGGAGAGGCAAAATATGATTGGCAGGAGAAGCTATCGAAGATACGCGTTGGCCGTGCTCGGCGGCCTGGCTTTTGTCCTCGGCAGTGGAACGCTGCGCGCTGACGGGCTGGTGACCTTGCCGGCGCCGTCGGGTGACGCGCCCGGCTTCCGGGCGGCGCCGGCGGCCCCGGCGTGCCGGCCGACCCTCGATCTGGGCCGGGTAGCGCGGACGCTACAGGGCTATGTGCAGGAAGTGTGTGCCGACCTATCGCGCGAGCTTGCGGTGGCGAGCGTGACGCTGATCGGCGGTCATGCGTTGCCGCCGCCACCGCCGCCGCCGGGTCCGCCGCCGCCGCCGGCGCCGCCCATCATCAATCTCACGCCACCACCGCCGCCGCCGCCGCCCACGATTGGCGGGCCGCCACCACCGCCGCCGCCGCCCACGACGCAGGGCGGGCCGCCGCCGTCGACCGCCCCCGAGCCGGCTAGCCTCGTCACCGGGCTGGTCGGACTAACGCTGGCGGGCGCGGCCGGCTGGTTCCAGCGCCGCCAGCGAGCGATCGCCTGAAGACCTTGGCTTGGCCTTGGTGGGGCCGGTCGAAGACCGGCCCCACCTTTTTTTGCGCCTTTGGAGTGCGGCGCTTTATCGCCGCTTTGTTTTTTCATAATTCGCAGGCACCGCAAAAAAACCAAAGCGGCGATAAAGCGCCGCACTCCAAAAAATACTTGACATGCGCCGTCGATCTTGTACTATTGTAATTAGTACAACAGCACAAGGCGGCGGTGATGCACCTGCACATCTCAGCTTCGGACGGCTTGCCGATCTACCTCCAGATCGTCCAGCAGATCAAGACGCTGGTGGCGTCGGGCCGACTTGCGCCGGGCGAGGAGCTGCCGCCGATCCGCGTCCTGGCGGAGCAGCTGGTCGTCAACGCCAACACCGTGGCCCGCGCTTATCGCGATCTGGCGACGGCGGGCGTGCTGACCAATCGCCGCACCGCCGGCACCTATGTCGCGGATGGCGCGGCGCCGCGCGCCCAGGAGCAGTGCCTCGATGCGCTGACCGAGCGCGTCGATGCGCTGCTCTCCGAGGCCCGGCAAGCCAATGTGAACCTGCAAGAGCTGGTCGAGCTGATACAAGGGCGCGACCAGGCGCTGCGCAAGCCCAGGGAGAAATGAGCCATGACCGCCGATGTGGTGGTGCAGGTCGAGCGGCTGTCGCGCCGCTTCGGCGGCACCCTGGCCCTCGATGACCTCAGCCTCAGCGTGCCACGTGGCGCCGTCTTCGGCATCGTCGGCGCCAACGGCTCCGGCAAGACCACGCTTATTCGCCATCTACTTGGACTCTTGCGACCGCAGGCCGGCATCGTCCGCGTCTTCGGGCGCGACCCCGTCAAGGATCCGGTCGGCGTGCTGGGGCACGTCGGCTATCTCGCCGCGGACAATGACCTGCCGCCGTGGATGCGCGTCCACGAGCTGCTGCGTTATGTGCGTGCCTTCTACCCGGGCTGGGACGACGCCTACGCCGAGGAGCTGCGCGCGCTGTTCATGATCGATCTGGCGGCCCGCGTCCGCGACCTTTCCCGCGGACAGAAAACGCGCACCGGGCTGCTTGGTGCGCTCGCGTATCGGCCGGACTTGCTGATTCTCGACGAGCCGTCGACCGGCCTCGATCCGCTGGCACGGCGCGACATCCTGGCGGCAGTGCTGCGGACGGCGGCGCAGGAGGGGCGGACCGTGCTGTTCTCGTCGCACCTGCTCGACGAGGTGGAGCGCGTCTCGGACCACGTTGCATTGCTCGACAAGGGCCGGGTCGTCGTGCAGGGGCCGCTCGACGATGTGCGGGCGGCGCACAGCATCCTGACCGTGCGCTTCGAGGGACCGCGGCCAAGCCCGCCGGAGCTGGCGGGAATGTTCGGCTGGGAAGGGGGCGGCCGCGAGTGGTCGGCCGTATCGTGCTTGCCGCGTACCGATGTCCACGCGGCCGCCGCGAGCTGGGGAGCGCGCGTCGTCGAGGAGCGTTCGCCGTCGCTGGACCGGATCTTCGTGGCACGCGTCGGCGGGCGCCAGGAAACCACGGTGGAGGGCTGAACCATGTTGGCGGCGGCGCGTTCATTTGCCTGGGAGTTCTGGACCCGGCATCGATGGCTCCTTGCACCGACGTTCGTGTACCTCGCGGCGCTGGTGGTACTGGTACACACGATGCCGGCCGGCACACTCGAGCCTTCGGTTGTCGGCCCACTCGCGCTGCCGCTGGACTGCGTCATTCCGATGCTGATCGCCATCTTCAGCTATGGCGACCAGGGCGACCTCCTGGCACGCGAGTCGGCCTATCCGCCCCGGGCGTTCACGTTGCCGCTGCGGACCACGGCCCTGGTCGGCTGGCCGCTGGCATTCGGAGCAATCGCACTCGGTGGCTTCTGGCTCGCATTCAACGGGCTGGTGCTGCGACCGGCGGGGCTGCCGGTCGAGATGCCGCTGCTGTGGCCGGCCGTGTTCCTGGCCGGCCTCCTCGCGTGGACGCAGGCGCTGACCTGGCTGCCGTTCCCGCTGACCGTGCTGCGGATGCTGGTCATGATCCCCGTCTTGAGCACGCTGATCGCGACGGCGCTTCTCGGCGGCTTCTACAACGTCCCGACGGCCGTCATGCTCGCGGCGTCGGCGAGCCTGATTCCAAGCGGATTCGCGGTGGCGGTGGCAGGCGTTGCCCGCGCCCGTCGCGGCGACGTCTCGGTGCGCTATTGGCCGATCCTGCAACGGCCGGCGACGCGGAGCGAAGCCGCCGGGCAGCCGTTTGCGTCGCCCGTCGCCGCGCTTGCTTGGCTGGAGTGGCGCAGCAACTTGTTCCTCTTGCCGATGATGGCGATGCTGGTGTTGCTGCTCATCCCGCTCATGTTCTTCCTGCGCAATGACCAGACCTTGCCGCTGGCCGTGCCGGTGCTGATGGGCTTTCCGCTCATGATGGCGTACACGGTGGGCGGGTCCCTGGGCAACTGCCATGCCTGGGCACGCAACCAGCCGGCGATTCCCGCCTTTCTCGCGGCACGTCCGGTGACCAGCGGAGCGATACTGGCCGTCAAGCTTCAGGGTGCAGTGCTCGGGACGTTGGCCGCGTGGGGCATGATTGGCCTGGGCCTCGCCGTCACGTTGCCGTTTTGCCGTGGGGGCACGCTGCTGCTCGACGGCCTGCGCCGGCTCTTCGAGACGCAAGCGCGCTGCGCGGCACCTTCCTATTGCTCGTGATCGTGGTCGTCCCGCCCGCGCTCAGCTGCAAATGCGCCGTCGATCAGCTTTGCATCGGCCTGACCGGACGCTACTGGTTCGCCATCGTCACCGGCATCGTTGCGCCGTTCGTCGTTGCCGGCCTGGGCCTGGCGGTGCTGGCGCGGGCGTATGTCTACCCGGAGTTTGGCGCCTGGCTCGTCGCCCATCTCACCTGGTTGATTGCCGCGGCGTTCGTGCTGAAGGTCGGCGGAGGCGGATGGGTGGGCTGCCGGCTGCTGCGGCACGGGCTGCTCACCCGGCGTAGCGCGATCGGATTGGCCGCCGCCTGGATCGCGGCGGCGGCCGCTGTGATGACTCTGGCGTTTTTGTTGGTGCCGCCGGAGGTTTACTCGCCGCTGGCGATCGGTGGAGCGGCCATCGTCATGGCGCTGCCGCTGGTGCGGTTGGCTGCGGCGCCGTTGGCGCTGGATTGGAACCGCCATCGCTGATGCTGGGCGCGAAACCGCAAGCGAGGGGCATGCGTTACTTGCCGGCTTTCGCGCGGATCGCCTTGATGGTGTTACGGGCGTGAATCGCGAAGAACGCATCGTTCGGATTCGCCTGGATGGCGGCTTCCAGAGCCGGCACGCTGAACTCGGGTGTGCCGATGTCGCCCAGGAGCCGGCATACCTCCAACTGCACCAGCCTATTCGGGTTCATCAGCAGCTTGACCACCTCGGGCTCGGCGACCTTGCCGAATTGCTTCAGCGCCTCGCGGGCGCTGATTCCCTCCAGGCCGGGCCCGCTGAAATGGCTCACCAGGGCCGGGATGGTGCGCGCGTCCTTGAACTTGGCCAGCAGTTGCACCTGCTCGCGAAACTGAAAGACATTCGCGGCGTCAAGGTTGTTGGCAATCGCCATCGCGTTTTCGGGCGTGCCCCAGGTCTGCAGAGCTTTGAGCAAAGGGCCCTGCACGCTCCCCGGCTTGATCAGCGGATCGAGGGCGCGGGCCACGTCCGGACGGCGCTTCTCAACGAGCGGCGCCTGGCCCAACCACTCCAGCGCCGCGGTGCGCACCGGCTCGTCGGCGGCCTGCAGGTCGGCAATGGTCTGCACGAGCATCGCCTCAGCGGGGTTGCCTTTCCGGAGGACGTCGCGGACGGCGCCGCGGATGTCCCGGTTGGCGTCGTTCATGTGCTTGACCAGCACGGACTCGGCGGCGGCACCTAAGGCCTCGAGGGCCCGCATGGCAGCGAACCGGTCGTGGATCTCCCGCAGCCGCTGCACAATCGCCTCGGCGGCGCGCCCGTCCTTGAGCCGGCCCAACGTTTCCATCGCCTGGTGACGGCGATGGACGTGGCTGAAGTCGCCGTCCTGGACCATCCGCAAAAGCGAGGGGAAGTTTTCCTTCGTCGCCCAGCGGAAATAGGCCTCGAAAAAATCGCCGCTGGGAAATGGCTGCCGCATTTGGTTTTCGAGCAGGGCCTCCAACTCCCGCGCGACCTGGTCGCGCTGCCGATGGTTGGCGTCCGCCGCCCGGAGCCAGCGACAGGCCTCGTTGAAGTCGTTGCCGCCCTGCTTGAGCATGGCCAGGGCCAGGTCGACGTCCGCGGGATTGTTCGGATCGAGCCGCACCGGCGGCGGTGGGTTGAGCTTGGGCGGCGGCGGATTGAAGTTTGGCGGGTTGAACTGCATCGGCCCATTGCCGGCGTCGTCCGGCGGGTTTTCCGGTGGTGCAGCGATCGCCGCCACCTGCTCGTCGGCGCCGCGCGCGAAGAACAGGTAGACCACCGGGGCGCTGACACAGCAGCCGAGGGCCATCAGCAGCCCAACGCCGCCGAGCAGCCAAACGAGGACGGAAGAGCCGCCCTGCGCCGTCGGCCGCCGCGTCGGCCGGCGCCGGTAATCGTCATCGTCCGGGTCACCGCGCGACGGGCGCGGCTTTCTCGAAGGGATCGGCCGCTCCTCGTCGTGCGCCGCGGTTCGGTCCGCGGCGGCGGCCCTTCCTTCACCAGTCCCTGCATGTCCGCCGATGCGCCCGGCGTGGGAGCCGGCGCGGCTGGGGCGGCGCCGGCGCCGAGCGCCAGCACATGGTGGCAAATGCGGCAGTGTACCTGCTGCTTGGCTTTCGCCTCGTCGAACCTATTCTCGTACGTGCAGCGCGGGCACGTCATCGTGATGGCCATGTGGCAACCCCGTCAACGTGGAATGAGAACAGCCGGCGCATTCATTATTGCTGCAGACGGATCGATTGGACAGGACAAATGATCGAGCCCGAAGCGCAAGCGAGGGCCGTCCTCGCTTGCGCTTCGGGCTCACGGCCGGTTACGGGTTTGCGACCGCCTGCGCCTGGACGCGGGCCCAATCGCCGACCGTCGCTTCCAGCGTGACCGACGCCCGCTCGCGCCACACCAGCAGACGCACGCGCTGGCCCGGTGGTAGATTGCTGACCAAATTGATCAGGTGCGTGTCGCTCTTGACCGCCACGCTCTCGATTTGCAGGATCACGTCGTGCGCCTGCAGCCCGGCTACTGCGGCCGGCGTTTCGCCATAGACCTTTTCCACCAACGCGCCGCGCAGGCGATCCAGGCCGAGCTTGAGCGCCTCGTTGCCGTCGAAGTTCACGGCGAGCTGCATGCCGAGGTAGCCGCGCTGCACACTGCCGTTGGTGACGAGTTGCGTGGCAACGCGCTTGACGAGATTAATCGGGATGCTGAACGAGACGCCGCTGTTGCTGCCGCTGTGCGAAGCGATGGCGGTGTTGATGCCGATGACTTCGCCCTGCATGTCCAGGAGCGGGCCGCCGCTGGAGCCGGGATTGATCGCCGCGTCGGTTTGCAGGAACTCCTTGATGCGGATCGCGCCGCCGAGGGTGACTTGCCCGCGGTCGCGGGCGCTGATGATGCCGTGCGTGACGGTCTGGCTCAGGCCGAACGGACTGCCGACCGCCAGCACCCAACGGCCGACACGCGCGTTGTCGCTATTTCCCAAAGGCGCCGTCGGCAGCGACGCGGCGTTCACACTCATGACAGCAATGTCGCTCTCCGGATCGGCCCAGACCTGGGTCGGATGATAAATACGACCGTCGGCGAGGCTGATGGTGATCTGGTCGGTGCGTGCCTGGGCGATGACGTGGTTGTTGGTCAGGATGTACTGGGCGGGCCGGCCGTCGAGACGCACGATGACGCCGGAGCCGGACTCCTCGATCGGCTTGCTCTTGCCCTCAGCGGCGGGCTTGGCGGGCTTGATGGCCTCGACCGAGACGACGGCCGGCAGGACCCGGGCGGCGGCGGCCTCAAAGCGATCGCTGAGCTGGGCGACGGGATCACTACCGCCGGACTGGCCGGGCTGGGCCGCCAGTGACGAGCCGAGCCGCATGGGGACGGACACGACCGCGCCGGCACCGAGGAGGGCCGCAACCAGCAAGCACGTTACGAGGGAGCGTTTCATGGACACTTCCACACAAGGAGGGGACAGCCTTGTCGGAGTCGCTTCGCGCGGACACAAGCCGACGGCATCCGCCATTCGGCATTCCATTCTAGACGCCGCCGCCGGCGCGCTTGAGGAAAAGGGAGTGCTGCCGGCGGGATTCTGAAAATGTGCGCCCTACAAAAGCGACAAACCCGCGATCTTGTCGCGGGTTTGTTGTCTTACCCAGGCAATGCCGTGGGGCAGGCGTCCCGCCTGCCGCTGCTGGCAGGCGGGACGCCTGCCCACGTGTCACCGGTTGGAGGTGAGGTCCATCTCGATTTCGGCGATGTTGATTTCGCGCTGCTCGCCGGGCGCGTCGGCGACCTTGTGCCAGCTAGCGACGCCGCCGCCGCCGCCCCAGGTGCCGTACAGTTCCATCTCGCGCTGGCACTGAATGCAGGTGGTGGTGAACGGTAGCGCATTGAGCCGGGTGACCGGGATCTTGCGAACGCAGCCCTCGCAGACGCCGTAGGACCCCTGCTTCAGACGCATGAGGGCGCGCTCGATCTGGTTCAGCTCGCGCGATTCCAGCTCGGCAAGCTGCGAGGTCACCTCCTCGCTGCCGGAGTCGAACGCAAGGTCGCCGGTGTCGGCGCCCACGCCGGCGCTGCCGTCGTAGAGATCCTTCAAGTCGCCGCCCAGGCGTCGGCGCAGCTCCTCACGGCGACCCACGAGGGACTTGTGAAGCCGAAGCAAGGCATCGCGTCGGGCCATGCCGCACCACCTTTCTGAGAACCAAACCCACACGCGGCCCAATTCGATAGCAACAACGATGCCAAGAGCCGCGCGTTTTCCCGGTTGTCAATCACCGACCTTAACCGATTCCACACGAATCATTTAAGCGGCGCCTTCGATCCACTCGTTGGCGGGGTGCCCGGTGTTGGCTGGACGAATCTGCCCGGCCGGGAGCGTAGTGTGTCAAAAACGAGCACCGCGATTCATCCTGGCCCAAGTATAGCCGATAGAATGGCCGACTATCGGTTTTATCGTGCGGAACCTTGAAACGAATTTGCCCCACGGTTAGAGACGAAGGCCGTCCCGTCGGAGTTTTCGTCAGCGACCGCTTGTGAACGAAAACGCGTGTGCGCGGCAAACTTGCGCTGCACCGGAGAATTAGCAGGGTTTGCTTGACCCGTTGCGGCCGATCGCGCCGCCCAAACGGGCTCACCGCCAGGGAGGGATTCGCGGCGAAAAAACAGCTCGTAGCTGGAGGGCAGGCAAAGAAGGCATCCTGCCGGCGTTTAGCGACATCCACCATCCTGTGAGGGAGTAGTATAACGTTCTTCCCTGCCCTGTCAAGCTATTTTTGCACGTTTTCCAGGAATGCGCCAACGGGGCGTTCCGGCCGGGTTGTGCTTGACGCCCCGCGCCCCCCGGTACGACGGTTCACCCCGCGGTGCCGTCGACTGCAGCGGGGTTCAGGGAAGGATGGATCGGCATGCTTGCGCTTCGCGCCGAAGCACGAATGCCACCGCACGAATCCCGAAACGAGCCTGTCGCCGCGAAATCCCAACCGCCGCCCTCGCCTCGGCGACGTTGCGGATGGCGGCTGCCGGCTTTCGGCGTTCGGCTGTCCGCGCGTCGCTGCGCTACGGCCCTGCTGCTGCTCCTGTCCGCGGCCCCAGCGCGTGGCGATGAGCCGCCCGACTGGCTGCCGCACTATGATCTCGACATCGTTCTCGATACGGGCCGCCGGCTGGTGCGCGTTGCGGAAGACGTAACCTGGACCAACCATGGACTTGTGCCGGTCGAGGAGATCGTCTTCAACGCCCACGCCGCCTATAAGATTCCCGACAAGGACGTGGGACTGCTCGCCAAGATGCTCGAGATTCTCCGCGTGTCGCCGCGCGAAGGCATGACCGCCGACGGCGCCGCCCTGACCGTCGAGGACGCCTCCATCCGTGCCCTCGCCGGCACGGTACTGCGCGAACAGCGCACGCCGGCCGGCCCGGTGCATGACGGCGTTTTCGTCCCCTTCCACTTCGCCAAGGACAACCAGACCGCGCTCATCGTCCCCCTACCCGAGCCCCTGCTGCCCGGCCAATCCGTCACCGTGCATCTCAACTGCCTCGTGAAGGTCCCCCCCAAGAAGGGCCGCTGGGGCCAATGGGCCGGCATCACCACGCTCGCCCAATGGCTCCCTGTTGTCGCCGTCCACGACGGCAAGTGCTGGCAGGCGCCCCCCTTCATCCCCTGGCACCAGCCCTTCTACAACGAAGCCGGCCTCTACACCGTCCGCGTCACCCTCCCCTGCGACCAGAAGCTCGCCGCCTCCAGCGCCGAAAAACAGGTCCGCGACCTCGGCGACGGCTGGCGGGCCATCGAATTCGCGCCCGCCTACCTCCGCGACTTCGCCCTCATCGCCTCCAGCCGCTTCTGCGAAAAATGGGGCGAGGCCGACGGCGTCAAGGTCCGCTGCCTCTACCTGCCCGAGCACGAGTTCTATGGCGAAGTCCTCGTCAAGGCCGCCTGTGACGCCCTCCCCGTCTACAACCACTGGTTCGGCCATTATCCCTACCCCCAGTTCACCATCGTCGAGTCCTGCTTCGGCTGGAACGGCAACGAGTGCGGCGGCCTGGTCATGATCGACGACCGCATGTTCCACATGCCGCATCTGGCCAAGGCCTATCCCGCCTACCTCGTGCAGCACGAACTCTGCCATCAGTGGTTCTACAACGTCATCGGCACCAACGGTTACGCCGAGACCTTCATGGACGAAGGCCCCGCCACCTACTTCAGCCATCGCCTCTGCGATCGCCTGCACGGCGCCAACAATGCGTTTTTGCAGTATCCCGACGGCCTGGGCTGGATGCCCAACATCCACCGCGACGACCTGCGCAACTACAGCTACATCGGCGCCCGCGCTCGCGGCGACATACACCCGACCGTCCAGAACATGGAGAAGTACGAGCACCTGGTCAACCTCACCGCCGCCGCCTATGACCGCGGCAGCAAGGTCATCGGCCTGATCGAGGAGCGGCTCGGCGAACAAGCCTTCTTCGACTTCATGCGCCATCTCTATCGCAAGTACCACTTCCGCATCCTGCTCGTGAAGGATTTCCAGGCCGAGCTGGAAGCGTTCACCGGCCAGTCCTGGCACGACTTCTTCCAGCAATGGGTCTGGGGCAGCGGCATGTGCGATTGGGCGGTCGCGTCCGTCGAAGTGGACGATCAGTCCCCCTGGCGCAGCCGCCTGCTCTGCGCTAACAGCCCCACGCCGCCGGGCGAGTCTTCGAGCCCCGCGGGTTGTTCGGCGGATGCCCCCGTCAAGGTCGTCGTCCATCTCAAGCAGCAGGGCGGCTTCAACGAACCGACCGTGCTCGGCATCCGCCTGGCCGGCGAGAAGACCGGCTACCAAATCCGCGTCCCCATCTTCCCCGACGTGCCGGTGCTGCGCCTCGACGACCCGGTGCCGGCCCTCATCGAGGCGTGTCCCTCCGTCAACAAGAAGAAGCAGCCGCAAGCCACCGTCCGCGTCGAGCTGATGCTGCCACGCCTCCCGGCGCAGATCACCGTCGATCCCGACCACGTCCTGCTCGACGACTGCCCCACCAACAACCACTGGAAGTACGAGTGTACCTATAACCTGACGCCCCTCTACACCCAGCTCGAAGAAACCGACGTGACCCGCGCCTATGACCGCTGGAACTTCCTCGCCGGCCCCTGGGCCTTTGCCGCCTCCTATAACGATCCGTGGTTCGTCCGCACCGCCGAGATCGGCGTCCGCGCCGGCGTCTATCACACCCAGGACTTCTGCGGCGGCGCCTATCTCGCCTACCGTGCCGAGGACCGCAACCTGGTCGCCGGCGTGGACGGCCTGTGGGACCACGTCGTCATCCCGCAGGGCCAGGTCGGCTTTGTGATCGAGCAGAGCCTGGGTACGCTCGGCTCGGACCCAATCAAATCCAGCGAAGGCGTCCTCTTTGCCCGCTATGTGCTGATGTACGGCGACTCCCTCTATCTACAGCCGTTCCACTATATCGAAGCGTTCGGCATGTACTCCAACCGCAACCTGCCCGACCCGGCCGTGACGCTGCCCGGCGCCGACCCCTTCAACGATCGTCCCGCCGTGGGCGCCCACTATCACCTGAACTTCTTGACGCCGTACTGGGACGCCGAGGGCGGCCTGGCCTTCGACCTGACGTATCAATATGGCCTGCCGATTGTCGGCAACACGGAGACGTTTCAGCAGCTTTACGGCCAGCTCTCGTTCGTGAAGTCGATGCCGCGCCTGTTCGACTGGCTCGGCAACGGTCCGGTGGTGAGCTGGCTCAACGACACGCGTTGGGCGTTTCGCCTGGCCGGCGCCGGCGCTCTGCCGCTCAACGGCGAGTTTTTCTCGCTGGGCGGCGGCAACCTGTTCCGCGGCTTCGGCCTGGACCAACGCCAGGGCAGCGCGGTCTGGGTCGGCAGCGTCGAATGGCGGGTGCCGCTGCTGCGCGACCTCGACTGGGACTATTGCGACCACGTCGCCGGCCTGCGCAACGTCTATCTCGCCCCGTTCTATGATGTGGGCAACGCCTATCTGGAAGGCCAGCAGCTCGGCACCATCGCCCACGCCATCGGCGTCGGCCTGCGTCTGGACGTAACCTGGCTCGGCATGATCGAGCGCACCACCGTCCGCCTCGACGTGGCCAAGACCCTCAACGCCCCCACCCCCTGGCAAGTCTGGGTGGGGTTCGCGCATCCGTTTTGACGCTCTCGCAGCCACGCCGCGGGGTGAGTCTTCGAACCCCGCGGGTTGTTCGCCTCGTCGCTTTCGACGATTCCGCTTGTGCCCGGTCGGCTTCGCGGTACGATAACCACGAGCGAACCCGGAATTGTTCGGGCACAGCGGCCATTCGCCCTGGTAGCAGCAGAGGAATCCATCATAAGTGTCTTGCCATCCGATAAACAGCGCCAGCTCCTTGCCGAGCTGGACGGCCTGCCGGAGGAATACTTTCCCCTGCTGCTACAGATGATTCGCGCCTACCGCGAAAGCGTCCTCCTCAAGCCGGCGGCCGCCAGCTTTCGACAAGGTTGGCAGGAGGCCCAACGCGGCGACACGATACCGGTGGAGCGCCTCTGGGAGGGAATGGATGTCGAGTGATCCCGCTTCACCCATTCAGGTCAGCTTCACTCCCGAGTTCACCGTCTACTCGAAGACCGAGCAAGCCGACATAGCCCCGGCGAAAATCCGCCAGATCATTCTCGACCTCGAAGCGCCGCCGGACGCGCCACCCGAACAGCAGGGCAACACCACAACGTAGCCCGCCCCTGCGACCGGCTCGCCGCTTGCGGTAATCCCGCACCGTGCGCCACCTGCCCGGCCGCTGCTCACCGCCGATTTGTTGCTCCCGCTCTCCGCATCAAGGCAGCCTCCATACCGCCCGACTCCAGCTATTTTGAGACTTGGATTCAAGTCTTACCCCACGCCACCCGATTGCGCGTCCTAGACCCGTGCCACGGACCGCCACCGAGCAGCGACCATGAACACCAAGCCACCCATTCTGCCGCCTCTGGACGACCTACGCTGGAACCAGGCCGTCGCCGCCCTGACCTGCGATGTGCGCCCCGGCGTCAGCGTCGCCCACGCATGCTATATCTGGGGCGCCGCCTGGAAAGACTTCGGCGATCTCCTACGAGAATGGGGCCTCGATTCCCTCGCCCTCGCACTCAAGGCCGATACCGATAACGATCCCCATCGCGTCGTCGTTGAGCTGTTTCACCACGCCGCCCAGGGAGCTTCCCAAGCCGATTTCGAGCGGGTGTTTGCATACCTCGCCAACGGCCGCGAGCTGCGGCTTTGCAAGCACTACGTCCATCGCCTCGCTGAGCAGATTCGCGCTGCCGCACCAGCACGCGACCCTGCCGCTCAGCCGGAGCCGGACTGGGTTAAACCCCTACGTGATCTACGACGCCAAGTTCTAGCGCACCCTGAATACTTCGAGGACCCCGCCGATCTAGGGGACGACGCTGAAATCCTACCGGACACAGCCGATCAACTCCCGTGGGCTGCCAAGGCCGTCGGCCTAATCGCGGCAAATCCACAATTAACCGCCACACAGATTGCGGAGGCAGTCGGCGTGCATCGCTCAACTCTCTACCGCCATCCCACCGTCAAGAACGCACTTAACCACAGCCGCGCCTCAATAAAAGACTTACCGTGCGGCTTCAGAAACGGCCGCCGGGGTAACATCGAGGCCTACCGCGAAGAAGACGACGAATAGCCCCATCGTGTCGCATCAACTTCCCATGCGACAACAGGACGCGACATCATAATTTTTATCTCCATTCTGCTCAATCACTTACAACTCGCAACCGGCCACAGCACCGCGACACCTTCCCATCTTGTGTAGAGCGCCCAGATTTCCTAGGCGCCTGACACAACCGCGCCGCCCCCCAGCCAGGCGCCGCCTTCAGAGACCGCACCCATGTCCGTGCAACTCGCAGACGCCACCACGCTCGCCCGTCGCGCCGATCCCCGCACATCCGTCGCGGCCGCCGACCTCTTGGACCGCTCCGGCGCCCGCCAGACTCAGGTGGCAATGGTCTTCGACGCCATCACCGCCCACCCCGGCTGCACCGCCGACGAACTCGCGCAACACCTTCCCCTCACCCGCGTGCAAGTCGGCAAGCGAACCAGCGACCTCCGCAACGCCGGCACCGTCACTCAGGGCATCCAGCGCCGCTGCCATGTCACCGGCCGCGCCCAGGTCACCTGGTGGCCCATCACCCCATCGAACGCCCCCGAAGCTCACGCTTGAACACCACACGTCCACCAGGTACTCTCCCCCAACTTGTTCCGGAGCCCAAGCCCCATGTCTCACGACCACCCATGCCCCATCTGCCCCCGCCACCCGTCTGTTCATCTCGACCGCGCCTTCGTCCGGCGCGGCCCACACGTCGCCCAGGTCTGCCTGCATTGCGGCCGTAGCCTCCGCGGTCCCGGCGTCTGGGTACCACTCGCCGAGTTGCGCGCCGCCGGCATCGATCCGACCACGCTCCCCACCTGGGACGCCATCCTGGCCGCCATCAACGCCCGCCAGCCCTCCTTGTTTGACCGAAAGGGGGATTGCCAATGACCGCGAGCCACGTCACCAGCCGCAAGGACGCCTACCACCGGCAGCAGGCCCGGCCCGAGCCCCTCCCGGTCGAGGCCGCAAACGTCCCGGCCGAACTCCAGACTCTCCCACAATGGGTCGGCTGGGACCATCGCCGCGTCCGCGACAAGTGGACCAAGGTCCCGCTCAACCCCACCAATGGACGCAAAGCCGCAACCAACGCGCCCAACACCTGGGGCACGTTCGACGACGCCCTGGCGTTCTACCAGCGCACCGGCTGCGCCGGCATCGGCTTCGTCTTTACCGCCGCCGACCCGTTCGCCGGCATCGACCTCGACGACTGCCTTGATCCGGAAACCGGCGTCATCAAGCCGTGGGCCGACGCCATCATCAAGCGCATCGCCAGCTACACCGAGGTTTCCCCCTCCGGAACCGGCGTGAAAATCTTCTGTCGGGCGAGCCTTGCCCGATCCCTCAAACGCGGCAACATCGAGATGTACGACCGCGGGCGCTATTTCACCGTCACCGGCCGGCGCGTCGAGTCGTTCCCCGTCGCCGAGCCTCACGAGCCCCTCGACGCGCTCGCCCCCGAGCCCCCGCCAGCCCCGACGCCCACCGCCCCAACATCGACCGCTGCACGGCCCGCCTATACCGCCAGCCATGAAGACGACAGCCGCCGCAAGGCGGTCGAGGCGCTCCAGCATTTGAGCCCTAGCAGGTGTGTCGATTACCAGTCCTGGCTCAACGTCGGCATGGCCCTGCACTCCGTCGCTGACGACTTGCTCGACGACTGGGAGTCATGGTCCCGCGGCTGCCCAGAGAAATACAGCGCCGAGGAATGCGCGAGGAAATGGCGTGGCTTTTCCCGCGACGGCAAGATCACTCTCGGCAGCTTGCTCCATTGGGCCAAGCAGGACACAGGCTGGCGCCCGCAGCGCCGCGTTCCTCATCCACCAACACCCCAAATCTCGGAGAACGCCATGATCGCGCCCGCACTTCCTACGCTTACTACGCACCTACACGCCGCCGCCTACACCGGCCTGGCCGGACAATTCGTCCGCCTCGTCGAGCCCCATAGCGAGGCCGACCCCGCCGCCCTGCTCATCCAGTTCCTCGCCGCCTTCGGAACCTGCATCGGTCGCCGCGCCCATTTCATCGTCGAGAGCAGCACGCATTACCTTGCCCTGTTCGTCGCCCTCGTCGGCCTGTCCGGCAAGGGACGCAAGGGAACATCCTGGGATCACGTGGATAGGCTCTTCGCGGCCATCGAGCCCAATTGGGACGCGATCTGCTGTAGCGGCCTGTCCAGCGCCGAGGGCCTGCTCTGGCACCTGCGTGACGACGGCAACGATAACCCCGACAAACGCCTGATCTGCTGCGAGTCCGAGTTCGCCGCCGTCCTCAACGTCATGGCGCGGCAGGGCAACAACCTGTCGCCGCTGCTGCGGCAACTCTGGGACTGCAAGCGCGTTGTGCGCACCCTCACGAAGAAAGACCCGGTGAAGGCCACCGGCGCCCATGTCGCGCTCGTCGCCCACATCACCGAAGCGGAGCTCAAGAAGTGCCTATCCGAAACCGACCAGGCCAACGGTTTCGGCAACCGCTTCTTGTGGGTCGCCGCCCGCCGCTCCAAGCTATTGCCCGAAGGCGGACAGCTCTGCCCCGACGCCCTGCGCGACCTCCGCGAGGAACTCCGCCCCGCCCTGGCTTTCGCCCAGGACCAGCAAACCATCGGCTTCGACGCGCCGGCCCGCGACGAATGGCACCGCGTCTACGGCCAGCTTTCCGAGGGTCGGCCTGGCCTGGCCGGATCGCTCCTGGCACGCGCCGAGGCCCAGGTCCGCCGGCTCGCCTGCCTGTACGCCCTGCTCGACGTGTCGCCAGTGGTGCGGACCGCGCACCTTGACGCCGCCCTCGCCGTTTGGCGTTACGCCGAGGAGTCGGTTCGACACGTCTTTGGTCACTCTCTTGGCAACCCGATCGCTGACCAACTGCTCGCCGCTCTCGACGCGGCCCCCGCGGGCCTAACCAGGACGGACATGCATAATGGCCTGTTTGGCCGGCACGTCAGCGCCGAGCAACTGGACACCGCCCTGACACTCTTGCAATCCCTCGGCCTGGCCCACGGTGTCCGCAGCACGACCGCCGGCCGGCCCGAGGAGCGGTGGTTCGCCGGCCTTCGACCTGCGAACGAAGCGAACAAAGCGGAACAAGCCGCGTCGCCCTCCACCCTTTCTCCGCTTTGTTCGCTTCCTTCGCAGCCAGCGGCCTCGCCCGAACGCCCCTCGGGGACCGGAAGCTACGCACAACCCAGTCCGTCACCGCCAGCGTAATCACCACTATCAGGAGAATCCGTATGGCTCTGCTTACCCACGACTTCATACCAGCACTCGCCGCAGTCGCCGAACTCGCCAGCGCGAGCCAGCCATCCCCCGCACTCTTCAGCATCGAGTATTACAGCCCTGATCCCGAGCCTGACATCAACCGCGCGACCAGCGTTCTTGCTCAACAGGCCGATGATCCGTGACCGCCGGGCAAAGCAAATGGATCATTCATCCACCCCCTCAAGGTGGATGAATGATCCATTTGCAGCCCCAACGATACCGGCCCCTCAAACGGCAGATATCATTGCGGAACTTGCGGTGGAGGCATTTCAGGCGCGGCGGGTTCGACCACGATGGGCGGTGCGACGATGGGCGCTGCGACGACGGGCGCGTCAGACAGCATTGCATCCGGGGGACTCTCTGCTGCCAAGACGAATCCAAATAGCAGCAGGCAGATGGTTAAGGGAACGAGCACTGCGAAACCGAGGAGTATCATGTACCTCGGGAGTTTCCGAGCACCCTCACGCTGAAGAAACAACAACCAGACAAAGAAGAACAAGAAAGGCAGCAGGGCCACGAGAACCGAATAGTTTGCATCGTTCATTCTGACCTCCCGACGCTCGTGCGGCAGAGCGTGCCGCCACACAAGTCATGCCGACCGCGCATTTCGTCACCCCCTTATTCTATAGGCTGCCACGCGACCAGTAAAACGAGGCCAGCCAATGTCCCGCGCGCCCCGCAATGGCCCGCGTTGCGGGCGGCGGCCCGTTCGTGCCCCGGCGCTGGCAAAAACGCACACGCAACGCCCGTCGCCCCGGCGGCTTCAACCCCGCGGCTAGCTCCACGCCCCCGTATTCCCGCGCCAAGGCACACGCCGCCGATTCCGGTGCCCCAGGCGCCCGCCGCAACGCCAATCAGGAGCCCGCCGCCCAGAAAACGCTTGCTCGCATCCGGACGCAACCGCAGCCCGCTACGCCGCGATGCCGCTGCCGCCGTCCCCGATGCTCCGCAACCCGGCACCCCACGTCCCTCGCGTCATAGCATCGCAGCGTTTCTGGCCCCCATACCACCCGCGCCACCGCGCCAACCCGCACCCTCCCCCCGCCGGCACAACCTCCGCCCCCGATCCTTTGCTCCCGTGACTCGACCATCAGCAGGTCCAACCCCGTCCGATCTCAACTTTTTTGAGGATTACTCCGCCGCGCATGCTAGCCCTCTAACCCTCTGACACCCAAGCCATCCCCAGCCATACATCCCCCGTCACGTCAGCCGCCGCGCCAATTGCAGCCTTCGCGACAGAACCGACGCCGGTCACAAGTATCGGTGGTCTCGGGGCAGCTGTCAACCGCACCGGCACATTCAGGCGCCGCAACCGCAGCGACTCAGACCTGCTGATGCCGTGGATGATCGCAGAGTCGCCTACCCTGGACTACTTACCCCAACCGGCCGTGTAGTACCACCACCCCAGCCCGGCCATGACACCGAGCCACCCGACGAACACCGCCGCGTTCCGGAGCTTCTGGCCCCAGCTCAGCGGCTGCGCCGCCGCCCGCGCAAGCTTCCACTGCCCAAGCCAGCCAGTAAGCAACAGGCCGGCTCCGAATCCGAGCATACCCAAGAATTGCCCTAGACCCAGGCGGTTCGCCAGTGCGCCCCACAGGCAAAAGCCCGCGAGCATCGCCACGAACGCGAGCGCCGACCAGTTCACGCCTACGCCGTTCGTGTTGCGGTTCACGAGGCTGCCCCGCAATGAAATAAGGAGCGCCGACAGGGCCGCTCCCAAGGCCTCCGCAACGAGGCGCAGCAGAACAGCGCCTGGCCGACGCCCCTTTCGGGGGCGCGCCAAGCACTGCCTCTGCTGAATACAAGGGCCTTTCGGCCCAGGGTTGCGGTTTCTTGGGAAGCAGAACTTGAAGCTCGCAAGCTTCGTCAGATTGTCGCGTGGCCCTTGCCCGGGCCACGATTTACCCTGGTCGTCGTCTCCTGCGTTTTTTTCCGGCGGCCCCGCACGATGCCAGCCGCCCTTTTTGAGTCAATCGCGGCGCATGCCGCCTTGCCAGCCGTAACGGGCTCGACGGCCGCGCCTTACCTGGCAGTGCGCGCTGACGCAAGGTGGTGCCGAGCCGCGCGTTGCGCCGCCGCAAGTGCTTGCCACGGGCTGCTCCGGCGCCTACAATGCAGCCGCGTGGTGACGAGACAGCCAGCCGCCGGGACGCGAATGCACAACGGCCGAGTCCATCCGGCACGCAGGATCGATTCCTTAACGTTCGGCGGCGCGGAGCGACAAATGGCGACCAGCGCAGCCGTCAACGCCGGTTCAAAGTTCTGCCGTGACTGCGGCGGTCCCATCACGGAGCGCGGCGGCCTGGCCTGGTGCGAGAACACGACCTCGCAGGGCGAGCAGCAGATCCCGCAGGATCGCTGTGAGAACCTGGGGCGGCAGCGCCGCCGGTTCTGCGAGGAGTGCGGGCTGCCGGTAACCGGAGTTGCGCCGTGTGCAAGGAAGCACCAGGCATCGATGCCGTAGCCAAATCAGCAATCAAGCAATGCAGGTGCGAAAAGACGCGCGTGGATATTCCTTCACAAGCAGGAGCAGAGTTGGAATCGTCGAACTGCCACTTGCCCAACATGAAGAGGTTTAAATTACCGCAATGCGAAAACACATCAAGGCTCTATACGATGTCGCGATCAAGTGTGAACTGTACGAAGTCGGCGCCTTTATCCAAGACTTCGACAATGCGGGTTATTTCGTGGAGGAACTCCACATAGACCCTTTTTATACACCCATGGTGATGGTCAGTGACCCAAGCGCTATCAAGGCTCTAACGCAAGTACCATGTGCAGAACTCGACATGGGAATCATCGGCAGAGTTGCGATGACAGCAGTTTACCCGATCGAAGCTAAACACCTTCCACCATCCGCGGGATGGTTCCCCCTGGAATTCGATGCGTCCACGACCCGTTAGAGTAGCAACCAGACGAAAGAGAGCGGAACCAAACGGAAAACAATGCGGGCGGGAGTCTATTCCAGATAGCTACCATCACCGAACGAACGCATGCTGTTAACCGGGCCGGCATTCCGGTCTTCCGTTGTATGAAGTCCATTTAGGCGGCCCGGCAACTAATCCGAGCGTTGGGCCATGAAGACGGAGGGCGTATGCCACACATTACGTTGGCGGTTACCGAACCAGTGCGTCAACAGGTCGTAGCAGGGAACGATTACCAGCGGCAACTCGCCGTTCAAGGGGCCTCAGCCGATGTGCGTGCCGTGATCGATGCTGCATCCGCAGCGAACCAAGTGCAGGTTGCTGTCGCAGGCATGATCGTCTTGACCGTTGGTGACACGGGAGCGATATGGGGCGTTCATCAACAACCGGGCCTTCAGGCCGATGATTTCACAAGTTTGTTTGATCTGCTCGTGCGGCGTCCGGGCGTCCCTATCACCTTCACCTGGTAAGGCCGAACCGGTAAATGGCTTTATTAAAGTCAAGGCGCGGCGCATCCCCGAGCCTTTCCTACGCTCAGGACAACCAGACCGCGCTCATCGTCCCCCTACCCGAGCCGCTGCCGCCCGGCGCCGGGCTGGCTGACGGACAGGATTCTTACCGCTGTCCGTCATTCATTTGCAGCCCCAACGCCGTCGTCACCGAGTAGATACGCTGTCACACCGACGGCCCAACCGGCATAGGCGTTTCAACCGGTTAGCTGCCGCAATCGCGGCGTTCCGGTATCGTTTCAGCTAGCGCTAGTTCACTAGATTAGTGAACAATCAAGGTGCGCAAGAGGCGGTTGGCGTGTGGCGTTTGCTGGGAGGGGGGAGGCCCACGCTCCCCCTAGCCCATGTTTAACAAGTGTCGGGGTAGTTTTTGACGTAAGTCCTTAATTTTCAACGCGCGGAGGTCCAGTTTTCAGAAAACCGTAGTGACAATCATTACAAACATTTTAGCTGTTTTGTCCGCATTTCATCGAATATCCGGTTGACGGACCGGTGGATTTGTTGATGATAACATCATGTTCATCCGCTCCGTCAAAGTTCCGTCCTCCAACGGCACCGTCCACGAGTATGTCCGCATCGTCGGCTCGGTGCGCGAGAACGGCAAGGTCAAGCAAAAGGTCATCGCCAACCTCGGGCGACGCGACACCCTCGAAGCCGTCCTGCCGCTGCTCAATCGCTTTCTCACCGGCGAGGAAGGGCCGCAGGCCCTGGCCCAGCAACTCGGCGCCGAGGGACCCATCGAAATCCTCGACGCCAGTACCTGGGGACCGATGCTCGTCGCGCGCCACTTCTTCGACCAACTGGGCCTCTGGCAATGGCTCGATGCTGGTCGGCGTTGGCCCAAGTTGCGGCCGAGCGAAGACCCCGCCGACGACTGGGTCAGCCGCGTCCTGGTGCTGATCACCAACCGCCTGGTGCGGCCGGCCAGCGAGCACGGTTTGGCCGCGTGGCTGGAGACCGATTACGTGTGCGACCGGCATGGTCGCCGGTACGTACCCTGTTGGAAGCAGCAAGGCCGCGTCCAGGTCGACTTGGGGCAACTGCAGCGTTGGTATCGCACGCTGGATCATCTGGGGTTGAACAAGGACGCCGTGGAAGTGGCGCTCTATGAGCGGCTGCGGACGTTGTTCGAGTTCGACGCGGACCTGGTGATGTACGACCTGACCAGTACGTATTTTGAAGGCCATGGTCCGCCGACGCTGGCCAAGCACGGTTACAGTCGCGACGGCAAGCCGCGGAACGTGCAGGTGGTGGTGGGCGTGGTGATGGTGGCGGGTTGGCCGATCGCACATCACGTGTGGGCGGGCAACACGCGTGACAGCACGACGGTCAAGGAAGTCATCCAAGACCTGGCCCGGCGTTTTCGCCTTCGGCGTATCGTCTTTGTCGGTGATCGCGGCATGGTGACCGAGAGCAATCTGGCCATGCTGCAGGCGGCGGCGGAACATGGCTACTTGGTGGGCATGACGCGTCGCCGCAATCCGGAGGCGGAGGCGTTGATTGATCGCGTGGACGAAACGAAGTGGGTCGACTGCCCCAATGGGATCACCGCGCGGGCGAAACCAAATCCACCCCGGACACGAGTGCAAGAGGTCGCCTGCGACCGTGCCGGCGTGCGAGTGTTTGTGGTCGATAGCGACGAGCGTCGGGCCTATGAAGAGCGGCAACGTAGCAAAGCGATGGAGCGGGTGCGTGCGGCCTTGGCGAAGGTGCAGGCGCGCGTGGCCAAGGGCCAGTTGAAGCAGCCGGCCAAGATCGGCGCGGCGGCCGAGCGGGCGTTGCAAAAGAACCACGGCTATCGTTACTACATGTGGGAGTTCAAAGAGGGACAATTGGAGATCGTGGAGCACCCAGTGAATTTACCTCGGGAAAAGAAGTATGAAGGGCGCTACCTCATCCAGACCGATCAGACGGCGATGACGCCCGCGGAGGCGGTGGCGCACTACAAGGACTTAAGCGAGGTGGAACGGGGCTTTCGTTCGCTCAAGGATCCGCTGGGCATGCGGCCGATCTGGCATCACACGGCGCGGCGGGTGAAGGCACACATTTTTGTGGCGGCGTTGGCGTTCTTGATCGAGCGGATGCTGGAGCGCGCCTTGAAAGATGCTGGCCTGTCGCTCTCGGCGCAGTCGGCCTTGGAAGCATTGCAGACGATTCGCTACGTGCAATTCCGCGTTGCGGAAGAGCTCCGTAGCGGCACGACACCGGGTTCGTCCCGCGCCCGCCAGGTACTCAACGCCATCGGTCTGGCCGACCATCGGCCGCCGGCGCCGCCCGCGGGCGATGAAACGACAATGTAGTGACTAATCCAAAAATCAGCCCTTACGCAGCAAGGACTTACGGCGACACTTGTTAAACATGGGCTAGAACCCCCAACAACGGAGCCTCTGCCAAGGCTCCGGTTGGGGGCGGGTTGTGATGCACCGGTGCGGACGTGTCGCGCCCGGTCCAGCCGGTGCCCGCACCAGCTCGGCGGCTTCCCGGTACTGGTCAGGTTCTCGGCATCGGGCAACGGGCGGTTGGCGACCAGCCAACGCGTCTAGGTCGCGGTGGTGGCGTCGGCATCTCAGGCATCGGCAGCATCAGCGGCGCGTGCATCGTAAACCCACCCACCCACCCCGCCACCACCATGCGCAGCGCGTCGGCGCGTGAGTGCCGGCGGTTGACGGCGGCACGACGGCGGTTGGCGACGAGGCGAACGACGAGCCGGCGGCACTCGATGCGATGCCTCGGGCTGCGGCGAATCAGGCGGCGGCGCATCGTCGCAGCGCTCATCCCGCGGCTCCTCATCATCCCGCTGCTGTTGTAGTGCCAACAGCAGCGGCCCGCCGCACGGCTGGCGGGAATCGCTCCGCCGCTCCGAGCGGCTCGCTCCACCAGAAGCCGGTAGGCGGCGTCCTGCCGCTGGTTGTTTGCGGGCTTGTGATGCGGCCCTTTGCCGCTGCGATTTATGCCCCGCCAAGGCACGATCACCCCGCCGCCGACGTATTGCCCCTCGCCGATCCGCCCGCGGTCCTGGCTGTCGGCAACCACGAGCCCCTGCTGCCCGGCCAATCCGTCACCGTGCATCTCAACTGCCTCGTGAAGGTCCCCCCAAGAAGGGCCGCTGGGGCCAATGGGCCGGCATCACCACGCTCGCCCAATGGCTCCCTGTTGTCGCCGTCCACGACGGCAAGTGCTGGCAGGCGCCCCCCTTCATCCCCTGGCACCAGCCCTTCTACAACGAAGCCGGCCTCTACACTGTCCGCGTCACCCTCCCCTGCGACCAGAAGCTCGCCGCCTCCAGCGCCGAAAAACAGGTCCGCGACCTCGGCGACGGCTGGCGGGCCATCGAATTCGCGCCCGCCTACCTCCGCGACTTCGCCCTCATCGCCTCCAGCCGCTTCTGCGAAAAATGGGGCGAGGCCGACGGCGTCAAGGTCCGCTGCCTCTACCTGCCCGAGCACGAGTTCTATGGCGAAGTCCTCGTCAAGGCCGCCTGTGACGCCCTCCCCGTCTACAACCACTGGTTCGGCCATTATCCCTACCCCCAGTTCACCATCGTCGAGTCCTGCTTCGGCTGGAACGGCAACGAGTGCGGCGGCCTGGTCATGATCGACGACCGCATGTTCCACATGCCGCATCTGGCCAAGGCCTATCCCGCCTACCTCGTGCAGCACGAACTCTGCCATCAGTGGTTCTACAACGTCATCGGCACCAACGGTTACGCCGAGACCTTCATGGACGAAGGCCCCGCCACCTACTTCAGCCATCGCCTCTGCGATCGCCTGCACGGCGCCAACAATGCGTTTTTGCAGTATCCCGACGGCCTGGGCTGGATGCCCAACATCCACCGCGACGACCTGCGCAACTACAGCTACATCGGCGCCCGCGCTCGCGGCGACATACACCCGACCGTCCAGAACATGGAGAAGTACGAGCACCTGGTCAACCTCACCGCCGCCGCCTATGACCGCGGCAGCAAGGTCATCGGCCTGATCGAGGAGCGGCTCGGCGAACAAGCCTTCTTCGACTTCATGCGCCATCTCTATCGCAAGTACCACTTCCGCATCCTGCTCGTGAAGGATTTCCAGGCCGAGCTGGAAGCGTTCACCGGCCAGTCCTGGCACGACTTCTTCCAGCAATGGGTCTGGGGCAGCGGCATGTGCGATTGGGCGGTCGCGTCCGTCGAAGTGGACGATCAGTCCCCCTGGCGCAGCCGCCTGCTCTGCGCTAACAGCCCCACGCCGCCGGGCGAGTCTTCGAGCCCCGCGGGTTGTTCGGCGGATGCCCCCGTCAAGGTCGTCGTCCATCTCAAGCAGCAGGGCGGCTTCAACGAACCGACCGTGCTCGGCATCCGCCTGGCCGGCGAGAAGACCGGCTACCAAATCCGCGTCCCCATCTTCCCCGACGTGCCGGTGCTGCGCCTCGACGACCCGGTGCCGGCCCTCATCGAGGCGTGTCCCTCCGTCAACAAGAAGAAGCAGCCGCAAGCCACCGTCCGCGTCGAGCTGATGCTGCCACGCCTCCCGGCGCAGATCACCGTCGATCCCGACCACGTCCTGCTCGACGACTGCCCCACCAACAACCACTGGAAGTACGAGTGTACCTATAACCTGACGCCCCTCTACACCCAGCTCGAAGAAACCGACGTGACCCGCGCCTATGACCGCTGGAACTTCCTCGCCGGCCCCTGGGCCTTTGCCGCCTCCTATAACGATCCGTGGTTCGTCCGCACCGCCGAGATCGGCGTCCGCGCCGGCGTCTATCACACCCAGGACTTCTGCGGCGGCGCCTATCTCGCCTACCGTGCCGAGGACCGCAACCTGGTCGCCGGCGTGGACGGCCTGTGGGACCACGTCGTCATCCCGCAGGGCCAGGTCGGCTTTGTGATCGAGCAGAGCCTGGGTACGCTCGGCTCGGACCCAATCAAATCCAGCGAAGGCGTCCTCTTTGCCCGCTATGTGCTGATGTACGGCGACTCCCTCTATCTACAGCCGTTCCACTATATCGAAGCGTTCGGCATGTACTCCAACCGCAACCTGCCCGACCCGGCCGTGACGCTGCCCGGCGCCGACCCCTTCAACGATCGTCCCGCCGTGGGCGCCCACTATCACCTGAACTTCTTGACGCCGTACTGGGACGCCGAGGGCGGCCTGGCCTTCGACCTGACGTATCAATATGGCCTGCCGATTGTCGGCAACACGGAGACGTTTCAGCAGCTTTACGGCCAGCTCTCGTTCGTGAAGTCGATGCCGCGCCTGTTCGACTGGCTCGGCAACGGTCCGGTGGTGAGCTGGCTCAACGACACGCGTTGGGCGTTTCGCCTGGCCGGCGCCGGCGCTCTGCCGCTCAACGGCGAGTTTTTCTCGCTGGGCGGCGGCAACCTGTTCCGCGGCTTCGGCCTGGACCAACGCCAGGGCAGCGCGGTCTGGGTCGGCAGCGTCGAATGGCGGGTGCCGCTGCTGCGCGACCTCGACTGGGACTATTGCGACCACGTCGCCGGCCTGCGCAACGTCTATCTCGCCCCGTTCTATGATGTGGGCAACGCCTATCTGGAAGGCCAGCAGCTCGGCACCATCGCCCACGCCATCGGCGTCGGCCTGCGTCTGGACGTAACCTGGCTCGGCATGATCGAGCGCACCACCGTCCGCCTCGACGTGGCCAAGACGCTCAACGCCCCCACCCCCTGGCAAGTCTGGGTGGGGTTCGCGCATCCGTTTTGACGCTCTCGCAGCCACGCCGCGGGGTGAGTCTTCGAACCCCGCGGGTTGTTCGCCTCGTCGCTTTCGACGATTCCGCTTGTGCCCGGTCGGCTTCGCGGTACGATAACCACGAGCGAACCCGGAATTGTTCGGGCACAGCGGCCATTCGCCCTGGTAGCAGCAGAGGAATCCATCATAAGTGGGAACTGCTCTACGAGCATGTCCTGGGCATGGAGCTACGCGAGCTGCCACGTCCGCAGCCACCGCGGCTGCTCGATCAGATGATCCAGGTTCTGCGCGTGCGGCATTATTCGCCGTGGACCGAAGCGTGTTACCTGCGCTGGGCGAGGCACTTCATTCTGGTCCACGGCAAGCGTCATCCGCGCAACATGGGCGGTGCTGAAGTCGCATGCGTGCGGCCGGCTCGGACATGAGCATCGGCCTGAAGGCGCCGCGGCTGATGACGCTGGAGCAGGCGCTGGAGCACATCGAGGAGGACGAACTCGTCGAGGTGAAGCCGGGCGCGATCCGGCTGCGCAAAATGCTGCTGAAGGAGTCGGACCGCAAGAAGCAGGCACGGCAGGGACAATAGACGCGAGCGGCGGGGCTTGTCCCCGTCTCCTGACCCTCCGGGCCTTAACGTGCCGCATCCCACAGGCGAAAGCCAGCCGCAACGTCCGTACCCATCGGCAGCGTGGCACGATTGGGAAGCCCGCCATGGTCCACCCGGTCAGGGCCGACCGAGTAGAACACGACGCCGTCCGCGAACTGCCGATAGCGCAACGGCTGACCGTCGTGCGGATCCAGCGGCACGTGGGAAATATAGTGGTGCTCCACCAACGCAGACAGCGCATCAGGCCAGGCGCCATGATCCTGGCGATACCGTTCCGACGCCACGGCCAACAACGCGCAGCGGAGACCGGCCTGGCAGGTGACATATTCCGTGGTCCATTGGTGGTACCAACCAAGCTGGCGAAGTTCTGCGTCGTCCGCCGCATGCGCATCGCGAATCCGCGCCGCGCCCGCGACCTGCTCCTCGACCGGCAGTCGGCTCGCAGCCACCATTTCGTTGAGGATTCGCAGTCGGTTGGCCCTGCTCAGTTGGAAGATCGTAGCCACCTGCTCGGGCAGCAAGCGGCGCAACCAGCTCGGTGCGCCGGATAGCTCGCCATGCGGCCATCGCGCATCGCTTCGAGAACAAAGATTTGATAGGCCCGCTCGCCGCGTTGCGCCCAGAATAACCGCGGCTGCGTCAGTTCCGACTCCAGCTCGCGTTGCAGCGCCAACAGTTCGGCTTTGGTCCAGGCCGATTGCACCAGCGCAGATTCAAGATTCGTAGCGCCGATTCCATATTGGCGATATACACCAGTAGGCCCATCGTGCCCGCGGGGTCACCCAAGGACCGCGCTACATTGAAGCTGGCATTGACGGTTTCCGCGACCGCCGCGTGGTCTCCGTCGTGGATGGCAAGCAACCCGTCCAGGTACACGAATGCGCGAACGTTCAGGGACTGTATGAGCGTCGGTTCTGAATCATCATCCGGCTTTTGCGGATCGATCAAAGGCGGGTAGCGTCCTGTGGGCAGGTCCTTCAATGGTCGCGCGGCTTTTTGGGCGTCCGCCAGTTCGGTCAGGACTTTCCGCACCTTGGCAACCTCTTCATCGCTCAGGGGGACGTCGGGCCACTGTCCGAGTGATTGTGCCAGCGAGGCGACGCCGGCACCCGCCGCATTGTCGATCCCCCGAAAAACCTTGGACACCACGAGCGCTGTTGCGCTCGTCGGGAATGCGCTGCCGTGCCGCTTCGATGTCGGCGAAGCGCCAACCGGGATCGAGGCGGTCGGTTTCCGCGAGCACCGCCTGATACTCACGCTCCTCGGCGTTGACGAGATACCACCACCCGCCGGCCAGGCCCGCGACTGTGAGGACGAGGAGCCCGCACAGCCAGGCGATGCGGCGGCGAAGAGTGGATCGGCCGACGGATGCTGCCTGGGTCATGCGATTGCCCTCATGCCGGCCGCTATCTTGCCGGATCCCACAGGCGAAATCCCTCGACCGTCTTGCCACGGTGGACATACTCAGGGCAAACGGAGTAGAACACGACCCCGTCCGCGAGCTGTCGATAGCGCAACGGCTGACCGTCATCCGGATCCAGCGGCACCTGGGAAATAAAGTGGTGCTCAACCAACGCCGACAGCGTATCAGGCCAGGCGCCACGTGCCTGGCGATACCGTTCCGACGCCACGGCCACCAACGCCTCACGCAGATCGGCCTGGCACCTGACAGATTCCCTAGTCCATACGCTGAAAAATATGGCGTCTTCTCCGTCGGGCAGCCGTGGATGAGCGACACAAATCCGCTCCACGGCCGCGACCTGCTCTTCGACCGGCAGCCGGCTGGCAGCCACGATCTCGTTGAGGATTCGCAATCGGTCGGCCCGATTCGGTTGAAAGGACATACCCACTCGGTCCTCCAGCAAGCCGCGCCAGCCCCAGCGCACCGGAGGGGCGCCATGCGGCCGTCGCGTATGGCTTCGAGATAATGGACTACAATGGCCCGGTCGCCGGCGCCGCCCAGAACAGCCGCGGCATCGCCATTTCCGACTCCAGCACTTTTTGGATCGCCATTAGCTCGGCTTCAGTCCAGGTCGATTTCACCAGCGCGATTCAAGATTCGTACCGCCGATTCCGTGTAGACCAGGTACTCCACGTGCCGGCTCAAGCCCGGCTCGTCGCCAACGGACCGCGCCACGTTGAAGCTGGCATGGACAGCGTCCACGATGGCCGCGTGGTCGCCGTCGTGGATGGAAAGCAGCGCGTCCAGTCGCACGAACGCGGCAACGCGATCGGACTGCATGCGGGTCGCGTCGTGCTCGTTCAGCTTTTGCGGATCGAACCAGGCTGGGTAGCGTCCGGTGGGCAGGTCCTTCAATCGTCGCGCGGCTTTCCGGGCGTCCGCCAGTTCGGTTAGGACTTTCCGCACGTTGGCAACCTGTTCATCGCTCAGAGGGACGTTGGGCCAGGGTCCGAGCGATGCTGCCAGCGAGACAACGCCAGCACCTGCTGCATTGTCGATCCCTCGGAAAACCTTGGCCACAACGAGCGCTATTGCGCTCGTCGGGAATCCGCTCCCGTGCCGCTTCGATGTCGGCGAAGCGCCATCCGGGATCGAGCCGATCGGTTTCCGCGACCACCTGCTGATATTCACGCTCCTCTGCGGAGACGAGATACCACCAGCCGCCGGCCAACCCAGCGATTGCGACAACGAGGAGTCCGCACAGCCAGGCGACGCGGCGGCGACGAGTGGACCGGCCGACGGAGGCTGCCAGGCTCATGCGATTGGCCTCGGTGGTTGATACTGGTTCCGACGCCAGTATACTCAAACCGCGCGCTGGAAATCATGAGAACGGCGGGTGTGCATCCCCGTCTCTGCTCGTCGGGGCCCGATCCCGTCGGCCAAGCGCTTTCCGAGATACTTTTTGCAACGGGCTGCTAGAGCCAACGATCACGAAACCGGAGCTAAGCACCACCAGGCCGGTGCTCAGGCCCTGGGGGGTGCTGGGTGAAGAAATTCGAGGTGTTGCCGGCCGGCGTGATGAGGGTGATGGTCGTGCCGGTGCCTGGACGTTGCCGGCGTTGTTGAAGTTGGAAACCAGGATGTCGCCGGGCTGGAGCAGGCCGCCGCTGGGGAAGTTGGCCGGAACGATGGCGACGCCGTAGGGATTGACGTCGCCATTGCCCGGCGTGGTGTTAAAGACCTGCACGGCGCCGGGGTCGGTGAAGGTGGCGACCGTTCCGGTGAACGCCGTGCCCTCCGTGGCTGTCACCGGCGCGGCGGTGACCGACAGGTCGGCGTCGGCCACCGTTGCGGCGGTGGTGGCAGAGACCAGCGGTACCGGCGGCACGCCCGGCTCCGTGACGGACACGGTGACGGTGTAGTTGCCGTGAGCTGGAGGTCTTCGAGCTCATCGGCCAGGGGCTGGACACGCAGCGCATCGCGCAGCAGCTCTGCCTCAGTCCGCGCACGGTCGAGACCTACCGCGCACGCATCAAGGACAAGCTCAACGTCGACACGGGCGTCGAGTTGATCCGCGAGGCCGTGCAGTGGATCGCGGAAGGCAGTTGACTTCGAAAACCCGAAATCCGTAGCTTTCGTGCTTTGCATTCGTTTTGGATTTTGGTATTCGTGTTTGGGATTTGTTTCGGATTTCGTGCTTCGGATTTCGGAATTGAGGTAACGCGTTCCGTGCCTTCACAATCCACGTTCAAGATTGCGGTCCTGCCCGGCGACGGCATCGGCGTCGAGGTGACGGTCGAGGCCGTCAAGGTGCTGCGCGCGCCGCGCGGGGCCGCTTCGAACTTGCGCTGACCGAGCACGACTGCGGCGCCGGTTGCTACCTCCACCGCGGCACCGACTTGCCCGACGACACGCTCAACGCCTGCCGCCAGGCCGACGCCGTATTGCTGGGGGCGATGGGCCATCCCGACGTCCGCAAGCCCGACGGCACGGAGCTGACCCCGCAGGTAACGCTGCGCGTCGTGCTCGACCTGTACGCCGGAGTTCGGCCGTGCAAGCTCTACCCCGGCGCGCGCTCGCCGCTCGCCGGTCTGCGTCCCGGCGACATCGACCTGGTCATCCTGCGCGAGCAGAGCGAGGGCCTGTTCGCGTCGCAGACGGGCGGCATTGTCCTGCGCGACGAGCTGGCGACCGACACCTTGGTGATGACGCGCCGCGGCGTCGAGCGCATCTGCGACTTCGGTTTTCGCCTCGCTCAGCAGCGGCCACGCTCTGCCGGCGATGCGGTGCGCAAGGTCACGTGCGTTGACAAGGCGAACATCTTCAAGAGTTTCGCGTTCTTCCGCAAGGTCTTCGACGAGGTTGCCGGCCGATATCCCCAGATCGGCTGCGAGCACGCTTACATCGACGCGCAGGCGCTTTACCTGGTGCAGAAGCCGCAGCGCTGCGACGTGCTGGTGGCCGAGAACCTGCTCGGCGACATCCTGAGCGACCTGGCGGCGGGCCTCGTCGGCGGCATGGGCATGGCGCCGTCGGCCGACATCGGCGACGACCACGCCGTGTTCCAGCCGGCGCACGGCACTGCCCCGGACATTGCCGGCAAGGGAATCGCCAATCCGATCGCCGCGATCCTGTCGGCCGCGATGATGCTCGATTGGCTGGGCCGCCGGCATCAGCATGCGGAAGCGGCCGCGGCAGGAGCGCGCATCGAGCGCGCGGTGACGGAAGTGCTGTGCGAAGGCCAGACGATGCCGGTGGATCAGGGCGGCGCGGCGACGACCAGCGAGGTGGGGAATGCCATTGCGCAGCGAGTGGGTTGAGCCTCGCAACGTATCTCGATATCAACCAGCACGACTCGCGCGTGGATTGTGCTTGCATTGATCCTTAGACAGCCTATGATAACGGCATGGAACAGATCCAGGGCGATCAGCTGCGCGGGCATCTCGAAACCATGATCCTCTCCACGCTGGAGCGCGGCGACGGGCATGGGCTGGAGATCCTGCGCCGGCTCGACGACGCCGGGTGCGGCCTGTTGCGGCTCAAGGAAGGCTCGCTCTACCCGGCCCTGTACCGGCTCGAAGCCGCGGGCAATGTCGAGGCGATCTGGGAGGAACAGTCGCACGGCCGGCGCAGGGCGCGGCGGCGCATCTATCGGCTGACGCGCAAGGGCCGGCGCGACCTCGAAAACGGCCGGGCGGAGTGGCAGCGCTTCGTCAACATCGTCGGGGGCATTCTCGGAGCGTCCGCATGAACGAGTCCACGCTGACCCAGCTCAAGATCCTCGTCGAACGGGCCGTCCGGCCGGTGCGCAGGACTGCGCCGCAAGCAGCAGATGCGCGAGGAGCTGCTGGCACACGTCAGCGCCGTCTTCGACGAGGAAATGCACGCTGGCGGCGACGACGAACCGGCCGCCCTGGCGCGGACCGCCCAGCGCTTCGGCGATGCGGCCGACCTGACCGGGCAGCTGCAGGCGACCGTGCCGGCCCGCGACGCCTTCGACCGTTTCGTCGATCATGTCTGGTATCGTCCCGGCGAACCGACCCTGCGCCGCGCGGTGCGCCATGCCCTGGTGGTCCAGGCCATCGTCTTCGTCGCTCTGGCGATGCTCTTTGCAGTCCTGCCGTTTGCTGGCGGGTTGCGCCATGGGCCGGCAATGGTCGTGGACGGCACCGCGGTCCTGTTGGCGCTGTTCTTCTTCGTGGTCAGCTTTACTTTCCTGGCCGAATGGCTATGCCGCGTGCTGGACGCGACCGCCGGCCGCGCCTGGCTCAAGGCGGCGTTCATCGCTGCCGCGTCCTGTCTGCTCGTGCCCGGCGTCGGTTTTTCGCTGTGGCTCGATTTCGCCACGTTTGACGTGCAGGATCTGTTCGTCCCACTGTCGCTGGGGCTGGTGGTGTCCGGGGCCGTGGTCCATCTGGCGAAGGCGCTGGCCGTCCGGCTGCGCGATCATCGCGAATGGGCCACGCTACCGCTGACTTCAACGGACTAGGAATCCGCCAGCCGTTTCTCCAACTCTTCTCGACTGATCGTGGGTTGTCCTCGGCGCGCGGATGAGCGACCAGAACTCGTCGGAATGGCCAAGCTCGAGTTGTTCCCAATCAAGACCTTGCACGCCGACCAGTACCGCGATCGGTTTACCGTTCCGCGTCAATATTACGCGTTCCTTCTGCCTGCTTGAGGCACTCTTCGAGGTTCGCATCTTTTATCACGATTTTCTTCACAGCATGCCCTCGAATAGCCACTTGGTTACGGTGCGAGGCGCTCGAGTATCCACGAGCCGTCCGCGGCGCGGCGATAACGCAGGCGATCGTGCAGCCGATTGTCGCGGCCTTGCCAGAACTCGAAGAGCGCTGGCCGCACGCGGTAGCCGCCCCAGTGCACGGGCCGCGGCACGTCGGTCGGGAATTCGGCTTGCAGCTCGGCGACGCGCGCCTCCAGCAGCTGACGGCCGACGATCACCGCGCTCTGCGGCGAGGCGACGGCACCGAGGCGGCTGCCGTACGGCCGGCTGCGGAAGTAGGCGTCGGACTCTTCGGCAGACACTTTCTCGACCGTGCCCTCGACGCGAATCTGCCGATGCAATGGCGCCCAAAATAGCACCAGGGCCGCCTGCGGATTGGCGTCCAGCTCGACGGCCTTGCGGCTCTGGTAATTCGTGTAGAACACCAGGCCCCGGTCGTCGAAGCCACGCACAAGGACCATGCGGGCGGACGGGATGCCGTCGGGGGAGGCGGTGGCGAGCGTCATCGCGCCGGGTTCGGGCAGCTGCGCATCCAGCGCGGCCTGGTACCACTGGGCGAACAGCGCCAGCGGCTCGGCCGGAGCGTCGTGCTCGTTGAGGGTCGATGCGACAGACATGCGATGGGCTGGGATGGGTGGAAAGCAGGCGCAAAAAGTGTCCCGCCTTCGATTCCTTCGGCGTCGCCCAGTCACCAAAGTCATCATCCAGCGGGACAATGAGAATCATAGACACGCCGTGGCAGGTTTCAAGGGGTTTTTGCAAGATTTTTGAAACTTTTTTGCACGCCCTCGCGACTTAGGGCCTTCTCTGCATCCGCCTCATCCCGCATCCGGCGTATGCTTTTCCAGCCAGTTGAGCACGTCGCCGATGAACCGCTGCGGCTCCGGCTCGAACTCCAGCGTGTGGTGCGCGCCCGGATACTCGAGGATCTGCTTGTCCGGCGTGGCGAAGCGATTCACGAACGCCCGCACCTTCGCGTTGTGGATAATGCGGTCGTGCTCGGCCAGCAGCATCAGCACCGGCACATGGACGTACTTCGGCACGAAACGCAGGTAACCGTCGAGACGGACACTTTCGATCAACAGGCGCGCGGTCGCCTGGTGCAGCCGCAGCGGGTCGTCGCGCAGGAACGATTGCCAGCGCGGATTGGCGGTGAACAGCTCCGGGTCGCTCAACGGGATCGGGAACTGCTTGCGCGGGCGAAACAGCCGGCTCAGGAGAATCAGCAGGCGCTGGCCGAGCGACGGTCGAACGCGGGTGGCAAACCCCGGACAGAACAGCATGAGCCCGTCGATCAGGCCGGGATGGCGCCGCTCCAGGGCCGCGGCCAGCTTGCCGCCCCACGAGATCGCGCCGAGGAACAACGGCAGCCGACCCACCGTGTGGCCGCGCAGCGCCGTGCGCGGCAACGCGGTGAGGAACTCGGCGAGGTCGTCGAGCAGCCGGCGAAAGCCGCCCGGCGCGTCGCCGCGCACGGCCGCATTCATGCCGGCGCCGCGGCGATCGAGGAACGAGACGCGGTAGCCGGCCTGGCTGAACCGCGTGCAGGAATGTTCGTACCAGCCCGCATGGCTCTGGATGCCGTGGATGAACACCAGGTCGGCGCGGGGTCGCCGGCGGCGGATAGACGCGGTATTTCCAGCGGTAGCCGTCGGCGGCCGTGTGCTCCTCGATCGTGTAGGCGTCAGCCAAGGAGTGCCTCCTTGCGCACCGTGACGCGCTCGAGGGCCGCCGGATCGATGGCCACGCCCAGGCCGGGACCGGGGAGTGCCGGCGCCCAGCCGCCCCAGCCGAACGTCAGATCGGCGCGTCCCAGCGCCTCGCGCACCAGGTGGCGGTCGTACGATCCCTCGACATAGCGCAGGCCGCGCACGCTGGCCGCGAAGTGCCGGCCCGCCGCCGACAGGATCGCTGTCTCGCCCACCTGGCAGCCGAGCTGGCTGCCCAGCCCGTGCCACCGGGCGTATTGCGCCAATCGCAGCGAGGGCAGAAACCCGCCGCATTTCGAGAGCCGCAGGTTGAACAGATCGCAGCTGCCCTCGGCCACGGCACGCTCGGCGTCCACCCGGCTGCACAGCGACTCGTCGAGCATGATCGGCACCCCGACCTCGCGGCGCACCTCGGCCAGCGCACTCGCGTCGGCGTGCGGCAACGGCTGCTCGACGGCGCTGATGCCGAACGGCATCAGCTCGCCGATGCGCCGGCAAACGTCCGCGGTCGTCCAGGCCTCGTTGGCGTCGACGCGCAGGTCCACGCGCCGGCCGACGCGCCCTCGGATCGCCCGCACGCGATCGACGTCGTCCTGTCCCGCGATGCCGACTTTCACCTTGAGCTGGCGAAAGCCGTACGCCCAGTATTTCCACGCCTGCCAGCGCACCTTGCGCCCTGCGCCGACGTGATCGCCCCGCTATAGCGCACGTGCGTCCGCGGCTCGTAGAGCTCCGGCGCAACGATGCGAGTGATCGCCGAGACGGGCTCCTGAAAGTGCTTGCCATACGCGTCGAGCACGGCCAGCTCCAGGGCGCAACGGGCCGCGTTGCCCCGACAGCCACGGTCATCGCCGGCAATCGGCGCCAGCACGAGGCGTTCCGCAAAAGCCACGGCGGCGGCGAAGGAATCGCACGCTTCGAACTGGGCGGGCAGATCGCTATTTTGCAGGAGCTGGAGGGCCGACTCGATGCTTTCGCCGGTGACGTAATCGCGTGGGACGCTCTCGCCGAAGCCTTCGGTGCCGTCGTCGAGGACACAGCGGACGACGAGGTTGTCGGTTTCGGTGCGCGTGTGCGAGGCGTGCTGGATGGCCTTTTTCAGCGGCACGCGCACCTGCCAGGCGGTCAGTTCTCTCACGCGCATGAAGGCTACTCGGGCCGGCCTGCGCTTGCTGGGCAATGAAGCTTGCATTGATAGCAAAGGGATTTGCGGTGGCGGAGTCAAGCTTGCTCACGGCCCTTGCACACCCTCATAGCACAGCCACAGGCCCATGAGCGTGACGACCACCGCGCTGAGGATCGGCAGCGCTCGCACGATCCGGCCGTTGCCCCAGCGCGATTGCGCGAAATTCGGCACCTGCACGACCATAACGCCGATCAGCACCAGCACAGCCGCCAATCCCGCGCTGAATGCGAGCACCATGGGCAGCGCCAGGGGCAGCTCGCCGCGCTGAACGGCTACCAGCAGCAGCAGAATCGCATCCCAGCACGGCACCAGGCCGCCGGTAACGCCCAGCACAATCAGGCCCCACCAGCGAACGCCGCCGGACTCCGGGTTTCCGTGATGGTGTCCGCCGCCGACATGGATGTGGTCGGCGCCGCCGGACAGGCGTTGCAGAAGCAGCCAGAAGCCCATGCACACGACGAGCAGGCCCATCGCCAGGCCCAGGCCGTTCTGGATGACCTGGCCGAATGACTCGCGGGCGTCGCCGGGCAGGCAGAAGAGAATCGCCGCGAGCAGCAAGACGACGCCGGTGTGGGTCAGCGTCGTGACCACGCCGAGAACGACCGCGTGCATCATGGTGCCGCGCTCGCCGACGAGGTAGGCCGCCACCAGCGTCTTGCCGTGCCCCGGCGTCAAGGCGTGGGCCGCGCCGAAGACACACGCCATCAGCATCGTCAGCCAAAAACCGTAGTCGGCGTGGAGCAGCAAACGCAGCAGGCTGTGTTCGTCGTGCGTTTTCGCCGCGGCGGACCTCTTCGGCGGCGGCGCGGCCGGCGGCGTCGGCACGCCCTCGGCCATGACGAATACCACGCGCAAGCTGCGGAGCCGAGCATCGTCGCCCGGTTCGAGCTCCAGCGGCGAACGTTGCTTGAGCGCCGCGCCCGGCACGATCTCGCTCTTGATCTGCAGCCCCGCGTCATTGACGAGGCTGAGATCGACTTTCCCCTCCTCGGCCCAGTAGGTCTTGTCCTCGAAGATCAGCTCGTTGTCCCGATCGGTCAGGGGCGCAAAGCTTGCGGTGAACTCGAAGTTGCAGCGGAGATGGCCCAGCGGCGTGCCGTCCTTGTCGTCTTTCAGTTGCGCCGTAGCTTTGATGCAGTTGAAGTCCAATCGCTGCCCATTCGCCTGACCGCGGAGACGATACGCGAGATCGGGACCGAGTCGGTGCGCGAGCGCGGTGTAAAGCTGCAACGCTTTGCCGCGAAACTGGAACACGTCGATATCGTCGTAGGGTTCCAGGTCCCTGGTGAGGGCCGTGACTTCATCGACTTCGAGGGTGTAGGTGACGCGCACGGTCACCGGCCCTGGCTTCTGCTCCAGATGCACGGCGACAGTGCGGTCATGGGTATTCTTCGGGACGGGGTGAGCGGGGGCCACCGACGCCGCCGCGAGGAGGAGGAGCACAGGCAAAATCCGAAATCCGAATCTCGAAATCTGAAACAAATTCGAAATTCGAAAGCCGCAATGCCAAACTAAAAACAGCCAATTCTCGGTCATTGCGATTTTGGATTTGTTTCGGATTTCGAGATTCGGATTTCGGATTTGCCTCACCTGGGCCGGCAGTAACTCAGCGCCATCAGGGCATAGCCCGTCACCAGGTTCGGATCGCCCTCCAGCCAGTGGGCGTCGCCGACCCAGCTGCCGTCGGGCGCTGCCGTTTCGCCAACGCCTCGGTGATGTCCTTGCGCCAGTCGTGTTTCTTGCCCTTCGTATCCTCGACGTAGTCGACGCCGAGGGTGTTCAGGCTCTTGGCCATCGTGTGGTAGTAGTAATAGAGTCCCCACTCGGTACGCTTGTCGGGCATGCCGGCATTGCCGTCGACGCTGTAGTTGTTGCGAATCCATTCGTACGCCTTCTTGATGCGGGGATCATCCCTGGAGACACCGCAATAGATAAGGCTCTTGATGCCGGCGTACGTCATGCTGCCATAGCCGGGCAGCGCGCCGCCGGGACCGGGTTCGTCGACGACCTTGGTGACGCCGCCGGTGGCCGGGGTGTAGATGAAGCTGCCGTCGTTGATCTTGCCGGCCCACGGCTGATCGTTCGTCTCGCCCTTGACGTTCTGGCAGCGGCTCACGAACAACAGCGCCTTCTTGAACGCGGGATCGTCCGGCGGCACGCCGGCGGCCTTGAGCGCGTCGAGGAACGTCTGCGTGTTGGACAGATCGGGCCGCGACTTGCTGTCGTAGCCGGCGCCGCCGAAGTACGGATCCTGCGGGCTCTTGCCTTCGCCCTCGTCCCACTGCAGCTTCTTGAGGAATTCGACCGCGTCGCCGATCAGGCTGCGATAGCGCTCCGATTGGTTGGCCTGCACGAGCGCCATGACGTTGATGCTGGTGACGTAATTCTGCAGGCCCACCTTGGCCCCCTTGCCCGCGATGTGTTTGTGCTCGGGATCGACCAGGCTCTCGATGTATTTCAAGGCCCGTTCCGCAACCGGGTCCTTCGGCGTGATGCGCCCGGTGCGCAGCATGCCGGTCAGCGCCACGCCGGTCACGCCGGGCGTCTTGTCGGTGCTCCAGCCGCCGTTATCCTGCTGCGTGCTCTTGAGGTACTTGACGGCGTTGTCAACCACCTGGTCCCAGGTCTTCGGGTCCGGCCCCGGTTTGCCGCCTTCGCCCGCCGGCAGCGGGGCCATCGCCAGGAAGCCAGCCAGGACCGGTATCGCCAGTGTCGCCGCGAACAAGCGTGTCATTGCCATACTCCTTGTGCCATTCGGATTCGCCCGCCTCGGCGACGCAAACGCAGTGCCGAACGTCCCTGCCCGTAAAACGCGGCAATCGGCTCCTCATGCCGCGCGGGCGCTGGCGAAGGTTTCGTCAGCACTGGCGACGGCATTGTCTCATTGTAGAGCGATTTGTGCTGGAGTGGGAATCCAAAAGC
The DNA here is from genome assembly GCA_963834865.1 of uncultured Gemmataceae bacterium. Classification (GTDB taxonomy): domain Bacteria; phylum Planctomycetota; class Planctomycetia; order Gemmatales; family Gemmataceae; genus CAWIDK01. The sequence goes on from CAWIDK010000005.1 coordinate 1,485,765, forward strand.
GTGGTAAACTGGCGGTGGACATTGCGTCATGCACTGGGGACCAACCATGAAGACCATGCATTTTCGTCAAAAAACGGGCGCGAACGGCGCGCTCCGCCTGGAGGTTCCTGTGGGGATTGCGAATGCCGAATGTGAGGTGGTCGTGATAGTCGAACCGGGTGCCGGCGCTGCCGACTGGTTGCCTGGTTTTTGGGACCGATTGTCGCAAGGCTGGCAGGGCGAACCGTTACAACGGCCCGAGCAAGGCGTTTGCGAGACACGGGAACCCCTGAATGACCTACTTGTTGGACACCAATGCCTGGATTGAGGTGCTGAATCATCCCAAGGGGCTGCTTCCGACCAGAGTCGCGGGGCACGCGCCCGTGGAGATCGGCCTAAGCGCGGTGGTGCTCGCGGAATTGCTGGTGGGCGTTTACAAAAGTTCTCAGCCAGCCGCCAATTTGGCAATGGTCCAGCAGCGCGTGCAACAATTCGTCTGCTTGCTGTTTGATGAGGCAGGTGCGGATCACTACGCACGGGTTCGCTGTCATCTGGAAAGCCTGGGCCAACCGATTGGGCCCTACGACATGCAGATTGCCGGCACCGCGTTGCAGCACGGGTTGATCCTAGTCACGCACAATGTCGCGGAGTTTTCTCGTATCCCCGGCCTGGTGGTGGCGGATTGGCAGGTGCCTTGACTGCTCCCGAGGCGCTCGCTGACCAGCGGCATGACGGTCACGTGCGGCACCGGCTTGCCTCCTGGTTAGGGCTCGTCGCACTTGGGACTGGCACCCAAACGGCGACGCAGATCTTCGATGGATTCACCCTTTTCGCCACGCGCAATGGCCGCCATCGATGCAGCGACCATTTCGCGATCGACTGCAGGAAGTTCCAGATTCGACCATGGCCAGGTACCAAGGACGTCTTGCTTCAGTTGCTCCAGCTCTCGGATATCGCTTTCAAGTTGGGCAGCATTCGCGACGGTCTAGCCGCGTGGCGCAGCAACTGCACCGGGCCGTCGCGCAGCTCGACCAGGGTTTTCAACCACGCGTCGAACCGCGATTCGAGTTGCGAACCCAGGTCGTCCCAATTCTCACGGGGGCATCCGCGAATCAGATCCCAGACTCGTCGGCAGAGCAAGCGCGCCTGGTGCGGCCCACCGAGCCGTTTCTGAATCGCTTCCTTGACTGCCTGCTGCAGCGCTTCCAGGGCTTCGTTCAGGCGCGACCGCATGAGCACGACGTCATCGTGGTCCACTGCGGTGTACAACGACTGCATCGCATGGGTAAAGGATGGCGGAAGGCTCGCGTCGTATTGGCCAGCCGGCCATTCGATCAGCTCACGCAACTGGTCTTTCGTCGCGTCGCTGGCGATGTTTGGCATAACGTTTCCTCCGTTCGGAGCGAAGCCGCGGCAGGTTGATTGTACAGGGCGATAAGTTATTGAGTCAACTCCACGAAACCGCCGTAGCATGTATAATGGCCCTACGGTGGCCTGCGCGACGTACTCGTTTGCTCCCTCCACGCGACGCTCACCAAACCTCCCGGATGGAGGCGCATCCTCGTGTCAAGTTCATGGCCGGTCCCGCGTACCCTTGATCGGCGCTGCTGGCTGAAGGTCGGCGGCCTGAGTCTCGGCGCACTCGTCACCGGCGTCGAGCCCAGCCTCGCCCGGCTGTTCGCCGCCGAGGAGGCCGCCGCCCTGCGCCAGCGCGCTCTTCGCCGTGATTCATCCGTGATCCTGTTCTGGGCCAACGGCGGACCGAGCCACCTCGACACCTTCGACCTCAAGCCCGGCGCGCCGGCCGAGATCCGCGGGCCCTTTCGGCCGATCCACACCAATGTGCCGGGCATCGCCATCAGCGAGCACCTGCCGCGGCTGGCCCGTCTGGCCGACAAGTTCGCCCTCGTTCGCAGTCTGCACCACAACCGTGCCGAGCACTCCGGCGGCACCCATCGCTTCCTGACCGGCTACCCGTCGGTGGCGGCGAACCTGCAGAACGCGGAATATCCTGATATCGGCTCGGTCGTCGCCAGGGAGCTGGAGCCGCAGGCCGGCGCGGTGCCGCTGTACGTGGGTAACACCAAGTTCTACGGCGCCGGGCCCGGCTATCTCGGCCCCGCCTACGCGCCGTTCATGCCGAGCCCGAATCCCATTTCCTCGACCGGCGCCAACACCTACGATCCGGTCCCGCTCTATCTCACCGAAACGACCCAGGCGAACCTGGCGCTGACGGCCGACGGGGCGCTGACGCTCCGCCGCCGTCACGCGCTCTTGCAATCGCTCGATGAATGGCCGCGCCTGCTGGACCAGCCGGACAGCCTCGCCGTCTTCGACCGGCACCAGCGCCGTGCGGTGGAGCTGCTGGCGGGCCGGCGGACGCGTGAAGCGTTCGACCTGTCGCGCGAAGACCCGCGGCTGCGCGCCCGCTACGGCGATACTGACTGGGGCAAGAGCCTGCTGACGGCCCGGCGGCTGGTCGAGGCCGGCGTCCGCTTCGTGCAGTGCCAGGCCGGCTTCCGCCTCCGCCGCAGACCGGCCGCACCACCACCTGGGACGATCATTCCGTCAACGTCCACATCTTCGATGCGTACGCCGAACGGATGCCGGTCTTCGATCAGGCGGTGTCGGCGCTGATCGAGGATATCGGGCAGCGCGGCCTGGACCGCGAGGTGCTGTTCATCTTCTGCGGCGAGTTCGGCCGCACGCCGCGCATCGAGTATCAGGACGCCAGCCGCCGGCCGGGCCGGGACCACTGGCCGCGGGCGATGAGCGTGCTGCTGGCGGGCGGCGGCCTGCGGATGGGGCAAGTCGTCGGTGCGACGAACCCGCGCGGCGAGGAGCCGGCGCAGCGGGCGATGAACAGCAATTGCCTGCTGGCGACGATCTATCACCGCTTCGGCATCGACGTGCATCAGCTCTACCACGACCGCACCGGCCGGCCGATTCCAATCCTTCAGGAAGGCGAGCCCATCGCCGAGTTGCTCTGATGCTCGCCACCCGCGGAATTTCAAGAGCGACCAAAAAAAACAACTGAACCACGGATCACCCGGATGGCACGGATAAGACGACTCTGTTCTTATCCGTGCTATTCGTGTGATCCGTGGTTCCCTGGTTTCGGTGCAACGGCGGTCACGAAACCGTCGTCGCCACATTGATGCTGTCGACGTAGCCCCGCTGATTCAGGCTATCCAGCAGGTTGTTCGGCGTAATGGTGAACGAGGAGATCGGTCCCCAGTTCAGGTAATAGGTGCCCGCGGCCGTCACCGTCAAGCTGTCGCCGTTGGAATCGGTGAAGGTCAGCGAGCCGCCACCATTCGTATTGTCCAGTTGCGGGACCACAATGCTATCGACCATGAAGAACGATGCGCCGTCCTGGTCCTGCAGCACCACGACGCCCGGCCCGCCGAGCTCGTCGTCATGGACGTGAGTGTACATGGCGCCGTTGGCGAGGTGGAAGTGAGCGCCCTTGCCGTCAACGGCTGCATCGGGAGTGACGTTGAATCCGTTCTGCGTGTAGTTGATGTACTCATCGGGGTCGCCGCCCAGCAGGTGCGTTGCCGTCCCGCTGGTGAAGTTGATGACGACCGGCGCTGCGACGTGAGCCGCGATCGTCTGCAGCGCCAGGTAGGAGTTCACATAAGTCGTGGGAACGTTGGTGATGGAGCTGATCTCGGTGACCGCGGCATTGGCGGTGGCACTGATGTTGAAGGTCTGGTTGCCGGTGGCGTAGACGTGCGTGACGGAGCTCGGATTGCCGGTCACCGTCTGCAGCGCGCTGCCGTCGCCCCAGTTGATCGTCCAGCTTTGCATCGCACTGGCTGCGACGCCGGGGTGGGCCAGGTGCAAGGTGTAGGTCGCCCCTTGCGTGACCGAGGCCGCCCCGCTGATCGTCACGGTCGACGCCGTGTCCGTGGTGACCGCCGGACTCACAGGTGGCAGCGGCAACGATAGCGGCGCCACGTTGATGGAATCGACGTAGCCCCGCTGATCCAGGCTGTCCAGCAGGTTGTTCGGCGTGATGGTGAACGTGGTGATCGGGCCCCAGTTCAGGTGATAGGTGCCCGCGGCCGTCACCGTCAAGCTGTCGCCGCTCGAATCGCTGAAGGTCAACGAACCGCCGCCCGCCGTGTTGTCCAGTTGCGGCACCACCAAGCTGTCGAGCATGAACGACCCGCCGTTCTGCTCCTGGAGATCAACGACGCCTGGGCCCCCCAGCTCGTCGTCATGGACGTGAGTATAAAGGGCACCGTTGGCCAGATGGAAGTGAGCGCCGGGCCCGTCCGCTGCTACGTCAGGGGTGACGCTGAAACCGTTCTGCGTGTAGCTGGTGTACTCATCGGGATCGCCGCCCTGGAGGTGCGTCTTGGTCCCGCTGGTGAAGTTGATGACCACCGGCGCGACGACGTCAACCTCCACATTCTGGAGCGCCGCGTAGGAATTGAAGGCGTAGTTGGCGGTGGCACTGATGGTGAAGGTCTGGTCGCCGGTGGCGTACATGTGCGTAACCGTGCTCGGATCGCCGGTCACGGTCTGCGGCGAGCTGCCGTCACCCCAGTTGATCGTCCAGCTCTGAATCGCATAGGACGGGACTTCACTTTCGGCCAGGTGCAGGGTGTAAGTCGCTGCTTGCTCGACCGAGGCTGCCCCGCTGATAGTCGGGGTCACCACCGGCGTGACGACCTGAACCGCGATATTCTGCAGCGCCAGGTAGGAATTCACGTAAGTAACGGGAAGGTTGGTGATGCTGCTGGACTCGGTGACCTCGGCATTGGCGGTAGCCGTAATGTTGAAGGTCTGGCTGCCCGTGGTGTAGATGTGCGTGACCGAGGTCGCATTGCCGCTCACCGTCTGCACGCGCTGCCGTCACCCCAGTTGATCGTCCAGCTCTGAATCGAGTTGGTGGCGACGCCCGGGTGGGACAGGTGCAAGGTATAGTTCGCGTCTTGAATGGCCGAGGCCGCCCCGCTAATCGTGAAGGGCGACGCCGTGTCCGTGCTCACCACGGGACTGATTTTCGGCGGCGGCGTAACCGGCGCCACGTTGATGGAATCGACGTAGCCCCGCTGATCCAGGCTGTCCAGCAGATTGTGCGGCGTGATGGTGAACGATGTGATCGGACCCCAGTTCAGGTGATAGGTGCCCGGAGCCGTCACATTCAGGCTGTCGCCGTTGGAATCGGTGAACGTCAACGAGCCGCCGCCCGCCGTGTTGTCCAGCTGCGGGACCACCAGGCTGTCGAGCATGAATGCCCCGCCGTTCTGCTCCTGCAGATCGACGACACCCGCGCCGCCCGCTTCGTCGTCATGGACGTGAGTATAAAGGGCAGCGTTGGCAAGATGAAAATGCGCGCCCGACCCGTCAATGGCGTCGGGAGTGACGATGAAACCATTCTGCGTGTAGCTGGTATATTCATCGGGGTCGCCGCCCACGAGGTGCGTTTTCGTCCCGCTGGTGAAGTTGATGACCACGGGCGCGACGACATCGACCGCGACATTCTGCAGCGCCGGGTAGGAGCCGGAGGCGTCGGTGGCGCTGGCGCTGATGGTGAAGGTCTGGTCGCCGGCGGCGTACACGTGGGTGACGGAGTTCGGATTGCCGCTCACCGTCTGTGGCGAGCTGCCGTCGCCCCAGTTGATGGTCCAGTTCTGAACCGTATCGGATGGCGCACCGATTTCGGCCAGATGTAGCGTGTAGGGCGCCTCTTGTTCGACCGAGGCCGCCCCGTTGATCATTGGCGTAATCGACGGGACCCAGCGATTCTCGAGCGTCTCCAGCGCCGGGCGGGCGCTCCGGCGGACAACGGGCTGCTGACGGCGCAAGGCACGCGTGGCCCGCGCACAACGGCAAAGGGAACGAAGCCAGGACGGCATCATGGGACTATCCTCATGTAGTTAGTTTTGAGATTTCGTTGGCGCAACAAGACGGCGGCGCAACCGCGGGGCGGCGCAAAGAATCCGCGCGAGGCGGGTTTCGAACAGTTTAGACGGGCGTCGATCGGGGAGGTGGATCGGGAGGGGCAGGAGTCGCCGGGTGCGCGATCTCGTCCGCGTAGCAGAGCCAGAATTCCGGAACGAGCACAGGCCGATCCGCCCGGGCGCCGGCGCTGGCAGCACGATGCCGGCGCTGACCCAAAACGTGCTCTGTCCGCGGCATTTCATTGCGGAAATGCCGATGACCCACTCGACGCCGTCCGAGGATTCGTCTGCGTCCTCGTCCGCGTCGTCAGTTTGAGCGGTTTCGCCGTTCGGTTGGGGCTGGCAGCAGGGTTTTTTGCAACAAGTCCCATCGGCGACTTGCTGCTGGTGGCGCTGTGCGGCCTTCGATTTTTTCTTTCGGTTTTGGGTCGTGGTTTCCGACTCGCTCGACTGCGCACCATGAGGTGAGCAGCAGCAACCGCCCAGTCGGCAAGCTTCAGCACTGCTGCACCCACATGCCAGCCGCTGACAGGTTGCGGATGCAACCCGAGGCCCGGCGGGCAGCGGCACGCCGAGCGCGGCCATGAGGTAGGCCGCCAGCGTCAAGCCGCCGCAGACTTGCCGTGTCCGCGGTCGCCAGAGGATGTACCCCGGCCTCATGGACATGGATCGCCGCTTCGAATGTCGGTTGGGATTACAACACGGCGGCAGTCTACGCGCGACCGGTGAGATCGGCAAGTGGGTCGCGCTGGCGACGCTCTCTTCCCGCTCGCCGGTAATTGGCTTATCATGGAACCTGGCTCGCGTGACCATGCCGAACCGCTTCCGGGGGACCTGCGATGCTCACCGTACTCGGCTCACCGCGGCGATCATGTGACGGACTGACACGGCGCGAAACGCTCAAGGCCGGGGCCCTCGGCGTGGTCGGCGGCCTGGCCCTGCCGCAGCCCAGCTCCATGGCGTAAAACCACTGTTCGCCGTCGCTGCCGGACACGAAGATTTTCACCAGGTGGGGGTGCTCGACGCGCCCCAGGGCCCGGATCTCGCGGGCGAACCGCGCCTCGGCCTTGGGGTCGCCGGTGCGGAACAGCGACTTGACGGCCACCTGCCGGCCCAGCGACGGCTGCCAGGCACGGAAGACGATGCCCATGCCGCCCCGCCCCAGCTCGCTCAGCAGCTCGAATTCGCCCAGCCGGCGCCGGGCCGTGGGCGTTTCCTCCGCGATCCCTTCGGCCCGCTCATCGGCCTGCGACCGCGCCGCCCAGCCCGCGACGCTCGGGTCGTCCACAGGCACGCGCAGCACCCGGGCCAGCAGGTCGCGCTGCTCGCACGTCAGGTCATCGCGCTCCAACGCCCGGCCGGTGCTATAGGAGAGATATTCGACCCGCTGGCGGCCGCGGCGGGCATTCAGGTACAGTACGTCGCCGCTGTCAGCCTCGTGCACAAGGAGCGGGTGCAACGCAACGACCCGTGGCCCGTCACTGTCGACCTTCGCCCCCGCGCCGAGCGCGACCGACTCCAGGTACAACCGCTCCGGCAACAGCCGCTGGACCGCGTCACCGTCCGGCAAATCGAGCGACTCCAGGCGGCGCGGCGTTTCGCCCCGCAGCTCGGAGCGTTCCACCAGCCAGCGGCCCGAGGCCTGCCGGCGCACGTCGGCCACATACAGCATGCGCCGCCCCGCCAGGACATCGAGCTTATCGAGCACCTCCGGCACCCCGGCGAGCAGGGCACGGCCGACGCGGTCATAAAAAGCTGCCGGCTTCTGCCCCACCGCCCCGTGGCCGAATTCCCGATTGCGATAGCGCACCAGCCGGTCGAACAACTCGGTCAGCCGGACGGTCGCCCGCGCCCCGGCCGCCTCCCGGCCCTCCAGCACTTGCAGCAGCACGCCGTCGAGCCCCGCAGCGTGCGGCAGGTCGTCACGGCTGCGGCCCAGCAGCAGGTCACGTACCGGTGCGAATCCCTGGTCACCGCGGTCCGCCAGCACCGGCACGAGGCGCCGGACAAATTCCCACCAATGCCCCACGCACGGCCGCGCGAGGTTCTGCAAGCGCTCGGCGAGCTCGGGATCCTGATCGCCCGCCTGGGCGTACTCGACGACCGCGACGGCGCCGAGCAGCTTCAAGGCGGCTTCCCAGAGGTAGTAGGCGGCATGGTGGCGCTCTTCGGGCGTCTTGGCATTGTGCGCCCGGCGATAGAGCTGTGCCAACGGCAACGGCAGCCGGCGCATCAACTCTTCGTTGCAAGTGGGAACGGCGTTCATGGCTGAATCTCTTTCAGGGTGTCAGGCTCGACGTCCCAGGTGTCGAGGTGCGCTGGTCGGCGAAAGGCCTCAAGTTCTGGAGCGCAAGGCGGCCAAGGCTTCTTCCACCGTCGGACATACCTCGAAGTGGGGCAGAAAACCAGTCAACTCGAGAATGTCCCGGACCCGCTGCGAGAGACGCGCCAGGACGATGTGGCCATCCAGTGAGTCGGCCTGGGTTGCGACCACGTGCAAGGTCCGCAGACCACCGCTGGCCAGGAAAGTCACTTCCGCCAGGTCGAGCACCAGGAATTTCTTGCCTTCGTGCAGCAGTTGCAGGATCTGGGCCCGGACACTGGTGTCCGTCGCTGCATTCAACTCACCCTGCAAGCAAAGCACGGTGACGGCGTCCATAGCTTTTTCTACGATCTTCATCGGCTACCTCCCAGACCTCTTTATCCTTGGGGTTTCTGTCAGTATTCCATGGGTTGCAGCTCACGGGGCATGACGGCCTTGGCCGCCTCGGCGAAGAGCGGGCTGCCGAGAGGGCGGCGCGGGGCGCGATGAGGAGAGAACGACGGCGCATGACTTGCGCTCCATGTCTCGAGGCACGGCGAATCGAATGCGTTTAGCATAATGGCGCGGCGTCGCAGGCGAAAGGAAAAAACCGGGTTTGCTCGTAAGGCTACGGCCGCGGCATCATGCTGATGCGCTCGGTTCCCCGAGTGAATGGGCCGTGGCTCCCTTCGCCGGCTTCAGCCGACTTTGCATTGCAGTGAGCGGATGTATACAATCGGCGGTCGCTTGTGAGCGATTTCGTCGCAGATTTCTGTCGCAACCCACACAACCATTGCTGCGACAAATCCGCAAGCCGATGCGACAAAAGGGCCGCCGCATGACCACTGAGACCGTACCCACGACTGCGCCGGAGTTTCCGGTGCCGCTGCTGAATGCGGCCCAGCTGGCCGCGCCGGACGACGCTGCAGCTGATTGGCTCTGGCACGGCTACCTCGGCGCCGGCATGATCACCGCGTTCGTCAGCCAGGGAAAATCGGGCAAGACCACCCTGGCGTCGGTCCTGCTGGCCCGACTCAAGCTCGGCGGTGAGCTGGCCGGCTTGCCCCTCGCTGCCGGCAAGGCGGTCATCGTCACCGAGGAATCCAAAAAAACCTGGGACGCGCGCTGTCGGCGGCTCGACATCAACGGCGCCTGCGCACGCTTCCTGGTGCGTCCCTTCGGCGGCGCCCGCCCCACCGGTGCGCAGTGGCTCGCGTTCGTGGCTAACCTCGCGAAGCTTCACCGGCAGGGCGGCTTCGATCTGTTGATGATCGACCCGCTCGCCAGCTTTCTTCCCGGCAGCGCGGAAACCTACGCCCCGGCCATGCTTGACTTCCTTTTGCCGCTGCAAGAGCTGGCGGAATCCGGCCCGGCGATCTGGCTCTTGCACCATCCCGCCAAGGGCAAGCGGGCCGACGGCCAGGCCGGCCGCGGCACCAGCGCGCTGGCCGGCTTCGTGGACATCCTGATCGAGATGAGCTGCGTCAAGCGCCTGCGCAGCCCCGACCGCCGCCGCCGTCTCCGCGCGTATTCTCGCAAGGACGAAACGCCGCGGCACCTCGTGATCGAGCTGAACGCCGCCGGCACCGACTATGCCGTACACGCCACGGAAGCCGCCGGCAAGCCCGTCCAGCGCTGGGCGGAGGTGGAAGCCATCCTCGCCAATGCGATCACCAAGATGACCCATAAGGAGATCATCGAGCGTTGGCCCGAGGACCGTGCGCCGCCCGACCGCTCCACGCTGTACCGCTGGCTGCGCGCCGCGGTGGACGACAGCCGTCTCTGCTGCGCGGGCACCGGCGATCGGGGCGACGCGTATCGCTACTGGCTCGCCGAACGTGCGCCGCTGCTGCGCCCAACCCGGGCGCCAGCAAGGAGGAGATGCAGGCCTGGAACGACCGCTACACGGAGGAGCTGATGGTGCGCCTCGAGCGAAGCGCGGCGGCGCCATTGAAACCGCGCCCCGAAAGCGGCGCCTGAGGAGTCGGTCGTCGCACCGGCACGCCCAAGCCGCGAATGAGCGCAGCCAATCCCGCTGGTATCATGCCCCGCCCTGCAATTGCCGGGTGGCCGCCGCAGCTGCTTCGACCGCCTCCGGCGTCAATTCCGCGAGGAAATCAAGCGGACTCGTTACCCCCGCCGGCCCCTTCCGCGCCACGTGGGTGTAGATCATCGTCGTCTCCAGGCTTTCGTGGCCGAGCAGCACTTGAATAGTCCGAATGTCAACGCCGCGCTCGACCAGGTGCGTCGCGAAGCTGTGCCGCAACGTGTGGCAACCGGCGCGGTGCGTTAACCCCGCCCGCCGCACCGCCTCCGTAACGGCCCGCGCCACCGAGCCCGGATCGACGTGATGCCGGCCGATGTCGCCGGTCTTCGGATCGCGCGACCGCTGCCGCGAGGCAAAAAGAAACTGCCAGCCGAATTCCTGGGCCGCGCGCGGAAACTTCCGCGCCAGCGCGTCCGGCAGCGCTACGCGCGCCAGCCCTGCCGCGACGTTGCGTTCGTGCAAATCCCGCCGCCACGCCAATTGCCGCTCCAGGTCCGCGCGCGGCTTTCGGCAACATCACCACGCGATCCTTGCCGCCCTTGCCGTGACGTACCACGATCTGATGCCGTCCGAGATCCACATCATGGACGCGCACCCGGCAACACTCCTCCCGCCGCAGCCCCGCCCCGTAGAGCAGTCCTGCCATCAGCCGAAACACGCCGTCGCCACCTTGCACCGCCTGCAAAAGTTGCCACACCTCCTCGGGACTCAGCACGGTCGGCAAGCGCTTGGGCGCGCGCGCGCAACGCGTCGAGCCGCGGCAACTCGATCCCAAGCACCTCCTGATACAGAAACAACAGGCGCAGAATGCCTGATTCTGCGTGCTCGCTGCGACATGCCCGTTCACGGCCAGGTCGGTCAGAAACATCTCGATCTCCGGACCGCCCATCGTGTTCGGGTGCCGCAGTCCATGAAAACGGATGAACCGCTCAGCCCATTCCACGTAACAGTCCTCGGTGCGCGGGGAATAATGACGCACGCGAATCGCATGGCGAACGCGATCCAGCAGCTTGGGCGGCTGCGGCATCGGCAGTTCGCCGAGGTTCAGACCAAGCACATCTTTGTAGAGAAATGTCAGTCCCTCGTGTGCGTGCTCGAGGCAGCGCAACGGGTCCTTCTCGCTTTGCGCGACATGCTCGAGAAACCGCCTGACCTCGCCCGCGCCGAGATCGCGCGGATGCCGTTTGCCGTGAAAGAGGATGTAGCGCCGCGTCCATTCGGCGTACCGTTCGCCAGGCTCAGCCCGCCCGAATCGTGCCTGGGCCGCTTCGCGAACTTGATCGAGCAGGCGCCGCGGTTGGGGCGCCGGAGACCCCGCAGGGAATTGCGCAGGCATCGACATGGCACGACTCCTCTGGACGGAGCGACAGTTGCCGACGGCGCCGCTAGTGTACATGCGAATCGTACCGGTGGCAAGGAAAAAAATCCCGCGTTGAACGCATTCGACGCTTGACAGCCGGCGCGTGGTGGTCAACTGGTTGAAATTGGCGGGCGTGCAGGGGCGTGCAGCCCTTGCTAGAGCGCGCTGGGCCGATTTAGAGCGCGCGTCGGCGCCCTAATCAGTTAGAGCGCGCATGCGCACTCCAATAAGAAGTTCGGCGAAGGAGGTACACCATGATGCGCGTTGTTGTAACTGCGGTGGTGCTCCTGTTTGGGGCTTTCGCGACCGCCGGTGACGAGAAGGCTGATCCGCCGTCGAAGGACGCCAAGAAGGAACTGGAGAGCCTTCAGGGCGAATGGACCCTGACGGAAGTCCAAAGGGCCGGGAAGAAGTCCGAAGTCAGCGACCTCAAGCCGGCCCTGGAAATCAACGGAACAAAGTGGATCCTAACGGGACAGAATAAGAGCGCTTTTATCGTGATTCATCCCGGGACCGACCCGAAGTGTTTTGACCTCAAGAGCGTCGAGGAGGCCGGAAAAGGGGAAGTGCACGAAGGCATCTACAAGATCGCTGGAGATACCCTGACGATCTGCATTCACCAGGGCAAAGACAAGCAACGCCCGTCACGCTTCGAGGCAACGGCCGAGCAGCCGAATACTTTTCTGCTTGTTCTCAAGCGCGTCAAAAAGGAATAAGGGAAGGCCATGCCCTTACAGGAAGCCGGGCCGGCAGCCAAATAGCTTCGGTTGTTGATTGGTTGAATTGCGGTCAAACGGCGCCGAACAAGTCGCTGCAGACCGACCGCGGCCCATTTTGTCGTTCCGAGTCATTCAGCTAAGCGAAGGCCGCGGCGGCTGAGCTTGTGCGTTCGGCGATTGACCGGCGATTGACCGGTTGTGGTTACGAGGGTAGCGATGCCAAGGAAAGCCGTGCAGATTGGTGCCGGACTCCTCGTGGGGCTGGCCACGCTCCTCTTGGTCGCAGGGCTGTTTTGGATCATGTTTACGGGGACGCTGCCCTTCACAGAGCACCGCGACTTGGTAGCGGCCCGGGATACTGCCAACTTGTTCCTCGACTCATTGAGAAACGAAGACGGTGGCTCAGCGTATGCCCTGCTATCGAAGGACTACCGCGAACGGCTACCACCGGCGGAGCGCGACTCCAAGAAAATGAATGTCCTGCTTGTGGCTGACCAGCGCCTCGCCGAATCGAAGCTTGGGGCCGGGAAGCTAGACATCAACCAACGGGTCATGTTCGAGGGCTCCCTCCGAGCGCAGGGCGGCGCGGAGCGTTCGTGTCGTCTGGTGCTCGTGAAAGAGGTCGGTTCGTGGCGCATCGCTCTCTTCACCGTGCAACAATAAGGCCATGCGCCATCCGCCGAACAATCTGCTACAGCCGACGGCCCACGCGATAGGCGGTTTGCCAAACATTACGCCAAGCCCGCGTGAGGCCGCTGCTGAGCTTGGTCGTTCGGCTTTTCCTGAAAGCCTGAGAGAATGCCAATGCCGTACCACATCATCGAATACCACCTGCCATGTGCGTGCGGCCGCACGACAACCGTAACCGAAGGCGCCGCAGGGGCTGCCATCGCCTGTGCCTGCGGCCGCACGATCAACGTTCCCTCGCTCGACGAGCTCCGACGACTCGCACCCGTTGCAGATATACCTGCGGCACCGTTCGAACCTACGGTCAATCTGCCCATCACACATCAGCCGGCTTTCCCCGACCGCTGTATCGTGTGCGGGGTCAAAGGGCCGCAGGCCACAATCGGCTTCTCCGCAGTCAAGAACGAGGCGCAGGGGCCACGATGGCGCCTCCCGTTCGGACGGCGATACACGGTCAATATACCGTCCTGCCGTCGATGTGCGGCCCGGCTGCGCCGAAGGCGACTACTCATTACTGTTGTGGGCGCAGCCTATGCAGTGGTCAGCCTCTCCTATGCGGTATACTTTTTCGGCTGGTATCACGGACCATTCAAGAAGTGGTTGACGGTAGGCGTCGGTTTGGCTTGCTTGATTCCATTTTTCTTGTTAATGATCCTTTTCCGGCCTCCCGTCGAACTGACCGCCTCCGACACGACGGTGCAATACAGGTTCCGGGACGTTGACTACGCAAAGGAGTTCGCTGCGATGAATCGTATTCCGTGGTGACGGATGCGTACTGATTTCGCTTTGCCGGGTTGGTTGCCGAGCCGAACCGGCTGCTCCAGCAGACACGCCGCCCATGGCGCCATCTCGTGGCGCTACGTCCGGGGCGGCGTGCTGCTGAGCTGTGTCGTTCGGCTTCAGAAGCCGCGGTTCGACAGAGGAGCACTCGATGCGAAAACTTGTCATTGCCCTCATACTTCTGCTTTACGCCGTATCGTTCGCCCTTCCGCTAAGTGTTAGGCACGTTGGGCCAGGCGGCGAACGGGGCCTGTTAGGCATTATTATTCCCGAGGGCACGTATATCCGTTACGGCTGGGTCGCCTTTTTGGGGATCTTTGAAGGCCTCTATGCAATCGGCCTTACCCATATTTGGGGTGGTCTCCTTACGGCCGCTTGGCTGGCTAACCCCCTGCTGTGGTTCGCCCTGTATTGTCTTGCTGCGGGTAACGCCCGCCGTGCCGCTAGCCTGGGTGCCACAGCTACTGTCTTGGCCTTTCTGGCCCTACCCCCTTGGTACCACATGGCTGGGGCTGATGTGCCGCACGCCGTGCCGCACGCCGCCTATTGGAGTTGGCTCAGCTGTATGCTCCTAGCGGCTATCGCCGGCAGCTATTTCCATAAGCGGTCGGGGAAGGGGGTCGTGACAGGATTCGGTGCGAAAGCGGCTGAGCCGTACGCCGCCGAACAAGCCGCTGGACCGTGACCGGGGCCGTATTCTGCCGTTCCGTGGCGTTGCGTCGTTGCAGCGGCCCCGGCAGGTCAGCTTGAGCGTTCGGCATTCATTGAAAGGGAAACACATGTCCACATTGCCGTCCTGGTTTCTGGCTTATCAGTCATTGTGCGAAATCGAGAGGGTTGATACGCATTCCTCATTTCTCGAATACGGCAGCACTGGACCTGTTCGTCCAGACTTAATCGGATCGTTCATCATGAATCCCGCTGGGACGCTCTGGCAAGTCATCGATGGGTACGCCCGAGGGTTCGTTTCGGAATACATCTTCTTGCGCACCCATTCCTGGAACAACACTGGGCGAATCTTGCAGGTGCAGAATCTTCAGGCATTCATTGCAGAAAGGCCGCCTTTTGATGCCTCCGTGCTGTTAATCCGAAATCCTGCTGGCACTGTCTGTTTTTACGAAGATAACATAAAGCGCCTAATTACGAACCAAATATCTTTCACGTCCACATACCATTTCGACGCGAGCAAGATTACCAATGTGTCCGAGAATGTGTTTGATGCGATCCCCACGGGTTCGTTGCTTCCTGAACCATCGCCCTTAATCGAAAAGGCCGTGGTGAAATGATTAAGTTGCGTTACGTGCGCGCGAAGTAAAGCCGAACCAGCCGTTGCACCTGACCGCGGCGGCATTACGGTTTTTCGAGGTCAAACGTCTCACCGGCCGCCGCGGTCAGGTGCAACGGTGTCGTTCGGCTCTTGTATTCCAATCATGACTGGAGATAAACACGATGGGACAGCGAGTCATCATCAATACCCTGAGCATCAGTAACCTGGGGCAGCCTCTGCTGGTGGGGGGGATTGGCTTCACCGTCGGACCACAGGCGCTGCTCCCAATCAGCGGTTCTCAATACTGGGTGATGGAGGCGAATTCCTCGGAACCTCAACCTGGCTCACCAGTGGTCTTTCTCAACGAAGCCACAGTCAAGTACTTGGGCATCCCGAACACTGCCGGACAGGAGGTTACCGCCAGTGCAGAAGTGTTCCAAGAAGCACAATGGGTCTACGAAGGCCAGGTCAACGGCTCTGGCTACATCCGGCATGTCAGCGACAACCCGGCCATCAGCGGGTATTTGCAAGTTATTGCCTCGGATTTGGTCGCGATTCGGGCAGGCCCCTTGCCACCGAACCCCGACTCCACTTTGCAGTGGTCCATCGAGTCAGTAGAGTAACTTCCGCCGGGCACGGAACCTGGGGGTGACAGGTTTATGGTTGTCGATCCTCTGCGTGGGCAGATAGCCGCAGTTTCCACGGGCAGGAGTGACGCCGCGCAGGAAAGCAAAAGGGATATCGTAGATATTCAAGGAAACGGGGACATTCAAGGTTTCAGGCCGAACCAACGGATGAAGCTGACCGGGGCCGCCATCCTGGTTTCGCGCGGCATGAAGGTTTTGCAGGCGGCCCCGGCAGCTTATACGACTCGACGGGCGTCGGTATCGCAGCGCAGCCGCCGAGCAAGCAGAAGCCCGCCACGAGCGTGATGGTGCGAAAAGTGACGGTGCGAAGGAGCGCAACGAGCACGACGTGTCCCGCCAAAACCAATGGACCCTGGCCCTATCTTAGGCCTCTCGCCGTACACCTCCCTTAGAAAAAGCACAATTCCGCGAATGGGAACGCGAGGTCGTCTCAGCACAGCCGTCAAAAGCGGCAAGGTTTCGTAGCATCGTCAACATCACGATGACTGCGACCGGCAGCCTCGGGACCGCGACCAGCGCCACGTATGTGCTCACTTCTTACAGTGCTGATGGATGAAGTACTAAGCAACGATCCGTATCTGACACGGGTGGACGACTAGCCGCGGGTTCTTCTCGGACCCGGCGGCCTTGGCGGGTCTAGACCTCTAAGTAATCGACTACACACGACGGCTCCGGCACGGGCTCACCATCTTCGCGCAGGCCCGCAACATGGACGGCAATCGCTTCGCGCAGCAGTCGCTCCGTCGCTTCGACCTTCTTGCCCGTGGCCACGCAGCCCGGCAGATCCGGCACATAGGCCGAGTAATTTCGGCCAGCCCGTTCCACGACAATGGCGTATCGCTTCATAGTGCCCTCACGACTTGAGGCCCGCTTGCTTCAGGATACTGTTCAGCGTGCCAGGTGCGACGTTGTCGCTCATCTGCCCCGAGACAGTGACCCGGCCTGATTACCTGGGCTGCTTGAACTGTCGATGACCGCCGCGCAAGGACCTTGTACCAACCGTCCGCCCTCAACAGTTTCAAGACCTGCCGTACCTACATCCCAGTCAAGATACGCGACAGGATCGCCAGAGGGAAGAAGAGTAACGCAAGAGCGAACGCCTTGCGGTGGTATTTTCGCGATACGGGCCCTCCTTGCCCTCGCCGTAGGGGTAACCCTCGGGGGAAGATTGGACCCTCGGGGGAAGATTGGGGGGGGAAGATTGGGGGACATTCAGAATAAAGATTGGGGGACATTCAGAATATTTCTCTGAATGTCCCCCAATTGCCCCCCCATGTCTGAATGTCCCCCAATTGCCCCCCCATGTCCCCCAATTGCCCCCCCCACCAATTCGTATTATTGGCGTGTCGCCGATGTGTCGCATAGTCCGTTGACGTATCGTCCGTTGATTCATCAGCCGTAGACTTAAAGCCCGGTGAATGATAATCCGTTGAACGATGGTCGGCTGGCTCCTACGTCAGAAGGAACGCACGCGATGGATGTTCCCGCAGGATTCGGTCAGCGTGTCCGGGAGAAGCGATCGGCGATGGGCCTTTCGCAAGAGGCCTTTGCCGACAAGTGCAATCTGGACCGAACGTACATCAGCGGCATCGAACGAGGCAAACGGAACCTGTCGCTGCGTAACATCGAGGTCATTGCCAAGACGCTGGGTATTTCGATAGCAGAGTTGATGGAAGGCGTGTAGGATGTCGCACGATCCTGAAGCCCTGGCTTGTACTCCTAGGCCGCTCGCTGCCAACGGGTTCAACCGCAAAGCGGTTATTCCCTACGGCTGCGCGGTGGAACACCTGCGGCACGCCATGCAGGATTTCCTCGACTTCATCAACACGCAGCTTTGCACCAAGCAAATTCCACGGCTCGAATCCTTCCTGATGCCGGCGAACTTCAGCAGCATGGTGGGCGAGTTTATCATCGCCGCCATCCCGAAGTATTGCCCGACGGTCGTAAAGAACGCCCACCACAACGGGCACCCGGACCTGCTGCCGAAGAGCGTCTTCGCCAAGGACTCGATGCTGCATGCCGACCAGGGCATCGAGATCAAAGGATCCCGGTACATGAAGGGTTGGCAAGGCCACAACGCCGAAGCCTGCTTCCTGATGGTTGTTGTTTTCGACAGTAGCAGGCCAACCGACGTTGCGAAGAACGTTGCGCCGGTCCCGTTCTCCTTCGTGAAGGTCGTTGGCGCACAGCTTACGAAGGAGGATTGGAAGTTCGCTGGACGGTCGGAAACCAGCCGCCGAACCATCACGGCGAGCGTGACAGACACCGGGTACGCCAAGATGAAGGCCAACTGGATGTATCGTGACGCGGAGTTAGCCGACTAGACGACCGCCATTCTCAGGGCCTTCAACTTCGGGATGACAGCTTTCGCCAAATCGAAGTAGTCCCGGAATCGCTCGGCTCCAAGTCCGGTGACGCCGACCGCTTCGGCTGCTGCGATGGTCGATCCTGATCCCATGAACGGATCAACAACGAGTCCTTCGCCGATAGGAAGAGAAGCGTAGACGATCCGGCGCAGGAATGACTGCGGCTTCAAGCTGGGATGGTCAGCGATTTTTCGTTCCTTTCGTGGCGTTCGTTCGCTGTCGATCACGTCCTCGAACGGCCTGCCGTCTGGTAGCCGACGCAGACCTCCAGTCTGGAAGTCTCGCAGACAATCGCTGACCTTCATCTTCGGCAACATGGGCTTTCGGAAGATGCCCCAGGGTTCGTAACAGCCTCTCGGCATCGAACAGACGCCTGGATAATCGTCTTCAGCATTCTTTGGGCGGTCGCCGCCTCGCAGTGTGCGAACCCGACGGATCACTTCGCCTCGGAACTCCAAACCGCCGTCCACGAGCGCCGAGTACAGCAGCTGCGAGATGAAGGCGTTCGTGGCGATGAAGACATGCGCTCCAGGTCGCAGGGCCGGCACGAGCAGCTTGCACCAGTCAAAGAAGAACCGTGACAATCGGCGGCGCTCCTTGATGTCGAGGGCGGTGAACCTGGGCAGCGGCGACCGCTGGTGCCCATCGAACGACGGCGGTATCCGCCAAATGCCGCCTTTGCCATTGGCCCGCTTCTCAAGCTGGTCGAGGTCGTACTCCTTGACGCCGTATGGCGGGTCGGTGACTACAGCGTGCAGGCTATACTCTGGAACTCGTTGCAGCCACTCCAGGCAGTCGGCGTGAATGATGCGAGCCTTCCCGAGCTTTACCGTGTCATATTCGAAGGTCAGTGGATCGGCGGCGCTGAGAAACCACCTCGTGCGCCCGGAGGGGATATTTTCCTCCAGTTCTGCGAACAGGGTGGGTTGTCCGTTCCGGTGTGCTTTCTTCATCGTGCAGCCCGCAAATTTACGGTGGAGCGTATTTTCCTTGTAGACAATAGGTAACACGATGTCAAGTACGGTTGTTCCCGTGGACGAAGGTTCACTGCTTTGGCTTGACCGATCAACCGGCACCCGGTGTAGGCTTCATTTAGGCGCCGAACTTCCTTCTTGCGATAGAATCCGCATGACCCCTGGCGTCCATCCACCCAAAGTCTATACCCCCCGCGGCTTCCACCGCCTTCCGGCCGAGAACGGCTGGAGCAGGTTGAGGCCCGGGTGAAGGGCTTGCAGGCGGAATTGGCAAGTATGAAGGCGGAACTGAGCGGCGGTCTCGAAGCCGCCGGAACTTCTTGGTTAGTCCGGCGGCATTATCCACGAAGAGCGATAAATGCTCATGTCGTTCTGAGCGGTCCACCGGCGGTTTTCCCACATTTCTCGCCATTGCGCCGAGTATTTGGCGGTGTGGCCCATGTTGTTGAACACAGGTGCGGTGATGTAGCTGGCGTAATTGCCTTCGCCGATGGACGACAACTTCGCCGCATAGTTGGCTGACGTCCCCACCCAAACGAGATCGTTCGAACCGCGAATGCCGGTTTTCGCGGCGTAAAGGATGCTGCGATCCACGCCGACGGTCTGCTTCATGACGTAGGGCGTGCTCGGATACTGCTGTTTGATTTGGGGATTGATGATCTTCACGACGGCATAGTTGATTTGCAGAGCGCTGCGGGCGGCCGCGGTGTCGCGGCCGTCGCCCATGTAAATCGCCATCACGCGGTCGCCATCGAACGCGGTGATCTCGCCACCATTGGAGCGGATGATGCGGCAGGCGCAGACGAGATATGCCTTATACACCTCGGCCGCAAACCACCATTTGTATCCTTTTACAAGATTGGTGGAATCCGCGAGATCGGCGTATAGGACCGTCCCCGGGATTTTGACAGCGTCGTTACCGAGCCGCACATTGTCGCCATCAGGAACCACGCGGCCGTCACGCTCCGACCATCGTGTCCCCAGAATTTCCTGAACTTCACTCACCAGGTCAGACATCACGGCGTTCATAAAGAGCCCTCAAATGGAATAGGCACTTGTCATTTGGGCCCCAGACGGTTGATCTCGTCGCGGATGGCGTTGCAGACGGATGCGATGCGGCTGGGGAATGTATTTGGTGGTCCTTTCGGGTCGTACTCCAGCGGCTGCAGGCCGAGCAGATCCGTGGGCATCTTGATGTCGATGCCGCGCGGCTTCACGATGAACGTCCGCTCACGGAGCAGGGAACCTATGAAGAGACCCAGTTCAAACGTGACATTATCTCGAGGGGCGTCGGATTCCTCGTTTCGGGAATAGACCTTGTCGTTGGGGGCGAAGACTAGGACGGCGAAATCCGAGTTCTGTACGGCGACGGCTAGACTCTCAATCGGCACGCGGGACGCGCGGAACACGCCATCGGTCCAGACCGTCGTGATGCAGGGATCGTGATCGAAGTGGTTTTGGATCGCTCGGGCGATCGTGAGATCCTCGGCGGCAGAACCGACGAAGAGCACGGGGCGCGGGTTCGGAGCCTTCGCGAACTTGGCGCGTTCGCGCAGCCTCGCCCCGAGCTCGATGGCGATATTCCGCCAAAGGTACGGATGCTTATCCGCAATCGGAGTAAAATCCTTCTCGGAAATCTTGGCCACGACAGCCTGCTTGATGGCAGTGACCGTCGCGCACCTCGGCGCGCTGATATCGAGCATGGCCATCTCGCCCACGTGTTCATGAGGTCCGCGCAAGGCGAGTTCACGCCCGTTTACGGCGATGGACACCTGGCCGGCGAGAATAAGGTAGATGTCCGTTTCGGGAGCGTTTCGCGTGATGAGGACGCCACCCGCCTCCAACTGCGAGAGCTTCGCGGCCGCGGCCAGCTTCTGGGCAACCTGTTTTTTGTTTTGGACGATCTTCTGCTGCTCGATCGCCCTGACAAGCGCCTCTTTGTTGTCGTCCCCTTCAAATCGTGAAATCATGCTGCCCTCTTCGCCATCCTCAAGATAGCTCTCCTAATCCTAATATGGAGTTGTATGTAACCTCGTGTGGCCAGCTGCGCGGCGTTTTCAAGCACATGACGATTTAGGTCAGGAGGGCAAGCACCGTGTCTGTTTTGAGCGCCGATTCCTGCCCGCACAGGTCGGCAAGTGCGCCGCTTTCTACGATCTGTGCGTAGGCGGACTGCTGCCTGCATACGTCGGCAAGGCCCCCCCCTTTTGCCGGATGAAATCCAGCGCGGTAAGAAGTTCATTGGTCGCGGACATTTCGACGCCTCCCAAGTTGTGCATAAGCAGAAACCCCGCCAACATTTTCTTGACCTTGTGACCGTGTGTCAATAGAGGAAGTGAACAAATTGCCATTATTCGGCGTCTGGCGGCAGCGGGGTTCAGCTACACAAGTTCCAGCAGCTGCCGTGGCGTGTCGGCCCACCGGGACAGGACCAGAAAACTCGTCGCGCAGCGGGGCCGATAGCTCGCGGGGTCCGCATAGCCGGCCGGCCCGTGACGCCGGACGTGCCCCTGGGAAGGGTAATTGAAGGGAATCGTCATTTTAGCGACCTCTGAGCGGCCGCCTGCGCCAGCAGTTCCTGATGCAGCCCACGCGCGCGTCCTCCAGCGGCAGCGGGGCCACCTTCTGGCGGAAGCGCAGCATTTCATCCTGCAGTGCACCAAGTTCCGCGTGCTCGGCCGGCGCGAGGCCGCCGGCGTGTTTCTTCTTGATAAGCTCAACGCGCCGTGCGTTCTTCGCGTCGGTCCATTCGGCCTTCCCGCCGCCGTTCATTGCTTTCGGCGGCGGGACGACGCAGGCCACCGGCTGCCCGTTCAGCTCCAGCACCGAGCCGCTCGGATCGACGTCAGGCCGAGCACGAAGTGCTTCAATGCTTCATCCTGGGCATCGAGGCTCACATGCGTCATGGCGGGTCTCCGACAGCGGCTCTAGAGGAACGCGAGTCACTCCTCCAAAAATACACGAGAATCGGTTGCGGAAGCAGCCGGTGCCCGGCATCAAGCTTGGCGATGTCACTCCGTGAGTTCCCTCGCAAAGACATCGACAACCCAGAGGAGGTTGGGCCAACCCGCCTTGCTCACGATGCAGTCCAGCCGCCACAGGATTTCCCCGTCCAGAAACACCCTCGGCCAGAGGAAGCATGTGTTTGGATAGCCAGCCGGTGGACGGGTGTCGAGCAATCCGGCAGCCTCGCGGGGCAGGTCCTCAAGAATAGCGGTCACCGCCTGAATGATTCGGGTTCGCCGGTTGTGGACTTCCTCGTGAAGACGCCCCGCAACCTCACTCGTCAATTTCACTCGGGGCCTTGGGGGTGGCATTGCATCATCCCTTAAGCTCGGCCAGGAAATCCTCGGCGCCAACCCCCTCACCCTTCTCGACCTGTTCGAGGCTCCTGCCCAACCCTTCTTGGTCGGGCGCCGGTGCCGACATCTCGACAAGCCGGCGCAGAGAGGCGGCACATGCCTTGATGCGCTGCAGCCGAATCATATGGGCTTTCCTGAAGTCGTCGAGCGCGGGGCTCTCCTGAGCGAGAAGCTCCAGAGAGCTGCCAATGAGGTTCGCAGACCTGGTCAGGATTCGTCCAAGAGTGGCGGCATCGGTAGGCGAAACGCCGCCCTGCAGGGGTTCGCGAAGGCCTTCCCAGAGCTCTTCCAGACCCTGCACTGCCTGAGTCATGACCTGCGTAAGCGTGGAAGCTTCTCCCAGGCGCTCGGCCGGTTCCAAGGCGGCCACCTCCTTGAGCACCGCCCCGGCCATTTCCTCACGAACGCGAAAGTCCATAATGGTACGGATGGTCATGGCGGGCTCTCCGATGCGGGGCATGAATTCCAACTGGATTTTACCCGCTGCCGCGAATGCGGCCAAGACCGCAGCGGCCTGAATTACCCGCGTGGCGGCCTCGCGAGACATGCCCGCCAAAGCGGTGGAGATAGCCCAAGCTGACATGCACCAGCCAGATTTGTGCGTCGGGAACGCGCTTCCGTAGCCGGTTGGCCGCTGTCATCTCATTCTTGTCCAGTTCGTATTCGCCTGTCTCGATGTCGATCGCGACGAACTTGTCCTCGTCCGCCGCGGTCAGACCGGGGCGCACCTTGCTCTCGATGAGTGCGTCACCACGGCGGGCGAACTCTTCTTTGCTGTAGCGGCGTTTGGTAGCAGCCATGAGCATTTCCGGGTTGAACGCGTCAAGGAGGCATTTGGTCTGGAGGGGCGGGAAGCAGTTCTGTGAACGTACCGCGACATTCTATTCCGGCCCGTCATCCGCCTCAAGGTCCTGCCGTGCCTGTTCCTGCTGGATGCGCTTCCTGTGCTGCAGCGATTCGAAGGGGAGCTTCAGATCGGCCATCCGATTCTCGAACAGGTCATACAGCGGGTTCGTTGCACGCCACTTTTCCAGGGTGGCCGGCAGCCAGTAGCGCAGCGGGTCGTTACGGCGGCCGGTGCCGTCGCACGCAATCTGTCCGTGCGCGACGGTGCGCTCGAGCCGCAGGCTGGTCGCGCTGGGCTTGTCGAATTCGGCCGGCCATTCGGCGAGGATGTCGGTGCGCGTGAGCTTCTGCGGGGCATCTTGCAGCACCATCTGGAAGGCGGTGCTGTACGCGGCGAACTCGTCCTCGGTTCGTCGATGCGGCGGTAGTCGGTGGCGTCGGCGTTGAGCTCCAGCAGCAGCTGCCGCGGCGGACCGCCTACAGGCGGAACTACGAACGCTCAGGACGAACGGTTCTCAGCGGTTATCGCGCCAGCGTCATCGGCAGCTCCAGGCGTTTGCCGTCGCGCAGCAGGTTGACCGTGACCTGGTCGCCGACGAGGTATTGCCGTTGCACGTGGCGAAGGAATTCATCCACGTCCAGCTCCAGCGTGCGACCGTCGAGGCCGAGGATCACGTCGCCGCCGCGGACGCCGGCGTCCCGGGCCTGCTTCGGCACCGCGTCCCTCTGGCGGAACGCGAGCTGCTTCGGTGATAGGCCGAGGCCCCTACGCTCATCCGCGGTCAGATCGGTTCCGTACAACCGAACCGACGGAATGAAGTTTTGCATCGACGGCCGCCACGTCAGGTCGCTCTTGCGCCATCCCTCGGGCAGCGCGACCTCCTGCTCCTCCGCCTGCTGGCCGCGCTGCCAGGCGACGGCGATGGTGCCGGTCTTCGGTGCGCGATCGAGCGCGAGCTGGGCGTCGCCGAGGGAGTGGATCGGCACCTTGCCCAGCCGGGTTAGCAGGTCGCCCGGCTTCAATCCGGCGACCGCCGCGGGCGACTCGGCCACGACCGTCTTGACGACATTGCCGCGGTCGACCTCCAGCGTCATGCCGAGGTTCTCCGGCAGCGGATAGCGCCAGATCACGTCTTGCGTCCACCTGCCGGTTCGCTTCAGATTGGCGTGCAGGGCCTCCTTGATCTGGTGGCAGTGCATGCACCGGCCCGCCTTGCCGGTCACTTCCCGGATGAACTTCGGCGCTTCGTCCGAACGCGCCGCGAACATTTTCTCCTCCCGGCCGTGCATGTCGAGCACCGACTGCATCGTGTAGCGGAGACCCTTGAGCGATTGGCGGCTATCCGGGTCGTGGGCGTCGCGGCCGCCGTAGCGGGCATAGATCTTGCCGTTGGCGTTCAGGAAGAAGACCATGAACGTCAGGTCGTAGTCGAACTCGAACAGGTTCAGGTCCACATTATCGATGCGCGTCAGGCGCACGCGGATGAACTGGTCGGCGATCTCTTTGATCCCCTCGAGACGGACAACCTGCCCGTCAAAGACACGGCAGGCGGCTCACGGCACGCAGCGTATGACGACCATGAGCGGCTTGCCGGTCTTGCGTGCCTGGGTCTTGCCTTCTTCGAGCGAAAAGAGCCAGCCGTAGCGGCCGGCGTCGGGGCCGCCGCCGCCCTTGAACTGGGCGCCGCCCGGCGCCTCAGCCAGTGCCATGAGTCCAAGCGCCGCCACCGCGACCGTGCCGCACCGCATGAGTCTCTCCCCCAATGACATGCAGATGTCTCGGGATGATCGTATGCGGTGAGTGATGAGAGGTCGATGAGAAGCGGGCGTCAGAAACGGCCGCCGACGCGGAGATACAGGCCGGAATTGACGTTGATGCTGCCTTCGTTGCTCAGGTCGATGTGGCGCCACAGGGCGACGCCGGCCTCAAAGAAGAGGTGCAGCCGCGCGAGCGGGTCCCATTCGGCGCCGACGCCGAGGCGGAGATCGCGATATTCAAAGAGGTCGCTGGAGCCATCGACGCGGACGGAGTAGGTCTCGCCCTGCAGGCCTAACACGCCGTAGACGTTCAGTCCGTCCTCGAAGTGGTAGGTGACGCGCGACTGCGGGAACAGGAGCTGCAGGTGCCAGGCCGGCGCCGGCATCCAGATCGCGCCAACGACCGGCAGCAGCGACAGGCTCGGTTGGGCCGTATACATCACGCCGCCGATGAGCGTCAGGTTGCGCGACACGCCGAACGCGCCGACCACCTGCGCGGGCACGCGGAACGCATTGCCGGTCACGTGATCGAAGTCGGTCCAGATGCCGGGCTGCACCACGGCGCGAACGGAGAATCGGTCGTTAACGCGGAACTCGCCCTCCAGCGCGATCGACAGCCCGTAGGCCTGCGGCGGCAAGTCCGGCCCCGGCGGCGACGGCCCGCTCAGGAACATGATGTCGAGCTGTGGCCGAGCGCCGAACGTCAGCGGGCCGAGCGGATAGCGGAAATCGTAGGCGAGCGTCAGCTGGCTCTGCGTGAGATCCGAGGGCGAATGGCTCAGGTGTTCCTGGGTGATCGCCCAGAAATCGACGGTCAGGTGCGACGTGTCCGCGAGGGGCAGGCCGGCCGGCGGCGGCAGCACCGCCGCGAATGGATTCAGCGACGGCGCCGGATTGACGACCACGCCCGGAGCGGGCGGCAAGACTGACGGCGGCGGCGCCGGCACCGCGATCGGCGGCAACGTGCTGACGGGCGGCGGTGGTGGGGGCGGCGGAGGCGGCGGCTCTTGCGCGTGGACTGTGGAGGCGAGATAGGCGAACAGGACGGCGCAGGCAACGATCCTGCCCAGCTTCGCCGGGATCGCCATCGTGCCGCCGCGCTGTGGCCCTGCAGTCATGCCGGGTCCCTCCGCCGGATGCGCCGCCCTGCGCATTTTCCGACGGGCGATCCTTAACAACTGCGTCAGGCCCACGCAAGGGCAACCGCTCGTGGCAAGCTCGTTGCTTACCTTCGGGCCGAACGGTCGTCGCACCTGAGCAGTGCCGCCTGCGCCTTGCGTGTCACCAGCGCTCCGGCGCTCTGTTCGCCAGCGCCTGCAGCGCCTGGCGCGCCTCCGGCGTGGCGACGCGCTCGAGGACCTCAACGGCACGCACCAGACGCACCTGTTCCGCCGGTAATGATCCGGTGCTGAGGGGCAGGAGCAACGCCTCAACGCGGCGCCGCCCTTCGAGGGTCGGCAGGACGGTCGCGGCCTCTTGCAACGCGGGCATTGCGAGATAGTCAAGGCGGCTTAGCTCCGCGATCGCGCCACTGCGCTCGTCGAAGTCATCGCTGGAGAGCTTGCCGATGAGCTGCTCCAGATGCTTCCGATCGGGTGCACCGCCGGCTTGACCTTGTCACGCAAGAGCGGCACGGCTTGCCGCGGACTGGCCGCCAGCCGGCGGATCGCCGCGAGCGCCTTCGCTGCATCGTCGCTGCGCAAGTCGTTCCAGAGGTCGCCTTGCTGCTGGGCGCTCAGGTCGATGTTCGGCAGCGGGGCCGGCCGGCGCAGGCGGGCCACATCCCAGACCAGGAGCGTTGTGTCCGCGCTGCCGGTGACCAGCCGGCGACCGTCCGGAGTGAAAGCCAGTGCCGTGATCTCGCCGTCGTGGCTGAACGCGCCAACCTCGGTGCCGCTATCGACGTCCCAGATGCGGACGGTGTTGGCCGGGGCCTTGAACGCGACCAGCCGTCCGTCCGGCGCAAACGCCACCGTGTGGGCGGTCATGCGCGGCATAAGCATTCCGTTGAAATACCCGCCGCCGAACTGCGTCGGCGGCTCAAGATTCCCCTTGCCGACAAGGACGCGCGCCTTGCCGCTCGCCAACTCCCAGATCCACACGGAGCCGTCGCTGTTCTCGGAGGCGAGCACGCGCCCGTCCGGCGCCAGCGCCATGCTGCTGTTGCCCAGGGGCGAAGGCAAGTCGAGCTTGCGCCGCTCCTTGCCGGTCGCGATGTCCCAGAGGCGCACGGTGGTGATTCCCTCGTCTTTTTCGGATTTGGGCACCAGCGCCAGCCGCACCGGACCGTGATTGGCAGGGAGATGGCTGATGAGCGTCTTGCCGTCCAGACTGAACGCCAGGCTCAAGCCGGTGGCGCGGCGCGACTGTACCGGCAACGGCAGCGCCATCGGTGGCCGCGCCGTGCCGGTCGCCACGTCATAGAGCTGGATTTCCGTGGCGTGCATACCGAGGGAGGCAAGCAGCTTGCCGTCGGAGGAGTAGAACAAGGCGCCGACACCTTGGCCGACATAACGCCCATCCGAGCCCTTGAACTGGGTCAACTTCTTGCCGGTGGTTGTGGCGAGGATCGTGATGTCGCGGCGGTCGCTGCCGCAGGCCAGCGATTCACCGTCCGGGGCGAAGGCGACACTGATATTGCGGTCCGGCTCGCTGAATTGACGCAGCTCCCGGCCGTCGGCGAGGTCCCAAACGTGGATCATCCGTTCGCTGCCGCGCGCGATGACGCGCTTGCCGTCCGGGGTAATCGTGAGTGCCACGATTGATCCGGGACTGCCGCCGGCCAGCGGCTCTTCCTTGCCCGTGCCGAGGTCCCACATGCGCACCGTGTTGCCGAAGCCGGCCAGGAGCGTCTTGCCGTCGGACGACAGCGCCAGGCCACGACTGTAGCCCCAGTTAACGCCGGCCGGGCGTGTCATGGCGCCATCAGGGATTCGCGGCTGGCCGAAGCGATGGACCACGCCGCCGGAATCGACCGCCCAGAGGACGGTGACATCGTCGTCGCGGGTGCCCAGCAGATACTTGCTGTCCGGGGTAAACAGCAATGTTTGGCACCATCTCGCCTCGCTCTCGCGTACCAGCTGGCCACGCTCGGCATCGAGGAGCCGCAGTGTGGCGAAGTCCGCGATCGTGACGAGCTTGCCGTTGGGCGAATAGGCGACCGCGGCCGTCAGGTATCGCTCCGACACATCGGCGCGCCACAGCTCCTTGCCGGTGGCAATTTCGCGCACGCGGACAACCCCCTTTTTCTTGCCCTTCATGCCCTCCGCTTCCTTGCTCACCAGGCGGTTGCCGTCCGGCGAGAAGGCAATGCTGGTGATTGTCTGGATTTGCCCGAACCGTTGCTCGTCGTTACGCAGCTGGCCGACGGGCTCGCCGGTATCGGTCGCGACGATGTAAGGCGTGTCGTCGTGGCTGCGCACCGCGAGCGACTTGCCGTCGGGCGCAAAGAGCAGAGCCGACACCGCGCCGGCCGTTGGCGCCGCGAACTGCCGGATTTTCTTGCCGGTCGTGACATCCCACAGGTGAATCTGTTTGTCCGCGGCCACCGCGAGCGTCCGGGCATCGTCGGACAGCGCGCCGACCACGTCGAACCGGAGGTCGCGTATGCCCTTGGCCGGCGGCGCCGGCGGGAGCACGAAGCGGCGAATCTCCTTGCCGGTGGCGCGATCCCACACGCGGAATACGCGATCCTGCGCCGGTGAGCACGGCCTTGCCGTCGGGCAGGATCGCCACAAACACCACCCGCTGCGGATGCCGCAATCGCGTTGTGCCGAGCCGGGCGAGGGCGCCGTCGGGCAGCGGATCGCCGCTGGCGTCGAGGCGCGGCGGGGCTGTTTCTTGCGCGGCGACGCTGTCGCCCCTGGCCGCCGTGATGGCCGCGAGGGCCGTGAGCAAGCAGACGGCTGTCCAGGTTGGCAGGGTCATGTCATCGTTACATCTGCAGCGTTTTGTTAGCTGCCGGCGCACGGACGGGCACATGTCGTTCAAGATACCTCTCCTCCACTAGCAGTGGAATGATCTTGGTGATAGCGGGGATCGTGACCTCTGGGACAACGACTTGGCCGAATTCATAGTAATATGACTGGCCCGATTGCAGAGTCGCCGCAACGTCCTGCGACAGGCGGACAGGATCAATGAACATCACTTGATAACGGCAACCGTCGTCGCATTCAAGGAATGCGTACACAAAGCCCTTGCGTTCCATTTCCCATTCATCACGATCTGTGAACCCATCGGGAAACACGAGCCGCGGCAGCTTGCAGGTTGGTTCCATTAGACTGGCCCTTCTAGGCGATCGGTTGCAAGACAACTTGCTTCAACAGCTCCTCAAACCGTTCCACAGGCATCTCGTTTTTCGGCCTGATTTCGTGGTGTCCGGGTCGTTTTCCTTGCTGCACGATTTCCAGTTCATCTGGGATGGACCTTACCCGATGAGGCACACCATGCTTTGCCGCATCCGCGACGTCCAACTCCAACGAGACACATCGAGTCGGCAGGACCTTTCCATTTCTAATCTTGACTTCGCCGAGATTGTACCTGGGCGTCAGGTCTCCGCCACCGCGAAACAGCGGCGTCGTCGTGCAATCCAGACCTCCGTTGTGTGCCAAGCTCACCGCCAGGAGCCGCTGGAGCCGTAATCCCCCGGTCCGTTAACGCAACCGATCGAGTCCCGCTTGCGCCTCGCGTGCCACCAGCGCCCGGGCGCTCCGTTAGCCAGCGCCTGAAGCGCTTGTTGCGCGTCCGGCGTCCCGGCGCGTTCGAGCACCTCCACGGCCCGCACGACAGGCGCCTGCTGCGCGGTAAGGCGCACCAGCAACGCCTCAACGCGGCGCCGCGTTTCAAGGGCAGTCTTGCCGGTCAGAGTTTTTTGCAAGGCCGGCACGGCGACATCGCCGAGGCGGCCTAGCTCCTCGGTCGCGCCGTTGCGCTGCTCAAAGTCGTCGCTGTCGAGCTTGGCAATCAGCCGCTCGACCAGCTTTGGATCGGGCGGCACCGCAGGCTTGATTTCTCACGCAAAAGCGGAACGGCTTGCTCTGGACTTGCCGCGAGCCGCCGGATCGCGGTGAACGCCTTGCCGGCATCGTCGCCGATCAGGTCGTTCCAAAGGTCCTTCTGCTCCACGGCGCTCAAGTCACGTTTCGGCAACGAGGCCGGTCGGCGCAGGCGAGTCACGTCCCAAACCAGCAGCGTCGTGTCGGTGCTGCCGGTGATCAGTCGGCGACCGTCCGGAGTGAAGGCGAGCGTTGTGATGTCGCCGTCATGGCTGAACGTGCCCATCTCGGTGCCGGTATCCACGTCCCAGATGCGGACGGCGTTGGCCGGGCTCTTGAAGGCGACCAACCGTCCGTCCGGCGACGCCGCCACGGTGGGCGCCGACATCCGGGGCTCGATACCGTTCCACGCGAAGGAGGAGTTCCTGAACGGGCCGGACTCGACGCTTTCCGCCTTGCCGAGCCGAACGCGCTCCTTGCCGCTCGCCAGCTCCCAGACCGACACCGTGCCGTCGCTGTTCTCGCACGCCAGCACGCGCCCGTCCGGCCCCAGCGCCATGCTGCCTCTGCCGAGCGGGGCCGGCAGCTCGACGTTGCGCAGCTCCCTGCCGGTCGCGACATCCCAGAAGCGCAGCGTGGTGGGATTGCCGGTATCCTTCTTGAACTTGCCCCCCGGAAAGCGCGGAGCCTCGTTACCGGGAAAATGGCCGACCAGCGTTCGACCGTCCGGACTGAACGCCAGGCTCAAACCGTCGGTCTCGAGTCCCCCGGAGTCCTCGCCGCGAACATGCCCGGGCCTTTGGCGGGCGGTACGGGGAGCGCAGCGCCTGGCGTTCGGCACCAGTCGCCACGTCGTGCAGAAGGATCTTGGTTACCGGCACATCGAAGCGCACGCCGAGGCAGGCCACCATCTTGCTTTCGGGTGAATAGGCCAGGGCATCCGTACGGTTCATTGCGGTTTTGAACGGTTTGTGCGGCTGCCCCGAATTGGTGTCGACGATCGTGATTTCGCCGTCGACTCCGCCACATGCCAGCGATTGTCCGTCGAGTGCGAACGCGATGCCGAACGTCAACTTCGGTTCCTCAAAGTGCCGCAGTTGTTGGCCGTCGACAAGGTCCCACACGCGGATCGTGCCGTCCATGCCGCGTGAAAGGGCCCGCTTGCCGTCACGGCCGACGGCAACGGCGATGACGGCGCCGCACGATCCGCCGGCCGGCACAATCTCCTTGCCGGCGTCCAGGTCCCACATGCGCACCGTGTTGTCGACGCCGGCCGCCAGCGTTTTGCCGTCGGCCGAGACCGCCAGACCACGACTCCAGCCAAGGCCCAGGTCGCCCCTGTCGGTCCATATCTGCGGCTTGCCGAAGCGATGCACTGGCTCACCCGAATCGACGGCCCAGACGGCATACTCGCCGTGGTAATGCGTCCCAAGCAAATACTTGCCGTCCGGAGTGAAAAGCAATCTGTTCCAGCCATGGCCTTTGCCTTTTTCGAACGTACGCGCCAGCTTACCGTTGTCCGCGTCGAAGAGCTTGGTATCGATGCCGGTCCCCGCGGCGATGAGCTTGCCGTTGGGCGCGTAGCCGATCACGAACCCCAGGGCACGGCCCATTTCGACGCGCCACAACTCCTTGCCGCTCTCGATCTCGTTGACCCGCAGGAACCTCGTACTCTTGGGTCGCGGGCCTTCCTCATGAGCGCTGGCGATACGCTTGTTGTCGGGCGAAAAGGCCATGGTGGGACCGTTCGTGTCCCCCGAGATCGTTTTTCTTTGTTCCTGCGGATCACGGAATTGGCCGACCGGTTGGCCGGTATCTGCGGCGATCACGTGGACCGCCTCATCGATGGTGCGAACCGCGAGCGATTTGCCGTCCGGCGCGAAGACAAGGGCTTTCACCGTGTCGTTCATGAGAATGTCAATCTTCGGCGCTTCAAGCTGACCGATTTTCTTGCCGCTCGCGACGTCCCAAAAACAGATCTGTTTGTCGGCGGCCGTCGCGAGCGTCTTGCCGTCGACCGAAAGCGCTCCGACCACCGAAAACCAGGGGAGGCGGCGGGCTTTCACCGTGGACGGCGTCGGCGGCACCACGATGCGGCGTATCTCCTTGCCGGTGTCGCAATCCCATATGCGGAAGATGCGATCCTCGCAACCGGTCAGCACCGTCTTGCCGTCGTGCAGAAACGCGGCGAAGATCACGGGCTGCGGATGACTCCAGCGCAACGTGCCGAGCCGGGCCAGGGCGCCGTCCGGCAGCGGATCGCCGCTGGCGTCGGCGCGCGCCTTCGGTGCGTCTTGCCCAATGGCGTTGCCGGCCGCGGTCATGGCCACGAGGCCCGTGAGCAGGCAGACCGCTGTCCAGGCTAACCGCCTCATGTCGCTCCTCCCATGGCACCACGAGCCGCGATCAGGTTACGATATCGCGCACGACATCGTGTCCCTCGACGCCGGTGAGGCGCATGTCGAGTCCCTGCACGCGGTAGGTCAGGCGGGTGTGATCGATGCCGAGGCAGTGCAGGATCGTCGCGTTCAGGTTGTGGATGTGTACCGGGTTCTCGGTGATGTTGTAGCTGAAATCGTCGGTCGCGCCGTAGACCATGCCCGGCCGAATGCCGCCGCCGGCCATCCAGATCGTGAAGCAGCGCGGGTGGTGGTCGCGGCCATAATTCTCGCGCGTCAGGGCGCCCTGGCAATAGATGGTACGGCCGAACTCGCCGCCCCAGATCACGAGCGTCTCGTCGAGCATGCCGAGCCGCTTGAGGTCGGTGATCAGGCCGTAGGCGGCGTGGTCCACGTCGCGGCACTGGATCGGCAGGTCGGGCACGAGATTGCCGTGCTGGTCCCAGCCGCGATGGAAGATCTGCGTGAAGCGCACGCCGCGCTCCGCCAGGCGCCGGGCGAGCAGGCAGCTGGCCGCGAACGAGCCGGGCCGGCCGACCTCGGGGCCGTACAAGGCGCGGACGTGCGCCGGCTCGTCGTTGATGTTCAGCAATTCCGGCACGCTCGACTGCATGCGAAACGCCATCTCGTACTGTTCAATGCGCGTCTGCGTGTCAGGATCGCCGACCTCTTGCAATTGCCGTTGATTGAGCTGGCCGAGCGCGTCGAGCATCCGGCGGCGCGTCGGCGCATCGACGCCCGGCGGGTTGGGCAGGAACAGCACCGGATCGCCCTGCGAGCGCAGCGACACGCCGGCGTGCTGGCCGGGCAGGAAGCCCGAGCCCCAGAGCCGCTGGTACAGGGCCTGGTCGTTGCCGCGCGTCCACGACGGGGTCATGACGACGAACGCCGGCAGGTTTTCGTTGACGGTGCCCAGACCGTAGCTGAGCCACGACCCGAGCGAGGCGCGGCCCGGAATCTGGTTGCCGGTGCAGATGAAGGTGACGGCCGGGTCGTGGTTGATCGCCTCGGTGTGCAGCGAGCGGATGACGCACAGGTCATCGACCATGCGGGCGGTGTAGGGCAAGAGCTCGCTGACCCAGGTGCCGGCCCGGCCATGGCGGGCGAAGCGGAACTTCGACGGCGCGAGCGGGAAGCGCGCCTGGCCGCTGGACATGGTGGTGAGCCGTTGGCCCATGCGCACCGATTCGGGCAGGTCGCGATCGAACAGGTCGTTCATGCGCGGCTTGTAGTCGAACAGGTCCATCTGCGCCGGCCCGCCATTCATGAACAGGTAAATCGCCCGCTTCGCCTTCGGCGCGAAGTGC
This sequence comes from uncultured Gemmataceae bacterium, assembly GCA_963834865.1. GTDB lineage: Bacteria > Planctomycetota > Planctomycetia > Gemmatales > Gemmataceae > CAWIDK01. Next base: position 1,519,477 of record CAWIDK010000005.1, read on the forward strand.
GGCAGTCCCGGTAAACCGCCGCTCGCCAGCAGGCGCTCCGGCATGAGCGTGGCCAGCGCGGCGGTGCCCAGGCCCAGCGCCGGCGCGGAAGAAGTGCCGGCGGGTCATCGCCTGCATGTGTTCGCGGATTGGGTTCATTACGATTGCTCCGAAGAGGGTGATTTCAACGATGTCCCACGACCGCCAGGATCCAACAAACGAGCAACAACAAATACATGAGCACATTGAGGCCGTTGAGGAAAACCCCGGCGAGGCCCAGTGCGACGGACCGTCGCTGCTGCCGCGCTGCGCTCATCCCCATGATCCCGAAGACGAAACCAAACACCGACGCCATCATCACGAACAGTCCGCCGAGACTGCCGGCAACGCCGAGCGCACCCACGCCGACGCGATCGATGCCCTGGAAATGCGCGTTTTGGAGGAACTCGATCAGGAGAAACGTGGGCGGGCCGCCAACCGCGAAGACAGCGCCGAGGATGACGGACGCCAGGCTCTGCTCGATGCCGGGCCACGGCGGCACGGCGATACCGCCTGGCTCGCCGGGAAGTCCGCGGCTCGTCCCAAAATCCGTGTCCGTTCGAATGCGCTCTTCCACATTGTCCTCCCGCGCTTAACTTGCGTTAGCTTTCGTCCCATTTTAGGATCAGCTCATTCTCTTCGCCAAGCCGCCAGGCTCGCAACCCGACTTCGCTCACGGACACCACGTTGCCCATACGCTTGGCCTTGGTGTTGAAGGCCGAATGGCGCAGGAAACGGCGGATGAAATCGGCGGCTTCCCGGGCGCGAGCAGCAATGCAGACCACGCAATATTTCTTGTGAACCAATTGTGCTGAATACAGCCCCATGTCGCACGTGAATAGTACGGGCCGACGCAGCGAATGCAGCAGCGGTATCACCTGATTCTGGTCCTTCATCCCCTTTCGCCCAATGTCGTGCCCGATCTTTTGGACTCGAATACGCCAACTCTTGAGAAGCGGCAGATGCTTGTCCAGGATGTTTTCATCCAGAATGTTCATCAGTCGGGTGTTTCCGCAGCGATACCGTACTTGTGCTCAATCAACGCCTCACGGGCCAGGCGCACGGCCTCCGCGATGGCGGCCTTCTTGACACTGCCGCCCCACGAGTCCACGATCGACTCCCACGCCATCCCGTCAGCGACCTGGTCTAGTACCTCCTTGACGAAGATGCGTGTGCCCCGAAACGTCAGTTCGCCGTGGCAAATCTCCGTGTCCATGACGATGTATCGACCAAGAACTTTTCTCATTGCTTATGCTCCAAAAAACGACCTCGTCCGGCCAGCATGGATATTCACTCGCGCACCGGGGCCAATGTCGGCACCGCCATGAGCAGCATCGGCGCCGGCTTCAGCTCGCGGCGCAACGGGTCGAGCATCAGTCCCATCGCTTCGAGGGCCGTGGCGCCGAGCAGGTAGGCGCCTTCGTCGCCAAAGATGATCGGCGCAGCACCGATTTTGCCGTGCAGTTCGAAAAGCGCGTTGCCGACTTTCTTGGTAACCGCCTCGCCGTTGCCCAGGCTGAACTCTTCCTCGCGGACTGGCTTGATTCCGAGCTTCTTGAGGTCCTTGACCGGGATGAGCGAGTAAACGGCGCCGGAATCGACCAGCAACTCATGCACGGCGGCCTTTTTGGGACGCGCGGGGTTGGAAACCTTGACCTTCACGAAAGTAATGCCCATGATTCACCTCCCGCCAACGCGTTGCAGTGCCCGTCAATCCACGCTGGTCAGCTTGCCGAAAACCTGTTGCCGGGAGGTCCAACCGTTAATGCGCCCGTGGTTGTTCCCGATTTGCAGCCTTTTGCCCTGCACCGCCTTGACCAGGTGGAGGTACTGATTGCCATTCACCTTGCACAGGACAATGTCGCCGGCGTTGATTTCGTCGTCCTCACCCAGCGGCGAAACTGTACACAACTGACCACTCTCGATCCTCGGCGTCATGCTGTTGCCGCGAGGCCGAAATTGCACCGTTTCGCCGGCCTTCAACTTCACAATATGGTTATTCGCCCAACCCATGACGCTCCTAGGCGTTAAGGGCCTTCCGCGAGGTGAGGCCGGTGCGGATGCTCTTCCAGGCGGGCTGCCTCCGAATTGAGAGCAGGCGCCGCATGCTCAACCAGCTTGAACGATACATCCCCGGTGCTGGGATAGACCTGCAAGTCTGCTACGCGTACCTCGCTGCCGCATTCAAATGAAGCCTTGATGTCCAGGGCCGCAATCTTGTCCTGGATCTCGTCCACAAAGCTGAACATCTGCCCGTTCACGATCTCATCGAACTCGTCGAACAAGGCACGCATTTCGGGAGGCGTTTCATCGAGATCGATTGTCCCGCCATAATACTTACCCTCATCGGCGACGGCAGCCACGGCAACGACGTTGCGGCGTGCGTCCAAGAGCTTGACGATCTGCTTCTTCATGGTTAATGCCCTGTCGTGTTCACAAATACCAGCGCCAGCCGGGCAAGGTTCTCGTCGGTGAAGCCTGCGACACCGTCTGGGTGATTGATCCGGTAATGGTTCGGCAGCGCCGTCGAAGGTACCGCGATGATGTCAAAGCCAGCGCTGCGGATCAGATCCTCAGTGGTCGATCCGATGGTCTCCGCCGCCTTGCCCAGGCCTTTTGCTCTCGGCAGCGCGATTCGCAGCTGTGCAGCAGCCTCACCCGGTGTTGCACATTTCAGAACCGAGATACCTGGCACATCCAGCTTCACTTCCCGGGGCTTGAGGCGAAGATTCTCGACGCTTGCCCCGCCTATGCGGTGAAGGTCGCGAGTGGGCGAAGCGTCGTCCACGGCCACCGTCCTTTCGTCATTCTATCGATTGATTACCTCATCCAAATTGAGCACAAGATTGCCAATGATCGTCCACGCCGCCAGCTCCTCGCCATTGTACGCCGGGTTCGGCGGTGTCTCGCCGACGCGGATGAGCTGCTGAGCCGCCTTCGGGTCGGCGCGGTACTTCGTCAGATGCTCCGCCAGCGCGTCCTTGAGGATTGCCAGCTCCACGTCGTCGGGCATGCGCGACGTGACCATGCGGAACAGGTGGCGCAGCCGGCTGTCCGTGTCCGGCGGTGCCTCGCGCACGGCACGCTCGGCCAGGCCGCGCGACGCTTCGACGAAGAGTCGCTCGTTCATCATCATGAGCGCCTGCAGTGGCGTGTTCGTGCGCTCGCGGCGGACGATGCATGCCTCACGCGACGGAGCGTCGAGCGTGCCCATCTGCGGCGAATGGGCGGTGCGCTTCCAGAACGTGTACAGGCTGCGGCGATGCACTTTTTCGTGACCGGTGTCGGCCTTAAAGATGCCGGTGTTGCTGCCGGTGAATGCGACTGCTTCCCACAATCCCGACGGCTGCGGCGGCTTCACGCTCGGACCGCCAACCTTCTCGACGAGCAGGCCACCCGCGAACAGCGCCTGGTCGCGCAGCATCTCGGCGTCGAGACGGAAACGTGGGCCGCGCGACACCAGGCGATTGTGCGGGTCCCTGGCGAGCCGGTCCCGGGTCACCTTCGCCGACTGGCGATAGGCGGCCAACGTCACGATGCGCTTGACCGTCTTCTTCATGTCCCAGCCGTCGTCCATGAACTGCACGGCCAGCCAGTCGAACAATTCGGGATGGCTCGGCGGCTCGCCCTGGGAGCCGAAATCCTCGGCGGTCTTGACCAGACCCGTGCCGAAGAATTGCTGCCAGAGGCGATTGACGGCGACGCGGGCGGTCAACGGGTGCTGCCGATCGGTCAGCCACTGCGCCAGGCCGAGTCGGTTCTTCGGAGCGGCTTCCAGCAGCGGCGGCAGGAAGCTCGGCGTGGCGCGCTCGACCTTGTCGCCCTTGCGATCGTACTCGCCGCGCTTGAGCAAGAACGCCGGCCGCAGGTCGGCGCGTTCCTTGAAGACGAGCGTGGTCGGCGTGCTCTTTTCGATCGCGTCCTTCTCCTTCGCCAGCGTCGCGGACTCCTGCTGCAAGGGAGCGATGGCCGTGCGGCTGCCGGCGTAGCCATGTTCGAGGAAATACTCCAGCAGCAGCGTCTTGTGCGTCAGCGTGCGCTTGTCACGCGGCAGCTTGACCGCGTCCTGCACCGGCTTCGGCAAACCGGCGCCGCCCAGTGCCTTCTGCGCCGATCCACGCGCTGAGCGTGCCGTAAGGCCGATCCGACTGCGGCAGGCGCGTGGTCAGACCGCCCTTGTCCCAGTACGCGGTGCCGTCGTGCTGGGTGAATGCCCAGCCATTGATGACGGTGCCGGGCTTGATGCCGACGTGGGCCGCCTCAACCTCCAACCGCACCCACTTCCCTTTCGCCGGCAATTCGCCCATCTTGCGGCGTTCGGTCGTGTTATCGGCGCCGAACGGGATGAGGTTCTCCCCCCAGTAGGCGCGGTGCAGCCAGTTGCTCGAGTGCCACTGGAGCATGATCTGGCGTGGCGGATTGGCGGGATCGATCCAGACATACGCGAAGAATTTGTCGCCGGCGCCGATCTTGAGGCCGGGCTTGGCGCCTTCGACCACGACCTGGTTCAGGCCCGTGGCGGTGAGCTTGACGGACTTGGTGCCGCTCAGGACCGGCGCCGGTGCGCCGACGAAGTTCCAGGCGGCCGGCAACTCGCGGGCGCCGGCAGGCGGGCCGTCGTCGATCCAGACGTATTCGCCGAGGACCGGCTCCTCGGCCAGCTTCTCGTCCCGCGAGGTATCGTACTTGACCTTCAGGGCGGTTTGCTTGATTTCCTCTTGCAGCGCGGCAAGCCGCTTCTCGATCCGCTGCAGCTTGGCCGTCTGCTCAGGCGTGGCCATGCGGACGATCGGCGGCGGCTGCGGGATGTTGCCGTCCATCGCGTTGCCATCGAGATTGTTGAAGAACGCGAACAGGGCGTAGTAATCCTTCTGCGAAACTGGGTCGTACTTGTGATCGTGGCATTTCGCGCAGCCGAAGGTCATGCCGAGCAGGACGATGCCGTTGGTGTCGACGCGATCCTGCACGTTGCGGACATAAACCTCCTCATCGATCGAGCCGCCCTCGTTGGTGGTGACGTGGCAGCGCAGGAACCCGGTTGCGACCTGCTGCTCCAGCGTCGAGCCGGGCAAGAGATCGCCGGCGACTTGTTCGACGAGGAAGCGGTTGAACGGCAGATTGCGATTGAACGCGCCGATCACCCAATCGCGATACGGAAACATCTCGCGGTAATTGTCCAGATGCATGCCGTGCGTATCGCCGTAGCGCGCCGCGTCGAGCCAGTAGCGGGCCATGTGTTCGCCGTGGCGCGGCGACTCCAGCAGCCGATCGACGAGCTTCTCGTAGGCGACGCTGCTAGCGTCGCCCAGGAACGCCTCCACCTCCGCGAGAGTGGGTGGCAGCCCGGTCAAATCGAGCGTGACCCGGCGGATGAGCGCAGTCTTCACGGCTTCCGACGACGGCGCCAGCCCTTCCTGCTCGAGACGGGCAAGGATGAAATGGTCGATCGGATTGCGCGGCCAGGTCATGTTCTTGACCGCGGGCAATGTGGCAAGCCGCGGCGCCACGTACGCCCAGTGGACCTTGTAATCGGCGCCGGCCGCGATCCAGCGCTTGAGCAGGTCCTTCTCGGCCGCGGTCAGCGTCTTGTTCGACTTCGGCGGCGGCATCCGTTCCTCGCCATCGGTCGCGTGGATGCGGCGGACCAGCTCGCTCTCGTCGGGCTTGCCGGGCACGATGGCGCCCTTCTTGACGGCCACGTCGCGCAGGTCAAGGCGAAGCTTGCCCTTGAGCTTCGTCGTGTCCGGCCCGTGGCACGCAAAGCACTTGTCCGAGAGGATCGGCCGAATGTCGCGGTTGAACTCGATCTTGCTTTGCGCCGACGCTGGGCCGGCAAACGCGGTGAACGCGGCGAACGTCGCAAGAACAGCGATGCAACAAGAAGACCGATTCATCGTGCGGGCTCCCGGAGGTAGGCAAACACTAGCAAAGTTGGCAGCGCCGAGAGGCGCACCGTGGCGGGTCGGTTGCGTGGGCTTGCTGCTCTTATTAGACCAGACGAAACGCCCGGCGTAAAGAGGCTGGATCGCCTTGATCGCCTTGAAATGGCGTGCGCCAGGCGAGCGGCTCAAGCGAGCACGGCGCGAATCGATCGTAGGATTCGCTGGAATTCAATCACCCGGGTATTCGGCCACGTCGGACTGCCCATGCCGCCAGGGTCACTTCCCCGACCGCTGCTGCCGCAAGTTCCCACCCTTCGTCGGAGCCTGATTGCCGTTGCTCGCCGACTCTGCGGCAAGGTACAATCGGCAACCGATTTGGGGCATTTTCCTGCGAACGGAGTCGCCGATGAAGCTCGTATGCTGGTTGTCCCCAGCTCTGGTGTTCGGTCTGGTCGCCGTCTGGGTCGTTGGCCAGGAATGGCGGGGGCAACTGGTCGGCTTGCCTCCGCTTCCTCCCGAATTCGTGGAGGACTCGGATGAAAACGGCCCGCCGCCGCCGAAGCAGGAGAGCCAGCGTGAAACCATGCTTCGGCAGGCGTTCGGCGCCGGTTCCGAGGAAATGAGCCGGCCGATCCGCTTGCTGGTGCGCGACAAGGGCATGGTGGTATCCGCCGGGCAGTTCTCGATCGAAGTCGATGGCCGGGTCAAATTCGCGCCGTTCAGCGCGGCGATTTTTCCCAAGCACAAGGACGGCGGCTACCCCGAGATCAATACATTCCAATGCGACTTTGCGTTCCTGGCGCTGGACAAGCCGGTGCAGATGCCGTGGGAACTGGTCAACCGCGAGCTGACCGCAGTCGAGCTGCGCGGCGGCGGCGGCCGGGGCGTGAAGATCATCAACAACCGCCGCACGCCCGAGGAAAACGACGATCTCGAAGTAATCGTTACGCAGGCCCCGCTCTTCTACGAGGCGCGGCGCAACCTGATCTGGAGCGACGGGTACGTCAAGCTTTGCGACTTCCAGTCGCAGCCTAAGCCTACCGTAGTCATCGGCAGGGGCATGGAGATGCACCTCGCGCCCGACTCCGGCCCAAACAAGCCCAACGTCGAGGACATCGGCAAAGTGGAGCTGTTAATCCTACGCTCCAACGTGAGCATGTATTTCTATTTAGATAGCTATGAGGGCTTCCTGGACGGCAACGACGCCGCGCCGGCCCCTAAGATGCCGGGCGGGGCCCAGGTTCGGATCGTTCAGGCCGAGGGTCACAGAAGCAGGCACAATGACCTCGCGGGCGTCAGAGCTGAGCCGACAAAGAATCCCCCGGACAAGATCTCCCCCGAGAAATTCCGGATCAGCACAAATGGAACGTTTACCTACGACGCCACGAAGGGGTTGGCGTGGTTCGATTCTGCGCCGCGATCGAAGGACGGCACGCCGCCGATGCAGGTGCTGGTGTCGCGCGACGATCCCACGGAGCCGTACGACCAGATATTGTGCGACCACCTCAAACTTCAGTTCCGCAAGAACACGCGCCCGTCCGCCAAGCCTGCCGCAACCGAGACACAGAAGAAACCCGCGAAGAAGGCCGAGCCGAAGGATGAGAAGAATCCGTCTCCGCGCCCCGGATTGGTTTCTCAATGGATTCCGCGTCGCCGTTCCTTCGCCGGCAGCACTTCGAGACACGTCGTCCACCAGCCGGTCAGCACGGTTTGCACGAATTCCTCCGGCAGCTGCTCTTGGCGCATCCCGGCGGCCAGGCGCTCATGGTCGTAAGCCACCGGCACGAATTCGACACGCAAATCCGGCTCGGCTGACAGCAGCGTATACCACACGTTGGTGTAGCCATCGTTCTCGGGCCGGCCCAGCACGCCGACGTTGACGAAATGGCGATCGTCTGCCAGGGTGCGATGCCACTTGATCCCGGTGTGCGTCGCCAGCACAACGTCGGTCTGGAGTTGCTCCAGCAGATACGCGAGAAACGCCGACGCGGTCGTCGATTCCCACAGGAACTCGTTCACGCGCCGCGGGCTGCCGTGGCACAGCAGCAGCCGATAGCGGCCCAACTCGATGCGGCGCTGCGTCGGCAGCGCGCAGCCAGGCGCGGTTCGCGGGGCTTGTGTGGGCCAACGTGTAGGCGTAGCTGATGCGGGCGAAGTGGTTGTCGCGCGGGTCGGTGTAGCCGCACTGGCAATCGGCCAACTCGTTGCCGATCGAGTTGTCGTAGTTCCCCTGGATGCACTGGACGCGATGGTCGGCCAGCATCGGAAAGACGCGATCGGGGTGCGGCCCGAACGCGCCCATATCGCCGAGGCAGTAGACCGCATCCACCGCACGCCGGCCCGCGTCGTCAAGCGCGGCCGCCAGCGCCAGGTGATTGTTGTAGATGCCGCCGAAGACGGCGATCCGGCGCATGCTCACGCCTCCCGCTGCTGGCTGGACGCATTCGCGCACAACGCCCCATACTGATAGCACGTGAAGCAGGCTCGGTGCCGCAGCGGGTACGGTCCCTGCGCTTCCGCCAGCGTGCTGCCGAGGCGCGCGTCGGGGCTCTCGATCAGGATCGGACAGACGAACACGCCGCGATCGGTGACGATCCGGCTATGGTTGCAAATCAGCAGGCCCGCGTCATAGCCGTCCATCATCTCTGCCGTCACGCGTTCGTCCTCTCGGTAGCCGCGTTGCCGCGTTTCCTCGGCGCCGATGCGCAGTGTCGGCAGGATCTTGATGCGCGGCCGGGCATAGCCATGCTGATTGAGCAGCTCGACGAAGCCGTCGAACAGGGCGGCATCGTCCTGCTCGTCGCGGGTGCGGGTCACGGTGAGGATCGGCAGGAAATCGTTGGCCAGCAGCGTCCGCACGCCGCCCAGGATGCGCTCGAATGTCCCGGCGCCGCGGACCGCGTCGTTCTCCTGCGCGGTGAAGCCGTCCATCGACACGCGGAACTCGAGGCTATAGAGCGACGCATCCTCGGCGACCCGCAACCGCCGGAGCCATTCATCCTTCAGCACCGTGCCGTTGGTGAGCACCGTCGCCGGCCCGTACTGCAGCGTCAGTTCGAGGATCGTGGGCATGTCGCGATGGAGGAACGGCTCGCCGCCGGTGAAGTAATACTCCTTGACGCCGAGCGGCACCGACTCTTCGAGGACACGATGGACAACTTCGAGGCTGAGGAAGCCGAAATTGCGATTGTGCGGGCTGCAGCTGATAAAGCAGTGCGTGCACTCGAGATTGCAGAGCGTGCCGCTGACCTGGAACCAGAGGTCGTCGAGGTGTGCCAGGGGGACCATGGGAGCGGCCGTATCAACGAGCGGCAATTTCATAGGTGGATCCGCGATGTTCCCGCCATTTCAAGAGCGTCGGATCACGGGCAGGTTGTATGCTTGAATTGGCCAGAAGCCTCCCAGCTTAGCCGTCCACCGAACATGTTGGAGGCGTACCAGGAACCACTGTAACCCCTTGTTTCGTTGGTCCAAGGAAACCCCGGGGACCGGAATTGGAGGAATAGCTTTGCTGATCTAGGCGGCCGTGACAAGTCAAGACCAGAAAACATGATGCTGTCAATGTGGATCAACAACTCCTTGCCGCCCTTGTCGTGGAACACAAACGAACACGGGCCCTCAACGACTGGCGACGGCGAATCACTCGCGAAGCTATACTGGCCGTTTTTTTCGGGGGCCACTTTGTCCATGACGAGCACTTTTGTTTTGTTGAAGACCGCCAGCACATCTTCGCGGGTCATTCCGGTAGCCCTGCAAGCCTGCGCAAGAAGGTTCTGTCCGTGCCAGGAACGTTCGAGGCATTCTCCGAGTTTAATTGGTCCAATAACGAGAACCTCCGCACGTGGTTCGCCTGTGTTGCCCGAACCGGCCATGTTGTTGGAGGCCGTCAAGAAACAAGCGAGGAGCACCACGGCGATCTTGAACGCAATCTGATTGATCTTCAACATCGCAAACTCGGCAAGAGGAGTGTTTCGGGACGGTGCAACTCAATCCGCGTGACGGTCAGCTTTTCCAGTCTTTCTTGATCAGCTCAAACACGTGCTGCACCTGTTCAAATCCACCACGTAGCAAGAATTGCGAACTGCGCCCATAGCTCTTTGCCCCGAGAATGTAGAAATTCGGCTCCGGGTTGCGCAGCGTTTCCGCGCCGGGCGCCGTCACTTTCATGCAATCGACCGTCTTCTGGCCCAACAGCGCGGCCGCGAGCTTGATCGGGCCGAGCGTGGCGTAACACTCGTGGACCTGCAATTCGCGATAGAGGTTCGTGTCCGGCGTGTAGCCGACGTTGCCGATGACCGCGTCGTAGTCGGCGGTGCGCTTCGTGCTGCCGGCGCGGGTCGTGACGCGAAAGCCCTTGGCCTGACCGTGCGATTCGATCGCCTCGACAATCGTGCCGGCGTGGAACTCGACGTTGCCGTCGCCGCGGGTCGCGAGGTTGTTGGCGCGCACGGCCAGCCGATCGCGCTCGCGCAGCGGGTCGCCGGGGATGCGGCGCAACGGCTGGCTGAGCGGGGCGCGGGCCAGCCAGGTCACCCAGGTTGTGTTGTCCTGCTCGGCCAGCGTGGCGAGGTTCGAGACCGTCGCCGCCGCCGAGTAGCCGCCGCCGACGACGAGGACCGTCTTGCCGGCGTAATCGTTGCGGCGAGCCCCGAGCACGTCTTCGAGCGCGTAGCCGATTTGCGGCTCGGCCTGCACTTCGCCCACGGCGGGGATGCCGCCGTCGCCGAGCCAGCGATGCTGGCCGTAGGTGCCGGTGCAGTCGAGGACGATATCAGCCTCCTCGACGCGTTCCTGATTCTTCTCCCGCAATAGAAGCATGAACGGGTGCCGAGCGCGGGCGGCGTCGCCGGGATTATCGCCCTTGAGACAATTGCGCCGCCCAAGCCGGAGCACGTGCGTATCCGTACGGAGATGCTCCTTGAGTGTCTCGGCGATCGGCGCCAGGTAGCGCTCGAGGTGCTCGCGGCCGGTGATGCACGCGTCGTCCTCCGGCAGCGCATGACTGGGCCGCACGCCGAGGATGGTGCTACGGCCAAGCGGCGTCGCATTCATCCCGAACGGGCTAAACAACCGCACGTGCCCCCAACGCAACAGGTGTTCGCCGACCCGGCCACGTTCGTAAAGCGTGAAGGGCAGCTTGAGCTGGCGCGCCGCTAGCGCCGCCTCCAGGCCGATTGGGCCGGCGCCCAGGATCGCGAGGCGCGGCAGGGTGGTGCGGGGCATGGCCAACCTCAAAGAGGCTTAAGGAACTCAAAATACCGCTGTTGCCAAAGACCGCGGACCGCGTCTTTGATCTTTTCGGACGTTACGTCTGAAACGACGACCATGTTCGGTTCGGCCAAAAACCCGCGGGCCTCGGTCGTCAAGTCCTGCTCCAATCGCACTGGATCATAGAAGAGTAACTGATACCGCGAGCCGTCTTGCAGTTGCACAACCACGTGGCTCAGGTATCCTCGCGCTGTGGCCTCCAACTCGGCTCGCGTATCGTGCCAATCAGGAAAGATGACAATCGGTTCTGCTGTCGCTGTGGACATCGGGCCTCCTTGGATCACGACAGCAACTTGTGCAAATGCAGATGCACCGGCCCCAGCGTGCCGCCGTAATTTCCCGCCGTAATGCGCACCACGCCCGGGATGCACGCCGCGTGGACGCCGACACGCATCGCTTCCTCGACGGCCGGCCGGTCGACGCCGTCGATGACGAGCTCGTATACCGCACCAACGTCCTCGCTGAGCGCCGACTTGACGACGCCGCGTAGGGTCGGGCAATAGGCATCGTTGGTGCTGGCGCGGAGCTTCTTGTACTGGCTGCCGACCTTGCTGCCGGAGCGCACCACGCCGCCGGGGAACGGCAGGATCACGCCGGGCAGCGTGCCGATGGCGGCGACCGCGGCCTCGGCAGCGGCGAGTCCCGCGGCCTGGCTGCGGGCCAGGATCAGGAAGTTGCCGCCCGCGACGCCCTTGACCGTGCCGAAAATATCCTCACAGGTAAACTCCCCATCCATCACCGGCAGCCGCCAGTAGCGCCGGCCTTCGAGCTTCTTGCTGAACTGCCAGCCGTCGCCGAAGAAGCGCAGGTTGCCGCCGATGCGGATGTTCTTGTCCTTGACCGGCGGCAGCCCGTTGTAGCACGCGGTGGTCGGGCAGGTCAGCACGCATTGGCCGACGCGATTGACGGCCGCCTTCTGCAGCGCGTCGCGGTTGAACGCGAACAGGAGGATGCTCACGCCGGGCCGGCCGTCGGGCGTCTCGCCGGCGGGCAGCACGCGTTCGATGCCCGCCTCCGCGTCGCAGCCGATGACCGAGGAGGCATAGCCGGTCGCGACCTGCGCCGCCGTCTGCGCCCAGCGCGGCGATTCGGCCGTGATCAGCAGCCGGGCCGCAGTCATCGGAAACGCCTCGGCGAAGGTGTCGTCGATCGGGATGTCGTTGATGGCGGCCATCATTGAACTGCCGCGGCAGCATCGCCTCGTAGTGCCGCCACCTGCTGCTCATAGGTGGATGTGCCCTTCACGGCATAGGGGATATTCTGCGACGCCAACGCTTCGAGCGCAGCTTCAGGAACAATGTGCAAACCGCCCCGCAGCACCTTGCCGGAGAAACGGCCTAGCAAGAATGCGAGCCCCTTGATTTCCGTTTCTCGATCCGCGAACTGAATCAACACCACGGTCGCTTCTCCCAAAGAGCGCTGCCATTGGCCGTCACCCCGCCAATCTACCAAAAACCGTACGTCAAGGAAATGGCGGCCCTCGCCGCACTCATGCAGCCCAGCGCACGGTATTGAGGTCAGTGAGCGTCTCAAGCAGATCGAGCGTCCGCGCCGTCGCGCCCTGCTGCGACAGCACGAACGCGCGGGCCGCCTGCCCCAGCTCGTCGCGCCTCCCCGCGTCGTCCAGCAATCGCAGCACCTCCACCTCCAGCGCTGCGGCGTCGGCGACCGCAATCGCCGCATCGCTGCTTAGCAGGTTGGCGACCGTGTCCTTGAAGTTCCAGGTGTGCGGACCGAACAGCACCGCGGCGCCGTAAGCAGCCGGCTCGATCATGTTCTGCCCGCCGCGCTTGCCGTCGAGGCTGCCGCCGACGTACGCGATATCGGCGAGGCCCCAGATCGCGCCGAGCTCGCCCATCGAGTCGCCGAGGATCACCGCATCAGACGGCGGATTCATGCCCGGCTCCAGACGGCTGCGGCGCACAAACGGCAGCCCCGAATGCTCCAGGAGCGTAGCGACCTCGTCGAATCGTTCGCGATGGCGCGGCACCAGGATCAGCCGCAGCCGCGGATGCAGCTTGCGTGCCTTCGCATAGATGGCCGTGCAGATCCGCTCCTCCGCATCTTGCGTGCTGCCGGCGACCCAGACAGTCTCGTCGGACGCGACGGCGAAAAGCTCGGCCAGCGCCGAGTCCTGGGATTGGCCCGATCGATTTGCACGCCGTCGTACTTGACGCTGCCGGTGGTGACGACCCGCCGAGCGCCCAGCGCCACATAATGCGCCCGGTGCTCCTCGGTCTGCGCGGCGATCAAATCGAACCGCCCGAAGATGCCGCGCACCAGCCAGCGAAACATTCCGTACCTGGCCGCACTGCGCGGGCTCATGCGGCCATTGACGATGGCAAGCCGCACCTTGGCCTGCGCTGCCGCCCAGACGAAATTGGGCCAGACGTCCCCCTCGGCCAGCACGATCAGGCTCGGCCGAACCCGTCGCAGCGCCGACTTGACGGCCCATGTGAAATCGAATGGCCAATCAATCACCGCGAGGTCGGGGAAGCTTTTCACCGCCTCGTCGCGTCCGGTGTCGGTAGTGGTGGAGACGACGCAGCGCCATTGGGGGAAGCGCTCGCGAAAGCGCGCGATGAGCGGCCGCAGCAGGTGGATTTCGCCGACGCTGACGCCGTGGAACCACGCGACGGGCTTGCCATCCGAATTGAGCAGGGGATGCGCAACGCGACCGAACCAGCGTGGGAAGAAAGCGCGGCGGTACTTGCCGGTCGTCAGCGCCTTGTAGCAGAGCCAGGGAGCAAACAGGAACAGGACGACGAGATAGAGGGCATTGAGCAGGTACGCCATGGGGAAGTCCTTTCCCGTCGCATGTGGTGCTATTCGTTTCAACCTGTCAACGACGGCTTTGCATCGACCTCTGTGACTGCCAGCCAATCGCGGAGTGCGATGTCGCAGTGGGCGCCGACATCGTATATTTCGCAGTGCGTGCGCTCCACCAGCCGGGAGATGAAGTTGATCGCCGCCGGGTTTCTCGCGTACTTTTCGCAGACCAGGCAGCCACCCGCCAACCAGACAATCCAGTCGTCGGGGAATGCGACGCCATTGACCTTAGCCGCCGTCACTTCCCGGAGGACTGCCTTCACCACGGCCGCATCAAGCGGCTGGCGAACCACCGGTTGGTACGCCGCGTCGCTTGAATTCTTGGCGAACCGAACCACTTCTCCGTCATGCTCGAACTGGCCCAGAAAAAGGTAATGGATAAAAGACATCCGATACAATACCTCGTCGTCGCCGATCGGTTCAGTTGCATCCGCCACCGGACCTTGGGCCACTGTCGAGTTCAGCAGCCTCCAAGACGAATCCGTTCGTCAAGGCGTGTACCAACGAAGCATCGATATTCAATGCCATCTTCGGAGACGTGATATTCTTCCGACACATCGTCTTGATGGCGCCGTAAGATAATACCACCATCCGCATCACTGGTTACGTCATCCGGAGGTACAATTGCCTGGGTCTTGCAGCGTTCAGCGAGGTCAATAGCTACTCGAACGGTGCCGAGCGAAGGTGCCGCGACGCCCTCATCTTCCCGTTGCGCCCGGTCACGCTGCCAGGCGCCCAGCGTCGCAAGAATGCTCCTCCATGCTTCGGCGCAGCCCGAGGTATCCGCCGCCTCGTGCGGAATCAACGCTGGACATTCTTCGCGCGTACGTCCGATACACAGGTTGGCTTCAGCGTTCTTCCAGGAGCGCGTTGTCTGCAGATTCAGCATGGTCATTCCATCACTCTCCATCCATCGATTGCTCCGCATCCGCGGCGGTCAGTTCCGTCCGCAACGTGTGATTGCGAAACGACCTGCGTCCCCGCCGCCCCTTTCTTCCTTCCTTCCTTCCTCCTTTCTTGCTTCAGTCGTGTGGCCGGTCTGCTGGAGCGTCTGGTTTAGCCTTTTCTGCTTGCCCTTCGATTACCGCTAGAGCTGCGGTGCCTGGTTCGCCCCGTTTGTGGCGCAGGTGGTGTTCAATCGCCGCTTGTGGCGAAGTGAACACCGTAAGACAGAAATTCGCGCCGCCGCAAATGTCTGGATAATCTGTGTACGGAGTTCGAAGTTTCCGCCCAATCCACTCGTCGGATGATTTCACGCCATATATTTGAAACACCGCGGCACCAATCAAATCCAAGGCCTTTAGCGAATCATCCTTCGCGTTCTGGCCGGCCTTCGGATGAACGTAGTTGTTTCCGAGGTCATATAGCGAGTTGAGATCGTCAAACACCTTGGGCGTAATGCGGTGATCGTTGGACGCGAGCCATTTGATCAGATCACGAAAGCATTTGCGTTCGACGTGCTGGATTGTGCCAAATGGATGAGCGGCTCCATCCAAGCGATCATAGCAAATCATCTCCGCGATCGACCGGGACACCATTATGGTGGCCTCGAAAAACCCATCGCGGTACAGCATCTTTGCCTGGATGTAGGCTCGGGCTGGTGGGCGATCGTAGAACCGGAGCGCCCCGGTTGCGGTGGACCACCTGCAGACCTTCTCTTGGATCTTCGCGCGATACTCGTTTGCCAAGTCCTCGCTAAGCTCGCGGACGAGCCCGTGGAAGGCCGCCCAATCAGCTGCATCGTATGCGTCCCTGAGTTCGAGCAACGGCTCGTGATCTTCGAGAATCTCAGTGTTCTGGTCGATTTCGGGCATGACTGCTCCAAGTAGTACTGGGGGTTTCCTCCTATTCAACGGTGCGCCGTCAAGATTCGAGGTTCGCAAGCGGCACCCTCTATTTGGTCAGCGCTTTGTTAGCCGCTCCTGCCACGGCGCCAGCGACCTATGTGCCAGCGACGGCCACGCCGCCTGGTGGAGCATAAGGCCACGTAATAGCGTCAAGCCATGTGTCGAGCCGTTGCTTGCCAAAGGCCTGGCCGGATCGCGACGGCTGCGAGAAAGTAATTTGCGCTGACGGCAGTGGCAGTGTGCCAACGTTCGTCACTGGATTATACCCGGTGGAACTCTGAGCGTCGATTGAAAACTTGTCGATAGAACACGCAACCGATGGAGCAAACTGCGCAAATGCCCGCAGCAGCATCAATGCTGGAATAACATGGTTAAACCAGTCTTCCGTGGGGTGCTGACCGTGAAGCTTCGGATACCGGTACGCGGTATTGCCCAGGTGCTCCCAACCGAGCCGCTCGAAAAAACCTCGAATGCGATTCAGGTCGTTCGGCGCCGGATGGCTAAGGTCAAAGGTAACGATGATTGGCACCGCAGCCTCCCCCGGAAAGTGTGCTTGTCGATGCAATAATCAAAACTGATCGATGTACTCAACGGTTGCCTTGGCCCGAGCCTTTGCCTTGGGCCATTGCTTTCTCAGGGCATCAAACAACTTGTTGATCCAGTCATCGTCCAGGGCAGCGTCTGGTCCGACGTATTCGTTGCCCGCCTCGAACGTCTCGTACCGAAGCTGCATATCAGGTTGCGTTTCCTGAAAGCCGACCGGCGTCTTATCTTTCGGGACTCTGGAAATATCAACGTCGCCATTCTTCGCAACCCAAAGTATGTGGTGACCTGCACGATCATCGCATCCCCTGATTAGCTCACGAAGCTCCTCGATCTTCGGATTCTTTTCCATGTTCATGTTATTGCGTCCCCAAGCAAGGGCGATCCATTGCATCGCGGCGAGCCGTTAACGCGCAAGCCGCAAAGAGTCACTTCACCGCGTGCCGCATGCAGCAATTTTTGTACTTCTTGCCGCTGCCGCACGGGCACGGATCGTTGCGCCCCACCCGCTCGCTGCGGTTGCGAATCGGCTCGGGCTTCTTGTCCGACGCCTGGCTGCCCTGAATGCCGGCCTGCTGCTGGGCCTGGATGCTGTCCGCCGCCATCGGCCGCGGCGCCGACTCGTGGACCGTGGCGCCGATCGCCCACACCGATTCGTTGAAGGCGTCCTCGTCCTCCAACTTGAAGAATACGTCGGTGACCTTGCTGGTCAGGTTGTCCCACATCATGTCGAATTCCTTCATGCCGACGCGCTTGAACTCGGTTTTCGGATCGAGCTGGGCGTAACCGACCAGGCCGATCCCTTGCCGCAGGTGGTCCATCGTCAACAGGTGATTCTTCCACGCGATGTCGAGCTGGTTGAGCAACAGGCTCCGCTCCATGCGGCGCATCTCCGGCCGATATTGTTCGTCGAAGGCGTTCCACAGCCGGCTGCGGGCCTCGTCGAACGACATGCCAACCAGATCGTCGGCGTTGACCTCGACCTTGAGGTGCTCCTTGGCCCAGGCCGCCAATTCCTGGGCGTCGCCTTCCTCGGCGGTCGTCGCGCCGGCAAAGGTTTCGCGCAGCACCGCGTCGATGTCTTCATGCCGGGCTTCGGGAAATGTCTTGCGACTCAGCTCCAGCAACATCTGCCGCAGCTTCGACGGCGCTTCGGTGCGGAACAGGTCCTCGCTGAGGCCGACCTCGGAGCCGAAGCGGATCATGTGCCAATGGTACAGCCCTTCGCGATCGAGCTTCGGCACCGGCCGGCCGCCCGGTCCCTGCGTCAGCGACGTGTAGCGCGTCAGGCCCACCGTCACCGGGAACTCGATTTCCTTCTCGTGATACAGCTTGCGGATCTCCTCCACGAGCGTTTGCCGCAACTGTTCGCGCGGCTTCTCCGGGTCGATCTGCTCGGGCGCGATTTTGACCTCGAACTTGCGCTCGAGCCAGCCGCACAGCTCGCGCACGCCCCAGTCGGGCTGCAGATAAACCTTGCCCTTGCTCAGGTCGACCGCGTTGACCACTTCGGTCGCTTCCCGGATGAGGTACTCCGCCACGCCGTCCCGGCCGATCTTCTTGAGCTGCCGATCGGTGGTCTTGAGGCTCCACAGCTTGTTGGCGCGGTCGGCCATCGCCTGCCAGTTCCACTCGGACGGATCGATCTCGGTGTCGAGGTTCTCGTCCATCGCCTCGTGGATCTGCGTCGGCACCATGGTGTGCGCCTTGTCGCGCGCGATGCGCTCCGCTTCCTCATAGCTGGCCCGCGCGAAGTCGGACGCCTCGCATTCGACGGAGAGCTGCTGCTGCACCAATTCGGCGAAGCTCGCCGGGCCGTAGTCGGGGTCGAGATAGCGCTCCAGGGCCAGGTCGATCTGCTTGACCATCATTTCCCAGACGCGCATCTTGCAGTTCGCGTCGTTGAGGATTTCCTGCCGATAGCCGTAGACGCGCTTGCGCTGGTGGTCCATCACCTCGTCGTATTCGAGCAGGTTCTTGCGGATGTCGAAGTTGTGCTCCTCGACCTTTTTCTGGCACGCCTCGATGCGGCGCGTCACCATGCTGTTCTCGATCGCCTCGCCTTCCTGCATGCCCATGCGCTGCAGCCAGTTGGCGACCCATTCGCCGCCGAAGATGCGCATCAGGTCGTCCTGCAGCGACACGTAAAACCGGCCCGAGCCCGGATCGCCCTGCCGGCCCGCCCGGCCACGAAGCTGATTGTCGATGCGCCGCGACTCGTGGCGCTCCGTGCCGATGATGTGCAGCCCGCCCATCTCGGCGACCTCGCGGCCCTGCTCGTCCATGTTCTCCTTTTCCTTGAACTCCGCCACCGTGTTTTTCCATTCGTCGTCCGGCACCTCGAGGCGCGTGGCGTACTTGTCCTTGAGACGGGCCCACGCCAATGTCTCGGCGTTGCCGCCCAGGATGATGTCGGTGCCGCGGCCGGCCATGTTGGTCGCAATCGTGACGGCGCCGAGCCGGCCCGCCTGGGCCACGATGTCCGCCTCACGGCCCGCATGCTCGGGCTTGGCGTTGAGCAGCTCGCACTTGATGCCCTTGCGGTCGAGCATCCGCTTAAGCTTCTCGGACTTCTCGACGCTGGTGGTGCCGACGAGGATCGGCCGGCCATGCCGCTCGACCTCGTCGATGTCGTCGACCTTGATCGTCTGCTTCTCCCGGCTCTCCTGCAGCTCCAGCACGATCTCCGTCTCGTTCTCGTTCTTGATGACGCCGACCAGATCGTTGCCGTCCTTGAGGTGGACCACGTCGAACTTGTGGATGCGTTCAATCTCCTTGACGACGGCGGCCCACTTCTCCGGCTCGCTCAGGAACACAGAGTCGGGATAGTTGAGCCGGAAGAGCGGCATGTTGGTCGGGATCGTCACGACCTCGAGCTTGTAGATCTTCCAGAACTCGCCCGCCTCGGTCATGGCCGTGCCGGTCATGCCGGCGAGCTTGTTGTAAAGGCGGAAGTAATTCTGCAGCGTGATCGTCGCCAGCGTCTGCGTTTCCTTCTTGATCTCCACGCCTTCGCGCTTGTGCTTGGCCTCGACCGCCTGATGCAGCCCGTCGGACCACTGCCGGCCGATCATGAGCCGGCCCGTGAACTCGTCGACGATGATGACCGCCATCTCCCGCGATTCGGGGTGCTGCATGACGACGTACTGCTTGTCCTTGTGGTACAGATGGTGCGCCTTCAGGGCGTTGTCGAGCAGGTGCGGCCAATCCATGTTGCCGGCCGTGTAGAAGCTCTCGACGCCGGCCAATTCCTCGGCCTTGCGCACGCCCTCGTCGGTCAGGTGGCAGCTCCGTTCCTTTTCCTTGACCTCGAAGTAGTAGCCGAGCCGTTTCTCCTTCTTCTCCTCCGGCGGCAGCTCGATCTGGCTGACGTCGATTTCGGCCTGCTCCGCCTCGTCCAGCTCCTCGCGGGCCGCTTTCGCCTTGGCCGCGCTCGTGACCGCCGGGTCCTGCACGCCGTTCTCCGACTCGTCGTCCTCGTCTTCCTCGTCGGACAGGACGTGGCCGGGAATGTTCAGGCCGTGGCCGATGGCGCGCAGCTTCTTCTGCGCTTCCTTCTCAAGGCGCGTCAATTCGCGCGCGATGCGGTCGGCCTCGGCGTAGCGCTTCGTCTCGCCCGACGATTGGCCCGAGATGATCAGCGGCGTCCGCGCCTCGTCGATGAGGATGTTGTCCACCTCGTCGATGATCGCGAAATTGAGCCGGCGCTGGACCTGGTGGACCTCCGGCGGATAGTTCGGATCGCCCCAGCGGGCCGGCTTCATGTTGTCGCGCAGGTAGTCGAAGCCGAACTCGCTGTTGGTGCCATAGGTGATGTCGCAGTCGTAGGCCCGCCGCCGCTCGGGCGCACCATCTCGCTCTGGATGTAGCCGGCGGTCATCCCCAGGCCTGTGTAAATCGGCGACATCCATTCGCAGTCGCGGCGGGCCAGGTAATCATTGACCGTGATGACGTGGACACCCTCGGCGGTCAGGCCGTTGAGGTACGCCGGCAAGGTGGCGACTAGCGTTTTGCCTTCACCGGTGACCATCTCCGCGATTCGGCCCTGGTGCAGCATGACCCCGCCGACGATCTGCACGTCGAAGTGCCGCATGTTCTTGAAGCGCCGGCCCGCCTCGCGCACGGCGGCGTAGGCCTCGGGCAGCAGTTCGTCGAGCGTTTCGCCGCCGGCTGAGCCGCCTTTGGCGAGCCGCTCGCGGAAATGGGCGGTCATGCCCTTGAGCTCCTCGTCGGAGAGCGACTGCATGTGCTCTTCCCAGGCGTTGACCTGGGCGAGGATCGAGCCGGGAATGATCGTGTGCGTCTCGCTGCCCTTGCCGCGGATGTAGCCGACGGCCTTGATCAGCTTTTCGTTGTTGGAGCCGAACAGCCGACCCAGGAAGCCGACGACGCCCTCGGAGACGGCGCCGAGGGTGTCGGTCACGCGCTCCCACAAAGTCACATCCATCTTGGTTGCCGTGGTCATGGCTGGCCCCTGGGGGTTTCCGGGTCAGGACGGGCAGGCGCGCCCAAGGCGGCTTTGCCCGATCGAGTCCGCGTGGGCGGCTTATTTCAAAAAGTCAGTGTAAATTCGCCGGTCGGTACGGTCAATCCGGCTTGCCGCACGGCGCACGCACAATAACGGACCGCTGCGGCCGCCCACCTCGCCGGGAGAGGCGGTATGCGATCGACGGTGGCGGGCTTACAATTCATTATAGGGCGACGCACGCCCATTGAGATTCCGGCGAGGAATCGATTTCCGAGCTTCACAAGTTCTTCGCGCTCATCGAGATCCGCTGCCGCCGCCTGCCCGTACTGCAACGCCGAGCTGCCGCCGCTTGCCGCATCGCCGAACACTGCGCACACTGCGTGTCCGCGCTGCGGCGAACCGGTTCTGAGCGATCGCTTCCCCGTGGACCGAACGAGTGTGCTGCCGCGCGAAGCTACGGTGCCAAGCCTTGGGGAGCGCAAGCAGCGCACCCTGCGTATTGTGCTGGCGATCATGGCAGGCATGGCAACGCTCGCGCTGGTGTTCGCGCTGATGACGCTGGAGGAACGCCGCAAACGCCACCCACACGCCAGGGCTGCGCTCGGCGAGGAGCTGGCGCAGAATCCCGCGGAGCTGCTTGCTCTGGACTTCCTGCCGCGCGGCACGAATGTCGTCGCCGGCCTGCACGTGGCCGCACTGACGCAGAACGCCGCCGGCCAGGCGTTCTGGCGCGCGCCGCTGCCCCTGCCGGTCGACGCGCAACTGGGTCGGGCTGGACTGACCCTGGCGGACGTGGATCACGTGCTCGCGGGCGGCGAACTGAAGGGCATTGCGTTTCACCTCACCTCCGTGATCGTAACGCGCAAGCCGTACGATGCCGCGCTGGTGAAGCAGGCCGTCGAGCAACGGAAGGTGAGCGCCACCACCTACCGCAATGGCGCGCTGTATCGCTTCACGGATAATGGAGGCGGCCTCAAGCTGTGGTGCGCCGAACCGCGCGTGCTGGTCTACACGACGCTGCCGACTGACGAGCTGGACCGTATCCCGGCGGCTACAAAGGAGCCGGCCGGCACGCTGACGTCGGCCGCGCAAGCGCGCTGACGGAGCGCGTGAGCAAGCAGAGCCGCGTCTGGGCCGTCGGCGACCTGGAGCCGGCGAAGGACCTGATCGATGCGCTACCGCTACTCGCGGGCCCACTGAAGGAGGAGGCACGGCTGCTCGGACTGGTCCGCACGTTCGCAGTTGGCGTGACGATTCCCGACAACGAGGAGCCGCGGTTGGTCGGCGCTTTTTTTACAGGGGCACCGGCGGCCACGCAGGAGCTGCGTAAGTACCTCGATGCCGTGAAGCTGCCGGGCGCACGATCCCAAAGTGTCGCCACGCCGCCCGCCGAGATTGAGGCCGCCGAGGCGCAGTGGGTGACCTGGCAGGTCCGCGCCGATGCAGGCACGCTGCGCGAACTGTTCGACAAGTCACCCTTTGCGGCGCGGAAGGAGCAGCGGCCGTGACTGCTGGCCAGAACCTCGGCCACGGCCTCTCGGGAAACGCAACCGCCGGGTCCGGGAGTCTTCCAACACGGTCGTTTCGCGCTGGCAGCGGACACCCCGTTTTCGGCACGACCGGCACGACGCGCACGACCGGCACGACTGGCGATCGGCTCCTGTCTCGAAAAGGAATACGGGAGTATCCCTTCTTTTTCCGGTGCCGTCCCATGTCCGCCAAGCACAACCTGCTGCTGGGAATCCTGGCCCTGCAGAACAACTTCGTCACGCGCGCGCAGCTCCTCGCCGCGTTCAACGCCTGGGTCGAGGACAAGAGCAAATCGCTCGGCGCTCTGCTGCTGGAGCAAAAGGCGTGGTCGGTTGAAATCGTAGCGTGACCTTCGAAATCCTCGATTTCCATACAGCACCAAAATCTGCTCGCCCAGCGCGGCCCGACCGCAGCGCGGGCGTGAATAACCCCGCGGCCTTTCGGCCGCGGGCGTGGGCGGATGAGAGTCACTTCCCCGTCGGCGGAATCTTCAGCACATAGACGCTGTTGAACTCCGGACTGCCCTTGCCGCGGCTGCCCGCGGCGACCGCCAGCGTGCGCTCGTCGGGGGCGACGGCCAGGCCGAAGAACGTGCCCATCGGCAGCGTCTCGCCGAAGAGCATTTTGCCGGCTTGCGGGTCCCAGACCGCCAGGAAGCCGCGGTTCTTCGGCGCGTCGCCCAGGCTGATCAGCTTGCCGTCCTTGGTGAAGTACAGGTGCAAGACGTCGCCGGGATGCGATGACGGCGGCTGCAGTGGCGTCGCCTTGAGCTGCGGATTGACGAGGTCGCGCACCACGGTTCCGTCGGCGACGTTCCAGATCTTGATGACGCGCTCGATGCCGCCCGAGCCGGACGCGAGCCATTTGCCGTCGGCGCTCAGGGCGGCGGCGTAGACCGGGTCGAGGTGGCCCTTCTCGAATTCCTTGAGCTTGTGCGCCTTGAACTCGCGAACCATCTGGCCGCTGGCCACGTCCCATAGCTTCAGACTGTTGTCGAGACTGCTGGTGACGAGCTGCTTGCCGTCGCCGGAAAAGGCGATGGTGTAGATGGTGTTCTGGACGTTGCCCTTGACGTGGGCGGTGATTTCCTTGACCTGAGCGTTCTTGACCAGGTCGAACAGCCGCACCTTGCCATCGTGGCACCCCGACGCAAGCAGGCTGCCCCCGGGCTGAAACGCGACGGCGTCGACGCTGTTGGGATGCGGGAAGTTGCGCGTCGGCGTCGGCGAGGCGAGCTTCCACACGTCGACGGCCTTGTCCAGGCCGGCGCTGTACACCGTCGCGTTATCGGGAGCGACCGTCACGTCCAGGATCGGCTCGCTCGGGGCGTACCCCTGCACCGGTTGCAGGAACTCCGGCGGGTTGGGCTGGCCGGGGGTGAACGGCGTGGCCCACGCGTGCATCGTCTTGTCGGTGACGCCGGCCAACAGGGCGAGGCTGTTCGGCGCGAACGCGAGCGTCCGCACCTCGCCGCCGACCTTGACCGTGCCGACCTCCTTCGCGTCGGCAAGCTGGTAAATGCGGACGACCTGGTCGGCGCCAGCCGCGGCGAGCAGCAGATTGTTCTTCGCGACCGCGACCGCCTTCAGTGGCCCGGCGGCGCCGGCGAAGGTCCGGTCGTTGGCACCGGTCGCGAGGTTCCACATCTTGACCGCCTTGTCGGCGCCGGCAGTCACGACGTGCGTGTTCGCCGGCATCGTCGCAACGGCGTAGACCGGCCCCGCGTCAGCAGCGATGACGCGCAGGATCGACGGCGTCTCGAGCTGGATCACCTTGCCGGCCGCGGACACCACCACGCCGGTGGGCGCGATTGTCACCGCCTCGACCGGGTCGGGCTGCGTGAAGAACTGCAATTCGCGGCTTGTAGCGACTTCCCAGAGCCGGGTCTGCTTGTCGGCCGAGCCGGTGGCAATCCGCGTCTTGTCGGCGTTGAACGCGACGGACAGCACGTCGGCGGGATGCGTCAGCGTCGCCAGCTCCTTGCCGTCGGCGACGTTCCACACCTTGACGAGCTTGCCGGCCGCGGCGGCGACCTGGGTGTAGTCCTTGCTGAACGCGATCGCCTTGATCGGGTCGGCGAGCGGGCCGAACGTTTTGAGCGTCGCGTTCTTGGCGAGGTCCCACAGCTTCATGGTCCGGTCCGCGCCGGCGGTCAGGAGCTGGGTGCCGGTGTTGTGGTACACCAGGTGCGTGGGACCGGCGGGATGTGCGGGCAGGGCGGACAGGACCGACACGTCGAGCAGCCGGGCCGTCTTGTCAAGGGCGCCGGTTACCAGCGTGCGATTGTCCGCCTGAAACGCCAGCGATCGCACGGGGCCGGCGTGATCGGCGAGCGTTTGCACCTCGCGTCCAAAGGTGACATCGTAGACGCGCACCGGGTTGTCCTTACCCTCGATGAGCGCCACCGCGACGCGCTGGCCGTTGGGGCTGAGCGCGAGCGCCTGGGCCGAGCCGCTGACCGCGACCGTCGCAACCGCCTTACCGTCCGCGAGGGTCCACACCTTGACGTTCTTGTCCGAACCCGCGGAAGCGATGCGCGTGCCATCGGCGCTGATGCCCAGGTGCGTCACGGTGCCTTCGGGATTGGCGAGCGCCTTGATTTCCTTGCCGTCGGTGGCGTTCCAGATCCGAATCGTTTTGTCGTCGCCGGCGCTGAGGATCTGATCGCCCTTCGGCGTGAACAGCGCGGCACGGGCCGGTCCCTGGTGCGGCCTTTGCCAGACGAGGGCCAACGTCCAGAGGCGGGCCGTCTTGTCGGCGGCCGCGGTGACGATGCGCTTGGCATCGAGGAACGCCGCCGCCTGCACCGGGCCGTCGTGCGCGAACGCTTCGACGAGCCGGCCATCGGTTTCATAGATGCGCGCGAGCTTATCGCTTCCCGCCAGCACGATCCGCGTCTTGTCCGGGGCGAAAGCGAGGCCGCGCAATTCGGCGGGTGCGGTCCACGACGCGATCAGCTTACCGTCGGCGACATTCCACACCTTCACCGACCTGTCTCCCACGGCGGCGATTTGCGTCCCGTCCTTGCTCAGCGCCATGCCGGCGATGGCGGCGTCGTGCTCGAGCTTCGTCTTCGGCGCGCCGTCGGGCAGGCTCCACGACTGGACGGTCTTGTCGGCACTCGCGGAATAGATGGCGTCGCCCTTCGCGCTGAAGGCGATCCCCGTGACAGCGCCCTTGTGCCCGGCGAGAGATTTCGCCTCCTTGGCGTCGGCAATCTTGAGCAGCTTGATTGTGCCGTCCGCCAGACCGGCGGCGACCTGCAGATTGTCCGGAGCGAAGGCGACCGCCTGCACCACGGCGGGCAGCGGAATCTTGTGCAGGACCTTGCCGTCGGCGGCGTTCCACAGCGTCAGGCTCTTGTCGAGCGAGCCGGCGGCGATGGTCGCGCCGTTGCCGCTGAGTGCGAGCGCGGAGATCGGCAGCGTCGGGCCGCCGGTGTAGTCGCGTTCCTTGGCGCCGCTTGCGAGATTCCAGAGCCGCACCACCTTGTCCCCCGCGCCGGTCAACACCTTGGCGCCGTCGGCGGTCAGCGTGAGCGTCGTGACCTGGTCGGGATGGATGAACGCTTTCGGCGGCGTGACGGGAAGCTGCCAAAGCTTGACCAGGCCGTCCTCTGCGGTCGAGACGAGCTGGTTGCCGGCTGCATTCAGAGCCAGCGCCGTGAGCGGGCCGGCGTGGGCGATCAGGATGTCCGACTCCTTGCCGGTCGCCTGGTTCCAGAAGCGAATGGTCGCGTCCTGCCCGCCGGAGACGAGGAGCTGGCCGTTGGCGCTGACGGCCAGTGCGGCAACCGGCCCGGTGTGGCCGGTGAACTGCCGCTCGATCGCCGGCTTGACCGCGTCCCAAACGCGCACGATTTTGTCGGCCGATCCGGTGTAGAGCTTTTTGCTGTCGGGACTCGCCAGCGCGACCAGCACGCCATCGGGATGCGCAACCGTACGCGGCGGCAGCGCGGGGACGGACCAGAACTTGACCAGTCCGTCGGCGCCGGCGGTGGCAAGCTGCGGCGCCTGCGGATGGAACTGCACGCCGGTGACGGCGCCGTCGTGGGCGAGCACCTGACTGACCGGCTTGCCATCGGCGGCGCTCCACATATAGACATTGCGATCCTGGCCGCCCGCAGCAATCAGCGTGTTGGCCGGGTTCAGCGCGACGCTCGCGACCGGCGCCTGCGGGCCGGTCAGGGCGCGGATTTCCTTGGCGCCGGCGGCGTTGAACTGGCGTACGGTTTTGTCCTCGCCGCCGGTGACGATCAGGTTGCCGTCGCCGGACGTCGCCAGGGCATGAATCGCCGCGGTGTGGCCGGGCAGCACCTTGGCGGCGGCCGGGGGAAGCTGCCAGAACTTGAGCATGCCGTCGTCGCCGACGGTGTGGGCGGTGACGTTGTTGGCGTTGATCGCGATGCCGTTGACCGCCCCGGTGTGCGCGCCAACCACCCCGAGCAGTTGACCGTTGGTCACGTTCCAGAAACGGACCGTGCGGTCGGCACTGGAGCTGGCGAGGAGCTGGCCGTTGGCGCTGAAGGCCACGCCGGTGACGGGGCCCTGGTGGCCGTCGAGCTTGAACAGCTCCTTGAAGTCGGCGGCGGTCATGATCTTGACGCTGCCGTCCTTGCCGCCGGCCGCGAGCTTGACGCCGTCGGCGCCGAGCGCGACCGCAGTGGTCGCATCGGGCGTCTTGAAGGAGCGGATGGGCGAACTGACCGGCACGTCCCAGACCTTGAGCGTGTTGTCGGCGCTGCCCGAGGCGATCATCTGCCCGTCGGGACTGACCGCGACGCACAGGACCATCTTCTGATGCCCCGCCTGGCCGGCATAGGTCTTGACCTCGCGGGCGGCGCCGACCTCCCAGAGCTTGAGCGTGTGATCCAGACTGCCGGTGATAAGGAATTTGCCGTCGGGACTATACGCGATGGCGTAGACGGCCTCGCCGTGGCCCTTGAGCCTGCTGATGACCTCGGGCACGCCGGTTTTGTCCTGCGCCGCCGACGGCCACAGCGCGAAACTCATGAGGCAGACGGCCGGCAGCAGCAAAACGAAGATTCGGCGGAAAGCGAACATGGAGCAACCTCCGAGGGGAGCACAGCAGGTGGGAATGCAAACCGTCATCCGGCGGGGCGCGTGGCGGGTGGACTTGTAGTGTCGCACGCCGTCGCGCAGCTGTCAACGGGCCAAGGTGATTCTATCGGGCGCCGCGACGGCCGCAGCAGCCCGGTGCGCGTTACAAGCGCCTCCCGGTCCGCGCTCGCGGCATGGCCGGCATATTCGCGGAAAAAAATACTTGCGGGTCGGCGCTACTGCGTTGACATGTCGGGGGCGCGGGGCATACTCGTCACAGAGGCCGCGAGAGTCGTCTCGGGCCCAATCCACAGGAGCAGGGAAGACCCGCCCCGCTGAAGTTCCGGTCTGTCTCCCAGCACGCGCTCACGGCCACCGCTTCCCGGTTGCGCCGCCAGGGTCGGCGGCGCCTTTCAGGATGGGACTCTCTCGGCAGGGACGTCGAGCGGACGGCTCGCGCGCGCTGGCCCTGAAACGAGAAAACGAGGAGCCCATGCTGCGACGTGTCCTAGCTCTGCTTGCCCTCGCCGCCATCCTGACGAGTGCCGGCTGCAAACATCACCATGGCTGCTGCCACGATTGCTGTGCGCCCGCTTGCTGCGGCTGTGAGACTGGCCCGATGATGCACGGGCCGTGATCGACACCGTCGTTTAGCGGCCGGTCGCAGACCGGCCTGCGACCGGCCGCTAGACAATCGTTACACGCGTGCCACGCCGCCGTGCCGCTCCAGCACCAGGTATCCCACCGGAATCACCACGCGCGTGAACAGCATGTTCGCCGTCAGGCCGCCGATGACCATGATCGCCAGCGGCTGCTGCATCTGCGCGCCCGGGCCGATGCCCAGCGCCAGCGGGAACAGCCCCAGGATCGCCGCCAGGCTCGTCATCAGGATCGGCCGAAAACGCGTGCGCCCGGCCAGCAGCAGCGCCGGCCGCAGCTCCATCCCCTCGCGCCGCAACTGCTGGATGTACTCCACCAGCAGAATGCCGTTCTTCATGTCCAGGCCGATGAGCAGGATCGCGCCCATGTAGCTCGACACGTTGAGCGGCGTGTTCGTCAGCCACAGCGCGAACAGGCCGCTGACCAGCGACAGCGGCTGCGTCAGGAAGATCAAGCAGCGGCAGCACCACCGAGCGGAACTGGAAGGCGAGCATGATGAACACCAGAAACACCGCCACGACCATGACCAGGCCAAGGCTCTTGAACGCTTCCTGCTGCTGCAGGTAATGGCCGCCCAGCTCCCAGCGATAGCCGGCCGGCAGATGGACGTCCGCCATCCAGTATCGCGGATGTCCTGCGACGACGGCGCCGAGGCCGGCCTCCGCCTCGTTCAGCTCGGCGGTGACGATGACGGCCGGCTGCTGGTTTTCGCGCGACCTGCTCGTCGGGCGTGCGCTTCGGCTCGACCGTGGCGACCGCCGACACCGGGACCGCACGGGCCACGCCCTCCAGCGGAATGACCGCCGCGTGATTGGCGACAGCGGGCGCCATCGGCGGCAGCAGGATGAGCGGGCTGAGCACGCTCTGCGGATCGAATCGGCCACGGCCAAACCGCGCGTAGTCCGGGTAGCGGACGCGCACGTCGGTGATGCGTGCCGCCGATTCGCGGACCTGCGTGGCGATCTGCCCCAGGAAATCGCCCGCAATTGCCGCTCCACGTCCTGCACCTTGAGCCCAAGCCGGCTGGCCTGCACTTCGTCGATGTGGATTACCAGATCGGGATTGCCCTCCAGCACATTGCTGTTGACCTCTTTGAGGCCGCGGCCCTTGCCCTTCTTCTCGAGCTTCTCGGCGACCTCCTCCGCCTCGTGGCGCAGCACAGCGTAGTCGGGGCCGAACAGCTTCACCTCGAGCGGCTGGTTGGCCCCGGACAGGTCGTTCAGCTCGTCCTGCATGATCTGGACCAATTCGAACTTGAGCTGGTGCTCGTCGAAGTGCTCCTTGATCTCGTCCTCGATCTCCTCCATCACCTTGAGGAGCGGCCGGCGGCGATACTGCTTGCGCACCCACGCCTTGGCCTCCTGCCACATCTGCCGATCCGTGAAATGCGGGCCATATTTCTCCGTAGCGATTTTCTTGCCGGCTGCCACCATGTCATCTTCGATCTTGGCGAAGGGCGGCCGCACCGGCTTGGTCGCAGGCTCCAGGGGTCGTCCTCGGCCGGGCGCAGGATGACCTGGATGTCGCCGCGATTGGTCTTGGTGGCGAACAGGCCCAGCTCCGTGCCGGTGCGGCGGACGTACGCGACGACGTCGGGGTTCTCGCGAGCAGGATGTCCTCGAGTCGCTGGGCCATCTCCTCGGTCCGTTCCAGCGGCGTGCCGGACGGGGCGAAGTAGTCGAGGACGAACGCGCCTTCGTCCATCGCCGGCATCAGGCCGGTCTGCAGCCCCTTGACCAGCGGCGCCGGCGGCGGCTTGCCCTCCTCACGCGGCGTCCACGAATTCGGAATGCCGGTGTACAGCACCGCACCCAGGGGAATCGCCAGCAGCGACAGAAGCAGCGTGGTCCACGGCAAGCGCAGGGCGACCGCAAGCATGTGTTCGTATTGATCGGCCAGGAAGGTGTAGATCGGTCCCGGCGGCGGCATCGGCCGGCCCGCGAGGAACTTGGCCGCGACCACCGGCACCAGCGTCAGGCTGATGACCATCGACACCAGCACCGCGATCGACAGCGACCAGCTCAGGCGCGCGAAGAACTGGCCGTAAACGCCGACGATGAACGCCAGCGGCACGAACACCAGCACTGTGGTCAGCGTCGAGCCGACGACCGCACCGGTGATCTCGCCGGACGCGGCGTCGATGGGATCAATAGACCCGCGGGGTTCGCTGCGCTCACCCCGCGGCGTGGCCAGATGGCGCGCGATGTTCTCGATGACCACGACGGTATCGTCGATGATCAGGCCGATGGCGACGGCCAGGCCGCCAAGCGACATCAGGTTGAGCGTCTCGCCCGCCCAGTAGCAGGAACAGGAACGTGATGGCCAGCGTCGTCGGAATGGCCAGGGCCGAGATCAGCGTCGCTCGCCAGCTTCGGAGGAACAGCAGCAGGATCACGATGCTGAAAATGCCGCCGACCACGATGGCGTCGCGCACGTTGTCGATGGCCGTCTCGACGAAGTGCGCCTGGTCGTAGACGATGCGAGCGCCTGGATGCTGCCCGGCAGCTTATCGGGCTGGATCAGGTCCGCGACATCGCGGGCGATGTTGACCGTGTTGCCGCCCAGACGGCGGAAGATGGTGATCACCACGGCATCGCTTGCCCTCGAACCCGATCGAGCTGGCGCGGTCCTGGTAGAGCACCTTGACGTCGGCCACGTCGCGAACGCGCAGCGGTTGGTCGTTGCGCGTCGTCGATTACCAATTCCTCGATCTGCCGTGCCGACTTCGTCTGATTGTCGACCACGATCTGAAACGCGAACGGCGGCTTTTCGACCCGGCCGACCGGCTGCGAGCCGATGCGTCTTGCCGATCTGGTCGGCCAGGTCGGCGGCGGACAGCCCGGCGGCGAGCAGGTCATCGGGCCGAACCTCGACCTCGATCTCGCGCACGTCGCCGCCGGCGACGTTGGCATAGAGCACATCAGGGATGTTCTTGATGCGCGGCGCGAGCTGATAGTAGGCGTAGTCGCGCAGCTGCCGAGTTGCTGTCGCCGCCGGTCAGCACCACCGACATGATCGGGAAGACCGACGGCGTCATCTGCTCGACGGTCAGCTCGACGTCGGCCGGCATCTGGCCGCGCACGGCGCCGATGCGGTTCCAGACGAGCTGTTCAGCCCGGCGCATGTCGGTGCCGGGGCTCAGGTCGACGGACAGATCGCAGCCGCCGCGGATGGTCTTGCAGCGGACGCGGGCCACGCCGACGACGGTGCTGACCGCCTCCTCCAGCGGCCGGGTGACCTGGATCTCCATGTTGACGAGGTCCAGGCCCGGCTTCTTGGCGACGACGGCGATGCGCGGAAACGTGCACTTCGGGATAAACGCCGCTGGGCATGCGCATGGCGCAATAGACACCCGCCAGGGTGAACAGCACCGTGGTCAGCACCACGGCACCGAGGTACGGTCGTGCACGGGCAGCGATGTTGAACATGTGCAAATCCTATCCGCCAAGCCCGCAGGCGCGTCTTCGAGCCTGCGGGGTTACCCGGGTAACCCCGCAGGCTCGAAGACGCGCCTGCGGGCTTGGATAGACTTAGGGGGGGCCCTCGCCCTAATGCCCGTCCTTGTGCTCCTCGAACTTGAGCAAATCGCCGTCGTGGAGCCCGTGACCGCCCTCGACGATGAATAGCGTGCCCGGCACCGGCACCGCCTCTTTCGTCGCGGGATCCTCCAGCCGCAGGATCTCGACGTCGTGGTGCGCCCGGTCGCGCACACCGAGGATGGCACGCAGCCGGCGGGCCTTGCCGGTCCGCACCTCCTTGTCTTCCTTTTTCTCCACCTTCACGTCGGCGGCGACAATCACGAGCGGCGGGTCCTGGTCTTCCAGCAGCGCCGACTCGGGAATGGCAAACCGCTTCGTTTCCGGCTGCGTCAGCACCTGGACGCGCGCGACCTGGTTGGCCCGGAGCCTGAGCTGCTGGTTCGTGAAGCGCACCTTGACCAGCAGGTTCCCCGTGTCGGGCTGCGCCTGCTCGGCGATGAACACGACCTTGCCCGCCGGCCCCGCCTTGTTGACCTCGCCCGTGTCGTTGCCCGCGAACCAGGCGAGTTGATCCTGACGCAGCTTCTGTGCGGCTCGCGGCGCGGCGAACGCCACCACGTCGATTTCGGACAGGTCGGTCACGTCGGCGACGGCGGCGCCCACGGCCAGCGTCTGCCCGGGCACCGCCTGAATGGGACCCAGTACGCCCACGATGGGCGCGCGGAGATTATGGAAATCGAGATGCAACTGCAGGACCTGCAGCTCGGCGCGTAGCGTCTTCTCCTTCGCGTTCACACCACGCTGCTTGGACTGTGCGTCCTGCACCGCCAGCTTCGCCTTTTCCAGCTCGATCCGCGAAACCAACTGCAACGAGGTATCGACCGCGCCGCCGGGAATGAGCTTGGTCAGCCGATCCTGATCGAGCACGGCGAGCTGATACGCGAGCTCCGCCTGCTTGTGCGATTCGCCCAGCTCGTCGAGCATCGCCAGGAGCCTATCGCGCTGGGCCCTGGCCACGCGGTCGTCGAGCCGGACCACGACCTGGCTTTTCGCCACCCGCTGCCCCTCGGCGATCGCCTTGCCGTTTTCATCGGTGAGGATCGACAGGACATGTCCCTCGACGGGCGCCGTGACGCGCGCGACCCGGCCCGGCAGCGGCTGGGTGGCGCCGATCAGCTCGGTCCACTCGCCGAATTTCGTCTCCTCGGCCGGCTCAACCTTGACCGGCGCGATGGCGACTTCTTCGTCGGGCGGCGCGGCTTGCCGGCACCCGGATGCCGGCAGAGCGCAGGCGAGTCCACCGAGCAGCACGGCGGCACGTGCGAGTCGCATCATGGCGTTCCTCATGAAGGCGCGATGTCAATTCTCGGCCGGCACCGGCGGCAGCAGCCGCGCGCCGGCAGCGTCGGCCGGCTGGACCGCCGGCGCTGCGACCGGCGGCGTGCCGATGGCGAGGCTCAATTCGCCCACCGCCGCGGCCAGGTCGGCGCGCGCCTGGCTCAGCTCCCACAGGGCGTCGAGGTAGCTGTCGCGCGCCCGCTGCACTCGGCGGCGCGTGTCGATGAGGCGCAGCACGTCGACGCCCGGCTCATTCGCGATGAAGAGCTTCTCGAACGACGCCATCATGCCTTCCAGCGCCGGCAGCGACTCGCCGGCAAAATACTTGACCCAGCGCTGGGCTTCGGCGATGCGCGCAGCGCCGCCCGCACATCGAGCGCCGTCTGGATCTCGACGCGCTTCTGGTCGGCCAGCACCCGCTCGCGCTCCGCGGCGCAGCATGATGTCGCCGCGGTGCGTGTTGAACACGGGCAGCTGGTAAATGAGCCAGGCGCCGACAAACGTCACCGAGGTTTCGTTATACTCCATCGCCGGGCCGATGGACGGGTTGCCGTAGCGATTCGCTATTTCCAGACGGACGCGCTGTTCGGCCTCGACGCCCGCTTGCTGCAAGGCGCGCAAGTCGGGCGCATCTCCAGAGCGTGCGGCGTCAGCGTTTCGGCGTCCACGCTCGGCGCCCACGGGTCGAGCGTGCCCTGGTAGTTGGCCACCGCAACGTCGACCCCCATGGTGCGGCGCAGGTCGTTCCACGCCGCCACCACAAAGGACCGGCCGGGGCCGCGGCCGGCGCGGACTTCGACCAGGTCGGAATTGGCTAGCATCACGTCGGCCGGCCTGAGCTTGCCCTGCTCGGCGAGCAGCTTGGCCTTGGCCACGTTCTGCTCCTGCAGATTGATCGTGTCCTCGAGCAGGCGCAGTTTTTCCTGGCGATAGACGAACGTGTTGAACGCGCGGACGACGCGCACCGCCATCGCCAACTCCTGGGCGGCGATTTCCCACTCGGTACGTGAAACGCCTGCCGCGGCCGCCGCCGCCCGGATTTTCCCCTGGCCGCACAACTCGAGGTCGAGACGGAAGACGTTTTCGATGAACACGCGATTGGTAATAAGGGCGCTGGTTGGTCCGCCGTCCGGCATGGTGAAGCTCTGCCAGGTCGGATTGAACGGGTAGGTGTGCGCGATGACGACGTTGGCCTCGGCAATGCCGCGCTGCTTGCGCACCACCGCCAGCTCGGGGCTGTGCTGCAGCGTCCACGCGATCGCCTTTTCGATGGTCAGCACCTGCGCGTCGGCCGGCGTCGGTCCCGCCGGCGGTGGATCCGCGTGCAGCGCCGCCGGCACGCCCAGGGTCACGAGCACGATGGCCGCACACATGTTCCTTTGCCGTCCGGCCATGACGTGATTCCCTCTCGCCGCGAAGGCGTCCGGAACCTAGCCGCGAGGCGCAACGGCGCCACGATCGCGGCCTGAGTTTGCTGTTTCTGTGGTATCGTCCGATTTTGCCGGCGTTGATGAATGTTTACTCTGCGACCCGGCGCCAACCGGATGGGACCGTTGCCCAGCATGCCGCATTTAGCCAGGATCGCGCGTCGCGGCGAGCCGCCGGGCTTGTCGCGGCGAGCCGCCGGGCTTGTCCCGGCGGTCTGCAACACGGCGGGGACAAGCCCCGCCGCTCGCTGGCTGTCCGGCGGCGCCGTAGTAAATCATTGAATCAGCGGTGCCGGAGGCTCAGCGTGTCCACGGAAGCATGGGAGGTAGTGGTT
Organism: uncultured Gemmataceae bacterium; assembly: GCA_963834865.1. GTDB lineage: Bacteria > Planctomycetota > Planctomycetia > Gemmatales > Gemmataceae > CAWIDK01. The sequence continues at coordinate 1,554,161 of CAWIDK010000005.1, forward strand.
CTGGGCGCCGGGGCGGCCGGCTTGATGGCGGCGCTGCGCGCCGCGGAGCGCGGCCGGCGCACCCTCCTGCTGGAAAAGAACCGCAAGGCCGGCGTCAAGATCCTCATGTCCGGCGGCACCCGCTGCAACCTGACGCAGGCGACCGACAACCGCGGTATCGTCGCTGCCTACGGATCGCCGGGCAAGTTTCTCCATTCCGCGCTCGCCGCCTTCGGTGTGCGCGACACCATCGATTTCTTCGAGGCCGAGGGCGTCGCCACCAAAACCGAGGAAACCGGCAAGATCTTTCCCGTCAGCAACCGCGCCGTCGATGTTCTGGACGCCCTGCTGCGCCGAGTTCAGCGGAGCGGCGCGAAGCTGGCGCTCGGCGAGCCGGTGCTGGAACTGGCGATTGCGGACGGGGGTTTTCGCGTGGCGACGGCGCTGCGGACGGTAAGCGCAAGCCGGGTCATCCTCACGACCGGCGGCCAGTCCTATCCCGGCGCGGGCACCACCGGCGACGGCTATCGGCTGGCGGCCGGGCTGGGCCATCGCATCGTCGCGCCGCGGCCGGCGCTGGTTCCCTTGACGACCACCGCGAGCTGGGTCGCCGAGCTGCGCGGCGTCACGCTGCCCAACGTCGCCGTGTGTGTTCGCGAGGATGCCAACGTGCTCGCCCAGCGCCGCGGGTCCTTGCTGTTCGCGCATTTCGGCCTGTCGGGCCCGGTGATTCTCGATGTCAGCCGCGTGGTCAGCGGCCATGCGCATCCGGAATCGCTGACCGTGGAGATCGATCTGCTGCCGGCGACCGACGCCGTCGCGCTGGCGACCTGGCTGCGCGACGCATCGCTTGCGTCGGGGAAGAAACAGCTCGCGGTGGTGCTGGCGGAGCGTCTGCCGCGCCGCCTGGCCGAGACCGCGCTGGAGCAGGCGGGCCTGCGCGCGAACGCAAGGCCGCCGCGCTCAGCAAGGACGAGCGTGGTCGGTTGACCGACGCGATCAAACGGCTGCGGGTGCCGATCACGGGCACGCTCGGCTTCAAGAAGGCGGAGGTGACGGCCGGTGGCGTGGCGCTCGACGAGGTCGATTCGCGCACGATGCAGAGCAAGCTGGTGCCGGGCTTCTTCCTGGCCGGCGAGGTGCTCGACCTCGACGGGCCGATCGGCGGCTATAACTTTCAGGCCGCGTGGAGCACCGGTTGGCTCGCCGGCAGCAGCGTCTAACGGCATTACTTGCCGGGCTTCTCGGGCTGCCCGGCTGCCTTCGACGGCGAAAGCTCAATAGCAATCACGTGGTCTTCACGGTAGGCGCTCGTTCCATCAGCCGTCAAGGAATGGGAGTCCTTTAGACGCAGGTAGACTTTCCGATGCGCCGAGTCGACTGCAAGCTCCCCTTCTTTCGCGCAGGTAATAACTGCTAGCTCACCGTTTTTTTCGCGCTTGATCAACACCGGTTCCGTCAATTGGCGCCGACGGACGTCCTTGACCAGGAGAGTGACGGTCCCATCCTCGCTCGTCACGCGCAGGTGCCGCACGAGTTCCTCGTACATGTCGTCGAACTCGACCTGGGCCGGATCGTCGTCGGCGCGCACGACGCTGCAAGCGATGGCAACGCCTGCAATGAGCGACAAGACAATCAGTGCAGTCTTCATGTCAATCGTTCTCCCTTCAATTCCTCTGAACCCGGGCCCAGCAACACCAGCATGCCCGCGAGCAGCAGCAGAAACGCCCCGATATACGCGCCGTACACCTGAGCGAGATCCCCAAACCGATCCTGCCGCTCCGACAAGCCGGACGTGCCCGTCAGCGAGATCAGCAGGAACGCCATGGCGAGCGTGGCGATGAGATACCACCGCCGCCGCTGCGGCCAGCGCAGCGCCGACACGCAGTAGCACAGCACCGCAAACGGTAACAGTAGCGTCACGCAGTGATGCTTCCATGTCCGTTCGCTGAAGAGCAGCATGCCGAGGATCACGACGCTACATTCCGCGAGCAGCCGCCAGTTTTCCCGATCGGCGGTCGGCGTTCGGCATCGCCAGATCACCAGCAGCGCAAAAACCGCCATGCATCCCTTGACGATCCATTGCACCGTGCTGTCGCTTAGCTCGGCGACGTTGTGGTACTCCGCCGGAATGTACGCGTCTTCACCGCGCGTGACGAACGACGGCCGGTGCGTCAGCAGGCGCGCCATCATGCCCGGCAGCGACTGGTTGACCGCCTCGCTGGTGACCTTGCCCTCGGCATACGGCTGGACCATGTTGCCGTACCAGCTGTGCAGATACTGCTGATTCTCGCTCCAGCCGAGGATCAGTCCCGGCACCAGCCACACGAACAGGCCGATGCCGAGCGCGGTCCCCGCCAACGTCTTCCAGGCGCGCTTCCACAGGAAGTACGGAATGAACAGCGCGGGCGTCACCTTGCAGGCGATCGCCAGGCCCAGAAGCACGCCCGCCAGCACGTCGCGCCGCCGGCAGAACGAGACCAGCGCCGACCACGAGGAACAGGATGAACAGGTTCACGTTGCCGTGAACCAGGTCGCCGGCGATCGGCCGCAGACACAAGAGGACCGTGAGCATCTTGCCCCACCAGGGAAACGTCCGTTCGCCGCGGTCGAGCAGGCGCAGCACCCAGTGGACCGACAGCACCGCCATCGCGACCTTGAGATAGAACCAGCTGAGCGAGCCGGCGAGCGGCGGCAGGTGCACCAGCGGCTTGAGAATCAGCGCCATGATCGGAGGGTTGGGGTAATTGTGCCGCGTCCAGATGTCGACGCCGGTGCCGAGATCGACAATCTGGGCGGACCAGCGCACGAACGCCGAACGCGCCTCGCGATCGGAGCGCGCAATCTTGGCCACGTACTGGATGTTGATTACGAGGAAAAACAGGCAGAGTCCGAGGAGAAACCACCACTGGCGCGAATCCTTGCGCCGGCACCGGCAGGGGATGGGCTTCCATGACGCATCCTCGCTCGAACGGGAAATCCAGTGATCGCACGTTGTAGCACATCCCGAACGCGACAGACAAGGTGAACCGTTCGTAGTTCCGCCTTTAGGCTTCCCGACCGCCTGAAGGCGGAACTACCAACCGTTCGTAGTTCCGCCTTTAGGCGGCTTCCCGACCGCCTGAAGGCGGAACTACGAACGGGTCACCGTGCCGATCACAACGACTGTGCCGGCCTCGCCACACATTCGCGGCAGCGCGGCCTTCCTGGAAGCCTTGGCGCGGCCGGAGCGCAACCGGTACCCTGGAAGGAGACCCCGGAAATCGGGAATCGCACGATGGCCACGGCTGCCGAATACTGGTACGTCCGCCTGCCCGACGGCCGCACGCTGCGGCGCGCAACGCCGAGGTGCTGCGGAGCTATGTCGCGCGCGGGCCGCATTCCCCGGGATAGCCAGGTGCGCCGATCGGGCGAGGACACCTGGGTGCCGCTGCAACACGCCACGGCGTTCGCGGACCTGCTTGCCGCGGCCACCGACCAAACGGAGGCAGGGAACGCCGGCGGCGCGGAACTGCGGACGCTCGGGATGCGCGGCCTGGTCGAGGAATTGTTCATCGCGTTCGACAGCAGTCTCAACCACGCCAAGCTGACCATCGCGGCACTGACCGGCGTCATGCTGGCCGTCGGCCTCATCGCCTTCGACCAGATCGCGAGCTTGCCACCGGGGCTGTGGAGCGTGGTCACGTCGATCGCAATGGCGCTGTTGGTACTGGCCGTGGCCGCGGTGGCCACTGTGCTCCTGACGCAGATGACGTTCATCGAATTGGACCGCCATCGCCCGGCCCACGCGGCGGAAGTGACCACGGGACTCTTGCGCCAGGGACTGCGCGTGCTGTTTGCGCAGGGACTGGTGACGGGAGTGCTGGTCGGATTGGTGCTGCTCGTCCGTGCCGCCGGGCCGTGGCTGGCCGCGCACGAGTTCAGCGATAATCGGCTGGGCGAGGCGACGCTCGGCGTGTTGACGGTGCTGCGCCTGCTGCTGGCGGTCGTGTGCTGGCCGATCCTGGGCCTGGCGGTGCTGCTGCTGGGGCCGTTGCTGGTGATCGAGGAATACTCGATCGCACGCAGCCTGCGGGAATGGCTCGGCATGCTCCGCCGCCACCTCGGCCGCATCTACCTGTACGAGGCGCTGGCGTTCACGCTGGCGACTGTGCTGGCCCTGCCGATGCTCCTCCTGGTCGGCGTGGCGGCGTACTCGGTTGGGGACGCGCCCAGTCCGGTCGAGCGGATCACGCTGCTGGTGCTGGCCGGGCTGGCGTTGACGCCGTTGATCGCCTACCTGATCGTGGCCAATGTGTTCATCTACCTCAACCTGCGCTACGAATTCTTCTACACGGCCCGGAATCCATAGAAACACGTAGTGGGTGGAGTCTTCGGAACCCACCACGCCTCTTGGTGGGTTTCGAAGACTCCACCCACCCTACGGAATGCACCACGGAGCGCACTATTCCATTTCGGAGGAACTTTGATCGCGCCGCGTGAGGTGGCGGAAGCGCGGGCCGATCAGCACGAACCAGAGCATCAGGCCGCCCATCGACCACAGGAACAGGCCCAGCAGCGAAAAGCCCATCAGCTCCGGAAACTCGCGGCCATGCTGGAATTCACGGGCGAGATTCTCCGGCGAGTACGCGAACCATCCCAGCACGAACGGCGGCGTCATGCCGGCCTGGAATTTCATCAGGTACTCCGAGGGATTCTGCATGCCGCGATGCATGTCGAGCAGGAGCAGCAGTGGGAAACAGCACATCCAGATCATCCAGTGCCCGACGCTCAGGCCGATCGTCGTCAGCATGGTGTAGACGGTCGCGCGCATCGAGGTGCGGCTCACCATCGAGAACCAGAGCCCAATCATCGCGAAGATGATCGCATACACGGTCCAGGCTCCCAGGAACAATGGCAGCGCGAGCATATGCAGGCCGCCCGTGAGCACGCCGAGGCCGAGGATCGCGCCGAGCCAGAACCAGCCGAGCCGGACGCTGAACAGACTGCCCACGAACTTGCCAAGTAGGATGGCGTTGCTGGGCAAGGGTGTGGTGACGAGCGCGTCAAAGGTGTCCTTGTCGATCTCGCTGCGGATGGTGGTCGACGCCCGCACCGCCACGCCGAGCAGGGTCAGGCAAGCGACGCCGGTGGCGGCGATGCGCACCCAGACGTTCATCATGTCGAACAGGCCGGGGCCGCCGCGGAAGGCGTTCCCATTGAAGAACTGCTCCCAGAAAAAGTACAGCACGATCCAGACGCCGATGCCGAGCGTTAGCAGAACCAGGAGGAGCACGGCGATCCAGCCGGCCCAGTTCATGCGCAACGAGCCATCGACGATCAGCTCCTTCCACAGGACCGGCAGGTCGCCGACCGGCGGACGGTAGCGCTGATGCCAGCGCAACTTTTCGGTCTTGCCGTAGCTTTGCTTCAGCGCCAGCGAGCGCAGCTGCCAGACCGACCAGCTTAGGCAGAGGGCGCAGACGCTGGCGTGGAACAGAAAATAGTGCTTCAGCAGCGTGGGAATGTCCTTCGCCAGCGTGCCGGCACGCCCGGCCTCGGCCACCTTGCCGAGGACCACCAGGATGTTGCCGGCGTTGAGCACCTCCACGGCGTCGCTGACGGTCGGCGGCGATTCGCCGAACCAGATCGGCTCCTGGTAGATCGTCATCCACGGCGCGAATTTGAACACGTAGATGGTGGTCGCCACCGCGAAGTAGGCGATGGCCATGAGGTAGGTCATCGCGATGGCGTCGCGCGGCCGGCGGTAGACGACCGAGTTCATGATGCTCAGGCTGGCCAGGCCGACCGCGGTCAGCGCCGTGGCGGCGAAGCTGCCCAGCACCAGATCGGGATCGACGCCGCCGAGGAACTGCAGGAAGCTGAGGATCGGCAGCCCGGTGAGCAAGAACAGCGTGAGATTGCACAGCCGCGAGCCGAACTTGCTCAGGATGATCTCGCGATTGCGCAGGTCGGTCGCCAGCAGGAACTCGAGCGTCTTGCGCTCCTTTTCCTCGGCGATCGAGCCGGCGACATAAGCGGGGGTGAGCAGGATCACTGCGATTAGCTGCACGACCGTGAAGCTCTCGAAGAAGTGCATGGCGATCTGGGCGGCCTCGTCGTGCGCCGACTGGCGGGTGAAGGGCTGGACCGACGCCCAGACCGAGAAGAGCACGAGCAAGAGGAGCATGGAATAGAGGCAGCGGATCAGGAAGTAACGGCCGCGGCGGGCGGCGCACAGCATGTCGTAGAACAGCACGGGGCCGAACAGCTTGAGCCAGCCGCGGCGCAGCAGCACGGCGCCGGTGATCGCGAGCAGGGCCCACAGAACCAGGTTTTCCCAGACGCCGAGCCTGCCGCCGACCAGATACAGGCCGACCGCGCACAGCACGACGCCCGCGCCGACCAGGCGCTCCATCCACGACTCGGCGGTGTTGGACCAGCTGAAGGTCTGCTTGACCCAGGCGACCGAGGTTTGCACGCGCGACATGGATGACCATCCAGGGCAGGAACGAGGCGACGCCGTCTAGTGTAAATGGCCGCGGCGGGCGATCCAAGGGAAAAGACGGGGAAGTGGGGAAGTTAGTTTCCTCGTTCCCACGCGGAGCGTGGGAACGAGGAGGTCGAGGAGTGCTTATTTCTTCTTCGGGCGCGACAGCATCGGCATGACGCGGCTGAGGTGCTTGCGGAGGCGCCGCTCTTCCTTGATGCGCACACGCCGCTTCTTGGCGGCCTTGGTCCGCGGTCGAATCCCCATGATGATGCTCCTTTATGATTCCAGCGATGACCTTGCAGGGCCGTCATTGTAGGAACCGCGATCCTGCGCAACAAGCTTGGCTGGCCGCCGCCTGCGCTCGCCGTAACGGCGGCACGGGGATAAGATAGCGGCTGCCGCGCAAAAAGCCGCCCCGACCGCGAACGCTCCCGAGCGCCGCTGCGTAGCAAGACCAGTACGCCCGCATCCTTTCCGTGAGGTGGCCCGGATATGGCCGGCAACGAGGTCGTCGTCGAGACACGCAAGCTCACCAAGATCTATCGCGATTTCTGGGGCCGCCAGAAAAAGGTCGCGCTGCGCGCGCTCAACCTCCAGGTCTATCGCGGCGAAATCTTCGGCTTGCTCGGACCCAACGGCTCCGGCAAGACCACCACCATCAAGCTGCTGCTCGGCCTGCTCTTCGCCACCGACGGCGAAGCGCTCGTCTTCGGCCAGCCCGCCCCCGAGGTCACGAAGAACGAACGCATCGGCTACCTGCCCGAAGAAAGCTATCTCTACCGCTTCCTCAACGCCGAAGAGACGCTCGACTTCTACGGCCGCCTGTTCAAGCTCACGCCGGCCGTGCGCCGCGAACGGGCCCAGAGCCTCATCGACAAGGTCGGTCTGTCGGCCGACAAGAAACGCATCCTCAAGGAATACTCCAAGGGCATGCGGCAGCGCATCGGCCTGGCCCAGGCGCTCATCAACGATCCCGAGCTGGTGATTCTCGACGAGCCGACCAGCGGCCTGGACCCGCTCGGCACCCGCTGGATGAAGGACCTGATCATCGGCCTGCGCGACCAGGGCAAGACGATCATCATGTGCAGCCATCGCCTGGAGGACGTGCAGGACATCTGCGACCGCGTCGCGATCCTCAGCGAGGGCGAATTGCAGAAGCTCGGCAGCGTCCGCAGCTTGCTCGAAGACGTGCAACGGCTGGAGCTGCGGGCGAAGGGCGTGCAGCTGAACGACGCCCTGAAACGCGACCTGGAAGAAGTGCTGGCACGGCACGGCGGCACGATCGAGTCAATCGGCCATCCGACGACGACGCTGGAGGAGCTGTTCCTGCGCATCATCGCCGAGAGCAAGGCCCACCCCGGCCGCCGTTACATGCCCGAGCAGGACGCCCGCAAGAACGCGGTGACCGCGGCCGGCAAAGAGCCGGATGATCTGAAGTCCCACGTCAATAAGTGAGGAGCGTGAGTGGTGCGTGGTGCGTGGTGCGTGGTGCGTGGTGGGTGGTGATTGGTGAGATTTCTTACCACTTACCACTTACCACTTACCACTCACCCAAGAACCCACTCACCACGCGCCAAATACCCATGCTGTTCGCCGTCGGCCTGGTTCTTGAGCGCGAGCCCCTGCAGTGGGGGCAATTCGTCGGCGCTGCCAACCTCTGGCTCCAGAATGCCGGCGCCGTCGCCGCCGTCGGCCTGAGCATCTGGGTGCTCGCCAGCCTGCTGCAGCGCGGCCGGCCGTTTGTGCAACTGCTCGCCGATGCGCCCGGTCGGTCCGCCGCCCGCTGAGCACGCTGCTCGCGTTGCTCGCGACGATCAGCTTCCTCTGCTACGTCGTCGTCGGCGTGATCGGCCTGGGTGGGCTGTATGGCGTGCCGGGTGTCGCCGCCTGGCTGCCGCGCGCCGGCCGTGCCGACACCTTGTCGCGCGGCGACTATCTGCTCAGCGCCGCCGGCCTGCTGGCGTTGATCGTGGCGCTCACGCCGCTCCTGCTCGGCCTGGCACGCCTGCGGTTTCGGCGGATCTGGGCCCTGTCCAGGCTCAGCATCAAGGAGGCGATCCGCAGCCGCGTCGTGCTGGTATTCGCGTTCATGGCGCTGGTGTTCCTGTTCGCGGACTGGTTCGTGCCGTATCGCGCGGAGGACCAGGTTCGCAACTACGTCCGGGTCGTCTACTGGTCGATCACGCCGCTGTTCCTGATGACGGCCGGCCTGCTCGGCTCGTTGAGCATTCCCAACGACATCAAGACCCAGTCGATCCACACGATCGTCACCAAGCCGGTGGAGAAATTCGAGATCGTGCTGGGGCGATTCCTGGGCTACGCGCTGCTGCTGTCGGCCGGCCTCGCGGTGGTTGCGCTGCTCAGCCTGGCGTACGTCGCCCGCGGCGTCACCGACCAGGCGCGCCAGGAGAGCTTCAAGGCGCGCGTGCCGGTCTTCGGCAAGCTGATATTCGCCGGCACCAAGGACCCCTACAAGGGCGACAGCGTCGGCCGCGAGTGGGGCTACCGCGGCTACATCACCGGCCCGCAGCCCGGCAATAACGCCGCCCCCCGCCAGTACGCGGTGTGGCTATTCGAGGACGTCCCCGCTGAGCTGGCCGACCGCGACGGCCCGGTCACCTTCGAATTCACGTTCGACATCTTCCGCCTGAGCAAGGGCCAGGAAAACAAGGACATTCCCTGCACGTTCACCTTTGTGCAGGGCGACCTGAAAGACCTCGTCGAGATCAACAAGCGCCTCGCCCAGATCCAGGAGGAACGCAACAAGGCGGGGGCGGCGGCCCGTCCCGGTTTCGCGCAGGAAATGATCGACCGCTACGGCGTCCACCAGGTCGCCGGCGTGCCGGTGACCGACTACCACACGCAGAACCTGCAGGTGCCGTCGGGCCTGTTTCGCAAGTTTTTTGCGGCCGCCAACGAAGCCGCGGCCAACAAGGAGCGCCAGGAGGGACCGCCGGCGTTGATGGTGGTGCTGGTGAGCGTCGATCCCGACCCGTTGCGTCAGGCGCAGATGCTCGGCGTGGCCCGCCGCGACCTCTACCTGCTGGCCGACGAGCGCCCGTTCTGGCAGAATTTCCTCAAGGGCATCGCCGGCATGTGGTGCACGCACATGCTGGTCCTCGGCGTTGCGGTCGCGTGCAGCACTTACCTGTCGGCGATGATTAGCTGGCTGTGCACGATGTTCCTGTTCATCGCGGGCATGTTCACGGACTATCTCCAGCAGCTTTCGCTGAATCGGGTTGAGGGGGGCGGTCCGGCGGAGGCGCTCTACCGCCTCGGCGCCGGCAAGGTCATCGCCGCCCCGCTGGACCAGGGGCCGACGGCGAGCATGCTGCGCGGCACCGACGAGGTCTTCACCTGGATGCTGCACCGCGCCCTCAACCTGATCCCCAACGTCAGCCGCTTCGACCTGCACGCCTACGTCGCCAACGGCTTCGACGTGCCGTTCACGGGCGTGCTGTTGATCGACAACCTGATTCCCCTGGCGGCCTACCTGCTGCCCTGGGCGATCGTGGCGTATTACCTCATGAAGTATCGGGAGATTGCCAATCCCACGTAGGTGACGAGGCCGCCCCGCGTAGCGGAATTCGCCAGAATTCCGCCACGCTGCCTGCGGAATTCTGGCGAATTCCGCTACGAACCGAGAGAAACCGCCATGGCCAACCCATTTCAGCAACAGGCTCGGCAGCGCAAGGTGATTTACCTGGGGCTGATCATCGCGCTGTTCACCGGCTCCTTGATGCATCGTAAGTTCATCGTCGAGAAACAGGCCGAGAACCTGCAGCTGCGCGAGGCGGCGCACGGCGAGGTCGAGCTGACCAGCTCCTTTGTACGCCTGAGCCTCACCGGCTCGCGCGGCCTGGCGACCACGATTCTTTGGGCCACCGCCATCGACCGCATGGCCAAGCACGAATGGAACGAGCTCGAGCTGCTGGTCAACTCGATCAGCACGCTGCAGCCCTATTTCGTCACGCCCTGGCTGTTCCAGAGCTGGAACCTGGCCTTCAACGTCGCCGTCGAGTGCGATCGGCCGCACGACAAGTTCTACTATGTCAGCCGCGGCCTGGAGCTGCTGGCGGAAGGCGAGCGGCGCAACCAGGGGACCGCGGAGGAAGCGAAACGCTTCCCGCCCGGCACCGTGCCGAGTTTTCCGGGCAATCCAGAGATGCGCCACTTTGTCGGGTTCTATTACCAGCTCAAGATCGGCAATAGCGACGAAAAGAACACGATGCGCTGCCTGCTCGATCTAAGCTGCATCGATCCGCTCAAGCGCGATCCGGAACGCTTCAAGGGCGCCAACAAGCGCGAGGAGCTGAAGAAGTTCTGCGAAAACAATCCACGTCTGGTGCGCCGGCTGCGCGAACAGCTCGGCTACACCGAGCCGAAGCAGATCGTCGAATTCCTTGACGCCAACAAGGACGTGCCGACGCGCTTCAAGAAAGCGGTCGCTCGCGACCAGACGGTATCCGAGCTGGAGATTCCCCGCAAGCAATTCCCGATTCTGCCCCCCGTCGAGCCGCGACCCGCCGGCTCCGACACCGGCCCGCGCTGGCCCAGGCCGGACGAGTACGAGCTCACGTCGGAATCGATCGACGTGTTCCTGTTCTGCCGCACGTGGTACCAGTACGCGCAGGAGCCGTTGCCGCCGCCGGAGCCCGATCCGATGGTGACGGAGAAAGAAAAGCAGTACGCCGAGAAACTCGATCGGCTGCGCACGGATCTGCAGCTGAACTACCGCAACTCCAAGACGATGGCGCCGCAGATCTTCCGCGGCTATCCCGCCCGCGCCCAGTTCTACATCGCCGAGAACCTGGTGGCCGAGGGCTGGTTCGGCGACCAGTCGGCCCCCGCGAAGCTGCCGCAGAATCTGCGCGACGAGATTGCGGCGGGCTGGCTGATCAAAGGCTGGTTCGATCAGGACGGCGACGAGCAGCCGCTGCGCGTCGGCACCGGAACCCAGTATCACGCCCAGCCGGCCTGGGAAATCGCGCACCGGATGTACAAGGAGTATGGGTATCAGAGCGGCATGTATCTGCCCGCCGCGGAATATGCCGCGCTCCAGCGCAAGGCCCAAACCATCCGCGATCTGTTGCAGATCAGTGCCCGTGACATGCCGCCGCCGTTGCGCCGACAAGCGGTCGCTCCTGGGCGACAGCTACGACGCCCAGCAAAAGCTCATCGGCAACGAGCGCATGCGGTCATTGACGAACTACAACGCGCACCTGAACCAGAGTGAGGCGGAGAAGGATCCGCAAACGGTGCTGGCCCGGAGCCTGCTGCATTACGCCCTGCGCTACAACATCAAGGATGAGCAGGAAGCGTTGCCCCTCTACGAACAGGCGTGGCCCATCTGGATCGAGGTGGCCATGCGCTATCCGAACTTCATGGAGGTCAGCTATGTCCCGGATGACATTTACGAGGCCATGCTCAAGTACCTGCGTCTGAGCCAGCTCAAGAGTCCCAGGCTGTTCCGCGAGCTCATGCTCGGCATGGCGCAGTCAGCCGTCTGGCCGCACCCGAACTGGGAGAAGTGGCAGTGGATCGATCCGGGACAGATGCAGAAAATCGTCACGGTCCGGGTCGCCCGGGGCCCGCTGGAGATGGTCGCCTTCTATAACGGTCCGGAGGCCCGCGCCGTGCGCGACTACTGGTTTGCCATGACCTATGCGGCGAGCCGGATCGGCCAGGTCGGTTTTGCGCCGCCGGTGCCGATGCCGGAGCAGGCCAACTACGCCCTGGCCGGCTCAATCTGGGAGCGCCGCGCGACGCCGCCGCCGGGATTGCGCTATCTCATCGATCCGAGTGTGGTGACGACGGTCCGCCAGCGCGTCGGGCTCATCCGCCCGTCGGAAATCCCCGCCGCCCCGCCGAGCCTGCCGCCCCTGAAGCAATGAGCTATCGTTTAGGCGAGCGGCCAGCGTTCGCTTGCACGTAGGACGGCCTTCTTAGGCCGTCCGCGCAAGCTAGGAAGGCCGTCCTACGGGAATTTGTCCCCGCCGCTCTTACTTCTCCGCTTTCGGCTTCTGTGCCGCATCCTTCTTCCTGGCACGCGCCTCCACGAAAGCGCGGAACTGATCCCGCGTGAGACCCTTGCGGTCCGGATCGAGCTTCTCGAAGGTCTGCGCCAGCTGGCGCGGGCCTTTTCCTTGTCGCGGAATTTCTCCGCAATCCGGAGAAATTCATCCTTGCTCAGCCGCCCGTCCTTGTTACTGTCCAGTCGCAGAAAATAGGCATCGGCATCGGTGCGCTGGCTGCCGTTGTCGCCGGCGGTGAGCGGGCCGAGCGCGACGGCCGCAGCCAGCAGCATTGTGCAGATCCCCACAAGGCGCATCATCGCGTAGCTCCGTACAATAGTCGCTGTCATGCGGCACCCGGCATGCCGTTTTAGCGCCGGCCGGCCACTCATGTATCCTACGTCGCGCGGGAGGCTCGCACATGAAAAATTTGCTCGCAAGCAGCTTCTTCGCCGGGCTCCTTGGACTCGCGGCCATGCCCCTCGCAAGTATGCCGCCGGCAAGCATGCCAACGGCAAGCATGCCAACGGCCGGTGGGGCCGCCGGCGAGCCGGCCGCGCGTTTTCCCTCCTTCCGCATGCAGGAGTTGGAGACGGGCCTGAGTGTCGGCTACGCCGTCGTGGTGGCGGACGTCAACGGCGACGGCAAGCCGGACATCGTCGTCGTCGATACCAATCGCGTCCTGTGGTTCGAGAATCCGACCTGGAAAAAACGGACCATCATCCAGGGCGCTACCAAGCCCGACAACGTCTGCATCGCCGCCTACGACATCGACGGCGACGGCCAGGTCGATTTCGCGCTCGGCGCCGAGTGGAAGCCGTTCAATCCCACCGGGACCCTGCAATGGCTCAAGCGCGGCAAGACGCTCGACGATCCCTGGACCGTCTATCCCATCGACGCCGAACCGAGCATTCATCGCATCCGCTTCATCGACATGGACGGCGACGCGCGGCCGGCCCTGGTGTCCGTGCCGCTGATGGGCCGGGGCGCCACCGCCAAGAACAACTGGACCGACGGCGCCCCCGTGCGCGTGACGGCGTACCGCATCCCGAAGGACCCGACGAAGGACCGCTGGGAGCCGACGGTCCTCGACGAAAGCCTCCACGTTTGCCACAATTTCTGCGCGACCGACCTGGATCGCCGTGTCCGCGGCAGCAATATCCTCGTCGCCAGCTACGAAGGCATCAATCTGCTGGCGCTTGACGGCGACAAGTGGTCGCGCCGGCAGATCGGCGCCGGCAACCAGGACACGCCGCAGGGCAAGCGCGGCGCCAGCGAGGTCAAGCAGGGCCGGCTCAAGAGCGGTGCACGCGTGCTCGCCACCATCGAGCCGTGGCACGGCGACCAGGTCGTCGTCTACACCGAGCCGGTCGACAAGGGCAAGCTCTGGGACCGCCACGTCATCGACGATCAGCTGCGGTGGGGCCATGCGGTCTGGTTCGCCGATCTGGACAACGACGGCAACGACGAGCTGATCGTCGGCGTGCGCGACGACCCCGGCACGGGCGACAAGTTCAAGGATCGCCGTGGCGTGCGCATCTACAAGGCGCTCGACGGCCTGGGCATGAAATGGGCCCGCCAGCTGGTCGACGACGGCGGCGTCGCGGTCGAGGACCTGGTCGCCGCCGACCTCGACGGCGATGGCCGCGTCGATATCGTCGCGGTTGGCCGCCAGACGCACAATGTGCGGGTTTACTGGAACGAGGGGCCGAAGAAGTAGGGTGGGCGGAGTCTTCGAAGCCAACCACGCCCTCGCAAAGGCTTTGCCAGGACACGGTGGGCTTCGAAGACTGCGCCCACCCTACCATACCGAAGAAGTAACCCACCGCGTGTTCGACGAATGGCACATCTGGACCTGGTGCTTCGTCGCCAGCGAATGGACGATCCGCATCGTCATGCTGCTGATCGTCCCCGTGCGCCGGCCGCCCGCGACCGCCCGCACCTGGCTGTTGCTGATCCTGCTCGAACCGTGGCTCGGCCTGGTCCTCTTCTGGTTTTTCGGCAGCAATCGCCTGCCGCGCTGGCGGCGCGAGATGCTGGCGCGACAGCCCCACGCGTTCGCCGACCTGCGCCACCGGCTCGAAGGACATCCCAATATCACGCATCCCAGGCTCACCGAGGAGCTCAAGGGGGCCGTCCGGCTGGCCGAGAACCTCGGCCAGCTCCCCATCCTCGGCGGCAACGCCGTCGATTTCCTCGGCAACTACCAGACCACGATCGACCGGCTCGTCAACGACATCGACGCGGCTCAGCACACCGTGCACCTGCTCTTTTACATCTTCGCGGTGGACGCCACCTCCGAACGCGTGATCGCCGCCCTGGCGCGGGCCGCCCAGCGCGGCGTCAAGTGCCGCGTGCTCGTCGATTCGCTGGCGTCGCGCCGCTATCTGGGGGCGCTGGCGAAACGCCTTTGCCCCGCCAGCGTCCGCCTCGAGGAATCGCTGCCGGTCGGCTTCTGGCGGCTCGTCCGCTGGCGGATGGCGCGCATCGACCTCCGCAACCATCGCAAGATCGCCGTGATCGACGGCCGCATCGGCTACGTCGGCTCGCAAAACATCGTCGATCCGAAGTTCGTCGAGGGGTTGAGCTACGACGAGCTGATGGCCCGCATCACCGGCCCGGTGGTGCTGGAGCTGCAGTATGTTTTCGCCGGCGACTGGTTCGTCGAGACCGAGGAAGTGCTCGACGGGCCGGACGTTTTTCCCGATCCGGAGCTTACCGGTGACGCCGCGGCCCAGGCGCTGCCGAGCGGTCCGGGCCTGTCGACCGAGACCAACCAGCGCCTGTTCGTATCGCTGATTCACGGGGCGCGCAAGAAGGTCGTCGTGACCACGCCGTACTTCGTCCCCGACGTGCCGATGCTGCAGGCCATGCAGACCGCGGTCATGCGCGGCGTCGAGGTCCACCTGATCGTGTCCGAAAAGGCGGACCAGTTCCTGGTGTCGTCGGCGCAGCGGTCCTACTATTCCGAGATGCTCGAGGACGGCATCCGCATCCATCTCTATCGCCGGCACTTCCTGCACGCCAAGCACATGAGCATCGACGACGAGGTGGCGCTGATCGGCTCGAGCAACATGGACATCCGCTCGTTCGAGCTGAACAATGAGATCGTCGTGCTGTTCTACGGCGACGGCGTGGCCCGCCGCCTGCACCTCGAGGAGGAGCGTTATTTGCGCAACTGCCGGACGCTGGAGCTGAAGGAATGGGAGCAGCGCTCGCGCTGGCGGCGCGTCGGCGAAGCGCTGGCACGGCAGCTCAGCCCGCTGCTGTGAGCCAACGACACGCCGCGGCCGTGATCGCGTCCTCCCACCGGAGGAGTCGGCCAACCACCAATACGTCGATGGCCACGGCAAACACCCTCGATGGCCACGGTGCGTGGCCGGCAGTTCGGAAGCGCAAGCTGCCTGGGAATTCGCCCTTGCGCCGCCCGACCAGGCTCGATGGCCCCAAACGGGCACGCCCT
Organism: uncultured Gemmataceae bacterium; assembly: GCA_963834865.1. Taxonomy (GTDB): domain Bacteria; phylum Planctomycetota; class Planctomycetia; order Gemmatales; family Gemmataceae; genus CAWIDK01. The sequence continues at coordinate 1,570,089 of CAWIDK010000005.1, forward strand.
CTCGGGAGACACACCGCGGTCTGGCTGGATGTAAGAGGGCGGGCGGGAAAGCACAGCATTCGGCCGAACGGACAACGCCGTCGCGAGGATTTTCAGTCAAGCGCTTGCCAACCAATGTCGTGTCGCGCTGGCAGGACACACCCTATTTCCGGCATGCGCCGCCCGACCTGCCACGACAGGAACGACGTGCAACGACAGGAATGACATGCACGACCTACAACGACAGGAATGACATGCACCACTTGCCAAGACAGGAATGACCGGCACGACTTGCCAAGACAGGAATGACGCGCACGACTTGCCAGACACGCCAGCTCAATACCAGTGATGGCTCGCATGTGCATGTATCGACTCCGGCGAGCAGCGCGTGTAGATCAGCGGCAGGTATCGGCCTGACTCGACTGCGCCGGGCGGCGCCCAACCGCTCGCCATCGCCTCGCGGAATGAGATGTAGCGCTGCGGATGGATCGAGTCGCCGTCCGGACGCCACCACATCGCGCACGGCGCGCAAGATACACGGCGAAGATGCCCAACCCCGACTGGAACGCCACCACGCCCGCCGATCGCTGGATCACCCCGAACGTCGTGCCGATCGGCCAGCACCCGATCCGATCCAGCGCCCCGGCCGGCAGCACCGGCCGCAAATGGCGCTATGACCGGTCCCACTCCGCGCCGACGAATACCGGCTGCACGCCGTCGGCCAGGAACAACGCACATAGCGCCGCCCACTGCGCCGGCGTCCACAACGGGCCGCGGTTGTGTCCCTCGCGCGTGTTGGCCGCTTCCGACGCCGCGAACATCACTAGGTAGCGGCCGCCCACTTCACGCCCGAACTCCTCGGCGGCTGTGGTCTCCTCCGGCCGGAAGCGGAAGCGTTTGGCAACGTCCCACTCTGGCTCCAGGTGCGGCAGCCAATCGGCCAGCCGGCCGCCGGCCTCCAGGTGGCCATTGGCCTGCAACAGCCAGTCAAACTCGTGGTGCCAATCCCGCTGCGATGGGGCGTAGTTGTACGTGCCGTCGGGGCGCACGTGCGGGTCGGCCTGGGTGATGTGCCAGCGCGTGTAACCGGCGCGGGCCACGAAATCGAAATGCTCCAGGAAGTCCTTGGTCCGCGGCAACGGCGTTTCCTCCGCATCCACCACGGCGGCGTCGGCCCCCTCCTGCCGCAACAGTGCTGCCAGCTTCACCAGGCACCAGACGGCGTCGCCGATCCCGGCCGGCACCGCCACGCGGATCAGCTTGCGCCCTGGGGCACCGGCGGCCACACCCACGCGGCCAGGTGGAAAAGCCCGCGACCCGTGCCGGGATATGCGTGCATTTCGCCGTAGTCCCAATGCCGCAGCACCCGCGCCCGCAGCTCATCCCAGGCGGCGCGGTCGTGGTATTCGCCGATCACAAAGCGGATGCGCTCGCGCGACGGCGTGTTGCTGAGAATGTCGATCTCGGACCCTTCGCAATCGAGCTTCAGCAAGTCGATATGATCGACGCCCAGCGTCGCCATGATCTGTTCGAGCGTCACCACCGGCATCGGCCGCGCATCGCGCCGGTATTGGTAGCCGGGCTGGCCGCGGGCCGTGTCGAGCTGGTCGAGCGGCACGACCATGCTGCCGCCGGTCGATTCGCACTGCGGCCGGACCGCGTTGAGCAGTCCGAGCGGCTCCTTCTGGTAAGTGCAGGCAGCGTGGATGACGGTCGCGAAGGAGCCAACGTTTTTTTGCAAGGCCGCAATGTTCTCCGGGCAAGCTTCGACGCAGACGATCCGGGCGCCGGATTCTTCGCGTGCCAACGGACGGCGAACGTGCCGATGTGGGCCCCAATGTCGACGACCACGTTGAACGCGGGGCCGCTCAACAGGGCGGTGCGGTAGGCATCACCCTGAACGATGTCGCGGACGACGACGAGGTCTTGCTCCACGTTGTCGGCGCGAACCCAAAAGCCTTCTCGAAAGACCAGCTCGCTCATGGCATCACGCCCGGCGGACTCGGCGGGCCCACAACAGTGACTTGATATCCTTGTCGGACGACACCTCGCCCACATTGAACTTGAACGGCGCGAGTCCAAGCCACGCGGCAGCCACGGCGATGACCTTGGCTGGGTCCGCCACGAAATCTGCATGGTAGTGTTTGCGGAAACAGGGGACGCCGCTGCCGAAGCTTTGCGCACGCTGCCAACACATTTCGTAGAAATTTCGTTGATACTCGACGCCGCCGAACCGCAACTGGTCTTCGACGAAACTCGTCGGCTTGCACCAGCTGGCTGCGGTATCGGCAAAGCTTCGGTAGCAGTAGATGAAACTGGCGTTGGGCATTTCCCGTTTCATCCAATCGCCGTGCCAGACCTCGTTCCAGGGACGCTTCAAGAGCACCCGTCGGGTCGCAAATCGGGTCAGCAGCCGCTCGATCGGCTCGGCTTGTTCCAGCGGCAGCCAGGAATTCTCCAGGATCCACGCTTCCGTGCCGTCGGTGCAACAGACTACCTCGGGATGCTGCCGTAACACGTATGACAGGATCGTCGTGCCCGAATGGGCCATCCCGAGAACTACTATCAACCTCTCATTGCCGCATATCATCGCAGCTATCTCATGCGGTTGACTAAACGCCGCGTGCGAACAGCGCCACCTCGACCTGGACCACGACAAGATTGTCTGGCCCAAAATCGCTCAGGCCCGCGCGGCAGACGATGCCGCCGGCGCAGCTCCGCCGCCACTTCCAGCCCGCCGATCGCGCTGCTCGCTGCCGCCGGCTCCCCGGTGCGCGTGAGGTAGGCCCGGACGCCCTGCGTGGCCAGCCGCAGTTCGGCCGGCGAGAGCCCGGATGCGAGCGGCACGCATTGCTCCTGCGTCTCCGAGCCCACAAGCCGAAACTCGAACGTGTGCGTCACCCGCGGTTGAGCCGGCGTCAACGCGGGCCGCGGCTCGTCGGCCATGAGATTGGGGCCTTCCACGCATCGCTCGCTCGCGTTATCAAGAGGGCATACCTCCGCGTGGGAGGTACGCCACAACCGGTTTTGCGCGTCGTAAACATAGACATAGTTCGTCACGGATTCCAGCGGCTGGCGGTTGGAATCGCTGCTCGAAGCACTGGTCATGGTATGCTCTCGCGTGTTGGTTGTGACCAACCCGAAAAAACTCGTCGCACCGTTACTGCGCATTGGGACTTTCGAAGCTCAATCGCCTGGCCTCGAAGCTGGCTGTCTACGCTTCGCAGGGTGGGTCACCCCACCACCACGCAAGACTCGCTTCCAGGCGCTGGTCAGGCTCTCCTGGGCGGGCTTGGTTACTCGCAGGGTCTCAGCGAAAGGTTTCGAGCTGCTTCGTACATCTCATCCCCCTTTCCCAAGCTTGCTTGGCACAATCCCTTTTCTTCTCCTTTCCTTCTCTAATCGCCAGGACGTCGTTCCTCCTTCTGGGCTTTGGCTTTTTTTTGACGCCAACAAAACCAAACTGCAGCCACACCGAAAAAGGGACCAAAAATGATTGGCCAAAGGAGTCGCAGAAATGGGTCGGACGATCGCGGTTCGGCGTATGAAACCGCGAGGGTGCCCAGGGCAAATATGACGAAAGAACCGTAAATAAAAAATCGGTCCAACATCGGTCGCGCCTCCCATTGCAAGAATAGGCTAAAGGCCGCATACGTGTGACAGGCTTACGCCAAACCCGGTCGCCCCGACAGAATTCACGCCACCGACTAACGCGTCGTAAAAGTTCCGGGCAGCGCCCTCTGCAGGGATACTGCTGGATAACCTCAGGCTTAGTCGTTGAACCCGCATGGGAATCAGCGCCTGTATTCGAAATATCCCAACGCACGTCATACCAGCTGTCACAATGCTGTAGGCGAGTGCACAGAGAATCTCATTGCGGCTGGGCCAGCAAGTACAGAGCCCGTCGCAAAGTGCGGACCCCAAAGTCGCACCGAGATTGGCGACGATTCCCGCAAAACACGCGGTAGCCGGACTGACGTACGCACCTATACAACCGGCAATCGCCCCCGCGAGCAAATTGGCAAGGGCCTTGCAAATTGTTTGACACGTGGTCTCGTTGTTTTTTACGCTGCTAAACCAACTCCAGATTGCGGCTATCCCCCCGCCGATCGCCGCGCCACCCAAGCATGCTGGGTCGAGAAAAAGCCCCGAGGGATCAGTGAAATTAAAGGGGGAACTCGCAACATATTCGTAAAGGTTCACGCCGGCCGACAAGCCCAATGGATCTCGTTGCGTCCAAGCACCTAGCCCCGGGTGAAGGTACCGCCACCGCACATAAGAAAGGCCCGATTCGGCGTCCCATCGGTAACCCGCAAACAGCGACTCCCATTCATAACTCGAAGCTTCCTGTTTGCGATATGCGGACGTTAGGAAAACAGGGGTTCCATAGGCTTCATAGGAATAGCGCTCTTGAACGTTCCCCTGGAAGTCGGATAGCGCAGTGACATTCCAATTCGAGTCCTGGAGAGCGTAAAGGCGTTCGTTCAGAGATCCGGCACCCGTAGAATCCCGGTCGCGCAGCACCAGATCGTCGAGAGAACGGCTTCCCCAGACAAATTGGCGGTTGGTGGTTGTAGCGGCTTCCAGCCGTTCCTCAAGGACTTGCCAAGAATCCGAATAATAGAAATGCCGGGTTTCGTTTACGAGTCCTCCGCTGTAGGTTATCTTTACCACCCTGCGATTGCGGCCGTCGTATGCGTAAGCCGCCACGGGGGACCCGCTGGCATTCAGTTGAACGAGCCTGTTCCACGCGTCGTAGGTCGCCGCACAACTCGCAGTCGGAGCGGCCGGTTGCGGCATCAGGATTACGTTGCCGGCTTGATTATAAACAGGTGTCACCCAGGCTGGGCCGAACGATTCGGTCACGACCGTGATTTCGTTCGCAGGATTCGCCGCGCGATACTGGATGAGGTCCCATAACCCGTCGCCGATATCATCCTCGCGGAAATTACCCCAGTTGCCCGTCTCATCCAGCGACCAGCACTGCGCGAACGTCAAGGCCGCGATGCCCGAATTGGAGGAGTTTAGGGTTCCGCGCTGAAGATCCCTCAGACGGAATAGCGCGTCGTATTCATAATACTCGTCGTGCTGGTCGTTCGCGTCCACCGGTTCGGCGCGGTAGAGGCGATCGCCGTTACGGTCGTAGCCATGCTGCACCCGCTCCACGACGTTGGCGGCACCGCTGCTGGAGGAACTGCTGGACGAACCCGGTCCGCTGCTGGTCCAGATGAGGTCTTTCACGCGGGCAAACCGGTCCAGCCCTCGATAAATGTCGCCAGTGTCCGGATCCTCACCGCTTTCAATGCCAATCAAGGTGTAGGTCAGGCCCGGTTCTTCCGAGGCGACTTCGATGACGTTGGCGAGCCCGATGTAGTCATAGGCGGCGAGTTGCGTCACACCGTCATTATCCACGAGCGCCGCAATGCGGCTAACCGCATCTTCGATGCTTCCCGCGGCGCCGTAGCTGTAGGACAGCACACGGGCGTTCGGGTAGGCGATGCTCGTCGGCCGGATTGTGTTGGTACTGCCGTCGGCGTAGCCGTATTGAACGGCGGGGGTCGTTCCGACAACCACGGCACCAATGTGGGACTCGTACTCGGCAGTCTGCTGTCCAAAAGCATTGTATACCTCCAGCACCTGGTTCACGATATTGCCCATGCCCACCGTGGCGTTGTCGTACGATGTGATAGCTTGCACCATGCCGCGCACTTCGTAGATTGTCTCGATGCGCAGCACGGCACCATCGACGCCGCTGCCGAGCGTGGTCACGCGATCCTGGGCGCGCCGGCCGAGCAGGTCGTAGTCGATCTCGTGAAACGTGCCCATCTGGTCGGTTGTGCTGCTCACCTCCCCCTGGCGATTGTAGGTGTAGGCGATTTGGTCGCTGCCGCCGACCGAGTCGGCAAGGATCTCGAAGCGTTTCAGCAAGCTCGATGCAATTCCGGAATCGGCCAGCGTCGTGCCGTAGACGTACTGTGTGACCTGGTTTCCTGTCCGCGAGTTGACGGCAGTGCACTGCGACAAGTTCCCGTCGCCGTTGTAGGCTGTGAGTGTGGTTTTATTAGTGTCCAAGGACGCCGGACAACCGCCGGACGAGCTGCTGCACGACGAACTGGAGCTACTCGACGAACTGGAACCGCCTCCCGTCGTGCAGTTCTCGACGCGCTGGACCTCACGGCCCCTGTTGTCGTATTGGAAGCAGGTCACCACGCCCGCGGCGTCGGTGGTCATCTGCACGTTGCCGGCGGTGTCGAATTGCGTGCTTGTCACGTGAACTGAATCCGAGCGGCCCGGGATTGTATCGGGGCGCATGAGCGGCGGGCCGCCGTCGGTGCCGTAATCGGCGACTGCCACAGTGCGCCCCAGGGAGTCGGGGTATTGTGCAACATACTGCACACGGGCCAAGGGTTGGGCGCTCGTGGGCGAGCCGAGCGGACCGGTCCCGGTCGCGTTATTGTAGCGCTTGCGCACCGTCGTCTGGATCACGTTGCTGGCGGCGTCGTATGTCCACTCGGTCTGCACCAGTATCGTGTCGGCGGAAACGTCGCCGGCTTCGGCGTACGTGATGGTGCCGAGGAAGAAGCCGCTGTGCAGCGCGACCGGCCGCCCAAGGCTATCGTACGCCCGCTTGGCAAAAAGCTTCGCGCCGGCCGGCAACTCCATGATCGGGTTACCTGCCGGGTCGTACCAGCGATTATCCACAAGCGCGTTACCGACGGTGCCCGTCGCCGGATCGACGCCATATCGAATCGTTTGGTATACGCGGCTTAGGTCGTCCAGGACCATGTTGGTGCGCGCGATCAGGTTCCCCGCAAGCGATGTGTCGTAGCGCTCGCTCATCGTGAGACGGTCGAGGTTGTCGAAGTAACCTTTCTGGTAGAAGTCGAGCTCGCCCTGGGTGTCGGTGCGGCGGTTGCGCCAGTCGTAGAGAAACGTCGTAACGCGCGTGGTGGTGCTATCGACGTACTGCGTAAGCTGCGTGAGGTTGTTGTCGCCGCCCGCGCTGCCGCCGTCGTACTGGTTCGCGGTGACCATCACCATGTTGTTGCCCGCTGCGCCGCCGCCGGTCGGGTCACTGTCGGTGGCGCCAGTATCGTTGGTGCCGACCCAGATCGATTGCGCGTTCCCGCGCACGTCGAAGACGGTGCGGTTGATGGTGCCGCCGGGCGTCTGGTTGCGGTTCGGCCGCTGCGTCACGTCGTAGCCGAAATTGGTCTGATCGTAGTTGGTGTCGCTCGTGCCCGACCCACTGGCGGGGATGAGCTTGTACACGAGTCGCGCGGCCAACATGTTATCGCTGCCGTACTGCATCACCGTCCAGCTCGTGTACGACGATTGCGGGAAGCTGTCGGTCGGCTGCAGTGCGCCGATGGTGCTGGACCGCGTCGCCTCGATTAGCTGTAGCGGCCGGCCGGCATCGTCATTGATGGCGATCGACACCGGGTTTTCGAGCGTATTGGTGTAATTCGGGGCGACGCCCGTGGCGTAACCCGCGGCGATCCACACCTGCTGCGTCGCGTCCTGGTAAACCAGCCACCTGGCGCGGCGAATCACCGTCGCCGTACCGTTGAGGGGGATGGTGTGCGATGGGCCGAGCACCTGCGTGGTGCGGCCCTGGCTATCGATGCTCATGTCCGTGATGAGGTGCTGGCCGGCGCCGGCGGGCGTCGTCCAGCCGGGCGGCGCGTCCGACACCTGCGTGGTGTCCACGTCGTCGATGCGCTCGGTGATGCCGTCCGTCGGGATGTCGTACGTGGTCCGAGTCAGGATGCCGCGCTCGTCCATTTGCCAGGTGCGGTTGCCGTAAATGTCGTAATACTCGCCGCGGGTGTTGGCGACGCCGGAGCCGTTCTGCGCCGTCGAGATGACGGGAAGCGTGGTGATGCGCTGCTGCACCTGGCAGGTGCCGGGATACCACGTGTAGCTGTACGTCGTGAAAATCTGCGGCAATGGGCCCGACGATGAGGAAGACGACGACGATAATTGACCGTCGGAGGGGTATTGGATCACGGCCGCGAGAAAATACACCGGGACGGGGACGCAAGCGCACGAGGAGGAAGACGAGGGCGAACTGGATGAGGACAAGCTCGACGAGGAGCTCGACGGCGTCGGCGTACACGCAACGTACTGGTATTGGCGCAGCAATATCGGCCTGCCAAACGTGCCCTGCTGGATTGACTCCGCGGACAAGTACCCGGTCGCCGCATGGTACTGGTACAGCTGGATGAGCCCCGCGTTGCTGTTGAGGTACGCCCCCCCGTTCACCAGGTCCGCGAAAGCTTCGTCGAATCCCGTCACGGCCGAGGGCATCGCGTGCAGGATCATGTCAGCGATGGCCGTATCGTACTGGTAGTAGTTGCACCACTGGTCGGAGCCGGACTGGAGAACGTGCAGCATCGTCTGGCCGGCGTAGTTGGCGTAGATGATGTTCTGGCTGCCGTCGGGCTGCGTTTCGACGGTTTTGGTGGCCCAACTATCGAAGCCGTTGGGATTGCCGCTCTGCGCATACGCGTATGTGAAGGTGCTGGTCCCGCCATTGACGCTCTCGCTCGTGACACGCCCATCGGAATCATACGTGAAGTAGTTGTCCGCATATTGCGCCACAATTGAATCGGGCGCGGTTAGCGGATTGCTAACGCCGGGGTCGGCAGCGAGGCCGTCGTAAGATGCGGGGAGCACGACGTATTTGAGCCGATGGCTGCTCCAGGGCGGGCCCCATGAGCTGGACGAACTGCTGTCCGACGACGAACTCGATGAGTTGGACGAGCTGCTGGAGCTGCCGGTGGTAAGCCAGTACCGATAAAGTGTGGTGCCGGTACTTACTCACTCGCCGTCGACCCAGGTGCTCGTTTCGACGGTCTGCAGGTCGTTTGTTCCCCCATTCGGGTCCCCGTCGGCATAGTATGTATAGGCCGCCATGGTTACGTACGTCCAGGCGCCGGCGTTGACGCTGCGGCGCAGCGTGACGCTTGAGAGGACGGGGTAATCGGCACTGGCGTCGACGTATTGGTAAAGGAAGGACTCAACCGTGGTGGTCGCCCCCACGGTGGTGGTGCGCTGGACCTCGGTGTAATTGAAGCCGTTCGCGGTGTAGCCCACCGGGGCGACGCTGTTGCCACCTGCGTCGGTATGATTGAGAAAAACGCCGCTGCCTGCGTCAAACTGCGTGATGCTGCCCTCCAGGTCGTAAAGGTTGTAGACGTTATTTGCCGCGTCGAAGGCCAGCGTCTGGCGCACGTTGAAACGCGGCGCGTAGCCCGTGCCGGACGGGTCGAACCAAAGCGCCGCATTGGCAGCGCCCATGACGACCACGGTGCCGGAATCCTGCATCGCCAGATAGGGCCAATCCTTCACCTGCCAGTTGTAGCCGTTGCCGGCATTCGTGTTTTCGGAAAGCCGGCTGGCGAAGCTGCGAGTATGGCCCCACGGAAAGCCGCCACCGTTGCTGTGCAGGTCGGTGGCCGGAAGATAGATTTCGCCGGTGGCATAGCGAATGGGGGCCTTCGAGATTGACGGCGGCTTCGGGTCGGGCGGAGGCGGGCCAAGGCGGTCATTGATCGCTGGCAGGCCGATAGCCGGGGGTCCAAGAAGCCCACCTGGTGGCGGCGCGGGGCCTGGGCCCAGCATCGGCAGCGGTTCCGGAGTGTTGCAACTGGGGCAGCTGCAGTCGCAGCCGCACCCGGCGCCAGCGCCGCCGCCAACGGGCACAGTCAACGTCGACGTGCTGCCCACGTGATCTGGGGCCTGGAATTGGATCCAACTCACCTGCACTTGCCCTGGCCCGGACGATGAGCTCGAGCTGGAACTGCCCCCGGTGGAGTTAATCGGTGTAAGCGTGATTTGACTCGGCAGGTTCGCGCAGTTGGGGTTGGGTTCAGTTGCGCTCACGTTCATCGTCAGCGGACTTTGCCCGTCCCAGCCTGCCGCGGGCGCCGTCCACTTGACGCTGCCCGTATCGAATTGGAGCAACCAGTTGCTGGTGGGCTGGTCATAGGCGAGAAAATACGCCCCCGCCTGGGGTATGGTGCAGAAAAAGGCGGCCCCAAGCCATTGGCAGCTGCCCTGGTACACCAGGACGCTCGGCCGGTTCAGCTTGGTGCAATCGTTGCACGTGCCGTTGGTAACACCGGTAACAATGAAGCTGAAGAACCGTGCTCCCCCGTTCGGAAGCTGGTTGCAGCCGGGGAATTGGCTCCCGCCGCCGACCAGGGGCATGCCGACGATGATCTGCACCTGGAGCTGGCTATAATTGGTAATCATACCGATCTCGACCGCGCTGAGGGGAAAGGCGTTGGTCTGGAATGCGCCCCCGAGCGGAACGTCCCGAATCGCAATCACAAGGCCGTTTTGCATCAGCAAAGCCGTCATCGTGGCATTGGCCGCGGTACTCATGGCCCGGACGAAGAGTGTCTGCGGCCCCCGCCCTGGCGGCGGGGATGAAATGGGCCGAAGAGCGACGATGAAATAATCGCCCTGCGGGTTACCGGCGGTCACTGCACCTGCATCGCTGGTGAAATTCAACGCATTGATGTTCGGGTAAATGGGCGTGGGCTTCCACATGCCCTCGGCCAGGTCGACGATCGGCTGTGCACGCTGTACCATTGTGTGCCACCCGTCAATAAGCGCTGCACGAAATCAAAGGTTCCAGCCGGGGCAAGCGCCGCCGTCGCTATCCACGGCGTACCGCCGCCAAAATGGCACTTGTCGAGACTCCCGGGCGACGGCTGGTCACGCAGACCCGCCCGCCGTACGACTCGACGATTTCCTTGCCGACCACTTCATCGGCGGTATAGGTGCCGCCCTTGACGAGCACGTCGGGACGCAGCCGGCGCAACAGCTCCTCGGGCGTGTCCTCGTCGAAAATCACCACGTGACCGACGCACGCCAGCGCCCCCAGCATCGCGGCGCGGTCGGCCTCGCCGATCACGGGGCGGCCCGCGCCCTTCAAGCGGCGCACGCTGGCGTCGGCGTTCACCGCCACGATCAGCACGTCGGCGAGCGCGGCCGCCTCGCGCAGGTACTCGGCGTGGCCGACGTGCAGCAGGTCGAAGCAACCGTTGGTGAACACCAGCCTCTTGCCCCGGCCGCGATACGCTTCGGCGAGCGCTGCCATTTCGTCGACGCTCACAATCTTCGGCGGGGCGGCGGAATTCAGGTCGTTCACGGGGTCGCCTCCGCTCGTAGGTCAGGCTTTCCAGCCTGACGGGCCATCGAGTCAGGCTGGAAAGCCTGACCTACGGGTCGCGGATTCGTCAACCAAAACACGCCCAGTTCGCCGTCCTTGAGGATGCGCAGCCGCCAATCGGCGAAGCGCTCCGACACCAGCTTCAGGAATCGTGCCCGGTCGTGGTACTCGCCCACGATGACGCCGATGCGCTCCAGCATCGTCGTGTTTTGCAGGATCGAGAACTCGCTCCCCTCGCAATCGAGCTTGAGGAAGTCGATGCGATCCAGGCCGTATTTCTCGCCCAGCTGCTCCAGCGTCACCGTCTCGATCGGCCGCAGGTCCGCCCAGTACTCCGCGTCCTTCACGCCCTCGGCGTTCGCGGGGAGCGCCCCGGCCGCGAGCTTCTCTTGCAGGTTCTGCCGCGGAATGATCGTCGAGCCGCCGGTGGTGACGCAATTGGGGAACACCGCGTTCAGGAGCGCCACGTCCGGCTCATAGGTGACCGCGGCCTGCACCACCGTGGCAATCTGGCCGACATTCTTGCGCAGGGCCGCGATGTTCTCGGGACAGCACTCGACCGCGATGATCCGGGCCAGCGGATTGCGATCGTGGAACCGGCGCGCGAAGCAGCCGATGTGGGCGCCCACGTCCACGACCACCGGCCGGGGCATCGGCAGCTCGTCGATGCGATAGGAGTCCTGCTCGGCCACATCCTGGACGACCACCAGGTCCTGCTCGGCGTTGTTGTTCCTGATCCAGAAGCGCCGGGTGTAGCTCAGGCTGTCGTCCAGCCGCTTGAGGTTTTCGCGGACGGCGGCGTTGAGCGCCGCGCTCAGGTCTCGGTACGTTTGAGATCGGTAGCGTTCGCGGAAGTATTTGGCCCCCGCGGTGCGATCGCCGCGGAGGAGGCGCACGTGGTCCTCGGGGACCAGGTGCGTCACGTTGTCGGCGTGGCCGAAATAGTGCAGCGGATGATGGCCGGTCCACACGCCGATCGTGGGCGTGTCCGTCGCGGCGGCAACGTGCAGCGGGCCGCTGTCCACGCCGATCATCAGCGACGACAGCGCGGTCAGGGCGGCCAGCGTCTTGGCGTCGCCGGTGCCGGTCCAGCCCCACAGCTCGTGCTTGGTGTTCGGATTGTGAATCCGCTTGCCGTCCGCCAACGGCGTGCGATAGTCCCAATCGAGGATGATCGGCACATAGCCCGCTTCGATGATCCGGTCGCAGAGCTGCCGGATAATCGCGACGGGGATGTTCTTCAGCTCGCCCGAGCTATTCCCCTCGTAATGGACCAGCACGGCGGGAAAGCGCGCGTCGGCCGACGATCGGCCGTCGCAGATGCGCTCCAGGTAGGCGCGGGCCAGGTCGTTGGCCCTGTCGCCGCGCTGAATCTGGTAGGTACACAGCTCGGGCCGCGGCGTGATGCGGAAGACTTCCTGGAGACACCGCTCGGCCTTGGTGCTCGGGCAGTTGGCGAAGCAGCTATGGCACTCGTGCCATTCCAGGTCGAGGACGCGGTCGTACCGCCCGCGCGGCGGCTCGCGGTCGAGGACGTACACCTGGCGGCAGAGGCCGTGAAAGGCGCTGTGCTTGCCGACCAGGGCGGCGACGTCGATGTTCCAGTCGGGGTGATGGCGCCTCAGGTGCTGCAGGACCGTGGTGAGCTGCACGGCGTCGCCAAGGCCGTGGGGGAATTTGAGCAGGGCGTTGGTCGTGGCCGGGGCAGCTTGCGTCGGCGGGCGTTCGGTGCCGACGCTGGCAGCGTCGGCTACGGCGGTCGTGGCCGGGGCAGCTTGCGTCGGCAGGCGTTCGGTGCCGACGCTCGCAGCGTCGGCTACGATGGCCGTGGGGGCTTTGGTTGCGGGCGTTTCCACGGGGAGCCTCCGGGCCGAGCCGTTGACGTGCGGTGCCGGCGGAATCGCGCCGCCGTCGAGATACAGGGCAATACCCCGGATGACGTCGTCGGGCGTGATCATCTCCATGCAGCGCGGGATGCGTAGGTCTGGCGTGATTTGCACCGGCTGCTCGCACACGTTCTGGCGATCCTTGCCGTCGCCGTCGCCGACGAGCTGGCAGCGCGATTTCCAGCAACCGCCCTGGGCGCAGCAGCGCAGCGCCCCGACGGTGTGCAGGAACTGGTGCTGCGGATACGCCTCCCAGTGCGGCGACTCCCGGCCGCCCGCGATGACGACGCAGGCGCGGGCGCCGATCGCGGTCGGCGGCGGCGGCACCGCGGCGGCAAGGTGCATCGCGAACGTCACCGGGCACAGCACGCCGTCGGCGTGATACATGAGCCGGATGAACTCGCGTGTGCTGGTCTTGCCGACGAGGTTGATCACGCCGTCGAGCGGCGGATGCCAGTGCCCGGCTTCCCCGCATTGGACGAACTGTACGACGCCGCGGAAGTGATCGACCACTTTCTGATATCCGGACCACCACTTAGTTGTAAAATCGTACTTGCCTCCGGCCATCACAATCCAGAACCCGTCGCGGATGCCGAAGTCGGCCAGCGCGGCGGGGAGCAGCTTCTCATGCTCGGCAAGGTGCAAGTCGCCCTGAAATCGCGTAACCGGGATCGGGAGGCGGAGCTGCTGTTCGAGATACTGGACGTAGCCATGAATGAAGTGGTAGGGCCGCTGGCTCGACTGATGGATAAGCCGATAGTGCATGTCGAGGAGGTTGACGCCGGCTTCGCCTTCGCGCAGGCGCGTGAGATTGGGGTTATTCTCCCAGAGCGCATCGGCGCTGGTGCGCACGTCGGTCTGGAACTGGCCGGGATGGGCGCGATGCAGATCGCGGACGGCAGCGGTGAGCATCAGCACATCGCCCGGGCTCTGGAACGAACGCAGGATAAGCTTCTTCACCGCGAGGCCCCGACGCGCGAACCTAATCGACCGATTGCCGACCGTGGCCCGAGAAAGGAACGATACCTACGCTACCACCGTGCGATGGTTGCGGCAAGGGAGAATAATTAAATCGAGATCACGCGTAACTTAGCGATTACGACGAGCTCGCCGGGCCGGATGTCTTGCGAACGGCGGCGAGGATCTCGCTCGTCGAAACGCCGTCGACCTTGCCGGTCACGCACACCCGGCCGCCGTACGCCTTCACCACGTCCGCGCCCACCACCTCGTCGACACGGTAGGTGCCGCCCTTGACGAGCACCTCGGGCCGCACGCGGTGCAGCAATGCGAGCGGCGTGTCTTCCTCGAAAATCAGCACATGACTCACACAGGCGAGTGCCGCCAGCATCGCGGCGCGGTCGGCTTCCTTGATGACGGGGCGGTCCTGGCCCTTGAGCCGGCGCACGCTGGCGTCGGAATTGACGGCCACGATCAGGACGTCCCCCTCCGCGGCGGCTTCGCTCAGATAGGTGACATGGCCGACGTGCAGCATGTCGAAGCAGCCGTTGGTAAACACCAGCGTCTTGCCCTGCCGCCGATAGCCCGCGGCCAGCGCTTCCATTGCCGGCAGGTCCACCAGCTTGCGAGGCGCCGCCCGCGTACATGCGGCGAGGAGCTCCCGCGGGTGACCGGCGCGACGCCGAGCCGCTCACTTCCAGGCCGGCGGCGAGGTTGGCCAGCGCGGCGGCGTCGGCCCAGTCGAGGCCGGAGGCACGGCCCAGGCCCATCATGGCGAGCACCATGTCGCCGGCCCCGGTCACGTCGTAGACCTCGTGCGGCTGAGTAGGAAAGATGCGGTCCGGCTGCCCGGGCCTGCCCGGGCAGTGGCCCGAGAAAGGATTAATGCCTACGCTATTAATATCACCGGGCGATGGTCCTCGCAATGGGAACGTATTTGATTGCATGTGCAGCGCCTACATGACGCTCACTTTTTCGGTGGATTCGTGAAATAGCCACAGATAAACGCAGATGAACACTGATGGAGAGTAAAATGAATGAGCAACAAGTGAATGCGCTAACTGAACGCATCATTGGCTGTGCGTTCAAGGTGTCGAACGTCCTTGGATGCGGCTTTCTGGAAAAAGTCTACCAGAACGCTCTGGTTCATGAGTTACGCAAGAATGGTCTGAAGGCCGAACCGCAGCATGCGATCAACGTCTATTACGACGGCGTCCTCGTCGGCGAGTACTTCGCGGATATCCTGGTGGAAAGCACCGTGCTCCTGGAACTCAAGGCTACTGCCGATCACCAAAACGTTTTCACCGCCCAATGCCTGAACTATCTCAAGGCGACCGGAATGCTCCTGTGCCTCCTTCTGAATTTCGGTAAGCCGCGCCTGGAAATCAAGCGTTATCGAGGGCAAGCCTAACCAACCTTGCACGCTCCTTGATCCGTGTTCATCTGTGTTTATCTGTGGCTAATCCCATCCCACGTAATTCGTGAAATAGCCACAGATAAACGCTGATGAACACGGATGGAGACCATAATGTCTACTAGATGGCGGGGCCGCGTGCCGACCGTGGCCCCGTGTCATTTCTTGCCATCCTACTTCTTCTGCTTCGGCGGGTTCTTGACGTGGGTGTCGAGCCACGCCGTCCAGCGCGCCCACTGGTCCAGCGTCGTCTCCAGCGCCAACGGACCGTGGCCCTCGTACGGGTACATGTATAGCGCCGCCGGTTTGCCGAGGCCGCGCAGCGCCATGAACAGGTGCTCGGCGTTGACCGGATGCGTGCCGACGTTGGCGTCCTCCATGCCGTGATACATCAGCAGCGCACCGTTGATGCGATCGGCCCATAAGAGCGGCGACATCTCCAGATAGGTTTCGCGAGCCTCCCATAAATGGCGTCTCTCAGCCTGGAAGCTCATCGGCGTCAGCGTGCGATTGTAATTGCCGTCGCCGGCGATGCCGGCCTTGAAGAACGGCGTGTGCACCAGGGCGTTGGCGGTGCTGAACGCGCCGTAGCTGTGGCCGCCGATCGCCAGCTTGTCGCGGTCGATGATGCCGCGCCGGTCCAGCTCGTCGATGGCCGCCCACAGGCCGTTGCGCAGGTCCGGCACGTAATTGTCGTTGATCCGTCCCGCCGGGCCAACGATCGGCACGTCCGGCTCGACCACCGCATAGCCCAGGAGCGTGAGCAGCGTCATCGAGCGGGGCGCGGGCGCGGCGAAGCGGCCGGTGTCGAAGCCGTCCTTCTTGCCGCCCGCGGACTTGTTGTACGCGGCCTGATCGACGTATTCCTTCGGATAAATCCAGAACAGCGCCGGCAACTTGCCGTTGGTCTTCGGCGGCGTCGTCGCCTTGACCCAGAACTTGAACCCGTCCACGCGCGTCACCTGGAAGCGCTGGACCTGGAGCTGGTGAAACCACGGGGCGGGATCGACGTTGTTCGTGAGCTTCTCGTCCTTGCCGGTCTGCAAGTCGTTGCGATACGAATCGGGCACCACGTCCTTCTTCTGGCGCGTCGTGAAGACCACGGTGACATCGTCGCCGTCGACCGCGTCAATGGTCTCCAGCATGTCGGATTTGCCGGCGAACACACGCGTTTTCTCGCCGGTCTTGATGCTGATCCTGTCGAGATAGGGCCGCGGGAACTTGGCGCCGCCGGTGCGATCGGTGCCGGCGACGTAGACCTCGCCCTTGCTCGAAATGCGCACCACCTTGGCCTCGCCACGGCCAGCGCGCGTCAGGAGACCGGGCCCGCCGCCCGCACCGCCGAAGCCGCCCTTGCCAAAGCCGCCCTTGCCGCCGAAGCCTTTCTTGCCCGGTTGTTGCTCGTGGTCGTAGCCGGTGTCCGGAAGCTCGGCCGACGGCGGCGAGAACGGACTTTCCATCTCCATCTCCGGCTCGGCATCGGCGGCCTTGCCGCTCTTGTAAACCACGTACGTGGTTTTTGGGTCCTTGAGATCGACCGCCACAATTTGCCGCTGATTATCGACCGTTTGCGTCACAAACAGCCATTGGCAATCTTCGGAGTATTGCACGCTAACGATGCGCTGCGCCGTCTCATAGACGACCTTGACGTTGTCCTTGCCGAAAGGCGGCAGCCAGTGCATCACGCGCTCCTTGGCTGTCTTCTTCTCGTCGGTCGTTTTCTTGTCATCGGTCGGTTTTTTCTCGTCGGCCACCTTCTTGTCGTCGATGGCCTTCTTATCGTCGGTGGCCTTCTTGTCGTCGGTCGCCTTTGGCGTGTCCTGCTGGACGAACGTCATGCCCAGGCCGTCGGGCCGCCAGCCGAGGTCGCGTTTGCCCTCGGGGTCGGTCGGCTCCTTGGCGGGCGGAGGATTGTCGGGGTCGGCCGGCGGCGGTGCGGGGTCGGCCGGCGGTGCAACGGCCGGCACCACCACGCCCTTCTTGCCGAACCCCTTGCCGGTCACCGCCGCGGCCACCGCTGGCGGCTGCGGTTCGGTTTCGCGCAGCTTTTTGTCCATGAGGGTAAACAGCGCCTTGCCCTCGCGGTCCCAGATGCCCTCGACGGAACCAAAACGCTCGGCCGGCACATAGTAGGAAAACGGCTTCTTGACCGTGGTGACGCGGAACTGCTCGCCGCTGGGGCTCATGCTGACGCTGCGAATCATGCTCGGCACACCGATTTTCACAACCTTGCCATCGCTCGTGTCGATGGACGCGAGCTGGCCGGTGATCAGCTGCTCAAACAGCTTCATGTCCTGCGGCGACTCAAGCAAATATCGAAATGTTCGCGACGGGAGTTTCGCTTCCCCGGCGACGCGGACCTTCGGCTCGCCGGCAACGACGTTCGGCTTGAGCGCCGAGTTGCCATTTTCGGGCACGAGCACCGTCTGAATGTGCTTGCCGTCCTTCGACCACTGGAAGGTGGTGGCCAGCGTGGCGAGCACCGGCGTCTCGGTCAGCTTGCGCGACTGGCCCGTGACGGTGTCGGCGACATAGATGTGCGTGGCATCGAAGAAGTGGGCATAGAACGCCAGCTGCGCGCCGTCGGGCGACCAGACCGGATTGCTGACCCGTGCCTGCGGCGGGACCTGCACCGGCACCTTGCGCTGATCGGCGTGAAAGAAGAGGTCATAGCCGGCGTTGCTCCGCACATAGAGCTGGTGCGCGCGATGGGCAGTCGGGTCGAAGGCCAACTCGCCGAGGTGAACGCAGGGCCGGGCCATCCGTTCCACCGTCGGCATGCCGTCGCTCTTGATGACGAGGAATTTCTTGCCGTCGGGGCTGAGATTGGTCAGCGTGATGTTGTCGCGCACGGCCAGGATGACATCGGCGATGACCTTCGGCGGCGTGAGGTAGGCCTCCTTGTCCAGGGAAACGTCCTGGGCAGCGGTGCGCAGCCCGGCGAAAACCACAATGACAAACACCAGCAGGGTTGCCGGGAAAATCCGGCGGCGCGATCGAACGTTGTGCATGATCCTGCCTCGAAGAAAACGGTGATCACCCCGACGAAGGCCCTGCTTCGCCGAGCTGGGAGGAGAGGTCGACATCGAACGATGGAAGGGATCGTCGCGCGCGAGCACCGAAGTCAACGAAAAAAACGCCCGACCGCCAGCAATCCACGTTTCTCCGATACTCGGCATTGCGGGGCCACGTGTCACGACCGCTCCAGGCGGATCACTGTGCAACTGCCGCTCATCTTTACGCGCGCATCGAAGCCACGCCATCCGTGCCGGCAAGGCCGCTTCAAGAAACGCGCTTGTTGACGATCGGTCGCGCAAAACACTGGCTTTGCGGGTCGCTGCGGTTTAGAATCACCTCGACACGTCGGCACGGGGCACAGGGGGCGGCCACTTCGATTCGCTGTGGCAGAGGCGGCAGATGGCATCATGGCTGCAAGATCCGCTGCCTGAAGACTTCGGGCGCTACCGCATCATCAAGGTCCTCGGTCAGGGGGGCATGGGCGTCGTGTACCTTGCCCGCGATACCCAGCTCGATCGCGAGGTGGCCCTGAAAGTCCCGCACCTCGATGGGGAGCGCGGCCGTACGCTCCGCGACCGCTTCGAGCAGGAAGCCCGCGCCGCCGCCCGAATACACCATCCCAACATCTGCCCGATCTACGACGTGGGCGAAATCGACGGCAAACCCTACCTGACGATGGCGTTCATCGATGGCAAGCCGCTCAGCAACTGGCTGCGCCAGGGCAAGCTGTCGTCGCGGCAAGCCGCCGGCGTGCTCCGCAAGCTGGCGCTGGCCTTGCACGAGGCGCACCAGTGCGGGGTGGTCCACCGCGATCTCAAGCCGGCCAATGTGATGATCAATCGCCGCGGCGAGCCGATCATCATGGATTTTGGCCTTGCCCGGCGTTACCGGAGCGAAGACACCCGCTTGACGCGCATCGGCTCGACCATCGGCACGCCGACCTACATGGCGCCGGAGCAGTGCCGCGGCGAGCGCCAATCCATCGGCCCCGCGTCCGACATTTACAGCCTGGGCGTGATCCTGTACGCGCTGCTGGCCGGCCGGCCGCCGTTCACCGGCGACGATGCGATGGCGGTACTGTCCAAGGTGCTGCTGGACGAGCCGCCGCCGCCGTCGGCCGGGCGCGCCGACGCCGAGCCCGAGCTGGATCGCATCTGCCTCAAGGCGATGGCCAAGAAGGTCGAGCATCGCTATGCGTCGAGCGCGGCCATGGCCGCCGATCTGTCGGCATTCCTCAAGAGCAGTTCCCCGACCGGGTCCCCCACCACCATGATGGTCCCAATCCTGCTCGATGCGGAACCGCCGACCCCGGTGGAGACCGGCATTCAGGCGACCCAGCACGGCGACACGCACGTCACGACGGTGATCGACGCGCCGCCCGAAAAAAAGCGTCCCGCGCCCGCCGAAACCCGCCATCGCCCGTCGCCGCGCAGCGCTCGACGCGCCTCGGGCCTGGCCCTCTGGTGGTGGCTTGGCGGCGCCGTCGCGGCGTGCATGGCCCTGGGAATGCTGCTGGTGCTGGCGATTGTGATCTATCGCGTCACCGATTACGGCACGTGCAAGCTCGAATTGAGCGAGCCGAACGCGGCGGTCACGGTCCGCGTGGACGGTGCTGACGTGCCGGCCGCCGGTGACCTCCGCCTTGCCACCGGCGCGCACCAGCTCGAGGTTTCCGGCAAGGACTACGAGCCAGTGACGCTACCGTTCACGGTTCGCCGGGGTGAAAATCCGCCCGTGCACGTAGCGCTCATGCCGAAGCCCGCGACCGTGACGATTGTGCTGAGCGAGCCCATGGCTGTGGTCGAGATCAAGATCGACGGCGTGGGGGGGCACCGGCATGGTCAGACGGTGCGTCTGGCCCCGCGCCAGCAGCATTGGGTCGAGGTGACCGGCGAAGGATGGGAAGTCGTGCGTCAGCCCTTCACGCTCGAGCCCGGGGCAGTCCTCACGATGAGCGTGCACATGCAGCGGCAGGGGGCAACCGCTGACCCGCGGACGAAAAAATGATCTGCGGCCGTGTCGCCCGCGCTTCGCATTAGTGCCGCGTCAAGTCTCGAAAGAGGGGTTGCGTGGTAGCCGCATTCGTGAGAATGCGGGCGACGTCACCCGCATTCTCACGAATGCGGCTACCCCAAACTCAAGGCTTGGCCATGCAATAGACGCAGTTCGCGCTGGACGCGCCGAATGGCGCAATAGCATGGCGGCATGACACTTCACGTTCTTCATCGGAGGTCGATCGAATGAAACGTTACCTCTCTCTCGCGACCCTGTTGCTCCTGGGCCTGGCGACAATTGCCCAGGCCGAGCAGGGCAATCCGAAGATCAAGACGATCGAAGCCATCGCGTTCGCCCCCAAGGGAGTGTTGCTGATCGGCGGCGGCGCTCAGGTCGTCAGCGTCGAGACCGGCGACACCACGCCCATGAAATGGTCGAAGACGGAGATTGCCGACATCGATCAGCTGCTCGCGGGCAAGCTCGGCCTGCAAGCGAAGGACATCGAGGTTCGCAAGCTCGCGGTCAACCCCGCGTCGGGCAAGGCCTACGTCGCCTTGCAATCGCTCAAGACGAAGGCCAGCGTCATCCTGACCATCGACGGCGACGGCAATGTCGCGGAATTCGGGCTCGACAACGTCAAGTACACTCCCTATGCCCTGGCGGCGCCCAAGGTGACCATCACCAAGGTCACGGACATTGCGTGGGCGGGCGGCAAGATCGTCGTGGCCACGCAGGCGACCGACAAGTTCGCCGCGTCGCGCGTCTTCACCATTAACCCGGCTGCCAAGGATGGGGCGCCCACCCAGATCAGCACCAAGACCTACCACGTCGGTCACGGCAGGTGGGAAACGCAAGCCCCGCTGCGCGTCCTGATGCCGTATGAGGAGAACGGCAAGGCCAGCGTGGTCGGCTCGTTCACGTGCACGCCGGTCGTGAAGTACAACATCGACGATGCCAGAGACGATGACCAGGTCACCGGCAGCAGCGTCGTCGAGCTCGGCACGGGCAACACGCCGCGCAGCATGTTTGCCTATGAGCGCGACGGCAAGAAGTTCCTCCTCGTCAGCGTCGGCCGCAACGACAAGAAGCCGGCGTTCGGCTTCCCGAGCGCCTACTGGGTTGCCCGCGTCGATGCCGACCTGCTCAAGGAAACGACCAACGTCAATGAGAAGGCGCCGTGGCGCGTCGGCGGCAAGAATCTGGTCGGCGATCGCGTGGAAGTGGCCAAGGATTACTTCGGCGTTCAGCAGATGGATCGGTTGGATGCGACGCGGGCGCTGGCGATCGTGGAGAGCAAGGACGGGCGCACCCTCCGCGCTTTGCCGTTACCGTAACCCGCAGACGGGAAATCCGAAATCCGAAACCCGCAGACGGGAAATCCGAATCCCGAAATCCGAAACAAATCCGAATGCCGAAATCCACAACCCGTAGCGCGCGTTTGCGTTTGGGGCTTTGAAATTCGGATTTGTTTCGGATTTCGATATTCGGATTTCGGATTTGCTAAACCAGGTGCGCCATGAGATTCCTCCTCGGTGCCGCGATGCTTCTGTGCGCAAGCCGCGGACGGGCCGCTGCGCTTCGAGGTGACGCCCACGGGCCGGCACGTCGTCGCGCGCTTGCCCGCCGAGTTTGCCGGCAAGCTGCCCGCCGGCCAGTTGACG
The DNA here is from genome assembly GCA_963834865.1 of uncultured Gemmataceae bacterium. GTDB lineage: Bacteria > Planctomycetota > Planctomycetia > Gemmatales > Gemmataceae > CAWIDK01. The sequence continues at coordinate 1,592,184 of CAWIDK010000005.1, forward strand.
CAAGCGCAGGGCGAAGCAGTCCTGACGCTGTCGCTGCTGGCGGACGACACCAGGAAGCCCGGCCCGAGCATGCTCGGCAAGTACGAGCGTTTCGGCAACGACCTGACGTTCACGCCGCGCTTTGCGCTCAGTGCGGGCGCGACGTATCGGGCCAGCCTACGGGCCGCGGGGAGCCCAACGTCGCTCGACTACCGCACACCCATGTCCGCGGCCATGGCGCCGCCCAGGGTGGTCAAGATCTATCCGACCGCGGACGTGTTGCCCGCCAATCACCTGCGCTTCTACATCTACTTCGACCGACCCATGCGCGGCGGCAAGGAGCTCTTCCAACACCTGGCCATCCTCGACGACAAGGGCAAGGAAATCGAGGAGCCGTGGCTGGTCGATGAGATCTGGGACGAGGAAAACAACTGCCTGATCCTCTACATCCATCCCGGCCGCATCAAATGGGGCGTCGAGCTGCGCGAGTCGATGGGGCCGGTGCTGCACGAAAAGCGCTCGTACCAGCTGGTCGTCCGCGGCGACTGGACCGATCTGGATGGCAACAAGCTCGGCAAGGACACGATCAAGAAGTTTCGCACGACGGGCGAGGACCGCGTCCGCATCGAGCTCAGTGACTGGAAGCTAACGGCGCCGGCACACGGCACGCGCAGCGCCGTCGCGCTGACGCTTCGCAAGAGCATCGATTACCGCTCGCTGCACACGGGCATGACGGTTGAGAACGCCCGGGGCGAGATCATTGCCGGCGCGATCACGGTCGGCCAGGACGAAAAGACCTGGAGCTTTACTCCAGCGCAGCCGTGGCAGGCGGGGCTTCACCGCGTGCGGGTGAGCCCGGACCTGGAGGATGTGGCCGGCAACACGCCCTCGCGACCGTTCGACGTGAATTTGCTCACGCCGAGATGGCCGGCGCAGAAGCTGCAATTCGAGTTCGAACCGCGTTGAAAGCATCTGGATCGTCGGCTCACGGCGAAGCAAACCTCGGGAGCACGGCACCGATATTGTGATCGCCCGAAGATGGCGCCTCAGGGGCTGGCCCGGTCGGGCACGGTCCGCAACGTCCTTCAAGATGTCGAATTCCTCGTCACCCGGTGCAACGAGCACATCAACAGCGCGTTTAGGGAGTTCTTGCTCGCGAATCATTGCCCACCGCCGATCGTCGCGCAGGCGGGGTATTGAATCCATGTGACCGTCAGCACGCCAGCAGCAACGTAGGTAAGTCTCTTGCAAAGAACCCTCGATGTCCCGTGCGTCGAGGGTTCCCGTGCGTCGAGGGTCATTTCCTCAGGCTGACTGCTGCCGCATGGCACCGCCCCAGCGGTGGTGGAACCGGTTCGCTCACTGCATGGCCCGATGGACATCTTGCGCTCCCGCTAGCCCATGTTTAACAAGTGTCGGGGTAGTTTTTGACGTAAGTCCTTAATTTTCAACGCGCGGAGGTCCAGTTTTCAGAAAACCGTAGTGACAATCATTACAAACATTTTAGCTGTTTTGTCCGCATTTCATCGAATATCCGGTTGACGGACCGGTGGATTTGTTGATGATAACATCATGTTCATCCGCTCCGTCAAAGTTCCGTCCTCCAACGGCACCGTCCACGAGTATGTCCGCATCGTCGGCTCGGTGCGCGAGAACGGCAAGGTCAAGCAAAAGGTCATCGCCAACCTCGGGCGACGCGACACCCTCGAAGCCGTCCTGCCGCTGCTCAATCGCTTTCTCACCGGCGAGGAAGGGCCGCAGGCCCTGGCCCAGCAACTCGGCGCCGAGGGACCCATCGAAATCCTCGACGCCAGTACCTGGGGACCGATGCTCGTCGCGCACCACTTCTTCGACCAACTGGGCCTCTGGCAATGGCTCGATGCTGGTCGGCGTTGGCCCAAGTTGCGGCCGAGCGAAGACCCCGCCGACGACTGGGTCAGCCGCGTCCTGGTGCTGATCACCAACCGCCTGGTGCGGCCGGCCAGCGAGCACGGTTTGGCCGCGTGGCTGGAGACCGATTACGTGTGCGACCGGCATGGTCGCCGGTACGTACCCTGTTGGAAGCAGCAAGGCCGCGTCCAGGTCGACTTGGGGCAACTGCAGCGTTGGTATCGCACGCTGGATCATCTGGGGTTGAACAAGGACGCCGTGGAAGTGGCGCTCTATGAGCGGCTGCGGACGTTGTTCGAGTTCGACGCGGACCTGGTGATGTACGACCTGACCAGTACGTATTTTGAAGGCCATGGTCCGCCGACGCTGGCCAAGCACGGTTACAGTCGCGACGGCAAGCCGCGGAACGTGCAGGTGGTGGTGGGCGTGGTGATGGTGGCGGGTTGGCCGATCGCACATCACGTGTGGGCGGGCAACACGCGTGACAGCACGACGGTCAAGGAAGTCATCCAAGACCTGGCCCGGCGTTTTCGCCTTCGGCGTATCGTCTTTGTCGGTGATCGCGGCATGGTGACCGAGAGCAATCTGGCCATGCTGCAGGCGGCGGCGGAACATGGCTACTTGGTGGGCATGACGCGTCGCCGCAATCCGGAGGCGGAGGCGTTGATTGATCGCGTGGACGAAACGAAGTGGGTCGACTGCCCCAATGGGATCACCGCGCGGGCGAAACCAAATCCACCCCGGACACGAGTGCAAGAGGTCGCCTGCGACCGTGCCGGCGTGCGAGTGTTTGTGGTCGATAGCGACGAGCGTCGGGCCTATGAAGAGCGGCAACGTAGCAAAGCGATGGAGCGGGTGCGTGCGGCCTTGGCGAAGGTGCAGGCGCGCGTGGCCAAGGGCCAGTTGAAGCAGCCGGCCAAGATCGGCGCGGCGGCCGAGCGGGCGTTGCAAAAGAACCACGGCTATCGTTACTACATGTGGGAGTTCAAAGAGGGACAATTGGAGATCGCGGAGCACCCAGTGAATTTACCTCGGGAAAAGAAGTATGAAGGGCGCTACCTCATCCAGACCGATCAGACGGCGATGACGCCCGCGGAGGCGGTGGCGCACTACAAGGACTTAAGCGAGGTGGAACGGGGCTTTCGTTCGCTCAAGGATCCGCTGGGCATGCGGCCGATCTGGCATCACACGGCGCGGCGGGTGAAGGCACACATTTTTGTGGCGGCGTTGGCGTTCTTGATCGAGCGGATGCTGGAGCGCACCTTGAAAGATGCTGGCCTGTCGCTCTCGGCGCAGTCGGCCTTGGAAGCATTGCAGACGATTCGCTACGTGCAATTCCGCGTTGCGGAAGAGCTCCGTAGCGGCACGACACCGGGTTCGTCCCGCGCCCGCCAGGTACTCAACGCCATCGGTCTGGCCGACCATCGGCCGCCGGCGCCGCCCGCGGGCGATGAAACGACAATGTAGTGACTAATCCAAAAATCAGCCCTTACGCAGCAAGGACTTACGGCGACACTTGTTAAACATGGGCTAGGTGGGCTATGGAGTCCCATCCGCTGGTCCGTCCGGGCATGGGCCGGTCATCGTGATGAACAGGTCGAACGGGTCATACTCAATCTCGTACCACCCACTTGGTGCGGGTCGTTCTCGCCTGTCAATTCTGAACAACCCCTGGGGTAACAGCACGTGGTCTTCGCCCGCCCGCAATTCCACCGTTCGCTTGATGCTCGCCACGTCGCACCGTCCTTTCCATCAGGTACTGGCCCCGTCGTTCCCTCAACAGGACAACGAGATGCCCGCGGATCGAGGGCGGCGACGCGTCTAGCGGTCGCGGAAGACCGTCAGCGTGCCCCCGTCGCACCGAACGGACACGGCGTCTGACAGGGCGAGGAGCCCTTTCCCCATGTCGCCGTCGAATGCCTCACGGATTAGCGGTGGATCTGCACCGATTTTCAAAAACAGATAAAACCGCTCATAGCTGGAGCGTATCGAACGAGTCAAGTTCGTTGCCTCGGAGCCCAGACTCGCCGGCAGGCAGAAGTGTTGCGCGAATCGTTTATTCGAGCATCGCAACACCGGCAGCCGTGAGGTACGCCGCCGTGGCGTCAAGCAGGGCCGGGGCGCGCGTCGGATCGGCCTGATCGCCTGGCGGCACCCAAATCACCATGCCTTCGCGTGCGCGGGTCAAGAGCACCCGGTATTTGTTCAGCAGGTAGCGCCGAGCTCCCTCGCGCGGTACCGCCTGCCATTTGCTGCCTCGGAATTGCCGATAGCGCCATGGACTTCCGCCAGCATCGATGCACAGGTCATCGCCCCAGCTCCAGTCCCTGGCACTCGAATTCGGTTGCCGCGACTTCGAGCTGGTAGGACGAACGGACGTCCGCCTGTTGCGCGAGAAACCAGTCTACATAGCTGTAACCGCGGCGGAAGCCGGTGGAAACTTCGATGCCGTAGGCTCGGTGGCGCATGCTGCCAGAGCTGACGACGAGGCCGCAGCGGCGCTCCAAGCGTGAGCGATCGCGCAGCCAGCGGCGGGCCGAGTCCAGATTACGGGTCAGCACCAAAGGAAACTCCGGCGCCTCCGCGAGCACGGCTCGCGCCGCTTCCGGCTGCCCGTCGAGGAACATCTGCACCCATTGCGCGATCCGCTGCGCCCGCATGCTGCGCACGCTGACGTCCAGGTGCAACGCCGGCTCTTCAACGACACGGCAGTTGCTCGGCGGCGGACCGGCAAACAGCCGATGCCCTGCCAGGCTGAGCCCGCCATGTAACGCCTCGGGAGACACGCGAACCTGCCACGGAGCGCTCGTGCCGGTCAACGCGTCGCCCCATTCTTCGAGCCCCGCTTCGCCGTCGTGAATCTCCTGCCCGCCGCCCACCAGGGCAACCAGTACGCACCAACCCTGACACCGCTCCATGATCTGGAGCATGGTCTTGGGCTCGGACCCTTCCGTTGGCCGCTTCTTCCTTTTGACCTGCTCCGCGTTCCAAGCCCGTTGAGCCTCGTCGAAAACGACGACGTGCTCATGCGGGCACTCGTTGGGCTTTTCGGTCATGTATACGCGGATGTACGCGTGAACGTTCTGAATGAACGTGGTGATTACCCTTTCCTCACGTTTCTTGGACTGTTTCCGGGTGCGCACCGCGTCTCGGGCCAGCGCTGCGCTCACGATCTCCACCAGCGGACCGTTGCCCGACAGAAAAACACCGGGCCGTTTCTGCTGCGCCTCCGCTTCAGGATTGTGGATCGCGTTGAGGCCGGTAAGCGTCTTACCGGCACCCGGGACGCCTGTGACGAAACAAATGGTTCTCAGCTTTTTGGCTCGGCGTTGCCCTCGCTCGCTTCCGCAAAACCATTGGGACGATGGGGTAGCGGCTGTGTTCCTCAACAGGACACGAAATGCCCGCGGATCGACGGCGGCGACGCGTCTAGCGGTCGCGGAAGACCGTCAGCGTGCCCCCGTCGCATCGAAAGGACACGGCGTCTGACAGGGCGAGGAGCCCTTTCGCTATGTCGCCGTCGAATGCCTCACGGATCACCGCCGGGTACGCCGGTTCGGTTTCATCGCCGCCGATCTCGTCGGCGGCTTCCGGGGTCCACGTTTCGCCGCCCAGCATGCGACGAATGGCTTCATCTGCTTCCCGCACCGAGTCGGCGGTCGCACGGACGTCGTGGTCGGCGTCGCCGCTTTCGTCAAGCCATTCGAGGATCCATCGATAGGTCGGTGAATTACGGTCCATCGTCTTGACTCCTGTCGATTAACGCGGCTTGCACGCCATTCGTCACTCAGTTGATCGAATCCGGGTGCAGCTGAAACGCCAACACGGTTTTCTCACGCTGCCACCGTCAGCTTCATCGGTTGATTGGTCAATACCTTGCGGCGTTGTCCCTTCTTCAGGCGAGCGCGATTCTGCCGTTCAAACCAGTTCACAAACTTTTGCCAGTCGCCGTTCAGTTCGATGCAGCGCAGGTGGAGCAACGCCTCTGCCTTGGCGCGGGTCCACCGCATGCCTGCACAGTCGAAACGCTCGCCGACCAGGTAACGCACGGCACCTTCCACCTGGCCTGTGGCGATCACCAAGTCTTGCGCCATCCACTCCCCGTAACGCAGCATCGATAGGCGTGGCTGTAGGTAACCAATCTCGCTCTGCAGAGCTGCACGGCGACTCTTCGTTCCAGGTCCACGGTTTGCTGTGTCGCGTAACAACTCCTGCAGATGCTGCACCAAGGTCCGCGCCCGCCCTGCGTACAGCAGCGCCTTCAGCTTTTCCACCCAGGCCTTCAGGGCGTCGGTGCCTTCCTTGTGATAGTGACGCCCCAGCCGCCATAGCCTCTCCACGACGTGACAGACATCCAGCGTGAAGATGGCCTGGGGGAATAACGCCTCGAAGTGCTTCTTCAGGCTCTTCGCCCCGTCGAGGACGATCTGCACCCGCTTGGTCGTCTCCGGTCCGAAGCCACGCTTGGTCGCTTCCGCACGCGCCCACAATGCCGCCGCCTTGCGACCCGCAAAGGTGGCATACAGTTTCTTGTTCAGCGGCCCGTGCAGCAAGCCGTCCGCGCCACGCTTCAGCGTGTACATCACTACCACGCTGACTTCCTTGCCATTCTTGCTCTTGTCGCCTTTTTTCCGTCGTTTCTTGCTGCCACGCGCTGCCCGTTTGGCTCGGCCCCGGTGACGTTGGCAGCCGCAAGTGCAACCCGACCCATGGCGCGGCTTCCGCTTGCCGCGACGCTTCGCCAACTCCGTTTCGGTGGCGATGGGCGGACACTTGCCATCGACTTCGATCACCAGAACCTCGCCATCGTCGGACGGCGCGGGCAATTGCTTCATGAACGGCGCCGCCTCGCGTCCCATGCCGAGCACCACTTGCTCGATGGTCTCGGGGGCCGGCACCCAGTTCAGCACCGCCTTGCACACCATTTGCGTCGCTTTGAAACTCATGCGCGTCGCCAGGCGTGCGACCCATTGCCTCACCCACGGCGACAACCGATCGCGGGTCAGTCCCAGGACCACGTCGAGCGGAAACAAGCCGCTGCCGCCGGCCCGCGACATCAGATACTGCCGGCCATAGGTGACTTCGCCGTAGAAGGTCTTCAACGTCCGCTCGGCATAGGCGTTGCCGGGCCGGTACTTGTCGTTGGCCAGGAACGGCTGCACATCCAAGCGTTGATGCCGTGCGGTGAGGAACACGCGCAGCAGACAGCAGCCCAGGACGGCGATGCGGACGAGCAGTTCTTTCTCGAAGGCCGCGAATGGCAGCTCGCTGGTTTGGCAGAACTGCAACAGTACGTCGAGGATCGCGTGGGCCTGCAGCCGCAAAGTCTCGGCGGTCACTGGACGCACAGGAGTGCATGGCTTAGATTGTCTCTTCATGGAGCAGACTCCGTACCGCTTTGTTCAATAACGGTAAGGATATGCTCCATGTCCTTTTTCAGCTGCGCCTCACCTGAATATTCGCGAAAAACGGGGCGATTCGGCCGAAAAACCTAGGGAAAACGCTTGTAGAACCGCCAGTTGCACCCATCGAATCCAGCCGACCCCCTTGCTGTCACTCCTCGTCAGCTCGATGAGTCGGCGCCTTCTTTATTGTACCCACAATGTGGGTACACGTCAAGGGCGAACGTTGCCAGCGCGATTTTTTGTCCCTACAATCCCTTTTATGAAAAAGGGCGCGGACGACCGACAAAGACACCGGGATCGAGGAAGGCAGCTTACCTGGAAGTGCGCCTGGAATCCTTGGAGAAACAGGCATTTGAACAATCTGCGCGCACGGCTGGCTTATCGCTTTCTGCGTGGGTGAGAAATCGGCTGCGTCTGGCTGCCCGCGATGAATTAACGCGCCTCGGGATGCCGGTCCCGTTTTTTGATGCGGCCCTCACGAGTCAACGCCGGAACCCCAAGCCTCGGTGAATGGTATGTCAGTGGCGTCGCACTGGACGGCAATCGATCTTTTCGGAGGTTGTGGGGGCCTTACCCACGGCCTCAAGCGAGCCGGCTTTCGCGTAATTTCGTCCGTCGAAAAGGACGCCCTAGCCGTTTCCACGTACTCGATGAATCATCCAGAGGTGATGCTGTTGAACCGCGACATCCGAAAGGTCCCTTCGCCCGCGTTGTTAGTCGATGGCGTCACTTCTATTGACTTGGTCGCTGGCTGCCCTCCATGCCAAGGATTTTCACGTATTCGTCGAAAAAACCGTCGCAGAGCCCGCCGGGACGATAAGAATAGTCTGATCTACGAGTTCCAACGGGTCGTCGAGGAACTGCTCCCCACCGCGGTCTTCATGGAAAATGTGCCCGGAATCGACGGCGACTTTCGCTTCAAGGGGTTTCTCGCGCCTTGGACGAGCTTGGCTACGTTGTAACTCTAGCCACAAAGGTTCAACTGGCAAATCACGGCGTGCCGCAGCGGCGCACTCGCGTAGTCGTATTGGCCGGTAAGGGCTTCAAGATCCCCTTGCCGCGCAAAACAAGGTCGCAGCGCACCGTCTACGATGCCATCGGTACGCTCCCGCTCCCGAAAAAAAGTCGCAACGTATTGCACAAGCTCGTGACGACCCACGCGCCAACGTCCTCGAACGTATCCGCGCGGTGCCACGTAACGGCGGGAGCCGCCTCGCCTGGCCCACGGATATGCAGCTCCAGTGCCACCGAGATTGTGACGGCTTTAGGGACGTTTATGGGCGGATGGACTGGAACAAACCATCACCGACCATTACGGGAGGATGCATCAATGCCAGCAAAGGGCGATTCCTGCACCCCACGCAAAACCGTGTGATAACACTATTTGAAGCGGCACTGCTGCAAACATTTCCGCGCCGATACTACTTTGAATTGGAACGCGGACGGTACGCCGCTGCGGAGATGATTGGTAACGCCCTGCCTCCTCTTTTCGCAGAGCGCGTCGGCCGCAGCATTGGACGCGCCCTTGAGACCCGCCAAAGTGGATACGTTCTCGCGACCGAAGCGTAGTGAAATCATGTCGCGGATTGGCGGCAAGAACACCGCCCCCGAGCTGCGCGTCCGCCGGCTTCTGCACGCCCTGGGCTTCCGCTTTCGTCTCCACCGCGATGACCTACCAGGCAAACCAGACATTGTCCTGCCGCGCCACCGGAAAATTGTGCTGGTCCACGGCTGTTTCTGGCACGGCCACAGCGGCTGCTCACGCGCGACCCTCCCGACAACCAACACCCCGTTCTGGGAAAAGAAGATCGGCGGCAACAAAACCCGGGACCGGCGCGTCCGCCGCGAACTGCGTGCGTTGGGCTGGAAGGTCTTGGTCCTTTGGCAGTGCCAACTCAAGAGCGTCGAGGTACTCACCAATCGCCTTCTCGGGTTCCTGCGACCGGTTAAGTCCGTTTAACGCCAACAGCAAGTGTCGGCTCTTCAGCCCGCCATGCCGGGCCATCACGGCGACGTAGGTTATACGGCAAACGCGAACGCATAACGCCCGTCAGGAAACCTAATTTGCGGCCACCAAGAGGCATTGGTTCCACGGCTGGCTTTTGTTCGGAGCAAGAAGAGGGCGATTTTGTCTTCGGGAACCTGTTCACCTTCGTGGCCGGTCAAGATGCCTTGGTTCTCGCGCCTTTTTGCCAGACCGCCGCGCTCCCGGTCTACATAAACATACCCTGTTGCCTGGTTGTGGAGTTTTGCGAACTGCGCAAGTGATTCGCCAACGGCAATTGGATTCCACACAAACTCCGATTCACGGGGATCAGGCCTGGTCAAAGCAATCAGTGCCTGCATTTCGTCAACGGACATTTCCGCATGGTTTTTGTCCTGGATGCTGGCCAGCTTCTTGTCGATCTTGTCTGTAGATCCTCTTACAGTGTCGTCGCGCAAGACCTGCGCAGGATTGTAAATGCTACCGCCGGAGTACACGCCGATTGAGCCTGGAGCCAAAATGTTCCTCCTGGTGGCACTAAGTCCCCCTCCGACATAAACCCCGCGAAACTCAGCGGTCGGTTTCCGGGCGATGAGATCGCGCAGTCCGCGCTCCATCATATTGATGGCCCTGAAAACGATGTGGAGTTCCCGGGGAAGGAACAACCTCAAGAGTCCAATGTCTTTTCTGCGGTAGCCGTACATGCGGGCGTGCTGGAGGACGGTGTCAGCCTGGGGCTTCCTCGGGTGGCGCCCATAGTAGCTGACAAGCAGATTCTTGATTGTCACGCCACGCCCGAGTTTGTTTCCTCCGACGAAAAGGTTGTAAGGTGATTCAATCGCGACATCCTCGTCGGTTTGGCCGTTGATGAGCTTGACGGTGGTGCTGGCCGAGTAAAACTCGATTGGCTCTAGGAGGGAATCAAACTTGGACTCCCTCAGGCCTTTGTGGGTCAACGCTAAGTCGTCATAGGCCACCTTGAGCCGCTTAATGATCGCCTGGTTCTTCGCCTTCACCCCAGCGGCCAGATCCGTCTTGTACCTCCGCAGAAGATCGACGATGTGCCTGTGGTCGTCTGTGCGGGTACTGACGTGACAAAGGAAAGCACAATTCTGATCGGCTTCTTTCGTTCGCTTGAACGTCGCCCCGATCATAAATGTATCCAGGGCTTTGAGAAGGGATTTAGGAATCTCCAGTGTGGGAGCAGGCTGCGCGCCTGGCGCCAAGACGGCAATGTCGTTCAAGTCGAACTCTCTGACAAGCTCGGAGTTATCACCGAAGAAATCCTCGCCCCCAACGTAATCAGAACCGGGATGGCTCAAGACGGTGAACTTCGGCCTGAAGTCATGTCCTGGGGTTTGGAGAAACAGAGCCTGTGGTGTGGCTGTCACTTGCAGGTAGGTATTCTTCTCAAAGAAGCCGCGCATCGCGGCAATGCTGTCGTTGATTTTACTTCTGCTGCCATCGGCACGGCTTGTTTGAGTGTTCAGGCTGGCCTGATCCGCCTCGTCGTCGATGATCAGGCAGCTAAGTCCTCGCACCCGTCCCTTCTTGAAATTCTCAATCAACGTATTGAGCATTCGAGCGTTCTTGGTCGTCACGATGGCACACGTTCCGCCCTTGATTCGCTGGAGGAAGGCATCGGCATCCTTGAAGTCGTTCTTGCCCATGATATCCATGCCGGGGAAAGCCTGGCGCGCCCGCCCGAGAGTCTGTTCGTATAGCGGATCGTTATCGGAAGTCAGGATGACAATGGTCCTGTATCCCTCATCGGCGCCTATGGCGCCGGTAACGGTCAAGACCCCCGTCTTCCCGCTCTGGATTAATCCGTAAATGAGGCCGTTCGTCTCTTCTTTTCCTCCACTCACGGGATTGACCCATCTGGCGGCAACCTCAGCGGCGGTCTCGCTAATATCCTTGACCTCTTCCGCGTTGCCGATCTGCTTCTGCAGCAGCCCCAAGACCTCATCGCGGTGTTTCATGATCTCCTCACCTGTCAAGAATGCGTAACCAATCCGAAGGCGCTACCTTGCCAGCCAGCGTTCCGTCCGGTCCGTTCACCTCATAATGCTTGCGGTGTTGCCGATAGCAGGCAACATGAATCGCGGATGGTCTCGGCGCGGCGACACTCCGATAGGCATCATAGCTAAAGGCTGCGACGCCATCCGCTCCGCAGACCAATCCTATGATAATCTTGAGATCGGATCCCCTATTTTGAAGCGCAATTTGCTCGTCTGTCGTGAATGTGAAACCCCACGGGCTCCGGCCCTTGGTGCTGTACTTGAGGTAGATCAAGACATTGTCGTTTAACAGAAAGAACGGGGCCTCATATCGAATGCTCATGATCCCACCACTGCGCACTAACAAATGCAGTGCCGCTCCCTCATAAAACTCCTGCTTTTTTATGGCCATCGCTTGTGCTCCGCGGGGACAAGGTTTCAGTTATTGAAACCATGGTCGCGCGTCGTCCCGGACCGAGCGTTTCGCTCGCGCTCAGCGCGAGTCCGAGAACGGGGGCATTTAACCGAGGATAGATTACGGCGGCGTCCGCCTGATTGCAAGCACTTTCCGTACTCGCCTGTGCACTTGCCGGCCGGGGGCGCGGGTGGTGCGCTCGCTCGGGCAATCCGGGATCTCGGCTCCGGGCTGGTCACTTCCCGGCCCGAAAGTCCTTCGCTTCTTTCCGCCCGCAGAACCTCGCAAAATCGCAGCGCCCGCAGCGGGCGTTCGGCTTCTCTCCTTTCTTCGGGACTGGCCCTGCGTCGAAGTCGCGTGTGCGGATTTCCTGGGCTGCCAGCACGATGCGCTTGCGTGCTGCCTGGACCTTTGCGTCGCTCAGGTCGACCACCATCTCTTGCTCGGATGAGCCCGGTGCTTCACCGAGGTAGCGCACTAGCCCTTGTTCCGGCTCGTACTCCAACTCCTTTCTTGCTGCCAGCGCATAGAGAGTGACCTGTAGCCGCATCAGCTCTTCATCCAGCTTCATCCTGACATCGGACTCCGCTTCCCCGGTCTTGAAGTCGATGAGCGTTACCTTCGGTGGTACCGTTTCCTGGCGGATCACGTCGATTGCCCCGGAGACCAGGACTTGCGCTTCCTCGATGAGCGTCTCGAACTCCCGTTCCGGCTCGAAGGTGAAGCTGCTGAGTTCCGCCTCGTACTGTGTGACGTAGTCCGCCACGATTTCCGCGGCCTTCCCGCGCATGTTTTGCAGGGGGCCACCCGTGGTGTAGCGCAAATAGAAGAGGCCCGACGCAATCAGGCGCTCCAACTCCTTGCGCAATTTGGTCGGGTTTTTCGCGAGGGCCGCCCACTTCTTGGGATCCGTATGGATCGCCCGCATGAGGTTATGGACGCCGCGCCCGTAGCCGAAGGCCTGGTCGATGCTTGGGGCGAAGCCCAGCACCTTGCGCAGGTAGAAGTCGTGCGGGCACTCCAGGAAGTACCGGATGTCGGAGAAGGACGTGACGAGGCGGTCGTCGTCCTTGGCGTACGAGGTCGGCAGCAGGCGGATCCCGGCCGGCACTGCGTGGCGCCGATTGCCCGGCCGCCGTTTGCCTGCATCAGCGTGCGCACCTCCGTGAAGAACCGGGACACTTCCTTACGCGTCTTCGTCGCCGTCGAAGTCGTCACGTACAGGTAACGCTCGGCCCGCGTGAGTGCGACGTACATCAGCCGCCGCTCCCCGTCGCAATTGTCGTTGTCGGCCAGGTCCGCAGGGTTGATAGTCTTGAGAATCGGGCCGTCGAACGGGAGGTCCGGCGCCTGTCCGGCTTTCGAGTTAGGGAACCGCCGGTTCCTCACATCTGCCAGGAACACAGCCGGATACTCCAGCCCCTTGGCCGCGTTGATCGTGCAGATCGTCACTGCATCGGGCTGCACGAGCAGTGGGGCCTCGTCGGTCCGCCCCCGCTTTGACCCCCACGTCCCCAACGCGATGAGCGCGTACTTATAGCTGGCGGTGTCCACCCAGCCGGGCGTCTCAATTCCTTTGACGAGGGTACTCAGGGCTCCCGAGTGGAACAGTGCCGTGCGTCCACGCGGCTGGACCGCCTGCCAGTCTCCGACCCCCGCCTCCGCCAGCAGCCAGTGGTAAATCGTCTGGGGAAATACGCGGCGCAGCGGTGTGGTACGCTTCCGCAGCAACCACGCGACAAGATCTCCGTCGCGAAGTCCCTTCGTGTCCGCAGTCTTCACCGTGCCACCGCTGATCACGGTGTCCAACAGTTGCGCAGCCTGTAGGAGCCGCGCCTGGGCGGCTTTGTCGAAGGGCAATCCAACGCGCCGCAATTCATCGCCAGCCGCTCGGATCACCGAAATGGGGTCGGGTGCCGCGCCGATTGCCGCCGCCCGGGACACGAGGCTTTCGGGCCTATTCGGCGACCCGAAGAAGGTCTTTACGCCGGCGCTGCGGCAGAGCGCCGCGTAGAATAGGAGCACCTCCGGCTGGGCAAAGAGGTCAGGGCCCGCCCGCACAACGGTGGGGATGCGATAAACGTCCTGTAGTACCCGCATGTACTCGCGCGTGTCGGTGCTTGTACGCAACAGCACCGCGATATCGCTGTATGAGATGCCGCGCTCCCCGTCGGCGGTGTCGTGTGCCGCCCCCGTCGTGCCGTCCTTTGCGGGCGCACCAGCTGAGCGATACGCTTGGCGATCCACTCGGCCTCATCCGCGCGTTGGTCGAACTCGACCGCCCCGACGTGGCTGGGGTCGTAATCCTGCCGGCCCTTGCGACCGCGCAGTCATCGCGGGGCTGGACATGGATTTCACCGGGCCGATCGTCTCGGCCCAGTCGTTCGCCACAGCGATCACGCGCCCGGTGGAGCGGAAGTTTGCGGGCAACTCCACGACGTTGGCAGGTGAGTCCTTTTTCAGGTCCTCGTACAGCCGCGCCATGATGTCCACGCGGCCTCCCCTCCAGTGGTAAATCGCTTGCCGGTGATCGCCCACGGCGGTTAGATACCCCTTGTCCCCGATCACGAGACGGATCACTTGGTCTTGCACCGGGTTGATGTCCTGCACCTCGTCCACGACCACATGCGTCAGTTTCCCCCGAATCGCGTTCAGCAGCGTTTTCGATCCCTTCAGCAGCCGCGACAACTCGGACTGCGAAGTTGAAAAATCAAGGAACCGGCGGCACCGCAGGTAGGCGTAGTAGCGGGCGGCGGAGGTCGCGAAGGTCTTGGCGAGGGGTTGGCTGCCAACGTCGGTGAGGAGTTCGGCATCCTTGCACCATTCTGCCTCCTGCACTACATCGGTCGGCATTGGACTACCACTAAGTTTGACGTCGAAGGTCCCGTACTCGTGGAGCAAGTCGTACGCCTGCAGGAACTCCTCAATCGCGTCGTACTGGCCGACCTGCTGCTGGCGCACGGCCGCCAGCTGGCTCTGGAACCCTTTTAGGCCAAGAATGGAAAACTCACCCTTCTGCACCAGCGCCGTGCGTGCGATCTCGTCGATCACGTCGAAGTTATGGTAGTCGTCCGGCGCTAGCTCCCGGAGCAGTTTCAGGCAGAAGCCGTGGATAGTCCCCACGTACATGCCGCCGAGCGTCGCGTCCTCGCCTTGCGGCGTCACTGCCTGGACGTGCTTGCGAATGCGGAACTTCATCTCCTCCGCGGCCTTTTCCGTGAACGTGAAGGCAACGATGGATTCTTTGGGCACCCCGTCGCGCACCCACAAGGCGATCCGCCGCGCCATCACCTCTGTCTTCCCGGAACCAGCTCCGGCGATGATGAGGAGTCGGCGAGCACCAGACATGACGGCGTTGCGCTGCTCGTCGGTGAGCCCAGCAAGCAGGGGATCCGGCCGGGATGGAGAACTAACCATGGCAAGCTCCTGCAATGGAGAGAGGTGAGCACCTTGAGGCGTACCGTACATGTCGATCTTCCGGAGGGTGGTGGTCACGAGGCGCTTCGGGGGCCCTGCCGGCACCCGGGTGTTCCGCAGCGCCTCGGCGGCCTGTTCCAGAAAGTCGCTCATCGGTCGATTGTTTGTTTCACTCACAGTTGACCGCCCAAATTGGGGTCTCGGTTGTTCGCCGGGTCGAATGCGCGGAGCCGGCGTCGCAATTCCGCGCGCCTCTGTTTAGAAGAACACCGACATGGTTGACGGTGATTTCTAACTCCGCCGCGATTTCCTCGTATGACCAGCCTTCAAGACATGCCAGCGAGAAGATGAGTGCCTGTCGAGCCTCGATCTCGGCCAAGGCAAGCAGCAGCTTGTCGGCCAGTTCGGACCTTCTCGCGGCCTGTTCAGGGGTTGGCTCGCGCAACGGCGCGGGATCACCCTTGAGGGGCTGCACGCGGTTCGCTTCCCGCTGCCGCTGACGCAGCCTGTTGAGGGCCCGTGTCGCGGCCAAGCGCTTGAGCAGCGCCGGCCAATTCAGGATCGCCTCCTTGCGGGCCAGGGCGACAGCGTCGAGGAAGGCATTTTGAAAGCAGTCCGACGCGTCCGCCTCGTGGCGAAGCAGCCGGTAGACGGTTTGCCACACGAGCGGGCCATGCCGCTTCACGATTTCCGGCCAATCCACCATGCTGGGGTGCCCTACGTGAGGCAGATCCGGTCATCCACTATACCAGTCAACGGACGGGGGCAGTCTATTACAGCAATCCGCGCAGAATACCTGCTCAAACCGGCTGAACAGCGGCCATCGTGGCCAGCCACCGGCGCAAGGGGTCGGCGTCTCGGTGTCGCGGGAAGGCCGGCGGCGTGTCGGCCACGCGACGCGGGGCTGGCAGGTCGTGTGCGGCTGGCAGGTCGTGCGCGGCTGGCAGGTCTGGCAAGTCGTTCCGGTCGTGGCAGGTCGTGCGCGGCTGGCAGGTCTGGCGCGTCGTGCCGGTCGTGGCGGGACGGGCGGCGCATGCCGAAAACAGGGTGTGCCTTGCCAGCCCGGCACGACCTTGACCCATAGGCGTGGCGGGAGTATCACGGCATTGCCGTCGAAGGTTCAGCCAGCTTCGCGCTTCCCGAGAGGGCCTGGCCAGCTGGCCATCGAGCCTACCTGGGCGGCGCAACAACAGCCCGCCAGGCCGCTTAATTTTCAGACCTGGCGGCCACGGATGCCAGTTCCTGGGGCGCAGCATATGCGACCGGCCAAACCGACGCCACCTCGTCCGGTACGATGACGCGCTCTCTCGTGACGGCCGCGCCGGTGGCGACCAAGATTGGGATGATTGCCCTTGCTCGACTCTCCAGGTGGAAGTCGCGCAGGTCTAGGGCATAATCTTTCACTTGCCACGTTCCCGCGGAATCGAAGGCAGCTGCGCCGACCTTGAACTCGATCACGTAGATCAGCTCCGCGGCCAGCAGGATGGCGTCGGGGAACTTGTTCCGACGCGGCACGGGATACTCAAGGAGAAGCGTCCAGTCGCGGCTCCGCGGAAGCTGGGTAGCAAGAGCCCGCGCCATTCCTTCGAGGAGAGCGAGTTCTTCCTTCCAGGCATCGATCTGATTCAAATACTGCGAATTGAAGCCGCTGCTAGCTTTCGCGGATATGAGCTGGCCCAACAACGCAAGGGCGTCGTCGGCACGAAAAGCACCAAGGGCAATGCGAACAGCGGCCGGCAAATGAAACCTCCGACCCGCCGTAGGCTAGGCAGCCTTGCCTGTCCGTTGGTCGGCAGCACAGGCGGGACAGGCAAGGCTGCCTGTCCTTCGGGCACGCACTGCCGTTCACCGCTTCCCCGGGCCCTTGCCGCGCCGGAAACGCGTGCTCTCCGCGTCGGCGACCAGGTCGCCGAGGGCGACGCCGAGGCCGTCGGCCACTTTCTTGGCGATGTCCAGCCCAAGCCGGACCTTGCCGAGCTCGATGGAGCTGACGTAGGTGCGGTGGATCCCGGCGAGCGCCGCCAACTCTTCCTGAGAAAGGCCGCGCGCTTCCCGGCGGGCCCGGACGACCCGGCCAAACGCTTTGCTGATGGCATCGGACACGCTGGCTAGTGTTTCGTTTTGCAGACGGGATGTCTACAGACGGGCGTCTACAATGATGCGGGCAACCGGCTCCAGGCCAGTGCCCCCTGCGGGACTCGAACCCGCATCGCGCGGCTTTAGAGACCGGCGCTCTGCCATTGAGCTAAGGGGGCCATGCAATCGGCCGGGGCATTGACCCATGCCCCGGCCGCAATCCCGTTCAGCGGTACTTTTCATACATCGCGCAGATCTTTTCCTCCGTACGCGGCAGCGGCACGACTTCCTCCGGCGTCGGCTTCGGGTATCGGGCCAGGCGGTAGGCGGCCTCAACGCCCTCGTCCGCCAGGACCACCTCGAGCCGCCCCGAAGGCAGATGTACCTTTCGGCAGAAGCACGACGGCAGCGCCGGCTCGGGCACGGGTACCGCCGGCCCATAGCCGATCCGCCGGCCGGCCGCGTCGCGAATGTGTGGCCGCCGAACGCGGTTGTGCGGCAGCTTCCGATACCAGCGCCGCCAGGCGGCGGCAGCGTGCTGGGCTCTCTGCCAGAGCCGGTTCAGCTCCTTGAGCGCACAAAACACCTCGAACGAACAGGGGTAGAATCCCCAGCGACCTTGATGAACCTACAACATGGCAATCCTCCTTAAACATGGAACATGGACGGCCGTCTTACAGTACGGCCAGGAAATCCTCTTGGTGCAGACAACGAAAGCGATCGAGAGCACGACGGCGCTCGCCGCAAAGCGGCTCCGTCGCCAGCGCGGTGGCTTCGTTGGCGCGGTCGGGTTCTCGGAACAACGCGTGGCGGATACCGTTGCGGAATAGATGATCCGCTGCCTCCAGAAGCCGTTCTTCGGAGGCGATCCCGCAAAGGACCAGGTTCGGATGTTCGGAATTCGCAGGCAGGAATTGTCGCGATCCTTCAATGGCAGCATGAGCCGCCTGCACGGCAATTTGCGCCGCAGGCAGATCGCGGCGCACCAGCACGTAGAGATGGGGAATCTAGCCGAATGGTTGGTTCATATAAGCCTCCTTAAGCAATCATATCCATAACAACAAGCGAATACAAGTCCTCAGGTGCATTTCCGTTCTGCGCATCCCGAGCGCGCAGCGCTTGGAAACGTGCCGCTCGCCCTTGGCTTGCGCCGCGGGCTCGCGATACCTCCGCCGATTCAACCGCGTGGCCACGTGCTCGAACGCGGCGCTTACCGTGTATTCGAAGAGGGGTCGCGCTCGTCGCACGGGCGACGTACCCGGTGCGGCACTTCTTTGAGCGGAAGCCGACCGTCGAGAAACCCAGGCAGCGGGGCGCCAGCCAGGACGTTACGGTCCCCAGCCCGCAAGACGGCCCAGCGTGCCCAGCAAGGAACGACCTGCGGTTCAGCCGACCGCTCGCCGCTGCCGTGCATCCGGGAACGTCATGTGATGGACTAAGGCCTTACGGCAGAGAGCACTTGGCCACGGGCCGTGGCCATCCAGCTCCGGCGCGTGGCCATCGAGCTTTTGAGCGTCGAAGGCGGCCGACGATGGATGACGAACCACGCTACCGACTGGATCGGCCCGAGCTGCGCTTTCACGAGAGCGTGCTGCTCAAAGCGCTGGGCGACCGACTGCGACTCATCCGCCAACGACCACGGACCACGCCTTCTGAATCTGCTCGGTCAGGCCGTAAACCGCCAGCGCCGTGATCAGCACGCAGCTTCCCCAGCCGGCGCTCAGGAGCAACCAGCCATTGGCGTACCGGCCCATCCGCGCGCGAGCTGGTGAAGTAAAGCAGGGGCACCATCGCGAGCGGCAGCTGCAGACCGAGGATTACCTGGCTGAGGATGAGCAGGTCCGTGACGTTCTCGTCGCCGCACAGGCCGATGATAATCACCGCCGGCGCAATCGCGACCATCCGAGTCAACAGCCGTCGGACCCACGGCTGAACGCGCCAGCGCAGGAAACCCTCCATGACCACCTGGCCGGCCAGGGTCCCGGTGATCGTGCTGCTCTGGCCGCTTGCCAACAGCGCGACGGCGAACAGCGTGCTTGCCAGCGAAGTGCCCAGGAGCGGCGTGAGCGTCTCGTACGCCACCTGGATCCAGTCGGGCTCTGGCTCGTTGGCGGCGCTGGCGATCGCGGATTGGCCGTGGAAGACATGCGCCGCCAGCACCAGAATCGCTGCGTTGACGAAGAATGCCACCGACAGCGCCGCGACCGAGTCGAGCGTGTTGAAGCGGATCGCCCGGCGCACCGATCCGTCATCCGTGCCGAACCGCCGCGACTGGACCAGCGCCGAGTGCAGGTAGAGATTGTGCGGCATCACGGTGGCGCCGATGATGCCGATGGCCAGGATGACCATGCCGTCTTCGCGAAACCCCGGCGTCAGGAGAGCCCGGCCCATCTCCGCGAAGTGGGGCGTCGTCTGCGGCAAGACGAACACCTCGATGAAGTAACAGCCGCCGATGGTGACGACCAAGGTGAGCACGATCGCCTCGATCAGGCGCATGCCGAGTCCTTGCAGCGCGAGGAGCAGCAGCACGTCGAAGGCGGTGATGATAACCGCCCAAAACAGCGGAATGCCAAAGAGCAGGTTCAGCGCGACGGCGCTGCCGAGAATCTCGGCCAGATCGGTGGCGGCAATGGCCAGCTCGCACGACAGCCAGTTGGGCCAGCGCGTCCAGGCGGGCAGGTGGTCGCGGCACGCCTGGGCCAGGTCCTTGCCGGTGACGATGCCGAGGCGGGCGGCGAAGACCTGCAGGATGATCGCCATCAGGCTCGACAGGGCGACCACCCACAAGAGGCCATAGCGGAAGCGTGCGCCGGCTTGCAGGTCGGTGGCCCAGTTGCCGGGGTCCATGTAGCCGACGCTCACGAGCACGGCCGGCCCAAAGAAGGCGCGCAACTGGCGCCAGAAGCTGGCCGAGGGATGGGGCACCGCAACGGTACCGTGCAGTCCTTCGAGCGACCGGCTTCCGGCATCCAGCACAAACGAATTGTTTCGCCCCACAATCGAACCCTCGGCAGGCCCACTACCGAGGGAAGTCTACGCTATGAGTGCTCATTAGTCAAGACTAAATGTGTTGAGTAGAAGGAGCTATATGGGCCTAGATACGATCCGGCAGCGCGAACTACCGGCTCAACACCGAGGTTTGGATTTCGGATTCCCGTCCCTTGGGCGTCCGGCAAGAGTTCGCTTCCCCGTAGGACGGCCTTCCTAGGCCGTCCTATTCAAGCAGGGACGGCCTAGGAAGGCCGTCCTACGGGGAACTTATTTCCTGCCGCGCGCCTTGGCGCGCCAGGAACAGCCAATCCCAGGGCGGCTTGAAACAACTCAGGTCGGCCGCACCGGCGAATTGCTGCCACGACAGGTGGAGCTTGCGCAGCCGGTGCAGGCGCAGGCCCGCCTGGCGGAAGCGATAGCGCACCTCGAACGGCTGCCAGAAATGCTGTTCCACGCCCTGATAGAGAAACTGACCGAATGCGAAGTCGAAGTGGACATGGTCGGCAAGGTGGCCCGCGTTCTGACGCGCAGCGACGGTCGGCCGGCCGGCCGCATGCGCTCGGTCCACCAGCAGCATCGTGTAGTAGTGCACCGCGTCCATCGCCGGCACGATGCCGAGAAAGCAGCCCCCCGGCTTGAGCGCGGCCCGAATGCGCTCGAGGCTGCCCGCCAGGTCGCGCAGGTCGGGCATTACCAGGCTGTTGACAGCCACCGCCACATCGACCGGTTCGGGCAGGGTCAACTCGGTCAGGCTCGTATGGACGAACGCGACATTCGTGCGCCGGGCCACGGTGTCGCGGGCGCGCTCAAGCATGCCGGCGGCAAAATCGACGGCATAGACCTGGCGGTAATGTTCACTCAGCAATGGCAGCAGCGGACCGATGCCGCAGCCGAGGTCGGCAACCACCTTGCGTTTGGGATCGCCCAGGCGGCGCAGCATGCGCTGCAGCGGATTGCGAATGTCGGGCAGGTACGGGTCGATGTACTCGGTCTCGTACGACGCCGCCGCCTCGCTCCAGTGGTGGTCTTGCTCAGGCATATCCGTTGGATCGTAGTCGGAAGCGAATGCCCCGTCAACTAAATCGCCCGACGATGTTCCACAACCCGACTCGAAAACCCACCCGCTATGCCGTGGTAATCGCGTCCGAACATCCCCGGCTACGCGCTCTGGCCGCAAGGCGGGCTCTGCAGCACCACGTTCTTCTATCGGCTGCTGGCGGACTGAATTCGGCTCACGTGGGAGCATAGCCGGACACGTCCACCAGTCTCAATCCGGTCACTCGCTCAAACTCGCGAACGTTCAGGGTTGCCAACTCGTAATCGACACTCAGCGCGGTCACCGCGATTTGCAGATCTCGATCGCCGATTACCTCGCCGCGCGCGGCCAACTCGGCGAAATGCACCGCGAAAAGTCGTGCCCGCGCAAGGTCAAATGGAATGATGGGCACTCGGGCAAAGATGTTCTGGACAAAAGATTCGCGACGGGCTCGGCGCTCGGCGGTGTCGGCCCTTTCCACACCGATCAGCAGCTCTGCTGCCGTTACAGCTGCAATCGCGGGCGTTGGGTGATCTATGAGCAGTCGTTCCAGATCGAAACGCCGGCGCTCGAATGCAATCACGATCGAGGAGTCGAGAATCATTCCCATGGATCATGCGGCAGCTGAACGGCTTTTCGGCTTTCGGCAATAGCGTCAGCAAATTGCTCGTCTGGCTCGGGATGCTCAATGCGCCAGTGGCGCAGAAATGCGATCAGATCGTCGCCCAGTTGCTGCTGGGCGAGCACAGGCACGATGCGAGCAAGCGGCCGCCCCGCCTTGACTAGAAGCGCAGTTTCACCATGCGCGTGGACTCGCTCCACCAGGTCCGGAAGACAATTGGCCGCGTCCTCAATTGAAAGCACGGTTTCGCTCATGTTGTTACTCTATCGCGGATCTGTGCATTTGTCGAGCGATCTTGAGCGATCCAGGCTCAATAGCTGAATTGCAAGCTGAAATTGAATCCCTGCGTCCAGTATGACGAGCCGGTCATGGGGACAAGTGGGTGCAGGACACCGTCGTAGCTGTTGTCGATCTGGTTGCCGGGCCGGGCGACGCTACTTAGCCATAGAAAGTTATAGCCAACCAGGCCGCGCAGCCAGGGCGTGAACTGATAGCCAACGTTCAACTGCGCTTCCGGGGCCACGGCAAACTGATTCCGCGCATATTGGCCGATTTGAATGCTTGCGTAATTCCCGCCCGTCAACGGCACGGGCGTGCCGCCAACGGGAAAAACGTTGGTGGTGCCGTTGATCATGATGACCTCGTGCGTGGCGCCGATGGCCATCTTGAGCGTCCCGCCGACGAACCACTTTTCCCATCGGTACTGGAACTCGACGCCGAGCTGCCCGCCGGAGAACTGGTTGCGGGTGCCGAACTGATCGATCACCGTGACGGTCGATCCCGCCGGCGCGGTCGCCAGCACGTTGCCCATGCCGTCGGTGTAGGTGGTGGCGGCGAACAGCAGGGAGTTGCCGGTGATCGTGAGCCATTCGTCTAATTCGAGATAGCGATAGCCGCCCAGGACGTTGATCGTCAAGCCGTTGCCGCGGTACAGGTTATACAGGAGGTTGATGTCTCCGCCTGCAAGGCGGCTGGTCGCATCGACGGCGACGCCGCCGGTTGCGACGCCCGGCGCGCTCACCTGGGTGTTGAAGGGCATGCCGGCGACCGGCTCGTTGATGACGAAACCGCCATTGCCGGTGCCGTCCACGGCGCCGAACCCGGCGGACTGCTGACCCAGGAAGAACACGCTGCCGCTCAGGCCGATGGTGTGGTCGGTATCGAACCAGCCGCCCGCGAACAGGCGGAAGCCGCCGTCCAGGCCGTAATGGAGCGGCCCGTTCAGGGACGTGGTGCCCGGCACGCCGAGATTGCCCGCGCTGGCCCCCAGGGACGCCGGACCGGTGGTGATCACCGGGATCGGCAACGGCTGGTTCTTGGTCCACATGAGCAGCGCCTCGACTCCGACCCAGAGCGTCGGATTGCCGGCGGGGTCCCCGGGCACCAGCCACGGCCGCGGGTAAGGCGGCACCGTGAACGCGCTCGGCGGCGGCGGATACGGCCCCGGATAATAGGGCGACGACGGCGGCGTGTACACCGGCGTTGGCGGCGGGCCGATAGCCGGACCGGACGGCGGGGTGTCCACCGCCGTGGGCGGCGGACCGAGAGCCGGAGCGGGCGGCGGCCCCAGGGCCTGCGGGGCCTGGGAATTTGGGGCAGGCGCCGGCAGCGGCGCCGCCTGTGGCGCAGGCGCGCCTCCGGACGGGTCGGGCACTGGCGGCGAGAAGCGCACCTGCGCCGGCAGCATCCCCGCACCAACCAGCAGGCAAGCGATGGCAAGCGACATTGCGCGTCGCATGAGAATCGTCCTCCTTGACCTCCCCGGCGTGTTCGCCGGCCCCAGGTGCCGTAACATTGGCCCGGGACTTTATCAACGCGCCGGCACGTTGTCCAGCCCGGTTTGCCGCTACGGCACTTTATAGGTCAGCACTTCCAGGGTCGATTCGGAGATGAGCTGGTCACCCTGCTTTTGGGTCTTTTCATCCTTGACGATGCCGCCCGGAATGTCGTCGGAGAGCCAGAATCTTCTGGCTGCGGGTGACGCCGGTCTTGTCCTTGTGCGTGGTTTCCACCAGGGTCGTCTTGTAGGTCTTGCCCTTGATGGTAATCTCCACGTCCTGTTGCTTGTGCTTCTCGAAGGTATCCTTGTTGCCGTGCCCCTTGCGCGTGTGCGAGAAATAGATCAGCTTGATCGGCGCCGCTTCGCGGATGTAGCCGCGGTTGTGCTCCCGCTCGGTCAGCTCGACCACGACCTTCTTCGGCGTGACTTCCAGCAGCTTGATGACGTCGTCCTTGATGAGCGTGTGCTCGGGATAGATCTGGCCTTCGTGCGAGTCGGCCGCAAACTTGACCTTCTCCCGGCGCGTGACGGTGGCGCCGGGCTTGAACTTCGACCAGTGCTCGTAAATGGGGTTGGGGACCTCCTCTTTCTCCCCTTCTTGCGCGGACGCTTACCCAGCACGGCAGGGCTGCAAACAGCAACCCGCCCATGCACCACAGCGCGGTATTGAATCGCATGGTCCGACTCCCTGGTTTGGATGGCGGAAGCTTCCCCGGTGGGGATGCTATTGCTGCGGCGCGGTCCCGTCAACTCATGGCCCGCGGTCCCTTGCCGGGCGTCCCAGCCGCTTCTAGAATCCACCACGGTCGCCGGAATGACTCCGGCACTTTCCATCCCGACGCCGGCGAATTGAAAAAAGGAGCGGTCATGCAAGCCCCCGAAGGCGAAGTCCGCGCCCAGGCCAAGCAACGGCTGTTCGACCTGTTGAAAGCTGCGGCGGGCGGCATCGTCGTCGCCGCCGCCACCCTGGCCGTCCCAAGCGTCGACGCGTCATCCAGTTCGGCGTCCCCGCCGGCCGCGCTGGAACAGCGCATCAAGAATCTCCGCGAGCAAATCGCGGACTCGCTCGGCCACGCCCCCGCCGCCAACGAGATGCTGGCTGCCTTCAACAACTGGGGCAATCATTGGAACAACTGGAACAACTGGCACAATTGGCACAATTGGCACAACCACTAAGAGTGTCAAACTTCCGAAGTCTGCACGACTTCGGAAGTTTTTCGGAGGCTCTAAGCCCGAGAAGGGAACGGTCATGAATCCCACTGTGGTGGGCCCGGCGGCGGCGCCGGGCCCGCTCGACTTGCTGGTGATTCAGCCCACGCCGTTCTGCAACATCGACTGTTCCTATTGCTACCTCCCCGACCGCCTGTCCAGGAAGCGCATCACGCCCGTTGTGCTCGATCGCCTCTTTGCGGAGATATTCGCTTCCGGGCTCGCGCGGCAGCCGTTCACCGTCGTCTGGCATGCCGGCGAGCCGCTCGTCTTGCCGCCGTCGTTCTACGCCGAGGCCCTGACGCTGCTCGATCGCCATAACACCGCCCGGCTGTCCGTGGCGCACTCGTTTCAGACCAACGGCACGTTGCTCGACGAGGCCTGGTGCGACTTCATCCAGCAACGGACCCTGCGCATCGGCGTCAGCGTTGACGGCCCAGCGTTCCTGCACGATCGCTGTCGCAAGACTCGTGGCGGCGACGGCACGCTCAGCCGCACGCTCGACGGCATCGGTCGGCTGCGCGCCCGGCAGATTCCGTTCCACGTCATTACGGTGCTGACGCGGGCCAGTCTCGATTATCCCGACGAATTGTTCGATTTCTACGTTGCGCAGGGCATCGAGCGCGTCGGCTTCAACGTCGAGGAGATCGAGGGGCCGCACACCTCGTCCACGTTGACCGCGCCAGAGGCACGGGCGGCCCTCACGCGCTTCCTGCGCGTTTTTTCGATCTCGCCCACAACGCCGATCCGCCGCTGGTGGTCCGCGAGTTCGAAACGGCCCGCGCCGCCCTCCTGGACCGATCCGACGCGCCGCTGCGGCCCGACCATCAGACCGTGCCGCTGGCGATCCTCAGCGTCGATTGCGCGGGCAATTACAGCACGTTTTCGCCCGAATTGCTCGGCCTGGCCAGCACGCACTACGGCAATTTCGTACTGGGAAATATCCTGACCGACAGCCTTGCGATGCGCCATGAACTCGCCGCGCCTGCAAGCGATGTGGCGCGACATCCGCGCCGGCATCGAACGTTGCCGCGCGACCTGCGCGTACTTCCCCTACTGCGGCGGCGGTGCGCCGGTGAACAAGTATTTCGAGAACGGCAGCTTCGATTCCACCGAGACGATGTTCTGCCGGCTGACCCGGCAAGTGCCGACCGACGTGGTGCTGGCGAAGCTCGAAAGTAGCGGAATTCCGGCGAATTCCGCTACGAGGGACGCCCCAACCCCATGACACCGCTCCAACCCGGTATCCGTGTCGTCAGCGCTCTGCGCTTTCACAATCCGCTCGCCTGGATCGATCGGCTGCGCCTCAACTCGGGCGTCGAGATTGACGCCGGCCGAACCTGGCCGCGCAGCGATTGGCGGTTGCCGTCGCCGGACGAGGTGGCGCTGCTGGTGGCGGCCGATGCCGATTCGGGCGCTGCGCTGGCGTTATTCAACCTACCTCTTCGGCTGCACGCCCAGTGGTGGGAATTGGCGGCGCCGGAACCGGCCGGCGCCGCCCAATCTGCGACCGCGTTCCAGGGGTTCGCCCGGGAGATCCTCGATTATCTGCAGTTCAAGCAGCTTCCCTTGCCGCCGGCCTGCACGCTTGAGGTGCTGGCCACCACGCCGGGCCAGCCCACAACCCGGCCCAACGGCGGCGGCCTCACCGCGGTCCCGCCTTTTGACGGATGGGTTGGCGGGATCAATCTGGCCGACGAAGAAGCCGGCCTGGTTTTCCTGAATCTTGGCGATGCCCAACTCCCGGGATCAGGCACCGTCCATGCACGTGCGCAGCTATTTCTCAGCGGCGCGTGTGATTATCCGCTGGTCCGAATCGCACTGCGTCCCGGCGAAGGATTCTGGCTGCCGCCCGCTGCAATCGTCGTGGATGGCGACACCCGTGGCCGCCAGGAAATCGACGTACAACTGCTGATCCGCAGTGCATCCCCGCTGTTCATTTCTCCCGCAGCCGTTGAACCAGCTCGTTGAGTTCAGCGGGGTCCAGATCCGAGACGACCCAGAAACTCATGCCCGCCCGGGACCAGTGAATGAGATGATAGCCCTGGCGCGTGTCTTGCCGAGGCTCCTGCGGCTCGGCCCCGGTGTCGGGCCAAACGAAGAGATTGATGAAATGATTGCGGCGGCGATAAACCAGGGCGGCCACGGACCGGCCGTCGAGGTAGTCCAGCCGGCCGCCCACAAGCGGGAACCCCTCGGCCGCCAGGTCGGGGATCGGCGGCGCGAAGTCCAACTTGCCGCTAAACCACGGCTTCACCGTGTGCTTATCGGATGAGCGCACGTCCACAAGATGGTCGGCCTGCAGGGAGCGGACGTGCGCGGACGCGACCTCCTGAGTCATTCGGTCCTGAATGGAATGGTCGAGAGTGAATCGGGCCAGGAGAAACCCAAGTCCGATGCAAACAACAACACTGGCTGCCACGGGCATCCACCGCATTGAGAAGCGACTCAAACGGCTGCGGCTTTGCTTGTGCAGGGACAAGCGCAATCGTTCACGAAGATCCTCGGGCGCCTTGTAATAGAAGAGATCGGCTTTCATTTCGACCTGGATCGCTTGTTGCTCGGCCAGCGCCTTGCTGCAGGCGGGACACGTGGCGACATGTTGTTCGTACTGAAGGCTCACGGACGGATCGTGTTCGCTATCGAGGTAGCCGTGCATCACGGATTGCGCGTCGTGGCAGTTCATGTCAGGCCCCCTCGAGCATGGATTTGACCAGGCAATGGCGCAACCGTTCGCGGCCTCGAGCCAGCCGCGACATGACCGTGCCGGGCGGCAGGTTGGTGATCGCGCCGATTTCCTTGTACGACAGGCCCTCCAGCTCACGCAGGACCAGCACTTCACGAAACTCGACCGGCAGCTCGGCCAACGCTTGGCGAATCAATTCCCGGTCCTCCTGTCTCAGCACCAGTTGAGCGGGGTCAAGGTTTTCACTGGGACCGCTGTGGAGTTCCTCATTGAAAACCGTCAGGGGATGGGAACGCGTGCGCTGCAACCAATCGTAACAAACACGGCGCACAATCGCGAGCAGCCACGGCCGCGCGTCGCCGCCACGAAAGCCATCGAAGAACTTGACGGTGCGCAGGAACGCATCCTGCACGACATCCTCGGCGTCGTGGTCGTTGCCTGTCAGCCAGGCGCGAGATTGTACGCCGAGTCGAGGCGGGGCATAACGGCCTCCTCGAACCGCGCGCTGGCTGGGATTGAGCAACCGATCTTTCAACCGAGGCGCCTCCTCGTGGGGGATTGTGGTCTCCCATCCTTTATAGGCGCGCTGCCGTTTTCCAGACCGGCGCCGGCTGAAGAATATTCCCACAATCTCCAAAAAAACAAATCTCGGTGGCGCGGGAATATTTGGCCGAGCTTGCCGGTATCTCTCGGTGCAAGAGTTGATCGGGCGCGCCGAACCGCGTCGATGCCGGCTCTGCCATTCGCTTTTTCCAAAGGAGAACGAGATGAACGATCGTATCACGAACGACCGGAGTAACGACGGCGTG
Source organism: uncultured Gemmataceae bacterium (assembly GCA_963834865.1). Classification (GTDB taxonomy): domain Bacteria; phylum Planctomycetota; class Planctomycetia; order Gemmatales; family Gemmataceae; genus CAWIDK01. The sequence goes on from CAWIDK010000005.1 coordinate 1,620,483, forward strand.
GATCGCCGCGGGTTCTTGAAATGCATGGCGTGGGCCGGCACCGGCATGGTGTGGGCAGTGAACGGCGGCATCCTGGGGTGCTCCCGCATGGGCCAGCAGGCCGAGATGGCCAGGACCGCTGAGAAAGCCGCACCACCGGCGACCTTCACGTTCGTGCAGGTCAGCGACAGCCATCTCGGCTTCAGCCGCGAGCCGAATCGGGACGTGACGGCGACCTATCGCGAGGCCATTGCCAGGATCAACGGCCTGGAACACCAACCCGCGTTTGTCTTGCACACCGGCGACCTGACCCACCTCGCCAAGGTGGAGGAATTCGACGCCGTGGACCAACTCCACCGCACCATCCGCGCCGGGCACGTTTACTGTGTGCCGGGAGAGCATGATCTGGAAGGTAACGACCCGCGCCGCTTCATGGAACGCTACGGCCAGGGCGCCGTGGCCGGCGGCCTCGGTTGGCGGAGCTTCGATTATCAGGGCGTACACTTCGTCGGCCTCAACAATTGCATGGCATTGCGCGAGGGAAGCCTCGGGCTGCTGGGCGACGCGCAACTGGCCTGGCTGCGGCAAGACCTGGCCGCCAAGACCGACAGCACCCCGATCGTCGTCTTCGCCCATATCCCCCTGTGGAGCGTGTACCTCCAGTGGAACTGGGGTACGCAAGACAGCGCTCGCGCCATGGAATTGCTGGCGCGGTTTGGCTCAGTCACCGTGCTAAACGGCCATATTCACCAGATCCTGCAGAAGGTCGAAGGACAGGTGACGTTCCACTCCGCGCCTCGACCGCGTTTCCCCAACCGGAGCCGGGTCAGGCCCCCACCGCCGGACCAATCCGCAATCTGCCCGCCGGACGATTGCGCAGCATGCTTGGCGTGACACGAGTGACGTATGTCGAGCGCGACAGCACCCTGGCGATCACGGATGAAACGCTCGGTTAAGAGCGCCAAGAAGAATGGCGAGCCTCCCGCGTTAGCGGGGGGAGAACTCCGGAGAACTCCCCCCGCTAACGCGGGAGGCTCGCCGTAGCGGAGGCTCGCCGTAGCGGAGGCTCGCCGTAGCGGGAAGCTTGCCGTAGATGCCAAATCGGGAATTTGTCGCTGCACCAATCCTAGGCGTGCGCCCACAAATCCACCTATTGGGAGTACCGTTATGAACGCCAAGGCGATAGCTTTGGTCGGCGTCCTGATCTTGAGCATTCGCCCGGGAATCGTTGTTGCCAACGACACAGATATTCAAAACGAGTTGAGCACCCGAGTGCAGTCGATTTTCACTGCCAAGTGCAGTGAGTGTCACGGCCGCGATTTACAACGGCCGAAAGGGGGCCTGTCATTACACGACCTGGGAAAGTTGGCCGCCAACTCCGATCTGGTCGTACCCTCGAAGCCAGATGAATCGACGCTATGGGAGGTCATCCGCAATGATGAAATGCCACCCGTGTACGCACGGGCCGGGCCTCTGAGTGAGCAGGAGAAAGAGGCGATTCGCGGCTGGATCGCTTCGTTGCCGCCAACGACTCGATCACAGGTTGTGCTCGACGCCTTCGCTCCCCCGCCTCTCCCGTTGGCGGCATCTCCACAAAAAAGTATCCTCGGATTGCTTGGCAGGTTCCACATTCTCGTCATTCATTTTCCCATCGCGCTCTTGGCGGCAGCGGCGCTCGCCGAAGCCCTTGCAGCCTGGCGCGGGTCGTGGAAGCCGCAGCCGGCGGTACGCTTTTGCGTCGTGCTCGGCGCCGTGGGCGCTGTCGCCGCCAGCGTCCTTGGCTGGGTTCACGCGGACATCGGCGGCTACGGCAGCGCGTCCGGCGGTATCCTGGCGCTGCATCGTTGGCTTGGCACCACCGCGGCTTTGTGGGCCGCCGCGTTGGTGCTGGTATCCGAGCGCGATAGTCGGCACGGCCGGCGCAGCATAGTCTTTCGCATTCTTTGCTGGAGCGGCGCGATGCTCGTCGTCGCCACGGCCCACTTCGGCGGGCTCATGGTCCATGGGAGCGGCTTTTTCGACTGGTGATCCGAAATATCCATTTGTCTGCTGGGGCAGGGGCAGTAATCTGAGGTCTCGGCGCACGCCGGGCGAGCGGTCGCAACGGGGGAACGCCTGGGGATTCCTTCGGGCTTCATGAATAGTCCGTAAGCATCAATCCGCACCTCGTCCAGCACACCGGCGGGCCGAACGTTCGGCGCCACTGGCCGGGCGATCCGGTGAGGATACACGTCCGCCAATACCCGACCGACGCGATGCGTATAATAGCCGGATGGATCAATCGCGCGTGGTGTGCGTTGGCGCCGATCTTTGCCCGTGGCCGATCTTCTGCGGCACGGTATGCAAGCCCGCGATACAGACCTGGAAGGAGCTTCGATGAACAATGAAACATCACTTGCCGAGCCCTACGTTGCGGAGCGGCTCAAGGAAAGTTCCCGGGCTGCGCGTGCAAACGGATCGCCGGCGGCCGTGGACCATGACGACCTCGATATCCTGCGTGCCATCGTCGAGGGAACCGCCGGCAGCACGGGTGAGGAGTTCTTCCAGGATCTGGTGCGGCATCTGACCTCGGCCATCGGCGTACCCTATCGCCGCCATCTCCGAGTTTGCCGGCGTGAACACGCGCGTCCGTACCCGCGCCTTCTGGGCGTGCGGAAAACTTCAAGACAACTTCGAGTACGACCTCGCCGGTACCCCCTGTGAGGAAGTCATGCGCGGCCGGCTGTGCCACCATTCCGCCGGCGTGAAGGACCGGTTCCCGCTGGCGAAGCCCCTCGTCCAGCTCGGGATCGAAGGCTACCTGGGGGCGCCGCTGCTCGATCGCGAGGGCAAGGTGCTCGGCCTGCTCGCGATCTTCGACGACCGGCCCATGCCTGCCGAGCCCCGTCATCTTTACCTCCTGCGGATCTTCGCGGCCCGCGTGGCCGCGGTCCTGGAGCGGCTGCGTGCCGAGCAACGGCTCAGCGCCAGTGAGCGAGCGCTATCGCGATCTCTACGAAGAAGCGCCGGTCGGCTATCTGTCCGTCGGCGTGGACGGCCGGATTCTCAGCGCCAACCACCGGGCGTCGGAGCTGGTCGGTTACTCCGCGGAAGAACTGGCGGGCCTTCCGGTTGCCGACCTCTTCGGCGACACGCCGGCCGGAAAAACGCGGGACGCCGAATCGTTCCGACGGTTACTGGCGGGCGAGGAATTGTCCGGGCTGGAAGTGGAGATGCGCCGCAAGGACGGCCGGCCGCTGTGGATCAGCCTGTGGATGAGGCCGATCCGCGGGGCCGACGGCAAGGTGCAGGCCAGCCGCTCGATCTGGGTGGACATCACCGATCGCGTCCTCGCCGAGGCCGAACGCGCCCGCCTGCAGCAGCAGAACCTCTACCTGGAAGAGGAAATCAAGGCGGCCCACAATTTCGAGGAGCTCATCGGCCAGGGCCCCGCGCTCCGGGCCGTGCTCGACAAGGTCCGCAGCGTCGCCCCCACCGACGCCTCCGTGCTGATCACCGGCGAGACCGGCACCGGCAAGGAGCTGATCGCCCGCGCCATCCACTCGGCCAGCAAGCGCCGGGACAAGCCGCTGATCAAGGTCAACTGCGCCGCCTTCCCGCCCGGCCTGGTGGAGAGCGAGCTGTTCGGCCACGAGAAGGGCGCCTTCACCGGGGCCATCGCCCGGCGCAGCGGCCGCTTCGAGCTCGCCAATGGCGGCACGATTTTCCTGGACGAGATCGGCGAGGTTCCGCTGGAGACGCAGGTCAAGCTGCTCCGCGTCTTGCAGGAGCGCGAATTCGACCGGGTGGGCGGCGGCTCATCGATCAAGGTCGATATCCGCGTCCTGGCCGCCACCAACCGCGACCTGCTCCAGGCGGTCCGCGAGAAGACGTTCCGCGAGGACCTCTACTACCGACTCAACGTCTTCCCCATCGCCCTGCCGCCGTTGCGGGAGCGCAAGGAAGATATCCCGCTATTGGTCCACTTTCTCGTCCACAAGTTCGCGACGCGGATCGGCAAGCGCATCGACGGCGTCACGGAGCAGACGATGCGCCGGCTGATCGACTATCCCTGGCCGGGGAACATCCGCGAGCTGGAAAACGTTCTCGAACGTGCCGTCATCCTCGCGACCGGCACCACGCTGGGAATCGTCCCCGACCTCTTCCCGCTAGCGGACGCGGCGCCCGCTGCCCGGACCAACAACTCACCCTGGAGTCCGTGGAGCGCGACCACATCGTCACGTCCTGCAACAAACCGACTGGGTCATCGAGGGCCCCGCGGCGCCGCCCGCCTGCTCGGGCTTCACGCCAACACGCTCCGCAATCGCATGAAGAAACTGGGAATCGCACGTCCCGCCCCCTGAATTGGGTGGGGGCCACCGCAGGCGGTGGTCCCCGCCGATAATCTCCCGTCCCGCCGCCAACCGTTCTTGCGCACGCAAGTCTCACTTCCGCAACCACCTTCGTCACGATTGCATTTCTCAGCGCCCATCCGGCACGCGCTCTGCTTAGAGCCGAGCAGCCACGGGGCGGATCTCGTCCGCCACGAATAATGGACAATGAGGGGACGGTCATCTCCTTATTGTCCAGGCATCCTACTACCTCATTCGTCCGATTTTTCACAGCACAGGAGAGTTGACGATGAATTGGTTCATGCGATTCCTTCGTGGACGGCCGCGGGCAACGAACACGGCACGTCCCCATCGCCAGCGGTTGCGCGTTGAAGAGCTGGAGAGCCGTTGCGTGCCGTCCACCACCACAAGCACCAATTGGTCGGGCTACGCGGTCGGTGCCGACGCGGGTGCGGTAACGGCCGTGAGCGGCTCGTGGACGGTGCCGACCGTGACGGGCAACGGCACGAGCGATTCCGTGGCCTGGGTAGGCATCGACGGCTTCAATTCATCCACGGTCGAGCAGACCGGCACGGCCATGGACCTCGTCAACGGCCATGCCCAGTACTCGGCGTGGTACGAGCTGTTTCCCAACGCGCTGGTGACCGTCAACGGATTCGCGTCGCGGCCATCAACGCGCTCGGGAGCAAGTCGCAGGCAGCACGGCCGGCTCTGCCGGCGCTGATCGACCTGCTGAAACAGCCGGACTCGGCGCAGGCCGTTCATCCCGCCGCGTATCGGGCGGTCGAGCGGATTGGCGTGGATGAGTCGCTGCTGCCATCCTTGCTGGCCGACCTCAAGGGCAAGGAGACCGCGCCGGCCGCGGTCGCTGCGCCTGCTGGGCCTCATGAGCGGGCCGGCCGTGCCGGCGCTGCTCGCATGCTTGAACGACATGAATGCGGCCGTGCGCGCGTGCGCCGCGAGTGCCCTGTTCCACGTGCGGGAACTGCCGCCGAGCGTCGTCCCCAGCCTGATCGAGCGCCTGGACGATCCCGCCGTTTCGGTCCGTTCCCAGGTTAGTTCCGTGCTGGGCAAGATGGGCTCGCGCGGCAGCCGCGGTGCCCGGCTTGATCAAGGCCGTCAAGGCCAAGAACGTCGCCGCCGCGGATGCGCTGGGTCACGTCGGCGCGGGCAGCGCCGAGGCCGTAGCCGCTTTGCGCGAGGCCCTCGCTGACACAACGACCAGCGTCAAGGTGAACACCTACGCGTCATCCGACGTCGGCAAGGTGGTGGTGCGCGACCTGACCCTGGCGGAGGTCGCGGCGGTGGCGCTCGGCCGGCTGGGCCCGGACACGGCAGCCATCGCGACGCCCGATCTGATCCAGGCGTTGCGCGACAAACGGCCGGCGGTGCGTTATTATGCCGCGATAGCGCTCGGCCAGTTCGGTCCCGATGCCAAGGCGGCCGTGGATGCCCTGGCAATTCTGATGTGCGCGGAGGTCCAGATGCCGGCGATCCAGGCTGCTGCAGCGAGTGCCCTGGGCAAGCTCGGGGAGGCCGCCGGCCCGACGCTGCTCGAGGCGACAAAGGACAAGAACGCGACTGTCCGCGCCCTTGGCGCCGCGGCCCTGGGGAAGGTTCGCCCTTCGTCCAAGGCGAATGTGGCAGGCCTCGGGCGCGGCCTGACCGACGCGGAGCCGCTCGTCCGCGCCGCCGCGGCGACGGCCCTTGGCGAGATCGGCGCCCTGGCTAGCGAAGCGGTGCCCAGCCTGAGTGCCGCCCTGCGCAAGAAGGACCAACCGCAGGTGGTGCTGAAGGAGGTGGTCGGCGCCCTTGATAAGATTGGTGGTCCGGGGGCCAATGCCCTCGTCGCCGCGACGAAGGAGCCCACGCCGGTGGTGCGCCGGCTGGCGGTCGCGACACTCGGCCGTTCGCGCCCGTTGCCCAACGGCGCCGTCGCCGCACTCAAGACGGCCCTGGGCGACAGCGATGTCGAGGTGCGCGCCGCGGCGGCCGGTGCCTTGGGCGACATCGGTCCCGACGCCAAGACGGCCCTAACGGCACTGCAATGGCGGGCGCAGCACGACCCGAGTGACGCGGTCCGCCAGGCTGCCGCTGCCGCGGTAACGGCCATCAAGAACTAAGTGCCGGATGTCGCAGGCGTACGAGCCCACATTGGAAACTCAAGGTGTCTCTTGCGGTACCGGCGGGAGCAGTACAGCGAACGGCGGCGTTGGCCCATGATCGTTGAGGGCCGCGCTCAGGCGCTGCCAGGTGGCGAGGTACGTCAGCGGCAACGTCAGCGTATCTCCGGCCACGGATAGCGGAAGATCGACAGCCAGAATGGACGCCCCGAGCGCGAGCAAGTAGCCGCGTTCCCAGTGTCCCTGGTCGTCCTCGACGGCGCCAGCGCGCATAGGCCCGTCATCGCCAGGTCGGTGCGCACGCCGCCGAAGATGCGTCCCTCCCCGTCATCCAGGTTGTGGAAGGTCCCGCAGCCGCCGACCGCGATCAACGCGATCAACGCCGCAACGCGCTGGAACGGCGCCCTGTTCATGATCGGATCCTGTAGGGAGAATGTGGCGGCGACATACCGAGGCGGAACCGCTTCGTCAAGCCGAAACGCTCGGTCGATTGTCCCATACAACAACAGAGAATCGAGCCCGGAGGAGAGCCGGCGATGGAGCCGCGCGAGCCGCGCAATCCGTTCTACCTGCTATTGCTGATCGTCGGGCTGCTGTTCGTGCTGACGGTGCTGGCGTATGCGCTGGTGCCGGTGCTGGAGCAGAAGGCGCTCGACGCGGGAACGGTGCCGCCGCCGTCGCCGTTTCGCGATGCCCTGCGGCGCGACGGCTGGAAATGGGTGCTGGGCGAACTCGCGGTGCTCGTGGTCGTCGGGCTGCTGAGCATGGGCCTGGATCGTTATCGGCGCTGGCAGCGCGAACGGGTCAAGCCCGAGGGCGAGTCTGCGAGCCCTCGGGATTATTAACCCCGAGGGCTCGCAGACTCGCCCTCGGGCTTGGAATGGGTTTCTTGCGGAGACACCCCCCATGGCGAGCGTCAAGGACCGCGTCGAAGAGTTGCGGCGAGAGCTCCGGCGCCACGATCGCCTCTATTACGTCGAGGCGCGGCCCGAAATCTCCGACCGCGAATACGACCGCCTCATGGAGGAGCTCAAGAAGCTCGAGGCGGCGCACCCCGAATTGGCCGCCGCCGACAGCCCCACCCAGCGCGTCGGCGGCGAGCCGATCGCCGGCTTCCAAACGGTTCGCCATCGCGAGCCGATGATGTCGATCGACAATTCGTACAGCGCCGCCGACCTGCGCGAATTCGGCCGGCGCGTCCACAAGCTGCTCGGCGGCGAGCCGGTCAAGTATGTCGTCGAGCTAAAGATCGACGGCGTCGCCATGTCGCTGACCTACGAGGACAGCACCCTCACCGTCGGCGTGACCCGCGGCGACGGCCTGCAGGGCGACAACGTCACGCACAACCTGCGCACCATCCGCGAATTGCCACTGGCGTTGCCCGAGCCGATGCCGTTGTTCGAAGCGCGCGGCGAGGTGTACATGAATCGCGAAGAGCTGGCCCGGCTCAATCGCGAGGCGCAGGCCAAGGGCAAGGCGCCATACGCCAACGCCCGCAACCTGACCGCCGGCACACTCAAGCTGCTCGACCCGCGCCAGGCCGCCCAGCGCCGGTTGCGGCTGTTCACCTATGCCGTTGCCGCCTGCGTGGGTCGCGATATTCACACGCATCTCGAAGCGCTCGACCTGCTGCGGCGTTTCGGCTTGCCGGTCAATCCCCACATCGAAGCGTTCGACACGATCGACGAGGTCATCGCCTATTGCGACACCTGGGCGACCAAGCGCAACGACCTGCCCTACGACACGGACGGCCTGGTCATCAAGGTCAACGACTATGGCCAGCGCAAGCGGCTCGGCGTCACCTCGAAGGCGCCGCGCTGGGTGATCGCGTACAAGTTCGCGGCCGAGCAGGGGCTCACGCGCTTGACCGACATCCAGCTCCAGGTCGGCAAGCTCGGCACGCTGACGCCGGTGGCCCACCTGGAGCCGGTCAAGCTGGCGGGCACGACGGTGAGCCGGGCGAGCCTGCACAATGCCGACTTCATCACGCAAAAAGACATCCGCATCGGCGATATGGTCGTCGTCGAGAAAGCCGGCGAGATCATCCCGTATGTCGTGCGCTCCGAGGCCGGGCGCGGACCGGCAGTGAAAAGGCGTTCCGCTTTCCGAAGCTTTGTCCCTACTGCGGCAGCCCGGTGGAGCGCGACAAGAACGGCGCCTTCTATCGCTGCACCGGCGGCCGCAATTGCCCCGGGCAGGTGAAGGAAGTGCTGCGCTCGTATGCGCGGCGCAGCGCGATGGACATCGACGGCCTGGGCGACAAGATCGTGGAGCAGCTCGTGGACTCGGGCCTTGTTGGGTGCATCCCCGACCTGTATCGGCTCACGCTGGAACAGCTCACGGCGCTGGAGCGGATGGGCGAAAAATCCGCCAAGAACCTGCTCGACGGCATCGCGGCCAGCAAGTCACGCGGGCTGTCGCACCTGCTGGCCGGCCTGGCGATCCCGCATGTCGGCGACAGCGTCGCCCATCTGCTGGCCACCGAGTTCGGCGACGCCCAGACGCTGATGAACGCGTCGGTCGATCAGCTCAACGCCATCGACGGCATCGGGCCGATCATGGCCGAGAGCATCCACAAATACTTCCAGAGCGAGCTCGGCCGCAAGACAATCGCGGAGCTCGGGGAGCGGGGCGTGAAGCTGACCCAGGACGCGCCGCCGAAGAAGGCGCAGCGCGGGGCGCGGACCTGAGCGGTAAGACGTTTGTCGTGACCGGGACGCTAAAACGGTACGGCCGCGAGGAGATCGAGGAGCTGATTCGTCAGCTCGGCGGCAAGGCGTCCAGCAGCGTTTCGAAGGGGACCAGCTACCTCGTCGCCGGCGAGAAGGCCGGCAGCAAGCTCGACAAGGCTCGGACGCTCGGCGTGCTGGTGCTGACGGAGGACGAGTTCGACCAGCTCATCGGCAAGGCGACGGCGTCCACGAAGAAGACTATCGTCCACGAAGGACACGAAGGACACGAAGAAGACAAGAACACCAAGAAGACAAAGAAAAAAGGCGGCGGCGGACAGGCGTCATTGTTCGAAGAATAACCAATCGCAGTTGAGCCTAAACAACAGCCTATTTCTCCTCACGCACGGTCAGCGTGTAATCGCCGACGTTGCCGTCGCACGTGGTGGCGACAATGTGGTAGTCACCGTCGGTCTTCGGCGTGAAGACGATGCGGGAATCGGTGCCATTGTTGCCGCCGCCGCTGTCGTCGTCCTCGGCGAGCTTGCGGAATTGCCCGTCCATGAGCCGAAGGTACGTGTCGAAATTGTCGCTTGCCATGTCAATGGTGTAGGTGCGGCCCGCCGCCATTCGTACGGTGTGAATCTTGTAGCGATGCTTCGGGCCGACCAGGTCGACGGCGTCGTCCGTGGTGAGCTTTCCCTCGAGCTTGAGCTGGCCGCCCTTGAACGGCACGGCCCTGGCCGTTTGATAGGCCTGGGCCAGGCTGCGGACCGTGAGCTTGAAGGAGCCGGTGCCGCTGCCGGCGTCGCAGCGCGTCGCGATGATCTTGTAGTTGGCGTCGGCGTCGGCGTGGAAGACGATCTGCGCATCCTGACCGCCGCCGCTGTCGTCGTCCTCGGCGAGTTGGGTGCCGTCGTCGTCCTCGAGGCGGAGATAGGCGTCAAAATCGGTGCTCACCATGTCGATGACGTAGGTCCGGCCCTTCTTGAGCTTGACCATGAACGACTTGCTCGGCTCGTCGTGGACGGGATCGACGGGATCATTGTCCTGCAGCTTGCCTTTGACGTCGAGCGGGGTGTTCGGCTGCGCCTTCGCCGCATCCTGCTTCGGTGCATCCTGCCCCGGTGCGGCGCCGCCGACGCTCACCGACGACAGGAGCAGCAGCACGAGGACCAGGATCGCGCCCAGCAGCAGGAGAATCGTGGATCGGGACAATCGCAGGTCGAACATGACGTCACCCTCCATTCAAGCGATCGAATCGGCAGTCCGTATTCCAGAACAGCAGACGCGCGGTAGGCAGGGCTGCGGTCGCGCACCTGTCCGCCAGTCGTGCGCCTTCAGTATGGTCGGGCGCGCGGGATTTTCAAGCGAAAAGCGACGTGCAGTGCTTCCTACAATAATGCACGAACCAGGTGGCGGGGATGCGATGCGCTATGTGATCTATGGCGACGACGCGGCGAGCCGGCAGCCGCGCGAGCCCCTCGTGGTGGAGGCCGACTCGGAAGAAGAGCGCGCGGCCGGGCGGTCGCGCGCGGCATGGCGGTGCGCGCGGTGATTGCGGAGACGCCGCCGCCGGCCCGTGACGAGCTGGCGACCCTTGGCGACGGCGAGTCGCCCTTCGAGCGGCGGCCGGCCGAGTCTCCCGAGATGCGCGGGATGCGGCGGATCCTGTTGTTCGTGGTGCTGCCGCTGGTGGTCGCGTTCTTTCTGATGCTGGCGGTGCTGCGCACGCTGGTGGAGGCGGTCGCGTGGACTGTCGTGTGGGGGATGGGTCTGCTGCTCGGCGGCGGCTTGGCCGGCCTGCTCGGTTGGGTTTCGCACGGCCGCGTGCCGGTCGAAACCGCCTGGCCGCTGTGTATGGCCGTGGGGTTGGTCATCCTCAGCGCGATCCACGGTTGGCAGGTTGGCTGGCGCTGGTGGTGGGCGAAGCGGTCGCTCGGACCGTTGGCACGAGCGCTCGGCGTCGTGCCCGAGGAGGCAGACGCGGCCGAGCGATCGAGGGTGCGCTGGCCGGTGGTGCTGGCACAGGCGCTGGCGGGAGCGATCCTCGGCACTGCAACGGCGCTGGCCGGCTGGGCGACGGGCTGGGGGCTCCTCACCGTGTTCGCCGGGACAGTCGGCGGGGCGGTGGGCCTGGGAACGGAGGGCGCCATCCTCGGCGCTGCTGGCGCGGCGCCGGCCGCCGCCGCCGCCGGGCGCCCAAGCCGGACCGTCGTTCGAGAGCCTGGCCGGCATCCTGGCGCGGCTGCTGGGTGAGAAACACATCGGCAGCAGCTGGGTACTCGGCTACGCGCTGGACCGTGCGGCGCCCGGCGCCGTTGCCGGATCCTGCATCGGCCTGGCGGCGTTCCTGTTGGGCTGTTGGGCGGTCGGGGCGTGACGTGCACAACGCGCCTGACCCGGGGTGACCAGGTTACTCCTTCGGCGGCACGGCCGGCGTCGGCGCCGGCGGGCCCGGCGCGACCACGGGCGGCGCCGCCCGAGCCGGTCGACGGCACGACGGCGAGCGGGCGCGTCTTCTTCCAGGCGGCGACATCCTCCATCAGCACGGCAGCAGCGCGGTCGAGCTGCGGATCCTCGCCGCGCGCGAGCTGGGACCGCCCCGTCATCAAGGAGGCCGACCGCGCCGCGATGCTGGCGGCGCTGGCCTATGTGAGTCACGTGCTGATCTTCGACGAAGACACGCGGCTCTAATTGCTGCACCGCCTGCGGCCCGAGGTGCTGGTCAAGGGCGGGACCTACCGCGCCGACAAGGTTGTCGGCGCCGACGTGGTGAAGGCGTACGGCGGCCGGGTGTGCGTGACCGGCAAGATCGAGGGCGTGTCGACCAGCGACATCCTCGCCGCCGTTCGCAAGACTTCCCGCCTGGCGTGCTCGTCGTAAATCGCTAAGTTACACGTGATCTCGATTTAATTATTTTTCCGTTGCGGGAACTATCGGACGGTGGTAGCGTGGGGATTGTCCTTTCTCGGGCCACGGTCGGCAATCGGTCGAACAGGTTCTCCCCTGAGCGCCTCGCGGTGAAGAAGCTCATCCTGCGTTCGTTCCAATCGCCAGGCGACGTGCTCATGCTCACCGCGGCGGTTCGCGATCTGCACCGCGCTCATCCCGGCCAGTTCCAGACCGACGTGCGCACCAGCGCCAACGCGCTTTGGGAGAACAACCCGAATCTTACGCGCCTGCGAGAGGGCGAGCCCGGCGTCGACCTGCTCGACATGCACTACCCGCTCGTCGACCAATCGAGCCAGCGGCCCTACCACTTCATTCACGGCTACGTCCAGTATCTCGAACAACAACTCCGTCTCTCGATTCCGGTCACGCGCTTTCAGGGCGACCTGTACCTGGCGGAACACGAGAAGCTGCTGCCCGCCGCGCTGGCGGACTTCGGCATTCGCGACGGATTCTGGATTGTGATGGCCGGAGGTAAATACGATTTTACAACTAAGTGGTGGTCCGGATATCAACAGGTGGTCGACCACTTCCGCGGCGTCATCCAGTTCGTCCAGTGCGGCGAAGTCGGGCACTGGCACCCGCCGCTCGACGGCGTGATCAACCTCGTCGGCAAGACCAGCACACGCGAGTTCATCCGGCTCATGTACCACGCCGACGGCGTCCTTTGCCCGGTGACGTTCGCCATGCACCTTGCCGCCGCGGTGCCGACGCCGCCATCCGCGATCGGCGCCCGCGCCTGCGTCGTCATCGCGGGCGGCCGGGAGTCGCCGCACTGGGAGGCGTATCCGCAGCACCAGTTCCTGCACACCGTCGGGGCGCTGCGCTGCTGTGCGCAGGGCGGCTGCTGGAAATCACGCTGCCAGCTCGTCGGCGACGGTGACGGCAAGGACCGCCAGAACGTGTGCGAGCAGCCGGTGCAAATCACGCCCGAGCTGCGCATCCCACGCTGCATGGAGATGATCGCGCCCGACAACGTCATCCGCCGGATCGCGCTGTATCTCGACGGCGGCGCGTTTCCACCGGCACCGCACGTCAACGGCTCGGCCCGGAGGCTCCCCGTGGAAACGCCCGGAACCAAAGCGGCTGCGATCGCCGTGGCCGACGCTGCCAGCGTCGGCACCGAACGCCCGCCGGCGCGAGCTGCGTCGCCCACGACCGCCGTAGCCGATGCTGCCAGCGTCGGCACCGAACGCCCGCCGGCGCAAGCTGCGCCGGCGACTACCAACGTGCTGATCAAATTCCGCCACGGCCTCGGCGACGCCGTGCAGCTCACCACGGTCCTCCAACACCTCAGGCAGCATCAACCCGACTGGAATATCAACGTCGCCGCCCTGGTCGGCAAGCACAGCGCCTTTCACGGCCTGTGCCGCCAGGTGTACGTCCTCGACCGCGAGCCGCCGCGCGGCGCTACGACCGCGTCCTCGACCTGGAATGGCACGAGTGCCATAGCTGCTTCGCCAACTGCCCCAGCACCAAGGCCGAGCGCTGCCTCCAGGAAGTCTTCCGCATCACGCCGCGGCCCGAGCTGTGTACCTACCAGATTCAGCGCAGCGACAAGGCTAACGATCTGGCCCGCGCGTACCTCGAGCGCATCTGCGACGGCCGATCGTCCGGCGACGCGCGCTTTCCCGCCGTGCTGGTCCATTACGAGGGGAACAGCTCGGGCGAGCTGAAGAACATCCCCGTCGCGATTATCCGGCAGCTCTGCGACCGGATCATCGAAGCGGGCTATGTGCCGATCATCCTCGATTGGGACTATCGCACGCCGTTGGCGGACGGCAAGCGGATTCACAATCCGAACACCAAGCACGAGCTGTGGGGCTGGACCGGCACCGGCGACGCCAAGACGCTGGCCGCCCTGACCGCGCTGTCGTCGCTGATGATCGGCGTGGACAGCGGCCCCTTGCACGTTGCCGCCGCGACGGACACGCCCACGATCGGCGTGTGGACCGGCCATCATCCGCTGCACTATTTCGGCCACGCCGACAACGTGACGCACCTGGTCCCCGAGGACCACGTGCGCCTCCTCCGCGGCGATCGCAACGCGGGCGCCAAGTATTTCCGCGAACGCTACCGGTTTCAAACCTACCGGGACCTGAGCGCGGCGCTCGAATGCCGCCGTCCGCGAAAGCCTCAAGCGTCTTGACGACAGCCTGAGCTACACCCGGCGCTTCTGGATCAGGAACAACAACGCCGAGCAAGACCTGGTGGTGGTTCAGGACGTGGCGGAGCAGGACTCCTACCGCATCGACGAGCTGCCGATGCCCCGGCCGGTGGTCGTGGATGTCGGCGCGCACATCGGCTGTTTCGCGCCGGTTCCACGACCGCAACCCGCTCGCCCGGATCATCGCGGTCGAGTGCTGTCCGGAGAACATCGCGGCGCTGCGCAAGAATGTCGGCCAGATTGCCACGGTGGTGCAGGCCGCGGTCACCTATGAGCCGGACGTGGCGCTCTTGAACGCGGTGTTCCCCAATTGCGTCACCACCGGCGGCTCGACGATCATTCCGCGGCAGAACCTGCAGGAGAAGTTGGCGGCCGGGGCGCTGCCCGCGAACGCCGACGGCGTGACGAACGCGGAATACTGGGCGGACCTGCGGCCGATCGAGACGGTGACGCTGGAGCAGCTGGCCGAGAAATACGGCCTGGAGCGCATCGACTTTCTGAAGCTCGATTGCGAGGGGAGCGAGTTCTCGATCCTGCAAAACACCACGATGCTGGAGCGCATCGGCGTCATCGTCGGCGAGTACCACGACCGGCGCGATTCCTGAAGCTGGTGGCGGAGCGCTTCGCCGATTGGGCGCTGCGCATCCTCAAGGACGGCGAGCTGGGCGTCTTCTGGTTAACGAATCCGCGGGCCGTAGGTCAGGCTTTCCAGCCTGACGCGAGGGTGACGGTTAGTCAGGCTGGAAAGCCTGACCTACGAGCGGAGGCGACCCCGTGAACGACCTGAATTCCGCCGCCCCGCCGAAGGTTGTGAGCGTCGACGAAATGGCAGCGCTCGCCGCCGAGTATCGCGGCCGCGGCAAGACGCTGGTGTTCACCAACGGCTGCTTCGACCTGCTGCACGTCGGCCACGCCGAGTACCTGCGCGAGGCGGCGGCGCTCGGCGACGTGCTGATCGTGGCGGTGAACTCCGACGCCAGCGTGCGCCGCTTGAAGGGCGCGGGCCGCCCCGTGATCGGCGAGGCCGACCGCGCCGCGATGCTGGGGGCGCTGGCGTGCGTCGGTCACGTGGTGATTTTCGACGAGGACACGCCCGAGGAGCTGTTGCGCCGGCTGCGTCCCGACGTGCTCGTCAAGGGCGGCACCTATACCGCCGATGAAGTGGTCGGCAAGGAAATCGTCGAGTCGTACGGCGGGCGGGTCTGCGTGACCAGCCGTCGCCCGGGAGTCTCGACAAGTGCCATTTTGGCGGCGGTACGCCGTGGATAGCGACGGCGGCGCTTGCCCCGGCTGGAACCTTTGATTTCGTGCAGCGCTTATTGACGGGTGGCACACAATGGTACAGCGTGCACAGCCGATCGTCGACCTGGCCGAGGGCATTTGGAAGCCCACGCCCATTTACCCGAACATCAATGCGTTGAATTTCACCAGCGATGCAGGTGCAGTGACCGCCGGTAACCCGCAGGGCGATTATTTCATCGTCGCTCTTCGGCCCATTTCATCCCCGCCGCCCGGGCGGGGACCCCAGACACTTTTCGTCCGGGCCATGAGTACCGCGGCCAATGCCACGATGACGGCTTTGCTGATGCAAAACGGCCTTGTGATTGCGATTCGGGACGTTCCGCTCGGGGGCGCATTCCAGACCAACGCGTTCCCGCTCAGCGCGGTCGAGATCGGTATGATTACCAATTATAGCCAGCTTCAGGTGGAAATCATCGTCGGCATGCCCCTGGTCGGCGGCGGGAGCCAATTCCCCGGCTGCAACCAGCTCCCGAACGGGGGAGCACGGTTCTTCAGCTTCATTGTTACCGGTGTTACCAACGGCACGTGCAACGATTGCACCAAGCTGAACCGGCCAAGCGTCCTGGTGTACCAGGGCAGCTGCCAATGGCTTGGGGCCGCCTTTTTCTGCACCATACCCCAGGCGGGGGCGTATTTTTTCGCCTATGACCAGCCCACCAGCAGCTGGTTGCTCCAATTCGATACGGGCAGCGTCAAGTGGACGGCGCCGGCGGCAGGCTGGGACGGGCAAAGTCCGCTGACGTTAAGCGTGAGTGCAATTGAACCCAACCCCAACTGCGCGAACTTGCCCAGCCAAATCACGCTTACACCCATTAACTCCACCGGGGGCAGTTCCAGCTCGAGCTCCTCCTCAGGGCCTGGGCAAGTGCAGGTGAGTTGGATCCAATTCCAGGCCCCGGATCACGTGGGCAGCACGTCGACCTCGACTGTGCCCGTTGGCGGCGGAACTGGCGCCGGATGCGGATGCGGCTGCAGTTGCGCCGGCTGCAACACTCCGGAACCGCTGCCGATGCTGGGCCCAGGCCCGGCGCCACCACCACTTTTTGGACCCCCGGGCATTGGCCTGCCGCCGATAAATGACCGCCTCGGCCCGCCGCCGCCCGACCCGAAGCCGCCGTCAATCTCGAAGGCCCCGATTCGCTATGCCACCGGCGAAATCTACCTTCCGGCCACCGACCTGCATAGCAACGGTGGCGGCTTTCCGTGGGGCCATACTCGCAGCTTCGCCAGCCGGCTTTCCGAAAACACGAATGCCGGTAACGGCTACAACTGGCGGGTGAAAGATTGGCCCTATCTGGTCATGCAGGACTCCGGCACCGTGGTCGTCATGGGCGCCGCCAATGCGGCTCTTTGGTTCGACCCGTCCGGGAGCGGCTACCTGCCGCGATTCAATGTGCGCCAGACGCTGACCTTTGATGCGGCAAATAACGTTTACAACTTGTACGAACTGGACGGCAGCATCACGCAGTTCGACGGAGGCAGCGGTGTTTTTCTCAATCACACCGACGCAGGTGGCAATACCATCGCCCCGGTCGGCTACACCGCCAACGGTTTCAATTTCACCGAAGTCCAGCGCACCACCACCGTGGGGACCACGACCGCCGTCGAGTCCTTCATATACGAATACGTCGACGCCACTGCCGATTATCCTGTCCTCTCAAGCGTCACGCTGCGCCGCAGCGTTAACGCCGGCGCGTGGACGTACGTTACCACGGCGGCCTATACGTACTATGCCGACGGGGACCCCAATGGCGGAACAAACGACCTGCAGACCGTCGAAACGAGCACCTGGGGCGACGGCGAATGGGTAACTACCGGCACCACACTCTATCGGTACTGGCTCAGCACCGGAAGCTCCAGCAGCTCGTCCAACTCGTCGAGTTCGTCGTCGGACAGCAGCTCGTCGAGCTCATGGGGCCCGTCCTGGAGCAGTCATCGGCTCAAATATGTCGTGCTGCCCGCATCTTACAACCGCCTGGCCGCCGACCCCAACGTCAGCAATCCCTTAACCGCGCCCGATTCGATCGTCGCGCAATACGCGGACAACTACTTCGCCTATGACTCTGAAGGCCGTGTCACGAGCGAGAGCGTCAATGGCGGGACCACCACCTTCACATATGCGTATGCGCAGAGCGGTAATCCCAACGGCTTCGATAGTTGGGCCACCAAAACCGTCGAAACGCAGCCCGACGGTAGCCAGAACATCATCTACGCCAACTACGCGGGCCAGACGATGCTGCAGGTTCTCCAGTCCGGCTCCGACCAGTGGTGCAACTATTACCAGTACGATACCGCCATCGCTGATATGATCCTGCACGCGATGCCGTCGGCCGTGACGGGATTCGACGAAGCTTACGCGGACCTGGTGAACGGCGGCGCGTACCTCAATAGCAACGCGGGGCTCATCCAGCTGTACCAGTACCATGCGCCGACCGGGTACTTGTCCGCGGAGTCAATCCAGCAGGGCACGTTTGGCACGCCGATATTGCTGCGCCAATACGAGTACGTTGCGTGTACGCCCACGCCGTCGAGTTCGTCGTCGAGCTTGTCCTCGTCCAATTCGCCCTCGTCTTCCTCCTCATGCGCTTGCGCCCCAGTCCCGGTGTATTTTCTCGCGGCCGTGATCCAATACCCCTCCGACGGTCAATTATCGTCGTCGTCTTCCTCATCGTCGGGCCCATTGCCGCAGATTTTCACGACGTACAGCTACACGTGGTATCCCGGCACCTGCCAGGTGCAGCAGCGCATCACCACGCTTCCCGTCATCTCGACGGCGCAGAACGGCTCCGGCGTCGCCAACACCCGCGGCGAGTATTACGACATTTACGGCAACCGCACCTGGCAAATGGACGAGCGCGGCATCCTGACTCGGACCACGTACGACATCCCGACGGACGGCATCACCGAGCGCATCGACGACGTGGACACCACGCAGGTGTCGGACGCGCCGCCCGGCTGGACGACGCCCGCCGGCGCCGGCCAGCACCTCATCACGGACATGAGCATCGATAGCCAGGGCCGCACCACGCAGGTGCTCGGCCCATCGCACACCATCGCCCTCAACGGTACGGCGACGGTGATTCGCCGCGCCAGGTGGCTGGTTTACCAGGACGCGACGCAGCAGGTGTGGCTCGCCGCGGGTTACGCCACGGGCGCCGCCCCGAATTACACCTGCACGCTCGAAAACCCGGTGTCGATCGCCGTCTATGACGATGCCGGCCGGCCGCTACAACAGATCGCGGCGGTCCGCCCCAGCACCAATGGAGCGCTGCAGCCAACGGATAGCTTCCCGCAATCAACGTATACGGGCTGGACGGTGATGCAATACGGCAGCAATAACCGGCAGGCCGCCGGGCTCGCGTACAAGCTGATTCCCGCCAGCGGCTCGGGCACCACCGGCACAAACTACGATCAGACCAATTTCGGCTACGACGTGATGCAGCGGCCCAATCGCAGCCAAACGCCCGGCGGCACGATCAACCGCACCGTCTTCGACGTGCGCGGGAACGTGCAATCGATCTGGGTCGGCACGGACGACACCGGCCCCACCGACAGTGACCCGACCGGCGGCGGCGCAGCGGGCAACAACATGGTGATGGTCACCGCGAACCAGTACGACGGCGGCGCGCCCGGCGGCGACAACAATCTCACGCAGGTTACGCAATACGTCGATGGCAGCACCACGCGCGTAACGACGTTCCTCTACGACTGGCGCAATCGCCGTACGGGCACCGACGGCGAAATCGACTTCTACGAGAAGAATTACTTTGACAACCTGGATCGCATGACCATGACCGAGCGCTACGATACGTCCCTTGCGGGGAACCTGATCGCGCAGCGAAATGCTGTTCGATGACCTGAGCCGCGTCTACCAGACCGTCCGTTACGGCGTCGATCCGACGACCGGGACCGTCGGAAACTGGATGGTGGACAATCGCTGGTACGACCAGGCGGGTAACGTGATCATGGAGTTACCTGCCGGGTCGCAGCTGTTTTTCAAGCGGACCTTCGATACCCTTGGACGGATGGTCGTGCAGTACAGCGGCTTTTTCCTCGGCACGATCACGTACGCCGAAGCGGGCGACGTGTCCGCCGACACCAGTACTCGAGCAGACCGAGTGGACCTTCGATGCGGCCAGCAACCTCATCCAGACGACCATGCGTAAGCGTTACGATGACGCGACCGGGACCGGTCCGCTCGGCTCGCCCACGAGTGCCCAGCCCTTGGCCCGTGTGCAATACGTCGCACATTATCCCGACGCCCTTGGGCGCACCGTCGCGGTCGCCGATTACGGCACCGACGGCGGGCCGCCGCTCAGTCGGCCCGATACGATTCCGAGCCGGTCGGACACAGTTCATGTGACGAGCAC
The DNA here is from genome assembly GCA_963834865.1 of uncultured Gemmataceae bacterium. Taxonomy (GTDB): domain Bacteria; phylum Planctomycetota; class Planctomycetia; order Gemmatales; family Gemmataceae; genus CAWIDK01. Next base: position 1,640,376 of record CAWIDK010000005.1, read on the forward strand.
ACAGTTCGACAGCGCCGGCAACGTACAGATGACGACCGATCCCGCGGGCGTGGTGACCTGCTTTCAATACGACAACCGGGCCCGCGAGGTGCAGCGCATCGAGAACTGCACGACGGGCGGCAGCTCCAGCTCGTCGAGCAGCTCGTCCAGCAGCAGCTCTTCCGCGGCTTGTCCCGCGTCCCTGGACACGAACATAACCACGCTCACGGCCTACAACGCGGATGGCAACGTGTCGCAGAGCACTGCCGTCAACACTCAGACCGGCAACCAGGTGACACAGTACGTCTACGGCACCACCCTGATCGATTCGGGAATTGCATCGACCTTGCTCAAACGCTATGACATCCTTCCCGATTCGGTCGGCGGCAACGACCAAATCGCGTACACATATAATCGCCAAGGCGAGCTAAGTACCACGACCGACCAGATGGGCACGGTCCACGAAATCGACTATGACCTGCTCGGCCGGCGCGGCCAGGACCGGGTGACGACCCTCGGGACCGGCGTCGACGGCGCCGTGCTGCGCATCGAGACGGATTACGAGGTCCGCGGCATGGTGCAAACCGTGACCTCGTACGACAACGCCACAGTGGGCATGGGCAGCATCGTGAACCAACTGCTCGAGGTGTACAATACCTTTGGACAGCAGATCGCCGAGTATCAATCCCACAGCGGTGCGGTGGTTGTCGGAACGACCCCCGCGGTTCAATACGGGTACGCCGACGGAAGCGCCAACACGGTCCGGCCCACGAGCATAACCTATCCAAACGGCCGAGTGCTCTATTACAGCTATGGCGCTGGCGGCAGCATCGAAGATGCGACCAGCCGTATTGCGGCGCTCGTGGACAATGATGGTGTCACGCAACTCGCCGCCTATTCCTACCTCGGTCTTGCCAACGTCGTTCAAGTCGTTTCACCCGAGCCAGGTCTTACCTATACGCTGATCGGCATTGAGGGTGGCAACGATCCGGATACCGGCGATATCTACCGTGGCCTCGACAAATTCGCGCGGGTGAAGGATCTGATCTGGACCAGCAGTGGACCGGGTTCGTCCAGCAGTTCGTCCAGCAGTGGCACCGCCAACGTCGTGGAGCGCGTTCAGCATGGCTACGACCGCAACGGCAATCGTCTCTACCGCGCGGAACCGGTGGACCCGAACGACCAGCACGACGAATACTATGAATACGACGGGCTGTTCCGGCTGAAGGATTTCCAGCGCGGCGGCCTCAACGCGTCCAATTCGGGCATCTTGGCCCTAACGTTCGCCCAGTGCTGGTCGCTCGATGAGACCGGAAACTGGGGTAGTTTCCGCGAGGATGACAACGGCGACGGACTATGGGATCTGATCCAGTATCGCATGGCGAACCCTGCGAACGAAATCACATTGGTGACGGAATCGGTCGGTCCGGCGTGGGTAACGCCGACCTATGACCAAGCCGGCAACGTCACTGCGATGCCGCCGCCAGTTACGCCCACCGCGGGCTATGCGATGACCTATGACGCATGGAATCGCCTCGTTCAGCTCAGTGCGAGCGGTGTTCCGGTGGCAGCGTACGCCTACGATGGCCGAAATCGTAGGGCGATTAAGGACACCTACACTGGCGGTGTGCTCAGTGAGGCTCGGCATATTTATTATTCCGATAAATGGCAAGTCCTTGAAGAACGCATCGGCGCCGCTACAAGCGCGGATCGCCAATTTGTCTGGGGGATACGCTACGTTGATGACCTGGTG